>NZ_JBBOPY010000001.1:0-1490000 GCF_038003825.1 Bacillus sp. FSL W8-0116
ATAAAACTCAGACAAGCATAAAAATAGCCCTTGCTGGCGGATCTCCAGTAGAATGAAAGTGTCACCCAACATTCGAAAGGAGAGATCCCCCATGCAAGAGCACTTTCATTTTACTACAGATCCAGCCAAACTTCAAAAACAATATGCCGCTATTTTCTGTTTTGTTTCTGCCCAACTGTCGTTGATTCAAATGTATCTTCATCGCCGCAACCGTCACTTGGTCAAGCAAGAAGACGAAGTGGTCATGGCGGTTCACCTTTTGGGGAAGCTGCTGGGCTTTTCTTCCGAACGAGCCTGGCATCGTTTTGTCACGGGAAATTTGTTCACAAACGGCTCGTTTCTTGAACGCTCCCGATACAACCGCCGCTGCCGGGCGCTTGGTTTCGCCATCAAATGGATCCGTCATGAGCTGGCGAAACGTGGCCAACACCATGCTTATGCGGTCGTCGACAGCTTGCCTCTTCCGTTGTGCCATCCCGCAAGAATGCAGCGCGTCAAGCGGTTTCGAGGGATCGCGGATATGGGGTATTGTGCTTCCAAAAAGCAATGGTACTACGGTTTCAAGCTGCATCTTCAAGTGACCAATCAAGGGCTGGCCATGGGCTATGTCGTGACGGAAGCGTCCTGCCACGACGTCAAAGCCGCTGAAACGGTGATGACTCAAATCCCTCATCCCTACAACTTTGGGGACAAAGGGTACATCAGCCACGCTCTTCGAGAAAAGCTGTACGAAGAACACCAAGCCGCGTTCTGGACACCGTCTCGACACAATCAAAAGCACGGCCCATCCAAGGCATGGGAAGAATGGATCAGGAAAAAACGCAAAGTCATCGAGACGGTGTTTTCGATTCTCGTAGACCAATACCGGATCACCGACATTCGAGCGAATTCCATGGCCGGGTTTGAAGTGGCACTCGATGGCATCTTGTTGGCTTATTCCTTGGTCACACTAGGGCTGGTTGAGCGCTGACACTCAACTAGCACCACGGGTATTAGTATTAAAAAGTGCATTTTCGCAATGAAAATTGATAAAAATCAAAAAATTTTAACTAATATAACATGTGAGATCCATAATTCACTCTTCTGTCTAAGGAAGCTACCTTTGGCGGGTCTAAGCTGCAAGAACCTATAAGAGATCCGCATCACTTTACTGTGGAGTAAAGACTTTTCCAAACCCTCATAATGAATGTCCCTTAACAAGGAGCCTTTGGGATTCAGGAATAAGATGGGATTATCTTCTTTAGAAGATTTGTGAGATTTTTCAAATGGATCATCCTAGGCCGAGAAGAAAAATAGCTGAAAAAACATTCCGTTCAA
Organism: Bacillus sp. FSL W8-0116; assembly: GCF_038003825.1. Taxonomy (NCBI): domain Bacteria; kingdom Bacillati; phylum Bacillota; class Bacilli; order Caryophanales; family Bacillaceae; genus Bacillus; species Bacillus sp. FSL W8-0116. The sequence goes on from NZ_JBBOPY010000001.1 coordinate 1,318, forward strand.
AATACTATACGAAAAGACATATATTTAAGCAAATGAATATAAAAACTATTCAAATAATAAAATAGAATGATATTTTTAGATGATGTATAAAATTTTGTGTCAAGCATTTAGTTAGACCAAAAGAAAAAGGTAGGGTATTCTCTGATTTGGCAAAAATCTTAGAGAAAGGAGTACCCTACCTATGTCTAAAAGTATATCGAATATAGATTGGATGAATCAACTGGAAAACGTTATTCGTGAGTTTGTAAAGGAAAAATTAGAGCTGATCATGAAGGAAGAAATCCAGACTTTCCTCGAAATGGAACAAGAGGGAACGTCGAATAGAAGAAACGGCTATTACCATCGAAACCTAGACACGCAGTATGGTCGTATCGAAGGACTTTCTGTTCCAAGAGACCGAAACGGGGAATTTCAAACGCAGCTGTTTGCCCCTTACCAACGCCATACGGGCTGGCTCGAGGAAGCCATCATCAAGATGTATCAAAGTGGTATGAGTACGCGTGAAATTGGCAAGTTTATTGAACGAATTTTAGGCAAGGCCTATTCTCCTTCAACGATCAGTCGTATGACCGATATCGTGAAAGAAGACATTGAGAAATGGCACAAACGTTATTCTGTCTTATATTTAGACGGCTTGTATGTAAAACTTCGTCGCGATACCGTGGAGAAAGAAGTGGTTTATGTGGTGTTAGGGGTGAACGAAGAAGGATATCGCGAAATTCTTGATTTCTTTGTGGGAGGACAAGAAAGCGCCTATGTATGGCAGGAAATTCTTCAACACCTCTACCAAAGAGGCGTCAAGGAAGTGCTTCTTGGCGTCTTCGATGGCCTTCCGGGGCTGGAGGAAGCCTTTAAGGCGGTGTATCCGAAAGCCGATGTGCAGCGCTGTGTCGTGCACAAAGTCCGCAACACCCTAAATCGTGTTCGGAAAAAAGACCAATTCGAAGTGGCCGAGGATCTCAAGCTGATTTATCGTGCGCCGAATAAGGAGATGGCGTTACAAATGTTTCAACAGTTTGAGTCGAAATGGTCCAGCAAATATCCAAGAGAAGTTCAATCTTGGGCCAATGAGTTGGATGTCCTCCTTACATTTATGGATTATCCAAGCAGTATTCGAAGTGTGATTTACACGACCAATGCCATTGAACGAACGATCAAAGAGATTCGGAAACGTCTAAAGCCGATGAACAGTTTGAGTAGTTTAGAAGCCGCTGAAAAAGTCGTGTATTTGACCATCCAAGATTTTAATGAGAAATGGGCAGGACGAAAATTACGAGGATTTGCTGAAGCCTATGAAACCCTTCAACAAATGTTTGAAAAACGTTATAACTAACCAAATATTGTAAACGAACAAAATAAAGGGATTCTCCCTTTCCACACAGGAGACTGAATATTCAGTCTCCTGTGTGGAGGAAATCGAACCCCTATCCATTCCAAATCCATTTCAGAGATACCCTATCTATCTTACATAACACAAAATTCTTGACGGTACCTATTTTTACTATTATATTGACAATTTGTTGGTATAATATACTAGAACACCTATCATCATAAAAATTGCTACAAGGATGTTTACCAGTATTCTTTTCATTACTTTTAACTTTCATCTTTTTGTGGAAACATCCATTGTCTCTTTAGAAGCAAATGAAAAGAGCTTATGCGTCAATCACCACTTCATTTTCATAGATCTATTCATAGGGATGACGTTATTTCACATGGATATATAAGTTGAATTAAAGATTTACAACTGAACACACAAACGATCGATCGTTTGTTCTGGTTTCTGGTTGATTCGCTGAATAAAGGCTTGGACATTCTTTCTAATTTCTTGCACACTCGAATAGAACACGTTGTAAATCACGTCTGATTTCAGCCATTTCCATAGCCCTTCAATCAAGTTCAATTGCGGACTGTATGGTGGCAAAAAGACGAGCTCTAACCGATCTTCGTGTTCTTTTAAAAATGGCTGAATGAGTTTGGCATGGTGAATTCGAGCGTTATCTAAAATCATCACTATTTTGCCTGTGGGATAGCGTTCTAACACAAGTTGAAGAAATCGAAGAAATGTTTCCGCGTCATAGCATTCTTCTTCGATGCAAAACACTTCCCCTGTTTCGTAGTTCAACGTGCCAATCAGCTTCAGCCCTTGATGTTTTCCAAACGTCGGAATGATTCGTTGTTTTCCTTTGACAAACCATGTTTTTTGAATCGCTTGGTAATCACGAATCATCGACTCATCTTGAAAGAGGACATGGGCGATGTTCCCATCTACCAGTTTTTTTTTACTTCAGGGAAGGTGATTTCGACGAATTCTTTTTGTTTCTCTTCATCGGCATTGGCTAGTGTATAGGTCGGTTTCGTATAGCTTAGCCCTAACCGATGCAGAATGTCACTTGTTCCGCGAAGCGTGTATGTTGGCCCCCACTTTTGTTGAATGAGTTCAGCGATTATCGCAAGCGTCCAATTATATTTTGCTTCGAATCCCACATCTACGGGGAGCTGATGTTCAATGATCAAAGCCAGCTCTTTTTCCTGCTCAGGGGTCAATCGACGTGGGGCGCCAGGTGAGTATTTCATCTCCAGTCCATCAAGACCGCGCTGGGCGTAGGCATGAATATAGTTATAAATAGTTTTCTTGGATCGACCAATAATCGTTGCGATTTCTCCTTTGGTATATCCCTGCAAATGAAGATAAATCGCTTGGTAGCGTTCATATGCTCGTTTACTTTTTGCTTCTTTCATGGCAGTGGACAACTTTTCGATCTCGTCTTTGTGATTTGGCATCATATTTTCTCTCCGTTCCCCTATTTTCTCTTTGTATTTATTCGCCGTGGAACGGGAGAAAACCTTTATTTTAATTTATATACATAAGGAATCGTACAAATTAGCGAAACTATATGATTGCGTGGTTATCGAAGACCTCAACATGAAGAGAATGTCCCAAGCACTCAATTTCGGCAAAAGCGTTGCTGATCATGCATGGGGCATGTTCACGAAATTTCTCCAATACAAGTTAGAGGAGCAAGGGAAAAAGCTTATCAAAATAGATAAGTGGTTTCCATCATCCAAAACTTGTTCATGTTGCAATCGAGCAAAGGAGTCTCTATCTCTTTCTGAGCGCATATTCCATTGTGATTGTGGTTTTGTAGCAGATAGAGATTGGAATGCTTCTATCAATATCAAGCGTGAAGGATTGCGACTGTTGGCATTAACATCATCATAAATAGAGCATGGAACAGGCTCGATAGCTAAGTAAATTTCGTACCGTTAGGTGCGATTACCTTAGAAGCCCTCACCTCTAAGCGAAGCGTAGGTGGCGGGTAGTTCACTATCTTCATCCAGCTCATGGCGCCTCATTAAAGGATGATGATCAAAGTCAAAGAGAAGACGCTCCAAAGAGTTTACATAGGATCGGTTCTTTCCTGTTTTGATTCAGGCGATGAGTGGATAAGAAAAATAATAAAAGCCAGTACCAACGTGAAAGAAGTGGGCTGGCTTTTTTCTGTGAAAATAATTTCCTAGGTTTCCTCGTATATTACGGGCGGAAGCAGGCAAACCTAAACAAAGACCGAAAAAAGTCAATAAGAAAGCAGAGCTACCTGTGGTAGGTAACTTTGTATAGATCTTTTTGACTTTGGTTATACTAGTTAATTTGCTTTTCTTTAAAAGCCTCCTTGTTGATAAGCATGGAGTAAATGATCCGAAGCATTCGATGCGATGTGGCAACGAGTGCTTTTTTCTTTCCTCTTCGTGCTGCCAATGACCAATATTTTGCTGCTAACCATCTGTTTCGGCATCTTGACACTGCCCAAGCCGCCTCGCACATGGCGGATTTGATAGGTGGATTCCCTTTTACCGTCCTTGTACTATACCGTTTTCCTGCACTTTCTTTGTTCCCTGGACACACTCCCGCCCATGATGCTAAATGTTGTGATGTTGGAAACTGACTCATATCTACACCCATTTCGGCGATAATGACGGCTGCTGTGTCTTTCTTAATGCCGGGTATCGTTAGAAGTAATTGAAGTTCTTCCTGATATTTCTGTAATAAAACATCAATTCTTTGTTCAATTTCGGTGATGAGGGATTCCAAATATTCAATGTGCTGCCAGGACTGACGAATCAGAAAAAGCTGATGCTCGTTTATTGTTCCAAATAAGGAATCCGCAATCCTCTGCTTTTTCGAAGCCATTTTCCCATGAATTCTTTCTTCAACATCCTTTACATCTACATATCCTTTTTCGATGAGGCGATTGAGCAGCTTTCTTCCTGAAACCCCAAACACATCTGAAATGACCGTACTTAATTTAACATTTGAGGCTTCCAATACTTTCTGAATCCTGTTCTTCTCAGAAGTTACGTGGCCAATCCATTTCTTTCTCAGCCTTGTTAAATCACGCAGCTCCCGAATATCTACCGGAGGGACAAAACTCTTTTCAATTAATCCATGGCGCAATAATTTTGCAATCCATTCAGCGTCAGAAACATCCGTCTTCCTTCCAGGTACGTTTTTAATCCTCTGGGCGTTCGCCAGGGTTATATCGAAGAAGTCCTCTAAGATATTGAACACGGGTTTCCAGTAGACTCCCGTACTTTCCATCGCAATGTGGGTCACATCATGGTCTTCGAGCCATTGTAACAACCGGAATAAATCTTTGGTCAAAGTCGGAAAGGTTTCTGTTTCCTTAATTAGTTCATCATCCTTTGAACCAATCAGAACACAAGCCACTATGGTTTCTGAATGAACATCCAATCCTGCACATCTTTCAATAAATACTTCCATCCAATCACTCCATAAAGATAGGATCACAAACAGTGAGTGAATTTGAAAATAAGCATTTTTCTGTACGTAGTCATCCTTCCATTTGGAAAGAGCTAACAAAGGGTTGAACACCAAATTCACTCAAACAGTTTTGTGTTCAGGGTCGAACCACCAAAAAAAGCCACGTATTATGAACTGTTTGTGTCTTTACCAATATGGACGGGAAGGAACTATTTTCATGCACGGGTTGGGAGAGAGACGATCATGAATGTTTTGTTGTGGTCAAATTTAATGGTCTTATGATTTTAAAGAATCTCCTGTATCATCTTTTAAATAGAATGCACGTTTGCCGACCGATCTCTTACCGTTTTAAAGCGGGCCTTACAAATAGTCTTGTTTCTTTTGGCAAGGTATAATAAAGTGTAAATTGGTTTATTCACGTCTTTTTCTTTTCAGCGTCTAGATTGAATGGAAAATATTTCAATTTAGAATGTATCAACGCTTTTTTGATAGGTGATGAAAGCAAGATATCCATCACTTAAATCTGTTATTGGTCATTTAATGAATGAAACTGTGCAAAATGCTTCATAGAAAGGATCGAGATAAATGAGTTCTATAGAATATTTGCCGCAGCCGGTTCAAGAAGAAATTCACAAACGGTCACAGCGGTTTAAAAATAAGGAACAGCAGACAAAAATACGATACAATGCCGAAGATCCGGCTATTTTTGTTGACGCAGCCATCGCATTGGCAATGGGGAAAAATATATTATTGAAAGGACCGACTGGTTCAGGGAAGACAAGACTGGCAGAGACGTTGGCGTCATTATTTTCGCAGCCGATGCACAGCATCAATTGTTCGGTGGATCTCGATGCAGAAGCAATGCTTGGATTTAAGACGATTCAGGAAAAAAACGGAAAACAAGTCATTGAATTTATTCCAGGCCCCGTTATCCAAGCGATGACAAAAGGGCATTTATTATATATAGATGAAATTAATATGGCCAAACCGGAAACACTTCCGATATTAAACGGAGTTCTTGACTACAGACGAACCATTACAAACCCTTTTACCGGCGAAGTCGTCAAAGCGGATCATGATTTTGGCGTCATCGCTGCCATTAATGAAGGATATATCGGAACGACGCCATTAAATGAAGCTCTCAAAAACCGATTTGTCATGATTGAAGTACCTTATATTAGCGGAGAAACGTTAAAAAAGGTGTTGCTTGATCAAAGCCTCCTGAAAGAGGAACGAAAGATTGATCAATTTGTGACCCTTTCTTCCGATTTAATCGAGCAAGCCAAAAACGGAATTATTTCAGAAGAGGCGGCTTCCATTCGAGCATTGATTGATGCCTGTGATTTAGCCGTTTTTCTGCCGCCGATTCGCGCCATTAAGCGAGCGATTATAGATAAATTGGAAGATGAGAGAGAAAAAGCAGCGGTTCAAAACATCGCTGAGACGATATTCGGGTAGGGATGGATATGGAGCGGTTTATCCAATTTAACGATGAAAAAATCGATTCATTTTTATATATGCAGCTGACCGACTTGGCGAAGACGTTATCGAAAAATAAAGAAATGGAAGTGGAATTCGGTCCGTTTTCCTACCTTGATAGAGGCCAACAAAAAGTTTTTGTAAGCTATTTTTGGGATCATCGGCCGGCGTTTGATAAAGTCAATGGACTGAAGAGCGATGTGTATTTAAGAGCCATTGGCGGCTTGCATTGTACGGACTATGAACAAGTCCGACAGTATGTAAGAGAGGTAAAAAAGACATCCATTTCTTCTTTTGCCAAACAACTGTTTGTGCTTGCTGAAGATTTGCGTCTTGAAGATATTTGCACGCGTCTCCGACCGGGTACAAAACGTTCTTTTGCCATCCGTCGAAAATTATATAAACAGCATTTTCGAACACAGATGAATGCCAATTTAGTCAAGAGTGTCCTGACAGATGCTTTGTTTTGCAAAATTTATCTTATGCTGAATGCAGAGTCGCCTTTGGAAGCTGCCGAGAGTCTTGGTGAAAAGCTGGATTCGGTATTTCCGTTTATTGAACAAACGTTATTGCCTATTTTGGATGCGAATTCTACAAGCGACGTTAGCCGCCGTTGTTTGCAAGTGGTAGAAGTTCTTGATGAACTGTTGGAAAAAGACATGCTGAATGAGTATTTTCACCTGCCGGAAACTGTTTTCCAATTAGAAGATGAGTTATCCTGGAAGGACTTAAAAAGAATGGATCCGTTGGAATGTCATAACCGGACTGAGAAAAAGAATGATGATGAAGACTTGATGGAGGAACAGTTTCAAACTTGGCATCGGGAAACAAAAGACAAAGGAAAATCGTTTCTTCAGTTTGATTTAGACCAAGGTTCAAAGAGCGATCTGCTGGGAGATGGTGTTCGCGAAGGAGATGTGGAGGACCAAGCTCTCGGCATCGTCCAAGGATCATCGCAAAAATCCTCTCGCCATGATTTTTCCTCGCTTGAGGCCGAACAAATGCGGGATACGAAAAAACAAACAGGTAAAGCCGAATATGGAAAGGAAAATCGTTTTGCCTATCCAGTGTTTAAAAGAGCAGCCATTCCGCGTCAGGAAGAGATTCTCCATTATCAACAACTGAAATCTTCCATCGCTCCTCTTAAGAAAAAGCTAAAAAAATTGATTACAGAAATATTGGAGCGTAAAAATAGTCATCCTCGGAACCATTTGCATTTTGGACGATTGGACAAAAATCTTCTTCGCTATTTTTTGGAGGAACAGCCAAGACTCTTTTATAAAAAGCACCAGCCCTCATGGGAGATTGATGCTGCTTTTGCCCTTCTGGTCGATTGTTCTGCTTCCATGGAAGATAAAATGAACGAGACAAAGGTGGGAATTACACTGTTTCATGAGGCGCTAAAATCCGTGAAAGTACCTCATGAGATCGCCGGTTTTTGGGAAGATGCGAATGAAGCCATTCCCGAGCGTCAGCCCAATTATTTGCAAACGGTGATCGATTATTCCTCCTCTTTAAATCCAGCAAGCGGACCCGAAATTTTGCAATTGAATGCTGAAGAAGACAATCGGGACGGTTTTGCCATTCGCATCATGACAGAACGAATCCTTCGTCGTTCTGAAAAACAAAAATTTCTGCTTGTTTTTTCGGATGGAGAGCCGGCTGCCTTGAATTACGCTCAAAATGGAATCATCGATACCCATGAAGCCGTTGTGGAAGCCCGAAAACAAGGGATCGAGGTGATCAACGTGTTTCTCTCCAAAGGCGGGATTGAGGAAGGGCAAAAAAAGACGATTGAAAACATTTATGGGAAATATACCGTTCTTGTCTCTAATGTGGAAGAATTGCCGGATGTCTTGTTTCCGTTGTTGCGAAAACTGCTTATTCAAAGCATTTAATTTCAACGCACACATGTGCGCCAGATCTTTCTAGTTATTTTTAGAATTACGGTTGACATGAAAGTTTCTTCTTTAAATCGATTGAAATGCCTATTAAGATGGAGGCGAAATACTTGCTATTGGCAAAAAGAATTCCTTCTTGAATCATCAATCAATCGGTATAAAAAGCGGATTTGGCGCGCAGCTGATATCTTGTTCATGTCCGATTTTGGCTAGAGAAGAGGGAGATAATCAGATGGAACATATGAAACAAATATTGCGACAAATAGATGGAAAAGGCTATTCTTCCTACCAGCGATTACGCGGAGAGTACCGTTTTCCGGATTATACGCTCATCGTCGACCATGTCCAAAAAGACCCGTTTGCGACTCCGACGAAACTCCGGTTAATCGTTCCACTTCAAAAGTTGAATTTAAAAAAGGATCATTACGGTCAGAAGAGACGAAAGATCTATTGTGAAGATTTATTGGCGCGGAGAATAGCCCATTCATTAAAGAAAAGACGACAGACAGGAATGGGATCTGGAAAAAGCGGACAAATTCGTATTGACGTTCCGGGACAAGAAATTTTAGAAAGAACCGCTGTTCAGATTCATCAAACGCTTTCTATTTGCTTAACAGTGGGGCTGCCGGCGCGTGGCAGAACGATTTTAGGAAGAGAAGCGGAAACCATTTTCTTTCAAGATCTTCCGGAAATCGTGAAAGAAGCAGTCTATTCCGCTTCAAAAGCTGATTTTGACCAAGTGGTTCGATTATGTGACCAGCAATTTGCCATCCGCAAATGGATGAAAGAACATGATTATATTGCTTTTATTGCCAACGGATCGATTTTGCCGCGCGAGAGCGGGATAAGCGATTTGCCGGTGTCGAAAGAAAAGGCCATACCCTTTAAGAGTCCGAAAGAACTGGAAGTGAGCATTTCGCTTCCTCATCGTACGGAACCCATTGTGGGGATGGGAATTAAGAAAGGGGTGACATTGGTCGTCGGCGGCGGTTTCCATGGCAAAAGCACGCTGCTTCAAGCAATTGAAAAAGGAGTTTATAACCATATTGAAGGGGATGGCAGAGAATTTGTCTTAACGGATGAAACCGCCGTGAAAATTCGGTCGGAAGATGGAAGAAGCGTGGCGTCGGTCAATATCGAACCTTTTATTCAAGATCTTCCTTTTGAAAAAGATACATTGCATTTTAGCACCGAAAATGCGAGTGGAAGTACGTCGCAAGCCGCCAATATTATGGAATCATTAGAAGCCGGTGCCAAAGTTCTTTTAATGGACGAGGATACTTCTGCGACTAATTTCATGATCCGTGATGCCAGAATGCAGGCCCTTATTTCGAAAGAACACGAACCGATCACGCCATTTGTAGATAAGGTACGTTCATTATTTACACAACATGGAGTGTCCACCATTCTCGTATTAGGTGGTTCAGGAGACTACTTGGATGTGGCCGATATTGTCATAAAAATGGATCACTACTTGCCGTTTGATGTAACCAAGCAAGCAAAAGAAATCGCCAAACGTTTTTCTACTCAGCGTATTCGAGAAGGTGGAGAAACATTTGGAGAATTTCAAAGCCGCATCCCGTTGCCTCAATCGCTAAACTGCAGGAAAGGAAAAAAAGAGAAGGCAGCGGCAAAAGGAAAATACGAAATTCTGTACGGTCATGAATCCGTCTCTCTTCAAGCGGTGGAACAAATTGTCCATCCTAGCCAGACAGCTATGATCGCAGAAATTCTCCATTGGATAGAAAAAAAGGGATTTTTGAAAAAAAGAATGACTGTTTCTGAACTCCTGTTGATCGTGGAAAGAAAAATGAATGAGGAAGGGCTTGCTTCTTTTTCAAGCTTCCCGAAAAACCCCGGTGAACTAGCACGGCCGAGAGCATTGGAAATTGCTGCTGCTCTCAATCGGATGCGATCATTAAAAATTCATTGTGTGTGAGTAAAATGTTTGTGGGAGAAATTCTTAGAATTCCCCGATGAGGGGTTGGGAACATAGGTTCGCAATCCCCCTCATCGGGGCCACCAAGCAAAGCGCGGTAGGATCCCAAGCAGGAAACATGAAAAAAGGACTCTCTCCCTGGTAAGATGATCATTGTTCACACCATCAAACAGGAGGAGAGAGTCCCATGAATATTCAACAACATCTTACCACAAATTCGTTGACATGGAAAGAGATCGAACTTGATTTGTTTCGAGCCTTGCAAAACGCCTTCACCGAGCTGTTTACGGCTCTGTTGGAGGACATCGACCGACAATTGGCGGAAACCCGGGACAAGCGCCGGTACCACTTGAAAGACAAACGACGCACCACGATTCAAACCTTGTTTGGCGAAGTTACCTTTGAGCGAAACTACTATTTAGACCGAGAACAAAACCGTTACACGTTTTTGCTTGATTCCTTTTTAGCGTTTGATGGATCGCAGTCAATCAGCCCTTGTCTAGAAGAAACGGCGATGGGATTGGCTGTGGAGTGCTCTTCCTATCGCAAAGCGGCTCATACGCTTGCCCAGATGGTCGGGTATCCGGTGATGAGCCATGAGACGATCCGCCAGTTGGTGCTCGAGGCTGAAGTTCCGCTGCACTGCCCGGTTGACCAGCGATATGGACGGGTGCTGTTTGTGGAGGCCGATGGACTGTTTGTCTCTCTCCAAGGGAAGGGAAAACGGGCCAAGGAAGACAAAATCCTGACCGTTCACGAAGGATGGAAGCGCAACGGCTCACGGATCGAATTCGTGAATCAGCGCCATTACGTCCATGAAGGCAAGGGGGAGGTGTGGGAAGGCTTCGAGGAATTTTTGATGAACGAATATGCCTATGATCCGTGTCGGGATCTTCTTGTCATCAACGGGGACGGCGCTCCATGGATTACCGCGTGCCGGGAGTATTTCAAAGGACGGGTCTGCTTCCAATTGGATCGATTCCACGTGGCGCGTGAGTTGCGCCAATGCCTCTCGGGCCATCCACGGTGGCAGGCGATTCGGCAAAAGCTGGCGAAGCAGGATGAAGAGAAGCTGCTTGTGGAACTGAACAGCGCCCTCGGCACGCTGGGGGACGAAGCGAAAGAACAACAGCTGGCTGCCTTGATCCACCGGATCGAATCGATGCCGGGATGCATCCGTGATTACCGGGAATGGCTGAAGGAGCAAGGAGTGGACACAACGGGCATGTATCCGATGGGGAGGGCTGAAAGCGTGATGAGCCAGCTGGCGTATCGGGTGAAATACCGCCGCAGTTGGACAGACAAGGGACTCAGGGCGTTTTTCAAGGCAATGATTGCCCGGATGGATGGGATTCGTCTTTTCGGACATCGTTTAGGAGAAGAATCGTCGCATCCGGCGGAGGAAACGGCATCTACCAAACAGACGATCGTGAACAAGGCGAAACAACGCATCCGCCGTCTTCTTCCAGAGGTAACGCGGAATAACGTGCCATATTTACAGCAATCGTCCGGGACTCCGATCTATCATGCCCTGTCTGAATTCAAGGGATGGTAAAAAAAGGTATACATATTCGTCTCCTGAATCCGTGACAAAACATCTTTACAATGGTCGCAAACCGTTGATACGATAAGGAAAAACGACGTTGACGATTCTTCATCAAGTAGGTGATGTGATGAAAGATTTCCCGATTCGGTTTGTATTGACAGATGAAGCGATTACCCCAAGTGCTGGGCTTGCTCTCGTTGGCTACTTACTCCATCGAACGAAACTGGATAAACGGGTAAACGCACTTCGGCTTCCAACGGTTCGTCGAGAAGTGCACATTTCCCATAGCGATGTCATTCGCTCGATGATTGGCTTGCTTGCCACAGGAAAAACGGATTTCGATCATATCGAAGCGTATCGTCAGGACGATATCTTTTCGGCATCGATGGGGATTCAGCACGTGCCTTCCTCTCCAACCTTGCGACAACGACTCGATCAGCTCGCTTGTCTTCCGATGACCGAAACGATTCTTTGGGAGGAGTCCATACGTCTGTTGATTCAACGACATGCCACTTTGTCCCCTTGTTGGACCAAAGGAAAGACGACATGGCTTCCCCTTGATATAGATGGTTCCCCATTTGACAACTCCGATACGAAAAAAGAAGGAGTCAGTCGAACGTATAAAGGATTTGACGGTTTTACACCGTTGTTTGCGTATGCAGGGAAGGAAGGGTATCTCGTTCATGCCGAGTTGCGTCCAGGGAAACAACATGTGCAAGACAACATGCCCTCGTTTTTAGTCACCGCTATCCGTCGAGCTCGTCAACTGACTTCATCTCGTCTGCTTGTTCGCATGGATGCAGGAAACGATGCAGAAGCGAATGTGCACGTATGCCTAAAGGAAGACGTGGACTTTGTCATCAAGCGAAACTTACGCCGAGAATCGAAAGCGCTTTGGTTCCAGATCGCTTCGCAAAAGGGCAAACGTGTCGATGATGGACAAAGCGAAGGAGTACAAACCTATGAGCTATGCCTTCCACAGAAGGCAGCGATCGATGGAAACACGTATACGTACGTTCAAGTCACCCAAGTGACGGAACGGACGATGGAACGCAATGGACAGCTGATGCTCGTTCCTGATTATGAAGTGGAAAGCTATTGGGTGCGGCTCAAAGGATACGAGCATGTTCGAATGAGCGATGTGCTCGCGTTGTATCATGACCATGCGACATGCGAACAGTTTCATAGCGAACTGAAGAGCGACTTAGATTTAGAGCGGCTTCCATCTGGGAAGATGAAAACGAATGCGCTCGTGTTGGTCATGGGAGCCTTCGTTTACAATCTTCTTCGTCTGATTGGACAAGATCTATTAAGCGATCCGAGACATCCGTTGCACCACAAAGTGAAACGCCGCCGCATCAAGACGATTATTCAGACGGTGATCACGATGGCAGGGCGACTCGTCCGTCGATCACGACAGATCTGGATGAAACTGACGCGAAGGAGTGGCTATAGCGAGCCCCTACTGAACGTCTATCAGAAATGGAGAGAGGTAAGATAACGAACGAATGTTCGGGCACTGATGTCCAACGTCACTCCCTGTGCTTTTTTGTCTATTTTTTTGGTTCGTATACCTAAAAAAGAGATTTGTTCCATTTTCGGAAATAGGAGATGACATAGGTCATAAGCATAAAAAGGGTTTTATGGATTATCAATCCATCAAAATTACAACAAAATCAAAGTCGATTTCAATTCATCACGGATTCAGGTCGTCTGTCATGGCAAGGGATGAGAGTCCGAAAGCGCTTACGGATGAAATTCAAAAAAATGGTTCGCTAACCTATGACTTACATCTATTTTCAGCGAACCAAAAAAATTCCCACAAAGTCTTGACTGACTCTCACCCAAAACAATATTAGGTAAATGCGAACAAATATGCTATAATGATAGGTGAAAATTAGCAGCCGAACTGAAGGCTGCTTTCTTTGTTCGTTTTTTACAAATAATCCATAATGATCTCGATCATCCGAAAGAATGGTTTATTGGGATTTTTTGGAAAATGACATACTCTGTTTAATCTAGGTGATGGTATCATGCCAAAAAAGAAAAGAAGAGCAAGACGAAAGTCGTCTCAAAAAGTTCAAGAGACATTGAAATATGAAATTGCGGGCCTTTTGCTGATTGCATTCAGTATTATTGGACTTATTCCATTGGGCGTTGGAAACTATTTTGTGTATGTTTTTCAATTTTTGCTGGGGAGATGGTATAAACTAGGATTCCTCATGGTCATTGTGTATGCTGGATTTTTAATGATCAAACGGACAAGACCCACTTATTTCAACCGGAGGCTCCTCGGATTTTATATTATCATAGCTAGCTTGCTGCTGTTTGATCATATCGCTTCCTTTGAAAGCAGAGGGTCTGTCAATCCTAGTATTATTTCTAATACTTGGGATATTTATTTGAAAGAAAAAGGTCAAGAGTTTCCAGCAGATCTTGGCAGCGGGATGATTGGAGCGGTGCTTTTAGCTGTTTCGTATTTTTTATTCGAAGCGTTAGGAACGAAAATCTTGTCATTGGTTCTTCTTATCATCGGTTTTATGCTTTTGACCAACATTTCGATTGGCGACATTTGCGGAAAATTGCTTTTCTCTATTTTGAGATTTTTAAAAGAACAATGGCAGGCCTTTTTGCAAGACATAAGAGACTGGCAGTCGGGACGTAGAGAAAGACGGAACCAATCAAATCAAGAGAAAAAAGCGAAGCCTACTGAAGATGAAAATGAAGGCAGCGTCGTGATTTTAGACCATAACCAAAACGAACCGACTCATCCAGTCATTACGGATTTTTCGGATAAAGTGGCGAACGAAGAAAACGATGATCCAACTCATTCGATCGTCAACGGAGGACCGGAAACAGAAGGAGAATCGGATGTTTATTCTGGTCCTCCAATGAACTTTAGTGAAGTAGAAAACGAAGATTATCAGCTGCCTCCTATATCTCTGTTAAAGAGACCTAAAAAGACCGACCAAAGCAACGAATATCGTTTAATTCACGAAAATGCGGCTAAATTAGAAAGGACGTTTCAAAGTTTCGGCGTCAAAGCAAAAGTCACTCAAGTACACTTAGGACCAGCTGTGACAAAATATGAAGTTCATCCAGATATTGGAGTCAAGGTCAGCAAAATTGTCAGCTTAAGCGACGATCTTGCATTGGCATTGGCGGCGAAGGATATTCGAATGGAAGCTCCAATCCCCGGAAAGTCGGCGATCGGAATCGAAGTCCCGAATTCAGAAGTAGCGATGGTTAGCTTGCGGGAAGTGCTCGAAAGCAAAAATAACGATCGTCCCGATTCCAAATTATTAATCGGACTTGGACGCGATATTACCGGTGAAGCAGTGCTTGCGGAACTTAATAAAATGCCCCATCTGCTGGTTGCGGGGGCAACCGGAAGCGGTAAAAGCGTGTGCATTAATGGGATTATTACAAGTATTCTCATGCGTGCTAAGCCGCATGAAGTCAAACTAATGATGATTGATCCGAAAATGGTAGAGTTAAATGTTTATAATGGAATTCCTCACTTGTTGGCTCCTGTGGTGACCAACGCGAAAAAAGCTTCTCAAGCTCTAAAAAAAGTGGTGGGTGAAATGGAACGCCGCTATGAACTGTTTTCACACAGCGGTACGAGAAATATCGAAGGCTACAATGAACACGTAAGGCGGCATAATAGCGAAACGGGGGATAAACAACCGCTTCTTCCTTATATTGTAGTGATTGTAGACGAGCTGGCAGATTTAATGATGGTGGCTTCAAGCGATGTGGAAGACTCGATCACCCGACTTGCCCAAATGGCACGCGCGGCTGGAATTCACTTAATTATCGCTACTCAAAGACCATCTGTAGATGTCATTACCGGGGTGATTAAAGCTAATATTCCTTCACGAATTGCTTTTGCTGTTTCCTCTCAAACGGATTCGCGAACCATTTTGGACATGGGTGGCGCTGAAAAATTGCTTGGACGAGGAGATATGCTTTTTCTTCCTGTTGGTGCTTCTAAGCCAATACGGGTTCAAGGAGCTTTTCTTTCAGATGAAGAAGTCGAAGAAGTGGTGAATTTTGTCATATCGCAACAAAAAGCGCAGTATCAAGAAGATATGATTCCAGATGATTTGCCGGAAACATCGAAAGAAGTAGAGGATGAATTGTACGATGAAGCTGTTCAATTAGTTGCGGAAATGCAAACTGCTTCCGTTTCTATGCTGCAGCGGAGATTTCGAATTGGATATACGAGGGCAGCAAGATTAATTGATGAAATGGAAGCAAGAGGAGTTGTCGGTCCTTATGAAGGCAGCAAGCCACGGGCTGTGCTGATACCAAAACCATCTGAACAACAAACCTCTTAAAAAGGCTGCAAACGCAGCCTTTTTTCATTTTTAAGGAACTTTTGTATTGGGCAAATGAAGTCATTGATGAAATTAATTAGACTGCTCGATCGCTTTTGCTCCTGTGTTTTATGGCGATCAGCACGATATTTAAAAAAGCGTGACCATTACAACTGAAATGCGATTTTTCCACCAAACACCTCAAAGCTGCATTTTGAACTAGCATCTGAATATTTTCCGCTGTTGGATGGATCGTTGAAGCTTATTCCGTAATAGTGAATCATTCTCTAAGAAAATGTAAATGAAGGGACTTTTGGAAAAAGGACGGTATAATAGTTATCATAAAAATATTATGTAAACTAAATAAGAGGAAAAACTTGCTAATCACCGTTAATAACATGTATAGTTGAATTGGCTTTTCATAAAATAAAGCGAGACGAATGGGTTTTTACCGCATGGTGGGTTTAGCAGAAAAGGCTGACAATCTTTAAGGGCAAATGTCGCTGCCATCCTGAATGATGTTTTAGAACGATGAAAAACAAAATGCCTTTGATGAAGATGGAGTATAAAAAAGGAGGAAATAGAGATGACAGTGGTGGATGAAATAGTCAAAAAGAAAAAGGGCTATACCCTTCATTTTGTCAAAACCGATCAATACAAAACGAATACAATTGTGTGGAAGATGAAAGCACCTCTTGAAAATGAGACGGTTACTTTAAGAGCCCTTCTCCCTAACGTGCTGCAAAACAGCTCCAAGAAATATCCGACAACCACATCCCTCCAATCTTATTTGGAAGAGCTGTATGGGGCTAATTTTTTTGTGGATGTTGGCAAAAAAGGCGAATACCACATTATGAGTTTTTCCATTGAACTCGCCAATGAAAAATTTTTAAAAGAGAAGACGCCATTATTACGTACAGGACTTGATTTTTTAGCTTCTATTTTATTTGCACCCAATGCAGAAAACGGCCGATTTCATGAATCATCCGTGACGAGTGAAAAACGGATTTTAAAACAGCGATTGCAATCGTTGTTTGACGACAAAATGCGTTATGCGAGCCAACGTCTCATAGAGGAAATGTGTGAAAATGAACCATATGCGTTGCATCCATATGGGCGCTTGGACGATGTCGATTCCATTTCTTCAGAAAGTCTGTATCAATATTATGAGAGAGCGCTCCGAGAGGACGAACTGGATTTATATGTCGTTGGTGATGTAGATTTCGAGGAAGTGGAAGATGTTTGCGACCAATTGTTCTTACTGTCGGATCGGCAACCAAAATTAGTGGAAAAACGCTCGATTCCTTCGCGATCGGAAGTAAAAGTAGTGAAAGAGCAGCAATATGTAAAGCAAGGAAAATTAAATATTGGATACCGAACTCATGTGTCATTCGGCGATCCCGATTATTTTGCGCTGCAAGTATTTAATGGAATATTCGGGGGATTTTCTCATTCAAAACTGTTTTTAAACGTTCGGGAAAAAGAAAGCTTAGCTTATTATGCTTCCAGTCGTCTTGAAAGCCATAAAGGGTTAATGATGGTCATGTCCGGCATTGAAAGTAAAAATTATGAAAAAGCGGTTGCCATCATTCGCGAACAGCTTGAAGCGATGAAAAACGGAGACTTTTCCGACAAGGAAATCGAACAAACGAAAGCGGTCATTCATAATCAATTGTTGGAAACCATTGATACTCAGCGAGGTTTAATTGAAATGCTTTATCATAATGTGCTGGCGAAGAAAAATGTCACAGTGGAAGACTGGCTGCAAGGAATTGTGGAAGCATCTGATTCAGAAATTGTCAAAGTGGCCGAAAAAATTGAAATGGATACCATTTACTTTTTATCTGGACAGGAGGGGCTTAATTGATGGAAAAAATTCAATTTGATCAGCTCCAAGAAGAATTGTACTATGAAAAAATGAGCAATGGACTTGACGTTTATATTCTCCCGAAAAAAGGATTTCACAAAACTTATGCGACTTTTACAACGAAATACGGTTCTGTGGATAATGAATTTGTTCCGCTCGGTAAGGATCAATTCACCCATGTTCCGGATGGAATCGCCCATTTTCTTGAACATAAATTGTTTGAAAAGGAAGATGGCGATGTCTTTCAGCAGTTTAGCAAACAAGGAGCGTCTGCCAACGCTTTTACCACTTTCACAAGAACCACTTATCTTTTTTCCAGCACCTCCAACGTGCAGCAAAATTTGGAAACGTTGATTAATTTTGTTCAAGATCCTTATTTTACCGAAAAAACGGTAGAAAAAGAAAAAGGGATCATCGGTCAAGAAATTACCATGTATGAGGACAACCCCGATTGGCGTGTTTATTTCGGCTTAATTGAAAATATGTATCATCATCATCCGGTTCGCATCGATATTGCGGGTACGATTCAATCCATTGATAAAATCACAAAAGATTTATTGTACGAATGCTACTACACTTTTTATCATCCGAGTAACATGCTGCTCTTCGTTGTGGGGCCGGTCAATCCGGAAGAAATCATGAATCAAGTAAGGGAAAATCAATCGAAAAAGAACTATCAAAACCAGCCGGAAATCAGGCGTCACTTTGAAAAAGAACCGGAAGATGTAAAAGAAAAGCTCAGGGTTCTACCTATGGATGTAAAAACGCCGAAGTGCTATGTGGGCATAAAAGGCGCAAAGACCGATATTAAAGGAATTGAAATGCTGCGGTATGAATTATCCATCAATGTATTGTTGGAGATGCTGTTCGGAAAAAGCTCTCAAAATTATTTTGACTTGTACGAAAAAGGTTTGATTGACGATTCATTCTTTTTCGATTTCACACAGGAAGAGGGATTTGGCTTTGCGATGATTGGAAGTGATACAATGAATCCGGATGAATTTGCTAAACGCATCCAATCCGTTTTACTGGACGCGAAAACAGGCGCTTATTTAACGGAAGATGCGCTTGAAAGGACGAAAAAGAAAAAAATTGGTGCGTTTTTAAGATCACTGAATTCTCCGGAGTTTATTGCCAATCAGTTTACGCGGTACGCTTTTCATGAAATGAATCTTTTTGATGTAGTGCCAACTCTTGAACAACTGACATTTGATGACATAAAAAAAGTAGCAGCCGAATTGATTGCTCCTAATCGATTAACCACTTTTCAAGTTACACCCAAATAACGTACGATTTTATATCAGGAGTAGACAAAAAGCGCCTAACGTATCTAATTTGTGTTGAATGAATCACAACTTTTCATCCGTACGGAAAATTATTGCGGATGAAAAGTTGATTTTGTTTTTCATCCATGAGTCCATGTGTTTTGCTCTTACTACTAAGAGATGAAATTTCTCAAATTGGCTGAACGGCTAACATAGAAAATGTAAACTTATAAAGGAATTGTAGTTAAAAAATAAGGGAGTAAGTTTATAATATGAAAAAGTTTGCTTTAATTACCGGGGCGAGCGGGGGAATTGGTCAAGCAGCTGCTCGAGTATTGGCCCAAAACGGATGGAATTTGTACCTTCATTATCATCAAAACCGTGAATCCATCCAAAACTTGATGAATGATCTCAAACCATATGGTTTAGAAATCATTCCTATTCAAGCAGATTTAAGAACGGATGACGGAATCACCACTTTGGTCGAAAGCCTTTTTTCCGTTGATGCCCTCGTTTATGCGAGCGGGAATTCCTATTATGGGCTGCTTCAAGACATGTCAACTGTCGAAGTCGATGAACTTCTTGCTGTGCATGTACGAAGTCCGCTGTTGCTCATTCGATCGATATTGCCCAAAATGTCTGCGAAACGGAAAGGCCAAATTGTACTTGTCAGTTCCATTTGGGGACAGACGGGGGCCGCATACGAAGTCGCCTACTCAGCTGTAAAAGGTGCACAAATCGCTTTTGTAAAGGCGCTAAGCAAAGAAGTGGCTGCGAGTGGAATCCGCGTTAATGCAGTGGCGCCAGGAGCAGTCGCAACCAAAATGGTGACCGAACAGCTGTCGGAAGAGGAATTGTCGATTTTAAAAGAGGAAATCCCAATGAGGAGGCTTTCCGCCCCGGAGGAAGTGGCTGAAGCCATCGCGTTTTTGTTATCTGATCAATCTTCTTACATAACCGGTCAAATATTGGCGGTGAACGGTGGCTGGTACACATAATTCAAAACGAATGTCTTTTACGAACATAGATGAATAAACCCGGTTTAAGAATGTATATTTTTGTGCAGACGTTACAAACTATACTTGTATCTCACTAAAGGGAGGTTCAATGAATGTCTGTACTTGATAGCTGGGAACAATGGAAGGATTTTCTAGGAGACCGTTTGAATCAAGCGAAAGATCAAGGAATGAATCAACAAGCAATCAGTGATATTGCTTATCAAATCGGCAACTATCTTGCAAACCAAGTAGATCCGAAAAATGAGCAGCAACGGGTGTTGGCCGATCTTTGGTCTGTCGCTTCCCCGGAAGAACAACATGCCATTGCTAATGTCATGGTAAAACTTGTGCAAAATAACGGGACTCATTAGAGAGGGAAATCCCTCTCTTTTTTTTCTTTAAAAAATGGCGAAAATCATTTATCATAATAGCTAGATGTTTATTAACACCCGGATTGTCACTTGGAGGGTTTTATGGAAAAACAAGAGTGGTATTTAGAATACGAAATACAAAAGAACCGTCCTGGGCTCTTAGGCGATATTTCTTCATTGCTCGGCATGCTCTCAATTAATATTGTGACAATCAACGGGGTTGATCAAGGAAAACGGGGCATGCTTCTATTGGCTAAAACGGAAGAACAAATTGTCCGCCTTGAATCCATTTTGCGAACAATGGACACGATTAAAATTGTAAAACTTCGAAAGCCTAAAGTAAGAGATCGTTTGGCTGTTCGTCATGGAAGATATATCACCCATGACGCTGATGACAAAAAGACTTTTCGATTTGTGCGAGATGAATTAGGAATACTGGTTGATTTTATGGCGGAATTATTTAAACAAGAAGGTCATAAACTGGTTGGAATTCGCGGGATGCCGCGTGTAGGTAAAACAGAATCCATTGTAGCGGCAAGCGTCTGCGCCAATAAAAGATGGCTTTTTGTTTCTTCAACGCTGATTAAGCAGACTGTTCGCAGTCAATTGTTTCGGGAAGAATACAGCGACCAAAATATTTTTATTATTGATGGAGCCGTTTCGGTAAGGAAAGCAAATGAAAAACATTGGCAGCTCATTAGAGAAATTATGCGGATCCCGGCCGTAAAAGTAATTGAGCATCCTGATATTTTTGTCCAAAACAGCGAATATTCCATTGATGATTTTGACTATATCATCGAATTGCGCAATAATCCAAATGAAGAAATTACATACGACTCGATGTATAAAAATCAACTTTTTCAGGATTCTGAGTTCGAAGGATTTGACTTTTAAAATTGGAAGGTGTTTACGGTGACAGAACTAGGAAACCGCTTGAAAGAAGCAAGGGAAGCGAAGGGGCTTACCCTTGATGACGTTCAGGAAATGACCAAGATTCAAAAAAGATATTTGGCCGGCATTGAAGAAGGAAAATATGATCTGATGCCGGGAAAATTTTATGTTCGAGCCTTTATTAAGCAGTACGCGGAGGCTGTAGGGCTTGATGCTGAAAAAATTTTCAATGAATATAAAAATGAAATTCCAGACTCTCATGAAGATGAAATTCCTCAGCGAGTGACGCGGATCGAACCGTCTTCGCGAAGGACTGTTTCCGGCGGGTCTTCGGGAAAGTTTTTCGATTATTTGCCGAAGATTATTGTAGCTGTGTTTATTATCGGAGCGATTTTTCTTGTATGGGCATTGATTCCAAAAGGCGGCGGAAATGAAAAAAGCGGAAATGATCATACGGTCAAAGTGGAGCAATCCAAAAATGTAGAGCCTGTTAAGGAAAATTCCATCAGCAAGAAAAAAGAAGTGAAGAAAGAAGCGAAGAAAGAAGAAAAAACGTCTAAAACGAACAAAAAAGAAGCGAACAAAAAGGATCAATCCGAGTTGAAAGCTGTTCAGTCTAGCGGTCGACAAACGGTTTACCAATTGACGAATGCGAAAGATTTCAAAATATCGATTGCTTCAACGGGTGAAAGCTGGATTCAAGTGACCGATGAAAGCGGAAAATCGTATTTTTCTAATTTGCTTCGAAAAGGACAAACGCAAACGTTTGACTTGAAAGGCCACAGTCAAGCGAAAATTGTGGTCGGTTTTGCACCTGCTACAGTGATTAAAGTGAATGGTCAAACCGTTCAATATAAAATCCCTGCAAATCAGGTCGTTCGCCAGGACATCATCATTCAAAATCGTACGTTGGCACAATAACTGAATGAAATGGTTTAGGATACTGTTTTCGATGGAATAGTGGAGGTACGTCTTGTGAATTTACCAAATAAAATTACTGTATCGCGTATATGTTTAATTCCAATCTTCGTTATTTTGCTTGTTGTTCCATTCAATTGGGGAAACATCACCATTTTAGGGACAACTATGCCTGTGACCCACTTCGTGGGGGCCCTTGTATTTATCCTTGCCTCGACCACCGATTGGATTGACGGACATTTTGCACGAAAGTACAACTTGGTCACTAATCTGGGAAAATTTCTTGATCCGCTTGCGGACAAATTGTTAGTTTCGGCTGCGTTTATTATACTGGTAGAATTGGGATATGCTCCTTCTTGGATCGTCATTTTGATCATCAGCCGCGAGTTTGCGGTGACAGGGCTTCGCCTTGTACTTGCTGGGGAAGGAGAAGTAGTTGCGGCCAATATGCTTGGAAAAATTAAAACATGGACGCAAATCATTGCGATTTCTG
The DNA here is from genome assembly GCF_038003825.1 of Bacillus sp. FSL W8-0116. NCBI lineage: Bacteria > Bacillati > Bacillota > Bacilli > Caryophanales > Bacillaceae > Bacillus > Bacillus sp. FSL W8-0116. Next base: position 24,091 of record NZ_JBBOPY010000001.1, read on the forward strand.
CGTTGCTTCTTCATAATATTTTGTTTGAAAATTTCTCGATTCCGTTTGCGGATTTTGCCCTTTGGGTAGCGCTCTTTTTCACGTTATGGTCAGGCTGGGATTATTTCGCCAAAAATGCACATGCATTTAAAAACTCCAAGTAAAATGAAATGAAACAACTAGAAAGGCTGGCTCATCCAAGAACTCGAAAAAGACGGTTATGCACTTTCGTTCTTGTTGAAGAGCGGCCTTTTTCTGTTTGGATCTCTATATGATTGAGGAGGACTATTTTATGAATGCTGAAATTATTTCGGTTGGTTCCGAACTTCTACTCGGCCAAATCGTCAATACGAATGCACAATTTCTTTCTCGTCATTTGGCTTAAATGGGCGTCAACGTATTTTATCAAACCGTTGTCGGGGATAACAGCGATCGGCTTCTTTCAACGATTCAAAAAGCAGAAGAAAGAGCAGATCTCATCATTTTTACAGGTGGTCTTGGCCCGACACGTGATGATTTAACAAAAGAAACCATTGCCGCGCATCTAGGCAAGAAACTCGTTTTGAACGACGAAGCGTTTAAAGGAATTCGTCAATATTTCCTTAAAATAGGCCGTGAGATGACGGAAAATAACAAAAAACAAGCTCTTGTTCTAGAGGATTGTCTTGTTTTGCCAAATGAAAACGGCATGGCTCCCGGTATGTTTGTGAAATCAGAAAATAAATTTTATATGCTTTTGCCTGGACCGCCAAAAGAAATGCAGCTGATGTTCGAAAAATATGGAAGGCCGGCTATATTAAATGTTTTGGATCGCCAAGAAAGCATTGTTTCACGCGTATTGCGTTTCTTTGGCATCGGAGAATCGCAGTTGGAGACAGAGATTGAAGATATGATTATGAACCAAACAAACCCGACCATTGCGCCTTTAGCCGGCGACGGAGAAGTGACCATTCGACTTACGGCGAAGCACCGTTCAAAAGAGACAGCTAATGAGATGATTGACAAAGTAGAAAAAGAGATTTTAAACCGTGTTGGCGAATACTTTTATGGTTATGGACAAACTACGATTGCAGCTGAATTAGTACAGAAGCTGAAACAACAAAATAAGACGATTGCCTGCGCTGAAAGTTTGACCGGAGGACTGTTTCAAAGCATGATCACCGCTGTTGCGGGAGCAAGCGCCGTTTTAAAAGGCGGGATTGTTTGTTATACAAACGAAGCGAAAGAGCATCTGGTCGATGTTTCAAAAAAGACGCTTGATACGTTCGGAGCGGTCAGTGAGCAGTGTGCGAAAGAGTTAGCTGAAAATGTACGGAAAAAGCTTAACGCTGATATTGGAATCAGCTTTACGGGAGTAGCAGGACCCGATTCTTTAGAAGAAAATCCTCCTGGAACTGTTTGGATCGGCATTTCTGAAAAAGGGAAAGAATCAAAGGCCGTATTGCTGAAGCTTGCAGGGGATCGGAATCAAATTCGTAACCGTACAGCTAAATACGGTTGTCATTTTTTGCTGAGAACTTGTCAGTAATTTGCTGAAAATGATTGACTTTTCTTTTTTATTGCGCTATTCTTTAAACAAGAGCCACACAATTCCATATAGTATAAGAATTGACTCTTATCAAGAGCGGCGGAGGGAATAGGCCCGAAGAAGCCCGGCAACCTTCAAGAAATCAATGCTTGAAAAGGTGCTAATTCCTACAGATCAGGAAATGATCTGGAAGATAAGAAGGGAAATGATGAACTCAAGCCCTCTTCTTATTGGAAGAGGGCTTTTACTGTTCCTCATCCATCAGGATGGGATCTATTCTCAGATAAGTCGCTGAAATTTCAATCTTCGAATTTTTCGGGAGGTTTTATTATGGCAAACGAGCAATGGGAAAAAGACACAAAATTATTGCATGCAGGGCAAATACCTGATCCTGCGACGGGTGCCCGTGCAGTACCGATCTATGAAACTACTTCTTATGTGTTTCCGGATACGGAACACGCGAGCGCTGTATTTGGACTAAAAAAAGAAGGGAATATTTATACCCGGATTACCAATCCAACTGTTGATGTATTTGAAAAAAGAGTGGCGGCGCTTGAAGGAGGTACTGCCGCAGTAGCATTTTCTTCAGGCATGGCAGCTATCGCGCTCTCCGTTTTAAATGTTGCGAGTGCAGGAGATGAAATTGTCGCAGCGTCTGAATTGTACGGCGGTACTTATAATTTGTTTTCTGCTACTTTTCCTAAATATGGGATTCATGTAAAATTTGTCGATGCTCAAGATCCTGAAAATTTTCGAAAAGCGATCACTCCACGAACAAAAGCTCTTTTCGGAGAAATCATCGGAAATCCAAGTCTAAATGTGTTGGATGTTGAAAAAGTTGCGGCCATTGCCCATGAAAATGGGATTCCGTTGATTGTAGACAATACGTTTGCGTCACCATATGGTTCCAATCCAATCAAATGGGGAGCCGATGTTGTCGTTCACTCGGCAACAAAATGGATTGGCGGTCATGGAACAGTTATTGGCGGAGTTGCTGTAGACGGCGGCCACTTTGATTGGAATAATGAAAAATTCCCTGATTTTATCGAACCGGACCCAACTTATCACGGTTTGCGTTATGCCGATTTAGGAGGAACTGCGTTTGCAACAAAACTCCGCGCACAGCTATTGCGTGATTTTGGGGCATCTTTAAGCCCGCATAGTGCGTTTTTGCTATTGCAAGGATTAGAAACGCTGCATCTTCGTTTGCCAAGACATCACGATAACACGAAAGTCATTGTTGACTATTTGCTGAAGCATCCAGCAGTGGAATGGGTGTCTCATCCTAGCTTAAGCGATCATCCTTCCCATGAATTGGCCAAAAAATACTTAAATAATTTCTTCGGCTCTATTGTGGTATTTGGCATTAAAGGCGGTCGAGAAAGCGGGAAAAAGCTCATTGATCACATTCAACTTTGGTCGCATCTCGCCAATGTGGGCGATGCCAAATCGTTAATTATCCATCCGGCCTCCACTACACATCAACAGCTATCAGCTGATGAGTTGAAATTAGCAGGTGTCAGTGAAGAAATGATTCGTCTTTCTGTTGGACTGGAATCTCCGAAAGATTTAATTGCCGATCTCAATCAAGCTATCGAAAAAGCGACCGGCATTTCGGCTGAAAAGCTGGAAATATAAACAATTTGAAAAGGGGGCGTATTGCTCTCTTTTTCTTCTTTTGTTTGCTTTTCATTCTGCTTTGTTTTAAAATATTCAGTAGAAAATGATTCAGACAATTTCTCTTCGTATGACCATCCACCATTAATCCCTCTCTTGGACATTTCCCCCCTCTTTTTTTACTTTCAATCCAATTTATGAACAAGAACGTGTGAATTTTAGCAATAGCTGGAAAAATCAGGATCAGCTGAACATGGTATTTTGAAAAATAATAATGACGAATAAATGTTCGATTTTTGCTTGTAAATCGTTTCAGAAACATTTATATTATTAGTAGGCTTTAACAAAAAAACAGCTCTGGAAGATACTGTTGAATAAAATCCAAAATCAATGAGGAAAACCATATGCTTTTAATAGATTGATATTTGAGGAGGAAATAGCGAGTGAATGATCGTCAAGCGGCGTTAGAAATGGCGTTAAAGCAAATAGAAAAACAATTTGGTAAAGGATCCATTATGAAATTGGGCGAACAAACGGACCGAAAAGTATCTACTGTTCCAAGCGGTTCTCTTGCTTTGGATGCGGCGCTGGGGGTAGGTGGATATCCGCGAGGTCGGATCATCGAAATTTATGGGCCTGAAAGTTCAGGGAAAACGACGGTAGCTTTGCATGCAATTGCTGAAGTGCAAGCACAAGGTGGCCAAGCGGCTTTTATCGACGCTGAGCACGCGCTGGATCCCGTTTATGCGCAGAAACTGGGTGTCGATATTGATGAACTTTTGCTTTCACAGCCGGATACCGGTGAACAAGCGCTGGAAATCGCTGAAGCATTGGTTCGTAGTGGAGCCGTTGATATTATCGTGATCGACTCAGTGGCAGCTCTTGTTCCGAAAGCGGAGATTGAAGGAGAAATGGGTGATTCCCACGTCGGTTTGCAAGCGAGATTGATGTCCCAGGCGCTTCGCAAACTGTCCGGAGCCATTAACAAGTCCAAAACGATTGCCATTTTTATCAATCAAATCCGCGAAAAAGTAGGCGTTATGTTTGGAAATCCTGAAACGACGCCAGGCGGACGGGCGCTGAAATTCTATTCATCGATTCGTTTGGAAGTCCGCCGTGCAGAGACGCTGAAACAAGGAAATGAAATGGTCGGCAATAAAACGAGAATTAAAGTAGTGAAGAATAAAGTGGCGCCGCCTTTCCGCACCGCAGATGTGGATATTATGTACGGTGAAGGAATATCGAAAGAAGGGGAAATTATCGACCTCGGCTCCGAGCTCGACATTATCCAAAAAAGCGGTTCGTGGTATTCCTACAATGAAGAAAGACTAGGGCAAGGACGTGAAAATGCCAAACAGTTTTTAAAAGAAAATCCAGAGATCCGCGATGAAATCATGTATAAAATTCGGGAACATTACGGTTTGGATACCCCTCCTGCTGAGCCGGAAAACCACGAGGAGGAACAAGAAAATTTCAGCTTGCTCGATGATGAGGCATAAAAAGCAAAGCGTTCGCTTTGCTTTTTTCAATAGGAGAGAATAATCCTTCTTCCATCTGGTTATGGTGGTACTGACTCTGTATTTGAAAAGAGCAGGGACTATTGCAGAAAGACAAAAAAGTGGAAACTTTCAGGTGGAGCTGTTCTGATGGAGCTGGTTTTGCTCAGTTGTCGCAACTGTCTGGCACCCATCTTTAGTGAATCCGTTCAATGAGGAAAAAACATTGCGGGAGTTTTGAAAGTCTAACCTGTGGGTGGGACCACATTATCATGCTGACAGGCACAGTCGATGTGGCTATTTGGACAAACTTCTAAGATAAGTTTTGTTCGGAATCGATTCTGTTATAAGGACACCACTCTTGATTTCTTGGCCTTTAATCTAATTGGATTCTCATTTTTAGCAGCGGAGTTGGCGACATGACCTATTTTAGCTGATCCATTTTTAAAACGGGTAGTTTGAAATTTACAAGTTTTGGACGGGTATTTTTTTATGGGTGATTGGAAGGTATTTGGCCGTGACGCTAGGTTGGCTTGGGTTGCCATACCGCAAGACAGCGAGCGATTCACGAAATGGTTTTATTCTTGGGTATTTTATTAGAGGATTGTTTGGCAAACGAGCTCGCTTAATGTATGTTGCGGATTACATCCGTTCCTTGTCACTTTGGACGGTTTTGCTCGGTCGGATGCGATTTAATACAAAGTTTCTTGAATTTTCATCCTAAGGGCCGTTCCTTTCTCGTTTATAACCAACGCTGTATTTGACAAATGCTTGACAATGATTTTTTCCAGCCTTAAAATTAATATGTATATTTTACATTTTTTCACACTAAAATTGGCAAGCCTAGCGCGCTGTATATTGATAGGGAAACAATGTACAAGCCGACATGTTAAAAGCATGATACAAGTTCATAGCAAGAGGAGGTGAAACAATGACATCCATTATAATCATCTCCATTTTGCTTGGCCTAATCGTCGGTGTAGTTGTTGGCTATTTTGTTCGAAAATCCATTGCTGAGCATAAAATCGCAGGGGCAAAGAGTATTGCGGATCAAATCATTGAAGACGCAAAGCGCGAGGCGGAATCGGTGAAAAAAGAATCCCTGCTGGAAGCAAAGGATGAAATTCATAAGCTTCGTACAGAAGCGGAACGAGAAATTCGTGAACGAAGAAACGAATTGCAGAAACAAGAAAATCGTTTATTGCAAAAAGAAGAGAACCTTGACCGCAAAGATGAACTCTTGGATAATCGGGAGTCGATGCTGGAAAAGAAGGAAGATTCTCTAGCTGAAAGACAACAACATATTGAAGAGATGGAAAGCAAAGTGGACGAGATGGTGCGAACGCAGAAAGCCGAACTGGAACGTATCTCGGGTCTCACTCGCGAAGAAGCCCGTTCCATTATTTTGGAACGCGTTGAAAATGAATTGTCCCACGAGACAGCTCTTATGATAAAAGAGCATGAAATTCGCGTGAAAGAAGAGGCTGACAAAAAGGCGAAAGAAATTCTGTCGCTGGCCATTCAACGGTGTGCCGCTGAGCATGTGGCTGAAACAACCGTTTCTGTTGTCAACCTTCCAAACGATGAAATGAAAGGACGCATTATTGGACGGGAAGGACGTAATATTCGGACACTTGAAACACTAACGGGGATAGACCTCATCATTGATGATACACCGGAAGCGGTAATCTTGTCTGGTTTTGACCCCATTCGCCGTGAAACTGCGCGAATCGCTCTTGAAAAGCTGGTGCAGGATGGAAGAATCCATCCGGCAAGAATCGAAGAGATGGTGGAAAAATCAAGACGAGAAGTGGACGAATATATTCGCGAAGTTGGTGAACAAACGACTTTTGAAGTGGGGGTTCACGGACTTCACCCTGATTTAATTAAAATTTTGGGACGTTTAAAATTCCGGACGAGCTACGGTCAAAACGTTCTGAATCATTCCAAAGAGGTGGCCTATCTTGCCGGCCTGTTGGCAGCGGAATTGGGTGAAGATGAATCTTTAGCCCGCCGCGCAGGACTTCTTCATGATATCGGAAAAGCGGTGGACCATGAGGTAGAAGGAAGCCACGTTGAGATTGGAGTAGAACTTGCAACCAAGTACAAAGAACATCCAGTAGTGATCAACAGCATTGCTTCCCACCACGGAGATACGGAACCGACATCTGTAATTTCCGTATTAGTGGCGGCGGCTGATGCGTTATCTGCGGCCAGACCGGGAGCTCGAAGCGAGACGCTTGAAAACTATATCCGCCGTCTCGAAAAATTAGAAGAGATTTCCGAATCTCACGAAGGCGTGGAAAAATCATATGCCATTCAAGCGGGACGCGAAATACGAATCATGGTGAAACCAGAACAAGTCGATGACTTAGAAGCGCATCGGCTGGCAAGAGACATTCGCAAACAGATTGAGGAAGAGTTAGATTATCCTGGTCACATTAAAATCACAGTCATTCGTGAAACAAGGGCTGTAGAATATGCGAAGTAAAAGCGGTGTGAGATTTCACACCGCTTTATTTAGAGTGACAGCCCTTACAAAAAATGCTTAATTCAATGCATTTACTTGAATAAAATCAATACCATCGATTTTAAGTTATACCATTATCCTAAGAACTGCTATATCTTTCTTCATTGAGCAAAATTACAAAATAGAAAGGAAATACATATGAAGCTACTTTTTATCGGCGACGTCGTCGGATCACCAGGAAGAGATATGGTTTCAGAATATCTACCGAAATTAAAAGATAAATACCGTCCTGATGTCATCATTATCAACGGAGAAAACGCAGCAGGCGGCAGGGGGATTACCGAAAAAATATACAGAGGTTTTTTAAACCTCGGGGCCCATGCGATCACCCTTGGAAACCATACTTGGGATAACAAAGAGATTTTTCAATTTATCGATGATGCTAAACAATTGGTCCGTCCCGCCAACTTTCCGAACGGAACACCAGGAAAAGGAATGATATTTGTAAAAGCCAATGGTTTTGAAGTGGCTGTCATCAGTCTTCAAGGCCGAACGTTTATGCCTGCTTTGGATGACCCGTTTCAGGCAGCGAATTCCCTTATTAAGAAAGCTAGAGAACGGACTCCGATCGTCTTTGTTGATTTTCATGCAGAAGCGACGAGTGAAAAGCAAGCGATGGGCTGGTATCTCGATGGGAAAGTTTCAGCAGTCATTGGGACTCATACTCATATTCAAACAGCAGACAACCGTATTTTGCCAAATGGAACCGCTTATTTAACGGATGTTGGCATGACAGGCCCTTACGATGCGATATTAGGAATGGATCGAGATGCTGTTGTCAAAAAATTTCTCACTGGCCTTCCTGTTCGTTTTGACGTCCCTAAGAACGGTCGCAAACTTTTAAGCGCTTGTATCATTGACATTCATGATAAAACAGGGATGGCGAAAAAAATTGACCGTATTCTCGTGAATGAGGACTCTCCTTTTTTATCCGAATAAGGCTTATGTTCATTCTATGAGCGGCTAGACTATGCAAATCGCTAGGTTCGTTCCCCCTTTTTTGCGACCAAGCCGGAATATTCAGTGAAATTTCAGAATATAGTAGCAGTGGAATCATTTATACCAAACATGTTCACTCGAATGGACATTCGGTATTGGGAAATGACAAGGGGGAACAAGAAATGGAAATATTAAAAGTTTCAGCAAAATCTAATCCGAATTCTGTAGCTGGAGCACTTGCCGGTGTTCTTCGTGAGAGGGGTGCGGCAGAAATACAAGCAATTGGGGCCGGTGCTCTGAATCAAGCGGTGAAAGCGGTTGCCATTGCGCGCGGGTTTGTCGCCCCAAGCGGTGTTGATCTAATTTGCATCCCTGCGTTTACGGATATTCAAATTGAGGGAGAAGAAAGAACGGCGATAAAGTTAATAGTCGAACCACGGTAATCTTACAAGCTGTTTTTCGAAGAAATCGAAAAACAGCTATTTCTTTTTTAAAGGCAAACCCAGTAAGCGGCTCCGAAAGTTTCTAAAAGATTCATTGGAAACGGAATGTTACAAAAATAAAAATCTTTTTGACATATTATCCCGATCATTTTACAATGAAATAAATCATCCTCATCTACATAGTTCCGTTCGTTGAAGGGGTATTTTATGTTTGCGACATTACGAAAAGGTGGTTTTCAAAATGATTTTTGATGCTCATTGTGATGTATTGTATCAACTTCAGAATGACGGAACAAAAGATTTTCAAAATGGGGACGATCTGCATATAACCTATCAACAGCTTGTAGATACGGGCGCCAAAATTCAATGTTTTGCGATTTTTTTGTCTCCCCGGGTGAAGTCGCATAATCGTTTTGATACAGCACTCGAAATGGTGGATTTATTTTATGAAAAAATTCTGAAGCCTAATCCTCATATAAAGCTGGTACGGTCTAAACATGATATTGACAATTTGAAAGATAACGAGATGGGAGCTGTTTTAACGCTGGAAGGATGCGAATCAATTGAAGAAAATTTGGTGAAGTTGCGCGCGCTTTATCGATTAGGATTACGGTCTGTTGGTCTAACATGGAATTATGCGAATGCGGCAGCCGATGGCGCTTTGGAAAAGCGCGGGGGAGGTTTAACATATTTTGGTCAGTCGATGATCAAAGAATTAAATAAACTAAAAATATGGACAGATGTTTCCCATCTTTCTGAAAAAGCATTTTGGGATACGATCGAGTTGGCTGAGTATCCAATCGCGTCTCATTCCAATTGTTACCGGATTTGCAAGCATCCTCGAAATTTAAAAGATGATCAAATCAAAGCTTTAATCCAAAAAAACGGAGTGATTGGCATCACATTTGTCCCGGAATTTGTAAAGGAAAACGGTCAAGCTCAAATTTCCGATGTCATTCGCCACATTGATCATATCTGTTCATTAGGTGGGGAACATCATTTAGGGTTTGGCTCGGATTTTGACGGAACAGAAAAAACGATTCCTCGTTTGTCTCGGTACAAAGACTACGAAATTCTTATAGAGTCTCTGTTAAAATACTATTCTGCACGACAAGTGAAAAATTTTTTGTTTGACAATTTTGTCAGCCGTTTTCCCCAGTGACGAGTGTTGATGAAAGAAGAGAGTAGTTCAGGAAAAGGAGGGTTTCTTTTAATTTTTTTCTATTCGAAACAGGATTAATAGGAAATGAAATGAAAAAATGATAAACTAGTAAGAAGTAAATGCAATTTATTGTGAACGTATAAAGGGGTGTAATTTTATGATAGAGCAGCTTTCATGGAAAGTTGGAGGGCAGCAAGGTGAAGGAATTGAGAGTACTGGGGAAATTTTCTCCATCGCTTTAAATCGGCTAGGTTATTATCTCTATGGATATCGTCACTTTTCTTCACGAATTAAAGGTGGACACACGAATAATAAAATACGGGTTAGTTCGACAAAAGTCAATTCTGTCGCCGATGATTTGGATGTTTTAGTGGCTTTTGACCAAGAAACAATCGATGTCAACTATAAAGAACTGAACGATCATGGCGTGATCATCGCCGATTCTAAGTTTGAACCGAAGAAACCGGAAGATACAAAAGCGGTTCTTTATTCTGTTCCGTTTACGGAGTTGGCAACAAATCTTGGAACTTCTCTTATGAAAAACATGGTGGCGGTTGGAGCGACTTGCGCCATTTTAAATATTGACGTTGAAGTATTTCGCGAAGTAGTGAAAGAAATTTTCGGCAAAAAGGGAGAAGCCGTCGTACAGAAAAACATGGAAGCCATACGGCAAGGGTATCAATTTATGCTGTCTGAGACAGAAGGGCAGATCAGCCATCTTGAACTTGTCCCGGCTGATGGAAAAAAACGGATGTTTATGATTGGAAACGATGCAATTGCGCTCGGAGCGCTTGCAGGGGGAGCACGATTTATGGCGGCTTATCCAATCACTCCTGCTTCTGAAATTATGGAGTATTTAATTAAAAAATTGCCGCTTGTTGGCGGAACCGTGATCCAAACGGAGGACGAAATTGCTGCGGCAACAATGGCCATAGGGGCCGGCTACGGCGGAATCCGAGCATTGACTGCTTCGGCGGGGCCCGGTCTTTCATTAATGATGGAATCGATCGGGTTAGCGGGCATGACAGAAACGCCGATCGTGATCATTGATACTCAGCGTGGAGGTCCTTCCACAGGCTTGCCGACGAAACAAGAACAATCGGATCTATTGGCGATGCTGTATGGAAACCACGGTGAAATACCTAAAATCGTCATCGCTCCTAGCACGGTGGAAGAAGCGTTCTATGACACGGCTGAAGCTTTCAACCTTGCGGAAGAATATCAATGTCCTGTTATTGTGCTTTCTGATCTGCAATTGTCGTTAGGAAAACAAACAGTAGAGCCGCTCGATTATTCAAAAGTGGAAATTCGCCGCGGAAAATTGATTCCTCTGCAAGAAGAGTTGCCGGAACTTCCTCAAAAAGGGTATTTTAAACGCTATGAAGTAACGGAAGATGGCATTTCACCAAGAGTGATACCAGGAATGAAAAACGGCATCCACCATGTAACGGGAGTGGAACATGACGAAACAGGAAAGCCTTCAGAAAAGCCATTGAATCGCAAACAGCAAATGGATAAACGCATGCGGAAAATCCAGCATGTCCATTTTAATACGCCTGTTTACAAAAATTGCCCTCATGAAGAATCGGATTTATTGCTAATTGGCTTCAACTCGACACGCGGAGCCATTGAAGAAGCAATAGGACGCTTAGAAAAAGAAGGATTGAAAGTGAATCATGCTCATATAAGACTTATTCATCCGTTCCCAAGCGAAGAACTATTGCCGTTGATCAAGTCAGCGAAAAAAGTAGCGGTCGTAGAGCACAACGCTACAGGCCAGTTGGCAAAAATCATTAAAATGAATGTGGGCTACGGGGAAAAGATTGTCAATGTCTTAAAGTACGATGGAAATCCGTTCTTACCAAGCGAAGTATATACAGAGTGCAAACAATTATTTCAACCACAGGAAATTTAAACAGTACAAGGGAGTTGTGTGAAATGGCCACATTTAAAGATTTTCGAAATGATGTGAAACCTAACTGGTGCCCGGGATGCGGAGACTTCTCAGTTCAAGCCGCTATTCAGCGTGCAGCTGCGAATGTTGGATTGGAGCCTGATCAGCTGGCAGTGATTTCAGGTATTGGTTGTTCTGGACGGATATCCGGTTATATTCATTCTTACGGACTACACGGTACTCACGGTAGGGCGTTGCCAATTGCACAAGGCGTGAAAATGGCGAATAAAGACCTAACGGTTATTGCTGCGGGTGGTGACGGCGACGGGTTTGCGATTGGATTGGCTCATACGATCCACGCGATTCGCCGCAACATTGACATAACGTATATCGTGATGGACAACCAAATTTACGGTTTGACGAAAGGACAGACATCTCCGCGTTCATCAGCCGGCTTTGTCACAAAATCAACACCGGATGGATCGATTGAACCAGCTTTATCTCCGATGGAACTCGCGTTAACATCAGGCGCGACATTTGTGGCTCAAGGATTTTCTTCCGATATTAAGGAATTGACTGCTTTAATCGAAGCGGGCATAAAGCATAAAGGTTTCGCCTTTATCAACGTCTTTAGCCCATGCGTGACGTACAATAAAATCAATACGTATGATTGGTTTAAGGAAAATTTATTCAAATTAAGCGATGTGGAAAATTATGATCCATCCAATCGCACCTTGGCTATGAATACGTTAATGGAGCATAACGGGTTAGTGACGGGATTGATTTATCAAAATACTGAACAGCCTTCTTATCAAGAACAAATTCATGGATACGCAGAACAACCTTTAATTCAACAAGATCTGCGTTTATCAGATGAACTTTTCAATGAGTTGGTAGAAGAATTTATGTAAGAGAATGAGACAAAACAGCACTTCTTCCTAAAAGGGAGGAGTGCTGTTTTTGTGTCTTCTGTCTCTGTAGGCATTTACTATTGTTTAATTGGCTAAAACCCCTTATACTAAGAGAATGTGTAGATTTAGTTGAACTGCATGACAAAGAGCCTATATAATGAAAAAATAGGGAACTTAAAAACTGAATGGAGGATTTTCATGAACGAAGAACAACGTTTGCAAAGTCAACAAGTGAAAACGGTTGATCCTTCGGACAAAAAATCCGAAAAGGATTACAGCAAATATTTTCAGCGGGTCTTTATGCCGCCTTCCATGAAAGATGCCAAACGCCGAGGAAAAGAAGCAGTCAAATACCACGAAGATTTCAGCATACCGGAAGAATTTTTAGGAATGGGAAAAGGCCGGAAATTCTATATTCGTACTTACGGCTGCCAAATGAACGAGCATGATACGGAAGTAATGGCAGGTATTTTAATGCAATTGGGCTATGAACCGACAGATCAGCCGGAAGATGCCAATGTGATTCTTTTAAATACTTGCGCCATCCGCGAAAATGCGGAAAACAAAGTATTTGGAGAAATTGGCCATTTAAAACCGTTGAAAATGGAAAAGCCTGACCTGCTATTGGGAGTATGCGGCTGCATGTCCCAGGAAGAATCGGTAGTCAATAAATTGCTTAAGCAATACCAGTATGTGGATATGGTATTTGGAACTCATAATATTCACCGTCTCCCTCATATTTTGAATGAAGCCTATATGGCAAAAGAAATGGTTGTTGAAGTGTGGTCGAAAGAAGGAGATGTCGTTGAAAATCTTCCGAAAGTTCGTCAAGGAAAAATTAAAGCATGGGTAAACATTATGTACGGATGCGATAAATTCTGTACTTATTGTATTGTTCCTTATACGCGCGGAAAAGAACGCAGCCGTCGTCCGGAAGATATCATTCAAGAAGTACGCCAACTGGCGGCACAAGGATACAAAGAAATTACGTTGCTCGGTCAAAATGTAAATGCCTACGGAAAAGATTTTACCGATATGGAATATGGACTTGGCGATTTAATGGATGATTTGCGCAAAATTGATATTCCACGAATTCGCTTTACCACTAGCCATCCGCGCGACTTTGACGACCATTTAATTGAAGTGCTCGCGAAAAAAGGAAACTTAATGGAACATATCCATTTGCCAGTTCAATCCGGATCCAGCGAAATCTTAAAGATAATGGCTAGAAAATATACCCGTGAACAATATTTGGAACTTGTCCGCAAAATCAAAAAAGCGATCCCGGATGTGGCGTTGACAACAGATATTATTGTCGGTTTTCCGAACGAAACAGAAGAGCAGTTTGAAGAAACGTTGTCCCTTGTCCGAGAAGTAGGATTTGAGTCTGCTTACACTTTTATTTACTCACCTCGGGAAGGAACCCCGGCAGCTAAGATGAAAGACAATGTCCCGATGGAAGTAAAGAAAGAACGCTTGCAGCGATTAAATGAACTTGTGAATGAACTTTCCGCCAAAGCGATGAAAAAATATGAAGGAAAAATTGTAGAAGTGTTGGTGGAAGGGGAAAGCAAAAACAACCCTGACGTTTTGGCCGGTTATACTCGGAGAAATAAATTGGTCAATTTCAAAGGACCAAAATCCGCCATTGGCCAAATTGTCAAAGTAAAAATCACGGAAGCCAAAACATGGACATTAAATGGAGAAATGGTGGTAGAACGAGAAGCTGTCGAGGTGAAATAGGGTGGCCAAATACTCAAAAGACGACATTGTCGAACGCGCCAAAGAGTTGGCGAAAATGATTGCGGAATCGGAAGAAGTCGATTTTTTCAAAAAAGCGGAAGCAAAAATTCATGAAAATGAAAAAGTTCGACAATTAATAGCAAACATTAAAAGTTTGCAAAAACAGGCTGTCAATTTTCAACATTATGGAAAAACAGAAGCGCTGAAAAAAACGGAAGAAAAAATCGAACAGCTTGAGAGAGAATTGGACGATATTCCCGTTGTTCAACAGTTTAAAGAATCCCAAGTGGATGTAAACGATTTGTTGCAGATCGTAGCCAACACGATATCCAATACCGTGACAGATGAAGTGATTACTTCTACAGGCGGAAACCTACTGACAGGAGAAACCGGAGCTCAAGTTAGAAACAAGCTATCGGGGAACCATCATTAATCTCCGAAAGAGATTGACCAAGGAGCCCCTTTTAAGCAAGAAAACCCGACGATCAAATCATTTTTCTCGTCGGGTTTCTCTATGTGCGCCCGGCATGTACATGAACTATAGGGTGTAAGTCCCGAACCCCGAAGACAGAAGTAGAGGTTAGCCAAGAGCAAGGGTGTCCGTGGTGACGCGGAATCTGAAGGAAGCTGGAGGCAAAACACCGGTCCGAGGAACACGAACCTCATATAAGGCTAGGTATGATGGAGTGAGTTTGCATAACAAAACAAAGCTCTTTCTGTCGAAGGTCATATCGAGTAAATGAGGCGGATAGATGGTGTGAAAGTGCATGTACTTACCCGGGGAGGTCTGGCGGATATGTGAAGTACTCTTCATAACCTACTTAGTGATAAGTAGCTGAACCGTCAGAAGTCAGCAGAGGTCATAGTATTAGTTGGTCTAGAACAACTAAGAAGGACCGAACAATTAAGAGAGAATAGCCCTTGGTATTCAGTGAGTCATGATGAACACAGAAAACGTAGTACCTCACTTGAGGGAGGAAGCGGTGAATCCCGTGGGAGACCTCTTGGAGGGTGGAGTGACCACTGGCATAAAGAGAACAGCTATTCACGGAAGTTATAAAGACTTGCGTCAATGATCTTAATTGAACCGCCGTATACGGAACCGTACGTACGGTGGTGTGAGAGGACGGGAGTTAATCGCTCCCTCCTACTCGATTTCTGGAGTGAGTGAATTTTCGCGATCATCATCAATGCCCGATATAAAGCTTTATATGAAAAAAAGTGCCCTTGGATCATTATACCGACTATTGGGAAAACCCCTTTTTGTATTTACATTCAATATCATTTGAACGGAATGGAGAAGGAAAAAATGAAAAATAGATTCTTTCTTACTCTATTAGAAGGAGAATAACATTCTATTTCACATGGAATCCGCACTGTTGGAAAAAAACACGAGGCTTTAGCACACCCGTTTATCCCTCCGCATAGGATAAAGTGAAATTACATGAGGAGGGTTCGCTCAAATGCCAGAATTTAGAGAAATTATAACAAAGGCAGTTGTAGCTAAGGGGCGCAAATTTACCCAGTCCCATCATACGATCACTCCGCCGCATCATCCTTCAAGTATTCTAGGCTGCTGGATTATTAATCACGAATATAAAGCAAGGAAGAGCGGCAAGACGGTCGAAATTAGAGGGACTTATGATATAAACCTATGGTACTCTCATCATGACAACACAAAAACTTCCGTTATTACAGAAAAAGTGGAGTATGTGGATGTTGTGAAATTAAAGTATCGCGACCCCGATTGTGATGATAAAGAAGTAGTGGCACGTGTGCTACAACAGCCGAATTGTAATGAAGCTGTCATTTCTTCGAATGGCAATAAGATGGTCGTTCATATTGAACGAGAGTTTTTAGCAGAAGTCGTCGGCGAGACTAAAGTCTCCGTCATGATCGATCCAGATGGCGTTGAAGAAGATGATTGGGATTCCGAGCTATCCGATGAAGACTTTGAAGAACTCGATCCCGATTTCATCGTCGACGATGAAGAAGAATAAGAAATCTGAATGCCAATTTTCGAAGAATCAGCAGCCTATTCCATGGAAGGAATCAGGCTGTTTTTTATTATATGATTCTTTTATGATATAATTATACTTTGTTAGAAATAGGCTTCGGGAAAGGATTGGAGAAACAAATGCCGCAATATACTCCAATGATTCAACAATATTTAAAAATCAAGGCTGAATATCAAGATGCCTTTTTATTTTTTCGGTTAGGCGATTTTTATGAAATGTTTTTTGATGACGCGATTAAGGCTTCGAAAGAATTGGAAATTACTTTGACCAGCAGGGACGGCGGTGGCGATGAAAGGATTCCGATGTGCGGCGTCCCTTATCACTCTGCCGATAGCTACATACAACAGCTGATTGAAAAAGGCTATAAAGTTGCGATATGTGAACAAACAGAAGATCCCAAACAAGCAAAAGGGGTAGTTAAACGCGAAGTGATCCAGCTGATTACTCCCGGAACGATGATGGAAGGGAAAGGACTGCTGGAAAAAGAAAATAATTATATTGCATCGGTTTCCGGAATGGAAGATGAGACGTTCGGACTAGCCTATACGGATTTATCCACCGGAGAAAATCGTGTAACACTGCTGACAGCTTTTGAAGATGTGGTAAATGAACTGTCCACGCTTGGAACAAAAGAAATTGTTATCGACCCTTCTTTTGATAACAGCTTGCAAAAAACAATAAAAGAGCAGTTGTCGTTGACGATTTCTTATGAAGAAGATCAGGAAGTCAAATCGGAATATCAACATCTTTTGGAAAGGCTTGAGGATTCACGGCTACGTTCGACTTCTGCCAGACTTTTTAATTATTTGTATCGCACGCAAAAAAGAAGCTTGGACCATTTGCAAACAGTCGAAACCTATCACGTCCATAATTATATGAAAATAGATTACTTTTCCAAAAGAAACCTGGAGTTGACGGAAACGATTCGATCGAAAGGGAAAAAAGGCTCTCTTCTATGGCTCTTGGATGAAACCATGACGGCCATGGGAGCGAGACTATTAAAACAGTGGATTGACCGTCCGCTCATTCAAAAGAGCAAGATTGAAAAGCGGCTTGCTCTTGTCGAGTTGCTGCTGAATCGTTATTTTGAACGCCAAGAGCTAAGAGAGCGATTAAAAGAAGTTTACGATCTTGAAAGGCTCGCCGGCAGAGTGGCGTTTGGAAATGTCAATGCCCGGGATTTAATCCAGCTGAAAAAATCACTACAGCAAATACCTTCTTTGAAAGATCTATTAGGTCAAATGGACAATGACGATATTCAAACAATAGCGTCCAAATTAGACCCGTGTGAAGAATTAACCGATCTGCTCGAACGGGCGATTGTCGAGAATCCGCCATTGTCCGTGAAAGAAGGCGGAATTATCAAGGACGGTTACCACGCGGAATTAGATCGCTACCGAGACGCTAGTCAAAACGGGAAAAAATGGATCGCTCAATTGGAAAAAGAAGAAAGAGAGCGAACCGGAATTAAATCGTTGAAAGTCGGCTATAACCGCGTGTTTGGATATTATATTGAAGTGACAAAAGCCAATCTACATTTGCTGGAAGAGGGGCGCTATGAACGTAAACAAACGTTGGCAAATGCAGAACGTTTTATCACACCGGAATTGAAAGAAAAGGAAGCTTTAATTTTACAAGCGGAAGAAAAAAGCGTAGATTTGGAATACGAAATCTTTTTATCTATTCGGGAATATGTTAAAACATTTATTCCGAGACTGCAGGCTTTGGCCAAAACCGTCAGCGAGCTGGATTGTTTGCAATGTTTTGCCACTGTCAGCGAAAAACAACACTACGTAAAACCGCGTTTTAACGATGGGCGAACATTACGGATTAAAGGGGGCCGCCACCCGGTTGTAGAAAAAGTCATGGATTCACAAATGTATGTGGCCAATGATTGTTTGATGGATAAAGGTCGGGAAATGCTGCTCATCACCGGACCGAACATGTCAGGAAAAAGCACGTATATGAGACAAATTGCCTTAACGGCTATTTTAGCCCAAATTGGTTGTTTTGTACCGGCTGAAGAAGCGGTTCTGCCTATTTTCGATCAAGTGTTCACGAGAATTGGCGCAAGTGATGATTTGATTTCAGGACAAAGCACGTTTATGGTGGAAATGCTGGAAGCAAGAAATGCCATCGTTCATGCGACGCAAAATTCTTTAATTCTTTTCGATGAAATCGGCAGAGGAACCTCTACATATGATGGAATGGCTTTGGCACAGGCTATCATTGAATATATCCATGATCATATTGGGGCTAAGACTTTATTCTCGACCCACTATCATGAATTAACGGTTTTGGAGAAAGAACTGGATCAATTGAAAAATGTTCATGTAAGTGCCGTCGAGCAGAACGGAAAATTAGTTTTCCTTCATAAGGTAAAAGAAGGAGCTGCAGATAAAAGTTACGGTATTCACGTAGCGGAATTAGCGAATCTCCCTCAAACGTTGATTAAAAGAGCAAAGGAAATTTTGACGGATCTCGAATCTACAGGTGCTTCTCCTTCTAATAAGGAAAAAACCGATGAAAGTGAAAAGAAAGATTCCAAGACGTCAGTGAAACAGGAAGTGGAGCAGCTGTCTTTCTTCGATGAGGAGCAAAAGACAGAACCGAAAGCAGCCGTCACCCCGCGGGAAAAAGAAGCAGCCCGAGCGTTAAAAGCTCTCAACTTATTAGAAACGACTCCGTTAGAAGCATTAAACAAGTTATATGAATTGCAAAAAATACTAAATCAATAATATGATGAAATGAATCTCCGTTAAGCCGTCCGTTTAGAGGATCGAGGAAAGGAGAGGGCTTTTATGGGAAAAATTATTCAACTCGACGACATGTTGTCCAATAAAATTGCGGCGGGAGAAGTCGTGGAACGCCCTGCATCGGTTGTCAAAGAATTGGTGGAAAATGCCATAGATGCCCATAGCACGGTGATCGAAATCGATGTCGAGGAAGCTGGTCTCCAATCCATTCGAGTAGTGGATAATGGGGACGGAATCGAAGAAGAAGATGTGTTGACAGCGTTTGAACGACATGCCACAAGCAAGATCAAGGATGAAAACGACTTATTTCGCATTCGTACGCTAGGGTTTAGGGGCGAGGCGCTCCCAAGCATTGCTTCGGTATCTTATTTAGAAATCACGACAGGAACAGGGGAGGGGGCCGCTACCAGAGCTGTCTTAGAAGGAGGCAAGGTCGTTCGGAAGGAAAAAGCATCCGCTCGTAAAGGGACGGAAGTGATCGTTTCCAATCTTTTTTATAATACACCCGCAAGGCTGAAATATATGAAAACGATTCATACAGAACTCGGAAACATTACCGATACGGTCAATCGTCTGGCGCTTGCTCATCCAGACGTTTCCATTCAGCTGCGACATAATGGCCGAGTTTTGCTTGAAACAAACGGAAATGGAGATGCTCGGCAAGTTCTCGCCGCTATCTATGGACTAAACACGGCTAAAAAAATGATCCCGATTTCTGCCAGGAGCATCGATTTTGAAATCGAGGGATGGATCTCCCTTCCGGAGTTAACGCGTGCCTCCCGCAACTATATTTCGACTATTATCAATGGCCGATATGTCAAAAATTATCCTTTAGTGAAAGCCATTCAGGAAGGCTATCACACGTTGCTTCCGATTGGAAGATATCCCATTGCGTTAGTGATGATCCAAATGGACCCTCTACTGGTAGATGTCAATGTGCATCCATCCAAATTGGAGGTTCGTTTAAGCAAGGAACAAGAATTGAATGAGCTGATGATGAAAACCATTCAAGAAGCGTTTCGGTCAAAGCGATTGATTCCGTTGGAAAATGCTGCTCCTAAATGGAAAAAGGAAAAAACTGTCCAGCAAAGTTTTGAACTTGACCACCTGCCGAAACAAACGGAGCCCATTATCGATACAGCCGTTCCAATTCATCGTCCGCCTGAGCTTACCAACACTTATGAGAAACATCAAGAAGAGGAACGTCATTTGCCTGAAGACATATTGGAACAAGAGCAGTCGGAGCCAAAGAGTTCTCCGGATTTTGTGCGAGAATATGATGTACAAGAATCCGAAACGGTTGTGGAGGCCGCTGACGACTCTTCATTGGAAACGACCGAGAGCAGTCAACGTCAGAGCCGCATTCCGCCATTATATCCCATCGGTCAAATGCATGGAACTTATATACTGGCCCAAAACGAACTAGGACTTTACATTATTGACCAACATGCTGCTCAAGAACGGATCAAATATGAATTTTTCCGTGAAAAAGTGGGGCAAGTGGAAAACGAACTGCAAGAAATGTTAGTGCCGTTGACATTGGAATTTTCGGCTGACGAATATGTGAAAATTTTAGAGTATAAAGATGAATTGGAAAAAGTGGGAGTTTTTCTGGAGCCGTTCGGTATTCACTCTTTTATCGTACGCGCTCATCCTCAATGGTTTCCAAAAGGAGAAGAACAAGAGATCATTGAAGACATCCTTCAACAACTGATTACGATGAAAACGGTTGATATTAAAAAACTGAGGGAAGAAGCAGCGATTATGATGAGCTGCAAACGATCCATTAAAGCGAATCACCATTTGCGCCAAGATGAAATTCAGGCGCTTTTGGACGATTTACGGAAAGCTTCCGACCCGTTCACTTGCCCTCATGGCCGACCCGTTATTATTCATTTTTCGGCATATGAACTGGAAAAAATGTTTAAACGGGTAATGTAGCGGGATTATGATTAACACGATTTGGTGGTGTTTATCCGCCATTTTCCCTCATTTTCTAGGCTATCGAATACCTCTTTTATTCAACTTTGATCATATGAGAAGGCGTTTGTGAAGACTCCTGTCTAATGGCGATCTGAACCAACCAATGATGGTAGGAGCACTTCACAAATGCTTTTTTTATGCCTTTAACCCAAGATGTTGTACCGAACGAAAATGTGGTTTAGAGCAAAATTTTTTTGCCTTTTTCAGTTTGCTATGTATACTGCTATATCATAGATGATCACGTCATACTCTTTGTTATCGATTTGAATGGAACAGCAATCAACCACTGGATTCTTATTTACAAGAATATTTGGCGAAGAGGGAGAAATGAACAGAGTCATTTATGAATCACAACCTTCGTTCCAACTGGCAATTTAGAAGATAATTCTAGAACATCATGATTAAACATTCGAATACATCCATGTGAGACATTCTTACCGATGGAAGATGGGTTATTGGTTCCGTGTATGCCGTAATGAGGCTTTGACAACCCCATCCAAAACACTCCGAATGGTCCACCGGGATGGCGTTGTTTATTGATAATCGTAAACGTCCCGTAAGGGGTTTGTGTCAATATTTTTCCAACTGCTATGGGGTAAGTTTTTATAAGTCTGTTTCCGTCAAATAGTTTTAATCTATGCTGAGATACGGATACGTCGATCCATTTCACCATAAAGATCCACTCCGTTTTTGAATATAGTATGAAGTGACTTAGGCATTTGTATGGTGCTTTAAAAAATGCTCGGATTTCTCCCGCTTTGCCCACCATGGTAGGGGGATGATGGTAAATTTTTGGGAAGTGACAGTAGAAATGGAATTTAAGAAATGCACGTATATCGTTAAGGATGTTCTACAATCAAAAATGATTACGGCATATTTAAGCGGGTAGGGGAAACAGACAATGAATCACTTTGTGGGAATATTTTCCTTTTGTCTTGGAGCGTCATTTAAAAAGTAAGGTTGAAAACAAATAAAGAGGTTTAAATATCTCCAGAATTCCTATAAAATGGAATTATAGTTTAATAATGGTGGTTGATGAGGGAAATGAAATTATCTAGCAATATCTGTGCGGCCTTGCACGCATATTCATGTAGAATTTCTACCATTTGAAATAAAAAGGAAAGATCTATTTGATGTATTATTTTATCGTCAATAAAATATCAGGAAATGGAAAAGGGCGAAAGGTTTGGAAAAAGATTGAAAAGCTGCTTCAAGAAAAACAGATACATTATCTAGTGCGTTTTACAGAAAGACCGAAACATGCTGTGGAAATCGTAAAGGAAATTTCTTCAGAAACAGGTTTGACAGTGGTTGCGGTAGGCGGAGATGGTACCATTCATGACGTAGCAAACGGGTTAATCGATTCGAATATACCATTAGGGATTATTCCGGCAGGTTCAGGAAATGATCTTGCAAGGGCTCTTCAAATACCGATGAACTATCAAAAAGCATTGGAGCGAATTTTAACCCAATTTCCGAAAGAAGTCTCCCACCTCAAGGAATGTGTAGGGTGATAGCCCAATGAGTAGGTGGGAGATGAATTTCGATTGGCTTTAGTCAAAGTTATTTTTCTAAGCCTTTTCGTATTAATTCTAGAATCGTTGCTGTTCTTGTCGGAAGTCCATGCTCTTTTTGGTATTGATCTAATTTCTCGATAATCGTTTTAGGCATACGGATTTCGACACGTTCTTTCTCGACTTTCATTCGAATCACCTCACCATTGATTGTACGGCATTTTTACGGTATAATCAATATATACGATATTTTTACGTACAAAACAAGGTGATTTGATATGACTGTACAAAACAAGGCTTTCAAATTCCGTTTGTATCCAAATAAGGAACAAGAAGTGTTATTAGCAAAAACATTCGGTTGTGTTCGTTTCGTCTACAACAAGATGTTAGCAGAACGCAAGGAAACTTATGAAAAGTTCAAAGATAATAAAGAAATACTCAAAAAACAAAAATTTCCGACTCCTGCAAAGTATAAAAAAGAGTTTTCATTCTTGAAAGAAGTAGATTCTTTGGCTTTGGCAAATGCACAAATAAACCTGCAAAATGCTTATAAGAACTTTTTTGAAGGGCGTGCCGAATTTCCAAAGTTCAAAAGCCGTAAACACAAGCAATCTTACACAACCAATATGGTTAACGGAAATATTAAGCTAAGTAATGGTCATATTAAACTACCTAAATTCAAAAAGCCAATAAAAATGAAACAACATAGAGAAATACCTGCTGATTACAAAATAAAGTCTTGTACGATTTCTAAAACAAAGTCAGGTAAATACTATATTTCGATTTTGACAGAATACGATATAGAGATTACTCCAGTAAACATTCAACATGTTATTGGATTAGACTTTGCTATGAATGGTCTATATGTCGATAGTGAAGAAGGTAAGAAAGCCAATTACCCTCGTTTCTATCGACAAGCATTGAAAAAATTAGCGAAGGAACAACGTATTTTGTCACGCAGGAAAAAAGGTTCTAATCGTTGGCACAAGCAACGACTAAAAGTGGCGAAGCTACATGAAAGAATTGCGAACCAACGAAAAGACTTTTTACACAAATTGTCCCATCATCTTGCAAACAAGTACGATTGTGTTGTTGTCGAAGACCTCAACATGAAGGGAATGTCACAAGCCCTACATTTTGGTAAAAGTGTTACTGATAACGCATGGGGGATGTTCACAACATTTCTCCAGTACAAGTTAGAGGAGCAAGGGAAAAAACTGATCAAAATAGATCAATGGTTTCCATCATCCAAAACTTGTTCATGTTGCGGTCGAGTAAAGGAGTCTCTATCTCTTTCTGAGCGTACATTTCGCTGTGATTGCGGTTTTGTAGCAGATAGAGATTGGAATGCTTCTATCAATATCAAGCGTGAAGGATTGCGCTTATTAGGGTTAGTATAGTAAAAAGAACTCTTGGAACGAGAGGGATAGCTCGGTCTATTTCGTATTGTTAGATACGATGACCCGAGAAGCCCCCACCTCTAAGCGAAGCGTAGGTGGCGGGTAGTTCACCGATTTGCGAGATTCATATTGAAAAAGCCCCCTCAGAATCTATTTCACGATGCAATGTATGGTGTATTCATTGTCCATCGAATAAACGGAGAAAAAAGAAGCAAAAAGAACGATAGAGGAATGTTTGGCGTTTCAATTGGTTAGAATGATCAAAGTGTGTAAATCCTTTCGTTTTATGGTACGATAAGGGAAAAGTAAAGGAAAAGTAAGGGGAAGGCTGGGAAGAACGTGAGAGAGAAAGAAAAGCTGATTGTGCTCGTTGGCCCGACTGCAGTAGGGAAAACTGCACTAAGCATTCGCCTTGCGCATCGTTTTCAAGGAGAAATCATCAGCGGAGATTCAATGCAGATATATAAAGGGATGGACATCGGAACGGCAAAGGTGACTAAAGAGGAAATGGCCGGCATTCCCCATCATTTAATTGATATTAAAGAACCGGATGAATCTTTTTCAGTGGCAGAATTCCAAAAGCTTGTGAGAAAAAAGATAACTGAAATAACGGAAAGAGGACGAATCCCTATTTTAGTGGGTGGCACCGGACTTTATATTCAGTCTGTCATTTATGATTACCAATTTACCGATGTTCCGGGGGATTCGTCTTTAAGAGCTGAATTGGAACAAACAGCAATAGAAAAAGGCGAACTTTATTTGCATCAACAGTTGAAGGAAGTGGATCCTAAAAGTGCAGAATCCATTCATCCTCATAATGTGAGACGCGTTATTCGCGCTCTCGAAATTTACTATACGACTGGGAAACCGATGTCTGAGCATCAATCCGAACAACTTTCGCAGGAACTTTACCATACTGCCATTGTTGGGTTGACGATGGAACGCAGTAAGTTGTATGAGCGTATTAATCAAAGGGTGGATCTGATGATCAGCCAAGGGTTAATTGAAGAAGTTAAGGAGCTGAGAAAGCGAGGCATTCGCAATTGTCAATCCGTTCAGGCCATTGGATATAAAGAGATTTATGATTATTTGGATGGAAAAGTAACGCTTGACGAAGCCATCGAACAATTAAAAAAGAATTCACGACGTTATGCAAAACGGCAGTTTACGTGGTTTCGAAATAAAATGAATGTACAATGGTTTGATGTCACCAATGAACATGAACGTGAGAAAAAATTTCAGGAAATTTCACAATTTATAGCAGGAAAGCTACATTTAAAATAGAATATTTAATTTTAGAGATAGAAGAGGAGGACTTTACATGAAACAAGCGATCAATATTCAGGATCAATTTTTAAACCAATTGCGTAAGGACGGAACTTTAGTCACTGTTTTTTTGTTAAATGGTTTTCAACTTCGCGGTTATGTGAAAGGTTTTGATAATTTCACTGTCTTGTTTGAATCCGATGGCAAACAACAGCTTGTTTATAAGCATGCTATTTCCACTTTTGCCCCCCAAAGAAACGTGCATATTCAATTAGAAGAACAAGAATCGTAAAATGAGCGCTGTTGTTTTATAAACTTTTTATAATGGCTCATGTCACATGAAAACCATTTCTCCTGACGTGAGCCATTATTTATGATTTGAATTTTTTCTTATTTTTGTTTTAAGAACAATGAATCCATCGTGCCTAAGCCGTTTATTGCATTTCAATTAGAAATACGCTCTTCATATGCTGTTCTTGGAATTTTTTTGTCTGCCAACCCGATTGATTCTTTAAAAGAGGGCGATATGATTAAAAAAGGACGGAGGTTATCCGTCCTTGTGCATTTTTCCCTATTCAATTGTTATTGAAACTTCCGGATGGATAATCAACGATAGGATGTTTCAGCGGGAAATATGAGATCATTGCTTCGAATGGTCATAAGTTCTTTTTTATCATAATGATGTTCGGTCAAAAGCCTCATAGCCTGTGACCGTATCGATTTTTCGATGATATTCCGGACATAGCGGCCGTTTGAAAATTTGGCTGGGTGGATCACACTTTTCAAATGAATTAAATGTTCTCTTAATGTCCGTTCAGCTTCCTGGCTTAACTGATATTCTTTTTCGCGAAGAATCTTTGCGCTGATTTCCATCAGTTGATCGACTGTATAATCAGGAAAATGAAAAACGAGCGGAAATCGGGATTCAAGTCCGGGGTTGAGTGTCAAAAAATAATCCATTTCTCTAGAGTAGCCGGCTAATATTAAAATAAAATCATGCTGTTTGTCTTCCATATGTTTAACCAGTGTATCAATCGCTTCCTTGCCAAAATCTTTTTCCCCGCCCCTGCCTAAAGAATAAGCTTCATCGATAAATAATATTCCGCCCATTGCTTTTTTGATGAGATCGCGTGTTTTTTGAGCTGTGTGGCCAATATATTCACCGACCAGATCGGCTCGTTCCGCTTCGATCAGATGGCCTTTTGAAAGGACATTCATTTTATGAAAAAGTTTTCCGATCAATCTGGCAGCCGTTGTTTTTCCTGTTCCGGGATTTCCTTTAAACATCATGTGAAGAACCTGTTTGCCTGTTTTTAAGCCATACATTTCTCTTTTTTTATTAATATAGATCCAAGCATAGATTTCTTTGATCATTTTTTTCATTTCCTCAAGACCGACTAGCGAATTCATTTCTTCTTCTATTTCCTTTAAGATTGTATGCTCTTGGGCAAAGGATTCCGGCAATAAATCTTTATGAAGATGCTCCGATTCTTTTTGCTTCAATTTGGAATTAAAAACAATGTTTATTTGACCATTATTTTTTAAACGAATAGGTTGATCCAAAGCTTTCACCTCACAATATCAAACATGGATCATTCGGCAAAACTCCTTTAGCAGGCTCTTATCTCCGGCCTTCGTTCTTTTTGTTTACTTTTGTTGGTGACAAGAAAAAGAGTTTTTAACCAGCATCATTTCGATTGGATGGTCAAAAACACAGTTTTCAAGTTTAAGACATGTTGTTTCCCATTTCGACAGCTTGCGCTCCAATTTCTAGGATTGTCAGGCTTCTTGTCAAAATTTGCGCTTTCCCGAGAAATAATACTCCTCTTATTATCATCTTATTCATGATGATTGCTGTTCATTAATAAAATTATTATTGGATCAACCTTCGATCATAATGGAGAACTTTTTTGCAACCATTTTTATTCTTGATTGGAAGTTTACATGGTATTTGTTATCATTGTAGTTAATGAAAGACCACCAATAATAAGTCGTTGTGCATGGACATGTACACTGAATTTTCTGGGAAATACGGAGGGTGTTCCATAGAAGAGTCTTTTTATTAGAGAGGAAACTTGTTGGAATCAGAGAAAGAGGGTTTTGTATTGACGAATCAGAAAGAAAAAGCGATTTTGGTCGGCTGCCTTTTAGATGGCGATGAAGAGTCCTTTTATTATTCGTTCGAAGAACTTGCATCTTTAACCCATACCGCTGAAGGGGAAGTAGTTTGTACCATCACGCAAAAACGAGATCGGATTGATCCGAGTACATATATTGGCAAAGGTAAGCTGGAAGAGCTCAAACATTTAGTGGAAGAATTGGAGCCTGATGTCGTTATATTTAATGATGAATTAACACCAAGCCAAATTCGGCATTTAACGGACACTCTCCGAATTCGAATTATTGACCGTACCCAATTAATTTTGGATATTTTTGCAAGGCGAGCCCGTTCAAAAGAAGGAAAGCTTCAAGTTGAACTGGCTCAGCTGGAATATTTATTACCTCGGCTTAGCGGACGAGGAACTGAACTTTCAAGACTTGGCGGCGGAATCGGTACAAGAGGGCCGGGGGAAACAAAATTGGAAAGCGACCGTCGGCATATTCGGCGCCGTATTCATGATATTAAAGAACAATTGCAGTCAGTGGTTCACCATCGCGAACGGTATCGGTCGCGGCGCAAAAAGAATCACACCTTTCGAATAGCACTAGTCGGCTATACGAACGCTGGTAAATCCACTTTATTTAATAGGTTAACGACGGGTGGTTCGCTTGAGGAAAATCAATTGTTTGCGACATTGGACCCCTTAACCAAAAAGATGACACTTCCAAGCGGATTTACCTCATTGCTATCAGATACGGTAGGTTTTATACAAGATCTTCCCACCACACTGGTGGCAGCGTTTCGTTCAACGTTGGAAGAAGTCCGGGAAGCGGATCTTCTGCTTCATGTTGTGGACAGCTCCAATCCCGATTACCTCCAACATGAAGAAACAGTCAATCAGCTATTGGCGCAACTAGACATGGATGAATTGCCAAGGCTTTTGGTCTATAATAAAATCGATCAAAAATGTTCGGGTTTTGTGCCGGTTTCAAAAGATGACCACATCATGATCAGCGCTTTAAGCGAGGAAGATCGTACACGTTTAAAAATCAAAATAGAACAAGTGATGAAAAACCTCATGATCCCGTTTCGGGCTGAAATTCCCGCTGATGAAGGAAAACTACTGGCAAGAATCAAGACCGAAACGATGCTGCAGCATTTGTCGTTTCATGACGAAACTTTTTCCTACTTAGTCAAAGGATACATGATGGAGGATCATCCGTTATCCGGGATTTTAAAAAAATATCAGCAACAATAGAGGGAGAACAGCATGTTTGAATTATTAAAACACGGTAAAAGAATCCAACCAATAGTAGAAGAAATTGAAGAACAAATTAAGCCAATTCATAAAAAGATCGATCAAATCGTGGATACAAATCAATTTAAAGTATTGAAAAGTTTTCAAAAGCATCAGGTCGGGGACTTTCATTTACAGTCCTCCACAGGTTATGGCTATGATGATTCAGGCCGAGATACACTGGAGAAAATTTACGCGGATGTTTTCGGTGGAGAAGCAGCACTTGTTCGTCCGCAGATTATATCAGGAACGCATGCCATTACGATCGCTCTGTTCGGCATATTGCGCCCTGGTGATGAACTATTATATATTACCGGGAAACCGTACGACACATTAGAAGAAATTGTCGGAATCAGAGGGAAAGGGAACGGTTCGCTGCGTGAATTTGGCATTGACTATAATTGCGTCCCTTTGACAAAAGAGGGGAAAGTAGATTTCGAAAAAGTGGAAGCGGCCATCAACGAGCGCACAAAAATGATTGCGATCCAACGGTCGAGAGGATATGATGTAAGACCGTCCTTTACTATAGAAGAGATCCGGGAAATGATCGAATTTGTCAAAAAAATCAAGCCGGATGCGGTTGTTTTTGTTGATAATTGTTATGGCGAATTTGTAGAAGAGCTTGAACCATGCCATGTCGGAGCGGATTTAATGGCCGGTTCGCTCATCAAAAACCCGGGGGGCGGACTGGCGAAAACCGGCGGGTATCTTTGCGGAAAAAAACATTATGTTGAAGCTTGCTCTTATCGAATGACTTCGCCTGGAATCGGAGCTGAAGCGGGAGCTACTTTAAACGCGCTTCATGAAATGTATCAAGGGTTCTTTTTGGCGCCGCATATTGTCGGACAAGCTTTAAAAGGAGCGGTATTTACAGCAGCTTTGCTGGAACGATTTGGAATGAACACAACTCCTAAATGGGACTCACATAGAACCGATTTGATCCAAACGGTGCAATTTGAAGACCGAGAAAAAATGATCACTTTTTGCCAAGCCATCCAGTTCGCTTCGCCCGTTAATTCTTTCGCTACTCCGCATCCGAGCTATATGCCGGGATACGAGGACGATGTGATTATGGCAGCGGGAACATTTGTCCAAGGTTCCAGCATTGAATTAACGGCAGACGGGCCTTTAAGACCTCCGTATGTTGCATACGTTCAAGGCGGCTTAACGTATTCTCATGTAAAAGTTGCCATTTGCAGCGCCATCGATCATTTGCTGGAAAAGGGTTTATTGCCATCCTAAAAGGATATAGTCGGAGTATATCAGCCGGTCGTTTATGGATTAAGACAAATACGATCGGCTGATAAATCATTTGTTTTGATTAAAAAGAAAATTCTTGATAAAAAATTGATAAAAAATTATGTAAGAATAAATAACATCTATTGAAAAATAAAATTACATAAATTATAATAAAATCAAGGAAACGAAAAGAAAGGGGGAATATCGATGGGGGGTAGTGAAATTCGCCGTTCGATGCCGTTGTTTCCAATTGGAATTGTGATGAAGCTGACCGATTTAACAGCTCGTCAAATTCGATATTACGAAGAACACCAATTGATTTCTCCCGCAAGAACTGAAGGAAATCATCGCCTTTTTTCTTTGAATGACATCGACAAGCTGCTGGAGATCAAAGATTTACTTGATCAAGGCGTGAATATGGCAGGCATCAAAAAGATATTTGCCGTGAAACAAGAACAAACAGATCAATCATTCGCAAAAACGGACGTTCACGCGAAGAAAGAACTTTCCGATTCAGAATTGCGAGAACTTTTGCGTAATGAAATTTTGCATGCCGGCCGCTTTAATCGTTCGTCGATCCGCCAAGGAGATATTTCCCGGTTTTTTCATTAAGAAAGGCGATCACTGAATTCGTTATTAAAGCTAATGCTTTAAATAAATTGAATTTTTAGAGAGAGGAAGTTGGACGAATGGGGAAATACACAAAAGAAGACATTCTGAGAATGGCAAAAGAAGAAAACGTAAAATTTATTCGGCTGCAATTCACGGATATTTTGGGAACCATTAAAAATGTGGAAATTCCGATCAGCCAGCTGCCAAAAGCGTTGGACAATAAAATGATGTTTGATGGTTCCTCTATAGAAGGATTTGTTCGGATCGAGGAATCTGATATGTACCTCTATCCGGATCTTGATACATGGGTTATTTTTCCTTGGACAGCAGAAAAAGGAAAAGTTGCCCGCTTAATCTGCGACATTTATAACCCGGATGGAACTCCTTTTGCAGGTGATCCACGTGCGAACTTAAAACGGGTATTGCAAGAAATGCGTGAACTCGGCTTTACAAGCTTCAACCTTGGACCGGAACCGGAATTCTTCCTGTTTAAACTGGACGAAAAACGTGAACCAACTTTAGAATTAAACGATAACGGCGGTTACTTCGATTTAGCTCCTACAGATCTTGGTGAAAACTGTCGTCGTGATATCGTGTTGGAACTGGAAGAAATGGGATTCGAAATTGAGGCGTCTCACCATGAAGTGGCACCGGGACAACACGAAATTGATTTCAAATATGCGGATGCCGTTACGGCTTGCGACAACATTCAAACCTTTAAACTTGTGGTTAAAACTATCGCAAGAAAACATGGCCTTCATGCGACATTCATGCCGAAACCATTATTCGGTGTCAATGGATCCGGAATGCACTCCAACTTATCTTTGTTTAAAGGCGACGAAAATGCTTTCTATGATCCAAACGGCCGTTTAGAATTGAGCGAAACAGCTTATCAATTTATTGCCGGAGTTATCAAACATGCTACGAATTTCACGGCGATTACGAACCCAACTGTCAACTCTTATAAACGTCTTGTACCGGGTTACGAAGCACCATGCTATGTCGCTTGGTCTGCTAAAAACCGCAGTCCGTTGATCCGGATTCCTGCTTCTCGTGGATTAAGTACACGTATTGAAGTTCGCAGCGTGGATCCGTCTGCCAACCCATATTTGGCAATGGCCGCATTATTAAGTGCCGGATTGGACGGAATCAAAAATAAATTGACTCCGCCTGCTCCTGTAGACCGCAACATCTATATCATGAACAAACAAGAACGCTTGGAAGCTGGCATTATTGATCTCCCAGCTACACTGTTGGAAGCACTTCAAAACTTGAAAAACGATGAAGTGATCAAAGAAGCATTGGGTGACCATATCCTTGAACACTTCTTAGAAGCAAAAGAAATCGAATGGGATATGTTTAGAACACAAGTTCATCCGTGGGAACGCGAACAATATATGCAAATGTATTAATCACTTTAACCCTTGGCGCTTTGGCGTCAGGGGTATTTTTCATTATCGGGCATTTGATATTTTTTATCCAACTTTTTATAACTGTCCAAAAAATTGCCCGGTTTTATTTTTAAAAAATTATTCGAGTACATTCTTCATATACTCCTCATATTTATTCATTCTATCCTGTTCAATTTTTTTGCTGATATGTGACTAAACATCTGCAGTGATGATAAGTCATTGGCAGGGTGGGAAACTTTGACATGGTCTTTGGAACAGACGTGTTTAAGATTTAGAATAGATCGTTTTTTCACTTTTGATGATCTAAGTAAAATGCCCTACTATAAAAAGTAAGGCAATTTGTTGATTAATAGCAGCATCTAGTAGGGTAACCAGGGTCAACAACCACATTTCTTGTAACAGGTCTATAAATGTGTCTAGGGACATTGACAATATTGTATCTATTAACATTTACGACTGGATGAATATAGGGCACTTGACGAGGAACATAATGATTTCGGACATTATATCTTGGTGGGCACTCAATAGGTCTACTAGGACGATGATACATCTACGAAACACCTCCTAATGTTTGTAATTTATTACATGCAAAAGTAAGTCCTTTTGAGACGACAGTTATCATGAGAAAAAAGATACAATTAATTTATTTGAAAGATGTGTTATTTTATCTTTTAAAAGGATAATGCGGTAAAATTTGGTATATATGATGATTATAGGAAGGCTGTTTTGAGGGATTCTTGGTAAATATGAAAAAATCCACTAGACAAGTTCGTTATTTTTTTCAATTTATATGTTTTGTCTACTCAGACTTTTTATTAGAAGCATAACTTATAAGAAGCCGTCAAAACTCCATATACAGCACCTCCGGAAAAGCGTATGTTGATAACATACGCTTTTACTTGTTTATATGGTATTTGAGGGGTTTTTTGGTAAATATAAAAAATCTACTAGACAAGTTCGTTATTTTTC
This sequence comes from Bacillus sp. FSL W8-0116, assembly GCF_038003825.1. Lineage (NCBI taxonomy): Bacteria > Bacillati > Bacillota > Bacilli > Caryophanales > Bacillaceae > Bacillus > Bacillus sp. FSL W8-0116. Next base: position 56,900 of record NZ_JBBOPY010000001.1, read on the forward strand.
TTTCAATTAATATGTTTGTCTACTTAGACTTTTTATTAGAAACATATCTTATATTAAAGATTGTATAACAATCTTAATCATCTTTATGGAGGTGAATACAATGGGTTGGTCATACGGTTGTGGATACGGCGGTTATGGATATGACGGTGGTTATTCAGGAGGACTTAGTTCTACTTTTGTATTGATTGTCGTGTTGTTTATCCTACTAATTATTGTTGGTACATCCTTTGTTGGATAAGATAAGTCAAAAGGTAAAAACTAGTATAAAAGTGGAATGAGGTGAAAGCTGATGGGAACTGCTTTTGCTTTGATCGTTGTGTTATTCATCTTGCTAATCATTGTAGGAACTTCATTTACAACCGGTGGTTATTAATTCCTAGCATGGGAACATAAAAAGCCAAAGGACAGATTAAAAGGACAGATTATCATCTGTCCTTTCAGACTGTTGACAAACCTCATTTCAAATCTTTGATTTGGAGGAGGGTGTCTTTTTTATTACTTCTGTTGTATTTTTTAGTATTCTTATTATTCTGGACATGGTTTTTTCCATATCCAGTTTGCCGTTTCTTAAGATTCATGACAGCAAAAATAAGCATCGCCTGCGAATAAAATCCAAAACTGCACAAGCTTCTGGATCATATTGATTGTCTTTTATAACTCAATGTCTAGTGTTCTTTAATCGCCAGGACTAGTCTTGCCACTATATTTATGGGAATAATGAGTACGTCTGGGCGACCCCAACGATTGACTAAACGTTGGAGAGTCCTTTTTTGTTTGCCTTTCGGCATTCTGCCACTAAATCGTCTGCGGTTAAAAATAAAGCGGTGTATCCTTGAGTAATGGCTTCGATCGCAAAGGAAATGGCTAAATGTGTTTTCCCAACACCCGGTGGGCCTAGTAAAATTCGATTTTCCCCGTTGGCAATAAACCGACAGGTAAGCGTTTCTTTTACTCTCTTTTCACTGATACTCGGTTGAAAGGAAAAATCAAAATCATGAATCGTTTTGATATAAGGTAGTTTTGCTCGTTTCATTCGCTTTTCTAGTTGCTGAGACTCTTGATATTCCATCTCCTCTTGTAAAACAATAGTGTTTAGGAATTCAGAATATGATACATTATCTCTAGAAGCGTCTTCTAATAAATGATCCAGTTGGTGGGCTGTGTAGTGCCAACCAAGCTTTTGTAATCGTTCAATTAACATATCCTTCATCATACAGTTTCACCTTCTTCCAATGCTGCGTAAGCAGCGAGAGGACGTTGTTCTACTTTTGGAGATGGGGCAGAAGATGAAAGGTCGTTGGTCGCCAAACCTTGAACGCCTTTTATTTTCTGTCCTTTTTCGTTTGAATGAATCCCTTCATAATGTTCCATTCGGATCTGTGTGGATGCCTGCCCAATCCATATCGGATGTCTCGCGATACATTCCTGTTCATCATAAATCTCAATATGATGGTTAAGCGTTTCTTTTATTTTGACCGTTTGTCCTGCATAGCGATAGGGAACAGAATATTTTTTTCCTCTGTATGAAACAAAACAATCTCGACTGACCTCTCGTGTTTCCCAACGATTCGTAGGAAATAACGGTTTGACTCCCCATGATTGAAGGAACTTCTGTTCCTTCTCAAAACGTTGAATCGGTGGTTCCTTCGTTGTTTGATTCGGTTTTCGATTGGCCACTTGATCTAACCAAGTTCGAATGTCTTCGTTTAAGGCTTGAAGAGTAGATTCATGCTTTCGTTGAAAAAAATTCTCTTTTAAATACTTGACTACTCTTTCTACTTTTCCCTTTGTTTGGGGACGTTTCGGTCGACATGCTTTTGGAATAATACCGTAGTAGGCTAGAAAATCCTCAAACTTTCGGTTAAATCGTATTTCAACTGGAGTATGTTTGAGAACAACGGTTTTCATATTGTCATAGAGAATTTGTTCAGGAATACCGGTGTATCCCATCGCTTGTATTTCCTCTAAGAGAACGACACAATTTGTGGTCCCTTCTTGTATTCGTTGAAGAAGATAGTTTTTATAAGGATCGAGTTTACTTTCTTTCTTTTTCTTATTGACTTTGCGCTCTGGGAGCTTGTCCTCATTGAGATACTTATGAATGGTTTTCTGATTAAACCCTGTTTCTTTAGCAATCGCTGTTTGTGTCCAGCCTTTCTGATACAACTCTCACTCCCCAATCTTCAGCATCGTTTCTCCACTCCATCTAAGACGTTGTTTCGAAACGATTAACTGTTATTATTGGGGAATTTTTAACCGTTATTATTGGGGCTTTTATCACCGTTGATTACAAGTATTGAAGAATAAATATGGTTGATGAGAAAAAATGAAAATATTCCCACATGAATTACCCGTTCTAACTTTATGAAAGGGTGCATCTTTCCTGTATTAGGAGAGAGGTTAAATAAATCGGACAAAAATTAAGTTTACATTAGATTCAGTATATAGATTTTCTATGCTTCGATAAATTGTTCAGGAGCTTCGCATATAGGAATAGCAATACGGACATCATTCTTTGAAATTAAAAAAAGAACTGTTCCAAAAAAGGAACAGAACTGTTAAAAGTTATTTCACAACTTTTAAAGGAACAAGAACTTTGTTGTAAAATAATCTTTCTAATTTGGCTGCCCAACCGTTGCCATTTTCTCCATTGGCTACTTGAGCAGCGTGGTTTTTATGAAATTCAGCGACACTTTTATTGTGTTCTTTATGCCATTGGTGCAAAGAGTTATGCTTGATGTTCATCTACCCCTTCCATTAGTATCTTAATTATATTGTTTAAGATTGATGAATTAAACACTTTAAATCTAAAAATTAAACGGGTGTTACGGTTACGTGAAAAATGAAATGCGGTTGCTAAAAGCGGAAGCAATCTGATGGAGAACTCATTGTACGTCAATAAAGACGTCAAATTACGACAATTAAAGCACCCTCAAATTTGTTAAAATAGAACGGAACAAGAATAATTTCGAATTGATTACTTTGGAAGGGGAGAAATATGGGAAATACGAGTAGAGTTTTAAAATGGGTTGCCGGAGGGCTTGAAGCGTTTTGGGGGATGCCAATAATCGGTGGCATGATTATTGTGAGTATGTTTTGGATACCATTGGTTATCATGTTAGCTTTACACATTGTATCGTTAATTATTGCATACAAAGCTGACAAAAAGATAGTTGGTCACATATTAGGGATCATCACGTCTGCTGTAGGTTGGATTCCGATAGTCGGTATGGTGATGCACATTATAACAGCGGTATTTTTGATGTTAGAAGCCGCAAAAGACGAATAATTATATATTGTATGAGTTAGGATACTCGTGTAGAAAAAGCGAAGCATTTTGTAAAAGAGTTAAATAGTCAAGGGTATAGAGAAGTACCGCTTTTAGTGGAAGCTACATTATGTGTTAAATAAAAAATGGCATCAAATGACTAATGAATTAACATCAAAATGACATAAAAGGCTGGGCAACTGTCCTGCCTTTTGATTTGCTCAACTATAACTATTTATTACTTTGAAAATTCTTTCAAAAGTTCCAATGGCGATGCAAACTTTGTTGTTTTGTCACTACGTCAATTAGCAACTATTACGATTTGAATTCCTGTGTTCTTGACTCTCTAATAAAGCATTTTCACCTTTATCTCTAATGGACACGGAAGGCTTCCATTGCTCTTTTTTTCATTACATAGTAGTATATCAAGCTAAAATGACTCATTGAAAATTCCCCTTTCTAATAATCTTAATGTTGAAAATGTTATACACGGTAAAAGAAATTTCAGAATTCGCGAAAGTAAGTGTAAAAACTCTGCATCACTATCACAAAATAGGGCTGCTATTACCGTGTAAGGTAAGTGAAGCGGGCTATCGCCTTTATGGAAAAAAAGAGCTAGAACGTTTACAACAAATCTTATTTTATCGTGAATTAGATTTCCCCCTCAAAGAAATTAAAAAAATATTAGATGGTGAACCGGATCGATTATCGATCTTGTCGGATCAAAAAAAGCTCCTTCTTTCTCGTATACAAAGAATGGAGCAATTGGTTGAGACAATTGATGAATCGATTCGTTGCACTATGAAAGGAGAAAGTATGGATAAAAAAGAGATGTTCAAAGGATTTAATAGTGAAGAAGAGTGGGCTGAAGCATTGACCGAGCAAAATCAATACTTAAAAGAGAAATATAACTATGATTTACTTGAAAACAATCCAATTGATGTTCAATCGATGAATGAATTCGCTTTGGAAGCAAAGCGTTTTATTGATGGTATGGCTGATGCACTGAAGAATGGATTAAAGTTTGATGACAAAAAAGTACAGCTTCTTATAAGCCAACATATTCATTTCTTAAATCATCATGGACATGTAACGAAAGCATCGGATTTTGCGGCACAAGCACGATTCTTTTTAAACGATGATTTCCACAGAAACATGCTTGAATCCCAACAGACTGGTCTTTCTTATTATCTTTGCATTGCAGCGGAAGAGTACGCATCTAATAAGTCGTTTAGTAAATAAACTTTCATTAACGCAGATTGGATAAGAATAAATGAAATTGCGAAAAGCCGATGAAATGGGAAAAATATCGAATTTTAGACCAAGGCGGCTCGTAGGGCAAATAAAGCTGGTTTTCATGCTCTAGATGCCTGTATAATATAAGGCTACATACGAAATGCTCTGTGTCCTAGTTTTTCAATTAAACTACGGGCGAGTAGTGGAAAATGAAATTCTGTTTGTATGATTTTAAAAACCGATAAATGGATTAAACCCGTGGTGCTAGTTGAGTGTCAGCGCTCAACCAGCCCTAGTGTGACCAAGGAATAAGCCAACAAGATGCCATCGAGTGCCACTTCAAAACCGGCCATGGAATTCGCTCGAATGTCGGTGATCCGGTATTGGTCTACGAGAATCGAAAACACCGTCTCGATGACTTTGCGTTTTTTCCTGATCCATTCTTCCCATGCCTTGGATGGGCCGTGCTTTTGATTGTGTCGAGACGGTGTCCAGAACGCGGCTTGGTGTTCTTCGTACAGCTTTTCTCGAAGAGCGTGGCTGATGTACCCTTTGTCCCCAAAGTTGTAGGGATGAGGGATTTGAGTCATCACCGTTTCAGCGGCTTTGACGTCGTGGCAGGACGCTTCCGTCACGACATAGCCCATGGCCAGCCCTTGATTGGTCACTTGAAGATGCAGCTTGAAACCGTAGTACCATTGCTTTTTGGAAGCACAATACCCCATATCCGCGATCCCTCGAAACCGCTTGACGCGCTGCATTCTTGCGGGATGGCACAACGGAAGAGGCAAGCTGTCGACGACCGCATAAGCATGGTGTTGGCCACGTTTCGCCAGCTCATGACGGATCCATTTGATGGCGAAACCAAGCGCCCGGCAGCGGCGGTTGTATCGGGAGCGTTCAAGAAACGAGCCGTTTGTGAACAAATTTCCCGTGACAAAACGATGCCAGGCTCGTTCGGAAGAAAAGCCCAGCAGCTTCCCCAAAAGGTGAACCGCCATGACCACTTCGTCTTCTTGCTTGACCAAGTGACGGTTGCGGCGATGAAGATACATTTGAATCAACGACAGTTGGGCAGAAACAAAACAGAAAATAGCGGCATATTGTTTTTGAAGTTTGGCTGGATCTGTAGTAAAATGAAAGTGCTCTTGCATGGGGGATCTCTCCTTTCGAATGTTGGGTGACACTTTCATTCTACTGGAGATCCGCCAGCAAGGGCTATTTTTATGCTTGTCTGAGTTTTATCTAGCACCACGGGTGGATTAAAGTTTTAATGTTGTTTTTAGTATAATTGTCTTTGGTTTACAAAATTAGAGGAGAAAACTTATGACTTGGTTTGAAATAGTTATTGTAAGTATTTTCATTGGATTGATTGACTGGTTTAAGAATAGAAAACTTACTACTTTTTTTAAGGACTTTATTTTCGCACTTATAACATTCACTCTTTTAAAACTAGTTTTGTCTTATATCAAATTACCAGATATACCTGAAAAGCTACAGCTAGTCTTCTTTGCAGGAACTATAGTATTATCAACTATAGTTTTGTTACTTGAGGCATTTAAACAGAATAAACAATAACTTGAGCTTGTTTACAGTAAAAAGCTTTCTTTAACTAAAGGGTGAGAAAACTCAACAACAATTATGCTTGTTCAGGAAAGTTTAAAAAATCATGAATATGGCGGTATTTCTCAGCTTTTTATGATTACAAAAAGCCCTTCTCATTCGAGAGGGGTTTCTTTATGGAATCCTTTGTATGATTGCGGAAAAAATAAATTTTATGATTCCAACGAGAAAATCAGAATATTTTACTCTTTTCAGCAAATTTTAGTCATTTATTAAAGCTCTTTATTTTAAGGATTTTTTGGGCGAAAATAGATAAGAGTAAAAGATCGAATTTAACAATGAAACTATAGGATGATTGTTCGTTGTAATCTACAGATGAAGGACTATGGGATCTTACATGACTATGTTGTCGGGTGAAATGTAAAAATAATTTGACAATTCATTCTCTTTTCGTATAATAAATGTAAAACATTTTTTACATTTTAAGAAGTTTAGGTGGGTGAATTGAAAAATAACATTAGAAATGTACGAAAAAGTATGAACCTTTCACAAGAAGAACTTGCAAATAAATGTGGTGTAACAAGACAAACCATAAATGCCATCGAAAATAATAAATATGACCCTTCATTATCATTAGCGTTTAAGTTATCCATACATCTAAATACACAACTTGAAAAATTATTTTTTTACGAGGAGGAGAATAAATGAAGTGGCGAAAAGCCGATGAAATGGAAAAATATCAGAGCGATCAGTCTGCGAAATATGGGTTTATTTTTTATACCGTTGCACTGTTGATTTGGTCATTATACAGTTTTTTTACCAATGGCGACTCTGGATGGCAAATGACTATTTTATTGATAGGTTGTGCTGTTTATTTTTGGTCAAGAGTAGTTTTTAATCGAAAAATGAATAAAGAATAAAAAAATAACTTTCTTCATGGAAAACGTTAGATAGCGTCTTCCAGTTCGGGATATCAAAAGAGCAGTTGTATGATCACGTGCAAGGCAATATAATGGACGGGCAGTTAAAGATGGAATTTTACAATGGGTAATTGCAATTGTTGGAGGATTAGACGATAATAAAAGCTGCAACAATAGACGATATACCTGCCATTACTTTACTGAAATTAAAAATGTTTAGAGAAGTTGGGATGGAACATATGCTCTTAGATGGTTTTTATTCAAGAAGTCGAAAAGACTTACAAAGAGTTTTATAAATCTGGTAAAGCCAAACATTTTATCATAAAAAACGATATAAGGTAATTGCTTGTGCTGGTGCCTTTATAAAAGAAGATATACCATATTGCTTTTTTAAAGAACGCAAGTATGGTTTTATTGGCGATGTATATGTAGAACCCGATTTTAGAAAGAAAGGGTATGCAAGGATATTGACCGATTCAGTGATAAAATGGTTAACGGAACAGGAGATAAAAACCATTCGATTACTAGCAAGTGATAACGCCAGAAAACTATATGAATCATAGGTTTTAAGGGAACTGATGAGATGGTTTTACACATATAAGTTATTATGGCCTTCAAATAACGAGGTTTCATTCTTCTAATTGTGCTAAAGGTTACATAATACATAGGTGTACTAAAGACTATGATCAAACACTTTGTCAGAATAAAAAATTATGGAGCATATATGAAACCATTGGTGCATCCAAAATTAGTACAGGGTCTATATTGTAACTTGAGGGGAGGACATTTAGAGAATGATTCAACAGGTACATACGGGTTCTGTTTTTTTCATTAAATTCCGTCTTTTTTTGTAAAACCAAATTTAGATCTTGCTGACAAAATTCTCTAAAAGTGGTTGAGGAGAAACGTATTCATGAAAATAGCGATGCCCAAAGCGACCATCACAACCATAAAATTATGGTAAAATCCTTTTTTCGATAGCGGCTAATTTCTAGTTGGATCACTTTATCTCTTTCGTCCTGTTTTTGGTAAGTCCATTCAACTTAAACTAAACCTTAGAAAAGTTGGAAGGATTTCGTTATCCTCTGTTTCTCATCTTAGTTGATTTATAAATATATTTAACCTTTTGCATTGTATTTAACCCTAATATTGTAATGATTACAGTGTAGACCGTTGTTAAAATAATTGCAGTATATCCTAAATAGGTAAGACTTCCAGATTTATTTGCTAGTCGCAAAACCCATCACATCCTTCACTCATTTTGGAATCTTTACGTTTAGTCTGTTTTTATTTTTAAAAATTATTCCAATTACTTTTATTCGCATTCATTCTAAACTAGGTTGTTTAGAAAAGATCCGGAACCGCGTGAATAAACAATGGCCGATGAAGATAATGAAAATCTTTTAACATGAAAAACCAGTGTCGAGCATCCTTTTACACTCGATTCGCTTTTGAGGTTTAACATCGAACATGACATCGGTTTTGCTAAATCCTTTGAGAAATTACGAGTTTAAAACAATAAAGCTTGGCATTTTACCAAGCTTTATCCGGTACCAAATTTTTCGTCAAACCCAATAGCGAAACATTCGTGATGTATTTTATTGATACTCCAACGCTAGGCAAGTGCAGCTGCCATTAATTCTCCGATCCAAGCGAAAAGAACCCCTAATAGCACTGACGTCGAAACATAAATGATTGCGTTCCTCGCATCTTTTTTCTGCAACATTTGGATCGTTTCATATCCGAACGTTGAAAAGGTTGTGTAGGCACCAATAAAACCAGTGCCAATTAAAAGCCATGACCATTCAGGTATGATTTTATTTGAGTGTAGAACTGCAAGAATGCCAAGCATGAATGAGCCCGTTAGGTTGATGAACCAAGTGCCAAATGGAAAGACAGAAGATGTTTTGCCGGTAATCCATTTCCCTAGAAGATACCGCGAAATGGCTCCAAATATTCCTCCGATACCTACCCAAAACATTATTCTGCTCCTCCTTTCGATTGCTGAATATTGAAGGTAGCCAATTTAGCCCCAATGATCGCGAATCCAATGCCGCCACCAACACTCAAAAGAAGGTAAATAAGAGCGATTAAAAATTGTTGATGTACTATGAGATTGAGCGTTTCAACAGAGAAAGTTGAAAATGTGGTGAATGCCCCCGTGAAACCAGTTCCTATGGCCAGCTTTAATTGCGGGTTTATCATCCATCGTTTCGCCGTTATGGTGAAAAACCAAGCAAGGAATAAGCATCCTGCAAGATTAATCAGCAAAGTACCGACCGGAAACCCATTGGTTGCAGGAATCCATTTTCCTACTGAATAACGGAGTATTGCACCAACGAATCCTCCTATTCCAATTGCCAATAAGTTCATCCTATCAGCCTCCTCAACTTTATTGTTGTCATAAAAAATAGACTCCTACCAGTAAATGTGCATAACTGGTAGGAGTCATTAGTCGCATGGACGGTTATATGGCGAACTCCATCGCCTATTCAGCTGAAAATTATTATATACTTAATGACTTTTTCATTCAATGTCTTATATAAAATTCTTATCATTTATCCAGATATACCATTGAGAAGGGCTCATACTGTTTTTTAAATGGACTTTCCCGCAAATAGCGACAATAGGCACCAAAAATAATCATAATAAAGTGAATTTGTTATTTCGTTTCCTTTAATATCACCCGTTGAAGCGGCACACCTATATTGATAGTCTTTTCAGTCAGTGTGTACTTTTTGTTATTTAAAATAATGGTGTAATGATCGATTTTTTCACAGCTGTTTCCTTTGCTAATTAGATGTTGGACGACAGCGTTGCTTAATTCCTCCTGATTAAAATATCTTTCATCCAATTCAATGACCATTTTGTTTTTTGAAAACATACTATTCAAATCCTTTCGGAAATAATGGAATTTTGCGAAAAATGATATCAGCATGAGTGACCTATCTCGATGTGAGCGGCTACTAGAACGTAATTGTCTACGTAGGGGGACAATTACGTTCAATGCTAGTGAACTTTATAGGAAAGAACCTAAAAGTACAATGATGGAATGACTCGTCGTATCACAATAATGGAACCAGTAAATAAGCGGTCCATTGATTGATAAACATATCTATAGTAAAAATTTAACATAGCCAAAAATAAAAATCAATCATGTTCTACCAGCAACTGCTAGATACAGAGTAGGACGTAAAGCATTTTTTGTTGTCCTTTTTTCTTGTGCATTTAATGAAGTAAGAAGTGTTTCACCAGAAAAAACATCTAAATAAAGAAGCTTTATTCGGTTAGAAGATGAAATGAAAGCAATCTTGTTGTTTAGGCGGGAATTTTTTGTTTTCAACCATTCTGTTGGGAGTTTTAAACGCCAACGATAATCTTCAAACCATCATGAAAGAGATCATCAACCGTTCGACCGGAAGCAAAATATTCTCTTTTCTTTAACCATTAGAGGATGTTCATTACTTTTATTTTGAACGATATCATAAAGTAACACCTAACTTTTCAGCGAGCTATGCGTTTAAAAGCCCGAGGTCGAATATACGCATGACGTTTACGACAGCGTCTTTTCAGCGAGCTATGCGTTTAAAAGCCCCTGCTGAGAGGGGCTTTTGGCCTTTTAATCCTTAAACAATCCTTTCATTAAATTTTCTATTTCTTTTCTTTGTCTTTCCGTTTCTTTTTTGTCCAGACGAAAACGGCCATTTTCTAATTTCATCACATCACCAACTTTACAATTCTTAGGAAGCTTGCTTTTTTCTATCGTTACCCTTTTTCCGTCTTTAGTTTCGCAAACTGCTAAACCGCCTTCAAAATAATCAATAATATACTCCACTTTTATGGTCACATCCTCTTTATTGGGTCTGGGAGTGCAAGACGTGCTTCTCTTCTCTAAATGACCGGTAAATTGTGATGTTGTACGACCATGCTTGTTCTGTTAATAAATATTCACACTAGCTATTAAATGATACGATGGGGGAGATGGGGCTTAGTGAGCAATGTTGCTATTACTTGTTATCGGTCTAACGTTAAAAGATAAATGGGTTCCATCCGTTTTGGCTATAATCGTACCTTGCTGATCCGTTCGAAAAATATTGATTTTGTGGATTTTTAAGCGATTTATTACTTCAGCGGTTGGATGCCCATACGTATTTTCTTTTCCAACGCTGATAACGGCATAGGTTGGCTTTACTCCATTCAAGAATGCTTCACTTGTAGATGTTTTCGCCCCATGATGTCCAATCTTGATCACGTCAGCTCTCAAATTTTGCTTAGAAGCGATCATATCAGATTCCGCAGTTGTTTCGACGTCCCCCGTAAACAGGAAAGATCTTTTTCCATATGTTAGTTTAAGAACAGCGCTCCAGTCGTTTGTATCGTCTGTGCTGTAGGATTTAACCGGGCCTACGAATATGGCGGAAACATCATTTAAACCAAGAGCAGTCCCTTTTTGGGCGGTTTGAATGGTTAATCCTTCATTTTTTACGGCGTTCAAAAAATCTAAATACGATTGAGTCGTATGAGAAACTCTTGGAGCGTATACTTGTTCTACTTTAAAGGATTTTAAGACAGTGTCCAATCCCCCAATGTGATCAACGTCCGGATGAGTCGCGATCATAATCTCGATATCGTCGACATGTTGTTGTTGGAGATATGCTACGACATCATCGCCTTTGTCATTATTGCCGCCGTCAATTAAAACATCTGCCCCGGCAGGAGTTTTAATATAAATACTGTCACCCTGGCCGACGTCTATATAGTGGACATACAGAGGCGATGTTACTGCTTTTCCGGAAGCCGGGAAAACAATGGAGGACAAAAAAATTAAAGACAATAAAAATGTACGGATTTTCACACATATCCTCCTTTTTCTATGGTGATTTAACTTTATTATGGGATAAAAGGCAGAGAAATTTGCAAAAAAGAATGGCCTTTATGATGAATATAAAAAATGAAGGTTTTGAGGATGTCAGGTCTGAAAAGGTGAAAGAGAGATGAAAAGGAGAGAAAAGATGATGGAATGCACCGGCTGCGGGTTAAGGCTGCCTGATCAGCAAATAGAAAGGCCTCATCGCTACAATGCCACCGGAGAATGTTACCAAAAATACAACGAACTGATCTTGTATACGATGAGTCAACAAGACCTCTATTTTGTGCATCAGCACGCTATTGATACATACAGCGCACAGTATGCGGGAGCTGGTATGAAAAATATCACCGTTGCCTTTTCATTAATTGGCTTATATTATGCGATTGAACTCGGATTTACCGGAAAACAAGTCCAGGGTGTGCATATGCTGCTTAGTCAATGTCCATATAACTGGCCGTCATTGCCACTCCCAGACCATTCATATTCAATAACGGTTCAAGACGTTTTAAAAGAGAAACCAGGGAAAAATCGAGACGCTACGCTTAGAGAATGGATGTATGATGTGTGGCATTGCTGGGAACATCAACACGACTGGGTAAAGAATATATCAAAAACTTTGTTAAGATAATGGATGATAAAAATATCTTTTCTTAATCTTTAACTTTTATAAAGGGGATTAAGAAAGTACTGGAGGAGTAGAAACTATTTGATAAACAGTTGCTGGAACCGATCTCAAAGCAAAAACCAATATATGATTAAGCGACTTGAAGAAAGAAATAAATGGGTGGTGGAATCATTCAAACAAAACTTGGAACAAAGAAGAATGATGATGGAACAAACAGTTCCAAATTAAGAGACGCAAAAAGGATTTTTTGTACGTTTTTTGAAAAAGCAAATAAGTGGTTTGAATACAAAAATCTTGCATTACTTATTTATGGTCATACGATGATGCCTGATATAAGAAAATGACCCTATCACTACAATCAGTATGACTGTCACATTAGCAGCTATGTTTATAATATTTAGCGCTTGCTGAATAAGCAAAAATTCCAGATTTGACAAGGATTTTGGCTACTTTTGTCGAATATAAAGTGTAAGGATTTCAAAGGAAACACGTAAAAAACCTTGCACTTGGAGGCTGTTACGATGTACAAAAAGACCGAACATCAATTAACTTTTGTAGATGATTTTTTTCTACCATTCGGTGGGAAATTAAATAAAGAAAATCGCTGGGTCCGTCTTGCTGAAATGATTCCTTGGTGGATGGCCGAAGAAAAGTATGCCAAGTCCTTCAAGAAGAAATTCAAAGGCGAAAAGGCTTATTCTGTCAGAATCGCTCTTGGGGCTCTTTATATCAAAGAACGGCTTGGGCTGTCTGACCGGGAAACAGTCGAACAGATCACAGAAAACCCGTATCTTCAGTATTTTATCGGCTTGCCTGAATTCCAGGAAAAAGCCCCATTCGACCATTCTCTGATGACTCGTTTTAGAAAACGTTTGGGGGCAAATATCATCAACGAACTGAATGAATGGATCGTTCTGGAAGAACAAAAACGCCAATTGGAAGAAGCATCTAAGGAAAACGACAACAATGATGATCAGGATCACGACGATGACGATCATGTTGATGAAGATCGTAATGATTATGATCATGATCGTGGCGATCTTCAGCCTCCCGGTTCCGATTCAGAAAAGCATTCAACTGAATCGGCTTCTCCCAAAACGAAGAACAGAGGAAAGCTCATTTTGGACGCAACCTGTGCACCGGCTGATATTGCTTATCCTACAGACCTCGGGTTGTTGAACGAAGCCCGTGAGAAATTGGAACATATCATTGATGTCCTGCATGAACCACACAAAGGGAAATTACGTAAGCCACGGACCTACAGAAAAAGAGCCCGCAAGGACTATCTTTCTGTCGCTAAGCAACGTAAAGCTGGCGCCCGGAAAATCCGGAAAGTTGTAGGCAAACAGCTCGGATATGTGAAACGGGATCTGGAGATCATTAAAAATCTTGTTTCCTAAAGCTCTCTGTCTCTTTTAAGCAAAGATGAATACAGGCAACTTCTCGTGATTCATGAACTTTACCGCCAACAGGCAGAAATGTACAAAAAGAAAACACACCGGGTTGACCACCGGATTGTAAGCATTTCCCAGCCACATGTCCGTCCAATTGTGCGCGGCAAGGCAAAAGCGAACGTGGAGTTCGGTTCAAAAGTCGCCATCAGTGTCGTAGATGGTTATGCCTTGATTGAGCACCTCGACTGGGAAAATTACAATGAAGGGACCACTCTCAAGGAATCTGTTGAAAACTACTACAACCGGTTCGGATTTTATCCGGAAGCGATCTTGGCAGATAAAATTTACCGAAACCGTAATAATCTGGCATACTGCAAATCTCTTGGCATTCGTCTGAGTGGGCCAAGGTTAGGACGCCCATCCAGAACGGAAGACAAAACCTTGGAACGCGTCGCAAGGCAGGATGCCTCTGAACGTAATGCCGTTGAAGGCAAATTTGGCGAAGGCAAGCGCAAGTATGGGCTGGGCTTTATTCGAGCACGCCTTCAGGAGACCAGCGAAACAGTAGTAGCCCTTCAATTCTTCATACTGAATCTGGAGCGCAAGCTCAGGGTTCTTTTTTTTTACACAACACTATTTTATATTTTGATAATCGGAATTTGGCTTGTATCTGACCAAATTTGATTCGTTCAGCAAGCCCTATATAGGAGTGGGGGATTTATATGAAAAACAGTTTGTTTAATCCTGAGTGGGATGCCGCTTATTTTGTGGGCGACAAAACAACGAAGATTTATTGTTTCCCCTGGTGCGAAGAGAATAAAAAGACAGAAAACATCATTCGATTTGCGTCTAGAATAGAAGCAGAGCAAGCCGGTTATCGTCCTAGTAAAACATGTTGTTCTCATCTTCCGCATGGTTCCTGGGAAGATCACAAGGATGAAATCAGGTTGATGGTGCCGAAAGAATTCAGCTTTGCCGAAAACATGAAATATTTGTCTATCGCTCCAAACGAAAGTATGTATCGTATCAAAGACAATAGAATTTACAAAGCGGTTCCGATCGAGCAGGAAACAGTATTAATGGAAATTAGTACGGACCATGATGATTCTCTTATCATACGTTTTGTTGGTCACACCATTCCTTCTCATAAATGGGTCCGGGCAGCGGTAGCACGATTCGTAAGAGAATGGTTTGATTTGGAGATCGATTTGCGCCCATTTTACAGTTTAGCGGAAAATGATCCGTTACTGCAAAAAGTCACCAGCCAATTTTATGGACTTCGTCTCATCGGAATTCCCGATTTATTTGAGGCTATCTGTTGGGGGGTTATCGGACAGCAAATCAATCTAAGTTTTGCGCGTACTTTAAAAAGGCGTTTCGTGGAAACCTTTGATCGGCACGTAAACTGGAATGGAGAACCATATTGGATCTTTCCATCTCCGCAAGTCGTCGCGGAATTGACGATCAACGATTTAACCGAATTACAAATGTCTACCAGAAAAGGTGAATATCTCATTGGAGTCGCTCGACTCATGGCGGAAGGAAAATTAACAAAAGAGCGATTGATAGGCGCGGGAGACTATAAGGAAGCGGAAAAGGCCTTAGTCAAAATTCGGGGAATAGGACCGTGGACGGCAAACTATACTTTAATGTTTTGTCTGAGGATGCCTACTGCTTTACCCATTGATGATGTCGGTCTGCACAATGCTATGAAACATCTTCTTGGTTTCGAGAATAAACTTCTAAAGCAGAAATCTTAAAGTTATTTTCAAGATGGAAAAATTGGGAAGCTTATGCCACTTTTTATTTATGGAGATTGCTTTATTAAGTTTTGATGAATATCCATGTTGAACAGTTCGGATTAATCAGACTGATTCCGTTAGATAAGATTTAATTGATATCCATATGGAGCCTGTTAAGGAAAAAGTAAAGCCCCGTATGTGGGGCTTTGAAAGTTAAAAGCCAAATGGTCTCGGACAACAAGGATCATGCGGTACTCCACACATCACATGTTGTTCGCAGCATTCATTTACTACAGATTCAGTGTGTGGGAAATAATGCTCATGAGTAATCATATGCTTGTTAACATTAGTGGTATGAGATGGGTGAATATGTGGTACTACAGTATTGGTTAAATTGGTTTTTACGTATTGCTGTGGCGGCGAGACTAATGGTAGATCGTACATAGTTGGATACACTTGTGGCGGACAGAATACCGGGGGACATCCAAAAGAAGGGTGGTGGCCCCATTTTTTGTGTGCGTGCATTTTAATACCTCCGTTTTTGATTTATTTGACAGTAGCAGTATATGAAAGAGGGTGTTTGGTTGTACTAGTTGTTTAACCATTTATGAGAATTATCACGATAAGTCAATTGTTGCTGAAGATCCAGTATAAGAGAAAGGGAGCTTCGAGCTTAGTGGTGCCAATATGCCGATAGAGGAATTCATCAGTATATCGTTGGATAAAATAGGAAGAAGTGAAATGATGCCAATCATCGGATTGAAGGAAAGATAGTGCAATGAGGAGATGAAACCTTAAGGCTTTATCTTGATATGACAATGAGCCATCATCAGTGTCAGCCTTTTTTATTATAAATAACTCAACTTTAGCACACAGAAATACGGAGACAGTCCTTGATATAACGAGGTAAAGAAGTAATCCAATTGGACAGTTGACACTGAAAAATGTCCATACTCAAATAAACCTTAGCTTCAGCCAAAGTTTGGAAAAGAGAAATCAATTATAGTAAAGCCGTTTTAAAGTCCATCTCCTTTACTTCGTCACATAGAAACAAGAATAAGTTGCCCATGGTCTTCGGATCCTTTTCTTTCCGAAGTTGCCAAGCAATCAAGATATACCGAGTGAAGACAATGGTAGTATGGCTAATCATCATGTCATAGGAACGACCTTGAAACTCTTTGGCTAAATGTAAAAACGATTTACTGAATTTAAAAAAGGTTTCAATGTCCCAACGCATCCCATAGATTCGAACGATTTCTTCATTAGACAGCGTGGTATCTGTACTCAAAATGGCTAGCCATTCACTTTGGTTGTTTCGATTCCGCACAAACACGATTTTCACTGGTAAACCCGTATGAAGGGTTGCGTGAATCGAGCCGAGTGTTTCTTTTTTGCCAATGTCTCGTTTCGCTTTTCGATACAGTTGTTCCAAGGTTAAACGTTCTCCGTTGAAAAGATACCGTTGTTTCAGCTGTTTGACCATACCAATGACAAAAAGGCCTTTGGAGTGAATCTTCTCCACCAACGGGGCATGAGTAAACCATGTATCCATGAGCACATAATCAGCGAAAATTCCTTTATCCAATGCATGTTCTACTAATTTCAACACCATGTTTGGTTTTGCTTCCAATGCCTCGAGCCGTCGTTTGTAGCCTGTGGTTCGTTTATCAATGGACGAATGGATTTCGTTCAAGCGATTCTTTTGGTTCGCTGAACTCAAAAGAGCGAAATCGATAGGTACAAATGTAAAGCCATCGGACCATCCGAGCGTTAATAGTTGAAAACCATTGACAAACTGACGAGTGGAATGATCGAATACTTTAGCTAGAAGCTCAACCGATTTACTACGGTTACGAGAATAAATCGAATCGTCTACAATAAACACGGTAACACGGCGCTTCGAAATCGTTTGTTTCACACGACGAATCACTTCGGAGCTCAGAGATAGTAAAAAGGTTCTCCAGTTATACGTAGACGAGTTCAAAAAACGATAAATGGTATCTTTTCCTGGTAAATCGGCAGCCTTTTTGCTTTGTAAGGCGTGGTACCAGTTTCTGTATTGAAAAACAAGAAGAAATAATAGTTGAAAAATCGATAAACAAGAATAACCACAAGCCTTGATAATTCCTGCTTTTCTTAAATGATTACCAATTTGTAATTCAGAAAATCCGTCTTTTATTTCTTTTGGTAATTGCGCAAAATACTCTTTTTTCGTTATCATAATGGTGACACCTTTCTTTCTTTGGTTTTTGGTTTGGTCACCAATAGTTTACCAAAAGAAAGAGGTGTCTTTTTGTTTTTTAGACGAATTTTTTCAGTGTCAAGTGAATATGAGATACCCAAAGAAACCTATCAAATCAAGGATTATTCATAAATTTTTCACTGCGAAAGTTGAGAAATTTATATAAATTACTCCATATATTATTTTGAAGTACAGTAACATAGATGTAATGCATTATTTATATGTAGGTAGAAAATTGAAAAATCAGATAATTCACGGAAACTTAACTTTAATTACTAGTTCCAAAGAGCTATAATATAAGATAGGTAATATTACTTGGAAAATATAAAGAGATTAATAGCATTGAAGGATAAATATTACAAAATATAGTGGAGTTGAAATCAAAAGTGCATGCGTTTCCAACAGAAAAAGAAATTAGACAAACAGTACATCTTTTAATAGATAAATATAAAGTTACTTTATCAATGTTAATTAATTTTATAGGTAAAGAAAATTATAAACAGTTGACCCTTATGTTAGAAGATTTAGAAGAAGGAGAAATGGATGAATATCAACTCGCAAGAACAGTTATTGTTAATAAAGGACCTTATTTATTTGCCGGTAGTCATCAAGCTGTACGAGAATTAAGATCACATTTACTTAGACAGTTAGATGACGATACCGTAATTAATTTGTATAACCGAAATCCGATTTCGGGTAAAAATATAAAATCTCCATCATATATGTATAATTCTTTAGCAAATAAGAAATGGACAATGGGAGGACGTTGGCCAAAAGATTTTATAAAGACATTAGGATTCCCATTAGTTTTTTCTGGCATTTCTATACCAAAAGACCATTCCACGGACGCTTTTCAGGATATTGAACCAAGAAAAGTGTTACCTCCATTAGTTTCATATCAAGAAGAATTAAAGAACAAAATGCTAGAAGTCTTAAACCTAGAACAAAATAAAACTCGCTGCATGGTTACTTTGCCTACAGGTGGTGGCAAAACAAGGGTAGCGGTTGAGAGTTTTATAGATTGGATGCAACCAAGATTTTCAGAAGGAAAATACTTAATTTGGATTGCACAAAGCGAAGAACTTTGCGAACAAGCAATCGCTTGTATTACTGATCTTTGGCAGAATCGAGAGTTCCCTGAAGCGCTACGTGTCTACCGATATTTTGGTGGTAAGCAAATTAGTGTTGAAAATTTAATCGGTGGTGTAGCTGTAGCCAGTATTCAACAACTTTATACGAGAATTAAATCTAAAGATCCAGCATTAGACGAGATTTTAGAAAACTGTGGTGCAATGATTATAGATGAAGCTCACCATGCAACAACCAAAAGTTATAAATCTTTATTGAGGTAATTGCGATGTTCGTTATTCCTTGATTCCCAAAGGATAGAGAATACGCTGAAAAATATTTTCCCCACAGGAATAACGGAAAAATGCGGGCTTAAAGGTCTTTGGGTTACGAAAAATTCAATTTTACTCCCATAAAAAACAACAAAAAATGGACCCCTTGGTGTAAAATTAAGTTAACAAACAAATCAACTTAACGAACCAAAGGAGGATCCATTTATGGCTATTATACCACAACTTAGTCTTTGGTACCGTCAAGAATTTTGTGTTATGTAAGATAGATAGGGTATCTCTGAAATGGATTTGGAATGGATAGGGGTTCGATTTCCTCCACACAGGAGACTGAATATTCAGTCTCCTGTGTGGAAAGGGAGAATCCCTTTATTTTGTTCGTTTACAATATTTGGTTAGTTATAACGTTTTTCAAACATTTGTTGAAGGGTTTCATAGGCTTCAGCAAATCCTCGTAATTTTCGTCCTGCCCATTTCTCATTAAAATCTTGGATGGTCAAATACACGACTTTTTCAGCGGCTTCTAAACTACTCAAACTGTTCATCGGCTTTAGACGTTTCCGAATCTCTTTGATCGTTCGTTCAATGGCATTGGTCGTGTAAATCACACTTCGAATACTGCTTGGATAATCCATAAATGTAAGGAGGACATCCAACTCATTGGCCCAAGATTGAACTTCTCTCGGATACTTGTTCGACCATTTCGACTCAAACTGTTGAAACATCTGTAACGCAATCTCCTTATTCGGTGCGCGATAAATCAGTTTGAGATCCTCTGCCACTTCAAATTGATCTTTTTTCCGAACACGATTTAAGGTATTACGTACTTTGTGAACGACACAGCGCAGCACATCGGCTTTCGGATAAACAGCCTTAAAGGCTTCCTCTAGCCCCGGAAGGCCATCAAATACGCCCAGAAGCACTTCCTGTACGCCTCTTTTGTAGAGCTGTTGAAGAATCTCTTGCCATCCATAGGCACTCTCCTGTCCTCCTACGAAAAAATCAAGAATTTCGCGATATCCTTCTTCGTTGACCCCCAACACCACATAAATCACTTCTTTCTCCACGGTATCGCGACGAAGTTTTACATACAATCCGTCTAAATATAAGACAGAATAACGTTTGTTCAGGGGACGTTTGTGCCATTTCTCAATGTCTTCTTTCACGATATCGGTCATACGACTGATCGTTGAAGGAGAATAGGCCTTGCCTAAAATTCGTTCAATAAACTTGCCAATTTCACGCGTACTCATACCACTTTGATACATCTTGATGATGGCTTCCTCGAGCCAGCCCGTATGGCGTTGGTAAGGGGCAAACAGCTGCGTTTGAAATTCCCCGTTTCGGTCTCTTGGAACAGAAAGTCCTTCGATACGACCATACTGCGTGTCTAGGTTTCGATGGTAATAGCCGTTTCTTCTATTCGACGTTCCCTCTTGTTCCATTTCGAGGAAAGTCTGGATTTCTTCCTTCATGATCAGCTCTAATTTTTCCTTTACAAACTCACGAATAACGTTTTCCAGTTGATTCATCCAATCTATATTCGATATACTCTTAGACATAGGTAGGGTACTCCTTTCTCTAAGATTTTTGCCAAATCAGAGAATACCCTACCTTTTTCTTTTGGTCTAACTAAATGCTTGACACAAAATTTTATACATCATCTAGTCTTTTTGCGTGGGAAGAAATTGAAGAATTAGGAGATTTAGAACGGCTTCGTCTTGTCATAGAGTACATGCCGGATGAACAGCTCATGAGGGTGCTTGAAAAAGAATGTGGGAAGGGTCGTGATGATTATCCGATTCGAGCCATGTGGAATGCCTTATTGGCTGGGATTGTATTCCAACATGATAGTGATGCAAAACTCCTAAGAGAATTAGCCAGAAATGGGCAATTGCGTTCCCTTTGCGGATTTAATGGAAAAGTGCCTACGCCTTGGGCATTCAGCCGATTTTTACATAAAGTGTTGATGCACCAAGCAGAGGTAGAAGAGATGTTTGACGATTTAGTCAGAGAGCTCAAAAAGATAGTACCGGATTTTGGGAAACGCTTGGCTATAGATAGTAAGGCCATTAAATCCTATGCAGCAAAGAAAAATAAAAACGAAAAAGAGGATGGTCGTCGGGACCTAGATGCAGATTATGGAAAAAAAAGTATATCGCGGAACAAGGGAAGATGGTACACGATGGGAGAAAATTGTAAAATGGTTTGGGTATAAACTTCATCTCATCGTTGATGCCAGCTATGAGTTACCGATTATGTTCTCGGTAACAAAAGCAAATGTGCCGGATATAAACGAAGCACATCATCTACTCGAAAAAATGGAAGAACGCCAACCTGAAATACTGAAAAAAGCTGAAATACTAACGGGAGATCGAGGATATGATGATTCGAAGCTAATCATCAACTGTTGGGATCAGCATGCCATTAAACCGGTTATTGATATTCGGAACATGTGGAAAGATGGAGAAAGTACCCGTTTGTTAAATAACAAACAAAATGTAACCTATAATTATAAAGGGAATGTATTTTGTCATTGTCCATCAACAGGAATCAAACGAGAAATGGCATGTGGTGGATTTGATAAAGATCGAAATACCATAAGGAAACTTTGTCCCGCCAAACAATATGGCATGAATTGTGAGGGGATGGAAAAGTGTCCGGTGGTAAATGGCATTCGAATCCCGCTTTCAGAAGACCGGAGAATATTTACGCCAATTGACCGTGCCAGCTACAAATGGAAAAGAGAATACAACAAAAGAACAGCAGTTGAACGAGTAAATAGCCGCATTGATCAGGTGTTTGGTTTTGAAAATCACACGATACGAGGGATAAAGAAAATGACCGTACGATGCGGATTAGCTCTTTGTGTGATGTTAGCCATGGCGCTAGGCAGAATAAAAGAAAAACAAGCACAAAATATGAGGAGTCTTGTTTGTGCTGTATAAAAAAATTATCCACATGTGAATAAGTAAAAGTAAAAAAGATATCCACAAGCAAAAAATGTGGATAAGACAACAGGATTCGTATGCCCTTTTTTGTAAAAAAATAGACACACAAACCATTAAAGGCAGGAAAAGCATAGAAAATCATACCTAAAAATGAAAATGTGGTAAAATTTTAGAGTAAATTTTTTTAATCTAATCTAGAAAATCAGTACATCGCAAAAAGCTCTTATTTAATCGTGCAAGACAATTAGTAGGCGATGAATTATTTCCAATTTGTGGCTTAACTGTAACGCCAGGAAGAAGTAATGATGAAACGATGAAGTTGGTCGATGAATTTGATGCTTACTTAATCCATCCTACACTCCCAAATATAGAAAAATATCAAAAAAATCCACTACTTTATTTTCGTGAAGAAGGTTAATTAGCTGAACCAATCTTTCTATTGAGTAAGGATGGAGAAACTGTTGAAGTACCTGATGAGTATATTGATAATGAAACAGATGATATTAATAGCGAGTATTTAAAAGTTTTAGCTGAAGATCGTGAGAGAAACTTTCATATTATTGAGTATATGCTTACCATCCCTACTGGAACATCAACACTAGTTTATGCATGTACTGTTGAGCATGCTGAGTTCTTATCGATGATGATGAATTGAAAATCTGCAGTTATTTCAGCAGAAACGCCGAAACAAATTCGTCGGATTCATATAGCTGCATTTAAACGAGGAGAAATCGAATTTTTATTTAACTATGGCGTTTTAACTACTGGGTTTGATGCACCGAAAACTGACCACTTAATCATTTGCAGACCGACATCAAGTCAAATATTGTATGAACAAATGGTTGGGCGAGGATTAAGAGGGCCAAAATTTGGTGGCACAGAACAATGTAAAATCATAGATTTTTCCCAGAATATAACACGACATGGTAAACCGTTAGCATATGCAAGGTTTATTAAAGATTGGGAAGTTCAACAAGTAAAGAGTTTTAAGGAAGATGAGGTTATTGTATGAAACCAGGTGCTGAAAAACTTTTAAATTATTTAAAAAACAAATCAAATTATACGATGTCAGTCAATGAATGTAAAAAGATAAGTCCCCGTTGGACCGTAAATACATTGAAAAGAATTATAGCCGATTATCCAGGTGTTTTTCAACTAGCCAATGATGAGGTGAGGCTAATTATGAAAAAAACAATTGATTTAGAAGATTATAGGAAAACAAGAACTAGAATTGTAAATGACTTAGAAAAATTTTTAGTAGGCCCATTAGAAGAAGATGAAATTCTAGGTGAAAAGAAACGTCCAATGAATTTATATTTAACCGGTAAACTTGTACCATTTGGTTCTTCTTCGGATGTTGTACCTGAAGATGAATTTGATATACAGACGAATCAGCTTGCTGAAGATGAAAAGGTAGATGAATACTTATCAAAACGAGATATATTCAGAGCTTCAACAATGGGCTTTAGCTTCAAACTTAAAGAACTATGCCCCATCTATATACAAGCTAATTGGGCAATGTATGAGGGAAAAAATCATGCGCGCTCTCCACATGAAGAAGTGTGGGAAATCGAATTAAAAGCAAATGAAACGAAAATTCTCGAAAATAATAAAACAGATTCAGACCCTGCTCGCGTAAAATATACTGTTTTGGAGCGAGATGGTTTATATCACGTGAGCATATTTTTATATAATTCATACGAAAGAGAAGATACTTTTCCGAAACAAGATGAAATTATGTTTCAAACAAAGCTTAAGGTTCGTTTTCCAAAATATCATTTAGCTTATTTCACATCAAAAGCCGACCGATTTAATGTACAAAATGAATTATTGTATCGAGACTTTTATGAACTAGCGATTGGTCATGGGGTCGGGGTGGATTGGAATATTGATTCAGGGCAAGTTACGATTGAATCTACATGGCTTCCTTTTTATGAACTCCCAAATGTTGAGCATCGAACTATTGAAGGACATTCGTTTTCAATGTTGGAGTTAAGTAAACAAACTGCAGAGCAATTAAATGAGACATTATCTATAATTCCAATTGAATACCGAAAATGGCTAAAAGAGCAAAAAGAAGCTATTCAAGATTTAGAGTCTCCTCTTAAAAAAGAAGCGGAAAAAAACATAACAAAAGTAGAGAAAATCATTTCCAGGGTTGAAGAAGGTATCGAAATCATTTCCCAATCGGACGATAGTATTGAAAAGAAAGCATTTCAATTTGCTAACCGTTGTATGATGTTACAACGAGCCCAGACAAAGGTTGCTTTAGAATATCGTTCATCAGGAAACCGCATAAAGCCAAATTATGATGGTAAATGGCGTTTATTCCAAATTATTTTCTTACTTATGAGTATTCCAGGAATAACGAATCCACGCCATCCTGACCGAGATTTAGTGGATTTGATTTGGTTCCCAACCGGTGGTGGAAAAACTGAAGCCTACCTTGGAGTTGCTGCTTTTACGATGGCTTACCGTCGCTTATCAGCAAAAGACATTTTAAATGTAGATGAATATGCTGGTGTTACGGTATTTATGCGCTATACGTTACGTCTTTTAACAACGCAACAATTCCAGCGTGCAGCAGCTTTAGTTTGTGCTGCAGAATATATTCGTGCAGAAGAACCGTTTAGTTATGGAGAAATCCCATTTAGTATAGGACTGTGGATCGGGAGTGATTCATCACCGAATACATATGAAGATGCATGTGAAAAAATAGCAGAAATACGCGAAGGGAAAGAAATTCAAAAAGGGAATCCGATGCAATTATTACATTGTCCTTGGTGTGGAACCGAACTAACACCTGATGATTATGAAATCACTAAGGATAGTCAAAAGATCTCCTGTCATAATCCGCAATGTGAATTTTATGGTAATGAAGGTTTGCCAGTCTATACCGTTGATGAAGCAATATACGAACATGTTCCGACAATAATAATTGGAACGGTTGATAAAATCGCACAAATTGCATGGAAAAATAATATGTATGAACTATTTGGTATGAAAAACTATTATCATCCAGATAAAGGATTTATATATGATAAAAAGGAAAGAAAACGAGGTTGGAAGAAAATTAATCGACTACTTCCGCCAGAATTAATCATTCAAGATGAACTTCATTTAATTTCTGGACCGCTCGGTTCTTTAACAGGTTTATATGAAGTAGCGGTTGATTTGCTTTGTACAAGAGATGATGGAATTGGTCCAAAAATTATCGCATCGACGGCTACGATTAGTGGCGCTGACGAACAAATTAGAGGACTTTATGGCCGTGATGTTTCTCAATTCCCACTAGCAGTACAAAAGGCCAATGACAATTTTGTCTCCTATCAATTGAGTACGGATGAAAAACCAGGTCGTTTATACCTAGGGATATGTGCACCGGGTGTAAGTGGAAAGATTCAATCCATTCAAACGTATGCAGCTTTATTAACAGTGACAAGAACCCTACAAGATGAAAATGTCGATCCGTATTGGACAATAATAGGTTATTTTAATACGGTAAAAGAATTATCAGGTATGCTAACAACATTCAAAGATGAAGTACCAATAAGATTGGATGTGCTTGACCCAGATCAAAAGTTTTCTCATGAACTACACGTAGAAGAACTAACAAGTCGTAAAAAGGCAAAGGAAATTCCAGAGATACTAGACCAAATGGAAAAAACAAAAGATGATGCTGGTGTATTAGATGCTGTTCTTGCAACCAATATGATTTCAGTTGGAGTGGATATTGATCGTCTAGGTGTCATGGTCGTTCATGGACAGCCAAAGACAACTTCCGAATATATTCAAGCGACAAGTAGAGTTGGTCGGCAATTTCCAGGTCTTGTATTAACGATTTTTAATTCAATGCGTTCACGGGACCTTTCTCATTATGAACGGTTTAAGTCTTATCATCAAACCTATTATCGTAATGTTGAGGCAACTAGTGTTACACCTTTTTCCGTTGGTAGTCGTAAGAAAGGATTAACAGGAGCCTTTATCGGTTTTCTAAGACAATCAATGCCAGAAATAAGTAATGAAAATAGTGCTAATCAATTTCAAATAACAACAGAAGTACAAAAATTAAAAGAGGAATTTCTAGAGCGAATTGCTAAAACAAATAAATGGGATATAAATGAAGCGGATCAGATTCTAATCGACTATTTAGAATGGTGGGAACAGGCGGCAAATAAATATACAGATAAATTAAGTTATCGTAAAAGCCAATATACAAAAAATCACCTCCTTAGACAATTTACTGAAAAAGCAAAAACCCCAGAAGCAAAGCCAGCAATGAATACATTACGTAATGTTGAAGGTGAAATTACTGTGGAAGAGATGTGGTTAAAAGATGAGTAAAGATATGGGAACTTTACGTCCATCACAATTAATTTATTATTATGGACCTGGTGCTATAGTTGATATGATGGACCAAAGTGTAATGATAATGGCTGCTGATTTATGGAATACTTGGAATGCACCAACTATAAAAGATCCTAGAATTAATAAGTTGCTAGATGTAAAAGAGATAAAAATTTTAAATGATATGCCTGATAAAATTAAAATTAGAGCAGTTCCATTTCCAAAATGGAAAATCTGTCCCAAATGTGGCATGATGACCGATTTTAATAGTAAACATTGTTATTTTTGCAAAAAAAATGGTGAAGAAGTTGAACTATACCCAAGCCGTTTTGTTGTGGCTTGTAAAAATGGACATATATCCGATTTTCCATATATAGAATGGGTCCATCAACATAAAGAAGAAGTTTGTGAAAAACCAATATTAAAATTTATCCGTGAAGGAAGTAGTGGTTCGCTATCTGATTTATACGTGAGATGCGTAAAATGCAATGCTCGTCAATCGTTAGCCAATATTATGAAAAAAGGGATATTAAAATCGATTCTCCCCCAATGTACAGGAGAGATGCCTTGGATTAATGAAAAAGCATCATGTACTGAAACAATGGACACATATTTACGTGGTGGCTCAAATATATATTCACCTGCTGTTGCAAGTTTTCTCAGAATACCACTGAGTGAACAAATACAAGATCCATTAATAAAAAAAGTAAATGATAGTAAAACACTACTTCAAAAAGCTTTGGAATTAAATAATGAAGACTTTTTCACACAATCTTTAAGTATGCTCGGGATAAATGAATCTGAAAAAGAAAGAGTGAAACAAATTTTATTAGGAGATTATGGCGGAGAAGTGAGCTATGAATCAATCCGAAAGCAAGAATGGAATACGTTAATCCTTGATAAAGTTGATGATAGCCATGACACAGGTTATAAATCGACTTCAGTTGATATTCATGAAAAAATGCAATCTTATTTCTCGGCAATTCATAAAGTCGAGTCCTTACCAGAAATACAGGTTTTACGCGGGTTTACCCGATTGGATTATATCGATCGATTTGATACAAAGCAAACAGACCATCTTGTTTCAATTATGAAAGACGAAGATACTGGTTGGCTGCCAGGTGTACAAAACAATGGTGAAGGCATATTCTTTAAGTTTAATGAATTTAAATTAAAAGATTGGGAACAAAATACGAATCATGGTGATTTTACAGATGAAGTTATTCAAAAATTTAACCATCAAAGGGAACAATTAGGGTTTTCACCGTTAGAAATTAAAAGTAGGCATATACTCTTACATACCTTTAGTCATGCAATGATTAAAGAATTAGCCGCCCATTCTGGCTATGCAACAACATCTCTTCGTGAACGAATCTACTGTAGTGACAACATGTACGGTGTACTAATTTATACGGCTTCTGGTGATTCAGAAGGAAGTCTTGGTGGGTTAATTGAATTGGCCGAACCTGATAAACTTTATCCGATTTTTATTCGAGCCATTGAAGGTATGATGTATTGTTCTTCTGATCCGAATTGCTCAGAGGGAAACTTTAAATATAAAACCACTGCGAATGGCGCTGCATGTCATTCATGTTCGTTCATTTCAGAAACATCATGCGAATGGGGAAATCAGTTGTTAGATCGTCGTTTACTACTAAATATTAATCCTGGCGAAACGGTTGGATTCTTTACGATTTAAAGTTTGTTTCTGCTTATTAAAGTATATTACTATATAGATATAGTATTTGGAGAGGAAAAGTAACTGAGTTTAAACTTCAAATAGTGTAGAAAAGGATGTTTCACGTGTGGAGGGAATCGTTAAATAAAGATTTACAGGAAATGGAAAATTGGTATTATAAACTGATTATTATTTGTAAATCGGATGACACAGTTGATTTTTCATTTCCGGAAAAATCATTTAAAAAAATTAATGTCAATCTTCTAGTGAGTGAAGGGTTATTACCAGTATCTAAAGAACAATATCCTTTAGTTGTAGATGACATCTTTATAAATACATTAAATGATCGCAATTGTATTTATTATTTACAAAATATCAACATTCTGTTTGATCCACAATTGAAAATTCATCCCATTCGACTGCTCGAAAACTTAAGTAAAACCTATAAATTAGTTGTTGAATGGCCTGGGAATTTTCATAATGACAAGCTTATTTATGCAAAATATGGGCACCCGGAATACTTTACGTGTTCAGACTATGAAGGAAAAATTTATTGTGTTTAAAAGGAGGGGTTCACATGCTTCGTTATAAGGATTTAATTTCATTTACACCCATTAACGATGTAGTTGTGTTAAAAAGTGCAGATAAAGAAGATCAAGCCATTGACTTAGTTAAAAATTATGTCATTTCTGACCATATGGCTGATAAGTTAGTTAATGATATTTTCGAAAATCTTCAGTTTGAACGTCCAGTAAATAACAAAGGAATGTTAATCGTCGGGAACTACGGTTCTGGTAAATCCCACTTAATGGGAGTTGTCTCGACAATTGCAGAATTACCTGGTTCAAGCCAATACATACGTCATCCGCAAGTAGCTGAAAAAGCAAAAGAAATCGAAGGTAAATTTAAAGTTATTCGTGCTGAATTTGGTGCTGTAACAATGCCTTTACGTGAAATTATTTGCCGTGAATTATCAGAAGGATTAGCAAAAATAGGCATTGACTATACTTTCCCAGCAGCTGATCAAGTTACGAATAATAAAGATATGCTTTTTGAAATGATGGAACTTTTCCATGAAAAATATCCAGATCAAGGTTTGCTCCTTGTCATTGATGAGTTATTGGATTATTTAAGAGGACGCAATGAACAGGAACTTACTCTAGACCTTGGATTTTTAAGAGAAGTAGGAGAAGTATGTAACCATTCTCGTTTTCGTTTTATTTCTGGTGTCCAAGAAATGCTATTTGAAAACCCTCGATTTAATTTCGTAGCGGATTCATTACGTCGAGTTAAAGAACGGTTTAGAGAAACAAGAATTGTCCGTGAAGATATTGCTTTTGTTGTATCTGAACGCTTACTTAAGAAAGACGATGAACAAAAAGCATTGATTCGGGAACATTTAAGCAAGTTTACGAAGCTTTATAATGGCCTTACTGAAAATATGGAAACATATGTTAATATGTTCCCAATTCATCCTTCTTATTTAGAAATGTTTGAACAAGTGAATATAGGTGAAAAACGCGTTGCATTAACAACAATCAGTGATGAAATTAAAAAGCTATTAGACGAAGAAGTTCCTGAAAATGCTACTGGTATGATTTCATACGATAGCTATTGGAATTATATTGAAGCAAATTCTTCTTTCAGGTCCGATGATCGGGTAAAGCAAGTTTTAGATATTGTAAATACGTTAAGAGGAATAATACGTAATAATGTTAATCCTATATAAATTGAAATAAAGGTTTTCTCCCGTTCCACGGCGAATAAATACAAAGAGAAAATAGGGGAACGGAGAGAAAATATGATGCCAAATCACAAAGACGAGATCGAAAAGTTGTCCACTGCCATGAAAGAAGCAAAAAGTAAACGAGCATATGAACGCTACCAAGCGATTTATCTTCATTTGCAGGGATATACCAAAGGAGAAATCGCAACGATTATTGGTCGATCCAAGAAAACTATTTATAACTATATTCATGCCTACGCCCAGCGCGGTCTTGATGGACTGGAGATGAAATACTCACCTGGCGCCCCACGTCGATTGACCCCTGAGCAGGAAAAAGAGCTGGCTTTGATCATTGAACATCAGCTCCCCGTAGATGTGGGATTCGAAGCAAAATATAATTGGACGCTTGCGATAATCGCTGAACTCATTCAACAAAAGTGGGGGCCAACATACACGCTTCGCGGAACAAGTGACATTCTGCATCGGTTAGGGCTAAGCTATACGAAACCGACCTATACACTAGCCAATGCCGATGAAGAGAAACAAAAAGAATTCGTCGAAATCACCTTCCCTGAAGTAAAAAAAAACTGGTAGATGGGAACATCGCCCATGTCCTCTTTCAAGATGAGTCGATGATTCGTGATTACCAAGCGATTCAAAAAACATGGTTTGTCAAAGGAAAACAACGAATCATTCCGACGTTTGGAAAACATCAAGGGCTGAAGCTGATTGGCACGTTGAACTACGAAACAGGGGAAGTGTTTTGCATCGAAGAAGAATGCTATGACGCGGAAACATTTCTTCGATTTCTTCAACTTGTGTTAGAACGCTATCCCACAGGCAAAATAGTGATGATTTTAGATAACGCTCGAATTCACCATGCCAAACTCATTCAGCCATTTTTAAAAGAACACGAAGATCGGTTAGAGCTCGTCTTTTTGCCACCATACAGTCCGCAATTGAACTTGATTGAAGGGCTATGGAAATGGCTGAAATCAGACGTGATTTACAACGTGTTCTATTCGAGTGTGCAAGAAATTAGAAAGAATGTCCAAGCCTTTATTCAGCGAATCAACCAGAAACCAGAACAAACGATCGATCGTTTGTGTGTTCAGTTGTAAATCTTTAATTCAACTTATATAGATATAAAGATATGACTAATCAAATTGTGAATGCTTTAGCTATTTATCGTTTAACAACTGATGATTTAAAAACCCCGATTGGTCTGGCTTCTGAAACATTACGTGATACATTGTTTATAAGCAATTCTAGTCTGTTAGATTTTGATGATGATGCAGCTGAATTTTTACAAACAAGAATTGATGCTGCGATGAAAAATCTACGTGAGGAAGCAAGTTTCCAATACGTTTCTTTAAATAAAGAAAACGGACAATACTATATTAATATTGATAAAACCATTAATGTTGAAGAATTAATTAATCAAAGAGGAGAAACTTTAAGTGACTCCACATTAGATAGCTATTACTTTGATATATTAAAAAAAGCAACGATGGTTTCAGACAACACGTATGTGCATGGTTACAAAATTTGGCTACACGAGCTCCCATGGTCGGATCGCCGGATTAAACGTCAAGGTTATTTATTCTTTGGTGCACCAAATGAACGTTCAACCGCTCAACCTGAAAGAGACTTTTATATTTATATACTTCAGCCATTTGATGAGCCCAAATTTACAGATGAGGAAAGACCAGATGAAGTCTTTTTCCGTTTAAAAGATAAAGATGAACAATTCGTCACACTTCTTCGACTATACGGTGGTGCAGTTGAACTATACAATGACACATCTACAAGTAAAAATTTATATCAACCTAAAATTCACGAGTATCAAAAGAAACTCGTGAAATGGTTACGTGAGCGGTTTGTTGACGCCTTTGAAGTTACTTATAAAGGCAAAAGTGAACCGGTTATCGACCATCATTTATTCCTAACACAAGAAACTGACACATTATTAGATTTAATTGACAATGTTGCGGAAGGTTTACTTTCACAGCATTTTGAAGAGAAGTATAGTGATTATCCATCGTTTAGAAAGCTTGAGCACTCTTATTTAACTAGAGAGAACCTACCGACTTATGTGAAAGATGCACTAACTTATATCAATGGTAAGGAAAATAAAACAGGGAAAGCAATTTTAGAAGGATTAGTATTACTTGATGATTCAGGGAAAGTCTCAACAAGAAAATCAGGATATGCAAAATGGGTACTAGATTTGTTAGGCACTAAGGAAAGAGGACAAGTATTAAATCAAAATGAATTAATCGAAGTAATTAATACAGTCCAGGGTTCAGAAGATATACGCTTAACAAGAGAATTTTCAATGGAGCCTGAACTATTAGTTGTCATACTTGCTGCCTTAATTCAAAATGGTGAGATTGTTGTAACTATTGAAGGTAAACAATATGAAGCGATGAATTTGCATGAATTCGTCCAATTGCCAATAGAGACCTTAACGCATTTTAGTCATATTAAAGAGCCAAGTAATTTACCTGTTAAGGAAATTCAAGCTTTAGTTGAAATGTTTGATGCTCCAAAAGTAGATTTTTCAAATCCAGATTCGATTGATTTATCAATTCGACAAATAATTTCAAAAGCCAAAGAGGCAACAGAGCGTACTGTGGAAATGATTGCCCGAATAAGTGATGGATTTCAAAAATGGGACGGACCTCTTTTTGATCAAGATGAAAAAAATGAAATTGAGCAACAGTTGAATAGTTTGAACGAATTTTTACAAGGTTTGCAAGTATATAATACTCGAGCAAAAATGAAGAATTTGAAATACAAATATGATCGAATTGAACAGGAGCAAAAGCATTTACAGCTGCTTGATAAGTTAGAGCAGTTACAAAGAAAAGTCATCGAGTTTAGGAAAGATGGGGATTACTTAATTAAAGCTAAATTAGTAGGTTCACCAAGTCCAGAATGGGCATACTATGTCGATATGGCTTTAGATAATTTAGGGACCGCACTAAAAAACGATGAAAACTGTTCAGCTGAACTGGCAGAAATAAATCGCTTAAAAAGAGAATATATTGATTATTACTTTGCTCAACATCAGAAAAATCGTTTGAACGCAACGGAAAATCGTCAAAAGAGCGACTTGTTAAGAGATTCTCGTTATGAAGCTCTTAATGTGTTAACAAGTAAAATTGACCTATTTAGAAATAATGATCAATTTGAAGAATGGAAACAAAAAGTTCAATCCTTAAAGGAATGTTACCATCTAACAACTGAAAAATTGGAGCATAATCCAGAATGTACGAATTGTCATTTTAATCCACGGGAAGAATTTAGTGGGAAGAAATACGCCATTAGTGAATTAGAGGAACAACTAGATACTTTATTAACTTCTTTAACGGACATCTTATTGACAAACTTTAATGATCCAGAAGTAAAAGAAAGTATTATTTTACTTGATGATCATCATAAAGCATTAATTGATGATTTTATTACTAACTGTAGATGAGCATTTTTATTAACAATGATTACCATACGAAAAAGAGACAAACGGGGTACCCCTTATGCCACGTGGAGCTGTTTTTTCACGGCATCAATGGGAATATTTTGTTTTGCTGCACGATAAATGAACTCCACGAGGCTATGTCCTTTTCTCTTGCGCAGGAGATCGAGCCCATCCGAAACATCACTGTTCGACTCGAACATGCTGTACACATACGCAAGTTGCACCAAGATCCAATACCGTTTCACCGCCCGACGCCCGCGAACGCGGTATCCATCGAGTTTCAGCTGGTCTTTCGCTTGACGGAAAAAACATTCGATCGACCAACGCTCGGCATAGTAGCACAAGATGTCTTCATCGCTTAGCTCGCGATCGGTGCTCAAGACGCAATGAAGATGTTTCGGTGTCATCGGCTGATCGGCTTTCCATGCGAGCAGCACCACGGCATCCTTGAGACCGTTCAGAGCACCTTCGTAGCGATACACCCGATAACGCTCTTTTCCCACCGTGACGAGGCGGGTATCCCGTGGCTCCATAGATTTGGCAAATTCCTTTGCTTGAATGGCCGTCCCTTTTGGATAGAGAATCCGATTCGTCTTGAGCATCGCGATGACGTGGAACCCTTTTTTCAAGCAGGCTCCCACGAGGGTTTTCGATGGATACCAAGAGTCCATGAGCACATAAACGGGTCGACTCACATCCAACGAAGAAAGCATCTCGATCGCGAGTTCCCCTTTGCTTTTCCCCGCCGTCTTGTCGTAGAGGCGAAAGGCAAAAGGAAACGCTTGGGTCATCGTATGAACCATGAGCCAAACGAGAGAATGTCCCCAGATCGACTTTTTCTCTGCGTGAGAATAGTGCCAATCACACCCTTGAATGGCGTGTGTTGCCCGTGACGAGGGCTTCGTTTTTTGGCAAATCGTATCATCGATCGAAACAAAAATGGGTTGATTCTCTCGTTTCGAGCTGCGTTCGACACGATGAAGCACCCACTGCTGGAGTTTGCGAAGCAACGTCTCTTCTTCCCATGGGCTTTTCGTGAAAAAATGGCTGAGTGTCGTGCGATGGTTCGGATGAAAACTCCCGTGATGTAGATCGGTCAGTGTTCCCGAAAAGCCCTTTGTAATCATCGCATCCACGATATGAACGAGATGCTTCATGACAGGTTTTGAGAAATAAAGTGCCAACCCCAACATCGTCAAAAACTTGTGGATTCCTAGGTGATGTGCTAATCTATTCATGAGACATGAACCCCCTTGTGAGTAGTTGTGGCACATCTATTCTAACCAAGGAATCGGGTTCATGTCTTCTTTTTTGTTTGGTTGTAAATTTATGTTAGCGAATTTGCTCATCTACAGTTACTAATAGAGAATTTCAATTACCAATTTCCTTTGAATTGATCAATGCGATTAATTTAGTGTTAAAAGGAATTCATAAAGAAACGATTGAAATCGAAAGAATAGTCGAAGCGTTAGGTGACGGTAACCCGATTACGGTCCAAGAAGCAAAAGCGAACATTGAACAACTGTTAAGAGAGATCGTCGGTACGAATGATGCCAATCGCATTCGATTGACAGTGAAGACTAGGTAGGAGGAAAAGTATATGACAGATGATTCAAAACAACTGTCATTAAATGTCGAACAGTCTCAAACAGATAACGAACCTGTTGTCCGTTTAGGCCAACTGATCCAAATATGTAATTGAAAAAGCGTTGTTACGTGAATTTGATGACTATGTACAACAACTGGAAGGTAACAAGAAAAAATTAAGAACGTTCCGTACCGAAGCCATTCGGGCAGGCTTTAAAAGGGCTTATAAAGAAAAAGATTTTGAGACAATCGTCAAAGTCGGTGACAGAATACCGGAGAAGGTTGTTCAAGAGGACGACAAACTCTTTATGTTTTATGAAAATGCAAAAATTCGGTTAGGACTATAAACAACGATAATGAATCGTACAGATAGGTGATGTAAAAATGGATGAGACAAAGCAAATGTCGTTTAACATCGATCAGCCTGAAACAGACAACGGTCCCGTTGTCTGTTTAGGCATGACTTTTAAAAATGATGAAGAACGAAGAGAATATTTCCGTAATGAACTACGCAAGAAACTCCCGGAACTAAAGAAAATCGAAGGCTTTCCGATTGGGGATGATGAGGATATCATCGCACTTTCCGATCCACCGTACTATACAGCTTGTCCAAACCCGTGGATCAATGATTTTATTGAGGAATGGGAGAAGGAGAAAGTTACGAAGTATGGAAGGAATCCACATGAAGAATATCATCGGGAACCATTTGCTTCGGATGTAAGTGAAGGGAAAAATGATCCAATATATGTTGCACACAGTTACCATACTAAAGTACCTTATCGAGCTATAATGAGATATATGCTTTATTATACAAAACCAGGTGATATAGTCTACGACGGATTTGCAGGAACAGGCATGACTGGTGTTGCAGCAGAAAAATGTCAAGATAAAGATGTAGTGAAAGATTTATTGGGAGAAAACTACTCAGAGGAATTAGTTGGAAAAAGAAATGCTGTTTTGGTGGATTTAGCACCTGCCGCCACTTTTATTGCACATAACCATTCAAAGCAGAATAAATTGCCTGAGACCTATGAAGTTTTAAGAAATATCATTAATGAGTTAAGAAAAGAATTTGCTTGGACGGTATCTACGTTAGGAGTGAATTTAGAAAAAAAAGATGTAGAGAATATAAAAGATTTCTATACAAAGAATCCAGAGTTATTTGGAGAAATAAACTATGTTATTTGGAGTGAGTTCTATCAGTGTCCAACTTGTTACCAAGAGTTTACTTACTGGGACGCTACTGTTGTGGAACAAGATGGAAACGAAATAAATAAAGAAATGAGTTGTCCTCATTGCAATGCACATTTAGAAAAAAGAAATCTAGAAAAAATCTTCGTATCTCAATATGATTATGTTGTGAACGATATAGTAAAAATACCTAAAATTATACCAGTAAGGATAAATTATACATTTAAAGGAAAAAGATTCAATAAAAAGCCTGATTGGTATGATACAGAAGTGATAAAATGGTTTGAAAATTATTCAGGGTATTCTAAGGTTACTAAGCAAAAATTCATTGATGGAATTAAGACCAGTGAACCAATTAGAAATGGCTTAATCTATTTCCATCAAGTTTATACTTATAGAAACTTAAGTTTACTAGATAACTTTTTAAAACTAAGTGATGGAAGTGGAAAAGAAACAGAGGCTCAATTTTTATTAGGTAGTACTATTCCGAGATTATCAAAATTCAATCGTTACATGCCTAAACACAATCGACATGTTGGGCCAATGGCAAATACATTATATTTACCACCTTTGTCTGCAGAAATAAATCCAATATCGCAACTTGAATTACAATTAAATAAATTATTAAGGGCATGGGAAGAAAACCAATATTCTGGCAATGTAATAACTACACAAAGTAGTACGAAATTGCCAATTAAAGATAATTCAATAGATTATATTTTCCTAGATCCGCCATTTGGAGCAAATATCATGTATTCAGAATTGAATTTTATTAGAGAATCTTGGATGAAAGTCTTTACTAATAATAAAGAGGAAGCAATTGAAAATAAATCTCAGGGTAAAAGTTTAGATGATTACACAAATCTAATGACCGAAGCGTTAAAAGAAGCGTATCGAATATTAAAACCAAATGGTTGGATTACAGTTGAATTCTCGAATACAGCAGCAAGTGTTTGGAATGCAATTCAGAATGCCATTCAAAGCGCAGGTTTTATTATCGCAAGTGTAGATGCTCTTGACAAAAAACGTGGCGGTTTCCATGGCATTATCACAACAACAGGTGTAAAACAAGATTTAGTAATTTCAGCATATAAACCTACTGATGAAACAGTAAAACAAATGAAACAAGGCAGAAATACAGAGGATTCCGCTTGGACATTTATTAATCAACACTTGAAAAAGTTGCCTGTTTTTATAAATAAAAGAGGAAGTGCCTCAATCATTGTGGAGAGAACACCAAGAATTTTATATGATCGAATGATTGCATATCATGTAAGAGCTGGTTTACCAATTCCAATAAATGCTTTAGATTTTCAAAAAGAAATTGTTCGTCGATACCCAATGAGAGATGGTATGGTCTTTTTAGAGTCTCAAGTTGCAGAGTATGACAAAAATAGAACTTTAATAAAGGATTTTATTCAACAATCAATTTTTATTACAGACGAAAATAGTGCTATTGAATGGTTACGTCAACAATTGTTGAAAAAGCCTCAAACTCGACAGGATATCCATCCTGAATTTATTAAAGAACTACAACATATAGAAAAACATGAAAAGTTTCCTGAACTTGATGAATTATTATATAAGTTGAATTAAAGATTTACAACTGAACACACAAACGATCGATCGTTTGTTCTGGTTTCTGGTTGATTCGCTGAATAAAGGCTTGGACATTCTTTCTAATTTCTTGCACACTCGAATAGAACACGTTGTAAATCACGTCTGATTTCAGCCATTTCCATAGCCCTTCAATCAAGTTCAATTGCGGACTGTATGGTGGCAAAAAGACGAGCTCTAACCGATCTTCGTGTTCTTTTAAAAATGGCTGAATGAGTTTGGCATGGTGAATTCGAGCGTTATCTAAAATCATCACTATTTTGCCTGTGGGATAGCGTTCTAACACAAGTTGAAGAAATCGAAGAAATGTTTCCGCGTCATAGCATTCTTCTTCGATGCAAAACACTTCCCCTGTTTCGTAGTTCAACGTGCCAATCAGCTTCAGCCCTTGATGTTTTCCAAACGTCGGAATGATTCGTTGTTTTCCTTTGACAAACCATGTTTTTTGAATCGCTTGGTAATCACGAATCATCGACTCATCTTGAAAGAGGACATGGGCGATGTTCCCATCTACCAGTTTTTTTTTACTTCAGGGAAGGTGATTTCGACGAATTCTTTTTGTTTCTCTTCATCGGCATTGGCTAGTGTATAGGTCGGTTTCGTATAGCTTAGCCCTAACCGATGCAGAATGTCACTTGTTCCGCGAAGCGTGTATGTTGGCCCCCACTTTTGTTGAATGAGTTCAGCGATTATCGCAAGCGTCCAATTATATTTTGCTTCGAATCCCACATCTACGGGGAGCTGATGTTCAATGATCAAAGCCAGCTCTTTTTCCTGCTCAGGGGTCAATCGACGTGGGGCGCCAGGTGAGTATTTCATCTCCAGTCCATCAAGACCGCGCTGGGCGTAGGCATGAATATAGTTATAAATAGTTTTCTTGGATCGACCAATAATCGTTGCGATTTCTCCTTTGGTATATCCCTGCAAATGAAGATAAATCGCTTGGTAGCGTTCATATGCTCGTTTACTTTTTGCTTCTTTCATGGCAGTGGACAACTTTTCGATCTCGTCTTTGTGATTTGGCATCATATTTTCTCTCCGTTCCCTTATTTTCTCTTTGTATTTATTCGCCGTGGAACGGGAGAAAACCTTTATTTCAATTTATATAGGACAAAACTTCCTGCGCTATGATGGCGATGGACCGGTTCCAAATCAAATCCTTACTTATTTAAGAAGAAATTATAAAGACTTACGTGGATTGGAGCCAACTGATCCAAAAGTGATTGAAAAAGCGATGCATCGTTGGTATGTGCCTGATCCGAATAAGCAGGCCGACCTAGAAAAACTGCGTGAGAAATCGTTATTACGTGAATTTGACGATTATCTGAAAGAACTTGAAGGAAGTAAGAAAAAGTTAAGAACCTTCCGAACCGAAGCTATTCGCGCCGGATTCAAAAATGCTTATAAAGAAAAAGATTTTAAAACAATTGTCAAAGTCGGCGATCGAATACCTGAGAAAGTCATTCAAGAAGACGATAAACTCTTTATGTTTTATGAAAATGCGAAAATACGATTAGGTTTATAAAAAAGGTGAGCGAGATGAACAGTTGGCGGGATGTCATATTATCTAAATTTAATAACCAAACAGCCAGGATGATTTTTATAAAAGATTTCGATTCATTATTGAATGATGAAATCTTATTGGATGAATTGTCGAAACTTGGTTATGAAGTGATTCGTTATGAGGATAGTGTATTATTTTACTATTTATACGAGCAACAATACCGTAATAAAGATATAAAGCTGCTCATTTATACCAATCATGATATCCCGTTTCCTTATGCATTTGAACGGAAATCGTTAATCGTATCACTGAAAATACAGACGGTGTTTCCGAAGTTTTCTCCGAAAATTATGAGACAAATTGACCGGACAGATTTTGACGGTCTTTATCGGTTACATTCAAATGTTCATCAAGATTTGAATGAAAAAGAAACCCTTGAGTTTATTATCAAGAAGTATTATAAAATTTCCTACGAAACCGTTGATGATGAAGCAGGATTATATCATGTCCTGCTTTCTCTTCATTTACATGAACAAGAATTGCCGGAAGTGGCCGAAGAGTTTCTTATTCAAAAATGGGCGTCATTATTTTCATTGAACCATCTTCCAGTCCGAAAACTAGTCACGTCTACTTCCTTTTTCTTTCGCCATTTACAAGAAAAATGGAACGAATTAATCCATAACTTGACAGATAAACCGCCGTTTGAAATCCGTGAAATGTTGAACGCTCATCCCTTTGAACATCATATTGTGCGTAGGATGATGGATGACTTATTTGATGATGGGATGTTGAAAAAGGTAAAAGGTGACCCAAGCAAGTTTCCATCTTGGATGCGGCCGGGAATTGAACATGAAGAAACAGCAAAAGAAGATCTAGACGAGAAAATCTCCAATCTCCATGAACAAATTTCACTATCGTTGCCTGGGGAAAAACAATATAAAGATTGGGTTGACTTGATTGGTAAACTTGCTGAATATCGAAAGGCAGTTTTAAAAAGTAATGATAAAAATTTTACTATTTTCAACCGCTTGTTATTTGAAGTGAATGCCCGATTTGAAGACTGGATGATAAAAAAATACAGCGCTCTTACAAGTCTTGCTCCATATCCAAAACCAAAATTGGTACATCATATCCCGCAATATTTAAGCAAAGTGAAACAGGGAAATGAAAGAATCGCATTATTAGTGTTGGATGGGATGAGCTATTTCCAATGGCATTTTATTGCCGAAAATTTGAAAAGTAATGGTTTCATCCTGAATGAAACAGGGATTTTTGCATGGGTACCAACTTTAACCTCTGTGTCCAGACAAGCGATTTTTTCAGGAAAAATGCCCCTGGCCTTCAGCCAAACGATTGAAACGACGAATGCTGAAGAAAGACTTTGGAAAAAGTTTTGGGAAGAAAATGGAGTTCTTAAGCAATATGTCACTTACCAAAAAGGACTGGGCAGTGAAATATATGAAAAGAGCAATATTAAGGGACTAAACCGAAATTCTACGCGAATTTATGGTGCAGTTGTTGATATCATTGATCAATTTACACATAATGCCGTTTTAGGTGAGAAAAGTGTTTATTCGAACTTGAAGATATGGTTGGATTCGGGATATTTGGTACAATTAATAACAGATTTACTAAATCATCAATATAATGTATATATTACGTCAGACCATGGAAATACCAATGCTGAGGGTATTGGCCGTGTTAATGAAGGAGTATTGGTCGACCAAAAAGGTGAACGTGTACGGATATATAGCGAAGAAACTCTTTATAAACATTCAGCAGAGCAAATACCATCTCTGAAATGGTCAAATATTGGTTTGCCAAGTAATTATCATGTACTATTGTCGCCTTATGGGAAAGCTTTTGTAACGAAAGGTAAGAAAATTGTTACTCATGGTGGGATTAGTATCGAAGAAGTGATTGTTCCTTTTGTGAAAGTAGAAAGATAAAGGAAGTCGATTGTCATGACAAAACCTGTAGGGTTTGATCAAAAACTGTTATTACATCAACTAGATTATGCAGCGATACAATCCAAACAGTATCAACGTAGTGAAATGTATGATGTTTTAGATGGTTATATGCGGAACGATATTAAAGGAGCAAAGTCACGGAAAAATGCTATAACCATGCTTATGAAAATATGGTATTTATTAGATGATGAGTTATTACCTATTAAAGATGAAATTTTAAAGGAATTTCATCAATTTACGGAAGATGAGAGATTATTTGTTCATTGGGGATTAACTTGTGTTGCATATCCATTTTTCCGTGATATTGCTAATGAATTTGGACGTCACTTTCAATTACAAGAAGAAGTTTCTAGCAAAACGATATTAAAAAGAATTAAAGATTTATATGGCGATAAACGGCGAGTCGAAGTTGGAACAAGT
Organism: Bacillus sp. FSL W8-0116; assembly: GCF_038003825.1. Taxonomy (NCBI): domain Bacteria; kingdom Bacillati; phylum Bacillota; class Bacilli; order Caryophanales; family Bacillaceae; genus Bacillus; species Bacillus sp. FSL W8-0116. The sequence goes on from NZ_JBBOPY010000001.1 coordinate 98,590, forward strand.
GCCGTTTTAACAACGATGAAGTCATGGGGAGTAATTGTTCCAACTGAAAAAACATTTTACAAAGAAAATGACAAAATACAGATTACCAATTCCCTTTTGCAAACATTTTTAATTAAAGTCTTATTAAAATCTCTAGGAAATAAGGCGTTATATATTGATTTAGTTGAAAATCATCCGTTATTTTTCCCGTTCCAATACAATTTAAATTTATTTGAGCTAAGAGAAAGGGAAGAGTTTTCTTTTTATTATGAGGGATTGAATAATTTAGTTGTTGAGAAAGCGGAGTAAAACCTTATTCGTTTGGATAAGGTTTTTTCCTTATGGAGGTTGTGCTCGTGTTGATAAGTGGTGAAGTCGTTACAAGTTCGTATTTTCCAGAGCCCGTTGAAATCAAAAAATGTGAACCTTATGAAAACTATTATTTTCTGGAAGCGGTAGGAAAAGAGACAAATCATTATTATGAACTTATGGTTGAAAAGGATAAATTAGAATATTTTCAAAAGATAAAGAAAGAACATGTTTTAAATGTTGAGGATGTACAAAAGTATATTCAATACGTCCTTCTACAAAACGAGTTAAAGTATTCAGAATCGAGAGCACTAGGAAACAGGCAAATACTTCCGTTACCACATCAGATTGAAGCTGTGTATAGTCGGATGCTTCAATCACCTCATGTACGCTTTCTACTGGCGGATGACCCTGGTGCTGGAAAAACCATTATGTCTGGTATGTTAATTAAGGAATTATTGCTCCGAATGGATGTTGACCGTGTACTCATTCTTGTTCCACCTCTCGTGCTGAAACAATGGCAAACGGAGCTTTCAGAAAAATTCAGTTTAGATTTTCAAATAATCAATCGCCAAACGTTAAATGAATATGGAAATAAAAATCCGTTTGTTGAAAAAAAGCTTATTTTAGCATCAATGTATTGGGTTGCTCGTGAAGATGTACAACCATTAATTAAAGAAGCTCAATTTGATTTAATAATAGTGGATGAAGCACATAAAATGGCTGCATATTCCTATGGTACAAAAAAGAAAAAAGTGCATCGTACCAAATTGTATCAACTTGGGGAAGCGATCTTACATAAGGCAAGACATGCGTTATTGCTTACTGCAACACCCCACAAAGGAGATTCTGAAAATTTTCGTCTATTATTAAAATTATTAGATGAAGATGTATTTGCAAGTAGTTCACTGAATGAAAGTTTAAAAGAAAAAGCAAATCCTTTTATGATTCGACGATTAAAGGAGAATATGATTAATTTTGACGGAACACCCATTTTTCCTAAACGGACGTCTATTACTGTAGGTTTTGATTTAACTGAAGGAGAATTAGAACTATATGAATCCGTCACTCAATATGTAAAGGAATATTTTAATAAAGCGATGGATAAAGGTAGTCAAAGTACAGCGTTTGCGATGATGTTATTGCAAAAACGACTCAGTTCATCCATCGAAGCTATCTATCTATCTTTAAAACGAAGATATGCGCGATTAGTAAAATTATACAAACAGACCGAAAAAGAGAGACAAAAGTTTCTTCGACAAATAAAAAGACTTGAAGTAAATCATATAGAAGAGGAGTCACTGGAGGAACAAGAAAAAATTGAAAAGCAACTTGAACAGTCTGTTGCGGATCTTGATTTAAAAGAATTGAAGCGTGAAATCTTAGTCTTACAAGGTTTAATTAAAAAGGCAGAACATATACGTTTATATACTGTTGAGAAAAAGTACCAAGAACTTGAGGAAACGTTATTCGGTTTGAATGGCATTTTGAAGAAAAATGAAAAGATTATTATCTTCACTGAATTTGTAGATACATTAAATTATTTAGAAGAAAAGTTATTAAATCGTGTGCCGAAAGTCGCCAAAATAATAGGTAGTTTATCGATGGATGAACGAAGAAAACAAGTCGAATTGTTTCGAAACGAATGCCAAATCATGCTGGCTACTGATGCAGGTGGTGAGTCTATCAACCTTCAGTTTTGTAATCAAATGATAAACTTTGATATTCCTTGGAATCCGAATAGATTGGAACAAAGAATGGGACGAATTCACCGGATTGGACAAAAAAATGAAGTATTTGTATTTAATCTCGTTGCGAAAAATACTAGGGAAGGTCATGTTTTAATTCGCCTCCTAAATAAGATGGAACAAATGCAGGAGGATTTAGGTTCGGATGCTGTTTATAACTTTGTTGGTGATGTTCTAGAAGATGAATATGATAGCCTTGCCGATCTGATGCAGCAGGCTATTATGGAAAGAGAAAATCTTGATGATTTAATTGATAAAATGGATCAAACATTGACCGATGAACATCAAAAGTTAATTCAAATAGTTAAAGAAGAAAGTATGCAAGGTGAAGAGATTGATTTATCATCATTACGAAGAAAGAAAAACTCTATCGTATTAGAAAGAATTCCAGTTAGAGCCTATGCCGATTTTACGAATTATATTTTACAAAAGCGAAGGGTGCGAGTGTCAAAATCACAAAATAATCGAGTTATGCGTATTGAGAGTTTACCTAGGTTTATTCGAGAAGAATTACCTGAGCAAGAAGAAAAGAACAGTTTAGGGCGTTATCGGTATACGAATTCTGTGAAAATGGAGAATGAGGAAACTCCACTTTTTACTGAGAATCATCCACTTTTTCCAGTTGCTTTATCTTTAATGAAAAATGAATTCGAAGGTCAAAATTGGGAACATTACGTTGTTTCGGCCCGAATCCCTGAACAACTATACGTAGAGATATATGCCATAACAATTATAGATGGAACTGGAAAAATTCTAGAAAATCGTTATATTCATATGGCCAAAAGAGAAAATGGTGATTTAATAGAGCTTGACCATAATTGGATTTTCTTAAATGAATTTGGCCACGGTCAATTTGAAGTGAAAAAGAAAAAAGAGAGTCAATTGTTTAATCATGTTGTTGTACAAGCTGTTCAATTGCGGGATGATGTTTCAAGAAAAAGAACTAAACAATTAAACAAATTACAGTCATTTATTGAAAAATCATTTAGCCAACAATACAGGGAAACATTTGAAAAGCTAAAAACATATCAAGAAGAAAATATAGATAATCGAAATAGCGCATTAATTAACCAAATGAATGCAAAACTTAATGACTTGGATATGAAACGCCAAAACCGGATTCTAGGAATTGAACGGGAGAAAAATATTGCGATGATTCCACCTAAAAAAGTCATTTCCCTTGATGTTTTACCTCAAGGAAAAACAAAACGCGTGTTGGCTTCAGATTATTATGAAGCAGTTCTGGAATATGAAAAAGCAAACGGCCGATTAAATGTGAAACAACATCAAAACTTAGGATTGGTCGACTTTTCAAGCGAACGGTTTAATGGAGAAGAGCGGTTTATAATACTTGTCAATGACTTGAATGCTACTTTTTCAGATGAAGAGCTGGAGGATTTAGAGGATATAAAAGATAAGGTTTATGTTTATTTGGTAGAACAGAAGAATATAAAAACTGAAGTAAAGCTAAGTTCAGTAAATTAAAGAGAAGAAAGTCAGTCTCGTGATATCGACTGACTTTTTTGATATGATTTTTTAAAATTTTAAAGAAAGTTAATGTGGTTAAATTTTATATTATCATCATATTGAGCGTTATATTCTAAATCAGCGAGGATAAGTTATTAAAGCTTTAATAGAAATTAATATTAATAGATATATGTAGCAGAACAAAATATTGGGTACCGTCAAGAATTTTGTGTAAGAGAGTATTCTCAGATACGTTTTTTTAATCTTGGAGGAGGTGTTTAGTTGTCTTATATGAGACTGAATATTCAGTCTCATATAAGAGATATAAATGGCAGTGAAACATATACCAACTGGAATTGTTCATAAAGGAACTAAAGGTGGTACAACTGGTTGTGGTTTTGATACGAATGAGAAATCAAGCCATTGGGTAAATACAAGTTCCAAAATTACTTGTGATAAAAACGGTTGTAAAAATTAATGAAATTATTTTGAAAAAGAAGGGACGTTATTAGTTATATAAAAATTCTAATAACGTCCCTAATATTTTTTTCGAGAAATTATATATGAGTATGAATAGGTAATCTTATATTGGGTACCGTCAAGAATTTTGTGTAATGTAAATGGGGTAGGGTTTCTCTGAAATGGATTTGAATTGATAGGGGACTGATTTTCTCCACACAAGAGACTGAATATTCAGTCTCTTGTGTGGAAAGGGAGAATCCCCTTATTTTGTTTATTTACAATATTTGGTTAACAATAACGTTCTTCAAACATTCGTTGAAGAGCTTCATGCGCTTCGGCAAATCCTCGTAACTTTCTTCCTGCCCATTTCTCGTTAAAATCTTGAATCGTCAAATACACGATTTTTTCAGCGGCTTCTAAACTACTCAAACTGTTCATCGGTCTTAGACGTTTACGAATCTCTTTGATCGTTCGTTCAATGGCATTGGTCGTGTAAATCACACTTCGAATACTGCTTGGATAATCCATAAATGTAAGGAGGACATCCAACTCATTGGCCCAAGATTGAACTTCTCTTGGATATTTGCTGGACCATTTCGACTCAAACTGTTGAAACATTTGTAACGCCATCTCCTTATTCGGCGCACGATAAATCAGCTTGAGATCCTCGGCCACTTCGAATTGGTCTTTTTTCCGAACACGATTTAGGGTGTTGCGGACTTTGTGAACGACACAGCGCTGCACATCGGCTTTCGGATAAACAGCCTTAAAGGCTTCCTCTAGCCCCGGAAGGCCATCAAATACGCCCAGAAGCACTTCCTGTACGCCTCTTTGGTAGAGGTGTTGAAGAATTTCCTGCCATACATAGGCGCTTTCTTGTCCTCCCACAAAGAAATCAAGAATTTCGCGATATCCTTCTTCGTTCACCCCTAACACCACATAAACCACTTCTTTCTCCACGGTATCGCGACGAAGTTTTACATACAAGCCGTCTAAATATAAGACAGAATAACGTTTGTGCAGGGGACGTTTGTGCCATTTCTCAATGTCTTCTTTCACGATATCGGTCATACGACTGATCGTTGAAGGAGAATAGGCCTTGCCTAAAATTCGTTCAATAAACTTGCCAATTTCACGCGTACTCATACCACTTTGATACATCTTGATGATGGCTTCCTCGAGCCAGCCCGTATGGCGTTGGTAAGGAGCGAACAATTGGGTTTGAAATTCTCCGTTTCGGTCTCTAGGGACCAAAAGACCTTCAATCCGGCCATATTGCGTATCTAGATTTCGTTGATAGTAGCCGTTTCTCATATTCGATGTTCCGGCCTGCTCTATTTCGAGGAAATTCTTGATTTCTTCCCGCATGATCAGTTCTAATTTTTCCTTTACAAACTGACGAATGACACTTTCCAGTTGATTTGCCCAGTCGACATTCGGTATACTTCTTTTAGACATAGGTAGGGTTCTCCTTTCTCTGGAATGTTTTTCGTCCAATCAGAGAATACCCTACCTTTTTTCTTTTGTTCTAGCAAAATGCTTTACACAAACTTTTATACATCATCTTATATTGGATATAAGGATGAATTTGTTAAATTATAAAAGAATAAGGAGCATATACAAATTTTTATTTAGTAATTGTAAATATTATATTTTGACCAGACTTCGGATTAAAGTGATTTAAAATAAAGAGAAAAAGGAAGTGTATACCATGAAACATGTAGATAGGTTTAACCTAGTTGAAAGACAAGAAGATAATGGAAATCGTTTTGAAGAATCAACCTTTGATACGTTGATTAATGAAATAATACAATTCCGTGATGAACGAAATTGGAAGCAATTTCACAATCCTAAGGATTTAGCAATATCTCTTTCGTTGGAAGCGAGTGAGTTATTAGAAAACTTTCAGTGGAAAACGAGTGATGATGCGGTGAAAGAAAATCTCGTAAATATAAAAGATGAAATCGCTGATGTCGCAATTTACACAATGTTACTATCACATGAATTAGGAATCAACTTAGAACAAGCCATTAAAGAAAAAATTCAAAAAAACAAACAAAAGTATCCAGTAGATAAAGCATTTGGATCGAGGAAGAAATATACTGAGTTTTAAAATAATATCGCTCACGTTTATCAGAGACTTAATATTGATACATATTTGATATATGATAAAATTTATTTATAGGTATTTTTCTTAATTACTCAACTTTCGCACACAGAAATATTTAAGCATTGCTTGATATAATTAGGTATAGTGGCCAACCATTTATTCATTTGATTTTTAAAGATGTCCATGTTCAAAGAAACCTCGGCTTCCGCCAAAGTTTGGAAAAGGTCAATAAGTGATTGAAGGGCAGTAATAAAATCTATGTCTTTTACATCTTCGCAAAGGATGTAAAAAAGGTTGCCAATCGTCTTAGGATCCTCCTCTTTTCGCATTTGCCAAGCAATGAGAATATATCGTGTAAAAACAATGGTTGTATGGCTAATTAACATGTCGTAGGAACGTCCCTGGAATTCTTTCTCTAAATTTAAAAGGGATTTATTGCATTTGAAGAAGACTTCAATGTCCCAACGCATGCCGTAAATACGAATGATCTCTTCATTTTCTAATGTTGTATCTGTGCTGAGAATGGCAAGCCATTCGCTCCGTTTATTACGGTTTCGTACAAATAGAATTTTTACTGGAATTCCATTGTCTAAAGTAGCATAAACGGATCCGCGAATGTCTTTTTTACCCATGTGAGGTTTTGCCAATTTGTAAAGTTGATTCAGTGTGAAACGTTCACCATTGTAAACGTATCGCTGCTTTAATTGCTTCACCAAGCCAATGACAAATAACCCTTTGTTCGTAATCTTCTCAATTAAAGGCGCTTGTGTAAACCAGGAATCCATGAGAACATAGTCAGCTATAATCCCTTTTTCAAGCGCATGATCAAGTAAAGCTGAAGCCACGTCCGGTTTTGATTTCAGAGCTTCCTGGCGACGCTTATAGCCAGATGTTCGTTTATCAATATTGGTATTGTTTTCTTGCAGGCGATTTTCCTTTTTCGGTGAACTTAGAAGAGCAAAATCAACGGGAATAAAAGTAAAACGATCGGTCCAGCCAAGGGTAAGCATTTGAAACCCTTTCAAGTACTGATGGGTAGAGTGATCAAAAACCTTAGCCAACAGTTCAACCGACTTACTACGGTTTCTTGAAAAGACAGAATCATCAATCACAAAAGCTGTGACACGATCTTTTGAAGTTAATGGTTGAAGCAGACGGATCATTTCACTGCTTCATGAAAGCAGAAACTTTCTCCAATGATAGGTTGGTGTATTTAAAAAGCGATAGACTGTATCCTTTCCGGGCAGATCCTGAGATCGTTTACTCATAAAAGCACGAAACCAGTTCTTATATTGGAAGACTAAAAGAAAAATCAGTTTGAAAACAGTAAGACAAGAATACCCGGAAAGTTTCGTAATATTCGCTTTTCTTAAATGATATCCAATATTTAATTCGGAAAATCCTTGTTTAATTTCTTTTGGTAATTGCGCAAAGTAGTCTTTATTCGTTATCATAGTGGTGACACCTTTCTTTTGGATTTGGTTTCGTCACCAATATTTTACCAAAAGAATAGGTGTCTTTCTTTATGTTTTAAAAAATGTCAAATGATAATTTTGTACTTCCCAAAACCATTTACATCAAGCATTTAAACAAGATTTTGGACTGCGAAAGCTGAGTAAATACTTAAAAAAGGATGCCATTTTATTTTTCAGTCAAAAGAAATCCAAAATGGAGTACGAATGATATTTTCATTCGCTTTCCTTTTGTATTAGTCCAATATACATAGCGTTCCATTTCCGTTGATTTTTGTAAGGGGTGTGTGTTCGAAAGTTTTCCGTTAAAAAAGATGATAAGCAGGTGATTTGATATCTCGAAAAATATGGTTATAATAAAACTATGGATACCATGATGATGTTAAAAGCTCTTTCCAATGAAACAAGATATAATATTTTAAAATGGTTAAAACATCCTGAACAACATTTTGGCCCTCATTTGCATGTACCGAATCATGACGATTTTAAAGGGGGAGTTTGTGTAGGAGATATACAAGAAAAGGCTGGCTTGGCTCAATCTGTCGTTTCAAATTATTTGTTGATGATGCAGAAAGCAGGGCTTTTGGAGTCAAAGCGGATTGGAAAATGGACGTATTACCGACGCAATGAAAAAATGATTCGGGAATTTATTGAACAATTGGATAAGGACTTATAGGCAAAAAAAATTTTGCCTATATCATTATAATTAGTATATCTAAATATATAGATATATAGAATTTTTATGAGAGGAAAACTGGTATGGATATGAAAACGAACAAAAAAAGATTGCATGACATTGAAATTTCTGTTTTGGACTTAGCTCCGGTACTATCGGGGAAAACACCAGCTGATTCTTTTCGGAATAGTTTAGATCTTGCTCAACATGTGGAACAATGGGGATTTAAGCGTTATTGGCTGGCAGAACATCATAATATGGAAGGGATTGCAAGTTCCGCTACTTCTGTCTTAATCGGGTACATTGCGGGGGGTACATCTACAATTAGAGTAGGATCTGGCGGAGTCATGTTGCCAAATCACGCTCCTCTTGTCGTTGCTGAGCAATTTGGCACATTAGAGTCTTTGTATCCCGGACGAATTGATTTAGGATTAGGACGCGCACCCGGAACAGATCAAATGACGGCGATGGCGTTAAGACGTCATTTAAAAGGATCTGATTCGGAGTTTCCAAAAAATGTACAGGAATTACTCCATTATTTTTCGTCTAAAAGTAATCGCAAATCTTATGTTCGGGCGATTCCTGGCGAAGGCTTAAATGTTCCTATTTGGTTGCTTGGTTCAAGTACTTACAGCGCTCAGCTTGCGGCTTTGCTCGGTTTGCCTTTTGCTTTCGCGAGTCATTTCGCTCCAACGCATATTTTCGACGCTCTCAAGATATATCGAGATCGATTTCAACCATCTGAAAATCTAAAAGAACCGTATGCGTTAGCATGTGTGAACGTGATCGCTGCAGACACGGATGAAGAAGCGAAACGTCTAGCCACCTCTTTATATCAATTCTTCTTAGGTGTGACACGCGGGACTTCCAAGCCTTTGCAACCGCCTGTTGAAAGTATGGATGGAATGTGGAATGAATTTGAAAAAGAAGCCGTCCGCCATCAAGTGTATTATACTTTTGTTGGATCGAAAAAGACGGTAAAAGAAGAACTCCAAGAATTTTTAGATAAAACACAAGTGGATGAATTAATGGTGGTATCTCACATATATGATCATTCAGCACGACTGCGTTCCTATGAGATTTTATCTGAAATATGGAACGAAAAAACAGAAGATTAAACCATAACCAACTTTTCAGTTTCTAGTAAGTTCCATTATACTCTCGTAGCTTTGAAACCTGCTTACAATAAAGATGGAACCATTTAGTTGTATTACTTTTTTAATTTGAAGAGACTGTTTTGAAAATATGATGGTTGAAATGAGGGATAAGACATTAAGAGCCCTTCAAACATAAAGAAGGGCTCTTTCCATACCTTTTTTTGTTAGGAAATTTTAGTTCACTTTAAATTTAAAAACCAAACTTGTTAATTGAACAGACATGTCTGATAAATGATCGGCATCTTCTTGGACGCTCAAAATATTTTGAGTGTGGTTTTGAGAGAATTTCGCAATTTTACTTATATGGTACTGACATTTTTTTGTCATGAAAATTATAACAATCAAAGGAAAATATTACTATATATAATCAAATCTTTACATTTTCTTACCAAAATGGGATCCATTTAAGAATGATCCAGTCTAAAAGGCCTATTTTTTAACGCGAAATGGAGTAGGATAAAAGTCTAAATCTTGTTGTATTTTCAATCTCGAATGAAACGAAAAAAATTTCAAATTATTCTTTGCAAATTTTGTAGTTTCGTATATATTCTTTTTGAAAGTGAATATGGAATTCAAACTAGGGGTGTCCAATGAGTTGGGCTGAGAAAGAAACACAATGAAGTTTCTTAACCCTCAGGACCTGATCTGGTTCATACCAGCGTGGGGAAGTTAGTATTTTAAGATGAAAACCTATTTTTGCGGTTGCTTCATACTAACATTTCCCGGGTCTGTCATAAAGGCCCGGGTTTTTCATGCTGTGGGTGGACTCTAGATTTTGTCCTTTTTAAACTATTAAAAAGGAGCGAATTGTCTAATGGTCAACCATTCAAGCAACGATGCGATTTCTATTATGTCCGGCTTTCCGGGAAGCAAAAAAGTCTATGTGGAAGGGTCTAGGCCCGATATTCGAGTGCCTATGCGCGAAATTGCATTAAGCCCAACGAGCGGATCGTTTGGCAAAGAAGAAAATCGCCCAGTGCGTGTTTACGACACCAGCGGGCCCTATACAGATCCAAATGTGTCGATTGATATTCGCAAAGGATTGCCGCCATTACGTCGGAAATGGGTTTTGGAACGTAATGATGTGGAAGAATATGAAGGCCGTCAAGTGAAACCGGAAGATAACGGTTATCAAAAAAAGGACCCGAGAGCCGAACAATTTGTTTTTCCGGGATTAAAACGAAAACCTTTACGTGCCAAAAAAGGAAAAAATGTGACTCAATTGCATTATGCCCGCAATGGGATCATTACTCCGGAAATGGAGTTTATCGCTATAAGAGAAAATGTCAGCCCTGAGTTTGTACGAGAAGAAGTGGCCAAGGGGCGTGCCATTATACCGGCTAACATTAATCATCCAGAAAGCGAACCCATGATCATCGGAAGAAATTTTCATGTGAAAATTAATGCGAATATTGGGAATTCAGCTGTTACGTCTTCCATTGATGAAGAAGTGGAAAAAATGACTTGGGCTACTCGTTGGGGAGCGGATACATTGATGGATCTTTCCACCGGGAAAAATATTCACTCCACTCGTGAATGGATTATTCGAAACTGTCCGGTTCCTGTCGGGACGGTGCCGATTTATCAAGCTTTGGAAAAAGTAAATGGGGTCGCGGAAGATTTAAGCTGGGAGGTGTTCCGCGATACGTTAATTGAACAGGCGGAACAAGGAGTGGATTATTTTACAATTCATGCCGGCGTTCTGCTGCGCTACATACCGTTAACAACAAAGCGTGTAACAGGTATTGTGTCTCGAGGCGGCTCCATCATGGCTCAATGGTGCCTTGCTCATCATGAAGAAAACTTCTTATATACTCATTTTGAAGAAATTTGTGAGATCATGAAATCGTATGATGTTTCGTTTTCGTTGGGAGACGGGCTTCGTCCGGGATCCATTGCCGATGCTAATGATGAAGCACAGTTTGCGGAACTGGAAACATTAGGAGAACTTACAAAAATCGCTTGGAAGCATGATGTTCAAGTGATGATTGAAGGACCGGGGCATATCCCTATGCACAAAATCAAAGAAAATGTGGATAAACAAATGGAAATTTGCCATGAAGCGCCATTCTATACATTAGGACCTTTAACGACGGATATAGCACCGGGCTATGATCATATTACATCAGCGATCGGCGCAGCCATGATTGGTTGGTACGGAACAGCCATGCTCTGTTACGTAACACCAAAGGAGCATTTAGGTTTGCCAAATAAAGACGATGTAAGAGAAGGCGTCATCGCTTACAAGATCGCCGCGCATGCAGCGGATTTAGCAAAAGGACATCCAGGGGCTCAAGAACGGGACGATGCTCTTTCGAAAGCGCGGTTTGAATTTCGTTGGCGGGATCAATTTCATCTTTCTCTCGATCCGGAAAGAGCCATGGAATACCATGATGAAACTTTGCCAGCGGAAGGCGCGAAAACAGCCCATTTTTGTTCTATGTGCGGTCCGAAATTCTGCAGCATGAGAATTTCTCATGACATACGTGAAATGGCGCAAGGACAAAACCTTGAGTTGAAAACTGTGATTGATAAAGGGTTGAAAGAAAAAGCAGATGAATTTAGAAAAACCGGCGGCGAAATTTACCGGTAATTCCTTTACTGTTCATCTTATATCCCCCTCCATTATAGGAGGGGGATAATTTTAAAAACAGGAATTTAAATAGAAACTAAGCGTTTTAAATAGCTTTATCAACCTAATGGTTTTCATGTTCTGTTAATTCGGATAAAGGCACTGTTTGTTCATGTTCCGGTTGATCGAGGGGATAGATTCTGGCCTTTTCGTTTTGTTCATCTACCTGTTGGATATAGACAGGCGTTCCTTCGTATGTCACATTTGCCATAACGGGGGATGCAGCAATTTCTTTAGCCCTCTGAATATTCATATATTAAATCTCCTTTTCATTCATGGATAATCTTATTATTGAAACAATGATGGGTCCATATACAATCAAGAACCTTCCATAAAGAATAAGATTCAATAGGAACATTTTTCTTTTTTGATTAGATCCATAACTGTTCTTTTTAAACCGCAAAAAGCTAACATATAATGTGGAAGTTCTGATTCTTTTTTGCACAGAAAATGGATGAAAAACGCCAAATGGATGGATTCGTCAGTTCTCGGCTCAAAGGATACCATTTTTAACAAGAATAGCGAGAAGTCCCCTTCCTCTTTAGGTGGGGGATGAATCGCTATTTTATTTTCTCTTCTATCCTACTATAATAACAAAAACATAAAAAAAGGTGAATCTCACCATGTATCGAGGACAGAGGGTGTATTTTTCCGCTTCGAACGGCACCATCCAACAACTGATGGAATGTAATCGCATTTCCGCTCAAATTTGGAATGATTGTCTCACCGAAGCCCGAAATTACTACCTTACTCATCAAAAATGGATTGGCAAATCTCAGTTGCAAAAACGCTTAAAAGGGAAATACCATCTGCATAGTCAAAGTATCCAAGCTGTGGCTCACAAATATCTTTTTGCCAGAGACAGCACTATCCAGAAAGGTATCAAAACCGCTAAGTATCCCTATAAACAAAAGAAATACTTCAATACGAAGTGGGTAGACAAAGCCTTCACCATTTCTGATAATGGGAAAATAACTTTGTCGTTAGGTACACATGGCGGTAAACGCATTCCACCGCTGGTGGTCTATGCCAAAAACTTGCCGAAAGGAACCATTAAAGAAATCGAATTGTGTTATGACCATGGTTTATACCTTTCGGTATCGTATGACGATGTGCAAGAAACTCTTCCTTATACGCCTCAACACTCCGCAGGAGTCGATATGGGCGAAATTCATACCATCGCTTCGTTTTGCGACAATGGGGAAAGTGTTCTTCTGTCAGATCGGAAACTTCGCAGTATCCACCGTCTTCGCAACAAGAAACTTCGAGAATTGCAAAAACTTCAGAGCCAATGCAAAAAAGGCTCTCGGAGGTGGAAGAAATACCAACGGGCGAAGCGGTATATCCTTTCGAAAAGTGAACGACAGTTGCGAGATGCCTTTCACAAAACCACCAAAGCGTTTGTAGATTGGTGCATCCAACAAAGCGTTTCGGATGTGTATGTCGGCAATCCCGAAGGGGTACAGAGACACACGAAAAAGAAAAGACGGAAAAACGTCAATCAGAAACTCTCCAACTGGAGCTTTGGCAAAGTAAAGCAATATCTGGAATACAAATGCCAAAGCAAAGGTATCAAGGTAACGTTTGTGAATGAAGCGTACAGCAGTCAAACATGTCCTGTTTGCCAACGAAAAAAGAAAGTGCGCACCCGAATGTATCATTGCCATTGTGGATACACTTCTCATCGGGATATTCATGGAGCAAAGAATATCTTGAGCCAAGCGTTACACGGTTCCTTTGAACCTTGGGGACAGGAGAAGATTCCAACGTATCTACGACCCGCATAAACGGGGAGTAGTAGATGGTGCGACCCCACCCACCGCAAGGTGTAGCTTCTTTTAGAACGTGGAAGATTCCCATCTTTCGAAGAAGAGAAACGCCGAAAGGTGTTTCGTGGAAGTTTCTATGTTTGGCAGAGAAGAAACCCCCATTTCTATAAGTGGCGGGAGGTTCATTAGATCATCAGATTCTAAAAGTTTTACGAAGTTCAATTGTTTGACATCCATCACTGTATCCATTAGAATTGCAGTAATCTTCTTAATGAGGATCGATTTAGTAGGTTTCAGGCGACAATCTCTGTCGTTACTTTGACGGTAATAGGACTGTTGGTTGAACACCTACAAGCAAGTGATGGTTTTTGTGAAAATGATTTTACAGAGAAGTTGCTTATGAAAATGGAGTTGTTTTAAAGAAATAAGCATTGGTTATGGTATACTATGAATGAGCCCCTAAGAAGAAAACAGACTTGTTCAGACAAGATAGCGAATGATTCTAAACTTGACAAAAATTAAACAATATCCGTGATATTGATTTAATTTTTTCTTTTTTCATCATACTGTAAATTTTATTGTTACAGATTTTTCGCCTAGAACGATGAAAATAAAAGGCATTTCTTGAACAAAAAAGAGGAGGGGATCTGAATGGCCAGCAATTTCAGATTGGAAATAGGAGATTGGGTAAAAGGGAAGACCCGTAATGGAGAATTGCTACAAGGTTATATAGATATGACGGATCCTTTGAGGGGGGTGGTCAAAGTAACCGTTGTAAAGTCCGACAATGAAAAATTGGTCGGAAAAACGATCGGAATGTTGGAAAAAAACGTTGAAAAATTAGCTCTCTCCGATACGATGAGCGAAGAGGAAATTCTCTATTTAATCGATTTGGCTCTTTTGACAAAAGATGAAGAATGGTTCATGGAATTGTCTGCGAAACTGTCAACATTAAAAAGCGACAATCAAAAATCGGATATGATAAATTCCGTTTGTCCAAAGGATAGAAACGGACTGAAGAGAACTGATTCAAGAGGCTGACAATAGAAGAACAATTCGGGTATGGAACGACTGAATGAAGGACGCTCATATAAGAAATAATATGGTGATATGAAAGACTACAATTGAATGATCATGTAGAAATGCCAATAATCAGATTTTATCGACCTTGAATTGAGATCGTCTTGTGTGAAGCTATCCAAGCAGGTGCTGAATTTCAACCAATTTAGTTCAATTGCTCATGATAAAAAAATCATAATGATTGGAATTTATGATAAAGGAAACAGCTAGCGGTAGTTGAGTTGTTTCCTTTCAATCATTTTACAATCTTAGTTTAGTAGATGATTGGAGGAACAGTATAGATGAATTCTAAATATACACCATTATTCGAACCCTTTACTTTTTCGAACGGAATAAAGTTGGATAATCGAATTGTAATGGCGCCCATGACCAATTTCTCTTCGAATCCGGATGGAACTGTTTCGGATCAGGAAGTGGAATATTATGTTCGCCGTTCAAAAGGTGTGGGTATGGTTATAACGGCTTGTACATACGTGACAGCGAATGGGAAAGGATTTCCTGGCCAATTCGCCGGAAATAGCAACGACATGATTCCAAGCTTGCGAAGATTGGCGACGGCAATTAAAGAAACTGGAGCAAAAGCCGTTTTGCAAATTTTCCATGGCGGTCGCTTATGTCCTCCGGAGCTCGTTCCGAATGGGGACGTTGTAAGTGCGAGCGCTGTCCCGGCAGAACGAGGTGCGGCGCCTGCTGGACAGCCCGTACCTAGAGAGTTGTCGGATGCTGAAATCGAATCAATTATCCGAGATTTTGGAGAAACGACTCGACGGGCAATTGAGTCTGGATTTGATGGTGTGGAAATACACGGAGCCAATGGCTACCTTATTCAACAATTTTTCTCACCGCATTCCAATCGTCGCGAGGACCGCTGGGGAGGAAGCTTAGAAAAACGCCTTGCGTTTCCGCTTGCAGTTGTGGATGAAGTAAAAAGAATCGTCCAAACGTATGCAAAAGATCCTTTCATAGTTGGATATCGCTTTTCGCCAGAAGAACCTGAAACACCTGGAATCACGATGGCAGACACCTTGAAATTAGTGGATGCGTTGGCTGATAAACATTTGGATTATCTTCACGTTTCGCTTACAGATTTCTGGTCGACACCGAGACGCGGGGTTGAGGACAAGCGGCCGAGAATAGAACTGATCAAAGAACAAGCAGGAGATCGGGTGCCCGTCATCGGTGTAGGTTCAATCTACACAGCTGATGATGCGTTAAAGGCTCTGCAAACAGGCATACCGCTGATTGCTTTGGGTAGAAGCCTGATTATAGAACCAGATTGGGTAGAGAAAGTAAAACAAGGCAGAGAAAGCGAGATTGCCACAAAGTTAAACAAAAATGATCAGAAACGCTTGGTGATTCCTGATCCACTTTGGCAAGCAATCATCTCGACACCAGGATGGTTTCCAGGCATTGAATAAACGTTTACGATGAACCAAGAATAACGGAGTTCGGAAATAAAGAAGAAGCTGGCCCCAAAAATTGGGGACCAGCTTTATTTATTAAATGTAGAAAGAAAAAAGCGTTCATCTTCAGGCGATGAGCGCTTTTTTCCGTAATGCGTCATAACGTATTGCAACTGTACATATATAAGAAAGTAAGACAAGCTTTTTCCGTTTATGGTATACATCCATTAATGAATTTCTCTGTAAATTCCAATCACTTTTCCAAGAATTTTCACATCACGCAAAATGATTGGTTCCATTGATGAGTTTTCAGGCTGAAGCCTTATGTAATCTTTTTCTTTAAAAAATCTTTTGACAGTGGCTTCATTTTCGTCTGTCATAGCGACAACAATTTCCCCATTTAGTGCGGATTGCTGTTGGCGGACGATGACGTAGTCTCCATCAAGGATTCCAGCTTCAATCATGCTGTCACCCATTACTTCCAGCATAAATATCTGTTCATCGCTGGGTGCCAGCCTCTCTGGAAGAGGAAAATATTCTTCAATATTTTCAATGGCCGTAATGGGAATCCCGGCTGTTACTTTCCCAACAATTGGTACATTGATCACATTTTGGCGCGGAATGATATCATCTTCGGCGTCGAGTATTTCAATCGCTCTAGGCTTTGTAGGGTCTCTTCTAATCAACCCTTTTTTCTCAAGACGCGCCAAATGGCCATGGACAGTCGAACTGGAAGCTAGCCCTACTGCTTCGCCAATTTCACGCACAGATGGTGGATATCCTTTCGTTTTCACTTCGTTCTTAATAAAATCAAGGATTTCTTGTTGCCTCTTTGATAACTTAGTCATTTTAAGGCAGCCCCCCGTATCTCTTTCTGTTAAAGGTATTATAGCATGCCAAGAGTTGGAATACAAACATAAGTTCGAAAAAAGAGTTGACTCAAACAAATGTTCGTATTACAATCTTTCGTAAAAGAACAAACATTCGTTCGGAGGTAATTTTTATGATAAAATGGGTGTGGAAAAACTACCGTTTCGCCATCATTTTAGTAATTGTTTCCGTTCTGTCCGGTTTATTTATCATCGGTCAAATGACAAAGGAGCCAAATTATCAGAAAATCGTAGTGCATGAAGGAGATTCGTTATGGTCGATCGCCATGAAATATGGGGACCATCACAACATGGATTATAATGAATTTGTCAAATGGGTGGAACAGAAGAATCATCTTGCCAGCCCTGTCATTAAGCCAGGTGATAAAATTATTATTCCGGTTACAGCCGTGAATAAAAAACATCAAGTTGCTTATAAAGAGGAGTGATGAAACACGAAGGCCATCATCTATTGCCGAGTGAGCACGACAAAAGAAACTCAGGAAACATCATTGGAAAGGCAAGAAGAGGAACTTCGACGGCTCGCTTCAGAGTTTGGATTTGAACTGGCAGCTGTTATTCGTGACCAAGCAAGCGGTTATGATTTGGATCGTCCCGGCGTGCTGGAGATGTTAGATATGTTAAAAGACAAAAAAGCTGGCGCAGTATTGATTCAAGATGAAACTAGAATTGGAAGAGGCAATGCCAAAATTGCTCTTTTGCATTGCATTTATAAAGAAGGGGCTAAAGTTTTTAGCATATCTGACAAAGGAGAACTGCAGCTTTCAGAGTCGGATTCGATGGTTCTTAAAATCGTAAGCATGGTGGAAGAATATCAGCGAAAAATACATAATCTAAAAATCAAAAGAGGAATGATAAGAGCAGTTGAAAAGGGATATCGGCCTGAAAAGAATTTAAAAGGATCCGGAAATCCTTTAGGCAGAGAACGCAAAACACTCCCAATAGAAGAAATCATTCGATTGCGCAACAACGATCTTACATTTGCGGAAATTGCAGCTACATTAAGAGGATTCGGCTACGATGTCTCCAAAGCAACCGTCCATCGCCGCTACCAAGAATATATGGACAGACAGAAGAATGAATCGAAACAGTTGAATGAACAAGACTGAATTCTTGTTTTTTTGTTCTATTTCTAGTATGATTTCCATTAAAATAGGGATATCAAATGAAAAGGAGCAACGGTATGCTTTCAAGTGATAAGATTGCTAGAATCAATGAACTGGCAAAAAAATCTAAAACAGTTGGATTAACTCAAGAAGAAGCGAAAGAGCAATCTCGTTTGCGCGCTGAATATTTAACTGCATTTCGTTCTTCTATGAAAGAAACCATTGAAAAGGTCCGGGTTTTCGATTCAACTGGTCAAGAAGTCACACCAAAGAAATTAAGAAATATCCAAATGAGGAAAAAGCTTCATTGACAACCAATTATTGCTTCCCTTAACATCATGTTGATGGGAAGCTTTTTTCGTTTCAATCGAATGGCAACTTTTAAGTATTCAAATTGGGAAATTCAATCAGGTAGTTTGAAAATCTGAGTAATTTTTCACAAACCATATCATTTTGTTGTATAATTGCTCACAGACATATAATATAAAATATGTAAGAAAATGAATTGGAAAGGGTGCTAGTCATGTTTGACCATACAGACCAGCTTGCAATTACGACAATTCGAACATTGTCGATTGATGCAATTGAAAAAGCAAAATCCGGACATCCAGGTATGCCAATGGGAACAGCTCCGATGGCCTATGCCCTCTGGACCCGTTTTATGAATCATAATCCGAAGAACCCAGATTGGTTTAATCGAGACCGATTTGTTCTTTCCGCCGGACATGGATCGATGCTTCTTTATAGTTTGCTTCATCTTTCCGGTTACGGAGTGACAATGGATGATATTAAAAACTTCCGTCAATGGGGAAGCAAAACTCCTGGACATCCGGAATATGGCCATACTCCAGGTGTTGAAGCTACAACCGGACCACTCGGACAAGGAATCGCCATGGCAGTCGGAATGGCAATGGCTGAGCGTCATTTAGCATCAGTTTATAATAAAGAAAACTATCCAATTGTCGACCATTATACATACGCAATTTGCGGTGACGGTGACTTAATGGAAGGGGTTTCTGCAGAAGCTGCTTCTTTAGCTGGTCATCTAAAACTTGGTCGTTTAATCGTGCTGTATGACTCCAATGACATTTCGTTGGACGGTGAATTGAACAAAGCGTTTTCAGAAAGTGTAGAACAACGCTTTAAAGCATATGGATGGCAATATCTTCGTGTAGAAGACGGCAATAATTTAGAAGAAATTGCCAAAGCCATTAAAGAAGCCCGAAACGATGAAACGCGTCCAACAATCATCGAAGTCAAAACAGTAATCGGTTATGGATCTCCTAATAAAGCAGGTACATCGTCTGTTCATGGCTCACCTCTTGGAGCAGATGAATTAAAGAAAACGAAAGAAGCATACAAATGGACTTTTGAAGAAGACTTCTATGTTCCGGATGAAGTTTATGAACGTTTCCATCAATTAACGGTTGAAAAAGGAAGCGAAAAAGAAAAAGAATGGCTGAACCTTTTTGCACAATATAAAAAGGATTACCCAGAATTAGGAAAACAATTGGAACAAGCTATTAACGGAGACCTGCCTGAAGATTGGGATGCAGAAATACCGGTTTATGAAGAAGGAAAAAGCATCGCTAGCAGATCATCTTCTGGAGAAGTGCTGAATGCGATCGCAAAACGCGTTCCAACTTTTATCGGCGGATCTGCTGATTTAGCTGGTTCTAACAAAACGACCATTAAAGAAGAAAAAGATTTTGGACCAAATTCTTATGATGGCCGTAACATTTGGTTCGGTGTTCGCGAATTTGCAATGGGTGCCGCTATGAATGGAATGGCCCTACATGGTGGAGTAAAAGTATTTGGTGGTACATTCTTCGTATTCTCCGATTATTTGCGTCCGGCTATTCGTTTGGCCGCTCTAATGGGACTGCCTGTTACTTATGTGCTTACCCATGACAGCATCGCTGTTGGTGAAGATGGCCCAACGCATGAACCGGTTGAACAGCTGGCGTCTTTACGGGCAATGCCTAATTTATCGGTTATCCGTCCTGCAGATGCTAATGAAACCGCAGCTGCGTGGAGAATGGCGCTTACTTCAAAAGATAAACCAACTGCATTAGTATTATCGCGTCAAAATTTACCGACGTTAAAAGGAACCGCAGAAACAGCTCAAGAAGGAGTAGAAAAGGGAGGATATGTCGTTTCTCCTTCTAATAAAGAAACTCCAGATGCCCTCTTGTTAGCGTCCGGTTCTGAAGTCCATCTAGCAGTTGAAGCCCAAAAACAGCTTTTGGAAGATGGAATTGACGTTTCCGTTGTCAGCTTGCCTTCTTGGGATCGTTTTGAAAAACAATCAGATGAATACAAAGAATCAGTCATTCCGTCAGCCGTTAAAAAACGGCTTGCGATCGAAATGGCTTCCTCTTTCGGCTGGGAACGATATGTTGGAGACGAAGGAGAAATTTTGGCAATTGACCGTTTTGGAGCATCAGCCCCAGGAGAAATTGTAATGAAAGAGTACGGTTTTACGGCAGAAAATGTGGTAAATCGCGTAAAACAGTTATTAAATAAATAAGCTTGTTTAAGCTGCTGGCATTAAGCTGGCAGCTTTTTTATGCTGTTTTTGTAAAAAGCTGGTGTGACTGTTTCGTAGATAAAACAACGTTGGTTTTCGTGAGCCGTTTTGGAAATAAACAGGAAGCGACAAAAAAAGAAAATCCTTTTACGAGAATTCTACAGGACATGCCGCTCCATTTTGTTATAATGAGCCATAACCAACTAAAACGGATCAAAATTGGACAAACGGGGGGATGGGTTTGCGCTTCTATCATATTTATTGGATAAAAGATGAATTTGCCTTTTATTTTTATGGACGGGAAAAAGTATTTTACCACTTGTTTTATGATTGGATGCATTCAAATGGAGAATATAAGGGAATATTAGATTTGCAAGTTCAATATATTACGGAAGAACTTCCCGTCATGCAATTGTATCGGTTGATTCGCCAAAATCTTTCACGGCAAAAAGGATTTACCGTCGAAGGCAACACGTATCGGATAGAATCTACAGAAAAGAATGGGAGTACACTTGAAATTCAATCGACCAAAATGCTTTTAAAGGCCTCCGGCAGCTATGATTCAGAAATGTTATTTTTTGAATCTTTGAAAAATTTTAATGGTCGGTTGCTTGCTTTAGATTTTAATAATGGGCGCTTTGGATGGGTGAAGCCATTAAAAGAAAGAAAATATGTTTAAAAAAGAAAAAGTGAAAGAAAATATTGTATAATCGGGTATCCTTTAGTACACTCTTATTAGACAACATGAAGGAGGAAGTACTATGTGGTATGTGCTAGTTGGAGTTCTGGCGTTGCTCGCCGGAGTTGCGCTAGGATTTTTTATTGCACGCAAATACATGATGGATTATTTAAAGAAAAACCCACCTATCAATGAACAAATGCTTCGAATGATGATGATGCAAATGGGGATGAAACCATCTCAAAAGAAAATTAATCAAATGATGAACGCGATGAACAAACAGTTTAAACAATAAATGCTTTGAACATCTAAAGGATTTCTGTATTATTGAGTTCACGTTCAAGTGAATTTCAAAATTTAAGAGCATCAATTGGTTAATTTTTCCTGTTTAAGTAAAGACTATTCTTTTCTATGGAAACGTGACCAAAGAAAGGAGTAGTCTTTTTTATTTATTTGGTATAAGCAAACCCATAGATTGTAAACTGTCTAGCAAGCTGCAATCGGTCGCATTTCCGGATAAATCATGATTCTTTCAAATGTGAATGGTGTTTAGATTCGTTCGGGTCTTTACCGCAGATTTTACGTGTTTTCCTAGACAGGGCGAGACAGCTATGCTACTCTTTTTGTTATCAGATTATTTCGACTTAACTCCCTCGTTTTTCCTTCGACCTTTGGGTTTTGATCGTTCCTATTTAAGTAAAGTCTCTAATCACTCTTTTTTATAAAAAATGGGAGGTCTTATCATGGCGACAATAGAGGATTTTTTGAAGTTAGATATTCGTATTGGTACGATCATTGAGGCAGAATCTTTTCCAGAGGCACGAAAACCCGCTATAAAATTAGAAATTGATTTTGGTGAATTGGGTATTAAACGTTCATCAGCCCAAATTACAAAGAGATATGAACCGGAACAGCTTATTGGACGTCAAGTAGTCGCAGTAGTAAACTTTCCCGCCAGACGAATTGCAGGTTTTAAATCGGAGGTTTTGGTGCTTGGTGGTATTCCGGAAGAAGGGGATGTGGTACTCTTAAAACCGGATGAGCCTGTTAAAAATGGTACACCGATTGCCTAAGACGTTCGAGCGGCAGAATGTTCAAACAAGCATCATTTTTGTGGAACACAATCGGAAATGAATAGTTGAAAACATTCAAAGTAAGCCACCCAGGAACATCCGGTGGCTATTCGTTTGATTTGAAAAGCTTCCTTCTATACTTTGATTTTACGACATCTTGCTATAAGAATATTTTTTCCGTTTCCTGAAAAGTGCAAACAGAGATTCTTTTTTATTAATCCATATTTGTTACAAATCCAGGTGGTTATTCTTTCTTTTCGCATATTTCCTATATTTTTTATTACTTGATATAATTCCCCATTGCCCTAGTAAAGTGACTAACACAAGACAACCGGCAGCAAACGGAAGTTGAGAAGGTGTCAATCCTGATAGCATTGCAAATCCAAAAAGAGCGGAACCTACAGCGCTACCTAAATAATTGGCGGAACTATTTAATGCAACAGAAGCGGCACCATGATTCGGATGCAATTGAAGTAATGCATGTTGCTGTGGCGTTTGTGAAGCCCACCCCATCGCTCCCCAAAGAATGAAAGGAAGGTAAGAAAGTGAAGGAAGTTTCAGACCAAATGGCAGACTGAACATGGCGAAAGCCATAGTGGCTAGAATACCGGTCATAAGTATGTCTGGCCGTCCTGTTCGATCGATTAGAGCACCAATGGAAAAGCTCCCAACAACGCCACCGATCCCCCATGCCCAAAGATAGGGTGTGATGAATTGAATGTCTGCCACATTTTGCAATATGGATGCAGTATACGTGTAGAGACCTAAGCTGGCAGTGCTGGTCAAAAAAGTGATACTAATAATTGCCGCAATCCGTCCATTTGCTATCATGGCAACACGTTGACGAAGTGATGGTGGAGACGAAGCTGGAAAACTTGGAAACCATATCATGATTCCAAACATGGCAACAAGACCTAAAATAGTAATAAACCAAAGAGTTGCATGCCAATCGAGATGTTCAGCAATGATCAATCCAAGCGGAACTCCTACAACGGTTCCTGTGCTCATGCCGCCTAGCATCATACCCAGAGCTCGACCGCGTTTCTTTTTGGAAACGAGGGAAGCAGCAGCAGTTGCGGCCAAAGGGGAATAAAGACCAGCTCCAATTCCTGCAACTGCACGAGCTATAAGCAGCATGGAGAAACTCGAAGCTATTGCACTAGCCCCATTTCCTAATGAGAAAACTGCTAGTGCCCATACTAAGATTCTGCGTATTGATTTTCCGGACAACAATGTTGCAAAAATGGGTGCAGCTAATGCATAACAAAGTGTGAAGACACTTACCGCTTGTCCCGTTTGTGATGCGCTTATTCTAAGCGTTTTCCCGATATCCGGCAACAAACCAGCTATTACATAGGCGTCAAATCCAAGAGTGAACATACCTATTGTGAGGAGAAGAATTTGTCGCATACTAACCTCCATTTTCATTGAATCATTCTTTTTGAATGGAACCTTCGTAATTTCACTTTACAAGAATCATTTTTATACGTCTAATATATATTTAAAGATACATTAATACATAATAAGTATTAATAAGGAGAGGAAAGTGTTGGAACTACGACATTTAAAATATTTCGTAACAGTAGCTGAAGAATTACATTTTGGAAAAGCTGCTGCTCGTTTAAATATGGCACAGCCCCCGCTAAGTTCTCAAATTCGCCAATTAGAAGAAGAAATAGGAGTGCCGCTTTTCCATAGAACGAAAAGGAAGGTAGAGTTAACAAAAGAAGGGCAGGTGTTTTTAGAAAAAGTTTATCTGATTTTGAAGAATTTAGAGGACGCAATTGAAACAGTCAGAATGGTGAACCGTGGTGAGATCGGAGAAATAGCAATCGGTTTCATCTCATCCGCATCCTATGATATTCTTCCAGCCATTATTCAGCATTATCGAAAAAAATACCCTAATATTCATATTGATTTACAACAGTTAACGACAGAAGAACAAGTGAAAGCTTTACACGAAGGACGTATTGATGTGGGCATACTATGTCATCCTATTGAAAATGACAACGTACTTTTTGAAGTCATTCGACAAGAGCCTATGGTGATCGCTTTACCAAAGGATCATCCACTAGCACGCGAAACATCTTCGATCAATCTTAACGATTTATCCAATGATCCATTCATAGTGACGGGAAGAAAGGCAAATCAGAGACATTATGATACATTGATAAAATTATGTTATCAGGCAGGATTTAGTCCAAAGGTAGTGCAAGAAACAAAAGAATTATCTACGGTTCTATCGCTTGTTTCATCGGGAATGGGCGTTGCTCTTGTACCAGCTTCCATACAAAGCATTTTTAAAAATAAAGTCATTTATCATAACATTCGGAATCATCCATATACTACGACCGCTCTTGCTTGGAAAAGCGGCAATCTATCCCCGACAGTACGTGCCTTTATTGAACTAGTGAAAAAATCTATCATCCCGCTAATGAATCAGTGTGATTGTGAATAATTTCTTTTTGTTTAAGCAAACATTTTGCTGATGATATAATCCGGAAGAAAGAAAAAAATGGATGTTAGGATGCGAAAAGTTTTCTTAATAGTTTCTTGAAACTCGATCAGCTTGCCACAAAATGTTCAAATTTTCAGGCGGAAATTTCGTCTGCGTCTCTGCTAAAATGGAAGAACGAAAGAAAGGGAGTGGAACGATTGACCGATGTAAATGGGCTGCTGGCTTTTGGAGCGGGGTTTTTAAGTTTTATTTCTCCCTGCTGTCTGCCTTTATATCCTGCTTTTTTATCCTATATAACAGGAATGAGTGTCAATGAGTTAAAAACAGAAAACGCGATGTTGCAAAAGAGAAGTTTGCTCCATACTTTCTTTTTTTTAGTCGGATTTTCTGCTATTTTTATTTCACTTGGATTTGCCACTTCCTTTGTTGGATCCTTTTTTCGCAACTATCAAGATCTCATCCGACAAATTGGCGCTTTATGCATTATTTTTTTGGGTTTGATCGTAGCCGGCCTATTGAAACCCGAATTTTTCATGAAGGAGCGGCGCTTTCAATTTAAAAACCGTCCTTCTGGCTACTTAGGCTCCATCTTGATAGGGATGGCTTTTGCCGCCGGCTGGACGCCATGTACGGGCCCCATTTTAATGTCTGTCATCGCTTTAGCAGCCTCCAATCCGGAATCTGGATTCCTTTATATGTCTGCCTATACGCTTGGTTTCGCTATTCCGTTTTTTATTTTGTCATTCTTTATCGGCAGATTGAAATGGATGCGGACACATAGTGGATGGATCGTCAAAGTGGGTGGATATTTGATGATTTTGATGGGAGTGCTCTTGTTTTTTGACTGGTTGACGAAAATCATCATGGTGTTTAATCAGCTATTTGGTACGTTTCAAGGATTTTAGCCCCAAAATGGTGCCGTTTTAATAAATATCATTTCGAAAACGATTCATCGTTCTTGAAAAGAGGTATTAAAAAAGAATGAATTGAAAAATAAGGTAATTTTTTGTTTTCATCATCAAAATGTTATATAATAGTTCGTGCAAATCTCCATTCATAAAAAAATTTCTTATCGACAAACTGAAAGAAATGGAGCGTGTGAATCAAAACCGATCATTGTTCATATAGTTTGTACGAAAAAAACGTTTTAAAAATTTGAAAAAAGGTGATTCAGATGTGGTTAATCGCTTCATCTATCTTTGCTGTAGTGATGGGTGTTTCCGTCATCATGATTCGATTAAAAGCAGCTAAAAAGCCAACATCCGTTAAGAAAATCATTTTGCCGCCGATTTTTATGAGCACTGGCAGTTTGATGTATTTGTTTCCGCAATTTCGGATAACACCAATGGAAATGCTGGAATCCATTATGCTTGGAATGCTTTGTTCCATTATTTTAATTAAAACGTCGAGATTTGAAATTCGTGATAATGAAATTTATTTAAAACGATCAAAAGCTTTCGTTTATATTTTAGTGACGCTTTTAATTGTGCGATTGATCGTAAAAGCCATTTTAAGTACTACTATTCATGTAGGTCAGCTGAGCGGAATGTTCTTCTTGCTGGCATTTTCGATGATTGTTCCTTGGAGAATTGCGATGTACATTCAGTATAAAAAGATGCTGAATCAATTAAACGATGGCCCCATTCAAACGAATAGCCTGTAAAAAGAGAATTTTGTTCGATGAATTTTTCTGTTAAAGTTTATACAAAAAAGAGGCTGGCTCTATTCAATCCTGATAGAGCCAGCCTTTCCTCTATGTTCAAAAGAAATGTTCGTACTTTGATAAATCCACATTCATTGCCGTCAGCTTTTTTCTTAAAAATTTGTGATCTCTTTTTGGAGTGGCCATGATATAACCCCGAATAATTAAGTCCATGTTCATCCGTTCGGCTTGTTCATTTAAAGCAAGTTCTCCGATTTTGCCGGCAATTTTATGACGGGCGACATCACGAAACAGTTCAGGAACCGGACTGACAAGCTCTTCCAAAATGGCTTTATGGGTGTCATCCCATAAATGGCGTGTCTTCTCTACATAATATTCTTCCCAGTCCATGTCGGATTTACCGTCCGCTTTCGGAAGCCGTTTCAAAAATTTGCGAAACATGAAAAAACCGCCGATGGAAATGGTTATAATCAAAAAGATTCCCCACAGCAAAATAAAATAAGAAAACCAGCCGACAAGCATAGACTACCTCCGTCATTCGAACATTGATTGATATCATTATAGACAAAGAATGGAAAAACTACAACTTTTCTCCTCCATTAAGAGAGTTCGTTCACTCCTTCTGAGAGAATGGCGGAAAGAAATTTTGTTATAATGAAATCAATGAAACTCGTATGAATATTAGAGGCAAAAACGACTGTGAGAAAGAAACATTTTTACCCGCTATCAAACACAATTAAGAGCGGACGTTTTTATTTCTTTGGAGTTATAACGAGGAAAAGGTGATCGATATCATGAAATTGATTCATACTGCCGATTGGCACTTAGGAAAGCTTGTTCACGGAATTTATATGACAGAACAGCAGAGAGAAGTGTTAAGGCAATTTGTTCAATTAGTAGAAAGAGAACAGCCGGATGCCGTATTGATCGCTGGCGATTTATATGACCGATCCGTTCCGCCGACAGAGGCGGTCGAACTGTTAAACGAAGTGTTATACCAACTCAATGTTGAATTAAAAGTGCCGGTACTCGCTATTTCCGGTAATCATGACAGCGCTGAACGTCTTTCATTTGGTTCATCTTGGTTCCGGCGCAGTCAGTTTTATTTAAAGGGAAAACTCACAACGGATTTTACGCCTGTTCGGATAGAAGGGGTTAATTTTTATTTAATTCCTTACAGCGAACCTGGAATCGTGAGGGAATTATTGGGTGATGATTCGATACATACGCATGAAGACGCCATGAAAGCGATCATCGGAGAAATTGAAAAACAATTAAATCCGAATGAGATCAATATTTTAATAGGTCATGCTTTCGTTCTTGGAGGGAAAACGACGGACTCAGAAAGGACGTTAGCTGTCGGCGGCTCTGGTTGTATTTCTGCAGATGTATTTTCTCCGTTCCATTATACCGCTCTTGGACATTTGCACAGTCCAAACGCTCTTTCTCATCAAACCATTCGCTATTCTGGATCATTGTTGAAATATTCGTTTTCAGAAGCGAATCAAAAGAAAAGTGTAACGATCATCGAATTGGATGACAACGGACAGTTTGAGATCAGAGAAGAAAAACTGACTCCAAAACTCGATTTAAGAGAATTGGAAGGATATCTTGATGAACTGCTTGATCCTGCTTTTTATCAACAGCAAAAAACGGATGATTACTTAAAAATTACCCTGTTGGATGAAGGAGCATTAATTGACCCAATTGGGAAATTGCGAAAAGTATATCCTAATGTTCTCCATTTAGAGAGAAAAGTAGATTTTTTGGACGAAAGAAGGAAAGAACAATATTTTATTATGAAAGAAAAAGAAGTATCAGAATTAGAGTTGTTTCAGCGCTTTTATGAACAGATGACTACTAGACCGTTTACAGATGAGAAAAGATCCATAATGAAAACCATTATAGAAAGCGTCAAAAAGGAGGTGCTGTGACCATGAGGCCTCTTCGGCTCACTTTACAAGCGTTTGGACCGTACGCGGGAAAAGAAGTGATTGATTTCACGAAATTGGGAAACAGAACCATGTTTGTGATAACCGGGAAAACAGGAGCAGGGAAAACAACGATTTTTGACGGCATTTGTTTTGCTATTTATGGAAAGGCGAGCGGAGAAGATCGGAGCGGAACCGATCTTCGCAGCCATTTTGCCGATCCAGAGACTTTGACGGAAGTTTCTTTATTGTTTTCGCTGCGTGGACAAACTTATTACATAGTCCGATCGCCTCAGCAAGAAAAGAAGAAAGCAAGAGGAGACGGTATGACGACGGTAAATGCTAAGGCAGAGCTTTACCGTATAACAGATCAAGGGGAGAAACAAATCATTGCTTCCAATGTTCGGGAAACGGAGGAGAAGATCAAAGAATTAATCCAGCTGGATGCCCATCAGTTTCGACAAATTTTGATGATTCCCCAAGGAGAATTTCGCAAGCTGCTTGTTTCGGACAGCAAAGAGAAAGAAGCGATTTTGCAGAAATTGTTTCATACAGAAATGTATAAAAAAATTGAAGAAAAATTAAAAGAAGAAGCGGACCAGCTAAAATCAATCGTTCAGCAGAGAAAACAGGAACAAGAACGGCTGTTAAAAAGCATTCGCACTCAAAACAGCGAACTTCTTGAAGCACTTCATCAGGAAATAGTGGATCCACAACGCATATTAGACCTACTTTCATCGGAGTTAAAAGAGTGGAGAAGCCAATATGAGTCGATTAAAAGTGAAATTTCGGACAAGCAAGTGCAATGTGATCAGCTGAAAGAACAAATCACGCAAGGAAAAGCGATCCTTGATCAATTTACTTTAAAGCGCCAGTTGGAAGAAGAAAAAACAAAGCTTGAACGTCAAATCGAAGAAGTGGAAAAACAGCAATTGGAAGTCGAAAGAGCGAAAAAAGCGGCCAAATTGGATCAACAAGAAAATCAGTGTCGACGCTTGCATGCTGAAATTCAAGAATTAGAAAAGCGAAAACAAATATTTCAGAACCAACTAGCGGAAATAGAGCCTCAGCTGGCAGCAGCTCAAAAGAATTGGGAAGAAGAACAAGCGAAAGAAGAAGAGAGAAAAAGAGCGGTAGAAGCAGTGAGTCGTTTAAAAGCCCTTGAAAACGATATCCAATCGTATGAAGAAGAAACGATTGCTCTCGATAAGATGGAGGCCCAATGGAAAGAGCTGCAACAAGAGAAACAAACCTATTCAGATCAATTGGAAAAAATCGAAGAAAGGTTAGAACAAAAAAATACTTTGCTGAGTGAACTCGAACAAACGAAATTAGCCCTATTACAGCGTGAACGTTTGATCGAAAAAACAGAAAGGATTGTCAATCGGCTGTTAAAGTATCAAGATGAACAACATCGAAAAGAGCGTATCCTTTCAGCATTAACGGTGGCTAATGAGCAGCTTCAGGCAACCGAAAGAGCGCTTCTTGATGCAAAAGCGACCGTTCGGCATTTAGAAAAAGAGTGGTTTGATGGACAAGCGGGAATATTGGCTCAAAACCTGCAAGAACATGAGCCTTGCCCTGTTTGCGGATCTGTTCACCACCCTGCTCCGGCGCAATATAAACAGGAATTACCTTCCGAAGAAGATCTGAACTCCGCGAAAGAAAAGGCTGCTGAGGTAGAACAGCGCAAACAAGAAGCGGAAAGAAGATTCTTTCAACTACAACTCGAAATGAAAACGATCGAAAACTCAAAAGAAGAAATTCAAAAGGAACTAGAAAACCTTTTTCCGAATTTCTCGGAGGAGTCTTTATCATCCGATATCCGTTCGCAGCAATCTAGTTTACAAGAGTTGAAACTTCGGCAGCAGCAGGATAAAAAAGCTCTACTAAAAGAACAAGAGCTGAAAACCGAAGCAGAGCAATTGACAGTCGAAAAACAACAAGTGGAAAATGCTCTGGAAAAATGCTTGGAAACTGTAGATGAAATCGAAAAGCAAATGATGATGAAACGAGCCAATATTGAACGAATGAACACACAAATACCAGAGAATTTGCGTTCAAAGTCGGCGTTTCAAAAAGCTTTGCAAGAGCGGATCCAGTATCAGGAATCTTTGCAAAAGTCTTATGACGAGGCTCAAAAACGATATCAAGAACTGAACATGAGTATGGTAAAATTACAATCCCGTGTGGAGGAAGTTACCAATACATTATTAGAAAAAACGAAACAGTTGGACTTGGAAAGAAATACATTTAAACAGATGCTGAAAGAAAAAGGATTTCCCGATTATCGGCATTACGAAAAGGCCAAACGAACAGAAGAGGAAATCAAAATGCTGGAAAATACCATCCAGGAATTTTGGGAACGATATCGCTATGTCTCTTCTCGTATGGATGAACTTGAACGAGTGTTAGCAGGTATCCAAATTCCCGATTTGAATCGTTTCAATCAAAAATTAAACGAAATAATGGAAGAACTAGCCCAACTGGATGAAAAAAGAACTTCCACTCTTTTAACGATCCAAAATAATGAGATGATTTATCAAAACGTGACGGACATTAACAAAGAACTGGAGCAACTGGAAGAACAATACAAAACATTTGGCCATCTTTATGAAATAACAAAGGGACAAAATCCGCACAGGCTCACATTTGAACGGTATGTATTAGCTGCATTTCTTGATGATATTTTGCTGTCAGCCAATGAAAGACTGGCAAAAATGACGGGTGGAAGGTACCGGATGCTGCGGAAAAGAGATCGATCAAAAGGCAATGTCCAAAGTGGATTGGAATTATTGATTTACGATCAATATACAGGGCAGACGCGCCATGTAAAGACGCTATCAGGCGGTGAAAGTTTTAAAGCGTCTTTATCACTTGCATTAGGCATGGCGGATGTTGTTCAAAGCTATGCCGGCGGAATTTCTCTTGAAACGATGTTTATTGACGAAGGATTTGGAACACTGGATCCTGAATCTTTAGATCAAGCGATCGAAGCTTTGATGGATATTCAAGACAGTGGACGTCTGGTCGGAATTATTTCCCATGTGCCTGAATTAAAAGAACGAATCGATGCAAGATTAGAAGTGATTTCAACACAAAACGGAAGTCATACAAAGTTTCATATTTTCTATTAAAATCTCCAAAAAGAGCCTTACTGTTGAATTGAAGTTCTTTTCAGTAAGGCTCCATTGATAGAACGATCATTCCTGTTTAGAATGAATGGATCAACACCGTTCATCCATTCAAAATAACCGAGTTTGAGTTGCTGTTTTACATTTTGATTTGGGTGTATTCAGCCCATTTTGATCAGGAGAAAGTTTAAAAAATGATTCTAAGATAGAAGCATATCATTCTATATGAGCATATCATGGTATGCTAAAATAAAAGAAAAATTTGGAACGAATAGATGGGGGTGCCGCATAATGGCGGAGTACCGAATAAAGGGCCTTTCTTGCGCCAACTGTGCACAAGAATTGGAAGAAGAAATTCAAAAACTCCCCCATGGGGAAGATGCAAAAATTTTATATCATACTGGAAAACTACAGATATCGGACCAAATCGATATATCCAAAGTGGAAAAAATTTTGGCCTCAGATGGGGCTTCCATCGTTCAAAATGATAAAGAAAAAGAACATGATCATCAGGACATCGATTCTAATTGGAAGCTTCTCCTTTTTATTTCAACTGTCCTGTATGTTTTGGCGTTGTTAGCAGAAAACAAATCTCCCAGCTACATGCCTGTACTGTTTTATTTAGCCGCAGCTGCCGTTAGTGGACATGAGACGTTTATAAAAGGGATGAAAAATTTATTCCATTTCAAATTTAACATGAATACTTTCATGACCATTGCCTTGATCGGTGCCTTTTGTATTGGTCAGTGGAAAGAAGCTGCATTTGTCGCTATTTTATTTGGATTAAATGAATATTTGGAAGGGCTGGGAATGGAAAAGGCACGCCGCTCCATGGAATCGCTGCTGCGTGCCGCTCCAAAAGAAGCCGTATTGTTGGTGAACGGAGAAGAACGGGTGATCCCGATCGATCAACTGAAGATTGGAGATATCGTTTTGGTGAAATCGGGAGAAAAGATTCCTTCCGATGGAGTGGTCATTGAAGGAAAAAGCTCGGTGAATGAAGCTGCTGTTACAGGAGAGTCTCTGCCAATTGAAAAATCAACAAACGACCCAGTATTTGGAGGAAGCATCAACAACGAGGGCGTATTAAAAGTAAAAGTGACTAAGTTATATAACGATTCCTCTATAGCGAAAATCCTCCGTTTAGTAGAAGAGGCTCAGTCTAAGAAAACGCCGATTGAAACATTTATGGATCGTTTTGCTCAATATTATACTCCGCTGATTTTGCTCATTTCTTTGTTCGTGATCCTTTTTCCTCCTCTCTTTTTGAATTGGGAATGGAAATTCTCGCTATATCAAGGATTAGCCGTCTTAATTGTAGGATGCCCATGTGCTCTTTTGTTGGCTTCTCCAATCGCATTAATCTCAGGGATTACGAGAAATGCTCGAAACGGAATTTTAATGAAAGGCGGCGTGTTTCTAGAACAACTAGGTAAAATCAAAACGATTGCATTGGATAAAACGGGGACATTGACAGCAGGAAAACCGGTTGTCGAAAAAACAATAGTATATGATGACCAATTTTACTTCATTGCGGCATCCGTAGAATCATTATCTGGACACCCTTTAGCTAAAGCTGTTTACGAAGCGGCGTGCAAACAAACAACTCAAAAGGCACAGCCTGAACAAGTCGTTACGCTGCCTGGAAAAGGCGTGAAAGCGGTCATAACCGGAAAATCTTATTTTGTCGGCAATGAAAAAAGCGTCGGTCACCTTCAGCTATCAGAATCTATCCAAAAAGATCTTGAGGATTTGAAAAAACATGGTTATACCATCGTCATGGTCTCTGATGAATCCAAAGTATTTGGGATGATGGGTGTTACCGACCAAATTCGTCCTGAAAGTCACACTCTTGTTTCCAAACTGCACCAAGCCGGCATCAAACAGGTTGTGATGTTAACAGGGGACCATAAAGGAACTGCAGAAAAAGTCGCAAAACAAACTGGAATTCAAGAAGTTTACGCCGGGCTTTTGCCGGACGAGAAACTAGCCGTGATCCAAGAACTATCTAAACATGAAAAAACAGCTATGATTGGAGACGGAATCAATGATGCTCCTGCTCTGGCAGCTGCGGATCTCGGTATTGCGATGGGAAAAGGTTCTGATAGTGCCATTGAAACGGCAGATGTCGTCTTAATGCAAGATCATCTCGGAAAGTTGCCGTCTGCGATTGCAATTTCCAAAAGAGTCAACCGAACCATTCAATTGAATATTGGATTGGCGCTCGGCTTAAAATTGTTGGCACTGCTGCTTACGATTCCCGGCTGGCTGACACTGTGGATTGCCATCATGTCCGACATGGGAGCTACCATCATCATTACCCTCATAAGTTTAAGCATCTTAATGGAAACAAAGAAAGAAAAACAACTAGAAATTAGCTGATGGGGATTCCTTTAGATCCCCCATCTGTTACATTAAATAAGAAACATAACTTAAATCCAATGGAAAGATCTGCTTCGCGGAACTTTATCTCCACACAACACGAAAAAATGATCCTTCCGGTTCATTCATTCCACATAAAGGCATCATCGTTTTAGAGAACCAGCAGCATTGAAAAGATCCATGATATTGAAAATTGCTTCTGCAGATGTTTGCCTAAAAACAGATTGAAAAATAAGCGCTTCATTACCAGAATTTTTTGGATAAAATATCGAAATGATGTTAAAAGAGGAGGATACAACTTGTACACCAAAAAACAGTTTGCCGTTATTTTTTTCATTCTTTTCTTTACTATGACCGGCTGCAGCAATAATGATTTTAAAGGGAACATGAATGATAAAGTACAAAATTTTTCTTATGTGAACCAAAATAATCAAAAAGTAAATTTAAAAGATTTAAAAGGAAAAGTATGGATAGCAGATTTTATTTTTACGAACTGCAAAACGGTCTGTCCTCCTATGACCTATAATTTGACGCAGCTGCAAAAAAAATTAAAAAAAGCAGGTGTTCAAGATTATTTGATTGTCTCTTTCAGTGTGGATCCTACAAAAGACACTCCTCAAAAATTAAAAGAATATATTCATAAGTTTGATGCGGATGAATCTCATTGGCAGCTTTTGACAGGTTATAGCCAAAAAGAAATTCAAAAATTAGCGGAAAAGTCGTTTAAAACCATTGCTGTTCCTCAGCCGAATAGTGATCAAATCATGCATGGGACCAGCTTTTATCTTGTGGATAAGAAAGGGACTGTGGTAAAAAGTTATAGCGGAAATCAAGACGTTCCTTTTGATGAAATTATAAAGGATATAAAGACGTTAAATAAAATGTAGGAAAAAGGCAGATCGGCTTTCAAACAAGCAGACTATCGTTTGAACGAATCGCGATCGTCAACTTGCCTTTTCATCATCGTATTCGCGGGGTCAAAAAATGAATGTGGAAAAAGGCGCTTTTAATGGGGAAATGGGCAGCAATTTCTGTTTTTTTATAGGTAAATGGTGAGAATTCACAATTTTGTTATGGGCAATTTACTGAAAATATAGTAAAATACAATTGTAGTAATTTTTCAAAAAATTTAAAAGGGGTGGTTTTATTGAAGTATGGTGTTTATAAGTTTGGATCTTTTAACGTCATTAAGTGCGATTGTGGTTGGGAAGGTTTACGGGCAGACCTTCGTCAGCAAATTGTAATCTTGGAACAAAC
The DNA here is from genome assembly GCF_038003825.1 of Bacillus sp. FSL W8-0116. NCBI lineage: Bacteria > Bacillati > Bacillota > Bacilli > Caryophanales > Bacillaceae > Bacillus > Bacillus sp. FSL W8-0116. Next base: position 133,957 of record NZ_JBBOPY010000001.1, read on the forward strand.
GAAACGCGGCGATGTTTTGGATGCGGAAGATATTTATGTTTGTCCAAACTGCTCCACCAGAAAGTATTAAATTCAGTTTGCTAGATCCCTTTTCCCATGTTCTGCGATATTTTCCTGTCTTTTCAAATCTATCCCATTGTTTGTTCATTTCGTTTGAAGATCCCCATGTAAATGGATGCCACACATAGAGAATAAATATTCCCATCTTGTATCGCAGGCTGATTCTGAGTAAGTACCTATCAGAAATGCCTGCTTTTTTCTTTGCTTGCACCTTTTTTATACAATTGATACTATTGAATTACAGAAAAAGTATTTTCAGGTTCATTTTTCCTTCATTTCAATCGTTCACATCTACAGCGTGAATTATGACAAAATAATGGATGGGAGATGTAATGATGATCATAGGCGTACCAAAAGAAGTCAAAAACAATGAAAATCGAGTGGCGATTACTCCTGCGGGTGTTCTTCAATTGGTAAAAGCCGGCCACAAAGTGTTGGTTGAAACAAACGCCGGTTTTGGAAGCGGCTTTACTGATGAAGAATATAAAAATGTAGGGGCAAATATCGTGAAAAACGCATCCGAAGTTTGGGAAAATTCCGAACTCATTCTCAAAGTCAAAGAACCTGTCGAAAGTGAATATCAGTATTTTCGAAAAGATTTGCTTCTTTTTACATATCTTCATTTAGCTGCGGAACCAAAACTGACAAAAGAACTGGTGAAAAGCGGCGTAACGGGAATTGCGTATGAAACGGTCTCTGTCAATAAGACTTTGCCGCTTCTTTCTCCTATGAGCGAAGTGGCAGGACGAATGGCAGCGCAGATCGGAGCACAGTTTCTTGAAAAACAATATGGTGGAAAAGGAGTGCTGCTTGGGGGAGTTCCGGGAGTCAAGAAAAGCAAAGTCACGATTATTGGCGGGGGGATGGTAGGATCGAATGCTGCAAAAATTGCGATAGGTCTCGGTGCGGATGTAACCGTGATTGATTTGAATCCGGATCGTTTACGGGAATTGGAAGTGATGTTTGGCGGCAATATTCAAACGTTAATGTCGAATTCTTATAATATTGCGGAATCTGTAAAAGAATCTGATTTAGTGATAGGAGCGGTACTTATTCCGGGAGCCAAAGCACCAAAACTTGTCACAGAAGAAATGGTCAAGGAAATGTCCAACGGAGCGGTAGTGGTCGATGTCGCCGTCGATCAAGGTGGAATTTTTGAAACAGTGGATCGAGTCACGACACATGACAACCCAACTTATGAAAAATTTGGAGTTGTTCATTACGCTGTTGCCAATATGCCGGGTGCTGTTCCTCGAACTTCGACAATCGCTTTAACGAACGTTACGATCCCTTACGCATTGCAATTGGCCAATAAAGGTTTTAAACAAGCAATTTTGGACAATCCCGCTTTAAAGGCTGGAGTGAATACATTTAAAGGGCAAGTGACTTATGCGTCCGTAGCGCGCGATTTAAATTATAAATATGTTTCTGTAGATGACTTGCTTTAATCTACCGTTCTGAGAATGAACGGTTTTACGAAAAAGACAAGTTTATGGCAATGAGTGAGTCCGGATGCGGATCGCCATATCCGTATAAAGTAGTGAACTTGGTTAAAACCGAATTAAAGACGGAGAATTGCTAAGATTGCCTCACTTTTTAAGGATTTACAGTTGCATTGGTCATCATCGGTTTTAGCGCCCTCATTATGATTAGAAAAGATCTTCTTGACAGCCCGTTTAAATGTGGTGCATAATTTTAAAAAAACAAATGTCAACGGCGATGAAAGGGACTAGTAAACAGATGCTCAGGCGATAGAGAGTGGAATCCGCAGGCTGGAAGATTCCTCGTCTTAGAGGCTGTTGAACCTACCCGGGAGCTCTTGTTATAAAACCAAGCGTTAACCTTCGTTACAGGTTTCAAAGCGGGCATTGATCATTTTGATCCTGCCAATAAAGGTGGTACCGCGGAATCGAGCCATTCCGTCCTTTTAAAGGACAGAATGGCTTTTTGATTTTTGCGGATTGGAGGGAGAACTCGTGCGAAAAAAACGGATTGTGGTGAAAATCGGAAGCAGTTCATTAACGAACGCTATGGGCGGTATTTGCCGGGAAAAACTGGCGGACCATGTTAGGGCATTAGCAAAATTAAAACAACAAGGCCATGAAGTGGTGCTGATTTCGTCCGGTGCGGTTGCAGCCGGTTTTACTGCGTTGAACTATCCCACCCGGCCGGTTTCAATAAAAGGAAAACAAGCAGCGGCGGCTGTCGGGCAAGGACTGCTTATGCAGGCTTATACAGAGGAATTCAAAAAATATCACATGGTGGCCGCCCAGATGCTGTTAACGAGAAGTGATTTTTCCAGAAAACAGCAGTACAGCAATGCTTATGAAACATTGACGGAACTACTCGACCGCTCGGTTTTGCCGATTATCAATGAAAATGATTCGGTTTCCATTGAAGAGTTGACTTTTGGGGACAATGATATGTTGTCTGCTCTAGTCAGCGGTTTGATACATGCTGATTTTCTCATTATCTTGACGGACATTAACGGATTATATGATAAAAATCCGCGCGAAGATCCAACAGCCAAAAAATATTACTACTTGCCAGCCATTACCGATGAGATTCTTGATTTAGCCGATACCTCCGGATCCAAGTTCGGTACCGGGGGAATGAAGTCGAAAATCGATGCGGCGAAAACAGCTCTTTCTCTCGGAGTCAGTTTATTTATCGGTACAGGAACAGGAGAAAACAAACTAGTGGATATATTAGAAGGCAAGGGAGACGGGACGTATATCGGCTATACTCCACGAAAAGGAATGACAGCAAATAAGCAATGGATTGCCATTCATTCTTTCGTAAAAGGGCAAGTCGAAATTGATCAAGGAGCGGCTGAAGCTCTTTTGGATCAAGGGAAAAGTCTATTGCCTGCCGGAGTGACGGCAGTGAACGGAAGCTTTCGCGCGGGCGATGTGATTGAAGTGGTGAATCCTCGCGGTGAAGTGCTTGGAAAAGGACAAGTGAATTATGATTCCTCAGAATTGCAAGAAATAAAAGGAAAACATAGCGACGAAATCAAACAAAAGTATAACCGCGATCATTGTGAGGTCATTCACCGTGATAACTGGGTGTCTCTAGCTCATTCGAACCGATCACGTTGAAAAATTTGGTAAAAAAGGGTAAGGAGGAGTACGAAACGATGACGGAGTTGCTGGAAAAAGCGAAAAAGGCCAAGCAAGCTTCTGCTGAGCTAGCCAGTAAAACAACAAAACAAAAAAATGAAGCGTTAGCTGCTATTTCGAAACAACTAATAGAAGAAATATCCTTTATTCTTGAGGAAAATAAAAAAGACGTTGAGAGCGCTCATGCCAAAGGTATGACAGAGGCATTGATTGATCGCTTGACTCTCAATGAGAAAAGGATTCAAGATATGGCGGACGGCATCCGTCAACTCATTGATTTAAAAGATCCTGTAGGGGAAATTTTGGATAGTTGGGAACGGCCCAATGGACTGCAAATCAAAACAGTGAGAGTTCCACTTGGTGTGGTGGGGATGATTTATGAGGCACGTCCAAATGTGACCGTGGATGCGGCCACACTATGCTTAAAGACAGGAAATGCGGTGATACTGCGAGGCAGTTCATCCGCTCAACATTCCAACATAGCGATTAGTGATTGCATTAGACGAGCCCTTGAAGGAACGGAAATTCCTGCGGATGCTGTTCAATTGTTGGAAGATACTTCAAGAGAAACCGCTCAGCAATTATTTACACTCACGGAATATTTAGATGTGTTGATTCCTCGCGGCGGAAAAAATTTGATCCAATCCGTCGTGGAACAAGCTTCTGTTCCAGTGCTAGAAACAGGTGTCGGAAATTGCCACATTTACATTGATGAATCAGCTGATAAAGAAATGGCCATTGATATCGTCATTAACGCCAAAACTCAACGACCTTCCGTCTGCAATGCGGCGGAGAAGGTTCTCGTCCATGAAAACTGGGCTGCAAAGTATTTTGCGGAACTTGCCAAACGTCTTCAAGATCATGAAGTCGAAGTACGAGGAGATCAAAAAGCCCAACAACTGGCCGTCGGACTGAAGCCTGCAACTGAGGAAGATTGGTCGACCGAGTATTTGGATAAAATTATAGCTGCCAAAATCGTTTCTTCGGTAGAGGAAGCCATTGAACACATTAACCAATATGGAACGAAACATTCAGAAGCCATCATTACAGCTGACGATCAAAATGTAGCGAAATTTTTCAATGAAGTGGATGCAGCAGCTCTTTATCACAATGCTTCCACTCGATTTACAGATGGATTTGAATTCGGGTTTGGTGCTGAAATTGGCATCAGCACGCAAAAATTGCACGCAAGGGGACCAATGGGACTAAAGGCTTTAACGACAACGAAATACTTGATTTATGGAAACGGCCAAATTAGAAACTAATGTGCGAGCATGATGGCCGACAACATACGTACCCGTTAAGAGATGACAAAGAATCCGAATCGGTAAAATCGAAAATAAATAGGTAGAAATTGAAACGAAAAGGATGAAAAAATCAGGCATTTTAGGTAAGATTTCGTAAACACGACTGATTCTAAAGATCTTTTATGCAAGATATCTATTGTTCAGTAGGAAAAAAAGGGGTAAAATCCTTATGGCTGTATCTAACATATATAATAAGCCATAAGGATTTTTCCATTTCAATCGCATGAGGAAATGAAGCTTATCGTGCTTCTCTTAAAACGTATAGAATAAGCTACAGTGGAATCATTTATTATCAAGTAACAAAGCCGGATGGAAAATGGAGAAAGAGATTTCCTTATTCATGATCAGGAAGATCGTTTATAATAGAACTACAAAAAGAACAGCCGCAGTAAAGAGGGGGAGACTATGGACGGATCATTTCTGGCGCGTTCGCTCAGCTCTTTAAAAGGCGATGAGTTGCGTTATCTTTATATTCTTTTTTGCAAAACGAATATTTGGGACATTGTATCCAATAAAACAAAAGATTGGTTATCAAGAGATCATCAAGATCATTTTTTCAAATATATAGAAACGGAAACAAAGAATTGCGCTCCTCTAAGCGAGGATGAGTTGCGTCTTGCTATTTTTTTGCAGTTATTAAAAGTGTTAAAGATTAAAGGTGGACGATTTCACACGGTCTTTGAAATTACAAAAGGATTCGACCAAGTGATTGAAGAGACGTTCCAACTCCTTTCCAAGAAGAACCGGGATTTTTCTGCGTTTGCCAAACAGCATCACTTGGAAAGCCAGCTTGGGATGATCGTGAGTTGGCAATTTAGTCAGCTGTTAAAAGATTTTCACAGGAGGTTGAATGAAGACTCAACCGAATGGCATCAAACGATTGCAGATACACTGAATTCTTTGCCCATAAACGAAAGGCAGCAGTTAAAGTCTGTCATGATGATCGATCAGTTCGATTCAGAACAGATACGCCGATGGATAGAGAATGAAGGGATTGTTCAGTTGGTCAACGCTTTAACTTCCGTATCCGGCTATTCATATTTTGGGGAGTTTTTGCAAAGATTTCGGGAGCTGCGATCATTTTCCAACACGGCTTTTAGCCAATTGACAACGGATCCGCTTCTATTCTTTTTGCTTAGTCCGGACTTTTTATATTCGCTTCTCTTTGGACCTAAACTTGTTCCGTTTCGTTATCAGCATTTATTGTTTTCAAACGAATTGGTTCCTTTTGTCCTGTTGGAAATAATGTTGCATGGTTTAGAAGCCCCATATTCTCAATTGGCTGATGTTCAGAATACAGCCGATGTTTGGAGCAAACGATACAGAAATTACATTTCTTTGCTTTTACAATTGGAAAAAAATCGGAGTGAGCAGGAACAGTATAAGAAAGAACGGAACGATTTGGAGAGTGAGCGTTCAACCATCTTAACGATGAAAAAAGAAAGTGAAACCTATCTTTCGATCGCAAAAGAAAAACTAAAAAACCAACTAATTGCTGATGAAAATCGTCCTTATTTTGGCGATACGACTGTTGAATACTATCGAATCAAAGAAAAAATGGAAAACATCGACAAGAAGCTGGAGCAAAAGAAAGCGGGTGCAAAAGGAGTGGTCAAGTCCGTAGCTTCTTTTCTCCAATCAAGTTTTTATTTAACTGAAAAGGCACAGTGGGAGAAGAAGTTAAATAAAATATTTGATGAAATGACAGAGTTGACTATTTCGAAATATCCCGACTATGATCCAGTTCTAACACAAGAAATTGAACACTCTGCCTTAAAGAGGGATGAATGTGAAAAACAGCTGACAGAGGCTGAAAAGAAATTGACAGAAGTAGAGCAGCGCATTTCCCAATTAAAGAAAGAAGAACGAGAATTGTTGGCGCGAAAAGAAGAAGCCGAAAAAGAGACGTATGGCCTTAAACAGCTAGGAAAGGACAGGAATCCTAATCTTGCACTTTCTCGAAAACGATAAAGCGGTTCCTGCATAACTACCAAAAATGGTGATCGCGGGAACCGCTCCGTTTGAACAACCGATTATTTTTGTTTTTCCAAAAATGACAGTAATTTTCCATAGACAGAGTTTAATACTTTATGCTCTTCTTTTGTCAGCTGTTGAAAAAGTTGCAAATACATTTTTTGTCCCATTTTCATGGCTTCCAAAAGTAAATCTTCTCCAGATTGGTTGATCGCTAAATAAACAATTCTCCTATCTTTTTCATCTGAAATTCGTTCCGCTACTCCGGCTTCGATTAATTTATTGGCGATATTGGTCATGGCTCCTGGTGTAAATCCAAGCCGCGTAGCAAGGTCCGATTGTTTTCTTGGCCCTTTTTCCCACAGCTCCGCTAAAACGAGGATTTGAGAAATGCTGATGTTTTTTGGAAACATTTGATTCCAATAAATTAATAATCGGTTGTTCAATAGTTCCATTGTGTGTATAAATGAAAATATGTTCCCTTTTTCCATCCTTATCAATCCTTTTCATTACGCGCTGTATTTCTATTCATAAGATCACCGTTGGTTTTCCGAAAGAGAAAAGAGGTTTATATGCCTTGTGCTCAAAAAGAAGGCGAAATTCTTCCCATGAGCAGTATACATGGAAACAACAAGAAAAATCAATTTACTCTTGGAAAGGATTGGAGAAAAGTTTTGCTTTTTATTGGCAAAATTTCCACCTTACCTTTAACTTGTACAAAGACTATCAGCCCATTACTTTCTAATGTTTTAAAAAAACTCACTTGCATCCATTCCAATTTATCCATAATATAGACATGGATATCACTTTTGAATTGGGTGACAAGTACAGTGATGAAAAAAGCGTTCATTTGGTTTCTTTTTCCATTTATTATTTTGGTCGGTTTCGTGACTTATAAATGGACAAATGGAAAGATTGAGGAAAATGTGAGCATACCGAAGGAATATATTCCGATATATAAAGCTGCGGCACAAAAATACGGGGTGCCTTGGGAGCTTTTAGCTGCACACCATCGAGTGGAAACGAAGTTTTCTAAAGGTCCGTTAGTTTCTCCTGCAGGTGCTGAAGGCCCAATGCAATTCATGCCATGCACGTTTGTGGGGTGGAAATATCCTGGCTGCGAAGGGAAAGGAAAAGGCAAAATTCCTGAAAAAGATAAAACCAACCCGGCTGTCATAAAAAAATACGGCGGCTATGGTGTGGATGCCAACGGAGACGGCAAGGCGGATCCTTTTGATCTTGAAGATGCAGTATTTAGCGCAGCCAATTATTTAGCACGAAACGGGGCGGCTAATGGACATTGGAAGAAAGCGGTCTACGCTTATAACCATAGTGAGCAATATGTAGAAGAAGTACTTTTTTACACGAATAAATATAAAATGACTGAATCTACAAGCTTTTGAGTTTACATAACTTTTTTATTTGGTAAGATGATACTGTTTTGCCGTTCCCCTTTTCATTTTGCCATCAACAGAGAGAGTTTCATCAATAGATTAGGGAGAGAAGAATATGAAAAAGTGGTTCGCTATCTTTAGTATGTGCGTACTTATTTTGTCTGGCTGTTCGTCAACCGGCGGTCAGCAAAATAAGCATTCATCAACAACAACAAACGAATCTGCTTCTAATGAAGCAGCATCCGATCAGCAGTCGAAAAAAGCCTATGCCGGAACAAATAAATCTGATGTAAAAGGGATACGTGCTGTTGTAGTGCGTGTAGTAGACGGTGATACATTTGTGGCTCGGATGGCAAACGGAAAAGAAGAACGGGTACGGATGATTTTAGTTGATACACCGGAAACGAAACATCCTAGACTAGGGGTTCAACCGTTTGGCCCGGAAGCCTCCGCCTTTACAAAATCACAATTGACCGGTAAAACCGTTACGCTGGAGTTTGATGTTCAAGAAAGGGACAAGTACGGCAGGCTTCTGGCTTACGTGTGGTTAAATCATCAAAATTACAATAAACTGCTGATTGAAAAGGGCCTCGCCCGCGTGGCAGTCTTTCCGCCTAATACAAAATATGTCGATGAATTTAGAGCTGCACAAGCAGTCGCGCAAAGAGAGAAGAAAGGAATCTGGTCTATTGAAAATTATGTAACGGACCATGGATATAATTCGAATGGAAAGGAACAAAATTCATTAACAGGTACAGAGAAATCGTTAACACAAGACCATTCCAAAGGAAGCTGCAATATTAAAGGGAACATCTCCAGTTCCGGTAAAAAAATATACCATATGCCTGGCGATGAATATTATGATGAAACGAAACCGGAAAAAATGTTCTGTTCCCGTGAAGAAGCGGAAGCTGCAGGATTTCGTCCTTCTCAGCGGTAACGTCCAACGTCATCAACTTGGATATAAGAAAGCTGCGCCCATTTGAGGGTGCAGCTTTCTTATATGTGCGCCCGGCATGTACATGAACTATAGGGTGTAAGTCCCGAACCCCGAAGACAGAAGTAGAGGTTAGCCAAGAGCAAGGGTGTCCGTGGTGACGCGGAATCTGAAGGAAGCTGGAGGCAAAACACCGGTCCGAGGAACACGAACCTCATATAAGGCTAGGTATGATGGAGTGAGTTTGCATAACAAAACAAAGCTCTTTCTGTCGAAGGTCATATCGAGTAAATGAGGCGGATAGATGGTGTGAAAGTGCATGTACTTACCCGGGGAGGTCTGGCGGATAGGTGAAGTACTCTTCATAACCTACTTAGTGATAAGTAGCTGAACCGTCAGAAGTCAGCAGAGGTCATAGTATTAGTTGGTCTAGAACAACTAAGAAGGACCGAACAATTAAGAGAGAATAGCCCTTGGTATTCAGTGAGTCATGATGAACACAGAAAACGTAGTACCTCACTTGAGGGAGGAAGCGGTGAATCCCGTGGGAGACCTCTTGGAGGGTGGAGTGACCACTGGCATAAAGAGAACAGCTATTCACGGAAGTTATAAAGACTTGCGTCAATGATCTTAATTGAACCGCCGTATACGGAACCGTACGTACGGTGGTGTGAGAGGACGGGAGTTAATCGCTCCCTCCTACTCGATTGAAATATTGTTTGTGATTTCTCTTTTCCTTCTACATCTGTATCTCTTGTTTCTGAAGTATTGAATCTTTTAGGAATTTATTTTTCAAACAACGTAGAACGATTAGAAAGATAGACGGATAAGATATAAGGGGATGATTGAACCGTGTTCCGTGATTCGTCTAAAGAAAAAAATAGATGCAAAGAAATTCTTTTAGCAAGATGGTTTGAGATTTTTATCGATGAGCTAATTCTTCATTCTTAGAGATTAAATGACGAGATTCACAACAGCTAAAATAATAAATGGCGATCCAAACGAATGAGGCAAAACTATGCCATTTTCCTAAATTCATCTAGTTTACCAGAAAAAGAAAGGAAGAAGAGCGAGTCCAACGATTGCACCTAATGCAATTCCAACGCCGAAACCACCCCATCCTCCACCATAGCCATATCCCCAACCGTAACCATAACCTCCGAAACGAATAAAACGACCTCTAGAAAAAGGATGGATGAATACTCTCTCACGATGAACGCGATGAATGATTCCTTCGTGTATCCTACCATCGCGAGTTCTTATGCGAACAGCTCTCCCCCTATGCTTTTGACATAAGCGCTTAGTTTACTTCTGCACGATATACCTGATCACCCAATAGCATTTTCAACGTCAAAAGAACAGCAGGTAATCGAATTCTTTATATAGTATGAAAAAAATGCAAAATAGAAAAAATAGGCTTTTTTGAAAAAGAAAACATTCTGATTCTTATAAAAAGAACTATAAAAAGAACTCATAAAAAATTCCGATGTACAGCCAACGGACCTTCCGGAATCTTTCTTGAAAAGATGGATGTGGATAAAAAGTTATCGATAAAATTATTATGTAAACTAAATACCCGAAAAAAGTACTCATTCAAATAGAATGAACAATAAGTTTTAAAAACACGCCGGGGTCACCGGCGTGTTTACTTACATTCCGTGGCCGGGATTATGTTTTTGACGGGTATGGTTTCTGTTTTTGACTTTATGGGAACCGCTTAATGGTTCAGGCTGACCAGTGTGGTGCCCTTTTGGAGCGTTTTTTCTCATATCTTTCCCATCGTTTTTGTTCATTTTTATATCCCTCCTTGCTATACCTTATTGTGTGCGATTATTCAAAACAAACACCGAATAATTAGTTGTTTTTGACACAGAATAAAAATGATTCTTCAATGAAGGAGTTGCTCCATCATGCCTTATCAAAAAAGTAAGCAGAGAGCGTTTCAAGATGCAGAACAGAGAGTTTCTGAAGTCGAAAAAGCATCTCTGGAACTTGAAATCGATTCCGCTGATTTTGGTTCCCAATTATCTCATTTAAAAAATGAGGTAAACAAAGCTTATCAGCAAGTTGAAAATGCTTTAGAAACCGCAACGGAAACTCAAAGAAGGCAATTGGAAAAATACCATGCAGTTTTAACGGATATTGTGGAAAAAGTAAATGAATATGAATAAACAAACATCGCCAACATAGGCGATGTTTGTTTGTCTCGACCATCCCTTTTGGTTTGATTGAGAAGATATCGTCGTCAGTGTGAAATTTTATTGGTTTTTCTTTCTTTTTTTATTGTTTTGTCTTTGTTGTTCCGTCAGTGGTTCGTTGGAGGACCCTTCGTTGTATCCAGCTCCATCTCCTTGTGATTTGGATGCATTCATTCCGGGAATGACATGGTTTGCTTTTCTTTTGGTCATATGGTGCACCTCCTTATAACTAGCTTGTGGACCCTTGCTGCAAGATATAATTGGAATATTTTAATGTTTGATATCAGAATGTTCTGTTTTTTATCGGCATTCATTTTTTGATGATGACCGTAACGTTACGTTGAGAAATTCCGTATTTATATAGCAGAACGCATTGGTCAGCTTTTTAAAGTCCTTCACTGACGAGTTATATATCCTAAACAACCTTGAGAGATAGCTGGAAAGGTTGAATATCTAAAGGAGGGGATGAAGCATGTTTAAACTTTTTTTAGATCCAGGACATGGGGGAAAAGACTCTGGAGCAACGGGAAACGGCCTTATGGAAAAAAATATTACACTAAAAATTTGTCAACTGATTCGAGACAGACTGCAGAACGATTATGAAGGAATTGCCATTCTCATGAGCCGTTCAGGGGATTCTTATCCGACATTGACTGCCAGAACAGAGAAAGCCAACGCTTGGGGGGCAGACTTTTATTTATCTGTTCACGTTAATTCCGGAGGAGCAACAGGATTCGAATCTTTTATCTATCCGGGCGTCGGACAACCTACCACTTCGTATCAAAATACCATTCATCAAGAAATTATAAAAGCAACAGGGTTCTATGATCGAGGGAAAAAGCAGGGGGACTTTCATGTTCTTCGCGAAAGCCGAATGCCGGCGCTTTTAACGGAAAACGGCTTTATTGATAATACTGAAGATGCGACAAAGCTGAAAGATCCCAGCTTTATTGAAAAAATAGCAAAAGGTCATGTTCAGGGGATTGTAAAGATCGCCAACTTAAAACCTATAACACCAAAGGATTCTGCTGGTTAATCGGCTATGGCCGATAAAGCGCTTAGCAGCACGTATTAAAGATCATGTCATCCATTGAATGATTGTTGCTTAACAAGATAGGACCGTTTTAGACTACTGCAAATCATTAAGCGAAACAGGGAGGCTGTCTCGATTTTTGACAACCTCCCTGTCTCTATTCCTTTCATACAATTGTGAATATGAATCATGAAAAAACGTCCCGGGCGAGATTCGAACTCGCGACCTACAGCTTAGGAGGCTGCCGCTCTATCCTGCTGAGCTACCGGGACACTGATAAAAATTATAAGGTGAATTAGAACGAAGGTCAATAACTTTATCAAAATAAGTTGGAGAATAAGGAGAAAAGTAGATGACCGTGTAATCTTTTCCATGGCAAGTTTCTTATTTGCAGAATAAACATCGTTTTAATATATGTCTTGTGGGAATTGATGATCGTATCCAATTTCCATTTTTGATGCTTCCTTTAAGCCATGTTTCGATCATAATCCAGTGGCGAAGAAAACCAAGACGGGTTCAAAAAAATAATTATATTTGAAAAGAAAAAGATCAAACCATCCAATCTTAGACCATTATTGTAAACGGAATGACCTTATGATAAAAAATCCGATCGAACCGAAAAGGATGATAAGAAATATAGGTAAATCCCAAGTTTCTAAAACGACATCCCGTCCATAGGCAATGTTCACATCTTTCCAACTGCAATAAGCGATATAAAGGAGTATTTCATTTTTTACAACGTTGATCATAGTACTTGCATTTTTGTATTGCCTTTTTATATTTTCTTCCGTTAAAACAACCAAGTAATTATAAAGATGTGGGAATTTTTCGGGAATCGTAAGCCCCATCCATAAAACGGCGCCTGTAATCGGGAGGAAAAAAATGGCCTCTTTGCTGCCCCATTTGTCTATTTCTCCGACCAAGTTATAATGAATTGGAACTCGATTCGGCAAGGAAGACCAGTGCATGAATAAGTGTATAACACTTCCGATGTACACTAATAATGAAATGATGTTTAGAACGTTTTCTAATGGCTTCTTTTTTAATTTTAATGCAGGACGCTTTCGAATTTCCATTTTGATCGCCTCCGATGTTTATGGTTAACTAATTAAAATACGGGCAATGACCGTTAAAGTTTCAAGAGAAATTTGAAAAATGAAGAGAAAAAAATGATGCCTATGATGGGCATTCATATCGACACAATTTGTCGATATAAGGAAAACTTATGAAAAACAATAACATTCTTGTTATTTACTTATGTTAGCGCTTGTATTAAGATGAACATATAAGAAAAGTTTGAATTTCCATTCAAACTTTTCGCTGCATAGTCTTACATAACAGAAGAGGGGGAATTGGGATGACAAACGACGTTTTTAACGCTCGTTCATCATTCGAAGTGAATGGTAAACGATATCATTATTATCGTCTAGCGGCTTTAAAGGATGCCAATGTGGCAGATGTCAGCCGCTTGCCATATTCGATCAAAGTATTATTAGAATCTGTTCTCCGCCAATATGATGGCAGAGTCATTAAAAAAGAACATATTGAAAATTTGGCGAAATGGGGTTCAAAAGACGTAGAGGGCGGAGAAGTTCCGTTCAAACCATCCCGCGTTATTTTGCAAGATTTTACAGGTGTACCAGCGGTTGTAGACCTGGCTTCATTGCGTAAAGCGATGAGCGATATGGGTGGAAAACCAGAAATGATCAATCCGGAAATTCCGGTGGATCTTGTCGTTGACCATTCTGTTCAAGTCGACAAATATGGAACTTCTGACGCTTTGGAAAAAAACATGGAATTGGAATTTGAACGAAATGCTGAACGATACCAATTCTTAAACTGGGCACAAAAGGCCTTTAAAAACTATCGTGCAGTTCCGCCGGCAACCGGGATTGTCCACCAAGTAAACCTTGAATATCTTGCAAGTGTGGTTCACGTAAAAGAAACAAGCCCGAACGAATATGAAACTTATCCAGATACTCTAGTAGGTACGGATTCCCATACAACCATGATCAACGGACTTGGTGTATTGGGATGGGGCGTAGGTGGTATCGAAGCAGAAGCTGGTATGCTTGGACAACCTTCTTATTTCCCAATTCCTGAAGTCATTGGTGTCAAATTAACAGGAGAACTGCCAAACGGTTCGACTGCGACAGACTTGGCGTTAAAAGTGACTCAAGTACTTCGTCAAAAAGGCGTGGTAGGAAAATTTGTTGAATTCTTCGGTCCGGGTGTTTCTAAGCTGCCGCTTGCCGACCGTGCTACCATTGCCAATATGGCGCCTGAATATGGGGCAACATGCGGATTCTTCCCGGTAGATGACGAATCGTTAAGCTATCTTCGCTTGACTGGACGCGAAGAAGAACATGTCCAAATTGTTGAAAAATACTTAAAAGAAAATGATATGTTCTTTAATCCTAAAGAAGATCCAATCTACACAGACGTAGTAGAAATCAATCTTTCTGAAATTGAGTCGAATTTGTCGGGTCCAAAACGCCCACAAGACTTAATTCCGCTTTCAAAAATGCAATCTTCTTTCCGTCAAGCCGTTACAGCACCACAAGGCACTCAAGGTTTCGGGTTGACGGAAAAAGAATTTGATAAAGAAGCCGTGGTGAAGTTCGAAAACGGCGAAGAAGTGACTATGAAAACGGGAGCAGTGGCGATTGCAGCTATCACTTCCTGTACCAATACATCTAACCCTTATGTATTGATCGGTGCCGGATTGGTGGCAAAAAAAGCCGTTGAAAAAGGGCTGAATGTACCGAAATATGTCAAAACTTCTTTAGCTCCTGGATCTAAAGTGGTAACTGGTTATTTACGCGACTCCGGCTTGCTAAGCTATCTTGAAAAAATCGGATTTAACCTTGTTGGTTACGGATGTACAACGTGTATCGGCAACTCCGGACCGCTTCTTCCGGAAATTGAAAAAGCAATTACGGATTCTGACCTCTTCGTGACATCTGTATTGTCCGGAAACCGCAACTTTGAAGGTCGTATTCATCCGCTTGTAAAAGCAAACTATCTTGCTTCGCCTCCATTAGTTGTGGCTTACGCACTTGCCGGAACAGTGGATATCGACTTGCAAAACGACCCAATCGGAAAAGACAAAGATGGAAACGATGTATTCTTTAAGGATATCTGGCCTTCTTCCGATGAAATTAAAGAAGTCGTTCAACGTACGGTAACTCCAGAATTGTTCCGTAAAGAATATGAACGTGTTTTCGATGACAACGCCAAATGGAATGCGATTAAAACCAGCAATGAACCACTTTATAATTGGGATCCAAATTCGACTTACATTCAAAACCCTCCATTCTTTGAAGGGCTTTCTGAAAATCCTGAAGAAATTAAACAGCTTACAGGTTTGCGTGTAGTCGGAAAATTCGGCGACTCCGTTACAACAGACCATATTTCGCCTGCAGGAGCCATTGGCGTGAATACTCCGGCAGGAAAATATTTACGCTCCAAAGGCGTAGAACCGCGCAATTTCAACTCGTACGGCTCCAGACGTGGCAACCATGAAGTCATGATGCGTGGAACATTTGCCAATATCCGCATCCGCAACCAAATCGCTCCTGGAACGGAAGGCGGATTTACGACTTATTGGCCGACAGGAGAAGTAATGCCAATTTATGATGCATGCATGAAATATCAACAAGACGGAACGGGTCTAGTCGTTCTCGCCGGAAAAGACTATGGAATGGGTTCTTCCCGTGACTGGGCAGCAAAAGGTACGA
Organism: Bacillus sp. FSL W8-0116; assembly: GCF_038003825.1. Taxonomy (NCBI): domain Bacteria; kingdom Bacillati; phylum Bacillota; class Bacilli; order Caryophanales; family Bacillaceae; genus Bacillus; species Bacillus sp. FSL W8-0116. The sequence continues at coordinate 149,722 of NZ_JBBOPY010000001.1, forward strand.
AACTTTTAGGAATTAAAACCGTTATCGCTGAAAGCTATGAACGTATTCACCGTTCTAACCTTGTGATGATGGGTGTTCTCCCTCTTCAATTCAAACAAGGTGAAAATGCGGAAGTTCTTGGCTTAACCGGTAAAGAAACGATCGATGTTCATATCGACGATAATGTCAAACCTCATGACATTATTAAAGTAACGGCAACGGACGAAAACGGCAATAAGAAAGAATTCGAAGTGATGGTTCGTTTTGATTCAGAAGTAGAACTTGACTATTACCGTCACGGCGGAATTTTACAAATGGTTCTTCGTCGCAAATTTGAACAATTAAAACATGCGTAATCCTTCTTAAAAAGAGGTTGACAAAATTTTGTCAGCCTCTTTTTCTTTGTCTTCTAACATTTATGGACAGGCATATAATAGGACAAAGCATATTCGAAAGGAATGTGTCAGCATGATCAAAATAAAATGGGGAGTCCTATTGATTGCTTGTCTTCTGCTGATGGTTGCGAGCCAGCAATTGAAAGCCGATCCATTTCCGCAAAATGCAAAGAGAGAAGGAAATAATCAATCCAATCTAATGGAAAAGACAGGCAGACAAGATCATCGTGAAAAGAAAGGGGATCGTCTTCCTGGTTTAAAAATAGGTGAAAACGCACCGGATTTTACGCTGCCGACTTTAAAGGGTGATCGGATACGCTTAAAAGAGCGAAAAGGACAAAAGATTATCATCAACTTTTGGGCTACGTGGTGTCCACCTTGTAAAGAAGAAATTCCGGTTTTGCAGAGATTTTATGAACAAAATAAAGGATCAGTGGAATTGTTGGCAGTCAATATGGATCCTGAATCAAATATTTCACAGTTTGCCCGGAAATATGGCATATCGTACCCTATTCTTTTAGATCAAGACAGCAAGGTGAATGAAACATATAAAGTAGCGGCTATTCCGACCACTTATGTCATTGATGAAAATGGAGTGATCATCCATAAACATATTGGAAATTTACAGCTTCAGCAAATGATCAATTGGCTAAAATAATAAAAAATTTCGCAAATTTGTTTATACTCTTTCTTCCACTTGGCCATACTAAAAATCAATAGCTCTAACAACGGAGGGAAAACAATGAGAAAAATCAGAAAAAGATCCTTTCATGAATTAGTAAGAGAGAATCGTCAGGCGCTTCTTCATGATCAACAAGCATTGGATAAGATCGAGGAGAGGCTTGAGGCACGACTGGAAATGAGACGAATGGAAAAAGTGGAATAAATTTTTGCGTTATAATCCCCCGGAACAGGAGAAACTTTATGTCAAGGGGGAATTTTTTTATGAGCAATCCACATAAAAAAAGCAAATATTTTGTGCCGGATCATTTAGGCACCCAGCCTCGTGCAGCAGGAGGCAACAAAGGCAAAAAAATGCAAGACAAATCAGGACACCACGCACAAGTGATCCAGACGAAAGGCGAGTAAATCCAGCTCTCAATATATGACGACAAGGAGGATGTTTCATGACCAATCATCGTCCAAATCCAGACGACCGCAGTGACAATGTAGAAAAATTGCAAAACATGATTCATCATACGATTGAAAACATGGAAAGAGCAGAGGAATCAATGGCCTATACAGATTCCGAAGAACAATTAGAAAAAATTAAAGAAAAAAATGAACGCCGTCGTCAAAGCATCGAGGGATTCCGGAATGAAATAAAAGACGAAGCTTCCAATCAGCAAACAGAATAACAAATTTAGGGCTGACTCACTTGAGTCGCCCTTTTCTTATGCCATCAGATGCTGTTTAAAAGCGAATGATTGAGTAATGTGATACAATATCAATGGCTTGAAGTAAGAGTGTTCATGCTTATTTCGGAAAAAAATGAATCGAAATGATTACATACGGGTACACCGCGGAAACGGAAAAAGGGGAAACGTCTCCTTTTACGATGGAATGCTGTTTCTGTAAAGATTAGGTTCTTTCGATTTCGCTGTAAAATGAACATTCCCGAACGACACGAAGCATGAGAACGATCTAAAATGCCTGTCCAAGCAATATCCGTAGGCAAGGAGGGACGGTTATGGCTTTTGGAATCAAAAGGGAAGAACTGTTAAATTGGAAACATCGAATTGAAAATGGCGAAATTGCTTTTTTAACACATTTTTGGTTGGACAGCCGCTTTCCTGATTGTCACAGTGTGACGAAAGTAGGGTGTAATGACCTTGAAAAGTTAGCCAAATGGGGGAATAAATACGGGTTGAAAAAAGAATGGATTCACATTCGACGAGACGGTTACTCCCATTTTGATCTTCTTGGAGAAAAACAAAAAGAAATCCTTCAATCAGAAGGATTGACAGACCATATTCGACATTTTCGCCTTTAGGTTCAACGTTTTCCGTTAATTCTTCCAAGGCGGTCTCTAAAAAAATTCTTTTGGGGCCGCCCCATAATTTTTTACGATTGAGGCGTGTATTGATAAATCGGTTCATCCAATTTTTCGCTATAATCCACATAAAGATCATATTCGTCGAAAAACCAGAGGTCTTTTTCATCTACATAATATATAACCCCATTATATTCTGCTTTGGCTCCAATCTGGATGGGTTCTTCTTTTGAAACTCCCAGTGAAAATCCTTGATGAAGCGGACTGGACCCGCCGTAACGGGCAAAGAATCGTACGAATTCTCCTTTTTTCACGCCAATTTCATCCTCAAACCACTCAATCGCCTTTTTGGATATCTGAATATTCATTTTTCATACACCTCGTTTTGTTTTGGATTAGATCCAATACTTATCTCATAGTTAGTTTACCTTCCTTGTCCAAAAAAGAACAACCAATAAGCACGTCGAAGCTGACCCGTTTCCTTCTACCTCTGTGTAGATATATAATGTCGTAATGGCACTCCCAGAAAAAAAGAGGCTGGGACAAAACTAGCTTCTAGATAGGAAAAAGGAGAATTTGAGCCAACTCAAATTCTCCTTTTTCCATTTATCCCCATTATTTTTGGTTAGTTGATCTTTGTTGGCCGTGTATTTTCGTAAATTCACGGCCATTAAGGCAATGCCCATTTCATTTTCCACTTTCGATTTTCCTCGAACGGAAAATCGAGTGAAACGCAAATTAGCCTTCAAGAATCCAAAAACTGGTTCTACGTCTATTTTACGTTGATGGAAAATAGAACCAGCTTTTTCTTCTGAAAGCTTCGCTCTTACATATTCTTTTTGTTGTTCCCATTTTTCATTCACCATGACCTTTCGGTGATTGCCTTCCTTTGCTTTTGTACATGATGAACGAAATGGACATCCTGAACAGTTTTCACATTCATAGATTTTCAATTCTCGTTTGAAACCGGTCTTATCTGTACGTACAGAACGATAACGGAAGGTTACTCGCTGCTGATTTGGACAAATGTAGGTATCACTTTCTTCGTCGTACATCCAATTGTCTGGATGAAATGGATTTTGTTTATATTTCTTCTTTTGTTCTTTCTCATACATGGTATATGGAATGAGTGCCTCACATTTTCGATTCGAAAGGATGTCTTCATAGTTTTGTTCACTACCATAACCAGCATCTGCGACAATATACTTTGGCAACGGAAAATAATCCTTTTCTATCTTATTCAAGAACGGAATTAATGTGCGTGTATCAGTAGGATTTGGAAAGATGCTATAAGCTAGTGCGTATTGACCTTCTGTTGCGATTTGTACATTGTATCCAGCTTTCAATTGACCGTTTTTCATATAGTCGTCTTTCATTCGCATGAACGTTGCATCTTGATCTGTTTTGGAATAACTGTTCCGTTCCCCCAAGATGTCCAAGTCTTTTTGGTATTTTTGTTTTCGTAGAATGAAGTCTATTAATTGTTTGTACGCTTGTTTTGGATATTTTCGTTCGCTTCTTAATGCTTTTCGTTCTGTGGCATCGGGCGATGTTTCTATCTTTTGGTCATATTCCTTAATGACTTCATCGACTTGTTGCACCATTTGAGCGAGTTCTTCAACGGACAGTTCTCCCTCATTTTCCCGCTCCATTTCAGGGATGATTTCTTTTTCTAATAGTTCGTTGTATAACTGATTGGACTTTTCAATTAAGTTTTGGTTGTATTTTTCAATGGATTTCTTCCATACGAAAGTAAATTTATTGGCATTCGCTTCAATCTTCGTACCATCGATAAAAATGGCTTCTTGATCGATTAACTTTTCTTCCACCAGTTGGCAACGGAATTGGACAAAACATTGACGAATTAATTCTTTTACTTCCGGATGCACACGAAAACGATTGATCGTCCGATAACTTGGTTCATATCCTTGTGCCAACCACATCATTCGTATACTGTCCTTTAATAGCGCTTCAATTTTTCGACCTGAAAAGACAGACTGCGAATAGGCACACAAAATAATTTTTAGCATCATGCGTGGATGATAAGCAGGACAACCTGTATTTCGAAGAAACGGCTGGAAGGCTTCATCTGGAATACTTTCAACTAAATGGTGAATGTGGAAGGCAATATCATTTTCTTGTAATTTTATTTCTAAATCTAGAGGCAAAACTAATTGATTCATGTTATAATATTTAAACATAAGGACCCTTCTTTCTGTTAGTTTTGGTGGTAACTTAATTTTAACAGAAGAGGTCCTTATTTTTTATTGAAAAATGAAGAACAGCCCATGAAATTTCATTCCAAAATTTCATGGGCTGTTTCCATTTTAGAGGGGGTTTTGTCCCAGCCTCTTTTTTCACATCCATTTAATTTTTGGCTCGGTTTTATTCAGAATTCTTTTGACGTTGGCTCGGTGGCGGAAAATAACAAAGGATGCCAAGAACAATACGACAATGATCAAGGGGATATCCCCTTTAAAGAAAGTATAGATCACAGCGATTATGGAAACGATGATGGAGGAAAGCGATACATATTTGGATATGTATAAGCTAATCAAAAAGGCTACGACTAATAATAGGAATAAGACCGGCTCGTACGCCAGCAGTACTCCCCCTGATGTAGCCACTGCTTTTCCTCCTCGAAATCCGGCAAAAACGGGAAAGCTGTGCCCAACGGCAGCTGCCATACCTGCGATCAGAGGATGCAAGTCTGCACCGAACCAGATTGGAAGCAAAGTGGCGAGCGTGCCTTTTAGGATATCAGCGATAATCACGACAGATCCTGCTTTTATTCCAAGTGTGCGGAAAGCGTTGGTTGCTCCTAAATTTCCGCTTCCATGTTCGCGGATATCCACACCATAAAATATCTTTCCCACAATCAAGCCAGATGGAATGGAACCAAGCAGATAAGCTATTAAAATAAAGACTACATATTCCATTCTGGTCATTGCCCCTTTTTCCGAACTATGTTGTTATCGGTTTTTATTTTCTTTATATCCAATTCCTATACAATCGTTGATGAACGCCTAAAAATTTTTGAACAATGCCTTTTCCCGCTGAACAGGACGCCCCAATTGGAAGTTTCACTCTATTTTATCATGGTCGGGATCAATAAAAAAAGATTTTTTTATGAAAAGCAAAAGCTTCAGATGAGCAGGATTTAGATTGAAGAGATAGAATAGAATAAAAAGCTGCATGCAGGCTAAAAAAGGAGGAAACAGTATGATCGAGAATCCATCACGAGAAGAAATTGGAGAAATTTTAAAAAAAGCCAAAAGAATTGCCGTTGTGGGTCTAAGCAATAATCCGAATCGCCCCTCTTATGAAGTAGCGGAAGCGATGCAACAAGCAGGATATGAAATCATTCCCGTAAACCCAGCTGTAGATGAAGTGTTGGGTGTTCAAGCGGTCGACTCTTTAACGGATATTGAAGGGCCGGTTGACATTGTGAATGTTTTCCGTCGATCGGAGGCATTGCCGGAAATTGCGGAAGAATTTACAAAGATTGATTGTCCTGTTTTTTGGGCTCAATTAGGGATCGAAAATGAAGAAGTGTACCGATATTTAAAAGAAAAAGGCTACACCGTTATTATGAATCGCTGTATTAAAATCGAGCATGCCATGACAAAATAAACAACATACCTACCTGGGCAAGGGCCAGTCCTCATATAATGAGGCCTGGCCCTGTATCTGTGAAACAGTTTTTCATTTCCTTTCTTGCGCTTTTTTCATGAAAAGGTAAAATAGTGCATAGGTGTCTTTTGAACGTGAATGGAGAACGCTTTTGGATGGTTAAAATGAACCTGTACAAAACCAAATAAAAGATGTTTTGGTTATTTGGACGGATTTTTCATTTACCATTATGTATGTTATAATAAAATGCGAACGTTTGTTTGTTTTTGTTTTGAAAGGGGAATGTTCGTGGCAAATAAGAAGAACCAAATGGAATATAACGAGGATGCGATTCAAGTATTAGAAGGTTTGGAAGCGGTTCGAAAAAGGCCAGGAATGTACATCGGATCAACCGATTCGAAAGGATTGCATCACTTGGTGTATGAAATTGTCGACAATGCGGTGGATGAAGCATTGTCTGGCTATGGTGATGAAATTAGAGTCGTTATACATAAAGACAATTCGGTTAGTGTGGAAGATTTCGGTCGTGGAATGCCGACTGGAATGCATAAACTTGGAAAGCCGACTCCCGAAGTCATTCTCACGGTACTTCACGCCGGGGGGAAATTCGGACAAGGCGGCTACAAAACAAGCGGCGGTTTGCATGGGGTTGGCGCTTCCGTGGTCAATGCCTTATCGGAATGGCTGATTGTGACTATTCAGCGAGACGGATTCATTTATGAACAACGCTTTCGAAATGGCGGAAAACCGGAAACGACTTTAGAAAAAATCGGAAAAACGACGAAAACAGGAACAAAAATCCACTTTAAACCGGATCCGACTATATTTAGTACGGTTGTGTTCAATTATGAAATCTTATGTGAACGACTAAGAGAAAGTGCCTTTTTACTAAAAGGGCTAAAGATCGATATACGGGATGAACGTTATAATCAACATGATACGTTCTATTTTGAAAACGGCATTGAAGCATTTGTAGAATATTTGAACGAAGATAAAGAACCTTTGCATCCTGTCGCGTTTTTTGAAGGAAAACAAAACGGAATCGAAGTGGAGTTTGCTTTTCAATTTCATGACGGATTTTCGGAAAATGTTCTTTCCTTCGTCAACAATGTCCGTACAAAAGACGGGGGAACTCACGAAGCCGGAGCAAAAACGGCGATGACGCGGGTGTTTAATGATTACGCCAGAAAAGTCAATTTATTAAAAGAAAAAGATAAAAATTTAGAAGGCTCTGACGTTCGTGAAGGATTATCCGCTATCATTTCCGTCCGGATCCCGGAAGAATTGCTTCAGTTCGAAGGCCAAACAAAAGGAAAACTTGGAACAAGCGAAGCTCGCTCCGCTGTAGATGCCGTTGTTTCCGAACAGTTATCCTACTTTTTAGAAGAAAACCCTGATATCAGTTCTTTGTTGATCAAAAAAGCCATCAAAGCGTCTCAGGCTAGAGAAGCAGCAAGAAAAGCGCGAGAAGAAGCGAGAAACGGGAAAAAACGAAAAAAATCAGATTCTATGCTTTCCGGAAAATTGACACCTGCCCAATCGCGAAATCCTAATCGTAATGAATTGTATTTGGTGGAAGGGGATTCCGCGGGCGGCTCTGCAAAACAAGGACGCGACCGGAGATTCCAGGCTGTGCTTCCGTTGCGGGGAAAAGTGATCAACACGGAAAAGGCAAAGCTTCAGGATATTTTTAAAAATGAAGAAATCAATACGATCATCCATGCCATTGGAGCCGGCGTCGGTCCTGATTTTTCGGTAGAAGACTCCAATTATGACAAAGTCATTATTATGACGGATGCCGATACGGACGGAGCGCATATTCAAGTACTTCTTCTCACGTTCTTTTATCGCTATATGAGACCATTAATTGAAGCGGGAAAAGTTTTTATAGCGCTTCCTCCTTTGTACAAGGTCAGCAAAGGAACGGGGAAAAAAGAGATAGTGGAATACGCATGGACGGAAAAGGAATTGCAAGCGGCCATTAAAAAAATCGGCAAAGGTTATATGATTCAGCGCTACAAAGGGCTTGGCGAAATGAATGCGGACCAGCTGTGGGAAACGACTATGAATCCCGAAACAAGAACGCTCGTCCGGGTTCGAATCGATGATGCCGCCCGGGCGGAACGGCGAGTGACGACCTTGATGGGAGATAAAGTAGAGCCGCGTCGCAAATGGATTGAAAATCATGTGGCATTTGGCCTCGAAGAAGATGTGAGTCTGCTTGAAAATGAAAATCTGTCCCATCGAGAGGAGGTTGAATAGTCGATGGCAATGGAAGAACGTTTTCAAGATTTACCACTTGAGGAAGTGTTGGGCGACCGTTTTGGCCGGTATAGCAAATACATTATTCAGGATCGGGCGCTGCCGGATGCCCGCGATGGTTTAAAGCCTGTACAAAGGCGTATATTGTACGCGATGCTGATCGACGGGAATACTCATGACAAAGCTTTTCGAAAATCTGCTAAAACGGTAGGTAATGTCATTGGCAATTACCACCCGCACGGTGATTCCTCCGTTTACGAAGCCATGGTCAGGATGAGCCAAGACTGGAAATTACGGAACCTGCTGATCGAAATGCAAGGAAACAACGGAAGCATCGACGGCGACCCTCCGGCTGCAATGCGTTATACAGAAGCGAGACTGTCCGCGATCGCATCAGAGCTGCTGAGGGACATTGATAAAAAAACAGTTGATTTTGTGCCTAATTTTGATGATACCGCATATGAACCGACCGTCCTCCCGGCAAGATTTCCAAATTTGCTTGTGAACGGTTCTACGGGTATTTCGGCTGGATATGCGACAGAAATACCGCCTCATCATTTAGGAGAAATTATTGACGGTGTCATTATGCGAATGGATCAACCTGATTGCACCGTAGACGATTTGATGAAGGTCATTAAGGGTCCTGATTTCCCGACCGGGGGCATTATACAAGGAATTGACGGAATCAAAAAAGCATATGAAACAGGAAAAGGAAAAATTGTGATACGCGGTAAAACGGAAATAGAAACGATTCGCGGCGGGCGCAAACAAATTGTGGTAACTGAAATTCCGTTTGATGTCAATAAAGCGAATCTTGTCAAACGGATTGAAGAGTTTCGTATTGACAAAAAAGTGGAAGGAATCGCCGAAGTCCGGGATGAAACCGATCGAACGGGCATGCGGATCGTCATTGAATTGAAAAAAGAAGCAAATGCAGAAGGAATTCTGAACTATTTGTATAAAAATAGCGATCTGCAAATTGCGTACCACTTCAACATGGTGGCGATTCATGAGCGCCGGCCGAAACTGATGAGTTTGCCTGCCCTGTTGGACGCTTATATCGCCCATCAAAAAGAAGTGGTCACGAACCGTTCAAAATACGATTTGCAAAAAGCGAAGGAAAGACAACATATTGTAGAAGGATTAATCAAAGCGCTGTCCATACTCGATGAAGTGATTGCGGTGATTAGAGAATCCAAAGACAAAAAAGACGCAAAGCTGAATTTAATGAATCGATTTGAATTCTCTGAACCGCAAGCAGAAGCGATCGTTTCCCTTCAACTGTACCGCCTTACCAATACGGATGTCACTGCTTTGCAAAAAGAAGCGGAAGATTTGAAAAAGAAAATCACCGAATTGACGGCCACATTGGAAAGCGAAAAGAAACTATTGTCCGTTATTAAAAAGGAATTAATCGAAATGAAAAAGCGGTATGGGGATGAAAGACGGACGACCATTGAAAAAGAAATAGAAGAAATAAAAATCAATCCTGAAGTGACCGTTGCTATTGAAGACGTCATGGTAACCGTTACGAAAGAAGGGTATATTAAGAGAACAAGTCTTCGTTCCTACTCGGCTTCAAGCGGTGCCGATTTGGCGATGAAAGATTCAGATCGATTGCTGTTCCAAGCGGAATTGAGCACCACCGATGTGCTGCTTTTGTTCACTAACAAAGGGAATTATTTGTATATTCCTGTACACGAATTGCCTGATATTCGCTGGAAAGAAATGGGGCAGCATATTGCCAACCTGATCGCCATAGGAAAAGACGAAAAGATCATTCAAGCCATTGCGGTCCAAAATTTTGAGGAAAAGGGCTATCTTCTCTTTTTCACGAAAAACGGCATGACCAAAAAATCTGAACTGTCTCAGTATAAAGCACAGCGCTATTCACGTCCGCTTGTGGCCATTAATTTAAAAGATAATGATGAAGTAATCGATGTGTTTTTAACAAACGGCCAAATGGATGTGTTCATTGCTACAAGGTTGGGATATGGGCTATGGTTTGAAGAAGAAGAAATTAATACCGTAGGACCAAGAGCGGCCGGAGTAAAAGGCATCAATTTAAAAGAAGATGATTATGTGGTCAGAGGAAAAGTATTCGTCCGCGGAGAACAGCCTTATATTTTTGTGGCAACCCAGCGCGGAGCTGTGAAAAAAATGAAATTGAATGAAATGGAAAAAATGTCCAGAGCCAAACGGGGCCTTGTTTTATTAAGAGAATTAAAATCCCATCCGCACCGAATTGCGTATTTAGATCTCACCGAAAATGACTCCATCGTTCATTTGCGAACGGAAAAAGGAGTCGTAGAAACGGTTTCCCTTTCCGGATTAAGAGAGAATGACCGCTACTCAAATGGCAATTTTGCCATTGACGAATCAGAAAGCGGTACAGTCATAGAAGGATGGACAGAAAAACCGTCCGGTACAGAATAATGGATTTTTCTATGGCGAAATATATGTAAAATCAATGCTGTAAAACAAAAGTAGAAGGATCTCCCATCAATAGATTTTGATGGGAGATTTTTTTGCACAATAATTCATTTGTATTGTTTTGAACAAATCATCAGACAAACAATATGGGTATTTATATCCATTTTTTAAAACATGTCGCTCTTTTTCGGATTACTTCCATGAAGGTACTACTTTTTAATGCCAAACCGTTTTCCACCGTAAAATCTTCAAACGCCCCATCAAGAAGTTAATCCTTTCAAGCAATGGATGTGGCAAAACAATGACTCCAATGCAGGAAATACAATGCCCCCAATTTAAGAAGGAAGAAAAATTTCATTTCAGCAAAGAGTTGTTCTCTTTAAATTTTTTTCTTGCTGCCTATGAGTTTATTTAAACGAAAAGGCAAACTGATTCTACAAAATTTATAAATTCCTATCAAAAAACTGTGGAAAAATTCGTTGACTTTTAGTAACTTTCTGATAAAATAAAAAGCAATTAAACTTATCAAGAACGACGGAGGGACCTGGCCCAATGAAGTCTGGCAACCTGCCTTGAAAAGAAGGCAAGGTGCCAATTCCAGCAAAATGGTATCCATTTTGGGAGATAAGGTATGAATGATATGGTACCTATTGATTCTTTCCTGAAATGGAAAGATTTTTTCATTTTACCATCAGCCTCTAAACAGGAACACCAATGAGTGGTATAGAAAGAAGGGGTATTTTGAGCGAATTATTAACGTTTGACACGTGGGATCATTTTCAACTACCGGAATTTGATGAAAAGAGTGAAACAAAAGGGGCATTAGAAGTTCTGGAATGGGCCTATGACCATTATGGAGAAAAAATTGTCTATTCGTGCAGTTTTGGAATAGAAGGAAGTGTACTTGTGGACTTGATCTATAAAATCAATCCAAAAGCGACCGTCGTTTTCTTAGACACAGGACTGCACTTTCAAGAAACATACGAAACCATTGATAAAGCGAGAGAACGTTATCCGGAACTGAACATCGTCATGCAAAAGCCGGAATTAACGCTACAGCAGCAAAGTGAACAATACGGCGAAGAATTATGGAAAAAAGATCCGAATTTGTGCTGCCATCTCCGCAAAATTGTTCCGCTAAAAAGTGTTCTCGAACCTGTGGAAGCATGGATCTCAGGCTTGAGAAGGGAACAATCAGAAACAAGAAAACACACGAATTACATAAACCTTGATAAAAAATTTGGCAAAATTAAGATTTGCCCATTGATTCATTGGACTTGGAAAGAAATTTGGCGGTATGCGTATAATGAAGAGCTGCCTTACCATCCTTTGCACGATCAAGGATATCCAAGCATCGGATGCCAGCCTTGCACCTCTCCTGTATTTGATTTAGAGGATTTACGGGCCGGAAGATGGAAAGGCACCGGAAAAACGGAATGCGGTTTACATCTGCCCTCTTAAAATCACTAAACCAAGTAGACTGATTAAATATATAAAATAAGGAGGATCCTCTACATGACCGAAATAAAACCGCACGGAGGAGTTCTAATTCAAGCGTACAATCCAGAATATCCATTCGAAGGCATTGAAAAAGAAATTGAGCTGGATGCCACTGCTTTAAGCGATCTTGAATTAATCGCGACAGGAGCCTATAGTCCTTTAACAGGATTCCTAGAAGAAAAAGATTACAACAGCGTAGTCGAAACGATGAGGCTCTCCAACGGCATTGTTTGGAGCATCCCCATTACACTGCCGGTCACAAAAGAAAAAGCAGCCGATCTACAAATCGGGGAACAGGTTCGGCTTACTTTTGACGGTGCTACATATGGTGTGATCACCATTAAAGATATTTATGAACCAGATCAACAAAAAGAGGCGGAATTGGTTTACAAAACAACGGAACTAGCCCATCCGGGTGTGAAAAAAATGTTCAGCCGCGGAAATGTTTATGTAGGAGGTCCTATTGTTCTAGTCAAAAGAATTAAAAGAACGCAATTTAGCGAATTTTATTTTGATCCGGCAGAAACGAGAAGAATTTTCGCAGAAAAAGGCTGGAAAAAAGTTGTCGGCTTTCAAACCAGAAATCCGGTTCATCGGGCGCATGAATATATTCAGAAATCAGCTCTTGAAATTGTGGACGGCCTCTTTTTAAATCCGCTTGTCGGGGAAACAAAAGCAGACGACATCCCTGCTGATGTCCGGATGGAAAGCTACCAAGTACTTTTGAAAAATTATTACCCTGAAGACCGTGTGTTTTTAGCCGTATTCCCGGCAGCCATGCGCTACGCCGGCCCAAGGGAAGCTGTATTCCACGCGATGGTGCGAAAAAATTATGGCTGCACGCATTTTATCGTCGGGAGAGACCATGCAGGAGTCGGAAATTATTACGGTACGTATGACGCTCAAAAAATATTTGACCAATTTACTCGGGAGGAAATTGATATTACTCTCTTATTCTTTGAACATAGTTTTTACTGTACGAAATGTGAAAGCATGGCGTCTACGAAAACTTGCCCGCATGGAAAAGAACACCATGTCATATTATCAGGAACAAAAGTAAGGGAAATGCTCCGCAATGGAGAAGTGCCGCCTAGCACTTTTAGCCGTAAGGAAGTGGTGGAAGTTTTAATTAAAGGCTTAAAAGAAAAAGCGCCGGTTCATCAATAAAAAAGCGCTAGTGCTTCTAAAACCAGCCGTTGACTTCTTAAATAGGGAGTTGGCGGCGGGTTCAATCAAAAAGTATTAATAGATCTCAACACTACTTGTATAAAGCTATTATAAATGAGTCAGCAAAAAGGGGAATATAGAATGGCACAAAATATTGTATGGCATGAACCATCTTTGCAAAAAGAGGAACGCCGGAAACGGAATGGGCATCACAGCGCTGTATTCTGGTTTACAGGGCTGTCGGGATCAGGAAAATCCACGATCGCCAACCGCGTCGCCAAAAAACTTCATGAATTAGGGGTGCAGACTTATGTGTTAGATGGGGACAATATCCGCCACGGTTTAAACAAAGACCTCGGATTTTCGGAACAAGATCGCAAAGAAAACATTCGCCGAATTGGAGAAGTCGCCAAATTATTTGTAGATAGTGGGCAAATGGTATTTACTGCTTTTATTTCCCCATTTCGTGAAGATCGTGAAACGGTCAGAAAATTGCTCGAAGAAGATGAATTTATTGAAGTGTATGTCAAATGTCCCCTCAGCCAATGCGAAGAACGTGATCCAAAAGGACTTTATAAAAAGGCGCGTAAAGGAGAGATTTCAGATTTCACAGGTATCTCTTCTCCCTATGAAGAGCCTGAATCGCCTGAAATCGTATTGGAGACCGATCGGTTTTCAATCGAAGAATGCGCGGAACAGCTTTTGTCCTATATAAAAGAAAGAAATTGGATCTAAAGGAGGAGGAATTTCTATGAGTTATGAAAAAGTGTGGAAGGATAATCCCAAATTGAATAAGGATGAACTTCGGAAACTGGAAAAAGACGGTTTGGAAATTTTTAATGATATTCCATACTATGCGGAACACGGTTTCTCATCCATTCCAAAAGAAGAATGGGGTGCATTTAAATGGGCGGGGCTTTATTTGCAACGTCCGAAAGAAGACGGCTATTTTATGATGAGGGTAAAAGTGCCGACTGGAATACTAAACAATGAACAGTTAGAAACTTTGGCGGGCATTGCAAAAGATTTTGGACGAAACTTTTTTGATATTACAACTCGCCAAGCCGTCCAATTTCATTGGTTGAGAATTGAAAACATTCCGGAAATTTTTGATCGCTTGAATAAAGTGGGATTGACCAGCACTTTCGCCTGCGGTGATGTTCCTCGGAATATTCTCGGAAATCCGTTGGCAGGCATTGATAAAGACGAAGTATTGGATACTCGTCCGATCGTTCAAGAAGTACATGAATTTCTGACCGGCAACGAAGATTTTTCCAACCTGCCTCGAAAGTTTAAAATTTCAATCAACGCTAATGTTTATAATTCCGGACAAGCAGAAATCAATGACTGTGCATTCGTTCCAGCCAAAAAAGTCATCGACGGAGAGGAAAAGATAGGGTTCCATCTAAAAGTTGGCGGCGGGTTGTCCGCGGTGCCAAAACTAGCTGTTCCACTCGATATCTTTGTACTGCCTGAAAAAGTAAAAGATGTTGTAAAAGGCGTTCTGACCATTTTCCGTGATTACGGTTATCGGGAAAGACGAAATCATGCACGCTTGAAATTTTTAGTGGCGGATTGGGGTCCGGAAAAATTCAAAGAAAAATTGTTAGAACTTACCGGTCCGCTTCCAGAAGCAGGAACTGATCTGACAAAAGGATGGAATGCTAGCTATTTTTACGGAGTTCATCCACAAAAACAAGAAGGACTGCATTACGTCGGTTTGAATATTCCAGTGGGAAGACTGCAAGTAGAAGATGCATTAGAATTGGCTCGGCTGGCGAAAAAATATGGAAACGGAGAAGTCCGGACATGTGGTTCGCAAAATTTGATTATTGCCAATGTTCCGACTGAAAATGTAGATGCTTTGCTTAAAGAACCTATTCTGGAGAAATTCTCGATACGTCCACCGCGTTTCACCGCTTATGCCATTTCATGCACAGGCATTGAATTTTGTAATTTAGCTTTGACTGAGACAAAAGAAAGAATGAGACGGCTTGCCGCATTTCTTGACAAGGAAGTGGATGTGGATGTTCCGGTTCGCATCAATATGGTGGGCTGCCCTAACTCTTGCGGCCAGCGGCAAATTGCTGATATCGGCTTGCAAGGAGTTTTAATGAAAAATAAAGAAAAGAAAATGGTGCAAGCATTTGAAATCAATGTGGGCGGAACATTGTTGAATGGCGGCCAATTTAACCAAAAATTAAAAGGAAGAATCGACGGCGAACATCTGCCGTTTGTATTAAAAGAATTCTTAACCTATTTCAGCAAGACCAAATTGGAAGGCGAAACGTTTTTTGAATACTTCAAACGAGTGGGGATAGAACCACTCCAAGAAGAGTTGGATCGTATATTAAGCAATTTGGCCTTAACAGCTTGAGAAGAAAGAGGAAAACTATGACTCTATATCGTTTTGAAGTCATCACGGAGGATCAGCAAATGATACCTGTCATCATTGCGGCTGACAATGACGAACGGGCATTTGAATTAGTTGAAATAGAATTGGAAAAATTTTATTTAACCTTACCACCCATTGAAGAAATTGTGTTATATGAAAAAAAGAAACTGAGAAATGACGGCGGATTTGTCATTGGAACCGATCATGATCAATACGCAAAATATTGATAGGAGTTGAGAACGTTGGGAAAAGTGTTCCTGGTGGGAGCCGGCCCAGGCGATCCAGAATTAATTACATTAAAAGGTCTAAAAGCCATTCAAGAGGCGGACGTGATTTTATACGACCGCCTTATAAATCCCGCATTGTTGGATCATGCCAAACAGGGAGCTACTCTGATTTTCTGCGGCAAATTGCCGAAACATCACCATCTCCAGCAAGAAACGATTAATCACATTCTAGTAAAACATGCAAAAGCAGGGAAAACAGTGACGCGGTTAAAAGGAGGCGATCCCTTTGTGTTTGGAAGAGGCGGGGAGGAAGCAGAATTTTTGGTAAATAATGGAATTCCATTTGAAGTAGTGCCTGGCATAACATCAGGAATCGCTGCCCCGGCTTATGCCGGAATTCCTGTCACCCATCGGGAGTATAGCGGCAGTTTTGCTTTTGTGGCTGGACATCGCAAGGAAGGAACCCATGAAGACTTGAAATGGGAAGCTCTGGCAAAAGGAATCGATACACTGGCCATATATATGGGAGTCAGCAATCTTCCGTACATTCAAGAACAATTGCTGAAATTCGGCAAACCGAAAAATACCCCAGTTGCTCTAGTTCATTGGGGAACTACCTCCCAGCAGCGGACTGTAACAGGTACGTTGGAAACCATCGTTGATGTAGTTCGTCGAGAAAAGGTGGAAAATCCAAGCATGATTGTGATTGGGGAAGTGGTAAAGCTGCAGGAGAAGCTGAGTTGGTTTGAAAAAACCGAGCCGTTCATTTTAATGGGGGAATCCGTATGAAAGCCGTCCTATATATTTGCCATGGAAGCCGGGTCAAAAAAGGATGCGAACAAGCGATTGAATTTGTTCGACAAGTTCAAAAAGAGATATCCATCCCAATTCAAGAAATTGCATTTCTTGAATTGGCCCGGCCTACCATCAAAGACGCTTTTTTACGCTGCATTGAAAAAGGGGCTGACGAAGTATATATCATTCCCATTCTCCTCTTTGCGGCAGGACACGTGAAAACCGATATTCCTAAAATCTTGCTGCAGCTGCAAGTTTCTTATCCTTCTGTGACGATCCTGTATGGAGAACCGATTGGCGTACATAAAAGTGTGTCTGAAATATTAAAAAATAGAATCAAAGAAACAGGAGTTCCGATTAAGGACCATGCAGGAGTATTGCTTGTAGCACGCGGCAGCAAAGACAAGGATATGCAGCTTGATTTTAACGAACTTGCTCGTCGATTCAAACAAAAAACTGAGTATTTTTATGTGAAAACTTCTTATCTAACTGGGGCGTCTCCAAGCTTTGAAGAAGCTTTGGAAGAGATGGTCAATGAATCTCAACTTAAACAAATTTTTGTACTCCCATATTTGTTATTTACCGGACTCTTAATGAAAGGGATGGAAAAGAAAATTCGTGATCTCGATACAGAAAAGGATGTCATCTTATGCCGTTATTTAGGATATGATCCTTTGCTGAAAGAAGCTGTCCAAGATCGAGTGAAAAATGCGTTGAAAATGGGGGAAATCCATGTTTCCTATTATGGTTGATTTATCGGATAAAAAAATCGTTGTAGCGGGCGGCGGTCATGTCGCCTACCACAAGATTCAACATTTGCTAAAATATCACGTTCATGTTCATGTTGTGAGCCCTACTTTTCACCATAGGATCGTGGAGCTGGCAAATGAAAAAAAGGTGACGCTTATTCAAAAGTCGATTGAATATGAGGATTATAAAGACGCTTTTTTCGTCATTGCTGCTACCAATTCCAAAATCGTAAATGATCAAATAGCCAATTCGGCCAAACCTCATCAGCTTGTGGTCAATACAACGGATCCCCAAAAAGGAAATTGCACGATCCCGGCATCATTCAATCGTGGAAAATTAGTCATCGGTGTATCAACAGGAGGAGCCAGT
This sequence comes from Bacillus sp. FSL W8-0116, assembly GCF_038003825.1. NCBI lineage: Bacteria > Bacillati > Bacillota > Bacilli > Caryophanales > Bacillaceae > Bacillus > Bacillus sp. FSL W8-0116. The sequence goes on from NZ_JBBOPY010000001.1 coordinate 167,620, forward strand.
CCCACTTTGGCTAAACAGATTAAAAACCAAATAGCCGAGCAATATGATGAGCGCTATGAATCTTACTTAGAATTTTTATTTGAAATCAGGGAAACAATCAAACAGCATATATCAGATCCGCAAGAAAAAAGAAAATGGCTGAAAAAAGCGGTAGACCCCATTTATCTATCTTCAACCAAAGAACAGCAACGGTTTAGAGAGCAACTGGAATCTGTATGGAATCACGATCTATTATGATTGGTTTGTTTGTGTTTGAATGGAGGAACAATAATGCAAAAATTAATCGTACTTGCATTAGTAGGTTTAGCGGCACAATTAGTAGACGGATCGCTTGGAATGGGTTATGGTTTAACATCCACTTCCTTGCTGTTATTGTATGGCATCGCTCCGGCTGCAGCCTCCGCTTCTGTTCATTTGGCAGAAGTGGTGACAACGGCAGCGTCCGGCATTTCTCATATACGTTTCGGAAACATCGACAAAGAAATCGTCTTGAAATTAATTATCCCTGGATCCATCGGGGCTTTCCTAGGTGCTACCGTATTAAGTAATCTTCCGGGAGACGTGTTAAAGCCGTACATCTCCATTTTTCTTCTACTTTTAGGGGTGTATATTATATTTCGCTTTATTTTCCGATCCAGTCAGAATGAAAAGGCTGAAGGAAAAAAAGTGTCCAAGAAACTGTTCATTCCTTTAGGGTTTATCGCCGGATTTTTCGATGCAACTGGCGGCGGAGGCTGGGGACCGATAGCAACCCCGACATTGTTATCTAAAAAGGATCTGGAACCGAGGAAAGTGATCGGTTCAGTGGATACAAGCGAATTCGCTGTATCACTTGCTTCAAGCATAGGATTTCTTCTTTCGCTAGGAGCGAATGAAATCAACTGGATCTGGACATTGGCCTTAATGATTGGAGGCCTGATTGCCGCACCGATCGCCGCATTTTTAATAAAAATCATTCCTTCCCATTTGCTAGGTGTCCTTGTTGGTGGAATGATCATTTATTCGAATTTGCAAACATTATTAAAATCAGGAAATTTATCTGATTCGTGGATTACTTTTGCTAATATCGCCGTTTTCCTTGTATGGGCTTTAAGCGTACTGTTTGTGATGAAAAAACATCGAAATTTAGCGGCCCAAAACAGCCGTTTCACTAAAAACCTTAAAAAGATTCATGTCGAATAGAAAACCTTCAAAACTATCATACACGCCTGTTATCAGCAGGCGTGTTGTTCATTTTATTTGAAAAAATGATTGGTTAAGAATACAAAAATAGTATTCATCATCGCGAAAATGAAAAAAATCGGATGTTTTTTAAGCAATAGTAAAGGAACCAGGAGTTTAAGACGAAAAAAGCGAATAAATATTATGTCAATTAAGCGATTTTTCAAAATGGAAGAAAGAAGGATGAGATATGACCTATTGTAAAGTTCGGCAAGCTGAAATCTATTATGAAGATTTAGGGGAAGGTAAACCGATTATCATGATGCATGGTTATTCTCCTGACCATCGTTTAATGAGTGGTTGTATGGAACTAGTAAAGGAATGGTTGGATAGAATTGAAGAGTCCCTTTAACTAATAAATGAACGCTTAGGAGAAGATGTTATACATAGGGTGATATAGTTCTAATATTATAAGAGCGTGTTATAAAAAAGATGATTTAAACACGCTCTTTTCTTTCATTCTTTTATCATGGTTCATAACATGAATTGGAACAAACAATCGAAACCACAATCAGCTACACGTTATCCATTTTGAGCAACGATTATGGGTTTTATTTCTCGCTGATTTGGACTTGAAAACAGGATGTTTTGGACATCTTCTATCACTTGTTCCACAGAATCATAAGGAGGGCTGATATGAAGCATTTTTCGAATGACCTCTTTAGTTTTTCTAGGCAACTTCAACTCTTCTTCCCAGCTCTTTTCCCTGATGGAAACAGGCTTATAGGTTGAATACAGCAAAAAAAGAACAAAATGGCCAAGTGCCATTAGATCTTCTTGAAACGAGAAGGAACATCGTGCGACATGTTTGAAATTTTTCTCATTGAAATCATCACGATCTCCTATTCGACGTGCTAAACCAAAATCAATAATCAACAGCTGATCGTTGTTCATCAGGATATTGGAGATCCGCAAATCGCGGTGTATAATCCCTTGGCAATGCAAAAAATGAACAAGTTTTAACACTTCTAATAAGATCAGCAAAGAATCGTCATGATCAAATTCCTTTTTTTGTTGAAAAATAAGTTCTTCAAATGAGTATCCGTCCAATTTTTCCATCACTATAAATTTTCCGGTCTGATCTTGAAAAGAATCGATGTAGGAAGGAAAAGCCGGATGGGAAAGAGACTTCAATATGGCAGCTTCATTTTCAAAAGCGAGACAATCCTTTTGGGATTTTGCTCTTCGCTTCCTTAATTGTTTGACAACCACTTTTTGGCCAAGTGAGTTGTCAAGAGCTTCATACACCAGCCCATATCCTCCTTTACCCAACAATCGAACGATTTCATAACGATTGTTGAGAACGGTTCCGACTTTTAAGGCCCTTTCGAATAAGTCTATCCACTTCTTCATACGCATCCGACTTTATTAGCTGCTATGTGAACGGAAGAAAAATCCGCTCGATTTCCATTTTTTCTTATAGTAATGGTGACCGTAGTGGGAAGAGTGTCTTCTTTCCCATTTCCTGCTGTCGTCGCTGTTATAATGGGAATGGTGACGGTAAGCAGAGGAGTCTAAAATTCTTTTTAAAAATTTTTTTAGCATCCAATCGCCTCCTTACTTTCTTTACGAACGAAAGGCCAAATGGTTTCAAAAAAGGATATGAAAAAACACTGACAAGATGGAAGGTCGAAGCAAAAAGAAAGAAGGATAGTTAGGCAACTGTTTTGAAGCAGTTAAATTGAAATTTAAGCGTTTCATGCTGTGCGAAAGTAGAAGGGGATCATTCCAGTGAATATCTCCGCATGATCTCAAATATCCATCTTATATAACTAATACCAAGTGGTGAGTCCTCTGCAACAGCAGCATCAGAACGACTTTTAGGTGGAAAATAGGGAGGAGGATAAATGAAAAATGAATTATAAATTGTAGAAATAGCGTTTGCACTGAAATATTGAATGGAATAGACTAAAATAATTTCTTACAATTCTTTCATTCTAAATGGTAAATATAGGTTTATAAAACAGAATGACGGATGCGAAAATAGATCGATTTAATTTGTGAGATGTTTAAGCCAAAAAGCAACATTATAAAATTATTATCATAATCGATCGATGCAGAATGAAAACATTACACGATGAATGACTTTACAGGATCATATAGAATTCATTTCGATCAGACGTTCAAAATGAATACCGAAAGATTTATAATTGGTTGAAATGAAAATTAAGATCAGCGTTTCAAAATTTTTATTTTGTCTCAATGTAAAAAGTATACTTATATTATGAGACAATTTACCCTTAACTTCCTATAATATATATTATGTAAACTAACTTATTTCTTCGTAATGTTAGGGGTCCTTCCCTTCAAGTTCCTATAAAAACAATTATTAGGTACTTTCTCTCTTAAGTTCCTCATCCTGAATCCGTGACAAAACATCTTTACAATGGTCGCAAACCGTTGATACGATAAGGAAAAACGACGTTGACGATTCTTCATCAAGTAGGTGATGTGATGAAAGATTTCCCGATTCGGTTTGTATTGACAGATGAAGCGATTACCCCAAGTGCTGGGCTTGCTCTCGTTGGCTACTTACTCCATCGAACGAAACTGGATAAACGGGTAAACGCACTTCGGCTTCCAACGGTTCGTCGAGAAGTGCACATTTCCCATAGCGATGTCATTCGCTCGATGATTGGCTTGCTTGCCACAGGAAAAACGGATTTCGATCATATCGAAGCGTATCGTCAGGACGATATCTTTTCGGCATCGATGGGGATTCAGCACGTGCCTTCCTCTCCAACCTTGCGACAACGACTCGATCAGCTCGCTTGTCTTCCGATGACCGAAACGATTCTTTGGGAGGAGTCCATACGTCTGTTGATTCAACGACATGCCACTTTGTCCCCTTGTTGGACCAAAGGAAAGACGACATGGCTTCCCCTTGATATAGATGGTTCCCCATTTGACAACTCCGATACGAAAAAAGAAGGAGTCAGTCGAACGTATAAAGGATTTGACGGTTTTACACCGTTGTTTGCGTATGCAGGGAAGGAAGGGTATCTCGTTCATGCCGAGTTGCGTCCAGGGAAACAACATGTGCAAGACAACATGCCCTCGTTTTTAGTCACCGCTATCCGTCGAGCTCGTCAACTGACTTCATCTCGTCTGCTTGTTCGCATGGATGCAGGAAACGATGCAGAAGCGAATGTGCACGTATGCCTAAAGGAAGACGTGGACTTTGTCATCAAGCGAAACTTACGCCGAGAATCGAAAGCGCTTTGGTTCCAGATCGCTTCGCAAAAGGGCAAACGTGTCGATGATGGACAAAGCGAAGGAGTACAAACCTATGAGCTATGCCTTCCACAGAAGGCAGCGATCGATGGAAACACGTATACGTACGTTCAAGTCACCCAAGTGACGGAACGGACGATGGAACGCAATGGACAGCTGATGCTCGTTCCTGATTATGAAGTGGAAAGCTATTGGGTGCGGCTCAAAGGATACGAGCATGTTCGAATGAGCGATGTGCTCGCGTTGTATCATGACCATGCGACATGCGAACAGTTTCATAGCGAACTGAAGAGCGACTTAGATTTAGAGCGGCTTCCATCTGGGAAGATGAAAACGAATGCGCTCGTGTTGGTCATGGGAGCCTTCGTTTACAATCTTCTTCGTCTGATTGGACAAGATCTATTAAGCGATCCGAGACATCCGTTGCACCACAAAGTGAAACGCCGCCGCATCAAGACGATTATTCAGACGGTGATCACGATGGCAGGGCGACTCGTCCGTCGATCACGACAGATCTGGATGAAACTGACGCGAAGGAGTGGCTATAGCGAGCCCCTACTGAACGTCTATCAGAAATGGAGAGAGGTAAGATAACGAACGAATGTTCGGGCACTGATGTCCAACGTCACTCCCTGTGCTTTTTTGTCTATTTTTTTGGTTCGTATACCTAAAAAAGAGATTTGTTCCATTTTCGGAAATAGGAGATGACATAGGTCATAAGCATAAAAAGGGTTTTATGGATTATCAATCCATCAAAATTACAACAAAATCAAAGTCGATTTCAATTCATCACGGATTCAGGTTCCTCATAATTTTTCGTCAGTTTTTTGTTAAACGAATTATCTATTTTTTAGACGATAATCATCATCTTTTGAACTTGTTATCAATATTCGTTTATTATCACTGGAGGTGTTATTTAGATGTTGCTGCAAGAAGCTATTGATGAATTTTTACTGTATCTAGAAATTGAAAAAAACTATTCGAAAAACACTGTTGCTGGTTATTCTTTTGATCTTAAGACCTTTGAAGATTTTTTGGTAAAGCATCATCGATCCCTTGAATTGGATGACATTCATAAAACTCTCGTGCGACGTTTTATCCAAGAACAAGTTACAAAAGAAAATATGAAACCTAGAACGATTCACCGAAAAATCTCTTGTTTAAAATCGTTTACGAAGTACTGTACACGCGAAAACCTGTTGATGAATGATTTCATGGTTGGTATCGAAACCCCGAAGATTGATAATAAACTACCTGTATATATGAACTTGCAGGAGTTGCAAAAACTCTTTCGCTATCTTGAAAATGATACAGGTCGATTTGCCATCAGGAACCAGAGGTATCATGTCCATTTATTTACTAAATTAGGTTTGAAATTCTCCATCAATTGATAAAGAGTATCCACATTGCCAGCACTTATAATTAACTTTAGATTTTCAGGCTTTGCAAAACCTTTATCGACAGTATGTTCTAACATTTTTATGAGAGGATCGAAGAAACCATTGACATTAAGCAGAGCAATTGGCTTATTATGTATGCCTATTTGCAACCAAGAGAGCACTTCAAAAAGTTCTTCATAAGTTCCATAACCTCCAGGCATGACAATAAATCCATCTGCTAACTCATACATTTTCGCTTTGCGTGTATGCATTGTGTCTACAATAAAGAGTTCACTTATATTTTCATGTGCTAGTTCCTTATCTTTTAAAAACTTAGGTATGATCCCAATAACATGGCCTTTATGGCTTAAGACAGCATCTGCAATTTCCCCCATTAGCCCCGCCTTCCCTCCACCGTAAATCAGGGATATTTTTTTATTGGCAAGGAACTTTCCAAGCTCTCTGGCTGCTTGCCTAAACTCCATGTCATTCCCATAGTTTGAACCACAAAATACACAAATGGATTTCATCTTTCTCACCTTCCCCGTTGATTATTATTCCAATTACTTACAGGAACACTCTGCATATTAAGCGGCATTGGAGAGTAAGTCAAGACTTTATGGAAATTTTTTCAGACCCGCACTCATTGTTAATTTAAATACATCTTTTCCCTTCATACCGATCTTTACTTCATTAATTGCCACAAGCTGTCCCTTGTACAATGCATTAAATTTATCATACTCGGGTTTCATATATTTATATGAGAACACCCGTGCATTATCTGCCCAATACCCATTACAGACTACATCGCAATCAAACCATATTAAGTCCCCAGGTTGGAGCTTAATTTCCGATTTTTGTCTACGTTGTCCTCCAACCGCGTGTCTACCTATTTTGATCATTGGTAAAGCAGCGATAGCTCCTTGACTGGCTATAGATGTATTAAACATGTTTGCTATTTCTAATTCACTAATGCCTTCTTTGAGATTACTGATAACATCTTCTTCCTTAAAGTGGTTTGATTGAAAGTAAGTAATTTAATTAAATACTAGTATAAAGAGTTGTTTAATTTTGGATGATCACTTTTACACTTCTAACTCAATGCTTTACAATATCATTACAGTTAAATAAATGTTTTAGAGGTAAAGTCATGGACATCCGGATTCAGTTACAACAAGCTCTTGCGGAATGTGAACGTTTAAGGAAAGAAAATGAATATTTAAAACACATTCTTTCAATGATGATGCAAAAGAAAGAAAACAATCATTCTGTAACTATGGCTAGTTCTATAGTGAACAACCAATCGTCACCGGAAGAAAAGATACGATTATTCAAGCAACTTTTTAGAGGACGAACAGATGTATATGCGGTTCGCTGGGAATCAAAAAACGGTCGCGCGGGATATACGCCTGCTTGCGCCTATGAGTGGCAACCGCCTATTTGTCGAAAACCGGAGATAAAATGCAGTGAGTGTCAGCATCGAACATTGCTACCGCTAAATGATCAAGTGCTTTACGATCATTTAAGCGGGAAGCATACGGTTGGAATTTATCCAATGCAAAAAGATGAAACGTGTTTCTTTTTGGCGATTGATTTTGACAAAAAGAATTGGCAAGAGGATGTGTTGGCGTTTGTTCGTGTATGTAAAGAGTTTTCCGTACCGTATAGTATTGAACGCTCAAGATCTGGGAATGGTGCACACTTATGGATTTTCTTCTCCGAAGCGATTCCTGCTTCATTAGCTCGCAAAATGGGAATGACATTGCTCGCTAAAACAATGGAAAAAAGATATGAAATAGGTTTAGACTCCTATGATCGATTATTCCCGAATCAAGATACGCTTCCAAAAGGCGGATTCGGAAATTTAATTGCATTGCCGCTTCAGCGAAAGCCAAGGACAAACGGCAATAGTGTATTTGTAGATGAATCCTTTACTCCTTATCCAGACCAATGGATGTATTTATCTTCTGTTCAAACGATGACAAAAAAAGAAGTACAAGATGTGGTACAGCTTTACGAAAATAAATCTATTACTGTAAACGAAGTGTATCCAGAGGAAATTACTATTGAATTAAAGAATGGTCTATACATTCTAAAAGATAGAGCCCCCTCTTCTCTTTTAACTAAGTTGACGAAACTAGCAACGTTAGCGAATCCTGAATTTTATAGAGCCCAGAAAAATCGCATGTCTACATACGGAATACCGCGAGTGATTAATTGCTCATGGGATAAGGAAGGATATTTGGTCTTACCTCGTGGCTGTTTGGAGGAGGTTATCAACCTTTTATCGTCATTATCCATTCAAACTGGAATCATTGATGATCAATTCGATGGCAAGACGATTGATGTGGAATTTCAAGGTGAGTTAACTTTCCAGCAACACGATGCAATATCACAATTATTGAAACACAATACTGGTGTTCTTTCAGCAACCACTGGTTTTGGCAAAACGGTTATAGCGGCAGCTCTTATTGCGGAACGAAAAACCAATACGTTAGTCATCGTTCATCGTACACAGTTGATGCAACAATGGTTAGAGCAATTATCAACGTTTCTTAATATTTCATCAAAAGAAATCGGACAAATTGGAGGCGGAAAAAACAAAATAACAGGAAATATCGATATAGCAACCATTCAAAGCTTAAATTACAAGGGTCAGTTGAAGTCATTTATTACTCAATATGGCCAAATCATTGTCGATGAATGCCATCATATTTCCGCCTTTAGCTTTGAACAAGTGTTAAAACAAGTTCGCGCCAAGTATGTGTATGGTCTAACAGCTACACCGATTCGTAAAGATGGTTTACATCCTATTATTCACATGCAGTGTGGTCCTATTCGTTATAAAATTGACGGGAAAATACAAGCAAAAGTAAGGCCATTTGTTCATCGTTTAATTCCAAGGTACACGAACTTTACGTCCTCACACAAAGATATTCAGCAACTTTATACAGAAATAGCACTCAATGAACGGCGAAATCAGCAATTATTTGATGATGTGTTGTCTGCACTTGAAGAAGGCCGCTGTCCGTTAATCTTAACGGAACGAATTGAGCATATTGAAATTTTGAAGCAATTATTTAAAGGATTTGCCAAAAATATTATTGTACTCTCCGGGAATATGACGAAAAAAGAACGAATGGAACAATTGCAACGACTTGCTTCCATTCCTGATGACATGGAAAGATTAGTGATTGCAACAGGAAAATATATCGGCGAAGGATTTGACAATGCCCGATTAGATACTCTATTCTTAGCAATGCCAATTTCATGGAAAGGCACCCTGCAACAATATGTCGGACGCTTGCATCGAATTCATGCAAATAAACAAGAAGTACGTGTATATGACTACGTGGATAAAAAAATCCCGATTATGCAAAAGATGTTTGAAAAAAGATTAGAGGGGTATCGCGCAATGGGATATGTTATGGATGAAAAAAACACTTCGTACAACGAACAGATGAAGTTGTTTTAATCTTAGTTATAGAAATGGGCATATGTTTCATTTCACTTCACTTACACAAGATTACGATTAAATTAGCAGAACCCACCTCGACTCTTAACAATGTGTACCAAGGTGGGGCTTTTTCATTTATTTATGGGGTTAGAAAATACAGCAAATGTTAAACGCCCAACTACATTTGATGAGAAACTAGAGATTTTAAGAGAACGCCGGTTGAAAATAGATAGTATGGATTTTTAACGACAGTAAATTATTATCGATTATCATCTTCTATGCCAACTCAAAAAGATTTGGTCTTTAAAAAAATATCCACTCTAATTTTCATTTAGTAACTACTCAACATGTTTTTTTAACTTAGGAATCTTATTTCTGAACAACATCCCAGACAATTCGATAATTAATGGAGAAATAACCGTGAATCATCATATCTCTCATGCCAGCCATCTTTCTCTATTCGATATGTGGGTGTGCTTGTCGGATTTCATTTGGAATGTTTTTCGTTGCTTAGCCAATCACTAATATATTTTTAATTACCGCGTCCGACACTAAGTCTTTGTCTAGAAAATCATCATAAGATAAGCCCTTGGTGTATTTCTCAATTTTTCTGCAGAGAATATCTTGTAAAAAAACTTTAGGCTCTCTCTGCATAATTAGCACTCCTTAAAATACTAGGCTTTAATGCTGGTTTGATATCATCTAAAATGTCTAAATCTACCGGCTTTTGAAAATGATCTTCCAGATTGAATTTTAAATCCATATAATCATCGAATGTCATGGCATCATCCATAAATTCCACTAACACATCAATATCACTGGACTATCTTTGTTCTCCCCGGCTATACGAACCAAATAAACCAATCCTTCTTCATCTACTGTATCTTTTGCTCTGATAATATAAGGTAACTTTATACGCGCAAAAACTTTTAGCCCCAAATCGAGGTACCCCCTCTTCACTAATAATTACACCCATCAATTCAATAAAAGCTAAATTTTGTATTTTTAAAAATTATACTATTGACTGACATGCTTCTCAGAGAGAATACAGCAAATTAGCTTTGATGCTTCATTTACATAAAAGAATAATTGTGTTAAATCTGTTTTAGAGTCCAAATAAAACAAAACAATACTACTACAATCGAAAACTATAAACTTCATCGACATCTTCATATTACATAGAAATTGTAGACAACCGGCTATTTCCGTCCGAAATCTGCTTTAATCTCACCCCATATGTCTGTTTCCCATTTGAGAATAGGGTTATTGTAATCGTTTTTTTTGAGCCATTGCTTCGCTCTTTCAATGAGCCGCCAAACTCGTTCGGTGTCTTTATTTCTTATTAGCGCAGTATTAACCTTTTTAGTTTTCACCCATTTGATAGCGGTTAGGGAGTCTGAATAAATAGGATAATCTTTTCCATACTGCTTTAGGAAGGCTAAAGCATGAACGATAGCTAAAAATTCTCCGACGTTATTTGTTCCAAGAATAGGGCCAAAGTGAAACAATACTTTTCCAGTTTTCGTGTACACTCCTTTGTATTCCATTTGTCCGGGATTGCCGCTACATGCCGCATCTACGCATATGCTCTCTTCTATATATGTCATATCTTTATTTAAATTAAGGGATATCTGTTGGGATGTTTTGGCCTTCTCTGCAGTCCTATAGTATTTCGTCCAACCATCATGATAAGCTTGTTTAGCCTCTTCGATGGATGAAAATGACTTATACTTTGCACTGGCTACCCCTAATACATATTGTTTGCATTCATCCCATGAAGAAAAAATACCTGTCTGTTTACCTATCCAGACCACGTAATATTTTGTTTTCTTTTTCTCCATCATTCCACTTCCTTGAACTTCAGGAGTTAACTGACTCTCCTTTGTATGAACGCTCCGTAACGTTTCCGTATTTTCCTTTTTGATTGGCTTTGTTCCTTGCTTTAGGATGACGTTATTAACAATATCGGAATCCTCAACAATCCCATTACTTCCGTTAATTAATACATAAGAGCGAGTATTTCGACCAATGGCAAGGCGTTTTTGGTACTTCCTTTTATATATAATTAATTTCACGACTCTCTTTTCATTTCTTAACCAACTGGGAATCTGGCATTGCGATAACGATTCAACATAATATAAAACAAACGGGATATTATAGCCGACAAATGCACAATGGACGTTTCCTTTTGTGATTAACTCACTTAATTGGGGTAGTTGGTAATAAAAGGTCTGAATGTTAGGAGAATAACCTGCCATAAAAATGGTGTTTACAAACTGTTTTATTTTTTCTTTTGTCGTTTCCTTCTTTTTAAGAGTAATATTATGGAAGACAGGAAGTAACTCTCTTAATACGATTTGAACATAATCACCGATACATGAAACATCGAGATTTGTGTTAAGAATTTTCGCTTTTCGATTCCTCATTTCGTAAAATTGATCCCACGCAGATATTTTTGATCGAATCATATTCATGCATTCGGATAAATTTTCCTTTATTTTATCTCCTGGAAGCCGAATGACCTCATCAAATCCGTTTTTCAGCAGCCATAAATCTCTTTCTGTATCGTACACTTTTGCTTGATCGGTTAAATGGTAACGGAGCCCATCGCATTCAACGGCAATTTTGCAATGTTCACCATATATCACAAAATCAATGATATATTTAGGGATCCAACTGTTTCTACTGCCCATCTTTTGATAAACTGCATATTGGCTTTCAAATTTGATTCCGTACTCTTTTAACGCGTTTTCAATCTTTACTTCTAAAGGTGAGTTTACATTCTTGATGCCAAGCTTAGAGGGAATTTTGTTTATTTCTGGTGTATCGTACTTTAAATTCTTTATATGTAAAAGTGTAATTTTCCGCTGCTCATCATATCGAAGTAATAAATTTTTACAAAAACTTGCTTCTCGATAATACGTAATAAGTAATCGGTACAATGAACAATGATGAAGAAGATTCATAATGGCTCTTTTCAACCTCGAAGATGTAATTTCAATCGCAAGTACACAGTCGTCATCATTATAAAGAGCGATATCAATCGTATGTTGTTCGTTATGATAATAAACAATTTCATTTCTTATGACGAGTAAACCATACCCTTCAGATAATTGAATAATACGATCAATGAGGGAAGATCTAAATTTATAAATATCATCAATTCGATTTTTTGCCTTATTGTGGTGAACAGATTTTTGTTCTTCTATTACCTCACTTATTTCTTTAAGAAAAGTACCGATTTCAAAATTCTTCATAAAAACTACCCCAGTTTTAACAAGTGTTTTAGAAGTTCTTCTTCTTTTTTTCGCCAAAATTTGCTAAAATCCTTCTTTTTGTAGTGAGATTGGCGCAGGAATATAGTTATACAATTATTTTGATTTTGAACATTGGTATAGAAAAGATTATATATTCTATGTGGGGAAACATTGATGAATTGATAAAATTTTGTATGAGGATTATGATTACCACTGACCATGTCTCAAGGTGGGTCTTTTTGCTTATATGAAGGAGTTTTTATACAGATCTATAGCGTAAATCCCAGCAGTATGTACCAAGGAGGAATTGCACAAACGTCTTCAATGAAGTTTCAAGCAGCCGAATGGCTTATTAATCAAATACAAATGTACAGTATTGATTTAAAAACAAATTCAGTTAAAAATATGAAGGTTGGATCAATACTATTTTACAAGAATATGTGAACGATAAAACCGATGCTTTAAACAAACGTGTATTGCTGTAGAAACAGACATTCAACGTATAATAAGAATATTAAGACAGTGAGCTAGTATTCTAGGGTATAAAACCTATTTGTCAACAGTCTGAAGGTATGCCGAATTGGCATACCTTAATCAATATGTTTACTCTAGGAAAATGAACCAACCGTACTTTTTCGAGTAATTGAATGAAATACAGACATAATAAACATAAAAAACAACATATTACGTTGCTTTGCCGAGGTCAAGGGTATCATCATGACCTGCTCTCCTGTTAGGTAAAAGTATAGTGACAAAAATGGCAACGACTGATCCTATGACTGTCTCGATGATGCGGGCCCATTCATAACCTCCCGAATGCAAAAAAGCCAAAACCATTACGACAGTTACGCCTATTTGTGAGATGCTGTCTTGATGAAGTTTAAGAGTTTTTGCCATTGCCATCCCTATAAAAATACTTAGAAAAGCGGCCATTCCTGAAGGCATGATCCACTGAGAGACAATCAGACTGCATGCCACTCCACCTACAACCCCTAAGAAACGATGAATCGCTTTGGTTACAGCCTTTTCAAAAGTCGTATTGGTAATTAAAACGGCTGTTAACGGAGCGATATAAGGATAGAAATGGGGAGTAATGAAAGTCGCCAGCCACCATGAAATTCCTGCTGCTAGTGATATTTTAAAAGTCTGTAAGGTGATGCCTGCACGATTTAGTTCTCTGCTAAGATGCTTTATAAACACTTTGGTGTTCATCGATATTTCCCCGTTATGATCCTTTTTGTTATTATGAGGCACAATTACAATCCAAGTGAAATATACTTAATTTCTAGATAGTCTTCAATTCCATAATGGCTTCCTTCACGACCGATCCCACTCTCTTTAAATCCACCGAATGGTGCTTGGGCGGCCGAAGGAGAACCATCATTTAAACCAATAATTCCATATTCTAATGCCTCTGTTATATAAACTGCTTCTTGAATATTCTCTGTAAATACGTAAGCAGCCAATCCATAAGGACTATGATTAGCACGTTCAATAGCTTCTTCTACTGTTTTAAATGTTGTGATAGGAGCAAGCGGCCCGAATGTTTCCTCATGCATGCAGTACATATCGTCAGTAGCATTCATAATAACAGTTGGTTCCATAAAAAAGCCTTCTTCTTTTATGGAGTTACCTCCTACAAGGATTTTAGCTCCTTTTTGTTTTGCATCTTCAATTTGTGCCTTTACTTTCCGAATGGCTGCTTCATTAATGAGTGGACCTATATCTACACCCTCTTCAAATCCATTACCCACTTTCAATTTTGACACTTTTTCTGCTAGTTTATTAGAAAATTCTTCAGCGATTCCTTCTTCAACAAAAATACGGTTTGCACATACACAGGTTTGGCCGGCATTTCTAAATTTAGACGCCATAACCCCCTCTAAAGCTTTCTCTATATCTGCATTAGCTGTTACGATGAACGGAGCATGCCCTCCTAATTCGAGAGATATTTTTTTCACAGTGTCAGCGGCCCCGCGCATTAAAATTTTCCCTACGCGTGTAGAACCGGTAAAAGTGAGCTTGCGTACACGTTCATCTTTTTGCCAAACATCCACAATCGGTTCTGCATCGCCTGTTACAATATTTATGACACCCTTTGGAATCCCGGCTTGCTCAGCGAGTTCTGCCAATTTCAAAGCAGTGAAAGGCGTCTCTTCAGATGGTTTCAAAACGGTTGTACAACCAGCAGCAAGAGCTGGTGCAATTTTTCGTGTAATCATGGCTGCCGGAAAATTCCATGGAGTGATGGCTGCAACAACACCTACAGGCTGTTTTTTGACTATAATACGTTTATGGGGAGAAGATGCTGGAATCGTTTCGCCATAAATTCGTTTTGCTTCTTCAGCAAACCAAGAGATATAGCTATTCGCATAAAAAATTTCTCCTTTTGCTTCGGAAAGAGGTTTTCCTAGTTCAGTTGTTATGATTTCCGCTAGTTCGTCCGTATGTTCTTCAATTAAGCAATGCCATTTTAATAAAAGTTGACTGCGCTCTTCGGCAGTCTTTTTAGACCACTCCTTGAAGGCAGAGTATGCCGCATCTACTGCCATTTTTGCTTCTTTTTTACCGCCGTTGGGAATAGTGCCGATGATCTCCTTTGTAGCTGGATTGATGACATCAATGGTTTCTTTTGCATCCACCCACTGTCCATCTATATACATTTTGTTTGGATACATAGGATTGTCCTCCTTAGATGTTGTTTTGAACTCATCCAAAGACTATCATGATTTTTGCATTAGGAGTACTTCCTTTATATACTAGGGATATAACAAAAAGTTATGAGGGATCAAAATGAGAACAGAGTGGCTAGAGGCTTTCTTGGTTACAGCGAAGACAAAAAGTTTAACAAAAGCTAGTGAACAACTTCATATGACACAACCAGCATTAAGCAAGCAAATAAGAAAACTGGAAGAAGATTTAGGAGCAACATTATTTACACGTTCTGCCAAAGGAGTAGAACTAACAGAAGCCGGAGATATTTTATTTGGAGAAATTGAACCTGTCTTACATAAAATTCGTTCTATACAAAAAAAGATTCTATCAACACAAAAAACTTCAGAAATTAAAATTGGTACGTGGCCGAGTATTTCCAGCTTTTATCTCCCATATAAATTAGCTACTGCTAAAGAAAACGACCGGGAAGTGAATATTAAAATTTTTTATCATTATTATGATATTTTCAATTACCTACATACCGGGGACATCGATGCAGCGCTGTTAGATGATCGAGCAATTCAACATTCATATTGGTCTAAACCTCTTTTTAAAGAACCTTTTTATTTGTTTGTCAATCATCTTCATCCACTGGCTAAGCATGAAGATGTCATTTATTTTAAAGATTTCAAGGATGAACCCCTTGTTGTTCTCCCTTCTTCATGCGATGTTCGTATGTTAATAGAAGAAGCCTATAGACTTCATCATTCTCAACCGAATATTTCTTTTGAAATTGACTTTGGTCAAAGTATTATCGGGTTTATTTCAGCCAATTTAGGCATATCTATTCTACCGGAAATTTTTACCTATAATATTGATCGATCCGTTATTAAGGTTCTTCCGATTGCCGATTTCAACATCAAGAGACAGATCTCACTCATTGCACGAAATCCTGCAATAGGAAAGTTGCTATTTACCTTATTCTTGCATGAATAATCTTCTTCGGACCAAAAGAAGAACCAAGAACTTTAATAGATTGTTAAAGAAAGAATATGATTTTGGAATTTTGATTTTTTGCTTGTACACATAATCTAAGAGGCTCTATTATGTGCAAGATCGGATGACGAATTCTGAAATAATGTACCATCCATATCAAAAATAATTGCTTTTTTCAACTTCCTCTTTCCTACCCTTCTTTTCAATGTATTTAAATGAAGCTTAGGGGAATGACCATAATACATGTTCGATGCTTCGTTCAATATCTAATTACATTTGGAGAATTTCTTGCATTATAAAAGCTAAGATGGTTTGTTTTTGGAATAATGGATTAAAACCGTCATTTCAAACTTAAATAGCGCATTTTTACCTCAGGAATAGATCACCGTTTCTGCACGGTCTAAATGTTTTTTATATCAAAAACAAAGCCCCCTTCATTAGCTTATGGGGGCTTAACAGTTGATGTAAATTTAACTATTACAAAATTTTATTATAAAATCAATATTCAAAATTATTTATTTATGTCCAATTCCCTTTTTTCTTTTAAAAGTTTTTGAAATTCTATTTCTAATTCTTTAGACGGTTCAATACTTAAGCGGCTTAGCACTTCTGAAATTTTCGTTTCGAGTAAGAGACGTTGATCTTTTTTGCTGTCTCGAGTTTTTTGTGGTTGAACATGTTTATATTGCTGAAAGGTTCCTTCAAATAATTCTATCTTTTGATTACGAATGATCAATATTCGTGTTGCGATATTTTCAATGAATCGGCGATCGTGTGAGACGAAGATCACGCTTCCTTCATATTCTTTTAGAAGTGACTCTAATGCTTCAACAGATTCTGTATCAAGAAAATTCGTCGGTTCATCTAAAATCAACGTATTGATATCACTTAAAAATAGTTTTGCTATATAAATTGAAATAAAGGTTTTCTCCCGTTCCACGGCGAATAAATACAAAGAGAAAATAGGGGAACGGAGAGAAAATATGATGCCAAATCACAAAGACGAGATCGAAAAGTTGTCCACTGCCATGAAAGAAGCAAAAAGTAAACGAGCATATGAACGCTACCAAGCGATTTATCTTCATTTGCAGGGATATACCAAAGGAGAAATCGCAACGATTATTGGTCGATCCAAGAAAACTATTTATAACTATATTCATGCCTACGCCCAGCGCGGTCTTGATGGACTGGAGATGAAATACTCACCTGGCGCCCCACGTCGATTGACCCCTGAGCAGGAAAAAGAGCTGGCTTTGATCATTGAACATCAGCTCCCCGTAGATGTGGGATTCGAAGCAAAATATAATTGGACGCTTGCGATAATCGCTGAACTCATTCAACAAAAGTGGGGGCCAACATACACGCTTCGCGGAACAAGTGACATTCTGCATCGGTTAGGGCTAAGCTATACGAAACCGACCTATACACTAGCCAATGCCGATGAAGAGAAACAAAAAGAATTCGTCGAAATCACCTTCCCTGAAGTAAAAAAAAACTGGTAGATGGGAACATCGCCCATGTCCTCTTTCAAGATGAGTCGATGATTCGTGATTACCAAGCGATTCAAAAAACATGGTTTGTCAAAGGAAAACAACGAATCATTCCGACGTTTGGAAAACATCAAGGGCTGAAGCTGATTGGCACGTTGAACTACGAAACAGGGGAAGTGTTTTGCATCGAAGAAGAATGCTATGACGCGGAAACATTTCTTCGATTTCTTCAACTTGTGTTAGAACGCTATCCCACAGGCAAAATAGTGATGATTTTAGATAACGCTCGAATTCACCATGCCAAACTCATTCAGCCATTTTTAAAAGAACACGAAGATCGGTTAGAGCTCGTCTTTTTGCCACCATACAGTCCGCAATTGAACTTGATTGAAGGGCTATGGAAATGGCTGAAATCAGACGTGATTTACAACGTGTTCTATTCGAGTGTGCAAGAAATTAGAAAGAATGTCCAAGCCTTTATTCAGCGAATCAACCAGAAACCAGAACAAACGATCGATCGTTTGTGTGTTCAGTTGTAAATCTTTAATTCAACTTATATAGTGCCACTTTTACTCGCTCTCCGCCACTCAAAACCCTTACAGGCTTATAAACATCTTCATTGAAAAAATGCATTCTTGCAAGGACCGTCCGAATAAGCGTTTCATCCTGCTTTGAAGAGGATTGGACATTCTCTATAATAGATTTTTCCACATCCAATATATTTAAATTTTGGATAAAATAGCCCATTTTAACAGACGGAGAAACCATGATGCCTGGCTCTTGGTTGACGATCTTTTTTACTAGCGTCGTTTTCCCGCTTCCATTTGGACCGATAATCGCTAATTTGTCACCACCTCGAACCTGAAAATTTGCATGGCTCCAAAGCATACGTTCTCCAATCATACCCGTTACATCTTCTACACGAAAGATAATCCGATTTTTAATCGTTTCTTCATTCGGCAAGTTCATCTTAATTGGTGGGAGTTCTTTCACTTTTTCTGCCTTTTCAAGTTTTTCTAATCTCGTTTGAATGGCTTTCGCTGTTTTTTGCAGTTTTTTTTGCTTTTTGGCAAAGTATGGCTTTGTCCCTCTTACTTCCGATTCACTGACTCTTTTTGGCGTCTTCGTTGCTCTTTCCGCTTTTTTCTCTTTTAATTTTAATGCTTCTTCCAACTGCTTTTTCTTTTTCACATATTTTTCATAAGCTAATTGTTCTTGATGTTTCTCTGCTTCTTTTTGTTTTACGTAATCGCTGTAGTTGCCTGCATACTCTTTTATCTTTCCTTCATTGATTTCCCATATGGTTGTACAAAGATCATCCAAAAATTCACGATCATGCGAAACAATGATAAATGCCCCCTGCCACTCTCTCAGCTTCTTTTCTAACCATTCAATATGGTTTGTATCAAGATTTGTTGTTGGTTCGTCTGCAAGTAAAAGTCCCGGATCTTTAACAAGAGCTTTTTGAATATATTCTTGCGTCACTTCACCACCACTTTTGGTTTGTGAGCGTCAAGTGAAATGTTACAGTTTTTGATAAATTATCTTTTACTTAAATTGCAATATTAAATGCAACAAGTATTGAAAGACCAGATAACCCATGATTAAGTAGAATCGGGACACTCTGCGCGACTTGACGTGGAGTGGTGGGCATGGTAGCCTGGTTGGCCCAGCCAGTACCGTATACCTGGCTTCATGGCTGGTAGCCATGCCCGCAGAGGCTCTTTGTCAAGTTGCTAAAAACCAACCCTTTGGGTTAGCTGGCTTAAGGTTAAGAAGCTAAGCCAGCTAACTCTATTTGGAAACACTCCTCAGGTGTACGATAATTGAGGATCTTCCTTGGAAGATGGTTACACCAATTTTCAACATAGGTAATGGTTTCGTCTGCCACAGAGGAAATGGGTCTCCCCTTTGGTATGAAGCGCCTAATAAGGCCATTATGACGCTCGTTGGTTCCTCGTTCACAGGATGTGTAAGGGTGTGTAAAATAAACCTCTGTTAGATCTTTTTCAACACTAAGGCCGAGGTCAGCAAATTCAGAACCGTTATCAGCCGTAATGGTTTTAAACACTTTAGAGAACCGATTACCATAAGACACTTTCAACTGAGATATGACTTCTGAAACGGATAGACTATCCTTGGCTGTCACTCTCAAAATTATTTCTTTACGGGTTTTGCGCTCAGTAAGAGTCAATAAGGCCTGATCTTTAGTCTTCTTGCCTATAACCGTATCAATTTCCCAGTGACCAAACTCTTGGCGTTCATTGACTTCAATTGGTCGCTCATCGATACTGCGTCCTAAGATCTTCTTATTCTTCCGGTTACGTTTTTTCTTGGTGTTCAGGGTAATTTTCATAGGTAGGTCAATGTTTTTAACGCCTATAAGTCCTAGATCAATATAGTTATAAAGGGTCTTGGTGCAAACCATTTTGTCTTTGAATTTCCCATCACGTTTGGCTCTCCCACATACCGCATCAGGAGACCATTTCTTATCAAGGATCTGAGTTTCGGCATACTTAATAAACTCGATGGCATCGTCTAGTTTTAGCTTGCGGCCACAGGCTTTCCTGTTTCTCTCATAGAGAAGTTGACCTGTGTCTGGAAAATAGACATGAACAATTTTCCCGTTGCTTTTTCTTTGTGGCACTGTACCTCTTCTTAACTCACGGGAGATGGTGCTTTTGTGACAACCAACATAATCTGCAATCTCCTGTTGAGTCTTACCAGCAGCGTGTAAGGCCGCAATTTTCCCACGGTCATAAGCCGTTAAGTGTTTGAAATGCCGAGCTCCTATGGTAGAATTAGTAATTGCCATAGATAAATCCTCCGTATCGATATTGTTTTAGTCGACTTAATCATACGTGGTTTATCTATGGTTTTTCATTTTTTATGCTTGTTGCATTTGATTATACAACTAGCCAAATTATCTTTTACACTTTTGATGATTCGAAAATAGAAGCTCTATGTTTCATCCGGTAACTGTCACCATTTATGTGAATAATCTCTGCTCGATGAACGATTCTATCCAATATTGCTGCTGTTATCGCAGGGTCCCCCAATAATTCTCCCCAATCTTTGGGAGCCTTATTGGAGGTTAATCGAGTAGGAGGGAGCGATTAACTCCCGTCCTCTCACACCACCGTACGTACGGTTCCGTATACGGCGGTTCAATTAAGATAATTGACGCAAGTTTTCATAACGAGCTTCAAGACTTTTCAGCCCTTGGTTTCTCCAATAGGAGTTACCAAGGGTTCTGTGTAATATTGGACTATTTGAAATACGCCAATAACTCTTCCGAGTATTTCCCCATTCATACGCTTGCCCTTGTGGTATGCCAAGTTGAATAAGGTTGCGTATCTTTGTTTTCGGTTTCTTCCAGTTCTTCCATAGGCACATTCGAAGTCTTCTACGAGTCCATTTATCTAATCCAAGGAATATAGATTTGGTGTCTGCTAACGCAAAATATCCACACCATCCCATTAGATATTGATTCAGTTTCTGAATGCGGTATTCCATCGGGTAGGGCATCTTGCGTGATGTGATTTCACGAACTTTATTCTTCATTCGTTTAAGGCTTTCTTTTGCGATACGAACCTTTGGCTCTTTATGATAGGTAAAGCTAAATCCTAGAAACTTACGTTTCCATGGACGGTCGACCGCTGATTTCTTTTCATTTACTTTCAGTCGTAGTTTTCCTTCAATGAATAGCTGGATACTTGCCATTGTGCGAAGTCCTGCTCGTTTACTTTTCACGTAAATGTTACAGTCATCCGCATATCGAACGAATTTGTGTCCTCTTCTTTCCAATAATTCTTTATCTAGTTCATCTAGTACAATGTTAGATAGTAGCGGACTTAATGGTCCTCCTTGTGGAGTTCCTTCTAATGTGCTTGACACCACACCATTAATCATGACGCCCGATTGTAAATACTTACGAATCAATTTCAGTAATGGTTTATCTTGGATTCTCTTCGCGAGTGTACCCATTAGTCTGTCATGGTTGACCTTATCAAAGAATTTCTCCAAGTCCATATCTACAACCCATCGATGTCCATCTCTTATATATTCTTTCGCTTTCCTCACCGCATCATGGGCACTTCGGTTTGGTCGAAATCCGTAGCTGTTTTCAGAGAATGTAGGGTCATACACTTTTGAAAGTACTTGGGCGATTGCTTGTTAAATCAAACGGTCTGTTACGGTAGGGATTCCTAGTAAACGAACACCGCCGTCAGGTTTCGGGATTTCGACTCTGCGGACTGGCATTGGTTCATAAGTTCCCTTGAGAATTGCCTCCTTAATAGATAGCCAGTTTTCGACTATGTGCTGTCGTAGGTTTTGTACGGGCATCATATCTACTCCGTGGCTTCCTTTATTCTGTTCTACACGTTTTAGTGCTTGAAGCATGTTCTCCCGTGACAGGATTTGATTCAAAAGCATCGTTATTCTCCTTCCGTGAATAGCTGTTCTCTTTATGCCAGTGGTCACTCCACCCTCCAAGAGGTCCCCCACGGGATTCACCGTTTCCTTCCTCAAGTGAGGTACTACGTTTTCTGTTTTCATCATGACTCACTGAATGCCAAGGGCTATTCTCTCTTAATTGTTCGGTCCTTCTTAGTTGTTCTAGACCAACTAATACTATGACCTCTGCTGACTTCTGACGGTTCAGCTACTTATCACTAAGTAGGTTATGAAGAGTACTTCACCTATCCGCCAGACCTCCCCGGGTAAGTACATGCACTTTCACACCATCTATCCGCCTCATTTACTCGATATGACCTTCGACAGAAAGAGCTTTGTTTTGTTATGCAAACTCACTCAATCATACCTAGCCTTATATGAGGTTCGTGTTCCTCGGACCGGTGTTTTGCCTCCAGCTTCCTTCAGATTCCGCGTCACCACGGACACCCTTGCTCTTGGCTAACCTCTACTTCTGTCTTCGGGGTTCGGGACTTACACCCTATAGTTCATGTACATGCCGGGCGCACAAATAATTGAAGATTTATTATATAAGTCATTTATTAAATGGAAAAACAGATTGGCCTCATGCTGATCCATCGCCATAAACATTAAATCATCAATAATTAACAAATTTGCATCACGTATTCTTTTCATTCTTGTCTGCGATTTTCTTGAAATTTCTTCCGTTTTTAGAGTATGAACCAACTCACCCATTGATATAAACATAACCTTATAGCCTTGATGAATTGCTTCTAAACCTAAACCTACGGCCAAATGAGTTTTCCCCACTCCAGGCGGCCCCAAAAAAATTATATTGTAAAGTTGCTCTATCCAGGTTAATTCTCGTAATTGATTTAATTGCTTTCTACTTAAAGACTGTTGTTCATCTAAGTTAAATTCATCTAATGTTTTATGACTTGGAAAAGCAGCCCATTTTAATCTTCTTTCGAGTAGCTTTTCTTCTCTTCGTTTTTGTTCATATTCTAAAAGACTATTTAAAAATCCAAGATAAGTTTTGTCATATTTTTCTGCTTCTGTAATTAATTTAGGTAAATATTGTGCTGATTCTGACATGCGTAATGTTTTTAAACGCTCTTGTGCTAAGTCTAACTCACTCATTCGTTTCAGCCTCCAATACAGTTAAGTATTCTTTTAGATCCCTTTGTGGCGTTGTTATATAGAAAATAGATTCAGTTTCTACATCCAATGGTTTAATTGGCACATTACGTTGCTTATCATTTTTTGTAATGTAAACTTGCCGTTGCTGTTCAATATACTTAACCATATCGACAAAATCTGTTGCACTAAAAAGCTTTCGCTGAAAACAAGCTGTTAATGATCTATCTATAACTTCTTGTTGTTCAGCACGCTTAATCGTTCTGAATATCATATGTAATTGATCTCTAACATACCTTGGGTATTTTGTTCGGATTTCTTCTAGATATAATTTGGCTAATTCATAATCCTCAAAATAACTTGCTACGGTTTCTAAAAAAGCATCGATTCCTTTAGAACGATCCCGAGTATGCTGCGTGTCTTGAATTAATTGACCTTTTCCATTACTTATTTTATGTTTTGCGATTAATAGGCCATTTTCAGATGCATAAATGTACAAGTATCCATCTCTTTCAGAAATATAAACATCCCTTTGTTTGTTATATGTACCGAGAGGTACTGAATAACGATTTGATTTGTATATAATGGTGTTGTCCTGTCTTACTCTTCTTGTTATACTAGAGACAGGTATTGAATATTGGTTAGTTAATTCTTTGGTGATCGGTCTTAGATGTTTCTTTTCTTCCTGAAACACTTCGACCGGTCTTTTTTTCGTCGTATTATGGATTTTATAATTTTATAATTTCCAGTTCGATTTAACCATTTTATGGCATTTTCATTCCAGCGATCGATATTTGTAAATATTCGATGTGCGGCAAAATTGCGTTTGATATAGCCAACGACATTTTCAATTCGTCCTTTACTTTCGGGATCACCTTTTCGGCAAACATGTAAATTGAATCTTCGCTCTTGACGATATTGTTCAAACTCCTTTGTTAAAATTAAATCTCCACCATTTTCACTTACCACAATAAGCGAATCTTGGTCGTATACTATTTCATGTGGAATACCTTCAAACCATCGAAATGCATTTTCATGTGCACGAATCACATCCCGTGTCGTGAATGGTCGGTCAAGAAACTCTGCATATTTATAACGTGAATTAGATAGCACGAAAGCGATGAAATACAATTTAACGGTTTTATTTTCAGGTGTTTTTTGACGTGTTTCACCAAAATCAACTTGAATTTGTTTCCCCATCTCCGGATCAGGAATAGCCTCATAATCTCGCATGTTACTACTCTCTTTTGGAATGTTATATTCCTTACGAAGATTTCTTACATAGGACCTAACGGTACTTTCAGACACTTTTAATTCTGGAAATCTCTCTTTCAACCAATCTTCAACTTGAGATGCCTTCATTTCTGGATGTTCCCGGAGCCAAGAAAGTATTAGGTTTTTATAAGGATCAAGTTTTTTCTTTCTAGTTTTAGTAGAATCAATCCATTCAGCCATTTCTTTTGGACTCTTTTCCAAATAGCGATACAGAGTAGGTCTTGATATTCCTAATTTTTTTGCTATAGCAGTTTTAGTAAATCCTTGTTCTAACAATTGACGAATCTGAATATACACTTCAAACTTGTCCACCTTTCCTAAACCTCCATCACCGCTATACTAGTTGTTCTGTATAAAAATATACCAGTGATGGAGATGTTTTTTAATAGAGTTGGTTGGTTTTAAAGGGCGGAATTTCAACCCCTTGCCCTAGGGCAAGGGGTTGAAACAATCTCCCTTCCCCAAATAAGAAGTGTAAAATCTTATTTATCTAAAACTGTTAATTCTATTTTATCGGTTACATGGTTGTATCTGTTCGTTTAAACTGCGGTAAAAGTTCGCATCGAATATGTTGAATAACGACCCCTTCTTCTGGAGAAATCTTTTTAGCCAGAATTTGAAGCAACGTCGTTTTCCCGCTGCCATTTCGACCAACTAATCCAATTCGATCATTTTGATGAATTTGCAATGGATCCGCATCTATCAATAAACGATCCTGTACATAGTGCTTTACATGATGAGCTTTTAATAAAAGCATATCAACATCTCCTTGTACCCGAGTTTAGGAGACAAAAAAATGCCTCCTATATCCATTCAGAATAGGAGGCACAAATCATAGGGCACACCAAAAGAAACGATCCTTTAGATCCAACCTATGAAAGTCCAATCCTATTCTGAAAAACGACAATTAAAGGCCTCATAAATGAAAATGAAGCGGAGATTTTTCTGCCAATATAGCCTTTAATTGTTGACTTTCGTGAATAGGATTAGAAAATCATTTAGTTGGTTCACCCTTCCGATCTTTTATTTTGATTACAATCTAAACGATACATTTAGAATTGTCAAATGGCAAGTGTAATAAAAAGCCTTTTTATAAATTCAATTCGTGTTTGTCTATATGAAACCACTTTTTCAAAACATTGTTCAACATGGTCAATCTGTTAAGTTTAACGACTTTACAGAAACAAACGTTCGCAGACAACCAATGAAAGATTATGAAAAATCAAGTTTAGCTCACTTTGAAGCTGGCTTCACAACAGGTGATGGTTAGATAGTTCCAGCACTAATTTTCACGGAATAGCTCCATTAAGATTTGTAACTGTGATAATGGATATAAAAATCATCTATCGTTTTAAAAATTTTTTGGATAGTGGAGATTGGGGTAAAAGGATTTAATAAAACAGCTCTTAACCAACGTTTTCCCTTATAAGTCGGCAAAGAGAAAAACACCCCTTCTTTTTGTAATAGACATTGTTGTAACTCCAAGTTCCATTGGTCGCATTGCTTTGCATCGAGATTTTTGGGCCTCCACCTAAAACAACATATATTGGTATCAGGTTCGCTTGCTAATTCCAAATAGGGACGTTTTTTCACTTGTTTGACAAATTCATCGACTCTTAAATAACCTTCATTTATTAGCTGGTCATAACCCTTCAATCCAATATGTTGAAGAGACAAATATAATTTTAAAATATCAGCATGACGGGTACCTTGTACACAAATTTCACCCAAATTTGTAAAATCTGTATGATTCATATATGGTGCTGAAATACGAAAATCTGTTTCCAACAAGTCGCGGTTCTTAAATAAGACCATAGCACATGTCTTTGCTACATACATCCATTTTTGAGGATTAAAAGTTATAGAATCAGCTTTTTCAATGCCAGAAAGTCGTTTGCGGTGTTTGTCAGAAAAAACCAATGCCCCGCCATAAGCAGCATCAACATGTAACCATAGTCCATACTTCTTTGTTATTTCAGCGATGGATAAGATAGGATCAATATTCCCCGTCACCGTGGTCCCGGCCGTTGCCACAACTGCAAACGGTTTTTTACCTTTTTCCCTCATTTTATGAATTTTTTTCTCTAAATCTAAGGTATCCATTTGAGAATTTTGATTTGTTTTAACCGCGATTACACTAGATGTTCCTAACCCCAGCAACATTGCCGCTTTATGTAGGGAAGTGTGGCTGGCTTCTGAAGCCAAGATCACTGGCTGTTCTTTTAACCCAATTAGCCCCTCCTCTTTAACTGAAAAATAGTGATTGCGCGCCACTGCAAGTGCTTGTAAGTTCGCAAGACTTCCGCCGCTTACCATTACTCCCCCGCTCTTCTCATCGTAACCAAACATTCGAGCAATGTTCCGCAACACCTGTACTTCCATTTGAGAAAATAAAGGAGACATTTCAAGGCTCAACATATTGTTATTTAGAGTAGTTGTTATAAATTCACCTAAGCAGGAAATGAGAGTAGGTATAGAGTCCATATGACCGATATAGTTAGGAGTTAGAGGATTCAGCGAATTTTTTAAAATCTCATGTAATTGCAGAAAAATACCTTCAGATGACATCCCTTGTACGGAAAACTCGCCAAAAGTATATTTTTTCATTCGAGATAAAGGTGAACGTTGATCCGCACTAGCAGAATTCTCCACAGCTAAATCTATAAACTTCTTAATTAGGCTAGCAACTTCGTTTATATTTTGACCGCTTGGATCAATAAAAGCGTTATCAGGGAGAAAATCAATATTCATCATTATCACCTTATTTCAAAGATCATCAATAGAGGTACCGTCAAGAATTTTGTGTTATGTAAGATAGATAGGATATCTCTGAAATGGATTTGGAATGGATAGGGGTTCGATTTCCTCCACACAGGAGACTGAATATTCAGTCTCCTGTGTGGAAAGGGAGAATCCCTTTATTTTGTTCGTTTACAATATTTGGTTAGTTATAACGTTTTTCAAACATTTGTTGAAGGGTTTCATAGGCTTCAGCAAATCCTCGTAATTTTCGTCCTGCCCATTTCTCATTAAAATCTTGGATGGTCAAATACACGACTTTTTCAGCGGCTTCTAAACTACTCAAACTGTTCATCGGCTTTAGACGTTTCCGAATCTCTTTGATCGTTCGTTCAATGGCATTGGTCGTGTAAATCACACTTCGAATACTGCTTGGATAATCCATAAATGTAAGGAGGACATCCAACTCATTGGCCCAAGATTGAACTTCTCTTGGATATTTGCTGGACCATTTCGACTCAAACTGTTGAAACATTTGTAACGCCATCTCCTTATTCGGCGCACGATAAATCAGCTTGAGATCCTCGGCCACTTCGAATTGGTCTTTTTTCCGAACACGATTTAGGGTGTTGCGGACTTTGTGAACGACACAGCGCTGCACATCGGCTTTCGGATACACCGCCTTAAAGGCTTCCTCCAGCCCCGGTAGTCCATCGAATACGCCCAGAAGCACTTCCTTGACGCCTCTTTTGTAGAGCTGTTGGAGAATCTCCCGCCATCCATAGGCGCTTTCTTGTCCTCCCACGAAGAAATCCAGAATTTCTCGATACCCTTCTTCATTCACTCCTAACACCACATAAATGACTTCTTTCTCTACCGTATCGCGGCGAAGTTTCACGTACAAGCCGTCCAAATATAAGACAGAATAACGTTTGGATAGTGGACGATGGTGCCATTTCTCGATGTCTTCCTTCACTACATCGGTCATACGGCTGATCGTTGCAGGAGAATAGGCATTGCCTAAAATTCGTTCAATAAACTTGCCAATTTCACGCGTACTCATGCCACTTTGATACATCCTGATGATGGCTTCCTCGAGCCAGCCCGTATGGCGTTGGTAAGGGGCAAACAGCTGCGTTTGAAATTCCCCGTTTCGGTCTCTTGGAACAGAAAGTCCTTCGATACGACCATACTGCGTGTCTAGGTTTCGATGGTAATAGCCGTTTCTTCTATTCGACGTTCCCTCTTGTTCCATTTCGAGGAAAGTCTGGATTTCTTCCTTCATGATCAGCTCTAATTTTTCCTTTACAAACTCACGAATAACGTTTTCCAGTTGATTCATCCAATCTATATTCGATATACTTTTAGACATAGGTAGGGTACTCCTTTCTCTAAGATTTTTGCCAAATCAGAGAATACCCTACCTTTTTCTTTTGGTCTAACTAAATGCTTGACACAAAATTTTATACATCATCTCAATAGAGCTGGCTCATTAATAGTTATTACTCAATTTTTCCTGCACTTTGAATGATTTTATTAATTATAGCATTATTTATATTTTTCTGATATTTATTATTTCGCTAAACTCCTCTTCATTTCAACAAAGAGAATGATTTCCTGCTTTGTTTGTTGAAGTAATGCTCTCGTTAGCCACCGTGAAAAAGGTTTCACCACAAAAGTCTTCTGTCTAACTCTCCATCAGAATGAGGACAATGACTACCTTTGAGAAAATCTAAGCATTTGATTGGTTCTAATTTCTCTCCAAAAGAATCTGTGACGCCTTCTTCGAACCAACATATTGAACCAGCACTTATGCCGGCTAAAACGATCCCTCGTTCCAAGCTTTTCTCAAAATATGATCCACCCCCCACTCTTTCCATAAAACTAATAAGTTTCTTGTATTTCCCCCTCCGACATAAATAATATCCTTTTCCAGAATAAACGCTTCTAAATCTCTTGTAGGCGGTTTAAATAAAAACAGATGAGACGGTTTGCACTTTTGTTTATTAAAAAAGTTATAAAACCTGGAGATATAATGATCTGAATCTCCACTGGCAGTGGGGATAAAACAAATCTTTGGAGCAGTTTTCTCGGCTTGTTTCAATATGTATAAATCTAATAATGGGTTATCCGGTTCTATTGAGAAGCCTCCGCCGCCAAGGGCAATGATTTGTCGCATCTTAATTGCTTCCTTTCTAAAAAAACTATTCTCCACACCTTTATTTTCTACAAAAGAACATCCATTCCTTTTTCAACCCCTCCACAATAGCAACCTATAATTTGAGAGAAAGGAAAAAAATACGTTTGCTTCCCTTTCTCCCTAATGTTATTCATTTACTACAGAAATCATCTTTGTCAGCCGATATTTTGGATGAAGAACAACGCAGGAATAAATCCTTATTTAAGTTTACATAAAATATCACAGAATATTTTATAATAAGCAATGATTCGAAAATCTTGCAATAGAACTTACATTTCACTATTTCCCTTTCTATTATCAAGGCATCTATTTTCGATGGCATTTTTTAAACGAGAGATAAAATCCTCCAGCTTCATTTCCTTTGATTCCTCTTTTCCATATTTTCTAACATGAACGGATTGATTTTTACGTTCATGATCGCCCAAGACTAAAATATATGGAATTTTCTTCATTTGGGCTTTTCTCATTTTATAGCCGAGTTTCTCATCACGCAAATCAAGTTCAACTCTTATTCCTTCCTGTTTTAATCGCAGTGTAATTTCTTCTGCATACGCTTTATGAATGTTGGATACAGTGATGACTTTTACTTGAACTGGTGCCAGCCAAGTAGGGAAGGCACCTCCAAAATGTTCAATTAGAATACCGAGGAAACGGTCGATGGATCCAAAGACAGCACGATGAATCACAACTGGGCGGATTTTTTTCTGCTGCTCATCTACATAAGTTAAATCAAATTTTTCAGGCAATTGAAAATCCAGCTGGACTGTGGCACATTGATGACTCCTTTTCAGGGCATCTTTAATATGAATATCAATTTTTGGCCCATAAAATGCGCCATCTCCTTCGTTGATCTTATATTCATAATCAAGTTTCTTCAAAACATTCTTTAAAGCATCTTCTGCTTTATCCCATAATTCATCACTGCCCATGTAATCATCTGGTCTTGTAGAAAGCTCAATGTCATATTCAAAACCAAAAGTGCTGTAAACATAATCAATTAATTTTAGTACAGATGTCATTTCTTCCTCTATTTGTTCCGGTGTGGTAAATATGTGGGCATCATCTTGGCAGAATGAGCGAACCCTTAACATGCCGTTTAGTGAACCACTGAATTCGTGGCGATGGACTTGCCCAAACTCTGCCATTCGAATCGGCAGGTCTCGATAGGAGTGAAGCTTATCTTTAAAAATAAGCATATGTCCGGGGCAATTCATTGGTTTTAAAGCAAAACTTTGATTGTCTACTTCGGAAAAATACATATTTTCTTTATAGTGATCCCAATGTCCGGAGCGCTCCCATAATCGCCGATTCATCATAATGGGCGTACGGACTTCCTTATAATCATATGAATGTTGCAGCTCTCTTAAAAAGGACTCTAATTCATTTCGAATGATTTGACCATTTGGCAAATAAAATGGCATTCCAGGTGCTTCCTCAGAAAACATAAATAATTCCAATTCATTGCCTAATTTACGATGATTTCTTTTTTGTGCTTCATCGACAAAATGAAAATAATCATCTAATTCTTTTTTTGAAGCAAAAGCTACACCATAAATACGTTGAATCATTTTATTGTTTTTATCACCACGCCAATAAGCACCTGATACATGAGTTAATTTAAATGCTTTAATGAATCGAGTAGATGGCAAATGTGGTCCCCGGCACAAATCAACGAATTCCCCTTGACGATAGACTGTCTCAACGCCATCTAGTGGAATATCTTCTAGCAGTTCTAGTTTTAAAGGATCGTCAGCAAAAATTTTTTTAGCCTCTTCGCGTGATATTTCTACACGTTGAATCTCAAGATTTTCCGAAGGGACGAGCGTGCGTTCTATACCCGTGGTTCCACCCAACTTCCCATCACCATTCAAAAGTGACGGCTCATTTTGCTGTAACGTAGCAACGACGGTATTGATTACTATGATTTCACCAATACTGCTCCAAGGGGGTAAGTTTTACTGCAGCGTTAGGAAGTTTTCAGCTACCCTTCCCTCTCTGTAAACCGTTAAGAAAAACTCATGTCCTTTTCATAGCATTTACTAAATTTGTCATGATCATATAGGATGATCGTTTCTTAGTCAATATACATTAATATTGTTTGTGTTCGATTGGAAGCCTATATATTTTACTTAAAAGAAGCGTCATCACGTTCACTTAGAAATTTTCTTACTCCGTATTTAGTGGTTATTTTCGATCGTCCATCGATGCCGCCGATCTTTCATCTTAAAACTATTTTCATGCTTCTATAAACTATTCAGAGTTGTCGAGCTTGGCTAACAATGAAGTTGCCTTGTTTTCAGGAATTCACTCACCCTGTATTTGGAAATACGTTTCCGTTTAATAATCAGGAAAAACAATAGGAATAAAATTATGTATGAATCACCACTTTCATCGTAAGTGGCGATTCATTTTTTACCGTATACAATTTACCAGATTTTTAGGTTTTTCGTTTTGAACACCGGCTATTAAATTCGTTACGGCAAGATCAGCCATTTTCATTCTGGTCGCAGTACTGGCGCTGCCTATATGCGGAAGGGCGACGACATTCGGTAAAGTTAATAGAGGATTATCTAAAGATACGGGCTCCTCTTCAAAGACATCTAACCCTGCTCCCGCAATTCCCCCATTTTTTAAAACGTGGTACAAAGCTGTTTCATTCACAATGCCTCCCCTTGCCGTATTGATGAGGATCGCATTCTTTTTCATCAAAGAAAGTTGTTCATAGTCGATTAAATTTTTCGTTTCCGGGGTATAAGGGGTCATAATACAAACGAAATCCGATATTTTCAGAAGCTCTTCAAGCGGAGCATATTGAACCCCTAATTCCTCTTCTTTTTCGTATTTACGCCTTCTGTTAAAATAATAAATTTCCATGTCAAAACCTTTTGCTCTTTTTGCTAAAGCTTCGCCAATCCGTCCTAATCCGATGATGCCTAAAGTGGATCCATATACATCTTGCCCCGTTAATTGCATGAGAGACCATGATTTCCAATCTCCATTTTTTAAATAATCAGATGCTTCGATTAGACGACGTGCTGCTGCGATCAATAGTCCAAACGTTAAATCAGCCGTCGTCTCTGTTAAAACGTCCGGTGTATTAGTGACCATAATACCATGATTGGTTGCGCTGTTAATATCGATATTATTATAACCGACGGCCATATTAGCAATGATTTTAAGCCTTTTTGCTTTTCTTATGAGCGAATCATCTATATTGTCTGTTAACATGCACAATAAACCGTCAATATCTTCTATTTCATTTTTTAAAATCTCATACGGTACAGGGGTGTCTTCTTTTTCCCACATTCGCACATCGCAAATAAGACTTAACCGGTTTATGAATGGTTCAGGAATTTTCCTCGTGATATAAACTTTTGGTTTCATTGACTACCTCCATCATTTCATAAAGAAGTGTCGTAAATTTCACAGCCTTTTTCTTTTAAGGCAATATCAATCCAGCTTCTGTCTACGGTTCCATCTTCTATGGATTGAAAAATCTCTTTCTCTTTTTGGGACTTTTTTTGGCTTTATATAAAATCTCTGCTGCCTCCTCTGCTGGGACCACTATGAGACCATCGTCATCTCCTACAATAAGATCTCCCGGGTTGACGTTCATTCGCAAATGAATAGAAAAAATGTTTACTTACTTATTGTTAATTCTGATATTTGTTCTTTTTTCTCTCCCATGCGTCTGAAAATCGTTGCGAGAATGGAACCGGAGATGTTATGCCAAACGCTAAAAATCGCACTAGGCACAGCTGCTATTGGCGAAAAATTAACGGTTGCAATGGCGACACCCAATCCCGAATTTTGCATTCCTACTTCCATTGCCACTGCTTTTTGTTTGGCTAAATCCATTCCGAATAGACGAGCAAGCAAAAATCCCAGCAAAAAGCCGAGGACATTATGCAAGATAACGACAGCAAAAATAAGCGGACCTGTGGTAGCCAGCTTATCGTGACTGCCTGCCACTACACCTGCTACAATCATAACGATCGCAATGGTAGATACTAGCGGCAGCGCCTTTGCACTTGCTTCCGCCTGCTTGCCAAAGAATTTCCTAATGACAAATCCGAGTGCCAATGGAATAATCACCACTTGAATAATAGAGACGAATAATGACCACATATTGATGTCTACCCACTTGCTTGCCAGTAGCAAAATAAGTAACGGAGTAACAATCGGTGCTAGAATGGTTGAAACCGATGCGATCGACACAGCGAGGGCCACATCCCCTCTTGCTAGAAACACCATCACATTCGATGCCGTTCCACTTGGACAGCATCCTACCAAGATGACGCCAACAGCCACTTCCGGCGGCAGATTTAATCCCCAGGCCAATAAGAAAGCCAACCCCGGCATGATAATGTAGTGGCACATAACACCTAGAGCTACATATTTTGGCCGACGAAATACTTCTTTAAAATCGGCTGCGGATAATGTGAGTCCCATCCCGAACATGACAATTCCTAACAACGGAACGACATAGGCTCCGATCCATTTGAAATGATCTGGGAAAATATAAGCAATAATGGAAAAAAGAATAACCCAAAACGTAAAGGTTTTCCCTGCAAAAGAACTAATTTTTTCGATAAATAACATGATGATAGCCACCTCATTCTCATTTCTAGTGATTTGATAATTAGCTAGATAGTATGTTATCAGAATTTTTTATATTTTACAATTTTACTATCGATTTCTTCACTTTCGCTTTCTTAATAATAAAAAAACTGTCGCATACAAAGAACGTTTTTAGTTTTTCTGCATGCATCTCCTTTT
The DNA here is from genome assembly GCF_038003825.1 of Bacillus sp. FSL W8-0116. Lineage (NCBI taxonomy): Bacteria > Bacillati > Bacillota > Bacilli > Caryophanales > Bacillaceae > Bacillus > Bacillus sp. FSL W8-0116. Next base: position 201,876 of record NZ_JBBOPY010000001.1, read on the forward strand.
AATCGATACAAGATTGAGGAAGGTCCAGTACATATTGTAGGTGCCTTCAGATTTATCAATTATCCCCACTTACAATTGATTATTTTAGAACAATAGCTTTATCACAACGAATGTAGGCTGCAAAATAACTTATCGGCATTCTTCGCATTATCTCTTACGATTATGAATTTCTTTATTCCCCCTATTTTTTCAAATTCTCATTGGCAGACGAAAAACGCGTTTTATTGTTCTATCCCTATAACTTTCATTGAAATGACCGATATAAGCTATAGAAAAAGAAAAGGAGATTTCAACATGAATATTTTTAGAAAGTTATCTTTAAACAAATTTAAAAAACTTTCATTTGCAACAAAATCCATCGTTGCAACCACAGCACTCATTCTATTAGTCGGAACCGTACTTATCCTTTCAAGTTTATCCATTCAAAACGAAGTATTGACAAAAGAAATGGAGAAGCAAGCGACGAATATTGCACAACGTTGGGGAAAAGAAATTAATCCCTCTCTAGTTGAGAAAGCTGCATACGAAAAAGATTTCAATGGTAAAACCCAAAGAAAATTAACCGCTTTTTTTGACAAAATTTCGAGTGCCAATCCAAATGTTGCCCAAGCATATATAATGGGAACCAAACTGAATCAAAAAAATCAATCCGCTATTATTGCGACACCCACAAATATAAAAGAAGGTTTACAAAAAAACGGAATCAACGTCGGTGATTTATATGAACAACCGAAAACGATCGCTAAATCGATTAAAGAATTAAATAAAACAAAAAAAATGACCGTTTCGGATGTGTATGAAGACCAATTCGGAACTTGGGTGACCGTGCTTTATCCCATTAAAGACAGTACAGGCAACGTATGGGCGTTCTTTGGAGTAGACGTGGATGCGAGCATGGTGAAGGATGGAACGGAAAAATTTTTGCTTAACTCATTGTTGATTCTGATACCTGCCATTATCGTGATCATTCTTATTCAAGTATGGGTTAGTCGCAGAAGCTTCAAACCCTTAAAACAGTTATTAACGGGGATTAACGAAATGAGAAACGGAAATCTTGATATTCAACTTCCTACCAGAGAAGATGATTTAGGGAAAATGAATGAAGCATTCAATGAAATGGCGTCCGAATTAAAATCAATGATTGGGAAAATGAGACAAACCTCTGATACCTTATTACAATCATCCGAATTAGCATCAAAAGTTACGGAACAATCGAAAGATCACTCTGTCATCATCAGTAATAACATTAAACAAATGATCGATGGGATCCAAGTACAAGAAGTATCAGTGACAGAATCAGCAGGAGCTATCGAACAAATCGCGACTGAAATCAACACGATCGCACAATCAGCTCAAGAAGTTTCTACCGTATCTAAACGTATGGAAGATTACGCAATAAATGGTCTAGACGCAATCAATGAAGTCATTTCACAAATGAGAATCATTAATGACACTGTAAAACAATCCAGTCATGTGATCACTTCGCTACAAAAACGTTCAAACGAAATTACCGGTATTCTCGAAGTCATTACCAACATTTCAAGCCAAACGAATTTATTAGCTCTTAACGCTGCGATTGAAGCGGCTCGCGCAGGCGAACACGGTAAAGGGTTTGCGGTCGTAGCGGAAGAGGTCAGAAAGTTGGCGGAAGAGTCTAACCATTCTACTGAGAAGATTGCCAAAATCATTGAAGAGATCCAAAATGAAACCAACAACGCTGTTTCCGCTATGGAGCATGGAACAGCTGAAGCAGAAAAAGGAACCAAAATTGCTCAAACAACCGGAGAACTTTTCTTTAAAATTAAAGAGATTGCAGACCAAATTTCTAGTCAAATCGAAGGTGTTTCAGCCGCATCTCAAGAGATTTCTGCCGGAACAGAAGAAGTTACGGCATCTGTCAAAGACCTTGAAGCAATTGCACAAAATAACTCAAACTTCACTCGTGAAATAGAAGAAAGCACTGGACAACAATTAGAATCCATCAACCAATTATACGAAGCTTCCAGAGAATTAAATGAGTTAGCACACGATTTGCAATCCATGATTACTAAATTTAAAGCATAATAAAAAACCGATAGGCATATCCCCTATCGGTTTTTCGCTTCATTTGGATTCTTTTCCATTCATTATCTCTACAATATCATACTAGAAATAGAGATTTCTGATAAATATTCATGTGTTCCTTCAAAAAGGTTATATATTTGTCTACTTCTTCCATTGTCGTATATGGTGAAATGGAGAAGAATTTGTGTGCATAAACAGGTAGCCTTTTGGTCTTATCACGAACAGGAATTAATCTTTGTTTGGATGTATTGCCAAAATAGATCCTGTCTCTGTCGGCTCCGATTAATTCAGCAAATCCACTATTATATTCATTAATGGCCACTACTTCGTCTTTTGTTAATTTCCCTCCTAGTTCTTCTTTCCAAAGAACTTCGTTCGGATAAAATCTAAAAGTTGTCACTGGCGCTATTTCGTTTGTCACAGCTACATTGGCAAACTCTCTTAGCAAAGATTCTCTAAAAGCTATGTTCACACGAATATAGTTGGCCAACAGTGACTGGTAGCCTTCAATCCCCATCGATAACAGTGAAGCATATATAGTAATGGCACTACCCATACGAGAACATTCCAGCGTGTAGCTTGTATGATAACTTCCATACCCTCTATTGCCGACATAAGGCGTTTCAGAAGCATCTAAGTCTACAAACCTTAAATCTTCCCTGTTTTTTAACAGAAATAAACTTGATATGTAAGGGGTTTGGCCCATTTTATGAAAATCAAAGACCATACTGTCCGCTAAATGTATACTTTTTAATTTTTGTTGGTATCTTTTTAAAACTAAAGAAACACGATCTTCGAATTTTAATGGATTCTTCACAAAATCATATTCATTAAAGAATGTGTACATTGCCCCCATAGCAGAGTCGGCATGGATATAAATGGGTTTTAAGCTGTATTTTTGCTCTAATTCGCTAGTGATAGCCTTTATACCTTCAATATCATCTATACCAAAGGTGTCTGTTGTTCCCATAGTCGCGAGGACGTAAACCGGTATTCCACCTTCAGAGATCACTTGTTCCATTTTGAGTTTCAGATCTTCTAAATTCATGGAATGGTCATCATTAACCTTCACACGTATCATGTTGTTGACACCTATACCTGTTGCTTCTGCTGCTTTATAAAGACTGTAATGAGATAATTCGGAGCAGAAACAAAATATGTTTTTAGGAACCCCCTCTTTATTCGAATCCGGGAATTGACGAGAAATCGCGATTCGTAATGAATGAAAGACGGCTCCTTGTCCTCCCCACGTTGCATATCCGGCACTTGTATTTTCGTCATACCCGACCATTTTGGACAGCATGCTCGTCACCATGACTTCCGCTTTAGCTGCACCTGACCCCTCTACATCCCAAAGGGCATTCCCATTTAACAGAACCATGACTAAGTTTCCTAAAATACTGGCTATATTCGGCAGTGGTGATACATTTGCTACATAATTGCTATTCACAAAACGGTGACCTTTTGCCAGATCAATCAGTTCCGTAATCGTTACTTCCATTGGCAATCCTTTTTTCGGTACATTGGCCTCTTTGATCACACGATTATAATAATCTTTTGTGTAATTGGGCATTTCTCCTAAAGTTAATTTGGAAGGATCTTTTAATTCATCGATTTTAGTAAAAATAGTATTGATATATTCTAAAATTTTTTTTCGTTGTTCCTCATTTCCATCAGCACTAGGAAATAATTGTTGCAGTTGATTCATGTTAGTCATTTGCAAATCCTCCGATTGTCCATTCATAATGTTAGTATCAGCGATCTATGGCGAATAACCTCGATTCAAAAACGCTCTCCCGCTCTTGTTACCAGCTGCTTGCCTGAATATGTCTCAATCTAAGAGCTGACAGCCGGTTTTAATCTCCCCTTTTCTTCATTATCCTTTTGCTTTTAGATAGCCCAATCCTTAATTTTTTAAGAAAGGGTTTGAATGAAAAAGAGGGGAGTTTTAGATTTAAAATTAGATTCGAAGCTGTCCTTTAAACCGTATGGCGCCACATTCTTTTTATCGGCTAGAAAAATAAAGAATTTAGATGGCAAAATAAATGGAATCTTAACTGCTTTAAGAAATGCATATTTCATATAGACATACAAACAGCCCCCATTCAAATGGAGGCTTCCGCACACTTATGATTAAATCAGCGATTTTTTGAGGTTTCGCAAATAACGCGAGCGAATGATTAAGAAATAGATGACTTGGGCGATGAAAAAACAAGCTAATACGATGATCATTTCTCTAGCAATGGATAAGATATAAAAACTTTGCAAAGCCATAAAAGCGAAGGCGCTATGAATACAGGCGACGACAATGGGGACAAAGAACAGCAGCGCCATTTGACGAGTGACGATTTGATTCAATTCTTGGTCGGTCAAACCGACTTTTTTAATGGTTAAATATTGTCGTCTGTCATAGTCCAAATCACTGTACAAACGGAAATATAAAAAGCTTCCTGCCGCGACGAAAAAGACTGTTCCAATCAATAAAGCTACAAATAGCATCGTTTTGTACATACTCATCTGGTTGGCATAAATAGTACCGCTGACCATCATGGAGTAAGGCCCTTTTTCATCAGGAATGGCGAAACCGTTGTTTACTAAACGATCGGCAATTCCTTCCGTTTTTTCAAACCGCTTTGTGTAATAGCCTGTGAAAGTTTCCCACTTAACAGGTTTGATTTTAGGATATAACTCATCGCTGACAACCAAGCCTTCATGAAAAAACTGAAAAGGAAAAACCGCATTTTTCGTGTACGTTAAATCTTTCCATGTTAAATTTTGCTGCGGGATCGCATATGTTTTCGTTTTCGGCTTGATTCGAAAAGAAGTTGATGATGACAAAGAGCGTGCTTTGTTCCCAGCCAGCGGTTTTTCTCGAACATCCAGCCCTGCCAACTTAGACAATTTTTTATATTGTGAAAAAGAAAGAACCGGTAACAGCTGCTCCGTTGAACGTGAAGACGATGTTTGATCAAAAGTCTTCATTTTTACGATTTTGACTGGCAATTGAAATTTTTTGTAGTGTAGATGCTTCTTTTGAAAATCCTTTTCGATCTGCTGTAAATGCTGTTGATGCACTGGTGATCGATCCAATGCAAGATAGCTGACGGCAACGGGATTATCTTTTTGAAATTGGCGATTCATTACATTCATGGATGCGAGTGTCCCAATTGCGCAAAATGCCACAGTGGAAACGATGGTGACCATAAAAAACATGCGGGCATTGTCTTTTAAACGATAAGCTAAACTTGAAATCGTAATAATATTCGTTTTTTTCCAAAAGAAAGATCGATTCTTTTGCAATAATTTTGTAATAAAAACAGAAAGTTGTGTGTAGAAAAAATAAGTTCCGACAATAGTCATTCCAATGACCGGCAATATTCGAGACATCATGTTTCCTATCGTTGTCGTTGCGGCCAAGTAATAACTAACCGTTAAAAGAATAGCTGCGAATAGCGATAAAAGTTTGGATACTTTTGGTTCTTTTTTCGGCTTTTCTCCTGCTTGGAAAAGATCAATCAGTTTGTTGACTTGAACGAGTATGGTAGTGAATAAGGAAATGCAGAAAAATAAAACGAAAAAGGCTCCAATCGTCAAGAACAATGCTTTTGGAGAAACGTAAAACGGCAAAGATTCCAGTCCAAACATATTCGATCCAATCATTAAAAACAATTTTCCAGTAATGAGGCCAATAATAATTCCTGTAATGATCGCGCCGATTCCAATCAGCATATTTTCCAGAAAAACCATAGAAACCAATTGTCCCTTTGTCATCCCGTGCATCATCAAAATTCCAAATTCTTTTTTACGGGATTTTAGAAAGGTACTGACAGAATAAAGTACAAATAAGAAAGAAAATACGTACATGATCATTTCCGCTGCTTTCATTAATTCCACCGCCGTAATGGCAGTGACGCCTTTTTTGATTCCAGGATGAAAAATAAACAAAGCATACACAAAGAAGATCAAAACAGAAAAGGCGCTGCTGAAAAAATAAGCGGCATACGTTCTTTTGTTTCGGGTGACATTTCTATAGACGAACTGTGGAAAGTTCACGACTGTCCCCCCCTAATAAAGAAAGCATATCGATAATTTTTTGGAAAAAAGTTTGGCGGTTATCGCCGCGGTAAATTTCATTATAAAGTTGTCCATCTTTAATAAAAATCACGCGATGACAATAGCTGGCGGCCACAGCATCATGCGTCACCATCAAACAAGTAGCGCCATCCTGTTCATTGATCTTTGTCAGCATTTCCATTACATCTTGGGAAGACTTCGAATCTAAGTTTCCTGTCGGTTCATCAGCCAAAATCAAAGAAGGTTTGTGAATGATGGCACGGGCAATCGCTGTTCGCTGTTGTTGACCACCTGATATTTCATACGTTCTCTTCTTTAAAATAGATTGGATTCCTAGTTTCTCACTAACGACCTCAAGTCTTTTTTTCATTTCACGTACACTGACGCCGTCAAGGGTTAGCGGCAATACTATGTTTTCCTCCACAGTTAAAGTATCGAGCAAGTTAAAGTGTTGGAACACAAAACCAAGCTCATGTCTTCGAAACAGCGCCGTCTCCTTTCGACTTAAAGTGTGGGGGTTTTTCCCATTGATGAAAATTTCACCCGCTGTAGGTCGATCAATGGTGGCGATCACATTTAAAAGAGTGGTTTTCCCGCTTCCAGATGGCCCCATAATGCCAACAAATTCGCCTTTTTCAACAGAAAAATGGATATTATTTAACGCTTTATAGGCCACTTTGCCCTCATAAATTTTTTCCAAATGTTTCACTTCTAAAATCGACATTTCGAATTCACTCCCTGATCATTGGTATCTTCATTTTATCGAGAAACCCGCTTCCTCACCATTTCGTAAGATTACAGTTGACTTACAATTTTGTAAGGTTTCTGATTGCTAGAAGAGAATTCGAACCGTCGTACCTTGACCCACTTTCGATTCTATTTCAATACGGTGGCCCAATTTTTCACAAATTTGTTTCGCTAAATGTAGACCCATTCCCGTGGATTCTTGGAAATGACGACCATTTTCGCCAGTGAAATATGGTTCGAAAACACGGGGCAAATCGCTTTCGGGTATTCCCACCCCTTCATCTTGTATTTCCAAAATGATATGACGGCCCTGTTTCAATCCGCGAAAATATACTTTTCGGTTTTCATGAATCGTATATTTTACAGCATTTGTGATCAGTTGTGTCAAAACAAAAGACAACCATTTTTCATCAGTGGCTATAGTCAAGTTTTCAGGGATTTCTATCGATGGAAAAACGTGTTTTCGAATAAAAAGACGTTTTTGACTGGATGTAACTGAACGGACCATTTTTTCCAATTGAATCGTTTCTACATAAAAATCGTGTTCAAATAAATCTAAACGAGCCGTATATAAAACCATTTCTAATCCTTTTTTTAAACGATCAAGCTCATCACCAATGGCCCGAAAACGAACATCATCCTCATCTTGAATAATTAAATGAATAACGGATATGGGAGTCTTCATTTGATGTACCCATTGATGAATAAATTGTACATGATCTTCCAGCTTATATTTATAGTTATGTAAATCTCTTTTATAATGATCGAATTGACTGATGAGAAGTTGATGTAAACTTTCAGATAGAGGGGATCGCTGCCATTCGCTCGTAAAATCTTCTATTGAAGTCAACGGCTTTTCTAATCGTTGATAAAAAGAACGATTCGTCCAATATCTGTAGCAAAGATAGGCGATCAAAAGACAAGTACTGAGAAAGATCGCATATAAACTAATCGTCAAATGATGATAACCATCCAGCCAGTAAATGGACGTCACCACGAACAATTGAACGAAGTAAAGAAAAAAGAGCGGCAGTTGATCTCGTATAAAAAGCTTCATTTTTTCGTCTCCCAGTTTGGCATGAATCGATATCCTTGGCCACGAATGGTTTCGATCGCATCATGAATCTGTAATAAAGCTAATTTTTTCCGGACCCGTGTGACATACACATTTAAAGTGTTGTCGTCCACAAACGCTTGATCATCCCAAATTTTTTCTAATAGTCGATCACGGCTCACGACTTTCTCTGCTTTTTTCATCAATTCATCCAATATTTTGGCTTCCGTGAGACTTAGATCAATGGTTTGATCCTCTAAAGAAAGCAACAAACGTTCCAGATCCAGCTTTAAACCCGACACAATCACCATTCGTTCATTGTTAGAATGGGCATACGGCCCATAGGCGCGTCTTAATTGACTATTGATTTTAGCCGTCACAATTTCATAATCAAAGGGCTTTGTAATATAATCATCCGCTCCATTTTCCAGTGCCATGACTTGGTCCATCTTGCTGTCGCGTGCAGAAATAAATAAGATGGGACAAGTGGAAATGGTGCGAATTTGACGGCACCAATAATACCCGTCAAATTTAGGAAGGTTCACATCTAAAAGAACAAGATGTGGATCATATTGTTCAAATTGAGCTTTGACTGTTTCAAAATTTTCTATTGATTTTGTATCAAAGTTGAATTTATGTAGATGCTTTTCAAGTAGACGAACCAGTTGGATGTCATCTTCTACAATCAATATTTTAAACATGAAAACCCCCCTTTTTCCCTACCATGATTGTATCAAAATGACAAAAACGAATGAAAATGGAAATCGATTGTCTGGTTTTCTTAGTAGCAAATTAAGGTATAATAAATCGTTATCTATAGTAAAAAATTACTTGTCAAATGATTGAATACTACACTTACCTCTTGACTAGCCATCATCCTTCCATGATCAATTTTTTGTGAAAAAAATATGGTTTTATCCATTTAAATAAAGGATTGCTTAAATTGTAAAAAAATATAAAAATAGGTTTGAAGGGAGGGTTTTGTTTTTTAGTAACGGATGGCTGAAATGGAATAAGGATGTTTTTTTCACAACAAGTGAGAAGAACGTCTTTAAGAAGGAATTATTTTTGATCAAAAGTTATTACGACACACCAAGCTACTACTTCTGGTGTCATTTTTTCATCAAAAAGGGGAAATCGTTGAGAAGGCAACAAGCAGTATATCGATTCAGGTCATGTCGATGGAATTGGTATGACGAATCTTCGAGAAACGCCTAAAGAACTATTCCTCCATAAAAGTAAAAACACTTCACCATAAAGATTGAAGTGTTTTAAAAAAACTTAATAAGTTTCTTATGCCCAATTTTCAAAAAGGTCACCGTATTTTGCTTTGCGTTTATACACTACGGCTCCGACTTGTTCCTTACCTTTAACGGGTGCCACTGCCTTTACTCCAACAACAGGCTCGCCAAGTTTATATGAATCCTTGGCAGAAACCTTTCTTTTCACTGCCGGATTAATAAACCTTGTCATTCAGAAGCACCTCCAAAAAGATAATGGATTGTTTTCATCAATTCATAGTTTGCAAGAAATTGGGATCCTATTTCATCATCAGTTAAAAAGGTTGACCCGGAAATAGTTACAGTTATAACCAATTCATTACCTATAGGATAGCATATTAAATAAGTTTTAAACAAGTGATCTTTTGTTAAGAGGACCAATTCTTCCCCTTTTAAAAAGCTATCGATAACCAGAATCCTATCTTCGTCCTCTTCTTTTTTCCCATCGTTTATTGTAAAAGGATAAAAATCGACTCGTCCTACTTTTCCTGCAACATGTCTTAATCCATCATTACCTTCTTTTTTCCACACGCCTACTCCGTCTATACTGAATAGTGGATGAATAGCATATACACTTCGAAGTGCATCAGACAAGTAATCGTAGATTTTGGTCTCATCAGAATGAATAAGTTCTTTGGTTAATTTAAGGGTAAAAAGAGCCACTGCGTCCCGCTCTTTTTGTCTTAATTTTGCTTCTTCTAAAAGTATAGCCGGGTCTTCATAAGGTCCCTGTTCTTGAATTTTTCGTTTTATATGACTGCAAGCTACATTTACTGCAGCAGCAAAATTTTGTTTTTCTCGCACTTCATATTTCAAAGGAGAAATTCCAATTAAATCTGTAGGCAGGCGATAACCTTCGATTTCTGTTTCGTTTAAAACTTTAGGTACTGTATTCGGAATCAAGTAAAAAACCCGTCCTCTTCTTAACCTTCCCCAAAAAAGACCCATTTCAAACAATGTATTATCTCGTGTCATGACAGACGTTGTACCCCGTATATTTACGATATCGTCTGGGGAGAATATGAAAACAGCAAAGTCATTTTGATCTATATAAATTGAAATAAAGGTTTTCTCCCGTTCCACGGCGAATAAATACAAAGAGAAAATAGGGGAACGGAGAGAAAATATGATGCCAAATCACAAAGACGAGATCGAAAAGTTGTCCACTGCCATGAAAGAAGCAAAAAGTAAACGAGCATATGAACGCTACCAAGCGATTTATCTTCATTTGCAGGGATATACCAAAGGAGAAATCGCAACGATTATTGGTCGATCCAAGAAAACTATTTATAACTATATTCATGCCTACGCCCAGCGCGGTCTTGATGGACTGGAGATGAAATACTCACCTGGCGCCCCACGTCGATTGACCCCTGAGCAGGAAAAAGAGCTGGCTTTGATCATTGAACATCAGCTCCCCGTAGATGTGGGATTCGAAGCAAAATATAATTGGACGCTTGCGATAATCGCTGAACTCATTCAACAAAAGTGGGGGCCAACATACACGCTTCGCGGAACAAGTGACATTCTGCATCGGTTAGGGCTAAGCTATACGAAACCGACCTATACACTAGCCAATGCCGATGAAGAGAAACAAAAAGAATTCGTCGAAATCACCTTCCCTGAAGTAAAAAAAAACTGGTAGATGGGAACATCGCCCATGTCCTCTTTCAAGATGAGTCGATGATTCGTGATTACCAAGCGATTCAAAAAACATGGTTTGTCAAAGGAAAACAACGAATCATTCCGACGTTTGGAAAACATCAAGGGCTGAAGCTGATTGGCACGTTGAACTACGAAACAGGGGAAGTGTTTTGCATCGAAGAAGAATGCTATGACGCGGAAACATTTCTTCGATTTCTTCAACTTGTGTTAGAACGCTATCCCACAGGCAAAATAGTGATGATTTTAGATAACGCTCGAATTCACCATGCCAAACTCATTCAGCCATTTTTAAAAGAACACGAAGATCGGTTAGAGCTCGTCTTTTTGCCACCATACAGTCCGCAATTGAACTTGATTGAAGGGCTATGGAAATGGCTGAAATCAGACGTGATTTACAACGTGTTCTATTCGAGTGTGCAAGAAATTAGAAAGAATGTCCAAGCCTTTATTCAGCGAATCAACCAGAAACCAGAACAAACGATCGATCGTTTGTGTGTTCAGTTGTAAATCTTTAATTCAACTTATATAATTGCGCTTCGAGATCTTCCATTGTGTAATTTAAAGGATTGAAAGCTCCAGCAGACCAAGGAGTAACTTCTGCAACATAACTAAGTGCTTCATGTACAGCATTTACATAATCAATTGACTCTCTTGCAGATCCAATAAAAACTCTAGGTTTATTTTGTGCCATAATGCCTCCAAACCATTTAGTTAGTTTAGATTTTCGCTAAATTGATAAGTATGGGTTTAATTCTTATCGGTCTGTAAGATATTTCCTCCTATATCATATTATATTTCTTCTTATTTCATAAATTATTTTGTTTTGACAGGAAAAAGCCGCAATTAGCAAGCTTGGCTTTTTCATCCAATCCTCTTCACTTTTTACATAGAGCATAAGGAATAACAACACATTGAGCAAGATACGTGGGATTTAATCAGCTTTGTGTTACTATATGGTGGAATCCAATAATATGAGGTGTTCCATATGAAAATTGAAGTATGGTCTGACTACGTTTGTCCATTTTGCTATATAGGAAAACATCGATTAGAAATGGCCTTATCGCAATTTCCGCATAAAGATCAAGTAGAAATTGAATTCAAAAGCTTTGAGTTGGATCCGAATGCACCAAAAAACAGTGGAAAAAGCATACATGAAGCCATTGCAGAAAAATATGGAATGAGTATCGAACAAGCGAAACAAACCAATCAAGGTATAGGCCAACAAGCCGCCAGCGTTGGACTTTCTTTCGATTTTGATCGAATGAAGCCGACGAATACTTTCGACGCTCATCGTTTAGTAAAATTTGCAAAAACTCAAGGGAAAGAAGCGGACATTTCCGAAAAACTCTTTCGGGCTTACTTCACGGAAGGCAAGCATATTGGGGATCACGAAACATTAGCCGATATCGCCGAAGCAGCCGGGCTAGATCGCAAGCAAGCTTTAGACGTTCTTCACGATCAAAATGCTTATGCCAATGATGTCCGCATAGACGAAGCCATAGCGCAGCAATATGGCATTAGAGGTGTTCCATTCTTTCTCATCAACCAAAAATATGCCATTTCTGGTGCTCAACCATTGGAAACCTTTGTTGGTGCTCTGCAAAAAGTATGGCAAGAAGAATCCGCTTCCCCTGCCTTTGAAGACCTTTCAACGGAAGATAATGTAAGCTGTGCTGATGGAAGCTGCGCCATTCCTGAAACAAAATAGAACGAACCAAAGTATCAAATAGAATCTATACAAAGCCAGATTCTTTACTTAAAGTTCCACTTGTCCATTAAATAAAGATCATTTATTTCAGCAACCTTATTCCGGTACTTTTATCGGGGTAAGGTTGTTCATTATTCTTAGGTTATTCCATAATATGAATGGTAGAGAATGAAACAGGAGGAAAGAAATGAATCATAAACCGCTGAATTTTTTGAAATACTTTTTGCAATGGGATCCTTCTATTCCTGTCCCGAAATTGCAAATTTTTTCAAGTGCTTTAGGAATGGCTTTGCCGATTATTGTCGGTGCGTTAATCGGCCATGTAGAAACGGGATTCATCGTTGCTCTAGGCAGTCTTTTTATGAACCCTCCAAATGTGGATCATTCGTTAAAGGAAGAAGTTTTAAACTATGAGCAGACCATCGTCGCAGGATTTATTGCCATTGGTTTAGGAGAATTTATTGGAAATCATCATTCGCTATCAGCTAGTATCTTTTTGGTGTTTGTGAACGGATTAGTTTCTCTAGTAGGCGGCCTGAATCGTACGTTCGCTGTGAACAGCATGCGTTTTACTATTTTATCGATGATCGGTGCAGGTATATCCCCGCCCACACAGATCAGCCCATTGCTGATAGGTTTGTTTTTTTCTTTAGGTTCAATATGGGCTGTATTTCTATTTCTCTGTTTTTCTGTTTCTTATCGGTTTTTTATAAAAAAGAAACCGTTTAGCAAATCCTTATCCAACAATCCCTCCAATGTTGATTTTTTTACGCAATGTAAATACTGGCTAATCAGATTGAAAACATTTCGTGCTTGGCTCTATACGATCCGTGTCGTTTTGTGTTTGAGCGTAGCACAAGTGATTCAATTATATTTAAAGAATCCACATGCCTATTGGATCAGTCTGACTGTTGTTTTGGTGCTCCAAAGAAAAACGTCTATCAGTCCTTCTAGAATTTATCAACGCGCTCTTGGAACTTTTTTCGGCGTTCTGATTGGTGGCGCCATATTAATATTTCCGTTGTCCATTCTGTGGATCGTCGTCATAGTGGCGTTCATCGGTGGAATTCGCAGTTATTTAAAGACCCAAAATTATGTATATTATTCAATGGCAATGGTAGCTTTTTATTTTGCTTGGCAAAGGAAAACACATTTCTTTTGATTTAATGATCGGTCGGCTGGTGTACACTTTTGTCGGCTGTATTATTGCTCTTGTTTTCGGCTACTTCCTTTGGACCGCTCCGGAAAAACAAAAATACATTTAAGAAGATCATTTACGATGAATTTTGAATTTCAGTCCGTTCACAACAATATGCTTTTTAGGATATAAATAAAAGGATGTTTAGGCAACGATTCCAAAACACACTTTCTGTGTACCTGCCATCCGAAAGAGTAACCCCCTCATTATTGATCAACGCTTCATGAAGAGATGTTTAACCGTTATCTTTCTTTACTAGTCCTACATTTTATTAGGATTGTAAATACACTATCCCCTTACGATCTGCTGTGACGAGTGAATAGGTCAAGTTCGCTTTTTTTAAAAGGAAAACGAAATTTTTTATAGTAAATCCCTTAAGATCGATTGAGCGTTTTTCCTCCATCCATTTTTATGACTTAAATCACTTTCCTATACTATTTTACGATAATAGAAACCTTCTGTTCAGATAATGATAAATATGACATTCTTTTATAAGTCCCCATTTGTTTTTTCAATTTGGATTATACCTACATCTTCAAAAATCAGTTTATTCGTAATTTCCCGATCTTTTAAACTTACATTGACACAGTGCTTCATTATGATATAGTAATATCAAAAACTTTAGTGCTTAAAAGCATTTAAACATCAAAACGTTATATGATTAAAATGCTTTAGTGCAAAAGTAAAAAAATAAGAATAGTAGGAATGAGAAAACATGGAAGAAAAAAATCAAGGTTTACGTAAGGGACTGTTGCCAAGACATGTCCAATTTATTGCTTTGGCAGGCATGATTGGAACAGGGATATTTAAAGGAAGCTCGGACACTGTCAATATGGCCGGTCCCAGTGTTGTGCTTGCCTATTTAATTGGAGGACTATTTCTTTTTATTGTCATGGTCGCATTAGGAGAAATGGCGATTGTTTATCCTAAACTCAATGTGCAGCATCTGATCAATAAAGCTTTTGGCAATCGGATATCCTTTATCGTCGGATGGCTCTATTGGATTAATTGGATTATTGTAACTGTCGTTGAATTGCTGGCAGCCGGAAGTTTTTTGCAATACTGGTTTCCTTCTATGCCATTATGGTTGTTAAGTTTCATCTGTGCTGCCTTTATCGTGGGAATCAATTTATTTCAAGTAAAATACTACGGCGAACTTGAATATTGGATTGCCGGCATTAAAATTGTTACGTTAATGGCTTTTATTCTTTTAGGTTCTTTAATCTTGCTAGGGATTTTTCCCGGTACCACGTCCTCCTTATCAAATTACACGGCCCATGGCGGTTTCTTCCCCCATGGTTTAGGTGGAACGTTCAGTGCCTTTTTAGTGGTGATGTTTTCATACGGCGGAGCTGAGTTAATTGGAGTCAGTGTCACGGAGACAAAAGACAGCCAGCGTGTTTTGCCGAAAATTATTAAAGGAACCGTTTGGAGAGTCATTATTTTTTACGTCCTGCCCATTCTCATCATTTGCGGAATCGTTCCTTGGGATCAAGTATCCTCTAAAGAAAGTACTTTCGTGCAAGTTTTCGGCTTCTCAGGACTTCCAGGCGCTGCTCATGTAATGAATTTTGTGCTTTTAACGGCTGTTCTGTCAGCTGCTAATTCAGGAATATACGCTACATCCAGAACATTGTTTACGATGTCTCAAACAGGTGAAGCTCCTAAGGCCTTTTTGAAAACGTCCAAACAAGGCGTTCCATTAAACGGAATATTATTAACAACCATTTGTATATTAGTGGGTGTATTTCTAGCTTATATGACCCCTGATCAAGTCATCAGCTATCTTATGACCATTCCGGGATTTACCGTTTTATTAATTTGGATCGGGATATGTTTAGCCCAATTAAAGCTCCGGCCTCAATACTCGGAAAAACCTGTTTTTCAGGTAAAAGGGTTTCCTTATACGACGATTATCGCTGCCATTTGTTTATCTTTCATCTTTTTAGCTTTTATTTTTAATAAACAAAATATCATTGGAACGATTGTCTGTCTGGTCATTGTCGCTGTACTTATTCTTCTTTCTTTTACTGTCAAATCAAAAAGATAAAAGACTTGTTAAAAAGGCCAAGAACCTGGATTCGTTAGGTTTTTGGCCTTTTTTCATATGCTCTAAACAACCTATCGACAACAGACGAATCAGCCCCATTCGATCCATGATATTTTGGCTTCATTCCATCTATCATACTTCGATATGGTGTAAGATAAAAATTTTGGATCAAATAAAAAACTTCCAATCTGCAAGACTATCTTGCAAATTGGAAGCTTGTTTTTATTTTATTTTCAATGGTTTGAGTTGATCTATAATTTCTTCGAAGGGTGCATCGGCTTGTATCAATGCGGCTGCAGTATAAGCGCTCTCAACTAACGCGGTATCCATAAGATGAACTTGCTTTTCGGTTATTTCCATCGCCATTTCTAAGTTCATTTTCGCACTGCCTAGATCATAAAAAGCCAACAGTTTATCAGCACTATTCTCGGAGATAGCGGAACTGATCTTCTCAAAACTTGTCCCTACTTCCCCTTCATCTGTTCCTCCCGCACAAGTGATTGAAACGTCTCGGGCTGCCTCTTTTAATAATCGCACCACACCTTCCGCCAGTTCTTCGATGTGGGAGACAATGACAATCCCATATTCTTTTTTATTCATTCAGAATGCCTCCCTCTAACATCGCTTCAAAAAAGTATCCGCTTGAAACGGCGCCAGGATCCAGATGCCCGATGGAACGTTCTCCAAGATAAGAGGCGCGTCCCTTCGTTGCTTTCATATCTTTTGTTTGATTCACAGCTTCCTGTATCGTTTCTTTTGTTAAATTTCCGGATTCCAGCGCTTCAATCACAGGGACCCAAACATCCACCATGGTTTTTTCGCCCGGTACTGCCTTTCCCCTCTTTTGAATCCCTTCAAGCCCTGCTTTTAGAATCGCCGCTATATCTTTTTCATCCTTGCCGGCTTGTTTGGCCATCGCCATAAGGGCAGATCCATAAAGAGGTCCGGAGGCGCCTCCGATTTTACTCAGAAGCGACATGGAAGCTTTTTTAAAAACATCTTGTACCGTCGCATATTCCTCCTCTTTTAATTTTTCTTCCATGTCCTTTGTTCCGCGCGCCATATTCGTGCCATGATCGCCGTCGCCTATAGCGCTGTCTAATTCACTTAAATAAACCTTTTTTTCATTCACTTTACCAGCAAATAAAATGAGCCATTTGACAGTATTTTCAGTCGTTAACATCCATCATTCCTCCTTCTATACCCATGCAGGTGTCTTAACTGGAAGTTTCAAATAGCGGGTCCAAGTATCATCTGCCAGTTTTACAAGGGTTAAAGAGACCCCTGCCATATCAATAGAAGTCATAAAGGAACCAACTTTTTTATAATCAATCACCAACTCTTCTTCCTTTAATAAAGCATGGACATCATTCATGAACACAAATTGTTCCATTAACGGCGTAGCACCTAGTCCATTTACTAATACGGCATAATGATCCCCTTTTTTCCAGTTGAATGCTTTTTTCAATTGGTTGACTAGTTCTTTTGCGATTTCTCTTGATGTTTTTATTTTTTCACGCCGGTATCCCGGTTCCCCATGAATTCCAACACCGTACTCCATTTCATCCTCTGCTAGTTGAAATCCCGGTTTGACTACTTCCGGAACGGTCGCCGGAGAAATAGATACCCCTATCGTTTTGATATTCGGTACTAACTGATCCCCCAATGTTTTTATCTCTTCAAGGGATAAACCGGACGCTGCCGCAGCACCTAAAATTTTATGTACCAGAACAGTTCCCGCTATTCCCCTTCTTCCGGCTGTAAAAGTACTATCTTCAACGGCGATGTCATCATCAACAATTAATTTTTCGACTTGTATATTTTCCATTTCAGCCATCTCTTGAGCCATCTCAAAATTCATCACATCACCAGTGTAGTTTTTCACAATCAATAAAACACCCGCACCTTGATCCGCTATCTTAATGGCTTCAACTATTTGGTCAGGTGTTGGAGAAGTAAAGACTTCGCCACAGACGGCAGCCGACAGTATGCCTTGTCCGACAAAACCTGCATGGCTAGGTTCATGACCGCTCCCTCCTCCGCTGACTAGTCCCACTTTTCCCTCGTCTTTAAAAGTTCGATAAATGACACCTGTTCCTTCTAACCTCTTTACTAGTCCTTCATTTGCATAAACAAAACCGTTCAGCATTTCGTCTAATACATTTTTTGGATCATTTAATATCTTTTTCATCGTTTAGCCCCCTATTGTATTTTCGAGGTTTTATAGTTATGAATATCCTATAAAATAAAATGATATTCCGCTCAACAAATGACTAACAGCATGAATGATTGGGTATGCTATGGTTCACGTCTAAAAAAATATTTTTCTTCAGATAATATGTAACCCCTTACATTTTGTTTTGAAAATTTTGGTATTCAGTCAATCTTATTTTCCCATATTTATATGATTCCAGCAAGCTTCATATATAAATTGAAATAAAGGTTTTCTCCCGTTCCACGGCGAATAAATACAAAGAGAAAATAGGGGAACGGAGAGAAAATATGATGCCAAATCACAAAGACGAGATCGAAAAGTTGTCCACTGCCATGAAAGAAGCAAAAAGTAAACGAGCATATGAACGCTACCAAGCGATTTATCTTCATTTGCAGGGATATACCAAAGGAGAAATCGCAACGATTATTGGTCGATCCAAGAAAACTATTTATAACTATATTCATGCCTACGCCCAGCGCGGTCTTGATGGACTGGAGATGAAATACTCACCTGGCGCCCCACGTCGATTGACCCCTGAGCAGGAAAAAGAGCTGGCTTTGATCATTGAACATCAGCTCCCCGTAGATGTGGGATTCGAAGCAAAATATAATTGGACGCTTGCGATAATCGCTGAACTCATTCAACAAAAGTGGGGGCCAACATACCATAGCCATCAAGTTAAGAATTTGATCTTTTTTCAGCGCCAAAAACATGGTATCCTTTCTAACGAAAATCATCGTTGGAAAGGATTATTTTTTGATGGAAAAAAAGATGAAGGCATGGATAAAAACGATTCGTCAACTCTTCTCCTATGAAGAACTGACTCGTCTGGCACGGAAAGTCGGATTCATTCAGCGGCAGCGTTCATTAACAGCGGAAGCCTTTCTGACGCTATGTGCTTGGGGAGACGGATCGCTCGCCTGTCAGTCGCTTCAGCGGTTGTGTGCCGATTTGGCGCTCTGGCATGATTGCTCTCTCTCGAATGAAGGACTGAATCAGCGGTTTACGCCTCGTGCCGTGGCGTTTTTAAAAGAGGTCTTTTTTACTCTCCTGATGCATCAACGTCCGGCACTCTCTTCCATCACCGAAACGTATCGCGCTTGTTTCACCCGTCTGCGGATCTTAGACTCTACCAGTTTTTTACTTCCGACCGACTATGGTGAGGACTATCAAGGTTCGGTTTCATCTGGCGCCAAAATCCAATTTGAGTATGAGCTGTTATCGGGAACCTGTCTTCAGCTGTGCGTCCAACAGGCCAATGATTCCGATGCCCGTTTTGCTTATCATACCCAGCACACGATTTTACCGAATGACCTTTGCATTCGGGATCTGGGGTTTTTTTCACTCGCCACGCTGGCGGAGATTGATGCTCGAGGTGCTTATTATATTACCCGGTTGCGTTCCGATATCAAAGTCTATATCAAGCAGGACGGGGAGTGGCACGAATGGGATTGGGAATCGATAGGAAATCGATTGGGCGAGGGGGAAGCCGTGGAAGTGGAACACGTGTATATCGGACACCAACGCCTGTATGTTCCGCGTCTGATTTTTCGCCGTCTCACGGCGGAAGAATGGGAAAAACGGCTGGCGTACGTGCGGAAAAAGGAAAAAAAGAAAGGGAAGGCGCTGTCACGCCAAACCCTTGAACAAAAGAAATATCACATCTTACTGACCAATTTACCACAAGAATCGTTTGATGCGCAACAAGTTTATGAGCTGTATTCGCTGCGCTGGCAAGTGGAGCTGTTATTTAAGGGCTGGAAATCCTTATTTGATCTTGACCGTGTCAAAAAGATGAAGAAGGAACGATTCGAATGCCACTTATATGGGACATTGATTGCCATTTTAGTCACGCAGACTCTTCTGTTCCAAGCCCGAAGGTATTGGCATCAACGGGAGGGAATCGAGATCAGTGAATGGAAAGCGCTTAATATCCTCCAATCGTATTGGCATCGGTTTCTTTTGCATCCCCAAGCGATGGAAACCGCCCTTCCATCTCTCCTGTCTCTGTTAAGGAAACACGCGAGGAAAGACCGAAGGAAAGGAGAGGAAACGGTATCGGATCTTTTAAAGAAATTGGGGATATGGTAGTGTGGGTCATGGATATAATTGCCAAATAACCCTCTTCTTGAGGGTTATTTGGCATGCCCAGCATTTGGTTTTCTCTTCATCCTTTGATTGATTTTTCGAACATGCGTATCATCCTAAAAAATTTTATACCGCTAACTTGACGGGTATGGGCCAACATACACGCTTCGCGGAACAAGTGACATTCTGCATCGGTTAGGGCTAAGCTATACGAAACCGACCTATACACTAGCCAATGCCGATGAAGAGAAACAAAAAGAATTCGTCGAAATCACCTTCCCTGAAGTAAAAAAAAACTGGTAGATGGGAACATCGCCCATGTCCTCTTTCAAGATGAGTCGATGATTCGTGATTACCAAGCGATTCAAAAAACATGGTTTGTCAAAGGAAAACAACGAATCATTCCGACGTTTGGAAAACATCAAGGGCTGAAGCTGATTGGCACGTTGAACTACGAAACAGGGGAAGTGTTTTGCATCGAAGAAGAATGCTATGACGCGGAAACATTTCTTCGATTTCTTCAACTTGTGTTAGAACGCTATCCCACAGGCAAAATAGTGATGATTTTAGATAACGCTCGAATTCACCATGCCAAACTCATTCAGCCATTTTTAAAAGAACACGAAGATCGGTTAGAGCTCGTCTTTTTGCCACCATACAGTCCGCAATTGAACTTGATTGAAGGGCTATGGAAATGGCTGAAATCAGACGTGATTTACAACGTGTTCTATTCGAGTGTGCAAGAAATTAGAAAGAATGTCCAAGCCTTTATTCAGCGAATCAACCAGAAACCAGAACAAACGATCGATCGTTTGTGTGTTCAGTTGTAAATCTTTAATTCAACTTATATAGTGACGATGAATCCTAAAAAATTATGAAGAAATAAAGTTCGTTGTTAAATCAAAAATTAACATAAAAAATTAGCTTATGGACTGGATGAAAGGGTGTTTTTAACTTTGTATGACGTACTTTTTTCGCAAATGAATGATCCAAATCATGACGAACTTCACTTTGCTCGAACTAAAAAATACCTTTTGGAAACTTCTTCCTTGATTAATCATTTTTCAGTATCGATCCCCTCTCTCCCAACTTTCGCTGCTATTTCTCCAGACGATTACTGGCAGCCTATTGATCATCATTTATAGAAAAATTCAATAGCTGACTGATAGATGAACGCATTACGAATATGCTTTCTTTCGTCGTATACATAGTTGGATGAAATAAGTCTGTCATTTGCATCCCAATCAATTGTTTGCCTATTTCAATAGCAAAAAGTATGAGAGATAATCTGACAATAAATTTGATATTTCTGAAAATTCGTGTTATTTTATAAGAAACCATTCATTAGAAAGGAATGATGCAATGAAGACTGCACCTAAAATGACTGAGGAGAAAATATATCGTGTTCTCCGTGACGCCATTGTAAATGCAGATTTTCCTCCCGGGCAACAATTAAAAGAAAATGTATTAGCAGAAGCCTTCGGGGTCAGCCGTACACCTATTCGAACGGTTTTTCAGCGATTGAAATACGATTCATTAATCGAATTAAAGCCAAAAAGAGGTGCCTTTGTGTACTGCCCCACCCCAGCTGAAGCAGAACAAATATTCAGCGTCCGGAAAATGTTAGAACCCCAAGCGACAGAACTGGCGGCTCACTATGCAACACCAGCAGAAATCGATCGTATGTATCATTTTTTAGAAGAAGAACGAAAATTAATGAAAGATCAGTTGTTTCACCAGTCATTAGTGGCAACAAAGAATTTGCATTTGAGTATCATTGAAGCATCCAGAAATTCGTATTTAATCGAATTTCTTAAAAAAATTATTACTTTATCCCATATCATATTAAGCTTCTATGATGTATCTGAACATAAAGAAGCAAATGCCATCTGTGAGCATGATGAATTATTAGAGGCGATTAAAAATCACCAGCCTAAAGCAGCAAAAGAACTAGCTTTTAAACATATCGAATCGATTCAAAATGATATTGATTTTTCAAAAGAATTTACAGATCCCGTCTCGATTACACAAGTCATTCATCGTTACGTATAAAGCCACGGCATAAATTGTATACAATTTTTGTATACATAAGATAAATTCGCCATACTGGGAGGCAATCCAAATGGTTCGAGTGACAATCGCTCAATTTTCACCAAAACAGGGCAATAAAAGCGATAACATTCAAAAAATGATCGAAATGATAAAAACAGCAAAAAAGCAGCAATCACAGCTCATTCTGTTTCCGGAATTATGTTTAACTGGATATTTTGTTTGGGAATCTTTAAGTGAGTTGGCCGAGCCGCTTTCAGGCAATAGCATTCAAATTTTCCAAAGTGCTTGTAGAGAACATGAAATCTTTGCTGTTATCTCTTTTCCGGAAAAAAATAAGGACTCCACCTTCTCTATCACTGCCATTCTGATTGACGACAAAGGTACGATAAGAGGCATCTATCGAAAATCCCATCTCTTTGCTAACGAAAGAAATGTATTTAAAGAAGGAACAGAGCTGCCTGTTTTTGATACCGAGCTTGGAAAAATAGCATTAATGATTTGCTATGATCTGGAATTCCCAGAAGTCGCAAGAATATTCCGGCTTAAGGGAGCAGAGCTTCTACTCGTACCGCTGGCAAACATGAAGCCTTATGAAAAGCATCAATTCATTTTTTTACAAAGCCGGGCCATGGAAAATCAAATTCCAATCGTATTGTGCAATCGTACCGGAACAGAATATGATACTACTTTCTTTGGTGAAAGCGCTGCCGTCGACGGAAACGGCACTGTAATCGTCAAACTAAATGATGAAGAACAACTAATCACCATTCATGTTCCGCTAAATGAACCATTAGATGAACATTTAAATTATATGGCAGATCGGAGAACCGACTTATACGTAGAGCTATTTAATGAATTGACTGATAAATCAGAAAACAAAACCGAACAAAGGAGATGATATGGATATGAAGAAACAGCTTCATCTGAAACGAACATTAAAGCTGCCGCAAGTGATTATTTTTGGCCTTGCTTATATGGCACCTATGATTGTTTTCGGAACCTATGGCATTTTAGCCGAGACCACCCACGGTTCTGTTCCAACCGCCTATGTCGTTGCGTTGATCGCCATGCTATTTACCGCCTACAGCTATGGAAAAATGGTAAAAGCCTTCCCCACCTCAGGTTCAGCCTATACTTATACTCGAAAGTCGATCAGTTCACATTTGGGGTTTATTATTGGCTGGGCTATATTGTTAGATTATTTATTTCTTCCCATGGTCATCTGGCTGATCGGATCCGTATATCTTCATTCTGCCTTTCCGTCCGTTCCTCTATGGATATGGATCATCACCTTTATTGTCATCACATCCATCATTAATGTCATTAGCGTTAAAATGACGACAAATGTAAATTTTTTCATGATGGTTTTTCAACTGCTAGTGATTGCTTTTTTTCTCATATTATCCATCATGAACATAACTTCGAATACCGGAGGCAACTCATTCGATCACAACCCGTTTTTCAACAGTCACTCCTCTCTTTCATCTATACTTGCAGGAGCTTCCATCGCATGTTATTCATTTTTAGGATTTGACGCTGTCACAACCATGTCTGAAGAAACGCTGCAGCCGGAAAAAACGCTGCCGCGAGCTATTTTGCTTGTTACTTTCATCGGTGGAATCATCTTTGTCATTTCCTCTTGTTTTCTATATCTTGTTCATCCAAACTACACTGATTTTCAAAATCTTGATTCAGCTGCATTTGAAATTGCTAAACAAATTGGCGGAACATTGTTAAGCTCCATTTTCCTTGCCGGTATGATCATTGCCCAATTTGCATCGGGAATCGCTGCCCAGGCAAGCGGTGCACGCCTTTTATATGCAATGGGCAGAGACAACGTATTGCCGACAAAATTATTTGGCTATTTAAATGCAAAAACCAAAACACCCATTCTCAATATTGTGATAATTGGAGCCATTTCTTTACTAGCGGTGAATATGGACGTTACGACATCCACATCCTTTATTAATTTCGGAGCGTTTTTGACATTCATATTTGTCAATGTGGATGTGATTTTTCACTACTATATAAAACAAAAAAATCGTTCAAGCAAGGACATTTTTTTCTATTTTCTCATTCCTTTAGTAGGAGCCGTTTTAGACTTTGGACTATTTTTGAATTTGGATAAAAATGCAAAAATTCTCGGTTCGATATGGACCTTCATCGGAATCGTTTATCTAGCCTTTTTAACAAAAGGCTTTAAAATAGCACCACCCGAAATGGATTTTCAAAGCGTTGAAAGTCCGACAGAATTGCCTCTTGATCAAAAATCTATTTAAAATGGAAAGGATGGATCCAAATGAAATACGCAAATGTTAAAAGCAGTTTACCAGGAAGCATCTCTAAAAGCTTGTTGGAAAGAAGAGAAAAAGCGATCCCCCGTGGAGTTAGCTATGGAATACCTACTTTCGCCAAAGAAGCAGCTGGTGCACTCGTAACAGACGTGGATGGCAATACGTTTATAGATTTTGCAGGAGCCATAGGGACGATCAACGTAGGACACCGCCATCCAAAAGTGGTAGATGCTTTAAAAGCTCAAATTGATCAATATATTCATACAGGATTTAATGTCATGATGTATGAACCGTATATTGAGTTGGCTGAAAAACTAGCGGCCATCGCCCCGGGGAATGAGGATAAAAAAGTGATTCTCCTCAACAGCGGCGCAGAAGCAGTTGAAAACGCCGTGAAAATTGCTAGAAAATACACAAAAAGACCGGGCATCATTAGCTTTACACGAGGTTTCCATGGAAGGACATTAATGACGATGTCGATGACAAGCAAAGTAAAGCCTTATAAATTTGAATTCGGCCCCTTTGCTTCAGAGGTCTATAAAGCACCTTATCCATATTTTTATAGAAAACCAGGCAACATTTCAGACGAAGAATATGAAAATTTCATCATTGAAGAATTTAAAAGCTTTTTCAAAAATGACGTTGCTCCAGAAATGGTAGCGGCTGTTGTTATGGAACCTGTACAAGGCGAAGGTGGTTTCATCGTTCCCAGTAAAAAATTTGTTCAAGCGGTTTATGACATTTGTCATGAATACGGCATTTTATTCGTGGCGGATGAAATCCAAACAGGTTTTTGCCGGACTGGCCGTTATTTTGCCATTGAGCATTTCGACATTGTTCCTGATTTGATCACCGTTTCTAAATCACTTGCTGCGGGAGTACCGTTAAGCGGCGTGATTGGCAGAAGCGACATTATGGATGCTGCTTCGCCAGGTGAATTAGGCGGAACTTATAGCGGAAGCCCACTCGGTTGTGCGGCTGCATTAGCCGTATTGGACATCATTGAATCCGAGAATTTAAACGCTCGCGGAGAACAAATCGGTAAAACCGTCATGAACAAGTTTAAAAATTGGTACGATCGATTCGAGTTTATCGGCGATATTCGGGGGCTGGGAGCAATGTGTGCAATAGAGCTTGTAAAAGACAGAGAGACAAAAGAGCCTAACAAAGATTTAACCAATCGAATCATCGCTGAAGCCAATAAGCGTGGTTTACTTCTTTTAAGCGCAGGCATATTCGGCAATGTTATACGTTTGCTGATGCCGATTACCATTACTGATGAACAATTGCAAGAAGGGCTGGAAATTCTTGAACAATCTATTTTGGCAGCAGCCTCTATTGAAAAAATTTCTTTATGACGAGGGAAAATCAAGAGACAACGCTAAGTTTTGCCATGAACAAAGCCATCCCTTGAGCGGGGATGGCTTTAATAACAAAAGAGGGTTAATTTTTGTCTGTGTTATTATTAAACTTACCTTGCAAATAAATTAGTGAATTTTAATTAGAATAGCATATCACAGTTGTTTTTCATCTAGCTTGAAATATTTGTTGTGGCGCTGATATTATTGCCAAGAAATCGATTTGTTTCTAAATATGGATTTCAATCCACGCACTCATATAGAGTGCGACGATTAGCAGTCCTTTACTATCGGAATATGGATAAAATTTAAATCCACGCACTCATGTAGAGTGCGACAGCGGTTTTTGATCAAAAAAACCGAAAATTCCCGTCTTTTTGATCAAAAACTCACTATTTTCTTTTAACAAAACAAAGAAATTTTTTAAATGAATACCATAATTTTCGAATAAAAGGGTCGGATTCAGGTGCGAATGTTTCGGTGATTTTATGTGCGCTTTACATTCGCACCATAAAATGATGGTTCTTCTTTAAACATTAATTTATTAAAACCAATGTGTTCTGCTTTTGCTTGTTGCCGCATACTAACTGGCAGAACCTAAAGCATCTTTTCTTCATCAATCAAAGGAAAATCTTTACTCATCATCTCCAAAGAAATCATCAAAACCAAATCCATCATGATCATGATCGTAGTCGTGATCATGGTCTTCATGGATTAAATCTTCCATCACTTCATCTAAGAGCATGCCTCCTAGTGCTCCTGCCACAAATCCTCCAATCATTCCTGCCGCAGAGTTTCCAAGTTGACGGAATGGGTGTTCGTCATAATCATATGGTTCATAAGAATAGGTATGATAGGAATGCGGTTGGTGATAAAAACCCGGCTGCTGAATGGCTTCCACAATATATCTTTCCAACACGTTTACTAATGCCGGCATATCATTCAAAACTTCTTGTGTCAAAAAGAATTCTCTTTTGACTTCAACTTCATGATAACCTTGCCGAACCTCTACTTCCATCCAAACGCGAATTCCTTGTTCTTCCAATGCAAGACGCATTTCTATTTCATGTATATCTTGAGCAAAATGACTCATTGGGAAAAATGAAAATTCTTGACCAAAGCGATCCAATTTTCCTGATGTTGATGTTTGACGAAATCCCAGCCGTTCCAGTGCTGCAAAAACATTCATGATTGGCGGAATAGGTCGAATTTCTACATAATCCACATCTTTTTTATCCGCTCCACCTTCAATGTCTAAGTATGTATCAAAGTAAAAGGAAACGGTTGGGCAGGAGACAGGCAATGTAAAGGGGAGCTGATAGTGAAATGGAATGTATTTTTCTTCATGGGCATGAATAATAAACGGCCCGCTGGCAGGGACAGTGGCAATATGATGTTTGGCCATACCATGTTCATTTCGAATTTCCATAAACAACCCAACATCAATGGAACGGATTTTTTGATCTACTTCTCCTCCAAATATGACGACGTCACCCTGCACATTTTCGCCAACTTGATAGGAATTCGTATATAAACGCAAGTCAACGGTAGCTGAACCTTTTCCAAAACTCGCAAGTATCTTTTTAAACATGGTCATGCTCTCCTCTATATTGTATTTCAGTATTGTATTATAACATTTTTATTTTTTACTCTCATTTGTTCAATCTTCAAAATTGGGACATTTTTCATCCCCTTTCGTTTCATATCCCCCCCTGCTCATAATTATTTCACAATTACCAAATCAATTTTTTACCGATGCCAAAAAAGCCTATCTAAAAGAAAAGGAAATCTCCTTGCTTTTAGATAGACTATTCATCTTGAATTTAGAAGAAAACGGTAATCTCATCATTAAGGATATGATACTTTCTCATATCGTTTATGTTGCAAAAACGCATGACATTTTTTCGTGCCATGCGTTTTTGATAAGGCATGATGTATTATTTCCGCCAAAAATTCGTATATTCTGCTTTATCCTGGATATTAAATTCGATGATCTTCTCTAGCAATTCGTAATTTACCGGCTCATTCCACGGAATTCGAAACAAGCCTTTGGTAGCACTGTAGCCAGCTTGGGCGATTTCATTGGAAAAATGCACCATTGTCTTTTCTTCGGGTAAAATGCTCAAATGATTCTTTGCTGCGGCCAACATAATGATGTATGTACCGTGATCGGTAAACATTGGCGTATTCCACTTGATTTGCGGCTCCTGGTTTGGAAATTTCTCAAGTTTATGAGACACTCTTAACTTATGATTTTATCAGTCTACTACACTTGTATCAATAGAGTACACTCTTGTTAATAAAGATGAGTGGGTGCTGGGAACCTACCACACTTTTTCCAAACCAGATTTAGAAATTATAAATAAGCAAAGGAGAGAAGAAAACCGTTTAGGGTTCGCCGTTCAATTAGCCGTTCTTCGGTATCCCGGTTGACCATACACTCATATCAAAAGCATCCAGATTCAGTCATATATTATATATCGAAACAAATCGGTACCACTTCATCTTAGTCTTTATCCTCAACAAAACTAGAAGCTATTTTACGTGGACAAATAAATACAAAGGTCATGAAAAAAATGATGAGGATGTTTTGCGACTCGCTCACTCTATAAGAGAAGGAACAGTCTAAACATCCCTTATTATGGGGAAACTAGGCTCTTATTCAAGGCAAAACAGTTTAGCTACAGCCTTAAGTGAGATGGGAAGAATCGAAAAAACAATCTTTATTCTTAATTACATTTCGGATGAATCTTTAAGAAGAAAAATACAAAAAGGATTAAATAAAGGAGAAGCCATGAATGGACTTGCAAGAGCTATAAACAAGGAGAGCTTAGGGAACGAACCATACAGCATCAATTGCAAAGAGCCAGTACTTTAAACATAATTATCAATGCCATCAGTATCTGGAATACCCTACTTCTAACAAAAGCAGTTGAATATCAAAAACGGACAGGTAGTTTTCATGAAGGCTTATTGCACCATATGTCACCTTTAGGCTGGGAACTTATGAATTTACTAGGAGAATCTCATTTTAATTCGGAGAAAGTGGTCTCATTAGATTCTTTAAGACCAGTACAACTTTCTTAACGTTGTTAAAAACGGGGGAACCATCTTGAAAATCGGCTTAGCGTTCTAAATCCGCATTTTCCTGACAGTACCCCTTTATGGATGAGAAAGGAAAGAGCCTAATTCATCAAATTATATCAACAATCTTCCACTGTTACACCGCTTGTATTTTAAAATAAATATCCCATAACAAGCACGGCTGCGATATAAACAATTCCTACCCAGAACATCATGACAACCGTATACCCCATAACATCCTTCAATTTCAACTTTGATATAGCAAGCGCCGGCAAAAGCCAAAACGGCTGAACTAAATCGTTCCAAGCACTGCCAAGCATTACACTCATAGAGGTTTGACTAAGAGAGGAATGTAGTTCTTTTGCTGCGTCAATCATAAACGGTCCTTGAACAACCCAGTGTCCTCCTGCAGAAGGAGCGAAATAGTTAATAAAAAATGAACTGATAAGTCCCCAAAATGGAAGTGATTCTGCTGAAGAGAAATGGACAAATCCCTTCGCAATGGTATTCACCAATCCCGATCCGGTCATGATGGCCATAATGCCTGCATAAAAAGGATATTGCAAGATGATACCGGAAATCGTTTTGATTCCTTCGTTTAAACTAGCTATATATTTGGCTGGCGAGCCTAATAAAAGAATCCCCAGAAATAGAATAATGAAATTAACTATATTTAGATTCAAAGAATGCCCATCATAAAAGTAAATGCATACATAAATAATTCCAATGATACCGATAATGAAAGATAATAAACGACTATTGTTTAATTTATTCGCCAATGTATTTTCTTCTAAAAATTCTGTAGCCGCTCCTGTTTCTTCTGAAAATGCAGATGGATTAATTTCGATAATATTTTCTTTTCTTTTTGGATGCAGCATTGCATTTAACATTGGAAGAGTAATAATAAGAACAATGGATGTCATGATCACGGGCGGTGAAAAAATGGTTTCTGAAAGAGGAATAACCCCCATTGTTTTTTCCATTGGATGACCCGGAGTTGAAATAAGCACGGGAATACTGGCGGATAAGCCTAATCCATAAAGGGTAAAGCCACTATAGGCAGATGCAATGATTAACGGATAGTGAACACCTTTTACTTTTACTGCCAATTTTTTCGCCATTACACTTCCGATGACGAGCCCAAATCCCCAATTTAAGTAGCAACCAATGCCTCCAACAAGGGTTGCTACGATAATGGCTGCTTTCGGAGTACGAACCTTGCTTGCAATTTTATTTAGCAATTTATCAATCAACGGAGAAGTTGCCAGCACATACCCCGCAGCGAGAATAACGGCCATTTGTGCTGTGAACGCCAATAAATCCCAAAAACCATTTCCCCAATTCAACGTCATTTCTTTAAATCCTTGCCCTTCAACCACTATTGATAGAATCATTGTTAAAAGGGTTAGTCCAATCGCAAAAACGAAAGGATCGGGAAGATACTTTCTCATTAAATTTGTAAAAAAATTTGTCAATTTTTCCATGCTATACCCCCAAAATTCATGTTGCTGTTTTGATCAATTTATCAGTTCAAACAAATCTGCACATATTTAAAAACGCTTACATTTCTGTTTATCGAATTTCCAAAAGTTACAGCACAATATCGTATTTCCTCAGAGTTGTTTCGATCAATGATCATCCATGAATCTTTCGGATCCAATTTGTTTTTTAAAATGGATTATTGATCCAACACTCATCGTGAATCTCAGGTTTCGAAATAAAATCATATCCATATAAAACTACTCCTTTCTTTTATTTTTACAACATCAAGATATGATTTTTTTTGAACAAATATTCATATTCGAACGTGTACAAGGAATGCAATAAAAGCATCGATTATGATCCATCTCTTCTAATTGACAAGCTTATTCTTAAGGTAAAATTACCCATTCATTTTTTAAAAAGACCTAGCCTTTCGATGAATAGATTTAAGAATTGTTCTGTTGTGTTTAAGGAGAAGAAAGATGAGTATATGAACGAACGGGTGGATCGTAGAGAAGATTAAATCGAGTAGGAGGGAGCGATTAACTCCCGTCCTCTCACACCACCGTACGTACGGTTCCGTATACGGCGGTTCAATTAAGATAATTGACGCAAGTCTTTATAACTTCCGTGAATAGCTGTTCTCTTTATGCCAGTGGTCACTCCACCCTCCAAGAGGTCTCCCACGGGATTCACCGCTTCCTCCCTCAAGTGAGGTACTACGTTTTCTGTGTTCATCATGACTCACTGAATACCAAGGGCTATTCTCTCTTAATTGTTCGGTCCTTCTTAGTTGTTCTAGACCAACTAATACTATGACCTCTGCTGACTTCTGACGGTTCAGCTACTTATCACTAAGTTGGTTATGAAGAGTACTTCACATATCCGCCAGACCTCCCCGGGTAAGTACATGCACTTTCACACCATCTATCCGCCTCATTTACTCGATATGACCTTCGACAGAAAGAGCTTTGTTTTGTTATGCAAACTCACTCCATCATACCTAGCCTTATATGAGGTTCGTGTTCCTCGGACCGGTGTTTTGCCTCCAGCTTCCTTCAGATTCCGCGTCACCACGGACACCCTTGCTCTTGGCTAACCTCTACTTCTGTCTTCGGGGTTCGGGACTTACACCCTATAGTTCATGTACATGCCGGGCGCACATACAAAATGACTGAAGACAAAGACAGTCTTCAGTCATTTTGTGATCATTGATCATATATAGTTTAATCAAAATGATAAAAGCTTAAGATAGCCAAAGACAAAGTGGTATGTCCTTGCTATATGCACAACATCACACCATAATCTTGCAAATATCGTTCGAAAATTCAACCGGATCATTGATTGGCAAGCCTTCGATGAGAAGAGCTTGATTGTACAATAAGTTGGTATAGAGTTTTAATTTTTCTTTGTCGTTTGCGTAAGCGTCTTTTAAAGATTGGAAGACGTCGTGATGGACGTTGATTTCCAAGATTTTTTCCGCTTTGATGTTTTGGTTGTTCGGCATGGAGTTAAAGACTTTTTCCATTTCGATCGATACTTCCCCTTCTGTTGCAAAACATACAGGATGGGATTTTAATCTTGTGGATGCTCTGACGTCTTTGACTTTGTCCGATAGTACTTCTTTCATATAATCAAAGAGTTCTTTGTTTTCCTTTTCTTCTGCTTCAGTTTGTGCTTTGTCTTCTTCAATTCCCAAGTCGCCGCTGGATACCGATTTAAATTCTTTGTCTTTGTATTTCATTAACATTTTGATCGCAAATTCATCGATATCTTCGGTGAAATAGAGAATTTCATACCCTTTTTCTGCTACTAATTCCGTCTGTGGAAGCTTTTCAATTCGTTCAATGGTTTCTCCGGTCGCATAGTAAATATATTTTTGATCCTCCGGCATTCTTGAAACATATTCATTTAAAGTAACCAGCTTTTTCTCTTTTGATGAGTAGAACATCAATAAATCCTGCAATAATTCTTTATCTCTTCCAAAATCTTGATAAACTCCGAACTTTAATTGTCTGCCAAACGATTGATAAAATGCTTCATACTTATCTCGTTCATTTTTTAATAAGCTTTCCAATTCTCTCTTAATTTTATTCTTAATGTTTTTGGCGATAAACTTTAATTGTTTATCCTGCTGCAGCATTTCCCTGGATATATTGAGAGATAAATCTTCTGAGTCGACCATCCCTTTGACAAAGCTAAAATAATCTGGAAGCAAATCAGGACATTTTTCCATGATTAAGACGCCGCTGGAATACAGTTCTAATCCTTTTTCGAATTCTTTTGTATAGTAGTCAAAAGGTATTTTCTCAGGAATAAATAAAATCGCTTGATATCTTACTGTACCGTCGACGCTGATATGAATATGTTTAATCGGCTTGTCAAAACCGTAGTGTTTTTCTTGGTAAAAATTCTCGTAATCTTCATCCGTTAATTCACTTTTATTTTTTCTCCAAATCGGAACCATGCTGTTAATAATCTTTTCTTCTTTATACTCTTCAAATTCGTTTTCGCTGCCCTCTTTTCGTTTTCTTTCCGTCACATCCATTTTGATAGGATAGCGAATGAAATCAGAGTATTTTTTGATGATTTCTTTTAAGCGGTACTCTTCAAGGAACTCATCGTAATTTTCATCTTCTGTATTTTCTTTCAACTTTAAAATAATCTCGGTTCCAACTGAATCTTTCTCGCATGGTTCAATGGTGTATCCATCCGCTCCTTGAGATTCCCATTTATATGCTTCATCGCTGCCTAAAGCTTTACTGATGACTGTCACTACATCTGCGACCATAAAAGCGGAATAAAATCCTACCCCAAATTGACCGATGATTTCATGGCCATCTTTCAATTCATTTTCGTTTTTAAAAGCAAGAGAACCGCTTTTTGCTATCGT
Organism: Bacillus sp. FSL W8-0116; assembly: GCF_038003825.1. NCBI lineage: Bacteria > Bacillati > Bacillota > Bacilli > Caryophanales > Bacillaceae > Bacillus > Bacillus sp. FSL W8-0116. The sequence continues at coordinate 235,182 of NZ_JBBOPY010000001.1, forward strand.
TCCAAGGTTATTTTCAAGCTCTTCTTTTGTCATTCCAATACCGGTATCCAAGATCGTCAATGTTCTGTTTTCTTTATTGGGGATGATTTTAATATAGTAATTGTCTTTGTCAAAAGTGAGCGAATCATCTGTCAGCGCTTTGTAATAGATTTTGTCAATGGCGTCACTGGCATTGGAAATGAGCTCTCTTAAAAAGATTTCTTTTTGTGAATAAATCGAGTGGATCATCATTTCCAACAGTCTTTTCGATTCTGCCTTAAACTGCTTTTTCGCCATAAAGACTCTCCTTTCCACGAACAAAATTCCTATATGTAAAGAATGTCCTTATCGCTTTATGATCAAAATTAGCACTCTCATATATTGAGTGCTAATCAATAGTTTAGATAGCACAGAAAATGGCATTTGTCAAATAGGATATAAGCCATATCGACTTGTTCTATCTTCTAATGATAGGCAAATGAGGATTCGAGCGATCATTTATTTTCCTATTAACGAAACAAAGAAATAATAACCGAACAAGAAAGTGACAAGTAACATTAAAAGTGCTAAAAACAAAATAAGAGAACGAGAAGGCCGAAACGTTTGTTCATTAATTTGTTTCGCTTTTTGAAAATAGCTGATAGTCGAAAACAGGATCGTACATACGCCTGTTAAGACCGATAATAGGCCGATGATTTGCACAGTCATATTGGATAAGGATTGAGTAGCCGATTTGATATGCAAGTTTAGAATAAGAAAACCGATTCCCATAATTGCAATCGCTGTTCGAATCCATGCCAAAAATGTTCGTTCGTTGGCTAAATGCTGCTGAATATATTTTGAATCTTCTGTAACGGTACGTTTTTTCTCATCCATGAATCCATAGCCTTTCCATGTAAAGTCTACATCTATATATACTAAGAAATTTCCGTTTTTCAATAATTGTTCTTGACAAATTTAGATTGCTTCACGAGTATTTCAATCAAGAATTCCTGTATCGCCAGACGGATTGCTTGTTTGGACGATGTTTTCACTCTTAGCTTAGTTCATGGAATGGGATTTTTCAATAAAATCGATTAGTTCTTCAGTAGTCAGAACCGTTGCAAATTCTCCATGCAAAGTGGCAAGAGAAATGACATGAATTTGATCAGCATCATAATAGACACCATCAGGTCCTTTTAATCCAAAGGCAGCCGTAGCATCTGATACTAGATATGTATTAAATCCTAGGTTTCCACTCATTCTTGTCGTGGTGGAAACGCAATGAGGAGTCGTTAAACCGGTGATCACGACATGATGGATACCGTGTTCCTTAAGGTATTGTTCCAAGTTGGTCCCTATAAAGGCACTATTCACCTTTTTTTGAATGATCACTTCGCCTTCTAACGGTTTTACAATCTCCTTAAACGATACTCCTTTACTGTTAGCAGCCAGAGGTGAATGAGAATTCGTTGATATATGTTGGACATGGATAATAGGCCATTGCTTCGCTCTCCATATTTTTAATAAAATGTAAATATTTTCTTCAGCGTTCGGATTATTGCGCTTTCCCCATCTTTTATCTTCAAATCCTTGTTGAACATCAATTATTAAAAGAGCAAATAGATGATTGGAATTCATGTTCATCCCCCAATTTAACAATTTAGGTTCCCAACGGAGATTCATCTTCGAATTTTTTATAAATCAAACGAATTTTTTTGCATTCCCTTTTAAATATCTTTCAAGTTTACATAATAACTGTAGATGAGCAAATTCGCTAACATAAATTTACAACCAAACAAAAAAAGAGACATGAACCCGATTCCTTGATTAGAATAGATGTGTCACCAAAACTATTCACAAGGAGGTTCATGTCTCATGAATAGATTAGCACATCATCAAGGAATCCACAAGTTTTTCACGATGTTGGGGTTGGCACTTTATTTTTCAAAACCTGTCATGAAGCATCTCGTTCATATCGTGGATGCGCTGACCACCAAAGGATTTGCGGGAACATTGACCGATCTTCATCATTGGAGCTTTCATCCGAACCACCGCACGACACTCAGCCATTTTTTCACGAAAAGCCCTTGGGATGAAGAGACGCTGCTTCGCAAACTTCAACAGTGGATGCTTCGTCGTGTCGAACGCATCGCCAAACAGGAGAATCAACCCCTTTTTGTTTCGATCGATGATACGATTTGCCAAAAAACCACGCCTTCGTCACAGGCAACGCACGCCATTCAAGGGTGTGATTGGCACTATTCTCACACAGAGAAAAAGTCGATCTGGGGACATTCTCTCGTTTGGCTCATGGTTCATACGATGACCCAGGCTTTTCCCTTTGCGTTCCGCCTCTACGACAAGGCGGCTGGGAAAAGCAAGGGGGAACTCGCGATCGAGATGCTTTCTTCTTTGGATGTACACCGTCCTGTTTATGTGCTGATGGACTCTTGGTATCCATCGCAAACGCTCGTGGAAGCTTGTCTGAAAAAGGGATTCCACGTAATCGCAATGCTCAAGGCCAATCGGCTTCTTTATCCAAAAGGCATTGCGGTTCAGGTGAGGGAGTTTGCCCGCTACATCGAACCGAAAGACACTCACCTCGTCACGGTGGGAGAAGAGCGTTATCGGGTTTATCGCTACGAAGGCTCTCTCAAAGGTCTCGATGATGCCGTGGTGCTGCTCGCTTGGAAAGCCGATCAGCCGATGACATCGGAACATCTTCACTGCGTCTTGAGCACCGACCGGGATCTAAGCGATGAAGAGATCTTGCGCTACTATGCCCAGCGTTGGTCGATCGAATGTTTTTTCCGTCAAGCGAAAGACCAGCTGAAACTCGATGGATACCGCGTTCGCGGACGTCGGGCGGTGAAACGCTACTGGATCTTGGTGCAGCTTGCTTACGTGTACAGCATGTTCGAGTCGAACAGCGATTTTTCTGATGGGCTCGATCTTCTGCGCAAGAGAAAAGGACATAGCCTCGTGGAGTTCATTTACCGTGCAGCGAAACAAAATATTCCCATTGATACCGTGAAAAAACAGCTCCACGTGGCATAAGGGGTACCCTGTTTGTCTCTTTTACATGGTAATTATTGTAATTAAAATTGCTCAACTACAGTAATAATTTTATGATAATCTTAAAAACTTCTTCTAAAAAATAAAGCAATGTTCTATCTCCTCTTCTATTAGTTAGATTGAATAAACAAGAATTTTGACATAATTACTTAATGTTTTCCGATTGCAACGATATGAAAATTAGCTGATTTCATAATATAGCCACTCCGATAATTTTCCACCCATTTTGTTGTATAAAGACTGTGCAATTTTATTATCTTTTGCCGTTTCCCATGTCATAAAGGCAAAGTCGTTTTCTCGTATGTATTCTAAGCATACTTGAAATAATTTCTGTCCGATTTTCTTTCCTCTTGCATTCGGAATCACAAATAAGTCATTTAAAATGGCCTGTTTTTTTACTTTTAAAGTGCTAAAAGTAAAGTACAAAGTAGCAAAACCTACCAGTTCTCCTTGATGTTCAGCAACAAATTGAAGTCCGCTCGAAGGATTTTCCATTAAATGGTGAATCAAGTCTTTTAAATCCCTTTCTTTAGGGACAGGTTGTTTGTAAAAATCAACAATATACTGCAGCATTAGTTCATATAATTCAGAAATATCTTGCTCCGTTGCCGGTCTTATGACTACATGATGGTTCATTTTTTCTCCTCCGCAATCATCAATTTTTTCTATAATTTCTTTAAGTTTCGAGTACATGGCATCAAAATCGATCTGTTCAATAAGAAGATAGTTCCAATACCATTAATTAAATAAATAATTCCATTTCACCATGATGAAAAGTAAATCCCATTTTTGAATATAACGGCTTTCCATCATCAGATGCGTGCAACCAAATTCGTCTCACTCCTGTTTTTTTGCATTCCTTTATCAATTTTTCTAATAATGATCTTGCTATACCTTTCCCCCGATATTGAGGAATGGTATACATATTCAATATGTAAGCCTCCAGTCCTTTTAGATTCTCTAAATAAGGTGGGCGTTTAAATAAAACCATCCCGCTTACACTGATCACATGATCATTTAATAGAGCTAAGTATGAAATGAATTCATTATTTGTAAGTGCTTCTTCTAAATATTCTTTTGTAGCGGTTATAACGAGAGCCTCTTCTTGTTCAGATCGCACTTCTCCTAATTCCTTAAAAAGTTCCAAACGCAATCTTACAATTTCTTCTAAATCTTGAATGGTTGCTTTACGAATGTCGACTGGCATATTCATGATATAAAAGCATTCCTTTCTTTCAAATATTATCTCAAAAACAACTTCCCCTCCATAACCAATCATCTCTCCTCCGAGCTAACACAAGATTTCATAAACTCTGATTTTCAAAAGATTAAAAAAATGGAAGAAATCATCACAGGATTCCATTTCATTATACAGTGAATTTTCATTTATTGTAACCCGTGGTGCTAGATAAAACTCAGACAAGCATAAAAATAGCCCTTGCTGGCGGATCTCCAGTAGAATGAAAGTGTCACCCAACATTCGAAAGGAGAGATCCCCCATGCAAGAGCACTTTCATTTTACTACAGATCCAGCCAAACTTCAAAAACAATATGCCGCTATTTTCTGTTTTGTTTCTGCCCAACTGTCGTTGATTCAAATGTATCTTCATCGCCGCAACCGTCACTTGGTCAAGCAAGAAGACGAAGTGGTCATGGCGGTTCACCTTTTGGGGAAGCTGCTGGGCTTTTCTTCCGAACGAGCCTGGCATCGTTTTGTCACGGGAAATTTGTTCACAAACGGCTCGTTTCTTGAACGCTCCCGATACAACCGCCGCTGCCGGGCGCTTGGTTTCGCCATCAAATGGATCCGTCATGAGCTGGCGAAACGTGGCCAACACCATGCTTATGCGGTCGTCGACAGCTTGCCTCTTCCGTTGTGCCATCCCGCAAGAATGCAGCGCGTCAAGCGGTTTCGAGGGATCGCGGATATGGGGTATTGTGCTTCCAAAAAGCAATGGTACTACGGTTTCAAGCTGCATCTTCAAGTGACCAATCAAGGGCTGGCCATGGGCTATGTCGTGACGGAAGCGTCCTGCCACGACGTCAAAGCCGCTGAAACGGTGATGACTCAAATCCCTCATCCCTACAACTTTGGGGACAAAGGGTACATCAGCCACGCTCTTCGAGAAAAGCTGTACGAAGAACACCAAGCCGCGTTCTGGACACCGTCTCGACACAATCAAAAGCACGGCCCATCCAAGGCATGGGAAGAATGGATCAGGAAAAAACGCAAAGTCATCGAGACGGTGTTTTCGATTCTCGTAGACCAATACCGGATCACCGACATTCGAGCGAATTCCATGGCCGGGTTTGAAGTGGCACTCGATGGCATCTTGTTGGCTTATTCCTTGGTCACACTAGGGCTGGTTGAGCGCTGACACTCAACTAGCACCACGGGTTTATTGTAATATTCCTATTATTTCGCCGGCATAAAAACATATAATGAAGCCTTCTTGCTATAAAGCTAAATGGGAAAGAAAATTTTTAAGAAGAAGGTATATATGTGGGTTGCGAAAAATTACTCATAAGAATCGTCCTAAAATGTTGGACAGTTTTTGCCGCCTACCAAAAAAGATCCTCCGGAATAACGAGCAACATGCAGCGCATTATACCAGAGGATAAATTTCAGTCTATGGTTAATAGAGATACTAGTTAAAATGATCTGAGATAGAGGAAAGTCATTTTATAACGGGTGAAAACCTTCATATCTTAAAGGACAAAACATTATCTTTTTCCCTATTACGAAAACGGATAGGAACGAGGTTGTTTTTGGACGGATACCCATTTCACTGTGGTGAATTCATCAATGGCCCATTCCCCGCAATAACGTCCTAATCCTGAATATTTTTCTCCACCGAACGGAACATTCGGTTCCACATTGATCGTTTGGTCATTCACGTGAATCATGCCCGTTTTAATTTTTCTGGCAACGTTAATTCCTCGTTCGATGGAACCCGAAAATACGGCTCCGCTTAATCCAAATGGAGTTCCATTCGCTACTTCAACGGCTTCTTCTTCGCTATCCACTGGGATAATAATGGCGATCGGAGCAAATACTTCATTTTGTGCAGCTGCCATATCGTTTTTTACATCCCCTAGAATATACGGGTATATTAAGTTTCCTTCTACCTTTCCTTCATGAATTAATGTCGCTCCTTCTTTCAAAGTTTGTTCCACTAATTGAATGGCTCTTTCTACTTGTTTTTGATTGATTAACGGGCCGATAATCGTATCATCTTCAGATGGATCGCCCACTTTAATAGCTTTCGTTGCTTCTTTAAATTTCTCAACGAAAGAAGGATACAGTTTTCGATCGATGATTATGCGGTTGATAGCAATACAAATTTGGCCTGAATGCATATATTTTCCAAAGGCTGCAGCAGATACGGCTTCATCAACATCGGCGTCATCGAGTACAATAAACGCATTGTTTCCACCCAATTCAAGTGCAGTTTTTTTCAGATGTTTCGTTGCGATGGAACCGACATGTTGGCCTGCCTTGGTGGAACCAGTAAAAGAAATAACTTGTGGAAAACGATTTTTACTTGATTATACTATTTATTTCCCTTTAAATTATGATTATAATAATGAAAGACAGACCAATGGGGTATAAATCCAACTTCCATATTTTTCACGGAGATGATTTAGACAAAAAATAAATATAAAAAAGAGAACACCTTATAAACAAGGTGCCCTCTACTATCTTTTTAACTATTAGAATGGGTATTTTCTTGGTTTTTCTTGAACGCTTACCCATTGAACGGTCGTAAATTCTTCTAATGCCCATTGACCGCCAAAACGACCTAATCCAGAAGCTTTTTCTCCACCGAATGGCATTTGTGCTTCTACGTTTACAGGTTGGTCGTTCACGTGTGCCATACCGCTTTCGATTCTTTGTGCAACGGCAAGGCCGCGTTCTAAATCTTGAGTGAATACACCGGCACTTAGACCATACTCTACTTCATTTGCTAAACGAATAGCTTCTTCTTCTGTATCGAAAGGAATGATCGTTGCGATAGGTCCGAAAATTTCGCTTTGGGCAAGACGGCTGTCGTTTTTCACATCCGTGAAGACGAATGGAGTTATAATATTACCAACTCTTTCTCCTCTTAAAGCGACAGTTGCTCCGTCTTCTTCAGCCATTTTCGCAAAGTTTAAGATCTTTTCAATTTGTCTTTCGTTAATGATTGGGCCGATGACTACAGTAGGATCTTCAGGATTACCGTATTTCAATTGTTTAGCCCGTTCAACGAATTTTTGTACAAATTCATCATATTTGGAGCGATGAACGAAAATACGGTTGATCATCATACAAATTTGACCGGAATGCAGGAATTTACCAAAGATGGCTGAATCTACAGCTTGATCGATATCAGCGTCTTCCAATACAAGGAATGGGCTGTTTCCGCCTAATTCCAACGCAACTTTCTTTAAGTTTTGTCCAGCAATGGCACCGATATGACGTCCTACGGCTGTTGATCCAGTAAAGGAAATAAATTTAGGTACCGGATGTTCGACAAAATAGTCGCCGATTTCGCTAATATCGGTAACGATTAAGTTGAATACTCCAGCCGGCAGTCCTGCTTCTTCGAATGCTTTTGCAATGACTCCGCCACCGGAGATAGCTGTTTGTAAGTCTGGTTTATGAACGACAGCATTACCAGTAGCAATAGCCGGAACAATCGTTCTGATGGAGAGGAATAACGGGAAGTTGAAAGGACTGATAGATCCAACGACTCCAATTGGTTTTCTAAAGACTCTGTTTACTTTTCCTGGTATTTCAGATGGAGCGACAGTGGTTTCCATGCGGTAAGGATAGGAAGCAGCATCTTTAAAAGTTTCTAAGCTGGCATGAAGTTCAAATTGAGCTTTTCCAATGGTGCTTCCAGATTCTTTTGCAAGAACTTCAACAATTTCATCTTGATGATCTTCCATATATTGAGCCGCTTTTAGCAAAATTTGAGCTTTTTCTTCAGCGCTAGTTTTTGCCCATTCTTTTTGCGCTTTTTGAGCGATTAAGTAGGCATTGTTGATATCTTCTTTATTAGCCAAAGAAACTTCTTTAATCACTTCATTGTTGTAAGGATTAAGAATCGTTCCTTTGTTGGCGCTGGAACCTTCTTTCCACTCCCCATTAATAAATTGTTTTGTAATGCTGATGAATTGATTCATGTTGTAGAACCGTCCTTTCACGTGTGTGTTGTTTTGAAAAAGGGAAAACTATAAGAAGAACTTATTTCCTAGTAGTTTTGCAACCCCTTTCGTATTCTTTTATACAATGATTAATAGAAAAGATCAAATAAAACGACTCGAAAGATACAACAATATTTTGATTAAGTTTTTTATCGTATTTCAATATATAGGGAAAAGATGGAAAAGTATTATTTTTCAAGATGTGGCCGGAGCGTATAAGGAAGCAAACTTGTACTCGTTATAATAAAAATGGTCCATAAAGATTGGGTTATTTCTTAATGTACCTCTACTAAAATTTCAATATAAAAATTATTACTTTTTTACCATTAAACGGATCATTGGTTTTCTAGCAGAATCCATTCATCCAGTTTGCAATTTATCATTGAATTTAATGGAAAAGTTTCTTTTCAAGAAAAATAGCCCTATTTTTTTATAAAACGATTCATCATGAAAATGGATTACAGCAGTCGCCTCGAATCACATAAACAATATTTCCCATCCTATAAAAATTCTACGATCTTTGAATCATTGTCTTTCCTTTCCCACCAAGGCAAAACATTTTTTACAATTTCTTTTCAAACCACAAAAGGTCTTTAATAAACTTTTGCTAAGAGCTGTCATTTGCGAGTATCCGTTTTATATGAGTAGCATTAAAACGATTGTTCAAAACATCTGCATTTTCGGAATTGTTCAGTCAGCGATATTTCACCAGAAAAAAAATCATCCGATATTTTCCTGTTCAAACAGCAGAAATGATGCCTTCAGTAAAAACCTTTCATGCAATCGATAAATATTCCGCGATGATTTAGGGATAATAAAGCAAAAGAGAATGAACACGGGAGACTGATTGATCCATGAGCAAAATGATTTTGTGGGCGTTTGTAATCATTGGAATAGCCTTATTGCTTTTCAGATTCAGAAAAAAAACACTAATCAAAGACTCGATTTTAGTTTTCTTATTAAAAGCTTATTTTTCCACATTTATTGGCATTTTTGTTGCAAAAGAGAAATTGATTGAATACCCTGTTCGGTTTTTAAGCAAATATTTCGATACGAGCATTGTTTTTGAATCCTTTCTCTATCCAATTATGTGTGTATACTTTTTTCAAACAACTTACCATTCCAAGTTTCCGGGCATTGTTCTGCAATGTGCGTTGTACACCGCTGCTTTAACAATCATTGAAGTTCTTTGTGAAAAATATACAGATTTAATCGAGTACCATAATTGGACATGGATGTATTCGTTTATAACCATCTTTTTACTATCGCTTTTTGTTCGTATACTTGTACAATGGATAAACAAGATGGATAAACAAAATGGATAAAACCAAAGGTATAGTGAGCTTCCTCATCAGATGAAAAAATAAAGCTATCTCTTTCATATGGACAATCATTCTGGCGTATCCATTGCCTGCAACTTAGGATAACCTTAATTCCAATCACTCGCCGTAACGAAATCGTCAATACAGGACCTCTTTTCATGATTCGTTGGAAGTCCATTTGCCGATTTTCGTTTATATTTGAACTTTATTATTTGCAAAGAATCCTTATATAACCAAACTATCGCATAATACATTGGCATCAAAAGTCATCTTTCACTTCCTGTTTTTCCATTCATCACTTCCGAGTTGTTAACCATGGATTTCGTTCAATTGCTGCGATGTGAAGCTCTTTTAGTCGTTGAGGGATAAAGAATCTTGCCGTTCTCTCTTATGTTAAAAAGCTATTCAGCATTTTCCCCTTTTCACGTCTGTTTTGAAAGTCTGGAAAACGCTCCTTGCTTTCAAGGGCGAACGCTGTACAAATGAAAAAACGAGGAGATGCCAACTACCGCCAAGGGCAGTCGAATCGTCTCCTCAAGCAAGTTTTCCTGGATTAGCGATATTCAGTGTACATAAGAAAAATTTTCTCTTGTCAACTTCAATTACCTTCTTTGGCGTAGCAAATCAAAGTATTGAAACGGGAGTACTTCATTTTTATCGTCCATATGAGCTCTTTTAGCTATTTGATTGGCCGGCCACTAACAAGCACTGCTTATTTTTCGTTCCTTATATAAGGATAGAACTCTCTCTATTTTATGATGCAATTCCCTCTTTATTTGTTAGCTAATTTGGATTGTCTTGCTTGCGTATAACGATTAATTGGCTTCTGAAGCCCTAAATGATCGCGCAACGTATCTCCTTCATATTCACGTCGAAATAGACCGCGTTCTTGAAGAATGGGTACGACATGATTTACGAAATCTTCTAAATCTCTCGGGTACAACGGTGACTGAAGAATAAAGCCGTCCGCCGCCTCTTCCGCAACCCATTTTTCCATTTCAGCTGCGACCTTTTCCGGAGTACCGACAAAACTGTCAAACCTGCCTGCACCGATGAAAAGACGAGAGTAAAGCTGACCGACTGTTAAATCTTCTGTGTAAATCATTCGTTTTATCTCTTCATAATGACTCTGAATTCCATTTATTTCATCTGGAAGGTTCACTTCTTTTACCGGTGTATCAAGTGAATATTTTGTAAAATCTACATTTCCCATGTACCCTGACAAGAATTTTAAGGCTTGGTATGGATGAACAAGCTTTTGCAGCTCCTCAAATTTTCTTTGTGCCAATTCTTCCGTCTCCCCAATAATGGGCGAAATGCCGACTAAAATCGAAAGTTCATCTGAATGACGGCCATAGTCTGACATTTTGGATTTTAAGTTTTTGTAAAATTCCTTTGCTTTCTCCAAATCACTACGTTGTGCGAAAACAACTTCCGCCGTTCTTGCGGCTAACCGCTGACCCGGTTCTGAAGATCCTGCTTGCACAATAACCGGATGTCCTTGCGTCGATCGTGCAATGTTCAATGGACCGCGAACGGAGAAATATTGTCCTTTATAATCAAGCGTATGGAGCTTCTCTGAATCAAAAAACACTCCCTTCTCCTTGTCGAAGACAAAAGCATCATCTTCCCAAGAATCCCACAGTCCTTGAACAACATCAATAAATTCTTCAGCTCTTCGATAACGTTCATCGTGTGGATAGTGCTCTGTTCTGCTGAAGTTTAGCGCCGTAGCACCCGTAGCGTCTCCTGTTGTTACAACATTCCAGCCAACGCGTCCGTTACTAATATGGTCGACCGAAGCGAATTGCCGTGCCAGAATATACGGTTCTCCGTAAGAAGTTGAAGCCGTTGCGACGAGACCAATTTTGGATGTTGCCGTGGCAATCGCTGTAATTAAAACGACGGGGTCGAATCGATTTAAAATGTTTGGATGGGAATCCTCGTTAATCGCCAAGCTATCGGGGAAAAACACCATATCAAATTTACCTCGTTCTGCCGTTTGGGCAAGTTGGATAAAGTGATGGACGTCTATGCTTGCTGTCGGTTTCGCATCCGGATGCCGCCATGATGCGATATGCATCCCCGTTCCAATTAAATAAGCAGCCAATTTAATCTGCTTTTTCTTTGCCAATTTTATCTCCCCCAAAGTTATGAAATTCCTTTTAGTTTTTGTAAGCGTCTTTAAATGTTTTTAACTCCTTTAACGAAATAAACGTTGGAATGTAGTTGCCTTTATAAGTTTTCTTAATGAAATTCGCCACTTCATCTGTTTGATAAATTTTGACTAATTTCTTTAACTCAGGGCGGTTGGCGTCTTCTTTCCGCGCCGCAATCACGTTGATATAAGGCTTAGCCGTTTTGCTTTCATGAATGAGCGCATCTTTCAAATACAATCCTGCTTCTACCGCTACACCGTTGTTAATAATAGATGCATCAACGTCATCCATGACTCGCAGAGTATTTGCCCCATCAACGGGAATAATCTTAATGTTTTTTGGATTTTCTTTGATTTTGTCCACTCCGCCATTTCCATCAAAATTGTCCACTACTTTGATCAGCTTTGCTTCTTGCAATAATAACAAGGCACGCCCCCAGTTCGATGCATCATTTGGCACTGCGATTTTGGCCTTTTTGGGCAGCTCATCAAGAGATTTGTATTTCTTTGAATAAAGACCTAACGGTGCAATAATCGTCGTTCCGATCGGGACAATATCTGTACCGTTTTTTTCATTAAAGCTCGTTAAATAGGCAATATGCTGAAACGCATTGACATCAATATCACCTTCAGCTAAAGCCTGATTGGGGTCAACAGAGGCGTTAAAATTAACCAATTCAAGATCCAACCCTTCCTTTTTCGCTTTCTTTTTTATGAATTCCCACGTACGTAATTCAGAACTGCGAATACCAACCTTAATTTTTTTGTCTTTCGTTTCACTTACCGTTGTTTTTCCGCACCCTCCCAAACTAAGGAACAAAATAAAAACAAGAATCGATATAAAGGCTTTTTTCACCATCTTTCCTCCTTCTCTCTCATTTACATGCTGACTACATCTTTCTCATTTTTCGCTCGATAAAATTCCCCAGTGATTGTATGACCTGCACAAGCAAGACCAGTATCACAACCGTGACCACAATGGTGATTGTGCTGAAACGCTGATAACCATAGGTAATCGCCAAGTCACCTAAACCGCCGCCGCCCACTGCTCCTGCCATCGCTGTAGCACCGATGAGGCCAATCGTGGCTGTTGTGATGCTTAAAACAATAGAAGGAAGCGCCTCCGGCAACAGAAAGCGGAAAATAATTTGCAATGGAGCGGCGCCCATCGCTTGTGCGCTTTCAATAATTCCTTTATCCACTTCCAGGAGAGAATTTTCAATCAGCCGCGACATGTACGGTCCGATATGAAGGACAAGCGGAACTATGGCTGCCGTTGTCCCAATTGCCGTACCGACCAAAAATCTCGTAAACGGAATGATCGCAACGAGCAAAATAATGAACGGAATCGACCGTAAAATATTGACAATCGGATTTAAAACGGAAAATATAAACGTATTCTCTAAAATATGACCTTTTCGAGTGACGACTAATAAAATTCCAAGAGGCAAACCAATTAATGACCCAAATATGTGCGACACGCTAACCAAATACAACGTCTCCCAGCATGCCTGTAAAATTAACTCCGGACTAACTTCCATTGCGAATCACCTCATTCACTATCACTTTTTGCTGAACAATAAAATCATAGGCTCGAGAAATTTCTTCTTTTTCTCCCTGCAACTCAACGATCAAATTTCCAAATGGAACTCCCTGTAGCTCATTGATACTGCCAAACAAAATGTTCACATCCACCGCGAACGATTTTGCCACTTGCGATAAAATAGGCTTTCCGGAACTTTCTCCAACAAATTCGATATTGTAAATTTTGCTAAATGTATTGCTGGATTGAATCATATTAAAAATACTAGGTGGTATCTCGTCTCTTAAAACCGAATGAACAAAATTGCGTGCCGTCTCAGTTTTTGGGTTGGAAAAAATATCTAAAATCGTGCCTTCTTCGATGATCTCGCCGTCCTGCATCACGGCAACACGATCACATATTTGCTTAATCACTTCCATTTCGTGTGTAATAATCAAAATCGTCACGTTGTATTTCTGATTTACTCGTTTTAAAAGCTGCAAAATCGACGTCGTTGTTTGCGGGTCAAGTGCCGAAGTCGGTTCATCACAAAGGAGAATCGATGGATTTGTAGCCAATGCACGAGCGATGCCTACACGCTGCTTTTGACCGCCTGATAACTGATTCGGATAGCTGTTCGCTTTATCAGAAAGACCGACAAAATTTAATAATTCATGAACGCGCTTAGCAATAACTGATTTAGGTGTTTTACTAAGCTTAAGAGGCATCGCGACATTGTCAAAAACGGTTTTGGACCCCAGTAAATTAAATTGCTGAAAAATCATTCCGATGTTTTTTTTCGATTGACGCAACTCTTTTTCTGATAACTGTGAAAAATCTTGGCCATCGACTAAAATTTGTCCGGAGGTGGGGTTTTCCAGCAAATTAACCATTCGAATCAATGTACTTTTTCCCGCTCCACTAAAGCCAATAACGCCGAAAATTTCCCCTTTCTCAATCGTCAAATTGATATTTTTTAACGCTTCGATCGTTCGATTTTCATTTTTAAAAATTTTCGATATATTGCGAAACTCAATCACTTTACTCCCCCTGCCTTAAAATGCCGGAACAACAGCTCCATCATATTTGTCTTCAATAAACTTCTTTACTTCTGGACTTGTTAATGCTTTTGCAAGTTTTTGAATCGCATCTGAATCCTTATTGTCTGGACGAGCTACTAAAATGTTGACATACGGGGACTTATCTCCCTCTATGATCAGAGCATCTTTTTTTGGTTTAAGCCCCGCCTCCAAAGCGTAGTTTGTATTAATGGCGGCCGCCTCGACATCGTCCAGTGAACGCACCAGAAGCGGACCATCAACTGGAATAAATTGAAGTTTTTTCTCATTTTTCTTTATGTCTTGCACGGTATAATTTTTGTTTGTATTTGAAGATTCATTTAATTCAATCAGTCCGTTGGCGGCGAACAATTGCAAAGCGCGAGAGAAGTTAACAGGATCCTTTGGAATGGCTATCTTTGCCCCTTTTGGCAGTTCGTCAATCGATTTGATTTTTTTCGAATAAACGCCAAACGGCTCGATGTGAACACCGACAACTTTCACGAGATTTAACCCGCTATCTTTGTTTGTCTGTTTTAAAAATGGAGTATGCTGGAAATAGTTTGCATCCAACTCGCCATTTGCTGTCTGTTCATTTGTCAGAATGCCATCGTTAATGATTTTAATGTCAAGCTTTACACCTTCTTTTTCTAGCTTTGGTTTAATAAATTCAAGAATTTCCGCATGTGGTGTCGATGAAGCTCCAATCTTTAATGTTACTGTTTTCTTTTCAGTTGTACCTTTTGATTCTTTTCCATTGACAAGGGCTTCGTTTTTGCCGCAACCTACTAAAATAGCAAATAAAACCGTGAATAAGACCAATAAATAAAGTTTTCTCATTTTCGCTACCTTTCTCCTTGTTTATTCTTAGTTAATTGGTAGAAATAATAGGTTTTATTATTGTGATTTATCCTACCACCAAAAATCGCGAAATGGCAAGACTTCCGGTGATAGAAAGATTTATACAATTAATAGAAAAAATCTATTAATTCATTGGAAGTACTGATCTAAATGGCTTTTTCTTGCAGATAAAACAATCCCATTCTAGGGTTTGGCACATGGCAGACTATTGGATTGATATGCTCGTCGCACCAAAAAAAGCTCAATCGTCATTTGATTGAGCTCAAAACAAATATATTAAACTAAGAGGGGGATTCGATAAAAAAGAGTTTACTTCACAAAGGAAGTTACTTCTTGACTGGCTTTAATGGCTTGCTTTAGATCATACAGAATATCGTCAATTGCCTCTGTACCTACAGATAAACGAATAAGTCCAGGTGTAACGCCGGTATCTAATTGTTCCTCGCTGCTTAATTGCTGATGCGTTGTGCTGGCCGGATGAATAATTAAAGATTTGGAATCACCAATATTGGCTAAGTGAGAAAATAGCTGAACGGAATCAATCAATTTTTTCCCTGCTTCAACGCCGCCTTTAATTTCAAATGTTAAGACGACACCTTGGCCTTTTGGCAAATACTTTTTCGCTAATTCATAAGAAGGATGGCTTTCCAACCCAGGATAACTTACTGATTTAACAGCTTCTTCTTTTTCTAAAAACTTCGCTACCTCCAAAGCATTTTGGCTATGGCGTTCTAAACGCAAATGTAAAGTTTCAAGTCCTTGCAAAAATAGGAATGAGTTGAATGGCGACAAAGGCGCACCAAGATCTCTAAGCAGTTTTACGCGTGCTTTTGTAATATAGGCCGCTTCTCCGGCTTCTTCTGTGTAGATTAGGCCGTGGTAGCTTGGATCCGGATCGGTTAATCCCGGGAACTTTCCGCTCTTTTTCCAGTCAAACTTTCCGCTGTCGACAATAACGCCGCCGATTGCATTTCCATGCCCTCCGATAAATTTTGTGGCAGAATGCACAACAATATCTGCCCCAAAGTCAATTGGACGAAGCAAGTATGGGCTGGGGATGGTGTTATCCACAATGAGTGGAATCGAATGATGATGGGCAATTTCCGCAACGGCTTCGATATCCAATACGTCCCCTTTTGGATTGCCAATCGTTTCGGCAAACACTGCTTTTGTTTTGCTCGTAATCGCTTTTTCAAAGTTTTTCGGATCGGCAGGATCCACAAATTTAACGGTAATTCCAAAGCTAGGCAGTGTATGAGAAAACAAATTATACGTTCCCCCATAAAGACTTGATGAAGAAACAATTTCATCTCCGACAGACGCAATATTTAAGATGGAATAAAAGACAGATGCTTGCCCAGATGCAAGAGCAAGCGCTCCCACACCGCCTTCAAGAGCAGCAATTCGTTTTTCAAATACATCAGTCGTAGGATTAATAATTCTTGTGTAGACAAAACCTTCTTCTTTTAAGCCAAACAAGTCGGCAGCATGTTGACTGTCATTAAATACAAACGAGCTTGTTTGATAAATCGGTACTGCCCTAGATAAAGTAGTAGGATCTGGAACTTGCCCTGCATGCACAGCTAATGTTTCAGGCTGGAGCTTTCTTTCGTTTGACATCATCATTTCTCCCTTCCCAATTCATTTTGATAAAAATTTTCAAAAAAAGGCATCTATCTTCTTTGCTTCTTAGAAAGAAGAAGATGCCTTTAGTTGACTAATCGGCAAATACGAAAAATATGAAAGACTTTACTTATCCAACTAAATATATAGGTTTAATTTTATATAAAATTTACTCCCAAAATCCATAAATGTCAATTTTATTTTTAAAATTTTCTAAAAATATATTCGTTTCAAGTTTTATTAGCGATAAAAAGCGGAAGCTCCCTAGTCAGCCCCGAAAAAATGAGGGAAATTCTTTATCGGAATGACAAAAGCGACTCGATCGGTTTCTGTTATGGTTAATGTCATGTTGTACACACCTTCTTAAGAATATAAATGACAACGAACCATTCGTTCATTATCAAGATTGATTAGCTTTGGCTGTTCAACTTTGCATCTATCATACGCAAATGAGCAACGGCTTTGAAAAGAGCAACCTTTTATAGTGGACGAAGGATTTGGAATCTCCCCTTCTAAAAAAATTCGTTTTCGCTTTTCTTCTTTCAAAACTGTAGGTATAGAAGAAACAAGGGTTTGCGTATAAGGATGAAGTGGTTCTTTGTAAATATGATCAACAACCGATGCCTCCACAATTTTCCCTAAATACATAACGGTTACTCAGATGATTTCCCTGAATTCAAATCGAGTCCCCCTTTCGCCCCATTAAAAGAAATTCCTAAAAGCCAGTATCGTAATCTGGTTTAAAAAATCATTTTAACAGCTTCATTCATTCCAAAAATGGTGCTACTCTACTGCTTCCTCCTTGGTATCGTTAACGTTTTCCAGTCTGTAGATTTTATTTGTTTTGCAATATAGACGATCTGTCCGATGTGATAAGAATAGTGGTACATTTGCCTTTCGATAGCTTGGATGACAGTATGAGGCTCATTCCGGATCGTGATGGTTTTTAAAAGATCTTTTTGGCTAGTTGTATAATCAAATGCAACAAGCATAAAAAATGAAAAACCATAGATAAACCACGTATGATTAAGTCGACTAAAACAATATCGATACGGAGGATTTATCTATGGCAATTACTAATTCTACCATAGGAGCTCGGCATTTCAAACACTTAACGGCTTATGACCGTGGGAAAATTGCGGCCTTACACGCTGCTGGTAAGACTCAACAGGAGATTGCAGATTATGTTGGTTGTCACAAAAGCACCATCTCCCGTGAGTTAAGAAGAGGTACAGTGCCACAAAGAAAAAGCAACGGGAAAATTGTTCATGTCTATTTTCCAGACACAGGTCAACTTCTCTATGAGAGAAACAGGAAAGCCTGTGGCCGCAAGCTAAAACTAGACGATGCCATCGAGTTTATTAAGTATGCCGAAACTCAGATCCTTGATAAGAAATGGTCTCCTGATGCGGTATGTGGGAGAGCCAAACGTGATGGGAAATTCAAAGACAAAATGGTTTGCACCAAGACCCTTTATAACTATATTGATCTAGGACTTATAGGCGTTAAAAACATTGACCTACCTATGAAAATTACCCTGAACACCAAGAAAAAACGTAACCGGAAGAATAAGAAGATCTTAGGACGCAGTATCGATGAGCGACCAATTGAAGTCAATGAACGCCAAGAGTTTGGTCACTGGGAAATTGATACGGTTATAGGCAAGAAGACTAAAGATCAGGCCTTATTGACTCTTACTGAGCGCAAAACCCGTAAAGAAATAATTTTGAGAGTGACAGCCAAGGATAGTCTATCCGTTTCAGAAGTCATATCTCAGTTGAAAGTGTCTTATGGTAATCGGTTCTCTAAAGTGTTTAAAACCATTACGGCTGATAACGGTTCTGAATTTGCTGACCTCGGCCTTAGTGTTGAAAAAGATCTAACAGAGGTTTATTTTACACACCCTTACACATCCTGTGAACGAGGAACCAACGAGCGTCATAATGGCCTTATTAGGCGCTTCATACCAAAGGGGAGACCCATTTCCTCTGTGGCAGACGAAACCATTACCTATGTTGAAAATTGGTGTAACCATCTTCCAAGGAAGATCCTCAATTATCGTACACCTGAGGAGTGTTTCCAAATAGAGTTAGCTGGCTTAGCTTCTTAACCTTAAGCCAGCTAACCCAAAGGGTTGGTTTTTAGCAACTTGACAAAGAGCCTCTGCGGGCATGGCTACCAGCCATGAAGCCAGGTATACGGTACTGGCTGGGCCAACCAGGCTACCATGCCCACCACTCCACGTCAAGTCGCGCAGAGTGTCCCGATTCTACTTAATCATGGGTTATCTGGTCTTTCAATACTTGTTGCATTTAATATTGCAATTTAAGAAAAGATCTTTTTCGTCGATTTCATATAAAGTTTTTAAAAAAATTTGCCATCCTTTTTCCCAGTGATCAAGAAGTTCTTCCCTGCTTTTTAGATCGTTGGTAAATTCATCATCGCGATTTCGATTTGGTTTTTCTCCGTCTGAAGCAAAAAAGTCGGTCCAGCGCGAAATCATGTTGCCGTTCATATGTTTAACAATCATGCCAATACTATTGGATTCTTCGTTAAAACAGTAAAAAAGTTCATCTTCGGACAATTGTTCCATCGCTCTCTCTGCTGTTTTCTTCATATCCAAAAAACGTTCACGAACAACCTTTAAGTACTCTTGACCAATTGTCACTTCAGCACCTCCAAAAAAGATCGTTTATATTTGTTTTATTACGCAAAAAGGATCCTAATTCCTGTTCATAAAATAAGGATAAATCTCTTTATAGATTCTATTGAAAATAATGATCGCTTTTTATAGAAAACCGAAAATAAAAATCTAAATATTCTAAAAATAAATTGACGGTCACGCGGCGATTGGATATAATCATAGTAAACAGATATGATTTATGAAGTTTCGAAAGAAAGGGTGTTGGAAAATGAGTGACATTTTAAATGAAGTATTGGCCGCCAACGAAGAATACTCTGCTCATTTCGGCGATAAAGCCCATTTGCCGCTGCCGCCAAAGCGTCGTTTTGCCATTCTGACTTGCATGGACGCCCGTCTTGATCCGGCTAAGTTTGCAGGACTAGCAGAGGGTGATGCTCATGTGATCCGAAATGCCGGAGGTCGGGCAAGTGACGATGCCATTCGTTCCCTCATTATCTCATATAAACTGTTAGGAACAAGAGAATGGTTCGTGATTCATCATACCGATTGTGGGATGGAGACATTTACCAATGACGTGATCCGCCAATTGCTCTCCAACAGCCTGGAAACAGCTGAATTTGACGGACAAAATTGGAAAGATGTAGGAAGAGGCCCCGGTTCGAAAGAAGGCGAGTACATAGAATTTTTGCCGATCCGTAATCTAAAACAAAGTGTCATCGACGATGTTGAACGCATTCGTTCTCACCCTCTCGTGCCAAATTACATTCCGATCTACGGATTTATTTATGACGTGAAAAGCGGTCGTCTCGTGGAAGTACCAGAAGCGACTCGTATTGGACAAGCAGTCACCGTTTGATCATCATTGCTTTTTTCATATCACGAACCTACCGTTCTTTTATTTCCAAAAAACAAACATGTTGAAAATAGCTGCTAGAGTGCAGCTATTTTTATGGAATAACCGTTTCCTCTCGTTAACGGTCATTTTGTGTTGCTATGATTTTCATTAAAGGCTATGCTGACCTTTATTATCTTCCTAACAGCTCACATAGACATCACAGATCTTTTGATAAACGTATCATATCTTTGCATTGTATACCGTTTTCAAATATTTCCTCAGAATAATGTCGAATGAAGAAATCCCTATCTATTCCTGTTATTCTAAAGCCACATTTTTGACAAAGGATAAGTGGTGCTATACTTGAATTTCCGGTACCTATTTCCATAGTTTTATATCCTTGATTTTTCGCATGTTGTACAGCATGCTGGTCTAACTCTTTTCCAATCCCATTCCTTGTTTCTCTTTTTTAACGGCCATATTGACTAACTCAACTGTTCCTAGTCTTGTAGGCAATAATATATAGACTCCGATGATTTGTCCATTATCTTCTGCTACAAAGCATTGACCTCTTTTTAGATATCCCTCGACAAATTCTTTGGAAGGATCTGCTAACAATAGTAAATCCATTGGAGGGGCTTCGTTTGAATTCAATTTTCTAATCTTCACGACAATCTACCTTTCTTAAGAAGCGAAACCAAATTTTTAAGCAAGGTTACTGTGGATTCACAGTAAGAAAATTCTCATCCTTTAGATTATCAATATCGATCCCATCACAATTGATAGTTTCGGGAAAGTTTAGACTTTTCAAGAGTTAGATAATCGACTGTTTAAACGGATCTTTCTCTTGCGTTTTCCATTCTCTGGCTAACATGCTATAAACGATGTGGTCTACAAAATGGTCATAAAGCCATTCAGCCTCCCTGATCGTCCCTTCCTTAGAAAAACCTAATCTTTCTGGGATGGCTCGACTTTTGGAATTCAAAACTGCACATCTTATTTCTACTCTGTTTAATTGTAAGTCGTTGAAAATATGATGGATCATGGCTATACATGCTTTGGTCATCAAACCACGGCCTTGAAATGGTTCTCCTAACCAATATCCTATGCTTGTTTTCTTGTTGGTCCAATCAATAAAATGTAATCCGATTATCCCCGCCAACTGACCGTTGTACCAAATACCTGCATCCATTCCATTTTTTGAAGCAAATTTTTTCTTTGACGACTCAATGAAAGAAATCGTATCTTCTACCGCTTTGGTCGAGTCAACCCAAGGAAGCCATTCTCTAAGGTATGTTCTGCAAGAATCCGTGAGGTTAAATAATGGTTCGGCATCCTGTTCTTCGAGTAATTTGAGATAAGTTCGATCGTCAATTGGAAGTCTAAGCATGATCGTCCTCCACTATTTATCTGCTAATCATCTGTTAAAATGAAATTTTCTAACATTTTAACATAAAAATAGAAATGATAATGTGAAAATTCGTATTTTTTGTTGCAAGTATAATTCAGATCACATCATGAATTCTCTGCTTGTCCCCCATTTCAGCATCTCTCTTCACGATTCTTCTCGGCTCTCAAAAATGCACCGCAGTAAAAAGGGAGGCCTATTCGCAGTTTAAAAACTCTTAAATATCCGCCCTTTAGTATGTTTAATACGGAGAAAATACAACTTCTCCTTTTACCACTTCCTGCCCGTTTTGATTTATAGCTTGAACATGAAAACGCAGTTGATTCTCATTTTTTTCTTTTAGAGTAGCTTTTAAAGTAATAATATCGTTAAGAAAGACCATTCTTTTAAACCGGACCGAATAATCTTGTATAACCCCATCTTCATAATAAGGAGTAAAAAGCTTTGCGAGATTTCCCATTGTCCACATACCGTGTGCGATAATTCCCGGCAAACCGGCTTTTTTCGCTTCTTCATCAATGGTATGAATAGGATTGTAATCTCCGGAAGCCCCGGCATATTTAATTAAATCAAGCCGTGTAACGGGAGGAAGCTGTACCTCTTCCAGTGAATCTCCCACCTGCAATTTTATGAGCTCTTTCATTCGATCATCGCCTTTCTGACTGTTTCAGTTATGATGATAGTTTGTGTGGTAGTAAAAATGATTTCACCGGACGGTTCTTCTCCGTAGCCTTTTATAACCAAAAATCCTAACTGATCGTTGCTTCCTTTTTTCTCATAGTACTTTTCCACTTTCGAGTAGCAATAAATTTCTTCTTCAACAAAAAGAGGCCGCTCATAATGAAAAGTCTGCTCTCCGTGAATAAGCCCTTTGCTTGGAAGTTTCAATCCGTCCACCACACCGTAATCCAAGACCTTTGGAAACGTTGGCGGAGCGATATTGTTTTTATATCTAGATTTTTTTCCAGTTTCCTCATCCCAATAGATTGGATTTGGATCGCCTATGGCTTCAGCAAATTTTTTAACAACGCTTCTTTCAATTCTATTCTTCACTTTTTCAGAATATTTTCCAATATGTTCCGCAAACATTTAAGTCGCTCCTTCCTTTCAATTTTTCGGACCTCCCGCTACGTATAAAACTTGGCCGTTGATAAAGGAAGAATTCTCGTCTGCAAAGAAGGCGACAGCATGGGCAATGTCGAAAGGCTTTCCGCTTCTTCCAACCGGTATTTGTGAAACGCTGTGATGAACAAATTCCTCAAATGATAAACCAAGTCGTTTTGCTGTCTCTTTTGTCATATCTGTTTCGATAAATCCAGGAGCTACCGCATTAGTCGTAATCCCAAATTTTCCAAGTTCAATAGCCAATGTTTTTGTAAACCCTTGCAGTCCCGCTTTTGCTGCCGCATAGTTGGCCTGACCTCGATTTCCGAGAGCCGAAGTGGACGAAATGTTGATGATACGACCATAATGTTTTTGTACCATATATTTTTGAACAGCCCGCGCACAATAAAAGGATCCCTTTAAATGAACATCCATCACGGTATTCCAATCAGAGTCTGTCATTTTGAAAAGCAGGTTATCCCGAATGACTCCAGCATTATTGACAAGAATATCAATCGAGCCAAACGTGTCGACCGTTTTTTTCGTAAAGTCTTCCACCTGCGATGCATCAGTGACATTTGCCACTCTAGTAAAAATGTCAAACCCTTTTGCTTTTAATTCAGCAGCCGTTTGACTTAACGCTTCTTCATTCAAATCTATAATCGCTACTTTTGCTCCTTCTTCAGCAAAGAGCTCAGCGATCGCTCTTCCAATTCCGCGGCTTCCTCCTGTCACAATGGCTACTCTTCCTTTAAACCTTTCACCCATTATTTCATTCCAAGCTGCTAAAATCGTAAAAATTCGAATATGGCGATAGAACCAGCAAACATCGCCTACCGCCGCTTTAGGATCAGGTCGGATTTTCCTTGTACTTCGAGGCTCGTCGTTAGTTGACGACATCTGTGATGTACTATTCCTTCCATCGAAAAGTGCACGACGACGATTTTGGCAGCCGGGAATACACCCCCTTTGTATCATTTGATGCTGGTTCATCCAACAACATTTGTGCAAAATGTTCCATTATAACCATTCAAATTCCTGCTTGACAGATTCGATATTCCTCAACAAAATTCCTTTTTCTTTCAACTGGAAATCAGATCAGCAATAAAAGTCATAGTAAAAAGATCAGATACGGATTCAATTTTGTCGCTTTATAGCTCAATAGAACACTGGCAAAAGCTCATCGCGATCTAAATACCCTTCCGGAACGCTATCCGGAAGGTTTTTTTCATCAACGAAATCTAGTGATGACGTTAAATCCTTTTGTTTTAAATTGTGTCATATTGTCAAATACCGTGTTTACCTCTTTCAAGTGGACTTCCCGTTCGATCAATCGTTTCGGATTCAGTCGTCCGGAAGAAATCAAGCTCAGTAATCCGCGATAATCCGGATGAGGATTCCCAAGGCTGCCGACAAATTCAATTTCAGCTGCAGTAATGAGGTCAACAGGAAGCGAAACAAAACCTCCTTCTTCTGAGGTAGTTAACCCTACTTGAACATGTCTTCCTCCTTTTCTAAGAGACAAAACCGAATTTAACACGGTATCTTTAATCCCTAAAGCATCCAGTCCGACATGGGCACCGCCTTTTGTTACTTCTTTTATTGCTTCAGAAACGTTTTCTTTTCTGGCATTGACTGTGACAACAGCGCCTTCCTGCTTAGCAATTTCAAGTTTTTGATCATCAATATCGACTGCAATGACTTGTGCCCCTAAAGCATTAGCCACCTGAATGGCAGAAAGTCCGACCCCTCCTGCTCCATGTACAGCGACCCAATCACCAGGCTTGACATTGCCTCTTACGATACCGTGATAGCCTGTCATGTAACGGCAGCCCACTGCAGCCGCTGTCAAACTGTCTACATTGTCAGGGAGCCTGATCAGGTTAAAATCCGCGTTGCGAATTAAAATATATTCCGCATATCCGCCTTCAAGTCCAGACACCAATCCGTAAATTTGAAGATCCTCGCATAAATTCGGCACCCCTTTTTTGCAGTATTCACATCGCC
This sequence comes from Bacillus sp. FSL W8-0116, assembly GCF_038003825.1. Classification (NCBI taxonomy): domain Bacteria; kingdom Bacillati; phylum Bacillota; class Bacilli; order Caryophanales; family Bacillaceae; genus Bacillus; species Bacillus sp. FSL W8-0116. The sequence goes on from NZ_JBBOPY010000001.1 coordinate 259,953, forward strand.
CACAGGCAGAATGGAACGGAACGGTGACACGATCTCCCGGGCGAAATGACTTCACATCCTTCCCGACTTCTTCCACTATCCCTCCAAATTCATGCCCAGGAGTAATGGGTAATTCCGGAGACAAACCAATCCACGACCAATCGCCTTGCCAAGCATGCCAGTCACTGCGGCATACTCCACACGCTTCGATTTTAATCACCGCGTCTTCTGGCCCTGGTTTAGGATCCGACACGGTTTGAATTTCCAATGGTTTTTTATGATGAATAATTTTCGCTGCTTTCATCATCATTTCCCCCTTATAATGAAGACTTGGGTATTTCTGATTTTCTCTACATTTTTGGCAATAAAGTAAATACTTCTGAATCGCTATGAATTTGGATGAGTCCATTTAATAATGGCAGAAGATAGGTCACAGGATGAAAGGCTATAACAGTGTGACAATCGAGCAATAACCATTCATTCCTGTACACGCAGGCATTTGTCTTTTCAGTTATTGTTGTACAGTACTTTCTGTCAAAAAAGACATGAGGAAACGCTTACAAAATAGACCGTCAATTGATGAAACCTCCGAAAATGTTAAAGCCTTCATTTCCAAAAAGTGTTTTTATTCTCCTAAGCATTCTACTCGTTTTTTATTAGGAGAGCATCCATACTTTTGTAATTATTTATATTTTATAGTGAAACAAAATATGAATTTTTTCTGTCTTCCGTCTTGTCCTTCATATTTATCCCTTACTTCTCGTATAATGTGCTGCCTAATTCAAAAAAATATAGAAGGAATTCTCGGATTGACCCAAAATTTTAGAAAACAGAGAATGATAACTAATGTTTAGAGGATTGAAACGCGTCCTATATCTATTTATAAAAAAAGAAGGTTTCAGGATGAGGGAAGAAATCTAGAATTTGCTTGAAGTTAAGTAGGTCGGATTTTTCAAAGAGACGATTGCAGAAAGCGTTTCTTAGTATATTGGATAAGCTTTCGAGATTGCATTTACATGTGTCGACTTTCATTTTAACTGAATTCGAAATTTCCCATTTGGAAAAAACACTAAAAAATCGTTTGAAAGAAAATATCCCTTGCCAGTAAGCAAGGGATATTTTAACCTCTATTTTTAACGGAACTCATAGACCTTTATTGTAATGCAGCTTCTAGATCTTCAAGCAAATCCTCGATGTCTTCAATTCCGACTGAAATGCGGATCAATCCATCTTCAATGCCGAGTTCAAGGCGACGTTCGCGTGGAATCGAGGCATGCGTCATAAGTGAAGGAATCGAAATTAAACTTTCTACTGCCCCAAGACTTTCAGCCAACGTAAAGTAGCGTGTCTTTTTCAATACATCCAGCGCTTTTTCTTGAGATTCTACAGTAAAGGAAATCATTCCGCCAAATCCGGCAGATTGTGAACGGTGAATTTCGTGTCCTGGATGGGTTTCAAGACCCGGATAGTACACTTTTTCAACTTGTGGATGGTTTTGTAAAAATTCCACGATTCTTTTGGTGTTCTGTTCGATTTCCTCCATGCGGACACCTAATGTTTTGATGCCGCGCATCAGAAGCCAGCTGTCTTGTGGTCCAAGAATTCCACCTGTTGAATTCTGAATAAAATGAATATCTTCTGCCAGTTTTTCATCTTTTACAACAATCAGTCCGGCGACGACATCACTATGTCCTCCAAGATATTTGGTTGCGCTGTGAACGACGATATCAGCCCCAAGCGTCAATGGATTTTGCCAATAAGGAGTGCTGAATGTATTGTCTACGATAAACGTTAATTGATGTTCTTTCGCAATTTTACTAATGGCTTTCAAATCGGTGATTTTCAAAAGCGGATTGGTTGGCGTTTCTACATAAATCGCTTTCGTATTCGGTTGAATCGCTTCTTTCACTGCATCCAGATTACTTGTATCCACAAAAGTAACATCGATGTTGAAACGATTTAACACTTTCGTCATGACGCGGAACGTTCCACCGTACACATCATCTGTAGCAATGACGTGGTCGCCGGCGGAAAACAATTGAATGGCTGCGGTAATGGCCGCCATTCCAGAACTGAACGCAAATCCATACGTTCCTTCTTCAATATCGGCAATTAATTTTTCCAACGCTTCACGAGTCGGGTTTCCCGTTCTGGAGTATTCATATTTAAAATTACCTACTCCATCTTGTTTGTAGGTGCTCACTTGATAAATAGGCGTCGAAACCGCACCAGTATACGGATCACGACTAATACCACCGTGAATAAATTTTGTTTTCTTACGCATGTTAAAACTCCTTTAAAAGAAAATAAATGAAAATCTTTTATTCATTGTTTGAAAATGAATAAATTCCACTACTTAAATAACGTTCACTGCTGTCTGGAAAAATGGTGACAATATTGGTCCCTGGTTTCGCTATTTCCGCTTCTTTCAGACTAGCTTCAAGCGCTGCACCTGAAGAGCTTCCTACAAGCAATCCTTCTTTCCGAGCTACTTCGGCCAAACGGAAAAAGGCGTCCTCATCAGGAATCGTATGAATGGCATCGAAGTACTTTTTATCGATAAACGGCGGGAGAAATTCCATGCCGATTCCTTCCGTACGATGGCTTCCGGGTTCTCCGCCATTTAGTATCGAGCCCTCCGGCTCCACAATCACCGTTTTTATTTGAGGATTTTTTTCTTTTAAATAACGAGCCGTTCCCATAAAAGTGCCGCCTGAACCGGCGCCCGCAACAAACACATCAACATGGCCGTCTAAAGCATCGTATATTTCAGGACCGAGGCTTTCATAATACGTATCAGGATTGGAAAAATTTTGAAACTGCCCCGGATAAAAAGAATTAGGCGTTGTTTCCAACAATTCTTTCGCTTTCTCAATTGCCCCTTCCATTCCAAGAGACGTAGGTGTATTGATCACTTTTGCTCCGAGAGCTCTCATCAATGTTTGCTTTTCTATACTGAATTTCTCAGGTACGACAAATATTGCTTGTACACCAAATTGAATAGCTGCGAGAGCGAGACCAATTCCAGTGTTTCCAGCAGTCGGTTCAATAATGGTCCAACCTTTTTTTAGTTTACCTTCTTGGAACGCACGCTTCAACAAATATTGCCCGAGACGATCTTTTACACTTCCGCCTGGATTGAGATATTCAAGTTTGGCAAACAGGCGTACACCTTCAGGCAAGGGAAAAGAAGTGATTTCAACTAACGGTGTATTCCCAATAAGTTCAAACACATTTTTTGCGAATTTCATTTTTCATTCCCCATTTTAGGCAAAAACTTGTTTCCATTCATCACGTTTCGCTAACATTTTTCTTGCAATTTCTTTTGCCCCTTCTAATGAATGGCTTGCTGCCCAGCCGCATTGAACTTCATTGCAAGCCGGAACTTCTGTTGCTTTTAAAACATCTTTAAGTGTTTTTTCAATGATATCAAGAACTTCATCATAGTCATCATGATTGATAACAGTAAAATAAAAACCCGTTTGGCATCCCATCGGACTTATATCGACTATTTTATCAGAATAGTTGCGGCTGAATTCTGCCATCATATGTTCCAAAGAATGAAGTCCTGGCATATCCATGTGTTCTTTGTTCGGTTGGCAAAAACGAATATCGTATTTGCGAATGACATCTCCATGAATCCCCTCTTTAATACCTGCCAAACGAACATAAGGGGCTTTCACTTTTGTATGATCTAAATTAAAACTTTCAACGTTCATTTTCTTTTGTTCCGTCATGTTTATCATCTCCTTTTAATTTTGCATCCATTAGCCACACAAAGCGATTTAATTGCGTAAATGAAACGTTAAAACCATTTTCCTCAAATAAATTCGTAAGTACAGGAATGGTCGTATAATATTCACGCTGCAAATCTTCAGCAAGACGATTGAAACCTTTTTTATAAGATTCCTGTATCATTTCTTGCTTACCCTCATCTGTGGCAAAAACGGTATCAGCAAATACAACACGGCCAAGCGGATTTAATCTTTGTCTGAATTTGGCAATCGCTTTTCTTTTTTCAACATCCGTTAAGTGGTGGAAAGCATACGTGCTCACAAAAGTATCGATTTTCTCTGTAACATCAAAATCAAGGAAATCACCATCTATAATTTTTACATTTGGAAGCTTATTCCGAGCGATTTTCCTCATATTGGAAGATGGTTCGATTCCAATTACATGCAAACCTTTTTGAACCAATTTAGTCGTTAAATTTCCTGTCCCAACTCCAAATTCTACAACAATACCTTTCGCTTTGTCAGCAACTGTTGAAAGAATCTCATCATATTTAGAAAATACTTCTACATATTCAGCATCTTGACCAGACACTGTTTGATCATAAGAATGGGACCATTCGTCAAATAGCTCGTTAAATTCTCTGCCCAATCCCAATTCCTCCATATCCTATAAAATAAATCTGAATAATATGTTAACACTTCCCACTTCAAAGCGCAATGAATACATATTGGTTTATTTTCTTCCAATATTAGACTCATACAGTATTTCGTATTGTTTTATAAATATGCTGAAAGAAAGGATTTGCGATTACCGATTTAAACTCCTTTTTTAATCAATAATGGGATGGTTAAAATTTGTTTACATAATATTATTATAGAAATCCAATAAAGTTTTCCCTACCGAAATTTCTAGACAAAAAAGAAAGCGCAACACCTCAAATGAAGTGTTGCGTTCGAATAAAGGACAGATTCAAAATAATAAGGACTTTCGTTTTTAAATGAATTTAAAAAAACTTATAAATGAACAATCCCATCCACTAAATGCAAAGAAGGCTGACTAAACATCGCTAAAGCAATATTTTAATGATCTATAATAATACTAAAATTATCCAGTTAGGAGGAAGAATAGATTGAAAATTAAAATAAGAAAGATGGAAGTTAAAATAGCAGTCATTGCGTTCATTCTCTCTTCTTTCGTTTATTGCTTGCTGGGATACGGATTAGGAATTGATTATTTTAAATTTTACAGTGAACAAAAGATTGCAATAACAACAGCTCATTGGTTTAATTTGAGTCCTGTTGTCATTGCTTTGATAGCCTCTATGCTGTATCATTGGAAAAACAAAAAAGTATGTGAGTAATTCACTAGTTTTTTATGGATTTAAACCTATTATGGATACATAAAAGGAAGGGGAAACCTTCCTTTTATGTATAGAGAATTAGTTTCATAATTTCATAGCTAACTTATTGATATTCTCAGTGTTTGAACTTGTTTTCTTCTACACACCAGCTTTTACTCAGAATCAAGATTTCTTTTTCATCATTTAAATTTGAATAATCAGAATAATGCGGGATGCAGACTCACTTGTAATAAATGGAATATCCGTGATCCATGCTTTCTCCCTTTTCCCCTAGCTATATATCTTAACAAGATTATCCTTCTTTCTTATTAGCAAAAATAATCCATAACCAAAAACATTCAGCACTATTAAACTTAGTATCCAAGCTAATTTTAATTGTCCAGCATGGTACAATTGAATGAATCCCCATACGGTAAATAAAACATAGTAAACTGTAAAACCTATCGTAAATAAGAAAAATCCAATGGTACGAACATCCACTATTTCAATCGGGACAAAAGATTGATCTGTTCCGTAGTACAACTCCCTTTTGAATAGAGCAGGTATCCACCGCTTTTTGTCTTCAAAAGTAAAGTCTGATTCCCTCGAATCTGCGTTGTATAATGAAGCTTTGAGAACAAACGGTTCTGAAGCAAATAGAGAATGCATCGTCTTTGAGTTCATGAATGAAAATTTTTCTCCAACGTCATAGCCAATATCCGCAAAATGAGCGTCATGAACGTTCCCCAAGTATAGTAAAAACATGAACAGCAAACTAACAATGAATAAACTCGAAATTCAGATTTTCAGCAAGCAATTGGCGAACGATTTTCTGACGAATTTGCATCAATGAAATTAATTTTTCTGCTTGTTCCAAACCACCTAAACGTTCTACTGCCATTCTGAACGCATCAGACTCTGAATAGCCATCCCATCATTAATTCTTTTACAGATTCATTGAGATGCATTCGGGTTTCTTCTTTCAATTCCCTTGTATCGGGGTGCTTTGGATTTGGATGTTTGTATAATTGTTCAACATATTCATCAACCACCCTCATTTTTATCCATCTTTCCTTTCTTCCAAAAAGGTATCGATCAATTTTTTTATAAAATTCCATTCTTCGATTTTCAGATTATAATGGTAACGTCCCTCATCAGTCATTCGATAATATTTCCTACGGCCTCCCGATCCTTGCTCATCACTCCAATAAGTAGTAATCCATTTTCGCTTTTCCATTCTTTGTAAAGAAAGATGTAAAGTCCCCTCCTTCAATTCAAATCTTCCATTCGTTCTAACCATTCACTACCGATAACTCATAACTTAGTTATCATTACAGTGGCTTGTTTTTTTATTTTTATATCATGTCTCCAATTTAAAACGAATTTTTGATTTCCTCCCCATTACTAAGTACAAGCATGCTTCTCTTTTTCCTCCATAAATTTTGCACATTTATTATCTAAGATGATGATAGTATGATTTACACCATAAATTTAAAGGGGGAAAGGCATGAAGAAATTACTGTTAGGAACTTTATTTGCAGGAGTTATCGCTGTTGGTGCAGCCTGCTCAAATAATAATGTTTCGCACAATTCCATGCAAGGACACGATATGTCAAACAAGAAGGAAGAAACCGCCAAGGACTCCAGCCAACAACTTCCTTTGACAACAAATACAGAAGTTTTAACCGGTAAAGAGATTAATCTTACTGCTAAGGAAGCATTATTAAAAATCAATGATCAAGTAAAACTTCCGGTCTACACGTATAATGGATCTGTACCCGGTCCACAAATTCGAGTGAAACAAGGGGATCGTGTCATAATTCACTTTAAAAATGAATTGCCTGAACCGACATCGATACATTGGCATGGCTACCCTGTTCCAAATAGCCAAGACGGAGTTCCAGGGGTCACCATGGATGCAGTCAAACCAGGTGAAACCTATACGTATGAATTTACTGCAACCGTACCGGGAACGTATTGGTATCATTCCCATCAAGAAAGCGCGAAACAAGTGGACAAGGGGCTATACGGTACTTTAATCGTAGAGCCTAAGAATGAGGAAAAAGTAGATCGAGATTATACGCTAGTGTTAGATGAATGGATGAGCAAACCGAATGCAGAAAGCAATATGAATATGAGCGGTATGGATCATAGTAATATGGGACATGGTCAAATGGATATGAGCAGTATGGCCCATGATATGAGTATGTACGATATTTTCACAATTAATGGGAAAAGTGGTTCCGCTGTTAAACCTTTAAAAGTGAAGAAAGGCGAAAAAGTACGACTTCGCCTTGTAAACGCAGGGTACATGTCTCACAAGCTTCATCTGCATGGTCACAAGTTTAAAATCGTTGCTGCAGATGGGCAGCCGATAAAAGATCCGCAGCCAATCAAAGATGAACTTTTGAATATTGCTCCGGGTGAAAGATATGATATTGAATTTACAGCGAATCATCCAGGAGAATGGTTATTAGAATGTCACGGCGATGTGAAAGGTACAGATGGCATGAAAGTGAAAATTCAATACGAAGGTGCAAAAAGAAATACGGACAAAGCAAATGCAAAAGAGGACCTTCCTACCGTTGATTTGACAAAATACGGAAAACATGAATTAGGTTCATTTACGTTAGATCAAAAATATGATGTAGAGTATACGATGAATTTAGGAACCACAATGGGCAAAGATGGCATGGTCTACACGATTAATGGCAAAACATATCCTAAAACAGCACCTATCAATGTGAAAAAAGGAGATCTCGTAAAAGTAAAATTAGTGAACAATTCACCGACAGATTTACATCCAATGCATTTACACGGACATTTCTTCCAAGTGTTAAGCAAAAACGGCAAGCCCATTACAGGTTCCCCATTGATTAAGGATACGTTGAATTTAAAACCGGGTGAAGAGTATGTTGTCGCATTCAAAGCGGATAATCCGGGAAATTGGATGTTCCATTGCCACGATTTACATCATGCCTCAGCCGGAATGGTGACAGAAGTAAAATATACTGATTATAAATCGGATTATAAACCAAAACCGAATGATACAACCAATAAAGGCGAATAAAAAATTGAAAAAGTGTCAAACATTTAAGTTTCGATGCCCATTTTCAAAATGACAATGGAAACTTTAATTTGGTTGATGAACCTTCAACCGTTCACACCATTGTACGCACCGCTATTTTATTCAATCATGACACTTCTCCATACTTTTCAACCCTTGGTATTCCCAAAGGAATGGCCAAGGGTTTTTTGTAAGAAGTTATTTTTAGAAATTCTCGAGAGTATTCCTTACAAGAGTTGGTCTGTTTATATGGATATAATCTCCTGCTAAATCTGTTTTGAGCATCATTCAATCACAATTTCAACAAGTAATTTCAGCACCTTTTTACAGAGGCATTGGAGTTTTCGTTGGGTTGGCGTAGCCTTCTTTGTACTTTTCATCTATGTAATGGCGAATTTCCTTTATAGATTTTCCTTCTTGTTTCATCTTAATGGATTCATCTGCGATTTGTAAGCAAACACCGCAACGAGTTCCGTGATCATCCCATATGACAGAACCATCTTGATTGATTTTTTTGACAAAGCAATTCATGTTGCTCTTATGTCCGGCACTCTCACCACAACCGCAATAACAAGGAATCCATTGTAACAACTCAGTTGATTTTCCGGCAGCTTGATAGATCATTCGTATTTCTTTCTGTTGACCTTTTAAAAAGGATGGCAAAACTTCAGCAGAAGCCGTTTTTTCAAGCAAATCACCATTGGAAGAGTGCTCTTGATGTGATTGTTCATGATTGGAACCGCACGCCGATAGAATCAAAATGAGGAATAGTAAAACCATCATTCCTTTTATTTTCATTCTGGTCACCTCTTGAAATTATTAGATAAGACTAACGCATCATAACAAGTAGATATTCTAAGTTTCGTAATGCCTTTGTTACGTAATCAAAATTTGGGCACCCATAGAACGTAAACACAAAGAAAATATCTAACTCATTTGTTCAAGATTAGATCGCAATTCAGTCGCTACTTTTAAAGGATCAAAAGAAATCATTTTTTATTGGTCACACCTTATGTGTCCCATTTATATCCTACTCCCCAAACAGTTTGAAGAAATTGATCTATCGGAAAACCAGCTTTCCTAAGTTTTTCTCTAATATTTTTTATATGAGAATCTATTGTACGCTCTTCTGTGATTGCGTCATAGCCCCATAATGACACGATGATTTGTTCTCTGCTAAACACTCTGTTTGGATGCTTTAAAAACAGCCCTAATACGGCAAACTCTTTAGGGGTTAAACAAATGAGCTGATTTTTATACTGAACTTTATGCTGGTCTTCATCCCATACTAAACCTTGAAACTCAAGCTTCGAACGTTTACCAACCGAACGCCGCAGTACGGCCTCAATTCGAGCAAGCAACTCGGATTCGTCAAATGGTTTTGTAATATAATCATCAGCCCCCATTTTAAGTCCTTTTACTTTATCCAACGTTTGATCTCTTGCCGTCACCATGATAATAGGGATATTGGAAAATTCTCTAATTTGTTTGCAAGTTTCCCAACCATCCATTTCCGGCATCATAATATCGAGCAAGACTAAATCCGCCTTGTTCTTTTCTAAGTATTGCAACGCTGATAAACCGGACTCGCACTTTATACAATGATACCCTTGAGGGGAAAGATAAAGATCCAGCAAATCTAGCATTCGTTTTTCGTCGTCAACTAGTAAAATCGTGTGCACGCTCATCCCTCCTGTAGTGTAATTATTATCTTAGTTCCTTTTCCTGGGATACTATCCGCATAAATAGAACCTCCATGAGCTTCAACAATTTCTTTTACAATGGCTAAACCTAATCCCGTCCCACCTTTGGTTCTTGATCTTGATTTTTCCACACGATATAACCGTTCAAAAATATGCGGCAAATCCTCTTCCGGAATTCCCGTTCCTTCGTCCGAAACAATAATCATAACATTCTTTTTTTTCTCTTTTACATAGATGGAGACGGTTGAACTTTGATCTGAATATTTTAATGCATTGTCTAACAGATTCATCATTACTTGCTCAAAACGTTTTTGGTCTATGTGGACGGTAATATTCCCATCACAGAAATAGTTAAGAGACATGTTTTTCGCTTGAAAAGCAGGATTCAGTTTGTCATACAATTTTTTTAAGAATGCGCATAAGTTTGTAGATTCCTTATGAATGTGAAAGGAATGTTGATCCATCTGCGCTAACTCAAAAAGATCTTTTACTAATTTTTCCATATGCTCTGCTTCTTCATAAATAATGGACAAATATCGATTTCTCTCTTCTTCTTCAATATTGGTTCTCCTGGCGATGTCGGCATACCCCTTTACATAAGTTAATGGAGTACGAAGCTCATGAGATATACTAGCGAGAAATTCTTTTCTTTCTTTTTTTAAGAATTCCAAATCCAACGCCAATGTTTGAATGGCTTTCCCTAATTCCGCCAATTCGTCTCCCCCTTTTACTTGCAAACGAACAGAAAAATCACCTTTACTTAATTTTTCGGTCATCTGTTTCATGCGTATGAGAGGAATGGTAATGACTCTTGATAAGAAAGCAATGGTAATAATGGTTAAAAAGACAGAAAGAATTCCAACCATAATGAAATGGTGCTTTAACTTATAAATCATATATTGAATGGAATCGGTATTTTGAAACATATAGACGTATCCTTTTAGTTTGCCGTTGATTCGAATCGGGCTTACGGTTGCAATATGCGACTCCTTTTGCCAGTTTTTTTGTACAATCATTCCGCGATAGGGAATGTTTTTATTTGTTTTTTTAATGATTTTTTTTGCAACCGGCAAAATATGATTGGAAAAATATAATATTTTTCCATTGTCATTTGTAATTACGACGTCTGTCTCCGCTTCAGATTCCATCAATTTGACATGTTCTAATGTTGAAGGATTATAATTTTTTTCCAACACATCGCGGTGGCTGTTCCCTCTTGCTAAGAGTTGCTCAAATTCCTCATTAATTCTCGAATGAACCAGAGTAACATATAAAGACGCAAATAAAACCGCTTCTACTCCTAATACAAATACAAAAAATAATAGTCCCAATTTAAACGAAATTTTTCTCACTTTTTTCCCTTCCATTCAACCATAAGTCCAGAATGAAAATATGTATTATTTTATATGAGCATTTTGCAAAATTAGATTTTTTGGATAAAAGTATAAAAAATAAAGCACTCGACAAATAGCTACCAGCATGTTATTTTACAAAATATTACAATAATCTTGTTTTCGGGCATACCTACAGAATTTTTCACATTGAATTTTTTTAAGCGGCTTTCTTCCCTTTATTTTCCTTTGCCATCGCTAGCGCTGAAACAAGTAATACAATAGCGTTCAGGTAAATATGGGTCTTTACTTTTTCAATTCCCCATACATGTAGGGAGTTCGCCGTAAGGTAGCTTTTCATTCTTGAATTACAGCGTTCTACACTTGTCCTCTCGTTGTAAAGCTCTTTCCAACGTTTTGTATCACGGTGCGGATTGGAATATCGGCGCACATCCTTTTTGATGTCGACTTTTACCACCATTCCATAGTTGGAAGATGAACAGGCTGCCATTCCTAATGGGCAATCCACTTTGCCGGTTGCGTGAGGACATCTGAACTTGAGCTGGTCCTTATCAGCTCCCCAATAAGTCATTTCATAACCCATGGAACAACGCGGAGTTCCATTGGAAGAAATCCCTTCAGGAGGCTCTTTTTCGTTGCGCAAATTGAGCGGGATAATGGCTTGCGCTCCAATGTTTTTGGCTGATTCATAGTTTTTTAGTTGGTCATATCCGCCATCCATGATCAGAAATTCAATTTTGGATTTGGTACGCTCTGCCACTTGCTCTATTCATTCTGGTGCGACTTCTCCATCGTTCACATGGGCAGGGGTTACTTTTATGGCCATTGGCAGTTCGCTTGCGGTATCGACTGAAAGATGCATCTTATAGCCAAACCAGGTAATTTTATTGCCGAAGGAATCATATTTTGCGCCCCAATTGGCATTACCCGTTTGTTCACTACGCTTTTTGGGCTGTTTCTTTTCATAGGCATCAATGGCGGCACTGTCGATGGCCTGGTGGCTGCCGTCAATTATTCCTTCCTCCTGAGCTAACTGTACCAAGTCAAGGAAGATCTTTTCAGCCAGCTTTTTTTTGGTAAGTGCCGCAAAAACCCGGCTGAGAGTGGAGATAGACGGTGCGGGGCGATCAATCGATAAACCGCATTGATAACGGAAACGAAGGTCTTTATCCAATCGATGATGAAGGGCGGTAAAGGTGTCGATGCCTTCGAGTGGGGCAGCGATGAGAGCCCTTAGAATCCCTTCTCTGGAATGACCGTCAGCCCCTCGGGGTGAAGAACTTCTCAACTGTTTAGCATAAGGGCGTAAATCAAGCGAGCTAAAAAAGATAGGTAATTTCTCTTTTGACTCTAATTTTTGCAGTTCTTCAAAGGAAAATAGGCTTTCTTGTAGAATATACAAAGTGACTTCCTCCTTTTGAATTTTTGTGGTTTCGTCACTTCAAAAATTCTACATTTTAGGGGTGAAGTCCTTTTTTGTGTCTTTGAAATCCTTATGGCTCTTGGGTCAAAAAATATGCAAAATGCTCAAATAAGAAATTGGCAATTGATTCACCACGAAACCGATCAAAGCCGTAATAGAAGGAACCAGAAAAATCTTGAATGGCTGTCTTATCCACCCCTCATCTCGCCACACCCACATGGCAATCGCCATGGCTGCTACTTCCGGCAAAATGATTTCGCGATCTTTAAGTATCACCGAAGCTGTTATCATCGCGATAATAAAAGCGAAGCTTATAATATAGGAAATAATTGTTTTTTTCTTTGAAACAGTTGATTCCATCTTTGTATACTCCTTTTTTGTGTTTCTCCATACTGTTTCTCTGCTTTCTTGTAGTTTAACGCCCTATCAAAATGGAAAAGGTTGTATTCATCATTTCTAATGCCAAATTTGTCCGTAAAAATGTTCATAGTTAGGCTTGTCAGACTTTTGTCGTCCAAACCGTTGATCATGTCAAAAATGATAAGAGATCATGGATTTTTGCTCCATGATCTCTTGTGGATGTTATTTCACATCGTAACCTTGATCCTCGATCGCTTCTTTCATTTTTTCTACACTGACTTTTGTCTCATCAAAAACTACATCCACAGTGCCTTCTTTTAGATGCACATCTACATTTTTCACACCATCCAGCTCTTTAAGAGCATTTGTTACGGCCATTTTGCAGTGTCCGCAAGTCATTCCTTCGACGTTTAATGTAATGTCCATTAAGAATTCCTCCTTTATATCGTTCCATTTTCTATTTTCACGCGTTTCAAACGAAGCGCGTTTGTCACAACCGATACAGAGCTGAATGCCATAGCCGCTCCCGCAACCCAAGGCTCCAATAATCCAGCTGCTGCCACAGGAATGCCAATAGAATTATAAAACAAAGCCCAAAATAGATTTTGTCGAATGTTTCTCATCGTTTTACGGCTTAACTCAATCGCATTTGGAATATGCGCCAGATCTCCGCCAACCAACGTTACATCAGCCGTTTCAATCGCGACATCCGTTCCTGTGCCGATGGCCATTCCGATATCCGCTTTTGCAAGAGCAGGAGCATCATTGATCCCATCGCCGACCATCGCCACTCGTTTTCCTTGTTTTTGGAGTTCTTCAACGATTTTCGCTTTGTCTTCAGGGAGCACTTCGGCATACACATGATCCACATTCACTTGCTTCGCTATCGCTTCAGCCGTGCGTTGATTGTCTCCCGTTACCATGTACACTTCTATACCCATTTGTTTTAAAGTTTGAATGGCTTCTTTGGAGCTTTCTTTTACGGTATCCGCGACAGCAATGATGCCGGCAATCTGATGGTCAATGGCAACCAGCATGGCGGTTTTCCCTTGTTTTTCAAAATCCGCCATTTGATTTTCATGCTCGGATATGTCAATCGAGTGTTCCTTCATCAATTTTCGCGTTCCAACAAGAAGATGTTTGCCTTCAATAACAGCTTCAATTCCGTGGCCGGGAATGGCGGAGAAATGCTCCGATGGTTTTATGGAAATCGCTTGTTTTTTTCCGTATTCCACTATCGCCTGGGCCAGCGGATGTTCAGAAGCGCTCTCGGCTGAAACGGCATAATCAAGCATGCCATTTTGAAACTCTACTACATCTGTTACTTCTGGTTTTCCCTTTGTAACAGTACCTGTTTTATCCAGCAGCACAGCATTGATTGTATGCGTTCCTTCTAAATACTCACCCCCTTTAAAGAGGATCCCTTTTTCCGCCCCTTTACCGGTTCCGACCATAATGGATGTCGGAGTAGCCAATCCAAGCGCACAAGGACAGGCGATGACAAGGACCGCAATGGCCACTTCAAGCGCCTTTGGCAAGTCACCCGGCGCCACAATGAAGTACCATATCATAAACGATGCAACAGAAATCCCTACCACAATAGGCACGAAAATTCCTGAGATGACATCTGCCATCCGCTGAATCGGCGCTTTAGAACCTTGAGCCTCTTCAACGATTTTAATAATATTGGCAAGGGCTGTATCTTTTCCTACCTTTTCTGCTCGAATGGTCAGTACGCCATTTGTATTCAAAGTAGCTCCTATGACAGCGTCTCCTTCTTTCTTATCAACCGGAATCGATTCACCTGTAATCATCGATTCGTCCACTGAGGAAACTCCGGCGATTACAGTACCGTCTACCGGTATTTTTTCTCCGGGCTTGACGAGAATCGTATCACCGATCACCACTTCTTCAAGCGGAACTTTTACTTCTTGCCCATTACGGATGACAAGAGCTTCTTTTGCCTGCAGACTTAACAGCTTAGAGATAGCTTCTGTCGTTCGCCCTTTCGCCAATGTTTCAAAATATTTTCCAACAAGTACAAGGGTTATCAACACGGCACTTGTTTCAAAATACAATTTGGGCATATATTCGGGATTGGCTAAAGTTTTAAAAGCTTCATACAAACTGTAAAAGTAAGCGGCCGATGTTCCAAGGGCTACTAATACATCCATGTTTGCACTTTTATTCCGTAATGCCCGATAAGCCCCAAGATAGAAAGGACCGCCAATATAGAACTGAACGGGTGTCGCTAAAAGAAGTTGGAACCACGGATTCATTAATAAATGCGGCAGCGGCAAGCCTAAATCAAAAGGCATATGAGCAATCATCGTATAAAGCAAGGGCAATGATAAGATGATCGAAATAGCCAGCTGTCGTTGCTTTTGTTTCAGCTGCACTTTTCTTCGATCAGCTTGATCTTGTTCTTCATCGTGGATCTGTCCCTTGTAGCCTAGCTTTTTGATTTTTTCTAAAATATCTTCTACAGAAGAAACGCCTTCATTGTATTCTACAACCGCACTGTTTGTCGCCAGGTTAACAACCGCACTTGTAACGCCCTCCATGCGTTTTAGCCCTTTTTCGATACGAGTCGCACAGGCCGCGCATGTCATCCCTTCAATATCTAGCGTTACTTTTTCAGTCGCAACGCCATATCCTAATTTGTTAATTCTTGTTTGAATATCGGCTACACTTTGTTTAGCCGGATCATATTTAACCGTTGCTTTTTCCATCGCTAAATTGACATTGGCTTCTACTCCATCCATCTTGTTCAGCACTTTCTCAATACGATTGGAACAAGCGGCACATGTCATACCAGTCACTTTTAATGTGACGATCTTTTGTTCACTCATAAAGCATTCCCCCCTTTACTTAGAGAATTGCTTAACAACTTCCATTAACTCTTGAATGGATTCTTCTCCGTTGCCTTCACGAATCGCTTTAGAAACACAATGATTGGCATGACGTTCCAACAAATTAAAACCTACTTTCTTTAATGCGGCTTGAATAGCCGAAATTTGAACTAAAATATCAATACAATAACGGTTGTCCTCCACCATTTTTTGCACTCCACGCACCTGTCCTTCAATGCGTTTCAAGCGCTTTATTAAACTTTCGATTTCTTCCTCTGTTCGGGGAACCATTTTAGGATTGATGGAATTATCTTCACAGTGGTCCACTGATATCACCTCATTCTGATCGCATCTTCATTATACATTATACCGGTAAGGGGTATAAAACACAATCATACAGCCCCATTTTATTCTTATTTTTTGACACCATCCCGCAAAAACATCATCGAATACCAATCACTAAAAGGCGTTCTCCTTTTAGACTTTTTCCTGTTATGCATTAGACTTGCTGCCCAATCGTAATGTATACAGTGAAACTCCCCCTACAGCCGGGGGTTCTTCCACTTGCGATCATTCATTTTTCTATTTCATTAAAATCTTCCTGACTTAAAAATCGAATACCAAAGCCAAAAAAACATGAGTGTCGCTACCACGAATCCCATCTCAATGGCGGGAAACTTCCACAACAACGTGGATTGTCTATTCATGGAAGAACCGATAATGATCCCAACCATAATGATGCTGAAAGACAATAAAACAATGCTAAATGATAATCGATTACTGATCTGATCCAATTTCTTTAAAAAAAGATCCAGTTCCGGGATGCCGACCTCCATACGAAGTCTTCCCCGCTTGGCCAAAGAAGCAAATTCTTTCATGTGTTTTGGAAAGTCCAAAATCAATTCTCCATAATCAGAAACTTGCTTCCATACCGTTTCTGCTACATTTTTGGGATGGTATCGTTCTTTTAACAGTCGACGGCCAAATGGTTCGGCAATATCGAGTATGCTGAATTCAGGATCAAGATTTTCAACTACGCCTTCAACCGTCAGCAAAGTTTTTCCTAATAACGATAAGTCGGCCGGAATTCGGATTGAATGCTGAAAAGCTAAACGAAATAAATCGTTCACGGCCTCCCCTAAACGAATTTGGCTTAAAGGAACATCATAATATTTTTCCCTCATACGTTCTACATCAGCTCGCAACTGTTTCATGTTTACATCATCCGGAATCAATCCCATTGCACTGATCGAATGAATCACCCCATCGGTACTTTGACGCATCAACGAAATGATTAAAGATGAAAAATGATATCTCATATCGGGAGTAAGCCGCCCTACCATTCCAAAATCGAGAAAAGCAATGATCTCTCCAGGTAATACTAGTACATTACCTGGATGCGGGTCCCCGTGAAAAAAGCCACCGATGAAAACTTGTTGAAAAATTCCTTTTGCAAGACGTTCAGCTAAGTTTTTTAAGTTGTAGCCATTTTTCTTCAGTTGGTCTATTTCATTGAATTTTACCCCTTCGACATATTCCATCGTTAATACTTTTTTAGTGGTATACTCCCAAAAAACTTTTGGAACGTAGATGGTAGAATCATCTTTAAACTGATTGGCAATTTTCTCCGCATTCCGTGCTTCATTCGTATAGTCGAGTTCTTTGCGAAGGGACTTAGAAAATTCATCTATCATATCGCGAATTTGATACTTTGCCGCCAATTCCGATCGTTGTTCAGCTAATGTCGCCAAATCTTGAAGAATTTCCAAATCTGTTTCAATCACAGTCGTAATATTTGGGCGTTGTATTTTGACTGCTACCTGTTCCCCGTTGCGCAAAGTGGCCCGATGGACTTGTCCGATCGAAGCAGCCGCAAGTGGCACGTCCTCAAAATGGAGAAATATGTTTTCAATTTCTTCTCCTAATTCATTTTGAACAATTTCACGCACTTCTTGAAAAGAGAAAGGTGGAACATGGTCTTGCAGTTTTTCTAATTCTCTGATGATCTCTTCAGGAATCAAATCAGGGCGAGTACTGGCGATTTGCCCCAATTTCACGAAAGTAGGACCCAATTCTTCCAGAACGATTCTAATTCGTTCACCGACAGACTTAGAAGCTTTTTTCTTTTTCTCGAAAAACAGACGCTGAGGGAGGGAGAGGAATTGAGCAATGCCGGTTTCCTCGACCACCATTCCAAAACCGTTACGAATCAGCGTAATAGCAATATCGCGATAACGACTGATATGACGAATTCTTTTCCCAATCATACTATATCCCCTTCAAAAGACTAGGAACCCGAGACAGGGTTCCTTTACTTATCATCATTTTCCAATTTCTGAATTCGTTGTTCCAGTTTTTGAATATCCTCTTTTGTCGCTAAATCCAATTCGTTTAATATTTGTTTGATTTGCTCCCGTACAATGCGTTGTAATCCTTTTTTTTCTTCTTCTCCCCGCTGAACCAGCTGATTGACCATGTCTTTTGATTCTTCCAGAGACAACTCCCCTTTTTTCACCAAATCATTCACAAATTTTTCTGCTTGTTCCTTGCTCGTAACAGCCAAACCTAGTCCAAATGCCAATCCTTTTTTGATTAAATCCATTTCCAATTCAACCCCCTATACTATTTTGATTCCAACAAAGATAACACTTCAGGAATCTTCCGTTGAGCTTCTCGCTCGCCAGCTTCAATGCATTCTCGGATTCTGCTTGTGTCGAACGCTAAAATATGACCTACTTCCGGGCGAAAAACGACATCTACATACTTCAAGTTGACACGGCGCTGCACAGTCATCATAATCGTAAACGAACGATAAACCGTTTCGAATATATTACGAGGCTCCTGTTCATCATGTTCCCTTTCGACATCTACGGCAAGGATCTTATCCATTCCGGCTTCATGAAGCAAGTCGGCAGGGAGATTATTTAAAATTCCGCCATCCACCAATACTTTACCTTGATAATGAACGGGAGAAAAAATACCAGGAACCGATGTGGTTGCTCGAATAGCCAAGACAAGGCTGCCTTCTTTCATCACGAAAACATTTCCTTTAATCAAATCGACCGATACTGCCCGAAACGGTATCTTCAAATCCTCGATTTTAATATCACCAAGCCCTTTTTGCTCCAAAAATTGAATCAAAATAGCGTATATTTTATTTCCGGCTAAAATTCCACGTTTTCGAATTCCGATATCCATCAATCGATAAGATGGCGTGCTTAGAACAAACTCTTCAATTTCTTCTACATCAATACCCGCGGCAACTAAGCCTCCAATCGCACCGCCCATACTCGTTCCTGCTATAAAATCAATGGGGATTCGATGCTTCTTTAACACTTTTAACACTCCAATAAGGGCTATTCCGCGTACGGCACCGCCTCCTAAAGCAATTCCTACTTTCACGACTATTCTATCCCTTCACCAGAAGATTTATGGGTATGGTACCATTTTTCGCTTTTTGTCGCAAAAGGAAACTGTTGAAGAAAAATGATCTGGATGAATTCAAAACAGTTTCTTATCCTATAGTTTATTCAATTGAGTAACAAGTCCATGCCTCATTTTAATCGTTCCATAGTATAAATTCTCTTTTAAGATCCAATTAAGAATGGTTAGTTTGATCAAATGATTCGGATCCTTTTGAAAGTAGGTTAAAGCGATTGCGTTTTTATTTTAATATTAACACTTTTCGATAAAAAATCGCAGACCTAAATGATATTGAATTGCTTTAATTTACCATTCCAAACCATTACCAAATTTTATTTTACAACCCAATTGGTAGTCAGTCTGCTTTCAAGAAAGGCGAAATTTAGAATTAAATCAAATATTCATTGTACTTAAAATAAAGAGTGGTTTTACCCTTATTCTCAACAAATAGTCAATCTATCCCTATATTTTGACTACGACGTTCTAATAACACAACATCCCGCCATACACCGTTTAACTTGCCAATACGTTGTCGTATCCCGACTTCATGAAAGCCGACACTTTGATGTAAATGTAAACTCGGTATGTTTTCAGGGAAAACCCCTGCACTCAATGTCCAATATCCTTTTGACTCTGATTCTTTAATCATCGCTTGTAGAAGTAATTTTCCAACTCCTTTTCCTCGACTTTCATCTCGAACATACACACTGACTTCACCTACCCCGCTATATACGCAGCGATCTGACACGTTACTAATCTTACACCAGCCTTGTATGCCTTTTTCATCCTCAGCAACTAAACATAAATTTGAGGCAATGGTCGATTCCCATTTTTCAAATGACGGTGCTGATGTTTCAAATGTTGCTTGTCCGGTCGCAATTCCTTGTTCGTAAATGTCCTTCACTTGCGACCAATCTTCTTTACGAAAACTACGAATGTTCATCTTCAAAATCACCCCTTATTTTATATTGAGAACGGTTGGTCTAAGGATTTATAGACAGCTATCATTCCTCTCAATAATTGAATGATCTAAATACCGGATTTTTTTACTTCCACATTCTGAATATCACCGCAACCTTCTTTTCTATGGAATAACGAAACATTATTTTCGGTATTTCTATTCTAATTTTCTCCTCGAATGACATATAATAAAAATTTTGATAACTTACATCAATAATTCAGAATAGTGAACGACACGATTAATTTTTTAAGATAATGTATAAATCATGATGACACCGATTAGAATCACCTGCTCAGCTTTTCACCCGTACCATGATCCATACAGGTAAATGGAATTCACTGCTTAACTCTTTTTTTCTTGACGAACAGTGAACAAGTAAAAATCAGATTAACCATTTTTAAGGTTTTGTTGCTTTTATAATCGCAGAAACAATGTAGTCCGTGATGTCTGCACTAGTCACCCATTCTTTGATAAACTCCTTCGATTCATCTTTTGGTTCGATGGCGATCTGTACGAAACCGCTCTGTTGTAATATGGATTCCAACTCATCAATCGATGATGCTCCCGAAACGCAGCAAGAGTACAAGTCGTCCGTGTTGTTTTTGATTTCCTTTGGAAGTTCTTCCATTGCTACAACATCGGAAATAACAAGGCGGCCTCCAGGCTTCAGTACACGATAGGCCTCCTTAAACACTTTAAGTTTATCCGGGGAAAGGTTAATAACACAATTAGAAATGATGATATCAACTGATCTATCTGCCACCGGTAAATATTCGATCTCTCCTAACCGAAATTCCGTGTTGAGAAAGCCTCCCTTAGCCGCATTGTTACGAGCTTTGCTGATCATTTCCGGCGTCATGTCCACCCCAATGACGCGACCGGTTTCTCCAACCTGTTGTGCTGCCAGAAAGCAATCAAATCCAGCACCACTGCCAAGATCCAATACTATTTCTCCCTGCTTCAATTTCGCAATCGCCAGCGGGTTTCCGCAACCAAGTCCAAGATTCGATCCTTCTGGCACGATAGATAAGTCCTCATCCGAGTACCCTAACTTTGCCGACGTTTCGTTTAGAAAATCACAGCATCCTGAAAAACCGGAACAGCAGATTCCAGACTCCACATTATTCTGTATCGCAATTTGTTTATAGCGATTGCGAACCTTTTGTCGGATTTGATCGTTATGAACATAATTCATGTGCCATCACTCCTAAAATGATAATGATAAAGAACATCGTAATTTCCATTGTTGCGAACGAACTCACAACGTTGTGACCATTCCTAATAACCATTCCCTTTACGAAGTTGGAATCATCGAAAAAATGCAAATATAAAAAGCAATTCTCATAATAGTTGCAAACACAACAAGCAACCATGGCCGACTATAAAGATTGAAACACTTTAAACTTTCTTAGCATACATTCAGATTCTATTTATTTGCAAATTACAACTTTTTGGTTATTTTTTATGATCAAGTCTTTACCTACTAATCACTAACGGATTGCAACATAGACTTGTCTTTGCCATGCATTCATTCAACAATTTAATCGAACGAATCACTGTTTCTTTCTCAAATTCCGTCATATTTGAAAATACATCGTCAAAATATCGATTGATTTCTTGATCAATAGTGGTTGTTATAAACTTTCCTTCGGTGGTTAACGATAACGTGTATACCCTTCGATCTTCAGGAAGTGGCGTTTTTTTTACTAATCCCATTTTCACCAAATTTTGAATTTGTCTACTGAATGTTGTTATATCCATTCCCAATACTTCCGCCACTTGTTGCATGGAAGAATATTCACTTTTGTTAATTTCATAAAGAATATGGCTTTGAACGAGAGAAATATCCACATCATTAATAGAACAGCAATTTTTATTCAGCAATCCAAAACGACATGTCATGACTTGAAACAACTCTCTAATGTTTTCCACTTTTTTCACCTCTATATTATTTATACTACATTATTTGCAAATCACAAATAATAATCTTCAAAAATTTTAAAAAATTATTTTGTTAAATAAATACTGCAGCTCCATCGGATCATTGAATGGAGCTTAAGAAAAAAGCTGTTAAAACCATTAGTTATACAACTAGGGTATTTATGCATTTCACTTGTTTAAAAATAGAATATTCTCACTGATTTTCAAAAGAAAAAATCGATTTTTTCAATCTTTTGTCCGCTGAAACCAATATATTTTGTTACTAACCCCCAAAAAAGTTGCGAGTTATCTGGCCTGGATCATTTCAGTTTTTCCCTGATGTTTATCTTGTTAACTGTAGATGAGCAAATTCGCTAACATAAATTTACAACCAAACAAAAAAAGAGACATGAACCCGATTCCTTGATTAGAATAGATGTGTCACCAAAACTATTCACAAGGAGGTTCATGTCTCATGAATAGATTAGCACATCATCAAGGAATCCACAAGTTTTTCACGATGTTGGGGTTGGCACTTTATTTTTCAAAACCTGTCATGAAGCATCTCGTTCATATCGTGGATGCGCTGACCACCAAAGGATTTGCGGGAACATTGACCGATCTTCATCATTGGAGCTTTCATCCGAACCACCGCACGACACTCAGCCATTTTTTCACGAAAAGCCCTTGGGATGAAGAGACGCTGCTTCGCAAACTTCAACAGTGGATGCTTCGTCGTGTCGAACGCATCGCCAAACAGGAGAATCAACCCCTTTTTGTTTCGATCGATGATACGATTTGCCAAAAAACCACGCCTTCGTCACAGGCAACGCACGCCATTCAAGGGTGTGATTGGCACTATTCTCACACAGAGAAAAAGTCGATCTGGGGACATTCTCTCGTTTGGCTCATGGTTCATACGATGACCCAGGCTTTTCCCTTTGCGTTCCGCCTCTACGACAAGGCGGCTGGGAAAAGCAAGGGGGAACTCGCGATCGAGATGCTTTCTTCTTTGGATGTACACCGTCCTGTTTATGTGCTGATGGACTCTTGGTATCCATCGCAAACGCTCGTGGAAGCTTGTCTGAAAAAGGGATTCCACGTAATCGCAATGCTCAAGGCCAATCGGCTTCTTTATCCAAAAGGCATTGCGGTTCAGGTGAGGGAGTTTGCCCGCTACATCGAACCGAAAGACACTCACCTCGTCACGGTGGGAGAAGAGCGTTATCGGGTTTATCGCTACGAAGGCTCTCTCAAAGGTCTCGATGATGCCGTGGTGCTGCTCGCTTGGAAAGCCGATCAGCCGATGACATCGGAACATCTTCACTGCGTCTTGAGCACCGACCGGGATCTAAGCGATGAAGAGATCTTGCGCTACTATGCCCAGCGTTGGTCGATCGAATGTTTTTTCCGTCAAGCGAAAGACCAGCTGAAACTCGATGGATACCGCGTTCGCGGACGTCGGGCGGTGAAACGCTACTGGATCTTGGTGCAGCTTGCTTACGTGTACAGCATGTTCGAGTCGAACAGCGATTTTTCTGATGGGCTCGATCTTCTGCGCAAGAGAAAAGGACATAGCCTCGTGGAGTTCATTTACCGTGCAGCGAAACAAAATATTCCCATTGATACCGTGAAAAAACAGCTCCACGTGGCATAAGGGGTACCCTGTTTGTCTCTTTTACATGGTAATTATTGTAATTAAAATTGCTCAACTACAGTTGTTAAGCTATCCGTTACTTATTTATTGGTATTAAGAACCATTGTCAACTCATCAATCGCCTGCCGAATTTCATCCTGCGTATTGTAAAAATGGGGAGCGATTCGGATGACGTCGTTTCTGGCAGAAACAATGATATTTCTCTCTTTCAAAATGGATTATGCTCAGCATTTTTCACATAAAAAGCTGTCATGGCGCCTCGTTGATCAGCAGATAGAGGCCCAGCAACGTGTAATCCTTTGTCCATAATCTAATGCGAATTGAGCTAATGGATTTAAATAAGAAGATATATTCTCCACTCCTATATCAAGAAGCAAACGAAGAGCGGCGGCAGCGGCATAAGCGCTGATAAAAGAGGGTGTACCAGTTTCAAAACGACGTGCTCCAGCTGCTAATGTGAATTGATGAACGTTGAATTTCGAATGATTTTCTTGACCAAACCATCCTGTTATACGAGGCTTCCATTTTTCGGCTTGAGAATCGGCTGGGTAGTTGGGCCGATCCCTGTCATTGAGCGATTGGCGGATATTAAAATGCAAACCGATTACGGATCCAGTCCCTTGTCCCAGTGGGCGGTTGCGGAATGGCTTTCAAGCGGATTATACCATCGCCATTTGGATGAGGTCAGAAAAGCATTGAAGGTGCGAAGAGAGGTCATGAATGATTCATTGCAAAGGTATTTTTCCGACATTGCGACCTGGTCTGTTCCAAAAGGCGGTTTTTATGTATGGCTTCGCTTATCGCCTTCACTCTCCATACGTGAACTTTTTGAAAAAGCATTAGAACACGGAATTCTATTGAATCCAGGAAATGTCTACGATCAACATGCGACTCAGTATCTTCGACTTTCTTATTCCTATGCTTCTATAGCTGATTTGAATAGAGGAATGGTTCTTCTTTCGAAAGTGATCCGTGAGCTAACCACTTAACTCTCGATTGAGCCAAAAAAGTCACTGAAGTTCACAACGGCTTTTTTGGCTATAGGGAGTGTTCAAAAACTTGAAGACTAGCGACAGTTGGCAGGGCAGAAAATGACGAGCAGGTCAATTGACTGGCACCCAAATTTCCGAATAAAAATCAGGGCTGGCGGGATCTTCATTTGTATACACTTCTAACGCTGGTGTTCCTGCGTGCTTATAGCCACTAGATGGGAACCATTCTGAAAAAATTTGTACCCACGCTTTCTGAATAGCTTCAGGCATCGGTCCGTTAACTTCAAATACAGCCCATTTTGATGCAGGTATTTTCAAATTACATAGTCCGTCAGGTGTTTTGCCATCATATTCAGTTGCTACCCAATAATCCATTACTTGCTTCGATTGAGTATGACTGTTAGCAGTACATACACCTAGTACACCTTTGATTTCACCATTGTTCAACTTAAATAATAAATCAACTGTCCCATCCTTCTTCCATTGATCCCATAATTTTGGAATGATCACAATATTCTCATTATTGGCGAATGAAATTTCTCTCTTGATTCCAACTACTTGAAAATGATCTCTTTCAACTAGTGTGTATTTCATTAGTGCTACTCCTTTCAGACCCATGTGTGAATTTAGTCGGGATAAGATTTGTGAACTTCCAAGTTCCTTAAGACTGTCTTGTTGTCCCTTTTTCACTTCATCGCGGTTTTTGTTAATGAAGATTGATGTTTTGAACCCATTTACTCGTAGGTTCACACATTGCTTGGTTGATCTTTTTCACACAATATACCTTCCTTACTGTAGAATAGTAGCCGAGAGAACACTCTCTCGGCTGCAAGTGACGGCTATATATTGATGTTAATAATATTGATTTTTCTGTATAGACAATAATACTTTTATTCACCCGTCTCTGCAAATCGCTTAATTCTTTCCCCGATCTCATCGCGAACACGCTGGAATACAGCCCATTTTTCTTCTTCTGTCCCTTCCGCTTTTGCAGGATCGTCAAATCCCCAGTGTACGCGCTTCACATGAGGCGGTGTTACTGGACAGTTATCAGCAGCATGCCCGCATAATGTTACCACCATATCCGCATTGTTTAACAAGTCAGGATCAATGACATCTGATGTTTGGTTCGCAATGTCAATCCCCACTTCTTTCATGGCTTTTACTGCATTCGGATTTAATCCGTGGGCCTCAATGCCGGCACTATATATTTCCCACTCATCACCAAGATATTTTTTGGCCCAACCTTCTGCCATCTGACTGCGGCAAGAGTTTCCGGTGCATAAAAAGTAAATGGTTTTCTTCTTCATTTTCACATGCTCCTTTATTAGATGATAAGCAACCATAAATAAAGTCCAATCAGTGTAATGAGTATTGTTGATACGGTTAAAATAATCCCGTTTTTAAAGTAGGTTCCCCAAGTAATTTTGACTCCTTTCGTCGATAATACATGCAGCCAAAGGAGGGTGGCCAAAGAACCGATTGGGGTAATTTTAGGCCCTAAATCAGAACCAATCACATTCGCATAAATGAGTCCTTCACGAATGATTCCGGTTGTGTTTGTATTAGCTATGGCTAAAGCATCAATCATTACGGTCGGCATGTTATTCATAATCGATGAAAGAATCGCTGCGATAAACCCCATTGAAATGGTTCCTACAAGTAAACCTTTATTGGCCGCGGCTTGAATCACATCAGATAATACATTCGTCAATCCTACGTTTCTTAATCCGTAGACGACGACATACATACCAATAGAGAAAAAGACAATTTCCCATGGTGCCTTTTAGTATTTGTTTAACGTGAACAGCTGGGGTTCTTCTACCAATGGACAAGAAAACAAGTGCGACCACTCCCGCAATGATAGACACAGGAATTTTAGTAAATTCACTGATAAAATAGCCTACTAATAAAATACTTAATACACTCTAAGCTATCTTAAACATTTTTTGATCCTTAATGGCTTCAATTGGTTTCTTTAAATGAGACACATCATATTGTTTTGGTATATTTTTTTGAAAATACAAATATAAAACCAAAATACTGGCTCCAAACGAGAAAACGGTAGGAATGATCATGCGCGTTGCATACTCAACAAACTTAATATGAAAATAATCGGCGGAAACAATGTTTACTAGGTTACTAACCACAAACGGTAATGAGGTTGTATCTGCGATAAAACCACTTGCCAGAATAAAAGGCAGTACTTTCTTTTCATCAAATTGTAAAGCTCGTACCATAGCAAGAACAATGGGAGTTAAAATGAGGGCTGCCCCATCATTCGCAAAAAAGGCGGCTACTATGGCTCCTAAAATAGAAACAAAGATAAACATCTTTACTCCGTTTCCTTTTGCCGCTTTTGCCATATGTAATGCTGCCCATTCAAAAAATCCAATTTCATCTAAAATCATTGATATGATAATAATAAAAATAAAAGCAAGAGTCGCATTCCACACAATTCCTGTCATAGTTAGGACATCTTGAAAATCTACTACACCTACCATAATAGATAGCAGAGCGCCCCCGCATGCAGACCAGCCAATAGATAAGTTTTTGGGTTGCCAAATCACAAATGTTAAAGTTGCGAGGAAAATCAATGATGCTAGTAGGACGGAAAGCAAAAAATCACCTCTATCGTTATTCACATAAAATTCTTGTGCCTTTTTCTTCAAGTTCTTTTAATTTTTCTTGCTGGTCAGGAACATGAGCCAATATATCTTGAATGAGCGAATACATTTCATGTTCCTTATTGACAGAATAAAAAACCCATTGGGCTTTCTTGGTTTCATTTAGTAAACCTGCATCTTTTAACTTTCTGAGATGTTGGCTAATGGCGGGTTGACTCATCTGAAAAAATTCAACCAACTCACATACGCAACAATTTTTATTGTCTAATAACGCCATCATGGTAAGTCTAGTTTTATCGCCTAATAACTTTAATATTGTCGCAACGTCGTCTATATTCGTAACCACTCGATTCATTTTACCACTTCTCCATTCATATATCACAATATAACAATATGCTTATATAAGCAATAAAAAATAGGATGATATAGTATAGTATCGCTTCAAATGTCTTAATAGTCATAAAAAGTCGTATTCTAGCCGTATATTTGATCTTTTTACGACTATAATTGTTGCTGTAAAAAAGAAAATGAAAAATCCCCCAAGATTAGTGGGAGATTAATTGCAAATATCCACTTCCGTGCATTTTTTCGTTTCTTCTATTTGTATAGTGGAATGATGAATGCCAAATTGTTTATGCAGCTTCTCTCTTGCCTCATATAATAATTGATCCCGATCAATTTGAGGACGGACGACAAGATGACAGCTTAAAGCAGGAAAATCAGAAGTAATGGACCATACATGTAAATCATGAACATTGGTGACTCCTGCCAAAGACAATAATTGATTTTTTACTTCTTGCAAATCAATATTCGATGGTCTCCCTTCCATCAGAATATGGATAGAGTCCTTCACTATGCGCCAACCACTGATCATAATTAAAACAGAAACCAATACACTGGCTATCGGATCGGCAATATTCCAACCAAAAAGCCATATCAGCAAGCCGGCAACAATGGCCCCGATGGATCCAAGCAAATCGCCCAGCACGTGTATAAAGGCGCTTCTTATGTTGAGGTTGTCGTTCTTATCCCCTTTCATCAAAATCCAAGCGGCTAAAATATTGACGATCAGCCCGATTCCTGCGACTGTCAACATTCCCGAACTCATTACTTTAGGTGGATAATAAAAACGTTGGTATGCTTCATAGAAAATCATGACCGAAATAAGCAATAGTGTCAGTCCATTCAACAATGCAGCTAAAATTTCAAAACGTTTATATCCGTACGTTTTCGTTTCATTTGCTTGCTTTTCCCCTATTTTCAAAGCTAACAAGCTGAAACCTAATGCCGCTGCATCACTTAACATGTGTCCTGTATCAGATAGCAACGCAAGACTGTTCGTCATAATTCCACCGATCAGTTCCACAATGAGAAAAGAGAAAATCAGAAAAAAGCTATATAGCAATGCTTTTCGATTTGCATGATGTGCATGTGAATGACTTCCATGACTGTGATGATGTCCCATACCGAAGACTCCTTTAAGCCATAATTCTGTTTATCAAATTTATTTCTTTAAATGTCTACTTAATTCATTATATACGAGTTTCCCCTTTAAGTTGATTCCATTGGAAAAAACAATCCCAATGAATAAATAGACACTCCACTCGAAAGATGTAGACCATCTACAAATGATCCCTATTATCAAGTTTATTTTACCACACTTATTCAGTAAAGTGTGGTACGTTTCACCTTGTATTCGTCATTATTTGATACTTATCTAAACAAGCATGGAAAACCTTTACTTTCCCGTTAAAATCCTTTAATAGATCAATTTCTATCTAAAACGGTAATATAAGGTTGGAACCTATAAGCACATTGCGAAAGGATATTATACGGGTGCATAAGTTTACAGATTGTTAAGGTCTTGTTTTAATAAACTGACCAGGAGAATGAACCGGTAGAAGCACTTTATGAGAAGGATTTTGATTCGTCTTCAATATTTTTGAGGAAATGGAAGTTTCTTTTTCTTGCAAGATAAATGATGTCTGTCGACTCCTTTGTCCAATATGAACACCTATTCATGTGAAGCCTTTCTTCGTTAGAGTTTCGAAGGTTTTTTGCGCTGCCTCATGGACCATCATGGCTTGATACCTCCTTTCATCAGTGTACTCCTTTTATTCCTAACAAGTGGCAGTGGTTCAACTTGTTTATGGATCGAATGACCATTCCATCATTCCGTTCAATCAATATTCGTTGATATGAATCGATGCATCACCCGAGGTTGTTTCCGGAAATCATTTTTTCGCTTCTACAAGCATATCGACTTTTTTTGTTCGAATATTCGTCATGCCATCCCCCTTTAGACGTTTTGCGATCTGTCATCAATAGTTATAAACACACTTCGTTTCTTTCCCGCACTAGGGACAACAATGATGTTTTATCCTATTTCAACATAATTGAAAACGCCTCCCGATCTCACCCTCTTCTCTGAACAGTTTTTACTCCGGATTCTTCACAGAACTATTCAAAGTAAACGTAAAGCCATTCATTTGATTCTGACTAATCCCGTATAAAGGGCGTGAGTTTTTTCATCCGGAAATTTTGCCTGAATTCCAACTTTTTATAGAGCTAATCTTTTGAAACAATTCTTCTTTGATTTGAGGGATCGCTTCATTTGCAGAAAAAAATTTTTCTTGTACGAGAAATTGGAAGGTTTCCATAACCCATGGTGCATCTAAATGAGCTTTTCTTATCAAATGAGCTTGTTCAAATACGGTGACCGGATCGCCATAACACAAGATTTCTCCATCATGCATGATGATAATTTCATCAGCCCACTGGTAGGCTAGATTCACATCATGGGTAGACAAAATAATGGTTTTTCCCTGTTTTTGGATGTGATCTAATACCTTCATGATTTGTTTTGAAAAATAAGAATCGAGTCCTGCTGTAGGTTCATCTAGAATGATGATTTCAGGATCCATGGCGAGCACCCCTGCTATGGCGACACGTTTTTTTTGTCCTAAGCTTAAAAAATGGGTCGGCTTATCGCTAAATTCTGTCGTTTCTGTCTGCTCCATGGCCCATTCCACTTTTCGCGACACTTCTTCCTTTGGCAGACCCAAATTTTGCGGGCCAAAAGCAATATCTTGAATGACATTAGCCGAGAACAATTGAGAATCCGGATCTTGAAAGACAATTCCCACATGCTTGCGTAATGAAAGAAGCGATTTTCGATCATATTTCACTTCTTTGCCTTTAAAACGAATGGTTCCGTTTGTCGGCTGCAGAATACCATTCAAATGCAGCAGCAATATTGATTTCCCGGCTCCGTTATTACCTAATATGGCTATTTTCTTTCCCTGCTTAACCGTAATGGAGAGGTTTCTTAAAGCGATGGTGCCATCCGCATAACAATGAGTTAAATTTTCGATATCAAAAAGAATTGGCTGCATTATAAAATTCCTCCAAACTGTACATAGATAAAGGCCATTCCTGCCAATATGAGTAAAATGATAAACCAATTGACAAGAGAATAACGATAAGATGGATCAAAAAACAAAATTTCATCCCCGTAACCTCTGGAATTCATGGCAATGGATAATTGTTTCGTCCGTTCAAACACTTTTAAAAACAGGACAGAAATCAACAGTCCAAGAGATTTTATCCCTTGTCGTATCGTGATATATCCTAGCCGGGAAGACTGTGATTGATAAATATTGATCGATTCTTCCATGATGACGAAAATGAATCGATACGTTAAGGTAATCAACTCAATAAATATGGAAGGCAATTTTAGTTTTCGTAATACATCGAGAATCGCGGTCATAGGTGTTGTTAAAATTAAAAAATATAAACAACTTACACTGCTTAAAACGATGAAAACAAGATTGACCGCTCGCTTTAAACTCTCTTCACTTATACAAATTTGCCAATTTCCTATTGGTGCAGACCAAATCACATCCGAGATTACTGTATGTCCGTCGGTGATAGAAATAAGGATCGTCACAATTCCGGAAAAAAGAAAAAATAACGGAATGACTAGCAATTTCAAATAATATGAAAGCGGAATCCTCGCTAAAACGACAATCATCGTACTCATGACGATAAAAATGCTGAATGACACCAAGGGAGATTTAACAATTAAAGCGAACAACAGCAAACTTAGAGAAAGTGTGATTTTTTCCACCGGATGAACATTCTTTAGCTTGTTAAAATAAGCATATTTATCGATCAGCAGCATGTTAGCACCTTCTTATCTTCCATCATCAACCTGCTTATTCTTGCCTCTCATAAAACCAATAAAATACCCGATAAACCCTGCTCCGATTCCGGCTTGTAAAGCGAACAACAAGCTTTCAATTTCTCCGCTGGGAGGTTTCCAAAGAGTATGGAACCAAGGCTTATAATCAGGTGCGATTTTTCCGACCGCTGCTTCCGCCTGCCCATCAGATCCGCCAAACTCTGCCCCTTTCTGGATAAAGAGAGGCCCGACACCGAGAATGATCACAATGAGCAGTAGTATTATATTCTTCTTCATATCAACGCCCCTCCTTGGACAGTACACGTAACATCTTCAAAGCTTGTAGATTATATTTTGTTAAGACATTCATAATAATGACTGTTAACAGTCCCTC
Source organism: Bacillus sp. FSL W8-0116 (assembly GCF_038003825.1). Classification (NCBI taxonomy): domain Bacteria; kingdom Bacillati; phylum Bacillota; class Bacilli; order Caryophanales; family Bacillaceae; genus Bacillus; species Bacillus sp. FSL W8-0116. Next base: position 291,920 of record NZ_JBBOPY010000001.1, read on the forward strand.
ACTGATGGCCAAAGGAATTTGTGTAACAGCAAAAATACTAGCGAATTTAGCAAAAGAAGCCATGATGCCGCCAACCTCGGAAGGAAAAGCTAACGCTAATTGAAAAGATGTCACCACATAAGTGCTTAAATCGCCTAAAGTAGCAGCTAAAAATATGGCAACTGAAAATGAAAGACCCGCTTTGTTTGCACCTTTATATACAAGATAAGAAATGATAGGACCCACGATAGCCATGGAAAAAGTATTGGCTCCTAAAGTGGTGATTCCTCCATGTGCGAGCAACAATGCTTGAAAAAGGAGAACGCAAAATCCAACCACACTCATCGCAGTCGGTCCGAAAAGGACAGCGCCTAAACCAACTCCGGTTGGATGGGAGCAACTTCCGGTAACGGAAGGGATTTTTAACGCTGACAACACAAAAGCAAATGCTCCTGATAAACCTAACATCATTTTTAATTCCGGGTGATCCTTTACTTTCTTTTTAATGGATCGTAAACCTATGATTAAAGAAGGTAAAGCAACCCCCCACCAAAATAGCGCCCATTCAATAGGCAAGAAACCTTCCATGATATGCATGGCGAAAGCCTGTTTCGGTATAAATAGGAATAGAAGTGCAAAATAAATGATGATGAGGTTTTTCTTCTTCATTTTTATTGTTTTCATCGCTGTACCTCCTTACAGAATAAAATGCTTCGATTCTCTATAGCCAACGAGATAAGATCAATAATGAATTTATTTTTTTAATACACCTTTTACCGTATGATCTGTTCTTTGAAACTTACCATTTTGGTAATAGTGGCTCACTTTTTGTCCATATGGAATTCCTTTGCTTAACGCTTCAACAAAAGATGAAGCATCATTTGGTTGAAATTGTTTATACCATATTCCTTCCGGATACAACACCACAACACATTTATCTTGACATCGCCCATTACACCTCGTTCTGGTCGTATGTATCATGTTCTCAAGTCCTTTTTGACTGATTTCTTGACGAATACTTCGCGTCACTTCCTCCGCCTCATTTCTCATGCAAGAAGAACCGTTGCAAATAAGAACATGATGTTTTAATTGATAGAAATTCCAAGTTGCCATTATGAATATCCCCCCTTTTTTCATGCATGTTATGAGAACCATCTGAATAGAATCATCAATCTTCATTCGATTGAATGATTTTCATCCAACATTAAACAATTGAATTACTTTTATTGCTTTTCTTTTCTTTTTTTGTCGGCGGGGATCCATGAAAAATACCATTTTCAAACATCGGCTATCTTATGAGGCAAGCATCTTCGCCATGTGATTATTCATAAATGGGGCAACCTAATGTTGCCCCATTTATGAACTACTTTTCTGCTAACGATTAATAAAAAACTTCATCACGTTTTCCAGTGAGAAATTCGTTGGTGCGTGCATCGACATCGCGCTTGTTTAACATTCCTGTTTCCAATACTAATCGTTCCAATGCGGATAGCCAACGTTCATAGTAGTTCCAGTCAGAATCATCTTTTTGTTCAGAATTTTCCCACCCATTGATCTCCTCGATCAAGCGAGAGCGGAAATCTTCCCATGAACTGTATTTCTTTTCCTCATACAACGCAAGGGTCATACCAAAAGAGCGTCTCTCCCATGGCTCCTGAAATTCTAATTCCCCGTTCTTTCTAGGCGGAGCGACTTCCTCAGACATATTCATAAGTACGGATTCTTCAGCTTGACTCTTACAACTTTTCATGTTTTTCCTCCTATTCTTGGATCACTTTAGGCGGCTGAACTTTGGCGACGCCAATCATGGAGTCACGAGTAACGATTTGCGCCAGCTCCTCCTCCGTCATTCCTTCTGTGCCCTCAGGTCTTTGCGGCAATACCATAAAACGAACTTCTGAACTACTGTCCCAAACCCGAATTTCTACTGAATCCGGCAAGTCTAATCCGAATTCTTGCAGTACTTTTCTCGGCTCTTTAACAACCCGAGAACGGTAGGCCGGTTCTTTATACCATGAAGGCGGTAAACCAAGCAGCGGCCAAGGATAACATGAACATAGAGTGCAAACCACTACATTGTGTACCGTATCCGTATTTTCCACTACCCTGATATGCTCTCCTTGCAGACCAAAATATCCAAGTTCCCGCAACACAGTTTCTGGATCTTCCAGCAATCTTTGTTTAAATTCAGGATCGGTCCAGGCCTTCGCAACGACTTTAGCTCCGTTCATCGGCCCAAGCTCATGTTCATAGTGTTTTATAATCCTCTCAATGGCGTCAGAGGAAAGAAGTCTTTTCTCAATTAACAGAGATTCAAGCGCTTTAGCCCGTGCTTCCCAAAACGATTGCGGCCGGGGATGATGATGCGGAAATCGCGGATCCACTTCATGATGATCATCCATCAATTTTTGTTCAATTGCCATATTGAATTCCTCCTTCAAACTTTTTAAAAATGATTAATGTGAAACAGGTTCCAAATAACCTTCCCAAAGATCGATATAAACTGAATCATTCTGTTTTACTCCCCATAATTCTTTGGCATCAAAACGTACACGATAGAGATATTGCGGGTTTTCTCCTTTTCTGTGAGCAGCGTCATCAGGGAAAACATGAGCCCCATATACCTCTTCAATGACTCCATACTTATCGCGCACGTATCGCGGAAATCTAGTGTGGCCTGTTGGGTGAATGTTCCTTGTCTTTATTCTTTCTCCCACCTCAAACCGTGGAAATGAGGAAACTTCACGGACAGGAGATAAACCTTCAAGCAGGGCTTTTTCTACAACCTTAACTAATTTCGGATTCTCCCAACGTTGTATTTTGGTGTCGGGTTTTTCCATGAAAGCTTGTGTTCGATCTTCCAATTCTTTTTCATCCAGTACTCCCGTTTCCAACAAGTTGTATGCGACGGTTGCAATCCAGTGACCATAATAGGATGATGTCAGATAATCAACTGGACGCATTTTTTCAATGCCAATCCTAAATTCATCAAAAGCCTTCATTCCCAATCCTTGAGCCATGCAGCCGGCAACAAGACCGAAAGTAAGCCTTTCCCAATCATGTTTGAAATAAGTATCTTCCTCTTCTTTCACATACATAATTTTCCCAAATCCATCCATGCCGCCAACATCATGAATCCCATTCATTTGTATACCTCCCATCTTTGATTAAACTAGTCATATTACTGAATCAATACGTGATTGAACAAATACTGTTTGGAACAATCAATCCAATGGCTTCAATTTATCCGATCCTTCCATATCTATTCGGATTGCTATCTACCGTTGGGTGAGCTTGACCCAACGATAGTGTCCTCTTCCATTCCACAACCCGATAAAAACAGAAAATTCTGTCAATTATTTTCATAGAACTTTATCTTTCCTCATTACACGCCGATTTCTTTCGGTTTACCTTCATTCGGGATTCCTTCAATCGGACATTCGGCGGTACCAGCCGTACTCCTTGTTAGCTTCTCAACATTTTCTCTTGCTTTATCGGCATCCGTTACCCAAGTATGATAGAACTCAAACGGGCAATCGGCAACTCCTTTATCGCTATCGCCGGATTGAATGGTCCCGGTGTATCCACGGTGCAAAAGCTTATAAAGGTGATTTTCAGATTGGGCATTTTTACGAAAATCTCGAATCTGAGAAAGCGAAATCTCCGCGTATTGAATCCCGTTTTCCTCTTCGCCGCACTCACCGAGCGTCCGGCCGTCGAAACCAATAATGGCCGAATGTCCAAAATACGAGTAGACTCCGTCAAACCCTGTTGCATTGGCTACGGCCACATAAGTGTTGTTCGCCCATGCCATAGATTTCGCCATCAAGATTTGCTGTTCTTTCGACGGATACATGTAGCCTTGGCAGCGGACAATCAATTCGGCCCCTTTCATTGCACAATCGCGCCAGATCTCCGGATAATTCCCGTCATCACAAATGATCAGACTGATTTTCAACCCCTTCGGTCCTTCTGTGACATACGTTGTATCTCCGGGATACCACGCTTCAATTGGAACCCACGGGATAATCTTTCGGTATTTTTGCACAATTTCTCCTTTATTATTAATCAATATTAACGTATTATAAGGGTTTTTATTGGGATGTTCTTCGTGACGTTCACCGGTTATCGAGAAAACCCCCCAAGTATTTGCCTTTTTACATGCTTCAGCAAATATTTCTGTTTCTTCTCCCGGAATGGTTGTTGCCGTTTCAAACATTTCCTTCCGATCATACATTATGCCCATAGTGCTGTACTCCGGAAAAATGACAAGATCCATACCCGGAAGACCTTGCTTCATCCCAACAACCATGTCAGCGATTTTTTTTGCATTTTCAATAACTTCCGCTTTCGTGTGCAAACGTGGCATTTTGTAGTTCACTACAGCTACTCCTACTGTGTCATGACCGCTGGAAATATCTCCATGTCTCATATATCTTCCTCCCTCAATAAAGTTTATTTTTCTCCCGAATACTCGCTTTTTCTCAAAATTTCATAGACACTTAATAGAATACACACCTCATTTAATGGATATATGTTGAATTTTTTTAAATAATTTACATGGTAGGGGGCATCCTATCAACCAAATTGTATTTATTTGGTAAAAATAAGGTATAACCGTGCTTCATCATCTCCACATCACTCACGGTCGCTAACCCTCCCACATCTCTCCGGATTGAATTCCATACATTCCTTCGTCCTGCGTATCCATGAGGTGGAGGTTGGATATGCTCCTTTGCTGGGTCACATGCCCGTATGGAATAAATAAGCTCCAACTCTGCACTATTGGTGTTTGTCATTTGAGATAATTACGGTATTCTGAAATGATTTCATGAACTTAATAAAGCCTTAAGCTGCCTGTAATGAATCGATTTGAGGCAAACCTCTCAATAACTTTGAACCATCAAATTCACACTGTTTTTGACCAATGACAAATAAGACACGTAGTAATTTACAACACAAGGCAATCAGTGACTGCTGTTTCTTCAAAGGTCGATCAGGACGCTTTGTGTAGTATTGATGCAGGGCTTTAAACGTTGGATTATGGGCAACGAGTGGACGAATGGCCAAGTATAAAGCTCTTCGCAATCGACTTCGTCCTCGTTTTGTGATCTTGGTTTGCCCCTTAAACTTCCCGGAACTATGTTCACGTAATGACAGCCCTGCCAGATTTACTAATTGCTGGGGATGACTATACTTTGTTATATCCCCGACCTCAGCGAAGAATAGCGCGACTGTTGTAGGACCTAAGCCTTGAATATTGATCATTTCCTTCGCTCCAGGTATCGTTACTACAAGTGCTTCCAGATCCTTATCTAACTGTCCTAATTGCTCTTTGTATAGCTCATATTGATCGAGTAAATAATCCAATTCACGTTTAGCAAACTTGATACCAATTTGGATACCAATGCTCTTTTTCGCTGCTTCTATTAACTTTGTAGCTCGTTTGATTCCTACACCACGGTTTACTTCTTGTTTCCATTTCGCAAGAACTTCTTCTGATGTCATTTCTTTAATCTGAGAGGGGAATGGAAAGTTTCTTAATGTACAAAGAGCTGCCTTTCCTTCCCAGTCTTTAAATACATCGAAAAACTCCGGAAAGTAACGCTGGATGTGATTTTGAATACGACCTTCTGTGATCATAAGCTGCTGGATGAGCTGATCTCTTAATTTGACGCCTTCTCTTAGCTCTGCATAGATGCCATCTAAGAGATTTGGTACGGAGTATCGCCCATCTTTAATCAGCTGTGCAATCACACGTGCATCTTTCGTATCGTTTTTAGTTGGAGAGTTATCATCCAGCTCTTTAGTTTTTTTGACATGCATAGGATTGACCAAGACAAAGTCATAACCTTTAGCAGTCAAGAAATAGGCTAGACTCAGCCAGAAATGACCGGTCGGCTCAACACCAAAAATGACATGTGTTTTTTGGTGTTCCTTTTGATGCCTCGAAACCCAATCAAGCAGTTTTTGATAGCCATGTATGCGATTTTCAAAGATCAGTCTTTTTCCAAATTCGATTCCTCGATCATCCTGAGCTCGAGCGACGTGTTTGTCTTTGGCGATATCAATGCCTACAATTAATGTTGATGGTGTAATTTGCGAGATTTTACGATTTTGCGTATAATTCATCTTGAGTCCTCCTTGGTAATTATTAATTCGGGGTCAATGCATTGACACCCTGTACTATACCAAGAGGGCTCTTTTTGTTTCAAACCTCAAATTTCTTCATTACAGGAATAGCTCCTTATACTATAGAATGGTTGTAAGTATAGATTACCGACCACTTTGATGCTGTTTATTCTCACTCCCGGGCATCCCCCCTTTCGATGTGTCTATTAAATCAGCAAACACTTTTGATATTGTTATCGAATTATCGGTTTCCTCTGATTTCAAGTTTCTCTTTTCCTAACCTATATAATGTCTTTGATGACCACTCGCACTTGAACTCCACGCTTCTGAAAATATTTTTGATGATACAATATCAACAACCTAAACCGTTATCTATCATTACAATTACATAAAACGGGAAAAACAAAATATGTATCAAAATATGTCATATTTTCTTCCTTGAATATATCATAATATTATTATATTTTTCTGTTAATACAAAATAGTTAGAAAATTCACTTTATAGTGTAATTTAAATTAACATGAACTGAAGTAAAAAAAGATCATTACCTAAAAAGTCAAAAACATTGAAAAAGCATCTAAAAGTTGTTTTTTATGTAAATATATATTTACATTTTTTGAATAAACTGGATATAATGGATGTAAAGAACACTTTACACAAAAAAACTAATTTTTTCAGAAAGAAAAACAAACAGATGTGATAAACCAGTTTAAATATTTGAAATTTTCATTCTCCAGGGGTTGTCAGCTATGGTTAGAAATAATATCAAACTATTAAGAAATGAAGCGGGAATAACACAAGAACAACTTGCCAAGGAACTAAGAATTACTAGACAAACGGTTATTGCTATTGAAAATCACCGCTACAATCCTAGTCTTGAGCTCGCACTTAAAATTGCGAAGTTTTTCAACAAACAAGTAGAAGATATTTTCTTTTTAGAGGAGGATAAATCTAGTGCAACCTAACAGAAAACCGTTAAATATTTGGCTGTGCATTGCCACACTAGTTGTACTTAATTTGATCGTTGCCATTTTTGAACACCCTTTCCCAATTTGGTCATTATTTGCGGATGTATTCATGGTTTTGACAGTTGTCGAATACAACAGAGATATAAAAAAGAAGATAACTGATAACAAGGTAATGGAAGACGAGCGCACAATTAACAATAGGAAAAAATACAATCAAATTTTACTTTTTTGGTCGATCATTATTGTCATGGCCGTTCTAGCCATAATGCTTTTATTGGGGATTAAATACGTTTCAATTGAGAACATTATTTTAGCCTTTTGTATCATATTGCTTGGGGGTTTTACGTTCAATAGTTATCTTTCAAAAAAATAGGTGCTCAGTTGTGTTTTATCAAATGAATTTTGTTTCTCATTCTATATTTTTTAAATGGCAGCTTCTTTTTATCGAAATCATTCATTGATATCCGCAATCCCATAACCAAACAAATAAACGTTCTTTGCAAAAAAAGCTTACTGGCACCCAAACTCCTCTGCACTCCTGATAATAAACGAACAAACAAGAAGGAGTAAGATGGATGCAAGCAAGCCGTTGTTTCTATACATTGTACATATTGATTAAGTTTCATCTTCATCAACGTTTTATCAAAAATCCAATGAATAACGCAGATTACGTTCCATTCACAAATTATAAAGGGCAGATTACTTTTGACCGGAAATGATCGGAGCGATTTCACGTTGAAATTCTGTTAAACTTTTTTCAAATTCTTCTGAACCGCTATTGAAAACTTTTTGTTCCAATCGTTTCAACCGGTCCATCACTTGATCAAACGGTGGTTGTCCAAATGTAGTCCCTACTTTAGGAGCGCTGCTCAACTCTCTGGTGATTTGATAAGGGTCACGGTTCAATAAAAGATTCGTTACATCCGGTCGTGAATAATGTCCTGTCGCATCATGCCAATGAGCCATATCCGCTATCATTCCCATATCCACTTCAGCATACAATATCCCTTCTTCCCCTTTTAATGGACCGGCCAAGATAGATCCACCGGGAGCAATAATCGCTGTCCAACCACCACCCGGTTTGATCCACTCTTTCTGATATTCTGTCTGCATTAATTTTTCTACATTCTCCATACTAACTGTACTTTGGGAATTGATAACAAAACATTCTCCTACATGAGCATGATAACGAGCAGAAAGTTCCGTGGACATATCAAAAAGTGTTTCCCATCCAGTAATGCTTGAAAAACCAACCCAAACGGCACAATGCAGTTGAGAACGTTGAGCGATAAGAGAATGACGAACCAAATCCATCGTATGCTCCCAGCAGACGAGCCCACTCATACGCCCTAGTTCCGTATCATAAACGTTTAGATAGCTTCCATCGCCCATTCCCCAATGGACACGTTCTACATGAGTCGGCATTAATTTTCTGTGTTTCCCGAATATTTCCCCTTTATTATCAATAAATAAAATAGTATTGTAGCATGTATTGCCATCACGTTCTGAGATACCGATCACGACAAATATATTATTTCTGCGCGCTGCTTCACATAAAGCATCTGTTGTTTTGCTAGGTACTTCCACTGAATTGAGAAACCATTCTTTAAACAGCTCATGGTACCACATCGGAGTTCCAAGCCATATATGATAAGGGTAGCCAGGAATAAAAGATTCAGGCAGCACTGCTAGTTGAGCCCCTTTTTTGGCTGATTCCTCAATAAGAGAAATAGCTTTTTCTAAATTTTTTTCTCTGTCGTACAAAATAGAGGATGCTTGTACAGCAGCAACTTTAAATTTTTGATTTAAATACTCATTCATGGTGGATTCCTCCTCTAAATCTATCAATCAGAATAATAAGAATTTTTTCGATAATATCGCTTTACGACTTGAATGATCTTTATATAAATCTCCCTCCCTCTTGTCTTAAGATGATTAAAATAGGAGATTGCACAAATGCAAAAACCGCTTTTTAAATCATCATCATTCCATATTGATATACTCCGAACAGGGAAGCGAAAAGACAGAATGATAATACAGATAAAAAATAATTTTCTGAATTTACGCGCGATATTTTCCCGTCTATGTTCATCATAATCCTATCTAAGTTTTCTGTCAATATTAATGTTATATTTTATTACATTATAAAATAATTTTATTTAACTCGCTAAGAATTAATATTACATTTATGGCGGATTTGAAAGTTGATTATTCTTTTATCTAGGTATATTATGTTATTTTTATTATCATCTATCCAGAAGACGAGCAAAAAACGTAATACGTTATCTTGATATAGTTGGATATACTGGTAGATGGAATCCAAATGGAAAAGACGGGTATAATTTTACTAACGTACAAGAAAGACAGGAGAATAAATAGAATGGTTTGGATGGCATACAGGAAAGAAAAAGTTATCGAACCGTGCGTGACTTGGGGCAGATATTTCCTTCATTGCATTGAGGTTGCACAAGCTTCATCATCCGCTCTCTCGTCATCCTCTTTGCGGTGAAAGTTTGAGGCAAGCTTGTGCAACATAACAACCGGCTTCATAACGTAATAACGCCAATTTCACCATCAGCCTCTTTCTTCACATACTGGATCCACATGCTTTGAAAACAAAAATACGAAAACTATTATTCACTATTTACTTTTTGGAACTCTATTAATTTAAGGCTTTTTTCTACTTGATCGACTACCGAACGGATCAGTTCTGCTGCCGTTACATGTTGACTAAGACGTGGATTTTGTCCGCACCAGAGTGACATCCATTCTCTTTTTCCTTGTTTGGCAGCTTCTTTTCGGATGTCTTGAGTGAGGTTATTTTGAATAGGATACGGCGGCAATTCACTCTCATAGTTTTTCATTATCCTTATAAATTCATTGTTCACCCCTCTTGCCGGCTTGCCACTGAAGGCCGACGTGATCGCTGTTTGCTCTTCGCTGCTGTTTAAAATCGCTTTTTTGTGCAGTTCATGAGCTCCGCTTTCCTTGCAGGTCACAAAAGCTGTTCCCATCTGAACGGCTTGCGCTCCTAATATTAGCGATGCCAGCACACCTCTCCCATCCATAATCCCGCCGGCCGCGATCACCGGAATCTTCACCCGATCGGATACTTGCGGTATTAACGCTATGGTTCCAATCATCGCTTGGTCAAAAGATTCCGCAAAACTTCCTCTATGTCCACCCGCTTCACTTCCTTGGACGACAATCATATCCATCCCGGCGTCTTCATTTTGTATGGCTTCGTTTACGGTTGTAGCCGTTCCGATTACCACAATATCGTTTTGTTTTAATTGCTCGATCACATTTCTCGGCGGGATGCCAAATGTAAAGCTTGCGACGGGAATTTTGTTTTTTATAACAATTTGAATCTGTTCATCAAAAGCAGAGTTGTTCAGTATCGGATCTTCTTTTTTCTTTTCGACCCCCAACTTTTGGCGAATGGGTTCCAACAATTGATTTGCTCTTTCTATTTCCTCTTGAACAACAACCGGATTTTCAGGGACGAACAAATTCACCCCAAATGGTTGGTCAGTCCACTCCTTTACTTTTTGAATGGATGATTCCAAATCTTTCGGAGTCATATAACCGGCCCCGATCATCCCCAAACCTCCTGCATTCGATACAGCCGCAACCAATTCAGGCGTAGTAATTCCGCCAGCCATCCCCGCTTGAATGATGGGATACTTTAACGATAATCTTTTCGTCACTTCCGTTTCATGCCACATCATGATAAACCTTCTTTCTTTATGAATATACTGACTTTTCTTTATATTAAGTTTATTATTTGCCATCCGCTATGTAAATACAAAAGCCATCGGATGAAAATAGTAAACAAACCGGAAGAAATACGATCGAACAAAAATCTAAATGATTTCAGAAATTCAACGGCGTAAATCTTTTCTCAGGCAAATCTTTTACTCATAATGGAACTGAAGATCGATAAAATTGTTTCAATTTGATGGATTTTGCAACATAGTGATTGTGAAAATACGAAAGTCTTATATAATAATAGTAGCAAGATGTTTTGACCAATTGTTTTTCAAAACAAAAAACAGCGGGAATAATAAAAAGTTCCCTACTTAAGTAGGGATGATGATCTTTTACGATTCAAAGCAACGAATTTTAGATGGATAACAGCCACACGTGAGAAAAGGAATCATACATTTACAAATCAATAGCGCAGTTCTTCATTTTTCTTTGAATGGCTGCTCCTTTCAACCTTCATTCGTTGCCCTTATCATTGGAATTTGAAGAAAGGAGAGAATGACCGTGTATTTTGCTCTTATGACTTTGTTGTATATTGCCTCGGTTGTAATACTATTTGTCGGGGGATATCAAATTATCAAACATGAAGAAAAATAAAAACGCCACCATTGCGTTTGAGTTTTCCCCTCTTCTTTTTTCTCTTTCTGTTTGATGGAAGAGGGGGAATTGCTTTAAGAACCGAACCTTCTTTTATCTTTTCATTTCATTTATAACCATCTTTCGGTCGAAAAACTTATCACAGTCACAGGTGAAATGTTGCTGCTTCTAAATAATTCGCCGTTTTGCGATCACAAAAGAAAAGCGGGTTGTTTGACCGTTTCTCTCCTTTTTTGAGTATCTGCTCGAAATGACGCGAATAGGAGAGTGTTAGAACATACTCCAAGAATACTTCTTAGACAGCATTTCCAACAATTTCACTCCCGCGATGCTGTTTCCTTTACGATCTAAAGCCGGGCCGAATACTCCGATTCCCAATCGATTAGGCACCGCTCCCATAATTCCGCCCGAAACCCCGCTTTTTGCCGGAATCCCTACTTTAGAAGCAAATTCACCGGAAGCGTTATACATACCGCATGTTACCATAAACGTTTTGCAAAGTCTCGCTATATCGGCCGGCAGGAGTCTTTTTCCAGTCATTGGTTCTACCCCGTCCATCGCGAAAACAACCCCTATTCTGGCCAAGTCAAAACAATCTAATTCAATAGCGCACTGTTTTGTATAAAGACAGATCAGTTCTTCCACATCTTCTGTGATAATTCCATCCTGCTTCATGTAATAGCAAAGAGAACGATTGATAAAAGAAGTTTCAAACTCCGATTTCGCCACTTCTTGAGAATAAGTAATTTTTGAATTTCCGGTTAATTCATGTACAAAGTGCAAAATGCGTTGAAATCGTTCTTCGATGTTTTTTCCTTTAATCATATGAGTCACAGCTAAAGCCCCGGCATTAATCATCGGATTTAAAGGTTTGGATGGGTTGTTTATTTCCAATTTTAAAATAGAATGGAAAGGATCTCCTGTTGGTTCATATCCGACCTTATGAAACACGGATTCTTCCCCGCAATCCATCAGTGCCAATGCAAGAGTGAGTACTTTCGAAATGCTTTGCAATGTCATTTTTTGTTGTATGTCCCCTGCCGATAGGCACGTTCCGTCGGGGTAGTATATAGTGGCTGATAAGTCATGAGGATTCGCTTTTTTTAAAGCGGGAATATAATCAGCTACCGTACCGTATTTTGTATAATGTTTCGCTTCCAATAATAATTCATTTAACTCCTCGCTTGATTGACAAGACAATGTTCATCACCCGCTTTATCATTTGAATCTTAAAGAAGAGACACATCAGTTCTAGTATAGGTCAAAAGGAGAATCTCTAATCTTGTATCTTCAAACCGTTTTTTATCAATGCATCAGATCTTGTTGCAATCTTTTTGCTATCTAATACATACGACATCATTTCGAAACTTCTTTTATTAAGATAGCGCAAAGGTTTATGGAAAAGGGTGATGGGGTCTGCATGGCTAATGGTTCTTTGGATATACTTCTAAGGAGGCATTTTATTGAAAAGGGAGGAATTCAGTTGGCAAAAGAAAAGTTTTCAACGAATACGACAACTCCTCATTTTGTCCAAAAAACGATGGAAGAGATTTGGAGTTCGACATGCGGATCGTGGCAAAATTGTAATAACGCGAACATTTCGTCTTTCTTATCTCAATGCTTGGAACACAACATCGATCCACAGTTCTGCTTCGATTGGATTTCCCAACACAGCAATGAAATCCCCAATTGGTCTACTGTTTCGAATACCGCTCGTGAATGGGTCAATCAGCATACTTCTACTGGTTCACCCCTCTCATCTGAGAACGACATTTCTTAAAGGCCGTCACCTGTTGAAGTAGGGATCATCGAATAAGAATAAAAAAAGAAAGGGCAATATGAAAAACCTCTTTCCTCTTGTGAACACTCATCCAAGTTCATTTTTTCATCTGCTTTATAAGACCATAGGGTGAGGAAATGATGCAACCATTCCCTCACTCTTTCAATGCCGGATGACGGAAAAAATCACTGTTGATGAAATTTTCCGTTTTGGAAATCCAATATTGCTTGGCGAATCTCTTCTTGTGTTGTCATCACAAACGGTCCGTACGCTACCACCGGTTCATTGATCGGTTCACCGGCATACAATAACACCCGCATCTTTTCTTTCGCTGTTATTTTAATGATACTATCTGAATCTTCGTTATCCCTAGTTAAAAAGAGCACTTGTCCGGCACGGCCTTCCGTTTCATCCACGCCAAAAAATCCGCTTCCTTCCAAAACATAAAGAAATCCGTTATAGCTGCCCGGAAGATCCTGAACTATGCTAGCTTTCGGTTCCAAGTCGATCTCTACCATCGTGATAGACACATGGTTCAGTGTTTTTGCTTTTACACCTTGAGAAGAGCCTGAAAAAACACGTATGACGGCCCCCTCCTCTTTCCGTACCGGTACGCTTTCTCTTTTCAAGTTTTGATAACGCGGTTCAGTCATTTTCTTTGTTTTTGGCAAATTAATCCATAGCTGCAAGCTGTGAACGGTGGAACCAGGCGCCGGATCTTCTTTATGAATAACCCCTCTTCCTGCCGTCATCCATTGAACATCTCCTGCTTCCAATTTTCCTTTACCCGCTTGATTATCTTCATGTTCTAATGTTCCGTCGATCACATATGTCACTGTTTCAATGCCGCGGTGAGGGTGAAAATCAAAAGCTCCTTTTTGGAAAACATCTTCCATCAACATCAAAAATGGATCATATTCTTTCCAATTTCCTGGTTCTAATACATATCCATTTTGATGGATGGGACTGTTTTGTTTTAAGTTTACTGATTGAATACGGCGAATGCCTCGTTCATTCATCGTTGACCCCTCCTAATGTCAAAATTGAATCTAACCGATATTGAACGGTTTGAATAAATCTATCCACCTAGGATATTTTTTTGGCGAATTTCAAAACGCATGAATACACGGGACAAATCATCAAGCTCCGAATCGCCGCGATTTATCATTCTCTCTACGGTTCTTTTATTTCCATTGCAAAATGCAGTACTTGCATTGCATCCTTTTATAATTTCGAGAAATCAATCTCCAAGACAATCGGACAATGATCGCTCCCCATCACATGAGAGTGAATATCAGCCGTTTTTAAAAAACTGGATAATCTGTTGGATGCAATAAAATAGTCGATTCGCCAGCCAATATTGCGCTCTCTTGCTTTATTGATATAGGACCACCATGTATAAGCCCCTTCTTTTTCGGGATAAAAATATCGAAACGTATCGATAAAGCCGGCATTCAGCAATTCCGACATTTTCGCCCTTTCTTCTTTTGTAAAACCTGAATTTCCTTGATTGGATTTCGGATTCCTTAAATCGATTTCTTGGTGAGCGACATTGAGATCCCCGCATAAAAGAACAGGCTTGTCCTTATCTAAATCGATGAGATAACTTCGGATTCGATCTTCCCATTCCAAACGATAAGGAAGCCTTGCCAGATCCCTTTGTGAATTAGGGGTGTACACATTCACCAAATAAAACTTTGGAAACTCCAATGTTATTATTCTTCCTTCCGGCTCGTTTTCAACGTCGCCCAGTCCGTAATGAACGGATAAGGGCTCTTCTTTCGTGAATACAGCGGTACCGGAATACCCCTTCTTCTCTGCATAATTCCAATATTGATGGTAGCCTTTTAAATCCAATTCAATTTGTCCGGATTGCAATTTCGTCTCTTGAACACAAAAGATATCCGCATCCACTTCTTGAAAATAATCGAGAAATCCCTTGCGGACACAAGCCCGAAGGCCGTTTACATTCCACGATACAAGTTTCATCAGCTGATCCTCTTCTCCTCACTTGTGAATGTTTCGATTAAATCATCACTTTCTCTACTATACTACTACGAAAATAAGCAATTCACACCCATTTAGCCTTTAACAAGTGGAATCATCTTAAAGTGAAAATGGTTCAAAAAACCGTTATTCGTGAATATAGGAATTTTCTTGATTGCTGAAGGTTGTAAGGTTTCATTCAAAGAATAAGTAATTTTTCCGAATCCTAACAAAAACCGTCCAAAGAGAGGACGGCTTTTTGTCATTCTAATCGTTAAGATTTTTTCGATTGGCGCTACGGTGTGTGGGGTTATTTCTCTTTCCACCCGCGTATTAAAATGTTAAATAAACATTTAAGCATTCTTCTGCTGTTGGCTGATAGAAACAGTGCAATTTGTAGCGGCCTGCCAACGGCTGATTGTACCAACGCGGAGGACAATCGCCCTCTGGCCGAAAATACCATAAACTGAATTTTGCCGGCCAGTGCCTTTCTCCATTTATCACCCTTCTTGCTAAACGCTTTTCTTTTTCTCTCGCTCTTTGATAAAAGTATCCATATAAAACGGCTTCGAAAGCATGTGGTTGAAATACCATTTGCGGAATGGTTCGAATTCCTACGAAATCTGAACAATTGGCCCTAATGCGATTGATGCCTACATTCCCCACACACAACATTCCGTAATCGCCTTCGCCTTCTGCCTCAGCTCTGATCAATCTCGCTAAAAGGGCGACGTCCGATTCTCTCGCCTTTACAACGGCCATATTGCCACCTCCCAATTCGTCTCCTTTATCATATTGCGTGATTCCATGAAAGATGACGATGCAATTAGAAAAACCTTTAAAATGGCCTTGTTGGAGCTGAAACAATATTTGGTGATCGGCTAGTTTAGAAGATGGATACAGTGAACGAAATACGCACCAACACTAATCAAAAAATTCATTTCAAAAATGGTTCTTTTTCATGCGCCATCTTTGTCTTGTTTCCGTAAGAACAAAGAGTTTTCATTCCGCTTAAAAATAAACAATGAGACATGATTGGACCTTGATTATTAGGAAACCGTCCTTTTTACTCGTCAAAGGCAAGAAAGGGCTATGATCGGCTCATGAAGCCAATGCCGGCATCAGAAACATTGGAATATTCTGTTTGATAGTGAGATGACATATAGTGTATAGGAAGAAAAAAGGTTCATTCTAGTCAGAAACATTTACATTAGCCTCAAAGAGAAGAAAGATAAAAAAGGCAGGACATAAAACGTCCTGCCTTTTTTAACCATTATTCTTATTCCCCCGCAGCTTTGTTTTGTTTTTGATAAGCAAGGAAATAAGCAAGTCCAACAAAGATAGCTCCACCTATGATGTTGCCAATCAAGGTTGGAATAATATTTCTAATAAAATCAGCCCATGAAAAATGTCCCGCAAAAATGGCAGCCGGAATCACAAACATATTGGCGACCACGTGTTGAAATCCAATAGCCACAAAAGCCATAATTGGAAACCAAATTCCGAGTATTTTTCCAGCAAAATCATCAGCCCCGTAAGAAAGCCAAACGGCCAGGCAAACCAGCCAGTTACAGCCAATTCCAGAGACAAGAGTTTGCCAAAAAGTTTGATCTAATTTTCCTTGCGCAATAGACACTGTTTTATCCAAAAACGTTCCCGTTTCCGTTAGACCCACAACATGTCCAAAGAAATAAGCAACAAAAATGGCTCCTATAAAATTCATAATGGTAATGACAATCCAGTTAGCGATTAATTTCGGAACGGTCACTTTGCCCGCATAGACAGCCATAGCAACGGACATAATATTACCCGTTAACAATTCAGATCCAGCCAATAATACTAAAATAAGTCCCAACGGAAACACCGCGGCGCCTAAAAAATTGCCAAAACTTCCCCACTCTGGCGGCAGATCCCCGGTGACCCGAATATCAAGCAAATAACCAAGTGCGATAAAAGCACCGCCGAAAAATCCCAAAATCAATAGTGCCGGCAAGGATTCTTTTGTTTTTTTCACCCCCGCGTCGATCGCTATACTTGCAATTTTGTCCGGCTTGTAAAACGCCATCCCCATCATCCCTTTCTTCAAAAAATATCAACAACCACACAACCCTTCACCCCATGCAAAGGGCAAGATGGCTGCTTCCTTTACCATACCAAGACAAGATATTACAAAACATGTACACCATATCCATATTTACCTATATTTTTATGGTTCATGAAAACGATGGTAATTATAACAAAACAGATGGCAGCATGCAAACTCTTTTGAAAATGAGAGTCAAAAGCCGACCTCCCCGTTCTGTCTCTCGAAACTTACACGGAATGAAATCGATATGCCTATTTTTCCAGATCGATGATGCGTTCTGGATGGGTATAAACATTAAGCGAACGATTGCGAATAAAACCGACTGCCGTAATTCCCAAATCCTCCGCTAGCTGAAGCGCTAATTCCGTAGGTGCTGATTTGGATAAAATGACTTCGCAGCCAATTTTCGCTACTTTAAGCAAGATTTCCGAAGAAATCCGTCCGCTAAATACGATGATTTTATCTCCTATTGGAATACTATGTTTTAGGCAATAGCCATATATTTTATCCAACGCATTGTGGCGCCCGATGTCCATTCGACTTAATATTATTTGATGAACATCACATAGCGCCGCATTATGAACGCCGCCGGTTTCGCGAAACGTTTCAGCTGATTCCTGCATGGTATTCATCAATCGAAAACAATCGTCTATGGACACTTTGACTCGAATATCCTTCATTTTTTTGGCCGTTAAAGCATCGTTGACGAATACGAAACCTTGTCTGCTCACTCCGCAGCATGAAGTGATATATCGCTTGTTTTGAAAATTTCGGTAATAAGGGTTGATATTCTCCGTCTTGACATGGACAAATCCTTCTTTCTCCTGCACCCATATATCTTGGATATCCTCATATCGACGTATCACCCCTTCTGAAGCTAAAAATCCTATGACCATATCTTCTATAAATTCCGGAGTGCATACCATCGTCACAAATTCTTGTCCGTTTACTTTCACTGTCACCGGGAATTCTGTTACGACTTTGTCTTCTTTTTCTTCTACACAACCGTTCTCAAAACGAAAAATGTTTCGGCTCACTTCGATCGGCTTCATGATCCGATCCTCCTTTTTCAAGTAATGTTTTGATCAAAAATAAAGACCGAAACTGCTATATCCTCTTCCACTTTGATATCAGAAAATAAGTACAAAAGCTTAGCTCCTATCACTTCTTCCATACCATCAGGAGGATGAATCGAATATAATTCCTGAATCATTCTTGTCCTCGCCGTATGGACCATTTCTTTTCCTTCCGGCGTGTTGGCGATAAATTTTTCCGTTGGCGTCAAATTGCCGTACAATGTGGAGACCGCCATATTCTCCACAAACACCGTATGAATTCTCTCCGGCCCTTTCCCAAACAGCTCTTTACGAAGTTTGCGGATAATATCATTGAATTCGTGTATCTTTTTAGACATCCCTTCCCCTTCTTTCATGAAATTCCATAAATTTTACATGTCCTATCATAAAACATCCCTTTCAAAAAGAAAAGCTAGCTAGCTTGGAAAAAGAATTAGAAAATGGAAGTTTCATTGTAAAGTATTGTCTATTTTTCAAATTAGCACTATAATAACAGTTGAATTTAAAGATGGAATCATAACAAGGTCTGTTATGATTCTATCGACTCACATATCAATGGATGGTCTGTTAGCAAGTTCTGCTAATAAACTAATCCACCATGAAAGCGGCTTGTCAGTAGGCGTTGCTTTTCATGGTGGATTTTTTTGTGTTTGAAAAAAGGAGGTAACAAGATGGATAATCAAATGATCCACGTCACGATTAACGGTCAGATATTTGAGGCCGATCCGGGATCAACCATATTAGAAATCATCAATGCCAACGGGATTGAACATCCTCAAATATGCTATGTGCCGGAAGTGGATCCTATTCAAACGTGCGACACCTGTATCGTCGAAGCGGATGGAAAGCTTGTACGTTCTTGCTCGACACCTGCTGTGGACGGCATGAATATTGAACTATCATCCAATCGTGCCAAAGAGGCGCAAACTGAAGCAATGGACCGTCTTTTAGAAAATCACTTGTTATACTGCACAGTTTGTGATAACAATAACGGAAACTGCAAACTGCATAATACGGCCGAACTAATGGGAATTGAGCATCAAAAATATCCGTACCGACCAAAAGTGGATAAATCCGAAGTAGATATGTCCCACCCGTTTTATCGTTATGACCCTAATCAATGTATTGCTTGCGGTCAATGCGTAGAGGTCTGTCAAAACCTTCAAGTGAATGAAACGCTCTCCATCGACTGGGAAGCTGAACGTCCACGAGTCATTTGGGATGACGGCGTACCGATCAATGAATCATCGTGCGTCGGCTGCGGCCAATGTGTTACCATCTGCCCTTGCAACGCCTTAATGGAAAAATCCATGCTGGGCGAAGCTGGATTTATGACGGGGTTGAAAGAAGACATGTTGGAGCCCATGATCGATCTTGTCAAAGAAGTGGAACCTGGATACAGCGGTATTTTCGCTATTTCTGAAGTAGAAGCCGCTATGCGGGAAACCCGAACGAAAAAAACGAAAACGGTTTGTACTTTCTGCGGTGTCGGTTGTACGTTTGAAGTCTGGACGAAAGGACGCAAAATTTTAAAAGTGCAGCCTAGCCACAATGCTCCAGTCAACGCCATTTCTACATGCGTAAAAGGAAAATTCGGCTGGGATTTTGTCAACTCCGAAGATCGGTTGACCAAACCATTAATCCGTAAAAACGGTGAATTTGTGGAATCCACTTGGGAAGAAGCTCTTGATTTAGTAGCAAGCCGACTGGGATCGATCAAACAACAATATGGTTCAGGAGCTTTAGGTTTCATCTCATCTTCCAAAACCACTAATGAAGAAAACTATCTCATGCAAAAATTGGCCCGGCAAGTATTTGAAACAAACAATGTGGATAACTGTTCCCGCTACTGTCAATCCCCTGCAACAGACGGTTTGTTCAGAACTGTTGGGATGGGAGGCGACTCTGGAACGATTAAAGACATCGCAAAAGCAGGACTTGTTATTATTGTCGGAGCCAACCCAGCAGAAGGGCATCCGGTGCTTGCGACTCGCGTAAAACGTGCTCATAAGCTCCACGGACAAAAGCTGATTGTAGCTGATCTCCGTAAAAATGAAATGGCAGAACGCGCAGACATTTTTATCAGTCCAAAACAAGGCACAGACCAAGTATGGTTGATGGCCGTTACGAAATATATCATTGATCAAGGTTGGCATGACCAAGCGTTTATTGATGAAAACGTTAAATATTTTGATGAATTTAAAGAACTGCTTGAAAAATATACGCTTGAATACGCAGAAGAAATCACAGGCATTTCAAAAGAAACGCTCATTCAAGTGGCACAAATGATTCATGAAGCGGACGGTACTTGTATTTTATGGGGTATGGGAGTTACCCAAAACGTAGGAGGTTCTGAAACGTCTGCAGCCATCTCCAATTTGTTGCTCGCCACCGGAAACTACCGCCGTCCTGGTGCCGGCGCCTATCCTCTCCGCGGTCATAACAATGTTCAAGGAGCTTGCGATATGGGAAGCCTTCCTGGCTGGCTGCCTGGATATCAACATATTACCGATGATGTGGCTCGTGCAAAGTTTGAAAAAGCGTACGGCGTTAAAATTGATGGTAAACCAGGACTTGACAATATCCAAATGCTTCATGCAATCGAAGAAGGCAAATTGAAAGGCATGTACATTGTTGGCGAAGACATGGCTCTTGTCGACTCCAACGCCAATTATGTTCATGAAATGCTTTCAAAGCTTGATTTCTTAGTTGTTCAAGATATCTTTCTTTCAAGAACGGCTCAATATGCGGACGTTGTTTTGCCGGGAGCTCCTTCTCTTGAAAAAGATGGAACGTTTACCAATACTGAACGTCGTGTTCAAAGATTATATCAAGCACTTCCTACACTGGGAGACTCAAAACCGGATTGGTGGATTATTCAAGAAATTGCCAATCGTTTAGGAGCCGGTTGGAATTACAGTCACCCAAGCGAAATTTTTGCAGAAATGGCTAGTTTGTCTCCGCTCTTCTCCGGTGCAAGCTATGAAGTTCTGGAAGGCTGGAACAGCTTTTTATGGGGAAGCCTTGACGGCAAAAATACTCCGCTTCTTTACGTTGACGGTTTTAACTTTCCTGATAAAAAAGCGCGTTTTGCCTTGTCTGATTGGGTTCCTCCCGTTGAGTTTCCTGAAGAATACGATCTTCACATCAACAACGGTCGGCTTTTAGAACATTTCCATGAAGGAAACTTGACCAATCGATCCAAAGGTATCCGTTCTAAAGTGCCGGATGTCTTCGTGGAAGTATCGCCTGAATTAGCAAAAGAGCGAGGAATTAAGGACGGATCAATAGTTCGTTTAGTTTCTCCATTTGGAGCGTTGAAATTGCCTGCACTGGTTACCGACCGAGTAAAAGGCAATGAGCTCTTCTTGCCTATGAACTCAACGTCAAAAGAGTCAGCCATTAACTTTTTAACAGGGACAGCGGTCGACGGTCGTACCCATACACCAGCATATAAACAAGCGAAAGTACGGTTGGAAGTATTGGATGTAGATGGGAAGAGTCCGCTGCCGAAAACCAATCCACGCAACAAAAAGCGCCATCCACAAAATGGTGTAGAGGTATATCGCAAGTGGAAGCGGCGTGATTTCGTTCAATTAACAGACTAATAGAAAGGAGGAATTCTAAAAATGGCGGAACCCATTACCTTTATTCGCAAAAAGGAAATGACGAAAGAAGAGCAAATCCAGCAAAAGTTGGATGAACTGAAATCCCTTCTGGCAGATCATGATGATGATTTGACGAATTTGCTTAAGATAATCGGCGAATTGAATCAAGCAGGATTGCTGGAAGCCGCAAATGCTATGCTTCAAGCGCGGGAAAAAATCGCCAAAATTGCTCTTGGTCAAGTATCGCGTGAACCGGTAACTAATTTGATCAACAACTTAATGGGTGCAGCAGGTGCCGTTTCCAATATAGATCCCGACTTCACCGCAAAACTAATGAATAGCATCACGAACGGTATAAAGGAAGGAAATCATCATCTGCAAAACGGCGATAAAGTAAAATTCCGAGATTTATTGAAAGTCCTGAACGATCCGGATATTAATCGTGCGATTGGCTTTGGGCTCCACTTTCTAAAAGGAATGGGGCAAGGATTAAAAGAAAATGGATGACATCCATCCCTCTTATTTATAAAAAGAGGCTGAGCGGAATAGCCCCTATTTTCTGCTCAGCCTTTTTTCGATTTGGTGCCGAGAAAGGACGTTCCATTCGCCTTTGTGCTGTTCTATTCTTTTTCAGTTTTGCCCGAATTTTTGAACTGATTTTTTCGATCGCTTTCATCGCTGTGAACGTCCCCTCCCATCCTTACATACATGCCAGCCATTATTCGGCAGAAATATCGTTGCTTAAAAATATAATCAAAAGATAACAGGAATATGAAGGTGAAGAATGTTGAAGTTAAATGCAAAAATTAATGTACTAGTCATAAGCATTATTCTTTTTATTTCGTTTACCGTTTGTATTGCAGCCATGGAAAAAGTTTCTACCAGCATTAAAGATGTTGCGATTCATAAAGCCAAAAGTGATCTACGTTTAAGCTATCGCTATATTGATTCTAAATACGAAGGTGATTGGGCCATTAAAAACGGAAAATTGTACAAAGGGTCCACTTTAATGAATAATAATGAAAAAATCGTGGATCAAATAGGAAAGGACACAAATGATACCATTACCATTTTCCAAGGAGATACCCGGGTTGCCACAAATGTTTGGAAACAAGGACAACGAGTCATCGGAACAAAAGTTTCGCCCGTTGTAGAACGGACCGTTCTTAAAGAAGGACGAAATTACTACGGGGAAGCAAACGTTGCAGGGAAAATGCACCAAACCGCCTATATGCCGCTGCATGATAAAAATGGAAAGATTATCGGTATTTTATATGTAGGAGCTGATCAAAGCATCATCGATCGCACCATTCATTCATTTCTTATCGTCTTTTCCGTTGTTTTAATCGTTGCCGTTCTCCTATCTCTAACGGCTGCGTTCTGGTTTACAAACTCACTGAAAAAACGTTTGCATGTTTTAGCGGAAGCACTGGAGCATTCAGGAAAAGGAGACTTTACGGTTTCAGTCCACGATTCTTCCCGTGATGAATTAGGACAATTGTCCAAAAGCTATAATGATATGAAAGAAAATTTACGAATCATGATCCAACATGTACTGGAAACGTCTGAACAAGTAGCTGCCTCCTCTCAACAGTTAACAGCCAGTGCAGAACAAACCAGCAGCACCGCTGAACAAATCACGGAAACCATACAGGAAGTATCCCAGGCAGTCGAAAATCAAACCATGAGTGTGGAAAAAAGCGAAAAAGCCATTGAGACAATGTCGAAAGCCATCCAAAACGTATCAATGAACTCGGAAAAAATGGCGGAAAAAGGAATAGACGCAAAAGAAAAAGCAAGACAAGGCGGGTTATACGTACAACAGACTTCTAAACAAATGAATGAAATCCATAAATCCGTTCAAGAAAGTGGCGAAGCTATTAAAATGCTTGGTCATAAATCACGGGAAATCGACATGATCACAAAGGTTATTTCGGATATAGCGGATCAAACCAATTTGTTGGCGCTAAATGCCGCAATTGAAGCAGCCAGAGCGGGAGAACACGGGAAAGGTTTTGCGGTTGTAGCGGAGGAAGTAAGAAAACTCGCAGTACAATCTCAAGAATCTTCTAAGCAAATTGCGGATCTCATAAAAGAAATCCAAGAGGAAATGGCTCGTTCCACTGATTCCATTGAACGAGTCAAGGACGATGTTCAAAACGGATTAGGCATCGTAAATAATACGAAGGAAAACTTTGAAGAAATTGTCCATTCGGTTACAGATATCGAATCCGAACTTCAATCGCTGTCTGCAACTATCCAAGAAATGTCTGGAAAAATCCAAATGATTTCAGACGCGATGTTTGAACTAGCTTCCGCCTCTAAACAGACATCCAGCCATTCACAAACAGTCGTGGCTTCAACGGAAGAACAATTGGCCTCTATGGAAGAGATTTCAGCAGCAGCCGCTTCTCTATCCGAACTAGCGCTCAGTCTGCAAGAGCGTATGGCAACTTTTAAAATCACTCAGGAACAATAACGATAATATAAAACTTCATACTGCAATGGAGTGTTTTTGTCTTACGGATCTGCTGTTCAGACGGTATGATATCATGAATCGATTATCCATATTGTATTTGAGTATATTTACTGTAGATGAGCAAATTCGCTAACATAAATTTACAACCAAACAAAAAAGAAGACATGAACCCGATTCCTTGGTTAGAATAGATGTGCCACAACTACTCACAAGGGGGTTCATGTCTCATGAATAGATTAGCACATCACCTAGGAATCCACAAGTTTTTGACGATGTTGGGGTTGGCACTTTATTTCTCAAAACCTGTCATGAAGCATCTCGTTCATATCGTGGATGCGATGATTACAAAGGGCTTTTCGGGAACACTGACCGATCTACATCACGGGAGTTTTCATCCGAACCATCGCACGACACTCAGCCATTTTTTCACGAAAAGCCCATGGGAAGAAGAGACGTTGCTTCGCAAACTCCAGCAGTGGGTGCTTCATCGTGTCGAACGCAGCTCGAAACGAGAGAATCAACCCATTTTTGTTTCGATCGATGATACGATTTGCCAAAAAACGAAGCCCTCGTCACGGGCAACACACGCCATTCAAGGGTGTGATTGGCACTATTCTCACGCAGAGAAAAAGTCGATCTGGGGACATTCTCTCGTTTGGCTCATGGTTCATACGATGACCCAAGCGTTTCCTTTTGCCTTTCGCCTCTACGACAAGACGGCGGGGAAAAGCAAAGGGGAACTCGCGATCGAGATGCTTTCTTCGTTGGATGTGAGTCGACCCGTTTATGTGCTCATGGACTCTTGGTATCCATCGAAAACCCTCGTGGGAGCCTGCTTGAAAAAAGGGTTCCACGTCATCGCGATGCTCAAGACGAATCGGATTCTCTATCCAAAAGGGACGGCCATTCAAGCAAAGGAATTTGCCAAATCTATGGAGCCACGGGATACCCGCCTCGTCACGGTGGGAAAAGAGCGTTATCGGGTGTATCGCTACGAAGGTGCTCTGAACGGTCTCAAGGATGCCGTGGTGCTGCTCGCATGGAAAGCCGATCAGCCGATGACACCGAAACATCTTCATTGCGTCTTGAGCACCGATCGCGAGCTAAGCGATGAAGACATCTTGTGCTACTATGCCGAGCGTTGGTCGATCGAATGTTTTTTCCGTCAAGCGAAAGACCAGCTGAAACTCGATGGATACCGCGTTCGCGGGCGTCGGGCGGTGAAACGGTATTGGATCTTGGTGCAACTTGCGTATGTGTACAGCATGTTCGAGTCGAACAGTGATGTTTCGGATGGGCTCGATCTCCTGCGCAAGAGAAAAGGACATAGCCTCGTGGAGTTCATTTATCGTGCAGCAAAACAAAATATTCCCATTGATGCCGTGAAAAAACAGCTCCACGTGGCATAAGGGGTACCCCGTTTGTCTCTTTTTCGTATGGTAATCATTGTTAATAAAAATGCTCATCTACAGTATATTTATATGATTTTCCCCTGCCTGATCACAAAGGCAGGGGTTTTAAAATCCTGATTACAAAAAATATTGATAACGAAATAATCGTGATGATAAAATGAAAAGCTTTCCTGAAATAAGAACCCTTAAGTTTCCGCTTCTTTCATCTGTAATATCCAATAGTAATGTAAGGAGCAACAAACCAATTGTTCCCCTTTTCTTGATTGGCGACTATTCTGTAAAACGATCTTGTTCTTTGGCTGATTTCGCAGTCAAATCCAAAAAATGTTTCAATATACTGGCTGTCAATCCCCAAATCACATAGTCTTTGTAGTAGTAAAAGTACTCATCCATTTGTTTGATTTGCCAATTATAATTTTTTCCGCCGGGGATCAAATGTAATGGGAAATTTTTTTCAGGAGCTATTTTAAAATTGATTTTATAACACTCAGGCTCCACAGATTGAAGATATGAGAGCGGTACTGTAAATACAGTTTCAACTTCTTGAGGATTTGGCCGGATTTCCGTGCCCTGTTCAATAAGACCCACATACGGATATATGATCCTTTTCCCAAAACCGGGTATAACGTAATCCAAGGGATAAACGTCCGATAAGGAAGTGATGGGTATTCCCAACTCTTCTGACGTTTCTCTCATAGCCGTCTCTTTCGCCGTGCGATCATCAGATTCCATTTTTCCTCCCGGAAAACAAATTTCGCCCGGCTGATGTCTAAGCTGCATAGAGCGCACTTCAAATAAAAGATGATATTCTTTATTCATTTTAAGCAGCGGTAAAAAAACAGCAAATTTTGAAAAATGTTCGCTACCCATTATGTCAGGTTTCCGATCGCCCAATCCTTTTAAAAATCGTTTCACGTCCATACGTTTCACCTTCCACTAAATCCTGGTAAACAAAACAAGAGGTTAAGCTAATTTATGTCCCCCCCTCCCCTCTATTTCGAAACAACACGTACCCGGAAACACCA
This sequence comes from Bacillus sp. FSL W8-0116, assembly GCF_038003825.1. Classification (NCBI taxonomy): domain Bacteria; kingdom Bacillati; phylum Bacillota; class Bacilli; order Caryophanales; family Bacillaceae; genus Bacillus; species Bacillus sp. FSL W8-0116. The sequence goes on from NZ_JBBOPY010000001.1 coordinate 318,817, forward strand.
AGCTTTTGGTCCTATATTATCACTCATGCTTTCGACCACAACGTACCAGTGACAAACTTGCAATATATATCGGGTTAACAAACTCCCTTTTTCTTAGGTGCGAAGAGCCGCTGAATCAACAGTTTCAGAACGCTGAATCCCAAAATCAAAATGCCGCTTTTCATCATTTTCTTTCGACGTTTTATTAAGTTGAACGATTTCATATCATTCGAACATCCATTTGCCGGCACAAAAAACCCTCCTGATCCAATGATGGATAGGAGGCAGCGCTTCTCATGCAATGAAACCGAGAATCTCCTCAATAAGCCTATTCCACAAATAGAACTATGACGTTTTTAAATGATGTCGTTTTCACGAAATAGGTTTCCGATCACTTTAAAGTATTGCATTTCTCCGAATGATTTTCATTACTTTCATCATATCGTGTTTCAAGCAATCGTTCAAGATATTGATTCAAAATCACTCAGGAATCGTGATTCTGCTTCTGTATTACTCCATTTTATTCTCTTTCCGTAAATAATTGTTTTTTCCTCCATGTTCCATAACGATAATAAAGGAAAGCGATGATGCTGCTTATAACAAAACTGGCTCCCATTCCAAAGGCAATTCCCTTTTCGCCTAAGTAAGAAGCCGACAATTCTGTTAAAGGATATCGGAGAATCCATAAAGATACGATATTGAGAACCAGCACTTGAAACATCGCACCTGAAGCCCGCACAATTCCGTTTAAAATAAAATTAATTCCCAAAAACGGATAGAAAAATGCGATGATTCCCAAATATTCAGCTCCAAACGAGACGGATGATTCAGGCTGCTGAATGAATAGCTTGACGATTCTGTCTGCAAGCAAAGCAACGAAAAACGCGATGAACAACATAATGGAAATATTATAGAGGACTCCGTTTACAGCGATTTGACGAACACGAGTCCATTGATTGGCTCCAATGTTTTGTCCGGCCATGCTGTTGACAGCCGTTCCCAGCGCCTGTGCCGGCAGCATCAAAAGACTGTCAATCCGTTGAGCAGCGCCGAAACCAGCGACAACATGCCCCCCAAAGGAAGTGACGACACTCATAATAGCAGCCGTTCCTGCTGAAATCACCATCATTTGCAGCCCGGCCGGTATCCCGAGTTTTAAAATCATGGAAACTTCTTTTCTATGAGGCCATCTTGGAACTGAAAAGGGAATCAGATGCTTCCGTAAACTGTAGTACAATCCATATAGAAATGAAACTCCTTGGGAAAGAATCGTTGCATAAGCCGCTCCATTTAAACCAAGTCCCCACACTTCAATAAAAAGTGGATCTAACACAGCGTTCAGCACTACGGCAAAGAAAACAAATCGAATCGGCGTCCGGCTGTCGCCTAGAGCACGAAACACTGTTCCGATAAAATTATAACCAAATAAAAACAAAATTCCGGCAAAATTGATTTCTAAATAGCTTTTCGCTTCAGGAACCATCGTCGACGGAGTTCCAAGAAACTTCAAAATGGGAACGGCTAACATCATTCCCATCGCCCCGAGTGTAAGAGAAATAAACGTTAATATCACAACAAAAGCATTCACATATCGTTTTAGGCCGATCTCGTCATTTTTCCCTTTCAGCTGGGATAATATGGTTAATGTAGCATTATTAATACCGATAATAAATGACAAGACGGTAAAAATCACCGTTCCAGAAACGGCAACAGCTCCTAAAGCGTTAGAACCGAGCAAATTGCCAACCCATAAGCTATCGATTAATTGAAAAGAGGTTTGCAGAAAATTAGTCAGCAGAATCGGTGTCGAAAACATCACCAGCTGCTTCATAATATTTCCACTTGTAAAATCATACTGCTTCATATGCTAACTCCTTTTTTCGGATCGAGTCCTTGTTAACCCCATTTAGATAAGAAGGAATGACGTTTTCGGAAGTAGAGTATTCGATTCTGGAATATCAAAACTAGTCGATTCTTATTTTAACGAATTGATGAAAAATTGCCTATTTCCGTCTCTTAAAGTATAGCAAGCATCCTCTATTTTGGGACAATCAAACTTCCTTGTATTGGGTATTGGAATGACCTTGCCGTTTGCAATCTTCATCTTTCATGCCCTCCCGGACACCCTTGCGTTAATCGAGCCGTTACTACTGTCTTCCTACTTGACAATTGAGTCCACATAAAAAGGCAGGCCGTTTAACGACCTGTCCTTTCCCATGTTCGCTTTGTTCATTTTGTTGTACAACAGGCATCATCATATCGATGTCTGTTCTTTCCATTCTCGTTCTATAATCATCAAGCAATCTGTAAAGGCTCCAGCAAATCGTGTAGACCGTGACAGCTAACCCACAGCTTGTGGCTTACCTTATTTCAGAGTACCAGACGACGATAATCTAGCTTGCATCCTGTTCGGCTTCAATGCGAGAAGACTTCGAAGACTCACCCATACGCCAATAGACGATCAAACTCACCGCAATGCAGAGAGCTACGTAGAAAAAAAGAGCGGCTCTTCTCCAATGCTCTTCAGCCATAATGCAACGAATTCCGCTGTTCCTCCGAACACCGCAACGGTAAGGCCGTAAGGAAATCCTACTCCTAGGGCGCGGATTTCGGTCGGGAATAGTTCCGCTTTCACGATGGCATTAATGGAAGTGTAACCAGTGACAATAATGAGTCCAACCATCATAAGAAAGAAGGCAGCGAAAGGGTTCTTCGTCTGCTCCATCAAAAGGAACAGCGGCACTGTCAGCAATGTTCCCAAAATACCGAAACCCATCAATAGCGGGCGACGACCGATCCGGTCAGATAGCATCCCGGCGAGCGGTTGAAGTATGACAAATATTAACAAAGCAATAAAATTAATCCAACTGACGATCTCCTTTTGAATGCCCACTGTATTCACCATAAATTTTTGTAAGTATGTCGTGTAAGTATAAAAGGCGACGGTTCCGCCGAGTGTTAGCCCGACCACTGTCAGCACTGCCTTAGGATATTTCATCAGCGCTCGAATGGTTCCGGCGCTCGCCCTGCTTTCAGAATCCAATTTGGAAAACTGTTCCGATTCGTCCATCGTTCGTCGCAGCCACAACACGGCCAATGCTCCCATTGCACCGATGACGAAAGGAATACGCCAGCCCCAGGACTTCATTTCGGGTTCGCTGATGATTTGTTGAAGAATAATCTGAACACCCAGTGCCACTAACTGTCCGGAAACGAGTGTGACGTACTGGAAGCTCGAGTAGAACCCGCGTCGACCGCTCTTTGCCATCTCGGACAAGTACGTGGCCGATGTTCCATACTCCCCGCCTACCGATATCCCTTGGAGCAGACGTGCGAGAACTAGAATAATAGGCGCCAACACGCCAATCGTGCTGTAGCTCGGAGTAACGGCAATGATCAGGGAACCACCGGCCATGAGGCTGATGGAAAGCGTCAGCGCTGCACGTCGGCCGTGACGATCAGCGTATCGACCCATCAATAGGCTTCCGATTGGGCGCATCAGAAAGCCGACGGCGAAGATAGCAGCCGTATTGAGCAGTTGGCTGGTGGAATCCCCCTCAGGAAAGAACTCCGCAGAGAAATATACAGCAAAAGCAGAATAGACGTACCAGTCGTACCATTCAATCAGATTGCCGACGGATCCTTTAAAGATATTGCTTGTGATGCGTCGCGTTTTTGCCGAATCAAATGATTGAGTCATCGTCATAACCTCCTTGTCCATATTCCCATTTTACATACCGATTTACAAATATTTTTAGAATAGTATATCGATTGTACAAGTTTTATATTTTCTTCAAACAAATTCATACATTACACTTTTTGAAAGCGCTATTAAAATTTATTATTTGAACTTATAAGAAGGATCATATAATGAAATTATACAATTACAATAAATATAATTCAATATATTAAAAAAATTAATAATATTATATCAATAAACAATATAATGATCAAAATATTTCCCGGACGTTAAGCAGAACGGAACTGGATCGGTCTTTTCCGTGCGAAAAAATGGCATATAAAAAATGAAGATAATATCTGTTCACGGTTTTAGCCAAGTTGCCATATTTCCTGCTTCATACTTTACGATGTCACACTCCTCATAAAATAAAACCTTTGTTCAATCATTTCTTTTGCAGTCACATAGAACAATAAAAAAGCAAGATTTAGCATTTTTCAACACCAGCCAGAATATGTTTAAAATGGACAGAAAAAGAGCTGATCCTTTTGCCTTTTGAACAAAAGACAAGCGCTAAAGGATGGCTTGTCTTTTGTGAATGATTATTAATGATGATGGTGATGCTGGTGAGCTTCTTTCTCTTTCCATGGGTTTGTAATGACGAATTCTTCCTGTGGTACGTAGAAATATTGGACCCAAACTCCGTCTAAAAACTCTTCGCGTCGATCTAATAAGATATCAATATCTTTATCCGTTTTCACGATTTCATCATGTTCTGTTGGAGTATCAAGCTTAATTCCATAATGAGCATGATCACCGTGAATTTCCGTAAATATACTCGAATCATTTTTCCTTCCGCTTCTGGGCTTTCCAGCATTTTCTTTAATACTTTCGCTGCATTACGATTTAGTTTGCATTTCATCAAAATCACTCCTCTTTCAAACAAATACCTTACCATTATCCCCTTTTTTTGATAAAAATGAAACTAATGTGCTTAATGTTTGAAAAAGAAATTGATTGGAATCCTCGAAGAAAGAAAAAACAAGGCGGATCAGTTGATTGTTCGTTTAGGGAAAACGCCAAAAAGCTGGCAAACGCAGAGGAAAAAACCGCTTTGTAAAAAGCGGCCTCAAACATTGTCTGCGACTTCTTCTGATTGTTGCTGATAATAACGAGATAGTTCTATAATCATCGCTCCCATACGTTCGTTTTCCGGAACGAGATAACGGTCAATCCCTTCCTCTTGCAATGCTTCTGCCGTTACTTTCCCCACGGCGACAGGCAAAACTGTATTACGAAATGCCATGACCAGTTCTTCATCCAAGCTTTGTGATTTAGCAAACGAAAATAAAGAGTGAACTTGTATCGCGGTCGTGAAACAAACGGCATCCACGTCATGCTGCAAAATTTCCCGACATAATGTATCCACTGTTTCCCGTTTCGGCGGAATATGCTGATAAGGAAGAATCTCTAAAATATTCGAAACGCCTTGATCTTGAAAAAATTGCTTCAATCGAGGAGCTTTTTCTCCATGCAGCTGAATCGTGACCTTCTTTCCTGAAAAATCGGTTCCTTTTAGCGCTCGAATCAGTCCTCTTGTCGTACCATCTTCATCAACGACGACCGGTTGAATTCCGATCTTTTTAAGAGCAGCGATCGTCTTATAGCCTCTTGCAGCAACATTTGTGGTTTGGATCGTATGTAAAAACTTTTCTTGTATTCCGATCTTTTCTGCCAAATCCAAAAGCGTTTGTACTCCCGCTCCGGTTGTAAACACGGTCCAGTCCGATCCTTCATCAACAAATTTCCGCAAATCCGGCTCTACTTCCTTTTCCGCTTTGAAAACAGTCCCTTGAAGCGGACGGACGATCGGTATTCCGCCTTGTTTTTCGATTAATGTGCTCATCTCTTCTGTTTTTCGCGAACCGCCAATCACGATTCGCTTACCTGATAGACCTTTACTCAATCTGACCCCTCCTTGTTGAAAGCCGCTCGAACGATTATTTCTCAGATTTAGCCATTCTTTTTTGAAAATAATCAACAATTCCCATCGAGCAGATTGTTAAATCTAAATCGAGTATTTCATAAACGTTTGAAGTGCGTGGCACCTTTCGTTCATCCAAATATCGGGTAACTTTTTTCTTTAATGTTTGATAAACGGCCTCCGTCTTTTTTTCAAAAGAAAGGCTGCTGTCGGCCACTTGCTGCCCCGCTTCTACAAATATAGGAAGCCAAAATCGTAATTGCCGGAAAGCAGAAGCTGGATCTTCACTCATTCCAAAATGGCCAAAATAAATCCGGCTAATCCCTAGTTTCTCAATTCGATCAGCGGATTGGAGCATCGCTTCCGGATTAAAATGATTCGGAGATGTTGTAGGCAAATAAAAATCCAGTCCATTTTCCAAAAGCGGGGTATAGATAATCCCAACTGTATCCCCCGTAAAGATACCGTTGCTTTTCGGGTCATAAATAGAAAAATGATGATAAGCATGGCCTGGTGTATCCAAAAACGTAAGTATACGGTCATGACCAATTTCCAGCGTTTCCCCATCCCGTTTCACGATTAAACGATCTTCCGGAACAGGCACAACAGGTTCAAAAAACTCTTCGAATTTTTCGCCATATACAGCCTTTGCCCCTTGGATCAATCTCGATGGATCGATAAGATGTCGTTTCCCCTTTGGATGTACAATCACTTTTGCTTTCGGGCATTTTTCCAAAAGTAGTCCTGCTCCTCCAGCGTGATCGAGATGAATATGTGTCACAATGATGTATTGAATGTCAGCAGCCTTTAGCCCCAACTGTTCCAATCCCTGCAGAATATAAGGGATAGATGGACTTCCACTTGTTTCAATAATTGTCAATTTTTCTTCTTGAATTACATATGTTCCCGTTCTTTTTTCACGTCCTAAATCCCGTACGTCCAATAACGAAATCCCATGGCCCAAATATTGCGCACTTGGCATTGTATCCCCTCTTTCCAAAATGATTCTCCCTCCCCTAATACTACTAGTTTAACAGTTTGCGGAACTAATGGAAAGTTCGGAAAAATGTTTCATTTTATTTGCATGAAAAAAATCCGTTTTGAATATATAAGTCGCAAAGGCTGACACTCCAGCATACATTTAGGCTTGCAGCAACCTTTTCAAAATGTTTTGCGCCAAAAACATTGCATTTTCTTCTTTTACAAGCGAAAAAGCTGACGATCGTTGCATCGTCAGCTAAAACTTACTGGCTCTCTTTTTGAACTTCTACAAAAGTAGAAAAAAAGCAAGCTCCTCCTCCCATGTCTGCCAATTGCTGCGATGTTAAAACATTGACGGATTGGAATCCGGATTGTTCGTCATCCCACCAAAGTCCTTGAATGACGGCGGTTCCTTTTAAACAATCTTCTGTGACGTTTGCGAACAAACGGCAGCGCCCCCTCTGATTGTAAACAATGACCATATCGTCCGTTTTGATTCCGCGTTGTATAGCATCTTTTGGATGGATTTGCAGCCGAGGTTTTCCTTCAAATTTTTTTAATGCAGCTATATTTCCAAAAGTAGAATTTAAGAATTGATGATTGGGTCCAGAAATCAACATGAGAGGGAATTTTTTCTCCATTGGTTGAATAGGAGTAAATACAGGGACAGGCGGCAACCCCTCTTTTTTCATCCTTTCCGAGTAAAATTCCACTTTTTTGGATGGAGTGGGAAAGTACTGCGGAAAAGTATTGTTTGCAGCGCCTATTTTGACATAGCCCTTTTTCTTTAATTCGTCATAATCGATGCCGATATCCTCTACAATTTCTTTTATCATCTCTTCTTCAGTAACACGAAATGCCACATCATCAAATCCCATACGCTCCGCTAGTTCCTTAAACAAGGTAAAATTCGATTTTGCTTCTCCTTGAGGAGGAATGACCGGCTCGTGAAGCTGCAAATACAGATGCCAGTATGATTTATACAGGTCCCAATTTTCGAAATGAGTGGTTGCAGGAAGAACGATATCTGCATAACGGCAAGTATCCGTAAGAAAATGATCATGAACAACGGTAAATAAATCGTCCCGCAACAATCCGGCTCTTACCTTTTGTTGATCAGGTGCTACTTGCGCCGGATTACTGTTATACACAAATAACACTTTAATCGGGCGAGACCGATCAAGCAGAGCATTTCCGAGCTGATTCATGTTAATGGTGTAGGCGCGAGGATTTTGATGGAGATCAGGACGCTGTATTTTATAACGATGGAAAGGGAAAAAAACACTGTTTCCTTTTAAAGCCCCTCCACCGCGAATTCCCCACTGTCCGGTTAAAGCCGGCAAACATGCGATGGCACGGACGGCCATCCCGCCATTTTCATGGTGCTGCAAGCCATTTCCAATTCTAATAAAAGAAGGAGTGGTTTGACCGTATAATCTAGCCAATGAAAGAATCTCTTCCTCAGAAAGGCCTGTCCATTTTGCCGTGATGGAAGGAGTATAAGCTAAAGCCTCCTTTTTTAATTCTTCAAAGCCGATTGTATATTTTTGAATAAAATCTGTATCAATCAAGTTTTCTTGAATCAGTACATGCATCAAGCCAAGCGCTAACGCTGCATCCGTTCCGGGTCGAATCTGCAAAAACCAATCAGCCCGTTTTGCAGTACGGTTGCGATGCGTATCGATGACAACAATTTTCGCTCCACGTTTTTTGGCTTCATTGGCATAGAGTACTTGATGCAAATTAGTGCTCACGGCATTGCAGCCCCAAATCAAAATGAGCTTAGAATAAATCGTTTCTTCTGGATCAATGCCTTTGTTTGCCCCCATCGTGTATCGAAATCCTTGCGCTCCGGCCGAATTGCAAATCGTCCGGTCCAAAAAACTGGCGCCTAATTTATGAAAAAATCTCCGATCCATCCCTTCGCTGTTTAAAATCCCCATATTTCCATAAAAGCTGTAAGGTAAAATGGCTTCACTGCCATAAGTTTGGATCACCCGCTGAAATCGTGTAACGATTTCATCATAAGCTTCCTCCCAAGATATCCTTTGGAAAGCCATCGTCCCCTTTTTTCCTGTTCTTTTTAACGGGTAAAGAATACGTTCTTTGTGATAGGTTCTTTCCGGGAATTTTCGAACTTTATGGCAAATGACCCCTTTTGTCACGGGATGATCTTTGTTCCCTTCCACTTTTACAATTCTTCCATTTCGTTTTTCCACCATCAAACTGCAAGCATCCGGACAATCCAGCGGACAAACAGATCGGACCATTGTCACCTTGTCTTCCAACAGTATCTCCCTCCCATGGTGAAAGCTTACTAGTGATTATAACAAATGTGGCATTTATGTTCACTTTCATTATATAAAAGTTTACTTATCAAATATCATGATGAAAAATCACCTTACACAAAAAAACAAACATGATTTAAAGAATTTTCACTGATCGCTTTTCAATCAAAAAACTGCTCGTCCCAAATTTCAAAAACAATTGCTTCCTTAAACGAATCCATTCTTTTTTAGTACATACTTTTTAAAATTCTCCATTAAAAAAGACCCTTGGATTCATCCAAGGGCCAGCGACTTCTAAAAATTGACGGGTCGTTTTTTTCTCTTCCGAACAGAGAGTTTGTATTTTTCCATCTGTTCATTCCATTTGTCCCATTTCTCTTGCTCTTCCAATTGCTTAAAATATTTGGCCAAATAAAACGGGACTATCAAAAACATGATGTAAACGCTTCCAATCAAAAATTTAATAATGGATAGCATATGCTCACCCAAAAATGCCCACATCCTTTACGCCTCCCTTTCTATTGGTATCTTATGAAATTTTTGTCTAATTTATGAATTTTATTTGTCTATTTCGTGGCAAAATAAAAAAATCCTGCATAAGCACCATATTTTTTATTGAAAATTCAGAATATTTTTCGTGATATTCCTTCCAGCCTTATTGCTTCGATATGGATCGTCTCCAATAATTTTTTACACAAAAGAGACTTTTCGTTTTCATGCTTATGGTCATTATCCGTCCGCATCCGCCTTTTTCTATTTTGGGTTGATCTTTTGTCAAACTCCCTCCATGCATTTACATCACATTTCATCATTTTTCTATTAACTGGATATTATCTTTTTTCCAAAAGCTTGAGTTATACAAGTCTTTCTTTTGGAATAGAATCTTACGAGCAAAGAACGTGGAGGGTAGACTCAATGAGCGTCAGTTTATTTGTCAGTTATCTTCTTTTAGGATTATCGTTGGCGGCACCGATCGGACCGATTAATGCCGCTCAATTGGACAAAGGAATCAAAAACGGTTTTATGCACGCCTGGCTTGTCGGCGTCGGCGCTCTCATTGCAGACGCGTTTTATATGATGCTTGTTTATCTTGGTTTTGTCCGTTTTCTTGACGCTCCTTTCATCCAAGCCTTTCTTTGGCTGTTCGGATTTTTTGTACTTGTTTACACTGGTGTTGAAAGTCTTTTAACGGGCGGAAAAATTTCTGCAAATGTTCACCGATCCAGCCAACCGCTTTTTAAAACGTTTATTTCAGGTTTTTTTATGTCTTTATCCAATCCGTTAACCATTTTATTTTGGTTGGGGATTTACGGTTCGGTGCTGGCTAAAACAGCCACTACTTACGGAAAAGAGCAATTGTTCTTTTTGAGCGGAACCATCTTCGCGGGTATTTTTTTATGGGATCTAACGATGGCATTTATCGCTAGCAGTTTTCGCAAACTTTTGTCCACCAACTTTTTGTATTTGACTTCTTTTCTATCCGGTCTGTCGCTCGTCGGTTTTGGCTTTTATTTCGGTTTTCAAGGTATTATGACTCTCATCGCCCATTAAATAGGAGCCGGTTTTTGTCCCTTTTTCCAATTGGATCGCATTTTCAGCACTACAATGGCAACGATTCCGACAAACAATAAGCTGCCGAAAAAACCAAATCGACTTGTTTCTTCCAGTAAGGTACCGCTAACCGCCAAAATGATGAGCACCATCCCTGACCATCTCTTTGTTTTGCCCCATGCGTTTAATTCGATCAGCCTTCTTGAAGAGAGAAGAATAAAAAACCAATTATACAAAAGCATTAAACCAGCGGCAGTTGTAATATATTCGTACACTTTATCCGGCATCGCGAGTGCCAATATAACGGAAGCCGCCATTCCTGCCGCTGTCAAGCCCAGAGCTTTTACAGGAACTTTTAATTTCCATTTCCCCTTTTTCGATAACGCGGCGGGAGCATCTCCATCTTGCGCTAACGTCACAAGCATTGATGTAACCGAAAACAAAGAAGCGCACATGGTGGAAAAACCGGCGATAATGAACGCTCCGTTAAAAATATGCGGGAAAAACGGCAGGTGATAGTCTTTTAAAGCTATGACGAAAGGACTTTCTTTCGAATAAAAGGCCTTCCAAGAATCCATTATCACCGCCAAACCGAGCGAGAGGCAGTAAATGAGTGCCAGCAAAAAAAGCATGAAGCTTCCGGATTTTGGGGCATCTTCTTTTTTCCGCAAGCGAATCGCCAGTATTCCCATAATTTCAATCCCGCCAAATGAATAAAAGGCGTAGATGAGTGAAGCCCAAACTCCGATGACTCCATTCGGAAATAGTTGTTGGATAGTAGTTGGTACTCGAAAGCCATTTCCTCCGTCTAAAACCCCACATAATGCAAGTGAAGCGATCACAATAAACATCAAAATGGCGGAAACTTTCATAACGGCAAAAACATTTTCTAGTCTGTCAAAGCCTTTCGTACCCGTTAATACAACCATAATCCCCAAAATGGCATAACCAGCTGCAAAGACCCATAATGGGACATTTGGAAACCAGAAACGCGAAAATATCGATAACGCAGTCATTTGGCTTCCCATAATTAACATTTCCGAACACCAATAAACCCACCCTGTGGAAAATCCAGCCCATCGTCCATAAGCTTTTTTGGCATAAGATCTAAAAGAGCCTTTTTGCGGGTCATTTTTTGTCATTTTTGCTAACGCATCAAAAACGATGTAAGTGGAAATTGCCGCCAGAATATAAGAAAGGATGACCGATGGCCCGGCATTACGGATGGCAAGACCAGATCCAAGAAAATAGCCGGTGCCGATTATGCATCCAACCCCGATTAAGGATAACTGCCACCATTCAAGCTGCCCCTCCTTAGAAGAACATTTGTTGCTTTCCATGTCCATGCACTCCCTTTACTTCTTTTCCTACTATATTGTTCGTTAACAAAGGCGATTTATTCTGTCATTTCCAGTCTTGATACATTTTCAGCCCCATGCTTCTCAAATTGGTCGAATCCACAAAATGTGGTATAAAAAGAGTGGATTTGCCTTTACGGACTGGCAACTTAAAGATGATTCCAATATCCTTTTCAATGAAAAAGAGGTGCATAATGAATGAAAGCTGCTTTTATCTCTGATATTCATGGAAATGCATTCGCACTCGAAGCCGTTTTGGAAGATATCGCCAAAAAACAGATTGATCAAATTTATGTACTGGGTGATCTTTGCTTTCGAGGGCCGAATCCAAAACAAGCTTTAGACCTGATTCGTTCATTGAATGCCAATGTGATCAAAGGAAATGCCGACGAATGGGTGGTACGCGGCATTCAAAAAGGAGAAGTACCGGATGAGGCGCTGAATGTAATGAAAAAGGAACGAGAATGGACAGTCGCTCATCTAGATTCGGCGGATATCGATTATTTACAAAACCTTCCGCAAACTCTCCAACTCAACTTGAACGGTACGGCAATCCTAGCATTTCACGCAACTCCAAACAGCTTATTTGACATCATCCGTCCCGACACCGATGATGTTCATTTGGAAAAAAGGCTAATGGCCGAAAACATGGCTGATTTTTATATTTATGGTCATATTCATTTACCTTATATCCGTTTCTTGAACGGCAAAACAGTATTGAATATTGGCAGCGTCGGGTTACCGTTCGACGGCCAAGCGAAGGCTTCTTATGGTATCGTGGAAGCAGAAGATGGAAATGTACGCGTTTCTATTGAACGAGTAAACTATGATATTGAAAAAACAGTACAGCAATATATGGAAAACGATTATCCTAATAAAGCCATGGTTGATGTTGTGCGAAACGGTCGGCTGTAATATCCATAATGGTTCAAACGTGTCCTTCCTAAGAATGAAGGTTAGACATATGCGGAGTATGTGTTTCATCATAAGGAATGCCAAAGAAAAGGGCTGATCTTTAGATCAAGCCCTTTTTCAATCAGTTTTGCCATTTCACATGACTCTAATTTGAAGATGGCGTAATCCGATTGTTTTTACAATATTGTTCTACTAACTCCTCAATTTGATCAACATCCGGATATTTTCCCGAAAAATCAAATGTAATTTCATCCAGATATTTTCCATTTCGATACACATGGACAGCACCTTTTTGATAAGTCACACTGAACTCCGGCACAAACCGATATCCGTTCCGTTCAATCGCTCCCATTCGATCCCCCCTTTTTTATTTTGCTCTTTTAGAAATCCAACGCTCCCTGCACTAAGCAAAAGGACAAATGGATCAATTCTCCCATTGTTCTTTATTGCTTCCTTATAGTCATGTCTTTTGCTCTTTGCTATCGAATTCTCACTATCCAATATTTGGTGAGAAGGATCATGGAGCGATAAGAAGTAGTCAAAACGATAACCACGGACTCTTCCTGTTTTTGTTACTGTTTTCAATTGATTTTCTTTTTCTCTTCCCTTTTTGATGCGCTTTTGATTAACTTTCCATCGAAACGATCGGGGGCTTTTCCCGCTCCAAGGGCTATGTTGGAAATTGGCAACTGTTCTAATTCTTTTCCGCTCGGCAAATGATTCAACTCCTTACTATATAAATTAAAATAAAGGTTTTCTCCCGTTCCACGGCGAATAAATACAAAGAGAAAATAGGGGAACGGAGAGAAAATATGATGCCAAATCACAAAGACGAGATCGAAAAGTTGTCCACTGCCATGAAAGAAGCAAAAAGTAAACGAGCATATGAACGCTACCAAGCGATTTATCTTCATTTGCAGGGATATACCAAAGGAGAAATCGCAACGATTATTGGTCGATCCAAGAAAACTATTTATAACTATATTCATGCCTACGCCCAGCGCGGTCTTGATGGACTGGAGATGAAATACTCACCTGGCGCCCCACGTCGATTGACCCCTGAGCAGGAAAAAGAGCTGGCTTTGATCATTGAACATCAGCTCCCCGTAGATGTGGGATTCGAAGCAAAATATAATTGGACGCTTGCGATAATCGCTGAACTCATTCAACAAAAGTGGGGGCCAACATACACGCTTCGCGGAACAAGTGACATTCTGCATCGGTTAGGGCTAAGCTATACGAAACCGACCTATACACTAGCCAATGCCGATGAAGAGAAACAAAAAGAATTCGTCGAAATCACCTTCCCTGAAGTAAAAAAAAACTGGTAGATGGGAACATCGCCCATGTCCTCTTTCAAGATGAGTCGATGATTCGTGATTACCAAGCGATTCAAAAAACATGGTTTGTCAAAGGAAAACAACGAATCATTCCGACGTTTGGAAAACATCAAGGGCTGAAGCTGATTGGCACGTTGAACTACGAAACAGGGGAAGTGTTTTGCATCGAAGAAGAATGCTATGACGCGGAAACATTTCTTCGATTTCTTCAACTTGTGTTAGAACGCTATCCCACAGGCAAAATAGTGATGATTTTAGATAACGCTCGAATTCACCATGCCAAACTCATTCAGCCATTTTTAAAAGAACACGAAGATCGGTTAGAGCTCGTCTTTTTGCCACCATACAGTCCGCAATTGAACTTGATTGAAGGGCTATGGAAATGGCTGAAATCAGACGTGATTTACAACGTGTTCTATTCGAGTGTGCAAGAAATTAGAAAGAATGTCCAAGCCTTTATTCAGCGAATCAACCAGAAACCAGAACAAACGATCGATCGTTTGTGTGTTCAGTTGTAAATCTTTAATTCAACTTATATACATTGCAAGTTTTTTTAGTATACCCTTTGCCGTTTTAATTTACTGGTCGAGTGACCCCCATTTTGCGTCCATTCAAAATCTACATTTGTTTCTTTATGAACTCATTTTCTAATCGATTTTCTTTTTACAATACACAAGCTACATCCAACCATAAATATCAACCATCATACGGAAATAAAGTTCCACTGAACCGCCTTCACTTGTCGGAATAAACGCTGTGTTTTCTAGAAACAATAAAAAACGTTGGATGCCCGCTGTATCTTAAATTCGATACGTTGTTTCAATACATCTTCTTTCCAAAATCTTTATTTCCAAAACATTCATCATCTAAGTCATTCATCTGGTTTCCAACATTCCATCATAAAAGAGCAACAGGACGACGGGGGGATCGCTTTGATAAACAAGTCTTGGTTTATAGCCATCATAGGATTCATCATTTTTATCGCAGCCATTGTTTATTTTATAGATCTTGATTATGCCTATGTCCCTGATAAAGAGGACATCATCAGTTCTTATCGAAATGTAAACGGCTATGATTGGTACGGACAAACACTCAGTCTCTCTGAAGGAAATGCAAAAAAACTTTCAGAAAAGAATGGTGCGGTGAAAGTGGACCATGATTTGTTTGAAAAAGGAAGAGACGCTTTCTATAAAGAAACATTTGGAAACGAAGTATTCCTTACAGACATTATCGGCATTTTGGACGGGCCGTTAACGGCACCTAATTTGATGAAAGCCATCCTTGCTCTAAAAGGGGAAGGTACAACCAATTTAAAAGTAGAACTGGCAAAAGACGTTAAGATCGGCGGGCAATCATTCAAAAAAGGTCAGATGATTTCAACAGGACTTGATGTTCCAAAAGGTTCTTTTGCTCCTTTAGGTATGCCTGTTTCATTTTCTAAAGGAGTTAAAAGCTGGCATTAGCTGCGCGGCTTGCCACGCGACGGTCGATCAAGAAACGAAGCGTGTAGTGGAAGGCGCCCCCAACTCAGATTTAAATGCAGGTCTGCTCCTTGCTTTAGCACCCAATACAGCTGCCTATTTCACTCACGCGAATATTTCTAATTTTTCTCAATTCCTTCAAAAACAGGGGAATCTTAAACTTCCCAATAAAGAAAAATTAGAAGAGTCGGTAGACAAGACATTGCTCCTGTGGCCACCAGGGAATTTTGACTCCACGATTGATTTAAAAGGAAATCCAGCTCAAATCCCTTCCTCTTTTACCTTTCAAAATTTCCCTTATAGTTGGAGTGGATTTGGCATGGCTGGTTCATTCCACGGATTAACCGTTTTTAACAATAATGTTCATGCTCAAAATTCCGATTCCCTTTCACAAGCAGATATTGCCGAACCGCTCTTTGACATTGAGAAAGAAACCTATATTGGAACCATTTTGCAAAATGCGGCTAATCCAACATTTCGATTTGATCCACGCAAAGGAAAAAGCCCTTCCGCTTTTTTCGCTGAAGTGGATCCGACGCCTTCAGCCCCGGGAATAAACGAAATGGTCAAACCTCCGACATTTCCGAACGTATCTCCGGTTGCCCCGGATGGTTTAATCGTCAGCAGCCCTGGGTTTCATTTTAATGAACAAAACAATGCAATGTCTGCTTTTCAAAATGCGCTCGTTCCACCTAAACCGAACATAACCATTAGCAACTCGGAAACCGATGATGGATACAACGTTTTTTCGAAAGCAGGATACATCAAATGTCATGCCGGCTCTTATTTTACTAACCATCAAATCATTCCGGCGGACAAAATTGGAACAGAACCGTCAAGAGCAAAAGCTCTGGCCAAAACGGCTAAAATTTTTGCAGAGCCTCTTCTCTATTCACCGACTGAGAATGTGCCGATCAGAAAAAATGCACGTGTGCTGAAAAGCCCGATGAACAACATTGACGAACAACAGCTGCGATTAGGTTTTGCACATGATGGAAAAGGGGGTTATAAAACGCCGAGCTTGATCGGCCTTTATTGGCAAGCACCTTATCTTCATGATGGCGGCGTCGCAGTGGGGTATGAACATAACTATGGGCTTACCGGCACACTTCTCAAAGGAAAACCTGTCGATCCATACAGAAGCATCATCGCGCTTGTGGATCGAAAAGAGCGACAAAAAGTCATAAAAGCGAATGCCTCTCTCCATTCCGTCCATATAACCGGCGCAGGCCATTCGTTCTGGGTCGATCAAGAGAGCGGCTTTACGAAGAAAGAACAGATAGCTTTAGCGAAATATTTGCTATCGTTAAACAAAGGCCGGACGGAACAACAATAAACGTGCTAAAAAGGATCTAATGATTTTATTCATCAGATCCTTTTAAATTGGTTTTGTGAATCATTATTCAAAATTTACCATTAATGTATTTGATTAAATTTTTCTCTTAGCTGAGAAACGCAATAAAACTTATTCAAATTGATCCCAATTCTGATTTGAATCATTTTCAAAACTAGAAACTTTTCCTCATCTGCTATTGACTATGAAAGATTACAAGCATATGAATTTAGGTTATAATGGGTTCCAGAGGTGATCATATTGAGCCAATCAACCTTATGTCCCAAATTTGAAAAAGCAATGAACATTATCAGCAAACGTTGGACAGGTTTTATCATACATCAACTGCTTTCGGGTCCACAGCGTTTCTGCACCATTGAATCTTCTATTCCGATCAGTGGTCGACTGTTATCCGAAAGACTAAAGGAATTGGAGCAAGAAGGAATTGTCAATCGAAAAGTATATCCAGAAACACCGGTAAGAATCGAGTACTCTTTGACGGAAAAAGGGAAAGCATTAGAACCCTTCATACGGGAGCTGGAAAATTGGGCAAACGAATGGGTGGTCATTGAAGATCACTGTGAACAGGAGTAAGGCAAAGCTTCATCTATTGCTTTGCCGCCGCAACGAATCCCCTGCTTCCTGTGATATGAAGATGATCTGCTTCTGAAAAATGTAAGTCATTATGATCTGTTTATCGATGAAAGAACGACTCCTATTCGTTGTATCGTGAACCATCAAAACTTTGTTGTATTCTTCATTTAAAAAATCTTTGAAATGAGTTTGTTTTCGCTTTTATTCAAGGTCATCACCGAAAGATGATTGGCCTCACACGAATCATCCCGACACCACTATTTCCCTTTTCAATTTATTCTGGTGCCGATGTGATTCTCGATCTCCTGCTCCTTCCTTTCAACTTTTTTTCTACATATACAGAATGGCTGTTTCATCTCTTTTATTGCCGTTTTATTTCTTTTAGTGATAAAATGAGCATTGTATCGTGAAACCAACGTTTTGAGGTGTTTTAAAATGAAAAAGCAATTAGAAAAAGCAACGTTTGCCGGTGGATGTTTTTGGTGCATGGTAAAACCTTTTGATCAATGGGATGGCATTCATAAGGTAACTTCCGGTTATACAGGAGGACATGTGGAAAATCCAACCTATGAACAAGTCAAATCCGGCAAAACAGGTCATTATGAAGCAGTGGAAATTCTTTATGATCCAACTGTTTTTCCTTACAGCAAAATTTTAGAAATTTATTGGCAGCAAATTGATCCGACAGATGATGGCGGACAATTCCATGACCGAGGAGACAACTACCGAACGGCCATTTTTTATCATACAGAAGAGCAACGAAAATTGGCAGAGGAATCAAAAGAACGCCTCGAAAAAAGCGGTAAATTCAAAAAACCGATTGTAACCAAAATTTTGCCTGCTTCTACTTTCTACCCTGCAGAAGACTATCACCAAGATTTTTATAAAAAAAATCCAGAAGAATACAAGGAAGACAGAGAAAAATCTGGACGGGATCTTTTTATCAAGGAACATTGGGGCAAATAGACAGTTTAACTTTCTATTTGGTCGTTTTTCCTTCAAACGATCATTTTGCTAGTGGCGTAAAATCATGAAATCAACATAAACAAGCAGACGGAAATATGTATCTGCTTGTTTATTTTTTGGGTTGGAATTGGTCATTCAGTATACCAGTTTCTTTCTTAGCCTTATATGCATACAATGCCAATGATCAATCGATGTCGAAACGATATTTTTAGGGAGCGAAATGACCGCTCATTGATTTCATAACTCTTTTCCTTACTTCTATAGCGACTTTGATTGATACAGCTTGTTCGTCATTCGAGCGACTGCCGGTTATGCTCTAGTCAGTTCGGATTCCTTTTATTTTTCAATTTATAAGTTCATTGAAGTTGTCCATTTTTAAAGCTTCAGCGTGTCTATTATTCTTCAAAACAAATGAGTCGTTATTCATTGGTTTTTTAAGGGAGATGAAACATTTTCAAATGAGAGAGCTTCCAAAAAACCGTTCGACTATCTGCGGCCGCTAGTTCGACCATATTGTTCTCTATGTTTTTCAACAGTCCGATTTTGTCTGCTTCCTCTCCCAAATCAAAAACCACTAACGTTTCTTTGTATTTTTTTAATTGTTCTTCAAACGATCTAGCCAACGGGATGTTCAAAGGAACGACAGGAAGTTCTTTTCTGCTTAGCGTATATGGGGTGGATGGAACAGAGTATGGTGTAAGCCACTTTAAATGGTGCATGGAAATAAAAACAGTTTTATAAACGGGAGAGTAAAATACGATGTAATCATTTAATACACTCGTAATATAACCATGGAGGGATTTGTTTTTGGCAGCGAATAATTCAAGAAAATGTCCTTTTGCTTTTAACAGTGTTTTTCGGTAAGAAAGTTCATGATCGTCATCTTTAAAGCCGACGGTCACAGGCGGCTGAACGCCTGTCAATTCGTTTTCGCTCCGTTCTTTAATGTTATGGACATGCAAAAAAGGAATATAAAAATCTTTGCGTCCATCAAACAGGACTAATATATCAGAGCCAATATCCATTAAAATTCCATAAAGCTTAGTCTTATCGGATATCTCCAATTCAATTTCCGTGCCGATATATTTTTTTAATTGTTCCATCTTATTCTCCTTCCTATCCTATAATAATACCAGGTGCACCAGTGTCGCATACTCATGCACCCAGCACGATGGCAATGATTGTGGATATCGGTTTTCCGTTCTCAATAATCGTTTTCTTCCTCTACCTCATCCTTTTGTTCCGCTATGATGGATCACTATTTTTAATTCTGGCTGTGGAGCGAGAGGTGCTATATCTTATTTTGGATTCTATCCGATCTTATGGAAGTTTTTCTTAACTATGCAGATCTAGAATGGGATCGTTTTTCAGATCGTCTTCCGGATCGTCTTCCGGATCGTCTTTCGAGGGATGGTTTTTTTTCTTTGTGGAGTGATCTTAGTGGAGGATCTTCCTCGGCTTCAATTTGGTCGTTTTCTTCTTTTTTATCCGTTTTTGGACCTATACTTATGCATTTAATATGAAACGGATTGATTCGTGTAATTTCATGGTTATTCGTAATGGTGAAATATCCTCCAGCATTTTCCACTAAAATGCCTTCCAAAGCATCGGGACCTCGGCGATTGATCAATACCCATTTATGCATCAATTGATCAAAAAGATCAGCAAAATATTCGGCTTTTAATATCTCGTGGCTTATAGAAGTCGAAGGTTTGGATGACACTGAAACCATTGTTTGATCAGAATCTTTCGTTTCGGTTAAATGATTAGATTTTATTCCCTTAGATAGTTTCAATGCACTTTTCACATGATCAAGATTAAAATACACGATCTCGTTGTTTTCCAATGCCAAGATAATATAATCGTTGCTTGTTTCCAGTAATGTTCCGACAACCAAATCAGGCCCGCCTTGATTGATTTGAATATATTCGTTTTTTAAGTGGCGGAATAGATCACTAAAGCTCTCCTCTTTAATAAAATCCAACTCCTCGTCCAGTTCCTTTACTGGTTGATTGGCTTTGGAATCTTCACTTACGCTTTTGACATGATGAATTTGATAATAAACGATCGTATTATGTTCAAGCTCTAAAACAATATAATCTGACTGAACGTCCAACAAACGTCCCGTTTTTGCTTCGGGATCGTTGCGATATATAGTAACCATCCGTCCTTTTAAGGATTCTAAAAAGGATTGAAATCGCTCCTTGTTGCACTGATGGTTCAAATTCGATTTCTTATTCATTCATATCCTCCTTGTTCGTGATCCATATGGTATAACTACAGTGCATGTATACTCATCACAAGGAAGAGATGAACCTTGTAGTTGCCTATTCACAAAAATTTCCACCTTACTAATCCAATACTTGTAAATGATTTCGAATATAATTTCCTCTTTTTTCAATAAAACGCAAGATGAGTTCAGGTTCATTTTCAAATTGCATCTGACGGTCTCTTATATAGGGATCTTTTTGTACATACGGTTTAATTTGTTTGTAGAGCTGTTCCACTTTCGGCTGCAAGTTTGCAACGGTATATTTTTCTTCCAATATTTCTTGCAAAATCAATTGATACTTTTTTCGAAACGAGGGAACGTCCAGAAGTCGAGCTGTAAGAGTATTATATCCTTGAATTCTCACATAATCTTCCGACATTTCCTTTCCATTGATGTCCCTTCCCCATGTTGCATCATAATCCCAAGGGATAATTTCAAATAAACCCGTTTCCCTGTTCAGATATAACGCATAATTATGAACAAATCCATCGTAATTTTGAGTGCAGACGATTCCGGAAAGCCAGTATAGATATTGCTCGACATGAAAATATTTTTGAATCTCTTTTTCAAATTCCGCCCGCGGAGTAGTATTCAATTTAAGAATCATCTCTTGCAAGTAAAATATGTCTTGTTCATTCCCCCATTTCATTTCATATCCTAAATCCAACGAACGTTTCACTTCCTTGTCTAGATCACTCATTAATGAAAAATTGGCATCACCATCCACCGCATAAAAAACGGCCCCTTCTGGCAAGCTCCTTTTCTTAAGAAAACATTCATCTACAGATTCCAATTCTAAATAGATCCCTTCGTTTCGGCCATTTATGGACAAAAAAATATGCTGGGAACGCGGCGACAATACGCCTATTTCGTTGAAGAAATCAAATGATAATTTATTTCGGATGACGGCCGGATCTTTAAACTCTGCATTCAGATGAATTTCTTTCGCTCCCCTGTATATTTGGGGTTTATAAAAAGCGATATGATAAGATTTTTTTTTAAATTTTCTGATATGCGAACCACGATAAGCGATATCAATTTCAAGCTTCTTGTTGCCTATTTTTAATTTTGCCGGCAGTGGTTCATCGTTCCAAATATCTCTTCTCAGCTCTTGGTAATCTTTAGGATGGATATAAAGTTCATATTGAGTCAAGTTGTTTTTATCCATCTCTCTCCTCCTCGCTCCATATAAAGAAATCTCGCATGATTACTATAATCATATGAAAAACATAAGAGGGTGACACCTGAAGACACCTTCATAATTTTTTTACAAAAACTACATATTTGTCTCAGGCAATTCCTCATTGTCCTCATACTATGAATCGTGAAAAGAAATTTACATTTTTTATATAATTTTTAAAGGAGGTTTTCACATGGGACAGATCACCCATGATGATATTAAAGAGGCCGTTGAAAAAGCAACTGATGCTGGGTTAGAGGATTTTATGTATCAAGATCCAAGCGTCGTTAAGGAAGTAAAAGGCGGTCCATCAACGTCCCGCAGGTCGAGCACCTCTTCTAGGCGTTCTTCCAGACGCTCTTCTAGACGTTCTTCCAGACGCTCTTCTAGACGGACTTCTAGGCGTTCTTCCAGACAGACTTCCAGACGCTCTTCCAGACAGACTTCTAGGCGTTCTTCCAGACGGACTTCCAGACGTTCTTCCAGACAGACTTCCAGACGTTCTTCCAGACAGACTTCTAGGCGCTCTTCCAGACAGACTTCCAGACGTTCTTCCAGACAGACTTCCAGACGCTCTTCCAGACGGACTTCTAGACGTTCTTCCAGACGGACTTCTAGACGTTCTTCCAGACGGACTTCTAGGCGCTCTTCCAGACAGACTTCTAGACGTTCTTCCAGACGGACTTCTAGGCGCTCTTCCAGACAGACTTCTAGACGTTCTTCCAGACGGACTTCTAGGCGTTCTTCCAGACGCAGTACTTCTAGAAGTTTTTTTCAATATTCAAGTGAGACGGCCAGAAACCGCTTTGTAACCAAAAAAAGATTCTGGAAAAACGGAAATATGTGGGAACTAAGATTGGCTAAATAATTAGGCTAAAGGATGAATGGTTTTTCCTTTCATCCTTTGTTTCATTTCCATTGGAAAATTTCCACTTAGAAAATTCTCGTTGTTCCAACATTTTTTATTGTGTTTAAACCCCGTTTTCCTCTACGTTGAAACATGTATGATTCTTCTGTTATTTCATTAATCCCCATTCTTAGATGTTATTTATTTCATCATTTTCAAACTTTTCATCTTTTGGTGGGTATAAGTCTACAAATATACGCAATGATTTCATGATAAAATAAAATCTCCTCGGGTTTTACCCAAGGAGACTTCAAACGCCACAATATTAAAATTTTGGATGTCTTTATTCGTTTATCATAGCGATAATTCCTTCATGATCATCTAATTTCAGTTGAATTCCAGCCGCATACGGATCGATTTGATACTCGCTCTTAATCCAACCTCTGATCGCCTCAATAAGTTGTGGTTCTGTCAATGGATGCAATACGCCTGCAATTTCTCCTTCTGCTCCAAATCCAGTGTCATCATCGTACAGTAATTCAGTAATGACATCTTCCGGGCGAACATTTGCTTTCGCCGCTACATAAACACAGACGGCATTTATGATTTCTTGTTCAGAAAGTTTTAACGTCTCCATGAGTCATACTCCCTTTGATGTCTGCGATTAAAGATCAATCTTATAGCGCTCACCACCAGCATGACAACGGCATATAGAAGAAATAAATTGATGACAAATCCCAGCATGGAGCTGATTGGTCCGAGACCATGAAACAAACTTCCTGCTAAAAATCCGCCTAGACCACCCAATAAAAGCCCTTTGGCAAAACTGCCTTTGCTGCTTTTTTGTGGAACCGTATGAGTGTATGGGGTAGTGTTCGATTTTGACGAATTGAAGATGCTAGAATTTTGATTTTTGTTCGGAACAACTTGCTGACTGTGACTCGGCTGATAAAATCCTTTTCCAGATCTGTATCCTTTTGCCGATGCGCTGTCTACCATACCTAGTCCAACAAGGGAAAAAACAAGAGCCAATGAAGAAAGCCATTTAACCCATTTTTTGAACATCGATGAATTCGACTCCTTTTCTATAATTTTTCATTTTAGTTTAAAGAACTGTCATGTTCAGGTTCTTATGAACTTATTATATGATCTTATTCAAAAATATTCAAGTAGAATTTCTTTCATTTTGAAAAGAAAATGTAACGACATGAAGTTCA
Organism: Bacillus sp. FSL W8-0116; assembly: GCF_038003825.1. Classification (NCBI taxonomy): domain Bacteria; kingdom Bacillati; phylum Bacillota; class Bacilli; order Caryophanales; family Bacillaceae; genus Bacillus; species Bacillus sp. FSL W8-0116. The sequence continues at coordinate 342,782 of NZ_JBBOPY010000001.1, forward strand.
TTTAGTAACAAAGTCATTTGACTTTCTTAATATCAAAGCGTAAGATAAGTTCAAAAGAACTTGTAAATAGGAGGAAACTTCGTGAATACCTTTCAATTAACAAGAAAGGAAATGGCGTTCCTTCTCCTTTCATTAAAAGGTTGGAGCAAAAAACCACCGCTTTCGGTACTGCAAGAAGCATGGATTCACTCTGAAGAACATGGTTCTCTCTCCGAACTCGATCCAAATGCTGCGAACGTTGGAACGCTTCCGCCCATTTTTGAAAAAATCATAAAAACGAATAAACTCGATAGAGGTTTTTCTTTAAACGAAATAGCAGCACTTGGCAATCAAATCGAGTACACTAATTTTTCTGTCACGGCGTTACAAAACTGGATTAAACGGGATATTAAAGAAATGATCGGCTCTCCCCAAAAAGGAAAAAAATATTCACTTGAGCAAACCGCGCTTTTATTCATTGTAGAGGATTTAAAAACAGCCCTTGACTTTGAATCCATTCGTCAACTATTAAAGTTGATTATCAACGATCCTGATGACCAAAAAGATGATCTCATCAATCCTATTCATCTGTATGCATGTTACTCTACCCTGTTTGAAGAAATCAATGATCATTCTTTGAGCGAAAACCGCTTACCGAATGAAGGAACGATCGAAACGATCGAAAGAATTATTAAATATAAGGCAGAGGAAATGGTTCAGGAGCATTTCCAGCTGGATGAAGAAAAGCGAAAAGCGATTAAAAACATTATCATCATTGCCGTTTTATCCGTTCATACGGCTTATTTTCATATGCTTGCTAAACGTTCTTTGTCCGCTGCTTTATTTTTGCAGAATTTACCTTTTTCTTAAGAGTAAAATAAAAAAGCTGGCTTAACCGATGAAAAAGCCAGCTCGACTCAAAACTGAAATGAGTGATTATTTATTCCTGCAATTTGGGATCAAGGACATCTCCTTAATCCCCTTTCATTAATCTAAATGACTTGGTGAAAAAGCATACGGCAACAGTTCCTTAACGGTTGTCTTTTTTCTTTCTCCTTTTAAATTCGTTAAAATAACCGGCATATCCGGAGGGCAAAATTCTGCAATCACTTGGCGGCAAGCTCCACAAGGCGAAATAGGACCATCCGTATCCCCGACCACCGCCAACATCGCAAAATCAGTTTGTCCTTCCGAAATCGCTTTAAAGATGGCCGTTCTCTCTGCACAGTTACATAGACCATAAGATGCATTCTCAATATTGCATCCTGAATAAATGTCTCCGCTTTTAGTCGCTATGGCAGCGCCCACCTTAAAATGAGAGTAAGGGACATATGCTTTTTCTCTCCCCGCGACAGCTGCTTGAATCAACGTTTCGCTAATCAAGTTCCTTCCCCCTTAGAGAAATTTTGTAAAACGGGAGCGGGCTGAAAATGTGCGGATTTGTTGTCCTCTTTACATTTCTAACTTTTTAAGCTTGGCCTGTCACAATTTTTACGCCCGCACTGGCTCCGATACGATTTGCCCCTGCTTTTTCCATCGCCAGCAAGTCTTCTGCGGTTCGAATTCCTCCAGAAGCTTTCACCCCAAAATCCGGTCCAACCGTTTTACGCATTAATGCAACATCTTCCACTGTTGCTCCTCCTGTCGAAAAACCGGTAGATGTTTTGACAAAATCTGCTCCGGCTTTGACTGCTAATTGACAAGCGAGCACTTTTTCCTCTTCTGTCAGCAAGCAGGCTTCAATAATCACTTTCACCAGCGCTTTTCCCTTTGCTGCTTCCACGACGGCTCGAATATCATTTTCCACCAATTCCAGATCACGACTTTTAAGAGCCCCGATATTGATCACCATATCCACTTCTTCGGCTCCATTTTGAATGGCATTGGTCGTTTCAAAAGCTTTAACTTCAGGCGTGGTTGCGCCGAGTGGAAAACCGATGACGGTACATACTTTCACATCGGTATCTTTTAAAATTTCATAAGCGGTTTTCACCCAAACCGGGTTTACGCACACCGAAGCAAAACCGTATTTTTTGGCTTCTTCCGCCAACCGGACGATATCATCCTTCGTAGCATCGGCTTTTAATAATGTATGATCAATCATGTTTGCTTTTTCCAACAACATCGAAGTACATCTCCTTAACCGTATATTTTTCTATCGGCAGCAGCTGCTATTTCCTTTTAAAGGATAATAGGATCTTGTCTTATTTTCAAAGCCGAAAGATGTGAAATTGCCATGAATTTTGAATTTCACCCTTACTGACCACTGCTGGCATCCATGGTATCACTCTACTTTCATTTTGTTAAACCACAACATGAAGACGGATCCTTTTTATTCAACCACCATTCCCTATTACAAAAATAAACCGATAATCGTCCCGGATAAAATGGACGCCAAAGTTGAACCATACAATAATTTCAAGCCAAAATTCGCCACTGCGTCTCCTTGTTTGTCATTTAACGCTTTCACGGCGCCAGTGACAATTCCGATCGAACTAAAATTCGCGAAACTGATCAGGAACACGGAGACAATTCCAACTGTTTTTTCGGACAGCGAGTGGGATATTTTTGTAAAATTAGCCATCGCCACAAATTCATTTGTCACTAATTTTGTAGCCATGATGCTGCCGGCTTTGACTGCTTCTCCCCAAGGAACACCCATTAAAAAGGCGATAGGAGAAAAGACATAGCCGAGTATTGTTTGGAATGATATATGGAAGACCAGCGTAAAGAGATAATCAATTAAGTTGATCAATGCAATAAATCCAATTAACATCGCTGCTACAATAATAGCTACTTTCAGCCCATCCATAATACTTTCGCTGATCATTTGAAAAAAGCTCAATTTTTTTGTTTCTTCAACGACAAGCAAGTCCTCTTCCTCTGAAACTTCATACGGATTAATGATATTTCCAACAATCAAAGCGGAAAATATATTGAGTATAATCGCTATCACGACGTATTTCGGCTCCAGCATGGTCATATAAGCACCGACAATCGATATGCTGACAGCGCTCATAGCCGACGTACATAGTGTGTACAAACGCTTCCGGGAAATGTGTCCAATTTGCTTTTTCGTCGTCAAAAACACTTCTGATTGTCCTAAGACAGCAGAAGAAACCGCAATGTAATTTTCTAGTTTCCCCATCCCGTTTAGTTTGCTTAAAACAAGGCCAACATATTTAATAATCACAGGCAAAATTTTGAAATAGTTCAAAATACCGATCAAAACCGAAATAAAAATAATAGGCATTAACACATCAAGAAAAAAATTGGATATCCCTTTGTTTTCCAACCCTCCAAAAACAAAGTCGACCCCTTTACTGCCCATCTCAAGCAATTTACTGAACATTTTCGACACAAATCCAATGACCGAAATGCCTGCTTTTGTATTAAACATAATAAAAGCAAGTACTAATTGGGCAATCAGCATAGTAAAAATTGCCTTATAGCGCACATGTTTTCGATCATAGCTGACCAACATGGCAAGCCCATACACTAACAGCAAACCAGTTAGAAAAAAAACAACTCTCACAGCAGCTCTCCTCCAATAACATGTTAATGGCAGCGGTTTCAATCCAAACTAAAAGAAATAATTAGAACCGCCTATCCATTCTCGAAAATACTATACCAAGATATCAATCTATTGTAAACAACGAAATAAAACAGCTGTGTACACGAAAAGCTCGCGGCGAAAAAGCTGATTGGACTAAAGTGAAATGACAAGTTTCATTCTTTTAAAAAGGAGCGACTTCTGTTTTTTCAAGTGAAGCGATAGAAAATCTGTTTCGCTTATTTTGGATTAAGCGGAACCATTTTGTTCATACTTTTATCATAGTAAAAATTCTTTTACGACCCTTTTTCCTTTCATATGGAAATAAATAAAAATTCTATTGCATGAAAATTAGATCCATTCTTTTCAGCGAATATTCATTTATATTTTATTTTTTTAAATTTTTTTAAAAAAGGGGTACACAACAAGAAAAATGTTGTGTATACTGTATTATAACAGAAACAACATTTTATAATCTGTATTATAAAAAGGAGGTGCCTGAAATGGTTCAAAGTCCGGTTGAATTTTTCCAAACCATATCCATTAAAGTTTGTTCGGTATGCGGCCAGCATATGGATGAGCAAGCGGAATCTTATATGATGGAGTGCGATCGCTGCCTTGCGCAATCAGAAGAATAACATCCGTTTCATCCACTTCATAAGTTCATTATTTTTTCATTGAGACAATATTCGGCTTTAGAACAAAAGATGGAAAAATTGGAAGGAGGAATAAAAATGGTTCCAAGTCCGGTTGAAATGTTCCGTGATCTTCCTAAAAAAGTTTGTCCGGAATGCGGTGAATATATTGAAGAACAGGCTGAATCGTATATGATGGAATGCGACCGCTGCTTAGCCAACAAAGAAGAATAAGCTTCTTAACATTGCTTAGACCTTTGAAAGTCCAGTTGATCGGTGGATGGATGTACGGATCGGTATTAAAGGAGCAGTTGTTGTTAACCAAAAAGGGAAACTGGAAATGGAAAAAAGAAGCTCTTACGGTTTTTCATCTATTAGGACGGTTAAAAAATGGGAAGGAAAATGATTCCTTCCCGTTTTCTTTATGTGCGCCCGGCATGTACATGAACTATAGGGTGTAAGTCCCGACCCCCGAAGACAGAAGTAGAGGTTAGCCAAGAGCAAGGGTGTCCGTGGTGACGCGGAATCTGAAGGAAGCTGGAGGCAAAACACCGGTCCGAGGAACACGAACCTCATATAAGGCTAGGTATGATGGAGTGAGTTTGCATAACAAAACAAAGCTCTTTCTGTCGAAGGTCATATCGAGTAAATGAGGCGGATAGATGGTGTGAAAGTGCATGTACTTACCCGGGGAGGTCTGGCGGATAGGTGAAGTACTCTTCATAACCTACTTAGTGATAAGTAGCTGAACCGTCAGAAGTCAGCAGAGGTCATAGTATTAGTTGGTCTAGAACAACTAAGAAGGACCGAACAATTAAGAGAGAATAGCCCCATACCCGTCAAGTTAGCGGTATAAAATTTTTTAGGATGATACGCATGTTCGAAAAATCAATCAAAGGATGAAGAGAAAACCAAATGCTGGGCATGCCAAATAACCCTCAAGAAGAGGGTTATTTGGCAATTATATCCATGACCCACACTACCATATCCCCAATTTCTTTAAAAGATCCGATACCGTTTCCTCTCCTTTCCTTCGGTCTTTCCTCGCGTGTTTCCTTAACAGAGACAGGAGAGATGGAAGGGCGGTTTCCATCGCTTGGGGATGCAAAAGAAACCGATGCCAATACGATTGGAGGATATTAAGCGCTTTCCATTCACTGATCTCGATTCCCTCCCGTTGATGCCAATACCTTCGGGCTTGGAACAGAAGAGTCTGCGTGACTAAAATGGCAATCAATGTCCCATATAAGTGGCATTCGAATCGTTCCTTCTTCATCTTTTTGACACGGTCAAGATCAAATAAGGATTTCCAGCCCTTAAATAACAGCTCCACTTGCCAGCGCAGCGAATACAGCTCATAAACTTGTTGCGCATCAAACGATTCTTGTGGTAAATTGGTCAGTAAGATGTGATATTTCTTTTGTTCAAGGGTTTGGCGTGACAGCGCCTTCCCTTTCTTTTTTTCCTTTTTCCGCACGTACGCCAGCCGTTTTTCCCATTCTTCCGCCGTGAGACGGCGAAAAATCAGACGCGGAACATACAGGCGTTGGTGTCCGATATACACGTGTTCCACTTCCACGGCTTCCCCCTCGCCCAATCGATTTCCTATCGATTCCCAATCCCATTCGTGCCACTCCCCGTCCTGCTTGATATAGACTTTGATATCGGAACGCAACCGGGTAATATAATAAGCACCTCGAGCATCAATCTCCGCCAGCGTGGCGAGTGAAAAAAACCCCAGATCCCGAATGCAAAGGTCATTCGGTAAAATCGTGTGCTGGGTATGATAAGCAAAACGGGCATCGGAATCATTGGCCTGTTGGACGCACAGCTGAAGACAGGTTCCCGATAACAGCTCATACTCAAATTGGATTTTGGCGCCAGATGAAACCGAACCTTGATAGTCCTCACCATAGTCGGTCGGAAGTAAAAAACTGGTAGAGTCTAAGATCCGCAGACGGGTGAAACAAGCGCGATACGTTTCGGTGATGGAAGAGAGTGCCGGACGTTGATGCATCAGGAGAGTAAAAAAGACCTCTTTTAAAAACGCCACGGCACGAGGCGTAAACCGCTGATTCAGTCCTTCATTCGAGAGAGAGCAATCATGCCAGAGCGCCAAATCGGCACACAACCGCTGAAGCGACTGACAGGCGAGCGATCCGTCTCCCCAAGCACATAGCGTCAGAAAGGCTTCCGCTGTTAATGAACGCTGCCGCTGAATGAATCCGACTTTCCGTGCCAGACGAGTCAGTTCTTCATAGGAGAAGAGTTGACGAATCGTTTTTATCCATGCCTTCATCTTTTTTTCCATCAAAAAATAATCCTTTCCAACGATGATTTTCGTTAGAAAGGATACCATGTTTTTGGCGCTGAAAAAAGATCAAATTCTTAACTTGATGGCTATGGAGAATAGCCCTTGGTATTCAGTGAGTCATGATGAACACAGAAAACGTAGTACCTCACTTGAGGGAGGAAGCGGTGAATCCCGTGGGAGACCTCTTGGAGGGGGCTGACGGTCATTCCAGAGAAGGGATTCTAAGGGCTCTCATCGCTGCCCCACTCGAAGGCATCGACGCCTTTACCGCCCTTCATCATCGATTGGATAAAGACCTTCGTTTCCGTTATCAATGCGGTTTATCGATTGATCGCCCCGCACCGTCTATCTCCACTCTCAGCCGGGTTTTTGCGGCACTTACCAAAAAAAAGCTGGCTGAAAAGATCTTCCTTGACTTGGTACAGTTAGCTCAGGAGGAAGGAATAATTGACGGCAGCCACCAGGCCATCGACAGTGCCGCCATTGATGCCTATGAAAAGAAACAGCCCAAAAAGCGTAGTGAACAAACGGGTAATGCCAATTGGGGCGCAAAATATGATTCCTTCGGCAATAAAATTACCTGGTTTGGCTATAAGATGCATCTTTCAGTCGATACCGCAAGCGAACTGCCAATGGCCATAAAAGTAACCCCTGCCCATGTGAACGATGGAGAAGTCGCACCAGAATGAATAGAGCAAGTGGCAGAGCGTACCAAATCCAAAATTGAATTTCTGATCATGGATGGCGGATATGACCAACTAAAAAACTATGAATCAGCCAAAAACATTGGAGCGCAAGCCATTATCCCGCTCAATTTGCGCAACGAAAAAGAGCCTCCTGAAGGGATTTCTTCCAATGGAACTCCGCGTTGTTCCATGGGTTATGAAATGACTTATTGGGGAGCTGATAAGGACCAGCTCAAGTTCAGATGTCCTCACGCAACCGGCAAAGTGGATTGCCCATTAGGAATGGCAGCCTGTTCATCTTCCAACTATGGAATGGTGGTAAAAGTCGACATCAAAAAGGATGTGCGCCGATATTCCAATCCGCACCGTGATACAAAACGTTGGAAAGAGCTTTACAACGAGAGGACAAGTGTAGAACGCTGTAATTCAAGAATGAAAAGCTACCTTACGGCGAACTCCCTACATGTATGGGGAATTGAAAAAGTAAAGACCCATATTTACCTGAACGCTATTGTATTACTTGTTTCAGCGCTAGCGATGGCAAAGGAAAATAAAGGGAAGAAAGCCGCTTAAAAAAATTCAATGTGAAAAATTCTGTAGGTATGCCCGAAAACAAGATTATTGTAATATTTTGTAAAATAACATGCTGGTAGCTATTTGTCGAGTGCTTTATTTTTTATACTTTTATCCAAAAAATCTAATTTTGCAAAATGCTCAAATAAAAAAGCGCGCAGCCATCATCGCGACAATTCCTATCACAACCGTCCCTAATAAACTGCGGGTCGCAAGCGCCACCACAAATGCCGGTATGGCTGCCAACAACTCCAGTCGATTTTCCATGATCGAAAATTTTCCGTTTGAAAGCAGCAGCTCTTGCGCCAACAGGGCCGTCATGACCGCAACAGGCACATGGCTTAACCAACGTTCAGCCCATTGGGGCAATTGAAATCGGCTTAAAATCATCAGCGGAAGAATTCGCGGTATGATCGTGACAATCCCCGATCCAATAATGACCGCCAAAACATATGATCTTATTTCCATTTTTCAATAAACACCCCCGCTGTTGCCGCCACGATGGCTGCGGTAATCACTCCCGTGCTGCCTGAAACAAAAAAGCTTAAGATCACGATCGATGATGCACTGCATATAGCCACTGCTAAATCGACCATCCATTTTTTTCTGCTAGTAATCTGTAAAACAAGCAATCCAATAAACATCGCTGGCAGGGCAAAATCAAGTCCAAATGCATTCGGATCTGGAATCCATTCTCCAAAAAATCCCCCTGCTACATTGCCAATTAGCCAGTTGACATAAGCAGTGACATTCAAACCGAGCATCCATTTAAAACTTCCGGCTGCTCGATTAGATAAATGATTCATCGCAACGCCAAATGTTTCATCCGTTAACAACGAACCGGTCAACACATTTTTCCACAAAGGAAGATGACGAAAATAAGGGGATATCGCTGCACTCATGAGAAGATGACGAAGATTAATAAAAAAGATCGTAAAAATAATAGCGGAAACAGGATTTGCGGCCGCGATCATTCCTGATGCAATAAATTGCCCCGATCCGGCATAAAGAATAAGGGAAATCAGCACAATTTCCGCGATGGTAAGCCCCGCTGTTTTTTCCACCACACCGGCTGCAAAACCGATGCTCCAATAGCCCAATAACGTGGGCACGCAGTCTTTCGCCCCTTGCCAAAACCCCTCTTCCGAATACGGATATGAGTAAGTATTTATTCGAGCATTCTCTGCCATTATGTAGATCCCCCCCTTTACATACAGTGAATTTTCATTTTTTTCGTCTACTTCCACTATAAATTGAATTAAAATTTTGTCAATTCCATAGCCAACCATTTATCATGAAAAGCAAAGCTTAAGGGGAGGCTATAAAGAGGGAGGTGGAAAAAGTGAACAACGTTCCAACAAATCAGTTTATTTATTATGGCATACCGACAGCCGCATATGTATTGCTAGGCATTTTAACCACCCTTTAAAAAGGAAAAAAATAGAAAGAAACACCCATCGCCTCTCCCATCCTTTTGAATTCGAAAGCCTTCAAAAAATATCATCTCCGCCAACGTCCTCATTAAGGCCATGATGGACAAAAACAATTTGGCGCCAGGCTACCGCCTAAAAATTCGATTCGTTCAGCCCCATCAGCGGGGACACTGCCCCTGCTGATGGAAGTTTCCCTTATCCTTACTATCGAAACCAAATTCTTTCATTCTTCCACCTTATTGAGCGGCTGTTTCGCCGGTCCTTCCAATACTTCTCCTGTCACTGAATAACGTGACCCGTGGCACGGGCAATCCCAAGTACGATCACCACTGTTCCATTCCACTTCACACCCCATATGCCGGCAAGTGGTATCCACCATATATACGTTTTGATTTTTATCTTTATAGGCCCCCGCTCTTTTTCCATTCACACGAATGACAGAGCCTTCATCCGTTTGTAAATCATCCACCGTTTTTAACGGGGATTCCCATTTCCCTTTTAATAAATGCCCCGCGACATTGGTATTTTCTCTAATCAATGTTTTCACTGATGGATCCACGTTGAAACGAGAAGGAGTAAACATAATGATGTATCGTAGAAATCCCTTGTCCAGTCTTATGACGTTCCCCGCCTACAAGCAATATTTTTTCATTGTCGCACAGCGTATACCGCAACGATCGTGTTGGTTCTTCAACCATAAGATACATGCCGCCAGAAAATGTTTTTTGAGGTTTGACGGCAAGAAGATAAGATCGTTCTGGATACATTCTGGCAAAATAAAATCCTGCCCCATCGTAAAACGGATAATGGGACGCAATGACTACTTGCTTACATGAAATCGTGCAGCCATTTCTAGCAACAACTTTTATCTCATTCCCTTGCTCTATATCCACTGCGGTCGTATTTTCAAATATTTCTGCTCCTTGATGTTCGGTCTCTTCCAATAGTTTTTTTAAATATTTTAATGGATGGAATTGGCCTTGCGCATTCATCCTAACAGCTGCTTTTACGGGTATATCAATGGGAATAGAGTTGCGATAGTCTCCCTCTATCCCCAGTTTTTCATAGGCCTCCATCTCCTTTTCAAGTTTGCTTATATAAGAATCCGTATTCGTGTAGAGATAAGCATCTTCTTCGGTAAAATCGCATTCGATTTGATGACGTAAAACGGTGTCGCGGATAAAATGTAAGGCAGACATATTCGCTTCATAATAACCACGTGCTTTTTCCAATCCAAAATGTTCCATCAATTCGTGGTAGATTAAACCATGCTGAGCGGTAATTTTGGCAGTTGTGTGCCCCGTTGTGCCAGTGAGAATTTTGCCAGCGTCGATCAGAGCGACTTTCAATCCTGCTTTTCCTAATAAGTTGGCAGAAGTGATTCCGACAATTCCGCCACCAACAATGGAAATGTCCACCTCTATATCTTTCTCCAGTTTCGGAAAAGACGGTAATTCCAAATTGGATCTCCAAAAAGACTCGGGAAATGGAGGCATGTGTTGGCTTGCATTTTCCGAAAACATCCAATTCCTCCTTCATGGGGTTAGTATCTAAAGGAAATCTTCCCCAAAAAAGAGGACTTTATTCTTTTTCTAAGCGTTTGTGGGAACGCCTTAAAGTAAAGCGAGAACATAAACTCGTCATAAAAAAAGAAAAGCTGCCACTTATAGGCAGCTGCCATCATACATTAGTTCTTTTTGATTGGATATAACTCCCGTATCTCTTCTTTCATTTCACTTCCGCAAATTGGGCAATGCAAATTGGGTGTCGCAAATTCTTTTCTCATCCAAACATTGCAATCAGGCGATTGGCAAGCGTAGACACTCGTTTCGACCATTTCAACTTCTTCTTGATTCCGTTTGTTATAATACACAAATAAAGACCCCTTTATTTTAATTGATGATGTTTCTGCAAAACACAAAAAGCCCGATCTCACGTAGAATGAGGAACAACTTCATAACAGTATACGACCAATTTTGGGATGAGGGCCCTGACTTTACTGATAAAGCAACAAGTCGTACTTCTATCTTACCACTTAATTGACAGAAAGCCAATCTCGCTCAAATTTCTAGCCCTCCCATTCGTTCTATCGAATGGCTACTACGTATTAAGATTATGCCTCGAGAAGACAGATTATAACCTTAAAAGACCGATTTTAGTGAGAACGACTTCAAAATACCATTCGCTTCCTTTTTTCCTTAAGATATCGTGAAACTTACAGCAAAAGGATTTTTCTGCGGATAAAAATAACAATAGACGAATTGTGTCGATTGTTGTATATTTATTTTGCGTTCTAAATAATCATACCTTCACAATGAAGAATGATAGTCATTTCTGCAAAAATATACAAATAATGATCGATTGACTGATCGGTCTGTTTTCAACGTACTTGAATACTATTTTGAAGGCATCTGCGAAAATTTCAAACGAGACGGCGGTAAACGTTACCGGATGAAGGATGCATAAAAAACATACCTGCCTGGTTGCGAATAAATAAACACATTCTCATTACATTTTCGCAAATGTCAATCCCCGTTTTACATTTGCAGCACCGTTTCGTCATCCAAGTAGAAAGGGGTTCATTGATTCAATGGAACAAAAACGATTAGGGTTTTGGCTTTTGACCGCACTGGTCGTTGGAAATATGGTAGGATCCGGAATATTCATGTTGCCACGAACGCTTTCTGAAGCCGCCAATCCAGCTGCTGTGTTATTGGGATGGTCTTTAACTGGTTTCGGTGTCCTCACAACGGCTCTTGTCTTCGGTAATTTATCCATCCGAAAACCAGAACTGAACGGCGGACCACAAATTTACGCAAAAGAACTGTTTAAAGAGGGATCAACACTTTCCACATTGTCAGGATTTATGTCTTCTTGGGGGTATTGGATCGGAAACTTCGCTGGAAATGTTGCTATTATCACTACTTTTACAAGCTATTTAGCAACCTTTTTTCCCATTTTAAACAGCAAAGCTCCGTTATTCACAATCGGAACCGTTGCTTTCAAAACAGGCAACGTTCTAACCTTTATTATATGCACCGCCATGCTTTGGTTTACACATTTTTTAATTTTAAGAGGAATTGAAGGAGCCGGAAAAATCAATTTTCTGGCAACGAGCGCAAAAGTGATCGGTTTCTTTTTATTTATTGTCCTAAGCCTGTTTGCGTTTCAAAAAAGTAATTTGCTTCCATTTACGGCTCCACGCTTAGATGATAGCGGACATCCATTAGGAATTTTAACACAAATAAACCACGCAGCTGTCTCAACACTTTGGGCTTTCGTAGGTATTGAATCGGCTATTGTATTTGCCTCCAGAGCCAAAAAACAAAGTGATATAAAACGGGCCACTATTATTGGGCTAATGATTGCATTGGCGATTTATATCGGTATTTCCTTGCTGGTGATGGGCGTTCTACCACAGGAAACTCTAATACATTCCGAAAAACCACTCGTGGATGCTATTGAAACCATTATCGGACCAATCGGAGCTTATTTAATCGCTGGATTGGGCTTGATTAGTTTAGCCGGCTCCACAATAGGTTGGGTGTTAATGAGCGCCGAGGTTCCTTATCAAGCGGCTAAGCAAGGATTGTTTTTAGCTTCTTTTCTAAAAGAAAACAAAAGAGGCGTTCCATCCTTTTCCTTATGGCTGTCAAACGTTCTTGGACAACTCTTTATTTTTTCAACCATATCCAATTCAATGGCCCATGCATTTGACTTTGTCATTTATATCGCCACATTGGCTTATCTCATGCCTTATCTTATTGCATCCTTGTTCCAGCTTAAGCTCGTTTGTACCGGTGAAACGTATCAGCTTAACAAAAGCCGGTACACCGATGGTCTTATTGCTTTATTGTCCACTATTTATTCCATTTGGGTCATTTATGCAGGTACTTCTGATTTAAAAACATTTTTGTTCGGAGCCGCTTTATTGGCTAGTGGACTGATCTTCTATCCTTCTTTGCGCAAACAAACTCAAGCCACACCTTTCACGAAAAACGGTAGGCTTTTAGCTAATCAAGAGGAGACCCCTTAAGGTCTCCTTTTTTTATTGTTCTACTATCATTCTTTGCCCTGGCGACTGAAGAAAAATTTAGGATATGTCATGGCACATTTACGGCTGTCATGTTTTGAAATATGATATACTGGGATTCGAGTCTTTTTTCATTTAAGCCAATGGCCTTTTAAACGATCCGTTCAACCGACTGTATGAACTCCCTAATGTTGATACACTCATCAACAGTTTGTGGATGGCGGATGAGTCTTAATGGATTGAGACGTTAAAATGGGAGGCCGTACCGTCATTTTGCAATCATTTTCCTTAAATTATTGACTGGATGCATGTGAATGAAAGGTGGTTTTGTCATGAAAGAAACGGCTGCGTTCAAACATTTTGATAAAAAATGGGTCTTCTTAGTAATAGGAATTTTATTCGTAGCAGCCAATTTACGCCCTTCTCTGACCGCAGTGGGGCCGGTGCTCGGTTTTATCAGAGAAGATTTAGGTTTGTCCCATTCCGTGGCCGGGTTGCTTTCCACACTCCCGCTTATGGCATTTTTCGTTTTTTCCCCACTGGTTCCTCAACTTTCTGGGAAGTTTGGAATGGAACGCACGCTCTTTTTCAGCTTGCTGTTATTGACGGCGGGTATATTCATACGTTCCTGTTCCTCTATTTTTACGTTATTTTTAGGAACATTTATGATAGGAACGGCGATTGCTGCTGGCAATGTTCTTTTGCCGGGGCTGATCAAAAGGGATTTCCCTCATCAAGTAGGGCTGATGACAGGCGGATATTCTCTTTCGATGAACACTTTTGCCGCACTTGGATCCGGCCTCAGTGTTCCATTGACTCATGCTCTTGGCTATGGATGGCAAGGCTCCCTTATGTTTTGGGCTTTGTTGTCGCTTGTGGCGCTGTTCATTTGGCAGCCTCAGCTCCGCCATACAACGATGAACCACTTGCCAACGTATAAAAACAAGGAAAAAAACCGGCTCTGGAGATCCAAGCTTGCTTGGAAAGTGACGATTTTTATGGGATTCCAGTCTTTTGTTTTTTATATATCCATTAACTGGTTTCCCAACGTTTTTCAAGATCGTGGAATGAGTGCTGAGGCATCGGGTTGGATGGTCTCCATCATGCAGTTTGTTGGTATGCCGGCGACCTTTATAGTTCCGATCCTTGCAGAGCGCTTGAGTAGTCAACGGCTTTTATCCACCATCGTCTGCTTGATCGGGATTATCGGCTATGCAGGACTTCTAATGGAAAATCCCGATTACACGATTTGGTGGGTTTTGCTCATAGGAATCTCGCAAGGAGCGACGTTCGGTTTAGCTTTGACTTTTATTTCTTTGCGGGCAAAAACGGATTATACGGCGGCAAGACTTTCGGGTATGGCTCAATCAATCGGTTATTTGTTCGCAGCATTTGGCCCTTTTCTGTTTGGACTTTTGCATGACTTGACAGGCCACTGGTTCGTTCCCCTCTTTCTTCTGGTGGCAGCCACAACCGTTCAATTGGTTTCTGGACTAGGTGCAGGACGAAATTCGTACGTCTTAGAGGAAGAAACAACGATTTCATAAATCGAGTAGGAGGGAGCGATTAACTCCCGTCCTCTCACACCACCGTACGTACGGTTCCGTATACGGCGGTTCAATTAAGATAATTGACGCAAGTCTTTATAACTTCCGTGAATAGCTGTTCTCTTTATGCCAGTGGTCACTCCACCCTCCAAGAGGTCTCCCACGGGATTCACCGCTTCCTCCCTCAAGTGAGGTACTACGTTTTCTGTGTTCATCATGACTCACTGAATACCAAGGGCTATTCTCTCTTCATTGTTCGGTCCTTCTTAGTTGTTCTAGACCAACTAATACTATGACCTCTGCTGACTTCTGACGGTTCAGCTACTTATCACTAAGTAGGTTATGAAGAGTACTTCACCTATCCGCCAGACCTCCCCGGGTAAGTACATGCACTTTCACACCATCTATCCGCCTCATTTACTCGATATGACCTTCGACAGAAAGAGCTTTGTTTTGTTATGCAAACTCACTCCATCATACCTAGCCTTATATGAGGTTCGTGTTCCTCGGTCCGGTGTTTTGCCTCCAGCTTCCTTCAGATTCCGCGTCACCACGGACACCCTTGCTCTTGGCTAACCTCTACTTCTGTCTTCGGGGTTCGGGACTTACACCCTATAGTTCATGTACATGCCGGGCGCACATACGAAAAAATCGACAGCCTACCAGCTGTCGATTTCTTTTCTCCTTCTACAAAGTCAAAATAATCGGCTTATCTTTTGTTACGATAATAGTATGCTCCACTTGAGCCACCAGGCTGCCGTCAGGAGTTTTGTAAGTCCATCCATCTCCTGCTTCTTCAATCATATCAGCCCCTGTAGAGATAAACGGCTCAACCGCAATGACAAGACCCTCTTTTAATAATTCATTATCCCACGGGTCGTAATAATTCAATATATGATCGGGCTTTTCATGGAGTGATCGGCCAACTCCATGGCCGGTTAAATTCAGGATGACAGAAAAGCCATTGCGCTTTGCTTCTTTCATCACTGCTTTACCAATTTGATTTTGTTTAGACCCCGCTTTTGCTTTTAATATTCCTTGTTGAAAAGCTTTCTCCGCCGTTTCACATAATCGATACAGTTCTGGATCCCCATTGCCGACAACAAATGAAATTCCCGTATCTGTAAAAAAACCGTCGAAAGACCCGGAGACATCAATATTTACAAGATCCCCTTCTTGAATGACCTTGTCGCCGGGTATTCCGTGTGCTACTTCATCATTCACGCTTATACAAGTATAGCCGGGAAAATTGTATTCTTTTTTCGGTCCTGATTCTGCACCGTATTCTGCAAATAATTTTCCGGCTAATTCATCCAATTCCTTCGTTGTGATGCCGGGCTTTGTATGGATTTTTAATTGGTCGCGAATCGCGGCCATCACTTTACCGCTTTGCTTTAACCCTTCTAGTTCTTGTTCCGTTTTTACAATCATATCTCTCTTCCTTCTTATTTTGTAAATATTCGTTTCCTATACTATCTTACTTTTTTCTTTTTTTCAAAACAATTCATGCTGAAAGTGTGCAGTAACGAATTCCAGCCATCGCTTTTTCATCATGTTTTTTAACATACTTTAACGGCATCCGCGCTCTCTTATTCATACATATTTTAATTAAAAAAACAAGCCATTGGGAATTACCGTACTTTCCATTGTCAAAAAAAAGACTGACTCAAAACATCGCGTTGGAGCGATATTGAGCCAGCCTTTTCCTATTTTAACAACCATCCTTATGTTCGAATAAGCCACTGTATAAACATCAGAGTTTCTCACAGTCTTTACAAACAAGCAACGATGATCAGCAAAGATACTCATCTGCATAACGGATCAACCGTTTGTCTATGATTCCACATTTTTTAAAAATAAATCAACGAGTTTGGCCGCTTGAGCACGAGTTAAGTTTTTATTAGGAGCGAAGGTACCATCTCGATAGCCACTAAGGAAGCCTTTTTCGTAGGCCGCATTGACATAAGGCAAAAATTCTGCTGAAATCGCAGATGTATCTTTAAAAATGGTTTTATGTGTGGTTGCAATACGTTGTCCCGTTTTCACTTCATAGGCCTTCATTAAGATTTTCGCTGTTTGCTCGCGAGTAATTGTGTCGTTCGGAGCAAATTTATCCTTTGTTTTTCCATCAATGATTCCTGCTTCATAGGCTGCGGCAATATCTTGAGAAAGTTCCAAACCTTTAATATCCTTAAATGGCGGTTTTCCCTTTGCTTCTAATCCTAAAGCACGGACGATAAGGGAAGTAAACTGGCCGCGAGTCACATTTTGGTTCGGCACAAAAGATTTTTCTGTCATGCCTTTTGCGATTCCTCTTAATTGTAAATCCGAGACATATTCATAAGCCCAATGACTTTTGTCTACATCTTTGAATTTATAAGGCTTCGGCAATTTTGTGAGTGAAGGCAGTCCGGTTATATACCCAACACCGCCTGTTTTATCGATTCCAATCTTTTCTTCCATCGCTTTTTTTAACTCTGATTTGTCAACAGCCGTAATGCTGTTTTGATCTAATTCATCTCCAGGATGCTGGAAATTGCTCAAAATATAAGAGAAACCGTTCATATTATCTACCGCTGACAAACCGGTTGCTTCTGCCCCGGCCGGAACAGATAAAATACGGGACAATTTTTTTGTATCGACATTGTACGCCCACACAAAGTTGTTCGTATGTTTTCCGCTGTCTTCGACTATGAATAATGTTCTAAGCGGCTCGGAATAGCTTAAATTATCCGTATTGGCTACTTTGTCCACATTAGCCGTATTGCCGTATGAATCCGCTGTTGTTAAATCTTCACCGGCAATTAAACCAGACATGGTCGCGGCAACATAGTCGCTATCAATGGCATTTCCATCCTTATCTTTTTGCCCGCCGGTTAAATCCAATTGGTACGTGACACCCGATTTAATGACTGGCAATTGAATATCGTCAACAGGATCTGTTCCTTTTGTATCTTTTGCCATTCCGCTGCTTTGGTCTGAAATGGCTATATACACTTTTTTATCTTTTGCATTAAGTGCGACACCTTCCATTTTATTAAATTCAGATGTCGCTCCAAGCATGGCTGCATAACGACGTGATTCTAAAAAGGCAGCTGCTTTTTCCATTCCCGGTTTTAATTTTAAATATTCTGTTTTGCCGTAGGAATATTGCTTGATGGCAGTAAAGCCTTCTTTCGGCGCATCTGAAGTTTCGAAAATATCACTAAATTGAATGCCACTGTCAATGATATCTTTTATCTCTTTATCTGTAGCATGACCTAGCTTAATCCATTCTAATTTCCCGCTACCGCCATTTTCAGTGCCGGTTTGATGAAATTTAGCAGCATAAAGCGTACCTGCTGATAAATCCGCAGGCTTATCCGCTACGTACATGAATAAAGTAGTATAAGAGCCATCATCACCAAAAAAGGCTGTACGTTTATCAGGCATCACCTTCATTAATTCATGCGAAAAGCGCCCAACGCTATAATGTTTTTCCACCTTTGTTGAACCGTCTTCCTTCACCGTAATCTCCGGAATAAATCCGTAGTAATAAGGATTTGCTTTCGATTCATCACCAAAATAAAGCTTAGCAAAACTTTCTGTCCAGGTTCTTGCAGAAGATTGTGGATTGAATTCAAAACTGCGTGCATCCGGCTCATATTCTTCTGATCCGAGATGAGTGTTCCAAGTCGATACACTGCCATTACATGGAATCCAAAGACCATTTACGGAAGAAAAATCAATCTTTTTCACTTCTACTGCTTTCAGCTCCCCAGTCTTCTTATCCTGCGCTAATTTCGTCAAAGTCATAGAGGCTGGAACTAATCCATAAGCTGAATGGCCGGCCGCATCGAACGTGTCGTATTCATAATGGGTCACCATATAAAGTTGACCTTTTATATTTAACAAGCTATTTGAGTCAGGTGCATCCGATATAAAATAAGTTGGTTTACCTTCAACACTGTGATCCATAATGGGATTCCCATGTGCATCAATCGGTGTACCCGCCGGAATTTTTTCGCCTTTGTTCGCGGCCACTTGATCTTCCGATTTAAACAATGTTTTATAGGCAAGCGGAAACTTTCGAACTCTGCCATCGCTGTACTTTACCTCAACTGATGCATCGGTATAAGTATTCACCATCTGATCAATCGTGGAAGGTGGATTCATTCCGTTAAATTGGATGGAATCAATGCTCACTTTCTCGTTGCTCGCCGCAGCAACCGGTGTTACAGCAGGAATGATTAAAGCTAGTGCGAATGTGGTTCCTTTTTTCGTAATTAGCTTCATCTACTTTTCATCTCCTAGTTTTAGATCGTTTCTTTTCTCTGTAATCTATTAAACTATTAAACTGTTAATGCTGAATGAAAAATTTGTTAATTTATTATTAACTTTACATTTATTTCCATAACTTTTTGAGATTTAACCTGTACAATTTTACATACTCGAAAGACTTTATGGTAAAATGAATAGAAAGATCATTATAGATAACAAAGTTTTTCAAATGTCTTTCAATAAGTTAAACGATCCTGATGGATGGAAAGGACTGACTAATGGCCAATACGCATTCTTATTCAAAAAATGAGGAAATTGCCAACTCGATTACTCACGGCATTGGAGCGCTGTTTAGCATCGCGGCATTAGTGATGTTGATTGTGCACTCTGCATCGTATGGCGGACCCCTTCATATCGTTTGTTTTACGTTGTTCGGCGCCACCATGCTTCTTTTATACTTATCCTCCACGATTGTGCATAGCCTTCCGCCTGGGAAAGCGAAAAAATTATTTGAAATTTTCGATCACTCGTCGATCTATTTTTTTATCGCTGGTACTTATACTCCCTTTGCTTTACTGGCGATAAAAGGCTGGCTTGGATGGACGCTTTTTGGCATCGTGTGGGGGATAGCTGTGGGCGGAACCATTTTTAAATGTTTTTTTGTGAATAAATTTCTTTACACCTCCACTCTTTTGTATGTGGCGATGGGCTGGCTTGTAGTTGCCGCATGGGGTCCTCTGACAAAAACGGTGGCTCCAAACGGAATTTTACTGTTAGTCATCGGCGGCATATTCTATACAGTGGGAACGGTTTTTTACGTGTGGAGGGGATTTCATTACCATCATGCGGTTTGGCATCTGTTTGTTTTAGGTGGATCATTTGCCCATTTCTTTGCTGTTTTGTTTTATTTGCTGCCTTAGTTTGATGAAAAATCAATGCAAACATAAAGAACGAGAAAGAAAAATTCCTTCTCGTTCTTTTTCATTAAGAATTTGGCTTTATTGCTTTCATTGAAAAAAAAGCGGATACGAGGCATAAAAAGGCCAAAATAAAGAACATCACAAATTCCGAATTTTTCATGAGAATGGAGCTGACAGGAGGCCCCGCTGCTACACCGGCAAAACGCATAGCACTGTAAATAGAAGTAATCGTCCCTCGCTCTTCCTTTTCAATGCTGCTTGTGATCATGGCATCCATACAAGGCAAGCCGGCACCAATGCCGATCCCGCAGATCACAAAAATGGCTAATATATACCACAATCGATCTGAAAAAAGGATCATACACAATGATATAGCAGTGACAACAAGCCCAATCGTTGTAATCCATTTCATCGTCTTTTTATTCCCTTTAATATATTTCCCGGTTAAAAAAGAAGCGAAGCATAAAGCTGCGAGCGGGATTGCAAGCAAAAATCCTTTCATAATTCCAACAGTATGAAATTGATCTTCCAAGATGCTCGATAAATAAAATTGAAATCCAAACAAAACAAACATTAATATAGTCCCAATAGCAAAAACGGCATAAAGCCATCTGCCTTCCCTCTGAAAAATTTCCTTCACCTTTTGGATAAATTCACGAATCGATTCTTTATTCTCTTCTTCTCTTTTTGGGCTTTTAACGAAAAGAAGCAAAAGGAAAATAGAAACTAAACAAAATAACGGAAAAGAAAAAAAAGGCATAAACCAAATCCAACCTGCCAACAAAGCTCCCAAGATGGGACTGAGTACTTTTCCAAGCGTGTTCGACGTTTCAATGACACCAAGCGTCGCGCTTACTTCCTCTTCTTGTCGGAACAAATCTCCGACTAGGGGCAGTACAATAGGAAAAGCTCCAGATGCCCCCACTCCTTGCAGCATCCTGCCGATCAGGATCATATAGTATGGGTTCGACATCTTCCAAGAGGCCCATCCCGCCAAAAGCCCACCTATTCCCGAAATGATCAAACTCGGAATCATGACCATTTTACGTCCCAGTCTGTCCGAAAGATAACCGGCAATGGGAATAAGCAATATCGGAACAACTGAATAAACCGTAATAATCAAGCTCGATTGCAAATTCGAAATCCCCAATTGCTTTTCTATAACTGGAAGAACCGGTATAAGCATAGAATTCCCAAGTGTCATAATAAGAGGAACCGTTGAGATTGATAATACGGCCGCCGGTTTACGATGTTTTTTTTCTTGTTGAGAGGCGGATCTTTTTTTGCTGTAGCCTTCAGCTGGGTATTCAATATGCTCCATGAATGAATCCTTTCCTTCCTTTTCAATCTTACTTATTATTATGTACACTTATTTGAATTGCTACTTAGTCGAATAGCTGTTTCCAAACATTTCTTTTTGATAAACACGTTAAAATGGAAATGGACTCATATTGAAAACATCATGCAACAAACATAGTGATGGATTGAACATCCATCAAGAGAAGTCGGTTCTTATATACCCGAAATCACCCAGCTGAATCATCTGATAAAAGAAAAAAAGGCTACCGATTTTTGATTTATTCATCAGTGAGCACATTACCATTACATAATATAGAAATTCGTTGCGGACCACTTGTTAACATAACGTTATTATAATAAATTTTAATCAAAATCAATTTTATGAATGGGGTTCCTGTTTTCGATTGCGTCTTTTAATCGTTTTTGCATGTCGCCGATCCCTCTGCTTCCTTGGAGCGGAAACTGAATATCGTGGCATTCCGGGAACATTTCCCGCAAAATGGGTTGAAATTTTTTTCCACCCAACATGACAACCACGTCAACCGCAGCGGCTCCTTTTACCTCCGCTTGTTCTCTCAGTTGGCTTATTTCGATCATTTCCGATTTTCGATGATGATCGGAAAAAGATAAATCATAATTACCAGGGACAATATCATCCGGAAGCAATAACCCATGCTTAGCCGACAAAATGCCCCAATGATCAAAAAACAGGCGAGCGTAGTTTTGACAAAGGCGATGAAATATTCCGATATAGGCCGCATCAGCCCGCACCGGTCCGAACTCTGGATGTTGATCCCAAATTTTCCGTTTGCCACACGGAATGATGCAAAAGAATTTCTTTTGTCTCATTCGTTTTTTCCCCTCCCCCTTTTTTAAACATGAACATTTCTTTTTCAGTATGAACTCCTATTTTAAAGCTCTTTTCAATGGATTATAAAATTATTCTTTTGTATCAATCATTTGGGGACTGTTCTTTTTTTCTTTCCACTGTTTAAATCGCTCTAAGTCTTTTTCCACTAATTTTAATGTAAAACCAATGACGGCCGCGTCATCGATCAGTCCAAATCCTAGCAAGACATCAGGAATCGCATCCGTTGGGACAGCAAAATAGACGATGGCCGCAAAAATGGACAGCATCGAACGATAAGGAATTTGGCGGTATTCCCCTTTCGACCAAGCTTTAGCCAGTTCTAATAATAATTGCAAATTGCTCCAAACATCACGAAGGCGCCTTTTGTTTTTTCCTGCTTTTATTGTCGCCCGCCGAATAAGTTTCATCGCTTTTCTCTTATCTTTTAAATATTCTTTTGCTCTTCCAACGAAAACGTTCGAGTTTTTGCTTTCTTCGTCTCCACGATTGTGTCGTAAGCTATTCAATGGAATCATCCCCGTTCTTATTTTCATGCCGGCGATTCCTTCAGCACATTCATCGCCCTGCTTGTTTCCTATACATTCCCCATTTTACAAGGATTTATGATGATTTTGGCCTTTTTTTCTTACTATATCCTTTATCAAGCCATATTGCTCATTAAACCGATTTGCTTTCCCAAACCTAGATGATTTTAACTATTTTCTCCCAAACACAAAAGGACTGGAAATACAATCCAGTCCCTCTTTTCTCTATTGTTCATAAGCACAATATGGGCGCAATTTGACTCCAATCATACTTCCTATATAAGCGGAAGCAAACCACAACCAACCATGAACGCTGAAAGATGCGATTCCATCAAAATAAGATCCGATGTTGCAGCCAAAGGAAATCCGAGCTCCATAACCCATAATCACTCCGCCGCATAGGGCAGCAATGGTCATTCTTGTCGGGCGTTTCCAATCAATAGGTTTCCTAAAACGACCGGCAACTGCCGCAGCCAATAAAGCTCCAACCATCACACCAATATCCATCACTGTTGTAATATCCATATATAATGGATTGTGGAGAGAAGCTGCTCTCGCCGGATCAGTCCAATACGACCAATGTTCCGGATGGCCTCCGAACAGCTGCACTATTTTGGCTCCCCATAAGGCAAACGCCGAAGTGATTCCCCAAGGCTTTCCTTGAATAATCAGGACGAGCGTGTTCACAATAGCCAATAATAATCCGCCAATGACAAGAGACCAAGGTCCGGTAAACACCGATTTCCAACCATTTCCCTGTTTAAGTGTCGGCGCAACCCAATGGCCATTTCGGCGTTTCTCTAACATAATCGTGATAACAAACACAACGGCTATTATAATCAGTTGAAAGATGTATCCTCCCAGCGGCCCGAAGGTTTGGATAAAGGAAATGGGTTCAAAATGAGGCGTATTCATCCACCAATTGAAATGAGTTGTCGCGATTACAGATCCTATAATAAATCCGATTAACGTCACAATCCCGTTAACATCTCCGCCGCCTATATGATAAAGCGTTCCAGAAGCACAACCGTCTCCAAGCTGCATTCCAATGCCAAACAAAAAGGCTCCGATCAAAACAGACATTCCGACGGGTGATACATATCCTTCAACTGGATGACCGAATATGGATCCTTTTATTAGAAAAGGTAAAAATAAAAGACTTGCTGTTGCCAACATAATCATGTGGGCACGCAAACCTTCCCCTTTTCGGTAAAGAATGAACTTACGCCAAGCAGAAGTGAAGCCAAAGTGCGCTTGATAAAGAGTAAAACCACCCAAGCCACCAAGAAGATATAATAAAGCTTGACTGACGGAAACCCGCTCGTATAAAAAGACGGCACCTCCTAAAAGAACGGCCGCTGATATGATTTTCAGCATAATATCAAAATAGTGCGGTTTACCTGATATTGGTTTTTTCATTTGTTCTGTACGATTGTGAGCTGCTAATTCCAATATCATTCCCTCCTTTTCATATTCTTTAATATAATACAAAATCGATCAAAATGGTAGGAATATCTTCGAAAAAAGATGGCCTATCCGCAAGATAGGCCATTTAATGACTTTTATTTGCATTGACATCCGCAAACTCAAAAGCGCACCAAATTAAAGCTTTTAACGAACGATGATTTTCAATCGAACAAGTTCCATATTGATATGAAGGAACACTCATGCCAATTCACAACGAAACTATTGACCTGTTATCTCGCGAACTTTTTCATCTCTCGGAAGCAGCCAAGAAACCAATCCAAAAAGAGGCAATAAACTACAAAAAATCATGACAAAGCGAATGCTGAACAAATCGGCAAGCGAACCAAATAAAACGGATCCAACTCCTCCCATTCCAAAAGCCAATCCGACGATTAGCCCCGAAGCCATACCTACTTTCTTCGGCATCAGCTCTTGAGCATATACGACTGTGACACTGAAACTCGTCATCAAAACAAAACCAATAAGTGCTATCATTGGAATTACCATCCATAACGGAACATGCGGCAATAGGACAGCCAACGGAGCGGAGCCGAGCATGGAAACAGCGATGATATTTCTTCGTCCGAAACGGTCTGCAAGCGGGCCGCCAAAAAATGTTCCTAGCACTCCAGCAACTAAAAAAACAAATAAATAAATTTGCGCTTCTTGAATCGATAAGCCATAATCATCCAACAAATAAAATTGATAAAAATTGGAGATCCCGGCATAATACCAAGAACGAGCAAACACGAAGAAAACCAACACGACCATCGCCCATTTGATTTTGCCAGAAATCGATTGCTGAATTTTCGTATTTTGACTTGCCGGTTTTGCACCTTGTATTCTTTTTTTCTCTATAATGACAGGCTGCCTGCTGTACCATCTCGAAACCATAAATAATAAAATAATGCCCATAACCGTAACGAATGTAAACCATAATCCTCCTCTTTGACCTAAAGGAACAAAAATCAAAGCTGTAAAAAGAGGAGCTAGCGATTGGCCGGCATTCCCCCCTACTTGGTAAATGGATTGCGCCAGTCCTCTTTTGCTCCCTGCCGCCATATACGCTACCCGCGAGCCTTCAGGATGAAAAACCGCTGAACCAAGGCCGATGAAAATGACCGATGCCAACAGCGCCCAAAATTCATTGGATATGGAAAATCCGATCAGTCCTAATGTACTCATGAACATCCCAAAAGGAAGCAAAAAAGGGGTTGGTCTTCTATCCGCAAAGACACCAAACACCGGCTGCATCACAGAGGACGTCATGTTTAACATAAAAGCAATCAACCCAATTTGGGCATAAGTAATATGTAATGAATGTTCTAAAATCGGGTACATAGCCGGGACGACCGACTGGATGGAATCGTTCACAAGATGACCGGTGCTTATGGCCAAAAGGATGCCGTATACGGTGGCCACTGCGCCTTTTGGCATGGGTTGTTTTTCTTTTGCAATACTTGTCATTTCCCTTCACTCTTTCAATTTAAGATTGTCAATATTATATATAATTATCGGAAAATTAGAAACAAAAAAGTTTTCTCCTTATAAAAATCCTCGGATTTTCGCAAGCCAAAACCCGAGGAATTCCAATTGATGCAAAAAAATTCATTTGATTTTTATATCCAACGGAAACGGGGCTGTTCCTCCCCTTTTGTCTCGTTGGTTGCTTCTTCTTCATGGGGTCGGATCCGCCAAAAATTGTCCCAAACCGATGGAGATCGTTCAGGAGACTGCTCTTTGGTCTTTTCCTCGATCTTCTCCTCAGTTTTTTCCTTGATTTTTTCTTTTTTCGGCTGTTTCTTTTTTTTCTCTGCCATTGCTCTGCCCTCCTCCCGCATTTTTGACATTATAGTTTATTCAAAAAAAAATGGCCGCGTATAGGCGAATGATTTGCTTTGATATGGTGTGTTAACAGAATACGCAATTTTTCTATCTAATGTGCTCTCATCTAAGAAGCGATCAGGCACTGCCGCTTAATAAATGACATATTCTTTTCTAAACGACTTTGTGCTGTTTTTTATTGAATGAAACAAAGCAGTTAGTAAAAAATAGAAAAGCCGATCGATACAACGTTTGTTTTTCCATAGAGAAACTTTTTTTACACCTCCCTATATTCATGAACGTTCCTAAAAAGGTTGCTATAGACTCAAACGCCATCCATTTGGTAACATGTTCTAGTAGCATAAGTTGGTAAGGAGATAGTCGCATATGGATGAAAAAAAATTTCAAGATCTGAAGGCAGGAGAAAGAGGCGCTGTCATCAGCATTTTTTCTTATCTCTTTTTATCGGTTTTCAAACTGTTGATCGGAATTACTAGCCACTCGGAAGCCCTTAAAGCGGATGGTTTGAATAACACCACTGATATCATCGCCTCTGTCGCGGTACTCATTGGATTGAGATTGGCGCGTAAACCTGCCGATGAAGATCATCCATATGGCCATTGGCGCGCAGAAACGGTCGCATCTCTTATGGCTTCATTCATTATGATGATGGTAGGTTTGCAAGTGCTTTTCAACGCTGTTTCCTCCATCTTTCATCATAAGGAACAAATTCCTGATTGGATATCTGCATGGGCCGCTCTTTTCGGCTCTTTTGTCATGTTTCTTGTTTATCTTTATAATCGTCGTCTCGCCAAACGCATTAACAGCCAATCGGTTATGGCCGCCGCTAAAGACAATTTGTCTGATGCCTTAGTCGGGGTCGGGACAGCAATTGGAATCATCGGCTCCCAATTTCACCTAACCTGGCTCGATCCTTTGGCCGCTGTCATCATTGGATTATTAATTTGCCGTACCGCATGGGAAATTTTCCGAGATGCTTCTCATGACTTGACAGATGGTTTTGATGAAGGGCAATTACAGAAATTTAAAGAAACTGTTCTTACCGTTCCCGGCGTGATTAAAGTAAAAAGCGTCAAAGCACGAAAATACGGAAACAATGTCATAGTGGATATCGTGATCCTCGTTGACCCTACTCTTGATGTCCGTTCCAGCCATGGAATTTCCGACAAAGTGGAAAATATTTTAACGGAAAAATATGACGTATTTGGGGCTCACGTCCATATTGAACCAAAGGATTGAACGAACGCAATCTCAAGGAGAGCCCCAAACGCTCCTTGAAGATTCTTTCCCCAAAATGTAGTCCACACAAAAAATTCAACGTTTTCTAACAGAAATCAAAATTGATTTCAGTCTATTCCGTATATCCATTTCCTTCCCCCTGTCAGTTTGCCTTTGATGTTCTGTTCTTTTTATTTTTCACTTCAAACCATTTTGCTGAAAAATTCTTCTGAATCAATGGAGAATCCTTTTCTTGACGTAATATCGCTCTTTCTGTCTGTTTTATAAATCAACTTTTCCAAAGCCCCTTTCATTCAAAAGGAAACAATTGATAAAAAAGGGATAATCCATCGTCCTCTCGGAACCATTTTTCAACGCACCATGAATGTTTTTTTCAGAAGTGGGAATCTTATTTAAAGGATCGATCATTTTATAAAGGAGGTTATCATGGTGATTCAATGGCCAAGCAATGATGCTTTCCAACCTTTAGGCCAGTTTCGAAAAGACATGGAACGTTTCTTTAATACAAATTTCCCTTCATTTTTCCAAAATAATTTCAACTTTCC
This sequence comes from Bacillus sp. FSL W8-0116, assembly GCF_038003825.1. Classification (NCBI taxonomy): domain Bacteria; kingdom Bacillati; phylum Bacillota; class Bacilli; order Caryophanales; family Bacillaceae; genus Bacillus; species Bacillus sp. FSL W8-0116. Next base: position 370,505 of record NZ_JBBOPY010000001.1, read on the forward strand.
AAGAATGGATGTGCGTGAAACGGATAATGAAGTTATTGTTACTTGTGAAATTCCAGGATTAGAGAAAAAAGAAGACTTGTTTATTCATTTAGATGGCACAGAACTTCAAATTTCTGGAAAAATAGAAAAAACCGAAAAAAGGGAATCAGAGCAGATTCATCATGAAGAACGATATTATGGAAGCTTCCAAAGAAAATAACTTTGCCTGCAAAAGTGGATGAAAACAGCGTTCGAGCCACTTATAAGAACGGTATTCTTGAAATAAGAGCCAACAAATTGCAGACTTCTAATCGTAAAACGATCGACATTGAGTTTCAATAACACCGCCACTCTCATACATCCCGGTCATACTAAAGACGAGCGAAAAAACCTCCGAGCAAAAGACTCGGAGGTATTTACAAATGTCTATCCACATAATGGAATTCCATTTTGTTCAATTTTGAATCCCATCAAGAGCTTTTTGGGCCAGCATGGCAATGACTGCGTCATCCATCGGAGGATTATGCAATCCGGCTCGAATATCTCTGTAATAACGCTGCAAAGGATTTTCGAAAAATAAACTTTTGGAGCCGGCAATCCGCATGGCCGCATCCACAACGCGTATACTTGCATTCACAGCCACATGTTTTACAGCTCCTAGAGCTGCCTGAAGTTCCACTTTGGATTCCGAACGATCCCATTTTTCTGCGATTGCATACATAAACGTACGAGCTTGCAAGAGTTCCAGTTCCATTTGCCCAATCAGGTGGCGGATATTCGGTAAATCACTGATCGTGCCTTCTATGCTGTTGGGAGAATATTCAGTCGAAAATCGTAGGGCATAATTACGGGCAGCACCGGCAATTCCAAGGTAGCAGGCCGGGATATGGAGCAGCCATCCCGCTGATTGATTGTTCACAGGATCGACGGTCTCCACAAAATATTTTTCATCTATACGAACATCTTTTAATAATAAGTCATGGCTTCCGGTTCCTCTCATCGAAATGGTATTCCAAGTTTCTTCAACGGAAACCCCTTTCGTTTCTTTCGGTATGAGAAAAATACCGACCTTTTTTCGTTGAGGAATATAAGCCTTTACCAATATGAAATCGAGAACGGGGGATAAAGTCGTATGCGTTTTTCGGCCATTGATCACCCACTGTCCGTTTTCGAATACAGCCGTAGTTTGCGGCAATCCTCCTCGTGTTGGACTTCCCGTTTGCGGCTCAGTAGCTGCAGTGTTGATTAAAGCCCCTTTTTTTACTTTCTCCACGACTTCTTTCCAAACATTTTGATTCCATGGACGCCTTGTAGATAAATCCATCATGGTGCCCATGTGCCAGCCGATTGCCAAAGCCGTAGAGCCGTCTCCTTCGGCAATTTTTTCTTGATAAAGAAGAAATTCATATAAAGAAATTCCTTTTCCGCCAAATTCTTTGTCTAAAGTCCACGTCGTATAGCCAGCCTTCTTTAAATCTTCCATATTCTCATATGGAAAATCTCCCGCTTCGTCTATTTTACCCGCCCTTTCTGAAAAACGGACAGCCAATTCCCCAATTTGTTCCAAACGATCTTGTTCTTCCTTTGTTCTCGCAAAATTCATTCTTGACCAGCTCTCTTTCTTTTTCTGCTTCTGCTTTCTTTATACTATTCTAGTTTTTATTTTAATGCGACTTTTTAGTCGTTCCGTCCTCTGGAACAGGGGGTTCTCGAGTCTCTCGAGTCTTATATTAAACTTGTATTTTCTCCCTCAATTATTCGCCAAAAAATAAAAAAGAAAGCGATAAAGCCCTATCATCTTTTCGTTTTTTACGATCATCAACGAAATATAAGAAGGAGAGATTCTATTTTTCATTCGTGCGACTTTTTCTAAAACCGAATTTCGAAGATCCCGAACCGTTCAGCAAAGCACATAAAAGATCTTTATCCTTGGAGTGAAACGCAACAACAATTAACATTCGGAAAACCATTTCGTTTCTCTCCGTTTAGAAGATTAAGAAGGCGGACGTTTTTAAACGCGATCGGCGCTTTTATATTGTTCCATCCAGATTTATCTTCTGCCTATCGTTTTTTTTGCTGATTTTTCTAGGCAATCGAATCGTAAAAGTAGTGCCTTTATTTACTTCACTATCAATTTCCAAAGACCCTTTATGATTTTTTATGATTCTCTGGCATATCATTAATCCAAGACCCGTTCCTTTTTCTTTTGTGCTAAAAAACGGTTCTCCCAATCTTGAAATCAGCTCTCTTGGAATTCCAATTCCTTCGTCGATCACACGTATCACCACATGATCTTCGGAATGATCCATTTCGGCTTCAATCGTGACGGTCCCGCCTTCCGGCATCGCTTCAATCGCATTTTTAATAAGATTAATTAACACTTGTTTAATTTGATCTGCTTCCGCTTCAATCACAGGACAATCCTTTAAGCGAATATCAGAAATAATATCAATATTATACATAATAGCTTGAGTCCTTAGGAGCGTGACAACACGATCAATTAGCTCGACTAAATTGATTTCTTCAAGGTGGGAAATCTGCGGTTTGGCCAGCACAAGCAAATCGCTGACAATTTTATCAATACGGTCGAGTTCTGTCAAAATCACATCCGTATAATCCCGATGGCCCATGTTGCTTAATAATTGGGTAAACCCTTTGATCGCCGTTAACGGATTTCGTATTTCATGGGCGATACCCGCGGCCAACTGTCCGACAATAGTCAGCTTTTCAGCTTTCTGAAGCATTTTTTCCGTTTCTTTTTTGTTGGTAATATCTTTTAAAATGATTTGATATGTATGCCGATTTTTGTAAAACAGGGGTATTAATTTGAATTCTACGCATTTAACAATTTGATCCACTCTTCTAATGCAAACTTCCAGCGAATCTTCCTGATGAGGATGTTGAAGATATGTTTTAACAAGCGGGATATATTCCTCAAGAAGATAGTCGAAAAGGGAACGGCCAATAATTTCCTCCTTTCTTGCTGAACCGAGTAGTTGTTTGCCGGCTTGGTTAATATCGACAAAAAAGCCTTCATCCGTGACGATTCCTATTGTATCGACCGTATTTTCCAACAAAAGGAGGTACTTTTCTTTTTCTTCTTGAATTTGTTCTTCAAAGACTTTTCGTTCAGACACATCATGAGAGATACAAAAATATTCCATTTCATTTGTCATGGCAATGCAGCTCGTTTCAAGCCAAACATAATCACCGCACTTTCTTCGTGCACGGTATTCAACCTTATCCCAGCCATGATCGGAATGTTCCAACTTATATCGATCTTCCGGATGGATGTAGGAATAGATCAACGTCCCCAGCAATTCGTAAGCTTCATAGCCAAGGATGAGAGCTGAAGCCGGTGATACGTACGTCAATCTGCCGCTGGAAGAAATACACATGATCAAATGTCTGGAATCTTTGATCAACGATTGGAATTTATTCACAATATATGAAATGTTTTTTTTGTTCACCATAAAATTAAACCCCTTAGTAACGAAGAAAAATGTCATTATTTTCTATTATACACAAAATTCAGGTTATTTGAGGTAATTTTACTTTTGAAGATCCTTTTATCGTCTCTGTTTCGCTCCTTTTGTTTGACATATTCATTCCTCTAAAAACGCTGCTCTAAAGAAGAGTTTCAATATAAAATTCGATTCAATGCCCTCTATCATGCCAAGATATTTATAAATTACGACGAAAAAAAGATTGTTGTCGAAAAATAACTGAATATTTTTAATATTAATAATTGAAAGTCTTTTATTTTCATGTTAGATTGATAGTGGTAACTCCCAAACTAAAATGTAAGGAGGAATTCGATGAGCTCAGTTGCAACTCCATTAAAGGAAAAAGTTGAACAATTTTTGTCTGGTGTCAAAAAATTGTACATTAACGGAGAATTTGTAAAAAGCGCCTCTGAAAAAACTTTTGATACTCCTAACCCTGCGACGGGTGAAGTGTTGGCTACCGTTTATGAAGCGCAGGAAGAAGACATTGACCGTGCTGTAAAAGCAGCAAGAGAAGCATTTGACAATGGTCCGTGGTCTAAACTAACCCCCGCGGAAAGAAGCCGATTAATGTACAAACTCGCAGATTTAATGGAAGAAAATAAAGAAGAACTGGCTCAATTAGAAACCCTCGATAATGGTAAGCCGATCAGGGAAACTTTGAATGCCGATGTTCCGCTGGCCATTGAACATTTACGCTACTATGCCGGTTGGACAACAAAGATCGTGGGCCAAACCATCCCAGTGAACGGTCCGTTCTTTAACTACACCCGCCATGAACCGGTTGGAGTAGTCGGCCAAATTATTCCTTGGAACTTCCCGCTTTTAATGGCGTTGTGGAAATTAGGGGCCGCACTTGCTACCGGCTGCACCGTCGTATTAAAACCAGCAGAACAAACGCCTTTATCCGCTTTGTATTTAGCTGAGCTGATCGATGAAGCCGGTTTTCCTAAAGGAGTAGTGAACGTCGTACCAGGATTTGGTGAAACAGCCGGGCAACCGCTTGTAGACCATCCTCTTGTCGATAAAATTGCCTTTACAGGTTCAACAGAAGTCGGAAAATTAATTATGAAGCGAGCATCCAATTCGATCAAACGGATCACGCTTGAATTGGGTGGGAAATCACCGAACATCATCCTTCCGGACGCAGATTTTTCAAAAGCCATCCCGGGAGCTTTAAACGGGGTTATGTTCAATCAAGGTCAAGTATGCTGTGCCGGCTCACGCGTCTTTGTACCGAAAAAGCAATATGATAATATCGTTTCCGATATGGCGGATTATGCGAAAAACATTAAGCAAGGTTTCGGACTTCATTCTGATACAGAAATGGGTCCGCTTGTATCCGATGAGCAGCAAAATCGCGTTCTTGGATATATTGAAAAAGGATTGGAAGAAGGCGCTGAATTAGTCACCGGAGGAAAGAAACCGTTTGAGGAAGGTTATTTCGTCACTCCTACCATTTTCGCTAATGTGGAAGACGATATGACGATTGCAAAAGAAGAAATTTTTGGTCCGGTCATTTCTGCCCTTCCATATGAAGATTTAGACGACTTAATCAATCGTGCAAATGATTCCATTTATGGATTGGCAGCTGGAGTTTGGACACAAGATGTGAAAAAAGCACATTACATCGCCAATAATCTCCGCGCCGGAACCGTTTGGGTCAACTGTTACAACATATTTGACGCCGCAAGTCCTTTCGGTGGATACAAACAGTCCGGTATCGGCCGGGAAATGGGCTCCTACGCTTTGCAAAACTATACGGAAGTAAAAAGCGTGTGGATCTCTCTGAACTAATAGCGGTAAAATAGTAAGGGCTTACAAGAGCTGGATCCTCTATTGATTTTCCTCTAAATTCAGCGAATCGCTTGAATTTAGAGAAGCTGGGAGGAATCTGGCTCTTTTGCCTTGCCTTATTTTTCTTTGCTGTGATAAATTCGATTTTTACTTTTTTTGAAGATGGTTCATTCTGAAAGTTTCACCTTCCCCCGATTTATGAATTCTTCTTCCTTCAAAAACGGCCAAATGCTTATGAGAATTCCGTGTTTCGCTTTTTTACTTTGAACAAAATCAAACCTTCCCCTTTCTCACCAGTAAAAGTACAATCGAAATGAATCTTTCACAAACGTGATCGGTTTTCGGTCCAAAAAATATCCGATTACAGAAAAAGACCGTGCAAATGTTGAAACGCACGGTCTTTTTGACCTTTTTCAGGAATTATTTATTCATTTCAAATTTTTTCTTCTCTTCTTCCGCGAGTTTTCTCCACAAAAGCTTTCCACTGGACGTAGTGGGCAAGGAATCGCGGAATTCAATAAATCTTGGATATTTATAAGCTGCCATGTGTTCTTTAGACCAACGAATCAATTCTTCTTCCGTAATTTTTCCTTTGTAGTCTTCATTCAAAATGATGAAAGCTTTTACATTTTCACCTCTTTTTGGATCTGGAATTCCGACCACACAAGCTTGCTGCACGGCTGGATGTTTGTAAAGATAACTTTCGACCTGAATCCGTGACAAAACATCTTTACAATGGTCGCAAACCGTTGATACGATAAGGAAAAACGACGTTGACGATTCTTCATCAAGTAGGTGATGTGATGAAAGATTTCCCGATTCGGTTTGTATTGACAGATGAAGCGATTACCCCAAGTGCTGGGCTTGCTCTCGTTGGCTACTTACTCCATCGAACGAAACTGGATAAACGGGTAAACGCACTTCGGCTTCCAACGGTTCGTCGAGAAGTGCACATTTCCCATAGCGATGTCATTCGCTCGATGATTGGCTTGCTTGCCACAGGAAAAACGGATTTCGATCATATCGAAGCGTATCGTCAGGACGATATCTTTTCGGCATCGATGGGGATTCAGCACGTGCCTTCCTCTCCAACCTTGCGACAACGACTCGATCAGCTCGCTTGTCTTCCGATGACCGAAACGATTCTTTGGGAGGAGTCCATACGTCTGTTGATTCAACGACATGCCACTTTGTCCCCTTGTTGGACCAAAGGAAAGACGACATGGCTTCCCCTTGATATAGATGGTTCCCCATTTGACAACTCCGATACGAAAAAAGAAGGAGTCAGTCGAACGTATAAAGGATTTGACGGTTTTACACCGTTGTTTGCGTATGCAGGGAAGGAAGGGTATCTCGTTCATGCCGAGTTGCGTCCAGGGAAACAACATGTGCAAGACAACATGCCCTCGTTTTTAGTCACCGCTATCCGTCGAGCTCGTCAACTGACTTCATCTCGTCTGCTTGTTCGCATGGATGCAGGAAACGATGCAGAAGCGAATGTGCACGTATGCCTAAAGGAAGACGTGGACTTTGTCATCAAGCGAAACTTACGCCGAGAATCGAAAGCGCTTTGGTTCCAGATCGCTTCGCAAAAGGGCAAACGTGTCGATGATGGACAAAGCGAAGGAGTACAAACCTATGAGCTATGCCTTCCACAGAAGGCAGCGATCGATGGAAACACGTATACGTACGTTCAAGTCACCCAAGTGACGGAACGGACGATGGAACGCAATGGACAGCTGATGCTCGTTCCTGATTATGAAGTGGAAAGCTATTGGGTGCGGCTCAAAGGATACGAGCATGTTCGAATGAGCGATGTGCTCGCGTTGTATCATGACCATGCGACATGCGAACAGTTTCATAGCGAACTGAAGAGCGACTTAGATTTAGAGCGGCTTCCATCTGGGAAGATGAAAACGAATGCGCTCGTGTTGGTCATGGGAGCCTTCGTTTACAATCTTCTTCGTCTGATTGGACAAGATCTATTAAGCGATCCGAGACATCCGTTGCACCACAAAGTGAAACGCCGCCGCATCAAGACGATTATTCAGACGGTGATCACGATGGCAGGGCGACTCGTCCGTCGATCACGACAGACCTGGATGAAACTGACGCGAAGGAGTGGCTATAGCGAGCCCCTACTGAACGTCTATCAGAAATGGAGAGAGGCAAGATAACGAACGAATGTTCGGGCACTAATGTCCAACGTCACTCCCTGTGCTTTTTTGTCTATTTTTTTGGTTCGTATACCTAAAAAAGAGATTTGTTCCATTTTCGGAAATAGAGATGACATAGGTCATAAGCATAAAAAGGGTTTTATGGATTATCAATCCATCAAAATTACAACAAAATCAAAGTCGATTTCAATTCATCACGGATTCAGGTTTCGACTTCAGTCGGCCAAACTTTAAATCCCGAAGCATTGATCATTCTTTTTAAACGGTCCACAATGAAATAATATCCTTCTTCATCGCGAACCCCAATATCGCCAGTCCGGAAGAATTTTTTCCCATCTATTTCAAGGAAAGCCTTTTCGTTATCCTCTTTGCGGTTATAATATCCGACAAATACTTGAGGACCGTGTACCACAATTTCTCCTTCTTTACCGTCGTCCAATTCTTCTAAAGTTTGTGGGTTTATGATTCTAGCATCAACATCGAACGATGGAACCCCTAAACATTGCAATTTTGGGCGATCCGGCGGATTGAAATGTGTATGAGAAATCGTTTCGGATAATCCATATCCTTCTACATAGCGAAGGCCCGTTAATTTGTACAGCTTCTCCCCAACGGCCGCTGGCAGCGAAGCTCCTCCCCCCGCAATTAATTCCAGCGAGGCGACATCTTCTTTTTTCAGCAAGGGATTGGCAAGAAAATCAATAAGCATGGTACTGATGACCACCCAATGAGAAATCTGTTTCTTTTTTATGATTTTTCTGGCATATTCGCGGTCCCAGCGCGTTAATACGATCATTTCCGCTCCTGCAAAAATAGGCATATGCATGCTGTGAATCATTCCGGTCACATGGAACATCGGCAATGTTGTGAAACAAACTGAATTGGACGTTAAAATATCCCAATATGCTCCACCTATCGTGTTTGCCTGGACACTGCTATGTTTATGCAAGCATCCTTTTGGCAAACCCGTTGTACCGGATGTGTACGGCATGACGGCAAGATCGTCCGCATCTCCCAGCGTACACTCCGGTTTTTCTCCAGCTTCTAACACATCTTTCCATAAATAATGATTTTGTTTTGAGAACAGACGGCGACTTTCTGCCACTACCGGAGGAATTGGATCATCCACTTCTTCAGGCAAATAATCAAGATAACAAGCGATCACTAACTGTTCTAGAGGAGTTTGTTCCAAAAGCGGGGCAACATAATCATAAATTTCTTGTGAAACGATGCCGGTTTTGATCTGGGCGTCTTGAATATAAAATCTAAGTTCTTCGGTTGTATTCATCGGATTGATCGGAACGACAATCGCATTAATCCTGGATATGGCATAATAAGAAATGATAAATTGAGGCGAGTTTTGCATATACAGCATGACACGGTCCCCTTTTTGGACGTGCAGCCTTTTTTCCAAAAAACCCGCGATTCTCTCTGCTTCTTCCAAAATTTGTTGATAAGAATACGTGGCGCCATAATAATAAATGGCATTTTTTTGAGGAAATCGTTTGGCGGAAACAACTAAATTATCGAAAATATTGGTTTTTGGAACCGTTAGCGTTTTGGGGACTCTTGTTGGCCAGAATGAAAAATGGGCAGTATTTTTCATTTTTCTCCTCACCTCATGAATTCATAATATTTTCCTTTTATCAAAACAGCCGGGAGTCTAAAAGGGAGATTTCTAATATTCCAGTTTTCGTGTGTCAACTTGTTATACGGTCTTTACCACAGGCATCTGAACGTTATTCATAATCAGAAACAATCTTTATCGTTCTTTCTATCATGATCCATAGTCGAGCTTCATCGTGTATTTCAGTGCAGCCGTTTATTTTCCTCGAAAAATCGGTGTTCTTTTTTCATTAAAAGCGTTAATACCTTCTTTATGGTCCTCTGTTTCCGCCATCAGCATCTGTGTGAGCCTTTCTCTTTCAAGCACTTGTTCTAAAGTCAGCTGATAAGACTCATTGATCAACTTTTTCATTTTTCCATACGCTTTAAGAGGTCCTTGCGATAAGCGGGCGGCAAAAATGATGACTTCATCCTGCAGCTCTTCGATAGGCACCACGCGGTTGATGATTCCTAACGCAAGCGCTTCTTTTGCTGTGATAGGCTCTGCTAAGAAGAACAATTCTTTCACTTTATGGGGACCTAAAATTTTAGGTAAAAAATGGAGGCCTCCGCCATCGGAAATAAGCCCTACTTGAGCAAAACTTAAGATAAATTTACTTTCATCCGATGCAAGAATAAAATCGCAAGCTAGAGCCAAATTAAATCCCGCTCCTGCCGCATATCCATGAACGGCTGCCACAATCGGTTTTTCCACTTCTTGCATCGTCAAGATACATTGATTGAGATGGCCTACATGCTCATACAAGGATGTGATGTCAGTTCGGCTGGCCATGCTTTTCACATCACCCCCCGCAGAGAAAGCTCTGCCTGAACCTCTTATGACGATCGCCTTCACTGAATCATCCTCACCCGCTTGTTGCAGTTGTTCTCTCAAACCAATGAGCATATCCTCGCTAAAAGCGTTTAAACTTTCCGGACGATTTAACGTCAAAATCAAAATTTTTCCTTGCTTCTCCACTAATACATCACTCATTCTTTTCCATCTCCTTTTCCCATTTTTTTGATCAACTTACCGAATCTACTAATAAATTAGTGGCGACGTTGATCCGTGTATTTGAACAACTGTTCCGCTGGAATCACAGAACAAAAGTAAACGCTTTCTAAATAGATTGTTGGACGCTTCTCCTTTTTGTAATGAGTATATACCCACTCATATTGTATATCTGATTGGATTCAGACTTCCCTTAAAAATGAGGTTGACCATCCTGCTCATTTTCCACATGGATTAACTTTCCGTCTTTCCAGCGCGGAACGACAGTAAAGGCACTTTTTTGGGAAATAAAGTCCAATTCATCATCATACGAATAGCGCGAAAGTATTTTTCCGATTCTTGTTAAGCGCAAAAGTTCATAAGGATGATCCTTTTGGGATCGATAAAACAATTGCGCCGTTTTTGCAGCATCCGTCAACTGAAAAGAATGAAGCGAAAGCAAGCAGTCGACCATGTAGCCGGCCCCATAAAAATCTTCCATACTGAAGCTGCCGCGCGACCCTCCGCAAATAAGGAGGATGGTTTCATTTTGATAATGTTTCACAATGTCGGCTGCGACAGCTTCTGTATTTAATAGGCTGGCTGCGTATAATTTTTTGGCTGACTCCGCTTTCTTCAGTGCCACTGTACCATTTGTCGTCGATAAAATGAGCGTTTTTTCTTTAATCCTTTTTCCCAGCTCTTTTGGATAAGGATCCAGAAACCCTTCCATTGATTTCCCGTTATATTCTCCGGCAAGCACAGCAGACGATGACGGAAATGCAGAGGATACTTCGACTGCTTCTTCCCTGTCGTATACAGGAATCACGGCTTCGGCCCCTTGTTCCAGCGCAGCCGTAATGGTGGATGTGGCCAGTATAATATCAAATACAACGGCGATTTTTCCTGCCAATCTTTCCATCACTAAATCTTCTTTTTTCAATACTACGTGGATCTTCCTTGTCATAGCTCACCTCTTTCACTATGAAAAGCCGTCAGCCAGGAATATCGAACTAATGATTTGGCAAATTCTCCGTAGCGGGCAAAGCGATGATCATTTGTCTGGCCGTTTTTGTAACGATAATAAATCTGCTGGCAAATACCAGCTAATTTAAAATATCCGAACGATAAATAAAATGGAAAATGTTCCACGTCCCTTCCGCTTTTCCTGCTGTAGCTTTTCACAAATTCCTTTCTTGTGTAAAATCCAGCCAACGTTGTGACAGAGGGATTCCCAAATCCTGCTTTCAACTCGGGCGGATCATCTGGTTCCTGCCAATAGCCCATAGCTGCTCCCAAATCAGCCAATGGATCTCCTACTGTTGCCATTTCCCAGTCAAGCAACCCTGTCATCTTCGACAAATCTTCAGAAAATAGAGCATTGTTCAGCTTGTAATCATAATGGATAATGGCCGGTTCAGGTGAAGTTGGAATATGGTGGACAAGCCATGTTTTCAACCGTTCCAACTCGGGAAGATCTTCCGTTTTCACTCGTTCAAAACGAGCGATCCAGCCATGCACTTGCCGTTGTAAAAATCCTTCCGGCTTCGTCATTTTCTCTAGTATTGTTCCTTTATATGGAACAGAGTGAAGATTCACAAGCATATCGACCATCATCTCAGAAATGCGCTTCCCTAATGCCGGCGTTGGTTCAATCTCTTCCGGAAAATCGGTATCGATCAAAATCCCTTCTTTTTTTTCCATCAAAATAAATGGCTTTCCCACAATAGAATCATCTTCGCAAAATAGAAATGGCCGCGGCGCCAAAGGGAAATGTTCCGCTAATACTGACAGAAATTGATGCTCCCGTTTCATATCATGAGCTTTCGGAGCAACAGGCCCCATAGGCGCACGCCTTAATACCGCCTCCCAATTTCCTATGTTTAATGCATATGTGAGGTTGGAGGCTCCCGTACCGAATTGCCGGATCTCTAACGGCGAATCCGGTAAATCCTTAAAATTCTTGCGTAAATACGCTTCCAATTTTTCTTTATTTATTTCCTCTCCTTTTCGGACAGGTATGATATGGGACAATCGGTATCACTTCCTTTTCAGAAATTCCGTTTCTTCCAAGTGTTGATGTAAATAATTTCTCAGTTCTGTCGGCAAAGGTTCGCTTTCTTGGGTATCAAAGTTAAAATAGACGATCACGGCTTCGGCACAAGCGACAGTTTTGCCAGTATGTTTGTCTATAATTTCGTGACCCAATGTAAAACTTTTCGTTCCGATTTTTTTGATCGATGTCGTGACAACAAGCCTTTGATTATAATAGGCTTGAGCAACAAAATCACAGCGTGTGGAAGCCAATATAAAACAATGATCCATATTCGTTTCTTCCAAAAAATCGAGACGCGCTTCCTCTAAATAAGCAAAATAACTAGTATTATTCACATGCCCAAAAGCATCCGTTTCACAAAAACGGACACGGATTTCAGTTGAATGCAATGGATTTCCTCCTTTATCGACGAGATAAAATGCTACCCTTTTTCTATGATCGTTTGAACATCTTCTTTGATGGCTTTTGGCTTAACGGTCTCAAAACCGTCGAATGCAGCCGACATTGACGCTGGATGCTTTTTTTATCCTGACTCTCACTGCTATTTTCTTCACAGGTCCCGATAGTTCTAACGCTTGACACATTACCCACCTTTCAGTTATTTTGCTGGATGCCGTGAATAAGCATTTCATAAAAAATTTCGGCCACACGCTTGTCGCTCACTTTTCCTGTTGGCTTAAACCAAAAATAGCTCCAATTGGCAATGCCTAAAATGCCGAATGAAACAATATCAGGCGGCAAGTCTGTGCGGAATTCTCCGTTTTTGATTCCCTCTTCAATCAATAATTGAACATTTTCTCGAAATTGATCTCTTTTCGGCAGAACGATATCAAGATATTGATCGCTTAAATGATTGATTTCCCTTATGAATACTTTTGCTCGCTGTCCTTCTTTTTCGATATCTTGAATTAATTTATAAATGATCGCAAATAATTTTTCTTGACACGTTTTGCTTGGATCCGAGATGATTTTTTTCTGATTCTCTAAAAGACGTTCGATATATTGCAAATGGATATCCTTTAGCAATTCTTCTTTGCTTTTGAAATAATAATAAAAGGTTCCTTTCGTTACATGCAGTTCATCCATGATGTCCTGTATAGAGGTTTCTTTAAAGCCTTTTTCAGCAAATAGCTCGATGCTCTTGTCCATGATTGTTTCTTTCATTGTACAATCCTCACCGTTATCAGTTTTTTGTGATTATACTATAAGAACGAGAGCATCAATACAAGTCTTCATTGTTTTTTCATTGACTCTTCTCGGCTGGCTCTTCTCAAAATTTTCCCTATATTGGTTTTGGGCCATTCATTTCCAAATTCAATAATTTTGGATATTTTTTAAAGATTTCGATGCTATTTGCCGTATTCGATCCATTCTTTTTCGCTTGCTGCCCCTTATTTAATACGATGGTTTTAAACGTTTCCCCCTGCAGACATCGGGGACGCATCCTTCATAAGAACATCCCTTTGTGATACAGTCAATCCGGAAATGTTCAGTTAAAGAGCGTGCGACCCACCATCCACAAAGAGGACATCCCCGGTTATATAATCCGAAGCTTTTGAGGCCAAAAAAACGGCCGCTCCCTTTAAATCATCGTCACTACCGAATCTTCTTAACGGCGTATGTGACAGCCAATAATCTTTCCCTTTCTCAATAACGACATTCGACATTTTCGTCGGAAAGAACCCCGGCGCAATCGCATTCACATGAATATGATACGGCCCCCATTTCACTGCCAAATCTTTTGTAAAAGTAATGATGGCACCTTTGCTGGTATTATAGCCGATGGCATCCAAGTAATCGGGATCGGTTCCGCCCAAGCCTGCAATCGAAGCCATATTTATAATCTTTCCCGACTGCTGCTCTATCATTTTTTTCCCAACCGCTTGCGACATTAAAAACGTGCCGGTAACATTCACATTGATTACTTTTTTCCAAGCATCAATCGGCATTTCCGCCGCTGGCGCCCCCCATGAAACCCCGCTGTTATTCACTAAAATATCAATGCGTCCCAACTTGCGAATCGTTTGATCCACTACCGTCTGAACATCCTCCGGTTTTGTGACATCGCATTCCAGAGCTAGCGTTTTTATCCCGTACACGGACTGTAAACGTTCAGCTGTTTCTTGACAATTCTCTACTTTACGCGAACAAAGGACAACGTTCACTCCTGATTCAGCGTACGCTTCTGCGATCTGCTCTCCTAATCCTCGCCCTCCTCCAGTGATAATCGCCGTTTTTCCGGTTAAGTCAAACAGTTCCTTTACTGTTGCCATTGAAATCTCTCCCTTTCCGGTGAATGCTCACGCAATTCCAGCTTCGCAATTTGCTGTTTATGAACTTCATCCGGACCATCAGCTAGTCTTAGTGTTCTTATATTGGCCCAATGAGCGGCAAGAGTCGTATCATTGCTGACGCCTTTCGCACCGAATGCTTGTATGGCGCGGTCTATTACTTTTAAGGCCATATTCGGAGCAATCACTTTAATCATCGCAATCTCTTTTTTGGCCGCTTTATTGCCGACCGTATCCATCATATAGGCCGCTTTTAAAGTCAACAGCCTTGCCTGTTCAATTTCGATCCGCGATTGAGCAATCCAATCTTGGATCACTCCTTTCTTCGATAAAGATTCGCCAAAAACCTCCCTTTCTTGTACGCGCTTACACATTTCGTCCAGCGCTCTTTCTGCAGCGCCAATAATTCTCATGCAATGATGAATTCGTCCAGGTCCCAACCTACCTTGGGTGATGGCGAATCCTTTGCCTTCTTCCCAAATGATATTTTTCGCCGGTACCCTCACGTCGTGAAAAAGAATTTCCGCATGCCCATGTGGAGCGTGATCATATCCAAAAACGGGGAGCATGCGTTTAATCTCCACACCCTTTGTATCAAGAGGAACGATAATCATGGATTGCTGTTCGTGTTTTGGAGCATCGGGGTTCGATTTGCCCATGACGATGGTAAATTTGCAACGCGGATCCCCTGCTCCGGAAGACCACCATTTCAAACCGTTTATCACATATTCGTCTCCATCCCGCACGATGCTGGCCGAAATATTGGTGGCGTCGCTGCTCGCAACATCCGGTTCCGTCATCGAAAAACAAGAACGAATGTCGCCGTTCAGAAGAGGTTTCAGCCACTTTTCTTTTTGCTGCTCGCTTCCATAACGGACGAGAACTTCCATATTCCCGGTATCAGGTGCATTGCAGTTAAATATTTCCGGAGCGATCATGCTTCTTCCCATAATTTCGCAGAGCGGGGCATATTCCAAATTGGTCAATCCGGCGCCATATTCGCTGTCAGGCAAAAACAAATTCCATAATCCTTCTTTCTTTGCCTTCTGCTTCAGCTCTTCTAAAATGGGTGGAATGGACCAGCGAGTTTCTTGATCGTTCAACTGTTCCTCGAATGTTTTTTCATTCGGATAAATGTATTCTTCCATAAAGGCTGTCAACCGCTTTTGAAGATTGATCACTTTTTCGGAAAACGAAAAATCCATAGAAGTTTGGCCTCCTTTATTAACTAACCGGTCGGTATGTGCCGTTAATGGTATGTTATATCAATTAGAGTATTCCTGACAATAATATTTTATAAAATTCTGAAAATTTTATTCGACATAAAAAATAGGAAAATCCTATTTTGGTCCATCCGTTATTCACAAACATTTACGCTCAATAAAAAAATCAGTTTCCTCCGGGCCAAGTCAGGATGACCAATGGAAACCAGAGGAAACCAACAAAAATCAATACTTTTTCTGTTTTTTCTCTGCTGATGAGCGGCTCACACCGCCGGCTGTTTCTCGTTCCGTTGTTCCTTGCCCCTCCGTTTGAGAAGAGCCTAAACCAATAGTGGAAGGATCTTTTTTTACTCGTTTGCTCAATTTCCATCACCTCTGTCTTACTTTACCTTGACAGCCGCTTTTTATGCATCATACCAGCTGCTTTTTTAGGATGGAAATCCACGTCCGTGACTTAAATCTTGTTTGTCCGTCAGAACAAGAGGGGAAACAACCACGGAAGAACGGCTGATGTCAAAATGGACGCAAACCCCATGGCAGCCCCGGATACTCCTCCCGGCAACGACCCTTCTGACAGTATTTGCGCTGTGCCGATACCGTGAGAAACCGTACCAATGGACAGTCCTCTGGAAAACGGATCTGATATCCTCGTCACATTCAATAGCCACGGCCCGAACATCGCTCCGAAGATGCCGGCGACCATGACAAAAATCGCCGATAGCGCAGGATCTCCCCCTATAATCTTCGCTTCTTCTATGGCAACCGGCGTTGTAACCGATTTCGTCGCTACTGAGGCTGCAATGGTTCCCGAAAAATCAAATAGTTTGGCAAGCAAAACAGCAGAAATGATGGTTGAAAAGGTACCCAAGACGAGTCCGGCAAGTGCAGGCATCCATTTTTTTAACAGCAAATCTTTATTATGATAAAGCGGAACAGCAAGCGCCACTGTCGCTGGTCCAAGCAGATAAGTCATAATATCCTTTGCCGTCCCATAGTCTTTGTAATCCATTCTACATACCGTAAGCACGATGATGATGAGTACTGTACTCAAAAAAACAGGTGTGGTCAAGGGGGATGGGTATTTCCGGGTCAAAATGCGAGAAATCCAATAAGCCGCTATCGTCACGACAATACTAAACACTGTAATGGCGATCTTCATCCATATTCCCTTCTTTCTCTTTTCCAAACCATTGACTTGTATACCCCGTAATCAACAGACCGATAATGGAGCTGCCCAGTAAAATAATGATCAATGCAAATCCATTTTTGACAAAAAAATTCCCATAGCTCATGAAACCGACTGAAATGGGAATGAAGAAAAACGCTAAATGCTTATTTAGAAAAGCAGCTCCCCTCTCCACCCAATGAATTTTCACAATTCCAGTTAGAAGCAGTATAAATAAAATCACCATTCCCAGCACGTTTCCCGGAATGGGGATATGAAAAAACTCGACGATACTATAGCTAATCTCATTGATAAGCCATAAAAAAGCGATTTGCAACACAAAAATAAATCCCTGCTTCATCCCTCACACCTCCATTTTACCGAAAATTCAAATAACAATTAATTTTATTGTAACTCATTCGTCCAATGAATGGAGAAAAAAATCCATCTTTCATCGTTTTCGAAAAAAACAGACACCATATTGTGTATAAATCCTTTCATCCTAGAAAACGATAGGAAGGGAGGTGTTAGGAATGGCAAAAATCGGAGTAGAAGAATCATTGCATAATGTATCCGAAGCCTTAAAAGAAAGAGGATATCAAGTGGTGGAATTGAAGAAGGAGTCTGACGCCCGCGGCTGCGATTGTTGTGTGGTCACCGGATTGGACTCCGATATGTTAGGCATTCAAAATACGGTCATAAAAGGACCAGTCATCAACGCCGACGGCTTAAGCGCCGATGAAGTTTGTCGTGAAGTTGAAAACCGACTTCAATAGAGACACTCAGCGGGAAAACCCGCTGAGTGTTTTTTCCGGCTTTCATATGCTCTCTTCAAGTGAAGTGCTTACTGTTGAAAACTTTCCCATCCAGTCTCAATTGCTTACTAGAACGTCAGAAAAGACAAAAGTCCTTATCTGTTGTTTGAAGTTTGACACCGACAAAAAAGCAGACAATGGAAAAGACTTGGCTTTTCGTCATTTACCATTTAACAAGACGGTTCATCTCAGAGAAATCTTATTATGAGCTGCTTGTATTTTTCATGCTGAAATGATTTTTTCGTGTTTTTCCGCCTAAAACAAGAAATAGTTCCATAGCCATTCTGCCATTGATTTTTTATCCTCAACGTGAAAAGCAGGAATTTGTTTAAATTGATGCGGGAAAGGCGTGATGACGGCTTGTACATTTTCCAATTTCAATAAATTCTTGTCCTCTTCTCGGTGAATTATAACCGCTTTAGGAAACGAAGCTTTTTTATAGCCTTCTATCAAAATGAAATCAAGTGGAAGCGATTGATACAGTTTCAATATGTCTTCTAAGCCATAGTAACCGTTGATCGTGACAACGGCTGTGTTTCCGCCTTCTACCGTAACAGCATAAGCGCCTTTTTTCCGATACCTTTCTGTATCTTTTCCTTTATCTCCGATGACAGGTCGTCCACCATGTCCATGATGTTTCACTACGCCCACCGTTTTTCCGTGAAAAGAAGCATATTCAAGCAAATATTCGATCCAAGTTGTTTTCCCGCTATTTTGATACCCTACTATTTGGAAGATCTTTTGCTCTCTTCCCACCACGACTCACTCCCCGTGTTATCTTCGAGAAAGAGAACATCTACAAGATCTCCGCTTCCAAACCCTCTTGTTCCTCCCGGAAGAACCATTAAGCAGTCTGACCACGCCAAGGACGTTACGACGTTTGATTTATCCAGTCCCACCGGTTTTACATGCAGCTTTCCGTCCTCGCCATAAAAGACTCTGCTGCGCACAAACCTGGAAAAAGGATTGGCTTTCGGGAATTCTGATTGTAAAAAAGCTTTTCCTTGGCGCAAGTATGGTTTAGAAGAATGAAGCCAGTAACGTATAAGGGGGCGAACATACAATTCAAATCCAACATAGCAAGCAGAAGGATTTCCGGACAATCCAAACAGCAATTTGCCATTCAAAACGGCGGCCGTTGTCACACTACCAGGACGCATAGCGATTTTATTAAAAAGCACTTCAGCCTTCATTTGGCGATAAATTTCCGGCAAATAGTCAAAATCTCCTACAGAAACTCCGCCCGTCGTAATGACTATATCGCATTCTTTGTACGCAGTTTTAACAGCATTTAATACCGAATCGACATCATCGGCGCATTGCCCGTATGTTTTGACTTTTCCCCCTGCTCTTTCAATTTGCGAAGCGATCATGTACAGATTGGAATTGCGGATTTTTCCCGGCACCAATTCTTCATCTACATTTAATAGCTCAGATCCCGTAGCAAGTACACCGACAACGGGAGGTTTCACAACGGGAACTTTGGCATAACCGAAAGTTGCAAGCAACGCTTTTACACCAGGGTTAATTTGAATTCCTTCTTCTATCAAAGGCTGACCTTTCTTGGCATCTTCTCCTTTAAAGGAAATATTATCATGTTTTTGGAACGGCCGTTTGATCGCAATAAATGTTTTGCCATCCCGTTTTTCCTCATGAACCAATTCAAGCATGACGACACAGTCCGCCCCTTCCGGAATAGCCGCTCCTGTCATAATGCGGATTGCCTCCATTTTCCCAACTCGAAAAGGACTTACTTGCCCGGCGCCAATTTCATCGATTACTTCAAGAAAAACCGGGCTGTCGCTAGTCGCATCTGCAGTATCTTCGCTGCGGACGGCAAACCCATCATAAGGAGAGCGGTCAAAAGGCGGTACATCGTGATCCGCTACTAACGGTTTTCCTAAAAAGCGACGATCGCACGCATCAATATCCACATATTCTATTTCTCCAAGCTGCTTCCACTCCATGACTCTCCGAACGGCTTCACCAACTTTGATCGGGCTTCTCCGTTCCACCATGATCCTCATCCTTTCTCTTTACCACCATCATTCTTCGACGCCTGCAACTTTGAGCCAGTTCCAGTCAACGTTCTTGATCCGGTTGGACCCATACTCGTTCCATTCATCCATATATAGAGCGATCGAGTGATTTTTTCGTTCCGATCCATTTTATAAAAGGGAAATTAACAAATTTTCGAATGATGTTCTTCTCTTTTATCCTTCATTCTTTGTAGATTATACCATATTTTCCCTGGCGTCGTTTTGAAGTTCAGCAAATACCAATGGGAGAAATGGATTCCCCATCTCTTCCGTCCGGTCACTTTTGCTCCTTTTTTCCATATGTCAGGCTTTGATCAACTTTCAGCCCTTGAATGGAAGATTTCCTTCGATTTTTTCTGATTTATCGTGTTCGTTTTTGACAATACGCGCATTTGTTTTTTTTTCTTATTGGACGGTTATCCACCGATATAGGACATTTCAATTTTTTTACGGGGATGATGAGTATTAGCCAAACGTTCATCTGAATAACGATCTGCTCGGTGGTTCCAAATGTCTGCTACTTTTTGTGCAATTTCTTCATCCTTCGCCCCGCTTCGCAGAAGAGCTCTCAAGTCGTAGCCTTCACTTGCAAACAGGCAAGTATACAGTTTTCCTTCGGCCGAAATTCTGGCTCTTGTGCAGCTTGAGCAAAAAGATTCTGTAACAGAGGTGATAAAACCGACTTCCGTTTGTTCACCTTGATAACGATACCGTTTAGCCACTTCGCCAAAATACGCCGGTTCCACTGGCTCTAATTGAAAACGGCTCTTTAATTTTTCGTATATTTCTTTTTTGGTTACCACTTGATCTAATTTCCATCCATTTGAATTTCCGACATCCATAAATTCAATAAAACGGAGAGAAAGTCCTTTTTTCCGACAAAATTCTGCCATCGGCAAAATCTCGTCTTCATTCATACCTCTTTGTACAACCATGTTTATTTTCACCTTAAGGCCATGGGCAAGAGCAGCGTCAATCCCCTTTATGACTGCCTTGGAACGGACTCCTCGGCCGTTCATTTTCATAAAAATTTCATCATTCAGAGCGTCAAGGCTGACATTCACCCGTTTTAAACCAGCTTCTTTCAATTCTTTTGCGTATTTAGGCAAATACACTCCATTTGTTGTAAGACCAATATCTTGAATGCCGGGAATTTTCAACAATCGCTGAATGAGGGAGGGGAGTTCTTTTCTCATGAGCGGTTCCCCGCCTGTGACTCGGATTTTTCTGACCCCCAATTTGCTAAAGATGATTGCCAATCTTTCTATTTCCTCAAACGAAAGGACTTCCTCTTTCGGCAAAAAAGCAAAATCCGGGCCAAATATTTCGGCGGGCATACAATATTGACAGCGGAAATTACAGCGGTCAGTCACACTTATACGCAAATCTCGCAAAGGTCGACTCAACGTATCAAGAATTGGATTTTTCATTGTTTTCATCTCCCAAAAAGGAATGTTCCTTTTTAAGCTCATTTCTTTTTTTGTGAAACGTGTCTCATTTCCATAACGATAGAAAAAGGGAGCAGAGTACGCTCCCTTTTTCTATTGTAAAGGAAAATTCATTGTACGTACACCGTTTTTTTCCTGATGCCATTTTCGACTCTCCTTATTGAATAATGTACAGATCAAAAAAGAAAATCAGACCTGATTTAGGAGAAAAAGGTGCGGCTAATATTCGTAAACAACGTTATGAAGGGTATGAGAGGAACCAAATGTATGAAAAAACGGCAAAAAAAAACTTGCCGCCCATTTCATTAATTGACCAATCGTCCCGTTATTCCTTTTGATTCCCAATAATTTTTTCTTAATAACACCTTTTGAATCTTTCCCGATGCCGTTTTCGGCAGTTCCTCCACAAACGTTACTCCTGTAATCGCTTTAAAATGAGCTAACTTTGAACGGGAAAATTCGATTAATTCTTGTTCTGTTACGGTTTCGTTCGGTTTCTTGACTACAAAAGCATGCGGAGTTTCTCCCCACTTTTCATGCGGTACGGCGATGACAGCAGCTTCTAATACAGCCGGATGCTCGTAGAGAACGCCCTCGACTTCAATAGAGGAAATATTTTCTCCGCCGCTAATGATAATATCTTTTTTTCTGTCCACAATGTCGATATACCCGTACTCATCAATCGTCCCCATATCGCCGGTATGAAGCCAACCGTTTCGGATCGTCTCCATTGTCGCTTCTTCATTTTTCCAACAACCTTTCATCACGGCGTTGCTTCGAATAACCAGTTCTCCTATTTCCTTTCCGTTTCGTGCTACTTCCTCCCCATGTTCATTAACAACCTTAACACGACAACCAATCATCGGATAACCGGCTTTGGCTCTCACACGCCATTGCTCTTCCAAAGGTAAATGGCTCAAATGGGAACGAACGGTGGAAACCAAATGCAGCGGTGTACTTTCCGTCATTCCGTAAACTTGGATAAACTCCCAACCCAATTCATTCTCTACTCTTTTCACAAAGGAAGGCGGAGGAGCTGATCCGGCAATGACGACACGCACATCTTGTTCAATGATCGGATGATGCTTTTCATTATATTGAAGCAAGGAATTTAATACTGTTGGGGCCATTTCCATGATGGTGACACGATGCTTTTGCACTAAATCAAATATGGTTTTTGCATCCACTTTTCGCAAAGCTACTTGAGTCGCACCATTAGCTGTGAAATAAAAAGGGGATCCCCAGCCGTTGACGTGGAACATAGGCAGTACATGAAGTAACGTGTCTCGATCCGAAACGCGCAAATGATGCATCGACCAAAGTGCATGAAGATAATTATTGCGATGCGTCAACATAACCCCTTTTGGGTTCCCGGTCGTCCCGCTCGTATACAATAAACTACATACATCTTCTTCATGGATTTCGGGTCGTTCTATTTCGTTAGTTGGAAACATGCTCAACCAACGGTCATAATCGAATTCTTCATTGTCGCTGTCTTTATAATGAACAATAATATGTTCAACAGTCGCTAAACGGTCTTTCACCGGTTGGATCAAATGGTAAAGACCTTGGTCGACAAACAGTACTTTCGATTCACTGTGATTTAGCATAAACAAATAATCTTCCGGTTTCAGACGAATATTCAAAGGAACCATAATGGCTCCGATCTGAAAAATTCCGTAAAAACCTTCAAACATTTCCAACGTGTTGGGCGCTAAATATGCCACGCGGTCTCCCTTGCGGATGCCCAGTGAATACAGCCCATGAGACAACTGATTCACTCTTTCTTTTAATTGTCGATAAGTGATATAGCGATCATCGTTAATCATTCCAATTTTGTCTGCATATAATTCGGCAGCGCGATCTAAAAAATCTGTCAGTACTAACGGAACGTGCATAACTCATCCCCTCAATTGTTCAGAAAATTATAATATATTAGAATATTAACATATTTTAATAGGAATAAACAATGATTTCCCTGCTGCCTTTTTTCCTAGTCTAAAAGAATGGTAGAAAATTCAGCCAATCCCTTTCATCGATCCGTCCCCCCGTATACGTCTATAAAAAAAAAGGATATATGTTCTTGAACGAACATCATATCCCCTTATCATTTATGAATCAAAAGCAAGTGTTTGAAAAAATTATTCATCCTCTTTTTTTCTCTTTGGCAATCTCTTTTCACGCCGAGCAGCCTCTCTTAATAAAAATTCAATATGGGCATTCACACTACGGAATTCTTCTTGCGCCCATCGTTCAATGATTGCATACAATTCAGGATCTATTCTCAACGGAAAATGTTTCTTGTTGGCCATGTTGATCCACAACCATTAGTACAAGCTGCCGGTATTAATGACCGGCTGAGCGCCGCGGTCAGATATGATCGCAATCATTAAATTATTCACCATGTTCACTTTTCTTTCCTCATCCAGTTCAATCGTTCCATCGTTCGAAAGCTGTTCGACGGCCATTTGAGCCATGCTGACAGCACCTTCTACAATCATTTTTCTGGCAGATAGAACGGCGGCGGCCTGTTGACGCTGAAGCATGGCGCTCGCAATTTCTGTCGAATAAGCCAAATGGGTCAGCCTCGCTTCGATTACTTGAACTCCCGCAACGTTTAACCGTTCTTGCAATTCATCGGCCAATTCTTTGGAAACAATATCCGCATTGCCTCTTAATGTAATATGGTGGTCATCCAACGTATCATAAGGATACTTTGTTGCGACGTGGCGAATGGCAGCCTCGCTTTGGATTTCCACGAATTCTTCATAATCATCTACATCAAAAGTTGCTTTCGCTGAATCAATGACTTTAAAGACGATAACGGAAGCAATTTCAATCGGATTTCCTTCCACATCATTTACTTTCAGTTTTTTGCTGTTAAAATTTCGCACGCGAAGAGACACTTTTTTCTTATTCGTAAATGGAACAGTTAAAGCTATACCGCTTTTTCGAATGGTTCCTACATAACGCCCGAAAAAAACGACTACATTGGCTTGGTTAGGTTGTACAATAGTCAGACCACTCCCGATCAGTATGGCAATGATCACCAACAAAATAGAACGAAAAAAATGATCTCGAGTCATGGCTAAAAAAGCCACAGCCAACAGAGCGACAATTAACAAAATTCCGATAAATCCGTTCATGTGCCATGCATTTTTCTCTTTCAATTTTCGCTTCCCCTTCCTAGTGGAATTTATATCAAAATGATATCATAATTTGAAATATATGTAAATCATAACAAATTTTCCGTAGAATGATTGAAATGAAAAAAAGTCCTTATTTTATCAACGCCTTAAGCTTTTTATCACGATAGGATGTCCACAACCGTACCCGTTCATGATTGTACGGTCTCATCCTTTTATTGTCACTGTCCTAACCATCCTGCGCAAGACAAACCATCCTCCATGAACGAAACACAAAAAATCGCCGCTTCATGGAAGCGACGTCCTGTACGACGGCTGAATCAGCCTTTCTTTGTGATTGCATTTTTATTTAAATCACTTGTTCTTTTTCTTGCACGAATTCGATTTCAAAACCTAAATCGGCAATCATTTGATGGTCTGCGGTTGTTTCCTGGCCTTCCGTTGTCAAATAGTCTCCGATAAAAATCGAATTGGCCGGATAGAGTCCAAATGGCTGCAAACTGCGCAAGTTCACTTCTCTTCCGCCGGCGATGCGAATTTCCTTTGACGGATTGATATAACGGAATAAACATAGAACTTTTAAACAATAGAGCGGGTTCAACTCCCTTACTCCTTCGAGCGGCGTTCCCTCTATCGGATTTAAAAAGTTCACCGGTATCGAGTCTGCATCTAAAATATGCAAACTGCGGGCCATATGGATGACATCTTCTTTCGTTTCCTTCATTCCGACTATGACACCCGAACAAGGGGAAATTCCGCTTTCTTTCACCGTTTCAATGGTTTCTACGCGATCCTCGTACGTATGCGTTGTCGTGATGTTTTCATAGTGGCGCTCCGATGTATTGATATTATGGTTGTAACGGTCTACCCCCGCTTCTTTCAACCGCTTGGCTTGTTCCGGCTTCAATATCCCCAAGCAAGCACATATTTTCATTTGATATCGCTCTTTAATTTCTTCCACGGCGGCAGCAATGTGTTCCACTTCTTTATTGCTAGGTCCTCTTCCGCTCGCCACGATGCAGAATGTTCCGGCATTTAATTGCCGCGCCCTTTCTGCTCCTTTTAAAATCGTTTCTTTATCCATCATCCGATATTTTTCAATCGGTGCTGTGGATATGACGGATTGAGAGCAGTAGCTGCAGTTTTCTGGACAGAGTCCTGATTTTGTATTTAAAATCATATTTAATTTTACCTTGTTGCCGTAATAGTGGTGCCGTATCCGATAGGCTCCCTGAAGCAGTTCAAGCAATTCTGCATCGGGGCAATTCAAAATATTCATCGCTTCCAAATCGCTTATTTCATAACCATTTAAAACGCTTTCAGCTAGTTCGATCCATCTAGACATTTTTTCCCTTCTTTCTATACATTTTGATTACGCAATTTGCTTTTGGAAAGTACAGTACGTTCTAACCGATAAGCAAGAAATCCGGCAAAAACAGATAAAAGGATATCTTTCGGAAGCGGGACTAACATCGTCAGCCAAGCGGCTTTATAAGAAAAAGCCGGCGGGGCATCTGCCCATAATTTCATCGCCATATACATCCAGTTTGTTCCGAAAAGATAATTGGCTGCCATACCGGCTAATGAGGCTATTACGTAGGCAGTCTGCGTTTTCTTTTTTTCGATTATCCATCCTGTTATGTACGCAGCCAAAATAAAAGACAATATAAACCCAAATGTCGGGCTAAAAATCGTTTCGAAACCTCCTTTAAATTGGGCAAAAACCGGTACACCGATTATTCCGATAAGGGCATAAACAGTCATGGAGATAGCCCCTAGTCGTTTGCCGAGAACCGCACCAGCCAGAACGGCAAAGACCGTCTGCAACGTAATGGGCACCCCATTAATGACCATAAAAGGTGCAAAAGAAGTAATATTTGCCCCGATCATCATCAATGCAGCAAACAACGCCATCATCGTCAAATCAATCGCCTTTATATTTCTTGGTTTCAACACCCTCTCCCCTTTCTGTCTCTACCAAATAGCATAATCTTTCCATTTTTGATTGTCAACCTATCAAATAAATAGTTGACATAAAAAACAGGATATTTCTTTGAATTTAACCTATATAAGTTGAATTAAAGATTTACAACTGAACACACAAACGATCGATCGTTTGTTCTGGTTTCTGGTTGATTCGCTGAATAAAGGCTTGGACATTCTTTCTAATTTCTTGCACACTCGAATAGAACACGTTGTAAATCACGTCTGATTTCAGCCATTTCCATAGCCCTTCAATCAAGTTCAATTGCGGACTGTATGGTGGCAAAAAGACGAGCTCTAACCGATCTTCGTGTTCTTTTAAAAATGGCTGAATGAGTTTGGCATGGTGAATTCGAGCGTTATCTAAAATCATCACTATTTTGCCTGTGGGATAGCGTTCTAACACAAGTTGAAGAAATCGAAGAAATGTTTCCGCGTCATAGCATTCTTCTTCGATGCAAAACACTTCCCCTGTTTCGTAGTTCAACGTGCCAATCAGCTTCAGCCCTTGATGTTTTCCAAACGTCGGAATGATTCGTT
Organism: Bacillus sp. FSL W8-0116; assembly: GCF_038003825.1. Lineage (NCBI taxonomy): Bacteria > Bacillati > Bacillota > Bacilli > Caryophanales > Bacillaceae > Bacillus > Bacillus sp. FSL W8-0116. Next base: position 397,266 of record NZ_JBBOPY010000001.1, read on the forward strand.
GTTTTCCTTTGACAAACCATGTTTTTTGAATCGCTTGGTAATCACGAATCATCGACTCATCTTGAAAGAGGACATGGGCGATGTTCCCATCTACCAGTTTTTTTTTACTTCAGGGAAGGTGATTTCGACGAATTCTTTTTGTTTCTCTTCATCGGCATTGGCTAGTGTATAGGTCGGTTTCGTATAGCTTAGCCCTAACCGATGCAGAATGTCACTTGTTCCGCGAAGCGTGTATGTTGGCCCCCACTTTTGTTGAATGAGTTCAGCGATTATCGCAAGCGTCCAATTATATTTTGCTTCGAATCCCACATCTACGGGGAGCTGATGTTCAATGATCAAAGCCAGCTCTTTTTCCTGCTCAGGGGTCAATCGACGTGGGGCGCCAGGTGAGTATTTCATCTCCAGTCCATCAAGACCGCGCTGGGCGTAGGCATGAATATAGTTATAAATAGTTTTCTTGGATCGACCAATAATCGTTGCGATTTCTCCTTTGGTATATCCCTGCAAATGAAGATAAATCGCTTGGTAGCGTTCATATGCTCGTTTACTTTTTGCTTCTTTCATGGCAGTGGACAACTTTTCGATCTCGTCTTTGTGATTTGGCATCATATTTTCTCTCCGTTCCCCTATTTTCTCTTTGTATTTATTCGCCGTGGAACGGGAGAAAACCTTTATTTCAATTTATATATTTATATATTTGTTCCTTTCAAAAAAATTTTAGCTTGCAATCCATATGTTTTATTGATCTAATTTGGATGAACATGGGCAGCCTTTTTTCGTCTAAAACTCACTCATACTTTGCACAAGATCAAAAGGTGAACCACTCATTTCTAGCCAAACAAAAACCCCTTATAGCAGATTTTATCTACTATAAGGGGATCAGATTCCTTTTTTATGCATCAAAAAATCCATTCAATGTGAAAATCCAAAAATCTTTTTTAAAAATTAAAGATCCAGTGCATCAACTTTTTCATTAAAATAAACGTAGAGAACTGGTTCTGTGTGGCTACAGCTCTTCTTTTTAATCAGCGTCTTCCACCCGCGGTCAACCGCTGGAATGGAGATGATTATATAAGGGATGACGGCAATTTCCCATCAGGGCTGATCAACGAAAGGGCATATGGTTTCGAAAAAAGTTCTTGCGCCATTTCATTGACGGACTGAATATTCACTTGATCGATTAATTGAATCATTTCATCCAAAGTGCGATGTCTTTTCAGCAATAATTCGTTTTTGCCGTTTCGGCTCATACGACTGTTTGTGCTTTCCAGCCCTAGCATTAAATTGCCCTTTAGTTGTTCTTTACTGTTATGTAGCTCTTTCTCCGTGATACCCTGTTGCTTTAAGTGTTCCAGCGTTTGAAAAATCGTTTCAGAAAGTTGATCCAGCTGATCGGCCCCTGTACCGCCGTAGATGGCGATCATCCCGTTGTCACGGTAGGATGAATGATACGAAAAGACGGAATAAGCAAGCCCTCTTTGCTCTCTGACTTCTTGGAACAGTCTTGAAGACATGCTGCCGCCCAGCACATTGTTTAAAATGATGAGATTATAACTATCTTCATGTCCAACTTCCAATCCTTTGAAACCGATACATAAATGGGCTTGTTCGGTGTCTTTTGTTTTTGAAATCCGGTCAGCATGGAATGTGGGTTGAATGGATCCCCGATCACGTTTTCCACCTTCATAAGAGCCAAATCGTTTTTCCACTTCTTTTATAAACGTTTCATCGACGTTTCCTGCGATAGAGATCACAACACGATCCGGAGTATACATTTGATGCATATATTCTTTTAATTTATGGCTAGTAAAGCTCTCCAAAGTCTCTTCCGTTCCAAGGATAGGATATCCTAAAGGATGCCGTCCGTATGCTGCTTTGCTTAACAAGTCGTGTACAAGATCGTCAGGAGTGTCTTCATACATTTTAATTTCTTCTAAAACGACATTTTTTTCTTTTTTTAATTCCTCTTCCTCAAATGTGGAATGGAAAAACATATCGGCTAACAGTTCTAATGCATATGAGGCATGATTATCAAGAACTTTTGCATAATAGCACGTGTATTCTTTCGATGTGAACGCATTGACTTGTCCGCCTATGCTATCAAAACTCTCAGCAATTTCCTTTGCATTCTTGGATTCTGTCCCTTTAAAAAACATATGCTCTAAAAAGTGGGAAATGCCATTGTTTTCAGGGGATTCATCCCTCGAACCGGTTCCTACCCATATTCCGATGGCAACGGAGCGGACCGTAGGAATAGTTTCTAATACGATTCTTACTCCATTCTGACAAGTATAAGTTTTGATCAAATTGCATCCTCCTATCTTGCTGCTTCCATTATTAGTCATTTTTCTCATCTTCTATTGGAAAAATGCGTTCTTCGTTTAATAACTGCGACACCGTGTTGATCTTCAAATTCTTTTTTTGAATTTTTGTGATTAATCGTTCCAAAGAAGCTGCGGTGCTTTTTGTCGGATGCATGAGAACAATCGACCCCGGTCCGACATTGGAAATGACCCTATTAACCAATTCATCTGGGGCAGGATTTCTCCAATCAATGGTATCAACCGTCCACATGATTGTTTCCATCCCTAGACTGTCCGCAATTTTGACAACTTCATCGCGATAGCTTCCGCTTGGAGGCGCAAAGAGCGAAACGTTTTTTCCTGTCGTCGCCTCTATCACTTGATTCGTTTTGATCATCTCTTCCCTGATTCGGTCGGACGAGAGGGTTTTCATGTCAGGATGTGTGAAGGAATGATTTCCCACTTCATGTCCACCGTCCACAATCATTTTGGCTAAATCCGGATTTTTCTTTACCCATCGCCCCTCCAGAAAAAAAGTGGCATGAATATGATGCTTTTTTAAGACAGAAAGGATTTTGGGCAAATACTCATTTCCCCACGCCACGTTCACCGCAAAACTAACCATCGGCTTATCGGGATGACCGCGGTATATGGGAGCGGGAGGAAGATTATGTAAATGAACTTGGGGTTTCGTTTGATGAAAAACAAGTTTATCCTCATTAAACTTTCCGTCTTTTTTCATTCTTTCGTAAGAACGTTTCACATCCACTTTTATCCCATTATAACCGGGGATTTTCTTCCAAACCCGATCAATCACGGCATCTTGAGCTTTTCGGGAATATTTATGATCAGCTTCTTTAATTTGGTTATACAAAGATGGCTCAACTTTGGCATCTGCAGAAAGCGATTCTGTTTTCAAAGAAGATAAATATTGGGTCGTCATCGGGTTATCCACAATGAAAAAGGATAGCATACACAAAAACAGAATACCAAAGATTCGTCTTAACTTAGCCACGGTTTTCCCTCCCCCTACACTACCATATGAAAAAAGGGGGACAGTTAGAACAGCGTTTCTTGAAAGCGTTCATGCAACAAAAAAGCCAGGGAACCCCTGACCTCTTTACTCATTATTTATAACATAGGATGAAAATCCGTTTCAATGGCTGGATGAAAATTATGCTTGTTCATTTTTATTCTTTTGATCTCTTAACACCGCTTTTCGCGATAAATTGATCCGACCATGTTCATCAATATTGATGACTTTCACTAATATTTGGTCTCCTATCGACACGACATCTTCTACTTTTCGAATTCTTTCTTCCGCCAATTCAGAAATGTGGACTAAGCCGTCTTTTCCGTTGAAAATTTCCACGAAAGCACCGAATTTTTCAATCCGTTTAACAGTCCCAAGATAGATTTGCCCTGGTTCAACTTCTCGAACGATATCTTCAATGATCTTTTTGGCTTTATTATTCATTTCTTCATCTACTGAAGAAATAAAGATCGTTCCATCTTGTTCAATATCGATTTTAACTCCTGTTTCTTCGATGATTTTATTGATTTGTTTTCCGCTTGGTCCGATGACATCGCGGATTTTATCCGGATTAATGGTCATCGACAAAATTTTAGGAGCATACATCGATAAATGGGTGCGTGGTTTTGAAATGGTGCTCATCATATGTTCAAGGATTTTCAATCTTCCCCGTCTAGCTTGTTGGAGTGCTTCTTCCAAGATTTCACGATTTAGTCCTTTTATTTTAATATCCATTTGCAGAGCGGTAACGCCTTTTTCTGTACCGGCAACTTTAAAGTCCATATCGCCAAGATGATCTTCCATTCCTTGAATGTCTGTTAAGACCGTATAATGTTCTCCGGATTTCACTAATCCCATTGCAATTCCCGCAACCGGCGCTTTAATGGGCACACCGGCGTCCATCATCGCCAGCGTACTAGCACAAATACTAGCCTGAGATGTCGATCCGTTTGATTCCAAAACTTCAGAAACAAGACGAATGGTATAAGGGAATTCTTTCTCATTCGGAACAACAGGTTCCAGAGCTCTTTCTCCCAATGCACCATGCCCAATTTCCCGGCGTCCCGGTCCTCTCATTGGTCCAGTTTCCCCTACACTAAAAGGAGGGAAATTATAATGATGCATAAAACGTTTTGATTCTTCAATTCCGAGACCGTCCAAGATTTGAACATCACCAAGCGCTCCTAATGTACATACGCTTAAAGCCTGTGTTTGTCCACGAGTAAACAATGCGGAACCATGTGTACGCGGCAATAAGCCAACAGCAGAAGAAAGCGGACGAATTTCATCGATTTTTCGTCCGTCCGGGCGAATTTTTTCGACTGTAATCAAACGACGGACTTCCTCTTTCACGATTTTATCCAGTATTTCTTTTACTTGTTTAATCGTTTCTTCCTCAATATCTTCTTTCTCTTCAAATTCCGCAACTACTCGGTCTTTTATCTCTTGGATGGCGTCATCCCTGGCATGCTTTTCTTTTACTTGAATGGCAGCCAACATTTCTTGTTCGCACATGGAACGAACTTGTTTTTCCAATTCAGGATCAATTTCATACAGCTGAACTTCCATTTTTTCTTTGCCAACTAATTTGACGATTTCTTCTTGGAAAGCGATCAACCGTTTGATTTCTTCATGACCGAACATTATCGCTTCTAACATGGTTTCTTCTGGTACTTCATTCGCTCCGGCTTCCACCATATTAATGGCATCTTTTGTACCGGCAACGGTTAAATGAATATCGCTTTTTTCCATTTGTTCCACTGTCGGGTTAATGACAAATTCACCGTCAACGCGCCCGACAATGACCCCGGCAATCGGTCCTTCAAAAGGAATATCCGAAATGCTGAGCGCAAGTGATGAACCAAGCATCGCTGCCATTTCCGATGAACAGTTTTGGTCAACGCTCATCACCATACTTACGACTTGAACTTCATTTCGAAATCCTTCCGCAAATAACGGACGAATCGGGCGGTCTATTAAACGACTTGCAAGAATGGCTTTTTCGCTGGGCCGGCCTTCCCTTTTAATAAATCCGCCTGGGATTTTACCAACCGCATACAATCTTTCTTCATAATTGACGGTAAGCGGAAAAAAGTCCACTGACTTCGGTTCTTTTGAAGCGGTTGCCGTACTTAAAACTACCGTATCACCATAATACACGAGCGCAGCGCCGTTCGCTTGTTTGGCAACCTGTCCAATTTCCACCGTCAGTTTGCGTCCAGCCCAATCTATAGAAAATGTTTGTTTCTCTTGCTCCATAAATGAACTCCTCTCTATTCAATCACATAGTTCCTAATGACGCACTCTTGCCTTCAAGAATATCATTGCTTTCAGGAAAAGTATAGACAAAAAATAATCTCCATACTTTTCCATCGAGCCATGAAACACGAAACGGACAAACTAAGGGTGTCGTAAATGGAAGACCCATTAGAACAAAACTCTGTATTATGTATTTTTACCGAATTTAACATCTGTCATCCTGGAACATACAGGCTCAGCGCGGTCGACTTGCTTATATCACGCACTAAAAGCCACTTATTTTTCTGCTAACAAAAAAGCGGGAAAAATCCCGCTTTTTGCTGATTATCGGCGCAAACCAAGTTTTTGAATCAATTCACGGTAACGTTGCACGTCTTTTTTGCGTAGGTACGTCAATAAGTTGCGGCGTTTCCCTACCATTTTCATAAGACCGCGACGTGAATGGTGGTCTTTTTTATGAACACGTAAATGATCATTCAATACATTGATTTGTTCAGTCAGGACAGCGATTTGAACTTCTGGAGAACCAGTGTCATTCTCGTGTGTTTTGAATTGATTGATGATCTCGTTTTTGCGTTCTTGTGATAAAGCCATCCTTTTCACCTCCATTTTCTTTTCGATCCCCAATTACTGAGCAAGCGCCGGAGCAACGTCATGCCAAGTAATGGTTCTTTTTCATACGATAATTAGAATACTATGTTTTCAAACAAAAAGCAAGTCTATTCGGCTTCATTTTGAAAATATTTGATGGCCGATTGTTTATCTTTTTCAATCTGAGCGACCAATTCTTGAACACCGTTGAATTTGCGTTCTTGGCGAATGTGCTTGTACCATTCTACTGTCACTTCTTCGCCATAGATGGAGTGGTCAAATTCAAATAAATGAACCTCAATCGACATAAAACGTTCATCCGGGTGTTTAAAAGTAGGTCTATACCCAATATTGCATACACCATTCACCCATTTGTCTTTCACTTTCATTCTCACCGCATATACTCCCGTTTTCGGCAGATAATAGTCGTCATCACATTCCACATTAGCTGTCGGGAATCCAATTTTTCTTCCCCGTTGGTCACCGTGGACCACCGTCCCGGTAATTCGATAAGGCCGCCCTAAAAGACGATTGGCTTCTTCGATTTGCCCTTCCGTTAGTAAGCAACGAATTTTGGTGGAGCTGACTTTTTCTCCGTCGTAAGCAAGCTTATCCACTTTCGTGATCGTAAATAAACCACGAGAATGCTCTGGAAGCGTGTCCATCGTTCCATTTCCGCACCGGCCGTATGTAAAATCATAGCCTGCCACAACATGTTGGACATTTAAACCAATAATATATTGATCTATAAATTGCTGCGGCTCCAAGCGGGCAAAATCAGAAGTAAATCGAATGACAAACAAGTGATCGATACCTAGCTGTTCTATCATTCGAATCTTTTCATCAAGGGGAGTGATATACCGAATCTTTTCATGTTTTTTCCCCAACACGACGGAAGGATGGGGATCAAACGTCATCACTGCGCTTTTCCAGTTTCGCTCGTTCGCAATGTTTTTTGCTGTCTCAATGACTCGCTGGTGCCCCGCATGCACCCCGTCAAAAAATCCTAATGCCATTGCCATCGGGGGCAGTTTCTCTTTTTGTATGGAGTGCGGGTGATTCAACATCGTTACTTTCATTATCCTCACCTATCCCTCTTTCTTCCGCTTTTCTCTTCGCGGAATTGAACAGACGCGAAACAGTCTGTCCAGCTCTTGCCGACAATAGAGTCTGACATCTGTCCGTTATCTCATTCAGTCAAAACTTTCACTGGTTTTATGTATAGCTGTTTCGTAGGATGTGTTTGATAGATGGCCATCAGACGATTTTTGTAAAAAACCGCCACTTTTCTGTCATTTTCCGGCCAATCAATAGGTTTTTCCAATATTGCTCCGTTTTTTACTTTCTCCGCTACTTTATCACTAATATTCCATTTCGGCAAATGGGACACACCTTGTTCCAATGGAAAAAGGATTGTTTCCAGCTGATTTTTTTCAGCCAGCTTGGATAAATCTGAAAGCGTGACACAATCTGTTTTGGAAAAACCACCCGACGCTGTTCTCGTTAATTTGGACATATGGGCAGGATATCCAAGCTCTTGACCAATCATGACAGCAAGAGTACGAATGTATGTTCCTTTGCTGCAAACGACTCTAAATGGAATGGAGACAAATTCCCCAGAGAACCATTCACGGTCATCCAATAACTCCAGTTCATAAATGGTGACCGTTCTTTTAGGTCTTTCCACTTCCAACCCTTGTCTTGCATATTCGTATAGTCGCTTTCCATTCACTTTCACTGCCGAAAACATGGGCGGCGTTTGTTCAATGGTACCCGTCAACCGCTCGAACACATCCAAAATTTCTTTTCGAGAAAAGGTTTTATCTACTTTTTTCACTTCTACGGTTTCTCCGTCAGCGTCCTCCGTTGTCGTGGAAAGTCCGATCGTTACTTCTCCTTCATATGTCTTCCCTGCATTCGTCATGTATTCGGCGATTTTAGTCGCTTTGCCTATACAGATAGGTAAAACACCGGACACATTCGGATCCAGCGTACCTGTATGGCCGACTCGTTTTGTTTTAAACAATTTTCGGATTTGAAAAACGCAGTCATGCGATGTCATTCCTCGTTCTTTCCAAAGTGCTACAATACCGTCCATCGATTCACATCCTTTTTTTCTGTCACTAGACGGTTTCATTATCATTATGAAAATGATTTTTTACGAAAAGCTCTATATAGAAAAAGGGCTGATTACAGACCAATACAATAGAAATATCGATTTCCTTCGTTTGAATGGTTCAAAACTTTTTACACATCGTTTGAATGGTCATTACATAACATGAACCTTTTTTAAGATCGTACAGAACCCTTAAAGAAAAAGGATAGACTTGTGGGTCTATCCCCTTCCTTTAATTCTCCTGATTGGATTCATTGCTGCTGATTTCTTTCAGCAGCGTTTCAATGCGATTGCCATAATCAATGGATTCATCAAATTCAAAAAGAAGATCGGGCGTTTTCCGCAGGCGAATTCGTTGGCCGATTTCAGAACGAATGAATCCTTTCGCTTTGGCAAGAGCTTTTAATGTATCCTTTTTTTGTTTTTCATCGCCTAACACGGAAATAAATACTTTCGCCTGCTGCAAGTCGCCTGTCAATTGCACATCCGTCACAGTGACAAAACCAATACGCGGATCTTTAATTTTTCTGCCGATGATATCCGACAGCTCTTTTTTCATTTGTTCTCCGACTCGGTTTGCACGAAGGTTCACATTTATCACCTCTATCTCTATAACCATTCATAAGATGCGCTTAACCTTTCCCACTCAGGAAATGAATCCAAATAACGGAGGGCATTCTCCAATTGGCGTTCACAAGCTTGTCGTGACGATGCTACCGTCACAACCGCAATTCTTGTTCGTTGCCAGACATCTTGATGGTCGATTTCAGCCACGGAAACATTCATTTTTTGCTTCAAACGTGTTAACACACGCTGAAGTACAGCCCGTTTTTCTTTTAATGACCGGGCATCCTGGATGAAAAATTCAACTTCCAGGCTGCCGATCGTCATTAACGTTCCACTTCTTTCATGACAAATGCTTCAATGACATCTCCTTCTTTAATGTCATTAAAGTTTTTAATGGTAATTCCGCATTCATATCCTTGATGGACTTCTTTTACATCGTCTTTAAAACGTTTCAAAGTATCAATCTCGCCTTCAAAGATGACGATGCCGTCACGAATGAGCCGAACTCCGCTATCACGGGTAATTTTTCCTTCCGTTACATAAGAACCGGCAATGGTACCAATTTTAGAAACTTTAAACGTTTGTCGAACCTCTGCTTGACCAATAATTTTTTCTTCGTATTCCGGATCAAGCATTCCTTTCATTGCGGATTCAATTTCTTCAATCGCTTTGTAAATAATACGGTGCAGACGGATATCGACTTTTTCCGTCTCAGCCGCACGTTTAGCATTTACATCCGGACGAACATTAAAACCTATAACGATGGCATTGGAAGCACTTGCTAAAATAATATCTGATTCCGTAATCGCTCCAACACCCGTATGAATAATTTTTACATTTACGCCCTCTACATCAATTTTTTGTAAAGCAGCAGCCAGTGCCTCAACCGATCCTTGCACGTCGGCTTTTAAAATGATATTTAACTCTTTCATTTCCCCTTGTTTCATATGTTCAAACAAATTGTCGAGGCTGACCTTCGCTTTTTCGCTTCGTTGTGCCGCCAGTGCTTGTTGAGCCCTTGCCTCGCCAATTTGACGGGCTTTTTTCTCATCTTCAAATACAACAAAACGGTCACCAGCCTGAGGAACGTCGTTTAAACCAGTAATTTCTACCGGAGTAGACGGTCCAGCCGTTTTGACACGACGCCCTAGATCGTTTACCATCGCACGAACCCGACCGTAAGTATTTCCTACTACAATCGGATCTCCCACATGAAGAGTACCGTTTTGAACAAGCAATGTGGCTACAGGGCCACGGCCTTTATCTAGCTGCGCTTCAATCACCGTTCCGAGCGCCAGTCGATTCGGATTCGCTTTTAACTCCTCTACTTCGCTGACCAACAGGATCATTTCCAATAAATTATCGATGCCTTCTCCGGTTAAGGCCGATATTGGAACAAAGATCGTATCGCCGCCCCAATCCTCAGGAACCAATCCGTATTCCGTCAATTCTTGCATGACACGATCCGGATTGGCAGATGGTTTATCAATCTTATTGACCGCTACAATGATCGGTACATTAGCCGCTTTCGCATGATTGATGGCTTCAACCGTTTGCGGCATTACCCCGTCATCGGCAGCGACAACCAGCACAGTGATGTCCGTCACTTGTGCCCCACGGGCCCGCATCGTTGTAAAAGCAGCATGGCCCGGCGTATCCAAAAACGTGATTTTCTTTCCGTTCACTTCGACTTGGTAAGCACCAATATGTTGGGTAATTCCTCCTGCTTCTCCTTCCGTCACTTTTGTATGACGGATCGAATCCAGCAATGTCGTTTTCCCGTGGTCAACATGCCCCATAATCGTCACAACAGATGGCCGCTCTACTAAATCTTCCGGTTGATCTTCCGTAAAGTACACTTCCAGATCGGTTTCATCAATTTGGACTTCTTCTTCTACCGCCACACCGTATTCGTCCGCAATCAACTCAATGGCATCTTTATCTAATTCTTGGTTGATCGTGGCCATAATTCCTAGCATAAATAATTTTTTAATGATTTCGGACGGCTCAACATGCAATTTTTTGGCAAATTCAGCAACTGTCATAGATCCTGAGAATGTTATTTTTTCAGGAAGTTCTCTTTTCTTGGCAGAAGGCTGTTGGGCATTGGATGATTGATGCGCTTTTTTTCCTTTTTGATTTTTATGCTTGTTGTTTTTTGGCTTGTTTCCTTTACGGTCGAAGGAAGCAGTTTCTTTCGGACGGTGATCATGATGATCATGTTTTTTGCCTTCTCCGCCTTTTGATCCCGATCTTGGCTGTGATTTCACACGATTTTCTTTTGCGTTTTCCTCATTCGACTGCTTGAACTGAGGAGAAGCTTTCGATTGCGGCTTGTTTGACCTTTCCGGATTCTTCTCATGGCGATGGCCATGTTCTTTTTCTTTTTGTAATTGATCGAACGCTTTGTCCAGTTTTTGAATGGTTTCATCATTGATGGTCGTCATATGGTTGGAAACATCAATATCTAATTCCTGAAGCTTAGAAATCACCTCTTTGCTAGACACATGCTTGGTCTTGGCATACTCATATATTCTCATTTTACTCATATGTTCACCCCCGTATAGTTTCGTCGAGCAGAAAATGCAGCTTTTTCGCAAAGCCTTCGTCCAGCACAGCCACTACGACTCTTTCCTTTTTACCGATCGATTGTCCCAACAAATACCGGTTGTCAACTTCTTTTACAGGAACTTGGTAATAAAGGCATTTATCTTTTATTTTTTTTATGGTGTTTTCCGAGGCGTCTTTCGACAAAAGGACGAGCTTTGCCCGACCCGTTCGAATTTCTTTCACTGCCAATTCTTCTCCGGAAATAATTTTCCCCGCTCTATTGGCCAATCCAAGAAGTGAAACCCACTTTTCCTGTTTCACTTACTTTTTCTCCTTTTCGATATACTCGATTAGTTCTGAGTATAAAGAATCGTCGATCTGAACATTTAAATGTCTGGAAAGCGCATTGGTTTTTTTGGCCAGAAGGACCGCTTCTTTATCTTTTGACAAATAGGCTCCTCTTCCGGATTTTTTGCCGGTTGGATCAATCGAAACCGTTCCTTCTTTCGAACGGACGATGCGAATCATTTCTTTTTTAGGTTTCATTTCACCCGTTGCAACACATTTACGCAATGGTATTTTTTTCTGAACAGCCATGATTCTCCACCCCTATTCGATTTTTTCAGATGAAAAATCAGTTGCTTCTGTACCCGTTTCTTGTGAATTCTCCACTTCCTCAAGCTGTATCATTTCTTCCGTCGTTTCAGATTCATCACTCTCGTTTATTTCTTCTTCCGAGTTTGCAGCAGCCCGAGGATAGATTCCAAGTTTTCTCGCTTCCGATTCACTTTTAATATCAATTTTCCATCCGGTTAGTTTAGCCGCAAGCCGAGCATTTTGACCTCTTTTGCCAATAGCCAGCGAAAGTTGATAATCAGGAACAACGACAGTCGTCGCTTTTCCTTCCTCATTCACCTGAACATCCAACACTTTGGAAGGGCTTAACGCATTGGCCACGAACACTACAGGGTCGTCGGACCATTTGACAATATCGATTTTTTCTCCTTTTAGTTCGTTTACAACCGCCTGAACACGGGCGCCTTTAGGACCGACACAAGCACCGACAGGATCGACGTCCGGATTTTCCGCATACACCGAAATTTTAGAACGATCTCCCGCTTCACGAGCGACCGACTTAATTTCAACGGTGCCATCAAAAATTTCAGGAACTTCAATTTCAAATAATCTTTTCAGCAAGCCAGGATGAGTACGCGATACATAGATTTGCGGTCCTTTTGTCGTTTTTTCTACTTTCGTAATATAGACTTTAATTCGATCATGCGGCTTGTACGTTTCATTCGGCATTTGCTCGTTTTGCGGAAGGAGCGCTTCAATCTTCCCTAGACTGACATAGATAAAACGAGAATCTTGCCGTTGCACAATCCCCGTCATGATATCTTCTTCCCGGTCAATAAACTCGGAATAAATAATTCCTCTTTCCGCTTCCCGAACTCTTTGCGTCACTACTTGCTTCGCGGTTTGGGCCGCAATTCTTCCAAAGTTTTTCGGTGTAACTTCCAATTCTACAATATCGCCGATTTCATAGGACGGGTTTATTTTTTTAGCCTCGTCCAGAGAAATTTCCAAACGAGAATCAAATACTTCTTCTACCACTTCTTTTCTGGCAAAAACTCTCATCGTTCCCGTTTCTACATTTAAGTCGACACGAACGTTTTGGGCTTGGTTAAAGTTCCGTTTATAAGCCGAAACAAGCGCGGCTTCAATGGCATCGACAATCACTTCTCTTGAAATCCCTTTTTCTTTTTCCAAAATAACAAGAGCATCTAAAAACTCTGTGCTCATTGTCGGTTCATCCCCCTTCAAGATCACAATTAAGCTCTATCATTATATGATAACGTTCATTCGAAAGCGGATCCCTCTCCACGGATTTTGTACAGTACAGACTGACTCGCTTTGAATTAAATCCGTTCTTAATTAAAAGAAGGAAACGGCTAAACGGGCTTTGGCCACTTTTTGGAACGGAATGATGACTTCTTTTTTCCGTGTTTTCACGCGGATTTCTAACACCAATTCATCATCACGAAACGATATCATTTTCCCTTCAAATTCTTTTTCGCCATCAATAGGTTCAAAAGTTTTAACATGAACGTGCTTTCCAACGGCTTTTTCGAAATCGCTCTTTTTTTTCAGCGGCCTCTCCGCTCCGGGCGATGAAACCTCCAAAAAATAATTATGGGAAATTGGATCCAATTCGTCTAATTTTTCGCTTAAACGTTCGCTGACCGTTCCGCACTCTTCGATGTCCACGCCTTCCTCTTTATCAATATAGACGCGAAGAAACCAATTTTTTCCTTCTTTTACATATTCGACATCGACTAAGTCGAGTTTCATATCGTCCAGTATGGGTTGGACTAGCCGCTCTACTAATTCTGTAATTTTACTCATAGAAACCTCCTGGCCGAAAAAAAATTTACCAAGAATGAAAAATAGGATAACAAACACGAAAGAGTGGGGACACCCCACTCTTTCAAAAGAGAGTTATTGTTAGTATTTCCACTAAAAATATACCATAACCATTAAAATTATGCAATAGTGCGGAATAATGGCTAAAACAAGGACAATTGATTTTGTTCAGGAAGAGCATCCAGGCAGCCATGTTGATCCAAATATTCCATGATCGTTTTCGACACTTTTCCTCTTTGCTGCAAGTCCTCTTTTGATAAAAACTCGCCTTCAGATCGTGCTTTCACAATATTTAAGGACGCGCTTGTTCCAAGACCCGGGATGGCATTAAACGGCGGAATGAGCGCATCGCCATCGATGATAAATTCAGAAGCGCTCGACCGTTCGAGATCAACCATTTTAAATTTGTAGCCTCTTTCACACATTTCAAGCGCCATTTCTAAAACCGTCAACAAGCTTTTCTCTTTTGGCGAGGCATCCAAACCTTTGGCATTGATTTCTTCGATTCGAGCACGGATAGCCTGAGAGCCGCGTACCATCGCATCAAGATCGAAGTCCTCCGCTCTTACCGTAAAATAGGCGGCATAGAATAATAGCGGATGATGAACCTTAAAATAAGCAATTCTGACAGCCATTAAAACGTAAGCGGTCGCGTGGGCTTTAGGGAACATATATTTTATTTTTTTGCAAGAATTGATATACCATTCCGGTACATCATGATTCCTCATTTCCGCTTCCATCTCTTCCGTCAACCCTTTACCTTTGCGGACGGATTCCATGATTTTAAAAGCAAAACTTGGCTCTAAGCCTTGATAAATCAAATAAACCATGATGTCGTCACGACAACCGATCACGTCGCTTAATTCGCACGTGCCATTTTGAATTAATTCTTCTGCATTTCCAAGCCATACATCCGTTCCGTGAGACAATCCGGAAATTTGCACAAGCTCCGAAAAAGTGGAAGGCTTTGTGTCTTCCAGCATTTGCCGAACAAATCGAGTACCGAACTCAGGAATGCCAAGCGTTCCTGTTTTACACATGATTTGCTCTTCTGTAACTCCCAACGGTTCAGGGCTTTGAAAAATTTTCATCACTTCCGGATCATCGGTCGGAATCGTCTTCGGATCAATACCGCTCAAATCTTGAAGCATCCGGATAACGGTCGGATCATCGTGGCCGAGAATATCCATTTTCAGCACATTATCATGGATTGAGTGGAAATCAAAATGGGTCGTTCTCCATTCAGAAGATTGATCGTCAGCCGGATATTGGATCGGCGAAAAATCGTAAATATCCATATAATCCGGAACAATGATAATCCCTCCCGGATGTTGCCCCGTTGTCCTTTTTACACCTGTACATCCTTGAGCAAGGCGGTCGATTTCGGCCCCTCTCAATTGCAAATTGTGGTCTTGGGCATATCCCTTCACATAGCCGTATGCCGTTTTATCAGCCACAGTGCCGATCGTTCCAGCTCGATACACATTATCTTCACCGAAAAGCACTTTTGTATAATTGTGGGCTCTAGGCTGATAATCTCCGGAAAAATTCAAATCGATATCCGGTACTTTGTCGCCTTTGAATCCCAAGAAAGTTTCAAAAGGAATATCATGTCCATCTTTTTTATATTTGGCTCCGCACTTAGGACAATTTTTGTCAGGCAAATCAAATCCTGATCCGACAGATCCATCGTTAAAAAACTCTGAGTGTTTGCAGTTTGGACAGACATAGTGCGGCGGAAGAGGATTCACTTCTGTAATTTCTGTCATCGTGGCGACAAAGGATGATCCTACAGATCCCCGCGACCCGACAAGATAGCCGTCGTCCAGCGATTTTTTTACAAGTTTATGGGAAATTAAATAAATAACGGCAAATCCGTGCCCGATAATACTTTGCAATTCTTTTTCCAGACGGGCTTCCACTATTTCCGGAAGTGGATCGCCGTATATTTGTTTTGCCCGATCATAGCTCATTCGCCGAATTTCTTCCTCTGCTCCCTCGATTTTCGGTGTGTACAGTTCATCTTTAATCGGCTTCACTTCTTCAATCAAATCAGCAATTTTATTGGTGTTTTCCACTACGATTTCTTTCGCTTTTTCTTCCCCTAAAAAGGAAAATTCTTCAAGCATTTCATCCGTCGTCCGAAAATGAACTTCAGGCAACTGATAACGATTCAGTGGATTGGCGCCGCTTTGTGACCGTACCAGTATTTCGCGATATATTTTATCGGTCGGATTCAAATAATGCACATTCCCGGTTGCTACTACAGGGATATGCAATTTTTCTCCAAGTTTCACGATATTGGAAATGATCTCCTCTAAATCTTGTTCGTTCTTGATCAAACCTTGTTCAAGAAGCGGAGCATATACGGGTTTTGGATGAACTTCCAAATAATCATAAAATCGGGCCATCTCCTCTACTTCTTCAGGAGCTTTTTGCATCATTCCCACAAATACCTCGCCTTTATCGCAGCCGGATCCGACAATGATGCCTTCTCGGTATTGTTGCAGCTTTGAGCGCGGAATCCGCGGAACCCGGTAGTAATAGTCGATATGGGCGATCGACACCAGTTTGAATAAGTTTTTTAATCCTTTTTGATTTTGCGCGAGCAGCGTGCAATGGAACGGACGGCTCCGCTTATAGGCCTCTCCTTCCCCCATATGCTCATTAAACTGGTGATGGTATTCAATTCCTTTTTCTTTGGCGTCCTTCAGCATTTTCAACAACAAATAACCGGTTGCTTCCGCGTCATAGATCGCTCTGTGATGCTGCGTCAATTCTACATCAAATCGTTTTGCCAACGTATTTAACCGGTGATTTTTCAACTCCGGATAGAGAAATCTGGCAAGTTCCAGAGTATCGATAACCGGATTTTTTGCTCGTTCCAGCCCAATTTTTTGGAAACCGACATTTAAAAATCCCATGTCAAATGTAGCATTGTGGGCTACTAAAATCGAATCTCCTGCCCATTCAAAAAATTCTTTTAGAACGACCTCATCATCCGGTGCATTTTCCAGCATTTCATCCGTAATTCCCGTCAATTCGATCGTTTCCGCTGATAACGGGTGATGCGGATTGGCAAACCGTTCAAATCGATCAATAATTTCCCCATCACGAATTTTTACGGCAGCCAGTTCAATTATGGTGTCGTATACAGCTGAGAGTCCCGTCGTTTCCACGTCAAAGACAACAAATGTATCATCGGCAAGCAGGCGGTTTGCGTCGTTGTACGCGATGGGAACACCGTCATCCACTAAGTTTGCTTCCAATCCGTACAGCACTTTGATGCCATGCTTTTTGCTGGCGCTGTATGCTTCCGGAAAAGCCTGTACGACGGCATGGTCTGTGACCGCAATTGCTTTATGACCCCATTTTTTTGCCTGAGCGATTAGGTCGGAAACACTAGTGACAGCGTCCATCTGACTCATTGGAGTATGAAGATGAAGTTCCACTCTCTTTTCATTTTCAGGAGCTTTGTCTTCCCGCACTACCGCTTTCACTTCATTAATATCATTGGCGATCATCACAAGGTCGCGGACAAACGTATCGTTTTGTACAGAACCGCGAACCCTGAGCCACATCCCTTTTTTCACCTTGTTTAACAGAGCAGCATCTTCTTTATCTCTTGAAAACATTTTGACTAAGATCGAACTAGTGTAGTCGGTGATTTTAAAAGTAAGAAGTGTTCTGCCGCTTCTCAACTCTTTTGTTTCCGCATCAAACACATAACCTTCGATCGTAACTCGACGTTCCTCATCTACGATATCTTCCAGCTTCCGGAAATCAGCATCATCTTTTATGGCATATCCGATCATTAGCGGACCATCATCTTCTGCACTTCCATTGGCCTCTTCATTCTTACGTTCTTCTCGTTTCCGCATTTCCGCAATGGCTTGCTTCGCTCTCTCTTCATCTTCTTTTTGTTTTTCCTGCAAAAATTGCGCATATTCTTGCATGTCTTGCTGCTGACTGATCTCGACATCCACCTGCAAAAGGGGAAATCCATAGTTTTGATAGTTTGCTTGAATGAAAGAACCATATTTTCTTTTGATCGTCAAAGCTTCCATTTCGCCGGGGGCTTGAATCAACAGTTTGTTTCCTTGAAGAACCGGTTCCTGGGTTTCAAGAATTTTTCTCACCGGCGGAGAAATTCCATCCAAATTTCGAATACAATCTTGCCAGTAACCTCTTATCAAATCTTCTGTGAACGAAGGATCGAGCACTTTTGCAGAAAAGGTGACATCCGCGATTTCCCGAAAAGCAATGGATAGCTGCTGCTGCAGTTGTCTCCAAATGACCGCCGGGATGATTCGCTCAAACGTAAAATGAAAATGCCACTTTTTTTCTTTCCGCAATACGGTTAATTTATCGATTTCAGCGTTGTAAAAATAGGTTTCAAGCTCTTGATTTTTCAAATTCAACTGCTCAAGAAGCAGCTGAAACCGTTGCTTTTTCCCTTCGGCCTTTTCATTCATTTGTGACCTCTCCCAATTTGTTTAAATTTCTTCATACTACTATCATCTTAAAAAAAGACCACTAGTCTTTCAATAGAAGGAAACTTTCCTTTCTATAAATTCCCCAATTCATTCCATTCAAAAGAGAAAAAGGCGCCTTTCAGGCACCTTATAGGTATCGACCGACTTGTCTAAAAGATTTTTTACAAGCGCTCAAAAATAGATGCAAGTTGAGAAACAATGTCAGATGCAGGGACTTCAAACGTTTCTTGTGTTTTACGCACTTTTACTTCGACAATGCCTTCAGAAGCTTTTTTTCCGACGGTTACACGAACAGGAAGCCCGATTAAATCAGCATCGGCAAATTTCACACCGGCACGTTCCGGACGATCATCAAACAACACTTCGTACCGCTCTTTTTGAAGCGATTGATAAAGTTGTTCCGCCAGTTCTCTTTGAACTTCATCTTTTGTATTGACCGCAATTAAATGTACATCGAACGGAGCAATTTGTTTAGGCCAAATAAAGCCTTTTTCATCATTAAATTGTTCTGCCACAGCTGAAACCGTTCTGGAGACTCCTATTCCATAGCATCCCATAATCATCGGTTGAGATTTTCCGTTTTCATCTAAATAGTAAGCCCCCATCGCTTCGCTATATCGCGTGCCAAGCTTAAACACGTGGCCGACTTCAATTCCTTTCGCAAATCGAATCGTTCCTTTTCCATCCGGAGAAGGGTCGCCTTCTTGAATAAAACGTAAATCTGTATAGGCTGTCACTTGAAAATCTCTTTCCGGATTCACATTGACAAAATGCCATCCATCTTCATTCGCGCCGCAAACTCCGTTGACAATAGCTTGGACTGCATGATCGGCAATCACTTGAATACCTTCTTTTACTTCTACAGGTCCGAGTGAACCAATAGGACAGCCTAAAACGGATTTCACTTCTTCGGGACTAGCCAATTCCACTACACTTGCCTGAAAATAATTTTTTACCTTGACGTCATTTACTTCGTGGTCTCCACGTACAAGCACAAGTACGTACTTATCATCCACTTTGAAAAGAAGCGTTTTAATGCAGCGTGTTTCTTCTACGTTTAATAACTTTGAAACTTCTTCAATCGTTTTGGCATTTGGTGTGGAAACTTTCTGCCTTTCTTTTAACGGTTCATCCGGTTTTTCGTATGTAGACACTACCGGCGCCATTTCTATGTTTGCTGCATAATCAGACGAGTCGGAGTAAGCAATGGTGTCTTCACCGATTTCAGAGAGCACCATAAATTCGTGCGTATCTTTTCCACCCATGGCCCCAGAATCGGCAATAACAGCACGAAAGTTCAATCCTAATCTCCTGAAAATATTAGAATAAGCTTGAAAAATACGATCATAGACTTCGTCTAAACTTTGTGTATTAGAATGAAAAGAATAAGCGTCTTTCATGATAAATTCCCTGCCGCGAAGCAGTCCAAAACGAGGACGCTTTTCATCACGAAATTTTGTTTGAATTTGATAAACGATGAGCGGCAAGCGTTTATATGATTTGATTTCATCACGAACAATGCTCGTAACGACTTCTTCATGAGTCGGTCCTAGTGCGAATTCGCGGTCATGTCGATCTTTTAAACGCATAAGCTCCGGGCCGTATGTATACCATCTTCCGGATTCTTGCCATAATTCAGCTTGTTGCAAGCTGGGCATCAACATTTCGACTGCTCCGGCTGCATCCATTTCTTGACGTACAATTTCTTCTACTTTCTTTAAAACTCTCTTCCCTAAAGGCAAAAAAGTATAAATTCCACTTGCTGTTTGGCGGATAAATCCCGCTCTAAGTAAAAGCTGATGGCTTTTTGTTTCCGCATCAGCAGGAATTTCTCTCATAGTTGGTATAAGCGTTTGACTTTGTCTCATCTTTAGCACCCCATCATTTCTAATACTTCTATCTTGTTTCAAATATCGCTGCTTCGCAGGGAGTCTCCTCATCAGGCAACAAACGATCGATCATTTTTTCATACATGCATCCATGATTTTTCTATTGGTCGTGAATAAACTTTCAAACTTATCTTTCGTTTCATCGCCTTTTGAGGAATTTTCATTTCGATTATGAAGCATTGATTTATAAAAAGAATCTTTGGATGTCATTCCATGTTACCACAATCATCAGCAGCATTAATAGAGCAAATCCGATAAAATGAACAAGTCCTTCTTTCTGTTGATCGATCGGTTTTCCTCTAACCGCTTCAATGGCAAAAAACATCAAACGGCCTCCATCCAACGCCGGAATGGGAAGCAAGTTCATAATGCCAATGTTAATACTTAGCACTCCCGCCCATTTGATTAAATAAATAATTCCTGATTTGGCGACGGTCTCGGTGGATGCGTAAATACCAACAGGTCCTGACAACATGTTAATGGAAAAACCGCCCGTGATAAGTTTCCCTAACAAGTGAAAAATCTCAACGGTCCAAGAATACGTTTCTTCAGCCGCATAAGTAATAGTGCCGAACACTGACTTCTCAACAGGGTTATAAACGCCAATAATCCCAATCGTTTTCCCATCGATTTTCTTTGCTTCGGGAGTTACAGGAACTTCCAGCGTTTTCTTGCCTCGTTCTATGCTGAAACGAAGTTCTTGTTCCGGATGTTTTTGAATAATGGACACAATATCGTTCCAGCTGTTCGTTTCTTTTCCATTTATGCTCAGTACAACATCGCCTTCTTTTAATCCAGCTTGTTTTGCAGCGCCATTATCCGTTAATTTCCCCAATTCAGGTTGATTGGTTGGAACTCCTTGCAAGGCGGCAATTAACAAAAAGGCAATAAACGCTAAAACAAAATTCATCATAGGTCCGGCAAAAATCGTCATCGCTCTTTTGCCAAGAGACTTGGAAGCAAATTGACGGTCTAAAGGCGCTATTTGCGTTTCCATGCCATTTTCAACGATAACTGCTTCTCGATGGACAGGAAAAGTTTTTAACTCTTCTTCGCCATCTTCATAGCCACGGATCAACAACTCTTTTTCCAAGCCAGCGTACTCTACTTCCACTACTTTTGCATTCGAATAGCGGTCTTTTCGATTTAATATGATTTTCACCGCTTCTCCTTTGTCATTAAGGATGAGACCGGCGCGATAACCAGGTTTTAATTCAACCGTTTCCGCATCTTCGCCGGCCATTCTGACATATCCGCCGATCGGCAATAAACGAATCGTATAGACGGTTTCCCCTTTTTTGTGTGCAAAAATCTTCGGACCAAATCCAATGGCGAACTCACGGCAAAGGATCCCTGCTCTTTTAGCAAAAATAAAATGGCCAAATTCATGGAAAAACACGAGAGCTCCAAAAATCACAACAAAGGCTAAAATTGTACTCAAATGAATAACCACCTTTTTATAATAGTGAGTCGATAAATCGGCGTGTTTCTCGATCGATGCATTGAATGGATTCTAAATCCGGGTCTTTTATTAGTGTATGCCATTCTAGCGCTTTTCCGATTAATTCTTCAATTTTGAGGAAAGAAATTTTTCCATCCAAAAAGGCTTTTACTGCCACTTCGTTTGCCGCATTCAACACAGTAGGCATGCTGCCTCCTGCTTTTCCTGCTTCATAAGCAAATGCAAGACAACGAAAACGGTCAAAATCTACTTCTTCAAAATGAAGAGACCCAATGGCTGCTAAATTGAGCCGCTTTGTAACAGGTAATGGAAGCCTTTCAGGATAAGTTAAAGCATATTGAATTGGAACACGCATATCAGGAGTTCCGAGCTGAGCAATGACAGAATGGTCCTGATATTCTACCATAGAATGAATAATACTTTCACGATGAAGTATAACATCGATTTGTTCATATGGCATTTGAAAAAGCCAGTGCGCTTCGATGACTTCCAATCCTTTATTCATCATGGTAGCCGAATCAATGGTGATCTTGGCACCCATCGACCAATTCGGATGGTTCAAAGCTTCTTCACGAGTAACGTACCGAAGCTCTTCTCTCGTTCGATCACGAAAACTTCCTCCTGAAGCCGTTAATATGAGCCTAGCAACATTCTGGCTGTTTTCACCTTGAAGACATTGGAAAATAGCCGAATGTTCGCTGTCCACAGGCAAAATATCGACATGATATTTTTGAGCAGCTCTCATCACCAAATGGCCAGCTGTAACGAGTGTTTCCTTATTGGCCAAAGCAATTGTTTTCCCCGCTTTAATCGCTTCCAACGTTGGAATCAGTCCAACGCTCCCCATGACTGCATTGACAACCGTATCTGATGCAGAAAAAAGGGCTGTCTCCGTTAAACCTTTTTCTCCATATACGAATTGAACGAAAGGAAATTCTCCTTTCAGCCTTAAAGCATCATCTTTTTCCAATACGGACACAAGCTTTGGAGAAAAATCTTTAATAATTTTTCGCGTTTCCTCTATATTTCGTCCGGCTGAAAAAGACGATAATCGGAAATAGTCTGAATGCTGCCGGATAATATCCAATGTTTGCCTTCCGATAGAACCGGTTGCCCCCAATAGACTGATGTTCTTCAAAAAACTCATCTCCTCCATATTGGTTCCGCCGTCTTATATGATGTGAAAAATATGTATCAACGGCAGAACAAACAGCCAGCTGTCACAGCGATCTAAAATTCCGCCATGTCCAGGCAAAATATTCCCCGAATCCTTAATATTATAATGCCGCTTCAGTGCGGATTCAACCAAATCGCCAATTTGTCCAAAAACAGCCATCACGAGAGCCGCTATCAAGAGCTTCGCTAAAGACACCTCCAAATGGATCGAGAACGCAAAGACAAAAGCGACTACACAGGCGGAAAGAATGCCGCCAAAAAAACCTTCGACTGTTTTTTTAGGACTGATATCAGGCCACAATTTTTTCTTTCCAAACGATCTTCCTATTAAATAGGCGCCGATGTCAGTCGCCCAAATGATAAACAACGCCAAAAATACATAAGCCACTCCCGCATTTCTCGTTTCGATTAAATAATAGAACCCGAACCCTACATACAGTGCGGAAAGAACTCCAAACGCCGCATCATCAAATGTAAAACGATTTTTGGTAACGACTGTATACATTAAATAAATCAACACCAAGAAAAGCAAAAGTTCAAGCTTATGATACCCCCATTTTTCTATGAGGTTCTCATACCGATTCGGAATGAGCAATAGCCATAACATAATAAAAGGGATCACGCTTTGAAGCGACAATAGCCGAATTTTCTTCATTTTCAGTGCTTCATAAAGCCCCACGGACGCCATTAAATACGTTAATATTAGAAACGGCCATCCTCCATAAAGAACAATAGGCAAAAAGATGGCTGCCGCTATGACACCAGTTATAAATCGCTGTTTCATACGATTGACTCCTCACTTTTCTCCATACCAACTTTGATTACATACGCAGCTATTTCATAAAAAATCCCTTTATCACCGAATTCATCTTTCTACGTTATCTCAGACAATACCATTTTTAAAATGATTTCAAATGATTTTTTCAAGCTCTTCTATGATCTTCATTCCTTGATCGATGATCACGAATCTTTACAAACCGCTTTGCTTGATCATCCTCTTTCGTGAATGGACATTATCCTAATCCACCAAAGCGGCGTGACCGTTTTTGATAAGATTCCACCGCTTCAAGAAAATGGTGTTCTGAAAAATCCGGCCAAAGAGTATCTGTAAACCATAGTTCCGTGTAGGCCAGCTGCCAAAGCATAAAGTTGCTTAAACGAATTTCCCCGCTTGTACGAATCAACAAATCCGGATCAGGCAGCTGTTTCGTCATTAAATAGCGGGAAAAAGTTTCCTCATTTAAAAGCTTTTCGTTCATTACACCGTTTCTAATGTCTTCCAGTACATGATGGACGGCTTCCATAATTTCTGCTCTGCTTCCATAATTCAAGGCAAAATTGAGAATAAGCCCGTTATTCTGTTTTGTATCATTGATCGCTTTTTTAATGGCATCTACCGTATAGGAAGGCAATTGCTGTTGGTTGCCCATCATTTGCACTTTTACATTTTCTTCAACCAGTTCTGGCAAAAACGTTCCAAGAAACTCTTGGGGAAGCTTCATTAAATAATCCACTTCCTTTTTGGGACGTTTCCAATTTTCGGTTGAGAAAGCGTAAAGAGTTAATGCTTTCACGCCTAAACGATTGGCGAGCCGAGTGATTTTGCGAACGGTTTTCATTCCCTCGTGATGACCGGCAATTCTCGGTAAGGCGCGTTTTCTCGCCCATCTTCCATTTCCATCCATAATGATGGCGACGTGGCTCGGAATGGGGCCTTTTTTAACAATCTCCATTCGTTCTTCCAGTGAGAGATTGTTATGGGTTTTCCAAAGCTTGTTTTTATTAATCATATAACATCCTCCACTTCGCATCCTTACCAATCATTTATCGCGATAAGCGCTCATTGGTGTTTATTTTTCACACGGTGCAAATCTATAATACCAAAAACTTGTGACAGTATCTCTATTAATTACCGATCTTCCTCATTTTTTCGATGGAATTTCACAATCCATCCCAGCGATAGACACATCAATAAAAACGAAGTATGTATATAACGGAAAAACCCCCTTTTGGCAAGAGGGTTTTCACACGATCAAACTTCCATAATTTCTTTTTCTTTCTTTTTCGCCATGTCGTCAATCTTTTTCACATGTTCATCGGTAATCTTTTGGACATCTTCTGTATAGCCGCGTAAATCGTCCTCTGTAATTTCCCCGTTCTTCTCTAATTTTTTCAAATCTTCGTTTGCATCCCTGCGAACATTCCGTACTGCTACTTTCGCTTCTTCCGCTTCTTTTCGCACTAATTTCACTAATTCTTTGCGGCGTTCTTCGGTAAGCGGCGGAATCGTGATGCGAATGACGCTGCCATCGCTCGTAGGCGTCAATCCAAGATCCGATTTTAAAATCGCTTTTTCCACTTCTCCGACAACGGATTTGTCATAAGGCTGAATGACAAGCAATCTAGCCTCCGGAACTGAAATTGATGCCAGTTGATTCACCGGTGTAGGTGCTCCATAGTAATCCACTACTACTTTATCAAGCAGCGATGCATTTGCACGCCCT
Organism: Bacillus sp. FSL W8-0116; assembly: GCF_038003825.1. NCBI lineage: Bacteria > Bacillati > Bacillota > Bacilli > Caryophanales > Bacillaceae > Bacillus > Bacillus sp. FSL W8-0116. The sequence continues at coordinate 422,636 of NZ_JBBOPY010000001.1, forward strand.
GCCCGAATCGTCGCCAATTCCCTGGATAAAGCTTGAATTGCTTTTGACATTTTGTCTTTCGCTTGCTCAATCACTTGTTTTGTCATTCGGCTTTCCCCCTTATCATCGTTCCAATGGATTCTCCTAAAACAGCCTTTTTAATATTGCCTTTTTCCATAATAGAGAATACAATGAGCGGTATATCATTGTCCATACACAACGAAGAAGCAGTGGAGTCCATTACGGCCAGACCTTCTTTTAACATATCCAGATAGGAAATCTGATCGTATTTCACAGCCGATTTATCTACTTTTGGATCTGCAGAGTAAACACCATCCACATTATTTTTGGCCATTAAGATGACTTCTGCTTCAATTTCCGCCGCACGCAACGCAGCTGTCGTATCCGTAGAGAAATAAGGGTTTCCGGTGCCGGCGGCAAAAATCACAACCCGTTTCTTTTCCAAATGGCGAATGGCTCTTCTTCTTATATAAGGTTCCGCCACCTGTCTCATTTCAATGGAAGTTTGTACACGAGTTTCAATTCCAAGCTGCTCTAAGCTGTCTTGAAGCGCCATTGAATTCATAACCGTTGCCAACATTCCCATATAATCAGCGGTGGCACGATCCATTCCCATTTCGCTACCGGTTTTCCCGCGCCAAATATTTCCTCCTCCAACGACCACTGCCACTTCGACACCAAGTTCAGCAATTTCTTTCACTTGTTCCGCAATGGATTTCACGACTTCCGGGTGAATGCCAAAGCCCCGATCTCCAGCCAGCGCTTCACCGCTTAATTTTAATACAACACGTTTATATTTTGGAACGCTCATAAGAACCTCCGTATGTAAATCACTAGTTTTTTCGTTTAGCTGTGTACCCTCTTATTTAATGTCATGTCATTCTGAAAAAAAGGGAACACATTGTGTTCCCTCTATTCCCTCGATTTCCGAGAACAAAAAACATTCATCTTGTTTTCAAATAAGGCATAGTGAGTATCTTCTCACTCAGATATTCTTGGAAAGGTCGAAATTATTTTTTCATTTGATTCATTACTTCTTCAGCGAAGTTTTCTTGGCGTTTTTCAATTCCTTCTCCTACTTCGAAACGCACAAAATCTTTGACAGTTGCACCTTTAGATTCAACGAATTGGCGAACTTTTTGATCAGGGTTTTTAACAAAGGATTGTTCAAGCAGACAAATTTCTTCGAAGAATTTGTTAAGACGTCCTTCAACCATTTTTTCAACAATTTTTTCAGGTTTTCCTTCATTGAGAGCTTGCTGTTTCAAAACTTGACGTTCGTGCTCTACTTCTTCTTGCGGCACTTGGTCGCGAGAAACGTATTTTGGATTCAAGGCAGCAGCATGCATAGCTACATCTTTTGCTACACTTTCATCCGTCGTTCCACTTAAGAGCGCAAGAACGCCGATTCGTCCACCCATATGCAAATATTCACCAAAAACTTCATTTTCGCCTTTCGTCTTCACTTCGAAACGGCGAAGAGTTAATTTTTCACCGATTTTAGCGATGGCTTCATTGATGTATTCACTTACTTTTGCGCCATTTTCCATCGTTTGGTCAAGAGCTTCTTCGACTGTTTTTGGTTCATTTTTCAAAATATGTTGAGCCAATTCTTTTACAAAATTTTGGAAGCTTTCGTTTTTAGCCACGAAATCTGTTTCGGAGTTGACTTCCAAAATAACGGCTTTATTTCCTTCGCTTAACAGATAAGTTGTTCCTTCAGCTGCTACGCGGTCAGCTTTTTTGGCAGCTTTGGCCATTCCTTTTTCACGAAGAAAATCGATCGCTTTTTCCATATCGCCATTCGTTTCTGTCAGCGCTTTTTTGCAATCCATCATGCCGGCGCCCGTTTTTTCACGTAGTTCTTTTACCATTTGCGCAGTAATTGCCATCTTTTTTTCCTCCTTAAAAATATATGTACTAAGCCGCAATAGCCAAAACAGCCATTCAGCTTTTGATTTCACCGTAAAATTTCTTAAAAAAAGGTGATAAGGGCCTTCCCTCTTATCACCTTTTCATTTTTATCTTGATTGGCGCTGGAGCTTATTCAGCAGCAACTTCTACCGTTTCAGAAACTTCAGCTGTTTCTTCACCTTGTTTAGCTTCTAAAATAGCATCCGCCATTTTTGAAGTCAGAAGTTTAACAGCGCGAATCGCATCGTCATTCGCAGGAATGACATAATCAATTTCATCCGGATCGCAGTTCGTATCAACAATACCGATAATCGGAATATTCAATTTCCGTGCTTCTGCTACTGCGATACGTTCTTTGCGTGGATCGATCACAAACAAAGCGTCAGGAAGTTCTTTCATATCTTTAATGCCGCCAAGAAATTTCACAAGGCGTTCATGTTCTTTTTTCAGCTGAACGACTTCTTTTTTAGGCAATACATCGAATGTGCCGTCTTCTTCCATTCTTTCGATGTCTTTCAGACGTTGAACACGTTTTTGAATCGTTTGGAAGTTGGTTAACGTTCCACCGAGCCAACGATGATTTACATAATACATTCCGGAACGCTCTGCTTCTTCTTTTACGGATTCTTGTGCTTGTTTTTTCGTACCAACAAAAAGAACTTTTCCGCCGTTAGCAGCCAATTCTTTAACGAATTGGTAAGCTTCTTCTACTTTCTTCACGGTTTTTTGAAGATCGATAATATAGATGCCGTTGCGTTCTTGGAAAATGTATTTTTTCATTTTCGGATTCCAACGGCGTGTTTGGTGTCCAAAATGCACACCTGCTTCTAATAATTGTTTCATAGAAATAACAGACATTTTTTCTTTCCTCCTATGGGTTATTATCCTCCGTCCTCTTCATATTTAAACAGAGACTGACAAAAATCAGCACCCTCTGATTAAATCCGAGAACGTGTGTATTCACACCAAAAGTTACTATATCATAATCAAATCTAACTATCAAGCTTATCATTGCCCATTTGCTCGAAATTTTAAAAGCAGTTGTATTTCTGTTGTACCTTTATTTAATTTATGCGCAATTTCTTCAATCGTTAAACCCTTTTTTTGTAAAAACAATACATTTTCATATAAGTCGTCTTCCGTCCAATCCAATATGTCCATCTCCGTTTTGGATTCTTTAGGCCCAACGACCGACGGTTCTTGCTGGTATTTTTTCAACGCTTCTTTTTTCGAAACGATAGGCTGTTTGGACTGGGTCCATTTCCGTTCATCCTGTTTCGACTGAATCTCGAAACTTTCCTTTTTATGCTTATGATGCGGCTGTTTGGCCTCTATGGACGATATTTTTTTCAGAAATGCTTCATTTTCATCTTTCATTTGAAGAAGATAGGTTGATAACATTTCTTCCGTATCTTGAATCATTTTTTCTTGCTCCTCTTTTAATCCGAAAAGGCGGTTTTGTCTCATGTAAAGGAGCACAACAGCAAACAGTGTGATGACATTAAAAATAATGGATATGAAAAACAAAAAAGTTGACACCATGATTCCCACCTGAATTTCAATTCTTTTAGCAGCGAAAAGGGATGCCGCTGACTTTTTTTAGCTTGTTCCGCAATTTAAAAAGAGCTTTCGAATGGATCTGTGAAATTCGTGAAGTGGAAAGATTCAGAATCTCTCCAATTTCAGTCAATGTTAACTCCTCCTGATAAAATAGCCTCAGCACTAATTTTTCTTTTTCAGACAATCCCGCAATTTCACGGGATAACTCTTGGATTAATTCCTCTTTGACAACCTCTTCTTCAGGAGTAGAGATTCGGTCATCTTTTATATCGTAGCCTTTTCCATCCATTTCCTCTTGATCTTTTATTTGATCGTCCATCGATAATATGTTGGCCGTATAATATTCCGCCATGATTTGTTGAAGTTCCTCTACGCTCATGTCTAGTTCGTTTGCGACTTCTTCCGCCGTGACATGTCTTAAAAATTGCTGCTCTAATTCTTCGATTTTGACTTCGATTTTTTTCGCTTTTTCCCTCGTCCCTCTTGGAAGCCAGTCCTCTTTTCTGAGCCCATCTAATATCGCTCCTCTAATACGAAAAGAAGCGTATGTATCAAACTTTAAATCTCTGGAGGGATCAAATTTTGTCAACGCATCCACCAAGCCTAAAAATCCGAGGCTTTTGAGTTCATCCCGGCTTACATTTTTCGGCATGTGAACAGAGAGGCGCTGAACATGATAACTGACAAGCGGAGTATATCGTTTGACAAGCAAATCCCCGGCGTCCGGATCTCTTGATGTAAGCCATAAATCCCACCATTTTTTCTCCTCTACAAGTTGTACATCTATCATGATTCTCCTCCTCGAATGTTTCCCAGGGAAGTTTGTGATTCATAGCGAGGCCGATATTCGGTTTTCGTACAACCATTTTTTGTTTGCCTGAATGAATGCGGTAAAAATAGCAGAAAATAGATGATCTTTATTGCGACGGATGTGATTTCGAAACAAACAACAGTCGAGCGAAGCGAATGAAAAATCGTCTATTGCTCTTTGAGACAGTATCCGAGTATACGAAATGATAATACATCTAGTATTCTACTATTTTTTCGATCAGAAGTTTCCTTTTCCCGTCACACACATCTAAAATAACAAACCCTTTCGTCGCCCCTTCATTTCGCTTAAAGACGGGCTTCTTTCAGAAAATGTTAAATGATGGACACGCCTTTATTCACGGTTCTGATTTCCAAAAGGCCAGTGGAAGGATCAAACTCAATGGTTCTTCCACTGTTTCCGCCAACGTCCTCGGCTACGATGGGAATATGTTCTCTGTTCAATTGTTTTTTCACTGCCTCGACATTTCTCGGTCCGATTCTCATTATTTCATTTTTGGACGAGAATTGGAACATTTGTGCTCCTCCGGCAATTTTTGCTTTTAATCGTTTACGCAGCGCACCTTCGTTGATTAACATATCCGTTAATTGGGGAATAGCTGTATCAGCAAATTTGGCTTTATTAAATGTTTCCGTCTTGGCTAGCGAAGAATCCGGCAGCATAATATGAGCCAACCCGCCAATTTTTGTTTTTTCATCAAATATGACAATTCCAACGCAAGAACCTAAACCAGCCGTTCGAATTCGATCGGGTGGGCGCACCACATTTAAATCAGCGATACCTACTTTAATGACTTTTACCGTCTCATTCATCTAGCGGCACTCCCAATGCATCCAAAACTTTCCAAAAGGAATTCGGGTCAGGCAAGAGAAAAAAATGTCCTTTCACGGAATCAGAGGCTTTTCCATCTGCTTCTTTCAAAGTCGTGTCAATAAAAATGGCATAATCGCTGTATTGGGATATTTCAAACAATCCATCACTCATTACGGCTCCCACCATATCAATGGCCAAGGCGGGTACGGACGGAAAAACATGCAGACCCGTAAAATCTCCCAAAGCAGACAAATACGAACCGGACAAAATATTTCCTAATTCTTGAAGCGCCGATAAAGCCATTTCCGAATAGGGCGGATGGTCAAAAGAAAAAGATTGGTCGCCAGTCAGCTTTTGTATAAAAAGTGCTGCCTGTTCCAGCTGGAGGACGAAAAACATGCTTCCTTCAATATCTCCTTCAATCCGCAAAAAAACGCTTGCTACAATGTTGTCCGGTCCGCCTGCCATTTCCATCACGTCATCGAAGTGAAGGATTTGTACAGTGGGAACCACCATATTTATTTTTTTATTCATCAAAGTGGACAAAGCAGTGGCTGCATGGCCCGCCCCGATATTTCCGATTTCCTTGAACGTGTCTAAATGAGCGTTTTGTATCCGATCTAAGTAACTCATCAGCTTTCATCCTTATTTTTCTAGAATTTTTTCAAGACTTAATAAAATAAGAAGCCTTTTTTCCCATTTGGCAACACCCGTGATATATTCTGCTTCAATTTCTCCTACCATTTCAGGCTGGGGTTCGATGAACTCTTCGGAAATATCTAACACATCATTTGCTCCGTCCACAATGAACCCTACTTCCATTTCATTCAGCGTCGCAACAATAATTCTTGTACCATCATCAAACTCTTTTTCGGGAAGCCCAAATCGTGTTCTTAAATCTATGATCGGGGTGACCACTCCCCTTAAATTGATCACACCTTTGATAAACGGGACCGTCTTAGGTACTCGAGTAATAGGCATCAATCTTTCGATGGATTGGACTTGATGGATTGGCAGCGCATATTCGTTGTCGCCTAATTGAAAGGCAATAACCTTCAGAACAGAAGGTGCTGATATTTTGCTCATTTTTTCTCTCCCCTTCCCTATTTGATTAGTGCGTTACAATCAATGATTAATGCTACTTGACCGTCTCCTAAAATAGTTGCTCCGGATATGGCAAATACGTTCGTTAGATAATTCCCGAGACTTTTCAAGACCACTTCTTGCTGCCCAATAAAAGAATCCACGACCAAGGCCGCCATTTTGTCGCCTTTTCGGACGATGACAACTGACAAGTAATCATCTTCCGCCTCTTCTTTCGGTACCTCGAAGAGCTTTTCCAAAAAGAGAAGAGGCACGACTTTCCCTCTAAAATCAATGACTTTTTTACTATGCGCACTTAAGATGTCTTCTTTTTTGATAATGGCTGTTTCGATGATGGAGGATAACGGGATGGCATATTTTTCATTTCCTACTTCGATCAACATGACTGAAATAATAGAGAGTGTCAGCGGCAGCTGAATAGAAAAGACGGAACCTTTGCCTTCAACTGAGTTGATATTGATGGATCCGCCAATCGACTCAATTGTCGCCTTGACTACATCAAGTCCCACACCTCTTCCGGAAATATCCGTAATACGGTCGGCTGTCGAAAAACCGGATTCCATAATGAGGCCAAATACTTCACTGTCCGTTAATTTCTCCGCTTCCTCTTGAGATACAATTCCTTTATCAATGGCTTTTTTTAATACTTTCTCACGGTTGATTCCCGCTCCATCATCCTCTACTTCAATGAAAACATGGTTTCCGCTTGTATAGGCTTTTAACTTTACTGTACCTTCTATCGGTTTCCCCTTCGCTTTTCTTTCTTCTTTCGTTTCAATTCCATGATCGACAGCATTTCTGAGCAAGTGGACAAGCGGATCACCGATTTCATCTATAACCGTCCGGTCCAGCTCCGTTTCCGCCCCGATGATTTCTAAATTAATTTGTTTATCTAATTCGCGGGCTAGTTGACGAACCATCCTCGGGAAACGATTAAATACCGTTTCAACCGGAATCATCCGCATATTTAAAATAATATTTTGCAAGTCTCCGGAAATTCTGGACATCCGTTCCACTGTTTCAGTCAATTCAGGGTGATTTAACTCACGGGAGATTTGCTCAAGTCGTCCGCGGTCAATCACCAGTTCTTCAAATAAATTCATCAAGCTGTCCAAACGTTCGATGTTGACACGAATCGTTTTATTGGAAACATTTTTGGATTTTCTTTGTTTGCCTCCATCTGCTTGATGATCTTTCGCGTTTTTTTCTGCAGAGGCCTTTTTCTTTTCCTCCTTGTCGGAATGATCTGTTTCTTTTGAATGGCCGCTGGCTTGTTTTGGAGAATCTGCAAAAGGCTGAACGACCACTTTTTCTACTTCTGAAACTTTCATCACTTTCTTTTCAATCTCAGAAGCTTCGTCTTTCGTCACAATCGTTACCGTAAATCGATGATCAAAATGCTCTTCTTCCAACTCTTCTACTGCAGGAACAGATTTAATGATTTCTCCGCATTTTTCAAGAACTTCAAAAATCATATAAACCCGTGCCGCTTTTAACAGACAGTCTTCCTTTAATGTAACGATCACTTCGTAACAGGAAAATCCTTGTTCTTTCGACTGCTGAATAACGGTTGTTTCAAATTCGTCATATTGCACAGAATTCCCTTCACTTGAATGGCTTGGCTCTCGTACTTCACTTTTCTCCTTCTTTTCGACGTTCGATCCGCTTTCAATCGCTTTAAGCCGTGCCACTATCTCCTCTACATTTCTTTTGCCATCTCCACCAGAAGCAATATCTTGAATCATGGCCTCCAAATCATCCACCGAAGCAAAGACAACATCTAATACGTCTGTTGTAACTTTTATTTTATGGTTGCGGATGGCATCCAGAACATTTTCCATTTTATGAGTGAGGTTTGCTAAATCTTCAAATCCCATTGTGGCGGACATTCCCTTTAAAGTATGGGCAGACGTGAATACCTCATTGACGATCTCCATATTTTCCGGGTTTTTTTCAAGCTCAAGAAGATTTTCATTAATGGCTTGCAAATGCTCTTTGCTTTCATCTATGAATATTTCAAGATATTGAGTCGTTTCCATCTGTTCCACCTCTTCCTAAGGCAAATATTTTAAGATTGATTGAGCGATATCTTGAATCGGTTTCACTTCATCAATGACATTCGCTTCAATTGCAGATTTTGGCATTCCAAATACAACGCATGAGTCTTTAGACTCAGCGATGGCATGTACATTGCCTTTTTCTTTTAATTTTATCAGACCATAAGTCCCATCTGAACCCATTCCAGTTAAAATAACGGCAATTTTTTTATAAAATTCCAATTTGCTGGCTGACTCAAAAAGAACATCTACAGAAGGCTTGTGACCGTTCATTCGGGGAGATTGATCAAGCGAGATGGCAAGAGACCTTCCTACCTCCTTGATTTTCATATGAAAATTCCCGGGGGCGATATAGGCGATTCCTTTTTTCAACAGTTCACCGTCTTCCGCTTCTTTAACATAGATGCGTGACAGTTGGTTCAAACGTTCAGCCAAGGATTTTGTAAATCCTGGAGGCATGTGTTGAACGATTAGAATAGGCGCTCCAATTTCCTTTGGCAGTTGCGGCAAAACTTCTTGAAGCGCTCTCGGTCCACCGGTGGAAGTGCCAATTAGCACTAAACTTTTTGCATATTCTTTCGTACTCCGATGGTTTAACTCCGACTCCCTATTGGACGTCATTAGGCCGCGATCCATCTCGTCTGTATGGACCCGCACGTTGCTTTTCATTCCCTTTTTTACCTTTGAAGCCAGTAAAAGTTTCGAGATCAATTCATTTTTTCCCTTATCCAGATCCAGCGAAATCGGTCCGGACGGCTTTGCCACAAAATCAAAAGCTCCATTTTCAAGAGCTTTAATCGCATTTTCTGTTCCTTCCTTCGTCGTACTTGACAGCATTACAACCGGCAGCTGATAATGGCTGATGATCCATTTTAGCGCTTCAAGTCCGTTCATGACTGGCATTTCGATGTCCATCGTGACGACATCCGGACATAACGTCTTCACTTTTTCTATGGCATCTTTTCCGTTTCTAGCTGTCCCGACCACTTCCAATTCAGGATGTTCGGAAACAAAGTCCGAGATCAATTTTCTCATGAATGCGGAATCATCTACTATGAGTACTTTCTTTTTACCCATCTCCAACACTGCCTTTCAGAAAAAACTGGCGAAGCTTCCCAATAAAACGACCCTTTTGGATGGTTCCCATTACGTTCGATTGGGACAAATAAATTTCCACGATCGATTTTAATGAGCGGGAAATACTGGAATAAGGATTGTATAAAAAGAAAGGTGTCTGGCTTGCGACTGCATTCTTTACGATTTTATCTTCAGGCAATATTCCGAGTTTTGAAACCTCTTTATGCAAAAATTTCTCCATGGCCATCGATATACGTTCGAGCGTGACTTGTCCTTCTTGATTGGATTCAGCACGATTGCAAATCAAATAAAAATGTTTGTCTTGATCTCTTATTTGAATATATTTCATCATGGAATACGCGTCTGTCACAGCAGTCGGTTCAGGGGTCGTGATCACCAATAAATCATCAACAGACATCAACAGCTCCAAGCTTTCTTTTGATGCTCCGGCCCCCATATCAAACAAAATATAATCATATTCCCACTGCAATTTTGCTACGGACTCGATCCAACGTTGAAAATCATTCTCAGACCATTCAAGAAGACGCCCAAGACCAGAACCGCCGAATATGTAGGAAAAGCCCCCCGGACCGGAAATGATCAGATCCTTCAATTCGTATCCGTTTTCTATAAAATCTACAATCGAGCGATCCGCACTAATACCTGATAAAATATGAATATTCGCCATGCCAATATCCAAATCAAACAATAAAACTTTTTTTCCTAACTGCGCCAAAATGACAGCTATGTTCACAGAAATATTGGACTTTCCCACGCCCCCTTTACCGCTGATCACGGCAGCCGTTTTAGCGGGTGACTGATGCAACTCTCTCAATTTCAGCCTTAATCCTTCTGCTTGGTCTTTCATATGCTTACTCCCTCAATATTTCTTTCAAAATGATTTCAGGATTGCCAGTCAATAAATCGTCCGGGACGTTTTGTCCATTCGCCAGGAATCCTACTTTTTTCCTGTACTTGCAAACAAGATTGAACAATGAGCCTTTTCGCTTTGTTTCATCTAATTTCGTAAAAATAAATTGATCAAATGGAAGGTCTTGAAATTTTTCTATTATTTCTTCCAAATCTTCTGCTTTGGACGTAAGAGCCAGCACAAGATATGTCTCCATCTCTTCACGGACCGGAATGATTTCTTTTAATTGGTCGATATACTGATTTTCCCGATAATTACGTCCCGCCGTGTCAATCAAAACGAGGTCATAATCCAAAAATTTTTGCGTCGCCTTTTCAAAATCAGCAGAATTATAAACAACCTCTACAGGCACGTTCAGCAAATTGGCATAAGTTTTTAATTGTTCAATCGCGGCAATTCGGAAAGTATCCGTGGTGATAAAAGCAATTTTTTTCTTGTGTTCCAGCACTGCTTTTGCCGCCAATTTCGCCAACGTAGTCGTTTTTCCCACGCCGGTCGGCCCGACAACATTGATATATTTTTTAGCAAATAGCGGGTTGTCGGTTTGAACTGATTGAAGTTTTCTTTTTAAGTAATCAATGGCTCGTTTGCGTATTTCTGTTTCGCTCACTTCGCCCTTGGATTCAATATAAAACGCATATAGCTCGTCCCCGATGGTTCGCACATGGTCGGATCCGATTTCTTTTTGCTCCAATTCTGACAGAATGGAATGAATCATTTCCGGGTATTTGGAACGATCCTCTTTTGATGTCAAAAGAGCGATCATCGACTTTAATTCTTCTAATTCCTGTTTGAGCTGTTGATTTTCGCCGTGGTCAGCTTGCTTTTGCCGTTCTGAAACATGGAGAGGCATTTTCGGCTGTTCCGCTTCCATCCTTTCCATCATTTCCAGTTCAGGATCCACAGCGGCAATCACTTCAAATTGTTTCTTTTTAAAAAAACCGAGAAAGCCTCCACCGTACGTAATCTTGGAATTCAGAATAACAGCGTGCTCGCCTAACTCCTTTCTAATTTTTTTCATGGCTTCCGGCATGGAAGGGGCTATAAATTTCTTCACTTTCATTCGATGGTCACCACCCCGACGCTTTGTACTTCCACATTTGGTTCAAGTTCGTTGAAAGATAGGATCGGTAATCGTGGAAAATATCTTTCCAACAGCTGCCTTACAAACATTCGAATTGCCGGAGAACATAAAATGACCGGCATTTGCTGCATGATAGAAACTTCTTCTACTTTTTTTGAAACGGCTTCTATTAATTTTTGCGAATTGACCGGGTCGATCGACAAATAATTTCCATGCTCTGTTTGTTGTACACTATCAGCGATCAATTTTTCCACCTGCGCTGACAAAGTGATCACTTTGATGGTTCCTTCATCGGCATATTGATTGGTAATTTGTCGTGATAAAGCTTGACGAACATACTCGGTTAACAAATCGGTGTCGGATGTTAACTTGCCGTAATCGGCTAGCGTTTCAAAAATGATCGGCAGATTGCGTATCGAAATATTTTCTTTTAACAGTTTTGCCAATACTTTTTGTATGTCTCCAACGGATAAAGGATTCGGTGTTACTTCTTCAACAAGAACAGGATACGTTTCTTTCATATGGTCAATCAATTGCTGCGTTTCTTGTCTTCCGAGCAAATCATGGGCATTTGCTTTCAATACTTCCGTTAAATGAGTGGAAACAACACTCGGTGGGTCGACGACAGTATAGCCCAGCATTTCTGCTTGATCTTTTACTTCTTCCGTAATCCATTTGGCAGGAAGACCGAATGAGGGCTCAATCGTATCAATTCCTTCAATCGAATCCTCTTCTTCGCCGGAATTCATGGCCAAATAGTGATCAAGAAACAACTCTCCTTTGGCCACTTCATTTCCTTTAATTTTAATTCTGTATTCATTCGGGGCTAATTGAATATTATCTCTGATGCGCACAACCGGAAGAATAATCCCTAATTCCATGGCCAGCTGTCTTCGGATCATCACAATCCGATCAAGCAAGTCGCCGCCTTGGTTTGCATCGGCAAGAGGGATAAGTCCATAGCCAAATTCAAATTCAATCGGGTCAATATTTAATAAATTGACGACATTTTCGGGCCGCCGCAATTCTTCTGCTTCGTTCTCTTCTTGAACCTCTTCCGTTTCCACCGGCTCATCCGGAACTTTTTGAAGCCTGTATCCTCCGATCGCAAGCAGCGCCGCAACCGGAATCGTCAGCAAATCATTAATAGGCGTGGCAATTCCAAGCAAAAAAATGGTACCAGCCGTAACATATAACATTTTAGGATAGGATAACAATTGAGACATTACATCTTCGCCAAGATTGCTGTTTGAAGCGGTTCGAGTGACAATGATGCCAGTAGCGGTGGAAATTAATAATGCCGGTATCTGGCTGACAAGTCCGTCCCCCACTGTCAACAATGAATAATGATTGGCTGCATCTTGAAACCCCATACCTTGCTGGACCATGCCAATGACCATTCCAAAAATCAAGTTGATGATGACGATAATAATACCGGCGATCGCATCGCCTTTTACAAATTTAGTCGCACCATCCATCGCTCCGTAAAAATCTGCTTCCCGTGAAATATTTTCACGTCGTTCCCGCGCTTCCTGCTCCGATATCATTCCTGCATTTAAATCCGCGTCAATGGCCATCTGTTTACCCGGCATAGCATCTAAAGTAAAACGTGCTGCCACTTCAGAAACGCGTTCTGCTCCTCTCGTGATGACAACAAACTGAATAATGATTAATATGAGGAACACGACTAAACCAACAACCAAATTTCCGCCGACAACAAACGTTCCAAACGTTTCGACAACGCCTCCTGCCTCCCCTTTGCTCAAAATAGAACGCGTTGTCGACACGTTTAAACCTAATCGAAACAAGGTTAATAGAAGCAGCAAAGACGGAAATACGGAAAATTGGAGCGCTTCATTCATATTCATGGTTGTTAACAGCACCAATAACGCAAGAGATATGTTCAGGATAATCAAAATGCTTAATAGCCATGAAGGAAAAGGAATAATAAGCATTGCGACGATTAAAATGACTCCCAGTAACACCGAAAAATCTCTTACCTTCATGATGTTCTCTCCCAACTTTCAATAAGACCTACACTTTATTTTTTAATCGGTACACATACGCCAAAATTTCAGCGACCGCTTTGAAAAATTCTTCCGGTATCCTCTCTCCAATTTCCACCTGGGTGTACAGAGCCCTTGCCAACGGACGGTTTTCAACCGTTTCAACATGATTCTCTTTGGCGATGGCCTTAATCTTTTGCGCCAAATAATCTGCCCCTTTAGCGACTACAACCGGCGCATCCATTTTCTCCTCTTCATATTTCAGCGCAACGGCAAAATGAGTTGGATTGGTGATTACGACGTCTGCGTTAGGCACTTCTTGCATCATTCTTCTCATCGCCATTTCCCGTTGTCTTTGCTTAATCCGTGATTTGATTTGCGGGTCGCCTTCTGAGTTTTTATATTCATCTTTAATGTCTTGCTTTGACATTCGGATGCTTTTTTCAAAATCGTATTTCTGATAAAGATAATCAAACAAGGCCAAAAACAACAGAGCGATCGAAGCAGAAATTCCCATTTGCACCGTTAACGTTCCTACCGTTTTCAATGAATCGGACAATGACTCAAAAGACAGGCCAAGTACTCTGTCCATATTCATCCACAAAATCACAAAGGTCACGGTTCCGACAATGGAAATTTTTAAAATGGACTTCAGTAACTCTACTAGTGCCTTAATCGAAAAAATCCTTTGAAATCCTTTCATAGGATCGATTTTTTCCAGCTTGGGAACCAACGTCTCCGTCGTAAATAAAAACCCAACTTGCAGATAATTGGCGGCTAAACTTCCCACTAATGCGACAAGCAGAAAAGGGCCGACCATATATGCAAAATCTTTCAATACATCTAAAACGATGGATTTTAAGTTTCCTTCCGTAATAGGCATGAGCATATAATCTTGAAAAGAACGTGAAAAGAGCCGCCTCACAATATTGCCAAGAAAAGAAGAAGCAAAATAGAGCGAGGAAAAAACAGCCAACAGATTGATTGCCGTAACGACCTCTTGGCTTTTTGCCACTTGACCTTTCTTCTTCGCTTCTTCCCTTCTTTTGGGTGTGGCTTTTTCCGTTTTCTCCCCCGCAAAAAACTGCAAATCAACGGTCAATAATCTCACTTTACGTCCCTCCGATGATTTTCATCACATCTCTCATCGCGTATAGCATCATTTCAAATAAATGTTGCACCACCGCGAAAATGGCACTCATCACCACGATCATGACAATAAAAGCCACGGCAATCTTCACAGGAAATCCGACAACAAAAATATTCATCTGCGGAACGGTGCGGGCAATAATCCCCAACGCGACGTCGACTAGAAATAGGGATGCAACCACCGGAATGGCCATTTGAAAGGCGATGACAAACATGGATTGGAAAGCATGAATCATATACTGCGCAAAAGAGCTGCTGCCAAGCGAAAACTTCCCTTGTTCCAGCGGTATGAGCTGATAACTGTAATAAATTCCGTCCAAGAGAAGATGATGCCCGTTTACAGAAAGCAAAAAAAGCAGAGCAAACATGTAAAAATATTGTCCCATGATCGGACTTTGCATTCCTGTGTGAGGATCAATGACATTGGCAATGGTAGACCCCATCTGAAAATCAATGAGAGCTCCGGCTACTTGAACCGCCGCCATCACCAACGCAGCTGTAAATCCAATCAACAGACCGACAAGCATCTCTTTTAATATTAATAAAAAGTAGGCGCCATCTATCGCGATCGGCGCAGTATTCATGGTATAGTACATCATCCAAGAAAGAGCGAAAGAAACGCCCATCCGATGTATGGCCGGAATGGTCCGATACGAAAAAAGCGGCACGGTCACAAAAAAAGACGCTACCCGGACAAAAATGAGAAGAAACACGGAGAATTTCGGAACTAGCTGATCCATGCCATCATCCCACAAACTGTGTTAAATTCGATAAAATTTGCGAAGTATAAGAAATCATATGAGTCAGCATCCAAGGACCAAAAAATACCAATCCAACCAGCATCGCCACAATTTTAGGAATGAAAGCGAGTGTTTGTTCTTGAATTTGAGTCATTGCTTGAAAAATACTCACGACAAGTCCGACAATAAGCCCAATCAGCATGATCGGACCGGATAGAATCAAAATCATATAAACTCCTTTTTCTGCGAGAGAAATGACCATTTCGGGATTCATGTACTCTTCACCTACTTATAACTTTGTAAAAGCGACTCAATCACTAAATGCCAGCCATCGACAAGAACGAATAATAATATTTTAAACGGCAATGAAATCATAATCGGAGGA
This sequence comes from Bacillus sp. FSL W8-0116, assembly GCF_038003825.1. Taxonomy (NCBI): domain Bacteria; kingdom Bacillati; phylum Bacillota; class Bacilli; order Caryophanales; family Bacillaceae; genus Bacillus; species Bacillus sp. FSL W8-0116. The sequence continues at coordinate 438,285 of NZ_JBBOPY010000001.1, forward strand.
AGCATCATCATCCCCATAGACATGAGTACACTGGACACCACCATATCGATGACAAGAAAAGGAATAAAAAGCATAAATCCCATTTGAAACGCCGTTTTCAATTCGCTGATCGCAAACGCCGGCACAAGCGCGGTTAACGGTATATCCTCTATGCTTTTTGGCCGTTTCGCATTCGAATATTGCAAAAATAAGTCCAAATCCTTTTCTCTCGTATATCGACTCATAAAGTCTTTAAAAGGGACGCTCGCCCGATCATAAGCTTCTTCCAGATTGATTTCATTTTTAAAAAGAGGAGTCAAAGCTTCTTTATTGACCTGTTGAAACACCGGCGTCATGATAAAAAAAGTCAAAAACAAAGCAAGGCCCACCAATACTTGGTTCGGCGGCATCTGTTGCGTTCCCAGGGCAGTACGGACAAAAGACAGCACAATGATGATGCGCGTAAAACAAGTCATTAAAATCAAAATGCTCGGCGCCAGCGATAAAACGGTCAAAAGAAGAAGCAGTTTCACCGACAATGACACATTTTCCGGGGAGCTGTTATTAAAATAATGCATAAATTCATTCATCAGACTTCTTCTCCTTGGTTTCCAGCTGCTGGAGCGCTTGCTCCCTTGAAGTTTTTATTTCGTTCAACTGCTTTTCAAGCACACTTTTAAAAGGCGCTGAACCGCCTTTTTTGACCGCTTTTTGTTTTCTCTCCTGCCATTTTCTCAAAGCAACCGTAAAAATATCTTTCGTATCCAGCAATAGATCCTTTTGTTGATTGTAAACTTGCAAAAGCTGTTTATATTCTTCTTGGTCGTTGATTTCTTTCAGCAGTTCTATGTTTTCACCAACCCCCAGAATAAAAATGCGTTCTCCCACCTTTACCAATTGGATGGAGCGGTTTCCTCCAAGAGGAGAACCGCCCAAATGCTGGATCAGCTTCGAATCTTGAAAAGTTTGGCTTTTTTTATTGATAAATTTGATTAAAAAGTAGATTAATACAATCACAAAAAGGAGCGCGAACAGCATTCTTGCATAATCCCAAGCACTGACTCCGGAAATATCGTCCGTCGCAGTGCTTTTTTCTTTTTTAGATGTTCCTGAATCCTGACATTTATCAGGATGTTCGATACAATCTTTTACGTTTCCGCTCAAAGTTCCCGCGGCAGTGACGGATGTTCCGCCAATACCCAAGAGAAACAGGCTAATGAATATGATCAAACACTTTTTGATTCGTTCCAGATTCAATCGAAAGCACCTTCTTAACATTAACCAAGCGTTTTTTTAATCGCTTCTATCACCCGATCCGCTTGGAAAGGCTTGACGATAAAGTCTTTCGCTCCGGCTTGAATCGCATCAATGACCATAGCCTGTTGTCCCATGGCCGAACACATGATGACTTTTGCATTGGCATCAATCGCTTTTATCGCTTTTAACGCTTCAATTCCATCCATCTCAGGCATCGTAATGTCCATCGTCACAAGGTCCGGCTGCAACTCTTTATATTTTTCCACCGCTTGATTTCCATCGGCCGCTTCACCGACCACTTCATAACCGTTTTTCGTTAAAATATCTTTGATCATCATTCTCATAAAAGCTGCATCATCTACGACTAAAATACGATTTCCCATTTTCATTCCTCCTCAAATGATTATTTTAATTGATGAATGCGTTCACTTTGGCTTTGTATTTCCGTTATACGAACACCGAAATTTTCATCTATAACCACAACTTCGCCCTTTGCTATCAACCTATTATTCACCAATATATCCACTGGTTCTCCTGCCAGTTTATCGAGCTCAATGATAGAGCCGGAGGAAAGTTCCAGAATATCCTTTACCGTGCGCACGGTTCTTCCGAGCTCGACAGTCACATTTAAAGGAATATCAAGCAATAAATCTAAATTTCTTGTTTCAACAGAAGGTGCGGTTGTCGGTTGAAATTCCGCAAAAGCGGCAGGCTCCACATGAACCATCGGTTCCGTTTTCCTGCTTTTTCCTACATTCTCTTCTTTCTGAACATCGGGTTGTGGTCGGTCGGTTTTCGACGCAGTCTCTTTCCTTCCCTCATCGATTGTTCCTTTTTGAACAGAATTTTTATCTGATGCGTTTTCTTCATTTGCCATTTGCGGCTCTTCCCCATCGGTTGAAGGGTTCACCAATTCTTCTACAAGACTTTTGGCAAATGAAATCGGCAATAATTGCATGATATTGGAATCAATTAAGTTTCCAATCGTTAAACGGAAGGAGATTTTGACGAACAGTTCGTGATCAGGTATAGCGTCAGTTCCTTCCCCGTTTTTTAAGTCCATTAAGACGAGCGAAGGCGGTGAAATATCTACCCGCTTTTGGAAGATGGTGGACATGGATGTGGCCGCTGAACCCATCATTTGGTTCATTGCTTCTTGGACGGCGCTTAGTTTGATATCATCCAAATTTTCGCTTGGATTCTCACCAGTTCCCCCTAGCATGAGATCCGCAATGATCGCGGCGTCTTGCTGTTTAATCACTAAAAGATTCATTCCGGCAAACCCATCGCGATATTCTACCAATATCGCAACATACGGATGAGGAAATTCATCTTGAATTTTGCTCCGAGGGATAATCGAAACAGACGGTGTGGTAATATCTACTTTTTGGTTTAATAGACTGGACAAGGCTGTTGCCGAGCTGCCGAACGAGATATTGCCGATTTCACCCAGGGCATCTTCTTCAACCGGCGTTAAATAATCTTCCGTATGTATGATTGCCTGTTGTTCTTGTTTTCCTTGTTGAGTTTCCTCATCGGCTATCTCTTGATTCGGAGCGTCTGCGTCATTCAAAGTCCCTTTCAGCAAAGCATCAATCTCATCCTGCGAGAGCATGTCATCATTTTTCATCGTTTTCTCCCCCCTCAATGGAATCTATAATTTGCACAGCCAGTTGTTTATTGACTCTTCCCGGTTGGCCGATAAATTTAGGAACATCCCCTGTTTTGATTATCAATGGCTCATCGATTTTTCTATCCAGTCTGATGACATCTCCCACATCCAACGTTAAAAATTCCTCAATCGTAATCTCAGAAGTTCCCAGTTCTGCCGTCACCGGAATTTGCGCATTTCGTAGATTCTTTTCTAAAATCTCCAATTCCCCGGGCTTGCGCTCTTTTTTTTCAGATGTTTGCATCCAATAGTGTACGGATAATTTCGGAAGAATAGGTTCCAACACTACATGAGGGATACAAATATTGATCATGCCCATCACTTCGCCAATGACCGTGTTCAAAGAAATGACAACGACGGTTTCATTGGGCGAAACCATTTGTAAAAACTGGGGATTTACTTCAAATTCAGTCAATGACGGATTGATTTCGACAATGTTTTCCCATGCTTCCCGATAATGATAAAAAGCTCGTTCAAACATATTCGACATAATATTCGTTTCGATTTCCGTCAATTTTTCAATTTTACTGGTCCCTGATCCTTTTCCACCCAGCAGACGGTCAACCAGCGCATAGGCGATATTCGGATTAATTTCCATAATAATCCTTCCGTCTAACGGCGGAACCTCAAATACGTTTAAAATCGTCAAATTGGGGATCGATCGTATAAATTCTTCATAAGGAATTTGGTCCGCTGAAGCAACAGATATTTGTACATAAGTTCGCAACTGGGCAGAAAAAAACGTCGTCAATAACCGTGAAAAGTTTTCGTGCACCCGTGTTAAACTACGGATTTGATCTTTTGAAAACCGTAGTGCCCGTTTAAAGTCGTATACTTTTACCTTTTTTTCTTCCTCTTCTCTTTTTAATTCATCCGCATTCATTTCCCCGGCAGATAGAGCCGACAAAAGAGCATCTATTTCGCTTTGGGATAATACTTCCTCCGACAAAGAGCTTCACCTCCTTACGGTTCCATCAAGATTGTTGGATGATATAGGAGGTAATGTACACTTTGACGATTTTTCCTTCCTGCATCACCTCGTTTAATCTTGATTTCAACATTTCCGCCAGCTTTTCTTTTCCGGCTGCCCCTTTCAAATCTTCCGCTCTCATCCCAGATAATAATTCTATAATGATGTCCTTTGTTTGAAAATCACGTTTTTCGAGTTCTTGTTTTGCTTTTTTGCTGTCGGTTTGAATTTTAAAGGAAATGCGGATGAAGTCGTTTGAAGCCAAATTGGTTGTAATTTCCGGTACATCGACGGAACATTCCAGAACTTGATCAATATCCGGTTCTTTTCCTTGATGCCCGCTGTTCGACTTTAACATGATCACCAGCGCAACAGCACCGGCCAATGTGATGACGGTTAAAATAATAAGCATAATGGTCAGCAGTTTATTTCGACCTTGGCCAACCGCTTCATTTCCCATCGCCAGACACCTCCTTATCCAATTTTCCGAACAGCTGAATGCTCCGATAAAAATCCAGCACCAGCTTTTGCACCTGATCTTTGGATTCTTTCACTACATATTTGCGCCCATTCGTTAACGTAATCGTCGTATCCGGAAAAGCTTCGATCGTTTCTATGTAAAGTGCGTTTAACTGAAAGGGCCTTCCATTTAAGCGCGTTAATGTAATCATACTGTCAGAGGGCCGCTAAGAGCCTGCGGCCCCTCCCTCCCTTGCTAAAAAACTCGTATTCTATCGTTTTAGATTGACCAGCTCTTCCAAAATTTGGTCCGAAGTCGTAATAATCCTTGAATTGGCTTGAAAGCCACGTTGGGCCACAATCATTTCCGTGAATTCTTCAGATAAATCGACATTGGACATTTCCAAAGCACCGGGAACAATTTTTCCTGCTCCCTTTGTTCCTGGTGCATTACTATTCATATTGCCTGAATTAGTTGTGACCTGATAAAGGTTATTTCCAACCTTTTCTAAACCTTCGGGGTTGGGCAACTTAGCCAATGCGATTTGCCCTGCCGTTTTTAGAGTGTCCGAATCATCTACATAAGTAACTGTTCCATCAGCACCTATACTAATCGATTTAGCTGAAGTGGGAATATTAATTTTTTTGTCACCCATACCCATTACATATAGCCCATCTTCATTCACAAGATCTCCATTTTTATCGAGATAAAAGTTTCCGGCTCTAGTTAAGTAATCATTCGTTCCATCACTTACAATAAAAAATCCATCACCGGAAATGGCCAAATCAAGCGTCCTGCCGGTAGTCTGCAAGCTTCCTTGCGTTTGCACTGTATCGATAGCACCAAGTGTAGAGCCCAAACCGACTTGTTTCGGATTTGTTCCTCCTACTGCCCCAGCCACTGGAGCACTTGCCCCGGAAATTTCCTGGCTGACGAGGTCTTTAAAAATCGTACGTCCTTTTTTAAAGCCATAAGTGTTGACGTTGGCAATATTGTTCCCGATGACATCGAGTTTCGTTTGGAAATTTTTCATTCCGCCGATTCCCGAGTACATGGATCGAAGCATATCACATTTCCCCTTTCCGATTTTCTGCGACAGTTCATCGCTTGTCTCAAAGAGTCCCATAATAAGAGGCCGTTCTATTCATCATTTTTTTCGTTTCCAGCTTCAAATGACGGCAGTTTCCGTCTTTATCAAGCCATGCACAGACTTTTTCAGGTTTCATCCGTACTAGGAGTTTTAGAAGACGATGCTTGAATTTCTGAAATATTGGCAGGCTCCAATACTGTGCCATCCGTTAACACAAACTCAACGCTGTCTCCTGTAAATCGTACGGATGATACCACTCCATGTCCTTCCTGCACCACCGGGTCTCCATTTGGATCATCGCTGTCTTCCAGTTTGTGATAAGTGACGTTTTTCCCGACAAAAGAACTGTAAGCAATATATTGATTTTGCTGCTCCATGTTCAAAAGTTTTTCTAAAGAAGAAGCCAAATTCGTGATTTGTTCCAACGTCGAAAATTGCGCCATTTGGCCGATCATCTCATTATTGTCCATCGGACTCAAAGGATCTTGATTTTGCATCTCGGCCATTAACAGTTTTAAGAAATCATCTTTTCCTAAAATCGAATTGTCTTTTCCATTCGTATTGGATTGATTATTAGTCGTCGATAAATAAAGGCTTGGATCAATGGTATTTCCCATATTCTCACCTAAACTTCCATATTAATGAGTAGTTCTTCAAAGGAACGGTCGGATTCTTTTTCATCGTCCTTTTGTTTTTGCGGCTGCTGCCGCTGTTCTTGGCGCCCGCCTTCAGATGAATCGCGATGATATGTGTCTAATTCAGGCGGATGAAACACGATCTCCACTTTATCTACGGAAATATTTTGTTGAGTGAATGCCTGTTTTAAAGAAGCTATATTAGAATCAATCAATTCTTTAACGGTTTGAGCGGAAGCCAAAATTCGCGCTGTTACAACGCCATCTTTTTGCTGCAGCTCAATCCGCAGCGTCCCCAAATTCTCTGGATACAATTTAATCATTAAAGTATTCGCATTCGGTTGTTTAGCAAATTGCGACTTTTCTAAGATCTGTCTAAATTTATCAATAAACTGCTGCAAGTTCATCAGTTTCGGATTTGATTGCAACGGAACTGAAATCGTTTCCCCGGCCTTAGCCGTATTGGACTGCAATGAAGAATTAAAAGACGCTTCATGTTCATTCAACGGCTGAATTTCCTTTGCACTCTCTCCCCATTTAGCGACCGATTCAAGTCCTGACAGTTCCTTTTCTCCATCTGTCGTTTGCGTTTGCGGTTGAACATAATGGGAATAAGCCCTTTTCAAAATGGCCAGCTGCTGATTATCGGCTTCAACCGTTTCCGTCTCCGCTTTTTGGCTGATTTCACTTAAAAGCTTTTGAATCCAGTGCACAGACTCTGATACATTCGGTGATAACTGTGCTTTACTGTCGAGGTTCGTTAGCTGTTTTGCCGCTGCGAACAGTGGCACCATTACATTTGGATCTAGTTTTTTCCACTGATCGATCGGTAAAGCGACTAGCCCTTCTAACACTGCGATCAATTGTTCAACAGAATCCTTTTGTATCTTTGAATCGTTTTGTTCGATGTCAGGCGCTCCTGATCCCAGCCATTTGTGGAGGGCATCTGAAACCACAGCTTGAGCCTTTTGTAATAATTCAGACGGCAACACTAGATCTTTTAACGATTCGCCTTGCCACTCGATGGACGATTTTTCCAAACCCTCCCCCGAGCCTTGACTGCCCTCAAGAATCTGCAAAACACGAGCGATCCAGTCTTGCGAAGACGCATTGTTTTGCTGCGATGTGGTAACGGACTTTGATCCCTTTCCGCTTTCTTCCATAACTTGGCTGAACAAAGCAGCAAACGGCGAGCCTTCAGCCATTTGGAAATCAGGCATCTCTAATGCAGCCGTTGATTGGATCGCCCCCAACAAAGGCATTTTCATCATTCCTGCATTTAAAGTAGCCCCGGTTTTGCTTGAAAAGGGGAACATGCTCCCCAACAAGGGCATTTGTTTCATCCCTGCATTCAAACCCTCACCTCCTTTCCAGCTCTTATCGTTACAGAAGAAATGTCATTTTACGGATTGGCCATCAATCTTGTGTATTTGGCGGCTGTAACTGGCGGTAGTTTTTCCAACACTTGAGCTTGTTGATCCGTATTCAGCTGTGACAAAATGTTGACCGCTTGTTCATCCGTCATTTTCATTAATATGGCCGCTACATTTTGAGGCGACATCGTTTCGTACGTTTTCGCAACGTTTTTGCTCATTTGAGCTTTATTGGCTGCTTGTTTTTGCTTCGAGAGATTTTCCATCTCAATATTTAGTCGATCATTTTCTACTTGCAGATCCTCCATTTTTGAATTGGCAGAATCCAGCTGATTTTGCAATTGATCAATTTTCGATTGCTTTTTTTTCACTTCTTTCTCTAAGGAAGCAATTTTGTGCACATATTCATTCATCTTTTGCTTCTGCTCTTGGGAAGCGGCCATTTGATCTAAAAACGGAATTTTGCCTCCCGCTTTTTTGATAGCATCAGCAAACGATACACCGGACACTGACATAACAAAATAAGCAATCACAGCAGCAAACACAAGCGGTATGATGCCAACAAATAATATCCATTGAAAAGCGCTATACCCTTTCTCTTCTTGGTCTTGTTTGCCGGATTTCTTGTTTTTTGCCATATTGACTCACCTGTTTCTCCGATTCATAAACTGAATAACGGAAAGTTCATCCATTTCTTTGTTTTCCATTTGCCCTAACAACTTTTTATATTTCTGCCATTCTTTTTCTTTGATTTTTTCGTATTTTTTCACTTCTATGTTCTTTTCTTTCAGCTGGTTTTCAAACCAGAACATTCTATTTCGAGCGTTCATCACCAGTTGCTGCTGATAGTCAATCATCTTTTCCAAATTACTGATGAACAGCTGATAATGCTGGATTTCATACACCGGAAAGCCGGATGCCAATTGGGCCTCTTGAAACGCCAGCAAATCTTCCTTTTTCTTTAATAACTCGTATAATTTCTCGGCGACTTGTTCAAATTGCCTTTTGGCGCGGTGATATCCCGATTGAATTTCTTCTTTTTCGCGTTCTTTTATTTGCAGGATTTTTTCAAACTTAAAATAGTATCCCATTACTGCCAGTCTCCTTTTTCACCTAATTGAATAAGCGAACGGATACTTTCTTCCATTGTCGACTTTTCATTCACATCTTGTTTCAAAAAGGAAACAATTTTTGGATAATAGGCAATCGCTTTGTCAATATCCTCGGATGAGCCTTTTTTATAGGCGCCGATATTAATTAAATCTTCGGCGTTTAAATATGTACTCATCATTTCTCTTATTTGCGCAGCAGCATGTTTGTGGTCTTCTCCCGCCAACGTGTTCATCAAGCGGCTGATGCTTTTCAGTACATGAATGGCCGGGAATTGCCCTTTATTCGCAAGGTTCCGGTCCAAAACAATATGTCCGTCTAATATTCCACGAACGGTGTCTGCAATCGGTTCGTTCATGTCATCACCGTCTACAAGCACCGTGTAAAAAGCGGTGATGGTTCCTTTTTCGCTAGTACCGGTTCTCTCCAGCAATTTAGGCAAAATGGCAAAAACGCTTGGCGTATAACCCTTTGTCGCCGGCGGCTCTCCGGTAGCAAGCCCGATTTCCCGCTGAGCCATTGCTACGCGGGTGACAGAATCCATCAGCAGCATGACATTGAATCCTTTATCACGAAAATATTCTGCAATGCTTGTCGCCGTATAGGCCCCCTTGATCCTCATGAGGGCAGGCTGGTCGGAAGTTGCAGCCACTACAATGGAACGGGATAAACCTTCCGGCCCCAAATCTCGCTCAACAAATTCGCGCACTTCTCTTCCTCTTTCTCCGATGAGGCCGATCACGTTGAGATCCGCTTTCGTATTGCGGGCAATCATGCCAAGCAATGTGCTTTTGCCGACGCCGCTTCCCGCAAAAATGCCGACACGCTGACCTTTTCCTACCGTAAGCAGGCTGTCGATTGCACGAACCCCTACTTCCAAGCGCTCCGATATAGGAGGGCGCTTTAACGGATTGGGCGGTTCTTGATCGGTTGCGATAGACGAGAGACCTCTAGGCAATACCGAACCGTCCATCGGCATACCGAGCGGATCGACAATTTTGCCGATCAAAGCGGAGCCTACTTTAATTTCCAACGGTTTTCCCTCAGATTCTACTAAACTTCCTGGCGCAATTTCACTCAAATGGGTATATGGCATTAAAATGACCATTTCATCGCGAAAACCGACAACTTCCGCCAGAATCTTCTTATCTGATTGTTTTTGCGAAGGGTAAATATAGCATATATCGCCTACCGAACAATCGGGGCCTTGAGATTCGATCATAAGTCCGACGACCCGCTTGACTCGTCCATATTGCTGATAGGACGATATATTGGCGATTTTATGAATGAGATCAGCCGCTTTCAAGCAAGATCACCTTCAAACATTTCCATGAGCGTCTGCCTGATTTTAAACAATTGACTGTCAACGCTGGCGTCCAGCCTTCCATGTATAGTTTCGATAATGCAATCATTTATGTCTAAGTCTTCATCCGGATACAGATAAAGTTCAACGACAGCCGGAAAAATGGCCTCCAATTCTTCCTTTTGCGAAAGCAAAAACTCATAACGAGACGGATGAACGTGGATTTCAACTTCCCGTGAATCCTTAATTTCTTTAAAACTCCTTTTTACAAGAGACGAGAACAGTTCCTCATCTTTTTCTAAAACCGTCCCTAAAATCTTTTCCGCAGTTTTCATCGCCAGCTCCAAAATGACTTTTTCCGACTGAATAATATTCTTTTGAGCTTCCATTTTTGATTGTTCGACAACATTTTTCGCGGATTGAAGCAACGTTTTATATTCTTTGTAGCCATCCTGCCGTCCTTGTTCTATCCCTCGTTCATATCCTTCCTGATAAGCTTGCTCCATTAAAGATTCCTTTTCTTGTTTCCACGACAATTTTTCTTGTTCTAGTTGTTCCTTTAGCTTTTTTGCCTCGTATTCCGCTTTCTCCATGATTTCATCTGCTTCTTGCCTTGCCTTTACAAGTAGTTGCCCCTTGTCTAAGTCTGTGTCGGCAGCAGACTCTTCATTTAATTCGGTGGTGGAGACTTCTCTTATGTTGATCACTCTCGCGGATCGTTTTTGTTGGTAGCCCCACGAAGATTTCAATATTTTAGACAATAATATCATCTCCTCCGCCCCGGGCAATGATAATTTCTCCAGCATCTTCCAATTTCCGAATGACGCCGACAATGCGCGACTGAGCTTCTTCGACATCACGAAGACGGACAGGACCCATATATTGCATTTCTTCTTTAAACGTTTCTGCCATTCTGGACGACATATTTCGAAAGACTACTTCTTTCACTTCCTCGCTGGCGACTTTTAATGCAAGCAGCAAATCTTCATTTTCGCAATCGCGGATAACACGCTGGATCGAACGGTTATCTAATGTCACGATATCTTCAAATACAAACATCCTCTTTTTAATTTCTTCTGCCAATTCCGGATCTTGAATTTCCAAAGTATCTAAAATCGTTTTTTCCGTCGAACGGTCCACACCGTTTAAAACTTCAACAACTGTTTCAATTCCTCCAGTTTGCGTGTAGTCTTGCGTAACGGTGGCGCTTAATTTTCTTTCTAATATCGCCTCAACTTCACTGATGATTTCCGGCGAAGTCCGGTCCATAATCGCTATTCTACGCGCCACATCCGCTTGAACATCTTGAGGCAATTCTGACAGGATTTGCCCTGCTTGCTGCGGATCCAAATAAGAAAGTATTAACGCAATCGTTTGCGGATGCTCATTTTGGATAAAATTTAAAATTTGACTCGGGTCCGCTCGCCGTGCAAAATCGAACGGACGGACTTGCAAGGAAGAAGTAAGCCGATTGATGATGTCCTGAGCTTGTTCTTTGCCAAGCGCTTTTTCAAGGATCGTTTTCGCGTAACCGATCCCTCCTTGAGAAATATAGTCTTGGGCCATGGCAAGTTGCTGAAATTCTTCCATCACTTCGTCTTTTGCCTTTGAATCTACTTTTTTCACATTGGAAATCTCCAATGTTAACCGCTCAATCTCTTCTTCGGTCAAATGTTTGTAGACGGACGCCGAAACATCCGGCCCCATCGAAATAAGGAGAATGGCCGCTTTTTGTTTGCCTGTTAACTTGTTTTTCGTTCCGGCCAACCTTCACCCTCCTATTCCTCAGACAACCAAGTTCTGATTAGTTTTGCAAACTCTTCTGGCTTTTCTTTCGCCATTTTTTCTATCTGCTTCCTGCGCTCCAATTGCTCATTATTTTTTTCTTCTTCTTGTTGAATTTTTTCAGCTGCAAGTTCAGACTCCAACAGTTCTTCCTCTAATTCGTCCTCTCTTGCCATCCGCGAACGGATTAAGAAGAAAACAAGCAAGCCAATGATTAATAATAAGATCGCTCCGATCAAATAAGCCCACCACGGAAGGAGCGGCTGCTTTTGATCCTGAAACTTGATTTTGCCGTTAAACGGTTGAACAGAAACGGCAATTTTGTTTTGAATGTCATTATCCGTCAACTGTGTTCCTGTACTCTTGTCAATGGACGTGCTAACAACAGTTGACAATATTTTTTTTATGTCGTCCACCCGGCTTTGCGGTAGAGACGCCGGATCATTCGCTTTTGGCGGCTCAACTAACACTTGAATACCTAAATCGCGAATTTTATAAGGGCTTTCTACAATTTGTCTATGAATGCGGTTGATCTCATAGTTAATCGTTTCTTCTTTATGTTCGGAATTTCCGCTGCCGGTTTGACCTTGAACATAAGTGGATCCTACTGTATCCGCTTGGTTTTGGGATTGAGGGGTTCCTCCTTGAGCAGCGTTTGTCCCAGTATATGTATCGGATATTCGTTGGGCGCTGATCTCAATTCCCTTCATATTTTCTTTATCAACAGGTTCTACCAATTTTTCGTCCCGTTTTTCTTTTGTAAAGTCGATATCGGCCGTAACAGATACGACTACTTTGTCTTGGCCCATCAAAGTACCGAGCATGGTTTGGACTTGCTGTTGGATGTCCCGTTCCACTTGCTTTCTCACATTCAATTGCTGTGCGAACTCATCGCCGGTTGTATCGTCATTATTTTGCAAATCATAGTACTCAAAATTTTGGTTCATAATGACAATATTATCTTCCGGCAAATTCGGAACGCTTTTGGAAACCAAATGATAAAGGGCTTTGATTTGCTTGTTATCAAATTGATATCCCGGCTCGGTTTGCAAAACGACAGAAGCTGATGCTTCTTCTTTTTTATCACTGACAAACACACTTTTTTCTGGAAGATTGATCATGACTTTTGCATCTTTGACACCATCAATGCTTTTAATTAAGTTCGCAAGTTCGGTTTGCATGGCATCCAACTTCAACACGTTGAATTCGTTGTCTGTCATTCCGAATTTTGCATTTTGGCTAAAAAAGCTGTAGTCAATCTGTCCCGTTTTAGGCAATCCTTCAGCCGCCAGGTCCACTTTCAAAGAATCCACCGAATCTGAAGGCACCATGATGGTGGTTCCCCCGTCGGTAATTTCATACTTGACGCCGCGGGAATCCAAATCTTGCTTGATTGAACCGACTTCTTCCGGCGATAAATTGCTGTACAAAGGCTCCATTTTCGTTCGCGTTGCAAAAAAGGTGATAACACTCGCCAGTAGCACAATTAACGCTAAGCTGCTTAGAAAAATCGTTTTTTGTTTCTTTGAACGACTTTTCCAGAAATTTGATGCGTTCGCAAAATACTGTTTTAATTTTTCGTTCATTATGATCCCCCGGTTATTTCTCTTAATCTCTCAACATAACCGTTATATTAAACTTGCATTCTCATGATTTCCTGGTAAGCTTCGACCGCTTTATTTCTAACTTCTACCGCTAAATTCAGCGCTACTTGTGCTTTTTGGGAAGCAATCATGACTTCATGAAGATCTACATCATCACCGAGAGCCAGTTTTTGGCTAAGTTGGTCGGCCTGCAATTGGCTGTCATTCAAGCTGTTTATGGAATTTTTTAATATATCACGAAAACTGGAGTCTTTTTGCTGGTTTGTATCAGCAGCTTTTGTGAGTGTAGGAGCGGACGGCTTAAAAACGGACTCAACCGCACCTATTGATTGAATCGCCATATTTGCATAACTCCTTTCAGTGTGATTATAAGTTTATGAGCTTATTTTCCGATTTCCAAAGCTTTCATTAACATCCCCTTTGTGGCATTCAGTACGGTGACATTTGCTTCATACGAACGGGTTGATGACATTAAATCCACCATTTCTCTTAAAGGATCGACATTGGGCATTTGTACGTATCCGGCCGCATTGGCATCTGGATTTTCCGGATCATAAACAAGTTGAAAAGGTGTCGTCTGGTCTTCTACAATTTTCGTCACTTTTACGCCGCCGCCGGCAGTGGGGGCATTGCCGCCATTTATCGCTGCCTGCATGTAGGATGAAAAATTGGTCTGTTGCGGCTCCAAAACAACCGTTTTTCTCCGATAAGGCTCCCAATGTCCGTTGACCATTTTCGCCCTTGTCGTATCCATATTCGCCATATTAGACGATATGACGTCCATTCTTACTCTGTCAGCAGTTAATGCGGAAGAGCTTATATTCAAGCTTTGAAAAATCGACATGACTATTTCCCACCTTTAATAACCGTATTTAAGGAAGAAAATTTTCCACTAATCAACTCGGCCATCGCATTATAATAAATTTGATTACTTGCAAGATCCGACATTTCTTTATCCATATCGACACTATTTCCATTTTCGTTATAGGAGGATGGGCGACTGAAAATGGCACTAGACAATGTGTTTTCATTCGGAAACGGGAAATGTCTCCGATCCGTTCGATAAGCGCTTAATTGGTTGGACTTGGACGATTCCAGCAGTTTTTGGAAACTGACATCCTGGGCTTTGTAGTTGGGCGTGTCGACATTGGCGATATTATTGGCTATGACCTTTTGTTTTAATGCCGAATAGTTTAGCGCCTGTTCTAGCGTTGTGATTGAATTTGAAAAGAAATCCATTTTTTCACCCCCCATCCCTTGAATTCTTTGTCTTAAAAACCGTCAAAATCCTTCTTTTTCGATAATTGATCATGTTTTTTTAGAATGATGGTGTCGCGGCCAATTCCAATCATGATGGACAAGACAAAAATCTCAACATCCCCTTACCAATAATAACCTATGGGACATATTTGTACCATGACCTATTAACTAAAAAATCCTACAATGTAAAATATATCATATTTCCCTTTGTCGAAACACTGGGACTTTTTGCTCTTAATATAGTTGTAACTCAGCTTTCGCAGTCCAAAATCTTGTTTAAATGCTTGATGTAAATGGTTTTGGGAAGACAAAATTATCATTTGACATTTTTTAAAACATAAAGAAAGACACCTATTCTTTTGGTAAAATATTGGTGACGAAACCAAATCCAAAAGAAAGGTGTCACCACTATGATAACGAATAAAGACTACTTTGCGCAATTACCAAAAGAAATTAAACAAGGATTTTCCGAATTAAATATTGGATATCATTTAAGAAAAGCGAATATTACGAAACTTTCCGGGTATTCTTGTCTTACTGTTTTCAAACTGATTTTTCTTTTAGTCTTCCAATATAAGAACTGGTTTCGTGCTTTTATGAGTAAACGATCTCAGGATCTGCCCGGAAAGGATACAGTCTATCGCTTTTTAAATACACCAACCTATCATTGGAGAAAGTTTCTGCTTTCATGAAGCAGTGAAATGATCCGTCTGCTTCAACCATTAACTTCAAAAGATCGTGTCACAGCTTTTGTGATTGATGATTCTGTCTTTTCAAGAAACCGTAGTAAGTCGGTTGAACTGTTGGCTAAGGTTTTTGATCACTCTACCCATCAGTACTTGAAAGGGTTTCAAATGCTTACCCTTGGCTGGACCGATCGTTTTACTTTTATTCCCGTTGATTTTGCTCTTCTAAGTTCACCGAAAAAGGAAAATCGCCTGCAAGAAAACAATACCAATATTGATAAACGAACATCTGGCTATAAGCGTCGCCAGGAAGCTCTGAAATCAAAACCGGACGTGGCTTCAGCTTTACTTGATCATGCGCTTGAAAAAGGGATTATAGCTGACTATGTTCTCATGGATTCCTGGTTTACACAAGCGCCTTTAATTGAGAGAGTCAGTCAAGACTTTGTGGGAATTTTTTTGGTTCGCTGAAAATAGATGTAAGTCATAGGTTAGCGAACCATTTTTTTGAATTTCATCCGTAAGCGCTTTCGGACTCTCATCCCTTGCCATGACAGACGAATATGTATACCTTTTTTTACCATCCCTTGAATTCAGACAGGGCATGATAGATCGGAGTCCCGGACGATTGCTGTAAATATGGCACGTTATTCCGCGTTACCTCTGGAAGAAGACGGCGGATGCGTTGTTTCGCCTTGTTCACGATCGTCTGTTTGGTAGATGCCGTTTCCTCCGCCGGATGCGACGATTCTTCTCCTAAACGATGTCCGAAAAGACGAATCCCATCCATCCGGGCAATCATTGCCTTGAAAAACGCCCTGAGTCCCTTGTCTGTCCAACTGCGGCGGTATTTCACCCGATACGCCAGCTGGCTCATCACGCTTTCAGCCCTCCCCATCGGATACATGCCCGTTGTGTCCACTCCTTGCTCCTTCAGCCATTCCCGGTAATCACGGATGCATCCCGGCATCGATTCGATCCGGTGGATCAAGGCAGCCAGCTGTTGTTCTTTCGCTTCGTCCCCCAGCGTGCCGAGGGCGCTGTTCAGTTCCACAAGCAGCTTCTCTTCATCCTGCTTCGCCAGCTTTTGCCGAATCGCCTGCCACCGTGGATGGCCCGAGAGGCATTGGCGCAACTCACGCGCCACGTGGAATCGATCCAATTGGAAGCAGACCCGTCCTTTGAAATACTCCCGGCACGCGGTAATCCATGGAGCGCCGTCCCCGTTGATGACAAGAAGATCCCGACACGGATCATAGGCATATTCGTTCATCAAAAATTCCTCGAAGCCTTCCCACACCTCCCCCTTGCCTTCATGGACGTAATGGCGCTGATTCACGAATTCGATCCGTGAGCCGTTGCGCTTCCATCCTTCGTGAACGGTCAGGATTTTGTCTTCCTTGGCCCGTTTTCCCTTCCCTTGGAGAGAGACAAACAGTCCATCGGCCTCCACAAACAGCACCCGTCCATATCGCTGGTCAACCGGGCAGTGCAGCGGAACTTCAGCCTCGAGCACCAACTGGCGGATCGTCTCATGGCTCATCACCGGATACCCGACCATCTGGGCAAGCGTATGAGCCGCTTTGCGATAGGAAGAGCACTCCACAGCCAATCCCATCGCCGTTTCTTCTAGACAAGGGCTGATTGACTGCGATCCATCAAACGCTAAAAAGGAATCAAGCAAAAACGTGTAACGGTTTTGTTCTCGGTCTAAATAGTAGTTTCGCTCAAAGGTAACTTCGCCAAACAAGGTTTGAATCGTGGTGCGTCGTTTGTCTTTCAAGTGGTACCGGCGCTTGTCCCGGGTTTCCGCCAATTGTCGGTCGATGTCCTCCAACAGAGCCGTAAACAGCTCGGTGAAGGCGTTTTGCAAGGCTCGAAACAAATCAAGTTCGATCTCTTTCCATGTCAACGAATTTGTGGTAAGATGTTGTTGAATATTCATGGGACTCTCTCCTCCTGTTTGATGGTGTGAACAATGATCATCTTACCAGGGAGAGAGTCCTTTTTTCATGTTTCCTGCTTGGGATCCTACCGCGCTTTGCTTGGTGGCCCCGATGAGGGGATTGAGAACATACGTTCCCAACCCCCTCATCGGGGAATTCTAAGAATTTCTCCCACAAACATTTTACTCACACTTTTGTCGTTATCTCCTTTTCCTATCATACATTGGGCTTATACCGCTTTATATGAACGGCCGCATCTTGTCATTTTTTGTACATCTACGTGAATACAGCCAGTTCCTTCATTGCATGACTATTGTCAATGAAAAGAGAATTATAAGACTTTTCCATTTGTTGAAATCCGATTGTTCATTTATTTGAAATGTTACATTCGTCTTTTGTATTTATACTCGAGCATTTTGCATATTTTTTGACCCAAGAGCCATAAGGATTTCAAAGACACAAAAAAGGACTTCACCCCTAAAATGTAGAATTTTTGAAGTGACGAAAGCACAAAAATTCAAAAGGAGGAAGTCACTTTGTATATTCTACAAGAAAGCCTATTTTCCTTTGAAGAACTGCAAAAATTAGAGTCAAAAGAGAAATTACCTATCTTTTTTAGCTCGCTTGATTTACGCCCTTATGCTAAACAGTTGAGAAGTTCTTCACCCCGAGGGGCTGACGGTCATTCCAGAGAAGGGATTCTAAGGGCTCTCATCGCTGCCCCACTCGAAGGCATCGACACCTTTACCGCCCTTCATCATCGATTGGATAAAGACCTTCGTTTCCGTTATCAATGCGGTTTATCGATTGATCGCCCCGCACCGTCTATCTCCACTCTCAGCCGGGTTTTTGCGGCACTTACCAAAAAAAAGCTGGCTGAAAAGATCTTCCTTGACTTGGTACAGTTAGCTCAGGAGGAAGGAATAATTGACGGCAGCCACCAGGCCATCGACAGTGCCGCCATTGATGCCTATGAAAAGAAACAGCCCAAAAAGCGTAGTGAACAAACGGGTAATGCCAATTGGGGCGCAAAATATGATTCCTTCGGCAATAAAATTACCTGGTTTGGCTATAAGATGCATCTTTCAGTCGATACCGCAAGCGAACTGCCAATGGCCATAAAAGTAACCCCTGCCCATGTGAACGATGGAGAAGTCGCACCAGAATGAATAGAGCAAGTGGCAGAGCGTACCAAATCCAAAATTGAATTTCTGATCATGGATGGCGGATATGACCAACTAAAAAACTATGAATCAGCCAAAAACATTGGAGCGCAAGCCATTATCCCGCTCAATTTGCGCAACGAAAAAGAGCCTCCTGAAGGGATTTCTTCCAATGGAACTCCGCGTTGTTCCATGGGTTATGAAATGACTTATTGGGGAGCTGATAAGGACCAGCTCAAGTTCAGATGTCCTCACGCAACCGGCAAAGTGGATTGCCCATTAGGAATGGCAGCCTGTTCATCTTCCAACTATGGAATGGTGGTAAAAGTCGACATCAAAAAGGATGTGCGCCGATATTCCAATCCGCACCGTGATACAAAACGTTGGAAAGAGCTTTACAACGAGAGGACAAGTGTAGAACGCTGTAATTCAAGAATGAAAAGCTACCTTACGGCGAACTCCCTACATGTATGGGGAATTGAAAAAGTAAAGACCCATATTTACCTGAACGCTATTGTATTACTTGTTTCAGCGCTAGCGATGGCAAAGGAAAATAAAGGGAAGAAAGCCGCTTAAAAAAATTCAATGTGAAAAATTCTGTAGGTATGCCCGAAAACAAGATTATTGTAATATTTTGTAAAATAACATGCTGGTAGCTATTTGTCGAGTGCTTTATTTTTTATACTTTTATCCAAAAAATCTAATTTTGCAAAATGCTCACTCATAAAAAAACCGCCGAAAAATCGGCGGTTGAACATGATTAATGAGATTTTAATTTTTCAAGTTCCACTAAAAATTTATCGTTTAATACTTTAATATAAGTACCTTTCATTCCAAGAGAGCGTGATTCGATCACTCCGGCACTTTCCAGTTTGCGAAGGGCGTTGACAATAACAGAGCGGGTAATGCCGACACGGTCAGCGATTTTCGAAGCCACTAACAGCCCCTCTTTGCCGTCCAGTTCCTCAAATATATGTTCGATCGCTTCCAATTCACTGTAAGAAAGGGAACTGATAGCCATTTGAACAACCGCTTTGCTGCGGGCTTCTTCTTCAATTTCTTCCGTTTTTTCACGTAAAATTTCCATTCCGACTACAGTGGCTCCATATTCCGCCAAGATCAAGTCATCGTCTGAAAATTGTTCATGCAGACGGGCAAGTATGAGAGTTCCAAGACGCTCTCCTCCGCCCACGATTGGCACGATTGTTGTTAAGCCATTTCTGAACAAGTCTTTGTTTTCAACCGGAAAAGCAGTATATTCACTGTCGATATCCAAGTTTGGAGAAGTTTCTTTAATGTTGAACAAGTTATTCGTATACTCTTCCGGAAAACGGCGTTCTTCCAGCATTTTTTTCATACGCTCATTTTCAATTTGCTGATGAACAGCAAACCCGAGCAATTTTCCTCGACGGCTTACCACAAACACGTTGGCCCCAATCACTTCGGCCATCGTGATCGCCATTTCTTTAAAATTCACAGGTTTTCCTGCAGCTTTTTGTAGCATCGCATTAATTTTTCTAGTTTTTGTTAATAGATCCATTACTGTTCCTCCTAATACTATTCAATTTTTATTTATGGTATGAACGTTGCATTTCCCCTATTTTATAACTCTGTCAAGAAGATTCAAACTAGAGTATAAACTGGCTTAAATCCTTATCCTTTGAAATTGCTGCTAATTTTTCATCCACATATTGAGGAGTGATTTGGATCGTTTCCAAATTGATATCCGGTGCTTCAAAGGATAAGTCTTCCAACAATTTTTCCATGATCGTTTGAAGTCTTCTGGCTCCAATATTATCAGTATTTTGATTAACCTTAAATGCAAGTTCAGCGATTCTTTTTATAGCATCGTCAGAAAATTCTATTTTTATACCTTCCGTTTCCAATAATGCTTGATATTGTTTAATCAATGCATTATCAGGTTCAACAAGAATGCGTTGAAAATCTTCTACAGACAACTTTTGCAGTTCTACCCTGATCGGAAAGCGGCCCTGAAGTTCCGGTATGAGATCAGACGGTTTTGCCATATGGAAAGCCCCTGCTGCAATGAACAAAATATAATCCGTTTTAATTGAACCATATTTGGTCGTCACAGTCGAGCCTTCTACGATTGGCAAAATATCTCTTTGAACACCTTCTCTCGATACATCGGCAGAAGAAGAGGTTCCATTTTTATTGGCGATTTTATCAATTTCATCGATGAAAATAATGCCAGTCTGTTCAGCACGATAGATGGCTTCTTGAACGACTTCGTCCATATCAATTAATTTTTGAGCTTCTTCATTGGTGAGTACTTTCCGCGCTTCTTTCACCGGCATTTTTCGTTTTTTCTTTTTCTTTGGCATAAGGCTGCCAAGGGCCTCTTGGAAGTTTTGCCCCATTTGTTCAATTCCGGACCCTTGCAGAAGGTCGAACATGGAAGGTTGTTGTTCTTCAATTTCAATGGTGACCAGTTCGTCTTCTAATTCCCCTTTTGCCAACCTTTCGGCAATTATCTTGCGCTTTTCGTGGATATTTTGATCATCATCCGCGTCGCCCGCTTGATTTGATTCCGATTCGGTGCTGCTGCCGAATATCATTTCAAAAGGGTTTTTATAGTGATGGGAATTGTTTTTGCCGGGAACGAGCAGTTCAACAAGCCGCCTGTTTGCCGCTTCTTCTGCACGTTCTTTTACCCCCAGCATTTTTTCTTCTTTTACCATACGGACCGAAACTTCCGCCAGATCACGGACCATTGATTCAACATCACGTCCCACATATCCGACTTCCGTGAATTTTGTCGCTTCTACTTTGACAAATGGAGCTCCGACTATTCGGGCAATTCGTCGAGCGATTTCCGTTTTACCGACTCCTGTCGGTCCAATCATCAAAATATTTTTCGGAATAATTTCATCCCGAACATGATCCGGAAGCAAACTGCGGCGATATCGATTTCTCAGTGCCACCGCCACTGCTTTCTTCGCTTCCTTTTGCCCGATGATATATTGATCAAGCCGATCGACAATTTGTTTTGGCGTTAATTCCAGAGCGCTTTTTTTCATGGAAACTCACCCCTTTACAGCTCTTCCACTATAATATGGTCATTCGTATAGACACAAATTTCACCGGCAATTTCAAGAGCCGCTCTCGCAATTTCTTTCGCCGAGAGCTCATTTCCAGAAAATCTTTTTAAGGCGCGGCCGGCAGCCAGTGCATAATTCCCTCCGGAACCAATCGCCAAAACACCGTCATCCGGTTCAATGACTTCCCCTGTTCCAGAGATGAGTAGAAGATCTTTTTGATCCATGACAATCAACATGGCCTCCAATTTTCGAAGCACTTTATCGCTTCGCCATTCTTTGGCAAGCTCCACAGCAGCCCTTTGCAGATTTCCATTATACTCTTGAAGCTTTCCTTCAAACATGTCGAATAAAGTAAAGGCATCCGCTACGCTTCCGGCAAAACCAGCAAGCACACGTCCGTTGAAAATTTTTCTGACTTTTCGAGCCGTGTGTTTCATGATTACGGCTTCGCCAAACGTGACTTGGCCATCCCCCGCCATTGCACATTGACCATTATGCTGTATGGCAAAAATGGTTGTCGCATGAAAATTGCTCACTATCCTTCCTCCTTATCCGGACTAAGCCCGAGGATGATGATTTAAGTAACTCTTTCGCAAATGCTCATTCGTCACATGTGTGTACAGCTGAGTAGACGATAAATGAGAATGGCCCAACAATTCCTGAACCGCTCGCAAATCCGCCCCATTATTCAACATATGCGCTGCAAAGGTGTGCCTTAACATATGAGGGTGAATTTTTCCTGATAATGATGCTTTTTTTATGATTTGATTTAAAATATGCCGTATGCCCCTGGGCGTTAATGGTCCACCGCGGGCATTCACAAATAAGGCGGAATGTTGATGGTCATTTTTTTGTATAAGTATGCTTCTAGATTTTTGTATGTAACGCTTGATGGCTTCTTCGGCAAAACTGCCAAAAGGGACATATCTTTCTTTTTTTCCCTTTCCTTTCACTAAAAGTGTACACAATTCGAAATCAATATCATTCATTTGAATATTAGCGCACTCGCTTACGCGAATTCCGGTGGCGTATAATAGTTCCAGCAACGCTTTATTTCGGATGGCAAGGGGTTCCTCGCCTTCACAAGCAGCAAATAAAGCTTGCATTTCTTCATCATAAAAAAAGTCAGGCAGCCTTTTTCCTTTTTTAGGCTGGGACACAAGTAAAAATGGATTTCCAGTAATCTTATTTTCTCTTTCTAAAAAGCGATAAAAACTTCTTAAACTGGATATTTTTCTAGAAACGGTCGTTCTAGCCATTTGCTCTTCATATAACTTCGTCAAAAAAAGCCGGGCATCTATATACTCCACATCCTCGACCTTTTTGATACTTTGCTCAATCATGAACTTATAAAACTGCTCGATATCACGGCGATAATTGTCAATTGTATATTCGGAGTAGTTTTTTTCTATTTGCAAATACTGCAAAAAGAACTTCAACTCATCTTCCATGTTGGACACCTCACAGGGCTACTAAATAGTAACATATATCAGCAGCCCTTGCAATGTTTCTACAAACTTTTCACAAAGTTATGAATTGTTTCTAATGCTCGGCGTGCGTATTCCATATTTCTTTCTTTTTTATCACGAATTTTCTTCGGAAGTGCAGGAAACAATCCAAAGTTCGCATTCATCGGTTGAAAATGGTCCGGATTAGCGGTAGTAATATAATGTGCCATACTGCCAATCGCCGTAACAGCAGGAAATTCCACAGGGTCTAAGCCTTTCGCCAGTCTTGCAGCGTTTAATCCTGCCACTAATCCGCTGGCAGCTGATTCTACATATCCCTCTACCCCCGTCATTTGCCCGGCAAAGAATAAAGTGTCCCGATTTCGAAATTGATAGGTCGATTTTAGTACTTTTGGCGAGTTAATAAACGTATTTCGATGCATGACACCGTAACGGACAATTTCAGCATTTTCTAATCCGGGAATTAAGCGGATCACTTCTTTTTGCGGCCCCCATTTCATATGCGTTTGAAAGCCGACAATATTATACAATGTCCCGGCAGCGTCATCCTGTCTCAGCTGCACGACTGCAAATGGACGTTTATTGGTACGAGGATCTTCCAATCCAACTGGCTTTAGCGGCCCGAACAGAAGCGTCTTTTTCCCTCTTTGCGCCATTACTTCCACCGGCATGCATCCTTCAAAATATTTTTCTTCTTCAAACTCTCTTAATGGAACGGTTTCCGCCGCCAATAACGCTTCGTAAAAACGGTCAAATTCTTCTTCCGTCATCGGGCAGTTCAAGTATGCCGCTTCCCCTTTATCATAGCGGGATTTTAAATATACTTTGTCCATATCGATGCTTTCTTTCTCAATGATCGGCGCCGCGGCATCATAAAAATAAAGATAATCTTCGCCAATCAGCTCTTTTAATTTTTCTGACAACGATGGGCTGGTCAGAGGACCAGTCGCAATAACCGTGATGCCTTCCGGTATTTCCGTCACTTCTTCCGTAATGACGGTAACATTCGGATGGTTTTTCACTCGATTTGTGACATTGGCTGCAAATTCATGTCGGTCGACCGCCAGAGCTCCCCCTGCAGGTACTCGGCAATCATCAGCAGAACGAATGATGACGGAGTTAAGTGTTCTCATTTCTTCTTTTAATACACCAACTGCATTAGTAAGAGTATCGGCACGCAATGAGTTGGAACATACCAGTTCCGCAAATTTATCGGTATGATGAGCCGGTGTTTGTTTGACCGGCCTCATTTCATAAAGATTGACCTTTATTCCCCGTTCTGCGATTTGGAACGCGGCTTCGCTTCCGGCAAGACCGGCTCCTACTACATTTACCGTTTGTGTCATATTTATATTGCCTCCTGATAGATGAACCTTATCGTTTTACTGTCTCTTCTTTATCCCGTATGGATTTTACAACAGTTGAATCGTCAAAAAAAGCGTTTTGCTTACCACGAAGAAAGAGTGAGCGATTTTGCCCACCCTTCCGTGATCTTATTGGAATCTTAACATTCCTCACACGAGGCTGTTTTACGGACTGCTTTTGCTGCAGGCATTTTCGGAACGAAAGGACAAAGAACGCCCACATTCAATCATGCAGCCAAATTCCATTTATTGTTGCGGTTGTTCTTTATATTCACACTGTGTACATTGAACTTGCACGCCTTTTTTTAATTTTTTTTCTACTAACAGTCCTTCGCATTTCGGGCATTTACGATCAATCGGTTTATCCCATGAAAGAGAATCGCATTCCGGATAACGGTCGCAGCCGTAAAAAATCCGGCTTTTTTTGCTTTTTCTTTCTATTATATTTCCTTTATGGCATTTCGGGCATTTCACTCCGATTTCTTTCACTATCGGCTTAGTGTTTCGGCATTCCGGAAAATTGCTGCAGGCCATAAACTTTCCGTATCTGCCCATTTTAAATACCATCGGGCTTCCGCATCGTTCGCAATCTTCCCCGGCATACTCATCTTTTATTTCTACTTTTTCCATTTCTTGTTCTGCTTTATCCAAATGTTTTTCAAAGCCTTTGTAAAAATCATCTATGACTTTGATCCACTCTACTTTTCCTTCTTCGATTTCATCCAATTCCTTTTCCATATTGGCCGTAAATTCCACATCTACAATTTCCGAGAAAAACTCAAGCAATAATTCATAGACAATTTCGCCAAGCTCTGTGGGAACAAAGCGTTTATTATCTAAAGACACATAGCCTCGTTTTTGTATCGTATCAAGAGTAGGAGCATAGGTGGATGGCCGTCCAATTCCAAGCTCCTCCAGCGTTTTCACTAAACGAGCTTCCGTATATCTTGGCGGTGGTTGTGTAAAATGCTGTACAGGTTCAATTTTTTCCGAATTTACTCTATCACCTTTTTGTAAATCAGGCAACCAATTTTCCTTTTCTTCTTTGTTATCGTCCGTTCCTTCCACATAAACTTTCATAAATCCCGGAAATTTTATTTTCGAACCATTTGCCCGAAATAGGACCCCATTTTGCAGAAGATCCACACTGATGGTATCCATGATCGCAGGAGCCATTTGACTAGCTACAAAACGCTCCCAAATCAGTTTATACAGTTTAAATTGATCTCTGGTTAAATATTCTTTTATTTTCGCCGGCTCTCTAAATGTGCTGGTAGGCCGAATCGCTTCATGGGCATCTTGGGCATTTGTTTGCTTTCTTTCTTTTCGCTTTTCCGTTGGAGTATAGTTTTTTCCAAAATGTTCTTCTATATACTGTAAAGATTCTTTCTGAGCCACTTCCGATATACGTGTCGAATCGGTTCTCATGTACGTAATCAAACCGACCGTGCCTTCTTTTCCCAGATCAATCCCTTCATAAAGCTGCTGGGCGATCATCATTGTTTTCTTCGCACGGAAATTAAGCTTTCTGGCAGCTTCTTGCTGTAAAGAAGATGTGGTAAAAGGCGGAGCAGGGTTTCGCTTTCGTTCTTTTTTCGTAACGCTATCAACCGTGAATTCTTCTCCGTTAAGTTTCGCTAAAATTTCCTTTACTTGCTCCTCTGATTTCACATCCTGTTTTTTTCCATCGATCCCGTAAAATGAAGCTTGAAAACGATCGCTATTTTTTCGAAAGACTGCTTCGATCGTCCAATATTCTTCCGGCTTAAAATTCTGAATTTCTTTTTCTCGATCGATGATAAGCCGAAGTGCAACCGATTGAACTCGTCCTGCGCTCAATCCTTTTTTTACTTTTTTCCAAAGGAGCGGGCTTATTTTATACCCAACGAGACGATCCAGCACCCTGCGCGCCTGCTGAGCATCGACCAAATCCATATTGATCGGCCGTGGATGTTTGAAAGATTCTTTAATGGCATCTTTTGTGATTTCATTGAAAACTACACGGCAGTCTGAGTCCATGTCGAGGTTTAGACTATGAGCCAGATGCCATGCAATGGCTTCTCCTTCACGGTCCGGGTCGGCGGCAAGATAAACTTTTTTCGCCTTTTTGGCTGCTGATTTCAGCTCTTTTAAGATGGCGCCTTTTCCACGAATAGTAATATATTTTGGTTCAAAACGATTTTTTATATCAACTCCCATTTGGCTTTTAGGCAAATCTCGGACATGCCCCATGGAAGCCTTCACCTTATATTTTTTCCCCAAATATTTTTCAATGGTTTTTGCTTTTGCTGGGGATTCCACTATTACGAGATAATCTGACATGTGTAAACCTCCCCTAACGGGTAAAAATGGAAACATTTATACGAAAGATATACCCACTGATTAGAGGCATCTTCCGTTTGTAATGTTTTCTCTCGTTTTTCAGTTTTCATAATTTTGGAAACTTGTTTACGAGTATTCTGTTGCACAATGTATAACAGAATGAAAAGAAATGCAACCTTTTTACATAAAAAATCTGTTTTTCATTCATAATCCGTTGTGGATGAAAAAATTCCTATTTTCATTTTTATGTTGAAATTTTTTTCTTTGCCTCCATTTAAAAAGCCTTTATAATATCTTCGGCGTTTCTAACGAGATGAGCTCCATCCGCAATTAAATCATGTGTGCCTTCGGAAAGGGGATCAAAAATGGCGCCGGGGACTGCAAACACTTCTTTTCCTTGCTCCAAAGCATGCTGAACGGTGATCAAAGACCCACTCCGCTTTCCTGCCTGTATGACCACCGTACCAATCGTCATACCACTAATAATGCGATTTCGTTCCGGAAAATGCCACTTTTTCGGTTTCCTATTTGGCGGATATTCTGAAATTAAAAGCCCTTTTTCCGCAATAAGTTTAGCTAAAGGTGCGTTTTCTTTCGGGTAAAGATGACAAAAGCCGCCGCCAAGTACAGCAATGGTTTTCCCGTCAGCTTGTAAGGCCGCTTGGTGGCTGAAGGAATCAATACCGGAAGCCAAACCGCTGACAATAATAAATTTTTCCTCTACCAACGGCGGTATAAACTCGGAGATGACTTTTTTTCCATAATCATTTCCTTTTCTGGATCCAACAAACGCGATCTTTTTCTCGTCAGATAAAAGCCGGGAATCTCCTGCTGCATAAAGACCCCAAGGCGGGGTGGGGATTTGCTTTAACAAGCGAGGATAATTAGAATCATATATGGGAAAAAACTTAATTTGATAACGATTATATATATTCAGCGATTGATGTATGTCAAAGGAATGGATTTCTTGATAAATCTGAAGAGATTTTTTCATGGGGGTGGACAAAACTTCACTGAAATGGCGGGCAGAATAAGAGTAGATATGTTTCAACGAAGGATCGGCCTTTAACAGGCGAAAGATTCTGTTCCAAGTCATCGATGGACAATGAGATAAATGAAACAGTTTTTGCGACAATTCATCCATAAAAGTCCTCCTTTTTTTGGTTCAACTAACCATCAACGGTCTCTTGAAAGAAGTTTCACTTTATCGTGCATAAACGGGCAGTAAGCCCCTTCTTCAATATTGGCAAGTCTAATATTAGTTCAAAGGGGAAACTCTGTCCCTAATGCTGATTGATTCTTAATACAACGAACTTTTTACAAATTGGGGCCAATACATTGAGGCATCTAAAGGAACGGAACGGTAGAAAACGCTAGTTAAGCTTGATAAGCCGTTGGGACTTTTCGGCAATGGTTGGTTGCAGAACCACCGATTGCTTTTCCCAACGGCCGACTATTACAAGTATTTTGACAAAAAAAGATTGTCTGTTTAAACTTCATTTTGGTCAATGGGTCTTACATTGTTCGTACAGTCCTGCCTCTTTAATGGCTTCAATCAATGTTTCGCCTATTTTCGCCGGCGTATCCGCTATTTTAATGCCGCATTCTTTCATCACGCGGATTTTTTCATCCGCCGTCCCTTTGCCGCCTGAAATAATCGCGCCGGCATGACCCATACGTTTACCCGGAGGGGCCGTCCTTCCACCGATAAATCCGACAACCGGCTTTTTCATATTGGCTTTTATCCAGCGGGCCGCGTCTTCCTCTGCGGTACCACCGATTTCTCCAATCAGAATGACGGCATAAGTGTCGGGATCATGATTAAACTCTTTTAAAACATCAATAAAATTTGTTCCGTTGACAGGATCTCCTCCGATTCCGACGGCTGAAGATTGGCCAATACCGGCTTGTGACAATTGGTGCACAGCTTCATACGTTAAAGTTCCAGACCGAGAAACGACGCCGACATGGCCTTTTTTATGAATATATCCGGGCATAATGCCAATTTTGCATTCTTCCGGTGTAATAACGCCTGGACAGTTGGAACCAATTAACCGTGTTTTCTTTCCTTCCATAAAGCGTTTTACTTGAACCATATCCAAAACGGGAATATGCTCCGTGATGCAGACGACCAATTCCAGTTCGGCATCTACTGCTTCCATAATCGCGTCGGCAGCAAAAGGCGCAGGTACATAAATAACCGATGCGTTTGCCCCAGTGGTTTCCACGGCTTCTTTCACAGTATTAAATACAGGCACCCCTTCTATTTCCGTGCCACCTTTACCAGGAGAAGTACCGCCCACAATTTTCGTACCATATTCCAGCATTTGTTTTGTATGGAATCGAGCAGTAGATCCGGTAATTCCTTGAACAATGACTTTTGTTTCTCTATTCACATATATACTCATTTTTTCCCCGCCTTTCTTAACCTACTTGTTCCACTATTTTTTGTGCTCCATCCGCCATGGATTCTGCGGCTATAATATGAAGACCAGATTCATTTAAAATTTTCTTGCCTAGATCCACATTGGTTCCTTCGAGACGGACCACAAGCGGAACTTGCAAGCCAAGTTCTTTAGCGGCTTCGACAATACCCGTCGCGATGACGTCGCATTTCATAATGCCTCCAAAAATATTGACAAATATCCCTTTTACGTTGGGATCAGATAATATAATTTTAAAGGCTTCCGTTACTTTTTCAGCTGTAGCGCCGCCCCCGACATCGAGGAAATTCGCCGGTTCACCGCCGTAATATTTAATGATATCCATGGTCGCCATCGCAAGACCAGCTCCATTTACCATGCAACCGATATTGCCTTCAAGAGAAATGTAGCTTAAATCATATTTAGAAGCTTCGATTTCTTTTGGATCTTCTTCATCTAAGTCGCGGTATTCAAGAATATCTTTATGGCGATACAGAGCATTCGAGTCAAAGTTAAGCTTTGCATCCAGCGCCATGACTTTTCCGTCGCCGGTCACAACAAGCGGATTAATTTCTGCAATGGAACAGTCTTTTTCAACAAATACTTTGTAAAGACCCAGCATGAAATTCGCCGCTTGATTCACCAGTTCATTTGGAATGTTGATATGGAAAGCAATCCTGCGGGCTTGGAAAGGTGTTAATCCCGTTAATGGATCTATCGTCTCTTTGAAAATTTTCTCAGGAGTCTTCGCAGCCACTTCTTCTATTTCCGTACCGCCTTCTTCTGAAGCCATTAATACAACGCGGGAAGCGGCACGGTCCAGCACGATCCCCACATAATATTCTTTCTTTATATCGCAGCCTTCTTCTATAAGTAAGCGCTTTACTTCTTTGCCTTTTGGACCGGTTTGATGTGTGACAAGTGTTTTCCCCAACAATTCCTCCGCATATGTACGAACTTCATCTAAGTTTTTCGCAATTTTGACGCCGCCTGCTTTTCCACGTCCCCCAGCATGAATCTGCGCTTTCACAACCCAAACATCCGTCCCTAGTTCTTTAGCGGCTTCGACTGCTTCTTCCACAGAATAAGCCGCTTTGCCGTTTGGAACCGCCACCCCATACTTTCTGAGTATTTCTTTTCCTTGGTACTCATGGATATTCATTCATTCCATCCTCCTATTAACAACCAATAATGGACTGCGTATTTTTTATTTTATAAAAACTCTGACTATTTGTCTAGCTCTTCTCTCTTTTTATTAGCATTTATGTCTTTTTTTGTATTTTATGTCCCTATTCTTCTCGTTTACTTTAATAATTGTACAAAAGAACCGGCGTTCCGCCGGTTCACTCATTATGCCCTTCTTCCTCTGCTTTATCCAACCGATAAATAAAGGCAAAAACTTCTGCAACTGCTTGATACAGTTCTTCCGGTATCACTGTAGACAATTCCAGTTTGCAAAGCAATTCCACTAAATTAGGGTCTTCTTGAATGGGAATATGGTTTTTTTCAGCTTTTTCAATAATCGCCTCAGCCGTTTTGCCTGACCCTTTCGCGATAAGAATTGGAGCTTGATGCTTATGAGGATCATAAGAAAGAGCAGCTGCTTGTTTTCGTTTTATTCCGTTTTCTTTTTTCATATCAAAATATTCACTCCGCTCGAAAATGGATCTTGCATCATTTCCCGAAGGATCATTTTCCCGTTTTTTTCATCTAAAGGTTTAAACTGGACAGAAGATAATTGGTAGCCAATCTGTTGCAATCCTTCTTTTAAGTTGGATAAAAGCGGAGAGGCAATCGTTTTTAGTTCCGGGTTGTCGTTCATTATAAGGAGAGTGACGATACGGTTTTGAACTTGCATATCGACAACAACCTCTTTTAAATTTTTCAAATCCAAATAAAAAAGAATTCGGCAATAGTCCGGGTCAAGCTTTCCGTCTTTATTCTTTTTTCCAGACCATTTTATCGTCAAATCTGTGTTGAGCCCGAAAAAAGAAAGAGGAAAATTCATGACAATGGTTTGAGCGGCTCCCAGATCGTTTGATAAAATCGGGTATGCATTCAGCCTCGCCAATAGTTTTTCGGCGCTGTCTTTGATCTCTCTGGAAGCCTGGTCTTTTACAAGATCGGCCAGCTGTGGTTTTAAAACTTCTTTCCAATTTTCAGTGAAAGATAAAAGGTTGGATTCGTAATCGGCGCCCAATAATTTCATCATCGTTTTCAAGAGAGCAAAAGCATCCTTGCCTGTTAAATGATTTTCCGTCTCTTGTTTTACTTTTTCCCACAAGCCCTGGAACAGTTTTTCCCCTTCGCTTAAGCTATCTAAGGGAAGCTGTCTCGTACGGTCAGCCTCCTGTTCCACTAGTTTTAGCAGCTGGCCTTCCGAAACTGTCAGCAAAGCAGCCAGTTTCTTTAATGAGATTTCACCGTTTTCCGGAATGGATGCCGCCTCCTTCAGCAATGCCGAATAAACTTTTTCAGCCCATTCCGTTGTCTGCGACTGTTTCGATCCACTCTCACGCAAAATATCACGAACCAATTCTTGCTGGGCGGGATCCAGCCGGGATAAAAAGGATGAAAGCTGTTTTCTTCCAATCTCCCCAGATGAAAAAAGCCGTTGAAAGGAATCATCATCCGTTGAAGAAGAAAATAAAGAATTCAGCCATTTGATCGCCAAATCGGACAGTCGAACACCGTTTTGTTCTTCTTTCGGCAAAAATCCCCACTTTTGAAGCAAATCAGCTGCGGCATCTTGTTCGGATGGACCGCCGCTTTCCAGAAGCGCAAGAAACTTTTGGAAAAACTTCATTGCCAATAATTTTGTGGAAGGATCCTTTATTTGATGAAGCGTGTTCATCAATGGGGGCACAAGATCTCCTTCAGGCGATGAAGACGCCATCTGTTCCCTTAATGCCGCCAACAATGAATGGGTGCTGCCCGTCTCCCCCATTACTGACATCAATGAATTAAAGACACTTTTCGTAAATGGGAGGGAACGATCCATCATCAACTTTAAAATGTCAAGCCCTGCTTTTGTATCCGTCAGCTTCAGCCATTGGGCTGCATTTTTCATTTTTTCTTTTGTCAGCACCCATTGTTCAGCCGCCATTTTTTCTGCAATCGCCTTGATCTCCGGAGAAACGGGAAGAGAAAGTTTTTTCACAAGACTTTCGGCCGCAAGTTTAGGGTCCGTCCCCATTTCTGCTGCATTGGCAAGCACTTTTAAGTGCAAACCATTTTTCACCGTGGCTACTATAAACCAGTACCGTTCTCCGGCTTGGAGCGGAACTTCCATTTTAGCGAACATCTTTTGTCCTTTTATATTGATTTCTGCCATATTTTGTGGAAGCCACCGGACAATTTTGGCCGAAAACATTTCTCCTGTCTGAAAATGGACTTGTCTTTCCTGAGGGATTCCTTTTAGGGAAACAATACTTTGCAAAATATTCAATGAATCTTCTCCCCTTTTAGGCTCTCCACGATTTCTTTCACCGGAGAAAAGGATAGGCGATGGATGTCTGAAGGGCCGTATATTTTCAAACCAGCAAGATGCTCCTTCGTTCCGTAGCCCATGTTTTGATCAAATCCGTAATAGGGGTACTTCTTTGCGAACTGTTCCATCATCCTGTCTCTTTCCACTTTCGCAACAATCGATGCGGCGGCAATCGAAGCACTTTTACTGTCTCCTTTTATAATAGATTCTTGAGGAACAGAAAGTGGGAGAGTCATGGCATCGATCAGCAAATAATCCGGAGTTCGAGTGAGCGATTGTACAGCCATCTGCATTGCTTTTTTTGTCGCTTGATAGATGTTCAATTGGTCAATTTGCTTATGGTCCACAATCCCGATTCCTATGTCTGCATGTTGTTTAATATATGTATAATAGGATTCTCGTTTTGCTTTACTCAGTTTTTTAGAATCATTGAGACCCGGCAAAGAAAAATCTTCCGACAAAATGACCGCTGCCGCTACAACGGGTCCGGCAAGCGGCCCTCTGCCAACTTCATCGATCCCGGCAATAATCGAATAACCTTTTTTTTTGGCTTTATTTTCATAAGTAAATAGTGATCGAAATTGTTCTTTTTCTCTCTGTTTCTTTTCTTGTTCTTTATACCAAGCCTGAATCAGTTTTTGCACTCCTTTTCGCTCATCACGCAGCCATTCCTGAAATAACGGGTCATCTTCAGACTCGATCTCTTTGATTTTTTCTTTGATTTCCCCAATTGTCAGGCTCATATACCGTCTCCTCCTTTTTGAAATGGAACGGAAATCTTTCAAAACTACTACTTCTATTCTAAGAATCCCATTTCTTTCGATCTGGATATAAGGACAGAATAAACATCCGAAACTTCGAATCGTCAGCTGAATTTCATCAGAAAATGCTCGATATTGGATAAGGGGCATGTCCCCTCTTTGTTTTATTATCGGCTTTTCACAATAAAAAATAAAGACCCGCTAAGAGGGTCTTGAGTCTGTCGTGGACATCGTCCGATTCATTTAACTTTGAAGTGTCCATATGGAAAAAATTCAGCTTCTACCCAAAAGGCTTCGTCTTTATTCCCTCACAGGCCGGTTAAAAAGAAAAGGGGTTACGCCGCAAATATCTTTAAGAAAGGTGATTTTCCGGAAAATCAAACGTCAATTTCCCTAACTTTTCAGAACGGATATCGCGGATGATAATATCAGTTGTTTTATCGTAATCAATTTCTCCGCCCTTTAGCAGGCAGCCTCTCAGTTTTCCAATGGCATCAAACATTTCGATGATTTCCAAATGAGGGTCAATCTGGTATCGCTCTGTCAGACGCTCGGGATAATGCTCCTTTAAAAATCGCAGTCCATATGCTGCAACATCTTGCAAATTAATGATCGAATCTTTTATGGCCCCCGTTAGCGCCAATTTATAGCCTACTTCCTCATCTTCAAATTTAGGCCATAAAATACCTGGGGTATCTAAGAGTTCCAGTTCCTTCCCCACTTTTATCCATTGTTGGGCTTTCGTCACCCCTGGTGTATTGCCTGTCTTGGCAATGTTTCGTTTAGCCAGCCGATTAATCAGAGTGGATTTCCCCACATTTGGAATACCGACAATCATCGCACGAACAGCTCGGGGTTTGATCCCCCTTGCTCTCATTCGCTCAAATTTTTCTTTCAACAGCTCTTTTGTCTTATTCATTATTTGGGAAAGTCCCTGACCCTCTTGAGAGTTTATGGCAATGGCGGGCAATTGGCGACTCTTGAAGTAAGCGATCCATTCTTTCGTCCAATCCGAATCAGCCAAATCCGCTTTGTTCAATAAAATGATTCTAGGTTTTTGCTGGATGATTTCATCGATCATCGGATTTCGTGAAGACAGCGGCAAACGAGCATCTACCAGCTCAAAAACGATATCAATGAGTTTAAGTTTCTCGGTCACTTCTCTCCTCGCCTTTGCCATATGGCCAGGAAACCATTGTATCGTCATGATTTCACCTCCTATCTGAATGGTTTCTGATAAGCTTAGCTATTGAGATGAAGTGTTTTAATCAAGCCAAGCTTATTCCAACGAGAAATTCTAAGATGAATCCATGATTCGGGAAACATGTGTTTAATGGAACGACAAAAAAACATTCCTTTGGTACAAAAAACGGGCTATTTGGCTATTCCGAAATCTTTAATCGGCCAATAAATAAACTTTGTCTCCCCTACTATTTTATCCATTTTGATCGTCCCGATATGGCGGCTGTCTTTGCTGAATCGGCGATTGTCCCCTAAGACAAAAATCTCTCCTTTTGGCACTGTATCGCGGCCAATAATTTCTTTCAAAGTAAAGTCTTGTGTTAAAGGACCGTCCGTCACTTCTTTTTTGTATTTGTCTAAATAGGGTTCTTTATAATATTTTCCATTAATATACAATTTGTCGTTCTTATATTCGATTCTATCTCCCGGAAGCCCGATCACTCGTTTAATATAATCTTTTCCTTCCGGTGCGTGAAATACGACAATATCGAATCGTTTGGGTTTCGCAAGTTTATTGACAATCATACGGTCTCCGTTATGTAGTGTCGGCATCATCGAAAGTCCGTCAACCACAATAGGAGCAAAAACGAAGTAACGAATAATCGCCGCGAGAGCCACTGCGATTAAAAGAGCTTTTGTCCATTCCCATAATTCATTTTTCTGTTTTGCCAAATTGTCCACCACCCAATGCCTATATAGAATCAAAATTGCGCCTGCATGCTGTTTCCTCGGACCATTTGCCACACAAATTCCGAGGAAAAACGGCGTTTGTTTTTCTATTAATTCAAACAGAGAAAACGGGAATATAATCTGATCGATACGTTTTCCTGCCGCAACTCTTACAATTTGTTGAAGCTTTATTCACACAGTGTACTTGGTCATACTTAAAACAAAGCTTCGTCTGAAGAATCCATACATGGCATTTATTTTACTTCATTTAAACTATTTTTGCCACCATTTGGAACAGCATGTAGTATGTATTGGGACATAAAAAGGAGCTTGAATACAAGCTCCTTTTTGCAAAGATCGTTCTATTATCGAATTTCTTTAATACGAGCAGCTTTTCCTCGCAAGTTACGCAAATAGTAAAGTTTCGCACGACGAACTTTACCGCGACGCACAACTTCAATCTTCGCAATTTTTGGTGTGTGAAGAGGGAATGTACGTTCAACCCCTACACCGTAAGAAACTTTACGTACAGTAAAAGTTTCGCTGATTCCGCCGCCGCGGCGTTTGATTACAACACCTTCAAAAATTTGGATACGTTCGCGATTTCCTTCTACAACTTTCACGTGTACGCGCACAGTATCCCCTGGACGGAAATCAGGAATATCATTGCGAAGTTGTTCTTTTGTAATTTCATCAATTAAATGGTGCATCGTATTCAACTCCTTCCAACAGATGCTCTTGCAGATCGATCGTTTGCAGCGGAACATCGTTTTCAAACGAAAAGAACGAAATATTTCGTTCAAATCACAAGCTAAATCTTATCATATCGCCAACCGCAAATCAAGCAGTAATTAGAAATTTTGCCAGTACGTTTTTAAGAGTCGGAGGACGAGTAATTCCCCTTTTCCCATTCTTGCAGCCATTCCTTTTGCTCAGGAGTTAATGGATAATTTTCTAACAAGTCAGGCCTTCTTTCCCAAGTTCTTCGCAGCGACTCCTTCATTCGCCATTGCTCAATCAATCGGTGATTTCCGGACAACAGCACGTCTGGAACTTTCAACCCACGAAAGTCGGCGGGGCGTGTATAATGAGGATGTTCCAGCAATCCAGAGGAAAAAGAGTCCATAATCGGTGAATTCTCATTGCCTAAAACTCCGGGAAGCAGTCTTACAACGCTGTCGACAACTGCCAACGCACCGATTTCGCCTCCAGTCAGCACAAAATCGCCAATGGAAATCTCGTCGGTAACGATCGTCCGAATACGTTCATCATAGCCTTCATAATGTCCGCAAATCAAAATCAAATGGTCTTCTTCGGCCAGCTCTTCCGCTTTTTTTTGCGTATATCTCTCGCCTTGGGGGCACATAAGGATCACTCTTGGCTGAGTGTTTTCGCTTTTTTGTTTCAAATGGGCGACGGCGTCGAAAATGGGCTGTGGTTTTAATACCATCCCGGCGCCGCCCCCGTATGGATAATCATCTACTGATTGATGCTTGTCATTCGAAAATTCTCTGAAATTGACTACATGATAGGTGACAATTTGCTTTTCTGCCGCTTTTTTTAGAATGGAAGATGACAAGACACCGTCAAACATTTCCGGAAACAATGTTAAAATATCAATCTTCATGACAGCAGTCCTTCCATTGGATGGATTATAATGATTTTTTCGTCAATATCTACTTTCTTCACGATGTCCTCAATATACGGAATATAATATTCTTTTCCATTGGAGTCTTTTACTACCCAGACATCATTGGCTCCCGGTGTAAGAATTTCCGTTACGATTCCCACCGGGTCGCCATCTTCCGTCTTTACTTGACAGCCAATGATTTGATGAAAGTAATATTCCCCTTCCTCCAATTCGTGTTGCTGGCTTTCAGGAATCTTTAACATCGCACCTTTAAACTTTTCCACATCGTTGATGCTTTCATAACCTTCAAATGAAAGAAGATCGAATGACTTATGAGTCCTATGACTATTCACCACGAGCGGAATTCCTTCCGTTTGTCCGGTGAGGAATAAATAGAGAGTATTGCCTTTTTTATAGCGTTCTTCCGGGAAGTCGGTACGGGAGAGCACCCGCACTTCTCCCTTGATTCCGTGTGTATTCACGATTTTACCGATATTGAACCATTTCTCCATTCTTTCACCCCTCACGAATGTCAATAATTATTCCGTCTTTCACGACAATCGTTTTCCCTTTTGCCACTTCATCCCAACGGTCTCCAATTTCCACTGTTACAATCGTCTCCAATTCCTGCTCTTTTATTTCGCTTCCAAGCGGCAATAAATCCAATTGTTGAAGTTGAAATTCATGTTGCTTGATTTTTTCTCTTCGTTTGTCGATTTCCTTTCCGAAATAGGCACGAACTTGCGCAAGGGAGAATTTTTTTTCTTTTTCTACCTTTTTTTGTTCAAATTGAAGCTGAGCACACTCCTTTTCCAGCTGCTCGATTTTTTCCGAGTATTTTTGGAGTAGCAACTCTTTGCTTTTTTCCGTTAATACTTGCTTAACGACCACTTTTTGGATAATTTCCATCGGGACACCTCCGAGATTGCCCCCAATAGGCTGACCACGAGTCCTATACAAAAAGGGAGGTTTCCCCTCCCTTTTTCGGCAATTTCCAAATATACTTTTTCCTTTATATCAGCACTAGCTGCCTAAAGAGCAGTCCGAATGGTTTTCACCATACGTCCGTATTTTCCAACCACTTTTCCGGCATCAGCTGGTCCATTGGAAAGGCTAGAAACCTCTCTTCGCGGATCGACACGGAGCCTTTTCCGAGTGGTCCGCGAAAGGTGTCAACGGCAAGAATGAATTCAATCATTCTTATTTGCCGTATTTAGCGTTGTGGAATTTTTCCATAATTCCTTTTTGAGAGAAAAGGTTGCGAACTGTGTCAGACGGTTTTGCACCGTTTTGCAACCATTTAAGCGCCAATTCTTCGTTAATTTCGACTTGAGCCGGTTGAGTCAACGGATTGTATGTTCCGATGGTTTCAATAGAACGGCCATCGCGAGGAAAACGAGAATCTGCCACTACAATACGATAGAACGGAGCTTTTTTTGCTCCCATACGTTTTAAACGAATTTTTACTGCCATGATTAATGCACCTCCGAATAGTTTCACACAAGATAGTATGTTATCAAAAAATCCTATTGCTTGTAAAGTGTTTTTTCTTAACACATGAATATTGCCTCAACAAACTTACTATTTAAAAGTGTTTAGATCAAGACCCGTAAAAGTAAAACATCATAGATCTCACATGAAAAGGGTGAAATAGTTACGGGCCGCTCATTGCTTTACATAAAAGGGAATTTGAAACCCTTTTTCTTTCCTTTTTGCATGCTGGTCATTTGTTTCATCATTTTTTTCATTTCTTCAAATTGTTTCAACAGCCGATTGACTTCTTGAATGGTTGTACCGCTTCCTTTTGCGATACGTTTTCTTCGACTGGAGTTGATAATTTCCGGATGCTCTTTCTCTTCTTTTGTCATTGAGCGAATAATCGCTTCCACATGGCTGATTTGCTTTTCATCGATTTGAATGTTGTTCAGCCCTTTGATCCTGTTCATTCCGGGGATCATTTTTAATAATTCATCGAGTGGACCCATCGAGCGGACTTGACCCAATTGGTCAAGAAAATCATCGAGTGTAAATGACATCGTTCGGATTTTTTGTTCAAGCTGTTTTGCTTTCTCTTCGTCAACGGAAGCCTGCGCTTTTTCAATTAATGTCAGCACATCTCCCATTCCGAGAATGCGCGATGCCATTCGTTCCGGATGGAAAGGTTCAAGAGCATCCATTTTCTCGCCCATTCCGGCAAATTTGATGGGCTTACCTGTTACCGAACGAATCGATAAGGCTGCCCCTCCGCGTGTATCCCCGTCCAGCTTGGTTAAGATGACGCCGGTGATGCCAAGCTGTTCATCAAAGCTTTGAGCGACATTGACAGCATCCTGCCCTGTCATCGCATCGACGACAAGAAAAATTTCATCAGGCTTGGTCAAAGACTGGATTTGTTTTAATTCTTCCATCAAATTTTCATCAATATGGAGCCGGCCGGCGGTATCAATTAAAACATAGTCATAATGCTCTTCTTTTGCTTTTTCAATCGCCTTTTGGGCAATTTCCACCGGGCTGACTTGATCGCCGAGAGAAAAGACCCGCATATTCAGCTGTTTGCCGAGAGTTTCCAACTGCTTGATGGCGGCAGGACGGTAAATATCCGCAGCGACCAGCAACGGCTTGCGGTTGTATTTTTTCCTCAAAAGGTTAGCCAGCTTGCCTGTTGTCGTCGTTTTCCCCGCTCCTTGGAGCCCGACCATCATCACAACAGTCGGAGGGCGCTTCGCAACGGCAATTTGGCTCTGTTCACCGCCCATCAGCTCGGTCAATTCTTCCTTAACGACTTTGATGACTTGTTGGCCGGGAGTCAGACTCTTCATCACTTCTTGGCCAACGGCGCGTTCGCTCACTTTTTTTACAAAGTCCTTTACAACTTTAAAGTTGACGTCTGCTTCCAAAAGCGCTAAACGAACTTCTCTCATCATCTCTTTCACATCCGCTTCGGATACTTTTCCTTTGCCGCGGATTTTTTGAATGGTGTTTTGCAAACGCTCGGCCAATCCTTCAAAAGCCAATGCTGCCGCCTCCTTTCTTTATAAAAAATCTACTCCAACCTCTCCAATTGTTCCACCAACTCGAGCAACTGCTCTTTTGAATGGTTGTCAGAAGAGATGGCATTCTTTAATTGTTGAAACAGTTCAGTCCTCATTTGAAACTTTTTGAATAAAGACAATTTTTCTTCATATTCTTCCAGCATGGCTTCTGTCCGTTTAATGTTATCATAAACTGCTTGACGGCTTATACCATATTCTTCTGCTATTTCCCCCAACGAGTAATCATCGAGGTAATAGAGGGCCATATAATTACGCTGCTTTGGAGTCAACAACGATTGATAAAAATCATAC
Source organism: Bacillus sp. FSL W8-0116 (assembly GCF_038003825.1). Classification (NCBI taxonomy): domain Bacteria; kingdom Bacillati; phylum Bacillota; class Bacilli; order Caryophanales; family Bacillaceae; genus Bacillus; species Bacillus sp. FSL W8-0116. The sequence continues at coordinate 478,354 of NZ_JBBOPY010000001.1, forward strand.
AAGAAATTCATTCTCGTTGTTTTTTCCAGCATGCCATTCCCCTCTTTTCGTTGTTAAGTGGAATTCCTTTACACTATTTCAGTGTACTTTGAATGACTTCAAATGTCAAGGAAATTTCCTTGCATGTGCCTGACGACAGAATGAAAAGCGCTATTTGGCGATAAAGGAACTCATGGAGCTCCCATTCCCCTTATTTCAAAAGTGAAAAACCGTTTGAGCCATAGATCTGTCGACTATTTATTTTCATCTGACCGGATAGTCCCAGCTGCGGCTCAAACGGTATTAGAAGAAGCCTTTATTCCTGCCTCTCCCCCAAAACGTCAGTTGGTGGAATCCTCTTTCATAAGGTCGGAAAATAATCCGTATACATACTTTTCAACATCAAACTCCTGCAAATCATCCATTTTTTCACCAAGTCCAACAAATTTTACTGGAATTTGCAATTCATTTCGTATTGCCAGCACGATGCCCCCTTTCGCCGTGCCATCCAGCTTGGTCAACACAATTCCTGTGACTTGGGTAGCTTCTTTAAAGGTTTTTGCTTGGATCAGTGCATTTTGGCCGGTTGTGGCATCTAAAACGAGAAGCACTTCATGAGGAGCCCCGGGCACTTCCCTTTCGATCACGCGTTTCACTTTTTCTAATTCTTTCATCAAGTTCACTTTATTTTGCAGGCGTCCAGCCGTATCGCAAAGGAGAACGTCTACTTTTCTCGCTTTTGCTGCTTTGATGGCGTCAAACATGACAGCAGCGGGGTCCGAACCTTCAGTCTGTTTGATCACATCGACTCCGACCCTTCCCCCCCATACTTCCAATTGTTCAATGGCTCCGGCGCGGAACGTATCACCTGCAGCCAGAAGCACTGATTTTCCTTCATTTTTAAATTTATGGGCCAGCTTCCCTATCGTTGTCGTTTTGCCGACTCCGTTCACGCCGACAAATAAAATAACTGTCAGACTGTTTTCCTGGAGATTGAGTTCATGAAGGGTTTCATCTCCCCCTTGATAAATCTCCACGAGTTTTTCCACAATCACATCTTGCAATTCAGCAGAGTCTTGAATTTTCCGGCGTTTGGCCTCCATTTTCAGCTCTTCCACCAGTTCCATCACGGTTTGAACACCGACATCGGCACTGATCATAATTTCTTCCAATTCCTCAAAAAACTCCTCGTCCACTTTTCGATAGCGGGCGATCAAGTCGTTGATTTTACTCGAAAATCCACTTCTTGTTTTCGACAAACCGCTCTTGAATTTTTCTGTTACAGTATCCGTTGATTTCGTAAATTTTGATTTTAGTTTTTGAAAAAAGCTCATCATTTCACTTCCTTTACTCATACTACCAGAGTCTTTGCGCTTCTTTTTACCTTCAAAACAAACCTTTGTATTCTGAATAAAAATCGAATTTGGACTTAAACAGAAGATTGCTTGATTCTTAAAAGAAAAAGTTCAAAATGAGACAGCAAGAAAAAGTGTTTCTTACACTTTTAACAATTCCTTCGTTTCTTCCAACCGGACGGAAACGAGCTTTGATACGCCTGATTCTTGCATTGTGACTCCATACAGCACATCGGCTTCTTCCATTGTACCTTTTCGGTGAGTGATGACAATAAACTGTGTTTCTTCGCTGAATTGCTTTAAATAACGGCTGAAGCGATAGACATTGGCTTCGTCAAGCGCTGCTTCTACTTCGTCCATAATGCAAAATGGAACGGGACGTACTTTTAAAATCGAAAAGAGCAATGCAATGGCCGTAAGCGCCCGTTCTCCGCCGGAGAGAAGCCCCAAATTTTGCAGTTTTTTTCCTGGAGGCTGAGCAATTATTTCAATACCGGTAGTCAACATATGCTCAGGATCTGTTAATTTTAATTCAGCTCTTCCTCCACCAAACAATTGCGAAAAAACCGAGCCAAATTGTTTACGTACAGCAGTGAAGGTCTCTTCGAAACGTCGAGCCATTTCTTCATCCATCTCGGAGATCACACGATAGAGTGTTTCTTTCGCTTCTTGAAGATCATTTTTTTGTTCCAACAAAAAGGAATAACGTTCGGAAATCCGCTTATACTCATCTATCGCTCCCAAATTGACCGTCCCTAATTCCTCAATCGCCAATTTGATTAGTTTTAATTGCTTGCGAGCTTCTTCAATGGGAATCGTAAGCGGATAATGTTCTTTTGCCGCTTCAAATGTCAGCTTGTATTCTTGATTTAAAACGGAAAGACGGTTTTCTAGTTCGACATCCAAACGATTAATCTTTACTTCTTCATCTTGAACAACTTCGACAAGACCTTTATGAATTCGTTTTAATTCTTTTAATTCAAGTTCTTCATCTTCAATGATTTGCTGAAGCTTGAATCGTTCTTCCCTTCTCAATGAGATGAGACGTGCTGTCTCTTCCTTATCTTGGGATTTTTGCTTAGCAGCTGCTTCCACTTGAACTTCCCCGTCTTCACTGTTCACCATTTCGGACTGCAGATCGTTCAAATCGTTTTCCAATTGCTTTTGTTTGTTGGATGCTGCTTCAATCTCCGTTTCTACTCTTTGAAGTTCTTTTTTGCGTGCGTTAAGCTGCTCATTTTTAACCGCCAATAATGCTTTCAAATCGCTGATTTCACTTTGCAGTTTTTCTTTTGATTCTTTCTCATGATATTTCTGCTCTGTCAGACGTTCTAATTCAGCATTGATTTTCTTCAACGCAGATTCTGTATTTTCAAGAGATCGAAGCAAAGACTCTTTTCGCTCTGTCAACGCTTGTTTTTCCCGCTCGTATTCCGATTTTTCCAAATCGTACACGGCCAGTTTTTCATTTAGATTCTCAAAGACCATTTCGTTTTCACGCCATTTGGCTTTCCATTCTTGCTGCTGCAAACGAAGCTTTTCCCCATCTTTTCGCATTTCTTCCAAATGAGCTTCGCGGGATTGGATTTCCGATTTTAATTCCTTTACCTTTTTTTCCGCCTCCATTGTTTTTTGTTCCATGATTTCGATTTCCTGCTTTAAAGATTCCAGCTCATTTTTGCGGCTTAAAATGGAAGCATTCTTTTGTTTAACTGCTCCTCCTGTCATGGAACCTCCGGGGTTGACGACATCGCCATCAAGCGTTACCATCCGCAATCGGTATCCAAGTTTTTTAGCCAGATCATTAGCTGCTTTTAAATCCGTCGTGATCACAACATTTCCTAACAAATTGGAAATGATGTCACGATATTTATCTTCACAACGAATCAATTCTGCCGCAATTCCGACAAAACGGCTATCCGATCGCAGCAATGCAATCAGGTCATTGGAAATCGATTTGCCTTTTATGATATTCAACGGCAAAAAAGTCGCCCTGCCGTAATGATGCTTCTTCAAAAAGCCGATAGCTTCACGGGCAGAACGCTCGTCCACCGTCACGATGTGCTGCGTAGCACTGCCGAGAGCTGTCTCGATGGCCTTTTCCAATTCTTTCGGGACTTCAATCAGTTCAGCCACCGCTCCTTCAATTCCATGAAGAACCGAATTTTTAGCTTTCAAAACTTCTTTTACGCCTTGGAAAAAGCCGGCATACTCTTCTTCCATCGTTTCGAGCATTTCTTTACGAGACTTGGCTTGCTGCAGAATTTTATAGGCTTGATATAAATTCGATTCCAATTTCGCATATTTTTGTTTCTGTGCTTCAAGCGTTCGTTTTTCCGTTTGGAAAGAATGAATGTGCTGATTCAACTCAAGTTCAATTCGTTTCAACTCGTTTTCTAAATTTTTTCTTTCGTTTTCAAATTCAGTACGAGAGCTTAAATATTTTTCGTTTTCCTTCGTCAGCCTTTGTTGGCGAGCTTCATATTGCTGCCATTGCTGTTCAATGTACTGCAGCTCATTTTTGATAGACGCTTGATTGTTTAAATGATCGATATAATCGGTTTTTAATGAATCAATCCGTTCGTCTACGTCGTCGGCCAGCTCGTTTAATTGTTTTTGTTTATCAGCGAGTGATTGTTTTAAGGCGAGCGCTTCCTCTTTACAGTTTTCCGTTTCTTGTTTAAGAAGCTCTTTTTCGTTTTGCAAAGATTGAAGACGTTCTATAAGTTCGATAACATTTTGCCTTAATTGGCTTTCGTTTTGAGCCGCATTTTTCTTTCTTTCTATTAATACCTTTTTTTGCCCTTCCAGTTTCTCCAATTCTTCACTGGCCGCCAACAAAACATTTTGCAAATCACTAATGGATTCATCCAATGCCGTCAGCCGATCCCTCAACTCCGCAAGCCTAGCTTCCTTTTTTTGAATTTCGGCCGATCGAGCCATTTCATCTTTTTTATGACTATCCAGCTCGCTGCTCAATTTTTCCCATCGCTTATGTAATTCTTCAATCTCATAAACGATGCAAGCCACTTCCACCTTTTCTAAATCCTCTTTTTTCTGAAGATAATCTTTGGCGATAGAAGCTTGAATTTTGAGCGGCTCTACTTGGTGTTCCAGTTCGTGCAAAATGTCATTGACCCTGTTCAGATTTTCTTCTGTTTCAGCCAATCTGGCCTCTGCCTTTTTTTTGCGCGTTTTGTATTTCAACACTCCCGCTGCTTCTTCAAAAATGCTTCGTCTGTCTTCCGGCTTGCTGTTCAAAATTTCTTCTACGCGGCCCTGTCCTATCATAGAAAAAGCTTCCCTGCCAAGACCGGAATCCATGAACAACTCGACAATGTCTCTCAATCGGCATGGCTGTTTGTTAATAAAAAACTCGCTTTCACCAGATCGAGTCACCCTTCTAGTGACACTGATTTCATTATATTCCAGTGGCAAAAATTCATCTTCATTATCGAGAACTAACGTAACTTCCGCAAAATTTAAGGCTTTTCGGGTATCACTTCCAGCAAAAATAACATCTTCCATCTTTGATCCGCGGAGCGACTTTGCAGAATGCTCTCCTAATACCCACCTGACGGCATCGGTAATATTGCTTTTCCCCGACCCGTTTGGCCCAACCACTGCTGTTATACCAGGAACAAAATCAATGGTGATTCTGTCAGCAAACGATTTAAAGCCAACGATCTCCAATCGTTTGAGGAACATTTATTTTCCCCCTGTCATTTCTGATTTTGTTTTAGTTTAGACAATGCTTGTTCGGCGGCACGCTGCTCCGCTTCTTTCTTGGACCGCCCTGTCCCTACGCCGAGAACCTGACCGTTTAAGGCAACTTCAGAAACAAATTCCCGATGATGGGCAGGTCCTTTTTCTTGCAGTATACGATACGTTAAAATACCGTTTCCGTCCCTTTGAACCATTTCCTGAAGCTGAGTTTTAAAATCCATCACATGAGAAAAAGCACCGGCATCGATTTTAGGAAACATGATTTTTTCCAAAAACTGGACAACAGCCTCTAATCCTTGATCAAGATAAAGAGCCCCTATGAACGCTTCAAACACATCAGCGAGCAAAGCAGGCCGCGTTCGTCCTCCAGTCATCTCTTCTCCTTTTCCCAATCGAATGTATTGACCGAATTGCAGTTCGTTGGAGAATCCGACAAGGGAAGGTTCACATACAACCGCCGCACGCAGCTTTGTTAATTCACCTTCGCTCATGAAAGGATATTTGTTGAATAAATAATTGGATACCGTCAGTTCCAGCACTGCATCTCCTAAAAACTCCAACCTTTCGTTATCATCGTGTGGCTTTTTTCGATGCTCATTCACATAAGATGAATGGGTAAAGGCTTGCATTAAAAGGCTTTGATCATGAAAATCAATTTCAAGCTTCTCTTGCAGCTGCCGAAATCGCTGCTCTTCTATTCTCTTGTCTTCTTTGGATTGTTTCCTCATTACAAAGTTCCTCCACTAGCATAAAATGAAAAACTTCTTAGTCTGAATGCCTCCATCTTCACTCACATAACAAGTTTAGACGAAATATCCTTTCAGCGCAAAATGTTTTCCCAATTTTCTTTTCGGCACAGAGCCTTCTGAAATAATCAGTGTAAAAGTGCAACTTTCATCAGAGTTAATGAAAAAAACTGATGACTATATAAATTGAAATAAAGGTTTTCTCCCGTTCCACGGCGAATAAATACAAAGAGAAAATAGGGGAACGGAGAGAAAATATGATGCCAAATCACAAAGACGAGATCGAAAAGTTGTCCACTGCCATGAAAGAAGCAAAAAGTAAACGAGCATATGAACGCTACCAAGCGATTTATCTTCATTTGCAGGGATATACCAAAGGAGAAATCGCAACGATTATTGGTCGATCCAAGAAAACTATTTATAACTATATTCATGCCTACGCCCAGCGCGGTCTTGATGGACTGGAGATGAAATACTCACCTGGCGCCCCACGTCGATTGACCCCTGAGCAGGAAAAAGAGCTGGCTTTGATCATTGAACATCAGCTCCCCGTAGATGTGGGATTCGAAGCAAAATATAATTGGACGCTTGCGATAATCGCTGAACTCATTCAACAAAAGTGGGGGCCAACATACACGCTTCGCGGAACAAGTGACATTCTGCATCGGTTAGGGCTAAGCTATACGAAACCGACCTATACACTAGCCAATGCCGATGAAGAGAAACAAAAAGAATTCGTCGAAATCACCTTCCCTGAAGTAAAAAAAAACTGGTAGATGGGAACATCGCCCATGTCCTCTTTCAAGATGAGTCGATGATTCGTGATTACCAAGCGATTCAAAAAACATGGTTTGTCAAAGGAAAACAACGAATCATTCCGACGTTTGGAAAACATCAAGGGCTGAAGCTGATTGGCACGTTGAACTACGAAACAGGGGAAGTGTTTTGCATCGAAGAAGAATGCTATGACGCGGAAACATTTCTTCGATTTCTTCAACTTGTGTTAGAACGCTATCCCACAGGCAAAATAGTGATGATTTTAGATAACGCTCGAATTCACCATGCCAAACTCATTCAGCCATTTTTAAAAGAACACGAAGATCGGTTAGAGCTCGTCTTTTTGCCACCATACAGTCCGCAATTGAACTTGATTGAAGGGCTATGGAAATGGCTGAAATCAGACGTGATTTACAACGTGTTCTATTCGAGTGTGCAAGAAATTAGAAAGAATGTCCAAGCCTTTATTCAGCGAATCAACCAGAAACCAGAACAAACGATCGATCGTTTGTGTGTTCAGTTGTAAATCTTTAATTCAACTTATATAGTTGAACTTTTCGAGCATTATGGTCATGGACATTCAATCATTTGTTATGGAAAGACGATCATCGTTGATCCTTCATGTGTTCTGACGAATGGAATGTGAAATGTCATTTCTTCCGTTAAACAATTGCCATTTGCGATATGTATACAGGCGGATTAGAAAAAATCGTATATGGGAATAAATGTGTTTGAAACAAAGATTCTTACAAAAAAAGCAGCCGCCTCCTTTGGAAGGACGAGCGACCGCTTTAAACTTCTGACGATTATTGTTTACTTTTTATGTAATTAACAGCATCACCGACTGTTACGATTTTTTCAGCTTCTTCGTCAGAAATTTCCATTTCAAATTCATCTTCCAATTCCATGACAAGTTCTACCACGTCAAGAGAATCAGCACCAAGGTCTTCTTTAAAAGAAGCATCAAGCGTCACTTGAGATGCTTCCACTCCTAGGCGGTCCACAACAATTTTAGTTACACGTTCTAAAACGTCGTCCATTCTACTCACCTCCCCTCAAATACTTCGACTTAACTCTTATATCACATGCCCATTCCTCCGTCAACCCGCAATATTTGCCCAGTCATATAACTGGAATCAGGCGACGCCAAAAATAAGGCCACTCTTGCAATCTCTTTCGGCTCCCCTATTCGAGCAAGAGGAACTTGTTTGATCATGGCTTCTTTTACTTCTTCTGGCAGGTTTTCAGTCATATCAGTAGATATAAATCCAGGCGCGATCGCATTGACCGTAATTCCCCTCGAAGCAAACTCCTTCGCGGTGGTTTTGGTTAAACCGATTACCCCTGACTTGGCTGCCACATAATTCGCTTGACCTGGATTTCCAGTAATCCCGACAATAGAGGAAATATTGATAATGCGACCACTTCTTTTCTTCATCATGGCCCGTGCTGCTGCCTTTGTACATAAAAAGACACCTTTTAAGTTCGTGTTGATGACAGCATCCCATTCCTCTTCTTTCATTCTCAAAATCAAATTATCTCTCGTAATACCAGCGTTATTGACAAGGATATCTAAACCACCAAAGTAATCGACAACTGATTTTATCATATCTTGAACAGATTGACTATCCGAAACATCACATTGAACAAGGAGTGCTTTTCTTCCCATTGCTTTAATTTCTTCGGCTACTTCACGGGCTTTTTCTTCACTGCCAGCGTAATTAACAGCTACATCGGCTCCTTCTCTTGCAAACTCAAGCGCTATTTCCCGGCCGATTCCTCTTGAAGCCCCTGTCACAAGGGCCACTTTTCCTTCTAATCTCACACTGTTCCCTCCTTCAGTTCTTGAACGGTGGACCGAATCGATTCTTCGTCCGAAACGGCGAATGTACGAACTCGGCGGTTCACTTTTTTAATCAAACCAGACAGTACTTTTCCCGGTCCAATTTCAATAAAAGTATCAACCCCCAGCTCCAAAAGTGTTTGAATGGTATCTTCCCACAATACAGGAGAATAAAGCTGTTCCAACAGCTTAGCACGAATATCGCTGGCAAGTTGAACCGGACGGGCGTCCACATTGGCGACTACCGGGACTTTGCAGTCATGAATCTCTATTTGATCCAACACTTTTTCCAGTTTTTCTGTAGCAGGCTTCATTAAACTAGAATGGAACGGTCCGCTCACTTGCAGTGGAATGACTCTTTTAGCTCCACGTTCCTTGGCCAGTTCTCCAGCTGTTTCGACGCCTTTTTTTGTCCCTGATATGACAATTTGCCCAGGACAGTTCAAATTGGCTAATTGGACACTATCCCCGCCTTGCGATACCTCTTCCGTCACTTTCAGCAGTTCTTCACGCTCCATGCCCAACACGGCAGCCATTGTCCCTACACCTGCCGGAACTGCTTCTTCCATATAACGTCCACGCATGTGCACAGTATAAACGGCATCTTCGAAACGGAGAGCTCCGGCATAAGTCAACGCAGAATATTCTCCCAGACTGTGTCCAGCGGCATAATCGGCATGAATTCCCTCTTTATTGAGCCTGTTCACTAGCGCCGAACTTACAGTCAATAAAGCCGGCTGAGCATTGTACGTCAGTGTGAGCGTCTCTTGAGGACCATTGAACATAATATCGCTTAACGAGTAACCAAGTTTTTCATCTGCTTTAGCGAAAAGGGCGGCAGCTTCCTGATCTTGTTGTGCCAATTCCTTCCCCATGCCAACTGTTTGTGATCCTTGTCCAGGAAATACAAAGGCTATTTTTCCCATTCTTGTCTCTCCTTACGCTTCTTGATTTTGCAGTTTTTCCGCTTCTTCCTTCACAATTCCGGTTATGTTGTATTTGACCATTTCCTGCGCCTGGCGAAGGGCGTTATAAAAAGCTGTGGCGTTGGAAGATCCATGAGCCTTAATGACTGGTGCTTTCAACCCAAGGAGCCCGGCGCCTCCATATTCCGAATAATCCATTTTCTTTTTCAGCCCTGATAATTCCGATTTCATCAAGCTAGCTCCCAATTTTGTTTTCCATGACGACAGCATGACTTCTTTTGTCATAGAAAAAACAGAAAGAGCCGTTCCTTCGATTGTTTTTAACACCATATTTCCGGTAAATCCGTCTGTCACAACGACATCCGCTGCCCCCTGAAGCAAATCTCTTGCTTCCACATTGCCCGTAAAGTTGAGATTTGTATGGGACAATAGATCAAATGTCGATTTCGTCAGTTCATTTCCTTTTTTCTCTTCGGTTCCAATATTCAAAAGTCCTACCCGCGGACGGGATATTCCCCGAACTTTTTCAGAGTATATCGTCCCCATCAAAGCATATTGAAGCAAGTTCTCCGGTTTTGCTTCAGCATTGGCTCCCAAGTCAAGCATTAAAAAGCCTTTTCCGTCAACTGTCGGCAACGTGATAGCGAGAGCCGGACGGGAAATTCCCGGAATTCTTCCAACCACGAACAGTCCCGTGGCCATTAAAGCCCCTGTGTTTCCGGCAGACACGCACGCATCTGCTTCTCCTGATTTTACCGCTTCAGCCATTAAAACCATGGATGAATTTTTTTTCCTTCTAACTGCTTTTACGGGTTCATCCGTCCCCAGAATGACTTCATCCGTATGTACAATTTTCACTCGATCGCTTGCTTTTAAATACTGTTTAATCTCTTGTTCTTTTCCAAACAAAACAATTTCTAAATCCGGAAACTCTTCTAAAGCCCTGTTTGTTCCCAGCACTATTTCTTTCGGGGCGTTGTCACCGCCCATGGCGTCTACTGCTATTTTCATAGTTCTTCATCCTTTGTTGTTGATTTCGAACGAAACATAGTAAATTCTCCATAAAATACCAGCTCTTGTCCAACATAACTTCTTACTTTCACAATCGCTCTTCCCGTTTCCGTTTGAGGATTTGATACTTTCGCCTTTGCTACTACCCTCTCTCCTTCTTTGACAGAACGGGTAAAGTGAATGTTGGCTTTTTCCGTAAGAGCAAGCTCATCATTGATCACAGCGACTGCAAGCGAATTGGCTTGGGCAAAAAGATGATGGCCTCTGGCAATTTTATTTCTGCTAAAAACATGTTCTTCTTTCACATCAAAAATGGAGATGGCGCTCTTATCAAGTTCTATATCAACAATATCACCGATCACTTCTTCAATCGAGAGAGAACGGACTTCGTTCCGAAATCGCTCTTCTGCCACGTGTTTAATCCGTTCCCGCAACTCCGGGATGGAAAGTTCCATACGATCTAATCGAATGGTTTGCACACTCACACGAAATCGTTCTGCTAATTCTTCGTCGGTGATAAAAGGATTGTCTTCAATTGTCTCCTGGAGCCTTTTTTGTCGTTCTTTTTTGGATAATCTCATATTATACACCATCCGATATTAGTACTAGGTACTAACAGTAGTATATAATCAAAAAATATAGAATGCAAGATCATATTGGCATTCAGTCAGTAATTTGTAAACGTTTTTCTTCCTCAACCGAGACAATCATTCAAATCTTTCCTCCCGACGAGTGAGAGTAAAGGATGCGGAAGGAAACGACCTCTCTTTTTTGGTTAATCCAGCTTTTCTCCAGACAGGACTCCCGACTCTTGTAAATACATGCGCAGCGGTTCGTATTCTTCGGTGGTCCAAAAAGCATCTGACTGGATAAGCTCGGCCGCATCTTTCCGGGCTGTTTCCAGCGCACGATAATCATGAACGACATCAGCCACTTTAAAATCTGGCAACCCGCTTTGTTTTTTCCCAAATAAATCTCCCGGTCCGCGCAATTCCAAGTCTTTTTCGCTTAAAACAAACCCGTTGTTCGTTTCCGTCATAATTTTCATACGTTCTTTACCTACTTCTGTTTTAGGATCAGCGATTAGAATACAATACGATTGCTCATTTCCTCGTCCAACACGTCCCCTTAATTGATGCAGCTGAGCAAGTCCGAATCGATCAGCATCATAAATCACCATAATGGTAGCATTTGGAACATTCACTCCGACCTCGACAACAGTTGTGGAAACAAGAACATGAATTTCATTGCGACTAAATGCATTCATCACTTGGTCTTTCTCCTCGGCACTTAGTCGTCCGTGCATCAGCCCGATGTTGTAGCGGTTATGAAAATAATGGGTTAATTGGGCATGAATATCGATAGCATTTTGCACGTCCAGCTTTTCAGATTCCTCAATCAGCGGGCAGATCACATATGCCTGCTTATTTCGTCGCAGCTCCTTTTCCATAAAGGCTAGAACACGTTCAAACATATCATGCTTTGCCCAATACGTTTCAATCGCTTTTCGTCCTTTTGGCATTTCATCAATGACGGACACATCCATCTCTCCAAAAGCGGTGATCGCCAGCGTTCTCGGTATCGGCGTCGCCGTCATAAACAACACATCGGGATTTTCTCCTTTTTCCCGCAACACTCTTCTCTGCTCAACTCCGAATCGATGCTGTTCATCCGTAATGACCGTGCCTAATTGTTTGAAATTCACATCCTCTTGTATGAGAGCGTGAGTACCTACCAAAATATCAATGTCTCCGTTTTCCAGCTGTTCCAACACCTGTTTTCTTTTCTTTCCTTTTACAGAACTTGAAAGCAGCTCAACGGTGACGTCAAAAGGTTCAAAAAGTTCACGTAAAGACGACGTATGCTGTTCCGCCAATATTTCCGTAGGCACCATCAAGGCTCCTTGATTGCCTGCTGTAATCGTTGCATATAAACAAACGGCAGCCACGACGGTTTTTCCCGAACCAACATCTCCTTGAAGCAATCGGTTCATACGGTAAGGCGATTTTAAATCGGCGCAAATTTCATTGATCACACGTTTCTGAGCATTAGTCAGAGGAAATGGCAAATGTTGAATAAATTCTCTAAGTTTTTTTACATCATAATGTTGCTCTTGACCTTTTGAATGCTCTCTCTCAAATTTTCGCAACGCCTGTATTTTTAATTGGAAGTATAGAAATTCCTCGTACACAAAACGACGGCGCGCCTGTTTTAATTCCTGCGCGTTTTTCGGGAAATGCATCGCCCGAATGGCTTCCCGGCGACCCGGTAATTTATAATTTTCAAGAAATGCGGTCGGTAGATTTTCTCGAATATAATCTCCATATTCATTAAGGGCGGTTGCAATAAATTTTTTCAACATATTGGACGTGATGTTTCCCTTTAAAGAATATACCGGTTCAAATTCGCTGCGATATGAGTAGGGACCGAGATGATAGTGTTGCACGGTGATCGTTTGACGGTGGCGATCCCATTTTCCGGTGACTGTGATCGTATCGTTCAGTTTGATTTTTTTCTTTAAAAAGGGCTGATTGAAAAAGACCGCTGTCACTAAATAGCGATCTACAAGAAGTTTAAACGTTAAACGTGATTTTTTCCGACCGTAATACATGACAGAAGGATCACTGTGAACTTTCCCTTCGACCGTTACCCTCTCTTCATGAGGGACATCGGCCAAGTCTCTCAAGCGGTAATCTTCGTACCTGTAAGGAAAATATTCCAATAAGTCCTTAATGGAGTAAATGTTCATTTCCGCAAGCGAATGGGCTGTTTCTTTACCGATCCCTTTTAAAACACCAACGTCTCGAGAAAGCAGATTATTCACGGTTATTTTGCGATGTCTCCCCCCTTAATACGGACATCTCCGACCAGGAGAGCCACCGCATACCCCCCTTCTGCTGTGACTATCTATTATCGTGAATGGCAAAGATACTTTTGACAGAGGCAGCACCTTTCTATCACTTTTTTTTCTTTGGCTAAAGCCTTCTGTTTCGTGATCGAATTCAAAAAGGGTCAATAGTCCCATTTCACACAGCCGCCATATTCCATCTTTCCCAACGAAATCATTTTTTTAATTAAAATGATTTCCATACGAAATAGAAGGGGAATATCCCCTTCTATTCGTCGACTTCCCAATATTCGATTTAGTTCCTTTTCCTATTCAATCGAAATAATAAAAGAATAAAGCGGTTGCTTTCCATTATGAACTTCTATTTCCAAATCCTCATATTTCTCTTCAATGAAAGCAACGAGTTCTTCTGTTTCTTCTTTGGAAACATCTTCACCATAAAAAATGGTGACAATTTCACTATCTTCTTCCACCATATTCTCAATTAAATGTATGGCAGCTTCCATTTTATCCTTGCTGGTCGTTACAATCTTTCCATCTAAAATGCCCATAAAATCATTTTTAGCAATGGAAACGCCGTCAATCGCCGTATCTCGAACGGCATACGTAATTTGTCCCGTCTTAACATGAGCCATCGCTTCCGCCATAGCTGCCTGATTTTTCTCCAAACTTTGGTCTGAACGAAAAGCAAGCAGAGCGGCTATTCCTTGGGGAACCGATTTCGAAGGGACCACTACTACTTCTGCATCAATCATTTCTTTTGCCTGTTCCGCTGCTAAAATAATGTTCTTATTATTCGGGAGAATGATGACTTTTTCAGCGTTAACTTCCTGCGCCGCTTTGACGATGTCCTCCGTACTTGGATTCATCGTTTGTCCGCCAGGAATGACTGCAGAAGCTCCTATGCTCTTGAACATTTCAGCAATTCCTTCTCCCATGGCAACCGTTACAATCCCATACGGCTGTTTCTCTTTCTTCTTTGTATCCGTATGCAGCTGTTGGTGGGTTTCCCCTACAATTTGACTATGCTGTTCACGCATGTTTTCGATTTTTATTTTAATGAAGCTTCCATATTGCTGTCCATATGTAAGCACTTCACCAGGTCGTTCCGAGTGGATATGTACTTTAGCCACTTCGTCATCTGCAACAACAAGCAGAGAATCGCCAAATTGGCTAAGGTCTTCCCGGAATTTTTCTTCTGAAAATGGATGATCTTTGAGTTTCTCTTTTTCCAAACGAACCATAAACTCCGTACAATAGCCATACACAATGTCTTCTGTTTTCATGAAGCTTTGAGCTTTATGATGTTCCGCTTTGACGAGTTCGTCAAGCGTCGGTTCAATCGCAGGAGTTCCGGGTAATTGTTCCCCTTTTAAAGCGGCTAAAAATCCTTCATATACAAGGACAAGCCCTTGTCCTCCGCTGTCGACTACCCCCACTTCCTTTAACACCGGGAGCAATTCTGGGGTTCGTTTCAAAGAGCTTTTCGCTTCTTTCAGCAATGCTTCCGTCACTTTCACAATATCGCGCTCATGCTTAGCCGTTAGAACGGCTTTTTTTGCAGCATCTTTCGCAACCGTTAATATCGTTCCTTCTACCGGCTTCATGACCGCTTTATAAGCTGTATCTACTCCAGCTTCAAAAGCATTAGCGAATTCTTGGCTATTGATCCATTCTTTTTGTTCAATTGCTTTAGCAAACCCACGGAATAATTGGGAAAGAATCACACCTGAGTTGCCGCGCGCTCCCATCAATAATCCTCTTGCAAGGGAAGCCGCAGTCTTACCTACATGATCTGTTAAATGTTCTTGAACTTCCTTAGCTCCGGAAGTCATAGACAAATTCATGTTTGTTCCCGTGTCGCCGTCAGGAACAGGGAATACGTTTAATGCATTGACCATTTGTGCATTGGCAGCCAAGTTATTGGCACCGGCAATGATCATTTCCGCAAAACGCTTACCATCCAAAGATGTTATCGACACGTATTTTTTCCTCCTCACTAAGGGTTCGTCACCCTGACACCTTGTATAAAAATATTGACTGTATCAACTGACAGCCCAACCGTTTGATCAAGTGTATATTTTACTTTCGTTTGAACGTTATGGGCCACTTCGGAAATTTTCGTTCCATAGCTAACGATAATGTACATATCGATATGAATCCGATCGCCTTCTTGCCGAACAATCACGCCACGGGTGAAATTTTCTCGTCTCAAAATTTCCGTTAATCCATCTTTCAGTTGATTTTTGGACGCCATACCCACTATGCCGTAACAATCTACAGCAGCTCCACCGGCAATAGTGGCAATGACTTCATTAGAAATATCTACCGTTCCATACTTCGTTTTCAGCTCAATCGACATGAAAAGAGCCCTCCTTATCGGATTCTTCCTTTGATACAAACATTTTACTATACATAGGGGCTTTTTAAAAGTGAACCTTCCGTTCTTATCATTCCAAATTAATCGATCAGCGTCAAGGTGTTTTTCTTGAAAGATATTTTGTTCCAGTTTTTGTCTCCTATTCGTAAATTCCTATCATATTAAAAATAAGTCCTCTTCCCTTCTGTCCTTGTGAATCAACCAAACCCAACTTATTTTATTACAAGAAGAGATGAGAAATGACTCTTTCATTCTTGCTTTTCCTTCCTTTTCTATCAAACAGATCAATGAACGTACAGACAGATGGCGTCTATTGAACATCAAATTTTGTGCATGAGTACAACAGACAGCTGTTTAATCCTTCAAAATCCATTTTAACTGTGAACAAAAGCTTTGGCTCCCATGATTTGGTCATTTTTTACATCTTAATAGCTAAAAAGCCAGAGATTCATCGGTGTCTTTTCCCTTCCTGATATTGCATTAACCAATATTCTATGTTAAATTATATTAGTGTCTGTTTGAAGATAAGGAAGTAATGAAATTGAACATTTTCAGCTTCTGCAGTTAGGAGGGAATCAAATGGCAAAACAATGCGTGATTACTGGTCGCAGAACGCGTACCGGAAATAGACGTTCCCACGCTATGAATGCCAACAAGCGTACTTGGGGAGCAAACTTACAAAAAGTGCGCATTCTAGTTAACGGTAAGCCAAAACGGGTTTGGGTTTCTGCAAGAGCTTTAAAATCCGGAAAAGTTGAACGTGTATAATGACAATAAGCACCCTCTCTCGGGTGCTTGTTTTTTATCCCGTCATATAATGAATGATCTGCAGCCATTCCATTTTCACTTCAACGGCCATTTCAGGTGACCTTTTTCGCTTCCCTCTCGTTTCTCTTTTTACGTTTTCACCCATTTATGTCTCATGAAAAGGGGGGTGATTCCAAAGGTCTGACTCACTCAAGACACGCTACGCCGGGCAGTTCATAGCATGCTGAAAAATCTGGCCTTCCGCCCGACGTCAGCCCCTTGGAAACCATTTCTCTTTTCTCTTTATCCTTTTTTAAAGGTACCAAGCATTGCCCGGACAATTCCGCCTAAAAATCTAGGCAATTTAATCGTATAAAATTTCATTCCATGTCCCTCCCCATTCATCTGAAGGATGATAATGGTCTATTCGCCATATTATATTCAAACAAAGGAAATAAGTACGTATCGTCCTAACGTGCCGGACTGATTGGCATTTCATCGGAACTTCTTACCATCATTAATATGCCGCTTGTAAAGGAAAAAGTACCTTTTTCTTCAATCAGTTCATTGCTTATGCATCGAGTCGATCCAAATATTGCCGTATAATTATGTAAAGGATATTTAAACCCTGTAAGCGTTAATCCTTCAACATGGCCGTTCACAGGAAGAAAAGAAACATATGGCTTATCAGGAAGTTTTCGTATTTCATATTTTTTCGGACGATGAAACGAGATGATATTTTGGCGATCGATGATCTTAAAATCTATAGAGCTTTTGCTCCATTTCTCATTCACAAGCAAACTGATATTAGCCAAAAAATGATCCAGCCTCCCTCCGGTGGCGCCAAACAGAGAGATGGTGTTTGGATTTTGCTTTACACCGTATTCGATGGCTAGCTCCATATCGGTTTCATCTTTTTCCGGTCTGTATTTTTTAATATTTCGCACTTTTTCCTTTATTCGCTTCCATTCGCTCTCTCGAATGGAATCAAAATCACCTACAGCGAGATCAGGCACAATTTGTTCATCCAGTAAATATTGCACGCCTTTATCAACCCCGATCCAATACATCTCTTGTTCATCAAACGTTTTTAAATCCGGTATACATATACGGGGACCGCCTGCCACAATGCCCACATTCATCCATATTCCTCCTATCGATTCCCATGAATGCATCTATAGCAATGAGTACTGATTTTAAATTCCTCCAAACGGAAACTGCCATATGTGCAAATATTTTTTCCCTCTACTTAGCGAATCAACCATTAAAAAAGGGAGGGAGGTCCTCCGCCTTTTCTATGAAACTATTGAGTAAAAATATAAAAATGGAGGATACAAAATATCCTTTATCCATTATTGTTCCAATCGTTTACGGATCAAGCTGATCGCTTTTTGGCGATCTTCCTGATTAAAAATGGCTGAGCCAGCCACTAACACGTTCGCGCCGGCATCGACGCATAATTTTGCTGTTTCTGCGTTGATACCGCCATCCACTTCAATTTCGACATCAAGACCGTTTTCACTCACTAATTGCCGCACTTGACGAATTTTCGGAAGAACAGTATCGATAAAGGTTTGTCCGCCAAATCCAGGATTGACGGTCATGACGAGAACTAAATCAACGTCATTTAGCACATGACGGATCATTTCTACAGGGGTAGCCGGATTGACCGCTACACCTGCCTTTACTCGCAGCGAACGGATGTGTTGAATCGTGCGATGAAGATGCGGACACGCTTCCACATGGACCGTAATATAATCAGCACCTGCTTTGGCAAATGTGTCAATATAAGCATCCGGGTTTTCAATCATTAAGTGGACATCCAGCGGCAGCTTCGTAACAGGTCGGACGGCTTCGACAATCAACGGTCCCATCGTAATGTTAGGGACAAAATGTCCATCCATCACATCCACATGAATGTAGTCGGCCCCGCCTTTTTCAACTTCTTTCACTTCTTCCCCTAATTTCGAAAAATTGGCGGAAAGGATGGAAGGTGCAATTTTGATCATAGTCCATCAATACCTCGTCTTTCTCTCTTTTATTTCAACTAAAAACTGTTGGTAATGATCATAACGATAAGCGGGAATTTTCTTCATTTCCACCGCTTCTCTCACTGCACATTTTGGTTCATTCAAATGACGACACCCTCGGAACTTGCAATATTGACTTAGTTGATGAATTTCCGGAAAACAATACGACAATTCATCAAGGTCCAAGTCTCCTAATTCAAGGGAGCTAAAACCAGGAGTATCGGCCACAAGACCATTATCTATTTCAATCAATTCCACATGGCGAGTGGTATGTTTTCCCCTTCCCAGCGAATCGGAAATATCTTTCGTCTCTAATTGTAAGTCTGGACGCAATGCATTCAAAAGCGAAGATTTACCGACACCGGATTGTCCAGCAAACACCGATGTTTTCTCTTGCAAAACAGCACGAATTTGATCTAAGCCGCTCCCGTTTTTAACAGATGTGGTAATGACTTGGTAGCCGATTTCCCTGTAATCCTCACAGTATGAGTGGATTTTTTGTTCGTCTTCCGGCGAAAGCAAATCCATTTTTGTGAGGCATATGATCGGTGTGATCGCTTTAGATTCGATTAACACAAGGAAACGGTCCAAAAGCCCGAGATGAAAATTGGGACGCGCCACTGAAAAAACCAAAATGGCTTGGTCTACGTTCGCAATGGGCGGACGGATCAGCTCATTTTTGCGCTTCTCTATGCTTAAAATATATCCTTCCTGATTGCTTTCCAACTGATATTCCACATAATCACCGACAAGAGGGGAAATTTTTTGTTTTCGAAACACCCCTCTTCCTCGGCATCGAACCACTTTTTCTCCATCTAATACATAATAAAATCCGCTCAGCGCTTTAATAATTTTTCCATTAGCCATTGCATTCCTCCTTACTCAAAATGATTTTCTTACAGGTAAGACTTTTAAAGCCAACGGATCGCTCAAGAAAAATAGTTGTTCAAAGTTGTCGTTATGGACTTACTCGTCATCTGGAAAAGGGACCATTTCGTCAATGATGACTTTTTTATCTCTAACCACTTTATATCCTGCTTTTTTGCCACTGGCAATCGTCAATGAAATCGTTTTTCTCGTGTCTTCATGAATGAAAAAAGTCTCATATGGTACAGTCATGCTGTTGTTTGCGTCTTCGATGTAAATGACCACTTCTTGAGGCTTTCCTTCTTCATCCGGTTCATATGGAATGAACAATTCTTTTGTAACGGTTTTAGGCGGAATTTCTTTTTTGCCTTTTGACAGCACAACTTCCACTCTATCCCCTTTGTTTAACAGCGTACCGGCTGAAGGATTTTGAGAGATTACCAGCCCTTCCGGCACACTGTCAGAATAATCTCTTCTGACAATGTCCACTTTTAAACCGCTTGTGGCCGCATAATCTTTCAAACTTTTCTCGTTGTAATCAGTCAAATCAATCAGCGATACCTTTTCCGGACCCCTGCTTACTGTAAATGTCATCTCTGTTTCTTCCGGAACGACTTTTTCATTTGGCCCCGGATCTTGGTCTATGATGGTTCCCGGCGGGTGATCGTCATATATCTCTACTTTACGGATCCTTTTAAAATGTTCTTTTTCCAACATGTCGGCGATTTCATTATAATCCCGATCACGATAATCATCCAGTTTAAATGTTTTTTTCCCGGAGCTTACATACAGATCAATAGAAGATCCCTCTTTTACTGTTTGATTAGCACCAGGTTTGGTATAGATGACCTTTCCTGCCGGTACATGATCGCTAAACCTTTGGATTGTGTCTCCAACTTTCAATCCATCCGTTACCAATTTTGAAATGGCGTCATCCACCGTTTTCCCATGAACATCCGGCACCTTGATTTCTTTCGGCCCCATTAAATCCGGGATCACAAAGACGCTCCCCGCTGCCAACAACAAGAGCAAGAAAAGTCCGGTTACAATCCAAGGCCATTTTTTTCTTTTCTTTTTTTCCGGCTTGTCCAACCCACTGTTTGTTTCTTCTTTTAGTGGGTAAACAGCCGTCGATTCCAAATCATCTACCGGAAGCGGGCCTTTAATGGCAGGTATGACTTTTGTTTCTTCTTCGTCCACCAAAATGGTAAACTTCGGTTCATTCAGTCGGCTCGGTTCCAGAGCAGTCCTTATATCTTCTTCCATTTCTTCCACGCTGTTATAACGGTAAAAAGGGTCTTTACAAGTAGCTTTCAGCACAATATTTTCCACACTTTGCGGAATTTCCGGAAATTTTTCCCGCAAAGAGGGGGTATTGGATTGCAAATGTTTTAAGGCGATGGAAATGGCTGTTTCTCCTGAAAATGGCAAATTTCCTTTCAGCAGTTCGTACATTACAATACCAAGAGAGTAAATGTCTGATTTTTTTGTTGCTACTCCTCCACGTGCTTGTTCAGGAGAGATGTAATGGACAGATCCGAGAAAAGAGTTGGTTTGGGTAATCGACGTCGCACTTAAAGCCATCGCAATGCCAAAATCGGTAATTTTGACATGACCATTGTGATCGATCAAAATATTCTGCGGTTTAATATCACGGTGAATAATCGAATTGCGGTGTGCGTGGGCGATAGCTGAAGTCAGCTGACTCATGATGTCTAGCACTTTCTCCACCGGGATAGGGGAATGCTGCATTATGTATTGTTTTAAAGTCATTCCATCCACATATTCCATCACAATGTAAAAAATATTGTCTTCTTCTCCCACATCATAAATATTCACGATATTCGGGTGAACAAGACTGGTTGCCGATTGAGCTTCTCTTTGAAAACGGCGGATAAATTCTTCTTCTTCGGCAAAATCCATTCTCAATACTTTTAGAGCCACATCTCGGTCCAATATGATATCTCGTGCTAAATAGACATGCGCCATCCCTCCTCCGCCAATCATTTCGATTACTTTGTATCTTCCGCTGATTCTCCTGCCGGCAAGCATTCCGATCACCCGCTTTCACTCCCGGCTGTCTGGTGTAAAATCACAATGGTGATATTATCCTCTCCGCCTTCTTGATTGGCTAAGTCAATGAGCGTTTGAGCTTTTTCCGCCAACGGAAGTTCCCCTTTAATCACTTCTTCCATTTTCGCTTCCGAAACTTTATTGGAAAGGCCATCCGAGCAGAGCAGCAAATAATCGCCATCTTCAAAGGTGATGCTTAGCACATCGGCAGCTACTTCCTCCTCTGTCCCAAGGGCTTTCGTCAAAACATTTTTGCGGGGGTGATGTTCAGCATCCTCTTTGGTAATTTGTCCTGTTCTTACAAGTTCGTTCACTAAAGAATGATCTTCCGTCAGCTTTTGAAAGCCGTTTTCATTCAAAATATAACAACGGCTATCCCCGATATTGGCAATCGTGCAGAAACGGCTTGTGCAAACCGCAGCCACAATGGTCGTGCCCATACCCGAACATTCAATATTTTCCCTTGAGTGGGATAAAATCTTCTCATTCACTTTGACAATGGCCGTCTTTAGCCATTCTTCCGCCTTGTCAGGGGTGGAAATCATCTCTGTTTGCTGCCACTCTTTTTGCAATTCTTTGATCGTCATTTCACTGGCGACATCTCCAGCATTGTGGCCGCCCATTCCATCGGCCACAATGGCCAAGAGGTCACCGGATGAGTTGCGAAAAATTCCGCCGCTGTCTTCGTTATGCTGGCGGACTAATCCTTTATCAGTCTTAAACACTGACTCCATAAGCGGTCACCTCGTTTCTTCTTTCCGCTCCTTAGCGCGGAGTTGCCCGCAAGCAGCGTCAATATCATGCCCGTGTTCACGGCGAATCGTTACATTGATTCCGTGTTTTTTCAACGTTTTCTCAAATTTAAAGATTTGGCTTCTCGGCGTCCGAACATAATTTCGTTCCGGAACATAGTTCACTGGAATTAAATTGACATGACACTTTAGATCTTTGATCAGCTCGGCCAATTCTTCGGCGTGTTCAACCGAATCATTTACTCCGCCGAACAATCCGTATTCAAAGCTGACTCTTCTGCCTGTTTTTTCAATATAATACTTTACGGCTTCGATTAAATCCGGCAATTTGTATGCGCGGTTAATCGGCATTAATTTGCTGCGAAGCTCATTATTAGGAGCATGGAGGGAAATGGCGAAATTAATTTGCAAATTTTCATCGGCAAATTGATAGATTTTCGGTATGATTCCGCTTGTAGAAACCGTAATATGGCGAGCGCCGATATTAAGTCCTTTTTCATGGTTGATAATTTTTAAAAACGAAAGCATTTGATCATAATTATCAAACGGTTCTCCAATTCCCATAATAACGACAGAACTGACCCGTTCTCCCATTTCATCGAGCGCTTTTTGCACATGCACCGCTTGCGCCACGATTTCCCCCGCCTCTAAATTTCTTTTTAATCCTCCTAAAGTTGAGGCACAAAATGTGCATCCAATCCGGCATCCAACTTGTGTGGTCACGCAAACCGAATTTCCGTATCGATGACGCATTAGCACCGTTTCAATAGAAAATCCATCATGCAATTCAAATAAAAATTTAATGGTGCCATCTTGAGAAGTTTGTTGAACAATCGTTTTCAATGTGGTGATAGTAAAGTGTTCCGCCAGTTTATCCCGAAGGCTTTTCGGCAAATTCGTCATTTCTTCAAACGACGTGACCCGTTTCTTGTAGAGCCAATCATAAATTTGTTCTGCTCTGAAAGGTTTTTCGCCATGATGGCGGATCCATTCTTTCAACTCAGGCAGTTCCATTGAGTAGATAGAAGGCGGCCTGTCTTCTATCATTTTCTTAGATTTTTTCGTCATCGTGATTGTCTGTTCCATTTTTCATTCATCCTTCTTTCTAAAACAGCTGATAAAAAATCCATCTCCACCAAAATCTTGAGGAAAAATTTGAAGAAAATGTCCCGCTACAAACGGCTGCACCGCTTCCGGCAGATGATCCAACGGCTCGGGTTCAAATTCAGGATGGCGATCAAGAAATCGATTGGCGGTACCTTCATTTTCTTCTTGGTCCACCGTACAAGTACTGTAGACCAAAAGGCCGCCGGATTTCAGAAGAGGTGCCTGGGCGTCCAATATTTCCAATTGTATTTTCTGCAAAGACTGAAGATCTTCCTGTTTCTTGACATATTTTATATCCGGCTTCCGTCTTAAAACGCCTAGTCCAGAGCAGGGGGCATCGACTAAAATACGGTCGAAAGATTGCGGCGGGAACTTTTCTCCTCCTTTACGGCTATCAAGAGGGAGGGAGGAAATATTTTCAAGACCTAATCGAACTGCATTATCTTCAATCAATTTGATTTTATGAGGATGTAAATCAAGAGCATACACTTTTCCTGTTCCCCGCATTTTTTCCGCCATATGGGTCGTTTTCCCGCCGGGAGCAGCGCAGGCGTCAAGGACAACCATTCCGGGTTCCAGTTTCATGGCATGCGCTACCAGCATAGAACTTTCATCTTGAATGGTCATCAACCCTTTCTGAAAAGCGGACGAATGGGCTGCGTTCCCTTTCAAAATTCGAATGGCTTCCGGCAAAATCGGACTTTCTTCTGCTGAAAATCCTTCTTGGCGCAAGCTGATTAAAACTTCAGCCCTATCTGCTTTCGTTTCATTCACGCGCACCGTTTGAACAGGAACGGACAAATTGGTTTCACACATCGCTTTTGTTTTTTCCAATCCGAATTGACGAATCCAGCGCTTGACAAGCCACTCAGGATGACTTGTCTCAATCGAAATTCGCTTGACTGGATCCGTGATCGCATCTAATGCTGGCAATCCCTTTCGTTGTATGGAGCGAAGCACGCCATTGACCATGCCGGCAATTCCTTTATGGCCCCGTTTTTTGGCTATTTCCACCGCTTCGAATATAACAGCCCGGTCAGGAACTTTGTCTAAATACACCATTTGGTACAAAGATAATCGCAATAAATTTCGTACCCATGATTTTAGCTTGTGTTTCAAAAACGGTGCCAAAAAATAATCCAGCGTAAATTTTCTTTGTATCGTCCCATATGTTAATTCTGTCAATAAACCGGCATCCGGACCTGTTAAATCGTATTTTTGAATAGCTGAATTCAGCAATAAATTACTGTATGACTGATTTTGTTCGACTGCTTCCAACAGTTCAAGCGCAGCCTCGCGAACATTTTTCTTTTTTTTCTCCATTTCAATCTCCCAATTTCATTCCAATTTGCAGAGATCCGGCTCCTCTCAAAAACTGTTCCGCTTTCATCCTCTTTTTTCCGGCTGGCTGGAGCTCCGTAATCTTGATGCCTGTTTCATTTCCGGAAGCGACGAGAATTCCGTCATTTTCTATCGCCACGATGGTTCCGGGTTCTTGTTTTTCAGGGAGCGTTTGTTTTTCTCCCCACCAAATTTTCACTATATTCCCATCAAGTGTAGTATAGGCAACCGGCCAAGGATGCAAACCACGTATATGATTGTAAATATCCTCACCCGGCTTGGTCCAATCAATTTTTTCCTGCTCTCGCTTAATATTGTGGGCAAATGTCGCCCGACTCTCGTCTTGCTTAATCGGCGTGATTTCGCCATTTATAATTTTTGGAAGCGTTTTGGAAAGCAATTCGGCCCCTTCCTTGCTTAATTTGTCATGCAAGATGCCGACATGATCCGTTTCTTCGATCGGCACTTCCACTTGGCTGATAATATCTCCGGCATCCAATTTTTCTGCCATATACATGATGGTGATGCCTGTTTTCTTTTTGCCTTGCATGATCGCGTAGTGGATCGGCGCTCCGCCGCGAAGTTCCGGCAAAAGAGAAGCATGAACATTTATACAGCCGTATTTGGGTGCTTCAAGCAATTTCTTCGGCAAAATTTGTCCGTAGGCTGCAGTCACGACGATATCCGGCTTGAAACTCAATATCGTTCGCAATTCTTCTGAATTTCTCAATTTTTCCGGCTGGAGAACGGGAATGCCATGTTTTTCTGCTTCTACTTTAACAGGAGGCGGAGTCAGTATTTTTTTGCGGCCAACAGGGCGGTCAGGCTGTGTCACAACCGCTTGAATTTCATAGCCGTCTTCTAGTAGCCTTCTTAGAATAGGGACAGAAAAATCGGGTGTTCCCATAAATACAATCTTGATCATTCAGCCTCATACCCTTCCAACGATTCTTCTTCTACATATTTATCCACTTTAGTAGTAAACAAAATACCATGAAGATGATCAATTTCATGTTGAATCGCCCTTGCCAAAAAACCATTGGCTTCGATGATGAAAGTTCGTCCTTTCCAATCTTTTGCCTTTACCTTCACGTAATAGGGCCTTGTCACTTCCCCGTATAGACCCGGAATACTTAAACAGCCTTCTATATCTGTTTGGGTCCCTTTTGTTTCCAAAATTTCCGGATTGACAAGTGCGATCATTCCATTTTCGTCTCCGATATCCACAACTGCTACCTGGAGATCGATCCCGACTTGAGGAGCGGCCAGACCAACCCCGTCCGCCTCTAACATTGTTTCGTGCATATCTTTAATCAATTTTTTTAAATGTTTATCAAAAGATGTCACTCGCTTGCATTCTTTTTCTAATATTTCTGCAGGATAAGTGACAATAGGTAATATCGCCAAAACTTTTCCTCCTAACTTACATCATCACAAACGGATTGATATCCACTGCTATTTGCAAATGAGAATAGGATCCTTGTCCGTTATACTGTTCCAATATCGATTTCAACGTATCGGAAAGCATTGGTTCATGCTTGTATTTTATCAAACATTGATAGCGATATCTATTATTGATCCGAGGAATGGGAGAAGCAGTCGGTCCGAGAACAACCGTTTTATTGGAGAGCCGGCTGCGGATGAATTTCGTAATTTTTTCTGTTACGGAGGCTGCCACGAGCGGATCCTCATGGCTGACATTGACAAGGGCCAAATAATAAAACGGAGGATAACTTCCCAATTTTCTCATGATCATCTCCCGCTGATAAAAACGCTCAAAATTTTGTTGACCGGCAAGCTGTATGCTGTAATGTTCAGGGGTATAGGTTTGAACAACCACTTCTCCTTGCAATTCATGCCTGCCGGCTCGTCCGCTCACCTGGGTTAATAGCTGAAACGTTTTTTCTGACGAGCGAAAATCGGGAAGATGCAGCATCGTATCCGCACTTAACACCCCGACAAGTGTAATATTCGGAAAATCCAGCCCTTTCGCAATCATTTGCGTTCCTAGTAAAATATCGGCTTTTCCTTCTGAAAACTGGCGCAGAAGACTTTCGTGAGCGCCTTTTTTTCGTGTCGTATCCACATCCATTCTAATGACTCTGGCCTCAGGCAGCAGCTTTCCCAATTCTTCCTCTACTTTTTGTGTTCCGGTCCCAAAATAGCGAATATATGGGCTGCCGCATTCCGGGCAAACAGACGGCGCTATTGTTTCATAGCCGCAATAATGGCATTTCATTTCATTTGAAAAATGGTGATATGTTAATGAAATGTCGCAATGCGGACATTGAACGACATAGCCGCAGTCTCGGCACATGACAAAGGAGGAATGTCCTCTTCGGTTTAAAAGCAGCACGGTTTGTTCGCCCTTTTCCACTCTATCTTTTAACTTTTCAAATAGAGACCTTGAAAATATCGAACGATTGCCAGCCCGCAGCTCTTCTCTCATATCGACAATTTCCACTTCAGGAAGATCGCGGTGATTCATACGGTTTTTCAGCGTTAATAAATGGTATACACCTTTTTGCGCCCTCGCGAAACTTTCCAACGAAGGAGTGGCGCTTCCTAAAATGACGGGACAATTAAAATGCTGTGCTCTTTTGATCGCAACGTCCCTAGCATGATATCGCGGAGTTTCTTCTTGTTTATAGCTTGTCTCATGTTCCTCATCAATGATGATGATCCCGATGTTTTCAAACGGCGCAAAAATAGCCGAACGAGCTCCCACCACTACTTTCGCTTCTTTTTTTAAAATTTTACGCCATTCATCATACTTTTCGCCAATGGACAATCCGCTGTGCAAAACGGCTACATCATCACCAAATCGGCTTTTAAAGCGATGAACCATTTGCGGTGTCAGAGAAATTTCCGGTACGAGCACAATGGCTTCTTTTCCTTTTTCCAGTACCTTTTGGATCGATTGCAAATAAATCTCTGTTTTTCCGCTGCCTGTCACTCCGTATAATAAAAAAGTTTCATGCTTTTCTTCTTCCAAAGCTTCAATAATGGGGGAAATGGCTTTTCTTTGCTCATCTGTCAAAGGAAAGGGACTTGTTTTTTCAAAATCCGTTTGAGCGTAAGGATCGCGATATACTTCTTTTTGCTCTTCATACAAAATCCCTTTTTGGATCAGCGCCTGCAAACTGGATGACGTACTGTTTGCATTCTCCAGCAGTTCTTTTGCAGATATCATTTCTCCTGGATGTTGTTTAAACACATCGATCAGCCGTTTTTGTTTGACGGCATTCCCCTTTAAACGGGAAGCGGCTTCTGACAGTTCCTCGGCCGATAATCTCGTGCCAATCATCCGTACTGTCTTTTTGTTTCCCTTGCTTTTCACCTTATAAATCAATTCAACCGTTCCAGCTTTCACCTCTTTTTGTATAGAGGTTAAAAGTCCCGCCTTTTCCCCTTCTTCCCAAGTGATTTCCTTTTTTTTCTTAAACAGCTCGGCTACCTTCTCATCCGCTATCTTCTCTTCGTTGACTGCCGCGAATCGCTTTTCGTATTTTGCTTTCATGGCAGCTGGAAGCATCGCTTGATAGGCCGAAACTTTAAAACAAAGCGTCGTTTTCGTCAACCAGTCAGCTAGATCCATCAACTCTTGATTCAGTACCGGAACAACGTCCATTGGCTCTCGAATGGCTTTTAACTGAGGAAAAGACGAATGGTCTTTTACTTTCACTACATACCCTTGCACATTTCTTGACCCGAAAGGCACGATCACTCTCATGCCTGGCTGGATCATTTGACTCCATTTTTCAGGAATCAAGTAATCAAACGGCCGGTCGGTTTGCATGGTTGGTACATCCACAATCACGCTTGCTATGTTCATTTTGATCTTTCCTCTTGAAGCGTTTTGACGATTTCACGAAAGATTTCTTTTGCCAATTCTTTTTTGGACATAAGCCCTAATCGTTTGTTTGAACCGTCTTTTTTATAGATTGTCACAATATTGGTATCTTCCTCAAAGCCGGCACCTTTTTCGTTCACATTATTAGCAATGATCATATCTGCGTTTTTCCGCTTCAATTTACTCATTGCATATTCATCGAGATTGGAAGTCTCAGCGGCAAAACCAACGAGAAACTGATGATCTTTTCTTTCGCCGAGCGTTTTTAAAATATCTTTCGTCCGTTCCATTTGGATGATCAAATCTCCATTCTGTTTTTTCATCTTTTCATTGGATACTTGTTTTGGACGATAATCGGCAACAGCCGCACTTTTAATGACAATGTCTGCGGACGGAAACTCCTCCAGTACGGCGTCATACATTTCTTCAGCGTTTTCTATATATTTTACGTTCACACCGATCGGCGGATTTAACGAAACCGGGCCGGAAATAAGCGTTACATCAGCTCCTAATTGATGGGCCTCTTCCGCCAAGGCGTATCCCATTTTTCCGCTAGAACGGTTGGAAAAAAAGCGGACAGGATCCAAAATTTCGCGTGTCGGCCCCGCTGTTATGACGATTTTCTTTCCTTTCAAAGGCTGATTTTTTTCTTTTTCCCAATACGAGCTAATCAACTTGACAATGTTCTCCGGTTCCTCCATCCTTCCTTTTCCTACATATCCGCAAGCCAAATAACCTTCATTTGGTTCTACAAATTGATAACCGTAAGATTGCAGACGTTCAATATTTCGCTTCACCGCAGGATGGTCGTACATATGGACGTTCATTGCCGGCGCTATCCAAACCGGAGCAGTAGCAGCAAGTAAAGTCGTCGAAATCATATCATCCGCTATGCCGTTGGCAAGTTTTCCGATTATATTCGCTGTAGCCGGCGCCACGAGAACGAGATCGGCCCAATCTGCCAGGTCAATATGGGCGATCGATTCGGGATGCTTTTCATCAAATGTATCTGTATAAACATCGTTTCTAGACAGCGCTTGAAACGTTAAGGGCGTGACAAATTTTTGAGCTCCGTTGGACATAATGATTTTTACAGAAGCCCCCGCCTGCGTTAATTTACTGGTC
This sequence comes from Bacillus sp. FSL W8-0116, assembly GCF_038003825.1. Classification (NCBI taxonomy): domain Bacteria; kingdom Bacillati; phylum Bacillota; class Bacilli; order Caryophanales; family Bacillaceae; genus Bacillus; species Bacillus sp. FSL W8-0116. Next base: position 507,840 of record NZ_JBBOPY010000001.1, read on the forward strand.
AATGCCGCTGCTTTGTAAACGGCAATTCCACCTGTAACGCATAGTAAGATGTTTTTTCCTTTCAACATTATAAAACCCCCTTCTCTATACCATTTTACCGCTATTGGACAGAAAAACTTTGTTTTTCACTCGACTTTGTAAACGAAACATTCCGGATCAAGAAGCAAAACAAAAAAACCTCACGGAAATAAAATCGGTTAATGGGCGCCTACAGGTTAAAAGCATCTCTTCCTATTTCAAAAAAATTCCTTCTTCGTATAAACGACTTGTCTATGCTTTTATGTCACACGAATGTAAACCGCTGACATGATTCGACTTTTTTGATTAAGAAAAAATAACAACCTAATAAGGTTGTTATCCTTCATCGGAGTAAGTTGTACCTTCTGTTTTTTCTTTTAAGGTTAAATACTCGGCATCTATTTCTTCCAATGCTTTACCGACATATTTCTGTGAAACATAGGAATCTAAAAGTTCGTCTTCAGGATGATCTTGTAATTGACGCGCTCTTTTGGCGGCAATGCTGACAAGTGAGTATTTGGAATCAATTTTCTTTAATAAAGAATCAATCGATGGATAAAGCATACTATTCTACCTCCAACATTTTTTTATAATGATGCTGAACTCTTTCACGTCGGCAATGCTCGGCAATAACGATGGCTTTAATGCGTTCGCATGCCTTTTCTACTTCATCATTTTCCACTACATAGTCGTATAAATCCATCATTTCGATTTCTTTGCGAGCCTTTTCCATTCGTCCGCGAATTCGTTCATCATCTTCTGTTCCTCTATTCACGATGCGATTATACAGTTCGGAAAGGCTTGGCGGCGCAAGGAAAATAAATAAGCCGTCGGGAATTTTTTCACGTACTTGTTTGGCTCCTTGCACTTCGATTTCCAGAAAGATGTCTTTTCCCGCTTCCAATGTTTCTTTCACATAATCAAGCGGAGTTCCGTAATAATTCCCCACATACTCCGCATATTCAAGCAACTTTCCTTCCTTTATAAGCTGTTCGAATTGTTCGCGGGTTTTAAAAAAATAATCTACACCGTCTACTTCACCTTCCCGAGGCTGTCTGGTCGTCATGGAAATCGAGTATTCGAAATCAACATTTGGGTCTGAAAAAATCGCCTTGCGCACCGTTCCCTTTCCTACACCGGACGGGCCGGACAAGACAATCAACAATCCTTTTTCTTTCCTCATGAAATTATCCTTCCTCCAATTCTTCTTTTGAAACAATTCGATGCGCGACCGTTTCGGGCTGAACGGCTGAGAGTATAATATGACCGCTGTCCATAATAATGACAGCTCTAGTCCTTCTCCCGTATGTAGCGTCAATTAATGAACCTCTTTCGCGCGCTTCCTGAACCAACCGCTTAATCGGGGCGGATTCAGGACTGACTATGGAAATGATTCGATTGACAGAAACAATATTTCCAAACCCAATATTAATCAGCCTGATGGACATGCGGCTCCTCCAATCAATGTTTGATTTTGAACGTAGAAGTTCTGACCTATTACTCAATATTTTGTACTTGTTCTTTCATTTTTTCTAAACAGCTTTTTAATTCAATGACATTTGCCGCGATCTCTGAGTCATTCGCTTTGGAACCAATCGTATTGACTTCTCTGTTCATTTCTTGAATGATGAAATCAAGCCTTCTGCCGATCGGTTCATCTTTCTCCAAAAGCTGTGAAAATTGCTTTATATGGCTGGCTAATCTAACACATTCCTCATTAATATCCGCTTTATCAGCCAAAATAGCCACTTCCGATAAAATTCTGGCTTCATCCACCTCTTTATTGGACACAGCTTCTTTTACTTTCTTTTCAAGGCGTTCTTGATAATGCTCGGACACTTTCGGTGCAAGAGATTGAATTTTTTTAATGACCGTCTGAATTTTATTTAATTGAATCAGCAAATCTTTTTCAAGCTGTTCCCCTTCTAATCTACGCATTTCCAACAAATTTCGAACAGCTTCTTCTATCGTTTGGAAAACAAGTTTTTCAAGTTCCTCGTTTTCTTCTTCTCTTTCTTCTATCGTAATTAATTCTTCTTTACGAAGAAAGTCGCTGATTTGGATTTCGCCATTTAACTGATATTTTTCTTTTATTTTTTTTATGAATTGATAATAATCCTCAATCAAATTCCAGTCAACATGTATTGAACGTTTAAGAGCCCCCGCTCCTTCGATGATCACAAAAATTTCAACACGCCCACGTTTTATGTATTGTCCGAGATATTTTTTGATTTTATCTTCCAGCTTTAATAACTGTCGGGGCATGCGTATCGTAAACTCGCAAAAGCGGTGGTTCACTGATTTCATTTCAACCGTAACCGCATGCTGAGCAGACTCTGCTTTGCTTCTTCCAAAGCCTGTCATGCTAACAACCATCGGTTTCACATCCTATCCAGCTATGAATTTCTCTTTTATGAACAACGTCTATCGAGGAGAGCATTTCACCCTCCCAAATGTCCTTCATCCACAAGGTAATCTTCCGGATTGCTGTCATTCAAGCTTTATGCATTTTTTGGACAGCTGACAAACGGACGCAGCCTTCTTATTGATTCAGTCAATTACATATATTGACATGATGAAAAAGGGTCCATTAAGATAAGTGTCTTTCTGCAAAAAGAAAAGGTATAGAGGAAATCCCCTGATACCTTTTGGATTATATCACAAATCATTTTCTTTTTCTTGTATAAAAAGAGCCTGCCAAAAGAAATGTCGGTAATGCACTTAGCCCTAATATGAGCAGCCATTCCCTGGGAGGAAGGGTGACCGTTTGAAAAACCGGCTGCAGCGAAGGAATATAGATCACCGCCAGCAATAGAACGGCCGATGAGAAAACAGCCAGAACGAGCCAACGATTCTCAAACGGATTTCGTGAAAAGATCGAATGTTCGCTTCTACAATCAAATACAAGGATCAATTGACTAACGGTTAAAGTGGCAAAAGCAATCGTTTGAGCATAGGCTAAATTTTCCGGATGCTGTTTTCGAGCAACAATAAAAGCGATGATGGTGACAGCGCCAATTAAAAATCCTCTGGACAAAACCTTCCAACCAAGACCACGAGCAAATACCCCTTCTTTTGGATTTCTCGGTTTGCGCTTCATCACATCTTCTTCCGGATGGTCCAGTCCTAATGCCATGGCCGGAAGTCCATCCGTCACTAAATTGACCCATAAAATTTGAATGGGGACGAGTGGAAGAGGAAAGGCTAAAATCATGGCAAATAGCATCACTAAAATTTCCCCTACATTGGAAGCTAATAAATAGCGAATAAATTTGCGAATATTTTCATATATATTTCTTCCTTCTTGAATCGCTGACTTAATAGTGGCAAAATTGTCGTCCATGAGCACAAGCGAAGAAGCTTCTTTAGCCACATCTGTACCCGAGATCCCCATGGCAATCCCGATATCAGCAGCTTTGATGGCAGGTGCGTCATTGACTCCATCTCCCGTCATCGCCACAATGTGGCCATTATTTTGGAGAGCCCGAACGATTTTTAATTTATGTTCTGGGGAGACTCTGGCGAATACAGCCGTATCTTGAACTACTTCTTCCAGTTCAGCGATAGACATTTGATTAAGTTCTTGACCACTGACCACTTTGGAACGATTATCTAAAATCCCTAATTGCTTGGCAATGGCTCTTGCTGTCATTACATGGTCCCCTGTAATCATAATGGTCTTAATGCCAGCTTCTCGGCACTCTTTGATGGCTTGTCTGACTTCCGGACGAGGCGGATCAATCATTCCTTCAATGCCAATAAAAATAAGCTCTTTTTCCGCTTCTTCTACATTTTGAATAGCTGATTCCTTCTCCTTAAGCGGTTTGTAAGCAACTGCAATATTGCGAAGAGCCATGCCAGCAAAATCACGGATTACGTTGTCTACGATCTTTTTATGATCGCGGGAAAAGTTTACCTTTTTCTCGTTCCATAGAATCGACGAACACTTTTGGATTAACACGTCCGGTGCTCCTTTGGTGATGACAAAACGCTGCCCGCTTTGATCTTTCACCACAACGGACATCATTTTTCGAATAGAGTCGAACGCGAATTCTTGTTCCACTGTGAATTGTTGCGACAAATTCTCCCTTGTCAGGCCCGCTTTCATCGCCGCCACCAATAAAGCCCCTTCCGTTGGATCGCCGTCAATAAAAAAATCACGCTTGTTTTGTTTTAACTCCGCATGATTACATAAAAGTCCGAATGTCAGCAGCTGATAAAGACTTTTTTCTCGTTGGGGTATGATCCGGACGCCATCTTCAAAAAATTCTCCATTCGGTGAAAAACCTGTTCCGCTTACGGTCCACGTTTTCCCATTCGACCATAAATGGGTCACGGACATTTTATTTTGCGTCATCGTTCCGGTTTTATCGGAACAAATAACGGATGCACATCCAAGCGTTTCGACAGCCGGCAATTTGCGGACAACGGCCCTTTTTTTAATCATCCGCTGAACCCCCAATGACAAAGCGACTGTCACAATGGCCGGAAGCCCTTCCGGAATCGCCGCAACCGCCAGCGATACGCCAGCAAAAATCATTTCATAAAAACCATGACCTTGCAAAATCCCAATGCCCACCACTAACGCCGTTAAAAACAAAGCGGCGACAATTAATACTTTTCCCAGCTGTTCCAACCGCATTTGGAGCGGGGTAGAAAGGGTTTCGGCATTTTGAAGCAAATCGGCAATTTTTCCCATTGCCGTATTCATGCCGATTGCCGTAACAACTCCGATTCCGTTTCCCCTCGTAACCATTGTCCCCATGAAAGCCATATTCTCTAAATCCCCGATATTTAAATGTTCCCCGTGAATTGATTCAGCGATTTTAGGCACAGGGACCGATTCTCCTGTTAAAGCGGACTCTTCCAATTCTAAGTTATTCGCCTTTAAAATACGGACGTCGGCACCAATTCGGTCTCCGCTTTCGAATTTCATCACGTCCCCGATCACGAGCTCTTTTGAAGGAATTTTTATCCATTCACCGTTCCGGAGCACGTTTACTTTGGGAGCAGATAATTCCTTTAATGCTTGCAAAGATTGTTCGGCTTTACGTTCCTGAAAAAAGCCAAGAAACCCATTCACGATCACGATGGCAACGATAGCGATCGCGTCCATATACTCCCCCAGCAATCCAGACACTAAGGTAGCTGCCAGTAAAACCAATATCATAAAATCTTTAAACTGAGAAATAAACAATTTAAACGCGGACTGGGATTCCCCTTCTTCCAATTCATTAACGCCGAATTGTTTTCTCCGTTTTTCTGCTTCTTTTGAGTTCAATCCCTTTTCCAGATTAACATTCAATTTTTTTTCTATGTCCGGCCTTTCCATCTCATAAAATTTCATTTCTCTATCACACTCTCCCCTTAAACGTCGCTCTTATAGCAAGGTTATTCAGACTCGTCCAAAAAAATGATATGATTTATTAGAAAAGAGCACTTTTCACGCTTGGAGTTAGTTGTGATGGCAAAAACAAATGAAGGCTAATGGATTTTAATCCATTCATAATTCCCTTGCACAGATTTCTAACAACAACTCAATGAGAGTTTCCATTATAATAATAAAGATTCATTAAAAAGGACGCTCTTACAAGGAGCATTAAAATCATATATAGAAAAGGATGTTTCATTATGTCGTTTGACGGATTATTTACTCACGCCATGATGATGGAGCTGCAAAAAGTACTCACTGGCGGAAGAATTACGAAAATCCATCAACCTTATAAAAACGAAATTATTCTCATCGTCCGTTCCCAAGGGAAAAACTATAAACTGCTTCTATCTGCCCATCCTACCTATGCCAGGGTGCAGCTGACAAATGAGCCGTACGAAAATCCGAAGGAACCGCCCATGTTCTGCATGCTTTTGCGCAAGCACTTAGAAGGGGCTATTATCGAAGAACTGAAACAGAAAGAATTGGACCGTATACTGATTTTTAAGCTAAAAGGAAAAAACGAAATCGGCGATGTTTCTACTAAACAGTTAATCGTTGAAATTATGGGACGCCACAGCAATATTGTCCTGGTGGATCAGCCGACGCAGAAAATTATTGACAGCATTAAACATATTACGCCTGCCCTTAGCCGGTACCGAACCGTATTGCCTGGAAACGAATATTTATATCCGCCTTCCCAAAACAAGTTGAATCCACTGGAGGCAACCGAAGATGACGTGCTTCGTCTCCTCGATTTTAATGGCGGAAAACTCGACAAACAGCTAGTTCAGCACTTTTCCGGCGTTTCTCCGTTGTTCGCGAAGGAAGTGCTTCATGAAGCCGGGATTCCTAACCGCACGACAGTCCCGGCTGCCTTTATTCGCCTGCTGCAGCCGCTAAAAGAAGGGCTTTTTCAGCCAATGCTGTGGAAAGGAGACAAAAAAGAGCATTTTTACTGGCGAGATCTCAATCATCTTAAAGGAACCAAGCAACCGTTTCATTCCCTCAGTTCTCTACTTGACCGTTTTTATTTCGGCAAAGCGGAGCGGGACCGTGTAAAACAGCTGGGCAGTGATTTAGAACGGCTGGTGAAAAATGAATTAGAAAAAAATATATCCAAGCTAAAAAAATTGGAAAAAACGTTTCAAGAAGCGGAAAATGCCGATGAGTACCAAATACTCGGCGAATTGCTGACCGCCAATCTGTACGCCGTTCAAAAAGGAATGACGGAAATTGAAGTCATCAATTATTATGATGAAAACGGAGAAAAGGTCACCATTCCTTTGGACCCGAAAAAAAGTCCGTCGGAAAATGCCCAGTCTTATTTTTCGAAGTATCAAAAAGCAAAACATGCATTGGTCGTTGTAAACGAGCAAATCGATAAAACAAAGCAAGAAATTCAATACTTTGAAAATTTGCTTCAGCAGCTTGAATCCGCATCCCCGAAAGACATTGAAGAAATCCGCGAAGAATTAGAGGAAGAGGGCTATTTGCGGATGAAATCGAAAGCGAAGAGAAAACAAGGAAAAGAGAAACCAATGATCGATACTTACACAGCCAGTGACGGAACGATTATATTAGTGGGCAAAAACAATAAACAAAATGATTATGTCACAACGAAACTCGCTCGACGAGATGATATTTGGCTGCACACAAAAGACATTCCCGGTTCCCATGTTGTGATTCGCCATAATAACCCATCCGAAGAAACGCTGTTGGAAGCCGCCAACCTGGCCGCTTATTTCAGCAAAGCAAAACATTCCAGTTCAGTACCGGTAGATTACACGAAAATCCGTTATGTCAAAAAACCGAACGGTTCAAAACCTGGATTTGTCATCTATGACAATCAGCAAACCATTTATGTTACACCGGATCCTGATTTAGTGGTGAAATTGAAAAAATAAGGAAGAGACGCTCTCTTCCTTATTTTTTCATCTATGTATTACGATTGTACCATCGGCCAATGCTCAGGATTTTCCCGCCATTGCCGAAGAGTCTCTAAATCCGTGGGTTGAATCGCTCCTTTTTCTAAAGCAACTTCCATTAGCGCTGAATAATTGCTTAAACTATAAGCTTTTAAATTGGCTTCATCAAGCAGCTGCTTTCCTATTTCAAGTTCATAAGTAAAAATCGACACGACTCCAAGCACCTCGCATCCTGATTCTCGCAAGACGTTAGCTGCTTGAATAGCGCTTCCTCCTGTCGAAATTAAGTCTTCTACGACCACCGTTTTAACGCCCGGCTGTACTTTTCCCTCTATTTGTTTCCCTTTTCCATGGCTTTTCGCTTTTGAACGAACATAGCACATGGGCAAATCGAGTAGATCGCTTACCCAAGCTGCATGAGGAATGCCCGCTGTCGCAGTCCCGGCAATGCATTGTACTTCTGAAAAATGTTCGTTAATCAAAGAAACGAGTCCTATCGCAACTTCTTTTCGCACCGCCGGATAAGAAAGGGTAAGACGATTGTCGCAATATATGGGCGATTTTATTCCTGAGGACCATGTAAATGGATCATTTGGTTGCAAATAGATGGCTTCAATATTGAGAAGCTGTTCTGCTATTCTTTTACTTTGTATATGATCGTTCTGCATGTGATTGTTCTCCTCTCACCATTTTTACAGCTTTTTTTCAGATCTGCTGGTTTATAGACCAGAATTTCTAACAAGAGGCTTTGAATAATCATTCCATAGTTTTTTTACCTGTTGATATGCTTGTAGAGGATCTGGAGCTTTAGTAATCGATCTTCCCACCACGATCATGCTTGCACCAAGTTGTCTGGCGGTTTTCGGATCTGCCACACGACTTTGATCATGAGATTGATCTGTTTGCAAGCGGATTCCCGGTGTCACCTTTAGAAATTCAGCTCCACATGCTTCCGATATTTTTACTGCTTCATGTACAGAGCATACGACCCCATTGCAACCAGCCGCTTTTGCCAGCTTTGCATAATGGACCACTGATTCCTCCAGCGAGACGGCAACAAGCTGTTCAGACTGCATCTCAAGTTCACTTGTTGATGTAAGCTGGGTGACGGCCAATAACAGTGGTCGCGATGTCCCTGCCGGCGTTCCGGCTTCTAACCCTTCCAAAGCCGCTTCCATCATCCGTCTCCCGCCCGCTGCATGCACGTTGACCATATCCACTCCGAGCTTCGCCAAGCCTTTTATCGCTTGTTTGACCGTATTAGGGATATCATGGAGTTTTAAATCCAAAAAAATGCGATGATTCTCTGCTTTTAATGCTTCGATGATGGCCGGTCCATTCTGAAAATAAAGTTCCATTCCCACTTTTACATACAATGGCTTCCCGTAAAACGGCGCCAAAAATGCTTTTGTTTGATTCCAATCGGGAAAATCAAGAGCCAATATAGGTTCGGTTTCCACGCACTTTCCAGCTCCTTCCTGTCAGTTCGCTAATATGATCAATTCCATTTGCCTCAACGTAGTCCTGCAATTGAGCGATAAGCTTTGGACAGATAAACGGATCAACAAAATTCGCTGTACCGATGGCCACTGCGCTGGCCCCCGCATAAAAAAATTCGAGAATATCATCGAGCGAGGAAATACCGCCCATTCCAATGATCGGAATATGGACATGCTGGCTCACTTCATAGATCATCCGCACCGCAATCGGTTTGACAGCGGGACCTGACAAACCTCCGGTGCCGTTTGCCAATAGAGCCCTTCCAGTATGGATGTCTATCTTCATGCCTAAAAGCGTATTAATCATCGTAATACCGTCCGCTCCGCCTTCTTCTACTGCTTTTGCTATTTCCACAATATTGGTGACATTAGGAGACAATTTCACATATACCGGAACTTCGGATACTTCTTTCACTTTTTTCGTCAGTTCTTTTGCAATTTCCGGTACCGTCCCAAAAGCAATCCCGCCTGTTTTAACATTCGGACAGGAAATATTCAGTTCCAGCGCTTTCACGTTGTCCACTTGTGAGATGGCTTCAGCTACCGTTACATAGTCTTCCATTTCCGATCCGGCGATATTGGCGATAATCGGCACATCAAATTGTGAGAGCCACGGAAGCTCGTCACTGATCACTTTTTTTAATCCCGGATTTTGCAGGCCAATAGCATTCAACATTCCCGCAGGTGTTTCTGCTACTCGCGGAGTCGGATTTCCAAACCTCGGTTCCGGTGTGGTCGCTTTGATCATAATCGCTCCCAGCTGATTCAAATCATATAACTGGCTGAACTCTCTTCCAAATCCGAAGCAGCCTGAGGCCGGCATCACTGGATTTTTCAACTCTAAACCTGGCAATTGGACATGCAATGGATTCACAATACAACCTCCCCAATCGGGAACACCGGACCATCGCTGCATACTTTTCGATATTCCGTTCCCTTTGGATCATTACTAGGATGGCAAACACAAGCGAAACAGGCTCCGATTCCGCAACCCATCCGCTGTTCAAGGGAAACGAACCCCCGATCGGCCGGATTTTCCTTTTCAAGAGCTTTCAGCATCGGGATCGGGCCGCAAGCATATAAAACATCTCCTTTGACCGAAAACTGCTTGATGGCATCTGTGACAAATCCTTTTATTCCAAGCGAACCATCCTCCGTCGCCATATAGGTTTCACCTAAATCACAAAATTTTTCCATATAAAAAGCACTCTCTTGATTTTGAAAACCAAGAACGTGAATGACATGAACATTTTGTTCTTTAAGTCGTCGCGACAAATCATAAAGAGGAGGCACTCCGATTCCGCCGCCAACGAGAACGGCGGTTTGACCAGATTCGATCGCTTCCAGCGGAAAGCCGTGGCCGAGAGGGCCCAGGACATCGATTCTTTCCCCCGCTTTCTTTTCGGAAAGAAGTCTTGTCCCTTCCCCGCCCGCTCGATAAATAATGGTAAACTGTCCTAAATGTTGATGAACCGCAGCAACACTGATAGGCCGCCTCAAAAGGGGTGCGGTCCCGCCGTTGATACGGAGATGAACAAACCTTCCCGGTTCGTCCATCTCCTGAACCAATTCGCCTTCCATTGTTAATTCATAAATATTCTTGGCAATTTGTTGTTGAGAAACAATGGTCATAAGCTCTTGTTTGATCACGCCATCACCGCCTCGATGTGTCCTTTCATTTTTGTTTTCGGCATAGCTTCCATCGAAAAAGTCATCGATTCCAGCACTCTCAATATCGCTTCCGCTGTATCTAGCGACGTTAAACATGGAATGCCGTTTTCCACGGCTTCACGCCGAATTTTAAAGCCGTCGCGCTGCGGCAGCTTTCCTTTTGTCAACGTATTAATGATAAACTGCGCTTGTCCTTGACGAATGACATCCAAAATATCCGGCTGTTTCGAGCCTATTTTTCCTACTGTTTCTGCTGAAATGCCTCCCATTTGCAAATATTTGGCTGTACCGCTTGTCGCCAGAAGTTTAAAGCCAATGGCCGCAAATCGTTTGGCTAGTTCCAACGTTTCTTCCTTATCCTTGTCCGCAACGGTCAATAAGATGGAACCTTTTTGCTGAATTTTGATTCCGGAAGCAAGCAGCCCTTTATAGAGCGCTTTTTCCAATGTGACGTCTTTCCCCATCACTTCCCCGGTTGATTTCATTTCCGGTCCAAGTGTTGTATCCACTTGGCGCAGCTTCGCAAAGGAAAAAACAGGAACTTTTACATATACACCCTTTTGTTCTTCAGCTAATCCTGTAGAATAACCCATTTCTTTTAAATTCGTTCCCAAAATGGCTTTTGTCGCCAAGTTTGCCATTGGAATATTCGTGATTTTGCTTAAAAACGGCACTGTGCGGCTTGAACGCGGATTGACTTCCAGAACAAATACATCTTCCTTGGTCACCACATATTGAATATTCAGTAAACCGATAATGTTTAAACCTTTTGCTAATTTAATCGTATAATCGACGATTTTGTCTTTCTGTTCTTTCGTCAACGTTTGCGGCGGGTAGACAGCAATGGAATCACCTGAATGGACGCCGGCACGTTCAATATGCTCCATAATTCCCGGGATGAGCACATCGTTTCCATCCGAAACGGCATCAACCTCGATTTCTTTTCCTGTTAGATAACGATCAATCAACACCGGATGTTCTGGATTGATTTTGACAGCATTTTTCATGTAATGAAGCAATTCCTCTTCATGATAAACGATTTCCATGGCACGACCACCTAACACATAAGATGGTCTCACAAGAACCGGGTAGCCGATTTCAGCTGCGATTTTCACTGCTTCTTCTGCGGAGAAGGCCGTCTTTCCAAGCGGTTTCGGAATGTTGAATTGATCGAGTGCGATTTCAAACTTGTCGCGATCTTCCGCACGATCAATGTCTTCCAGAGATGTTCCTAAAATGTTGACTCCCCTCTCCACTAATGAATCTGCCAAGTTAATAGCTGTCTGTCCTCCGAATTGGACGATAACTCCTTCCGGTTTTTCCAAATCAATAATATTCATGACATCTTCAATCGTGAGCGGCTCGAAATAAAGTTTATCCGAAATGCTGAAATCGGTGGAAACCGTTTCCGGATTGTTATTAATGATAATCGCTTCATACCCTGCTTCTTGAATGGCCCAGACAGAATGGACCGTCGCATAATCAAATTCCACTCCTTGACCAATTCGGATGGGTCCAGATCCGATTACGACCACCGATTTCCGACTGGTGACAATCGATTCATTTTCCTCTTCATACGTTCCATAATAATAAGGAGTTTCCGACTCAAATTCGGCAGCACACGTATCGACCATTTTATAAACCGGAACAATCCCGTATTGTTTTCTCCAGTCATATACTTCTTTTTCAGTCACGTTCCACAGTTTTGCAATAGTCGCATCGGCAAAGCCCATTTGTTTAGCTTTCTTCGTTTTTTCCACATCAAACGGGTGGGCTTTTAATACAGATTCATAGGATACAATGTTTTGAAGCTTCTTTAAGAAAAAGAGATCGATTTTGCTCCATTCATGGATGGTTTCAATCGAAATTCCCCTGCGAATGGCTTCGCCAATACAAAACAATCGTTCATCATCTGCTGTTTTAATTCGGGTCGCCAATGTTTGTTCATCCAGTCCCGCCAACTCTTTCCGTTCTAAATGGAACACATTGTTTTCCAGGGAGCGGACGGCTTTTAAGATGGATTCTTCAAACGTTCTTCCAATCGCCATTACTTCTCCAGTCGCTTTCATCTGCGTTCCGAGAATGCGGTTTGCCGATTCGAATTTATCAAATGGCCAACGCGGAATTTTAGAAACGACATAATCAAGGGCCGGTTCAAAACAAGCGTACGTTTTCCCGGTCACAGGGTTCTTTATTTCATCAAGTGTTAATCCAACAGCGATTTTGGCCGCCAATTTGGCAATCGGATACCCCGTTGCTTTTGAGGCGAGCGCCGACGAGCGGCTAACGCGTGGATTCACTTCGATGATATAGTAATGGAAACTGTTCGGATCAAGCGCCAGCTGGACATTGCATCCACCTTCGATTTCTAAAGCGCGGATAATTTTTAATGACGTATTGCGGAGCATTTGATATTCGCGATCGCTAAGTGTTTGGCTTGGCGCTACCACGATGGAATCGCCTGTATGAATGCCGACCGGATCGATGTTCTCCATGTTGCAGACAACGATGGCATTGTCACTGGAATCACGCATTACTTCATATTCGATTTCCTTATACCCGGCAATGCTTTTTTCTACCAAGCATTGATGAACCGGGCTTTTTTTCAGTCCTCCTGATACAATCTCAATGAGTTCTTCCTCGTTATGGCAAATTCCGCCGCCTGTTCCGCCAAGTGTATAGGCAGGACGAACAATGACCGGATAACCGATTTTTTCCACAAAGGAATAGGCTTCTTCCAAAGTGTGGACAATCTCGCTTTCCGGAACCGGTTCACCCAATTCTTTCATCAGATTGCGGAACAATTCCCGATCTTCTGCTTTTTGAATGGCGGATAGCTTCGTCCCTAAAATTTCCACTCCGTACTGTTCTAACACGCCTTCTTTCGCCAATTCGACAGCTAAGTTTAAGCCGGTTTGACCGCCAAGCGTTGGCAAAATGGCGTCAGGTCGTTCTTTTTGAATCACTCGGGTCACAAACTCTAGAGTTAAAGGCTCCATGTACACAACATCGGCAATTTCAGTATCCGTCATAATGGTCGCGGGATTTGAGTTGACTAGAATGACACGATAGCCTTCCTCTTTCAAAGCCAAACATGCTTGTGTTCCTGCATAGTCAAATTCTGCTGCTTGACCGATAATAATCGGGCCGGATCCAATTACTAAAATGCTTTCAATATCTGTACGTTTAGGCATGGAGAGTCTCCTTTCCAACATGTTGATAGTTTTCCATCATGCGCATAAAACGATCAAATAACGAATTATCATCTTCCGGACCCGGTGAGGCTTCCGGATGATACTGAACGGTAAAAGCCGGATAATCTTTGTGCTTCAACCCTTCGATCGTTCCGTCATTCAGAGCAATATGGGTGATTTCCAATCTTGTATTTTCAAGAGAAGCCTCGTTTACGGCAAATCCGTGATTTTGGGAAGTTAAGGCGGTTTTTCCTGTTTCTAAATCTTTTACAGGATGATTGGATCCTCGATGGCCGAATTTTAATTTGAACGTATCTGCACCGCAAGCTAATGCAAATAGCTGATGTCCCAGGCAGATGCCGAAAACAGGCACTTTTCCAAGCAGTTTACCGACGGTTTCAATCGCTTCAGGAACGTTTTTCGGATCTCCCGGGCCGTTGGAAAGCATCACACCATCCGGCTTATATCGAAGAATGTCTTCTGCAGTTGTATTGTATGGAACAACGACAACATCACAATTTCGTTTGTTTAGCTCCCTTAAAATGCCGTGTTTCATCCCAAAATCCATCAGCACCACGCGAAATCCTCGACCAGGGCTCGGGAATGGAGCTTTAACCGATACTTGTTTTACTTGATCGGTTGACAGTTTCGTTTCTTTTAAACGAGCAATGACGCGATCAGGAGATTCGTTTTCGGAAACAATCGCCCCTTTTAATGTGCCGTATCGGCGGATAATTCGCGTTAGTTTTCTCGTGTCCACTCCTGATATGCCGGGAATGTCTCTATGTTTCAAGTATTCATTGATCGACCATTCACTCCGCCAATTGGAAGGAAAGTCCGCGGCTTCTTTTACGATCAATCCTTTTACCGCCGGATGGATCGTTTCAAAATCATCTCGGTTTATGCCATAATTTCCAATGAGCGGATAAGTAAATGTGACGATTTGACCGCAATAAGAAGGGTCGGACAGCACTTCTTGGTAACCTGTCATCCCTGTAGTAAATACGACTTCTCCAATCGTTTCTTTTTCGCTTCCAAACCCTTCCCCGATCATGATGGTCCCATCTTCTAAAATAAGCTGTTTCTTCACGCGTAAATCCTTCCTTCCTGCCAAACTATTTTTCCGTTTACGATGGTTGCCACTGGCCAACCTTTGCATTTCCACCCTGCAAACGGAGTATTCCGGCCTTTAGAAGCAAAATGCTTTGGCTCAATTTTCTTTTCCAAGTTCAAGTCAATGATCACAAGATCTGCGGGAGCTCCTTCCTCAAGCTTCCCATATGGCAATTGAAACACTTCCGCTGGTTTAATCGTCATCCAATCGACTAGCTGTTTTAACGTAAAAATGCCTGTTTGAACATATCGTGAATAAAGCAGCGGGAAAGCTGTTTCCAGACCGACGATCCCGAAAGGAGCTTTTTCAATCCCTGCTTGTTTTTCCTCCATTGTATGCGGAGCGTGGTCTGTTGCTATACAGTCAATGGTTCCATCTAAAAGCCCTTCGATTAAAGCTTCACGATCTTCTTTGCTGCGAAGAGGAGGATTCATTTTAAAATTAGCGTCAAGCCCCGGAATGTCTTCCTCTGTCAACAGCAAATGATGAGGCGTTACTTCCGCCGTCACATGAATACCCGCTTTTTTGGCATCCCGTACGGCTCTTACCGATTCTTTCGTACTGATATGACAGACATGGTAGTGGCATCCCGCTGCTTCAGCGAGCAGCACGTCCCTTGCGATATGTACCGCTTCACATACGGAAGGGATTCCTTTCAAATGATGTTTTTTCGCAAACGTGCCGTCGTGGACGACTCCTCCGAAAATTAAAGTATTCTCTTCGCAGTGGGCGACAATCGATGCTTGAACAGCCGCCGCCTTTTCCATTGCCTTAAGCATCATTCCTGCATTTTGAACACCAACCCCGTCATCGGTAAAGGCAAATGCTCCTTCTTTTTGCAAACTTTCAAAATCCGTTAGTTCCTTCCCCGCTTCATTGACAGTAATCGAGGCATAAGGGAGGACGCGCACATAAGCTTTCTCCTTAATTCGCTTCTGCAATTCTTTCATCCGTTCCACCGTATCGGGAACCGGCTTTGTGTTAGGCATGGCGCAGACGGTCGTAAAGCCTCCTCGGGCCGCGGCGAGCGTACCGGTTTCGATCGTTTCTTTCTGTTCTCCGCCCGGCTCACGTAAATGAACATGGACATCGATAAAGCCGGGAGCAATCAAATTTCCTCCAGCGTCCAAAATGGTTTCATCGAAAGCGGTCAGATGCTCTCCCATTTCGGCTATTTTTCCGTCTTCCACGCGAATATCGACGATTTTGATTTTCCCGTTTTTACAAAGAATATTGCCATTTTTGATCAGCAGCTTCATTGGCCATTCTCCCTTCCAACACTTCTTTTAAAACAGCCATGCGGACATAAACTCCATTTTCCATTTGCTTAAATATTCTTGATCTTCTACATTCAACTAAACGATCATCGATTTCAACGCCTCGATTAACGGGAGCGGGATGCATGATGATGCTTCCCGGTTTCATTCTTTTCTCGCGTTCAACGGTCAGGCCGTACAATTCGTGATATTCCTCTGTTGAAAAAGTGGTATGTTCGTTATGACGTTCATGCTGAATTCTTAAAAGCATCAGCACATCCACCTCAGGAATCAAATCGTCGATCGCTGCAAATTCACCCGAATACAAGAAATCCTGATCAAACCATTCTTTCGGACCTGAATAAAAAACATTCGCTCCCAGTTTTCTTAATGCCTCTGCGTCGGAACGGGCAACTCGGCTGTGACGAATATCGCCGACAATTCCAATCTTCAATCCTTCAAAACTTCCAAACTCTTGCTGAATCGTAAATAAATCCAGCAAACTTTGAGTCGGATGCTGCCCGCATCCATCGCCTGCGTTAATAACGGGGATATTCACTTTTCCAATTAAGTGGCGATAGTATTCATCTTCTTCATGGCGAATCACAACCGCATCCACTCCTAGTGATTCCAAAGTACGGACTGTATCATAAAGAGTTTCTCCCTTTAATACGCTTGAACTTCCCGCTTCAAACGGTATCACTTCAAGTCCTAATTTCCTCTCGGCCATCTCAAAGCTGCTTTTTGTTCTTGTGCTCGGCTCAAAAAATAAGTTTGCGATAAAAGTTTGATTGTCAGGTTGCCAGCGATAGCCTTTGCTAAAATAATCGGCTTGCATTAATATTAACAAAATTTTATCTTTATGCAAATCCTTAATTGATACTAAATTTTTTAACATACGATCTGCACCCCTTAAATTTCGTTTTTTTGCTTGAATAAAAAAGTTTTTCTTTTTTCGTTCGAATCATCCAAAAATAGTGTGTTTTTTGATATTTGTTTTTTTATACAAGCATAAAAAACCTCTTTGCAGCTAAACGCCGACAAAGAGGTAAGCAAAATCATGCGCTCGCTGTTCGATCTCCCATACACGGTACCGAAATGAGCAGCGCCGTCATTCATTCTGCCCTTTGTCAGCCTCTCTGGACTGCATTTAAAAGGGAACTTATTTAGTTTTCAATCCGTTCATGGATCGTTACTCTCTCGTGTTGATCTACCTCCTCCAGCTCTACTACAATTTTTTCATGAATGGAGGTAGGTATGTTCTTTCCGACATAATCCGCTCGAATGGGCAATTCCCTATGTCCTCTGTCCACAAGAACCGCCAGTTGAATCTGAGCAGGACGCCCCATATCCATTAAAGCGTCCATCGCTGCTCTAACTGTTCTTCCCGTAAAAAGAACATCGTCTACTAATATCACTTTGCGATCAGTGACGTCTGTCGGAATATCCGACCCTTTTACCTGAGGCTCCTTACGATTAGATTTATACGTGAGATCATCTCGATATAAAGTGATGTCCAGCTCTCCGACCGGAACACTCTGTCCCTCGATTTCCTCGATTTTTTTTGCTAGTCTGTTTGCGAGATAAATGCCTCTCGTCCGGATGCCGACAAGCAGGCAATTATGAATACCTTTATTTTTTTCGATAATTTCATGGGCAATTCGAGTCAAGGACCTGCGTATAGCAGGCTGATCAAGCACCATCGCTTTTTGCATCGGACTCACCTTCTCTCTTTTTTTGGAAACGGCACAAAAAAACTCTCATCGTCAGGATGAGAGGATTCATTTCGAAAGCATATCTTGTCAAAGTGATTACGATCATTTCCGTTTCCTTCTCAGCCTCACGGGACTGGATTAAAGGTTCATATTCAACTGACATTATGATACTCTTTTCAAAATGTACTGTCAACCTTCCGATCGCAAAAAAGTCAGAATTCGAGAAAAATCATCCGGTAATGGCGCTTTAAACTCTAAATATTCTTCCGTTCTCGGATGAATGAAGCCAAGTACCTCAGCATGTAAAGCTTGTCCTTCAATATTTAATGTTTTTTTGGGGCCATACTTCGGATCTCCGGCTAAAGGATGGCCGATGTATTTCATATGAACGCGGATTTGATGAGTCCTTCCCGTTTCCAACTCACATTCAATTAAACTATATTGACTAAAACGTTCCAAAACTCGAAAATGAGTGACCGCATGTTTGCCGTTTTCGACAACCGCCATTTTTTGCCTGTCTTTTGGGTCTCTGCCAATGGGAGCATCAATCGTTCCAACATCATGTGGAATCACGCCGTGAACGATGGCTTTGTATTTTCTTGTAACCGTTTTATTAGAAAGCTGCTGAGAAAGCTTTTCATGAGCATAATCATTTTTGGCCGCCATCAATAATCCGGAAGTATCTTTATCAATGCGATGAACAATTCCAGGCCTTAGAACGCCGTTGATGCCTGACAAGTCTTTGCAGTGGGCCATCAACCCATTGACAAGAGTGCCTGACAGATGCCCCGGAGCCGGATGAACCACCATTCCACGCGGTTTATTGACAACGATGACATCTCGATCTTCATAGTAAATGTCCAAGTCCATATTTTCCGGTGTGATTTCCAGTACTTCCGGTTCCGGAACGCTAATAACAATACGGTCATCTGCCTCACATTTATAATTTGCTTTCACAGTCGCTCCATTGACTGTTACACGTCCTTCTTTAATCCATTCTTGAACTTGACTCCGTGACCAATCTTCGTTCCATTGACTAAGAACTTTATCAATTCGTTGATGCTGTTCCTCTTCTGTGATGACATGTTCAATTCGTTCCATTCGCTTTCTGTCTTTCCCTCCGATCTTCTAATAACAGAGCAATAATCAAAATCACCACCCCGATTGTGAGCGATAAATCGGCAAAATTAAATATTGGAAAATCATAATGGAAAATATACGTATGGATAAAATCGACGACTTCTTTCCGAAAAAAACGGTCCAGAAAATTTCCAATCGCTCCCCCGAGAATAAAGGAAAAACCGATGGATTGAAGCGTTTTATCTTTTCCGTATTTTACCATGTAATAAATGATGCCAATGACAACAATGACGGTTAAGATATAAAACAGCCATAGCTGTCCTTGGAGCATTCCCCATGCTGCTCCTTTATTGCGATTGGAAGTTAAGTACAAAAGATTCGGCACGATTTCTATGCTTTGACCGACTTGCATGTATTTGACAATCAACCACTTCGACCATTGATCGATTATCACCACCACAATTGCTAAACCAAAGTAATACAATAAACGCACATTGGTTACCTCCACCTCTAAAGTGAATTGTTACCTTTGCATTTTAGCATAACCTTTTTGATTCAACAATTGTAGAATGAATTTATCCGTATATCCCTTTTCTGCCATATGTTAAAACGCATTTCTCCCATTCATCGATCGTTTCCATTGTAGGAATTTGTTTGATCCATTCAAAGGGAATCCATTCTCCGCTGATTTCGCATTTTCCAAAATCTCCCGACTCAAATTTTTTTAAAGCTTTTACAATGTCCTTCTTTTCCTGCTCGATGTAACGATACACTTCTTCTTTTTGGGATCGTGAATTCATTAATTCTTGATAGACGATCTGCAATTCATGATAGATCTTATCATACGTTGCCATCTTCATCCCTCCGTTAACACCGATTGAAGTTTATTCCCGGGAAGTCTTATTGAAAACTGCATCAACGCGAAAACGCTCACTTCTGAATTTCTTATCGTTAGTGTTCCTTTATGAACAAAATTATTACGATGAAAGAAAAAGAAGCTTTGGATAAATTATGATCCAAAGCTTCTTTCGAATTAAGCTAAATGGGAATAATGATTTTTCACCACATCCGCACAGCGCGGGCAAAGAGTCGGATGTTCCGGATCTGATCCAACTTCCGGCGTCACTGTCCAGCAGCGTTCACATGTTTCCCCTTCCGCTTTTTCGACCACAATGGCTGCCCGTTCCAACTTTAAGGCGTGTTCAGGAGCGTCTTCCAACCGACCAGCTACTTCAAATCCTGATACGATGAACAATTGTTTTAAGTTTTCATGAATGGAATCAAGCAGAACTTTTGTTTCATCGTTTACATAAAGTTTGACGTGGGCGGTCAGCGATTTTCCAATTATTTTTTCGTTCCGCGCCTCTTCTAGCGCTTTAAGAACATCATCGCGCAGTTTCATAAATTGATCCCATTTTTCTTCTAATTCTTTACTGTTAGGAATCTCTTTATAAACCGGCATGTCAGTTAACTGCACACTTTCTTCCGTTACACCCGGAATATGTTCCCACACTTCATCCGCCGTATGCGCCAGAATAGGAGCTATTAATTTGACGAGGGAAACGAGACATTCATACAAAACGGTCTGAATGGCCCGCCGTTCATAGAAGTTCATCGGTTCAATATACAGAATGTCTTTGGCAAAATCGAGATAGAACGAACTTAAATCAAATGTGCAAAAGTTATTAATTTCGTGATAAATCGCCGAGTATTCATAATGTTCATAATGATCGTGAACACTTTTAATTAAATGATTTAATTTTACAAGGATATATTGGTCGACTTCACGCAGGTTGTCATAAGAAAGCGAATCTTTTTTCGGATCGAAATCGGCAAGGTTTCCTAAAAGGAATCGGAACGTATTGCGGATTTTGCGATACACTTCCGAAACTTGCTTTAAGATCGCATCAGACACGCGAACATCGGCTTGAAAATCAACAGAAGCTACCCAAAGTCTCAAAATATCAGCGCCGTATTGATTCATGACTTTTGCCGGTACAACCACATTGCCAAGCGATTTACTCATTTTTCGACCTTCACCGTCTAAAGCAAATCCGTGGCTAAGAACGGCTTTGTACGGAGCTTTTCCCGTTACAGCGACAGCGGTTGTCAATGAAGAGTTAAACCAGCCGCGGTATTGGTCGGAACCTTCCAAATACAGATCGGCAGGACGGTTCAATTCTTCTCTTTCCTGTAAAACGGCTTGATGCGAAGATCCGGAATCAAACCATACGTCCATAATATCCGTTTCTTTTGTAAATTGACCGTTCGGGCTGCCAGGATGAGTAAATCCTTCCGGAAGAAGATCTTTAGCCTCTCTTTCAAACCATACATTGGAACCGTATTGACGGAACAATTCCGAAACATGCTGAATGGTTTCATCGGTAATAATAGCTTCCCCGTTTTCCGCATAAAATACCGGAATCGGCACTCCCCAAGCCCGCTGGCGGGAAATACACCAATCACCGCGGTCACGAATCATATTGTAAAGACGAGTTTCTCCCCATTCAGGCACCCAATTCGTTTCTTTTACGGCTTCCAGAAGCTGTTCTCTGAAGGCGTCGATAGAAGCGAACCATTGGGCAGTGGCTCTAAAAATGACCGGTTTTTTCGTACGCCAATCGTGTGGATAAGAATGGGTAATAAACGCAAGTTTTAACAGTGCGCCTGCTTCTTCCAATTTTTTCGTAATGGCTTTATTCGCATCATCGTAAAAGAGTCCTTCAAAACCTGGAGCATCTTCTGTCATGCAGCCTTTATCATCTACCACTGATAAGACATCTAAATTGTATTTTTTCCCGACCAAGAAATCGTCTTCCCCGTGTCCAGGAGCTGTATGAACACATCCCGTACCTGAATCCGTGGTCACGTGTTCTCCCAGCATCACTAGGGAATCGCGTCCGTATAAAGGATGTTTGGCAACGACATACTCCAGTTCTGTGCCCTTTAATGTTTTCACTACACTTGGCTCATTCCATTCAAGCGCAGATGATACATCTTCAAGCAGAGCTTCCGCCACCACATATTTGTGGCCATTGACTCGAACTACCACGTAATTAATGTCAGGATGAACCGAAATCCCAAGATTGGCAGGTATCGTCCAAGGAGTGGTCGTCCAAATGACGATGCTTGTATCCGAATCCAGTACCCCTTTTCCATCCTTCACAGGAAAAGCAACATAAATGGACGGGGATCTTTTGTCTTTGTATTCGATTTCCGCTTCTGCCAAGGCCGATTCGCTGGAAGGAGACCAATATACCGGTTTTAAGCCTTTATAAATGTATCCTTTTTTGGCCATTTCACCAAAAACTTTAATTTGTTGTGCTTCATACTCCGGCTTTAATGTAATATAAGGATTCTCCCAGTCGCCTCGTACACCTAGTCTTTTAAATTGTTCACGCTGATTGTTAATTTGTTCGTAAGCGTACTGCTCACAAAGTTTACGGAATTCGGCCACGCTCATTTCTTTCCGATTGACGCCTTTATTCGTCAAAGCCTGTTCAATCGGAAGTCCGTGCGTATCCCAACCGGGAACATAAGGGGCGTGATAACCGCTCATTGATTTATAGCGGACGATAAAATCCTTTAAAATTTTATTCAGCGCATGCCCCATATGAATATCTCCGTTCGCATAAGGAGGGCCGTCATGCAAAACAAAAAGGGGGCGTCCTTCCGTACGTTTTTGCACTTTTTGGTAAATATTCATTTCTTCCCATTTTTTTTGAATGGCAGGCTCTCTTTTTGGTAAATTCCCACGCATTGGAAAATCCGTCTTAGGCATTAACAGTGTTTCTTTATAGTCCATTCTTTTTACCTCCTTGTCCGTTCGTGAATGTAAATACAAAAAAACCTTCTCATCCCCAAAAAGGGACGAGAAGGTTGATGATTCCCGCGGTACCACCCTTATTGGCAAACAAACTGTCTGCCCGCTCTTTCATTCGTAACGTGAACAAACCGCTGTCTTCTACACATCCGTTTAGGATTTTCAAAGACAGGACTCAAGGGTGATCTTCCACTCTTCGCTTATACCGGCTTCCACCGTCCCGGCTCGCTGAACAATAAGCTAAAAGAATGTACTCTCCCTGTCATCGTTTTTCCCTTATACCTTTTACATTATAGAAATCGTACGTCTGTCAGTCAAGTCTTGCAACGGCACTCTCTTCCGGATAGAACGGTGAGACAATCAAAAATAAATCTTACTCCTCGTGTTCATCTTGCAGACTTTTAAGATCGGTTGCATCTACTTCAAATTCCATCAGCTGATCCCAATCGTCGTTGTTTAACAAATCCAGTTGGGCTTCCACGAGCATTTTAAAACGAGTGCGAAATACTTTTGACTGCTTTTTGAGCTCTTCGATGTCAAGAGCGATTTTCCTCGCTTTTGATAAAGCTTCATTGACAATGCGATCCGCATTTTTCTCCGCTTCCTTAATGATTAGCTTAGCTTCTTTTTGAGCATTCCGCTTTACGTCTTCTGCGGCTTCCTGAGCAATCAAAATCGATTTATTGAGCGTTTCTTCAATATCTGAATAATGACTCAGACGTTCACGCAAAGATTCCAGCTGTTCTTCCAGATCTTTTTTTTCCCGCAATATCAGTTCGTAGTCTTTAATCACTTGATTTAGAAACTCATTGACTTCATCTTCATCATAGCCTCTAAATCCTTTACTGAATTCTTTATTATGTATGTCCAAGGGCGTTAAAGGCATACAGCCACCTCCATACCTATCTATGGACTTTATTATAACGGTTTTTTTCCCATTTGTAATGAATATCTTGCAATTTTCCCCAAATTATTTCAAAAGACCTAATGTAATTCGCCACTTCTCTTTTTTTGTTTTATCATCAATCGACAGCAGCTTGCACCTTCCTTTTCCACGCACGGAGAGAACATCCCCTTCTTCGCATAGAAAAGCAGGGTTGTCCACCACTTTCCAATTCACTTTGACTAAGCCGCTTTTGATCATCGTCTGCACTTTTTGGCGGGACAGTTTGGCATAAGCGGAAATCATAACATCTAAACGCAACGATGAGACGGTTGTTTGAACCGGTTGCCAGCTTTCTTCTGATTCAATCGCTTCTTCTAGTTTTTTTTCTTCCAATTGGACGGACGCTTTTCCCACTTGACGAAAATTTAATTTCACAAAATCAGCCATTTCCGCAGCAACTAAAAACTGAAAACGCCCTTCTTTAGCTAGAATATCGCCGAATTTTTCGCGTCGAAGTCCAAGACCCATTAAACTTCCTAATACGTCGCGATGATTTAAAACAACAAATTTTTGCGGGTAGAGAATTTCAAAAAGCGCTACTTGAAAGTCTTCTTGCTGTACAGAAAAGTAAGGCGGATAAAGGAGCGCCCTCTTTCGTTCCGCCTGTACCGTTCCTCCGAAAAACGACACGTTAACCTCGGTGTTTTTCCCCAGCAATGAAGACAAAATTTGCTGTTCCCGAGGATCTAAAAAATCCATCAATTTTGGTGCATATTTTTCTTCGACCTGTCGAATCGACTCGAGGACATCGTCAATAAATTCCTTTTCCTCCGGTCGAAAGTGCTGATAAATCGATGACATCGTTTACTCCTTTTCACTAACGAAATCGAAATAAATATTTAAATAACCTTTCTCTTCCGCACGATTGTTTGTCGGTCATGATTAGCATGATCTCAGAATTTTCCTTTCGCAACGATCACAAAAAACGTTGCGAAACGGAATTTTCAACTCTGCTATAACACCCAGTAGGCAAGCTGATGCAATCCCCGAGTAGCCAGGTTTAAAACAATGAACGCCACAATAGGGGAAAAATCTATCATCCCGATCGGAGGCACGATGCGTCTGAACGGTTCTAAATAAGGTTCACATATTTTAGCAAGAAACTGTCCGAAACCAGATTCTCTAGCTCCAGGCAACCAAGACATCAAAATGTAGATAATTAACGCCCATGAATAGATTTCAATGAGCCAAGACAAAGCATTAAAAACGAATACCATTCTTCTTATAACCACCTTGAATTATCCATATTTTCTTCTGACAATATTTCAGAAATAGAACCGGAAACCTCCACATTGTCAGGAGCGCAAAGAAAAATTTTCGGTCCTAAATGCTGAATGTCTCCACCAATAGCATAAACAGTTCCGCTCAAAAAATCCACAATCCTTTTGGCCTGGTCATGCTGGATTCTTTGCAAATTGACAATCACCGCTTTATGACTTTTTAAATGGTCTGCAATTTCTTGAGCTTCAGCAAAAGCACGCGGCTCTATTAAAATCACTTTAGATGATTTTTGCACACTTTGCAAACTGACAACATTTCGTTTTGGAGCTTCTTTTAACAGTTGTTTCGGCTCTTCCTGTACTTCGTTCTCCTCAACCGCTTCATAATCATCGTCCAAAAGGAAAAACGTTTTAATTTTTGACTTGATTCCCAACCTTCCAACCCTCCTTTATTCACCTACAAGAGCTGTTCCGATCCTGATAAAAGTTGCACCTTCTTCAATCGCGATGGGAAAATCATTGCTCATGCCCATAGATAGTTCCGTGCAAGGCGCATAAGGCAAATCGAGATTTTGAATTTCCAACTGCAATTGTTTCAATCGTCTGAAACAGTCCCTTATGATGAGCTCATCGGTTGTAAACGGGGCCATCGTCATGAGACCGACCACCTTAATCTTTGGAAATTCTTCCAATCGCTTGACAAAATCTTCAACCGCTTCAGGAGCTAATCCATGTTTCGTTTCCTCTCCTGACGTATTCACTTGGACGAAACAAGAGATTGGTTCATTCGCCCTCTTATCGATCTCTTTAGCGAGCGACAGTCTGTCCAAAGAGTGTATGTAGGAAACTTTATCTATAATGTTTTTTACTTTTCGGCTTTGCAGTGTGCCGATAAAATGCCACACAGGCTGATCTTTTAATGCTTCCCACTTGGAAAGAAGACTATCGTCTCGATTCTCGCCGAGATGAATGATCCCTGCATCCAGAGCTTCTTTTGCCCTCTCAACGGATACATATTTCGTAACGGCCACAATTTGAATTTCTGCCGGACTGCGACCTGAACGTTCACATGCTTCTTCAATCTGTTTTTGTATGTTTGCCAGCTTATCGGCTACTCTCAAGATGCGAAACCTCCTTATTCCATCCGATAAAACCAAGCATTCTCCCCGTCTTTCCATTATCGCGACGATGAGAATAAAAATCGTGATGACAGCTTGTACATAATGAAGTGACAAGGATGTTTTCTTTTGGCAATCCCGCATTTTCTAAAATAGTGCGGTTTAACGCTTTTAAATCCAATTGATAACACCCTTTTTCTGTTTCAACATATGGAATGTCGTCGTTAGGAGAAAGAACGGCATCGACTTGTTGAATGACACGATCATCCACTTGATAACAATTTTGGCAGATAGAAGGTCCAATGGCCGCAAAAAGCTCAATCGGATCGATTCCATCACTCAGCCATTTTGCCGCCATTTCCCCGGCAATTTTTTGGACGGTTCCTTTCCATCCGGAATGAACAATGCCGATTCTTTGCTGTTTAGGGGCAAGAAAATAGATAGGGACACAGTCAGCATAACACATCGTAAGCAAAACGCCTTTTTCCTCTGTGTAAAAACCGTCAGTGTCCTTTATGCTATCTTCATAACGAAGTGCGCCTTTTCCTCGATCATTTTGCGTGATGCGGCGAATATTTTTTCCGTGAGTCTGTTCTGCGCTTACCCATTGCTGAAGAGGAAACCCGATCTTTTTTGCTAATATACGGCGGTTTTCGCACACATCGTCGCTGTTGTCATTGACATGAAACGCCAAGTTCATGCTGCGAAACGGTTCGCTGCTTTTTCCTCCATTTCGCGTCGTAAATCCGGCTACGAGGCCGGAATTTTTCTTCATCCAGGAGTCAAGAATATAGAGGTCATTCATTAAACGAAAAGGTTCTGTCATAACGACAACTCCCGTTTTTTCTTTAGTTTAACATGATTGCCAACAAACGTCACTGTTAAAGTACTTTATTCTTTTGGTTCTTCTAATTTCGACTGAGTATAATAAGATCCGCGTGTTCGGACAAGAATCACATCTTCGCCGATTTTTACTATTTGGCTCCAAGGTATGACCGTTTCTTCTTCTTTTCCAAAAAAGCCAAGGACTTTTCCGCCGTTATTCATCACAATCGCATCAATTTTTCCAGTATCGAGATTAATTTCAATATCCGTTATATTTCCAAGCTTTTTTCCGTCAGAAACATTGACAACGTCCTTCACTTGAAAATCAGAGACTCTTGCCATTATCTCTCCCCATTTCTTTTCCGTCTTATTGTTACAATATATGCTCTTTCTCCGCACAAAAGACCCCGCAAGCTATTCGCTTGCGAGGTCCGTTTCTTATTGAATATTTTTATTCATTTGTCGGATGGCCGCTTTTTCCAATCTTGAAACTTGCGCTTGCGAAATGCCTATCTCTTCGGCCACCTCCATTTGAGTTTTCCCTTGGAAAAAGCGTTTCCTTATGATCATTTTTTCTCGTTCATTCAATCTCTTCATTCCTTCTTTAAGCGCGATCCCTTCAATCCACTGGCTGTCTAAATTTTTCTCGTCGCTCAACTGATCCATGACATAAATGGGATCTCCCCCGTCATTATAAATGGGTTCAAAAAGAGAAACGGGATCTTGAATGGCATCTAATGCGAACACAATTTCTTCATGGGGGACATCCAATTCCTTGCTGATTTCTTCGGCTGTTGGTTCCTTCGAGGTTTCACTGATCAGCCGTTCCCGTACTTGCAACGCTTTATAGGCGATATCTCGAAGGGAACGCGAAACACGGATCGGGTTATTGTCCCGCAAATAACGGCGAATTTCCCCAATAATCATCGGGACTGCATAAGTGGAAAATTTAACATTTTGACTTAAATCAAAATTATCGATCGATTTCATTAATCCGATGCAGCCCACTTGAAATAAGTCATCCACGTATTCACCGCGATTATTAAACCGCTGGATCACACTTAAAACAAGCCGAAGATTTCCATTAACGAGCTTTTCTCTTGCAGAAATGTCGCCTGCTTGCATTTGCTTAAAAAGCTCACGCATCTCCTCATTTTTCAATACAGGGAGTTTAGAAGTATTCACACCACAGATTTCAACTTTGTTGCGAGCCATTGATTCCCCTCCTTGCAGGAGCTGCTATTTCAAAGATCAGTATCTCCTTGGAAGGGAATTTTATGCACGCCTGAATCCATCTTCAAAACCTGTCGCCACCGCTTATCTGTAAAGCGATTGGCTCACATTTTTCGTTAGATCGCTTTTAAAATTTATTATTTCCATCTATTTTTTATTTTCCGACAAATGATCGGATGTCAATCGATCTTAACTGTTTAAACCATTTTATTAAACTCTTTTCGGAGTCTTTGAATAATTCGTTTTTCCAGTCGAGAAATGTATGATTGGGAAATTCCAAGCATATCTGCGACATCTTTTTGCGTTTTTTCTTCCTCCCCGTTCAGACCGAATCTCAGCTCCATAATTTGCTTCTCTCTGTCCGACAATTGATGCAATGCTTTAAACAACAATTTTTTGTCCACAGTCGATTCTAAGTCTTTCGTGATAATATCATCCTCAGTTCCAAGCACATCCGATAAAAGCAATTCGTTTCCATCCCAATCGACATTAAGCGGCTCATCGAAGGAAACTTCAGAGCGGATCTTATTGTTTCTTCTTAAATGCATTAAAATTTCATTTTCAATACAGCGAGAGGCATATGTAGCTAATTTGATTTTTTTCTCAGGATTAAACGTGTTAACGGCTTTGATGAGACCAATTGTACCGATACTAATCAGATCTTCTATGTTAATGCCCGTATTCTCGAATTTTCGGGCGATGTAGACTACCAGCCTTAAGTTGCGTTCAATTAAAATGGATCGAGCGGCTTTATCCCCTTTTGGCAGCTTCTCGAGCAGCACTTTTTCCTCTTCTTTAGACAGCGGCGGAGGAAGGGCCTCGCTCCCCCCGATGTAATAAATTTCATCGGTTTTTAATCCTAAAGCAATCAATAATTTATACCACAAATACGTCCATCGCACTCTCCATTTTCTCATTTTTTGTCATCCCCCTTCTATTTTCGATCCATACGAGTTTAGTAATAATACGTTAAGATGCACTTTCTTTCGGGGCAGTTGCCGCTAATTTCGGGTGAACAATACAAGCAAAAGCTTGATCTGCCGACAATTGTTGAACGGTAAAATGAATCAATGCTTTGCTGACAATTCCTCTTGGTTGGTTTTGAATTTCCACCCCATCTGATTTAAAAGCCAGCAAAAGCTGACGAGTTTTTCCGACGCTTTGAGCTGGAATGAAATGGACCCGGTCCGCCCACTTTTGGTTTAATTCTAATTCCCCATTTAAAAACTTATCTGGTTCTTCGGCTATTTCCAATATTTCTCTAGGAAGAGTATTTTCCAGACCTTTGGTGGAAACAATCATAACGGGCGTTTTTGTCAAAGGATCGAAAAGGTGATTACCACTGTCGACAAGCCCTTTCAATTCCAATTGGCAGCCGGCAAAATGAATCTTCACATCAACAAGTTGATCATATTGAATTTTGACTGTTTCAAAATCTTCCAATCTTCGTTTAGAGAAATACCAAGCAACCGGAATCGTCAACATGACAAACACCCAGCTGATAGGATCGCCAAATCCTTTTAGATTAGCTAGAAGCGTGGCGGAGTGAAGATTGGAATCAAATGAAATAAAATAATGAATGCCTATTAAGATTCCCCCCAGCAGAAAAGTTGCAAAATACAATGTCAGTAAATTGGACAGAAAAAAGCGAAACCTTTTATAGCCGAACACCGCCAATACCATCCATATGGAGAACAGAACTTTCACAGCTGGATTTCCCGCGATCGGCGCAAACTTGGTTGCCAATAGAAGAACAAGGCAAGATCCGATTATCCCTCCGAGAAGAATACGAAAAAAGGACACTTGCCTTTTTAAAAAAAGCGCCGTCATCCATAACAACAAACTGTCCACCAGCAAGTTTAATAGCCATATCACATCGAGATAGACTACCAATGTTTTCCCCCTTTTTCTTCCCTTTTGTTATCGAAGTATATCCTACTGCACATCCAAAGTGTGTCATAATTTGGATTCGATAATAGGTTTTTTTTTAATGATATATTCGAAAATTGTCACCTTTATTCCTAAAACTGTTCTATGATCTTCTTTTGACAATCATTTCCGTAGAATGATGAGTTTAAAAGGAGTCGAAATAAAGGAGGATGCTATAAAACCGCCTATGATTTGTCACAATAGCCGGCAAGATTCGAAATTTAAATGAATCTTATATTCATGGATCGCACATTCCATCCCATTGCAGCATGTGGCTAACTTTCATTCTCCAAGAGCGGCTAAAAATACGATCTCTATCGTTTGATTACGCAGCACAAAAAATGACTGCCTCCAAAAACCGTAGATTACGGAATGGAGACAGTCATTTTCTTCATTTATGTTCATATCGTTTTTTCACTTATCTGCGGCGATTGCGATTGCGTAAAAATGTTGGAATATCAAGCGTATCTTCCAGCGGTTGAACATTGGAACGAGAAGGTGTTTCAAAGTGAGAGGCTTCTTCTTTTTTTCCTTCACGCTTGATATGACTGGAAGGAGCAGCACTCGCTTTGGCTTGTCCCAATCCGGTACGAATCGGTTTACCGTTTTGCGATGTATCTTCCTTAAATCCAGTCGCAATGACAGTGACGACAATTTCGTCTTTTAAATTCTCATTGATGACAGATCCAAAAATCATATTGACTTCTTGATCTGATGCAGAAGCTACAATGTCTGCTGCTTCTTGTACTTCATAAAGGCTTAAGTTTGTTCCGCCCGTAATATTCATGAGAACACCTTGTGCGCCATCAATGGACGTTTCAAGAAGCGGACTGGAAATAGCCTTTTTCGCAGCTTCTGCTGCCCGATTTTCACCGGAAGCCACTCCGATTCCCATCAAAGCTGATCCTTTATTAGACATGATCGTTTTGACGTCAGCAAAATCGAGGTTAATCAATCCTGGAACGGCAATCAAGTCAGAAATGCCTTGAACTCCTTGACGCAATACATTATCGGCTTCCCTGAAGGCTTCGAGCATCGGGGTGCTCTTATCAACAATTTCCAGAAGGCGGTCATTCGGAATCACAATTAACGTGTCCACCGCTTCTTTCATTGCCGCAATTCCCCCGGCTGCTTGGTTTGCCCGTTTTTTTCCTTCAAATGTAAATGGGCGCGTTACGACTCCAACAGTCAAAGCTCCTAAGTCTTTTGAAATTTGAGCGATGACCGGAGCGGCCCCGGTTCCTGTACCGCCGCCCATACCGGCCGTTACGAATACCATATCCGCTCCTTTGAGCGCTTCTTCAATCTGTTCTTTGCTTTCTTCAGCTGCTTTTTTTCCTACTTCCGGGTTGGCACCGGCTCCCAATCCTCGGGTCAGCTTGGCCCCAATTTGCATTTTGATTTCCGCTTTTGATAAATTCAACGCTTGTGCATCTGTGTTGACGGCAATAAATTCTACGCCTTGTACTCCATGTTCAATCATACGGTTGACCGCATTGTTTCCTCCGCCGCCAACACCAATTACTTTTATCGACGCAAATGAATCTACACTCATATCAAACTCCAACATGACAAATCCTCCTAATTCGTCGTTATTCCCTCAAGATGACTACTCATCAAAAAAGTAACCAAAAATTCTTTTCATTTTAGCAGTAAATTTTTCTTCTTTATGTTTGTCAGACTTCACTTTTTCTTTCGAAGGTTGCGGTTCTATTTCTTTTTGAATTCTCGCGTCCGGCACCATGACCGGTTCCGGATTCGCACTTATCGTTCTTCCTTGCATTCTTGCAGTCTTGTAAGCGTACTGTATCAATCCAATTGATGTGATAAACTGTGGATTTCGAACACCAATATAATCAGGAACTGCAATGCGTACTCGATTTTCAAAAATGCTTTGAGCCAATTCCATCACACCTGGCATATTGGCAACTCCGCCAGTAAGAACAATGCCGCCCGGCAAATCATGGACACCCATCCGTTTCATTTCTTGCCGTGCCAATTCAAAAATCTCTTCCAATCTAGCTTCAATAATATCAGAAATTTCTAATTGATTGAATTGCTGATGTTGGTCGCTTCCTATGATTGGCACACTGAAAACTTCGTCCTCCGAGGCAAGATCATAAAACGCATGGCCGAATTTTATTTTTATTTTTTCGGCATCTTCCGTATTGGTTCGAAGTCCGACGGATAAATCTTTCGTAATATGATCGCCGCCCACAGGAAAAACCGTAGTGGCTTTTATATGTCCTTGTTCAAATACCGTTAAGGTGGTTGAACCTCCGCCAATATCAATCAACGCAGTGCCTAATATTTGTTCGTCCCGTGATAACGCCACCGTTCCGGCTGCCAACGGCTGCAGGACGATTTCCAGAATCTCCAGTCCAGCTCTTTCTACACAACGTAATGTATTATGTAATAAAGTTTTGGATCCGGTTATTAAGATTCCTTCCATTTCCAAGCGGACCCCTATCATTCCCCTTGGATCGTTGATTTCATCCAATCCGTCCACGATAAATTGTTTAGGCAAAACATTGATTATTTCCCGATCCTGCGGAATCGGCATCACTTGGCAAGCGTCTATCACTCTAGCAACATCTTCATCTGTAATTTCACGATTCTCGCTAGATACAGCGACTACTCCGCTGCACGGCTGCAACTGCACTTGATTGGCCGGAATGCCAACGATCACTTGCTTGATCTGCATTCCAACCATTCTTTCAGCTTGTTCGACTGCTTTTTTTATAGAATGAACGGTTTCATCTATATCAATAATGGATCCTTTCTTAATTCCTTTCGATTTTACATTTCCGACACCGATGATATTTAATGAATCATTGACCATTTCGCCGATAATGACTTTAACTGTGGATGTACCGATGTCAAGACTGACATAAATCTCATTGCTGTTCATTCTCTGGCACCTCCTTTATCTTACATCCAGCTTAATCCGATTGTGAACAACAATTGACCAATTCTTGTAAATACCTTGTTAAGTTATTCGTCATTTTTTACTTATTTCCCTTTAAAAAATATGAATTTTTTTCATCGCTCAAAGCTTTGCATCTTCATGAAAATTTTTTAAAAAAGTTTCTTGCGATACAATGGCAAAAGTATGCTAAATACAAGTCTACACTAAGATTCAAAGGGAGAAAAGCGAAATTTAGCTAAAGGATTTTCTACTACGTCGTTTTTCTTTTTTCTTTCACTCCCGCCC
The DNA here is from genome assembly GCF_038003825.1 of Bacillus sp. FSL W8-0116. Lineage (NCBI taxonomy): Bacteria > Bacillati > Bacillota > Bacilli > Caryophanales > Bacillaceae > Bacillus > Bacillus sp. FSL W8-0116. Next base: position 541,054 of record NZ_JBBOPY010000001.1, read on the forward strand.
ATCCTTAAACTTTATGTCAGTTATCCACCCAGAACGCAATAGGACAGTAAAAAATAGTTTTTGCCATACGTTTCCATTCATTGATCGCTTTTCCCGAATTTCAACGGTACATAAATATTGTATTTTTTACGGAAACCATAGCAAAAAAAAAATTTCTTTCATGAACAAAAATAGTTCTTATGGCCTAACGACCTTTCTTTCCTTTATCTATTGTTTTGTTTCTTTTCTCCTTTATAGGATTGAAAAAAAGTACCTACTTCTAAATCGATAACTCCTTTTACTTTCGGATCCAATTGACTAACAATGGAAGGATAATACACCATTTTTTTCGAAAACGTCTCAAGTGTTGCTCTTACTTCATAACCATCATTCATATAAAGCGTTATATGATAGCGATCCGTTTTTTTCGGTGTGTAGTGTATTTCTGAAATGGAATTGACGATTTCAACCGGCAATTCGTTTAACGATTTCACCATTTCTTTTAAAACATCATCTTTTTTAAAATCAAATAGAATGGGTAATTGTTTTGGAATCTTTACAGTTTTTTCTTTTATCACACGTCCGTTTTCCAGAACTGGTTCATATGTGTCGCCATTCGCTAGATAGCCGATTTGCTTCATTTCCTTGATTTTAATATGGACACGGTTCGGGAACCGGACGGATATGTCTGGTGATTTAATTTCGGGTATTTTTTTTAGCCGTTTTTCGACATCGTCCTTGTTCAATTTCCAAATGCTCATTCCATTTTCAATATTGCTCCATTTGATAATATCTTTCGTTTTCAGCACATGGTTTCCAGAAACAATCACTTCTTTTACATGGCTGATAGGCGACAAAAAATAGACCACTGACAATACTAATAAGAAAAAAAGAAAAAGAAGTAAAATCAGCCGGCGATTCGCCTTCCTTTTGCGATATTCTGTTAATCTAGGAATCCGATCCTCCAACGAGACGATTTTCCCATTTTCCACTCCATTCCCTCCCTGATGTTGCTGAACAGATACTAGGAGCATGTTCCCTCTGCTCACCTTGTCCAAGGCCAGGAAACACACGGCGCATAGTACAGTTGATTCATCCTATTTTCTTGTACGGACGCGCAGCTAGGATTAATCGGCCTTATTGGGGATCCGATGAGTTCGCCAGTTCAACCATTACTTGGTATAATCGATCAGATGCATCTGGAATTCCCAATTTGGAAGAAGCTTGCTTCATTTTTTTCAGTCGATTCTCGTTTGTTAAAACGGCATCCAGCTCCTTGACCAGCCGCTCCGATGACAATTCTTTTTCTAAAAGCAATACTGCCGCTCCTTTATCGGCTAAAGTCCGAGCATTTTTTTCTTGATGGTTGTTCGTCACATAAGGGCTCGGAATTAAGATGCTCGGTACTCCAAGCGCCGTTAGTTCTGCTAAAGTAGTTGCTCCGGCACGAGAAACAACCAAATCTACTTCTTTTAATATCTCCGGCATATTATGGACAAACGGAGCAATAGCGACATTGGACGGCTTTCCCGCTAAAGAGACTTCCTTTTTGACATTCTCAAAATGGATTTCTCCTGTTATATACAAAATTTGATACGGTTTGTTTCCTAACACAGGCAGCGATTTGACGACTGCTTCATTTAAAGGTCTTGCTCCCCTGCTTCCGCCAAAAATAAGCACAGTAGGAACATTTTCTTTTAATCCAAATGCACGCAAAGCCCCATTTTTCTCCGCAGAAACCACTTCGGAAGCCCGGGGATTTCCAGTTAAAATGACTTTTTCCCGTGGAAAAAATTCCTCGGCTGCCTCAAAACAAACCGCTATTTTATCAACATATTTGCTTAAAAATTTATTGGTTAAACCAGGAACGCTGTTTTGTTCGTGTATGATGGTAGGAATATGTAATTTCGACGCGGCGTATACGACCGGTCCGCACACATAGCCGCCGGTACCAATGACAATATCCGGCTTATACTTTTTCAGCCACTTCTTGCATTCTCTTACACCCTTTAGAAAACGAGCCACCGTTTTCACGTTTTCAAAAGAAAGAGAACGTTTAAAACCCGTAATATGAATAGAGCGAAACTCAATTCCTTCTCTCGGAACAAGCTTTGATTCTAATCCCTTCTCTGTTCCGATATACAAAAAAGAAGTTTCGGCATGTTTTTCTTTTATGGTCCTGATGAGAGCCAAAGCCGGGTAAATATGCCCTCCAGTACCGCCGCCACTGACGACGATTTTCATATTCTTTTCACCTCAAATTCTTCTTTCACTGTTATGTACATATTCATGATAGTCAATCCACATCCTGTTTCTTTTTCGGAAAACACGTTCACAAAGGTCGACTACATTATCATACTATATTTTAGCGAATGAATGTCCATGCGCAAATACAATTTAATAGAAATTGCAACATTGTAACATATCTTGTAAGCATTTTGTTAAATAACAAGGATTCTCGTCTCCTGAATGATGAAAGATGCCCAAAAAATACGAAAAAACTGGAAACCTTAAAAGATAAGGTCTCCAGTTTTTTAATATCGGGAATAACGACTTACATTTAAAAGAATCCCAATGGCTGCTAATACAAGCGTCAAGGAAGAACCGCCATAACTCAAGAAAGGAAGGGTGATGCCGGTGACCGGCATCAATCCGGTCACCACGCCCACATTGATCATGACTTGGATGGCCACCATGGAAATAATGCCCACTGCCAAAAAACTTCCATACAAATCTGGAGCCCCCAATGCAACGCGTATGCCCCTCCATAATAAAAGCGTAAATAAAAGGAGCACAATGCTGCCGCCGATAAACCCCAATTCTTCCGCTAAGATGGCAAAAATAAAATCGTTTTGCGGCTCCGGCAAATAGAAAAATTTTTGCCGGCTTTCTCCCAAGCCCAGCCCAAATAATCCTCCTGGTCCAATAGCATACATCGATTGTATGATCTGAAAACCGGTTCCCAGTGGATCAGACCACGGATCCAGATAAGAGGTAATGCGGTTCATCCGATAAGGTGCCGAAAGAATAAGACCCGCAAAACCAATCAGCCCGACAAAAGCAAAGCCAGCGAAATGTTTGATTTGAGCACCGGAGATAAAGATCATCACAATGCATGTGCCCACCATGACAGTTCCTGTTCCAAGATCCGGCTGGAGCATAATGAGTCCAAAGGCCAAAAACACTAATGACAATGTAGGTACTAGCCCTTTTTTAAAAGAGGTAATGTACTTTTGCCGTTCTGATAAATATTTTGCCAAAAAAACGATCATGGCCAGTTTCATAAACTCAGATGGCTGGATGGAAAACGCACCGACCCCGATCCAGCTTCGAGATCCATTTCTGACTGTTCCCACTCCCGGCACTAGCACAAGAATGAGCAATGCAAAACAAACAAGCAGAATGACTTTTGACCATGAACGCCATATCCAATACTCCACGTTCATGAGAAAGAACATCGCCATGACGCCAGCTCCGGCAAAAAGCAGCTGCCTTTTTGCAAAATAAAATGAATCACCAAACTTATATTCCGCCCAAACAGCGCTGGCGCTGTAAACCATGATGAGCCCAATGGCCAAAAGACTAAGTGTCAGTACAATTAAAACAAAGTCCGGGGAAGACTTTTTGTAAGACAAAGCCAACACCTCGATAGACATAGATTTGAGCTAATCAGCACGAAATTAGCCGATCGTAGGTGTTGATTCTTTGTTGGGCCCGTGCATCCACTAGACAAGCTCTTACTTCAGTCTATGCACAGCCCCAATAAAAATATCACCGCGTTGTTCGAAAGTTTTATACTGATCCCAGCTAGCGCATGCCGGCGATAACAGAATAATGTCCCCTTTCTCTGATAACTGATATGCTTTTGGCACTGCATCGCTCACATTCTCCGCATGAACAATCGTTTTAATGCCCGCTTTGCGCGCCGTTTCGGAAATTTTTTCTGCTGTTTGTCCAAATGTGATGACAGCTTTCACATTTTTTAAATAAGGAATAAGATCGTCAAAACCGTTTCCGCGGTCCAGACCGCCTGCAAGGAGAATAATCGGGCTTTGAAAGGCGCTTAAAGCGGCTTTAGTCGCCAACGTATTCGTTGCCTTCGAATCGTTGTAAAATTTTCGGCCATTCACTTCACCGACATATTGAGTGCGATGTTTTACTCCAGCAAAAACTTTTAACACGTTTCGAATCGCTTCATTTCCCCCGCCGGCCAATTTAACGGCTGCAACTGCCGCCAGTATATTTTCTAAATTATGGGATCCCGGGAGAGCAATTTCCTCTGTATCGATCAATTTTTCACCACGGAAATAGACGCTGCCGTCTTGGATATAAGCTCCGTCCTCAATCACCCGTTTTGTGGAAAATAGAACTTTTTTCGCTTTGGAAAATTTCGTCAGTTCAATTAGTTCTTCTTGATCGCCATTGATAATCAGATAATCGTCTTCTGTTTGATTTCTCGTAATATTCGCTTTCGCTTTTGCATATTCTTCTTTTGTTCCATGGTAATCAAGATGAGCCTCATACAAATTCGTAATAATGGAAATATGAGGCCTGAACGTCTCAATCCCCATCAGCTGAAAAGAAGACAATTCCATGACCACTATATGTTCTTCCGTCGCCTTTTGGGCAACTTCAGAGGCTACTTTTCCAATATTTCCGGCGATAAGCGGCCGCTTCCCATCCTTTTCTAACATCTCGAAAATTAACGTCGTTGTCGTTGTCTTGCCGTTCGTGCCGGTAATGCCGATAATAGGAGCTTCCGAAATTAAATAAGCCAATTCTACTTCCGTCAAAACCGGAATTCCACGTTCTAAAGCTCCCCGAACAAGAGGGTTCGAATAAGGAATGCCGGGATTTTTGACGATATACTCATATCCCTCATCCAACAATTCGATGGGATGAGAACCCGTGATCACCTTTATGCCCTGTTCCAGTAAATCTTGGGCTTGAGGATTTTCCTGCAAAGGTTTTTTATCGTTTACTGTGACAAATGCGCCAAGCTTATGTAGAAGCGAAGCCGCGCTTGCTCCGCTTTTAGCGAGGCCCAATACTAATACTTTTTTATGCTGAAATTTAGTGATCGTTTTCAATTAGTCCCACACTCCGATATAGATTCCTATTCCTGCACAAATAAGAGCGGCCGTCCAAAAAGTCACGACGACACGCCATTCTGACCAACCGCCGAGCTCAAAATGATGATGCAGCGGACTCATCCGGAAAATACGCTTGCCGGTCGTTTTAAAAGAAATCACTTGCAATATAACAGACAGAGTCTCTGCGACAAACACCGCACCGATGACCAGAAGGACGAGCTCAAGCTTCGTCAGCAAAGAAATGGTGGCAATCGAACCTCCAAGCGCCAACGAACCGGTATCTCCCATAAACACTTTGGCCGGGTGGGCATTAAAGACGAGAAATCCTAGCACAGCTCCCACCACTGCCATCGCAAACACAGCTGTCTCATATTGCGATTGATTCCAAGCTAACACTCCGAACGCCCCGAATGCAATCGCGCTCGTTCCCGAAACAAGCCCATCAAGGCCGTCTGTCAAATTGACGGCATTGGAAAAACCAACAAGCCAAAAAATAACAAACAATACATACAACCAGTCCAAATCGACCGATATATCCGTAAATGGAATGGACAGCTCCGTTGAATAATGATGCTGCTTATAGAAAAAATAAAAAATAACGGAAATAATGATTTGACCCAACAATTTTTGCTTGGACGTCAACCCTAAATTCCGCTTCATCACCACTTTAATAAAATCATCTAAAAATCCAAGCAGACCAAATCCAACTGTCACAAAAAGCAATAGATAGGTTTCCACATTCGGTTTCGAAAACTTTCCGGTCATCACTAGAGTCGTAATGATGATAGACAGTAAAATAACGATTCCGCCCATTGTTGGTGTGCCTGATTTTTTCTGGTGAGATTTTGGCCCTTCTTTGCGAATGCTTTGCCCAAATTTTAATCTTCTCAAAAAGGGGATAAAAATGGGCGAAAGAAGCACAGTGATTAAAAACCCCATCAAGATCGTATAGAAAATCACTTGTTCCATCATCGTTATCCCCTCCTCTTCCCATATTGATTAATAGATGAAAACAGTTGTTCCATTTCCCTTTCATCATCTAGGTGGAATGGTAAATATTGATTGAATGATGGATCGTTTTGGTAAAAAATAAAAGTTGTCATTTCTTTCCACTCTTCTTGTTCTATTTTTTTCTTGTAATTCTCAGCAATCGTGTTAAAGGCATCAAATAAATCTTGTGTTTGAAAAACAGGAAAATCGTTAGGCACCGATCTCGGCAAAGGGCTGTCCGTGTTCCACAATGCCGCAATCGCTCCTTGTTTTATCGCCGCTAAAAAATTTGGATGTTCTTCAACAGGCAAATAAAGCCCTTTTGGCATCGATAACGAGGAAGTGATCGAAACCGTTTCAATTCGAACTTCCTCCATTTTTGCTCCTGCGACTTGCTTGAACCATCCGGCTATTTCTTTCATGAATAGCATGGACTTATCTCTCCTTCAAAGCTTCAATGGCTACTTCCCGATCATCAAAATGGAGCACTTGATCGCCAATAATTTGGTACGTTTCATGGCCTTTTCCCGCAATGACAACGACATCGCCAGCGGATGCTTTTTTAATCGCTTTGAAAATGGCCTCACGGCGATCCGGAATGATTTCGTATTTCTCTCCTTCAACCCCTTTTTCCATGTCCTTCAAAATAGCTAAAGGATTTTCACTACGGGGGTTATCCGAAGTAAAAATCGGATCTGTCGCATATTGACAAGCTACTTTCGCCATTAAAGGCCTCTTCGTTCGGTCCCTGTCTCCGCCACAGCCTACGACGACGAAAATCCGTTTGTCTGTCAACTGTCGCACCGTTTTCAGTACATTTTCAAGTCCGTCTGGAGTATGAGCATAATCCACGATAACGGAAAAATCTTGACCTTCATGAATCAATTGAAAACGGCCGTCCACTCCTTCGATGTCTCCTACCGCTGAAACGATCGTATCGAAGTCCACTTTCGCAACATATGCGGCAGCAATGCTCGCTAAAACATTATACACATTAAATTTTCCGGCAAGTTTCGTTTTTATCTGACACTCACCGTCCGGATACACTAAATCAAACGTTGTTCCCGAAGGATGGAGTTCAATATTTTTGGCTTGAAATAAAGCCTCCCGTTCGATCCCGTAAGTGACTATATGGGCAGCTGTTTCGCGGATAAAGTACTCGGAAGCCGGGTCGTCGATGTTCAGCACGGCAAATTTTTGCTTTTCTCTGTCAAAGGTATTTCCCAGCTGGGCAAATAACAGCCCTTTGGCTCTCCGATACTCATCCATCGTTTTGTGATAATCCAAATGATCTTGAGTTAAATTCGTAAAAACGGCAATATCATAATCACAGCCATGTACACGTCCCTCGACAAGGGCATGCGAGGAAACTTCCATTGCCGCCGCCGTGACTTGTTCTTTCTGCATTTGATGAAATACTTTTTGCAACGTTAAGCTATCGGGGGTCGTATTTTTGGTTTCCAGCGTTTTATCCCCTATTTTTATGTACATGGTGCCGATCAAACCAGCCTTTTCGCCCGCTTTCTGAAAAATTTCGTACAGCAAATGACTGGTCGTCGTTTTACCGTTCGTTCCCGTGATTCCGATTAATTTTAACGATTTTGTCGGCGATTGATAAAATGCATCGGCCAATACGGCCATCGCTCTTTTTGTATCTTTTACATATACGACAGGGACATCAACGTCAACAGGCTCCTCTGCCACGATCGCTGCCGCCTGTCGTTCCGCTGCTGCCTTCGCAAACTGATGACCATTTACCGTATACCCCTTAATACAAATAAAAAGGGAACCCTTTTTCACTTGGCGATGATCGTTTTCAATCGAAGTGATGTCTGGGTTTTCCTCGGAAGTAAGCTGATAAAAAGGCAATGATTTTATCAAACTTTGCAGTTTCATTATGTCCAATCCTTTCTAACAGTCGCATCCATCCTATGTATTTGGCTGTATGGCTGTTTTGCTCATTCAATCTTTACCATGATGGATACTTGGCCATGACAGCCACTCTTTTCTCATTTTAACGAAATTCCTGCGAGAATGCGAACCAATATCGAAGAAAATTGACTTTAAAACGGAGAGACAGAGTGAAAAAAATGTCGAGCTGTGGCAGTCACTTAATCATATTAACACAGAATGATAGGTTCTGCTTAACTTTTTGAAGAAGAAAGATGGGTAGGCGGCATATTGCCGCCTGCAGCTAATTCATAAAAATGCGGACAGTAGCCCCCTCTTCTACTTTCGTTCCCGGTTTTGGAGATTGATTGACCACTTTATTTCCATTTCCGCTTACATCGAATTGTAATGGATATCGTTGTTCCAATAATTCTTTTTTTGTCATTCCTTCCAAATTAGGAATCTTGATTTCTTTCGGGTCGTTCCATTGTCGTTTTTTCTCGATTTGATTTTTTCTTGGTTTGACATTCATCGCTTGCAAACTGTCATCCATGATTTTGCCTACAATCGGGGCCGCGACGATTCCTCCGAATTGAATCGTGCCTTTAGGATTGTCGACTGCCACATAGACGACGATTTGAGGGTCATCCGCAGGTGCAAACCCGATAAAAGAAACGATATGGTTATTTTCTAAATAACGCCCGTTTTGTGCTTTCTGAGCCGTTCCGGTTTTTCCGCCCACCCGGTAAGAATCAACATAGGCGTTTTTTCCCGACCCTTTCGCAACGACACTTTCCAATGCATAGCGAACTTTTTTAGATGTCTCTTCCGAAATCACTCTTCTCTTTTTAACGGGAGTTTTTCTCATCAGAACCTCATGAGTGTTTGGATCAATTAATTCTTTTGCTACATACGGCTGGTACAAAATTCCGCCATTGACAGCAGCGGAAACAGCTGCTACCTGCTGAATGGGAGTAACGGAAACACCTTGACCGAAAGCGGTAGTAGCCAATTCAACTGGTCCTACTTTATTCATAGGGAATAATAACCCTTTTCCTTCTCCTTGCAAGTCGATCCCGGTTTTTTCGCCAAAGCCGAAATCATGAATATACTTGAACAATTTTTCTTTTCCCAAACGTTCTCCCAATTCGACAAAACCGGGGTTGCAGGAGTTTTGAACCACTTCCAAAAATGTTTCCGTCCCGTGTCCTCCCCGCTTCCAGCAATGTAGTGTGGCACCCGACACCTCAATATAACCGGGATCATGAAATTTTTCATGCTCCAAATCTACCTTTTTTTCTTGAAGCGCCGCAGCAAGAGTGATAATTTTGAATGTCGAACCAGGTTCATATGTGCTCCAAATCGGCAAATTTCGGTTGTAAATTTCCGGAGGGACCTCTTTATAGTTTGCAGGGTTAAAAGTAGGCCTAGAAGACATCGCCAAAATTTCTCCTGTATTGGGATTCATCGCAATAGCTATGATTCCGTCCGGATTATACTTGGCTTCTGCATTGTCCAATTCCCTTTCAATAATCGTTTGCACTTTTGTATCAATGGTCAGCACTAAATCTTCCCCGTCCATTGGAGATTGGTAGTCGTCGGACATATTGGGCATTTTTTTGCCCTTAGCATCAGAATAATATTTCATCGAGCCTTTCTGTCCTCTCAACTCTTTATCATATGTCAATTCCAGCCCGGCTAACCCTTGATTATCGATTCCCGTAAACCCTAGCACATGCGACAAATAGCTTCCAAATGGGTAATAGCGCTTTGAATCCTCAGCAATAAAAACTCCTTTGATTCCTAACGCTCGAATTTCGTTTGCTTTTTCATAAGAAATTTTTCTGCCTTCGGGTAAGCGTTCAATAGAAGTTTTTTTCGTCAAATGCTTATACAATTTTTCTTCATTCGCATTCAGAACAGCCGCCAACTTTTCGGCAGCTTCTGCAGGATTTTCAATTTGCCGCGGCATGACATAGATGGTCGGAGCACTCTTGTTTGTGGCTAGTGCAACGCCATTTCGGTCGAGAATTTTTCCGCGCTCAGGCTCAAATGGTATATTTCGGCTCCATGAGTCTTTCGCTTTATCCGTGAGCATGTCTCCCATGGCAAATTGAACATAGCCAAGTCTAGCATCAATAATAGCGAAGATAACCATCCCTGCAAGCAGCAAAAAGGTCAGACGTTTTCGAACTGTAACTTGAGATACACGCTTCAAGAAATCCCCTCCTATCCAGGCTCGTTCCCAATATATGCTTGTTTTTTTTTTAATAGAACGGACAAACCTGAAAGAGAAATCTACTTGCTAACGATGAAACAAAGCAAATAGGAGACGTTTACTATGCACGTTCATCTTTCATTTTTACAACGATGATAAACAATCTTGTAATGGGTTCTTATGAAATTTTTTCGAATAGAAAAAGCCGGATCCCAGGCCCAATTGTTTAGATGCCTTAGATCCGGCTGCACGGACTAAATATTTCTGCAGAACGTTTTTTCGTATCCGTCTTCTTGGTTCGATCTCTTTTTTATTTCTGTTTAACGTAATTTTCCGGTCGTGTTAAATGGATGACAAGCTCCGTACCTTTTTTAATGGTTTCATTCGGCTTTATGTTTTGTTTGATCACATAGCCTTTTCCGCTCACACTCAGTTTCAAGCCTGCCAGCTTCGCTAGTTTCGCCACGTCGCGCAATGACCAACCTTTCAAATCAGGAATCGTCAGCGGCCCATCTGTCATCAAAATGACTTTTTCTCCTTCGAGAAGCTCTGTGGATTTTTCTGGATCCTGACTTTGAACAGTGTTACCCTTTCCTAACAAAACAGGTTCCAATCCTGCCTCTTTCACTTTTTGAACCGCGTCTTCCGCATTCATTCCCGTATAATCATCGACGGTTATCGTTTTGGCTGTAATCTTTCGTTGCGGTTTAATATTTAAATACTGCAAACTGTTTTTCATAACAGGATTAAAAATTTTAGCCACCGGGACTCCTCCCGTCTCATTTTTGAGATGAGGCTGCTGTACCGCCACATATACGATCAGCTGCGGATCATTTTTTGGTGCCATGCCTAAGAAAGAAAAAAGATAATTTTCGGCACCACTTAAATAGCCGCCGTTAGGGTTGGGCAGCTGAGCTGTTCCAGTTTTTCCTATCACATCATAGCCATCAATATTATAAATTTTTCCAGTTCCATTTTTCGCTGTGAGAACCGTACGCAAAATATCCCGAACTTCTTTTGCCGTGTTGGAGGAGATTGGTCTCCCTACCTCTTTCGGCTTTGTTTGCATAACGATTTTATTCGTATTAGGATCCACGATTTTATCAATCACATATGGTTTCATCATCTTCCCATTATTCGCGATAGCCGTAGCTCCTTGAACGAGCTGTAATGCCGTTACGGTCGTCCCCTGACCGAAGGCCGTCGTCGCCTTTTCCACAGGATACCGGTATAAGATATTTCCGGAAGCTTCATCAGGGAGTTCAATTCCTGTTTTCTTTCCAAATCGGAAGCGATCCAAATACTCTCGGAACGTATCCGATCCCATCATATCCAGCAAATGCACGAAGGCCACGTTGGAAGATCGCTGAACCCCTTCCAAATAAGTAATGGTTCCCCAACCTACGCCACCGTTATGATCACGTATGACGCTTGTTCCCACTTTATAGCTTCCGGATTTATAGGTGGCATTTGGTGAAAATACTCCTTCTTCTACTGCGGCCGCAAGCGTAAAAATTTTCATCACCGACCCTGGCTCATAAGCAGATTCCACGATTTCATTGCGCCAGTTATCGGACAAACCTTCCCGCGAACCGGGATCGAAAGAAGGTCTTTGACCCATCGCTAATATTTTTCCAGTTTTCGGATCTGCAACAACAGCTAGGATTTTAGAAGGTTTGTATTCTTTTTCTACCGTGTTCAATGCATCTTCCAAAAATACTTGTATTTTAGAATCGATCGTTAAATAAATTTCATCTCCGTTCTTCGGTTCTTTCACCATCTCTTTTTTATTCGGCAATAAATATCCCCATAAATCACTCTCATATTGAATTTTTCCATTTCTGCCGCGCAAAAATCGGTCATAAGCTTTTTCAATCCCTAATTGTCCAATGCTTTGATCGGAATTTTCGTCTTTTCTAGCAAACCCGATTAAATGCGAAGCGAATTTGCCGTTCGGATAGAATCGAGTTGAATCTCGCAGAAAAACGATCCCGGGCAATTTTTCCTTTTCGATTTTTTCTTTTACATCGTAAGAAAGGTTACGGCCTGCATTGCCAAATTCAACTTGAAATACTCCTTTTTTCGTTAATCGCTTGTAAATTTCTTTTTCATCCATATCAATATATTTGGCGAGAATTCGGGCGGTTTTTTTGGGATTCGTGACATGATGTGGATATTTCGGATCGCTTGTCGCTCTTTTATCCAGAATAGCCGCAAGCTTATAAGTGGTCATATCCTCGGCAATCACGTCTCCATTTCGGTCATAAATGTTTCCGCGATGAGCGATCAAAGTATCAGTTTTCATATACTTTCTTAACGCTTCGTTTGCCAATACATGGCCGTCTACTTTTCCTGTGATTTCTATGTATAAAAAACGTACAAATAAGACAAAAAAGAGCAAAGCGAAAAAAACAAATAAAATCGCTGCTCCTTTTCGGATGTTTATTTGGTTACCATTCATGTTACTGCACAACCTTAATGTTTTGTTGATTCAAGTTTAGCCCTTGTTGTCTTGCCTTTTCCCAAATTTTTTTATATGTACTGTCTTCGCTGATTTGCATTTGTAAATCCTTGTTCACTTTTTGTTGATTTTTTACTTTTGCTTCGATCTGTTGGATTTCCTTATTCGTTTGATAAATGGCTGTTTCAGTTGAAATAATTTTCACGGACAGCACACAAAAAAACAATGCAAAAACAACGATCATCACTTTTTCACCCGGAGTAAGCCACCTTTTGTGGCGGCGTACTTTCTTGGGTGCTATCGGTTTCCGTAATTCCGGTTCCTCGAACACTTGTACTTTTCGCGCTACATTTGCCATCGTTTTCCCCCACTCATTTTAGATTTTTTCTGCGATTCTTAGCTTAGCCGAACGGGCACGGTTGTTGTTCATGATTTCTGCTTCATTCGGTACAATAGGCTTTTTCGTTATCACTTTTAATTTTGGTCTGTATTCTTCCGGAAGTATCGGCAAACCCGGAGGTAAATCCGGAGCTGAACTTAGCGATTTAAATATTTGCTTGCAAATGCGGTCCTCCAATGAATGAAACGTGATGACACTAATTCGTCCTCCGGGATTCAATAATTCAATTGCATCATTCAACGACTGTTCAAATGCGGATAGCTCATCATTGACGGCAATTCTGATCGCTTGAAATACCCGTTTGGCAGGATGTCCGCCTTTTCTTCGAGCAGGAGCCGGAATGGCTTCCTTAATTAGCTCCACAAGCTGGCCAGTAGTCTCAATTGGTGCTTTTTTTCGTGCTTCTTCAATTTTTCGGGCGATTGGCTTGGAAAATTTTTCTTCCCCGTATCGAAAAAAGATTCGGACTAGATCTTCGTAAGGCCATTCATTGACGATTTCATATGCCGTCCGTTCCCCATCGAGATCCATCCGCATATCAAGAGGAGCATCATGGTGATAGCTGAACCCCCGCTCCGGCGTGTCCAGCTGGGGAGAAGATACCCCGAGATCATATAAAATTCCGTCTACTTTATAGCATCCAATCGATTCCAATTCTTGTTTGATGAATCGGAAATTGCTTTTGACAAAAGTGATTTGATCTCGATAATCAGCCAATTTTTCTTTAGCAAATTGCAGTGCCGTGACATCTTGATCGAATGCAATTAATCGTCCTCGTTCCGATAATTTCGATGCCAAATATTGGCTGTGTCCTCCACCACCAAGAGTGCAGTCCACATAAATACCGTCGGGCCGAACATTCAGTCCGTCCACTGCCTCTTTTAATAAAACTGTTTCATGCACAAAATTCATTTACATCCATCCAATCGAATCTAAATATCAAAATCAATCATATTCTCAGCAATCTCTGTAAAAGACTCTTCCGACTTTGCAAAATAGTCTTCCCAAATCGGTTTGCTCCAAATCTCAATTCGATTGGAAACTCCCAAAACTACACATTCCTTTTCCAATTGAGCGTATTGCAGAAGAGTCGAGGGAATATTGATTCTTCCTTGTTTGTCCAGTTCGCATTCCGTTGCTCCCGAAAAGAAAAATCTCGTGAAGCTTCGTGCGTCTTTTTTGGTAAGGGGCAATGCTTTTAATTTTTCTTCTAATATTTTCCATTCTTGAAGGGGATAGCCAAACAAACATTGATCCAATCCTCTGGTCAAAACAAACGTTTCACCAAGGTCTTCCCTGAATTTAGCGGGGATGATCAATCTTCCTTTTGCATCAATGCTATGCCGGTATTCCCCCATAAACATCACTGAGCCCCCACTTTCTAACCTAACTGTACCACATTCCCCCACTTTTCTCCACATCTAATTATTTCTTTAAACATTAAAGATTTCCTCTTTTTGAAAAAAAATTAATCACCAATTTATATTCTTGTCTATGAAAATAACTCGTTCACTCGTTTCACTATACTCACTTCACACTTATCCTCTCCGCTTCATGAAGAAAACGAAATGACATTCTAAATAAGTTTCGCTTGCTTTTCAACCAAAAGCGCGGCGCTTCTTTATTCCGAAGAATCGACAGTTTTGGCCGCTCCATACAAAATAAAAAAAACCGGCCAAAGCCGGTCGTTGTAAGCATCTAAATTTTGACTAGTTGATGGGTGCCGTCAAACGTGAACGGCAATTCCATTAGATCGTGAATAAAGGAAACACCGTATTGGTTCATAAAATAAAAGAGGTTCCACACTCTTTCTTGAGGACCGCCGTTCGGGTGAAGGCTGTTTTCGATGCGATCGTACTTTTGGAGAATGGCTTGATGTTTGACCATAAGGTTTTGGTCGGTTTTTTTCTTAAGATAATCCAGCTGTCGAAAATGAAATTCAAGATTTTTTTCTATAAGAGAAAGGGGGCCTAAATTCATTTTGTGTGCTCTGTCTTTTATTTTTTCATAATGCTTCATTAAATCCTCTTTCGTCGTCTCGATCAAATCGTGGAAAGTATCGTCTCGAACAGTATCCCAATATTGATTCTTTTCGCTGGAAATGCCCGATTCTATAGCTGTTTTGACATCTATTCCCAGCACTTCAAGATCTCTTGCCACACTTCTTTCCAAAAGAGTGATATTCAGACGCGGAAGGATTGGCGGCACTTTCATATCCAAAAACTCAAAAGCTTGTTTTAATTCAGCCCAATAAGCGATTTCACCGGGCCCCGCTATAAATGCCAGCGTTGGAAACAACTGTTCTTGCATGATCGGTCTCGTGACCACATTATTGCTAAAACATTGCGGAGCTGTTTTCAGTCGATCAAGCAAATGTTCAATTTCCAATTCGATTTCGCCATTTTTACCTGTAAAACGTTCTTTCTCTTTATTGTATTCAAGCAAAATTCGTTCTCCACATTCGTATAGAAAAAGGTTTGCCGCTTCCTCACTCAATTCGATCATATTGGAAAATCCAGCTTGACGAATTATCGATTGCTGCTCTAACACTTTTTCCGTAATACTCTTATTCTCGAGGATCATATTTCGAAAATAAGGGGTTTCCAGTTTGCGCAGCGGCTCAAACGCTGAATCGATCAATAAAAGACCGTAATGGCAAAATAATCGGGCGATCAGGTAGCGAAAAAAATCAGTAATGGTTTCTGAACATTCAATGGCTTCCCGAAGCAAGTCAAGCAGACCGTTAGTATGCTCTGTCTCTCCGAACTGCCGTATAATCTCTTCGACCCACTTTTGCATCAATGCTTTATTAAAGCAAATATCAGAGACCATCTTTTTTCCTAAAACGCTTTCCGTATAAGAGAACTTTTCCATTTTCGTTCCTTTTTGCACATAGAGATGGTTCACTTCCAAGAAATCGTGATCTTCTCCAGCAATCCAAAAAACAGGCACTATTGGTACGCCTAGCTTTTCCTCCTGCAGACCGGCAAAGCGAATAACCGAAATGATTTTATGAATGGTATAAAGAGGACCTGTCATTAGCCCCGCTTGCTGTCCGCCCAAAACCACCGCCGAATGTGGGAGCTTCAACTTGTGAATGGATCGCTGAACAGCGGGAATATGTAAAAAATCTTCCATATATTTTTCCAGACAACTGGCTAATTCATATCGCAAAAAAGTCCGGTTTTCAAGTTCTCTTAGTCTTTTTTCAAAAACATAAGGATCAGATAAACGATAATGAAAAAAATCCACAACCGGTTTTTCTTGTTTTAAGTAAGATGAAGCAAATAAGTTGATCGCTGGAATTTGAATGTTTTCCAGTTTCATATATATGTACTCTCCTTCTTCAGGCATATCGTTTTCAAATACCACGTTTATAGCAAATTTGGAAAGGATCCTTAATCATTGATCGAGGCCCAAATGATTCTCAAGCCCTTTTATCATCCAATAAACGGTTTGAATCATAGGAGTGCTGATTTGTTCTTGTTCAGCTATCTTCAACACATATCCTAAAATGGCATCGATTTCTGTTTTTCTCCCATTCTCTAAATCCGTCAACATAGATGAACGGTTTTCCGCCGTCTTTTGAATAATTTCCAACACTTTGTTGAATGTGGCATCGGATTTATATTTTGGAAACACGGACACCAGTTCCGTAAACATGGCCGTTAACAGCTGATGATAATACGGATTTTTGATCAATTCCCCATTCGGAACTTTCAAAACAGCTGTCAGCGGGTTAATCATGGCATTAGCCAATAGTTTTGCCATCATCATGTTTTGATAATTTTGATGAAATTGGAAAGGGAACGATCCATTTGTCTGCGACACGAATTGCTCAAGAAGTTGCCGGGATCCCCGATAAACCGACACATTGGTCATTCCCCTTCCCCTTACTTGGACGATAGTATCTTGTTCTTTCAAAACACCGTGTTCGACGGTTCCTAAATAGACATTTTTTTGAGGAAGCTGTTCCAAAAGAAAAAGATGCCCCATCCCATTTTGCAAAAACAATAGCGAGACATCTGGGGACAATTGTTGGAAAAACGGGACCATCCCTTGTAAATGATATTGTTTCACAGCAACTAATAAGAGATCCTCGTCAATCGAATCCGCCTCGGTCAATTGTTTGACCCGTACGATCGCTCTTTTCTCACGACCATTTTCTCTTAAGGCAATTCCATTTTCTTGAATGGCTTTGCTTTGTCTGGATGTTCTTGTATAAAGGGTTACCGGAAACCATTTTGATAGATTGGCAGCATAATATAACCCGATAGAACCGCCGCCGATGACACCAATTTTCATTTCACTTTTTATGCTCATCATCCATTCCCCTTGTCTGCAGTCCTCTCTGCTTTCATGCTCTTTTATTTCGTTCATTTAAAACTTTTCCAAAGTCTGATTTCATCAACCAATATCATCTTTTCTTCACTTCATACACATTTTATCAGAATGCCAACTCTTTGATAACCATTTTCCTTGGCGAGATGGCCATCCCGGATCGCAGATGAGAAAACGTTTACTTATTTCAACCGAATCATATATAATAAAATTAAGAAAATAAACTCAAAATATCCCATATCGCTTTTTTCACCTGTATAGATGGATCATCCTTCAATAAACAAGGGGGTTTTCGCCTATGACAATAAAAGTGGAAAACTTAAAAGTAAATTTCAAAACATTAGAGGAATTCACTCAATTTAAGGAATACGGGCTTCAAGAACTTTCCATGCTGGAAGAATTGGAATATTCCTTAGTAGAAGACGCAGCGGCTTCTCCTTTTTACGGAATCTACTTTGGAGACAAATTGGTTGCACGCATGTGCTTATATGTGAAAGACGGCCACTTGGATGGCGCCATTCAAGAATATGATAAGCATTTGGAAATTTGGAAATTAGAAGTGCTTCCACAATACCAATTTAAAGGGTATGGACGAATGCTTGTGGACTATGCCAAACATTTCAATTTGCCGATTGTGACAAGACCTCGTGTAAAATCACAAGATTTTTGGGTCAGAATGGGGTTCCAATCATTATCTGAAGACTCTTCCCGCCTTGTCTGGATACCCGATTCCATCAGCACAAAAAAAATAAGCTGATGAAAAGAAAGACGGATCAAGTGTTTCCCGGTTGATCCGTCCTTTTTTCATTTCGACGTTTAATTTCTTTCATCTACCGCTAATTTCCTTGCTCTTTCCATAATATACAGAAGCGAACGATAATCCTCTTCTAATTGATCATATTTTGTTTTCAGCTGTTCGAATTGTTTTTTTTCTTCATTCAATTGCGCCGTCAATGCCTCTATTTCCCTTCCTAGCAATTGTTTTTCTTTTACAACCTGATCATATTGGTCAGCCTTCTTTAGCTTTTCGGTCAAATAAACAATGATTTCGTCAGCCGTTTGTGTATCATTGCTTTTTAAATTAGAATTTTCTAAAGAATCGGTGCCTGCCTCATTTTCTTGCAAAAATTCTTTTTTTACTTGTTTTCGTTGTTTTTTGGCCAGTTCGATTCCCGATTGATATTGTTTCCTTACATAAGAGTTCCAACGAAAGCCACAAGCAGCGGCTGTTCTGGAAAGCTTTTTGCCAACTTCTTCAAAAGCCTTTAATTGCGTGCTTCCGTCACGAATATGCCGCAATACCACCTCCGCCAACAAAACATCTTCATCTTGAGTCCATGCATCTTGACGCATTGCAGACAAGTCTATCCCCCCACTATCAGTTTATAGAACCTTAAAAACCGCAAAACCGGCTCTAAAAGTTTTTCCTTCGTAAAAAGCCGGTAGTAGTTCCGCTTTATAGTAATACATATGTTGGTAGTAGAAGTGATAGACTGTTTCACGTTCAAATTTCTTTTTTATTTTGAAAAGATAAGACCTGCACATTTTTAATCTGTTTTTTGTTTAAACAACCGGGAAGTAATTTAGCATGATTTCAAAAGCTAAGTCACCCCCTGAACACGTCAAAGAGTAAAGGAGGTCAGGATTTTTATTCCACATCCTTCCAAAACCTTTATCACTGAGAACATTTTGGTTGAAAGCGAACCAGTCATTAACGGATCATAGAGCTCTCTTTGCAGCCATGCAAAAAACGCGAAGGATAAACTTCCTTCGCGTTTTTTGAAGATTATTTATTCACAACTTCTTTTCCTTTGTAAGTTCCGCATGATGGACATACACGGTGAGCAAGTTTCATTTCACCGCAGTTTGGGCATTCTACCATTCCTGGTACTTGCAATTTATAATGAGTACGACGTTTGTTTTTTCTTGTTTTAGATGTTCTTCTAAAAGGTACTGCCATTTTTCCCACCTCCTTACAGAGAGCTATAATCTATGAAGGCCAGAATAAGCTGGTTCTTCTCGGTTTATTTGTCATCAGCAAAAAGATCAGCCAGCTTTGCCAAACGTGGATCTATTTTTTCGCTCTCTTCTTGAAGAAGTTGATCCTCCGTCAACAGCTTCCAATCTTTTCCTGATGGAAGTTCTTTCTTCTTCGCATCTTCACTAATCACTTGCAATGGCACTTCTGCCAATAACATTTCCTTTATGACAGGCAACAAATCCAGCGTATCCCCTTGAACCTTATGGACATCTTCATCTTCCCAATCCTGTCCGGGCCATTCTTTCAAAACGTATATCTCGGTTGAATCGATCACAAACGGGTACGGTACATCCTCCAACGTCCGAGCGCACGGAAGAATAAATTGACCCGTGATATGAAGATGAAATGTCACTTTTTCTGAACTTATATCAGCTCTTCCCGTAATATGTACGGGGGAAAGATCGCGGATTTGTTCATCCATTTGTTTTAATTCCGGTATCTCTACCGTCTCGTCAATGATAAAGTCATCACGATTTTTTCGCAATTGTGCAATGGACCACTTCAAAAAAATCACCTCAAGGCAACAGAAATAATTATATATTCCCCTTATATGATTGTCAACTTTTTTTCTTTACAGGATAAAGAAAACTATTCTTAGTATACCACTTTTTCATCTATTATCTTCTTTTTGTTGATCCATCCATCCTTCCCCGCTAGAATGAAAATAACAATTTGCTTTCAAAGGATGAGAAAACATGAAAAGTGCTGGAATTGTGGTTGAATATAATCCTTTTCATAACGGCCACCTGCATCATATTTTGCAAACGAAACGAATAACAGGCGCTGAAGTGCTGATCGCCGTGATGAGCGGCCATTTTTTGCAAAGAGGGGAACCGGCACTCCTTTCCAAATGGGCGAGGGCAAAAATGGCCCTGCATTCCGGAGTTGACCTTGTCGTGGAGCTCCCTTATTATTTTGCCACTCAGAAGGCCGAAACCTTTGCTTTCGGAGCCATTGCTCTTTTACACGAGCTCGGTGTGGACAGTTTTTGTTTTGGAAGCGAATCAGGGGATATCAAAACGTTTGAAAAAACGGCCAACTTGTTGGAAGAACAAAATGAACAGATTCAAAACGAAGTACAAAAATGGATCAAAACGGGCATAAGCTACCCAAAGGCTCAATCACTGGCCATGAAAAATGTTTTAAAAGACGTTTCTCTTTTAGATACGTCCAAGCCCAATAATATTTTGGGCCTTCAATACATCAAAGCAAAGAATCGACTGTCACCGGACATGAAAGCGTATACAATCCCTCGCCAAGGAGCCGGATACCACGATAAACAACCGAACAAGTCGATAGCAAGCGCTACCGGGATTCGCCATTCTATTTTTCATCCAAATGGTGTTCGGTTAGACGGTGTAAAACCCTATGTTCCGAACGCGACCTTTACCGAATTAAAAAAATATCTATCCACTTTCGGAGTTCTCCATCATTGGGAATTGTATTGGCCTTATTTGCAATATCAATTGCTTTCTGCCAAGCCGGAAGAACTGCAGTCGATCTACGAAGTGGAAGAAGGAATTGAATATCGGCTGATCGAGGCGGCCCATCAATCCACTTCTTTTCAGCAGTTTATGGAATCCGTCAAAACAAAGCGATATACATGGACACGCCTGCAACGAATGTGCGTACATATTTTAACTCATGCTTCAAAAGAACAGATGGCGGCTGAATCAGACTATCCTTCCTATATCAGAGTGCTAGGGATGACATCAAAAGGGCGGGAATATTTAAGAAATGTAAAAAAAACATTACAGATTCCATTGATCGCCAAGGCGTCCGCTTATCGGAATCTGCTGACAGCTGATATAAAAGCGACTAATATTTTCGCAATGGGATTGCCTTCAAACAAACGTTCAGCGCTGCTTAACAGCGATCTTCTCTTTTCCCCGGTCATCATCCCTTAATTGGTTATATCTTCACCAGAAATGAAGAGACACACGGAAGATGGAATGAAAAACAGGTTTCCTTTTTTCGTTTGGAGGGTTTGTTTTTGGCCCTGATCCAAAACGATAAGGCATCCCGGTTCTCGTTCCATTTTTTCGTATCTCATCATTCCTTTGGTTTTAGTTTCTGCAAATAATCAAGGGCATCATCCAATGTTTTGACGGGAACAATTTTCATATTCGTTTTCGTATCTTTTGCCGCCTTTACCGCTTCTTGATAATTCGTTTGTATTTCCGGGTGCTTCTTCTTCCATTCTTTCGGGATTGGATCATTAGGAGCGAAAAAGATATCCGCTCCAGCTTTATCAGCGGCCACTACTTTATAAGCAATTCCTCCAATTCGACCAACGGTTCCGTCCGGAGAAATGGTCCCTGTACCAGCAATTTTATATCCTTTTGTAATATCTTGTTTCACTAACTGATTATAGATTTCCAAACTGAACATGAGTCCTGCAGATGGTCCGCCAATGTTTTTCGTGTTGATCGTCACTTTAGGATGAGTGGTTACTTTTATATCGTCCATTTATCCTATTCCAATGCCAGTTTTATGTTTCTGCATAGGGAATTTCATTGTACTGATCGGTTTTGTGATTTGTTTTTCTTTGCGAACAAAAGTGACTTTCAACTGTGTACCCGGTGGTTTAGATTGGACATATTTCATAAATTGCGAGGATGAAACTAAATTCCTGCCGTCTACCGCAATAATCCTATCTCCTGGCTTTAATACCTTTTCTGCAGGCATGTCAGGAAATACATCCAACACATACACTCCTTTAAAGTCAGTACGATACGGCCGTTTGATTTTATGGAAAGCGGCCATGATCGCATTATTTTTTGAGCTGTTCATATCATATAGTTGGCGGACATTGTATTCTTCATCTGTTTCCTCATCGCCAAACAATTCTTTTTCCGGGATAATGTCTTCATACTTGCGAATAGAAGCCAACAAATAAGTCGGAAGAGTGGCTTTTACAATCTTCACTGTAGTCAGCATCAGTTCTCCTTTTTCCTTTGTCCCGCCTTCGACCTTGATGACCGAATCCAGTTCATGGGCGATTCCCGGCTCCGTAATATAAAAAGGAAGAGGGAAAAATAGCACTGCAGCTAAACATAATCCTGTTATAAATAAAAAAAAGTATGACTTTTTAGTTCGTTTCACCCTCGGTTCTCCTTCCAGTCGTCTATAATAGTTAAAATTTCAGGAATCTTTTTGCGGGCTTCATTTTCACCTGCTTGAATAATTTCTTGGATATTGGTAAAACTTCGCGAATTGAATTTTTCTACTGGTGGTTTGATCATGAGATGTGATTCTACCGTACGATTTTCCATCGCTTCTAGCTGTAAAATGTCGATGCTCTGAATGATGACGTCATAAATCGTCGAAATATCCGTCCCTTTTTTCACTCCCGACACATCAACCCCGATGATAATATCCGCCCCCATTTCCTTTACTACCGAAACAGGGACACGATCGACCACCCCACCGTCTACCAATAGTTTACCGTTCCATTTTTCTGGGACAAAGATTCCGGGAATGGAAATGCTCGCCCTTACGGCATCCGCTACAGGACCTTTCGTGAATACCACTTTTTCTGCTTGCTTCAGATCCGTGGCGACAATCGCAACGGGCAACATTAAGTCTTCAATATTTTTGCCATGAGTCAATAAACGAATCATGTCTTTGATTCGATTGCCCGCAATCAATCCCATTTTAGGGACAGTAAAATCTAAAAAGAACTTTTTCCGAAACGCTAAGGAAAACTTGCTTAATTGCTCCATACTGTGGCCCGCACCATAAAAACTCGCGACAAGAGCACCCATACTGCTGCCTGCAATCATATCTATTGGAACGGAAGCCTCTTGAAATGCTTTTAATACCCCCACGTGGGCAAATCCCTTTGCTCCCCCGGATCCGAGAGCAAGACCGATCTTAGGTTTTGCCAAAACTTCTCCGACCTCCTTTTCTATCAGCTTCCACATTTCCGGTATTTCTTTTTCGGCTCAACTCATTTGTTATCATATGGTCTATTTCAAAAACGTATGAGTATATTGAATTATCAGGACAAGAATTTCACGGCAGTCATCTTTTTCCCTATCTTTTTACCTTTCCCTGCCATTTAAGAGCGAAACTTCAGATAGGAGGTACAGAACTTGACCCCTTCCAAATTAAAAACGGCTGTTTTAGCGCTAATGGCGACCATCTTTACGTTTTCTTTGATTATGTTTCCAGAAGAGGCGTTTGAAGCATCCATTAGAGGATTAAATATGTGGTGGGAGGTAGTATTTCCTTCCCTGCTTCCATTTTTTATCATATGTGAAATGTTGATCGGCTTTGGAGTGGTCAAATTTATCGGTGTCTTGCTAGAGCCATTAATGCGCCCTTTGTTCCGCGTACCAGGTGCCGGTGGATTTGTCTGGGCGATGGGAATTGCATCCGGATTTCCGGCAGGGGCAAAACTGACAGCCAGGTTGCGCCAGGAAGGACAGCTGACTCGAAATGAAGCAGAAAGGTTAGTGTCTTTCACGAATTCTTCTAACCCGTTATTTATTTTTGGAGCCGTTTCAATAGGATTTTTTTATAATCCCCATCTCGGCGTCATTCTAGCTCTCTCTCACTATTGCGGGAATTTTCTTGTTGGTTTAACCATGAGATTTTACGGAGAAGACCGGAGAGAAAAAAGAACAAAGAATAAGCAAACCTCTCTCTTAAAAGCAGCGTTTCACGCCTTGCATGAAACAAGAATAAAAGAAAACAGACCGATCGGAAAACTATTGGGAGATTCCGTTATGTCATCCATTCAAACTCTTTTGATGATCGGCGGATTTATTATTTTATTTTCCGTCGTCAATAAGCTATTGTACCTTCTACATATTACGTCTTTTGTCAGTCAAATCGTTCAAGCCATTTTTTCCCTGTTCGGGCTTTCTGCAAGCTTAAGCATCCCTTTTATATCAGGATTGTTTGAAATTACGCTTGGCAGCCAAATGATCAGCCAAGTCCCCCACGTACCGACGATTGAACAAGCAGTCCTTGTCAGCTTTATTCTGGCCTTTAACGGATTTAGTGTTCAAGCACAAGTGGCGAGCATCTTGGCGCAAACGGATATACGCTTTAAACCCTTTTTCTTTGCTCGTTTGCTTCACGGCATTTACGCTTCTACGATTGCTTTTTTGCTATGGCCGCTTTTATACGAGCACTTTTTCAAAAACGGAGAAACCCTTCATTCCCTTCCGGTTTTCAAAAGCGGAAGTCAGTCCATAACATTGCTTCACTGGTTTGAAAACAACGGCCCCTTCATCACCATTTGCGCACTAGTGGTCTATTTATTTCTCTACGCTCGCCGTTCTTTTCCTGAACGAATACGTTAAGGCAAAGCCAGCCATTACGGAGGAATATCCCTTCCACAATGGCTGGTTTTGTTCGCTACTTTTGACCGTTGTGCAATTTTTTGAATTTCTCCTTTAACGCCTTCTCTACCTCTTTTGGAACAAGAGCCGAAATTTCAGCATTATATTCTGCTGCTTCTTTAATAATGCTGGAACTCAAAAAGGAGTATTGGTTGTTTGTCATCATAAAAAAAGTCTCAATATTTTCATCGAGAAATTTGTTCATCGAGGTGATTTGCATCTCATATTCAAAATCAGAAACAGCTCGGAGGCCTCTTAGAATGACATTGGCATTGACGCTTTTGGCATAATCTACAAGCAAACCATGGAAAGAATCAATTTCCACATTCGGTATATGTTTTATCACTTTACGGATCAATTCCATCCTCTCTTCCACTGTAAACAACGGTTTTTTTGCAAAATTGTGAAGTACCGCTACATATACCTTATCGAATACTTTCGCTCCTCTTTGAATGATATCCAGATGACCGTTTGTAATCGGATCAAAACTCCCTGGACATACGGCAATCCTAGTCATGTCTAATCCCCCTTTTCTTCTGTGTCCTCTGTCATTCGATAAATGGTGACCCCAATGATTCCATAAGTCTCATGTTTCCATTGCCGAAGATTTCCTGATCGGGCAGGGAGCGTGACTTCTTTACTGTGTTCACAAACGATAAAGCCATTTTCTTTTATGTATCCATTATTAAAAATACTCAAAAGCTCCTCCAATTTTTGTTTTCTGTAAGGTGGATCCAAAAACACACCATCGAATCGGATTCCCCTTTTCTTTAGAACTTGCAAAGCTCGAAAAGAGTCATTTCGATATACTTCGCTTTGTTCCCGAAAACCACAAAAGTCGATATTGGCATGGATAGTCTGAATCGCTTTTGAATCTTTATCGACAAAAATCATTTTTTCGAATCCCCGACTTAAGGCTTCTATGCCTAACCCGCCGCTCCCTGCAAACAAATCTAGACCAATACCTCCGGAAAAATATGGTCCTACCATATTAAAAATCGCTTCTTTTACCTTATCGGTAGTCGGTCGAGTCGATTTTCCGGGAACAGCTTTCAATTGTTTTCCTTTACAAATTCCAGAAATAACTCGCATGTTTACTCACCATTGTTATAAAAATTCTTTCTCATGGTAACATAATTTGATCATCATCGCCACTAGGAAGCGTTTTCATCATCATTCTCATTGTTTCTTATGGCAGATGCTTTCCATTCTTTACGTATAAATCGAAAGAAAACGGGAACAATAAAAGTGACAGCACCAAAAAGGAAGGTGTTGTTGTCAACCGCGGAGAAGACTTACGTTTCCCCATAAGTTCTTCCTCCGGTTTCTCCTCTCCCTTTACCTTCTATCCTTTTACTAGGAATTAGAAGGGCCCTGCAGGAAATCCTGCAGGTTTTTTTCTGTTAACATTCTGCCGTCGATAAGCGCTCATAGTATTCTTGATGGACGTTTTCAACAAATATTTTTCAAATTCCTAAAACTAGCAAATTGTCCGCTTTTCTTGAAATCTCCGCGCTTTTCTCCTTTTCTCTTTTTTTCTTTTTTTAGATTCATCGTTTCTCCTCAGATTGTCATGTTGAGCTCTAGAAGCAGTCGCGCTACAATGAAAGAGAATGACAACGAGAACGGAGGATGAAGATGATTCAACGATTTATTGAACTAGGAGAAGGCTATTCCGATCTATATGAATTAATTGAAATTGCGAAATCCAATCAGCACCGCTTAGCTCATTTAATGGCTTTCCACACGAACATTGATGACCGTCCCGCAACGTCCCTTGTCGTCGTATTGAATCCAACAGAACGAGGCGAGTTTCAGCCTTTGTATATTTGCAGAGAAGGCATTCCTCATCCTAGTCATAAATCTTCTCAACGATGGAATGATTTTAAAAGTGCGGCGACCTCGCTTGGGAAGGAAATCATTGAGTTAGATGTAAAACCGTCCACATTTTTTGCCGAAAAAGAACTGTTTTATCAATATCTTATCGGCATTTTGCGGATGAATCGCTATATTCCGCCTCTTCAATAAAAAATGGAAACAGGAAACCAAGAAAGACCTCGTTCAAAAGGCTTCTATGTATCTTGGAATTTTTTCTCTGCAGCGAATGCTGCAAAAAACGGATCGATGAATTAAAAAAGGGGAGGACTTCCCCTTTTTTCCCTTTAAAAGCCTATCTTATAATCATATTCTTTTGCTTTATCCGGTTTTGAGTTTTCAAATTCCGTTTTTAAAAAAGGTTTAAAGGAAGGCTCTACTTTTTTGACAAAGGGTAATGTGGATATTTTTTTCATGCAGTCTTCTATTTCATCTTGGTTGCAGTACACAACCGCATACTTCATTTTTTTTGAGACATAATGGACATTCCCATATCTTCTTAACGTCTTGGCTTGTTTTAAACTATAGAGCCAAACGATCATCGCTTGTCTTGCTGTAAACATAGCATCTCCTCATTTTTCAGAATATTCACATTCAGTCTATCATAGTTTTTTACTGCAATCAATGTTCTGGGCGCCTGTTTAAGGGATTCAAAAAGCAAAGCACGCGTTTGTTGCTTTGCTTTTTTGAAAGTATGAAATTTACGCAGAGCAGCTGCAAGCTCCTCCTGAACCGCACCCGCAACCAGATGATTTCTCGAAAAAGGGGTTACCAACCGGTACTTTAATATGCGGTGACACGGAATGAGCAATCAACAGGCTGACCTCATCCAATAATTGTTGCAATGCATTTTCCGCTTTCCGAAAATTTGCGACATTTTCATCCAGATCCATTTCTCTTTTCGCTTCACGGATATTTTTCATCACATCCGCATAATCAGGATGATAGCGGCCAAAGCGCTGTACTTCTTCATATCGTTCTTTCAACCTGGAAAAGCGGTTGATTTTTTCTTTAGTAGATGGAGTTGTATATAGTCGATCGTAACACTTTCGATATTGTTCGGCGATATCAGATTGAACAATCATCTCAGCCAATTTCTCGGCTTCTTCTATTATTTCAATCGTTTCTAATGTTGCAGCAAGCAATACAGCTCACCTCCGTGCCTTCATTTTATCACGTTTTTTGGATGGAAGGAAAGAATCAAGGCACGGTCACATAAAATTGCTTTCTTAATCCTAAAGGATGATTGTTAGTATCCTTTATTTCGATATTGATTAAATGTGTGCCGCTAGGAAGAGATTCGATGATAAAAGCGGCAGTTCTGTATTCTCCGTAGCGAACGCCATCGATGGAAACAACAGCTTTCCCCCGCTTTTTTTGATTAGATTTTGTCATAAAAGTAATATCAGGAGCAAAGCATTCCACATAAAGATCATTTGATCGTACGACATGGCGGACAACAAACAGAGAAGGATTCTTTTGTCCGGCGGCCTTTGCCGACTGTTCTAACGAATGTGTTTTCGAAACATCGGGATTTTGCTGGCAAGAAGCAAGAATGAAAATGAAGCAAATGAAAACGATTTTCTTCATAAGAATCGTACAGGATCCCTCCGCTTGAGTTTGCAGTGGTCCACAACGTATGGAGGAACTATATGGATTTTGCATTCGCAAAAACACTTCCTGTACTTCCTCCCTCCTAGATATTGAATTCGTTAACATAGACTCGCAATTTTATGGCACTTTTCATCCCCTGGACATTGGTTGCATTAAGGAAGATCGATAAAGAAAACCGTTGAAGAGCTTTTTCAACACGAAAAACGAAATGGTCCAATTTAAGTTTGATTCAAGTCAAGATGACAACTGTATCTTCAGCCGTCGAGCTGTTCGTTTGTCTTCAAAGTGACTGAATGTAAACAAATTTACTCTCTTTATCGGACAACGGAAAACAATCATTCAGTGCAAGAGAAGATTCCTTTATTTCCCCTGACAAAGCTTTAACCGTCTATTCTCTTCCCTTCTTTTCCAATCAAAATGGCATCGATGATCATAATGAGTGCTTTTTTTATAGTTTTTACCAGCGATCTTCATTTATACAAAAAAGTTGAAAAGCTTTTCCGCTGTTGTTTTCTCTTACCAAGTAAACGTCTCGTTAAAAACTCCATCATTTCATTTTGGTGTATGACGACAGCAGGCAGGAACCAGCAAAATCATTAAAATAAAGAATGAAATTCCATTCACTTCTAGACATTTGAACGATCCAAATAAAAAGAACCGTTATCACTCCGCCGGTTCTTGGTTTCCATTATTCTGGATGGATGGCAGCATGCCCATCATCATCTTTGCTATTTGAATGCCGTTTGAAAATTTTTCCATTTTATGAGGGATCGTCCTTTTAAAATAATGAAGCGATTGAATCTCAAATTTTTCTAAATCCTCAGGTCTGCGGCTTAAAATTCTGTACCATTGGGGTTGTTCCCTCAAGAATTGCCTCAATTCACTTCTGGAATAAATATAATCAGCTATTTCTTTTCTCACAAACGTTCCCTCCTTTTTCTTCTAGTCTTTTCGAAAACCGAAGAAAGATTGTTCCGGTCTGTTGGGAGATTGTTTTGGAGATGGGGTTGCAGAAGAATTAGTTTGAAACTGCGCCAACAAATTTTGAAGCGCACCAATGGCCTGATTCATATGATAGAGATGCTCCTGAAGCTGATTGGGATCTATTTTTTTCAGCGATGTAAAAATCGTTTCCGTCCACTTGGAACTTTTTTGCTTTTCCGATTCCGAACGCTCAGCAGCCTTCTCTTTATATTTGTCCCAGAGAGGATCTTCTTCCCCGAGCAGATACCATTCCTCAAAAAATTCTTGGAGGGTTTTATCCTTATTGTTGACTTCCTGAATAATTTTCGGGTGCGCTTTGACAAATTCTTTAAATTTCAATACTTGAGGATGCAGCTGCTTTTGGCCCAAGGACCCATCACCTCCTGTTTTTCCCATTTACTACATCGTATGATTTTCACTTAAAAGAGTGATTCTCAAGATTTCTATCTCGTGATAAGATAGAAAAACAACAGTAAAACTTTTTCAGGGGGGATCGCTCAAAATGAAAGAATCATTGTTCCAGTTATTTCAACAAGTAATAGAGAAAACAAACGAAAAAGAAAAAAACATTCTTAAAGAGCTGTTGGAAAGATATGAGAATTATATCGGTTCCGATGAACCTTATTTAGGAAGATTGCTTGGAATACAAAAAAACGTAACCGATTCCAATTGCGAAATTACGATACCTATTTCTGAAATTATTCATAATCATTTAGGTATCGTTCACGGGGGGATTACGGCAACTCTTTTGGACAGCGTGATGGGAACAATAGCAAGCCATGTTGCCCCTGATGGTCATGGAGCGGTCACTTCCAACTTAAACATTCATTATATCGCCCCAGGGAAGGGAGATAGCCTTACCGCCGTTGCAAACGTAATACATAAAGGCACAAAAACGATTGTAGTAGAAGGGGAAGTCTATCTGGACAATAGAAAAAAAATTGCCCACGCTACTGGGACATTTTTTATCGTCAAGATTCAATAAAACGAAAGCGTTTTAATTAGGGAATCATGAATGGGAAAGAAAAAGAGGAAGTTTGCAATATACTTCCTCTACCATTTTTCTTTTTGAATAAAATCCTGTGTATAGTAAGTTTTGTAAACCCCGACTCCTAAGTGCGAATAATTTTTCTCCAGAAGTGCTTTCCGATGGCCTTCCGAATTCAGCCATCCTTGTACGGCTGCAGGACCGTCAACGTAATGGGCTGCAATATTTTCACCCGCCATCCGATAAGGAATCCCTGCTGCTTTTAAACGCGTCGCTAGATCTCCTTGTGACGGTGAATCATGCGAAAAATAATTTTTATCGCTCATTTCTTTACTGTGCCCGAACGCGACATTTGCCGTTTTTTCATCCCACTTCAGCGGCTCTAAATGAAACTCTTTTCGTATCATATTCGTTATATCAAAAATCTGTCGTTGCTCACCTTTTTCGATCATGTTCCATTGACCAGCCGTCGGATTCGGCCATTCAGGAAGTTCTCCTTGGTATATCAGCTCATACGGTTTTTGGCGAAGCAAAATTTCTTCATTGACAAAACGTACACTGGATAGGGTCCCTGAAAATTTATCCAAATACAATTGAACGTAAATCCCCCCCATTTTTACTAACGGCTGAAGGTTTAAATCCTCTTCCGACAGTTCAAATCGATAATTCCCCGCACTAGTTTTAATCACGATTTCAGGATTCATGGAATAGGTTCGAAAAATATCGTCGATCCGTTGTCCAATTTTAAACGGCTGTACGTTTGCATCATGGCCAATAGCATAGACAGCAACCACCTTATTTTGTTCGACGCCAAATTGTATATACGAATTTTGATTTTGATAAATCCACCAATGATACCCGTATTGCGTTGGATCGATGCGGACCGGTTTCCCAAATTTAGAAATGACTTGCTGTTCGGATTTTCCGATAAAAAAAGCTAAACTTTCTTTCGGCAATTTTTCAGCCACATGTGTTTCTTGTGATCGTTTCTCTTCGTTTCCTTTCCATTTAAGAGAGTTGTGTTGCAGCGGCGGCTGTAAAAATCCCCAGTTTTCAGCATATTGATTTAAGTAAACTCCCATCACCAGAATGATGCTCAAAACCACAAGGACTCTCAAAATCGTTCGCAATCATTTCCCTCCTTCCAATTCTTTCAAGCTTGCAACAAGTAATTGTTCGGATGCCAGCCTTCATAACCAAGCCGTCTATCGAAAATCCCACTTTCGCTTTTGTGAGACTTTGCTTTTGAAACTCGTCACAATCAAATATCATTATCCCGAACTAGTTGTCCTCAGTCGTGCAGAAAAGAACATTTTAAAGAGACGTTCGCTTGTTCCAAACATTTACGGATATTCTTTTAATCACTAGAATCATACATGATCGCATTCGAAAAATCTACGTCTATTGTTCCACATTCAATGCAGAGAAAATCATTCATAAAATATTTTATTCGATAGAAAATAAAAAAGATGGATTGAATAAATGTCTTGGATATATTTGCAAGCAGAATTTTTTTCGACTATTATAAAAATAAGATGATGGACTTTTCGAAATTTTCTTTAAAAATCTTTTTTGGGGGGATTTGTCCATGAAATTTGAAAATGTTGGTTTAGAAAAATACAAAGCAGATTTAAACCGCTTGGACGAAATTATGGAAGAACATCGATTGATTCGTGCGGGACAGTGGGATTATGATCGTGTCACATACGATCGCAAATTTGAATTAAAAGAAGGCGTATATTATCTTCGCGTCCAAGGATATGCTGTGGAAGGCGATGTGGGGGCTCATGATGCCGTCATTCAGTTAATGACACCCATTCTTGGAAAACATTATTATCCGCACGGGATAGAATATGGTGACGACGAATATTATCCCGAATATTTGGTAAAAGAATGTGAATCCGTTCTTTCCGCTGTCAAAAAAGAGATTGAATCTTTCGCCGTGTAGAAAAAGCGCAAAGCCAACCTTCAGTCGGCTTTGCGCTTCTTTAGATTTCAGCACCTAAATAATGCTCAATACCCCAAGATCGCTTTTAGCATCGAAGTTGTTTCGCCGCCTTTGTAAAATACGTAAAGCAGCAAATACACTGCAATCCCCGTAATCGCTGTGAAAAACCAGATAATGCTCGTAACAGGTCCTATTTTCCGATGTTTTTCAAATTTGCTTTTGTAGCCAAGCCAAAGGGTAACAGCTCCAAAAATCCCCCCGATTGTCGCAAGGAAAATATGGAAAATCAAAAAAATCGTATAGTAAACTTTCACATTAGCGGGACCGCCGAAAGCTGTGTTGCCAATAAACAAAGTTCTGCTTAAGTAAATGATAAAAAAGGTCAACGCAAAAATGGCGGCTGCCGTCATCAATTTTTGATGAGTATCTCTTTTTCCTTGTACAATTTTAATCCAACCGATACCGATTAGTACGGCACTTATGACAATGCAAGATGTGCTAATGGTAGGTAAAATAGGAAGCGTCATTTCCTTTCTCCTCTCTTCTTAACCATTTTACTATGTACATAACCATTCGCATTTCTATTTAGGACTATGACAAAACTCGGGGAAGGAACCGGATGATGTTTCGTTCCATCCGTTATGTTTTTTAAACCGGGCACTCTTTATGGTTCTATAAGAAAGGCTCCTTTTAAAAAGGAACAGACTCCCTTCTTGGGAATCTCCTTTCCGATTGAGCGTATTTCATTTAAGCTACCATTTCGTTTGGTGCTCACGAAGAGAAGCTTCCGTAATTTGATCGGCTTCAAGCTGTTCTTTTCGGTACCAATCAAAGAAAATTCGGGCCAGCACAATACCATAAACAACTTCTTGTATAATTTTCATCAACACTCCACCAAGCTGTTGATCTTCGATTACCGGCAAATTGGAAAACAGCTCAGGGCCGGAAAGTTCCAAACCATTTAGAGTATTGGTCGGAACGCACAATTGCATCGATTGCAGCCAAGAAGACGGATCGCTGTACGTGTTATATAGAGGATGGCCGGAAAAAATAATCAATCCGCAAGCAGGGGTCAAAAGTACGGCATCAGCGATTAAATATCCGACCTTGCGTAATCCGCTCAAATTCGAATGTGCGGGCAAATGATTCATCAGCGGCCACCACATAAAAAGGGCAAATCCAAATAAGACAACCGTGAAAAGCCCATGAAAGATCCCGCTCTTGTTAATCTTATCAAGAATAGCTGGAATATGGTAGAAGGAAAAAAGCCCGTTGAAAGCAATCGCTGCAATTAATGGTTTTGTCAATAACGAAAAAATCGGCTTGATGACTGGCAATTCAATTATGTATTTCCAAAACCATACCGGAATTCCTTTTATGAGGATAGGAGGCAGAACCAAGCAAAGAATGGCCATTTGAACCATGTGATAAGAAAACATAATATGGCTCATTAAATCAACGGGAGAGCCTTTAATACCATACAAAATCACCATGGCCAGAATAAAATGCAATAATTCTTTTTTGGCCAACGATTTACTGTTCGGAAAAACATTTCTCCATTTGATCATCAGCAAAAGGTAAAAGACTGTCATCAAAAGTATGGCCATCAAAAAATACGGGCTCCACAACGCTTGAAACCCAAATATTGTGATTGGCATTGCTTCATCCCCTCATTCCCGTCAATTGCCCATAATATAATTATACTTTCTCTGCCAAACAGGAACAATGCAACAATTGACAAGTTTATGATTTTTCACTGCCTTTGCGTTATGGTTTTACCGTTTTATCGAATGAGCCGAAAAGCCAACCGTTATGGCTGGCTTTTCGTTTCTTCAATCTTTCCCACACCGCATCCATCAAAAGATGAGTGAAACAGTAGGCCAATACAAAGTCCTACCATCAGGATGAATTAGTCATTTCTGATCCGTCATTTTCACTTTTTAGATCCAAACAATCGTCGCAAACGTCAATACAGTTAAAAATGCGACGAAGACTGCGGACCAGAAAAATAGTGAAGGAGCTTCATGGCCTTTATGACTCATGTGCATAAAATAATATATTTGAAACAACACTTGTATGCAGGCCAGCAGCAAGACAAATGGCAGCACAAACCATTTCGATAAATCCGCCCCAACGGCCACAAACGCTATCAGCGTTAAAAAGAGCATCAGCGTGAAGGACACAATCTGCATTCTCATTTCTTCCGCATTTCTTCTTCTTCGAAACTTATAGTCGATTCTTGAATTTTCTTGATTGACAGGTTGATCCGCCATCATTCATCCCACCTTTCCCATCAAATATACGACAGTAAAGATAAACACCCACACGACGTCAATAAAATGCCAATACAAGCTGGCTACATAAAATTTCGGTGCATTGTAAAGAGTTAAGCCGCGTTTCGCATTGCGAATCATTAATGTCAAAATCCATAACAATCCAAAAGTAACATGGGCTCCGTGAAATCCGGTCAATGTATAAAAAGCCGAACCGAACGCACTGCTGGTAAAAGTATGATGAAATTCATGAACATAATGATTAAATTCATAAATTTCCGCTACCAAGAAGCCTATTCCAAGAAGTACAGTGATGAACAGCCAAGCCTGCATGCGCTTAAAATTGTAATTCCTCATATGGTAAATGGCATAGACGCTGGTAAGGGAACTTGTTAAAAGAAGCATCGTCATCGTAAATACGAGCGGCAATTCAAATAATTCTTTTGCATGCGCTTGATTAGGATTTGGAACTTTATCTTTTAAAGCGATATATGTTGCAAAAAGGGAGGCAAACATGACGGTCTCGCCTCCAAGAAACAACCAAAAGCCAAGAAATTTATTTTTCCCTTCAATGGTCGCTTTTTCAGGCAATTCGGGCCATGTTTGCGGCGTAAACTTTTGTTCCGCTTCCATTATGCCTTAACCCCCTTTTCCGAATCTTCCAACAATTCTTCTTTGTGAATATGGTAGCCATGATCGTCCTTCACGGAACGGATCAACATGGAACCGAATGTGATGGCCAAGCCAACGAACAACACTGGAATTCCCAACGGTGAATCAGCATGATACATTACGCCGAAAGAAGCAACAAATAAACCAAAAGCGATGAAGAACGGAAGTATGGATGAATTCGGCATATGAATATCACCGATCGGTTCAGCGGGCGTCAGTTCATTGCGCCCTTCCATTTTTTCCAGCCAATAAGCATCCAATCCACGAATCAGTGGTGTTTGTTTAAAATTATAATATGGCGCCGGCGAAGAAACGGCCCATTCAATTGTCCGTCCATCTCCCCACGGATCATTGCCGACTCTCTCTCCTTTGGCTGTGGAAGCGATGATGTTGAACAGTAAGATGAAAACGGCAATTCCCATCAAACCGGCCCCAATTGAGCTGACCAAGTTTGGGGTATCAAAGCCCTGATTAGGCAAATATGTCCATACTCGGCGCGGCATTCCCATTAAACCAAGGAAATGCTGAATAAAGAAAGTAAGATGGAAACCGATAAAAAAGAGAACAAATGTAATTTTTCCAAGAGTCTCATTTAACATTTTGCCAAATATTTTAGGCCAGTAAAAGTGAACAGCGGCCAACAAGGCAAATACAACGCCACCGACAATGACATAATGAAAATGCGCGACAATAAAGTAGGAATCGTGATATTGATAATCAGCCGGTGCAGCGGCTTGCATAACACCTGTAACCCCGCCAATGACAAATGAAGGAATAAATGCAATCGCATACAACATAGGAGTCGAAAAACGGATATTCCCCCCCACATTGTCAAAAGCCAGTTAAATATTTTGATTCCTGTCGGAACAGCAATCGCCATAGTGGCAACGGCAAAAATCGCGTTAGCAATCGGACCCAGCCCAACCGTAAACATGTGGTGAGCCCACACCATGAACCCCAAGAAACCGATTAAAACGACTGCAAATACCATTGACGAATAGCCAAAAAGCCGTTTCCTCGAAAAAGTGGCAAATATTTCTGAAAATATACCAAAGGACGGCAATATTAAAATATATACTTCAGGATGTCCGAAAATCCAAAAAAGATGTTCCCAAATAATCGTATTTCCACCGCCTGCAACATCAAAGAAATTAGTTCCAAACAAGCGGTCAAACATCAATAAAAAGATACCCACGGTTAAAGGCGGAAAGGCGAATAATATTAGAGCAGAGGCAACAAACGTAGTCCATGTAAACAGCGGCATTCTCATGTAGGTCATTCCGGGTGCCCGCATATTAATGATGGTGGCAAGAAAGTTTATTCCAGAAATCAATGTACCAAATCCTGATACTTGCAAACCAAGAACATAGAAATCAATGCCATGGCCTTTTGACGCAAGAGAAAGCGAAGCGTAAGAAGTCCATCCAGCATCAGGCGTTCCTCCTAAAAACCACGATAGGTTTAAAAAAAGTCCTCCAAAAAAGAACAGCCAAAATCCCAATGCGTTGAGAAATGGGAAAGCCACGTCACGAGCCCCAATTTGAAGCGGCACCACTGCATTCATAAAAGCAAATAACAGCGGCATGGCAGCCAGGAAAATCATCGTTGTGCCGTGCATAGTAAATATTTGATTGTATGTTCCAGCACTGACGAAATCGTTATTCGGCACAGCAAGTTGAATGCGGATGAGAAGGGCTTCTACACCACCTATCAGAAAGAATAGTCCGCCGGCAATCAAGTATAGAATAGCAATCTTTTTATGATCCACTGTCGTTAAATAATCCCAAAGAGTAGCACCGAAACCTTTTTTCTTGGCAGCTATTGTACTCAAAGATTAACCCTCCTTTTTTGATAACCCATTTAATCTTGCACTTTAAGCGTCATTAAGTATGTCGCCAGCTTGTCAATTTGATCTTCTGTTAATTGTCCATACGCACCCGTCATTTTATTTCCGGGTTTGTATTTTTCGGGATCACGTATCCAATTTTTCAACTCTTCTTTGTTGTGATCAAGGACTCCGGCAATACGAGAGCGCTCTCCAAAATTGGCGAGATTCGGAGCAGTTCGGGCTTGCTCAGGCCGATTGTCCTGTGGCGTGACCGCGTGACAGCTGAGGCATTTTTGTTTAAAAATCTCTTGACCTTGTGCAGCGACTGGATCAGAAGGGGTTGTCACTTTAGCTGCCTGCATATCTTTGACCCATTGATTAAATTCATCCTTAGGAATAGCCTTCACTTTGAAATCCATTAAAGCATGGGAAGGTCCGCAAAGTTCAGCACACTTTCCATAAAAGAGGTTTCCTGCTTCTTTTGCTTTCTTACCATCAAACTCCAGCCAGAACGTATTGACATTGTCGACATTCGCATCCATTTTTCCGCCAGCAGCCGGCACCCAAAATGAATGCTTTACGTCGCTGGCTTTCACGCGAAAATACACTTTTTCATCAGTAGGAACGACCAAGTCTTGGCTTGTAATAATCTTTTGATTCGGGTACTCAAATTCCCACCAATATAGATTGGCTCGCACATTGACGACCACCGCTTTTGGGTTCCCTTTTCCATCCTTATCATTTAAATCTTTATTATCGGCCAATTTAAAAGTAGCGGAAACCGTCGGCACGGCCAAAATCAAAAGAAGAATGATCGGAATAATCGTCCAAAGCAGTTCGAGTTTATGGCTCCCCTCCACCTGCTTCGGAATTTTGTCTTCATCCCCTTTTTTTCTTCGAAAGCGAAAAATGGCCACTACATAAACCACTACAACAACTAAAATAACCAATACCATAATGGCAGTGCTCAAAATCATCAAATCAAATTGCGTTTGAGCAACTTCGCCAGCTGGATCCAGAGCTGATAGAAACGGCTCCCCACAGCCGGAAAGTATCAGCCCCAAAACAGCTAAAACAGCAAACAGACGCCATTTTTTTAGCCTTGCTTTCATAGCCTCATCATACCCCTCTTTCATTGGATTCTAGTCAAGTTGACTAGTCCTCTATTTGGATTTCTTCGTGAAAAGAAAGAACTCCCAACCCCTTAGTTCGTCTTACACGACAGTCACAATCACCATCGTTACAAACAAAATCGTTAAATAATTCAAGGAATAGATGAACATGATACGTGCCCATTTCAAACTGTCTTTCATTTTATATCCATAAATGCCAAGAATTAACCATCCCAAGTTTAATATAGTGGCAAAAATTACAAAAAAATGACCTAATGACGTCATGAAGAATGGCAGAGGCAACAAGGCCGCAACCCACAAAACAATATGACGCTTCGTTACGTCAAATCCCTTTACAACAGGAAGCATCGGTATACCGGCAGCACGGTATTCTTCGCAGCGCTTCATAGCCAAAGCATAAAAATGAGGGGGCTGCCAAATGAACATAACGACAAATAACATAAAGGCAATCAAATTCATATGGGGATCAACAGCGGTCCATCCGATTAACGGCGGAATCGCTCCTGAAATGCTGCCTACAACCGTATTGCTGACAAAACGTCTTTTCGTCCAGAGTGTATATAAAACAACATAGCTAAATACGCCGATGATTCCCAGCACTCCAGCAGTAAACGTTGTCATAAAAAGGCTAATCGTTCCCAAAATAATAAAAGCAAAGCTCATGACCAAGACTTTTCCACTGCTGATTTTACCCGTGACGGTTGGACGTGATTTCGTTCTTTCCATGAACGGATCGATATCACGATCAATATAATTGTTCAAACTTGCCGCCCCGGCAATGACCAAGGAAGTTCCTAACATCGTAAAAAAGATGGTATCGAGCTGGGTCAAAAAATGGATGTTATTGAAGTGGAACGCCAGCCACATTCCGGTAAACGTTGTAATTAAATTGGAATTTACAATGCCGATTTTGATCAACGCCATGAAATCCTTCAAGGCAGTTGTTTCAGGAGCAGTTTTTTCTGTCGTGGTAATGGCTCGAGTATTAGACACCGATTTTTCCTCCTTGTCAAAGAACAAAAATGTTCTTATTTTTTAATATAAATGATTATAGATGTTATTTCTAGCCATTCTTCTAAAATTTTGGAAATTCTCTTTCAAAATAGGTCGATCTCATTATGACTCCCACCCTAATAAATGATAAAAAGCCGTCAATATAATATTAAAACACAACGGTCAATCTTTTGTGAACAAATTATGAACTAAATATGGCTAATTTGTTACTACTACATCTAAAACATTTTCATCTTTCAAAATTTATAAGAAAATAGTAATGATTACAATGATAGATAATAAAGATCGGGGATGGTGGATTTCAAACAATATAATAGCTATACCTCTTGATCCATCATGATGCGAAAATGCGAAAATTTTCACATGATTTTTGGTCAAAAAAGTTTGATAGTTTCCTTAATCATTGTTTTTTCTTTCATTGTTCTGTATGATCGTTACAGTGATAAACATCAAAACAACATTTTAATACTGTTTTAAGAAGGTGAATAACATTGCATCGAGGATTAAAATGGTTGGCTGTTCTTTCTTCGCTCGGTATGCTTTTCGTGTTAATAGGAGGAGCTCTGGTAACCAAAACAAATTCCGGAATGGGATGCGGCCATTCGTGGCCATTGTGTAAAGGCCAAGT
This sequence comes from Bacillus sp. FSL W8-0116, assembly GCF_038003825.1. Lineage (NCBI taxonomy): Bacteria > Bacillati > Bacillota > Bacilli > Caryophanales > Bacillaceae > Bacillus > Bacillus sp. FSL W8-0116. The sequence continues at coordinate 580,778 of NZ_JBBOPY010000001.1, forward strand.
GATACCCGATCACATTACGGTTGCCACAGTGATAGAATTGGCTCATAGATTTGTTACTGGTGGAGTCTCAATCTTTGTAGTGGCTTTATCGATTTGGTCTTGGATCGCCATCGGCCATGTGAAAGAAACAAAATTTTTAGTTATAATGTCCGTTTTGTTCTTAGTGCTGCAGGCATTAATTGGTGCCGCCGCCGTCGTTTGGGGACAGTCTTCTTTCGTTCTCGCACTCCATTTCGGTATTTCATTAATCTCTTTTGCAGCCATATTTTTGCTGACATTATTGATATTTGAAGTAGATAAAAAGTTTGATGCCGCTACTTTGACAATCAGCAAAAAAATGAAGTGGAATATTATCGGAGTGACCATATACAGCTACATCGTTGTGTACACTGGAGCGCTTGTCCGGCACACAAACGCCAGTCTTATTTGCAAAGATTGGCCTTTATGCGTGAATTCGCAACCCGCACTTCCTGCCAACATGCACGAATGGATACAAATGGGGCATCGTCTCGCAGCTGCTGCCTTCTTCGTGTGGATTGCTTATATTGCGTATATCGCAGTAAAACATTATAAGAATCAGCGGGTGATTTATTGGGGTTCGATCATTGCGTTAAGTTTGATGATCTTACAAGTGTTTACTGGCGCTTTAAGTATTTATACCCGTTTAAATCTCTATATTGCACTCTTGCATGCCTTATTTATTTCTTGTTTATTTGCTCTTTTATGTTACTTAGTATTGTTAGTATTAAGAAGCAACGTGAAAGAACCGGGTATGTCACCGGCAAAAGAAAAAATGTCCACTACTCGTCCAACAACTATTTCATAATGAAACGACATAAAAAAGGCGGCAAACCATTTCGTTTGCCGCCTTTTTGTCATGGATGAATCATTCAAAAAAGAAACACACCCATTTTCCTTAAGATTTAAAATGTTTCGCTGTTTTTTTATTTCTTATTTTTGCAGCTCAATCAGTAAATCACCTGTTGAAATGGCATCGCCGCTTTTTACATAAATATCTTTCACAACGCCGGAAAAAGGAGCTTGAACAGTCGTTTCCATTTTCATTGCTTCCGTGATCATTAAATGGTCGCCTTTTTTAACTTTTTCTCCTTTCGAAACAATAACTTTCATCACCGTACCCGGCATCGTTGCAGCGATATGGTTTTTATTTTTCAAGTCTGCTTTTACTCTTGTAGCGACTGTTGATTTAATGCTTTCATCTTTGATGACCACTTCACGAGGCTGGCCATTCAATTCAAAATAGACAATTCTTGTGCCGTCGGCTTGGGCTTGACCGATGGATACCAGCTTGACAATCAACGTTTTACCTCTTTCAATTTCTACTTCAATTTCTTCTCCTAATCTCATACCGTAAAGGAAAGTCGGTGTATCGAGAACAGATAGATCGCCATATTTTTCCACAGCTTGAATATAGTCCAAAAATACTTTTGGATATAATGCGTAGGCTATCACTTCATGAGCGGTTACTTGACGTCCAAGTTCATGGATTAGTTCATCCCTTAAAGCTTTGAAATCGACGCTTTCGAGCAATTCACCAGGTCTGACGGTAATGGGTTCTTTCTCTTTTAAGATGACTTTTTGCAGTTTTTCAGGAAATCCTCCATATGGCTGTCCGAGATATCCTTGGAAAAATTCAACAACAGAATCAGGGAAATCAATCGTTTCACCCTTTTCCAACACATCTTCTTCCGAAAGATCATTTTGCACCATAAATAAGGCCATATCTCCTACTACTTTCGAAGAAGGGGTCACTTTCACAATATCGCCAAACATCATATTAACCCGATGGTACATTTCTTTCACTTCATCCCAGCGATCTCCAAGACCAACTGCTTTTGCTTGTTGTTGAAGGTTGCTGTACTGGCCTCCGGGCATTTCGTGCTGGTAAACTTCTGTATGCGGCGCCACCATGCCGCTTTCGAAGTCTTTATAATATTTGCGTACATCTTCCCAATATCGGGAAAGTTGTTCAAGCCCTTCCACATCCACAATGGGTTCTCTTTCCGTCCCTTTTAGCGCATAGTATAAGGTATTCGCGCTTGGCTGTGATGTCAAACCAGCCATAGAACTGAGCGCTACATCCACAATATCGACTCCTGCTTCTGTTGCCTTGGCGTACATATAAATGCCGTTTCCGCTCGTATCATGCGTATGCAAATGGATGGGAATATCCACCGTTTCCTTCAATTCAGAAATTAATCTGTAAGCGGATTGCGGTTTCAATAAGCCGGCCATATCTTTAATGCCGAGAATGTGAGCGCCTTGATTTTCAAGCTCTTTAGCAAGATTTTTGTAATATTGAATATCGTACTTCGTTCGAGTCGGATCATCTATATCCCCCGTATAACATATGGCTGCTTCCGCAATTTTCCCGGATTGTCGAACCGCATCAATGGCTACTTCCATCCCTTTAACCCAGTTGAGGCTATCAAAAATTCGGAAAACATCAATTCCTGCATCTGCAGATTTTGCTACAAATTCGCGAATGACATTGTCAGGATAATTTTTATAACCGACTGCATTCGATGCTCTTAACAGCATTTGAAATAAAATATTGGGAATTTCTTTTCTCAATTGCAGCAATCGATCCCACGGGTCTTCTTTCAAAAACCGATAGGCGACATCAAAGGTAGCTCCTCCCCACATTTCCAATGAAAACAAATTAGGGAGCAGTCGTGCTGTTGGTTCGGCAATGCGAACGAGGTCATTCGTTCTTACCCGAGTTGCCAAAAGCGATTGATGAGCATCGCGGAAAGTGGTATCTGTCAACAACAAATTCTTTTGATTTTTCACCCATTTGACAAGTCCGTCCGGCCCTTCTTTGTCCAGAATTTGTTTTGTTCCTGACTGTATTTCCTCGTAATGCTTAATTTTAGGGATCCGAGGTTTGTCAAATACCGGTTTTTTCTTTTTTTCAATGCCCGGGAATCCGTTGACGGTGATCGTTCCGATGTAGTTTAACATTTTGGTGCCGCGGTCTTTTCTTTTTGGAAAAATAAATAATTCAGGTGTTGTATCTAAAAAAGACGTGTCGTAATTTCCCGACAGAAACTTTTCGTGTTTCATGACATTTTCCAAAAATGGAATATTTGTTTTGATTCCGCGAATTCTGAATTCTTGGAGGTTTCGAACCATTTTTGCGGCCGCTTGCTCAAACGTTAGCGCCCAAGTAGACACTTTCACTAATAGCGAGTCGTAATAAGGTGTAATGACTGCTCCTTGAAATCCATTTCCTGCATCTAATCGTACTCCAAATCCTCCGCCGGAACGATAAGCCATGATTTTTCCTGTATCCGGCATAAAATTGTTCGTTGGATCTTCTGTTGTCACACGTGATTGAATGGCATATCCGTTAAGATGAATGTTTTCTTGTTTTGGAATCCCTATTTTTTCACTATGTAACGAGTACCCTTTCGCAATCATAATTTGGGTTTGTACAATATCGATGCCAGTGATCAGTTCTGTGATGGTATGTTCTACTTGAATGCGCGGGTTTACTTCAATAAAGTAAAAATTTTCACCCGAAACTAAAAACTCGACCGTACCTGCGTTTTCGTATTGAACGTTTTTCATTAATTGAACAGCTGCTTCACAAATTTTTTCGCGAAGTTCATCCGATAAAGAAACGCAAGGAGCCACTTCGACTACTTTCTGATGCCGGCGCTGTACGGAGCAATCGCGTTCATACAGATGAATGATATTTCCTTCTTTATCTCTAAGAATTTGGACTTCGATATGTTTCGGATTTTGGACAAATTTTTCAACATAGACTTCACTGCTGCCAAATGCGGCTTTCGCTTCCGACGCAGCTCGTTCGTAAGCTTCTTTCACTTCTTCACTGCTATGAACAATTCGCATACCGCGTCCGCCACCGCCCAATGCTGCTTTAATGATGATCGGGTAACCATATTTTTCCCCAAACGCTTCAATCTCTTCATAACCGGAAACTGGGCCATCGCTTCCTGGAATAACAGGAATTCCTGCTCGCTGCGCTTGTTTTCTGGCTTTAACTTTGTCTCCAAACATATCCAAATGTTCGGTCCGCGGACCTATGAAAATAATTCCCTCTTCTTCGCATCTTCTTGCAAATTCAATATTTTCAGACAAAAAACCGTAGCCTGGATGAATGGCATCCACTTCTGCGTTCTTCGCAATTTCAAGTATCCCTTCTATATCTAAATAAGCGTCTATCGGCTTTTTTCCTTCACCGACTAAATAAGCTTCATCCGCTTTATAACGATGGTAAGAACCGGAATCTTCTTTTGAATAGATAGCCACCGTTCGAATATTTAATTCTGTGCATGCCCGAAATACGCGAATGGCAATTTCACCCCTATTGGCCACAAGCACTTTCTCGATCTTTTTCATCATTTCTCTCCCCCAATGCAATCAAAATGTTTATATATATTGGCTTAAGGAACCTGCAACAAAATGGCTGATCGGTTTTGGCAAGAATCTCCATGGCCAGAACCATACAACCATTTTGCCGAATTTGGCTTATTATTGCCCTGCACTAATGAAAGGATCGATCACCCCCTATTCTTTTGTGCAGGACAACCTTTTCTATGTAACAAAAGGCACGTGAACCGCTTTCACGCGTAATAAGCCACATTATTCTAGCCTTATTTCTTAAAGTGTTTCTCATAATAGTTAAACATGGAAATATTGACCAATATACCCATCGATAGGGCCAGCAAAATGAGGGAGGAGCCTCCATAGCTGATAAAAGGAAGGGGTACCCCAGTAATGGGAATCAATCCTAAAATACCACCGAGATTAATAAAAGATTGAATGGCAATCATGCTGGAAATGCCAACTGCCAACATGGAACCAAAAGGGTCCTGGCACTGTATGCCAGTATAAATTCCTCTCAATACCAGAAAGGCAATCCCTCCCAATACAATCACTACTCCAACAAGCCCTAATTCTTCAGCGATAACCGCCATTATAAAATCGGTATGGGGCTCCGGCAAATAACCTAATTTTTGAACACTTTGTCCCAAACCAAGCCCCTTAATTCCTCCCGATCCGATAGCCAAATAAGAGTTAACTAATTGGTACCCTTGGTCACTTTTCTGTTTAAACGGATCTAGAAAACCTTCCACACGCCCCATTTTTACAGGAGTAAAAATCTTGTCTTTTTTCAACAAAACAACAGGTGATAAAAGAAGGCTAATCACCAGACCCAGAAGGATCAATTTACCGATATTCTTAAATTTCATTCCTGACGTCAAAATGACCGTTGCGCCGATCATAAAGATAATGAATGCCGTTCCAAAGTCAGGCTGTAAAGCAATCAACAAGCAAATAAAGATCAATAATATAATTGGTGGTATGACACCCTTGTCAAAAGAGTTGATGTATTTCTGCTTTTTGGCATATACAGCTGACATATAGATAATGACAGCAAGCTTGGCAAACTCAGCGGGCTGAAGGCTGTTTGACCCCACTCGAAACCAGCTTTGCGCGTTATTGGAAACATGCCCGAAAAAAAATATAAGGATAAGCCCCGCTGTAATGGTGGCAATCATAGAGAATAAAAACTTGCTATTTTTTAAGGCTTTATAAGGAAAAAAAGCCATAATAGCAAACAGCAGAAAAGCAACCATAATATGCAATTTTTGTTTGGAATAAAAGTAGTCGCTTGGAACGCCATACCGTTGGACTGCAGTGACAGAACTAGCGCTGTAAACCATCACCAATCCAAACAGGCTAAGTATGATATAAACTATTATTAAGCTGTAATCAAAAGATTTCAAGATTTTCTTAAACATACTACTCTTCCATTCTATTATGTATTGTTCACAAATTCGACATGATATTGAAATTTCCTGCTTGTATCTACAAAAAAACTCAAACAAATACACTGCGTAATGTTTGAGTTCTTACTCATGTTTATTCCTTTGAGATCGCTTCATGAATGGCAGACAGCTCTTTTTCCAAAGAATCAAGCAGCTTTTTGCCATCTGCTTCATTCACCAATCCTAATCGAACTGCAAAATCTATTTCACGGGATAAGCCAAACATTTGAGTATCCAACACTTCCTCATAAAGAGGGCATTGGGGCATCGTTAAGTTTTCCATTTGTACTTTTATTAAACGCAAAATTTTTTCTGCGTCTGCTTTCAAAAGTGAGTAGGCCTTTTCCCGGTGATCCAAAGTCGTTTCCGACGCCATTACAATCCCCCCGTTTCCGAGCGATTCATCACTTATTATGAAATTTTATCGTTAAAATTCGTTTTTTGCAAGGGAAAGGAAGGAGGATGCTCTTTTCCGGGATGTTCCAATGCTCCTATTTCTCTTTTCCCCTACTCTATAATAGGAGCTCTAAAAGAATGTGACAAGACTTCTTTGAAAGGATATACTTAAGTTGAAGAAGAAAAGGAGGAACATGGTATGAACACGATCATTCCCTTTAAAGGAAAAGTGAAATATCCGGTTACGATGGATGCCGGTGTATGGATTTTCGATGATCGACGCATTGATTTAAATACATATTTTGATCAAGAAGATCAGCAAACAGAAGAAACGGAAGAAGATTATACGAAGAAAGTGTCGAAATATTGGGAACGGGAAATTCGTGAAGGCGCCGTCTCTCCGCCTACTATTAAAACCGAAAAAAAATTTGAAAAGGAAAAATTATTAACGGGAACATTCGGTATCAAGCTGGCCCCATTTTTAAAAAATGCCGAACCGGAAAAAGATGCAACCACTTTGGTCATCGAAACAGCTGAAGGAGAAGAAGCTGTTCCTTTGGAAAAAGCTTATGACTTAATCCTTTGTTTTTCCAAAAACGGCAAGCCATTGCGGGAAGATGGTCCTGTACACATCTATTTTGGAGACGGTTCCAATAAGCAAAACCCGATCAAACATGTCAGAGCGCTTCGTGTAGAATAAACGGCTGTTCTTTTTCTCTGAAAAAAATTTTTCCAGTACAATCCGGCTGGACAGTAAAAGGGAACGATCCACGCCGATCCGTTTTGCTGTCCGTCCGCAGCACAGTACTCCGTTGCATGCCCATACACCTTTACAACGGCTGAAATTCTAGTATTTTTACAACAAATGAGCAGCGGCCTATGATAGCCGTCCTTTTCTAACATATGCCGCTGCTAAGCTTTTCCAACCGAAAGATGTTATTTTTTTCAAAACGTTTGGAGCTCGAAAGACAAAAGTCGCGGACGAAGAATGGATGGCGAACGCTTTTTATAAAATATCCGCCGCTAATTGTGCAAGGTCAGAGCGCTCTCCTTTCATTAATTTAATATGTCCGGCCACTTTTTGATCTTTAAATTTTTCAACAACATAGGTTAAACCATTGTTATATTCGTCTAAATAGGGGTGATCAATCTGGGCGGTATCCCCCATTAGAACTATTTTGCTTCGTTCTCCAACTCTCGTTAATATGGTTTTGGCTTCATGTTTGGTTAAATTTTGCGCTTCATCGATAATAATAAACTGTTCTGGAATACTTCTGCCTCTTATATACGTCAGTGCTTCTACTTCAATGGAGTTCATTCCTGCCAGAATATTGTCAATTTCCCCCGGTTTTTTGGTATTGAATAAAAATTCTAAATTATCGAATATCGACTGGGTCCACGGTCTTAGTTTTTCCTGTTTCTCGCCCGGCAAATAGCCGATATCTTTCCCCATAGGGACAATCGGTCTTGCAACGAGCATCTTTTTATACAAATCCATATCTTCTGTCTGCAATAATCCGGCAGCCAGCGCCAGCAACGTTTTCCCTGTTCCTGCTTTTCCCACTAGCGTGACGAGTGGAATATCTTGCCTTAGCAAAAGTTCCAATCCCATTATTTGCTGTACATTTCTAGGCCGAATTCCCCAAACCGGCTCTTGATTGTATTTAAGTTTCCTTACATGTTTTCCGTCTTCAGCCACTATGCCAATAGCCGATTGGGAACTTCCCAACGCATCTTTTAAGATGAGAAATTGATGTGGATAAAATGGATGCTGGGTTAATTCTGAAAGAGAGAGTTCGCCTTTTACATAAAATTGGTTTAAAGCTTCGTTGGAGATATAACACTCTAAAAACCCCGTATAAAGATCATTGAACTCAATCACTCTGTCATTCAGAAAATCTTCTGCCTGCAACCCGATCACATCAGCTTTTACACGGACTAAAATATCTTTGCTGACTAATATAACCGGGCGCCCATTTTCTTTTGCTGCCTCTTCAAGTGATAAATTTTTGGCTACGGCCAAAATTCGATTATCATTCGTTTTTTCCACAAAGATTTCTTGAAGTTGCTGAAACGAACGATGATTTAATTCAATTCTGAGCGTTCCGCGGTTTGGAAGGCGAATTTTTTCATGGAGCTTTCCAGATTGTCGTAACCCATCAATTAATTTCGATACTTGTCTTGCGTTTCTTCCAATTTCATCCATATTCCTTTTTTTCGAATCCAGTTCTTCGAGGACAACAGCCGGTATCACCACTTCATTGTCTTCAAATGAAAAAATGGCGTATGGATCTTGCAACAAGACATTGGTATCTAAAACATAAATTTTCCCCAAATCCATGCCTCCTGCTCCATTTTCTTGATACAGCTTTGATTGCCGCAAATTTCGCAACTGCAGTTTTCTGGCGGCTGCAGCTACAGAGTCGCAACATCCTCCTCTTTGACTTCAAACGACTGCAACAACGCGATTCATGAAGCTTCAACTCAAAACCTGATGTAGGCTTTAGCCGATTTTAAGATCGACATTCATATCCCTAATACGTAAAAAATTCAAGAATGTCGAGATAAAAACCCGCAAATTCAGTCGTTTTAGTTTGTTACTATTATATGAAGAATTTCTTGCTTCAGTTCAAAAAATTGGACTTCCTTTTCAAAAAATCACAGTCTTTTGAATAAAGTTGGAAGATCCCTGCAAAATAAAAACAGAACGAAAAAGATCAGAAAGATTTGAGGTGAAATCCATTGAAAACTTGGCTATTCCTTTTAGCCGTTTTATTATTGGCCTCTTGTTCCGGAAACAAAAATATAGCCGAAAACGAAAACCGTACGAATCCAAATCAAAATGCGCCACTCACGCAAGTGAAAAACAGCAATCCCCGTCCGCTGGACAGAGAAAGTGGGCAAAGAAAAGCGAATCACTTAGCTAAATTAGCGGACAGCGTACCAAATGTTGAAAACGCCCGAGCGGTTGTTCTCGGCCCCTATGCTGTTGTAGGAATAGATGTCAATCCTAATATTGACAGATCACAGGTTGGTTCCATCAAATATTCGGTAGCTGAAAGTTTAAAACACGATCCATACGGATCCAGAGCGGTTGTAATAGCGGATCCCGACATGAACGCTCGTCTAAAAGAAATCCAAACGGACATTCGAAACGGTCGACCGGTTCAAGGGATTATGGAGGAATTATCCGATATTGTCGGCAGAGTCATGCCTGAAATTCCGAATCAAATTGTGGAACAAAAAAACCCCGACCGGGCAACCGAACATCCAAAAAGGAATTTACCTGATCGACAGGACCACAAGTTGGAAAAAGAACAGCAAGATCAATCGAATCAAATGAAAAACCGCTGACACAAAGGAGAATGTTTTCATCCAAACGAATTCACATGATGACAGTCCATTTTTCCAAACATAGTTTAAACAAAGTTGAAAAGGGTCTCTATTCCAAACGAACACCGACCAAAGTGTCTTACTTTCCAAAAGAGACCTTCTCATCCATAACGAATACACTTTCTTTCATCAAATGAGATCACCGCATTCTAAGATGTAGATCTTTTTGACACATCATCAAACTAAATATAAACTAAAAATCGGCTCCTTCTTTTCTTCTTCCAAGGAGTTGATTTTTTTGCTGAAAAAAAGCACTTAAACATCGTTGAAGTGAAGTAAAGTCATACTTAAAACGGCTTCTTAATTGAATAAAACGTTTCGTTGACTCTATCTATTTAATTCCCTTTTCTTTTTAAAAATCCTCTTGAAAAAATAAGATTTCATTTTGAATACGATAACCCTCACGGACTTATTGTTCCATGACGCGTGCACCATTTTTCCTCGTGATGATCATGAATTTATATTGATCATAAAGAGATGCGACTCTATTTTTATTTGAGCATTTTGCAAAATTAGATTTTTTGGATAAAAGTATAAAAAATAAAGCACTCGACAAATAGCTACCAGCATGTTATTTTACAAAATATTACAATAATCTTGTTTTCGGGCATACCTACAGAATTTTTCACATTGAATTTTTTTAAGCGGCTTTCTTCCCTTTATTTTCCTTTGCCATCGCTAGCGCTGAAACAAGTAATACAATAGCGTTCAGGTAAATATGGGTCTTTACTTTTTCAATTCCCCATACATGTAGGGAGTTCGCCGTAAGGTAGCTTTTCATTCTTGAATTACAGCGTTCTACACTTGTCCTCTCGTTGTAAAGCTCTTTCCAACGTTTTGTATCACGGTGCGGATTGGAATATCGGCGCACATCCTTTTTGATGTCGACTTTTACCACCATTCCATAGTTGGAAGATGAACAGGCTGCCATTCCTAATGGGCAATCCACTTTGCCGGTTGCGTGAGGACATCTGAACTTGAGCTGGTCCTTATCAGCTCCCCAATAAGTCATTTCATAACCCATGGAACAACGCGGAGTTCCATTGGAAGAAATCCCTTCAGGAGGCTCTTTTTCGTTGCGCAAATTGAGCGGGATAATGGCTTGCGCTCCAATGTTTTTGGCTGATTCATAGTTTTTTAGTTGGTCATATCCGCCATCCATGATCAGAAATTCAATTTTGGATTTGGTACGCTCTGCCACTTGCTCTATTCATTCTGGTGCGACTTCTCCATCGTTCACATGGGCAGGGGTTACTTTTATGGCCATTGGCAGTTCGCTTGCGGTATCGACTGAAAGATGCATCTTATAGCCAAACCAGGTAATTTTATTGCCGAAGGAATCATATTTTGCGCCCCAATTGGCATTACCCGTTTGTTCACTACGCTTTTTGGGCTGTTTCTTTTCATAGGCATCAATGGCGGCACTGTCGATGGCCTGGTGGCTGCCGTCAATTATTCCTTCCTCCTGAGCTAACTGTACCAAGTCAAGGAAGATCTTTTCAGCCAGCTTTTTTTTGGTAAGTGCCGCAAAAACCCGGCTGAGAGTGGAGATAGACGGTGCGGGGCGATCAATCGATAAACCGCATTGATAACGGAAACGAAGGTCTTTATCCAATCGATGATGAAGGGCGGTAAAGGTGTCGATGCCTTCGAGTGGGGCAGCGATGAGAGCCCTTAGAATCCCTTCTCTGGAATGACCGTCAGCCCCTCGGGGTGAAGAACTTCTCAACTGTTTAGCATAAGGGCGTAAATCAAGCGAGCTAAAAAAGATAGGTAATTTCTCTTTTGACTCTAATTTTTGCAGTTCTTCAAAGGAAAATAGGCTTTCTTGTAGAATATACAAAGTGACTTCCTCCTTTTGAATTTTTGTGGTTTCGTCACTTCAAAAATTCTACATTTTAGGGGTGAAGTCCTTTTTTGTGTCTTTGAAATCCTTATGGCTCTTGGGTCAAAAAATATGCAAAATGCTCATTTATATAAAACTCGAAGCCATAAAATATTTGAACACTTTTAAATAAACATTCTTGACTTCTTGATAATTAGATTTATAATCGAAACAGATTAAATGAATTTCCTCGTTAGGCGAGGCTCCTATACAAACAAAAGCCACTGCCCAGAAACATCGAAAGATGCCATTGGGTAGAACAGGTTTGGTCGGATTAAGGCTTAACCCAATGTGGCTGAGAGCATGACTCTCTACGTTGTATAGTGCTAAAGCTAAACTAGGGGGAAAAAGGTTCTTGAACGTTCCCCCCTCATCTATTCGTGAGGGGGGTTCAATTATTTAAAAAGGAGTTGAGCTTTTATGGGTAGTCAAAATTCCAATGAACCGGACCCACCGAAAACCGAGGAAGCCATAAACCAGCCCCTCTATGTACGATTGATTACTCATAAAAGTTATCAATCCTTAAATTGGGATGGTTTCTGACTTCCTCAATCAAACTGAGGGAGGAAGAAAGCATTATGATGAATATTTATTACACAAGCGAACATGGAAACCTTATTGAAATAAACGAAATAAAAAATGGCTGTTGGATAAAATTAGTCTCTCCAACAGAGGAAGAAATTCAAAATGTCGTCCAAAGACTTGAAATTCCTTTGGATTTTATTAAGGATGCTTTGGATGAAGAAGAGAGATCCAGAATTGAAAAACATCGCAATCAATTGCTGATGATCATTGATATTCCGCTGAAGAGTTTCAATCATTCTAAACAGAAACCTTTTTATGAAACGATCCCAATGGGAATCATCGTCACGGAAAAATGTTTTGTAACGGTTTGTTTAAAAGAAAATTCCGTTTTCGATGATTTTATTCAAAACAAAGTAAAAGAATTTTATACTTACAAAAAGACAAGATTTTGTCTCCAAATGCTATATAAAATTTCCACTTATTATTTATTGTATTTAAAACAAATTAATAAAAAAACGGATTCAGTTGAAGCCGAATTGCATCAATCGATGAAAAACCAAGAATTATATACGTTGTTGGATTTGCAAAAAAGCCTAGTTTATTTCACCACTTCGTTAAAGTCCAATAATCTTGTTATGCAAAAATTGTTAAATGGGAATTTTTTAAAAATGTATGAGGACGACCAAGAACTTCTCGAAGATGTGATCATCGAGAATAAACAAGCGATTGAAATGGCGGAAACATACACTTCTATCCTTAGCGGAATGATGGACGCTTTCGCCTCTGTCATTTCGAACAATCTCAATATTGTGATGAAGTTTTTAACCTCCATCACCATTATCTTATCGTTGCCTACAATGGTAGCCAGCTTTTTTGGAATGAACGTCTCCATACCATTCCAGCATTATCCACATGCCTTTACAATTGCCATTATGATTTCCGCTTTTCTTTCTTGCTTTACGGCGATCATTTTTTGGAAAAAGCGATTCTTCTGAGGCGATCATAAGCAAGCATGTAAACTTTTTCGGAATTGAAAGTGTCGATCACGACAGCCTTTTATAAAAATTTTGGTTTATTTTAAAAGATCGGTATGAACGGATGTAGATTCAAAACAACGGTTTATTTATTTAAAGTGTTGGAAAAAGGGCTAAGTCTTCATTACAGCATGATCATAAGATAAAGCATCAGTGTCGACGTAAACATGGTGAGAAAAAGTGGTCGCAGACATCCACTCTTGGCCCTTACCTTTTACTTAAAAAAAATGTATACTTAAGAACAGTTGATTTGGTAATGAGGTGTTGAATTTGAGGGTAAAATGCATTTTATGCGACCGCGTTGACCATTTGGATGACGATTCTGTGTTAGCAAAACGGCTAAGGAACCGTCCGATCCACACCTATATGTGCCAAGAGTGTCATGATCGGATTACAGAACGAACAAAAGCAAGAATCGCCACCGGGAAATTCCGTTTATACCGATCAGGAAAAATGAGCAACCATTCATAGTCTATGAATGGCAATCGAGTGGCAATCGAGTAGGAGGAGGTGGTGAACCTCCGTCCTCTCACACCACCGTACGTACCGTTCGGTATACGGCGGTTCAATCAAATAAATGACGCTTTTCGCCATATTTACTGTACAGGCTTTTCAGCCCTTGGCTACTCCAATAAGAGTTGCCAAGGGTTTTGTGTAATATGGGACTTTTAGAGATTCTCCAATATGATTTCCTCGAATTTCCCCATTCATATGCTTTATATGGTTGAACTCCGAGTTGTATAAGTTTCTTTATTTTCGTTTTCGGCTTCAACCACTGTTTCCAGATAATCATTCGGAGCCTTCTTCTTATCCATTTATCAAGATTCTTATTGCGGCGGAATCCAAAGCTATTCTCTGAGAATCCCGGATCAAATATGGGTGTGAATGCTTGGTTTAAAGCCTGTTGAATGAAACGGTCTATCACAGTAGGGATACCTAGTTTCCGTTTACCGCCGTTCGGTTTCGGAATTTCGACTCGTCGGACTGGTTGCGGTTTGTAGGTTCCCTCCAGTAGAGACGTGCGGATTTCATGCCAATGTTCCATCATGTACGGTCTTAGTTCGGATACACTCATTCCGTCCACACCATGACTTCCTTTATTTCGTTCCACTCGGTGAAGTGCCTCTAGTAAGTTTTCACGTGATAAAACCTGTTCCATTCTCATAAATAGGACTCCTTGCGTGTGTTTTCTATTCTCTTCCATAGACCTAATATAAGCTCCTCCCTCTTGAAGTCCCTCGTGGGATTCACCACTACTCTCTTCAAGTAAGTCCGTTTCGGATTGTCTGTGTCATTGCTCCATTAGAATGTCCGAGTAGAAAACCCTCTTTGATTGTTCCGTCCTTCCAAATAAGGAGCGACCTTATTTGTACTATGACCTCTGCTGACTTCTGACGGTTCAGCTACTTATCACTAAGTAGGTTATGAAGAGTACTTCACATATCCGCCAGACCTCCCCGGGTAAGTACATGCACTTTCACACCATCTATCCGCCTCATTTACTCGATATGACCTTCGACAGAAAGAGCTTTGTTTTGTTATGCAAACTCACTCCATCATACCTAGCCTTATATGAGGTTCGTGTTCCTCGGACCGGTGTTTTGCCTCCAGCTTCCTTCAGATTCCGCGTCACCACGGACACCCTTGCTCTTGGCTAACCTCTACTTCTGTCTTCGGGGTTCGGGACTTACACCCTATAGTTCATGTACATGCCGGGCGCACATAAAAAAGAAGTTCCGAATTCAGGAACTTCTTTTTTATTTTGATTTGGCATGTCTGCCTGACGCCCAATTGCAATGACACACAATCTATTTTTTCGATAACCAACGGAAAATCGCATCATTCACTTTCTGCTTCTTTCTTGTTTCGACGGATTCGGTAAATGCCTAATACAATGGCTGCGACAAAAAGACTTTCCACAACAGGCAACTGATAGGATAATATCAACAAAATAAAAGAGCCCATGATCATGAGAACATAAATCACGATATTTTTCCCAAAAGAAAGCTTTCTGGCGAACCCGAGATTATACACAAGGATGGATAACACAATGATGATCACGAAGTACAACCAGACAGCCCCCTTCACCCCCACAAGCTGGATCAAGAGGGCCAAAAGCGGGCTGACATGTTCCATTCCTGCCACGTGTTTTCCCCCTTAAGAGCGTGTATCTGAATACTTTTTCTTTCTCTCCAATTTTTCCCGTTCATTTTTATTCAAGATTTTTTTACGTAGTCGAATCGATTCAGGCGTTACTTCACAATACTCATCTTCATTCAAATATTCCAAAGCCTCTTCCAAAGAAAGAATTCTTGGCTTTTTCAAAACGGTCGTTTGATCTTTCGTGGCTGAACGGACATTGGTTGCATGCTTCACTTTTGTGATATTAACAGCAAGATCATTTTCTCTAGTATGCTCTCCGACGATCATTCCTTCATAAATTTCTGTTCCCGGTTCCACAAAAATAGTGCCTCGGTCTTCCACCTGGCCGATTCCATACGGTGTGGCCGTCCCCGTTTCCATTGAAACAAGAACTCCTTGTCGGCGACCTCCTACTCTTCCAGGCTGCATTGGCTGGTAACTGTCAAAGGTATGATTTAAAATTCCGTAACCTTTCGTCAATGTCATAAATTCGGTTGTATACCCAATTAATCCTCTGGCAGGAACCATAAAAATCAATCGTACTTGACCATTTCCGTTATTGATCATATCGAGCATTTCGCCTTTTCGGGATCCGAGAGATTCAATCACAGCGCCAGTATGCTCTTCAGGAATGTCGATTTGCACTCTTTCCACCGGTTCACATTTGACGCCATCAATTTCTTTGATAATGACTTCCGGTTTTGAAACTTGCAGCTCATAACCTTCACGACGCATATTTTCAATTAAAATAGACAAATGAAGTTCCCCGCGTCCAGACACTATCCACGCATCGGGAGAATCCGTGCTTTCCACCCGCAAGCTGACATCGGTCTGCAATTGTTCCATTAAGCGCTCTTCGATTTTTCTGGCAGTCACATACTTGCCTTCTCGACCGGCAAACGGACTGTTGTTGACAAGAAACGTCATTTGCAGCGTCGGTTCATCAATTCGTAATGGCGGCAATGCTTCCTGATGATCGATAGGACATACCGTCTCTCCAACGTTGATATCTTCCATTCCCGATACCGCCACCAAATCGCCTGCATACGCTTCTTCAATTTCCACTCTTTTCAATCCGAAAAAGCCGAACATTTTAGTAACACGGAATGATTTCACCGTACCGTCCAGTTTCATTAAAGCGACTTGTTGCCCTACTTTCATGGAACCTCTAAAAATACGTCCAATCCCAATCCGGCCCACATATTCATTATAGTCAAGCAGAGCCACTTGAAATTGCAGCGGTTCATTACGATTATCTACAGGAGCCGGGATATGCTCGACGATCGCGTCAAACAGCGGCTGCATGTTTTCTCCTTGTTTGTCTGGAGTTGTGCTTGCCGTCCCGTTAATGGCAGAAGCATAAATGACAGGAAATTCAAGTTGATCGTCATTGGCATCCAACTCGATAAACAGTTCAAGCACTTCATCCACTACTTCTTCGGGACGAGCGAATTCTCTGTCGATTTTATTCACTACAACGATAGGAGTTAAATTTTGTTCCAATGCTTTTTTCAAGACAAATCGGGTTTGCGGCATACAACCTTCATAGGCATCGACCACAAGCAGTACCCCATCGACCATTTTCATAATACGTTCTACTTCTCCTCCAAAGTCAGCATGGCCAGGAGTATCCAAAATATTGATCTTTACATCTTTGTATTGAACAGCCGTATTTTTTGCCAAAATGGTAATACCGCGTTCTCTTTCCAAATCATTCGAGTCCATCGCCCGCTCTTCCACATGCTCATTGGATCGGAAAATTCCCGATTGGCGAAGCAATTGGTCCACCAATGTTGTTTTCCCGTGGTCTACGTGGGCAATGATAGCAATGTTGCGTATATTTTCCCTTCTATTCAAAGTAATACTTCCTTTCTATTACCACAGCAATTTGCATTGTCTGTTTGCACGTTGAAATAAAAGTTTTTCCATTAACCCATCAATTATATCACAGAATGTAGAAAATTGAAAAAGAGTTATGTAAAATATGAGAGAGAAGGAGGCTTAACTGGTGATGAAAAACATTCAATGGATTTTCTTATTTTTTGCAGTAGCAGCAGCCGCCAGCATCATTGGCATTGGCATATTCATCGCAGAACAAAGCTTGGCCGGCATCATCATTTGTATTATTTTATTATTCGCCATCATGGGAACGGGCTTTAAATTAAAACGAAAAAGAAGAGAAGAAGGCAGACTGTAAACGTGACCGCTAAAAGTGCTGGATGGCAAGCACTTTTAGCGAATTTTTGTTTACGTTAAATATTTTGAAGGAATCGCTCCATAATTTCCGTATGCAAACCAGGTTTTGCTACAAATATCGTGTTATTCTCTAGCAAATTAAGCGGCTCCCCTTTTAAGTTTGTCACAATTCCACCTGTTTCTTCCACCAGAATTTTTCCAGCGGCAAAATCCCATGGTGAAAGCCTCATCGTGATATATCCATCTAATATGCCAGCTGCTACATAAGCAAATTCCAACGCTGCCGTTCCGTAAGACCGCGTTCCTCGCACCGTTTGGGCCAATGAAATGAGCGGCTTTGGATCCATTCTTCGATTTTGAACCAGCCAAGTAGAATTTAAAGCAATAATCGCTTCTTCCACTTTAACAGGAGCCAGTTTTTTTAACGGCTTACCGTTTAAAAAGGCTCCTTTCCCTTTTTCGGCAAAATAAAGCTCATCATGTGCCACATCATAAATGTATCCCAATCGACCGATTCCGTTTTCGAAAATCCCGATGGATATAGCGAAATGACGCTGCTGATAAATAAAATTCATGGTCCCGTCAATCGGATCAATAATCCACACGACCCCATCCAATGACTCAAGCTTATCGCCAAACCCTTCCTCGCCCAATATCGAATGATCCGGATAGTTTTGTTTAATTTTTTCGATAAAAAATTGTTCAGTCGCTTTATCCATGTTGGTTACTAAATCATTAGGATTTGATTTTGTTTGAATATCCAATGTTTCAGTGAACGATTTTCGTATATTGTCCCCTGCCTCCCGCAGCCATTGTTTCACCTTTGCATCTATTTCATTCCAATTCGTCATCTCGATTTCCTCCAAACCGGATAAAAATACGATTGCGTCAATGAAGGCAATTCATAATCCTTCTCATTGCCAACGTTCGATTATGTACTTAACCAAAATTTTTCTCAGCACAGTACTGTGATTATTCCAAGACTGTCGAAACGGATCCAAAATAAGTTCATGGAAATTCGGTTCTCCGGCCACAGCAGCAGGCTTGTTTTATTGATGACAAAGAAGGTTGTTCTGGAATTACCATCAACAAAAGAATTTATAGTTACAACTCCAAGAGTTCCTATTGGAGTATATGTGGCGTATGAGATCTTCAAACATTTAGAAAGGTCATTCCGTCCCGCTGCTGTGACAAAATCCGTTGAAGCTTTTGTAAAAGCCTTGGAAGCCTACAGAATCTTATGTAGTATAAACCGAAAACCACCTTGTTTTCTGCAGGGTAGTTTCTTTTCATTTGCTCCTCATTTTTTCTAATTATTCTTATTTCTTCCACTCATTTTAATACTTCTCTATGGCTTCTTCAATCAATATGTAACTGTAAAACGGTTTCTTTACGCAAATTTGTACATAACCTAAAACCGTTTAACTTCAATGATTATGTCTGGTCTCATTTTTTTTATTTGTTTTAAAAATAACGATTTGTCTTTAGGAGAAATTAAGATGAACTTCGATTTCCCGTACACTACTTGTAAACGATCAAGTGATAGAGCTGGTGCCGCTAGAGGATTTTTAGACTCAGTAATCACTTCAATCTCTTCAAGAGGAATTGTCCAACTAAAAATTCCTCCTCTAACTTTTAAGACTTTGTCAGTTAAAATGTAAAATGTATGGAACCATCCTGAAAGCAAAAATAGTGTAAATAAACTACAAATGACTGTTAATAAAATTTTGTCAGTAACAGTTAGATCCTCCGCTATAGTACCTAACTCTAAGTGGACAGCTATCGGCAATGCGATACTTCCAATGATTAACAGCCATGTCAGGATGGAACTAACGGGTCCTTTTTTCGAGTAAAATACCAACTTAATCCCGTTACAGAAAACTTATAAAAAGTTATAATTTCCTACAACTTTTATGTTTCATTACTTCTTCATCGTGTCTGCTTTCACGTCTATCTATTAAACAGATCGCTACTTGCATTTGGTGTAACACTCCAAAGTCGTAAATTCCCGACTAACGAATCGGTACATGTCTGCATTAACTTGCATTGTTAAGATGCAGATTCTAAAACATTTTCACCATATTTTTTAAGATTTATAGACGCTTGATAATCTCGATCAACAATATTTCCACATTCGCATTCAAAAGTTCTATCGGATAACTTCAAGTCTTTTTTAACTTTTCCGCAACAAGAACACAACTTAGAACTTGGAAACCATCTATCCGCCAAAATGAAGCGAATATTATTCCAATTTGACTTGTATTCAATTTGTCTTCTAAATTCATGGAAACACTGTTGTTGAACAGATTCAGCTAAATGTTTATTTTTCATCATACCTTTTACATTCAAATCTTCTAAAACAATAAACATTGGTTTTCTGTTTACGATTTCAGAAGTGATTTGATGTATGTAGTTATGACGAATATTCGTTAGTCTTCGTGAAACTTTTAAAAGTTGCTTTTCACTTTTTATAATGTTGTTGGTTTTCCTGTAACGGTTTCCCTCCCTTCCTTTTTCATATTTTCTTGAAATTTTACGTTGCAACCTGCGCTTTTTCTTTTCTAATTGCCTAATTCTTTTTGTTTTATTAATATTTCCATAAACTTTACCATCAGAACAAACAGCTAAATCTTTTATTCCTAAGTCAATACCTATCCCTTCTGTTTTTGAAGGAGAATAATCACTATCTGTTTCTATTCCAACAGATACCCACCAATTCAAACCATCAAATGTAAATCGAGGATTCATATACTTAACATTTTCACCAAATGGAATACGTCCTTTTTCTGCTAATCGAATCCAATTTATCTTTTGTTTATTCGACTTTTTACTTGAAGCAAATCCCTCTACTTTAACATGTGTTTTTGTGAATTTGATTTTCACATTATCCTGATAAAAACTAGGTATAGATTTCTTTTTCCTTTTAAATTTTGGATATTTTGATAGTCCTTTAAAAAATCGTTTGTAAGCATCACAAGCATCTTTAATAGCTTGTTTCGTTACATTATTACTTACATTATTCAGCCAATTAAATTCATCAAGCTTTTTCATTTGAGTAAACTGTTTTCTCAAAGTTGAATCATTGATGAATTTACCACCATTTTGATAATTTTCTTGTTGCTTTGCAATTGTCCAATTATAAGCAAATCTAGCTGTATTCGCATATAGAAATAATTTAGTTTTTTGCTTATTATTTGGTTTCAACATCCCTTTTATTGACTTTATCATTTAGCAACTCCTCATTTTCCTCAATTAATTCATCTACTAACTTTCTAGTTTTATTAGCACGTTTTCCTTGTAATCTACAACTAAATACTGTAACAATCTGTATTAAATCTTCTACAAGTTCTTGTTCATCTGTTTTTTCAGTGCTATCTAAAACTTCAATCTCACACCCATTAAGGTTTGCCATATACTCAACCAATTCAAAACCAAATCTAAGAAGCCTATCTTTATAGAATACTACTATTTTATCTACTTCTTTGTTATTTATCATTTTGATTAGTTGACGCAGAGTCAGTCAAGACTTTGTGGGAATTTTTTTGGTTCGCTGAAAATAGATGTAAGTCATAGGTTAGCGAACCATTTTTTTGAATTTCATCCGTAAGCGCTTTCGGACTCTCATCCCTTGCCATGACAGACGAATATGTATACCTTTTTTTACCATCCCTTGAATTCAGACAGGGCATGATAGATCGGAGTCCCGGACGATTGCTGTAAATATGGCACGTTATTCCGCGTTACCTCTGGAAGAAGACGGCGGATGCGTTGTTTCGCCTTGTTCACGATCGTCTGTTTGGTAGATGCCGTTTCCTCCGCCGGATGCGACGATTCTTCTCCTAAACGATGTCCGAAAAGACGAATCCCATCCATCCGGGCAATCATTGCCTTGAAAAACGCCCTGAGTCCCTTGTCTGTCCAACTGCGGCGGTATTTCACCCGATACGCCAGCTGGCTCATCACGCTTTCAGCCCTCCCCATCGGATACATGCCCGTTGTGTCCACTCCTTGCTCCTTCAGCCATTCCCGGTAATCACGGATGCATCCCGGCATCGATTCGATCCGGTGGATCAAGGCAGCCAGCTGTTGTTCTTTCGCTTCGTCCCCCAGCGTGCCGAGGGCGCTGTTCAGTTCCACAAGCAGCTTCTCTTCATCCTGCTTCGCCAGCTTTTGCCGAATCGCCTGCCACCGTGGATGGCCCGAGAGGCATTGGCGCAACTCACGCGCCACGTGGAATCGATCCAATTGGAAGCAGACCCGTCCTTTGAAATACTCCCGGCACGCGGTAATCCATGGAGCGCCGTCCCCGTTGATGACAAGAAGATCCCGACACGGATCATAGGCATATTCGTTCATCAAAAATTCCTCGAAGCCTTCCCACACCTCCCCCTTGCCTTCATGGACGTAATGGCGCTGATTCACGAATTCGATCCGTGAGCCGTTGCGCTTCCATCCTTCGTGAACGGTCAGGATTTTGTCTTCCTTGGCCCGTTTTCCCTTCCCTTGGAGAGAGACAAACAGTCCATCGGCCTCCACAAACAGCACCCGTCCATATCGCTGGTCAACCGGGCAGTGCAGCGGAACTTCAGCCTCGAGCACCAACTGGCGGATCGTCTCATGGCTCATCACCGGATACCCGACCATCTGGGCAAGCGTATGAGCCGCTTTGCGATAGGAAGAGCACTCCACAGCCAATCCCATCGCCGTTTCTTCTAGACAAGGGCTGATTGACTGCGATCCATCAAACGCTAAAAAGGAATCAAGCAAAAACGTGTAACGGTTTTGTTCTCGGTCTAAATAGTAGTTTCGCTCAAAGGTAACTTCGCCAAACAAGGTTTGAATCGTGGTGCGTCGTTTGTCTTTCAAGTGGTACCGGCGCTTGTCCCGGGTTTCCGCCAATTGTCGGTCGATGTCCTCCAACAGAGCCGTAAACAGCTCGGTGAAGGCGTTTTGCAAGGCTCGAAACAAATCAAGTTCGATCTCTTTCCATGTCAACGAATTTGTGGTAAGATGTTGTTGAATATTCATGGGACTCTCTCCTCCTGTTTGATGGTGTGAACAATGATCATCTTACCAGGGAGAGAGTCCTTTTTTCATGTTTCCTGCTTGGGATCCTACCGCGCTTTGCTTGGTGGCCCCGATGAGGGGGATTGCGAACCTATGTTCCCAACCCCTCATCGGGGAATTCTAAGAATTTCTCCCACAAACATTTTACTCACACTTATAACTTTTTTTTAAGCCCTCCTAACTGATACATCCGTCATCATTGTCATTAATCATGGATATTTATGAAAAACGATCTTTTCTTCATGGCAAGCGATTAGAATATCAAAGGTTTCCTGCCCCGCAAACCACCTCTTCAATCTCCTCTTTCGTTGATCTTCACTTGGGAAATGCATTTGTTATTTCTATCTTACCAAATATTAGACGGCTGCTCTCACTCTTTCAATCTTCATTTCTTTAAAATTATTTTTTCAATCAGAACTCCATAGCATTCATTTCTTTTAATTATCACTCCTTTAAAAGGAAAAATGTCGGTTGTGAAATTCACAAAAAAAACCTTTAAACTCTCGTTTCGGGTCCGCCTTCTTTTCTTTTTATCTTCCCTGTTTTTTCACAACAACGATTCTAACCGCACCAATTCTTCACGCAAAGCGTGTAATTTTGTTTTCACATTGTCCATCTTTTCTTTATCGTTTTGCTCCATAGCTTCAAACAAAACGGCTAATTCATAATCCAATTCCATACGAATGACGGCCAACTTTTCTTGTGTTTTCTTTTTCTTCGAGTCATTCACCAAATGTTTCATTGAAGAAACACTCCCTCGAAATCAACTTATGGTTAGTACATCATATGAAATGGTATGATAACTTGTAACAAAAATGTCTCGCTACCTAAAAGAAAATTTAATTTTCAAAGCCCTTTATGATAAAATATGTTCAATCTTTAAGGAGGGACAAAGATGAATTTTACCGGTTTTTCGAATGAAGATTTTCAAGTATTTCAAATTCCTGGCTTGGATGCCCGAATGGAGGCGATCAAAAGACTCGTTCGTCCAAAACTAGAATTTTTAGGGAAATACTTTGCACCGACGCTTAGCACCTTAACGGGAGATGAAATGCATTATCATGTGGCAAAGCATGCCCGCCGTACCATCAACCCGCCCAATGATACATGGGTTGCTTTTTCTTCAAGTAAACGTGGATACAAAAAACTCCCTCATTTTCAAATCGGCCTTTGGGAAACGCATTTATTTATCTGGTTCGCTGTCATAAATGAAGCTCCCAATAAAGATCAGATCGGCGCTTCTTTTCAAAATGAAATATCTGCGATTCGAAAACGAATCCCTTCGCATTTTGTATGGTCCGATGATCACACGAAACCAAATGCCATCCAATCGAACGAATTGTCCGACCAACAACTGGTTCAATTGTTTGAAAGACTCCAATTCGTCAAAAAAGCGGAAGCTCTTTGCGGTTTGCATATACCCAAAGATGAAGCCGTACATTTAAACAGCACAGACCTTTTGAATACGATTGAGGATGTCTTTGTACAATTAATCCCTCTGTACAAACTGGCACACAGACAAATGGCGATTTCACCTGACAAATAGTGTGCCGCATCCATAGAAAACAGGCTTGTTCGGCTTTAGCTAAAATAAAAAAATTGCTTATTCTGATATAAGAAAACGTGGTTTACATAATGATGTTGCGGTAAATCTGTTTATTTCAGACGAGAAAAAAGGAGACCCCATCACGCAAAAGTTTTCAATGATTCCTTTCAAATCCCCTAAGATGGACAAACACCTCATGATCGATAGGTTTAACATCACTACAAAGGGCTAGGCCCCTTCTACCAAAGTTGCAGGATCTAAAACGGTAGAATGGACGCCTAGCCCTATTGTTATGACTACTTTTGGTCCATGTACACCTTATCGCCCGGTTTTAAAGCTTTCATTTTTTTGACGACGTGATAAGAAGAATAGCCGCTCGATTCTTCAAATTCGTTGCAAAGCTTTTTTTCTTCCGATTTGCTCGGAACGATTTCTTTAAAGCGGCGATAAGCAGCCATCAGCTCTTCTCGTTCAATTCCCTTCTCATAAGCTTCTTCAATAGCTCGAAAAAATTTGATCACATCGATGACTTCCTGAGTGGACCAATCAAATGAAAACGGATAAGAATATTCCTTCATATTATTCCACCTGCTTATTCTGTTTTGCTAACTTTAGTATGCCCATTTTCGGCGAATGTCCTCCGCCTCTCCAATCATTCTTTCTATTAACTCTTTGACAGACGGAACGTCCTTGATCAATCCCATCACTTGCCCGGCCCAAGCAAAGCCGGAATCCGCTTTTCCTTCATATATAAAACGCTTATTGGCTTCACCGCTTATGTAATCTTTCAGCTGTTCATAGCCCCCATTTTGTCTTTCGATTTCTAAAATTTTTTCTGTCCAGCTGTTTTTAATGGCTCTTCCAGGCGCGCCTAAAGTTCGTTTAATCACTACTGTGTCATTTTCAGTCCCTTGAATAAGATAGTTCTTATATAATTCGGAGGCATGGACGCATTCTTTTGTCGCGATAAACCTTGTACCCATTTCAATCCCTTCAGCTCCAAGACTGAGAGCAGCCATAAGCCCTCTGCCATCGCCAATTCCACCTGACGCAATGACCGGGATGCTGACGTTGTCAACTACTTTTGGCGTCAATACGAATGTTCCGATGTCATTCTTTCCTAAATGCCCTCCACCTTCTTGGCCGACGACCATAACTGCATCGGCGCCAAGTTCTTCCGCTTTCTGCGCCTGTCGTACAGCCGCTACTAAGACCAGCTTAATCACATCTACTCCCTTAAGCTGATCGAAAATAGGAGCAGGATTGCCGCCTGTCATGGTGATGACCGGCACTTTTTCCTCTACAGCGACCTCCAAAAAATGTGAAAAAGAACGATTGTGCTGCCCAATCGCAAAATTGACTCCAAATGGTTTATCAGTTAATCCTCTTACCTTCCGAATTTCCTCCCGTAAATCTTCCGGTTTTTCTAACGACATGGCCGTAATTTGACCTAATCCACCAGCATTAGAAACGGCGGCTGCCAGTTCAGAATAGGCAAGATGGGCTAATCCGCCTTGTATAATCGGGTATTGAATCCCTAACAATTTGGTTACACGAGTTTCCCAATTCAAGTTAATCCCTCCCGACACTTATTTATTCTACTTTTACCTTTCAAAGTCCTTTTTCTTTTCACAATTGGTTACAAATAAAACTAGGAAAATCCCAACTCCCATGCTATAATTCATTTGTTTTAGCTTACATGAAGAGGTGATTGTTGAATTGTCCCAGTTTGATACACCATTGTTTACATCATTAGTCCAGCATGCCAAAAAAAATCCTGTACAGTTCCATATTCCCGGCCATAAGAAAGGAGCGGGAATGGATCCGAAATTCAGAGAATTTATCGGCGAAAATGCGTTATCCATTGATTTGATTAATATTGCTCCACTTGATGACCTCCATAATCCAAAAGGCGTGATTCATCAGGCGCAAAAGTTGGCAGCCGAAGCATTCGGAGCAGACTATTCCTTTTTTTCCGTTCAAGGAACAAGCGGCGCCATTATGGCAATGGTCATGAGCGTTTGTGGACCTGGCGATAAAATCATCATTCCTAGAAACGTTCATAAATCTATCATGTCCGCTATCATTTTTTCCGGTGCTGTTCCGATCTTTATCCACCCGGAAATTGATGGCCGTCTCGGTATTTCACACGGTATTACTGCCGATGCAGTGGAAAAAGCGTTAAAACAACACCCAGACGCTAAAGGGGTTTTAGTCATAAATCCTACTTATTTCGGTGTTTCCGGAGACTTAAAGAAAATTGTGGAGATTGCCCATTCTTACAACGTTCCCGTTTTAGTGGATGAAGCCCATGGCGCCCACATTCATTTTCATGACGATTTGCCTATTTCGGCCATGCAAGCCGGGGCAGATCTTGCGGCTACGAGCGTCCACAAATTAGGCGGTTCTTTGACACAAAGCTCGATCTTAAACATTCGGGAAGGATTAGTCTCCGTTAATAAAGTCCAATCGATCATGAGCATGTTGACGACAACGTCAACTTCTTATTTGCTGCTCGCTTCATTGGATGTCGCACGGAAACGTCTTGCGACCGAAGGAAAAGAACTTTTAGACCGAACGATCGCATTAGCAGAAAACATTCGTAAACAAATAAATGAAATTCCATATTTGTATTGTGTAGGCGAAGAAATTCTCGACTCAGAAGCTGTTTTTGATTACGACCCGACAAAACTGACTATTTCCGTAAAAGATTTAGGAATCACCGGACATGATGCCGAAAAATGGCTCCGTGAGGTTTATCAAATTGAAGTGGAGCTATCCGATTTATATAACATCCTTTGCATCATTACACCCGGCGATACAGAAAAAGAAGGAACCATATTAGTCAATGCGCTCAAACATTTATCCGAAACGTTTCAACATGATGCGGGAGAAAAGCATATAGAAGTATTACTGCCGGATATTCCCCATCTTGCCCTAACCCCTAGGGATGCTTTTTACGCGGAGACAGAAATCATTCCTTTTGAAAAATCAGCCGGTAGGATCATAGCTGAATTTGTGATGGTCTATCCTCCAGGTATTCCTATTTTCATACCCGGAGAAATTATTACAGAAGAAAATTTAGCCTATATTCGAAAAAACATGGAAGCGGGGTTGCCTGTCCAAGGCCCGGAAGACCCGGAATTAAAAACATTAAGAGTCATCAAAGAATTCGAAGCTATACGCTAGATTCTATTTCTCAGTTTCAAATGGACCTTCACTTTACCGAAAAACGGCTATTTATGACACAGCCGCCAATTAGACAGCAGCATATCAATTCGTAAATAACGTCAAAACTTTAGCTGCTTTCTGCGACAAACGGGCCTTTAAAAAGATAAATTTCGGTATTGGATGACGACTATTGTGAAAGTCCATTCATTTCCTTTCTGAATGATCAGCGTTCAAAAACGGAAGGTGAAATGCCTTCCGTTTTTTTGAAAAACACCCCCCTTAAAAAACTCCCATACTTAAAGAAATCCATTTTTCCAATCGATCGTTTTCACTTCAGTTCGTTTCTGTTTGAACAGATGAAAAATGACGTTCCTGTCTACATTTCTCTCATCTATTGTATCGTTGATTTAAAATTCGCCGGCACCATCAGCTTAACCTCTTAGCTTGACTGGGAAAATTGTATAGTGAAATTTGTAAATAGCGTTAGGTCGTACCATAGTCATAAACGTTTTCTTTTTAAAATTAGGTCGGCAGACTGTGTTAAAGCATTTCAGCCAAAGCAATTTCCACACATAGCAGAAAAATGGGCAAAAAAAAAGCCAGCATAAAATATGCCGGGCATTCTATGTGAAAGTAAAGGTGATGATGATAAATGAATGAAAAACTGAAATTAGAAGGGAATATGACTTAGTCGTCCAATTCTTCTTCTTCGTTGCAGCCACAATCAGAATATAAAACGGTTACTTTTTCATCTTCAAAATGATCAATGGTTAATAGGCAGGACTTGCAAACAATGGTCCCCATCTTCCAACTTCCTTTCGTGTAAGTTTGTAATCGGTTCATCTCTATGTATCTATAATAATATAACACATTTATTTTTTCAAGCCTATTTTGTATGTCACATTAAAAATAAATGTGTAGACCCTTTATGTGTTTCATAGTGTAAAAGGAGTTTGAAACACTATATCCAAAGCATATTGGATAAGCACAAATACCGTTAGACTAGAGATTGTAACTAATATCACATTCTTATTGGAAGGAATAAATTTTTTCGCCACTAAAATCCCCAAATAGAGAAAAACCAAAAACATCAACCATTGAAAGCGAGCACGGTCACCTTCAGACAACCACGCCGCTAACATGTAACCGCTCCAAATGATTAATTGCAGCAAAAAAACGAAATAAAATGCCATGTTCGTCCACTCTTTTCTGTTACATACTGATACTTACGCCCTCTCGACTGTATTACTTTATTATATGAACGGAAAAACGATATTTCATTATAACCTCTAGAAAAAAGAGAAAACCCTCAGCACATTGAACCGTGCTAAGGGTTTATCCGAACAGGTTATCTGACAATATGAATTGGTGTGCCTAAAGCCACTTCTGCAACTTCCATCGTAATTTCCCCTAATGTCGGGTGAGCGTGAATAGTCATGGCAATATCTTCTGCTGTTACACCAGATTCAATCGCCAATCCTAATTCAGCAATCATATCCGAAGCTCCAGGTCCCGCAATTTGAGCACCAATGACAAGACCGTCTTCTTTGCGGGTAATTAATTTCAAGAATCCATCCGTGCTGTCAAGCGACAGAGCCCGTCCATTTGCTGCAAACGGGAATTTAGCGGCCACAATTTCGATTCCTTCGTCTTTCGCTTGTTGTTCAGTATATCCTACTGTTGCTAGTTCGGGATCCGAGAATACAACTGCAGGAATAGCTAAGTAGTCAATTTCATCCGGCTGTCCAGCAATAGCTGCAGCTGCTATTTTTCCTTCATAAGAAGCTTTATGTGCAAGCTGTGGCCCCGGAACGATATCTCCGATAGCATAAATGTTTGGAACATTAGTACGACATTGTTTGTCAATTTTGATAAGACCTTTTTCTGTTAATTCAATGCCGACTTGCTCAAGTCCTAATTCATCCGTATTAGGTCTGCGGCCCACTGTTACAAGTACGTAATCAGCTTCTATCGTTTTTTCTTCTCCCTTTACTTCATACGTAACTACGACGCCATCTTCTTTTTCTTCGACACCTTTTGCCAACGCATTTGTAAAAATTTCAGCACCTTTTTTCTTCAAATTGCGTTTGACAATGGAAGACATTTGTTTTTCGAAATTAGGAAGAATTTCGTCGCCGCCTTCAAGAATCGTCACTTTTGTTCCAAAGTTGGCAAATGCGTTTCCAAGTTCCGTTCCGATGTATCCTCCGCCGATGACAACCAATTTTTCAGGAACTTCTTCAAGTGCAAGGGCTCCAGTAGAATTTAACACGCGTTTTGAAAATTTGAAAGCCGGAATTTCGATCGGACGAGAACCTGTTGCGATAATCGCATTTTTAAATGTATATGTTTGGGCTGATTTCTCGTCCATCACCCGAACAGTGTGCGCATCGACAAAATACGCTTCACCTTTTACAATCTCAACCTTATTTGCTTTTAAAAGGGTTGAAACGCCGCCCGTTAATTTTTTGACAACGCTTCCCTTCCAAGATTGTACTTTGGAAAAGTCAACTGTCACATTTTCCGCTTTAATTCCAAGAGAATCGGAATGCAGCACATCATGATAACGGTGGCTGGCTGAAATCAGCGCTTTTGAAGGAATACAGCCGACGTTTAAACATACGCCCCCGACATGCTCTTTCTCAACGATGGTTACTTTTTGCCCTAATTGAGCAGCGCGGATTGCAGCGACGTACCCCCCAGGACCTGCGCCGATGACAATAGTGTCTGTTTCGATTGGGAAATCTCCTACTACCATTTTGATTACGCCTCCATTAGTAATAATTCTGGATCGTTCAATAGACGCTTCAGATGATTCAGCGCATATTGAGCGGTAGCTCCATCAATCATACGATGATCGAAGCTCAATGATAATGCTAACACAGGTGCGGCTACAATTTCACCATTTTTAACTACAGGTTTTTCAGAAATTCTTCCAATTCCTAAAATAGCTACTTCTGGATGGTTGATAACAGGCGTAAACCATTGTCCTCCGGCAGATCCGATATTCGTGATTGTGCAAGAGGCTCCTCTCATTTCATCTGGAGAAAGTTTTCCTTCACGGGCTTTTGTAGCAAGTTCTTGTATTTCAGCAGAAATAGCAAATATCGATTTGCGATCCGCATGTTTTACAACCGGAACAAGCAAGCCGCGTTCTGTATCAGCTGCAATACCGATATTGTAATAATGTTTATGGATGATTTCCCCTGCTTCATCGTCAAGAGATGTATTTAAAGCTGGAAATTCACGCAATGTGCTCACGAGTGCTTTAACTACATATGGAAGGAATGTAAGCTTGATATTCTTTTCAGCTGCCACTTCCTTGAATTTTTTGCGGTGAGCAACAAGTTTGGTTACATCTACCTCATCCATTAAAGTCACATGTGGAGCAGTATGTTTGGAATTAACCATCGCTTTTGCAATCGCCTTGCGAATTCCGCTCATTTTTTCACGAGTTTCAGGGAATTCTCCTTCCAAAACGACGGTTTGGGCAGGAGCGGCTGCTTCGACAGCTTTTTCTTCTGTTGTCGTTTGTTCTGAAACTGCAGGTTGTGCTCCTCCGCTTAAGAATTGATCAATATCTTCTTTCAATACGCGTCCATTTTTTCCGGAACCAGTTACTTGACGAATATCCACGCCTTTTTCACGAGCATATTTACGAACGGATGGCATCGCGATTACACGACGATCGGAATCCACTTTTTCAGGTTGGCCAGCAGGCTGAGGAGCCTCTTGTTTTGCTGCTGCTTCTTGTACGTTTTGAGATTTTTCAGCAGGAGTTTCTTCTTTTGATCCTTGATTTTCTTCTGATGCATTGTCATCGCTGTAACCTTCCGCATCAAATGTGATTAATACATCTCCAACAACCGCAACATTTCCTTCTTCAACAAGGATTTCTTTTACCGTTCCATCCACCGGAGAAGGAATTTCAACCACTGCTTTGTCGTTTTGCACTTCACAAAGTACGTCGTCTTCACTTACTTTATCTCCAGGTTTCACATACCATTTAACGATTTCACCTTCGTGAATCCCTTCACCAATATCCGGTAATTTAAATTGAAATGCCAATGTATTCACCCTCCTAAAAATTGTCTAGTTCCGTAAAAGAGGGGAGCATAACCCATCCTCATAACGGTCATCCATTAAAATTCGAGCACTTTTTTAGCAGTTTCGACAATGTCTTTAAAGTTCGGCAACCATACCGATTCGGCTTGTGAAAAAGGATATACAGTATCCGGAGCAGTTACACGAAGAACAGGAGCTTCCAAGCTGAGAATAGCTCTTTCATTAATTTCCGCTACAACATTTGCAGCTATACCTGCTTGTTTTTGTGCCTCTTGAACAACAATCGCCCGATTTGTCTTTTCAACGGAAGCCACTATCGTTTCCACATCAAGAGGGCTGACCGTTCTTAAATCAACTACTTCTGCAGAGTATCCTTCTTTTTCTAGTTCTTCAGCAGCTTTTAATGCTTCATGTACCATTGCTCCATAAGCGATGATGGAAATGTCTTTTCCTTCACGCTTCACATCTGCTTTCCCAAGCGGAATCGTATATTCACCCTCAGGAACTTCTTGACGGAAAGAGCGATACAGTTTCATATGTTCCAAGAATATAACTGGATCATTATCACGAATGGCTGAGATTAAGAGCCCTTTCGCTTCATAAGGTGTGGAAGGGATCACCACTTTCAGACCAGGTTGTTGGGCTACCAGCCCTTCTAAACTGTCTGCGTGCAATTCTGGTGTATGAACGCCTCCGCCGAAAGGAGCGCGAACAGTAATAGGCATAGAAAATTTTCCGCCGGAACGGTAACGATAACGGGCCATTTGTCCGCTCAGGGAATCCATTACTTCATAGACGAATCCAAAGAATTGGATTTCAGGAACAGGACGAAATCCTTGAAGAGCAAGCCCAATGGATAAACCGCCTATTCCGGATTCCGCTAACGGTGTATCAAATACCCGTTCCTCTCCAAATTCTTTTTGAAGGCCTTCTGTCGCACGGAAAACCCCGCCATTTACGCCGACATCTTCACCAAAAACTAGAACGTTCTCATCATTCTTTAATTCCGTACGCAACGCATCATTGATGGCTTGGATCATTGTCATTTGCGGCATGGCTTACTTCGACTCCTTTTCTTTATATAATTCATATTGTTCTTTTAAGTTATAAGGAAGCTCTTCGTACATAATAGAAATCAAATCGGTCACTTTTTGTTTTGGAGCTTCGTCCGCTTTTTTAATGGCAGCTTTAATTTCTTCTTTTGCTTTTTCGATTGTTTCATTTTCCATTTCTTCGTTCCATAATCCCTTGCCTTCAAGGAACTTGCGGAAACGTACAATCGGATCTTTTCTTTCCCATTCTGTATCTAGTTCAGATGAACGATAACGAGTTGGGTCGTCACCTGACATTGTATGAGGTCCGAAACGATAACAAATCGTCTCAATCAGTGTCGGTCCTTCTCCGTTAACGGCACGTTCTCTTGCATCACGCACAGCCGCATAAACAGCCAATGGATCCATTCCGTCCACTTGAATGCTTGGGATTCCTGCCGCAACCCCTTTTTGAGCTATGGTTTTAGCTGCTGTTTGTTTTTCTCTTGGCGTAGAAATCGCAAATTGGTTGTTTTGAACAATAAAGATAGCTGGTGCTTTGAACGCGCCCGCAAAGTTGATTCCTTCATAGAAATCCCCTTGTGAGGAACCTCCGTCACCTGTATATGTAACAGCTACAGCTTTTTCTCCTCTTTTTTTCAATCCAAGTGCAATTCCTGCCGTTTGTACATATTGAGCACCGATAATAATTTGTGGAGGAAGTGCACGAACTCCTTCAGGCATTTGTCCTCCCATATAATGTCCGCGAGACCATAGGAACGCTTGTGATAACGGAACACCATGCCATACAATCTGCGGTACATCACGATATCCAGGGGCAATCCAGTCTTCTTTTTCGAGAGCAAAATGGGAAGCAATTTGAGAAGCTTCCTGACCTGCCGTAGGAGCATAAAAGCCCAGCCGGCCTTGACGGTTTAAAGAAATGGAACGTTGGTCCAAAATGCGTGTAAATACCATCCGCCGCATCAGCTCTTGAAGCTGTTCATCCGTTAATTCAGGAAGCGCTGCTTCGTTAACGACCTTTCCTTCTTCATTTAAAATTTGAAACATTTCAAATTGATCTTCTATCGCTTTTATCTTCTTCTTCACATCAAGTGGTGCTTTGTTTGCTTTAGCACTCATTCGTGTCACCTCTTCCTTTCTTCCATAACAATGTTCATATTTAGTAACAGAATACCCCAAATAACAGTTCCTAACCCCGACGATGACGATGGTTATGAGTGAATCTGCCTGTGTATGAAAAAGCACCGCAAACTGTACCATTCATTTTCCGTATTTTCATTAGTACAATTTTCATTTTACGAACCTAGTTTAAACCATTTTTCTTTAAAAAGTCAAACAAAATAGCAGTTTTTCTTTCATTATTTCTTTCTGTATTATTCAAATATAATAATCTGTTTTATAAACACGGTTTGTTTAAATCTTTCTGTTATATAGAAGTAATACGGCGTTGTTTCCGGTTCAAAATCAGCTGTTGTACACTTCTTCCTCATTTCTGCCCATATATGGAGCCAAGGAAGAAATCTAGTTTCACTAGAAGCGTATACTGGTTTTAGAGGTCATTTATCGACAGTGAGCGTTTATTAAATTATAATTGGTTGATTCGACCATTGAGAATTTAGAAGTATGGATAGAAATCGCTTTTCGCGCGGGACAAAACCATTAACAAATGAATGATCATTTGTTAGACTTAATTACGGCAGTTGTAAATTTCTGTCGAAAGGAGGAATTTTCATGATAACCATGAAAGATATCATTCGTGATGGACACCCAACTTTGCGAAAAGTCGCTGAGGAAGTTTCACTGCCGCCGTCCGATGAAGATAAAAAAATACTAGAGAGTTTAATCGAGTATTTAAAAAATAGCCAAGATCCGGAAATCGCCGAACGATACGGATTAAGGCCAGGCATTGGACTAGCAGCGCCGCAAATCAACGTTTCCAAAAGAATGATTGCTGTCCATGTGGAAGACGAAAATGAAAAACTTTACAGCTATGCGCTTTTTAATCCGAAAATTATAAGCCATTCAGTGGAAAGAGCGTATTTAGCTTCAGGAGAAGGCTGTTTATCAGTAGATAAACCGATTCCAGGCTATGTACCTCGATATGCAAGAGTGACTGTAAAAGGGTATGACTCGGAAGGAAATGAAATCAAATTACGGTTAAAAGGTCTACCGGCAATTGTTTTTCAGCATGAAATTGATCATCTTAACGGTATCATGTTTTACGATCATATTAATAAAGAAAATCCATTTGCACCTATTGACAATGCAGTAGCAATTACGCGCTGAAAAAATAAGATCAATCGTTACTGTTCAAATCAAAAGAAATTTCCGTTTAGAAAAACAGTCAAATTGTCAAAAGGCCAACCCTTTCCATGAAGACTGCGGATCATTTTTCATCCATAGCCAAAATGGAAAGGGTACAACCTTTTTTAGAGGTCGACGTCAGTCGCCGTTTGGGAAAGATGATTTAAATAAGCTGCAACCTTTTTAATCCTTCATAAATTCCATCCTCGGCCACATCTTTCGTGACGATATCCGCTTGTTTTTTTACAGGAGGCAATGCATTTCCCATGGCAACGCCCGTGCCTACTGTTTGAAGCATTTCGATATCATTCAATCCATCACCGAACGCATAAACGTCTTCAATACGAAATCCAAGCTTTGCGATCAACTTTTTAATCCCTTCCGCTTTAGAACCGCCTGCAGGTAGTACATCCACTGAATACTCATGCCAGCGGATAAAACGAAAGTCGGAAAAACGTTCTTCGTAATAAGCCTCCTCACCTGGTTTGCAAAACAATAGCGCCTGGTAGATATCATGATTTCGATAATAATGAGGACTGTATTCCGGATGTGAAAATTTCAATGTGCCCAAGCTTTCTTCTATATAGCGATGATGGTGTATATTCGACTTCATCGTTTTGTCAGTCATAAATACGAGCGGATGATTTCTGCCATTTGCCTCTTTTTCCAACCGTTCCATCTGGTCAACAGAAAAAGGCCGATGATAGATCACTTCGTTTTCAAACACAACATACTGGCCATTAAAACTGACAAAAGATTCGATTTCTAATTCTTCCCTTAAATTGGCAAACATAAACGGAGCCCGCCCGGTTGCTATCGCAGTGTACACCCCGCTTTGCTTTAACAACTGAATCGCTTTTTTCGTATTTTCGGGTAGTTTTTTTTCATGGTCCAACAATGTGCCGTCTATGTCAAAAAAGACTATTTTACTCATCACTCAAACTCCTCACATAGAATCATTACTTGATGGTTAAGGTAAACTACAAGCACCATTTTGTCAAATAGGTTAAATGTTCCAACACGGGCAATGCAAATTTTTCGGTCAATTCCATATACTATCAACAGTATATAAACTAATGTGGGAGAGACGTAAATGACAATGCTGGCCATCTTAAGGGCGGCTTTTCCTTTGGACAAGTTTGTAGTACAATAAAGGCAAGGGAGTGATCCACTATGTTAAAGAAGCTTAAAAAAAAGCTCCTAAAACAGTGGAAAGACCTATTACGCAAAAAGTCTATCGCTTAGTTTTTGGCACCGCCCTTCTCTTTTGGGAGGGCTATCTTTATGAACAGTTTTTTTGTGTAAATTATTGGAAATGATTTAGCGCTATGAAAATGCATGAAAAAGTTAATAACTTTTTATATAATAGAAAAAGTTACTAAAACGGCAAAGGAGTGAGTACATTGATTTACAAAGTTTACTATCAAGAATCAAACACGGAGGTTCCAACTCGCGAAAATACAGTCGCTTTGTTTATAGAAGCAGACTCTGAAAGGGATGTACGCCAAAAATTAAAAGATCGCCCCATCAGTATCGAATATATTCAGCCACTGGAAGGGGCCTATTTGGAATATGAAAAACAAAGAGAAGACTTCAAGGTGGAGAAATAGACATATATGAAATTTGTAAAAAATGATCAAGCAGCCGTTTTTGCCTTAGGAGGATTGGGCGAAATCGGAAAAAACACTTATGGCGTACAGTTTCAAGATGAAATCATCCTTATCGATGCCGGAATCAAATTCCCGGAAGACGAACTGCTGGGAATTGACTACGTCATTCCGGATTACAGCTATTTAGTCAAAAATGAAGATAAGATTAAAGGTTTATTTATTACCCACGGCCATGAAGATCACATCGGTGGCATCCCCTATCTTCTGCGGCAGGTAAATGTTCCGATTTACGGAGGAAAATTGGCTCTTGGTTTAATTCGAAATAAACTGGAAGAACATGGTCTATTAAGACAAGCGAAACTGCACGAAATTCGCGAAGATGACGTGATTAAATTTCGCAAAACGTCTGTCACCTTTTTCCGGACAACACACAGCATTCCGGATTCATATGGAATTGTTGTTAAAACGCCTCCTGGGAATATCGTTCATACGGGAGATTTCAAATTCGACTTTACTCCCGTCGGTGAACCTGCCAACTTAACCAAAATGGCGGAAATCGGAAAAGAAGGCGTTTTATGCCTGCTATCGGACAGCACAAACAGTGAAGTACCTGAATTTACAATGTCGGAACGGCGGGTAGGAGAAAGCATTGAGGCTATTTTCCGAAAAGTAAAAGGCCGGATTATTTTTGCCACATTCGCTTCAAATATTCACCGTCTCCAACAGGTAACTGAAGCAGCGGTTCAAAACGACAGGAAAATTGCCGTTTTTGGAAGAAGCATGGAATCGGCTATTGAAATCGGGCAAGAGCTTGGCTACATTCGCTGTCCGAAAGATACATTTGTTGACACTCAAACGCTTAATCGCCTGCCTGCCCATAAAGTCACCATACTTTGTACGGGAAGCCAAGGTGAGCCGATGGCTGCTCTTTCAAGAATCGCCAATGGAACCCATCGGCAAATTCAAATTCAGCCAGGAGATACGGTCGTATTCTCCTCTTCGCCAATACCGGGTAATACGATCAGCATTAACCGCACCATCAATTTGCTTTATCGAGCAGGTGCCGATGTGATTCACGGTTCCTTGAATAATATTCACACGTCCGGGCATGGCGGACAGGAGGAGCAAAAATTAATGCTCCGCCTTATTAAACCGAAATTTTTCATGCCGATCCACGGTGAATATCGGATGCAAAAAATGCATGCAAGACTGGCAATGGATTGTGGTATTCCGGAAGAAAATTGCTTCCTAATGGACAACGGTGATGTATTGGCTCTTGGAAAAAATTCGGCAACGATCGCAGGAAAAATCCCTTCTGGCTCCATCTATATTGATGGAAGCGGAATCGGAGACATCGGAAATATCGTATTAAGAGATCGCCGAATTTTATCGGAAGAAGGTTTAGTCATTGTCGTTGTCAGTATCAATATGAAAGAATTTAAAATCGCTGCTGGACCTGATATCATCTCACGCGGATTCGTCTATATGCGGGAATCCGGTGATCTTATCAACGAAGCTCAAGCGATGATCACGAAGCATATCAACAAAATGTTGGAACGAAAAACTTCTCAATGGTCGGAAATAAAAAACGAAATTACCGACACCTTGGCACCGTTCTTATATGAAAAAACGAAACGGCGCCCAATGATCCTTCCAATTATTATGGAAGTTTAAAACAAGCAAAAACCTCCTTTCAAAAAAGGAGGTTTTTGCTTGTTTTAAAGGGGCTCTGGACATTGTTCTGAGTCTCATTAAAAGCCACTACAACGATTCTTATGAATAGCATCCTTACATTCAATCACATTCATTTTTTCCCTCTTACATAATCCGCATCGAACAAAAATAGTCTCATAAGCAGAACTAAAGACGGGATTAAAAGCAAAAGCCCGAATATAAAAGCAACCACTAATGAGGTCCCCATTGCCGGATTGGTCACATTTTCATGCACGGTAATAAAAGGATATAAAATATACGGTAAATGTGAGACTCCATATCCAAAAAAGGCAAAGAAAAATTGCAGCATAACGAAAATAAATGCAGTGCCAAATCGTTTTTGACGGTAGATAAAATAAACAGCTGTCAGAAAGCAAATTAACGATAAGGCAAACATCCACCAATAATCAAGAGCTCTGTCATAATGAACAGGATTATGGACTTTAAGACCCCAAAATACGAGTAAGCTTGCTAAAATAGTCGGAGG
This sequence comes from Bacillus sp. FSL W8-0116, assembly GCF_038003825.1. Taxonomy (NCBI): domain Bacteria; kingdom Bacillati; phylum Bacillota; class Bacilli; order Caryophanales; family Bacillaceae; genus Bacillus; species Bacillus sp. FSL W8-0116. The sequence continues at coordinate 619,189 of NZ_JBBOPY010000001.1, forward strand.
GCTCCAAAAGAGAGCAAACTTTCTCAACAACGTTCTTGCCTTAAGGTCATTCGCCCGATCAGCATAGTAAGTCAAAAATGCAGCACTGATAAAAAGAACGGAAACAATGGCTAAAAAGACAACGCTCCATGAATACGGGCTGGCAAACAGCTTATTGGCCAAAAAATGCACTTTATGATCCTTCACCTCTATAAATCCGCCTTCTGAAATAGTCAACGTCGTCGATAAAGCGGCAGGAGACAACAAGCCGGTTGCACCGTATAAAAATGAATAAACGAGGCTTCTTCGCGATCCATAATTTCCAAATGCATAAAAAGAACCTCGAATCGCCAACAAAAGAATCGCAATGCTACCCGGAATCAACAGAGCGGTGCCATAATAATAGGCTGCCGCCGGGAAAAATCCGACTAAGCCGACAAAGAAAAATACAAAGAATACGTTTGTCACTTCCCAAACCGGCGATAAATAACGGCTAATGAGTGTATTCATGACATGTTCCTGCTTTGTAATTTTTCCATAGAAATCAAAAAACCCTGCTCCAAAATCAATGGAAGCCACTATTAAATATCCATATAAAAACGTCCATAAAACAGTGATTCCAACGATTTCTAGGCTCATTGCTCATCCTCCTTTCCAAATTCCCTTCTACTTGCATACATAAGTCTGAATGATGAAATGTTGAATGTAACACTTTCATTCTGATAGTCCTTTAAAAGGAGTAAACACACTGCATTCTCCCTTCATATTTGACTCTTAGAATAGACTTTGTCGATCAGCTGTCCATTTCGGAAACAATCAAACTCCAACGCTGAAACTATTTCGGATCTACATAAGGGAATCGCCGTTCCAATTCCACTTCTGCCGGATTATTTTTAAACATTTTACTCAGGACAAAACAGCACATAATGGTCAAAATGAAATACAAAATCGCAAACAATGTAAATGCCAGACCCACTCCATTTCCTTTTGTGGCCGCATCTGCCACTTTCATATACCCTCTTAAAATCCACGGCTGCCGACCTACTTCATCTAACATCCATCCTAGTTCGATGGCCAGCACCGCCAACGGACCGGAAGCCACGATCGCCCACAACAGCCATTTGTTCCATTCTTTTTTCTTAAAGGCCCATAAGAGAATATATAGAGCAGAAACAGCTGTAAGAAAAACACCAATTGCAACCATCAAATCAAACATATAGTGAATAATCAGCGGCGGTCTTTCATCTTTTGGAAAATCATTCAACCCAATTACTTTCGTATCAACAGAATTTCCGGACAAAAAACTTAACATCTTTGGAATGCGAATTTCATAATGGACATCATGATGGCGATCCAATGAACCAAACATGATTAAATCGGCACCTGTTTCCGTATTAAAATGCCATTCTGCCGCCGCCAATTTTTCAGGCTGCCGGTGCGCTAAAAATTTAGCCGATAAATCTCCCGCCAACGCCGTAAAAATAGAGAAAACAAGCGTGCATACCATGGTCATCCGCAGCGCCTTCTTTTCATATTCCCCCCTTCTTCCTCGCAAAATAGCAAAAGCGCTGATTGCGGCTAAAATCACTGCGCATGTAACATAACCGGACGATATCACATGCAGTACTTTGGAAGGTGTAGCAGGGTTAAACATCGCTTCGATCGGATTAATATTCACCGTTTTTCCGTTTTTTAATTCAAATCCTTGCGGTGTATTCATAAATGAATTTACAGTCGTGATAAAAAGTGCCGAAGAAGAAGATCCCACCATCACCGGTATGGAAAGCAACCAGTGATAAATACGGTTTTTAAAGCGATCCCAAGTGTAAAGATAAATGCCTAGAAAGATCGCTTCAAAAAAGAAAGCGAACGTTTCCATAAACAGTGGAAGTGCTATCACCTGGCCGGCAACTTCCATAAATGAAGGCCATAGCATGGATAATTGCAAGCCTATAGCCGTACCTGTCACAACGCCAACGGCAACAGAGATCGTAAATCCTCTCGCCCAACGGCGCGCGAGCAGCAAAAAGTGAGGATCCTTTCGTTTGATCCCAATGAACTCAGCTAAGGAAATCATCACAGGCACGCCCACGCCTAACGTTGCAAAGATAATATGAAAAGAAAGCGTCATTCCTGTTAATAAACGGCTCAACATGACGTTATCAAATTCCACTTTGACCCCTCCCTACTACATGTATGGCAATCTTACCAGCCAGATTGCCATCCTATCATTTTCATCATGTTGGAAATTCATTTTCCATACGATCCGCTTTCTTTTATATCTTTCCCAAATAAGCTTAAGAAAACCATAAAATCATACTGTGATGAGAAAAACTCCCTGTTCTGTTGACAAAGAGAGCAAACAAAAATACATTCAAAATTCATAATAAAAACCGATCTAGTAAGATCGGTTCCATGTGTCGATGTATTTTTATTGCCATATATATGAACCACTATTCTAAATATTCAGTCTAAAAAATAATCAGGTTGTCGGCTATATCGACGACAACCTGATTAAAATTTTTGAGCATGCAAGTACAGAACAACTGTCGCTAAATGCCCGATTGGTTCTATTGACCTAAGTGAAGATGAAACTTTATATTAATGATCATAGCTTCACTTTATTCGCTTTTTTCGGATTCTTCCAATACGCGATTCACGCGTTTTTCAAGCATTTTCATCCCACTTCCGCCAGCTTGGAAATGACGGAGTTTTCCTTCTTTATCAAATACATAATAAGCCGGTACGTATTGGTTTTGAAATGCATCTGTCAATTTATGTTCGTTATCAACAAAAATAGGCTGTGTAATTCCATGTTGTTCAGCCACTTCCTTAATTTGATCGATATCCAAATCTTTCTCGGAACGAGGCATATGGACAGCCACAACGTTTAATTTATCTTTATAACGGTCACGGAATTCGTTTACTTGTGGCATTGCTTCTTTACAAATATGGCAGCTTACAGACCAAAAATGGATTAAAGTAGGTTTTTCACCTACAAGTTGGTCTCTTGTCACCTGTCCGTTGAGCCAAGTCGTTGCACCGGTTAATTCCGGCATCGGTTCACGCAATTTCATGGATATATTCCTCCTTATTCATTTTGAAAAAAGGCCTAACGACTTCGGTTAGGCCTCCTTCCAATCACGATCCTGCTTCCCATTTGCAAATCATTCCTCTTACTTAGAAACCGGCTGTCGTTTCCAATCTACCGGAAGAATTCAAGCTAGAAAGGTGTTCAGACGAATGGGGAAAGCTGGATTAACTCTCTTATTAGTAGTTAAAAGCTAAGCTTATTTTACTTCCAAAGTAGCTTGACCTGGTTTCCAGTTTGCAGGGCACAATCCACCCGTTTGAAGTGCTTGAAGCACACGGAGTACTTCATCGACGTCACGGCCGATATTGTTATGATGAACTACTTGATATTGAAGTTCACCTTCAGGATTGATGATGAAGAGACCACGAAGAGCGACACCTTCTTCTTCGATTAGAACACCATAATCACGAGCTACTTTTTGGTTATGGTCAGCTGCAAGTGGGTATTTGATTTCTCCAATTCCGTTTTCGGAACGGTCAGTATTGATCCAAGCTAAGTGGGTATGAACGGTATCAGTAGAAGCACCGATTACAACAGCATCCAGATCTTCAAATTCATCATAGCGGTCAGACATGGCTGTAATTTCTGTTGGGCAAACAAATGTGAAGTCCATTGGGTAGAAGAATAAAACAGTCCATTTACCGTTTTTCATGTTTTCTTCCAAGCTAACTTTTCCAAATTCTTTGTTTGGCAATACTGCTTCCATTTCAAAACGCGGAGCTTGCTTCCCTACTAAACGTTCTGCCATGATACAGATCCCTCCAGATATTCTAAATTACTTTCTCCTGATTACACTTGTCATTATAATAAATAATACATTGCTAGTCAATTCAATTAAAATAAGTATAAAAAAGAAATAATTTTAATCAGAAGAAATTCTCCTTTTTTATTATGTCCCATTAAAAGGAAAACTACTACGATTGGAATTGATTACTATTTTCATTTTAAGTTTACCATGTTTTTTTAGCGGAACAAAATATTATGCCTTCATTTCAAAAGAACCTTTTTAAATCATTATGGTATGGAAGCACTTCTGTATAAACTTGAAAATGGAATGTTAAAAATACGCCTTCATTTAATCGAGTAGGAGGGAGCGATTAACTCCCGTCCTCTCACACCACCGTACGTACGGTTCCGTATACGGCGGTTCAATTAAGATAATTGACGCAAGTCTTTATAACTTCCGTGAATAGCTGTTCTCTTTATGCCAGTGGTCACTCCACCCTCCAAGAGGTCTCCCACGGGATTCACCGCTTCCTCCCTCAAGTGAGGTACTACGTTTTCTGTGTTCATCATGACTCACTGAATACCAAGGGCTATTCTCTCTTCATTGTTCGGTCCTTCTTAGTTGTTCTAGACCAACTAATACTATGACCTCTGCTGACTTCTGACGGTTCAGCTACTTATCACTAAGTAGGTTATGAAGAGTACTTCACATATCCGCCAGACCTCCCCGGGTAAGTACATGCACTTTCACACCATCTATCCGCCTCATTTACTCGATATGACCTTCGACAGAAAGAGCTTTGTTTTGTTATGCAAACTCACTCCATCATACCTAGCCTTATATGAGGTTCGTGTTCCTCGGACCGGTGTTTTGCCTCCAGCTTCCTTCAGATTCCGCGTCACCACGGACACCCTTGCTCTTGGCTAACCTCTACTTCTGTCTTCGGGGTTCGGGACTTACACCCTATAGTTCATGTACATGCCGGGCGCACATAGAAAAGGGCTGCGCTGCCAATAGCAGACGCACGCCCTGTTGTAATCCATTCCATTCGTTTTTATGATCCGTCGAATTTCATTCGCGGTTTGACAAACTGGCCAAGTAAGAGGTGACAGCTTGAATACCGGTTTCAATCGCCTTTTCATCAGGATTTAACTTAGAATGGTGAAGTCCATAAGGCGAACCAACTCCCAACCAAAACATAAACCCAGGAATTTCTTTCAGCATGTAGCCAAAATCTTCACCCGTCATCGCTTCACGGCAAGGAACAAATGTGATATCCTCTTGCTTTTCCAAGAAACGAATAAAATCTCGGGTCAGCTCAGGATCATTGTTCACTTGATAATAACGACAACCATAATCTATCGATGCCTCGCAATCAAACGCTATCTCGATGCCATGCAGAATCGCTTCAATCCGTTCTTTTACCTTTTCCATCGCTTCCGGGGAAAGGGTGCGAATGGTTCCTTCCAATCGAGCCGTTTCAGCAATAGCGTTTTGAACGGTGCCGGCAGTCATTTTCCCTATAGTAACGACTGCGCTGTCAAGTGGATCTACATTTCTGGATACGATCGATTGCAACTGTGTGACAAGATGGGCTGACGCTATCACCATATCCTTTGTTTTATGAGGATAGGCAGCATGTCCCCCTTTTCCTTTTAAATCAATATACAATTCCGACGTATTGGCAAATAGCAGTCCTTCTTTAAGGGCAATCGTACCGGCCGGATATTCGGGGGCTATATGAAGGGCAAAAATCATGTCGGGTCTCCACTTTTTCATTTGTTCGCTCTCCATCATCGGCAAAGCCCCGCCCGGTCCTTCTTCAGCAGGCTGAAACAGAAAAACAAGATCATCACGGACAGGATGATGAACAAAATGCGTTAACACACCAAGGGCAATACTCATATGAACGTCATGACCGCAAGCATGCATACGCCCTGGATGTGTGGATCGAAAAGGCAAACCCGTTTCTTCCTCGATGGGGAGCCCGTCCATATCTGTTCGATAGCCAATCGTTTTTTCAGGTTTTAATCCTTTTATTTTTACAAAAATTCCGGTTCTCCATGTTTCTATTTCCATTCGTTCTTGCGGTAATGTTTGAAGATACTCAAGCAAATATTTCTGCGTTTTTACTTCTTGAAAACCAAGCTCTGGAATTTGGTGTAAATCACGGCGTATTTGAATAAACTGGCTGATAGCCATGCGATTTCTCCCTTTCTTTCCTTTTTCCGTAAACGGCGGAACGTAGAAAGTTCATCCGCTTCCTTTAATGACAAACTACAAACAAGCGTGGATGCTGGCATCCACGCTGATTCACATTATAAATTCCGAAGTTCCTGCATAATTTCTGTTTTGGATTTTGTCTTTTCATCAATTTCTTTGATCACTCTTGCAGGAGCACCGGCCACCACCGTATTAGGCGGAACATCTTTTGTTACGATCGCACCGGCTGCTACTACCGAACCTTTTCCGACAGTTACACCCTCCAAAATCACCGCATTAGCGCCAACAAGCACATCATCTTCAATAATGACAGGTTTTGCAGAAGGCGGTTCAATTACACCTGCAAGAACGGCACCTGCTCCTATATGGCAGTTTTTCCCGACAGTCGCACGTCCTCCAAGAACCGCATTCATATCAATCATCGTTCCTTCACCGATAACGGAGCCAATATTAATGACGGCACCCATCATGATGACGGCCCCATCGCCGATTTCCACTTGATCGCGGATAATGGCACCAGGTTCGATACGTGCATTGATTCCTTTTAAATCAATTAGAGGCAAAGCAGAATTGCGGCGATCATTTTCGATTACATAATCCTCAATGCGATCTTCATTGTTTTGAATCGCTTGTGAAATTTCCGCCCATTCGCCGAACACTACACCTGTATTGCCGTTAATAAAGGTTTTGGCAGAAGGACCAAAGTCGATTCCATCTAAACTTCCTTTTATATAAACTTTTACCGGTGTAGATTTTTTGCTGTTGCTGATAAATGAAATGATCTCATGAGCGTCCAACATTTTCATAAAAAAATTCTTCCTCCTTGTCCATTTTTGGCAAACCACTCAATATGTATTTTTTGCAGCGGTTGAACACAAACCACCGTAAAAGCAGATGAACGTTTGATACTACTTTAGCAAAGGAAAGTCCTTAGTACAAGAGATTTTATTCAAAACTTGTCGACTGCTCTGCCAAATAATCATTGACTACTTCCACAAAAGCCTCCACCTGTCTGAGTTCAAAGGCGGAATCATATCCCATTAGCCAAGTATCTCTCGCCATTGGCAGCCCATGTTCATCGTGAAGAGGAATTTTATAAAAATCTGATTCCCACTGATGAAGCGTGATCGCAGGGAGAATCGCATAGCCGATCCCGTTAAACGTCATCTGCTTGCACGTTTCGATTTGATCGACAATAATCGTTCGTTTTGGGGCCATTTGAAACTGACGATGCCACCAATTCTGGATTTCTTGATAATAGTTGGAGTCGCTTTTAAATTGGATAAACGGCCTGTCGGTTTCCAATACTTCTTCGACTCGGCGAATTTCCTTGTCAACCAGGTAAAGCCTGTCCTTGAATAAATGAATTTTTCGGCTTTTCCAATCGGGTGTACCGCGAAGGATGCCTATATGCACTTCTCCTTCATAAAGCGCCTTCGCTATTTCGCTGCTCCATCCCGTCATCAATGAAATCTTGGCATGAGGATACTTTTCGACAAATTGCTTTAATACTTTCGGAAGCCAATTTTGCCCTACAATGGAGGCACAGGCAATTTTTAGCGTACCATGTACTTCCGATTCAAATGAATGAATTTTTTCCAGCACTTTTTCTTTTCGTTCCAGAATTTCGTTTGCAAAATCCACCACCAATTCCCCGGCAGGTGTCAAAGTCAACCCTTTCGGGGAACGGTTGAACAACCTTGTTCCCCATTCTTTTTCAATGTTCTGCAAACGCTGAGAAAGAGCGGGCTGAGATACAAACAACCGTTCAGCCGCTTTTCGCATATTCATTTCTTGAGCCAGAACAGATAATAGTTGAAACTCCGAAAAAGACATGACCTATTTCCCTTCTGTTCGTTCTATTTTGCAAGAAATTCTCGCTATTCTTTTTTAGGCAAAAACATCACCAAAACAAAAGAGAGAAGACCGCAGAAAAAGACAAACAAAAATACAGTATGCAGGGAAGCGGACAAACCGTTTCTCAGAACGGAGACTAAACTAGACGGAATCCCTCTATTCCCGCTGTTGCCGAGCAAAGAATTAATTGAATTGATAGAAGCATGTTGAGAATCTGTACGGTGTTCCAAATAACGCTGGAGGCGACTGTTTAAAATTCCCCCAAGCAAAGCAGCACCGACTGTATTTCCAAGATTTCTCATAAACATATTGGTAGCTGTGGCGATCCCTCTTTGCTGCCATTCAACCGTGCTTTGAATGGATACAATGAAAGCGGTGGATGTTAATCCCATCCCCACTCCGACGAAAAACGAAGAGACAGCCGCCCATAACGGACCTGAGGACGATTTCATGAAAACAAAAAGCAATCCACCGATAACAAGAAAGATCCCTCCGAGCAGCGAAGTATATCGGTACCCAATTTTTAATAATAATCTTCCGGATACGGTAGAAGCAATCGGCCAACCAATGGACATGGCCGTCAAGGCAAATCCGGCAATGGTGGCATTTTCTCCCATCACACCTTGTACATACGTTGGAAGAAAAGAACTAATGCCGATCAGCATCACTCCCGTTATAAAGGAAACCACATTCGCAATAGCAATAGAAGGGACCTTCCAAATGGCAAACGGAACGAGAGGCTCTTTTGCCCGCTTTTCCTGCCAAATAAATAAGCCCAAAAAAAGGACTATTCCAAACCATATTCCGACGCTGGCATTTGAACGCCACCCAATATTCACTCCGCCTTCCACTAACAAAAACATAAAAGAGGAGATAGCGATTGTAAAGAAAATCGCCCCTAAGTAATCAATTTCGGCATTTTTCTTCTCTAAATGTTCATGAAAAAACAGCCAAATGCCAAGAAGCGATAGCACTCCCAAAGGTATGTTCATCCAAAAAACAAAATGCCAGCTGACATATTCCACCAATATTCCGCCGACAGCGGGACCGACAATGGCCGAAATACCCCAAACACTAGATAAATATCCTTGTACTTTTGCTCTTTCTTCTTTCGTATAAATATCGCCAATAATCGTATTCGCTATTGGCATGACAGCTCCTGCTCCAATACCTTGAATAAAGCGATACAAAATAAGCTGTCCCATCGACTGAGCAAACCCACACAAAGTCGATCCAATTAAAAATAAAATGATTCCTATCGAAATGATTGGTTTACGGCCTAACAGATCGGATAATTTCCCATAAATAAGAACAGTGACCGAATTCATAAGCAGATAAGCAGAAAACACCCAGCCATAGAGGGAAAATCCTCCAAGATCAGAGACAATGTCAGGCATTGCCGTTGAGACGATCGTCGATTCAACAGCACCCATGAACATCGCCAGCATAACAGCCGCAAGAACATAAGGCCGCTTTGTTTGCTTCAAACCGGAAACAGATGCTTCGCTATCCATCATCCACAACACCTCTTTTCAATCGCGAATTCCCATTCATTGTTTCAATCTTCCTGAAATGAAAATGCAGCCCTATTAAACGGGGATTGGATATTTGCCAAAAAGAGAGATGCTCCCAATACCGGGAGCAGCCCTTAAAAATGATTTAATTGATCCACGTGGCGGTTTAATTGCTTTAATATGATTCTCCTCGTTAAAATGCCTTCAAAATATCCACTGTCGTCCACCGCACAAAGAAAAGGATGATCAATCAATAATCCAAGCGCCTTTTTAAAGCGATCATCAGATTTTAACGTAGGAATTTTAGAATTATATACATCTTTTACCTTTAATTGTTCGAGTCTTTCAAATTCAATCCGTTCAAGACCGAGGATTGCTTCTGTGATCATTGGAGAACTGATAAGCCCATGTAAACGAAATTGAGGATCAAGGACAGGAATTGCGGTATAACCGCTTTTTGTCAGAACTAGAAGAGCATGTTCCAAGCTGTTTTCTAACTGTACATGGGCTACTTTTTCAGAAGGAATTAAGAAATCCGAAATCTTTGTTTCTAAAAATTTTTCGCTTTGGAAAGAAATCATTCCATCTCCTCCAGATAAAATTGCCGCTTTATGTAAGCGCTTGATTTCTTTTTACATTTTACCATATACCCGAATTTCTTGCTCCTAAAACACCTTGGAAAATATAAAAAAGGAATAAGCCCTTCTAAGTTCAGCAAACAAAGCACTTAAAGCACTTTATCAGTTCCGCTGCCTAAAGAACTTGACGCTCTTGCAAAACAGCTATGACCGATCCGTCGGCTTTTTAGAAGATTGATCAGACAAAATTTTACGGATTTCCGTCAATTCCTTTCTTGTTCCTGCGAGCTCTGCAGACATCAGCAGCAAAAAGAAAAGTTGGATGATTAACAAAACAATGATAAAGGTCACCGGTTTCACCCGCACTCGTTATTTATATTTTGAATTTCTGTCATTATACCAGAAATTGATTCTTATCTACAGTATTTTGACATGAAAAATCCCCTATTGAGACCAAATCCTCAACAAGGGAACTCGATTATTGCTGCCGTTCTTCCTGAAGTAAATCAAAAATTTCAATGGCGGTCATATCGATGTCATCAAACGGATACTTTTTGGATTTACCGTCTTGATCGAACACTTCTAACTCAAACGTATCTTTATTTGGGAAATATTTAACTTGGCAAATGGTTTTTCCGTTCAGTTCAAACAGCCGTTGCTGGACCTCTCCTGTCTCGCTTCCTTCTTGCAATGACTTGAGTCGTTGAATAATGCCGAGCAATTGTGACATACGCTAGGATTCCCCTTTCTAAATAAATGGTCTACTTCCGCCCGTACAAATTAGTGTAGAAAAAAAGAAACAAGAGAAATATACCATACATCTTTTAAGCCGCCAACTATTTTATTTTTTTCAAATTTTTTGAGCCTCTGCTAACATGAAGGAAGCATAAACATCTTCTTGTGTACAGTTTCAAAAAATGGAAACACATCTTGCAAAAGAAATACAAGATAAGCAAAGATAGAATCGATCCGAGCGAAAACTTTCCTTTTTTCCTATTGAAGAAATAGATGTAAAGAATAACATGTTCTGATATTGTCTACATGATTTTCCATCCACTAGTCACAATGGCCCGTTTTCTTTATTCATGATTCTGAACGAGGTCTGGTCCTTCTATAAATAACCATAAATGACCGCCTCATAAAATATATAAAAAAGAACAAGCCCTGTTCCGATCACTACGGTCCATATAACAGGGTTTCGAATATAGGGATGATCTTGAACAGCTTTTGGGATCGCTGAATCGTATGTTCGTTTCAGTTTTTGCTCTTGTATGATCAGAATCGTGTACAAAAGAGATCCGGAAACCACTACAACGCCCGCCAATGTTAAAATCCACATAAAAAAACTCATATTCAGCACCTCTAGCCTTATATTGTGTATAGTTAATATGTCCAGGTGCTGAATGAGCTATTCGAACCTATTTTAATAAAGAAGACCATCATGCTCGTATAAATAATCGTACGTAATGTCCATAAATAAATATTCATGATCATTGACTGGATAGGAGAACGTGCGGATTATTTCCCCTGTTTCAAGATCAGAATACAAATCTGATAATAAACCGGTACGGTTTTTGCGCATGCGGAGAATGTTTTCCAGAAAATAGGGACGCCAGCTCCAGTTTTTATTTAAATACTCCGGTTGTACAATCCACTCCCCATCCTTTTTCAACAAGTTCGGCGTCACTTCAAATCCGTTTTCATCACATATGTAGAAACGAAAACACATCGGATCAAAATAAGCAGCCAGTTCTTTGAGCAGTTCAATCCTCGAATCCGTTTGTTTCCTTAATTTCGGCAAAAGTGTTTGCAAATCGTTTTGTATGGATTCCGCCTGAAGATATACTTTTTCCAGCATGCGCTTTTCATGAAGAATAAATTCTTGGAATTTTCTCCTCAATTTCTCCTTAAGAACATCGCAAGGCAAAAAACCGGGTATTGGCTCTTGCAAGTAGCAGCCTTGATAATACCGGCCTCCATGTTTCCACGCATATTGAAGCTGAAATTCGATTTCAATTTTTTCAAAAAGCAGAGAAGCGCCGATTTTTCTTGCTAATATCGACAAAGAGTGAAGAATGTCTTTGTATGCCCGGTTCCCGGCATCATGTCGAAGAGCTTGCAAGCTGACTTTTAATATATCCGGATCAGAACCGGTAAACTTATGAATATTGACATTCTCTTCCCCAATATGATCAATCGCAATTTGTATGCCAAATGTTTTATAGTATTGTAATAGATGTTCAAGATCACTCGTATATTTTTTTTCCGAAATCTCAAGCACAATTTTATGTAGATCAAGACCCGTTTCTTTGTACCCGAGCAATATATTGAGAAATTCTTCTTCTTTGTCCATCATCAGTAAACGAGCATCCCTGTTGATAAACAGATGTCCTTCCGCTTCTTCCTCCATAAAACGATTGAGCGCCTGCCTTAAGATGTGATTATCCGCCTCTAACCGAAATTCATCCGGCACTTCCTCATCTTCAAAGAAATCCCCTAAACTTACCGGTCCATTTTCCCCTAAATATCTTCCCAACACCTCGTATCCAATGATGCTATGTTCATCTGCGCTAAAGATCGGTTGAAAGTAAGGAACTACTCTATCTAAATTCGCCATAATTTCCAATGCGTCCATAAACAAGCCCCCATCAGCAAAAATCTTGTTTCCGTCTTTTATTTAGAATAGGCCAAACGGCTTTTCCTAAGCGCATATTCAGCAAAAGTATGAACATAGGGAAAAATTCCTTGTCCCATTTCAAAAATGTGCTATATTCTGCTTTATTAGCCGGAAAAATCGCTCGATTCAAAATACTTGAGGTTGTCGAATCATTCAAAAGTTCGCTAATTCTACCAATCATCCGCTTCTTACGAACTTTCTCTTAACAAAAAATTTAAAAATCTCAATTATATTATATGAAAAAAAGCGGGTTCCCGCCAGAATGACCCCCAATGATCCTCGTCCTTTTTCATTGTTTATAAAAAAACGCTGATAAGAGAAAAATTCCGCCGAAGCGGAATTTAGAGGTTTTCATTTATTAATCTTTCATTTAATTTATTTAATGTTTGAATGATCGTCTTCTTTTTATTATACCCTTTCATATTGATGGTATATTCATGATACTGGGCAAACACCTGTCCCCAGCTTCCGGGAGCATCAAATCCATAGATAAACACCCGTATCATTCCTTTTTTAGAAGGAAGGAAAAACATTTCAAACCGATTTTCTTTTTGCACGGCTGCAGCCTCCTTTAAGCTGCCATCTTTTATTGTGCAGCTTCATCTATTCAAAAAGTAACACTTGAATCGAAAATAAGCAATACATTTGATTGCACGTCCATAGAATAATAACAGAAACTTTTTGAATCAGTTTACTAGAAAGCAAATGATTCGTGTTTAGGAATGACAGCACTTGCTGCTGCAACATGAAAATTCCCGTTTTTTGAAAAGAAAAAACGCCAATCCACTTTTTATGAGTGGGTATCCCCCATGACAAGAATAGGTGTGGATCAACGTGAACATGAGAATATCGAGAAGAATGTTTCTCCAAAAGATGGCAGGCACTTTTTTGGCTTTTCTAGGGTTGTCCGGCGGAGGACTGGCCTACGCACATTATATAGAACCGAAACGGCTGGATATCCATGTGGAAGAATTTTACCATCCTCTCATTCCTCCGTCATTTGACGGAATGTCGATCGTTCTATTCAGCGATACTCATATTGGATTTCAATATACTTTGAATCAATTGCAAAAACATGTCGCCATCATCAATTCTTTGCAACCTGACATTGTATTCTTTACAGGCGATTTGTTAGACCACCCTGGTCAGTTTCCAAAAAAGCATGTTCTCCCTGACATTCTCGGGAAAATCAAAGCCCCTTTTGGAAAGTTCGCCGTTTACGGCAATCACGATCACGGAGGCTATGGAACAGAAATTTACAAAAACATCATGGAAAAATCGAGCTTTCAAATTCTCCGCAATGAAAGCAGAACAATCTCTATGATTAACCAACAACGCATCTACATCGCTGGAATTGACGATGCTATGCTCGGATCACCGAATCTTTATGAAACGATCAAAAAAATCCCAGAAAATCAATTTACGATTTTATTATCTCATGCACCTGATTTAGCGGATGAGGCTTCTCTTTTTCCTATTCAACTACAATTGAGCGGTCATAGCCATGGCGGACAAATCAAACTGCCTTTCATCGGGGCATTGATTACCCCACCCTTTGGAACAAAATATCCAGAAGGACGCTATGAACTGACAAAACACCACAGACTCACACTTTATGTGAATCGCGGATTAGGCACCACCCGTCTTCCATATCGTTTTTTCGCCGTTCCCGAGATTACAAAAATCGTTTTGAAATCAGTTCCTTGAAAATTTGGAATCTCACTGTTTAGTTCGTTGAAAGACTTTTTTCTGTGAAAATAATTTCCTAGGTTTCCTCGTATATTACGGGCGGAAGCAGGCAAACCTAAACAAAGACCGAAAAAAGTCAATAAGAAAGCAGAGCTACCTGTGGGAGGTAACTTTGTATAAATCTTTTTGACTTTGGTTATACTAGTTAATTTGCTTTTCTTTAAAAGCCTCCTTGTTGATAAGCATGGAGTAAATGATCCGAAGCATTCGATGCGATGTGGCAACGAGTGCTTTTTTCTTTCCTCTTCGTGCTGCCAATGACCAATATTTTGCTGCTAACCATCTGTTTCGGCATCTTGACACTGCCCAAGCCGCCTCGCACATGGCGGATTTGATAGGTGGATTCCCTTTTACCGTCCTTGTACTATACCGTTTTCCTGCACTTTCTTTGTTCCCTGGACACACTCCCGCCCATGATGCTAAATGTTGTGATGTTGGAAACTGACTCATATCTACACCCATTTCGGCGATAATGACGGCTGCTGTGTCTTTCTTAATGCCGGGTATCGTTAGAAGTAATTGAAGTTCTTCCTGATATTTCTGTAATAAAACATCAATTCTTTGTTCAATTTCGGTGATGAGGGATTCCAAATATTCAATGTGCTGCCAGGACTGACGAATCAGAAAAAGCTGATGCTCGTTTATTGTTCCAAATAAGGAATCCGCAATCCTCTGCTTTTTCGAAGCCATTTTCCCATGAATTCTTTCTTCAACATCCTTTACATCTACATATCCTTTTTCGATGAGGCGATTGAGCAGCTTTCTTCCTGAAACCCCAAACACATCTGAAATGACCGTACTTAATTTAACATTTGAGGCTTCCAATACTTTCTGAATCCTGTTCTTCTCAGAAGTTACGTGGCCAATCCATTTCTTTCTCAGCCTTGTTAAATCACGCAGCTCCCGAATATCTACCGGAGGGACAAAACTCTTTTCAATTAATCCATGGCGCAATAATTTTGCAATCCATTCAGCGTCAGAAACATCCGTCTTCCTTCCAGGTACGTTTTTAATCCTCTGGGCGTTCGCCAGGGTTATATCGAAGAAGTCCTCTAAGATATTGAACACGGGTTTCCAGTAGACTCCCGTACTTTCCATCGCAATGTGGGTCACATCATGGTCTTCGAGCCATTGTAACAACCGGAATAAATCTTTGGTCAAAGTCGGAAAGGTTTCTGTTTCCTTAATTAGTTCATCATCCTTTGAACCAATCAGAACACAAGCCACTATGGTTTCTGAATGAACATCCAATCCTGCACATCTTTCAATAAATACTTCCATCCAATCACTCCATAAAGATAGGATCACAAACAGTGAGTGAATTTGAAAATAAGCATTTTTCTGTACGTAGTCATCCTTCCATTTGGAAAGAGCTAACAAAGGGTTGAACACCAAATTCACTCAAACAGTTTTGTGTTCAGGGTCGAACCACCAAAAAAAGCCACGTATAATGAACTGTTTGTGTCTTTACCAATATGGACGGGAAGGAACTATTTTCATGCACGGGTTGGGAGAGAGACGATCATGAATGTTTTGTGTCTTTGAAATCCTTATGGCTCTTGGGTCAAAAAATATGCAAAATGCTCATCTTATGAAACATTAAAACATAATGCTAGGATTTTAACGACCGAAAAGCAATTAAACAGTTTTTCGCCGAGTTTTATGCTCGTACGTTCCCAATTTGCAGAAGAACATCCGGATTTAACAGTGAAGTTCTTGAAAGTGTATGAACAGGCACGGCTTTGGGAAAAACAGCATTTCAACGAAGCCGTTGCGATCTATGCCAAGGCGAAGAATTTAGATAAAAAGGTTGTGGCCAGCGCATTGAAAAACAATCCATCCACCAACCTGCCGATCTCTAGCAAGATTATTCATGCTCAGCAAGAAACGGCTGATTTTCAATACAAGAAACATATCATCCAGAAAAAAATCGATACAAGCAAAGTAGTAGATAATCAATATATCAATCAAGCACTATCAAACAAAAAGTAGGTGAATAAAAAATGAGCAAAGCAGGAATGACAGCTGAAATACCGGTCTCCACGCCACGTCAATCTGAGAAGAAATGGAAATCTATTTCGCAATCTTCCGGAAAAAGAAGAAGGTATAGATTACTTTCCGGATTTATACTCCCTGTTATCATCATTATCATTTGGCAATTAATAGGGTCTCTCGGATGGGTGACGAAAACCGTATTGCCGACACCGTGGGAAATTATTTTGGCGGCTAAAAATTTAGCCGTCTCAGGGGTTTTGTTCACAATATGAAAGTGAGCATTATTCGAGCCTCATGCGGATTTGTCATTGGCGGCGGATTGGGATTGGCTTTGGGAACTCTGGTAGGACTATCGGCAAAATCCGAAAGTTTATTAGATCCAACTTTACAAATGGTGCGGACTATTCCGCATTTGGCGATTACCCCGCTATTCATTCTGTGGTTTGGCTTGGGAGAGGAATCGAAAATTTTATTAATCGGATTAGGCGCATTTTTTCCGCTATACGTCAATACCTTTTTAGGCATTCGTAAAGTGGACGCAAAGCTTTTTGAAGTAGCGCGCATACTTGAATTCAGCAAATGGAAGCAAATCAAGCTGCTGATCGTGCCTTCCGCTCTTCCCAATATATTGTTGGGAATCCGTTTATCGCTAGGAGCCGCTTGGCTCTCTCTAGTCGTAGCGGAACTGATGGGTTCTACGTCGGGCCTTGGCTATATGATGATGGACGCCAGACAATTTAGCAACACGGATATCGTATTTGTCGGCATCATCATTTTTGCCATTGTCGGAAAATTAACAGATTCATTGGTCAGGCTGATGGAAAAGCATTTTCTAAAATGGCAAGACACTTACAAAGGTGAAGTATAAGTTGAAATGGGTTTATTTAAGATGAATCATCCATAATCGTTCATTTAAAGGAGTGAAAAACATGGAAATATTCTGGTTTATTCCTTCTCACGGCGATGGAAGGTATTTGGGAACGACAAAAGGCGGACGTGCAGGAACTTATCATTATTTCAAACAAATTGCTCAAGCTGCCGACCAGCTGGGATATAAAGGAGTGCTGATTCCGACGGGTAAATCATGCGAAGATCCTTGGTTGTTGGCTTCATCGCTGGCCGTCGAAACCGAACGATTGAAATTTCTTGTTGCCGTAAGGCCGGGATTAATGTCCCCAACACTCGCGGCCAGAATGACGGCTACGCTTGATCGAATTTCCAAAGGTCGATTATTGATAAACGTCGTAGCCGGAGGCGATCCGGTAGAATTAGCGGGAGACGGGCTGTTCATAAGTCATGATCAAAGATACGAAGCGACAGATGAATTTTTAACGATCTGGGAAAAATTATTAAAAGGCGAAACGGTCACGTTTGACGGACAACATCTAAAGATTGATAGTGGCGAACTTCTTTTTCCACCCGTACAAAAACCATATCCGCCTGTCTTTTTTGGTGGATCGTCTGAAGCCGGAAAAAAAGTGGCGGCTAAACACGCCGATGTATATTTAACGTGGGGAGAACCACCAGAGCAAGCGGCCAAGAAAATCGAAGAAGTCAAGAAGTTGGCAGAAGAACAAGGCAGAACAGTTGAGTTTGGCATCCGATTGCATGTAATTGTGCGGGAAACGGATAAAGAAGCATGGGAAGCGGCAGACAAACTGATACACTATGTCGATGAAAAAGCCGTTCAAACAGCAGATCAAGTCCTTTCCCGGTATGACTCGGTCGGACAGAAACGAATGAGTGTTTTGCATCGCGGGGCAAACAAAAGCAGACAATCATTAGAAATAAGCCCTAATCTTTGGGCGGGGATCGGATTAGTAAGAGGAGGCGCCGGCACAGCCTTAGTAGGGGATCCCGAAACAGTTGCAAAAAGAATATTGGAATATCAACAAGCAGGATTTAATCGTTTTATATTATCCGGATACCCCCATTTGGAAGAAGCGTATCGGGTGGCTGAATTGTTATTTCCATTGTTGCCTTTAGAACAACAAAATAATGAAAATGAATTCTTTCATTACGGTGAAATTATCGGAAATAATATATCGCCGAAATTTATCAAAGTATAACAAAGTAAGGGTCACCTCCTGTCCGTATAAGCGGCAGGAGGTGTTTGTTTTCGATAAAGCCATCAGATAGAATGAAAACAGAACAAAAATGACAGAGATAAAGGATCTGATTATGTGATTTTAAACCTCTTTCCCTTCTATCAAATCATCGTTTTAACGCAACTTCTATGAATAAGCAATGATAAGTAGCTGTTATAAAGCCATTTTCTTGAAAATCACGCTCATAGATTTTTATCATTTCTTTTAATATCGAAGGTCGTTGGAAAAATGGCCCTTGATTGCTATTCGTGGCCCCTATTTTTTTCAAAGAAGTGAAAAAGTCTCTCACAGAGAGGAATCGTTCTTTTTCAATGGTCTCTATTCCGACGATGGTCGAATGTGGATGAACCAATCGAATCGTACGATCGCATAATTCTAATAAATCCTTTAATGAGTAAAACGGCTGCCCGAGTCTGGCATTCGTATAGATTTGCCATTTTTTCAACGCTCGAAAAAAAGAAGTGTGAAGTTCATGGAATGTTTCGGCTCCAAATGTTGAAAAAAGAATCCTTCCATTATTCTTTAACGAATGGCTAAGACGAATCAGAGTATTCTCCATATCATTCAGCCATTGAAAGGTTGCATTGGAGATGATAAGATCATACCGTTCTTTTAGCCCCATTTCCTCAATATCACCGCAGAGAAAATGTACCCGTTCATCGTTGATCCGCTGTTTCGCGATTTCGATCATTCCCGGTGCAAAGTCAATTGCGGTTATCGTTGCTTCGGTCAATTGTTGCGACAGTTTCTTCGTCAAATATCCTGTACCACAGCCAATCTCCAGAATATGGATCGGAGCGAATTCACTTTCTTTCCCATCCATCCGCTTCAATAACTGAGTCCCCATTTTTTTCTGCACGCTTGCAAATTGATCATACGTTTTGGCATGGTCACTAAATCGTTTTTTCAGCAACGGTTTATCGATCATTGTTCTCCCCCTGCAAATAATTGAATCAACTGTGCACATTCGTCCGTTTTCGTTAAAAAAGGAGCATGTCCGGTTTTCGGCAATTTATAGAGAAGCGCCTTGCCACTTGTCTGTTCCACAATGTCTTCTGCAGCGGATAGCGGGCATATTGCATCTTTTTCCCCATGAATGAGTAATAATGGAGCCGAGATATCTCTCACAGCAAAACGAACATCTGCTGACATTAAATAGTCAAGGCCTGCTTCTAAACTATTTGGTTTATCACAATGAAAGTGATCGATGAAATCGATCTCCTTCCCTTTTTCGTCTTCATAAAGCAACGAGTTTATAAAAGTAGAAATCGTTTGTGCGCGATTACGAATCAATTGCCTTTTCATTCGTTCCACTATCCGTCTATTCCATCCAGCGTGATAACGATCTCCTTGAATAAATCGACTCGTACCGCTGATGAGAACTATGCGCTCGATTTTTTCGGGAACAGAAAAAGCAAGTTCAAGAGCGATCAACGCTCCAAGCGACCAGCCCACGGGAACAAAAGAAGAAAGCCCTTTTTCCTCTATGAACTGAAGCGCTTTTCGTTTAAAATCAGCTGCTTTATCAATCCCATCCCATTCCACTTTATAGATGGCAAAAGTCGATTTTAGCCTTTCTTCAAGAGGACCCCAAATCGTTCCTTTCATTCCCCATCCCGGAAGGAAGACTAGAGAATGTTGATGTTTCACGAAATCACCCCCAATTCTTTTCCAACGGCGGCCACTTGCTCAAGCGTCCAATCTAGTTCCTCTTTTGCGAATGTCGACATAAGGGAGAAACGGATTCGTGCTGTCCCCTCCGGAACCGTAGGAGGCCGAATGGCGACAGCAGCAATACCTTTCTCTTCCAATTTCTTACTAAAGAGAACCGTTAACTCATTGGAACCGATCATGATCGGAACGATTTGTGTCTCGCTTGTACCGATATCAAAACCTATTTCATATAGTTTTTTTCGAAAATAATAACTATTCTCTTGCAACTTTTTCCGGCGTATCGTCTCTTGCTGGACAATGGAAATCGCTGCAAGGATCGATCCCAATGCAGCAGGCGGCAATGCGGTGGTAAAAATAAAGCTTCTCACTTTATTGATGAAATAGTCGATGATCCATTGTTTTCCGGTTGCGTAAGCTCCAAAAGACCCCAGAGCTTTGCTGAAAGTCCCCATTTGAACATCTACTTGCTGTTCAATACCTAATAAATGAAGGAGACCTTCTCCTCATAGCCATCAAGTTAAGAATTTGATCTTTTTTCAGCGCCAAAAACATGGTATCCTTTCTAACGAAAATCATCGTTGGAAAGGATTATTTTTTGATGGAAAAAAAGATGAAGGCATGGATAAAAACGATTCGTCAACTCTTCTCCTATGAAGAACTGACTCGTCTGGCACGGAAAGTCGGATTCATTCAGCGGCAGCGTTCATTAACAGCGGAAGCCTTTCTGACGCTATGTGCTTGGGGAGACGGATCGCTCGCCTGTCAGTCGCTTCAGCGGTTGTGTGCCGATTTGGCGCTCTGGCATGATTGCTCTCTCTCGAATGAAGGACTGAATCAGCGGTTTACGCCTCGTGCCGTGGCGTTTTTAAAAGAGGTCTTTTTTACTCTCCTGATGCATCAACGTCCGGCACTCTCTTCCATCACCGAAACGTATCGCGCTTGTTTCACCCGTCTGCGGATCTTAGACTCTACCAGTTTTTTACTTCCGACCGACTATGGTGAGGACTATCAAGGTTCGGTTTCATCTGGCGCCAAAATCCAATTTGAGTATGAGCTGTTATCGGGAACCTGTCTTCAGCTGTGCGTCCAACAGGCCAATGATTCCGATGCCCGTTTTGCTTATCATACCCAGCACACGATTTTACCGAATGACCTTTGCATTCGGGATCTGGGGTTTTTTTCACTCGCCACGCTGGCGGAGATTGATGCTCGAGGTGCTTATTATATTACCCGGTTGCGTTCCGATATCAAAGTCTATATCAAGCAGGACGGGGAGTGGCACGAATGGGATTGGGAATCGATAGGAAATCGATTGGGCGAGGGGGAAGCCGTGGAAGTGGAACACGTGTATATCGGACACCAACGCCTGTATGTTCCGCGTCTGATTTTTCGCCGTCTCACGGCGGAAGAATGGGAAAAACGGCTGGCGTACGTGCGGAAAAAGGAAAAAAAGAAAGGGAAGGCGCTGTCACGCCAAACCCTTGAACAAAAGAAATATCACATCTTACTGACCAATTTACCACAAGAATCGTTTGATGCGCAACAAGTTTATGAGCTGTATTCGCTGCGCTGGCAAGTGGAGCTGTTATTTAAGGGCTGGAAATCCTTATTTGATCTTGACCGTGTCAAAAAGATGAAGAAGGAACGATTCGAATGCCACTTATATGGGACATTGATTGCCATTTTAGTCACGCAGACTCTTCTGTTCCAAGCCCGAAGGTATTGGCATCAACGGGAGGGAATCGAGATCAGTGAATGGAAAGCGCTTAATATCCTCCAATCGTATTGGCATCGGTTTCTTTTGCATCCCCAAGCGATGGAAACCGCCCTTCCATCTCTCCTGTCTCTGTTAAGGAAACACGCGAGGAAAGACCGAAGGAAAGGAGAGGAAACGGTATCGGATCTTTTAAAGAAATTGGGGATATGGTAGTGTGGGTCATGGATATAATTGCCAAATAACCCTCTTCTTGAGGGTTATTTGGCATGCCCAGCATTTGGTTTTCTCTTCATCCTTTGATTGATTTTTCGAACATGCGTATCATCCTAAAAAATTTTATACCGCTAACTTGACGGGTATGGACCTTCTCCTCTTTCTCCATAAATACCACTGCTATGAGCTTCATCGACCATCAAAATAGCCCCGTATTTTTCCTTTAATTCAACGAGCCCTTTTAATGGAGCAATATCCCCATCCATACTGAATACAGAATCCGTAACGATTAGTTTTTTCTTATGAACGGGCGCTTTTTTTAAAAGAGATTCTAAATGATCAAGATCTTGATGTTGATACCGTTTCATTTCCGCTCGGCTAAGAATCGTTCCATCGATGATGCTGGCGTGATTCCATTTATCGCTGAAGACGATATCATGGCGACCGACGAGTGCAGAAATAATGCCAACATTGGCTGTATACCCGCTGTTGAAAATAAGTGCGGCTTTTGTCCCTTTCCACTTCGCTAATTCCGATTCGACTTTTTCATAAAGTGAATAGTTGCCAACCATTAATCGAGAAGCTGTCGATCCGGCACCGTATTGCTGGGCAGCGCGCACGCTTGCTTGAATGAGCCGATCATCGCCAGCCAATCCAAGATAATTGTTCGATGAAAAATTAAGAAGCCTGCGACCATCTTTCAAAACGTACGAGTTCTTCAAAAAATCAATAGAATACAAATGGCGTTTTTGCTTTTTATCCTCTATATGCCGCAGTTCCTCTTTCATTTGTTTCTCCCATAAGTACATGAAAATCATCTCACCTCTTTTGTTAACTAATTTTATAATAAGTTAACATTTTTGAGAGAATCGTATCATAACGGAAAATTTTAGACAATCTAAAAACGATCTTCTTTCGTGGCAAGCGGCAATGCCTGGTCCTTACGTTGATAAAGAACAGAGATTGGAGCATGTATGATGAGTTAAAAACCAATCTTCTCATCGAACAAAAAGGAGTTTATAATATTTGGAATATACAGAGAAAAAATGGATATCCTTTTTTTAGTTTTATCGGTTTAGCCATTTCAGAAAAATTAAAAAATATAAAATTGAACTCCCATAAGAGAGTTTTTATTCCATTTTTATGAAAAAACTTTCTTTATCTTTTTCCTTCCCCTTTCCATCAGGCCTAAAAAAGGATATAATATGGTAAAAATGCTTCGAAAGGAGTTATCACGTTGAACAGCCAAAATGAATTGCCCTCGCTTCCTCCTACAACTACGAACCTCTCAAAAGCAATATTTACGGTGAATCGCCATGCTAAAACAGCCACCAATCCAAAATACTTATATTCACTGAAAAAGAAAGCGTTGCTGAAAATGATTCAAGAAGGAAAAGCTAAAAAAGTAGGGCTGCACTTTTCTCAAAATCCTAGATACAGTCAGCAACAGTCTGATGTGCTCGTAACATGTGGAGAATACTCATTTCATATACCTGCCTCTAAAGATGATTTTCAACTTTTGCCGCATTTAGGTCATCTTGACCAGCATACTCATAATCCAAAATGTCATATGAGCCTGTTCCAAGCGAAAAAATTGCTTCAGAATTATACTGGTTTTGAAGAAAATGAAACACGTCCGTCAAGCGGACGAAAAAAATATCGAAAACCCGTTTTTAAACCTCTAGGAGAGTCATTTTTTTCCTAATGGCCACATCAACTAAAGAGGTTGGACCTTTGACCCGTTTTGCGGGTTCGCACGCTCCAGCCGCTTAACGTACGATTGTCGGCTGGAGTTTTACGCCATCAAATAGTTCACATAAATTACTGCATTGTTTGTGAGCCTCCCATCCACCCTTTCATTCCAATCACGGCACTTTATGGACCGATATTCTCACCCCTTTTGCCATACCGTTCAAATTCATTCGATTGAGACGATTCCTTTTTATTGAAAGCACTCTCTAAAGTTTCACCGTAAAAGTGAATCGGCGATCCGTTACACATTTTTATGTCCGGAATCAGTAGCGTTGCATAAAAAAATTTAATGTTTGTCAAGCTCAACAAAAATTCCAGTTATTTCATGTAACTGAATATTCAGACATACAATCTTTCTAAGCAAGCTTAAAAGGACAATGACGTCTTAATCGGCAGTCCATTTCCACAATTTGGTAATATATTACAGAAACATTGGATCATAAACTAAATCGTCTAGGTGTTCCACCTCCCCTTCTTCAAATTGGTACACGATGGTTTCAAAATCTTTTTCCCAATGGTATTTTTTCCGACCGTTGGACGTTCGAATTGGCTTTTTAAAAAGGGAGCGAACAAAACAGTCAAAACCTTTAAAAAGCAGATTCTGTAAAGTTCGCTTGATCTCTAATAAAGGACCATCGTGATTCACTTTTAATTGGAGCATGGCCTGTAAGCAATAGGTGATTAGGGCGATCCAAATTTGATTGTAAACGGCATTTTGACTTTTTCCATAAAATCTTTTTATCTTAAGGTGCTGTTTCATCCATTTAAAGAAGGTCTCTATCTTCCAGCGATATCGGTATAAATCTGCAATCTCTTCCGCAGAAAGATCAAAGCAATTGGTTATGATGATCACGGGATTCCCTTCGCTGTCGACCGTTTCGATCAATCGGAGAGGATGAGTCATTTTGGTATGATTACGGTCATTTCCTAAAATGACAATCTGATCCCTATAAATCAAACGTTCTGGATTGGGAATCCGTTCCGATAAAACTTCAATCTCTGCGTTCTTTTTAAGCCGGGTAATGAATCGCACCCCTTCTCGGCATAAGCGGTCGAACTGTTTGTAATCGACATACCCTCGATCAAACAAGTAAATCGCATTTGGATCGATTTCAATGAGTTCGTCCATCTGTGTGCGATCGGCATGTTTCGCGGGTAAGATAATCCCTTGATCCGGAACAGTGATATCCTTCGTTACAACAACCTTTAAATGGAGTCGAACACCAGCCTTTGTCTTACGAAAAGTTGCCCATGGATATTGGCTCAAACTCATGCTCATCGTGGTAGAATCAATGACCAGAAGACGACCAATGTTTCGGATGATCGGGGCATTTTTCATTTGCCCTTGGATCTTTAAGACCAGATATTTAAATACTTTTTCAAACAGTTGAGGGGATAATTGGCCTAATTTGCGAGAAAGTTGCGAAGTACTAATTGCATCAAATTCCAGATATGTCTGCAACTCTTCCTTGTCTTTCAAATGTTTGGCCAATTTTGTTAAGCTTTCCAATTCATTTAACTGAGCGATGATACAAAGTTGTAAAAACTTATACACCGTTAATTTTTTAATGTATTTGTCAACGTCAATCACATTAATTAGTTTTGAAAAAGTTATTGGATCGATCTCTTTAAATAGTTCATTTATTGTGGATTCTGTGGTATTCTTATCCATAATGGTTTCTCCTTATTCTTAGGATTTGGATAGGACTGCCAATCCTAATTATAAGGAGTTTTTTTATATCCAAAAAGATGAAATTTAACATAAAATTGGGCTTGACAAATTAAAATTAACTTAATGCAATGCTACTGGTCCGGAATAACAAAAAAGCACCTCACTCGGTGCCTTATCGCTATAAAATATACTCGTCAATTTTTTTGATCAATTCATTGATTTCTGGTTTGCTGACTTGTTCATCAGCTCCCACCATTTCTCCTTTGTGCCGTAATTCATTGGTGATCAATGAGGAAAAAATAATGACAGGCAGCTTTTTCAGACTTGGATTATCTTTTATCCGCTTGGTCAAATGATGTCCGTCCATTTGCGGCATCTCGATATCGGTAATCACCAATTGTACTTTTTCTGCAATATCAGATTCTTCTTCTATGAGAGATTCCAAGTAGGAAAGAGCCTCTTGTCCATTTTCAAAGAAATCAATATTTACATATCCCGCTTCTCCCAACGTCTCTTCCAATAATTTTCTCAACAGCGGCGAATCTTCCGCCACGATTATTTTCTTGTTCGATCTCTCCCGTTTACCAAGTTTTTTCACTTGTTCGACTTGAATACCGGAAGTCGGGTTAATATCGACCATTATTTTTTCAAAATCCAAAAGCAAAAGCATTTCTCTGTTCATTTTAATGACGCCGATGATTTCACTGCTTTTCCCTTGATAAATTTCGGAAGGCTTTTCAATGCTTTGCCATGAAATCCGGTGGATTTTAGAAACGTTGTTGACACGGAAAACAGCTTTTTGGCGGTTAAACTCCGTTACGATGAATTTATCATTCTCTTTCGGCCGAGAGTTTTCAAACCCTAGCACTCTCATCATGTCGATTACCGGCAGTATTTCCCCGCGCAATTCGATAATTCCTTCAACATGAGGATGTGAATGAGGTATAAACGTGACGGGAACCGGCAATATAATTTCTCTCACTTTTATCACATTAATGCCGTATTTGTTTCCGTTCACTTCAAACTCTACGATTTCCAGTTCATTTGTCCCACTTTCTAACAGAACTGTCGTATTTTTGTCCATAGTGGCAACCCCTCCCAATTACCTTAACTATACCATGAAAATGATAGGCAAAAAAGACTATCTATTTTGAACTATGACGATTCCGTCGATTTTTTTTATTCCCGATTTTCAGCCATCCAATTTTGACAAAAACCAAAAACATAAAGAATGCTATACATGCCATCCCTATTAACACCATATAATAAGCGTATTTAATATGAAGTTCCGGCATATAATCAAAATTCATTCCATATATTCCTACGATAAAGGTTAACGGCATAAAAATCGTCGTAATAATCGTCAGCGTCATCATAATGTTATTGGTCTTATTGGAATTAAAAGACATATAGTTATCACGGATATCGGCAGAAAATTCCCGATAGGATTCCAGCATTTCTGATAACTTCAACAAATGGTCATAAATATCATGAAAATAAAATCGCTGATCTTCAATAAATGAGACATTTTCTGAATTTAAAAGCCTGTAAAGAAGATCTCTCATCGGCAAAATGGAGCGCCGGAGCTTGGACATGTCGTGGCGGATATCAAATATTTTATCCAGCAATTCATTAACAGCCTCTCTATCGCTGTTTTCTTCGATTTGGTTGAGGGCATCTTCAATATGGAAGACAGGCTGAAAATAATCGTCTACGATCTGGTCAATAATACTGTGGAGAACAAAAATCGGACCCTTTTTCAAACCTTCTTCTTTTTTTATACGCACCCACGAGTTATTAATGGCCCTGTTCGGCTGTTTATGATAGGTGACAAGCATATGGCTGTTCATAAACACTTCTACTTCGTCTGTAGCCAAAGTTGTTTGCTGGATGGAGTGCAAAAGAAAAAATAAATAATTTTTGTAGAAATCCACTTTGGGCCTTTCAATCAATTCGTCTAAACAGTCCTCCACAGCCAATGGATGGAAATGAAAAAAATCACGTAAAAGGGAATTTTCCTCGTCGGATGGCTCCGAAAAATCCACCCAATACCAAACCGTATGTTCATTGTTAAGATCACGAAGCGGAACATCATATACGATTTGGTTATCTTTATCAACAGCGCATGTTCTGATCATAATCTCTCATTCAACCGCCTTTAAATGATGAAGTTTTTTGATTCTTTCCTTTTTAAGAGACTCTATAGACATTATAATGATAACAAAAGGAAAGAAAGGTTAGTGAAAAACATTGGAACAATATCTGAACGAAAACGTCAAAAATATTCAAATCTCTGGAATTAGAAAGTTTTTTAATATGGTGAGCGGAATAGAAGGGATGATCTCCTTAACCATTGGCCAACCGGATTTTCCTACACCGGATCATATAAAAAAAGCGGGAATGAATGCCATTCAAAAAAATTTTACCGTTTATACACATAACGCAGGATATTTGCCGCTTCGCCAAGCCATTAGCCATTATGTACATAAAAAATATAATTTAACCTATTCGCCGGAAAGCGAAATCATTGTCACGATAGGAGCGAGCGAAGCGATTGACGTTGCCTTAAGAACCATTTTATGCCCGGGAGATGAAGTCATCCTTCCAGGTCCCGTCTATCCCGGCTATGAACCGATCATTCGGATGTGCCAAGGGGTCCCTGTTTTTGCCGATACTAGGGACAACCAATTTAAATTAACAAAAGACGTTCTTGAAAAATATGTCACCGCCAACACGAAATGCGTTATTTTGCCTTATCCGTCCAATCCAACAGGAGTAAGTTTAACAGAAGACGAGTTAAAAGAAATCGCTCTATTTCTTAAAGATAAACCTATTTTCGTGATTGCTGACGAAATCTACAGCGAACTTCTTTACGATCGTCCTCATGTCTCCATCGGCCGTTTTTTAAGAGAACAGACAATAGTCATCAACGGCTTGTCGAAATCGCATTCCATGACTGGATGGCGGATTGGCTTTTTAATGGCGCTGGAAAACATCGCCCAACATTTACTAAAAGTTCATCAATATAACGTGTCTTGCGCTTCTTCTATTTCTCAAATGGCTGCATTGGAAGCTTATACAAATGGAGAAGAAGCCTCCGCGGCTATGAGGGAAGAATACAAAAAGCGCCGCGCTTATGTATATGAGCGTCTCGAAAGTTTCGGCTTGGAAGTGGTCCGCCCGGACGGGGCATTTTATTTCTTTGTAAAAATACCTGATGCGATAAAACTGGATTCTTTTGATTTTTGCCTTCAATTAGCGCGGGAACAAAAAGTGGCCTTGGTTCCCGGGAGTGCCTTTTCCCACTATGGAGAAGGATACTTTAGGCTGTCGTATGCTGCCTCGATGAAAGAGCTTGAGGAAGGGCTGAACAGACTGGAGAATTTTCTAAAAAGCAAACATATCCTGTAATCATTCTGCTTGCTTCGATAATATCGTAAAAATGTTGGCTTTCAAAAACGGTAAAAAACTGGTCCTTTTGTGGACCAGTTTTTGCTTCTTTTTTTTATTCAGCCCAATATTTGATAAGGGCTTGCGTCCCACTTGATTCTTCTCCTTTTGCCGACAGTTCCTCATACATTTGTTTAGCCAGCGAAAGTCCCGGAAGTGAAAGATTCATTTTTTCGGCTTCTTCAAGAGCAATCTTCATATCTTTTATAAAGTGTTTAATGTAAAAACCCGGTTCAAAGTCTTCTTTTAAAATACGTGGAGCTAAATGAGACAACGACCAGCTCCCGGCTGCTCCTGTGGAAATGCTTTTTAGCACCATTTCCGGATCCAATCCCGCTTTTTTCGCATAAATAAGCGATTCGCACACACCGATCATATTAGTAGCAATAGCAATCTGATTGCACATTTTTGTATGTTGTCCGGAGCCGGCTTTCCCTTGGTAAACAATATTATTTCCTAAAACGTTTAAAAGATCTTGAACCCGATCAAAAATTTCTTTATCCCCTCCGACCATGATGGCAAGCGTCCCGTTTCTAGCGCCGATATCTCCTCCTGAAACAGGGGCATCTAATGTATAGATTCCTTTCGATTGGGCTGTTTGATAAATGTGTACAGCCAATGACGGCTTGGAAGTGGTCATATCGATAAAAATCTGTCCACTTCGGCCGTTTTCAATCAGTCCGTTTTCAGATAAATAAACTTCTTCCACATCACTTGGCATACCGACTATCGTAAAAACGATGTCCGCCTGTTTCACTAATTCTTTCGGACTGTTCGCCCATTTTGCTCCATTCTTTAATAGCTCATTCGCTTTTTCTTTTGTCCGATTATACACCACCAGCGGATAACCGGCCGCTAAAATATGTCCGGCCATACTTTTCCCCATTACTCCTGTTCCAATAAACCCGACAACCGGTTTCGTCATCCTCCTCCTGATTGCCAAAATCCGTATAAACGGGCGAACTCCCATCAGAAGAGATTTCACATCTCCCCAGACCTTTACACCGTAAGTCTGATGTAATCATTCAAAAATACAGAATATTCCTTCTGCTATTCGAATACCCGTTTATATAATTGGATTTTGCAATCAGTTGTTCACCTCCTCCGTTTATTGTAAAACGAGCTGAACCTTTCCATAATAAAATGAACGATCTTAATATACCGAAAAAAAGAAGACCTGTTTCAACAGGTCTTTAAAAGAAAAGGGGGGTTGTGAGTGAGAATCTTTAAAATTCCTCTTTCATCATTAGAATTCCCCCCATTTTCTTTTTTAAACATGTTTTTACAAAACATGTGCCTGTTGTTTTCAATATCATATATTTGATGTTTTTTCGATTCGTCGAACGGTCTTTGAAAATATTAAATGGAACGGACCATGCCTCCGTCGACTAAGAAAGTGCTGCCTGTCATATATGTATTGGCTTCCGAAGCTAAAAACGCTACCACATTCGCAAATTCCTCCGGTTTTCCGTATCTTCCGAGAGGAATCTTACTTTTCATGATTTCTGACATTTCTTCTATGGAGATTCCTTGTTTTTCGGCGCCAATTTTATCCAGCTCGATAATTCTATCAGTTGCGATGCGCCCTGGAGCCACTGTGTTCACTAAAATATTGTACGGAGCAAGTTCCGTAGCCAGTGTTTTAGAAAGTCCTACTATCCCTGTTCGGAATGTATTCGATAAGATTAAACCTGGAATTGGCTCTTTAATAGAAGAAGAAGCAATATTGATAATCTTTCCGCCATTTTGTTTTAAATAAGGCAAAGCGGTTCGAATCATTCGTATATAGGAAAGCAGATTCAATTCAAACGCTTTTTGCCACATTTCATCCGTTATTTCTTCAAACGTTCCGGACGGCGGTCCTCCTGCATTGTTGACCAAAATATCGACTCCGCCATAAACGTCTACTGTTCGTTCGACCAGATGTTGAATATCAGCAAGTTTTGTCACATCGCAAGTTGTCCATTCTATCCGGCCGGGCAATGTCTTGTCCCATTTTTGTTTTAGATCTTTCAGCTTTTGTTCGCTTCTGCTGGAAATCATGACATTGGCTCCGTTAGCCGCGAGTTCCTCCGCAATAGCTTTTCCCAACCCTTGACTAGAAGCGGCAACGATTGCCTTTTTTCCTTCTAAACCTAACTTCAAGCAGAATCCCTCCCTCTATAAACTTTAATTTTCTTCAAAATTCTCGCGTTTTCTTTAAATTTCGCTAACACATAATAGCTTCTTTACCTCAAATGAGTGGATATTACTTGTATTTATTCAATATATTTACATGGTAAGGTGCATCCTATAATACAGATTTACAATATCTGTAATATCATGTATGACCGTGCAAGAAGTCTCCACACTTCTCATGGTCGCTCACCCTCCCATGTATCACTGGATTTTAAGATCCACACATTCCTTCGTCCTGCGTACCCATGAGGTGGAGGTTGGATATGCTCCTTTACAGGGTCTAATGCCCGAATGGTGAAAATATACTCCAACTCTGCACTATTGGTGTTTGTCAGAATAACAAGTCGTTTGAAAGCTTTTATGCAGCCTGTAATGCTTTTATTTGAGGTAATCCCTTTAATAGCTTTAATCCATCAAACTCACACTGTTTCTTACCAATGGCAAATAACACACGTAATAATTTACAACACAAGGCAATCAGAGACTGTTGTTTTTTTAACGGCCTGTCTGGCCGATTGGTATAGTAATGATGCAAGGCTTTAAATACAGGATTATGGGCAACCAATGGTCGAATGGCCAGGTATAATGCTTTTCGTAAACGTCTTCGACCCCTTTTGGTTATGCGTGTTTGCCCTTTATACTTTCCTGAACTGTGTTCTCTTAAAGAAAGCCCTGCCAGATTGACTAATTGTTGCGGATGATTGTACTTGGTTAAATCTCCTACTTCCGCAAAGAACAAAGCAATGGTAGTGTAACTAAGTCCCGGGATATTGGTCATTTGTTTCGCACCTGGTATGCTTTCAACAACACCTTCTAGTTCTTCATCTAGTTGTGCTAACTGTTTCTTGTAAAGCTCATATTGATCCAATAGGCAATCCAATTCTCTTTTTGCGAACTGGATTCCTGTCTCAATCCCAACGCTCTTTTTCGCTACTTCTACGAGTCGGGTTGCTCGTTTCAGCCCAACCCCACGCTGTACATACGGTTTCCATTTTTGCAGCACTTCTTCTGGTGACAACTTTTGAATATGAGAGGGAAATGGAAACATGCGCAAGGTATAAAAGGCTGCTTTACCTTTCCAATCTCCAAACACATCGAAAAACTCTGGGAAAAAGCGCTGAATGACGTTTTCAATCCGCCCTTCAATGATCATAAGCTGTTTGATGAGCTGATCTCGTAATTTGACGCCTTCCCTTAGTTCAGCGTATACGCCCTCTAATAGGTTCGGTACGGAGTATCGCCCATCTTTCATTAACTGTGCAATGACACGAGCATCTTTTGTATCGTTTTTTGTAGGCGAATTGTCATCAAGCTCTTTACTTTTTTTGACGTGCATGGGATTCACTAGCACTACATCATATCCTTTTGCCTTAAGAAAGTAAGCAAGATTTAGCCAATAATGAC
Organism: Bacillus sp. FSL W8-0116; assembly: GCF_038003825.1. NCBI lineage: Bacteria > Bacillati > Bacillota > Bacilli > Caryophanales > Bacillaceae > Bacillus > Bacillus sp. FSL W8-0116. The sequence goes on from NZ_JBBOPY010000001.1 coordinate 651,750, forward strand.
CTGTTGGCTCCATTCCAAAAATCACGTGGTCCTTATGATTTTCTTTTTGAATATGATTAACCCAATCTAATAAGGTTTGAAAGCCGTGTATACGATTTTCAAAGATCAATCTCTTGCCAAATTCTAAGCCTCGGTCATCTTGAAAACGGGCAACGTGCTTTTCTTTAGCTACATCAATACCTACAATGAGAGTTGATGGTGTAATTTGAGAGATTTTTTGATTTTGTGTATAATTCATTTTGAGTCCTCCTTGGTTTATTGAAATTCGGGGTCAACGCGCATTGACACCCTGTACTATACCAAGGGGACTTTTTTTTATCAAACCTCAAATTTCCTCATTACAGGAATGCTCCTTTAACCAAAGTACTTTTATTATAAAACATGCAAAATTTTCTTGCATTTTTTTCGCTTCATTACCGTCTAATCACAAAGTCGATCCGAAATGCCATGAAATTGGCAGAACAACACCAAACGTTTATTCCCTCCAACCACCAAAAAAGAGGCTGGAACTTTTTAAAACTCCAGCCTCCATAAAGGGGGAAATGAGAATAAAGATCTAAGTTGAGTATTCGTGTGGCATTTAACATTTTTACCCCTGATTAAGAATTTATACATCTTAATGGCTATATTGAGAAGACACTGCTTTTTCAACAAGTTCTACTACTTCAGCAGTAGTTCTTTTATTCAATGCTTCAGAAGCCAATTGTTCCATTTCGGATCGATTTAACTTTTTAATAAGAGATCGAGCTTTTAGAATGGATGTGGCACTCATGGAGAATTCATCAAGACCAAGACCGAGCAAGAGCGGAATGGCCGTCTCATCTCCTGCCATTTCTCCACACATTCCTGCCCATTTACCTTCTTTATGAGCGGCATCGATGACCATTTTCACAAGCCGTAAAATCGCCGGATTGTATGGTTGATACAAATAGGATATGCGTTCATTCATACGGTCTGCTGCCAGCGTATATTGAATTAAATCGTTCGTTCCTATGCTGAAAAAGTCCACTTCTTTTGCAAATTGATCTGCCATTACAGCCGTGGACGGAATTTCCACCATAATGCCGACTTCAATTGAATCCGAAACTTTCGTTCCATCCTGAATCAATTTTTCTTTTTCTTCTTCTAAAATAGCTTTTGCTTCACGAAACTCATTAATGGTTGCAATCATAGGGAACATAATTTTCAGATTACCGTAAACGCTGGCGCGCAACAATGCCCGAAGCTGTGTGCGGAACAGATCTTGATCTTCCAAGCATAAGCGAATAGCCCGGAAACCTAGGAACGGGTTCATTTCTTTTGGAAGATTTAAATATGGAAGTTCTTTATCTCCGCCAATATCAAGTGTGCGGACAACGACTGGCTTTCCGTTTAAGCCTTCCAATACCGTTTTATAAGCTTCGAATTGTTCGTCTTCGGACGGCAGTTGATCTCGTCCCATATACAGAAATTCAGTACGGAACAAGCCAACTCCTTCTCCTCCATTATTGATAACGCCTTCTATATCTTTCGGCGTTCCAATATTGGCGACCAGTTCGACTTGATGGCCATCGCTGGAGTATGTTTTTTCATTCTTCAATTTGGCCCATTCTGCTTTTTCCTTAGCAAATTGTTCCGCTTTGTCTTTATAGGATTCAATGACTTCAGGAACAGGATTGACATGAACCTCTCCATTGATGCCGTCAACGATCACTAAATCGCCATTTTGGATTTCTTTTGTCGCTTCCTTTGTCCCCACAACAGCAGGAATTTCCATTGAACGCGACATGATAGCGGAGTGAGAAGTTCTTCCCCCTACATCGGTCGTAAAACCTTTAACAAATTGTCGGTTCAATTGAGCAGTATCAGAAGGAGTTAAATCTTCTGCTACTATGATTACTTCTTCCGCAATCAAGCTAGGATTCGGAAGTTCCACTCCTAATAAATGAGCAAGAACACGCTTCGTTACATCTCTAATGTCAGCTGCCCGTTCTTTCATATATTCGTTATCCATGTTTTCAAACATGGAAACAAACATATCAGCTGTTTCTTTTAAAGCAAATTCAGCATTGACTTTTTCATTTTTGATTTTATCTTTAATAGAACCTGTCATCTCAGGATCGCTTAATACAAGAAGATGAGCTTCAAAAATGGCTGCTTTTTCTTCGCCCAATTCTTTTTTGGCATGATCCCGAATCGTTTCAAGCTCGCTTTGAGATTGACGGATTGCTTCTTCAAAACGTTTGGTTTCTTCTTCAGAATTCTGAATGTCTTTTCTTTCTACTTTTAAGTCGGGTTCCACTAAACGGTATGCTTTCGCAATTGCAATCCCGTTTGATGCTGCGATTCCTTTTAAAATCGTCGACATTATTCTGCCAAACCTTCTTTTTTCATAGTTTCTTCAATCGTTTTCAACGCATCCGCTTCATCGCTTCCTTCAGCGGAAATCGTTATTTGGGCGCCTTTTCCGATTCCTAGCGCCATAACACCCATGATGGATTTCAAGTTCACTTTTTTGCCATTATATTCAAGCTGAACATCGCTAGAAAATTTGCTTGCAGTTTGTACTAATTTAGTTGCTGGACGAGCATGGATTCCTGTTTCATCAATAACGGTAAATTGTTTTTGCACCATTTATCATCGTCTCCTTTACTTTTTCGTCATCAATACATTAACGAATCTTTCTTCATTCGTCAATACTGGTCTATACCACATGAAAACTCAATGCAATTCCCCCATGAAAGAATATCATGGAAAACCGGATAGTGACAATAAAGAAAGTGTGTCATTTCTATTATATCTTAAAGAAAGAAATCTTATTTCTTTTGGATTTCTGTAAAGAATTCGGACTATTTCATTCTGTTATGCAAATCACATTGGATTTAAAGGGTTAACTTAGCGCTTTCTCTCTTTTTGCAAGTGCCGTCATCAAAGAAGACTTCTCTTCATTTTTCTTTCAAAGAATATAAAAAAAATAGACCCTATGAAAGAAGTCTAGGATTTTGAAATCGCAAATTGTTTATCGTATTCATTTAATAACAGATCAAGTTCTTTGCTTAATTTTATTGTCTCTTCACTGTTTAACCCTTTTTCAATCCCGACCGCAATCATCGCGATTCTTTTTTCTTCAATTAACTGGATGAGTATAGCCGGGGAACGGTTAGTATTCACATTTCGTCACCACATTTCGAATTTTATCCCCAGAAAAATCGAAGTCTTTCATCTACAATAGATTACTATATTATTGATAATTTTACAATCAATGACATTGTGAATTTATATATGTTTTTACAATATTTGATAATTATATGAAACTTTTATTAACGATGGCTTTCTAACAACTTGTTCGAATCAAATGATAGGAAAAGTTACCAACGTGGGACATTCTTCGGTGCTTCCATCCTTAAAGGCAGGGGCTTTTTGTGGAAAATCGCCGGTCAAATGGCAGCCCAAAAAGGAGAACCGGATGATCGTATACTCCTTATTAAATATTTTTAAAGACATTTACTTTCGAGGTTCTTTATCATAATAAAACAGCACATCTCCCCCTCTTTGGGCCACTCCACGAAAATGTTTGAAATCCGGCCGCTTAACAAGATGGGAGCGAAACTGCATAAAATCCTCTTTTTTCACTAAAAACTCGTGAATTTCCTCGTTTTTCAATTTGTCCAAAATGGATTGTATTTCTTCTTCTTTCAAGAGATTCCCCCCTATTCGTGCTTATCTGCCAAATCCGAATATGGTCTTTAAGCTAGAAAGCGAGCGCAATAGGTTCGATCATCTTTTAAAGTTCAAAAAAACACCAAGACAGCAAAATCATCAATGCGCACAGTACAGCTATACGTTCGTAGTCATGATGATTTTAGAGTGAACTTTTCATTTTTGGAATTCATTATCCAAGCCAGCCGACGATGTTTCCATGTTTTGAGAAAAAGAAAGATCTCCTTCGAAAATAGCGATTTTCAAACAAAAATTATTATAAGACTATTGCTTTCAAAATGCTATAAAAAAGATTATTGAAAAATTATACATTTTTATGTAAAAAGACTTTACCTTTTGATTCTTATAGGGCAAACTATTATTAATTATTTTCCACATCTTGCAAGCAGGAATGCGGGCTTGCTGTTGTTTAATCGCGTCTTATGCAAAATTTGTACTCCGTCCTATGAGTGACTTATTTCGGACTATAATTCAAAGGAGAGAGGGTTATGATCAAAGCAGAAGTAGGAAATATCATTGAGTTTAAAGGCGGATTGAGGGGGATCGTCGAGAAGGTGAACGAAAATTCGGTGATTGTGGATTTAACTTATATGGAAAACTTCAGAGAGTTGGATTTAGAAGAAAAAACAGTGGTCAACCATAAAAATTATACGATCGTACAAAAATAGGTCCATGCTCTCACATCGAAGGTTTGACATCTATAGAAACTTCTACTCGGAGAAAGCCCAGTATATCTTTTTTCAGTTTCGGCTTTACAAAAAAAGGATTTTGAACCGAATTTGAAAAGAAATTGTAAATCATTTGAAGCAGATTTCCTTTAAAATAGAATCAGAAGCAGAAACAGGCAATGTATATTCATTGAGATTTCCTGTTCTCAATGCTTATTCCCTGATGCCAATCTCAATGCATTGCCGGTTATACAACAAAAGGAAAGAGGAGGAAATGGCATGAAAAGTTGGACCAACACTGTTCTTGCATTGGCATTATTGTCAACTCTCAGTTTAGCCGGATGCGGAACGAATGAAAAAACATCTGAAAACGAAAACCAGGCATCATCTAATACTGTCGAAACAAAAGAGCATAAGGACACTGCAAAACAAGCCGTTCAATCAAACGAATCCAATCAAGAAAGCGAAAATCAAAATACCGCCAGCTCAGAAAACAAGCAAAGTGAACAGGAATCAGCGAAAGCAAACGATTCCTCAAACAATCAGACTGAAAAAAAGGTTTCAACCAATGACAGCGTTCAACCTAAGGATAGCTCACAATCCAAAGACAGTACACAATCTGGAACCGTCCGCCCATTCGAGAAAAAAATTCAATATTCCATAGGCGGACAAAACAAAACCGATACAGCTGTATTGGAAGAAAGCGACAACCAAGGGTTTTCCATGTATGTTCTTCCCCACTATGAACTAACAGCCGAAGAACCATACAAAGACGTTGTGTACTTTAAAGACAAAGACCAGCTGTTTATGCGAATTGAATTAATGCAAAAAACCCAAAATTGGGATACATTTAAACAATCGGCTTTCGATCAGTTGAAAGCTATTAATGATGAGGTAAAAACGATTTCGCCGCCAAATACAAGCACGTTTAAAAATGCTACCGCCTATCGGACTAGCACTCAAGATGCAGTGGTCACTGCTTATGTGATACCATCGAGCACCCAGCCGATAAAGATTACCATTTATGATGACAAAGACAGCTCATATTCAGATGCCTTTTTAAAAATGGCGGATACCATTCAAGTGAAATAACTTTCTTTAGGGAAGCTGATCATCGCTTCCCTTCCCTCTGCCTCTCCCCTCTCTCATTTCATTTATCACCATTTAATCTTTTTCTTTCGACGTTTTATCCCATAGCAGAGAAATCCCGCTCCCATTATTTGATAGGCTTTACCCAAAGAAGAAAGAAGAACAAAAAACTAAAGTATCCGAATAATGGATAAAGAAAGGATAACAATCGCCCGTAATGAAGCTGGCTTAAGCAAAAAGCAATCAAAAAAACGCTGATATAAAGAAGAATAGGCTGAATTGGCCAGTAATGACTCAATTGTCTTTCCAATCCATATATATTTCCGATAATCGAAGTAAAAATTTCTCCATAAATAATACATAAATAAATGCCTGAAATTCCATAGGCGACGTTATTCATAACGCTTGCCATCGGTATTTCCAAGCTAGTTACGTCAGGAAGCTGCAACAAAACAAAGTGGCTGGAAAGGAGAATGATCGTCAAAAATAATCCTCCAATGATTCCCCCCCATCGGATGGTTCTTTCGTCATTGATCTCTGCGGCAACAGGAACTAATACTGCTTGAGCAAGAGCCAAATTAAAAGCCGTATAAGCGAAAGGACTTACTATGGATTGAATACTAATATCGGAAGAAGCTGACGAAAAAAGAGAAGAAAAAAATTCCGGTGTTTGGGATGAAACCAAAAACACAATAAGGTTAAAAGTGATCATCAGCGGAACAACAAATGAATTGACAGCCAATAGTCCTTTCGTTCCATTGATGATCACAATAACCCCTCCAAAAATCGTCAACCAAATCCCCAATTGCTTCGATAATCCTAATTGTTCCTCAAAAAGCGCTCCAGCCCCAGCTAGCATAACGCCGGATACACAGATTAACATGAACAGCATGGCCATATTAAAAAAGAAAGCAAGTTTTTTGCCAAATAAATATTCATTTAATTCTTCATAAGATTGAGCTTTTAACTTGATCGATACTCTCATCGTCTTCGTTCCCATAACAATAAACAAATAGCCGCTTACCATGATTCCGAGGAACCCAATGAATCCAAACTGAGTAAAAAACTCCACGATTTCCTTTCCCGTTGCAAATCCCGCTCCAATCACTGTTCCTACGTAAACAAACGCAATTTGAAGAGCGCCATAAAAAGCCTTCACGAATACTCCCCCAATTCTTTCCCCTCTGTCCATATGTATGTGAAACCATCCCCTTTCATAAGCGGAAAGCAAAAAATTTTATTTTAAGAAAATCACTTCGTGAGGGTGAGAAAAAAATTTTTTAAAAAAGAACAAAAAAATTTCATCAAAACACTTGAAAGTCAAAAATGGTCAGACTATAATAAAAGCGAAAGGTCAAAGTTAGTCAAACTTTCTCGATGATCTTTGACGAAAATCAGTTGACACTAACAGATGATCCTTTTAAATTCATCTGCTGTTTACGAGCACCTTAAAAGTCAAAGTTAGTCAAAGTCAAAACCTTTTAAGGAGGTTGAAATAAATGCTCTGTGAAAAATGCCATCAAAAACCTGCCAATATAAGCCTTCATTTGCAAATCAATGGACAATCGAAAGATTACCATTTTTGCGAAGAATGTTATGAGAAAGAAAAACAATCGATCGCTCAATTGCAAGGAGGGATGCCTATGTTCATGAATTTTGGTGGATTTCCGTTCGACGATTTCTTTAAAGGCTTCGGGGAACAACCTCCATTTGAAAACGGAACGCTAAACGCTTTTCCATACCAAGCACAGCCAAAACAAGCCGGAAACGGCAACAGTTTTCTTGACCAGTTTGGCCGCAACTTAACAAATGCAGCAAGAGCCGGCATCATCGATCCTGTTATTGGCCGCGACGAAGAAATCAACCGTGTGATTGAAATTTTAAATAGAAGAAATAAAAACAATCCGGTTCTGATCGGTGAACCAGGTGTCGGAAAAACGGCAATCGCCGAAGGGTTGGCTCTGAAAATCGCCGAAGGCTCCGTTCCTTCCAAATTGAAAAATAAAGAAGTATATTTGCTGGATGTCGCTTCACTCGTCGCGAATACAGGAATTCGCGGACAATTTGAGCAAAGAATGAAACAATTAATTGCAGAACTGCAAAAAAGAAAAAATATTATACTCTTCATCGACGAAATTCATCTTTTAGTGGGAGCCGGATCCGCTGAAGGGTCTATGGATGCCGGAAATATTTTGAAACCGGCGCTCGCACGTGGAGAATTGCAAGTGATCGGTGCCACCACATTGAAAGAATATCGACAAATTGAAAAGGATGCTGCTTTGGAACGCCGCTTCCAACCGGTTCAAGTGGATGAACCAGCACCGGAAAAAGCTTTGGAAATACTGAAAGGTTTGAAGAAACGTTATGAGGATTACCATGGCGTCCAATACACGGATGATGCGTTAGCAGCCTGCGTCCATTTATCACATCGTTATATCCAAGACCGATTCTTGCCAGACAAAGCCATTGATTTAATGGACGAAGCTGGTTCCAAATTGAACTTAACCATTACGACAAACGATAAAGACGCCATTCAAGCGCGGTTGAACCAAATAGTGAAAGAAAAAGAAAAAGCTTTACAAGAAGAACGCTATGAACTGGCTGCTAAATTAAGAGACGAAGAAGCCAGCCTTGAAAAACAACTGAACAGCGAGGCGGATTCAAACATTCGTCCGGTCGTCACTGTCGCTCATATACAAGAGATTATTGAAAAGAAAACGGGAATTCCGGTCGGCAAATTACAGCAAGATGAACAAGAAAAAATGAAACATTTAGAAGAAAACTTAGCGAAAAAAGTCATCGGCCAAGATGAAGCAGTCAAAAAAGTGGCGAAAGCCATCAAAAGAAGCCGCGCCGGCCTTAAAGCGAAAAATCGACCTATTGGCTCTTTCTTGTTCGTCGGTCCTACCGGAGTTGGGAAAACGGAATTAAGCAAAACGCTTGCCGAAGAATTGTTCGGTTCAAAAGATGCCATGATTCGTCTCGATATGAGTGAATATATGGAAAAACACAGCGTGTCAAAATTGATCGGTTCTCCTCCTGGCTATGTAGGTCATGAAGAAGCTGGTCAATTAACAGAAAAAGTTCGTCGTAATCCATACAGCATCATTTTGTTGGACGAAATCGAAAAAGCCCATCCAGACGTTCAACATATGTTCTTGCAAATTTTAGAAGATGGTCGCTTGACAGATAGTCAAGGACGAACTGTAAGCTTTAAAGACACCGTTATTATCGCAACAAGCAACGCAGGACAATCGGTTAAAACGATTACGGTTGGATTTGAAAAAAGAAATGACAAAAGCGAAAGTTCCGTGCTGGATTCGTTGAAAAATTACTTTAAACCAGAATTCCTCAATCGTTTTGACAGCATTATTGAGTTTAAACCTTTAGAAAAAGAAGAATTGAAGAAGATTGTCGATTTGATGTTGGCGGAATTAAACGAATCATTAAAAGAACAAGAAATGACGATCGAAGTAACGCCTGAAGCAAAAATGAAACTAGCTGAACTCGGCTATCATCCAGAGTTTGGCGCCCGTCCGTTGCGCCGAGTCATTCAAGAACATTTAGAAGATCCGATTGCCGATTATATGTTGGACCATCCGGATGTAAAACATTTAAAAGCCATGCTGGAAAATGATCACATCGTCATTACTGCAAACTGATATTGGCCTTGAATGAAAAGAGGCAGACACTAAAAGAGGATACGGTCTATTAAATAGATTTAACCCCACAAAGCCGTATTCTCCGTGTCAGCCTCTTTTTTTACTTTACAGCAAGCCAGAAGGATCATAGAATCGCATAAAAGTCTTTTTGATGCGAATGAAAGAGCGAACAGACGGAATGAAGAATTTTCCTATAGAAAATATGGGTTCTATGTGGATAAATCCTTCACGGCAAGTCCAATTTTTTTTAATAAACGGATAGCCGTTTCTTTCTCCTCGTCGTCCAGAACGCTCATCAGTGAATGAATGTTTTCAGCATGTTTCGGAAATATCTCTTCAATAACGGCCCTTCCTTTTTCCGTAATGGCAGCATATGTCACCCTGCGATCGGTAGGGCATGCAACCCGCTCTACCAACCCCTTTTTTTCTAATTTGTCTACTACATAAGTAATACTGCCGCTCGCCAGCAAAATTTTGCTTCCAATTTGCTGCAACGGTTGCGGGCCTTTATGATACAACAATTCCAATACGCCAAATTCCGTAGGATTTAACCCATTTTGATAAATCCATTCATTCGTTTCTTCATTGACGACTTTATATGCTCTTGACAGTACAACAAATAGTTTCAAGGACATTTGTATGTTTTTTTCTTCCATTTTCTCAATCAGTTCCTTCTATTCATAAATTCTGCATTCTTTGCGGCTCAATCACTGTCCAATCATCATGATGGCCAGCAGCTTGGTCTATTTGTACTTGTTGAATTTCGGCCATGTCCCCATTGCTGATATCATCTGTTTTTCTTTTATACAAAACAGATTTTCACCAATGCCACCGCACCATCACCTATTAACGTTTGCAACATTTGTCCAGACAAGACTTTTTCCTCATTGTAACATAATCTTTCCATTCTTTGGCCATGAGGTTTCGCAATATTGATCAAAATTCCTTCCTGCATATCAACATTATATTACTTAGACTTTGGATGAATAAACAAAGTGGTCATGCCAATTTTTTATTTTTCAATCAGAAAATCACTGCAGACCGTTGAAAGCGCCATTTTTGACGTCTTCTCTGGCAAATAAAATCGTCCATGAATGCTCGCAAACCATTTCCGGTTCTCTTCTGCTTTTTAAAATATAAGCCGCTTTCCAATCTTTCGTCTGTCAAAAGGTCTCATCAAATTCATGCAGAAATCTTGTAAAAACACGACCACTCCTTCAGTTTTATACTTATCCCATAAGAATGATTTCACCCTTGTCAATTTTAAACGTTTGCTCCTATTAAAAGATGTTTATATTCAAATTACTTTTTTTCGATCATTTTAAAGGGAAAACAACATTAAACGATTGATTTTCTCTCATTTTGACTTTTTCCCAAAGGTTTTTTTCTAGCACTTCTCATTTCAAAGTTTCTGATATAATAAAGTAGATTTCAACATCGCAGAAACATTGAATCACGAATCTGCGGGAACCATAATAGTAAGGGCGAATTTTGATGCGAAAAAACAAGAAAAAACAAAAATGGATTTATTTTTGGGTTGTAGTGGTACCAAGTATTCTAACCATCATGCTGTTCTACCGTATTTTATTAGACAATGAAAGAGACAATTATCGTCAACATATTGAATGGATCGCCTCCATTCATCAAAACCAAATCGATCAATTTATAGGGGAAACGATCACGGGATTAAACATTTTAGCTTATAGTCTGGATCCGATGCTGAATGATTTGGATTCGGTCAAAATGATCTTAAAAAAGACTCAAAACCAGGATCCGCGTTATGGAGGAATGTATATTCTAGATTTAAAAGGCAACGTGGTCACCGGAACAAACGACTTGTTAAAACACTATAATTTTAGATATATGGACTACTTTCGAGAAGTTCTTTTAACCAAACATACGGTCGTATCCGATCATCAAGAAAAGATTGATAATCAGCATGTTATTGCAGCCGCTTCTCCCATTTTGTCGAATAATAAAGTCATAGCGGTGCTGGTAGCCCATATACAAGTCGATTATATAAGAAATATCATGAAACAATTGACTCCCGATCAGGCTATATCATTTGAGAATTCAAAAGGAAAGACCATTTTTACTGTCAACAAACCACCGAAAAATAACGATACAGAAAATAAGATTCGTTATCCGCTTGAGCAATTGCCTTGGAATATTGTTCTTACGGCAGACAACCGTTATTATCGGGATGTGATTCGTTCAACCATCTTATTTGCTATCATTCCGTTTATTTTTTTCATATTCTTTTCCTTGTCTTTAAATATTTTATGCTCAAAAGACAAACGAAACTGGAACGGGTTCAAATCGAGGCTCAAAAACTGGAATTGATAGGAACGCTTGCAGCCGGCATTGCTCATGAAATTCGAAATCCTTTAACTGGAATTAAAGGGCTTGTTCAGCTTTTAAGCGAGAAATATCAAGATCAAACGGATCGTTTTTATTTTTCGGTTATTAATAAAGAAATTGCCCGCATCAATCAAATTGTCAGCGAATTTCTTATTTTAGGAAAGCCGACGGTTCAAAAAATGTCGTACACCGATATTCGTGACATTATTGTTGATTTGAATCCATTGATTTATTCAGAAGCAAACTTATACAACGTTCAATATGAGTATTCACTTCCAGATGAGCCTGCGATTCTATACTGCACGGTGGATCAGATGAAGCAAGTGCTCTTAAATTTAACCAAAAATGCTCTTGAGGCGATGAAAGATGGGGGAATTCTCCAATTAACCGTCACGAAAGCAAGCCGTTCTTGTTTGATTACGATCGCCGATAACGGAGAGGGGATCTCTCAAGAAAACTTGGAAAAGATTTTTACCCCTTTTTTTACATCGAAAGAAAATGGAACAGGGCTCGGCCTGGTCGTATGTAAACGTATCATTGAATCTTTTGGCGGAGAAATTGCGATTGAAAGCAAGCTCAAAATAGGCACCCAAGTTCGGATTACTTTGCCGCTAAAAGAAGATACAAGGGATGATATAACGAAATAATCGAGTAGGAGGGGGTGATTAACCCCATACCCGTCAAGTTAGCGGTATAAAATTTTTTAGGATGATACGCATGTTCGAAAAATCAATCAAAGGATGAAGAGAAAACCAAATGCTGGGCATGCCAAATAACCCTCAAGAAGAGGGTTATTTGGCAATTATATCCATGACCCACACTACCATATCCCCAATTTCTTTAAAAGATCCGATACCGTTTCCTCTCCTTTCCTTCGGTCTTTCCTCGCGTGTTTCCTTAACAGAGACAGGAGAGATGGAAGGGCGGTTTCCATCGCTTGGGGATGCAAAAGAAACCGATGCCAATACGATTGGAGGATATTAAGCGCTTTCCATTCACTGATCTCGATTCCCTCCCGTTGATGCCAATACCTTCGGGCTTGGAACAGAAGAGTCTGCGTGACTAAAATGGCAATCAATGTCCCATATAAGTGGCATTCGAATCGTTCCTTCTTCATCTTTTTGACACGGTCAAGATCAAATAAGGATTTCCAGCCCTTAAATAACAGCTCCACTTGCCAGCGCAGCGAATACAGCTCATAAACTTGTTGCGCATCAAACGATTCTTGTGGTAAATTGGTCAGTAAGATGTGATATTTCTTTTGTTCAAGGGTTTGGCGTGACAGCGCCTTCCCTTTCTTTTTTTCCTTTTTCCGCACGTACGCCAGCCGTTTTTCCCATTCTTCCGCCGTGAGACGGCGAAAAATCAGACGCGGAACATACAGGCGTTGGTGTCCGATATACACGTGTTCCACTTCCACGGCTTCCCCCTCGCCCAATCGATTTCCTATCGATTCCCAATCCCATTCGTGCCACTCCCCGTCCTGCTTGATATAGACTTTGATATCGGAACGCAACCGGGTAATATAATAAGCACCTCGAGCATCAATCTCCGCCAGCGTGGCGAGTGAAAAAAACCCCAGATCCCGAATGCAAAGGTCATTCGGTAAAATCGTGTGCTGGGTATGATAAGCAAAACGGGCATCGGAATCATTGGCCTGTTGGACGCACAGCTGAAGACAGGTTCCCGATAACAGCTCATACTCAAATTGGATTTTGGCGCCAGATGAAACCGAACCTTGATAGTCCTCACCATAGTCGGTCGGAAGTAAAAAACTGGTAGAGTCTAAGATCCGCAGACGGGTGAAACAAGCGCGATACGTTTCGGTGATGGAAGAGAGTGCCGGACGTTGATGCATCAGGAGAGTAAAAAAGACCTCTTTTAAAAACGCCACGGCACGAGGCGTAAACCGCTGATTCAGTCCTTCATTCGAGAGAGAGCAATCATGCCAGAGCGCCAAATCGGCACACAACCGCTGAAGCGACTGACAGGCGAGCGATCCGTCTCCCCAAGCACATAGCGTCAGAAAGGCTTCCGCTGTTAATGAACGCTGCCGCTGAATGAATCCGACTTTCCGTGCCAGACGAGTCAGTTCTTCATAGGAGAAGAGTTGACGAATCGTTTTTATCCATGCCTTCATCTTTTTTTCCATCAAAAAATAATCCTTTCCAACGATGATTTTCGTTAGAAAGGATACCATGTTTTTGGCGCTGAAAAAAGATCAAATTCTTAACTTGATGGCTATGGTGATTAACCCCCGTCCTCTCACACCACCGTACGTACGGTTCCGTATACGGCGGTTCAATCAAGATAAATGACGCAAGAATTCATAACGTTTCTGTAGACTTTTAAGCCCTTGGTTACTCCAATAGGAGTTTCCAAGGGTTCTGTGTAATATGGGACTTTTTGAGATTCGCCAATAACCTTTGCGACTGTTCCCCCATTCATAAGCTTTCCATTCAGGAACTCCTAGTTTTATGAGGTTGCGTATCCTGGTCTTTGAGGTCTTCCAGTTTTTCCATAAACACATCCGGAGTCTTCGTCGAATCCAGCCATCCAAATCTTCAAAGATACTCTTTGTGTCTGCTAATGCAAAATATCCACACCATCCAAGTAGATATTGGTTAAGTTTCTTAATCCGATATTCCATTGGGTATGGTATTTTTCTTGACGTGATTTCTCGCACCTTTTTCTTCATTCGTTTTAGACTTTGCTTGGCAATCCGAACTTTTGGCTCTTTTGAAGGTGTAAAACTAAATCCTAGAAACTTTCGTTTCCATGGTCGGTCAACCGCAGATTTCTTCTCGTTGACTTTTAGACGAAGTTTTCCCTCAATAAATCGTTTGACACTAGCCATGGTTCTTTCACCAGCCCGTTTTGACTTCACGTAAATATTACAGTCATCGGCATAACGAACAAATTTATGCCCTCTTTTCTCTAATTCTTTGTCTAGTTCATCTAGTACAATATTCGAAAGTAAAGGGCTTAGGGGGCCACCTTGCGGCGTCCCTTCTTCTGTCCTAGATACCACACCATTAATCATGACACCAGCTTGTAGATATTTGCGGATTAGCTTCAATAGTGGCTTTTCTTTAATAGTCTTGGCTAATGTACTCATCAGCCTGTCATGATTCACTCGATCGAAGAACTTTTCTAAATCCATGTCTACTACCCATCTATAACCATCTCTGATATAGCCTTTTGCTTTCCTAACTGCGTCATGAGCACTTCGATTTGAACGAAACCCATAACTATGTTCGGAGAACATAGGGTCATATATCCTCGATAATACTTGGGCAATTGCTTGTTGAATCAAACGGTCTGTTACGGTTGGAATACCTAGTAACCGAACACCGCCATCAGGTTTCGGGATTTCGACTCTTCGAACAGGCATTGGTTCATAGGTACCCTTGAGAATTGCTTCTTTAATGGATATCCAGTTTTCGACTATGTGCTGACGTAGGTTTTGTACGGGCATCATATCTACTCCATGGCTACCTTTGTTCTTTTCTACTCTTTGTAAAGCTAAAAGCATATTCTCCCGTGACAGGATTTGATTCAAAAGCATTGTTATTCTTCCTTCCGTGAATAGCTTATCTTCTTATGCCAGTGGTCACTCCACCCTCCAAGAGGTCCCCCACGGGATTCACCGTTTCCTTCCTCAAGTGAGGTACTACGTTTTCTGTGTTCAA
Organism: Bacillus sp. FSL W8-0116; assembly: GCF_038003825.1. Classification (NCBI taxonomy): domain Bacteria; kingdom Bacillati; phylum Bacillota; class Bacilli; order Caryophanales; family Bacillaceae; genus Bacillus; species Bacillus sp. FSL W8-0116. The sequence continues at coordinate 666,921 of NZ_JBBOPY010000001.1, forward strand.
CATGACACACTGAATGCAAAGGGCTATTCTCTCTTAATTGTTCAGTCCTTCCGAATTGTTCTAGACCAATTCGTACTATGACCTCTGCTGACTTCTGATGGCTCAGCTACTTATCACTAAGTAGGTTATGAAGGCTACTTCACGTATCCATCAGACCTCCCCGGGTAAGAGTGTAATCTTTCCTTCCATCCATCTGCTTCATTTACTCTGTATCACCTTCGGCAGAAAGGGCTTTGTTTTGTTGTGCAAACTCACCCAGTGATACCTAGCCTCCTATGAAGTTCGTGTTCCGAGAGACCTTAAAGTTTGCCGCCCGCTTCCTTCAGATTCCGCGTCACCACGGACACCCTTGCGTTAAGCTAACTGCTACTTCTGCCTTCGCAGCTCGGGACTTTCACCCTATAGATTACACCCATGCCGGGCGCACACAAAAAAGCCAGGAAGGAAATCTTCTCCTGCCTGGCTTAGCTATCCACAGTGTCAGACCATACTGGCCATACAAGAAGAAAGTGTCGCTTTTCGAATACGGACTGCCACTTTTTTTCCGGACCGGTATCTTTTGATCGTATTGGTTTGCGTTTTGTCGTAGAAGTATTGATAACGATTCAAAAGCTGATCCAATTCTTGGCTGCATTGAATGGTTTCTTTAGCATCAAGTCCCATTAAACTGCCAAGCCGAATCATCTCTTCTCGTTTTTCCTGAATTTTTTCCATCAAATACGCCTGATCATACCAAAAACAATCACTCACTTTACTTCCCCCAGATTATTCTTTTTTCCAACACAGCCGTATCATAAACGCTTCGAGATCCGCTAAATTCTCTCATTTCTCGCATTTCATAAGTATTTTACCGTAGGATTATCTCAAGATTTTTCGAAAATGTAAATAGATTCGGAAAAATAAGACATAAAATGGCATTACTGATCATATTTTGACATATTTCGATTGATCCGCCTTAATCTTTCATCCCATTTGGAAGAAAAACTCTCTCATACGTTTGAAATCACAAACATGTATACATCTCCATAAAACTGTCACACCATCATAAACAGACTCGTTTTCTCGAGTTCTAAAAGAATGGCTTTTTTATCAATTTGTTTTCCGGCATAACCAATCAACTGATTGTTTTTCCCGATCACTCGATGACAAGGGATAATGATCGGTATCGGATTGGCTTTATTCGCTTGTCCTACCGCTCTGACGGCATTCTTATTGCCAATCGCTGCCGCAATCTCTTGATAGCTTCTCGTTTCTCCATAAGGAATATGAAGAAGTTCGTTCCATACTTTAAGCTGAAATTCCGTTCCTTTCAGAAAAATTGGAAGCTGAAAAACCTTTCTTTTTCCGTCAAAATACTCCAAAAGCTGTCCTCTGGCCTCCATTAATAAGGCGTCTTTTTCCGTTTTCTTTATCTCTTCATTTTCCGCTTTTTCACCAAATTCCAGTCCGATGATTCGTTCTCTGCTCGATACGATCGTCAAATTTCCGATCGGACTGTTCATCGTTAAAAATAATTTCATCTTTCTCTCTTACTCCTTTTTAACAGGCAAATAAATATAAAATGTTGTTCCCTTGCCAACACTACTTTTTACTTCCACTTTTCCATTATGTTCTTTAATGATTTTGAAGCTGACCATTAAACCAAGCCCCGTCCCCCGTTCTTTTGTCGTGTAAAACGGCTCGCCTAGCTTCTTGATCTTTTCTTCCGGAATGCCCGTCCCTTCATCCGATATCATAATACAAATATACTCTTTTTCCACTTTGCTTTGAATCAAGACATTCCCGCCTTTTGGCATCACTTCAATGGCATTTTTAATAATATTGATAAATACTTGTTTTAATTGATTGGATTCCGCATAAACAGCCGGCAAGTTTTGATCCATTTCCATAATAAGCTGAACATTGGTCATTAAGGCCTGTGGCGTAAGGAGGTCAACTGTATGTCTGATGACGTTTCCAATATCGACTTTTTGGAATTGAACCGCTTGAGGCTTGGCCAATATTAAAAACTCGGTAATGATCGATTCAATTCTTTCCAATTCTGTTTTAATGACTTCAAAATACATTGCATATTGACCATTTAAGTTATGCTCCAACAGTTGGATAAACCCTTTCATCGCCGTCAAGGGATTCCGGATTTCATGGGCGATGCCTGCCGCCAGCTCGCCGACCACATTCAACGTATCCGATTTTCTCAACTGCTCCTGTATTTTGATTTGTTCCGTCACGTCCCGAATCACCGTTAAATTCAGTTTGGAAGCCAGCTCAAAATATTTCGTCTCCTCACCGCATTTTTTCGTTAAAAGCAATTTCGCCTGTCCATGTTTTTTTACCTGACAAAAGTAATTTCTCTCTTCTTCTCTACTGGCATAAGATTTCATAACGTCCCTTACGTCCTGATTCAGGAACGTTTCTTTTTCCGCTTTTAACAAGCGGCAAGCCACATGATTAATATCTTTAATCACATAATGTTCGTCCCATAAAATCATGCCGTCCATCGATTCTTCAAAAACTTTGCGAAAACGCTCTTCACTCTCTCTCAATTCTTTTTCCATCCGATAACGGTCACTGACATTTCGGAAAATACTAAGATGATATTGTCCATCGGATGGCATTTTCACTGTAAATTCCAGATGCTTCTTTTGTCCATTAGGCATTTGAAAAAGCATTTCTTCCCTGGCTTGTCCATCTCGGTTCAGCTGCTTAATCACTTTCTCGTAGTCATCTATGTTATCAATAAAATCAATAAGGTTTCTGTTGAGCAGTTCTTCTAAAGTGCATTCAAACACCTTCAGCGCTAAGCGGTTCGCTTTAATGATCGAACCATCCCGGTTCCAAAACACGATCGCATCTACAGCTTCATTAAACAATTCCTCAAACATTTTTTCGCTTTTTTTTAATCTGATTTCCATCTGCTCATGTTCGTTCATACCTTGCATGATCGCCAAATTGATCCCTAAGTCTTTGACGGGAATCACAATATAATCGAAAATCGTCATACCGTTGGCATGGATCATCGGGATTTCTCCGACTGTTTTTCTCCCCAGCTGAATCATCTCTTGAATCTCTTCAAATTGGTTTTGATATTCTTTTGGAACAAAAGAAGCAACCGTTCTCGTTTTTGCTTCCGACATGGTAACAGACATTTCTCGGCAGAACGCAGGATTCACATCCAATATGTTGCCTTGGCAGTCAAACAGAAGAATAGCATTCGATGCGTGTCTGTAAATATTTCTCAACATCATGGAAGTCGTAACAGCAAAGCGATCTTTTTCTTTTAAGTAGGTGATGTCACGCAAATAGTATATAACCATCTGGAGATTTTCATCGCGTTGAATCGTGATTTGCACAAATTTCATCGTGCCATCTTTTAAATGAAGGACCGTTTCATCTTCCAGTTTACCGTGTTCATGCAGCTCCTCTTTAAAATAAACCAAAATTTCCTCTGGAACAGCCGGAAAAAAAACCTTCCATTCATGCTCCATCAATTCACGTTTCGTCAAATGCACCAAATCAGCAGCCGCTTGATTGGCATATATGATTTTTGAGTCCATAGTAGTGACAATGATAGCTTCCCTTGAGCCTTCCAGTATCTTTTGATAGAATTGTAAAGTGTTCTCATCGGACAGCCGTTCTGCGACCTTTTGCCGTTTCTCCTTCTTTTCCATTCCTTCGCCTCCTAAGTTTTGAAAACACTAAACGTTCATTCCTTAAGCAATCGAGTTTATATGAGTGGTTGTTAGGGTATAACTATAAATGTTTTTGGCCTTTGCGCCATGATGGATACTTCATAATGAAGGTGATCATTCGAATGTCAAAAAGAGATTTCTACTTTGACAACGCAAAATTTATACTCATCTTTTTCGTTGTTTTCGGTCATATCATACAGTCTTATATTCATGACAATTCCGTGATTACAGCCTTGTACATGACCATTTATACGTTCCATATGCCGGCGTTTACACTCGTTTCCGGCTATTTCGCTAAAGGGTTTTACAAAAAAGGATATGTAAAAAAATTGGCGAAAAAATTATTGATTCCTTATTTGATCTTCCAAATGATATATACCATTTTTTACTATTTCCTTTACCAAGAACATACTTTTCAAATCGAGCCGTTCGTTCCACAATGGTCCTTGTGGTTTTTGCTCAGTTTATTTTTCTGGAATGTGCTGCTGATTTTGTTCGTGAAAATCTTTCAATTAAAAGAAAGTCTTTCTCTTTTTATTTCTTTGATTTTGGGCCTTGTGGTTGGATGTTTTGAAGATCATTTGGATGTTCTCAGTTTTTCACGGACGTTTGTGTTCTTTCCGTTTTTCTTGCTCGGATTTTATTTAAAGAAAGAACATTTTTCGTCTATCATTACGACAAAAGCAAGAATCCTTTTTCTAATGGTTTTGTTGACCGTCCTGGTGTCGGTTTATTTTCATCCGAACTTAAATGAAAATTGGCTTTTAGGGTCCAAGTCTTATGCGCAGCTCCATTCTGATAACTTTACCGGGATGGTTTTACGAATTGGCATATACGCCATTAATATTTTAATGGTTTGCTGCTTTTTCGCTTTTGTTCCCCAACGAAAATTTTTCTTTACTCATTGGGGGAAAAATACGTTATATGTGTATCTTCTGCACGGCTTTTTTGTCAAAACTTTTCGTGAAAGCGACATGAAAAATTCGGTGGAGTCTGTCATTCTTTTGCTGATCGTATCGTTTTTGCTGACTGTCTTTTTGTCCAGCTCTTACATGACAGCCGTCGCACAACCAATTATTGAGATGAAGTGGGGAAAATTAAAAAAGATGATCCTCCATTTGAAAAAATCATCGAAATACATGGAAAGCTAGCATCGTTTTCGTACATAAAATAGTATTCGGAAAAAAATGGACATTTCCTGCTAAAGAATAAAAAAGACCATTGTTTTTTGTTTTACTAGCTGGACGATACCGAAAAACCGTCTCCCTTCCAAACGACGAAAAATTTTCCCGATGTTGGAAGGGAGATTTATTATGGAAACTTTTCTATATGTTGTCCTTTTTTCCCGTACTTTTATAAAATAGATTTAGTGATTTTCGCACGTTTGAACAAATGAAAAAATATTGAAATCGAATAGAAAAAGGAGTAACATCGATGCGCATAATTGTCAGTACATTGAATGCTAAATTTATACACTGTAGTTGAGCAATTTTAATTACAATAATTACCATGTAAAAGAGACAAACAGGGTACCCCTTATGCCACGTGGAGCTGTTTTTTCACGGTATCAATGGGAATATTTTGTTTCGCTGCACGGTAAATGAACTCCACGAGGCTATGTCCTTTTCTCTTGCGCAGAAGATCGAGCCCATCAGAAAAATCGCTGTTCGACTCGAACATGCTGTACACGTAAGCAAGCTGCACCAAGATCCAGTAGCGTTTCACCGCCCGACGTCCGCGAACGCGGTATCCATCGAGTTTCAGCTGGTCTTTCGCTTGACGGAAAAAACATTCGATCGACCAACGCTGGGCATAGTAGCGCAAGATCTCTTCATCGCTTAGATCCCGGTCGGTGCTCAAGACGCAGTGAAGATGTTCCGATGTCATCGGCTGATCGGCTTTCCAAGCGAGCAGCACCACGGCATCATCGAGACCTTTGAGAGAGCCTTCGTAGCGATAAACCCGATAACACTCTTCTCCCACCGTGACGAGGTGAGTGTCTTTCGGTTCGATGTAGCGGGCAAACTCCCTCACCTGAACCGCAATGCCTTTTGGATAAAGAAGCCGATTGGCCTTGAGCATTGCGATTACGTGGAATCCCTTTTTCAGACAAGCTTCCACGAGCGTTTGCGATGGATACCAAGAGTCCATCAGCACATAAACAGGACGGTGTACATCCAAAGAAGAAAGCATCTCGATCGCGAGTTCCCCCTTGCTTTTCCCAGCCGCCTTGTCGTAGAGGCGGAACGCAAAGGGAAAAGCCTGGGTCATCGTATGAACCATGAGCCAAACGAGAGAATGTCCCCAGATCGACTTTTTCTCTGTGTGAGAATAGTGCCAATCACACCCTTGAATGGCGTGCGTTGCCTGTGACGAAGGCTTGGTTTTTTGGCAAATCGTATCATCGATCGAAACAAAAAGGGGTTGATTCTCCTGTTTGGCGATGCGTTCGACACGACGAAGCATCCACTGTTGAAGTTTGCGAAGCAGCGTCTCTTCATCCCAAGGGCTTTTCGTGAAAAAATGGCTGAGTGTCGTGCGGTGGTTCGGATGAAAGCTCCAATGATGAAGATCGGTCAATGTTCCCGCAAATCCTTTGGTGGTCAGCGCATCCACGATATGAACGAGATGCTTCATGACAGGTTTTGAAAAATAAAGTGCCAACCCCAACATCGTGAAAAACTTGTGGATTCCTTGATGATGTGCTAATCTATTCATGAGACATGAACCTCCTTGTGAATAGTTTTGGTGACACATCTATTCTAATCAAGGAATCGGGTTCATGTCTCTTTTTTTGTTTGGTTGTAAATTTATGTTAGCGAATTTGCTCATCTACAGTTATACATATGAACTTGGCGATACGCTATTTAAAAGCGTATGTTCAATCAAAATACAATGTGGAAATTGCGGAGTATACCATTAAAGATCCCGTCATGAATATTGCGACCGATTTGTTCAACCGAAAACCCGATGTATTAGGATTTAGCTGCTATATTTGGAATATCGAAGAAACGATTAAAGTAATCAAATTAGTCAAAAAAATTATGCCAAATGTAATCATTGTCCTTGGCGGTCCTGAAGTTTCTTACGATGTCCCTTATTGGCTCAAAAGAATTCCGGAAGCAGATTTTATTGTGATGGGCGAAGGGGAAAAAACGTTTGAACAGCTGCTTGATGAAATCAACGGGAATCAAGATTTCAGCACAGTTCCCGGAATCGGATTTATCAAGGAAGGTAAAGTCCAGATCAATCCCCCTGCAAACAAGCTTGATTTAAGGGAAATGCCGTCGCCGTTTCGATTCGAAGAGGATATACCGGATCGTATATATTGAAACGAGCCGTGGATGTCCTTTTCAATGCCAGTTTTGCCTTTCCTCGATTGAAGTGGGAGTTCGTTACTTTAACCGTGAAAAAATAAAAGATGATATCCGTTACCTGATGAAGAATGGAGCGAAGACCATCAAATTTGTAGACCGAACATTTAATATTAGCCGAAGCTACGCCATGGATATGTTTCAATTTTTAATTGAAGAACATCTCCCGGGCACCGTGTTTCAATTTGAAATCACCGCAGACATTATGAGGCCGGAAGTGATTGAATTTTTGAACCGTGAAGCACCCCCTGGATTATTTCGGTTTGAAATCGGCGTTCAATCGACCAATGATTTAACGAACGAACTGGTGAAAAGAAAACAAAATTTTGCAAAACTGACACGGACCGTCACGATGATAAAAGAAGGCGGGAAAATTGACCAGCATTTAGATTTAATTGCCGGCCTTCCGGAAGAAGATGACCAATCGTTCCGGAAAACGTTCAACGACGTATTTGCACTTAGACCGGAAGAACTCCAACTTGGTTTTTTAAAAATGCTCCGGGGAACCGGTTTGAGAATCAACGCCCGTAAATACGGATATATTTATATGGATCATGCTCCGTATGAAATTTTGCAAAATCATGTTCTGGATTTTGAAGATATTGTCAAAATCAAGCAAGTGGAAGATGTACTTGAAAAATATTGGAACGATCATCGAATGGATCAAACGGTAGAATTTCTCGTCTCCCACGTTTTTCCTTCTCCATTCGATTTTTTTCAATCGTTTGGCAGCTATTGGGAAGAGCGAAAATGGTCAAGAATAGGCCATCAACGAGAAGACCTTTTCTTACGGCTTAAAGAATTTCTGCAAAATGAACGAGTAGAACAATGGCCTTTGATTGAAGGATTCATGAAATACGACTTTTTGACTAACGCTCGCTACAAGCCGCGAAAACCATGGTGGAACACTGTTTTGGATAAAAAAGAACGGGCAGCGGTATATGCCCGCTTATTAGAAGAACCGACATTATTAGGCAAAAACTTTGCAAGTCTCAATCTGGATGAAAAAGATTTGTACAAACACACAATTTTAGAAAAAATTCCTTTCGATATAGAGCATTATTTTCAAACAGGAAACATTGTCGATTCGCCAAGCTATCTTCTTGTCTATTATCAGCCCGCTACAGGTGAACCTGTTTCTTTTTTCTTACATGAAAAGGAATGCTGAGCGCTCAGCATTCCTTCTTTTTATTTTGCTTTTTTTTCGCTTCTTTATGGGTGATATCATATAATTTAGAGGCGTTCACATCTCCAAATTCAAGGCCATACTCTACTTGCAATGAAGGTTTCTTTTTTTTCATTATCCTCTACCCTTTCTTCCCTGTTTGGAATTGCGGTTGGCATGTTTGATTGCTTCTTCGCCATTGGCAAACTCAACGGAAAAATCCGTTTCCTTCACATTTTCTTTCGGTGTTTTGCTGTATTTTTCCACCGCATTCTTTTCCGCTTTTCGCTTCGGCAATAAAAGTACCTCCCTTCCATTCGGTTATTTTCTATCATGACCAAAATAAAAACGATTATCCTGACCTACACACGAATAAACAGATCGAACAGTTCATGAAGAAATGCTTATTCCAAATTTTTGTTTCATGATTTGCCGTCATGGGGAAAAAATAAAATTGAATGGACCATTGAACACGAATGGTCTAATATTAAAGTTTTTAAAGGAGGATGCACCAATGGCAGGCAGTCGAAATAAATTATTAATACCAGGAATTGAACAATATCTTGATTCTATCAAATATGAAATTGCCGAAGAATTCGGCGTACAGCTAGGCTCCAACACTGCTTCCCGCTCCAACGGGTCTGTCGGTGGAGAAATAACAAAACGACTTGTGAAGCATGCCCAATCCGAACTAGCTGGATCACAAAATCAAGAATCATGACGTTCAACTAATAAGACCTTCACTCGAGAAGGTTTTGAAAAGTCGCTTTCAAAACATTTTTCAGAACCTATAAAACCATAACAAAAGAGGCTAGACCATATCGAATATGAATAAGTCCGCCTCTTTTGTAATGCTTGTCTTCATTCTTCTTATTGTCTACCAAAATTCTCTTTAACCATTTCTTTTTTTCGCGACACCACATAACCAATAACGGCGATGGCAATCAAAACACCCCAGAAAACGGATTTCCAGCCGATAGATTCCGGAAAATGCTCATCTAGAATATGAATTTTAGGATGAGCAAGCGTGAAAACAATCAATTTTACACCAACCCACCCCACAATTAAAAAGGCCGCTGTTTCCAATGTTGGATATTTTTCTAGCAGCTGGACGAACCAAGAAGCGGCAAATCGTATTAACACTAACCCAATCATACCGCCAAGAAACATGACGATAAATTGTCCGCCGTCAATTCCACCTATTTGGAACGAGCCGATAGGACTTAATGTGATGGCCATCGCCACAGCTGCCAACATCGAATCGATTGCAAAGGCAATATCCGCTATTTCGACTTTTAGAACCGTCAACCAAAAAGAGGTTCCTTCCAAATTTTTTGGACTTTCCGATTTTTTCTCCTCACGTTTCCATTTTTTGATTAAATGATTGATCATGATATACAGTAAATACAATCCTCCGACGGCTTGAACTTGCCAGACATTCACTAAATAGGAAATTAAAAACAAAGCTAAAAAGCGGAAAAGAAACGCCCCGGCCAAACCGTAAAACAGCGCCTTCTTTTGATCTTCTTTTGGCAAATGCTTGACCATCACAGCCATAACAACCGCATTATCAGCTGCCAAAATTCCCTCCAATACGACCAGAATCAACAAAACCCATCCATATTCCATCAGCAATGCAATATCCATTTTTCTCCTCCTCCCTTGATTTACAAAAGTTTCACAAAAAAAGACCTTTGCCCGTTATCGTACAGGCAAAGGTCTTGCGATGCATGATCCAATGTTCATGCCAACAAAGCCGATGGAAAGCTCCATGAATTGACGACTTTGTTGTAGGCTGAATCAGCCCAATGCTACTCCCCTTTGACTTAAAAGCCAAGGTATTCATATTGTTATTAACATTATATGTTTCGAAACAGAAATTGTAAACATTATTTTTCTGAAAATGCAACAAAAAGATTCTCATCAGTATACCGGCGACCACGCCAAGAAGCAAAAAGAGCATCGGAGTAAATATTGGACCTAAAAATGCAGAGCCAACATAGACTTTCGGCGAGTAAATCAAGCCTAGTGTGACGGTATAAGCTGAAAAAACAAATGGAAAATACGCATATTTTTCTTTCTCATTCGAAGCCATTTTATAGGCATCCCACATCGAAAACATATACAAACACGGATAAAACATAAGCCACTGATAATCGACAATTTCAGCTGCTTTTTTCGTTTTTCCTAAAAAACTAAGTATAATACCTTCATTAAAACGACTAAGAAGGTTAACGCAAATTTCCAATACAACCAATAAAATCCCTTTTACCCATTCACCTGCTAAAAGCTGAGGAAAGCCGGGAAACGCGATGCTCCAAAGCACTGCCTCCAACTTTGTTAGCCTTTTCATATTTTCTTTCGCCGGTTGGCAGCCAGTTGATCTTCTTGAAGTTGAAAAATTCCGCTGCTCATAGAACCTGCCTCCTGATTTCTGCTTATCCATAGTTTATTCGTTTTAAAGCAAATTAAACATCAGCGTAAGGTTCATTTCACTTTGCAAGACGGATTTTCCTTTTGCTGCAAAAAGATTTTCCGCTGTCGAATTCATGACCATCCATACAAATTCGAATGATCTTTTTTCGCTCTCGCTTAAAAGGGGCCCATCCATTGACGGCCCCTTGCTTCAAAAAAGTATTTAAAGTTTAGCAACAATAAAAGATTCGTCCTTTAGTCCATTGGATTATATAAATGAATATCGGGATTTTTTTCTTGAAACCAGCGAAGTGCGAAATCATTTTCGAATAAAAAGACCTTTCTGTCAAAGCGATCCTTCACCAACAAACTGCGGCTGCTGGATAAAGAATCATTCACGGCGTCTTCATTTTCAATCCAACGTGCGATTTTGGACCCCATCGGCTCCATTAATACTTCTGAGTTATATTCGTTTTTCATACGATGTTCAAATACTTCAAATTGCAATTGTCCGACAGCTCCGAGAATATACTCTTCAGTGCGATAAGTTCTAAACAACTGAATGGCTCCTTCTTGAACTAACTGCTGTATCCCTTTATGGAAACTTTTTTGTTTCATCACATTTTTTGGAGACACTTTTACAAACAGCTCCGGTGTAAACTGCGGCAGTTTTTCAAAATGAAATAATTTTTTGCCCTCTACAATCGTGTCTCCGATTTGATAGGTCCCGGTATCATATAATCCGATAATATCGCCGCTGACTGCTTCGTCCACAGTACTGCGATCATCGGCCAAGAACTGCGTAGATTGACTAAGCTTCATGCTTTTCCCCGTTCTGGATAAGGTCACTGACATCCCTCTATTGAATTTTCCGGAACAAATTCGAACAAACGCAATTCGATCACGATGAGCGGGATTCATATTGGCCTGGATTTTAAAAACAAATCCTGAAAAAAGATCACTGCAAGGATCTATTTCCCCTTGATCAGATAGCCGAGGCTGAGGTTCGGGGGCAAATTGCAAATACGTCTCTAAAAAGGTTTGTACGCCGAAATTGGTCAATGCACTTCCAAAAAAGACCGGAGTCAATGTTCCTTCTCTGACACGCTCTTCTGAGAATTCATTTCCCGCTTCATCCAACAGCAAAATATCTTCCAAAGTTTGTGTATATAAATCGGATTCTTTTATGGGATGGTCGCCGATGATTTCTCCATTTTCATCCAGAGAAAGGAACCGTTCTTCTTCCTCTACTCGAAATTGTTCAACGCGGTGATAAAAACGGTCATAAATTCCAAAGAACTCTTTACCCATGCCAATAGGCCAATTCATCGGGTAAGAGTCGATTCCCAAAACCTCTTCTAATTCAGACAACAGTTCAAGCGGTGGTTTCCCCTGCCGATCAAGCTTATTAATAAAAGTGAAAATCGGAATACCCCGCATGCGGCATACTTTGAACAATTTAATCGTTTGAGCTTCGATCCCTTTCGCCGCATCGATAATCATGACGGCACTGTCAACGGCCATGAGTGTACGGTATGTGTCTTCGCTAAAATCTTGGTGGCCCGGTGTGTCTAAAATATTGACCCGATAGCCGTTATACTCAAATTGCATAACGGACGAAGTGACCGATATTCCTCTTTGTTTTTCTATTTCCATCCAATCGGAAGTAGCATATTTTCCGGTTTTCTTTCCTTTTACCGTTCCTGCTGCCCGAATGGCGCCCCCAAAAAGAAGCAGCTTTTCCGTAAGAGTGGTTTTTCCCGCATCCGGGTGAGAAATAATTGCAAACGTTCTTCGCGAACGGACTTCTTCCTGTAATGATGCCATATAGAATCAATTTCCTTTCCAAAATTCAACTTAAATGGCCCGAGACTGGCCTTAAGATCGTTACCTTTTCTATCATATTCTTTCAAAATCAGAATTTCAATGTGATTTCATCATAAAAAAGACTTTGAAATCAGGATCTCGGCATGTCTAACGGAAAAACGGCTTTTTTTCTTTCCTGCTAAATTGTTTCCCTTCTGGTCGCCAAATATGTTCCAACAATAAAGCCAGAAGCATTCCAATCATGATACCGTTGCTGACCACATACTGCACAATGGCTGGCAACCCTTGAAACACAGATTGAGGTAAAAACATAATGGCCGTTCCTAGCGAAAGAGACATGCCGACAATCGTCAAGCGTCTTTCATCCAGAGGGGATTTCAAAATAGAATTCAATCCAATTCCCAACATTTGAGTAAATGTTACTAACATGGCCGCGTATGCAATCGGACCCGGCAAAAGCGACAACGCTTGATAGACAGCCGGTAAAAATGAACTGACAATCAAAAGTACACAACCGATCATATAAGGCTTCATACGGCTTTGGCCCGTCATACGGACAAAACCCGCCGAAATGGACAATGGGACAACCCCAACAGAAGAAAATAAGGAAGACAACAGATTGTTAACCCCGCTGATGATTCCGGCTCGGTTCAGTCTCCCGCTTTCCTCTTGCCGATCAACTACTTGCTGCATGGCCGCCACACTGGCAATAATATTGCTGATTAATACAAAAGCAACTAATACAGCGGAAACCGCCATGCCTGCGTCCAATTTTGGCCATCCCCAAGCGAAAAACTTAGGAAATGAGACAACTGAAGAGACAGCCGGAGCCTTTTGTTCAAATCCATTTAGCATTATAAAGGTTAACCAGCCGAGAAGAATCCCTATGAGGACAGCGTAACTTTTGAAAAATCCCCTTCCCCATACAGACAAAATAAATACTAATATAAAGACGATAAAAGAAACGAGCACATGGCCTGCTTTTATTTCTCCTCCGGAATCGCCAACACCGATCATACCTTTTAAAAACACACCGGAAAGTTGGAGGGATAAAAGAATTAAATAGACTCCTGTCACAAGAGGCGTAAACAACTCAAGCATATAATTCATCAGCCCCATGGCTCCGATGACAAGCAATACCCCTCCCGCAACTAACATTCCGCCTTCAAGCAATTGTAAAACTTGGAATGGATGAGAATGCCCCGCGGCTGCCATTTCCCCCATCAACACGAAGATGCCAAGCCAAATTCCCGCCGGCCCATCGGCAATCGGCAATCGGTGACCAATCCAGCCGGAAAGCAGGGAAGATATGCCAACAACCAAAAAAGTCCGCTGCAAAAGTTCGGCAATCTGATCGACGGACAAGTGGTAGACTTGTCCAACGACAATAGGAAGTACAATGGAATTGGCAAGTAAAAAAATAAACCATTGTAGTGACGCAACAGCGGTTTCCACTGTCCGTTCTTTCATAAGGGGTCCCTTTCTTTCCATTGAGCGGCACCTCACATCCCTACATCTCTCTTGTCCATTGATAAATCCGCTTTGCCACTTCATCTGATTCGTTTTTTGACAATGCCTTTGACAAAGAATCACTCATTTTCCTTAAAAGCGGTTCCCTTTCCTCTTCGTATGTAAAAAAGATGGACCATTCTATTTCAGGAATAGAAACGACGAAGTAATCCTCTTTTTTATTTTCGTAAATAAAGATATTCGTTTCATTTCCGTTTATTTCTGTTTTACGAATTTTCATTTTGTTTTCCCCTTCCTATAAAAATGCAGTCATTTCAATAACATTGGATGCTGCACTTTCTTCGTATAAATAAGCATCGTTTTTATTTTTGAGCAGGACACGCTGTCGATAAAGGCAGTCATTTCTGTTTAAAGTCACACTTCTTCTACCATTGGCGAATATAAATAGACATACAGCAACTTTTCCGTATTTTCGATTGCCTTTTGATGAGTTCGTTCGAATGCGTGGGAAGAATCGATTCCCGGGCCGATCAGACCGTGGATAAGATCGCGTCCCGCTCTCATAGCCGCTGAAGCATCCGAGCCGTAGAAAGGATAAATATCGATTTTATATTGAATTTGATGTTCTTTTGCCAGCTGAACTAAATGCTTTCTTAGTCCGTAATGATAAGGTCCGCTAGAATCTTTCGCACAGATTGACACAGAATACTCATCTGAAGACTGTCCGTCCCCGATTGCCCCCATATCGACCGCCAAATATTCCACTGTCTCTTCCGGAATATTGGAATTTCCACCATAACCGATTTCTTCATTATTAGAAAACAAAAAATGAGTCGTATATGGCAATATACGTTCTTCTTTTTGAATCCTCCTCAAAGTTTGAATTAAAATCGCCGCACCTGCTTTATCATCAAGATGGCGCGATTTTATAAAACCCGACGCTGTCATTTCAACCCTCGGGTCAAATGAAACAAAATCACCAACTTGAATTCCCAGCGATTGAACATCGTTTGCAGATTTTACCTCTTCATCGATGCGCACCTCGATATTTTCATCATTTCTTTTTGCCTCTCCCGCTTCTTTATAAACATGAACAGACTGTTGGTGCATCAGTATCGTTCCAGTATACACGCTGCCGGAATCGGTATGAATACAGCAATATTCGCCTTCAACGGAATTCCAGCGAAATCCGCCGATCATCGTTAATTTCAGCCGTCCGTCTTTTTTGATTTCTTTAACCATCGCTCCTAACGTATCAACATGGGCAGTTACAAACCGGTGTTTGGATGAATCTTTTCCCGGCACCGTCACCAATAAACCGCCTTTTCGGGTTTTCTTGGTTTCGAACGTTGTATCTTTCAACAAAGACTCCACATAACGAATAATATTTTCTGTATATCCTGTCGGACTGGGAATCGATACAAGCTCTTGAATCAATTTCATCGTTTCATTGACATCTTCCATCCCACATACTCCTTTCCATCGATATCGATTATACAATATGTATTTTAATAAACCTGGAAAAGCGATAACAAGTTGTCAAACATGCAACTTTATTCCAGTATTTAAAATCACCGTGGTTGGGGAATACTTCAAATAAAGGAGGATGATGAAGATGTTATCGTTTATTCTATATTTAATTGTTGGAGGAATTATCGGCTGGTTAGCCGGTCTTATCTTAGGGAAAGACATTCCCGGGGGAATCATTGGAAATATTATTGCTGGGATTATTGGGGCTTGGCTTGGCGGTTTGATATTGGGACATTGGGGACCTGATATTAGCGGTATCGCGATCATTCCAGCCTTAATAGGATCCATTATTCTTGTTTTTATTGTTGGCTTGATTTTAAGAGCAGCCAGAACTTAATCAGTACTTCTGATCGCAAACCAACCCTCCACTTTGTTTATATGAACACTTTGCGGGCAGTTCAATTTCCTTTTTTCATTCTAAAAAGGAATTTTTCTGCCCTTTACATATATACCCTGTCCAAAAGCCATTTCACTTATGATCAAGGCCTCTCTAACTATCTCCATCCTTGGTGAGTTAGAGAGGCTTGTTTTCCTATTCACTGTTTATAGGCCAGCTTTCAAAACTATATGAACAAAACCGTTGACTCTGGTTATTCCAGACGTAAAGGACCTTTTTCTCGATGAAAGCATTATACGTATTTCAAGGCATGGTCCAAATCCCGAATCAAATCGTCCGGGTTTTCAAGGCCATCGGATAAACGTAACAGCCCGTCTGTAATTCCTCTTTTTTCTCGTTCTTCTTTGGGCATTGCCGCGTGAGACATTTTAGCTGGATATGACAAAATAGATTCCACCGCTCCCAGACTCACTGCAAACACGGGGATTTCTGCGTGTTGCACAAAAGTTCGAACCGCTTCTTCGTCTTTCAACGCAAAGGACAAAACGGCTCCCGCACCTTCAGATTGGCTTTCATGGATCAAATGTCCTTCATGGAATTTCAATCCCGGATAGTAAACATGTTCGACTTTTGGATGTTGAGCCAAAAACTCAGCAATTTTCAAAGCCGAATGGGAAGATTGCGTCAACCTCACATGCAAAGTTTTTAATCCTCTCATGACTAACCAAGAATCGTGCGCCCCTAATACAGCGCCAAATGCATTTTGCAAGGCATACAGTCTGTCCGCCAATTCTTTCTTTTTTACAACAGCCAGCCCGGCCAACACATCACTATGACCGGCTAAAAATTTTGTCGCACTATGAAGAACAATATCAACCCCAAAGTCTAAAGGTCGCTGCAAGGCAGGCGTCATAAACGTATTATCAACGAAAGTAAGACATCGATTCGCTTTTGCCAATTTTACAATTTCTTTTAAATCTGTAATTTTTAATAATGGATTGGAAGGTGTTTCTACATAAATGACCTTCGTATTCTCTTTTATATTTCTCGCGACGGCATCCAAGTCCGTCATATCTACAAACGTATGTTCAATGCCGAATCTGTTTAATACAGTTGTAACCATGCGATAGGTTCCGCCATAGACATCCTCTGTCACCAATACGTGGTCGCCTTGGGACAATAACAAAAAAGCTGTTGAAATCGCCGCCATTCCCGATGAAAAAGCAAAACCTCTCGAACCGCCCTCAAGCTGGGCAATCACTGACTCAAGAGCCTCGCGTGTTGGATTTCCTGAACGACTGTAATCATATTTTCCGAATTCATCAAAACTAGTTTGGTGAAAAGTGGAAGCTAATTGAATGGGAACACTCACTGCCCCCGTAACCGGATCGAATTTATGGGAATTATGGAGCAACTCTGTTTGAATGGAAAATTTTCGATCGATCAATTTTTTATTACTCATGCGGATCACCCTTTCATATTTTGAAACGCTTGTTTTAAGTCGGCTAACAAATCTTCCACATTTTCAATGCCGATGGAAAAACGCAGCAGCCGATTGTCAATCCCGTTTTTAATGCGAATTTCTTCCGGAATATCCATATGTGTTTGCGTAGCCGGATACGTAATAAAGCTTTCGACTCCTCCTAAACTCTCAGCAAAAGAAATTAACTGCAAGCTTTGTAAAAAAGGGTTGACCCATTCCTCTTTTTGCAATCGGAAAGATAGCATTCCTCCTCTTCCGGGATATAAAACATCGATCACCTCGCTACAACATCGCAAAAATTCACTGATTTTCCGGGCATTTTCTTCATGCTGCTTCATTCTTAATCCGAGCGTTTTCATCCCTCGAATCAATAGCCATGAATCAAATGGAGATAAGACCGCTCCGATCGCATTTTGATATTCGCCGATTTTTTGGGATAATTCTTCTCCTTTTGTAGCGACAAGTCCTGCAAGGACGTCATTATGTCCGCCAAGATATTTCGTAGCGCTATGGACGACAATATCGGCCCCTTGAAGAAGCGGCTGCTGCAGAATGGGGGTATAAAACGTATTATCCACAATCAATAAAAGCCCGTATTCTTTTGCTAATTTTGCTGTTTGCTCTATGTCTGCTTCTTGCATTAGGGGATTGGTCGGCGTTTCAAGAAAAATCGCTGCTGTCCGGTCCGTGATTTTTTCTCTTACTTTGGCGATATCTTGAAAATCGTCATATATAAACGTTAAACCAAACTTTTTCCAATTTCTTTCAAACAAACGATAAGTGCCGCCGTATAAATCTTTGGAAACAATCAGTTCATCACCGGATTGAAACAAACTCAAAACCGTTTGAATCGCTGCCATTCCAGAACTGAATGCAAAACCCGCATCGCCTCCTTCCAAGTCGGCAATGGCTTTTTCAACGATTTTTCGCGTCGGATTTCCTGTTCTTATATAATCATATCCAGTCGATTGACCTATCCCTTTATGTCGGTAAGCGCTCGATAAATAAATGGGAGGATTGATCGCGCCGGTGGATTCCTCGCTCCGGTTGCCTATTTGGGCAAGTTTGGTTTGCAAATGATAACGTTCCATTGCATGCATCTCCTCTTGAAATGGTTTTGATAGGACGACATGATGGAAAAAAGAAATTTTTACAAATCAAGTCGATTTCCTAACACTGTTCATGAACAGTTTCAAATAAAAAAGCCTTCTAAGAAGAAGGCTTTTTTATGACAGTCCTCTTCTTATCTTCCGGATAAATCCGCTGGATTTAGCACCTTGACAGCAATCGTGGATTGCAGCAGGTTGCTGAGGTTTCACAGGGCCAGTCCCTCCACCTCTCTCGATAAGAACGAAATTATTCGAATTTTTCCATCTTTTAATTAAATGTAACCGATCAGGTAAAAAAAAGCAATGATTTTTTATCATCGTTATGGAAAGGTTGAAAAGATGACAGCCTTTCATCCATTTCCTCTTTTGTTTCACATCTGCCAAAACGGTTCGATCAAAACGCCGTTCACTTGTGAATATTTTCCCATTTTCAGCAAAATCCTTCATCGAATCTTGTCATTTATGAGTCTATATTTCTCATGTCCTGTTTTTCTCCCATATGGTATAATTAAGCATATTTTGTGAAAAGGATGTGGGATTGTGCTAGAAGTCATCAAAGCGATTGTGCTAGGATGCGTGGAAGGGCTGACCGAATTTCTTCCGATTTCTTCCACAGGACATTTAATTCTTGTGGGTCATTTTCTTTCATTTACAGGCGACAAAGCAAAAACTTTTGAAATTGTTATCCAATTGGGTTCGATACTTGCCGTGGTCGTTCTTTATTTCAAACGGTTCCTTTCCCTGTTTAACTTCAAAAAGCGATCCGGTTTAAACCTTCTACATATTATTATCGGGATGATTCCAGCCTCTGTATTAGGTTTTCTCTTTCATGATGTCATTAAAAACGTACTTTTCTCTCCCTTCACCGTCGGTATCGGTTTATTTTTGGGAGCTTTTTTAATGATCTATGCGGAAAAAAAGAGCAAAACCGAATCAACCCAAGATTTGGATCACTTATCGTATAAACAGGCTTTCATTATCGGTTTGTATCAATGCCTGTCCCTATGGCCTGGTTTTTCAAGAGCAGGATCGACCATCTCAGGAGGACTCCTTGCCGGGGCTAACCATAAAACCGCTGCTGAATATTCCTTTTTGCTAGCTGTCCCCATGATGGTCGCTGCCAGCGGACTTGACTTGTTAAAGAGCTATCAATACTTATCGATTCATGATTTGAACTACTTTGCTGCAGGCTTCATTACCGCCTTTATTGTTGCCATGCTAGCCATTGTCTTCTTTTTGAAAATTTTATCCAAAGTCAAACTCATTCCGTTCGCAATCTATCGAATCATCATCGGAATCATCGTCATCGCATACTTTATTTAAATCATTAAAGGGGCCTGGCCCCTTTAATGCTTTAAAAATTTATTGTTGGATTATTTGTGGTCTTTGGGTTAAAATACATACTGCTTGGTTGGGTGATAGAAAGGTCTAAGTACCTATTTTTATCCATATCAAAGTAACTCTATACACATTGGAGGTTTACAGCATGAAAAAATACTTTAAGTGGTTTGCTGTTGCTACGCTTATGCTCGTTTTAGCAGCATGCGGCAACGGTCAATCAACAGACAAGAATAAGACTTCTCAATCCAACGACTCCGATCTTTATCGTCAAGTCAAAGATAAAGGCGTTCTCGTCATCGGTACAGAAGGTACATATGCTCCGTTTACTTTCCATGATAAAAGCGGAAAACTAACAGGATATGATATCGATGTAGCGAACGAAGTGGCAAAACGCCTTGGACTCAAAACAGAATATAAAGAAACGCAATGGGATTCCATGTTTGCAGGTTTAAACTCTAAACGTTTTGATATGATTGCAAACCAAGTAGGAATTCGCCCTGACCGTGAAAAGAAATACGATTTCTCCAAACCGTACACGGTCTCTAAAGCAGTAGTGATTGTGAATAAAAACAACAAAAATATTCATTCATTCGCAGATCTGAAAGGGAAAAAATCCGCACAATCACTTACAAGCAACTTCGCAGATCTTGCAAAGAAGAACGGCGCAAACATCGTGGGCGTAGACGGATTTGAACAAGCGATTCAATTATTAACATCCAATCGGGTAGATGCCACGATAAACGATTCATTGTCTTATCTTGATTATAAAAAACAAAAACCAAATGCTCCGATTAAAGTGGTAGCTAAAAGCGATGATGCTTCTCAAAGTGCTTTCATGTTCCGTAAAGGTTCAGGACAATTAGTAGATAAAGTAAACCAAGCATTGGATGACATGAGAAAAGACGGCACTCTAGCCAAAATCTCTAAGAAATGGTTTGGTGAAGATGTATCTAAATAGTATCCAATTACAAGATCCTAATCATTATATGCAAATTGCACAAAGTTCCCTTCTCCCTATGTTGAAGGGAGCTTTGTATTATACATTGCCATTAACTCTGATTACGTTTTCTATTGGCTTGATTCTTGCTCTTTTAACAGCACTCGCAAGAATTTCAAGCATTAAACCGCTTCAGTGGATAGCGCGTTTTTACGTATCGATTATCCGTGGTACTCCGTTGCTTGTGCAATTATATATTATTTTCTATGGTCTGCCATCCATTCATATCACCATCAATCCATTCCCGGCTGCCGTGATCGGTTTTTCTCTTAATGTAGGAGCTTATGCGTCAGAAATCATACGTGCAGCGATTTTATCGATTCCAAAAGGTCAATGGGAAGCGGGATACTCTATTAATATGAACTATTCGCAAATATTAAGACGGATCATTTTGCCACAAGCGGTGAGAGTATCGATCCCGCCTTTATCCAACACTTTTATTAGTTTGGTGAAAGATACTTCTCTTGCATCACTGATTTTGGTTACAGAAATGTTTAGAAAAGCCCAAGAAATTGCCGCAACCACATATGAATTTTTACTTCTCTATTCAGAAGCGGCTTTAATCTATTGGATTATTTGTTTCATTCTCTCCATCATTCAACAGAAATTGGAAGGTCGTTTCGACAAGTATGTAAGCCATTAAAAAAGCTTTTGTACAATAACAAGCCTTTTATAAAGGAGTATTGAGCATCGGCATGATTAAAATTCATGATCTACGAAAACAATTTGATCAACTTGAAGTTTTAAAAGGGATCAACATGAGCATCGAAAAAGGAAAAGTCATAGTGATTATCGGTCCATCCGGCTCCGGAAAAACCACTTTTCTGCGCTGCCTGAATGCCCTTGAAATTCCAACAAGCGGGACGATTCAAATCGGAGATGTAAAAATAGATTTTTCACAACCTGTTTCCAAAAAAGAAATTGCCGCTTTACGCAAAGAATCCGGGATGGTCTTTCAACAGTATAATCTTTTTCCGCATAAGACGGTTTTGGAAAACGTAACGGAAGGACCCATTATCGTAAAGAAACTGCCGAAAAATGAAGCCATTCAAAAAGCAGAAAAACTCTTGCAGAAAGTGGGCTTGCTTGATAAAAAAGATGAATACCCGTTCCAACTGTCCGGAGGGCAGCAACAACGGGTTGGAATTGCACGCGCCTTAGCCATGGAACCGGAATTAATGCTGTTTGATGAACCAACTTCCGCTTTAGATCCCGAACTCGTCGGTGAAGTGTTAAATGTTATGAAAGAACTCGCCAATGAAGGAATGACGATGGTCGTTGTCACCCATGAAATGCGATTCGCAAAAGAAGTGGCAGATGAAGTCGTCTTTATGGACCAAGGTGTGATTGTGGAAAGAGGTAAACCTGAAGAAATCTTTACACGTCCTAAAGAACAACGGACGAAGCAATTTCTGCAATTATTAACATAACCCCTTTCATCCACTTTCATAGATCCTTCCTATCTTTTAAATCATGATGGGAAGGATTTTTTTATTTTTACGTTTCCAACAACCGTTCTGCCTAAGATTCTCTCATTTCTAACGCCAAAACAAGTACTCCATTGTTTTTCCCACCAGTTAAAATCACGTAATCATTTCTTCTTTCTTTTCTTGCTCAAAGCCCATCAGTCATCCTTCCAAAACCGGGATTTTACAGTCTATTATGCGGGATTTAGTGCATTCTTCAAAAATAGGTATCCCCTTTTATCCATAAAAAACCGCCTCCGGAATTCAACCAGAAGGCGATTCTAACGGATGGTCTTTTTATTTGGCCAGTTCCTTCACATAAGGTGTGATGTCGATTTTTAAACTGTCTGCCAATCGTTGTCCCAGCCCTTGATCTGCTTGATAAAAATTCATAATCGAACGAATCGTAATCTTTTGATCTTTTACTTGGCTTAAATCATCCGTTAAGTTTTTAATCACTGTATCTTGTACTTCTTTTGAATATTTTCTCCACACTTGTCCGGCTTGACCAAAATTGTTTGGTTTATAGAAAGCTTGTTTAGCAGCAACTCCATTTATCGGCTGCGGTTCCTCAACATAAGACCGGTCTTCTTTCGGCTCATTTTCATAGCTGTTCGGTTCATAATTGATCGGGCTTTCTTGCTGTTTAAACGGCATATAGCCATCACGTTGATAATTATGAACTTCTACACGCGGGGAATTAATCGGAAGTTGCAAATAATTCGGTCCGATCCGATGCCGTTGAGTATCCGAGTAGGAGAATAAACGCCCTTGAAGCAATCTGTCTTCAGATGGCAACATTCCTGGAACTAACACGCCCGGATTAAACCCTACTGATTCAGTTTCCGCAAAATAATTTTTTGGATTGCGATTTAACGTCATCGTCCCGACAAATTCATACGGAATATCTTCCTCGAACCAATCTTTCGTTGCATCAAGCGGATTAAAATCAAATTTGTCAAAATCTTTCGGATCGAGCACTTGAACATACAAATCCCATTGAGGATAATCTCCATTTTCAATCGCTTCATATAAATCCTTTGTTGCATGGCTGTGTTCATGAGCTTGAATTTTAGCCGCTTCTTCTATGCTTAAATTTTTGATTCCTTGTTTTGGAACCCAGCGAAGTTTTACGTACACCGTCTTTCCTTCAGCATTGATCCATTTAAAAGCGTGGACGCTGGATCCTCTCATATGACGATATGTCGCTGGAATCCCTTCATCCGTAAAAATATGAAGAAGCATATTGGTTGATTCCGGAGAAAGCGAGCAGAAATCCCAAAAACGGTCTTTCGATTGCAAGTTTGTTCTTGGATCTGGTTTAAAGGCATGGATCATATCTGGAAATTTAATGGCATCTCTAATAAAGAAAACGGGAAGATTATTTCCAACAAAATCATAATTTCCTTCTTCTGTATAAAATTTCACCGCAAAACCTCGTGGATCTCGCAATGTTTCCGGAGAATGATTTCCATTAATCACCGTGGAAAACCTTGCAAAAACAGGTGTTTCCGTTCCGGGTTCTTGAAGAAATTTTGCTGTCGTATATTTGCTCATGCTGTTTTTGGTCACAAACACTCCATGAGCCCCTGCTCCCCGAGCATGAACAACCCGTTCAGGAACACGTTCTCTATCAAAATGAGCCAGTTTTTCAATTAATTGATAATCTTCCAGCAAGGTTGGCCCATTCACCCCGGCTGTGCGAGAATTTTGATTATCTCCTACTGGCGCTCCCTGGTTCGTGGTTAACTTTTTCTTCATTCTCTCCGCTCCTTTATTAATCATTATTTTTATTTTAAAATTATTATTATCTAATACACTTTTTATTTTATATAATTGATAATGAAAGTCAACTCCAAATTATAATAATTTTAAATTATTTTTTTCGAGTTTTCGATAAACCTAGACTTTCCTTTCGATTTGTTATGTCCACAACTCATGATTCCCCGCTCAAAAAACAATTTTTAATACAACGTATGTCTATGTAAAAGAGCAGCTAACATTTATATATATAAAATGAAAAGGGATATTCGCATCGGAATATCCCTTTTTTATGTGCGCCCGGCATGTACATGAACTATAGGGTGTAAGTCCCGAACCCCGAAGACAGAAGTAGAGATTAGCCAAGAGCAAGGGTGTCCGTGGTGACGCGGAATCTGAAGGAAGCTGGAGGCAAAACACCGGTCCGAGGAACAAACCTCATATAAGGCTAGGTATGATGGAGTGAGTTTGCATAACAAAACAAAGCTCTTTCTGTCGAAGGTCATATCGAGTAAATGAGGCGGATAGATGGTGTGAAAGTGCATGTACTTACCCGGGGAGGTCTGGCGGATATGTGAAGTACTCTTCATAACCTACTTAGTGATAAGTAGCTGAACCGTCAGAAGTCAGCAGAGGTCATAGTATTAGTTGGTCTAGAACAACTAAGAAGGACCGAACAATTAAGAGAGAATAGCCCTTGGTATTCAGTGAGTCATGATGAACACAGAAAACGTAGTACCTCACTTGAGGGAGGAAGCGGTGAATCCCGTGGGAGACCTCTTGGAGGGTGGAGTGACCACTGGCATAAAGAGAACAGCTATTCACGGAAGTTATAAAGACTTGCGTCAATGATCTTAATTGAACCGCCGTATACGGAACCGTACGTACGGTGGTGTGAGAGGACGGGAGTTCATCGCTCCCTCCTACTCGATTTACCAGCATGTATTTCTGTTGCAGGTTAAGATCTTAATGCCTACAAGCATGATATTTTTTTTACACTTTTCCTTCCCTTTTTCTCCGACAAGCACACAAAGGACATTCACCCCTTGTTTCAGCACCTTTTTAAAAAAAGTGTAAGAAGAAACTATTTTTAGACCCATCCCAGAACTGATCACTATAACACACATACATAACTTGAAGCCTTATTCCTTTGACCCCTCTTCATAACCTCTACTGGAAAGAGAACGATCTTCACCATCCAATTGTTCTATTTTCTCGTCAATGGTTCCTTCCGTCACCGTATCGTTGACTTGTTCATGCGTTTTGGCCAAACCAGAAGCCACTTCTGATGAATCTTGATTATCTTCGGGATGAAAATATCTTCCTGCTGAATTTTCACTATTTTGTCGTTTTTGGGCTGCCATTTGTCTTCCCCTTTCCAAATCGTTTATCCCTATTTTTCACTTATAAGAACTCTTTATTCGCTTTTCTCATTTTGGCCTTTATCGCCATTGAAAAAATTGGACTATAGCCATCGCTACGTTTACTCTCCTGTTCATGTATCTTCCCGCAACAATGTTCCTCAACCGTTCATTATAAAAAGATACGTTTTGACCTTTTGAAAAGCGATAGACAATAAAAATCGTTCTACTCCATTTAAAAATTGTGGGAAAACCCTTTCATTCATGTTCTCTAAAAATGAAAAAGTCAAATCCGCAAAAACTTCAAACAAAGATACATCTACAGTAAATTTCCTTTGCAGTTTCTCATGTATATTCACCACTTCATTTGCCCATACTTTTTATCGGATGGTAACTTTTAAATAAACAGGTGATATGCAGATGGAAAATAAGACCTTTACCATTTTTGTAAATGGCGTTGAAATCGAAGCAAGAGAAGATCAGTCGGTTTTTGAAGCGGCGCGGGATCATAACCAATATATCCCCGGAATTTGCTCGTATCAGCCGGATCTCGGCGTTGGTGTGCTGCAAACTTGTGACACTTGTTATGTTGAAATAGACGGGGAACTGCAGCGGGCTTGTGCAACGAAAGCCAAGCCTGGCATGCGGGTAAACTCTTTATCAGACAAGGCGAAGGCAGCACAATTGGAAGGAATGTCACGGATATTGGCCAACCACGAACTCTATTGCACAGTCTGCGACAACAATAATGGCAACTGTGAAGTCCATAATACCGCCGAATACTTGCAAATCGAACATCAAAAGTATGAATTTACGCCAAAGCCTTATCCACCCGATCATTCCCACCCTTTTTATCGCTATGAGCCGGATCAGTGCATTCTTTGCGGTCTATGCGTCGAAGCATGCCAAGACCTACAGGTAAGTGAAGTTCTCAGCATTGCTTGGGACAGAGAACGACCTCGTGTCATTTGGGACAATGATGTTCCAATCGATCAATCATCCTGTGTTTCGTGCGGACACTGCGTAACTGTCTGTCCTTGCAATGCTTTAATGGAAAAGTCCATGTTGGGCGAAGCCGGCTACTTAACAGGTATTCCGAAAAATATTTTAGAACCAATGATTGATTTTACGAAAGAAGTGGAACCAGGTTATCAAGAGATTTTCGCTATTTCCAATATGGAATCAAGCATGAGAGAAGCTCGGATCAAAAGAACCAAAACGGTATGCACTTATTGCGGCGTCGGCTGCAGCTTTGAAATATGGACAAAAGGCCGAAAAATATTAAAGGTTCAGCCTGAGCCAGAAGCGCCGGTGAACGGGATTTCCACCTGTGTCAAAGGAAAATTCGGCTGGGACTTTGTGAACAGCGAAGAACGACTGACTAAACCGCTTATCCGAAAAGGCGATCATTTTGTCGAAGCAACGTGGGATGAAGCACTGAATTTAATCGTAGAAAAATTCCAATCTATAAAAGAAAAATACGGTCCCGACTCTCTTGGATTTATTTCGTCCTCTAAATGCAGCAACGAGGAAAATTATTTATTTCAAAAACTGGCGCGAGCTGTTTTCGGTACGAATAATGTCGACAACTGCTCTCGTTATTGTCAAACCCCTGCTTCCACCGGTTTGATGAGAACGGTTGGAATCGGCGGCGATTCCGGCACTATTCAAGATATTGCTAGTGCCGATTTAGTCATCGTGATTGGAGCCAACCCTGCGGAATCCCACCCTGTTTTAGCAACGAGAATCAAACGAGCCCACAAACTGCATGGACAAAAATTAATAGTAGCAGACCTGAGAGTAAATGAACTGGCCGAACGAGCTGATCTCTTTATTCATCCGAAGCCCGGAACCGATCTCGTCTGGTTGTCTGCCGTAACAAAATACATTCTGGATCAAGGCTGGGAAGATAAAACATTTTTACAAAACCGAGTGAATAATGTCGAGGAATATATTCGCTCGCTGGAAAAATTCACATTGGATTATGCAGAAGAAAAAACCGGTTTATCCAAAGACACTCTTGTCAAGATAGCCACTATGATCCACGAAGCAAAAGGCACCTGCATTCTTTGGGCGATGGGAGTTACGCAACATTTGGGCGGAACCGATACAAGCACCGCGATCGCCAATTTGCTTCTAGTGACAGGAAATTTTGGAAAACATGGAGCAGGTGCCTACCCACTTCGCGGACACAACAATGTTCAAGGAGCAAGCGACTTTGGAACAATGCCTGCATGGTTTCCGGGATACGAGCCTGTTGAAAACGACGAAGTACGCGCACGATATGAAAAAGCATGGGGCGTGAAACTGCCGGAAAAACCAGGACTGAACAACCATCAAATAGTAGAAGCCATTCATGATGGAAAAGTGAAAGGAATGTATTTGTTCGGTGAAGAAATGGCTTTAGTGGATTCCAATATTAATCACGTGAACGCTGGATTTGAAAAATTGGAGTTTTTCGTCGTTCAAGACATTTTCTTTTCCAAAACGGCCCAATATGCGGATGTGGTGCTTCCGGCTGCGCCTAGTCTGGAAAAAGAAGGAACGTTCACGAATACAGAACGAAGAATCCAGCGCTTTTACCGAGTGATGGAACCACTTGGCGATTGCAAACCGGATTGGGAAATTTTCTGCGATCTCGCTAATCGTCTAGGTGCCGATTGGCGCTATACACACCCGTCTGAAATTATGGATGAAGCGGCTAAGTTGGCTCCTGTTTTTGCCGGTGTCCGTTACGATCGACTGGAAGGATGGGAAAGTCTCTTATGGCCTGTTGATCGAGATGGAACAGATTCGCCGCTCTTATTTAAAGACCGATTTGTATTTCCCGACGGAAAAGCAAGATTGTTTCCGGTTGATTGGACACCACCTTTTGAAGCAGGCGATGGCTATGATCTCCATTTGAACAATGGCCGTTTGTTAGAACATTTCCATGAAGGAAATATGACTTATCGCTCAAAAGGCATTACTCATAAAGTGCCGGATACGTGGCTGGAAATTTCTCCGGAGCTAGCGAAAGAACGAAATATCGAAACCGGAGCTCTTGTCCGTCTGACGTCACCATATGGAGAAACAAAAGTCCGAGTTTTGGTCACCGATCGGGTCAAAGGACACGAATTGTATTTTCCGATGAACGGGAACAAAGAATATAATGCCGTTAATAAACTAACAAGCAGTTATCATGATCGGGTGACTCATACCCCTAACTACAAAGAAATGCAAGTGAAAATGGAAGTTCTTGAACCAAAAGGAGAAAGCCCGTTGCCAAAAGTAAATTACAGGTTTGGAAATCCACAGCCGCATATAGGAGCAGAAGTAGAACGAAAATGGAAACGTTCTGACTTTACGCCGATACCGGAGGAAATCAATAGGGAGGGAATCATCGATGGCCAAGCCCATTAGTGCAATTGAAAAACAACATCCCGATCCCCTTGAAGAAACATCAGAAGCTTTAGCAGAAATCGGGGAAAAAATAGCGAACAGTCGAGAAGCTGTTTTAAAAACACTGGATATACTTCAAGAGATGCAAAAATCGGGTGTATTGGACATTCTATACGGCCTCTTAAAGTCACGTGAAAAAGTGGGCGCGGTGATGATCGAACAAATCAATCAGCCCAAATATCATCATGTGATTAAAAACAGCTTTCAATTATTGGCTACACTCGAATCAGAACAATTGGAAACTATTTTTAACGCTATGAAAAAAGGGATTGAACAATTGGACCAACCTTCAAAAAAGCAACAATCGCTAAGCCTCTGGGGCATGATGAAAGCAGTGCGAGACCCATATATCAACTCGGCCCTTTCCATGATGCTCCATTTCTTGCATGGCGTTGGTAAGGGATTGGAAAGTCAGAAGCAATTGAAAGAAAGCTGAAAAACTTTGGCCATGGATGGTGAGAAGATTGATTACACGCATGATTTCCATTCCAAATATGACAGAATCAGATAAGGATACGGTAAGCAGAGTGCTTCACGATGTGTGGGGAGTACGAAATATTCAAATGAATGCCGAGAAAAAAACCGTTGCAATCTCATTCGATGAAAATGCAGCCACTTTGGAAGATTTTCGACAAGCCATGATCGATAACGGATTTGAATGTCAGATGATGGAACATCAGCCGCCTGACATTCCCGACCATATTCAATGAGATCACTGTAAAAATGTTCATCAGTAAGGAGGATGCCTTGATGCCTAGAATTTGCGAAATATGCGGAAGAAAAGAAGAAGTGGAAGATGAACAATGGGAATATGATATTTTAGATGTATGCAAAGACTGTGCAAATGATCGAAAAATGACATTGGATCCTGAAGAACTATAAAGAAAAAGGGATGGCCAACCTCCGTAATGGATAAAATCCAATGGAGGTAGATCATCCCTTCTTTTTTCTTTCAGCCTGTTATGTTCTATAACGGTAGGAAATCTTCTTCTTGACTGGAAGCAAAAAACGATTGACGGGATCCGTATGAAAGAAAAATCTTTATTGAATTCCCTTCGTCGTGATCCCAGCGGCTTATTGGTTTATTGTTCCAATAAGCCGTATTTTTTTTGAAAACGTTGTAGAACTTTGATCCAGCTTTTTGCAAATAAAGCCAGAAAAAAGACATTGGAAAGCCCGTGAGCCAAATCAAATGGAAAACTGGCGCTGTAATACGCTACTATTTGTGGCCAAGTGATGTGGTTCATAACAGAGACGACATACATGAGATTCATACCCCATCCAAATAGAATGCCCACCACGAATCCATAAGCACAGCGGCCAACCGTATTTTTCATCAGCCTTGTTCGTCGCATCAAACCTGCCGTTAACCCGATCATACCCCAAGCATACATTTGCCAAGGCGTCCAGGGGCCTTGGCCTAAAAACATATTGGAAACGAGTGCTGCGAGTGCGCCGACCACAAACCCGCTTTCTGGTCCAAACGCGAGCCCGGTGACAATCACGACGAACGTGGTAGGCTGAACGCTTGGAAGAGGAGCAAACGGAACCCGACTTACTGCGGCAATCGCTCCTAAAACCGCCAACAACACCAGCTCTCGTCCGGCTGCTTTCCGCCTCTCAAAGCGAATGACAAAAGGAAGAAACGTGCCGATCATAAAAATCACGCTGATCCATAAAAAATGGCGATGTACCGATAAAGGCAAAAAGGCTAGAATCACAAATAAAATAACCGCTAACAGGATGAGAATCATTCTAGAAAGCGCCATTTTTCTCTAGCCTCCTCTACCGTTAACACTTCCGGGACACGTCCGCCCCTGGAAATCCGATTGGCAACAGTCGTGTAAAACGTATTTCCTTGAAAAAACGTTTTAGTAGGAGCGGTAATCGTTACTTCTCCTTGGAACAGCATGGCGCAGCGAGTCGAGTATTGAGCAGCAAACTCAATATCATGAGTAACCATTACAATCGTAACCCCATTAGCCCTTAAATTTTTTAACAGTTTCCCAAACTGAAGTTTTGCTTCCGGATCCAATCCTTTTGTCGGTTCATCTATAAGCAGAAGTCGCGGATTCATCAGCATCACACCGGCAAGAGCCGCCTTTTGCATTTCTCCTCCGCTTAAATCATAAGGATGACGGTCTTTAATAGGCATCAATTGAAACATCTCCATTAATTGTTCCATCTTTTCTCTTCCATGTTGAATTTGGTGCTTATCGATGATGGCCTCTAACTCCGTTTCCACTGTATCCTGCAGGAAGAAAAGTTTCGGATTTTGCGGTAAAAAAGCAATTTCTGATGGAATTGGCTTTTTCAGTTTCTTTCCATTAAAGATAACGGCACCACGCTGCGGGTTTTGGAGACCGGCCATGACTTTCAGCAACGTAGATTTTCCCGATCCATTCGCTCCAACTACCGACAGCCACTCCCCTTCATACACGGAAAGCGACAATTGATCCAGTATTGGTCTAGTCTCCTTTTCATATTGAAAATTAATTCCTTTTAAAGCCAACAAAGGTTTTTTATTTGTAATATCCTCTTGAAACGGCTGGGTGGGAACGGAGGTCCCTTTCAGGGTCGAAATCCATTTTCTTCCTTCTTTTACTGTCAGCGGAATGCTTTCTGAGGCAGGCTTTTGACTATGTTCTAAATATAGGCGGGCCGGGCTGGGAAGATAGGGATAGATCTGAGAAGAAGGATGTTTTGCCAATTGAGAAACGACTTCACGCGATGGGGCATCATAAATCTTTTTGCCCTTTTCCAAAACCATTACGCGGTCTGCAAGTGAAAACAATTCCTCCAAACGATGTTCCGCGATGATGACGGTAAGCCCAAATTCTTCATTCATTCTCCGGAGCATGGTCATAAATTCACTTGCAGCCACCGGATCAAGCTGAGCAGTGGGTTCGTCTAAAAGAAGAATACGCGGATGCAACAACAAAACAGCAGCAAGATTGACCAATTGTTTCTGGCCGCCTGACAATTCAAATGTCTTTCGCTCCAACCATCCTTCCAAGCCAAAAAAATGAACCATTTCGGCTATACGCTTTCGCATGTCCTCCGTTGAATATCCCAAATTTTCAAGACCAAAAACCAACTCCTCCATCACCCGGTCCATAACGATTTGATTTTCCGGATCTTGAAAAACCATGCCAATCTCTTGTGCCATTTGTTTGGCCGGCACTTCCATAAAAGAACATCCGTCCAAAAACAACTCCCCTTCTATCTTTCCATGCGGACGGACTTCTCGCTTTAACAAACGCAGAAGAGTGGACTTTCCGCTACCGGAAGGGCCGCAAAGGAGAATAAATTCTCCCGGCTCTACTGTAAAAGTGATATCAGATAGAGCAGGTTCTGGTGCATCCGGGTACGTAAAAGTTAAATTTTTCGCTTCCAATAACGCCATAGCAGTGCCTCCCTTACTTGAATTCCTATTGGAAACCCTACATACATAACGAACATGAGCAGGAAAAACCACTCTCTGCCTTGCAATAATAGTGGTTCCAAAATCGGATAGACTGCCAGCACGCCGTCCCCAAGCCACCATCCAAAAGCCACTGCCGTTCCGAAAACAAGCAAATAAACCATCGCAAACCAATCTTTTCCCATCATCCGAAAAGGAATATAACGGCTCCGTTTCTGAATCCCATAACCCCTTGCTGCCATGGAATCGGCGGTTTGAATTGTCTCTTCAAGCGACCAAGTTAACAATATTTGCACGAATTCCAGACCATTTCTTACTCTTTGTATGAAGGTGCCTTCTGTGACAGATTGTCCCTTTCCTCTTTGGACCATTTCAATTTCATAAAGCCTTCTTCGTAAGAGCGGAACAAACCGCATGGCCAGCATAGCCAACAGGGCCCATTGCGGGAGCCATTTCGCAAATAAAAATAAAAATTTTTCCGCCGTAATCACTTGGTTGTAAGCGGCAAAAGCCGCCATTAAATTAAATAAAGTAAGCGCAAGCATCAATCCTTGCAAAAACGATTCCAACGTGACGGGATTTGCGCCGAAATAAAAGAAAATATGACTGCCGCAGTGATTCGTCAATGGATTGAGTATCAAAAAAAATACGGGAATGGTGATCATCATCCCCTGCCATTTACGCACCGTCTTACCGGAGTCCAACAAAATATTCAATATGAGAAAGAGCACAGCACCCGCCGCTAAAAAGACTGGGTGCTGATAAAGCATGGCAGACACCATCGCCCCGGCAAAATAAAGAAAGCAAACGAATGGATGGTAAGAATGAATTCCTTTTTTCATGGTTGTGTATCCTTTGTATAGTCATTCGTGTAAATCCATTGAATCACATCCCCCGCCTTGACGGCGACAGCACCTGCACTACGAGAAACGTACTTATTGTTGACTTTTATCGTCCAACCACTTAACGGACCATGATCAAATTCATAAAGATTCGAAATTCCTTCCACATAAGCCGTGGAATGACTGCCGCGTATACTGACCGGAATGCCCTTTTGCTTGGCGATTCGCAATGTCACTTCCAACGCCGTATCCCCATTTTGCAACGGTACTTTAGTGGGGGAAAGGATGGTTCCCGTTTGTGAATCTCCACGAATCGATACCGTTACCGTTTGTTTGTTAACCGGTTTTGAGGCCGATTTTGGGGCCGGTTTTGGGGCCGGTTTTGGGGCCGGTTTTGGGGCCGGTTTTGGAACAGGCGTTGCGGCTGGTTTCGAAGATGGTTTTTTGGCCGGCTCCGGTTTCACAGTCGATTGACTCTTTGGTGCTTGTGGAGTATGGATTGTCGTCGCATTGCTCTTTTCAGCCGTTGATTTTTGTTCGCTGTTCCCTTTGCTATTCTCTTTCTCCGCATTGGCATTGGACGATCCGTTTTTTGACTTTGCAGCTGAATCAGTCGATTTCGACTTTGTTTCTTTTTCATTGCTGGTTTTGGACGAATCTGCGGCCGAATGGGACGACTTTTCCGCATCTGCAGTTTGATCTTTATTTTGATTATGATCTTCTTTGGAAGTTTTTATCTCCTTTTCTTTTCCGTCTGAAGATGTTTTGTCCGAAGATGACTGAACAGCCGCTGCGTTATGATGGTCGTTATTGGAATGAGGCACGACTTCATCCTTTTGACAGCCTGCCGTAAACAAGATCAACAAAAAAGAGAATAGTAGTAAGAACGCATTTTTCCATTTTCTCATTTACCGTCACCCCTTTGGGAATGTTCCGGATAAGCATAGATGATATAACGTTTCGGTGCATTTCCCACATAACGAAATGGGTAGCATGTCGTTAAAACTAACTCCTCAGTCGGCGCGGTGGAATGAATGACAGAACGATCGTCCTTGTCCACAATTTTCATGCGGCGAATGGTATAAGAAAAGGATCCGTACGACAATCGAATGATCAACTGATCGCCTTTTTTCAGCGTTCCTATTTGTCGAAACACCGTATCCCGGTGGCCGGAAAGAACAATTTGATTATGTTGTTTCGGATAGGCAGAAGCTGAATAATGGCCGACCCCTTTTTCTAAATCTTCCGGAGATGCTCCTTCGACAATCGGCAGCTTCCGTTTTAAGGCTGGTATCTCTAAAGTACCCACGACTTCTCCGCGCACAGGATGAAAAGATCCTTGTTTATGTTCAGAATGCACAACTTTTTCCGCTTTCCGAAGCGCATCTTTTTGATCCGCATCCATTTTCAGCTTCTGCCATCCAGCGCAGGCAATGAAAAGAAAGCCCCCAGCAATGAATAAAAGGGAGATCTTTTTAATCATGGCCTCTCTCCCGGTATTTCCGGTTATAAACATATAACAGAACACCCGCTATGATCAGAATGATTCCTGCCAAAAGAAGATTATAGATATTCGTTGTAGTATTCGGCAATTTGCCGCCCAAAGACGCGTGTGAAGTTTTGGATCCGGATTGATCGTGATCATTTTTTTCTTTTGAATTGTTCGTTACGAGACCGCTGTTCTCATTTTTTGATTCTGTATTAGGATTGTTGCTCATTTGGGTATTATCGGTCCCTTCTTTCGCCGGATTTGGATTTTGTGCCATCCGATAAACGGAACCTTTTCCATCAGCAAAAAGTTGATAAGCGACCATCGCCTCGGCACCTTGCTCGGTTGCCACTTCATCTGCATCACCCGTTGCCGTGTGGCGAAATTGTCCGGCACCATTATAAAAACGGATCAAATAGCTCAACAAATTGCCGTCTTTTTTCGTAAATGCAGCACCTTGAGGATCAACTCCTGCTGCTGTTAAACCTATAATGGCTGCGGATGCTGCTTCACTTGTTTCCCCTAGTTGAGGATCTGCAAAACCACCATTTTCCTTCTGTTCAGCAGACAGCCAATCGACACCTCGTTTAATAGCGGCAGCCACTTCCGGTTCATCCTTATAAGGAGCCAGAGCAGCGATTGCGATTCCGGTCATATCGACGGGTGAACCTTGGCCGTTATATAGCGTCCACTTGCCATCCGCTTCCTGTAATTCTAAAATGCGTTTCTTTAATTTTTCTCTCGTCCAATTAGCGTTTGATGGAACTGGATAATTTCCGCTGTCCAAAGCAATTAAGGCATACAAGATTCCGTTTGTGCCTTGGCGAGTCATTGGGCAGCTTTCGTTTTTTTCGCAATAGTCACTGTTGTAGATTTTCTCCACCAAATTATATCCTGCTATATCGCGAGGATCTCCTCCTGCAGCCGTTATACCAATAACATCTCTTTCATAATCGGTAATATTCCGGTACTCTCCTTTTGTCTCTATCACTTGTTGCTTTATGTCATTCAAATAAGATGCTGGAACTTTCATTCCGGCTTGATGAACGGCAACAGCCTCCCACGGACTGTCGACTCCGGATTGAAGAATATGGTTCACCGTCGTTTTCAAAATGTCATTTATTTCGTTTTCACTGACCTTATTCGGTTCGTTTACCGGCGATGTATTGGACCCATTTGATCCATTTTGACCATTGCCGCTGCCTTCATTTCCGGTATTTCCACTATTTCCGTTGTTTTCATTATTCCCGTTGTTTCCGTTATTTTCGTTCGTTCCCCACGTTTCGACTTTAAAAGTAATATTGTCATCCGGTTGCAGTACATAGGACGATGCACCGACGGAAGCCATTTGGCCATTGACATAAAATGCCCAATATTGCCCCCATGTATCATGAGATTCAAGCGGTTCTGTTCCGATGTTTTGAACGTAAAAACCAAAGTCTTTACTATAAGCAACATCAAGAGGAATCTTTTGATCATCCGCAATCGATTTTAACAAATCGTAAGCCGTCGCATGGCCTTCGGTTGTTCTTTTTACATTCGAAACAATAGGTTTTCCATCTTTCCCGATGATCGTTAAACGGGCATCTACTTTCTGATTTTTCGTATAATCAGTCGTGTATTCCCACTGAATGTGATCATGGTTGGTCACTTGATATACAGCGGCACTGACAGGAACTGAAAGCCCATTGACATACACCATCCAGCCGCTAGCCGGTCCGCGGTCGCCTCCATGTAAACCATTGATACCGTCTACATAAACGTTTTCACCGCTTCCCTTCGTTTCGACCGAAAGATGGTTTTCAAGGGCTGCTTTTTGCAAAACGTCCAAAATCGTACTTCCAGAAGGGACATCGACCGCCGTTGTTTGCAAGATCGGACCATTGTCCCCGATGATGGTCACTCCTACTTCTGATTGCTGCTGTTCAGCCGTTATACTGCTATTTGACGGCTCCGACGCGAAAGCAGTAAAACCAAATGCCAATTGGCCTATTATGAAAATAGACATTAAAGCCGTGACAGCTATCTTTTTAATAGAAAACACAAGTCCCCCTCCTCAACGATATGTAATAATAAAAAATAACCAAAAGAAAAAGGCACACCTAACGAGATAGGGTGCCAAAAAAAAACAAAAATAGCCAGCAACAAACTGACGCACCCTATCCTCGTAGGTATAACGTCGCAAGAAAAAATAGGCAGATCTCCTGGCTCATGATCATCGCTTTCTAAAGCCTTCCCATCTGCAAAACAGCAAACAGTGGCAAACCATTTAGAAAGCTCCCATTCACAGTGGCGGGACCGCGCCGGATTTTCACCGGACTTCCCTTTTCATGGCAAGAGCTCGACAGCACGGCTTTTGCCAACCTATTTTCCTATTAACTAATTGTATTTGAATTTATCATAGCCAATCAAAGTGTAAACTGTCAAACGGACAAAAATGACAAAATGGTTTGCCAAAAAATCATTTTTTCTAACATCCATTAAAAAACTTTTTGGTGGCAAGTAAAAGAATCAATCGCTTCGAAATCTGGCTCATAGCCAATCCCAGGTTTTTCAGGGACATGAATCCATCCATTCTCGACGGTCACCTCCGGTTGAATGATATCACGTTCCCAATAATGAGATGAGGCAGCCGTATCCCCTGGCAAAGTAAATTGATCTAGAGTAGTGATGGCAACGTTATGGGCGCGGCCGATTCCTGCTTCAAGCATTCCTCCACACCAAAGCGGAATGTGATGTTCTTTGCAAAAATCGTGAATTTTGATAGACTCTCCTAATCCGCCAACGCGGCCGATTTTCAGATTAATAATTTGACAACTTCCAAGTTCAACAGCTTTTCTTACATCTTCAAGACTATGAATGCTTTCGTCCAAACATATCGGCGTTTTCAGTTCCTTTTGAACCAACGCATGATCGACGATATCATCGTGGGCCAACGGCTGCTCTATCATCATTAAATGAAAGTCATCCAATTGTTTCAATAACGGAACATCTTCCAAACGATAAGCAGAGTTGGCATCGGCCATCAAAGGGAGCTGCGGAAAATAATGACGGATTTGTCTGATCACTTCTACATCCCAGCCAGGTTTGATTTTCACTTTCACTCTTTTATATCCTTGTTCCACATAGTTTTTGATCATTTCCAGCAAATCATCGATGGATTTTTGAATGCCAAGGCTGATACCAACCTCTATTTGTCGCTTTTTCCCCCCAATCACTTGGTAAAGCGGTTTGTTTAAGCGCTTTGCATATAAATCCCAAATGGCCGTTTCAATAGCGGATTTTGCCATATAATTCCCGCGAATCGGCTGAAATATCGAATTTACTTCATGTGGATGAGAAATCTCCCGCCCCTTTATCAGGGGGATTAAAAAATCTTCCAAAATGTGCCAGTTGGTTTGGAACGTTTCTTCAGTATAGGTAGGTGCGCTAAAGGCAACGGATTCCCCCCAGCCTATATTCCCGCTCTCATCTTGCACCTCAACTAAAATGAAATCTTTCATTTGGATGGTGCCAAAACTGGTGACAAAAGGAAGTTTCATTTTCATTTTCATATGGCGCATGCTTATTTTTTCAATAATCATACAAGTCATCCCCTTCTATATCGTTGCACATTCGGAACCAGCAGGTAAATTGAACTGATTCTTTTGCCATTCTTACAAATTTCATTACAACCATTCCCGACTGAACATAATTAAATTAACAAGTCTTGTTTGATGACAATTTCTGCACCAATGATTTTCTTCAGCTCATGACCGCTTAGGATCGCTCGATATAGCAAATTGTAATGGTTAGGTGAATAAACAGAGATCCAACCATCATCGTAAAATCCTATCAATTATTTCCCAGGAAAAAACAGAAACGGTCCTATTTCGTTGCCACATTAAAGATACTGAAAAACACGTCCATTCAAAAAGTTTGACAGGTATACCGATATTCCGTTGATGAATAAGCTTTCATCACTATTTTGGGCCCGTTGTCGGATTGTGAGTTTATTAGAAACGATCGATTTTCATTATACCATTCATCCGGCCTTGTCCTTATCCGACAGTTCGAACGTGCGCATCACTGCATTAGCCAATATTTCGATACCGGTAAAGATTGCTTCCGTTTGAAAGGTCATGTTTGGATGATGAAGCCCCGGACGCAGATCGCAGCCAAGTCCGAGCATCGTAGCTTTTAAATCTGGTTTATGGAAAGTATAATGATGAAAATCCTCGCCCCCCGTTGTCAGCATGCCAGGAGCCAGCGCTTCTTCTCCCAATGTTTGGACAATCGCTTTGGACATGATTCTTTCTGCTTCCGGATGGATGGAAGCAGCTTTCACATCGGCTTCCATTTTAGCGTGGATCTTAACGCCAAATTGAATTTCTAATGATTGGAATATTTTCGATACACGTTCCATTAGCTGCTGCATAGCCTCGTTCGTTTGTGCTCTAATATCCATTCGAAAAGAAGCTTTTCCTGGAATGAGGTTTGCCGCTTCCCCGCCGGCATGAAAACTTGTTAACTTCACAGAATAAGGGATTCTGGGATCGAAATGAATTTGATTCAAAGCGTTAACCAAAGCGGCTCCAACTTCAATGGCATTTTGCCCTAAATGAGGCCTGGCGGCATGAGCATCTTCTCCGTGAATCTTGCCTTGAAGAAATGCTGATGCGCCATGTTTGATACTTGGTGAAGCCTGACCAAAGCGAAGTTCTTGAATAGGCCGCAAATGAATGCCGTATAAATAGTTCAAGCTATCAATAACGCCTTTTTCAATCATTTTCAGCGCCCCGGTACCTTTTTCTTCTGCAGGCTGAAAGAGAAACATCAACTTTCCGGGAGGACTATAGTTTATTTTTTTGAACAAAAGCATCACGCCAAGAACAATGGCCATATGGGCATCATGGCCGCATGAATGATTGGCTTGCCATATTCCGTCTTTTTCTTGCCATAAAGCATCCATATCGCTTCTGACCCCGACACATATTTCGTTTTTCCCTTGGCCGAATTCTACCACAACTCCTGTACAATCCGTAAACGTTTTTGGTTGATAGCCGAATGTTTTCAGCTGTTCAGCAATAAAGCGTGTCGTTCCAAACTCATGCCAGCTTTTTTCCGGATGATGATGGAAATAGTCAAACAGCTGGTGAACAACAGGCTTTAAAACCTCCAATTCTTTTTTCACGTCCACACCTTCTCCCTATGCGAATCATCATTTTATCATTTAAGCATCCATCCGATTTTAAAACGTATCTATATGTTTTTCTCCCGATACTTTGTTTAGAATGCGAGTGCACAAACGATTTTTTATAAAAACAAACTATTATGCGTCTTTTCCAGCGCCGAAAATCCATGATTTCCTGTTTTCTTTTATCTTATGGTCCATCAAGATTTATTCTTCTCATACAGCTTCTTTAATTCTATGTACAAGAAAATTTTTGAATTTTCCCAAAATAGGAAACGGATTTTTTTCAAAGAGCTTCTTCACTC
This sequence comes from Bacillus sp. FSL W8-0116, assembly GCF_038003825.1. Taxonomy (NCBI): domain Bacteria; kingdom Bacillati; phylum Bacillota; class Bacilli; order Caryophanales; family Bacillaceae; genus Bacillus; species Bacillus sp. FSL W8-0116. The sequence continues at coordinate 706,920 of NZ_JBBOPY010000001.1, forward strand.
AGAACCTTGTTCAGGTTGGAATCAATTATTTCTTTCGTTTTTCACCTATTGATGAATTCATTCGTCATCCTAGCCTTTCGGATTTTCCAAACGATCTCTTTTGCTTGATTGAATGTATTAGAAATCAAATTTTTCCAATTTTCAAAATCATCCTTTCGTCATTCTGCCTAAATCATTTGAAAACGAGCATTAAATATTGTTACACATCCTTTTTAAAAGATAGTGCCCCGATATATCAACATTTTAAGGTTATTTTCAGATTTATTAAAACTTTTCCACCGAAACAAATTTTATCATTATTCTTCGATCATTCATATAAATAATTAAACTATATATATGCAGTATAGCGATTTTCCGATTCTCTAAAACGAGGAGAGGTTATGATTGATCATTATTAATCAAAAATTAGAAGATTTCAGCCAAATGGATCTGGGGACTTTATCCAATGAAGCATCTACAATCCTTCAATTAATGGGGAAACACAGTACGGTTTATGAGTATGAAACAAAGGAGCAACTTGAATTTGAACTTGCGATTAGACTTCAAATCATTCAAGCGGCTAAACGGTTGTATAAAAGCGGTGTCCATTTTGCCACTTTTAGTACATCTAAATGCAACGAAAAATATTGGACGCTTACCGAAAAAGGCGCTTTTGCCCTCAAACCTAATGTTTTGCCCCAAACTGCGATTGAAGACATCTTCCGTAACGGCAGAAAGTATGCTTTTGAATGTGCTACAGCCATGGTGATCGTCTTTTATAAAGCAGTTTTGGAAATCATTGATAAAGAACAGTTTAATCTCCTTTTTTCAAATCTTTATCTATACGATTGGCAATATGACCAAGATCTTGATCTCCGCAGTCATAAAGGAACGGATTTTTTACCCGGAGATTGCGTTTATTTTATCAATCCTGATCATGATCCTAATACTCCGGAATGGCAAGGAGAAAATGCGATCGTATTGGATGAACGTCTCTATTATGCACATGGAATCGGGATTACAACCAGGCAAAGAATCATTGATATAGTGAACTACCCTCCACTTATCAACCTTACGGTTTGATTGAAGTGGGGGCTTCTCGGGTAATCCCGTCTAATGACAGAAAATTGACCGAGCTAACCCTCTCGTTCCGAAAGTTATTATTCTTTATGCTAATAAGCGTAATCCCTCATTTTTGATATTGATTGCTGAATTGTGATCGCGATCTAATACAAAGCCGCAAGAACATTTATATACACGTTCAGATAATGGCATTTCTTTTTCCTTGCCGCAACATGAACACTTCTTAGTGGAGGGAAACCACTTATCAATTTTCACAAGTTGTTTCCCCTGTTCTTTTAGCTTATACGCTAAGAAAGTAGTGAACATCCCCCAGCCGTTATCATGAACGCTTTTTCCAAAGTTGAGGGCTTGAGACATGCCTTTCATGTCTAAGTCCTCAATAATCACAGCGTCATAGTTTGTTGCTAATTCTTTTGACTTATGATGAAGAAAGTTTCTGCGCTGATTCGCTGTCTTTTCATGTAGCTTAGCCACTTTCAGGTGTTGTTTTTCCCATCTTGCAGAACCTTTCTTTCTTCGAGAAAGAATTCGTTGTGCTTTTGCTAATTTATCTAAGGCTTGCCGATAGTAACGTGGGTAATTGGCTTTCTTACCCTGTTCACTCTCGACATATAGACCATCCATAGCAAAATCCAAACCAACAACTTTCTGTATTTTAACTGGACGAATATCTTTCTCATATTCTGTCAAAATTGAAATGTAGTATTTGCCTGTCTTTGTTTTAGAAATAGTGCAAGATTTGATTTTATAATCAGCAGGTATCTCTCTATGCTGTTTCATTTTTATTGGCTTTTTGATTTTTGGCAGTTTGATATGACCATTTTCTAGCTTAATATTTCCGTTGACCATATTAGTTGTATAGGATTGTTTTGCTTTACGATTTTTGAACTTTGGAAAATCCGCATTTCCTTCAAAGAAATTCTTATAAGCAGTCTGTAAGTTCATTTGTGCATTTGCCAAAGCTAAAGAATCCACTTCTTTTAGGAATGGAAATTCACTTTTATATTTTGCAGGGGTCGGAAACTTTTGCTTTTTAAGCAATTCTTTATCATCCTTGAACTTTTCATACGTTTCTTTGCGTTCAGCTAACATCTTATTGTAGACAAAGCGAACACAACCAAATGTCTTAGCTAATAATGCGGATTGTTCTTTGTTTGGTAACAAACGAAACTTGAAAGCTTTGTTTTGCTTGGCCATATCAATTCACCTCACTTTGTGCGGAAAAATTTCGTATATATTGATTATACCGTAAAAAATCCGTACAATCAATATGAGGTGATAATCATGAGAGAAGAGAAAGAACGTGTAGAAATTCGTATGCCTAAGACGATATTAGAAAAATTGGAGCAATATCAAAAAGAAAATGGGATTCCAACTAGAACAGCCGCAATCTTAGAATTGTTGAGAAAGGGATTGGAAAAATAACTTTGGCTAAAGCCAACCGAAATTCATCTCCCACCTACTCATTGGTGCTATTCGCACCTTCACATTCCTAGAGGATGGGAGACTTCTTTCGGAAAGACGTTAAATACTAAAAGAAAGCAAAATCCCAATCAATCCGCTTTTTTAACCAATCAAATCACTCGCCTGAATTTTCGGTCTTTACTTCCTTACAAACCAAAAATAAATCGTGATCATCACCACGTGCACCAGCATTCCAGCCTTTTTTCCAATCTAATCATTTCTAAAATAGGTTCGAAAACTTATCTTTTATAATTTTTTATTACAACTGTCCAAAACTCTTCATTGTTGATTTCGGAAAGGAGTTGGGTTCCCGGCCAAAATTTCGAATGGATGGCAAGCGGTCGATCAAACTCATGACTTTGGATGAGATGTGGACATTGATTTAAACGGAAAAGAATCAGGTTGACCTCATTTTGTTACGGTTAGATGATCACTTCAGAGTGGTTTGGTTGATGCTAAACGGCGAAAGAATCGGTTTTTCATTCAGGCTATAAATCCTTTTCATTGAAAAGGGGGTGACTATAACGAAGTCACCCCCTGATTCATTCTCATTATAGTTTGACGACATGTTCTGCCTGAGGTCCACGATTTCCTTGAACCACTTCAAACTCCACTTGTTGTCCTTCTTCCAACGTCTTATATCCTTCTCCTTGAATGGCGCTGTAATGAACAAATACATCGGATCCACTATCAGATTCGATAAATCCGTATCCTTTTTCAGCATTAAACCATTTAACAGTGCCTCGTTCCATATTAAAACCTCCAACATATAAATTCATTCTTTATTTAGTTTCTCCAAAAAAAGAAAAAACATTCACTTATCCATAAAATATTCTTTTTCTGCCAAAAAAAGGCCCTACATCGATTACGGAACAAACGGAATCGTCGCAATCAATGTAGGACCGCAAATGAACCGTGCTCTCCACGGCTCCTATTGAAACGGATTAATGATTCATTTTATCCAATCGAGTCGTTCTATATTGTTTCACATCGCTCGGTTCTGCCCCGCATCCCCAAACTTTGATCGTTCTTTCAATTTTTACATCAGCTTCATAAGTTCCTTGCTGTTGGCCGTCTGGTGAATGATAATCAATTCGTACCCGAGCCGTATTCTCGCTTTTTTCAACGATCTTCGACTGTTTCATCATTTCTATCCAATCCCAGCCCATTTTCAAAAAGGCTTCCCGCTCTGCTGCTTGTTCAAATGGAGAAATAACTCCCCAGCCTCGGTAAGAACCGGCTAGATCAGAAAATGCACCTTTCCGGAACAATAGAGCATCCAGTTGATTTGGATTCAAATGGCCCCAGTAGCGTCCTTCCGGCAAGTCCAGCAATGTCGGCGCATAGCGATGGCCTCCCAAATGACTGGAACGCCATACGCGTAAACGAGAATCAGGATTTAATGAAAGACGTTCCTGAATTTCCTTATACAGTTCGTAGCCAAACTTTCCACAGCACCGATCGCGGCTGCCTTGTGTACATAAAAACAGCTCTCTAATATGGGATGAAGGCTGCAAGTACTCATCAAATTTCTCTAAAGAAGCAGGATTGGCTAAAAAACCTCGCACCAACTCGTGAACTTTTTGACTCGGAAGCAAATATTCCCGTTTTTCATAATGAGCCAAAAAAGAGTCCGGTCGTTCAAACAAAAAGACGCGCGAATACCCATCAGGAGAAGGGAGAGTATCCGAATGAAACGCTAAAAACCGGAAACTTTTTTCTTGCTCTTCCGCCTCTTTTAATACCTCCAACAATTTTTCATTCATTTTTGGGGACTGTTCTACTTTTTTTGTCCATGGAAATGGCGTTTCCACCAAAATATAGCGCTGATGAACCGGAGCTGAACCGATTGGATCAATTCCATTGGTCTTGGCTACGATGGAACAATAGTCATGTAGATCTGCTTCTTTATGGTTTGTTTTTGTTTCTAACATCCTTTGCATCGTCTCCTTGCTTTTCAACTTAATCGCCTTTTTCTTCATCCACTTGAATATTCTTTCTTCCTATCATTAGTTTAATGATAGGGGGATGTAACTTGCAAATGTATGGCCCCGTTTTTTCTTAATGATATGTGAGAATCTTAATTATGAACAAAAAAATCTTCATGATCACAAAACAAAAACACCGTCCAGCGTACGAACTGTGAAAAAATAAAGTCTTATCAAGAAACCGTAACTATTCATTCCGGACAAAAAAAAGTTCTACTTACTACCACTTAACCCGAATTCTAATTATGAAATAATGCCTTGCAGTTTTTTAAACTTTATTGTGATCTTTGGTCCGAAATGGTTGCATGATTATTTTCGGCACTTAAGGCAGCCAAATCATCGTATGGTGGTCCTGTTGTGGTTCCAGCTAGCAATACAATATCAAACTCATTTGCCGGGATACCCCATGAATTACCATTAAATGTCATGAACGCCCGATCCACCAAAAAACCACCTTTTGTACTATAAACCACGTTATTATTCATAGCACCCGTTACATTTGGATTGATATAAATACCTGTCCGCAGCGAATAAAACGTATTATTTTCAACTATCAAATTCGTTACACTGACCTGAGGCACTACTGCTCGATTCACTACCCAGTCAGACATTGGCAATGCTTGTGGGGGACCGAATATTGTGTTATTCATCAACCTTGTATTCGTGCCGGCAACTTGGATGAATTCTTTCTGGTAAGGAATATCACTCGTTATGGTTAAACCATCAATCGTCGTATTATTCGATAAAATTAACAACGGAATAAGATCAGCCTGCAATACAAGCAGTGTTTCTGACTCGCCTTTTAAAGTAATTCCTTCCTTATTGACGGCAATTTGAGTGGTGATAGGGTATGTCCCACGTAGTATATGGACCGTTCCTCCTGGATTTACGGCTGCAATCCCTTCTGCAATGCTACCAAATGGATTCGCTCTGCTTCCATTTCCATCAACTGAGCCTGCAAGAACAAATATATTGTTTGAATCTACAATTTGATCTATTGCCTGATTAAGAGCTTCTTGTACACTTGCCACGGTAGGATATCCTGAAACGGGTCGATTCATTAACACTGTTTCGGCTGCTTGATCTTTTTGTGCCTCTGTTAGGTTGTTGTATGCTGTAAGATCAAGTCCCAATTGTGGATTTTCAAGAGCAGCCCGCATCTCAGCCACTGTTAGAGCATTATTTACTGCCTCTAGACTGCTGTTGCTCCCAGATAAGACGTAATCGGTTAGTTCCTTTGTGATTGTAATCACATCATTAGTATTAAGAAGACTATCAAGTTCACTTCCAACTACGGTTACAAATTGAATTTTGCTATAAAGATCTCCTGCAAAAATAGTAAACAAAGAAATTCCGTTCAGAAAAGAGTTTTGAGCGTTCCCAAAGGCAACGACCTCTGTTTCTCCCGGATCAAGTACAAAAGAAACCGTCCCATCTTGACTTACCGGGTCATTTCCTTCACGAATAAAGAGAGTGACTTGTAAAGTGGCTAGGCTTGTATTTACAAATGTTTTTGTACCTGCCATCTTATTTCCCTTTCTTGCTTAATTGATCAAATATATTACTCATAAATTAGATAAAAATACCAACTGCTTATTAAGAAAGACAGATTTTTATTGTCTTCAGTTCATCATATGTACAAGCTGGTCAAAGAGTGAAAACAAAATAGCCCTTTTTTAAAAAGGGCGCAATGGATTCTATTGGGATTTTTCAAAAAAGCCAGTTTTAAAAAGAACACATTTAAAAAAAGGTGCCTACTATTCTTTATATCCATTCCAAAATACCGGTTAAATCTTCATATATTGCATCCGGATATAATTCCAGTTCTTCTATCGGCAATTTGTTCCGATTTATCCAAGCGGTATGAAAACCAAAGTTTTTTGCACCGGAGATATCCCAACCATTTGAGGAAATGAACAATACTTCTTCTCGTGAAACTTTTAGCGTATGTAATGCATGATCATAGGCGGCTGGAGTTGGTTTATATTGTTTTACTTCATCAACGTTGACGACATCATCAAAAAGTTCGCCAAATAGAGAATGATCGATCAATGGATCTAGCATATCATGCGACCCATTTGAAAACACAGCCAGAGTCTTGTTCCGTAATTGAAGCAAAACTTCATGGACTTCGGGAAAAGGAGTAAGATGCAAATAAGCTTCCATTAAAAATTCCTCAATTTCAGACGATATGCTCTGTTCATTTTCTTTCAGGGCATAGCGAAGAGCATCTTTTGTTATTTTCCAAAAAGAGCGATATGTTCCCATGAGTTGATGTAAAAACGAGTATTCGACTTGCTTTTTCCGCCAAGCCTGGCTAATAGCCTCACCTTTTCCAGGATATAAAGTTTCCGTTGCTTCTTTTACAGAATGTACATCAAAAAGAGTGCCATATACATCAAATACAAATGCTTTTATGGATTTTGACATTTTTTCTCCCCCCTTTAAAAAATAATAAACTTAATATTCTGAAATTCAAAACCACTATTTGAAATTTTATGATAAAAAAGCAGCCGCATCACAGCGGAATTCATTAAAAAACCCTCTGCGGAGCTTCCGCAGAGAGCGAAATATTAGCGATTGTCGATTTTTTCAGGATATAAATCGTGATTCATTAAACGATATTCAGCCATTTTTTCATATTTTGTACCGGGACGTCCGTAATTGACATACGGATCGATCGAGATTCCGCCTCGCGGAGTGAATTTTCCCCAAACCTCAATATAACGCGGATCCATGACATCGATTAAATCGTTCATAATGATATTCACGCAATCCTCATGAAAATCTCCGTGATTACGAAAACTAAATAAATAGAGCTTCAACGATTTGCTTTCGACCATTTTTTTGTCAGGAATATAACTAATATAGATTGTGGCAAAATCCGGCTGGCCCGTTTTTGGACACAAGCTTGTGAATTCCGGGCAATTGAATTTTACAAAATAATCACGGTTCGGATGTTTGTTGTCAAATACTTCGAGAACCTCTGGCGCGTAGTCGAATATATATTTTGTTCCTTGATTGCCTAACAACGTGACTCCTTGCAATTCTTCCTCATTTCTTCCTGCCATTTCGGCTTCCTCCTTTTCTACTTTTTTTGTTTAAACCCCTCGTTTATTTCCCCATAAAAGAGTATGGAGCTGCGGCAGTGCCCGAACATCATTCATTTCAGCCGATGCAGAAATTTTTTCTACAAGCCATTTCATTTTTGTTAATAAATGCTTAATCAACTGATCATCATCGGTCGTAGCTGGATCGTCATTTCCTACTTGGACAAAAAAAGGAACAGAGGGGTAGCGTTGATGGACGGAGACAGCATAATCAAAATCACGATCATCAAATATGACCACTTTTAAACTAAAAGTTTGGTGGTTTTTCGCTTGAAGCTTTTTCACGATGTCATCCAGCACGAAAAAATTGGTTTTCATCCCTGAACTAGGAGGCTTCGGTGAAATCGTTAAATCATCGATTTGCCAAAACCAATCTTGCCAGCGGCTCCCTTGCGTTTCAAGACCTATACGGATTCCTTCCTCTTTCAGCAAATCAATGAATTCTGAAAGGCCAGAGATGAGCGCCGGGTTGCCTCCGGAAATCGTCACATGACTGAAACAATCACCGCCCAGTTGTTTGAGTTCCTTCCATATTTCCTCCGCCGTCATTTGTCGAATGTCTGCTTTTGCCGATCCGTCCCACGTAAAAGCAGAATCGCACCAACTGCATGAATAGTCGCAGCCGGCCGTTCGGACAAACATTGTTTTTTGACCGATTACGCTGCCTTCTCCTTGAATGGTCGGGCCGAATATTTCTAATACAGGCACCTTCTTAGCCATATTACTTCCCTCTCTTCGGCCGATAAACTACATAACTGGTCGGTGTTTCGCGCAAGAACACCTGCAAGCATTTTGGCTTGTTCGGCAATGTGTCCAAATAAGCTTGTATCATTTCGTATATTTTTCGTGCCACTACTTCGGTGGAAGGAAAGTTTTCAGGCTGTTTTTCACTGAACATTTGGTGATCATTCAAAAGTGTATGGTCAAATGGATCCGAAACAATTTTTTTCAACGCTTGAAAGTTCACCAAAAATCCGGAATCATCCAACTCCTCGCCTGCAACCGTTATATTGACAAAATACGTATGGCCGTGTACATTGCGGCACGGTCCTGCATCTGGATGAGGAATGAAATGAGCGGCTGCAAATTGTAGATCTTTGTTTAATTCATACGTATAATCATGCTGCACTTGCGGATAAATTTGTTGGAGCATTACTTACTACCCCCGTTCTTTTTGGATAAATATTCGTCCAATCCCCGCTTCCGTAGTTTGCAGGCCGGGCAATGGCCGCATCCGTCAGCCATAATACCGTTATAGCAAGTTAACGTATTTTCACGGACATATTCGAGCGCTCCCAACTGATCGGCAAGTTCCCAAGTTTGTGCTTTATTCAGCCACATCAGCGGGGTGTGAATGACAAATTCGTAGTCCATTGCTAAGTTAAGCGTCACATTTAAGGATTTGATAAAAACGTCCCGGCAATCAGGATAGCCGGAAAAATCCGTTTCACAAACCCCTGTGATAATATGGCGAGCCCCCGATTGCTTTGCCAGTACCGCTGCAAATGATAGAAATAATAAATTTCGGCCGTCCACAAAAGTGGTTGGGAGTTCCCCCTCTTTTTGCTCAATCTCAATCTCTTTACGAGTCAGTGCATTAGGAGCGAGCTGATTCAATAAAGACATATCCAGCACTGTGTGCTTCACTCCAAGATCATGAGCAATCGTTTTTGCCACTTCTATCTCTTTTCGGTGACGTTGTCCGTAATCAAAAGTCACCGCTTGAACTTCTTGAAAATTTTTCAAAGCCCAAAATAAGCATGTTGTGCTATCTTGTCCTCCGCTGAATACCACAACCGCTTTTTCCTCATTCAACATGATCTTCACCTTTTCTTATATAAATTGTCATTATTGAATTCTTTCTCCATTCGAACAAGGCCTTCCGGGTCCACGAAGTCCATTATTGAGCAATCGTCAACATAATAAAAAAGATTGCGCAGAAAAATGACGCAACCTCCCCCATCCATCAGCAAAGAAACAAACAGCTGACTGCCGCTTTTAAAATCAAATCAAATAAAAAGCATCTTTCCATTTCGTACGAACTAAAGGGAAACGTGCTTTAACAGACATGCAAAAACGGCAGCCCGGACATTGTTTCCTGGCTGGATGTCTCCTTAGTTTTTTATAGAGGGAGTTCGCGAACCTCTCCCGTGCGTTATGCACGGATTTCTTATGGAGTTGTTCAAATGATCATTCATCATTCTGATTGTTTACTATAGCATATTTTTATAAATTCGACTACCATCAGGATTCATTCAATTATTTGTCTTTTTTTCCATTCACAAAGAAAACACACCGTTCCAACAAAACGAACGGTGTGAAAAATCGTAAATTCAACTTCTATTTAGAACAGTTTCAGGTCTGTTATTCCGGATTTTCAATCGCTTCAATCACTTTTTCAGCCGTGCTTTTGCTGGATTGTGGATTTTGTCCTGTTACCAAATTTCCGTCGCGGACAGAGAAATCGGACCACTTTTCACCTGAAACAAAGTTCGCCCCTTTTTCACGCAGCTTGGATTCCAGTAAAAATGGCATATGTCTGTCCAGCTGCGTTTCCCTTTCTTCCTCATTCGTAAAAGCGGCTACTTTTTTCTCTTTCACTAATGGAGTACCGTCTTTATAGGTGACGTTGACAAGCCCCGCCGGACCATGGCAAACAGCGCCAATGACTCTTCCATCTTCGGCGAATTGCTGCAATACATATTGCAACGTTTCATTATCCGGAAAATCAAACATGGTGCCATGCCCTCCAGGGAGGAACACTGCATCAAATCCAGCGGCATCTTCTTTGCTTAATTTCGCCGTGTTTTTTAATTCTTTTTCCGCTTCAACCCAATCCGGATTTTTTTCTTTTATGCTATTTGGATCAAGAGGAACTTCTCCGCCGTTAATGCTCGTTACTTTGACATCATATCCTTTTTCCTTAAAGGTCAAATAAGGCACCGCAAACTCTTCCAGCCAAAGTCCCGTCTTGTGATCATCCGTAATCGTTGTATGGTTCGTCACAACCATGAGAATACGTTTATTGTTCGCCATTTGATGTACCTCCTTTAATTGAGTCTCATGACGTTTCCGAATTTACTATAATGATTCTTTCCCGATAAAACAAAAGATATGCTTCGGTTTGATGAACCTTAAAATCGTTATTAAAGGTCCAATCCATATTCTATGACCTTCAAACTGCCTTGCTGATATTCCCTTTTTTGAAATGCAGAGAACCGCCTCTTATTACACTTTCGAATAGCCATCCAAATTCATGGACACTTTGCTTTAAATGCCAAATGCCAGCCAGTTAATCGATTTATCTGCTTTTTACGAGAAGCTGCACCGCTTCTTTAATGACCTCAGAACGAGCTTGATCTTCTCCCTCTTCCATTTGTTCACGAATGCATTTTTCTAAGTTTGTCGCCACTATTAGTGCAATCGCCCGATCCAAAGCACTTCTCGCTGCACTTAATTGGGTAATTACTTCTTTACAATCTTCCTCTTGGTCCAGCATACGAAGTACTCCGCGAACTTGTCCTTCGATTCGCTTTAAGCGGTTTTTAATATCTTTACTATACTCCATTCCCGGCTATCCCCTTTATCCTTTTTTGATCACACGAACAGTTCGATAATGAATAACTTTTAACTTTAAACCCTTTTCTCGCTAAAAACCGAAGACCTAGATTCAATTCCAGTGGATCTTGCGCAATCAAATGAATGTTGTTTTTCGGAATGTCTTTATAAAAACGTTTTAAGTATGCATATGGAATATTCAAAGAGGTATGACCGTCCGTTTTCATGACTTCATTATAGTCCCTGATATCCAAGAACGTAATTTGGCCATCTTGGCGCTGTTTCCTTTGATCTATACACGGAATGCCTTTAACCGGATAGTAACGTTTATAAAGTTCTTTTAAGCAAATAAAAATGATGAATAATATCAGCAATCCAACCATAAGCATCCCCCATATCTCGTATATTCTATACTCACAATGGATAGTATACCCTATGGGGTGTTTAGTCAAGTAGATTGATTTATTATGAAGCATGAGGCTTTTGACGCATCTTACATCGTATTTTCTTGTAATTGCTGAACATTCAATAAGAATGAACGTCTATTGGATGCTCAAAACCATTTTCATCCTATCTCTACTACATGTAACTGCTACAATATATAATACTTTTACGAGGTGAATGGTATGTGTGGACGATTTACACTAACGGCTTCCATTGCAGAAATTGCTGAACGTTTTAGCGCTGAATATTCATTTAAGGATGAAGATTATTCCTCAAGCTACAATATAGCCCCTTCCCAATCGGTTCTAGCCGTCATCAATGATGGTCAAACCAACCGAATGGGCTTTCTAAGATGGGGATTAATTCCGCCTTGGGCAAAAGATGTGTCCATCGGCCATAAATTAGTGAATGCCAGAGCTGAGACTCTTACTGAAAAACCTAGTTATCGGCATGCGTTTCAAAAAAAACGCTGCCTTATTGTAGCCGACTCCTTTTACGAATGGAAACGAGTGAACAATCAAAAGATTCCGATGAGAATTTTATTAAAATCCCACGAGTTATTTTCGATGGCTGGATTATGGGAACAATGGAAATCGCCGAATGGCGACTCGATATTTTCTTGCACCATCATTACAACCAAACCTAATCCTCTCATGGCGTCTATTCATGACAGAATGCCAGTGATATTAAAACCGCAGGATGAACCGTTATGGTTGGACCCAATATTAGCGACCCTCAAAAATTAAAGAATTTATTAAAGCCTTATGATGAGCAATGGATGGAAGCGTACGAAGTTTCTCAATTGGTCAATTCACCGAAAAATAACTCGCCCGATCTAATTCAGCCCATTGACTAGGAAGTTTTAAGGCTTTCTTTTTTTCTTTTCCCCTTTTTCATCACGATTATAGAGAAGATTTCAATAAACGAATCCTTTTCTGAATTCGATCGCGTGAAATGTCCTAATGGTTTTTCACAAAATTATTTGACACAAGTATAAAATTCTGATTTTTGATTCAAAATATGGACAAAGGAGGATTGAATGATGAAATACGCTGGCATATTACTTATAAAATTTATTGCTTGCCTAATCGCATTTGCAGTAGGTCTCGATCTATTTTTTGATGCTACCTATTTGGATATTTTTTCTTTCAGCTTACTGACGACGATTATGTCTTTTTTAATAGGAGATCGGTTGATTCTTCCCTATTTTGGAAATACGTCAGCATCAATAGTTGATTTTCTTCTTGCCTATACGAGCGTTTGGATTTTTGGCAGTATTCTTCTTAATAACTATATGCAGATTGCTTGGGGAAGCATTATTTCAGCCGTTATCATCACAATAGCAGAAGCGTTTATTCATCAATTTATTCTGAATCGTTTTCCGGACGTTCAAACGAACAGGCGGACAAAAATGAGAGCCAATCATAAACTGGCATATAACGCCGAGTTTTCGGAAGATCATGATTTTAACGATAAAAAAGAATAAATTGGTCATTTGATTAGATCCCCTATAGGCAATGGAAATGAAAGAAACGAATGATACCTAAATGACTATAGGGGGTTTTTGTATGGACTTTAAAACATGTTGGCCCTATTTCCCATTCGCCCGTTTTTTAGCAAGAAAACGCCGATTCATCCTGTTTCTATAAAAAAATGGTTTCATCCAAAAATAAAATAAATCAGTGTGTGAAAAAGTTCACAAATTATTCATTTGTATTGTGAATAAATTCACATTTAGTGTTGTATAATGAACTTGTAAATCGCTGCAGCCATTCCTTTTCCTTCTAAATTATCAACGTTTTATGAAGAACCGTACCCTTTCACGTGTGTCTTTGGCTGCAGCATCTTTTAAATGAATGTTGGCATAACATTTACTGCTAACAAGAAATTATATTCTAATAGTACATAAACTTGTAGACTTACCCTATGTAAACCATTTTTTACATATGGGTTTGGTTAGATTCTCACACATTTCACATCAACCAGAAATGATGAAAGGAGTTTCTTATCATGAAAAAAGAAAAAGTAAATCGTGTTGTTATCGTTGGAACTGGTGCAGTAGGTTGCAGCTATGCTTACTCCCTAATCAATCAAGGTGTAGCTGAAGAAATAGTATTGATAGATGTCAACAAAGCAAAAGCGGAAGGCGAAGCCATGGACCTTAATCACGGAATACCGTTCGCCCCTTCTCCTGCAAAAATTTGGAACGGAGATTATAAAGATTGTAGACAAGCTGATTTAGTTGTCATAACAGCCGGATTAGCACAAAAACCGGGAGAAACCCGTCTGCAATTAGTCGAAAAAAACACTAAGATTTTCAAAGAGATAATTCGAAATATTATGAACAGCGGATTTGACGGAATTTTCCTAGTTGCTACAAATCCAGTCGACATCCTTACTTATGTGACCTGGAAAGAATCAGGACTTCCTAAAGAACGTGTCATCGGTTCCGGCACTGTACTCGACTCAGCCCGGCTGCGCTTTCAACTTGGAGAACGTTTAAATATCGATCCAAGAAATGTTCACGCAGCTGTTATTGGTGAACACGGCGATACAGAACTTCCGGTTTGGAGCCATGCTACTATTGGTATTGAACCACTCGATTACTTCATCAAAAAGGGTGAAATCACTAGAGCAGATCTGGATGAGATCTTTGTAAACGTACGGGATGCTGCATACCATATCATCGAAAGAAAAGGAGCCACCTATTACGGAATCGGAATGTCTCTTGTCCGCATCACTAAAGCGATCCTTCATAATGAAAACAGCATTCTGACTGTATCCGTTCTGCTTGAAGGAGAATACGGTCAAGAAGATCTTTACATCGGTGCACCTGCTGTCGTTAACCGAAATGGGGTTCGTGAAATCATCGAAATGAAATTAAATGAAGAAGAAAAAGAAAAATTCAACCACTCAGCTGCTGTTTTGAAAGAAACGATGAATAAAGTACTTTCTTAAACGACCATACAAAGGGAGCGTTTTAAGTGAAATGCTTATTCCGCTCCCTTTATATATGCCCTGTCTTTTGGCGAGCTGCAGAAGTTTATTTCCAGTTTCGTTCTATCATAAACCATGATTCTGAGAAGACAAAACCATGCAAAAACTCATTTGAGAGGGCAAGGGGTATTCAAACTCGATTTAATCAAAACGATCGTTATTATTCGAATTTTAGTTGCATTTCCGCATCGTTTTTCTGGACGCCGAAATGGTTCCATGTATGAAGAAATAATACATTGATTGAATAAATGAAACCGGCATTTTTTGACATTCTATAGATTCTACTTTAGTTTTTTCTATGTTCACTATAATTTTAAAATTTTAAAAATCAAAAACTCTTTTTTGAACTGTCAATAATCCCCTTGAAAATGCACATTTTTTACACTTATTTTATCTTGCATATTCCCCACCCTGCATTTAAAATTTAATTTGAAACGACTATTTATTATTTTTAGAATTTTATTTGAAACGTGCGTAGGTTCAGGGAGGAATTTCATTGTCTTTTATCATTAACATCATTGGAATTATCGTTGTTTTTGCTATTGCCTATTTATGCTCTATCAATCGTAAAGGCATAGATTTTGTCTCTATCCTTTTGATGTTTGTTATTCAATTGGTTATTACTTGGTTTATGTTAACCACTAAAATAGGTGGACAATTCATCCAAATCGTTTCAAAGTTTTTCTTATGGCTTATCCATTGCTCTATGTCCGGTATCAATTTCGTCTTTGGTGACCTAGTATCTTTAAATGGTACACCGTCCTTTTTCATGAGCGTATTAATGCCGATTATTTTTATTGTTGCCTTCTTCGATATCTTAACTTATTTCGGCATCCTTCCAGCTTTAATCAACGGCATCGGTTTTGTGCTTTCTAAATTGACGCGTGCTCCCCGCTTTGAAAGTTTTTTCGCTACTCAAGTCATGTTTTTAGGAAACAATGAAGCGTTGGCGGTAACGAGACAACAACTGAACAAAATGGATGATAAACGGCTGCTGACCGCCTGTATGGTAGGAATGTCTTGTGTCAGCGTTGGAGTTCTCGGTGGATATATGCAGCTCATCGATCCTAAATATGTATTAGTTGCCATTCCATTAAATGCCGTTGGAGCATTAATCATTACATCATTCTTAAATCCATATAAAGTGTCGAAAGAAGAAGACGTCGTTTACAACCCTGCAAAATCCGGAGAGAGAAGAAACTTCTTCGATATGTTGGCAGACAGTATGCTGACTGGAGGAAAACTAGCTTTAATCATCGCCACCATGCTGATCGGATTTACAGCATTAATTACTGCCAGCGATAGCGTTTTAGGATTGATCCATAAAAACCTTTCACTGGAAAATATTTTTGCCGTACTTTTTTCGCCTTTTGCCTATTTAATGGGAGTTACACATTCCCAAGTATTTACCGTTTCTCAATTTATGGGTGAAAAATTAGCGACGAATGAATTTGTAGCAATGGGGAAACTACACCCTATACTGAATAAACTGAATCCACACACAGAGGCTGTCATCTCCACGTTTCTTGTTTCTTTTTGTAACTTTTCTACTGTAGGAATTATTTTGGGAAGCGTGAAATCATTATTCAATGAGGAGAAAACAAAACTAATCGCCAAAAATATTTGGCGTCTGCTCGTTTCAGGTATTTTGGTCTCCTTTTTAACTGCGATGGTGGTAGGGTTGTTTGTAAGATAAGCAAGAAGATGCTGTCGCTTTCTATTCATTGAGGTAAGAAAATCAATTCCGGTCCTAAGCAAAGTTGATGCTTAGGACTGTTTTATGGGTGAAACTGCTTCTTTCTTTTCTTCCTGAAATACCACTAATCTTTAGGCAAGGATTTGCATTCAAGCAATCAAATAACCCCAATATCTCGATCATATGCTTCAAAGCTTATACACAATGAATCCGCTTTTAAGTTTTTATAAAAAAGGCTCGTCACAATGGTCAAACGCCCCAATGTTCCGAGCCTCTTTTTCGCATGAAAAAAGAAAATGGAAAACTAGCATTCAATGATCATTCAGAAAGAGCGATTTTTTAAAGGTAAATATGGAATACCCTTCTTTAGCTTTGGCCTTTAGACAAACCGCTTTTAAATACCCAAAGTCGGCTGCCCATAAAAGTAATGGCCATCCCACACAATGTTGCAAAAATCTTACTTACAGCCAACGGCCATTCAAACTTTTGCTTAAATAAAGAAAGTAAAAGAAGAGTAGTCGCATAGGCAGCCAAATTAATGGTTAGAAATCGAAGCAGCTCTTGAATGTTCGCTTTTTCTTCTGCTTTAAAAGTCCAATTCCTGTTCCATATGTAGCTATTGATCATACCGGCAAGATAAGAACATCCTTGTGCCCATAAGTAATGGACATGTAAACCGGTGAGGACAAAAAAGACGATAAAATCAATAAGTGTATTTCCAACTCCTACCGTACAAAACTTCAGAAGCATTCCCATTTTTTCTTTTAGATGATCCCACATAAAGATACCTCCTTCGTCTTTTGACCGGAAGGCAAAAATCATAGCCTGTCACGTCATTCGAACGCTGTCAGGATTTCACCAAAATTCGAGGAGGCCTGATTGGGAGCTGGACCTCCTCGCTGATCAATTCTCGGATGTTTTAGGAGCAGGAGATGACTGTTTTGCTTCTTTTGTATACAAGTCCGTTTCGATTGCGTATCGAGGACGTTTTTTTACTTCTTTAAAGATTTTTCCAATGTATTCTCCAATCAGTCCAATCCCCAATAATTGCAAGCCCCCAATCAACCAAATGGAGAGCATGAGAGAAGTCCATCCTGATACGGTATGGTGCCGCCATTCTTGAATAAGAGCATATCCACCAATCAAAATACTTAAAAGAATAGAAAGAAACCCTAATAACGTCACAAATCGAATGGGAGCTACACTAAACGATGTAATTCCATCAAAAGCAAATGCCAGCATTTTTTTCAAAGGATATTTAGATTCCCCGGCGAAACGTTCCTTTCGATCATACATCACTTTAGTAGATGGGAAGCCGATTAACGGCACAATCCCTCTAAGGAAAAGGTTCACTTCTTTATATTTTAGTAATTCTTCCAAAGCTCTTTTACTCATAAGGCGAAAATCTGCATGATTAAAAATAAGGTTAATGCCCATTTTGTTCATGAGCCGATAAAACGCGACAGCGGTTGTCCGTTTAAAAAACGTATCGGTATCTCGTTTATTTCGTACTCCATATACAATGTCGTAACCTTCCCAATATTTTTCTACAAACGTACGGATGGCACGAATATCATCTTGCAAATCCGCATCAATGGAAATCACGCAGTCGGCTTGTTTGCTGGCGGTTGCTAATCCTGCCAACAAGGCATTTTGGTGCCCGACATTTCGAGCAAGCTTTAAACCTTTTACATAAATATTTTGATTCGTTTCTGCTTCAATCAAATCCCAAGTACGGTCTCGACTGCCATCATCCACAAATAAAATATTGCTTTCTTTTGAAATTAAATGTTCATCGATTAATTCTTTGATCACCTGTGTTAATTGTTTAGACGTTTCTTGAAAAACTTCTTCTTCGTTATAACAAGGAACGACGATGGTTAAAACTGGGTAATTCAAAGAAATTCCTCCTCAGAATTCTTTATTTTGCTTTGTATAAGTAAATTCTCCACGCTGAATCCGGATCGTCGAAAGCCTTTAAAAAGTGAAGGCCGTCCTCCTCCGCATTCATAATGGGCACGGATGAAAATATATACTGTCCACCCATTTTCTTAAATTGATCAATGTTCAATTGAAGATGATGAATTTTTTTCTTGCTATTTTTTCGGAAGTCATAATGCTTTCCTAATTCACTTACAAAAATATAGCATCTGCCGCCCCATTGATCAAAGTATGTCTCCAACTGCTTATTTTTCTCCAGTTCTTTCGCAATGATTTTCCTAAATTGGTGCTTGTACGACAAAGGATAAAAATTATTATAGGTATCCAATGTGTAAAACCCGTTATACTGGGCAATGGCAGGGTGAAGCCCTATGCTCGCCACCCGATAAGAAGATTTTGGTTTTCCGATATATTTCGCTATTTCTTCAAACTGATGAGTGGCATAAAACTGTTTAAACGACGGCGAGTGATTGGCACGATAATAAATCTCTGGATTGGCTGCAAAAAGTATAAGAAGCTGCAGCACTAAACATACCTTCACAAATCTTTTCCAATGAACCCCTTTTTTCCAGAGAATATAAGCACCTACCGCGAACATCATATAAATGATCATTGGCCGTAAAAAATGGAAACGAGCAAAATTAAACGTATTTAACAATTGATACCTTTCTTTTAATGGCTCCCATCCTTTATAAAACCAGAAGGCATACCAGACCGATAATACGAAGTTAAGGATAAACAAACGAACATAGTTTCTTTCTTGATTCCATTGTTTCTTCTGAATAATGATCGCCATGACGATAAAAGAAAGCGGAACAATCACAAAAGTGTGCAGGGTCATTACGTGCGTATGCCCTAAGAAATAGTTCTTAAACACAAGACGAACAGAATGCCAAAATCCTAATTTGGAACTGACAAATTCATTTCGGCTCGTCGGTTCTGTCGGAAACACCAGCGAATAAACCAGCCGATATTCAATTGCCAAAAAAAGGAAAGTCATATACGCGATGCTGCCAAAAAACTTGAGATTCCAATCACGTTTGACCATCACATCGCGCAGCCAAAGGAGCCCCATGGCTACCAGAAAAAAGAAAAACCCTAAAACGAAGCTTGAATAGAAAGGAAGCAAAGTAATCGTCAGCCATTCTTTCCAAGTCGCTTTTCGTTCTCTTATATTCAAAAATGCCCATAAAGCAAGCGGCTGTCCAAGCGTGCTTAACATGCCGGAAGGCCAAAAAGGAGTCAGCGCAAAAGCAAGCGACACTCCCACTCGAATTAGATAAGCATCGTCCGCTTTAACAAAATGTCTTTTTAAAAGCAAATACATGCCTATAAAAGCGAATATCCGTGTGATCGTTTGGCTTAATGCGTAAGCTAACATTGGAGGAAACAAATGATGCAGCCATTCGATCCCACTAAACTCCGTACCGTATGCATTACGCGGCAACCCATTGATTACTTGTGGAATGGTAGCATTAATAGGTCCGAATAATTCCCCGCTTCGTTTTAACACCCGATACCAAGCAATGTTCGAGTCCATATTATCATGAACCCGAATATGTGAATTTTCCCCTAATACATACATAGGAAGGAGATATACCCCAATTAATGCAAAAGCAATAATAATCCATTTTTGTTCTTTCGTCCAATTCGAAGCTAATTTTGCCATCATTCCGTATACACGCACCCCATCTATTTGTTTTAAACCATTCTCTCTTCTTGTTTTATCAGTTGTTTCAATTTTTCTAGTATAGGCTCTCTTAATTCTTCATTTTTTAAGGCAAACTCAATAGTCGTCAAAATAAAGCCCAATTTTTCTCCGACATCATATCGTTTCCCTTCAAAGCAGTAGCCAAACACTTTTTGAGTCTTGCTCAATTTTTGAATGGCGTCGGTAAGCTGAATTTCTCCCCCTGCCCCTCTTTCTTGTTTTTCCAGGTAAGAAAAGATTTCTGGCGTCAGAATATAACGATCCATGATCGCTAAATTAGAAGGGGCTTGTCCTCTTTTCGGTTTTTCCACTAAATTTTTGATTTCATACAGTCGGCCATTCTGAGCCATCGGGTCAATCATTCCATAACGATGACTTTCTTCCAAAGGAACAGGCTGAACTCCAATGACGGATGCCCCGTTTTTTCATATACATTCATTAGCTGCTTGATGCAAGGAGTTTCCGATTCCACAATATCATCCCCTAATAACACGGCAAAAGGCTCGTCTCCAATAAATTTACGAGCACACCAAACCGCATGGCCCAAACCCAACGGTTCTTTTTGACGAATATAATGGATATCAACCATGTTCGATGATTGTTGAACCTTTTCCAACAAATCCAGCTTTCCTGTGTCATAAAGGTTTTTTTCTAATTCAAATGCATGATCAAAATGGTCTTCTCTCGCGCGTTTTCCTTTGCCGGTCACGATGATAATATCCTCAATCCCAGAATGAATGGCTTCTTCCACAATATATTGAATGGTAGGCTTATCAACAATGGGAAGCATTTCTTTTGGCATCGCTTTTGTTGCAGGCAAAAAACGTGTTCCCAACCCGGCAGCCGGGATGATCGCTTTTTTTACTGATTTCATGATGTTGCACTCTCCCTTGGATGAAAAATTGGTCTTTTTATCATTTTCACCATTCGTTCAACGGTAGAAAAACTCATATCTTCTAAAAATCCTATTTCTCAAGAAAAAAGAATTTAGCCTTTGTTTATTTTCGGGAAGAATCCATTATGAGTTTGAAAGTTAGGCGATCATGGATACAGTCCATTCACTCGTCCTCTCCATCGACCGTACGATCAAAATGAGATGTCATCATGATGATGACATTCTAAAAGACCTATCTATACCATTAAAAGTTCTGCCGGAATTTTTTATTTTCTATCCATTATTACAATATAGATAATTTCTCAAACCCATTCTTTGAAAATAATAGAATAGATCGCACGACTTCTCCAAGCTCCCGAAAGATCGGCATTGTAACCATTTCCCCCTTCATCCATTCCACGTTTTATTATAATCCCAGTTTCAAGACGAAAAAGCAGTAATCCCGGCAAAGGCTGGAAAGGAAATTGAAAAAGAGTCCTTATACAGGTTAATGAAAAAACCGTCTTTTGACAATAGAGAACGCCAGTGGAAGAATGAATCTAGAACATGCTCACTATTACATCTTATTCATAAAAAAACCTTTACGAATCCTCATTTTATGCTGAAATTCGTAAAGGTTTTACTCATTCATGATTTTATGACAGTGCATCTGATGGATGAACACAATTTTATTTTTTTAAGTTTTTCAATCTATCCAACAAAAGTATGAAAAAGGATAAAAAGATTTAGTAAAATGACTAGCGTTGCGACAATCCAGCTAATGACGGTTGTCATGCGATGATTCACAAGAATCCCCATAATTTTTCGCTTGCTTGTAAAAATAATGAGCGGAATTAAAGCGAAAGCAATGCCAAAAGATAAAACAACTTGGCTGACGACCAACGCTTTTGTAGGATTAATGCCGCTTATAATAATGGCCAACGGCGGCACCATTGTAATGAATCGCCGGACATAAATAGGTATTTTTTTGTTGATAAATCCTTGCATGACCACATCACCGGCCATCGTCCCGACGGAAGAGCTCGACAAGCCAGCAATTAACAAACCAAGACCAAAAAAAGTGGCAGCTGCAGTACTGGATAAATGATGGAAAAGGTAAAAGGCTTTGTCCAAATCTTCTACAACATAACCATTTTTATGGAATAAGGCCGCGGCTACAATCAACATGGCCATATTGATGGCACCCGATATTAACATCGCAAAAAGGATGTCCAAAAACTCAAATTGAAATATTTTCTTTTTCTCTAACTCGCCTTTTCCCACTATACGATTTTGAGTCAAAGAAGAATGAAGGTAAATAGCATGAGGCATGACCGTCGCCCCGAGAATGCCGGAAGCGAGCAGAATACTGTCTGCTCCTATAAACTTCGGCGTCAACAAGCCTTCGGCAACGGCTCCCACATCAGGTTTTGCCAGAACCGTTTGGACCGCAAACGATAAAACCACCATGGAAATCATGACGACAATCACGGTTTCCAATGAACGAAAACCACGGCGCTGACATTCCAAAATCACAAAAGATGCAATAGCGGTGATAAGAGCGGCAGGAACCATAGGCACCCCGAAAAGCAAGTGAAGCCCTAATGATGAACCAATAAACTCAGCCAAATCCGTTGCGATGATCACTAATTCACTTTGAATCCATAAAAAGACGGAAACAGGTTTTGGAAAATATCCCCTTGCTACCTCAGGCAAGTTACGGCCTGTTGCAATTCCTAATTTAGCGGATAAAGATTGAATCAGCACCGCCATTAAATTGGATGCCGCAATCACCCATAACAACGCATAGCCATATTTAGATCCCGCTGTGATATTGGTTGCAAAGTTGCCCGGATCCATATAGGCGACAGAAGCAATAAACGCCGGACCCAAGAAAGGAAAAATGCCTTTCCATCCTTTGATTTTGCCCTCTAAAACCGCCTGGGCTGTATAAATAATTTGTTTATTTTTATCATGATTGTTCATTACGAATGATCCTCTCATTTTTGCATAAACACCTAAAAGTAATGCATCTACAAAAAAGTTTACTTAAGGAAAAAATAATTGTTTTCATCTTAAATCATTCATGCGAAAATGTAAATTATTTTGCACTAATTCTTACTCGCATAGCCTGGTGAGATACATCCATACATCTTAATCCATTCACCATTATGGGAAGCCTCCATATTCAGTCCATATTTTGTGCTATATAAATTGAAATAAAGGTTTTCTCCCGTTCCACGGCGAATAAATACAAAGAGAAAATAGGGGAACGGAGAGAAAATATGATGCCAAATCACAAAGACGAGATCGAAAAGTTGTCCACTGCCATGAAAGAAGCAAAAAGTAAACGAGCATATGAACGCTACCAAGCGATTTATCTTCATTTGCAGGGATATACCAAAGGAGAAATCGCAACGATTATTGGTCGATCCAAGAAAACTATTTATAACTATATTCATGCCTACGCCCAGCGCGGTCTTGATGGACTGGAGATGAAATACTCACCTGGCGCCCCACGTCGATTGACCCCTGAGCAGGAAAAAGAGCTGGCTTTGATCATTGAACATCAGCTCCCCGTAGATGTGGGATTCGAAGCAAAATATAATTGGACGCTTGCGATAATCGCTGAACTCATTCAACAAAAGTGGGGGCCAACATACACGCTTCGCGGAACAAGTGACATTCTGCATCGGTTAGGGCTAAGCTATACGAAACCGACCTATACACTAGCCAATGCCGATGAAGAGAAACAAAAAGAATTCGTCGAAATCACCTTCCCTGAAGTAAAAAAAAACTGGTAGATGGGAACATCGCCCATGTCCTCTTTCAAGATGAGTCGATGATTCGTGATTACCAAGCGATTCAAAAAACATGGTTTGTCAAAGGAAAACAACGAATCATTCCGACGTTTGGAAAACATCAAGGGCTGAAGCTGATTGGCACGTTGAACTACGAAACAGGGGAAGTGTTTTGCATCGAAGAAGAATGCTATGACGCGGAAACATTTCTTCGATTTCTTCAACTTGTGTTAGAACGCTATCCCACAGGCAAAATAGTGATGATTTTAGATAACGCTCGAATTCACCATGCCAAACTCATTCAGCCATTTTTAAAAGAACACGAAGATCGGTTAGAGCTCGTCTTTTTGCCACCATACAGTCCGCAATTGAACTTGATTGAAGGGCTATGGAAATGGCTGAAATCAGACGTGATTTACAACGTGTTCTATTCGAGTGTGCAAGAAATTAGAAAGAATGTCCAAGCCTTTATTCAGCGAATCAACCAGAAACCAGAACAAACGATCGATCGTTTGTGTGTTCAGTTGTAAATCTTTAATTCAACTTATATAGAAAGAATTATTCTATCAACAATGCTCCGTTCAGGACTTATCTATTATGACAAAATATAAAATGTTTTCATTTCTCCTTTCTAAAATCATTTCACGTATAGAATGAAAGAGACATGCATAGGCCCGTTATAAAAAAACAGCACTCTTTCACCCGATTTAAGGAAGAGTGCTGCAAGAACGTTTATTGGTTTTAAAAATCAACTTCTCAAAAAGCATTGGAGTTCCGCTGAAAATCTTGGAAAATGATTCAAACTTACACCAAAAGCTGAATCTGATTGTCTGAAGGATCTTTTGTCATGTATATATCGTTTTCTTCTGTCACGGAAGCATTGATTTTCCGCAACCGGTCGATGATTTGATTTCGAGCTTCATCGCTCGGGAGGACAAGAGAAAACTTTTTCAATCCGACGCTATTTTCTGAAGGCGCAGGTATTCCCACCCCGTTCCAAGTATTTAATCCAATATGATGATGATAGCCGCCTGTCGAGATAAATAACGCCTGTCGACCATATCGGCTTACAATATCAAATCCAAGCCCTTCATGATAAAATTGCTCCGTTTTTTGCAATTCGGAAACGTGCAAATGAATATGTCCAATAACTGTATCGGAAGGAAGCCCTTTCCACGATCCATCTCTTCCTTCTGCAAGCAAATTTTCTACATCCAGCGGCTCTGTTGACATGACCACTTCCCCATTGTTCCAATTCCATGTAGATGATGGACGATCTGCATAAATCTCAATTCCGTTTCCGTCAGGATCCGCTAAATAGAGCGCTTCACTTACAAGGTGATCCGATCCCCCTTGCAATGGATAGCGAATTTGAATAAAATGCAGCAATACTTTCGCCAAGTCCGAACGTGTAGGCAGTAGAATGGCAAAATGGTACAAACCGGTTCTATGCGGCTGTTTCAGTATCACATTTTCCGGTTGCTCAATGGTTACCAGAGGCGTTTTTCCATCCGCTGTAAGGACCGCCTTCTTTTTTGATTGTTCCAGTATTTGAAAACCTATCACGTTTTGGTAAAACGCAAGAGAACGTTCTAAATTGGCCACTTTTAAGTCCACTTGTCCCACAAACGTATGGGGCGGGCGATGAAATTCCATATTGATTCCCTCTCTTCGAATAAATAATGAAATTCATTTTCTTGCCTTCAGCTGTAAAAAAGCAGTTTTCATGTAGTTACTTTACGTAAGTAATTTTATAATTGTAACAAAAAACTGTAAAGTAACAATATTGTTCATGAAAAATATATTGAAAAATACATGAATGAGGTCATTCATGCCTTGCCGTGTGATAGAATGTTTTTATTCTTTAAAGCCAAAACAGACAACGTTCAAAAATGATTCCATTCAACCCGCTTCCATTTTCCGATTGTTAATGTTGCTGCTATGTTTTCCTCATTGTTCAATTCAGCCAAACATTTCTCATTTGCTTATTGTCCACAAAGCTGCTCCATTTCGCATCATCATCTTTTTCAAAATTCGCACAAAATATCAGAATACATGGTTTTTAGATATCAAAACATTTCTTGATACCATTTAGCAGCGGCTTGAATTTCATCCAATGTTAATTGATGGCCTTTATTCTCCCAATGAATGTCAACCTTCGCATGTGCTTGTGCTAATAAAAGTTGAAGTTCCGATAATTCCTGCGGAGAACAGATGGGATCATTTGTGCCCGCTGCGATGAATACCTTTGTCTCTGACAGATCCGGCAAATTAATCCCTCTTCTTGGAACCATCGGATGAAAGAGAATGGCTCCTTTCAACGCATCTTGATAATGAAACAGTAAGCTTGCGGCGATATTAGCTCCGTTGGAATATCCAATAGCCACTATATTATTTCGATCGAATGAATACTTCTTTGATGCTTCGTCTAGAAACTCATATAATTCTTTCGTACGGAACACAAGATCTTTTTCATCGAATACGTCTTCCGCCAATCTTCTAAAGAAACGAGGCATTCCGTTTTCCAGCACATTTCCGCGTACGCTTAAAACGGAAGCATCCGGGTCGATCATACCGGCAAGAGGCAATAGGTCCGATTCATTGCCCCCTGTTCCATGAAGCAAAAGAAAAGTGGGCTTCGCCGGCTCGCGGCCTTGTTGAAATAGATGTCTCATGATTTTTCTCCTTTCATACCTCATGACAAGGAAGACAGCTCATTCAATTTCCGATTTTCTTATGGATTGGATCGATGATCGAATCCCAATCATCTAGTCCTGCTTTTAAAAAGAAATTTTTACTTCTGAGTTTTGTCCAATTCTCTTACTTGAATAGACGGCAACATTTGTTCCAATTTGCTTCTGTACGGTTCATACCACTCAGGCAGCATTAAATTTTCTCCTAATTTTTCCGGTTCTTCATCAATAGCAAATCCCGGTGGGTCTGTGGCCATTTCAAATAAAATTTTCCCATATTCTCTGAAGTAAATAGAGTGAAAATAATTTCTGTCCTGTACAGGCGTTACTTGATATCCGTGTTTCTCGATGCGTTCTTTCCAATCCAACTGATCCTCGTCATTCTCTGTACGCCAAGCGATATGATGGACCGTTCCGATCCCTACTTGACCGCGGCCGGTTGGAGATGTTTTCAAATCCACCACATTTCCAATGTCGCTTGTCGACCGAAAACGGATATATTCTCCTTCCTCCCCTGCTTGTTCAAGCCCCAGTACGTTTTCGAGCAATTCAGCTGTTTTTTCAGGATCGGCAGAGAAAAGAACGGCTCCTCCAAAACCTTTAATGGCGACATCAGAGGTCACGCCGCCAAAACTCCATTGGCTGTTGTCTCCTTCTTCTCTCTCCACCAATTCTATTTCCAACCCATGAGGATCGCTCAAACGTAAATATTGTTCGCCAAATCGTTCTTGTTTGGAAAACGGAACGTGGAATTTCTCGAGCCTTTGTTCCCAAAACAGCATAGCGCCTTTTGGAACAACATATGTTGTCACTCCCACTTGTCCGTCGCCGATTTTCCCTCTGCGCCCATCTGGCCATGGGAAAAAGGTGATAATCGTGCCCGGTTTTCCGGCTTCATTGCCAAAATAAAAGTGGTAAGTGCCCGGATCATCGAAATTAATCGTTTTTTTCACCAATCGCAATCCCAGCACACCAGCGTAAAAGTCGACATTTTCCTGCGGATTCCCCACAATGGCTGTAATGTGATGAATCCCTTTTGTTTTCTTCCCCATCATTCTTCTCTCCTTCAATAGATTGATTCCTTTCCTGATGAAGCAAGTATGGATCATTTTCTAAAAATACAAGTATCTTCCTCGCTTTTGCATGTTAAAAAAGAAGGGGCAAATTTTTCTATAATGGCTGATTCACTCTATTGCCCCTCAATGCTTATTTTCTAAATATTTTTATTCCCTCATTTTGCATAAAATCATGTTAGAAAAGAACGGCATCCAATGCATATTGGCCAGGACCTGTAAGAGCAATCCCAATGGCAACTGCAATTAATATAAGATTCAATTCATAACCATTTTGTGTCGCCCAAAATCCATTCGGTCCGTGAACTTTTGCAATCGCAACGATCATGGTGGCAGCAATCATGATACCCGCAAGAGGTGTCAGTAATCCTAGAGCGAATAACAGTCCTCCTGCAAATTCTGCTAAACCGGCCAGAAAAGCCATCGTTGCACCTGGTTTAATGCCAATCGATTCCATCCATTGACCGGTGCCCTTTATTCCATAGCCTCCAAACCAGCCAAACAATTTTTGAGCTCCATGGCCGACAAACGACAATCCAATCACTAAACGAATAATTAACAAACCAATACTCATCATCATTTCTCCTTTAAAAAATTTATTTTGATCTATATTGAAGGGGCCCATTCTCACCCCGTGCTTAGGATGCCGCTTTCCTTATTCATGCTAAGGAAACGTTCCACTATTCCATCCTGTCTAAAACCAACAGACATCATCATCTTGTTATTTTCCCAACACCCCCTTATATTCATTTTCTTCCACCTTGTTATCTTAAATTCAAATATCTTGAATTCGAGATAATAGTAACGCACATCCAATCATTTGTCAACTCTTATGTTTTAGATTGGAAAATTTTATTGAATGGTATTTTTTGTTCAATCCGCAAAAGGAAAGAACAAAATAAAAATGAGAGTGATGGCAGGCTCAAATAAAGCATTTGTCATAAAGTATATGGTGATAGAAGAATTATGAGATCGATCAAAACCTCCATTAAACATTGGTTTCCTTTGAATTTTATTTTGATAGTTCACATTGTATTCGAATAAAAGCTGTTTCTTCCTGCCGAATCAACACCCAAATAACAGGAATTTTTCTTTTCAATGCTAAAAAAGGTTGTGCCCTATAGTGGACACAACCTTTCGGACCCGGCAAGTTCTTCTCGAAAACAGTTGAACTCTCTTTTTTCCATTAATCCAATTCTGCTAATTTCGCTTTTAAATATTCGATTGACGTTCTTGCATACCAATCAGGTTCTGATTGTCTCGTATGAAATCCTACTTCCATTGACAAATAACCGTCATAATGAATATCTTTTAACGCTTTTAATAAAGATGGAAAATCGCCTCTTCCTTGTCCGGGCGGAAGTCGGTCATGATCAGAAATGTGGACGTGGTGAAGGTATTCTCCCATTCGATAAGCATAATCGCTTGGCACTTCATTTCTGTATAAAGCATGGAAAGTGTCAAACATTACTTTCACATTGGATAAGCCTGTTTGTTCCCTTAAAAGCAAGGCATCATCGGCTGTTTCAATTAAATTGCTGTCCGCAGGAGTAGGTTCTACTACCATCGTCACCCCATGTTTTTTGTCGAAATTGGCTACATCCATTAAACCTTGCAAACTATAATTCCACGCATCTTGTTGAGAAGTGCCATGGACAACCCAGCCGGCAACCCAGATAACGGTTGGACATTCCCATTCAGAAGCTAGCCGTACCTGTTAAAGACTTTGAGAAAAACAGCTGAAATGAAAAAAAATATACTTAGGCAAGGAATACTTTAATCTATATAAATTGAAATAAAGGTTTTCTCCCGTTCCACGGCGAATAAATACAAAGAGAAAATAGGGGAACGGAGAGAAAATATGATGCCAAATCACAAAGACGAGATCGAAAAGTTGTCCACTGCCATGAAAGAAGCAAAAAGTAAACGAGCATATGAACGCTACCAAGCGATTTATCTTCATTTGCAGGGATATACCAAAGGAGAAATCGCAACGATTATTGGTCGATCCAAGAAAACTATTTATAACTATATTCATGCCTACGCCCAGCGCGGTCTTGATGGACTGGAGATGAAATACTCACCTGGCGCCCCACGTCGATTGACCCCTGAGCAGGAAAAAGAGCTGGCTTTGATCATTGAACATCAGCTCCCCGTAGATGTGGGATTCGAAGCAAAATATAATTGGACGCTTGCGATAATCGCTGAACTCATTCAACAAAAGTGGGGGCCAACATACACGCTTCGCGGAACAAGTGACATTCTGCATCGGTTAGGGCTAAGCTATACGAAACCGACCTATACACTAGCCAATGCCGATGAAGAGAAACAAAAAGAATTCGTCGAAATCACCTTCCCTGAAGTAAAAAAACTGGTAGATGGGAACATCACCCATGTCCTCTTTCAAGATGAGTCGATGATTCGTGATTACCAAGCGATTCAAAAAACATGGTTTGTCAAAGGAAAACAACGAATCATTCCGACGTTTGGAAAACATCAAGGGCTGAAGCTGATTGGCACGTTGAACTACGAAACAGGGGAAGTGTTTTGCATCGAAGAAGAATGCTATGACGCGGAAACATTTCTTCGATTTCTTCAACTTGTGTTAGAACGCTATCCCACAGGCAAAATAGTGATGATTTTAGATAACGCTCGAATTCACCATGCCAAACTCATTCAGCCATTTTTAAAAGAACACGAAGATCGGTTAGAGCTCGTCTTTTTGCCACCATACAGTCCGCAATTGAACTTGATTGAAGGGCTATGGAAATGGCTGAAATCAGACGTGATTTACAACGTGTTCTATTCGAGTGTGCAAGAAATTAGAAAGAATGTCCAAGCCTTTATTCAGCGAATCAACCAGAAACCAGAACAAACGATCGATCGTTTGTGTGTTCAGTTGTAAATCTTTAATTCAACTTATATATCCATGTGAAATAACGTCATCCCTATGAATAGATCTATGAAAATGAAGTGGTGATTGACGCATAAGCTCTTTTCATTTGCTTCTAAAGAGACAATGGATGTTTCCACAAAAAGATGAAAGTTAAAAGTAATGAAAAGAATACTGGTAAACATCCTTGTAGCAATTTTTATGATGATAGGTGTTCTAGTATATTATACCAACAAATTGTCAATATAATAGTAAAAATAGGTACCGTCAAGAATTTTGTGTTATGTAAGATAGATAGGGTATCTCTGAAATGGATTTGGAATGGATAGGGGTTCGATTTCCTCCACACAGGAGACTGAATATTCAGTCTCCTGTGTGGAAAGGGAGAATCCCTTTATTTTGTTCGTTTACAATATTTGGTTAGTTATAACGTTTTTCAAACATTTGTTGAAGGGTTTCATAGGCTTCAGCAAATCCTCGTAATTTTCGTCCTGCCCATTTCTCATTAAAATCTTGGATGGTCAAATACACGACTTTTTCAGCGGCTTCTAAACTACTCAAACTGTTCATCGGCTTTAGACGTTTCCGAATCTCTTTGATCGTTCGTTCAATGGCATTGGTCGTGTAAATCACACTTCGAATACTGCTTGGATAATCCATAAATGTAAGGAGGACATCCAACTCATTGGCCCAAGATTGAACTTCTCTCGGATACTTGTTCGACCATTTCGACTCAAACTGTTGAAACATCTGTAACGCAATCTCCTTATTCGGTGCGCGATAAATCAGTTTGAGATCCTCTGCCACTTCAAATTGATCTTTTTTCCGAACACGATTTAGGGTGTTGCGGACTTTGTGAACGACACAGCAGCGCACATCGGCTTTCGGATACACCGCCTTAAAGGCTTCCTCCAGCCCCGGTAGTCCATCGAATACGCCCAGAAGCACTTCCTTGACGCCTCTTTTGTAGAGCTGTTGGAGAATCTCCCGCCATCCATAGGCGCTTTCTTGTCCTCCCACGAAGAAATCCAGAATTTCTCGATACCCTTCTTCATTCACTCCTAACACCACATAAATGACTTCTTTCTCTACCGTATCGCGGCGAAGTTTCACGTACAAGCCGTCCAAATATAAGACAGAATAACGTTTGGATAGTGGACGATGGTGCCATTTCTCGATGTCTTCCTTCACTACATCGGTCATACGGCTGATCGTTGCAGGAGAATAGGCATTGCCTAAAATTCGTTCAATAAACTGCCAATTTCACGCGTACTCATGCCACTTTGATACATCCTGATGATGGCTTCCTCGAGCCAGCCCGTATGGCGTTGGTAAGGGGCAAACAGCGCGCGTTTGAAATTCCCCGTTTCGGTCTCTTGGAACAGAAAGTCCTTCGATACGACCATACTGCGTGTCTAGGTTTCGATGGTAATAGCCGTTTCTTCTATTCGACGTTCCCTCTTGTTCCATTTCGAGGAAAGTCTGGATTTCTTCCTTCATGATCAGCTCTAATTTTTCCTTTACAAACTCACGAATAACGTTTTCCAGTTGATTCATCCAATCTATATTCGATATACTTTTAGACATAGGTAGGGTACTCCTTTCTCTAAGATTTTTGCCAAATCAGAGAATACCCTACCTTTTTCTTTTGGTCTAACTAAATGCTTGACACAAAATTTTATACATCATCTAAAAATATCATTCTATTTTATTATTTGAATAGTTTTTATATTCATTTGCTTAAATATATGTCTTTTCGTATAGTATTTTGAACGGAATGTTTTTTCAGCTATTTTTCTTCTCGGCCTAGGATGATCCATTTGAAAAATCTCACAAATCTTCTAAAGAAGATAATCCCATCTTATTCCTGAATCCCAAAGGCTCCTTGTTAAGGGACATTCATTATGAGGGTTTGGAAAAGTCTTTACTCCACAGTAAAGTGATGCGGATCTCTTATAGGTTCTTGCGACTTAGACCCGCCAAAGGTAGCTTCCTTAGACAGAAGAGTGAATTATGGATCTCACATGTTATATTAGTTAAAATTTTTTGATTTTTATCAATTTTCATTGCGAAAATGCACTTTTTAATACTAATACCCGTGGTGCTAGTTGAGTGTCAGCGCTCAACCAGCCCTAGTGTGACCAAGGAATAAGCCAACAAGATGCCATCGAGTGCCACTTCAAACCCGGCCATGGAATTCGCTCGAATGTCGGTGATCCGGTATTGGTCTACGAGAATCGAAAACACCGTCTCGATGACTTTGCGTTTTTTCCTGATCCATTCTTCCCATGCCTTGGATGGGCCGTGCTTTTGATTGTGTCGAGACGGTGTCCAGAACGCGGCTTGGTGTTCTTCGTACAGCTTTTCTCGAAGAGCGTGGCTGATGTACCCTTTGTCCCCAAAGTTGTAGGGATGAGGGATTTGAGTCATCACCGTTTCAGCGGCTTTGACGTCGTGGCAGGACGCTTCCGTCACGACATAGCCCATGGCCAGCCCTTGATTGGTCACTTGAAGATGGACTTGAAACCGTAGTACCATTGCTTTTTGGAAGCACAATACCCCATATCCGCGATCCCTCGAAACCGCTTGACGCGCCGCACTCTTGCGGGATGGCACAACGGAAGAGGCAAGCTGTCGACGACCGCATAAGCATGGTGTTGGCCACGTTTCGCCAGCTCATGACGGATCCATTTGATGGCGAAACCAAGCGCCCGGCGGCGGCGGTTGTATCGGGAGCGTTCAAGAAACGAGCCGTTTGTGAACAAATTTCCCGTGACAAAACGATGCCAGGCTCGTTCGGAAGAAAAGCCCGGCGGCTTCCCCAAAAGGTGAACCGCCATGACCACTTCGTCTTCTTGCTTGACCAAGTGACGGTTGCGGCGATGAAGATACATTTGAATCAACGACAGTTGGGCAGAAACAAAACAGAAAATAGCGGCATATTGTTTTTGAAGTTTGGCTGGATCTGTAGTAAAATGAAAGTGCTCTTGCATGGGGGATCTCTCCTTTCGAATGTTGGGTGACACTTTCATTCTACTGGAGATCCGCCAGCAAGGGCTATTTTTATGCTTGTCTGAGTTTTATCTAGCACCACGGGTTACTAATATATAGATGTATTCTAATTTTCATTTTTTTCCATTACAGATTTTTTATCATTCAAGAAGTGAACTACCCTCCACTTATCAACCTTACGGTTTGATTGAAGTGGGGGCTTCTCGGGTAATCCCGTCTAATGACAGAAAATTGACCGAGCTAACCCTCTCGTTCCGAAAGTTATTATTCTTTATGCTAATAAGCGTAATCCCTCATTTTTGATATTGATTGCTGAATTGTGATCGCGATCTAATACAAAGCCGCAAGAACATTTATATACACGTTCAGATAATGGCATTTCTTTTTCCTTGCCGCAACATGAACACTTCTTAGTGGAGGGAAACCACTTATCAATTTTCACAAGTTGTTTCCCCTGTTCTTTTAGCTTATACGCTAAGAAAGTAGTGAACATCCCCCAGCCGTTATCATGAACGCTTTTTCCAAAGTTGAGGGCTTGAGACATGCCTTTCATGTCTAAGTCCTCAATAATCACAGCGTCATAGTTTGTTGCTAATTCTTTTGACTTATGATGAAGAAAGTTTCTGCGCTGATTCGCTGTCTTTTCATGTAGCTTAGCCACTTTCAGGTGTTGTTTTTCCCATCTTGCAGAACCTTTCTTTCTTCGAGAAAGAATTCGTTGTGCTTTTGCTAATTTATCTAAGGCTTGCCGATAGTAACGTGGGTAATTGGCTTTCTTACCCTGTTCACTCTCGACATATAGACCATCCATAGCAAAATCCAACCCAACAACTTTCTGTATTTTAACTGGACGAATATCTTTCTCATATTCTGTCAAAATTGAAATGTAGTATTTGCCTGTCTTTGTTTTAGAAATAGTGCAAGATTTGATTTTATAATCAGCAGGTATCTCTCTATGCTGTTTCATTTTTATTGGCTTTTTGATTTTTGGCAGTTTGATATGACCATTTTCTAGCTTAATATTTCCGTTAACCATATTAGTTGTATAGGATTGTTTTGCTTTACGATTTTTGAACTTTGGAAAATCCGCATTTCCTTCAAAGAAATTCTTATAAGCAGTCTGTAAGTTCATTTGTGCATTTGCCAAAGCTAAAGAATCCACTTCTTTTAGGAATGGAAATTCACTTTTATATTTTGGACGGGTAGTATTTTTTCGCCCTTCGGGTTCGCTACGCCGAAAAAATCTCCACCCTAAACCCTTGCATTCCGAAATTCGGCGGGTGCTGGCCTGTCGCCAAGCCGACCAGACTCAAAACGAGGATTTTCGGAGGTCAGCTTGCTCCGTCCATTGTACCCGCCGAACCGCCCAGCTCATCCGTCCGTGATGGGTATTCTTACGCCATATTTAAACACGCAGAAAGACCGTGGGGGCTAGCCCGGGCTAGCCCCCACACCCCCAGCCAGCCTCCCACCTCAAAACGAGGGGAAAGGCAAAACCGTAGAAGCCTTTATTTTGGCTTCTAGGCCTTTTTAAGGCTTACCCCTTATAAAAAAAAAGTCTAGTAGTCTATAAAAATCGCCATATGGGCGAATATAGGGCGAATAAGCCCTATTAGAAACAATTATTTGGACAAACAATTCCATATTATTGTAAAATTGTTGTGATACATTTTTCGGATAGGGGGATTTTGATGAAAAGAATGGGAGTCAAGCTAACATCAGGGGTTATTAGCGGTTTGTTATTAGTAGGTGCTGTTGGTGTCCCGGCTCAAAGTGCTTTTGCAAGTGAAAATGAAAGTACTCAAGAAATAACAGTAACACCAAGTGAGGCAACAGAAACCAAGGAAGTTGTTTTTACTGATAAAGAAATTCAAGCAATGGAAAAATACTTTTCAAACTTTAATGAGGAAGAATTTTACAGTTACTGGAAAACTGCAGTATTAGATACTCAGTCTGAATTTGTTGATCCAAGTGTTGCTTCGCAATTATTGACTACTCAAGAAACAACAACCGGTATACAGCCAAGAGGTAAAATTACTTATAGTGCTAAAGCTGGTGCAAAAATTATTAAAGCAACAATGAACAAAGTTGGTAAAAAGGCTTGGAATAAAATGATCAGCAAAGTAGAGTCAATGACCGGGACTGAACTAGTTGTTTTTCACTGGGAGTCTATCAATAAATTCTTAGATTTTGCTGCAAACTCTGGTGATACCATAGAGGGTGCATTGACAAGTTATCTTGTTAAACATGGTTTTAATAAAACAGTTGCTAAATATGTTTCTAAAGCTTTTGTTTTGGTCGTTTTCTAAATAAGGGATTGATAGGTGATGAGTAAAAAAAATCAAATTTTTTTAGCTATACTTTTATTTTTATCTGTGCTGGGTTTCATTATTAATATGATACTTGATCCTAGACCTCGTTTGCTTAAAGCTTATAATTTGCTAGTTGTTATTGCTTGGGGTGTATTTGTTTTTCGTGTAGGCAAGGAAAAAGGTAAATTTGGTTAATTTTACGGAAGCAAGAAGCCTTTAGCGCTAATAAGCGCTCCTGGAGAGGACTCCTATATTATGATTATGGGAGTCCTCTTTCTTTTCCGCCGGGAGAGGGCAAATTATGGGGAAGTGTCAACGGTAAATCGGACAAGAACGTGTAGAAATTCGTATGCCTAAGACGATATTAGAAAAATTGGAGCAATATCAAAAAGAAAATGGGATTCCAACTAGAACAGCCGCAATCTTAGAATTGTTGAGAAAGGGATTGGAAAAATAACTTTGGCTAAAGCCAACCGAAATTCATCTCCCACCTACTCATTGGTGCTATTCGCACCTTCACATTCCTAGAGGATGGGAGACTTCTTTCGGAAAGACGTTAAACTAGTCTTAATGGATTTAGATAATACATTATTGCCCTTTCAATCGTATTGGGAAGAAGCAAATAAGGATGTTTTCCACTCTTCTCATTTAACGAAAAACCTTGATTATCATAAATTTCTCTCTTTATTTAAAAGATATGATAAAGAATTATGGAACCTCCATTCCCAAAATGTCATATCTTTAGATGAATTGCGCCAACAAAGATTAATAAAAACGTTAAACGATTTTCAAATGGATATTACGGTCGAAGAATCTCAGCAGTATTTTCAAGAGTTTTTTCAGAATTTATTAGATAGGATTGCCCCGGACTTTACGCTACATCATCTGTTGACGTCCATAAAAAGCCATTATGAACTTGCAATTTTAACAAACGGGAAAAAATCAGAGCAAAAAGAAAAAATAAAGAGAATGGGACTGGATCAAATCATTAAACCTACCCATATTTTTATTTCAGAGGAGATCGGTTTTGAAAAACCCGATCCTAAAGCATTTTATTATGTTTTAGATAAATTAAATAAGAATCGTGAAGAGGCTATCTACGTTGGAGATTCTTGGTTAAATGATATAGAAGGTTCGGTGAAAGCCGGTCTTAAAGCTGTATGGATCCATCCTTCTTCCACTTTGCCAGACCCTTCTTATCATTCAAAAGTGTATATATGCCCGTCTATTTTAGAACTGGAAGAAGTTTTACAAACGATCCAGATCCCAAACTAAACTCAACAAAGTAACAATGTCTAAAGCTCTTTTACGGGACAATTGGATGAGATGATGTTCTAAATTTAGCAAGACTAAAAAAGAAAACCATATTCTTATCGAAAGAATATGGTTTTCTTTTTCCAAAAAACGCTTCTTTCTCCTTATTAGAAAGTTCGAAAAAATTTTATGTTCTTTTAGTACAATCTTTTCTAAGAAATATATGTATATACAGCAAGTGCAAAAAAGGAGCTCTTACATGATCATTAAACATTATTCTTTTACCATTAAATAAAGAAAGTATGGAACTCCAATGATCGACACAACGATTCCAACCGGTATCTCTGCGGGTGCTACAATATTTCTTGCGATCGTATCGGATATTAACAAAAGGAGCGTCCCTACTAAGGCTGACACGGGCAATAACAACTTATGTTTCGGACCTACTAATTTTCTGGCAATATGCGAAGAAATCAGACCTAAAAAAGAGATCGTTCCTGCGACAGAAGTAGCGACTCCGGCCAATGCAACCGCAAAAAGAATCAGTATCCGTCGTGCTTTTTCCACTTGAACGCCTAATCCGATGGACAAGTGATCGCCTAAAAGGAAAACATCTAAAAATCTTGCCTTATAAATTGCGAAAAACAGAAAGACTATGATCCATGGTAATATGGTGATGACATATATCCAACTAGTCCCCCATATGCTGCCTGAAATCCAAACCATTACTCTATTAAATTCCTGTGTGGTAAATCGAAGTTGAAAGATAATCATGAGAGCTTGAAAAGCAGAGTTTATTCCGATCCCGATTAAAATCAATCTTGTAGGATTGATCCCTTTTTTCCAGGCAAACAAGTAGATGAGCACGGCCCCCAATATCGATCCAAAGAAAGCTACAACAGGCATCGTCCATATAGTTAAATTACTTACCCCGTCGTAAACATTCCCGTTCATAAAATATATGTACATCACGACGGCTAACGCCGCTCCCGAACTAATTCCCATGATGCCAGGATCCGCTAAATCGTTTTTGGTGATGCTTTGAAGAATGGCGCCAGATACGGCTAAAGCGGTACCTACCAGTATCGCCATCACAATTCTGGGGAGTCTCATACTAAAGAGAACGATTTCTTGTTTTCTAGTACCTTGTCCAAGAAAGGTTTGAACGACTTCCCATGGTTTGATCGAAAAAGAGCCTAATTGTAAACTAATCAGAATCGTGAATAGAATAAGAATTATAAAAACCGTTGTAATCCAAATCACTCTTTTCCGTTTACCATATGTGATCATGACACTCTAGCACCCTTTCTTACAAGATACAGAAAAAACGGCACTCCTAATAGAGCTGTTATGGAACCTACGGGAGTTTCGTAAGGCTGATTGATCATTCTTGCGATGATATCGCTAAACACTAGCAAAGTAGCCCCCAACACAAATGAACAAGGTATGATCAATCGATAATCCGGCCCAACCAAACTTCTTACTATCTGAGGCACTATAAGCCCTACAAAAGCAATATTTCCCGCCACTGCTACGGAACTACCACTTAACAAAATAACGATGATGATTCCCATTATTCTTACAGTATTTGTCTTTTTCCCTAGACCAATCGCCACTTCTTCCCCTAAGCTTAAGATGGTAATGCTCGGTGAAAGGATGATGGCCGCAATGACTCCCCAAATCCCTGCGAAAAAGAGCAACTGAACCCCTTCCCATTTTGCCGTTGTCAATCCACCTACAATCCAAAAACTCAATTGCTGTGATAAATTGTGGTACATGGCAATGGCCACCGCTACTGATATAAACAAAGTCCCGAGCGCTGTTCCGGCTAAAGCCAGCTTAGCGGGATCCACACCATTTTTCGACCTGGAGCTGAGAAAATATACTAGTAATCCACTCAAACTTGCACCTACAAACGCAATAAACATAAGGCCTGCGCCACCTATTTTCGCTTGCATGGCAAAAGCAATGGATATCGTGAGAGTGGCGCCTTGAGTGATGCCTAAAACGGAGGGTTCTGCAATCGGATTCCTTGTCATTCCTTGCATAACGGCGCCTGATACGGCCAGGAATGCTCCAACCAGAGCCGCTGCGACTGCTCTAGGCAATCTCACATCTCTCACAATTTGAGAGTCTAAAGCATGTTTTCCCGTAAAGATACTGTTCATGACGGTCGAAAAACTGATGTCTTTCGCTCCTAGAGAGATGGAAAGTCCAATACCAAAAACCAACAGTATCAACCCAACTATCAAGAGAGAAATCGTCATGATGACTCGCCGAGACGTCAATTTTTGATGATATACTTGTGATATTTCATCCATTGTGTATTTGCTCCTCCTGAAAAAGCAATACGGGCTGACAAAAGGTAGGATTATTCCTTTCGTCAACCCTGCTTACTATCCTATTTCTTTGTTACTTTTTCTTTTATGTCATCTAGCAGAAGTTCTTTTCCGATTGGTTGATAACATTGAGTAAAGTAAGGGGAGCTATTAAGGAATGTTACATTCCCTTCTTTCACAGCTCTCATCGATTTCCACACAGGATTGCTTTCTAAATTCTTCTTATCTGCATCGGTGGCAATCATAATGATGTGATCGGCATCAATTTTGGATAATCCTTCAATCGTCACTACAGGCAATGTAATTCCTTTTTGTTTTGGCAGATTAGCTGGTTTTTTCAACTTCATGTCATCATAAAGAATGGAACCCACACCGGCATCGGCTAATACAAAGAATTGGCCGCCGCTCGCTAATACGGATAAATACGTTTGATCCCCATTTTTAGCTGTAATTTCTTTTCCATCTTCTTTCGCCTTTTGGTCATAAGCGCTCAGCCATTTTTTTGCATCTTTTTCTTGGCCAAATAACTTGGCAACATCCATCATTCTTGCTCTCCAGTCATTTCCATAATCCTTCATTACAACAACGGGTGCAATCTTTTTCAATTGATCATAAATTTTTTCTTGTCTTTCGCTCATGATAATCAAATCAGGATTCGTATCCAATATCGCTTCTACATCCATCGTATCGTTCATGTTGTAGCCTACAATTTTCGCATTTTTCATTTTGTCTTTCAAATAGCTTGGGAACTCTTTTATGTTATAGGCATCACTGTTGGCGGTCGCCACCGGCGTATGACCTAAGATGAGCAAGTCTTCGCTGGCACCGGAAATATCCGCAATGCGTTTCGGATTCGCCGGAATTTTCACATCGCCTTTCAGTGTGCTGACCACTCTAGTTTTATTATCCTCTTTGGCTTCTTCTTTTTTATTAGAGCACCCAGAAAATATAGTAAGTGTTAAAAATAATGCGACGATAAGCGCTAAAGACATTTTGTTCTTCATGGTGTTTCCTCCTACATTTCTTAAAATGACTAATTGATGCTGTTATATAAATGGGCTTTTTGAACATTTGCTAGAGTTTTGTATCGACGGAAAGTGAAAGAGAATGAACCCACTCCTGCAATGCTCTTCTCGGTTTTGCTTTCGGTATTTTCTCTTCATCTATGTATCCTAAATGAACAGAACCTATGATTTTTTTAGAAGAAGGGATCCCTAACTCTTTTGCAAATATCGGATCATGAATATAAGGATTAGTCCGCCACACAACCCCTATATTTTTCTCCCAACATAATAATTGAAGGTTTTGAATAAACGCACAAGTAGCTCCTATGGATTCAAAGTCTTTTTGTTCATCTCCAAAGAGATCCGTTGCTACAATTAACGTAATAGGAGTTGATGAAAAATACTGCTCATACGCCTCTCTTATCTTTTTCACACGCTCTTCAGAATAAGCAGCCAACACTCCGGTTCTTTCGTAACTTTTCATCACACAATTCAAAAAATACTTTTTCTCATCCTCAGTAGATACGATGGTGACAGACCAAGGTTCTACTTTGCTGTGAAAGGGTGCATAAGCAGCCATTTCCAACAAGTGTTCCACTTCTTGCATAGGAATGGGAATTTCTTTTGTTACTCGAATCGTTCTTCTTGACACAATGACCGATTCGATGGCAGATTCCGGTTTTAGCATCTCCATAAGCTCCACCTTCTCCTTATATCAGATCCCCGCCGCTTTTCCAATGTCAAGTTGCTCATCTTTCAGCAAATCGTAAGTCAGACACACAGGCCTTTTGGTTCTCGGATCTTGCACAATTTCTGCGTCAATCTGAAAGACCTTCTTTAATATTTCAGTCGTCATCACTTTCTCTGGCTCCCCTTCACATACGATTCGCCCATCGCACATAGCAACCATATAATCGGCAAATCTCGCTGCATGATTCAAATCGTGCAAAACCATGACAACTGTTCGATCTTCTTTTTTATTTAATTCCTTGAGAAGCTCGAGTACTTCCAGTTGATGCGCTAAATCCAAATACGTGGTAGGTTCATCTAGTAAGATGGAGTCCGTTTGTTGGGCAAGTGCCATGGCAATCCAGACACGCTGTCTTTGCCCGCCAGATAAAGCATCAACCGGACGATCTTTAAATGGTAATGTTCCTGTGACAGTTAACGCCCAATGAATGATTTTTTTGTCTTTCGCTGTTATTCTTCCAAAACCGCTTTGATGAGGAAAACGGCCATATGTGACCAGTTCAAAAACCGTCAGCCCTGATGGCGCATCCGGTGCCTGCGGCAAAATAGCCATCTTCTTGGCAATCTCCTTCGTCGATTGTTTATGAATGGCTTTGCCGTCCAAATAAACAGTGCCTTTCTTTGGTTGCATGATGCGCGCCAACGTTTTTAACGTAGTGGATTTTCCACAGCCATTAGGACCTATAATAATGGTCATTTTCCCTTTAGGGATTTTCAAATTCAGATCCTCAACGATTTTCCTTTCCCCATATGAAATATCAAGATTTTCAGTAGCTAAGTAAGGCATTGCGATCCTCCTTTCTTTTAAAATGACCCGATCTCCGCCTGTATTGTTTGGTTTTATCCGCGAAATCGCTTTTATGTCATGAAAACCAACTTTTATAATGATAATCATTATCAATTATAAACTTGAAATCGCTAGTGTCAAGATTATTTCTTAAGAAACACAGCTTAGTCCCTTACATCATTTGTGTGATCCTACGAAAAAAATCAATAAAGCGAAAGCGGAGAAAATCCTTTTTCAGAAAAAGATAAAATGCAAAGCCGAAACAGGATATAAGGATATCGAAATATCTGATTTTATATTCTTCAAATCAGCGTTAAAAAGAAATTCCACACCTATTGCAAAAAAGTAAGAAAGCTTTTGACTAAAAAGGAACTCGCAGCGTACATGCAGGCTGACTCCATAACATATTGAGTCAGCCTGGGCTTTTTTTACAAAAACGTTTGAGTAAAATCAATCGAGTGAAAATTCAGTCATAATACGATATGATGACATCAATCTTTTTATGAAAAACGTGTATGAATCCAAGTTTCAACAACAAAAAAACATTCACAACAACATTCTTCTTAAGATTGCTGATCATTAAGAAAATATTTTTCAATATCATCCAACATTAAATTAGCAGCGATGACACCGCCTGCCGTATTCCAAATAGCATCGTCCACTTTATAAACTTTATGATTCTTCGAAACGGATAAATTTTTGAAAATCGGATCAGAAATCCAATCCTTTTCTAATTCATTTCCTTTATTGTCACCGGTATCATAAGTGAAATAGAAAAGAATGTCGCCATCCATAGCAGACGCACGCTCTTTTGTTACGTGTTGTTCCGCAAAGTCGTTTTTATCTTGTGAGGCAGGGCGAGCAAATCCTAGTTGGTCTAAAATCACTCCAGAAAAGGTGTCTTTATGATAAATCCGAACATCTCCTGGAACAAATCGAACGACAGAAACTTTCATCTTTGTTTTGTCCCCTAGCTTTTGCTTTAATTCCTTTACACGATTATCAAATTTTGCAATGACTTCATTGCCTTCTTTTTCTTTATGTAAAGCTTTCGCATAAAGTTTGAAATTTTCTTTCCAATCTCCTCGTAGTACATCAGAAAAAACAGTAGGCGCAATAGCGCTTAATTGTTTATAAATTTTTTCTTGGCGCATTTTATTCCCAATAATCAAATCCGGTTTCAATGAAGCGATTTCTTCTAAATTTGGTTGGTCTTCTGTACCTACTACTTTGACGCCTTTCATCTGATCTTTAATATGATCATACCAAGGATTCCCTTCCCATGATTGAACAGCTCCAACCGGTTTCACACCCATCGCAAGCAAAGCTTCTGTCCCTTCATTGGTTAAAATTACAACACGTTTCGGTGTCCCTTTAATCTTTGTAGTACCCATGGCATGTTTGACCGTATAGCTGGTGCTCGGAGAAGCGGTGGTTTTCTTCGAAGATGTATCTCCGCTGCTGCTACAAGCTCCCAGAGCAAAGACAGCAACAAGAATGAGTAAAAAAGTAGTTAGTTTGGTAGAAACCATTTGCATATTATTCCCTCCCGAGATAATTGATAGTAATTTTCATTCTCAAATACCATATTATGAGTGATAGATCCGGTTGTCAATGATTAATTGAAAATGATTATCATAGTCATTGACTGTTTATTATTAATTTTCTAGACTATTAATGAACAGGGATGTTGAAATCGATTAAATAGACAAGGAGAAAGACCTTATGTTAAGCAGCTTTACGACACGATTGGTTGGATTAATCGGAGGAATCATCGTTCTAACGATTTGTATTGGCTTGAGCATCATCTTAGGATACACCGATACAAACGTACGAGCAGTGATAGATACTTTTCAAGATTTTAGCGGCTCAAATACTCAACTTGTCATTAAAAATGTTCGTTTGCCACGAGCTTTGATTGGCGCATCGGTAGGTGGTTGTTTAGCTGTAGCGGGAGCTCTTATGCAAGCACTTACCAAAAATCCTCTTGCTTCTCCTGACATTATGGGAGTAAATGCTGGTGCCGGCCTCTTTATAGTAGTCGCTGTTATCTTTTTTTCTGTTAGTTCGCTCCATTCCTTTACATGGATCGCTTTTCTAGGAGCTGCCATTGCCTCTTTTATTGTCTACTGCCTTGGATCACTAGGTAAAGATGGTCTTACACCGATGAAAATGACATTGGCGGGTGCTGCGATTGCCGCTATGTTCGGCTCATTGACCCAAGGGCTGCTTGTTATCAACGAATCTTCTTTAGATCAAGTTTTATTTTGGCTGGCGGGATCTGTTCAAGGACGAAAGCTTGAGATTCTTTTTGCAGTACTTCCCTATATGATTTTTGCTTTTGCCTGTTCCTTTTTATTAGGAAAGCAAATCAATATTTTAGTCATGGGTGAGAAATTGGCGAAAGGATTGGGCCAACGAACAGGGATGGTCAAACTCCTTATGTCTTTAATGGTCGTACTCTTGGCCGGAGGAGCCGTTGCGGTTGCCGGTCCGATCAGTTTTGTGGGTGTCATGGTTCCGCATGTTGCCCGTTGGCTGGTGGGAAATGACCATCGTTGGGTTCTCCCTTATTGCGCTGTTTTAGGTGGAATTTTTTTGATTATCGCGGATATTGGAGCCAGATATATTTTAATGCCTGAAGAAGTACCCGTCGGCGTGTTGACGGCTTTCATAGGGGTTCCCTTTTTCATTTACATAGCGCGCAAGAAAGGAGAAGCGTTATGAAAAATCATCTGACTTTGCGAACCAAGTACTTTTCTTTTTTAATCAGTAAAAAGTCTTTATTTCTTATTCTGTTTCTT
Organism: Bacillus sp. FSL W8-0116; assembly: GCF_038003825.1. Taxonomy (NCBI): domain Bacteria; kingdom Bacillati; phylum Bacillota; class Bacilli; order Caryophanales; family Bacillaceae; genus Bacillus; species Bacillus sp. FSL W8-0116. The sequence goes on from NZ_JBBOPY010000001.1 coordinate 751,487, forward strand.
TTTATCCTTTTGCTCGTTTGTTTTACAATCAGCGCAAGCTTGGGAGAAACGTTTATCAACCCATTTCATGTGATCGAGGTATTAGTCGGAAAAGGAAATGCATTTGAACAATTAGTGGTGACTCATTTTCGACTTCCTCGGATTCTCATTGCTATTTTAGTGGGAAGCAGTTTGGCTGTAGCTGGCGCCATTCTACAAGGAATGACGCGCAATCCTCTAGCTTCTCCTGACATTATGGGGATTACAGGAGGAGCCGCTACTGCGGTTGTGCTCTTTTTGACTTTCTTTAGTGACAAAGATAATAATTTGACCGTCAGCATTCAATGGTTGCCTTTGAGCGCATTCGTGGGAGCCACCGCCGTTGCACTGCTTTTATATATCTTAGCCAACCACGGCAGGAATCTTTCCCCTATTCGTTTAGTGTTAATTGGAATCGGTTTATCTGCTTTCATGAAGGCCGCTACGACACTCTTTATGATTACTAGTCCTATTTACCGTGCGAGTCAAGCCAATATTTGGATTACGGGAACTGTCTATGGATCTGACTGGCAAGATGTAAACATACTATTGCCGATTACGACTGTATTAATGTTGATCAGTTTCCTCATCATTCGGGACATAAACATTCAAGAATTAGGCGAACCAATTGCCAAAAGTGCTGGAAATCGTGTCCATACATATCGTTTCCTGTTTTTATTGATTTGCACAGGTTTAATCGGCAGCGCAGTTGCTTTTGGAGGAACGATTGGTTTTGTTGGCTTGCTGGCCCCTCATATCAGTCGGAGATTAGTCGGATCTTCCTTTGGGTATCTGCTTCCTTCATCTGCTATCATGGGAGCTCTTTTAGTTTTACTGGCTGATCTGGTCGGAAGAACGCTGTTTTTACCCATTGAAGTTCCGGCTGGTGTTTTTACGGCGTCTATTGGAGCCCCCTATTTTGTCTATCTTTTATTGAAACAAAGGAATCAGTAATTGCTTGGAAAGGAGAGAATGACATGGAAGCCATTGAAACAAAATCATTGACTTTATCATATGGAGACAACGTCATTATTGAAGAGTTGGACTTACAAATCCCTAAAGGGGAAATTACGGTGTTTATTGGCAGTAATGGATGTGGCAAATCCACATTGTTACAATCTTTAGCTCGATTGCTTAAACCGGCTAACGGGACGATCCTATTAGATGGAAAGCAGATTTTGAAACTGCCAACAAAAGAAGTGGCAAAACAGCTTGCCATTCTCCCTCAAGGCCCTATTGCACCGGAAGGGATTACCGTATTGCAGTTGGTTAAACAAGGACGCTACCCCCATCAAAGGTGGTTTCAACAATGGTCAGAGGAAGACGAAAATAAAGTTCTAGAAGCATTAAAACTGACAGGAATGGAGACGCTGGCAGATCGTCCTGTGGATTCCCTTTCAGGTGGCCAGCGGCAAAGAGCGTGGATTGCCATGACGCTGGCCCAAGACACTGACACGATTTTATTAGACGAACCTACTACGTATTTAGATATGGCTCATCAAATTGAAATTTTAGATTTGCTGTTTGAATTAAATGAAACAAAAAAACGCACGATTGTAATGGTGCTGCACGATTTAAATTTAGCGTGTCGCTATGCTCATCATTTGGTCGCCATTCATGATAAAAAGGTATATGATCAAGGAAAACCTGAAGAAGTGGTAACATGCGAACTTGTCAAAGATGTCTTTCAAATCGATTGCCAAATTGCGGTTGACCCTATTTTCGGCACACCGATGTGTCTTCCCCACGGAAAAGGACGCCGGATTGTACAAAAAGCCGGCCCAACACTACGAGCGGCGGACTACTAATCAAGAAAACGAAATAACAAACAAACATGCTGTTTTTTATAGGCTATTTTCGTATAGATTGTTGCTATATAGGACATTATGTACAATAGAGTCATAAAAGGTAGAAAGGGTGTTCCGTATGGCAATGGCTTGGCACGATGTTTACCAAGACTTCTATACACTTCCAAAGAAAGAACAGTTGGAATTATTTAGAGCCATTAAAAAGGACTTGTTTCCAGAGCCAAAATCCGACATTTCAAAAATGGTCAGAGAGGTTCGTGAAACTCGCTTTTCTAAAGGATTAGCGTGTGTTCACTGTGGAAGTATGTCCGTTAAACGTAATGGGAGATATCGTTCTCGCCAACGGTATCTATGTAAAGATTGTGGGAAGTCATTCAACGATATGACAGGTAGCCCATTGTCAGGAACAAGATACCCTCATAAATGGCTGAAATACTTTGAGATGATGGTGAAAGGCTACACATTGCCAAAGATAGCGGAAGAACTTCATATTCACATTTCAACTGCCTTTTATTGGCGACACAAAATTCTATATGCGATTCGTTCTCTTGGTCATCCAACACTAAAGGGAATCGTGGAAAGCGATGAAACTTACTTTTTAGAAAGTGAAAAAGGCAAAAAGTTCATCGCTCACAGAAAGGCTCGTAAACGTGGCGGTGTAGCCAAAAAACGTGGCATTTCTAAAGAACAAATTTGTGTGGTAGTTGCACACGATAGAAACGGACAAATCCTTTCCCAAATGGTAGGAAGAGGTCGTGTTACGGCTATGGAAATTGATGAGGTGTTAGGAAAACATATTGACACCTCTGCTTTGCTATGCACAGATACAGCAACCAACTATAAAAAATTCGCTACGATGAAGGGATTACAACACGAAGCCATTAATGTTCGCAAAGGTGTCTATACAAAGAAAGGAATTTACCATATTCAACACGTCAACGGGTATCATACTTGTTTGAAAAAGTGGATGGATAGGTTTCAAGGTGTAGCAACGAAATACCTTGATAACTACTTATTCTGGCATCGTTTTCTTGAATTGAATAAGAAGATACCGAAAAAAGAACAAGCGAAAGAAATGTTCCTTGCCTCTTGCCAACAAGTAAATTTTACAACTGTTGAAACAATTAGAAGGAGTGCATAAATTAATCCCCTCCTAAGGCATTGACCTTGTAATTACTTCAATGACTAACGTAAGAACACCTAAAACGATGGTCATTAAAGTTGAACTGAATAATACTTTTCTACTGACAACAGTAAATTTTTGGTTTCTAATGAACTTTCGATAAGCAAAATAGACGAAAATACCCAATATAATTGAGAAAATCCAACTTATTAAGCCCACTTGTGTAACCAATTTTCGCCAATCGAAAACCCAAAAGTATAGAATGGCGAAATGAATGGCTACTAAGGGTATCGTTATGATTACCGATATTAACCTTAACATAATCATCACTCCCAGATTTATTATACCATTATTTTTGAAAAAATTTGGTAAACATTTATTGAGGTTATTAGCAACAATTTTTTAGAAAAGAGCCTTTTTATAAAACGACCGGCTTATTTGCAATGAAAAATGATCATATGAATCGAATGAATCCTTTCTACTTTATTCTACTCATTTTTTGTACAACTGGTCGGCTATCTGTTTCATTTAGATTCATCATTTTCAGGTGTTCTGCTAATCTTTATAACGGCTAATAAAAAACATGAAATCATCCATTCACAACAGGCAGATCTTATTTGAAGATTGGCAGAGAACTGCTCCTTGTTTAAGACTAATTAATACTTCCATGGTTTCTCTTTTACAAGATGTAAAAGAACTTCAATGAATGGTTCATTCATTGAAGTTCGCCCTTTAATATTGAGAATTTATATGATAGGGGGTGGGATCATAAACGTTTTTAACGCAAAAACGATAATTACTTCTTCTTGCTAGTCTGAATGGCTACTTCATACAGTGCATTCGACACTTCTCCATACTCGCTGGCATGCGGACGATCCTCTCCGTCTGCATAACCATAATCGAACATGCGATTTCGATTCAGTGCCAACTTTGTAAACGTTGGACGCAACAAATCAAAGAGCTTGAATCGGTCTTGTAAATGCGAAAATTTTCTTTGATATGATAGGATTTCTTCACGAACAATGCCCCAAAAACGATACTCAGAAAATTGTTCTTTTTCCTGTAAAATGTTGCTTAAATACCGGAAATGGCAAATAAATAATCCGGTTAAAATAAATTGTGTCAATCCTTCAGGCGGCTCGCTGCGCAATACTTTTTTCAACTCGGGAGACAACACCTCAAGTTCCGGAAGAGGCTGGTCGCTAATATTGACATCATCGACAAAATCTTTCATAATGATGCGCTCTGGCTTGTAATCTTTTAACACAAGCACCGTATTTTGGCCATGCGGTGAAAACACGGTACCGTACTGATATAAATAATGAAGCAACGGTGGCAGAATCGCTTTTGCAAGCTTTTTCACCCATTGTTCTACCGTAAGACCGGATCGTTCCACTAATTTGGATACGAACGGAGTTCCTTCATGGTCTACATGCAGCAATGCTGCAAGTGTAATCGCTCGCTCACCTTCTTTCAGTTCCTTATAGACGCTTTCTCTCCACACCACACCAAGCATTTCAAGATATTGATAAGGAGCTCCTTTTAAGTTCGTATACGTGCGGTGATCGACATTGATGGTCGCCACTTCTCCCAACAGACCAAGGCGGCATTCTTCCTTTAAAAACCAATCGTTTTCCAGAATATTTTTCATATACGTCGTTACTTTGGGAGCGATCACCGTTCTCTCGCTCGGCAATCCCCTGTATACAAGTGTATTAAAAATGCTCATCGGCAGCTTCACATGAAACTTTTCCTTGCTTGTTACATTCACAAAAGTGCGAATCGACTGTTGAGGCAGATATTCATCTTCTCCTTCTCCTAACGGAATCAACTCTTTTCTTGCTATTTCAGCAGCAAACATAGACACAATCACATTGTTCCATTGCCAGGCATGTATGGGCATGAAATAATAATCCTTCGCTTTGACTCCTGCTTCTTCCAGCTTTTTCAGAAAAAGCTGATAGGTTTTTTCACCAAGTTCTTGTTCGATCACATGCTGATAAGTTAAACCGTCTACCGAATGAAAAGTGCCAATATTTCGATGAACGGCAATCCATGACAGCTGGACCTTTTTCTTTTGCTCCGGTGCGTATTTGACATAGTCATCATACCCGAATCCAATACGGCCTTTATTGTATGTGATCCAAGGATGCCCCGTCATTTCTCCTTCCAATTCCGAATAATCTAATAAAATCAGGTCTTGCGATAACTTGGATCTTTCTTTCAAATGAGTATCCGCTACTAATGTATGTAAATACTCTTTTACTAAATGTCCCGCCGTAGAACTTGACATGTTTCCTTCCTCTTTTATACTTAACAAAAAAGCAAGAGACTGTGGTATATCGCTTTTTTCATTCGTTACCACTTTGATGCTCTCTGGTAAAACATAATAACTGTCAAATAGGCGAGGTTTTGCCTGGAAATAGTAAACATTTCCTTTTTGATCTTTCCATTCGCAATACCGAATGCCTTCTGACTCATCCTCACTGAATACCTTAGGTATTATAATTTCCTCATACATGAACTCTTGAATCATTTTGGCTAAAAGTCGTTGATCGGCTTCTTGAAAAGCTTTTTCTGTTATCATATGGACAGGAGTTTCACAAATTTTCACGACGTTCAACTCTCCTTTTCATTGAATTTGAAGATGATGGATCCATATGGATAGAACTCAAGATTATGCTCAGTGTCGAACCCAATAAAAGAAAACCACACAGGAGAAAAGGTGCTTCCAAGCCGTTATGCTGCACCATCATCAAAGCAGCCATCGGCGATAAAAGCAGGGAAACATTTTGCATCGACGAGACAATACTATAAGACAATGGCGCTTTTTTTCCGATTCCCATTTGGAAAAATAAAAGATCTAATGCCGCCAGACTTACAAAAAAACACATACCATACAAGATTCGAATGAAAACAAACAACCATATGCTTCTGGCAGCATTGGATAATAAGCAATCCCCCGGTTATACCCGTTAAGCTAATGAAGATGGCTTTCATATGCGTTTTTAGACAACGCTTCGGCAATAAAAATTGCAGTACAATCGCCACAATACTTGGTAATACATATAACAAGCTTGATACTTGTTTGGTTAGGCCAAATCTGTCGTCAAGAATAACCGTAAAGTAGGGACGTATGGCATTATGTCCAATATAAAAGAGAAAGACAGTGAGCAAATATCCTAAAAATTCCACCGACCACCTTCTACTTTTTCTTTTAACGGAATCTTCTTTCTTTTTTACACACCCCCTTTTTCTCATCGCTTCATTGCGAGAGAAAACAAAGCCACTTGCGATCGCAAAAACGAAATCTATGAATGCAAAAACGTAATAGCTGTCGAACTGGAACGGCTGGTTCACCATAAAGCTTCCAGCCATTCCCGATACGACCACACTCCCATGAAAGATCCATAAATAAGTCGTCGTAGCTCTTACTTTTTCTTCCTCATTTTTGCTTGCAGCCACGAGCGTCGGATATAACAAATAAATTCCGCTTTGGAAACAGAGCAAAATAAGTGAAACGATTAAAAAATAAGGAAACGTATGGCCCATAGGGAGGAGGATTTTGCACCCTCCCATAGCTGTCAACAAGATCGGTATACATTTCTGAAAATCTCTTAATTTCCAAATCATCGCCCACAGTGGTGTCATCACAATCACAACAAGGCGACAGCAAATGATAAAGAAGCTCGTCGCTTGCACCCCATCCACTTGAAAATAGTCGGAAAATAGCTGCGGATAAAACGGGGATAACAGCATTTCTGATATCAACGTAAACAGTAGACAACTGTAAATAAATCCTTTTTCCCTGTTCGTCATTTCTTTTTTTCTACAGCCCGAATTGTTGAAACACATTTTTTTCATAGGTTTGGTAAATTTCTTTACCTGCCAACTGATTGATAATCGTTGCATTTCGAAAGGCGCCTAGTCCCAAATCAGGTGCACCTACACCGTGAGTATGAAGTTCGCCGTTTTGAACGAATATGCGGTTTTGCCCTTCCTTGTTCAACTTCACTTTATAATTTTCCTGAATGACAAGTTGTTCGTCCTCATCCCAATCCACGATATGCTTGATTCCTTGCAAACAATCCGGGATATAAGGATGATATCCCGTTGCCAGGATCACAACATCACTATTCAATTGGTGACTCTTTTCTTGTTCATGTTGGTACAGCGTTAAACGATATAGATGATCCCACTCTTCTATAGACACTAATTCGGTTAATGCTTGCAGATGAACATTCAGCACTTTATTTCCCACTGTCCGTTCATACAATAACTCGTAAATGTCGGCAATGGTCTTAAAGCTGATCCCTTTGTATAGCAGCGCTTGTTTGCTCAAAACTTCTTTTTTCTTTTCTTTCGGCAGCCTATAGAAATATCGTGTATAATCTGGCGAAAAATGCTCGAGACCAAGTTTGGAATATTCCATCGGATAAAATCCTTTGGATCTTGTAAACCAATTCAACTGGTAATCATGTTCCGGCTGCTTTAACAATAAGTCGTGGAAAATCTCCGCTGCACTCTGTCCGGATCCAATCACCGTAATCGAATTCGCGTTCAAAATATTATCTCGCTTGGTCAAATACTGACCAGAATGAAAAACTCGATCACCAAGAACGTTTTGAAACTTATCGGGAACGTACGGTCTCGTTCCTACGCCTACTACTACATGTTTCGTGTGATACGTTTTTCTTTCCTTTTCTTTCTGGCAATAAACGGTCACTCGATAATATCCTTCTTCTGTTTGCTCAATGTTCTCTACTTCACATCCAAACTGAAGCTGTGGAAGCTGGCTGGCCACCCATTGACAATAGTGATTGTATTCTGTACGTGGGATTAGGAATTTTTCAAAAAAGTAAAAACGATACAACCTGTTATGCTCATGTAAATAGTTGAGAAAGCTGAAACGGCTTGTTGGATCGACCATCGTTACGGCATCTGCCATAAAAGGTACCTGCAGAGTCGTTCCCTCCAACAACATTCCCGGATGCCAGTCAAATTGATCTTTTCGATCAAAAAATATGGAACGACAATCTGTTTTTTCCAGTAAAGCAGCCAATCCAAGATTAAAAGGACCGATTCCGACGCCAATTACATCTAAAATCTGTTCTCTTGCCAATCTGTCCATCTTTTTTCAAATCCTTTCCTCTCACAAATCATAAATAATCCTGTTTTATCAGGGAGATCCACCTCCTTAATGGGCTGAAAACCGCATTTTTGGAATATATGAATCATTTTTTCATTTCTCACATCGGGCTCGGCCACAATGCGAGTCGTTTCTTGAACTTGAAATTTTTTATGCAAAATGGTTAACAATAACGGATAAATGTAGCCTTTTCCTAAAAACTCCTTTGGTCCTATCAATAAATGAATGCCTTGATCATATTCATCAAATTGATAATATTTCCCGATAATATCATCCTTCACCCAGTAGGACTCCCAATAGCTCATTGGAATCCCGTCCATTTCTCCAATGAGAAGTATTTGATGATCGTCATGCAGAAATTTCTGTAAATGTGCTTTATACTCGGTAAAAGGGATATTTAAGTTCCAAAAGGGAATGACATGCGGCTCATGCATCCATGAATGAAGCCGACTCACATCTTCTTCTAAACGAACCGGCCGAAATGTAATCTTTTTTTGAATGACGGGATCGTACCTTTCAAATGGATAGCTCTGTTGAGCCATGATATTACACTTCATGCCATTCACCCACCGCAGCAACGATTGGATTAGGTACTCGAACATAAACGGATTGCGATGCAAGAGACCCTACAAGCTCGTCCATATCATGCACTCTTGTCAGTAAGTTCCCCTTGCTCGGCAGCTCTCTTTCCGTTAGCAGAGATTCTATCAAATTCGTACGATCACCCAGTTGAGCTTTTAATTGATTCAACTCTTCTTTAACCATGATCAACAAACGGTTTTCATCTATTAAACGGTTCACTCCGAACGCGTTGATTAAACCAAATAAATGATTAAACAATACGTAGTAGCAAAAACGCTCCTTTGCAATAGCATCGTCGCATACTGTGTCGCTTTTTTCGTTTAAAGTGCCAACCAGTTCTTTAAGAGCTTCCGCTTTTGATCTCATAAAATAATAGCCTTGGTTATCGCGATAATAGAAAGTGGATGGATAACCTTCTTCGTCCAGATTGACGATGGAGTTTTGCTGATGGGCTTCTAAGGCAATCCCATACGTTTCGTATAACCAGTAAAGAGGCCGCAAACTGATCTCTAAATAACGAGCAAACCACTCCTCGCTCACTTCCGCAACGGAAGTCCCTTCTCGGTGTGCAATGTCCAAAATGATGTTGGTTAGATGGGAACGTCCTCCTGTAATATGGTCTTGACATAACGCCGCTAATAAAGTAGTCCGAAGTTCATTTCCTTCTTGAAATGGATTATCACGAATGACGACTTCAAATCCAGTTTCATAAGAATCGGATTTTAACGAAATATAAGCAGGATCTTCAATAATGCGAAATGAAGGGTGCTGTTCTTGTAATTGTTCACGAATCTCTCCGTGAAGCAAACGACTCACTTCCACCCCGCGATGCAGCTCTTTTCGCTTATTAACACGCAACGAATTGGTGATTTTCACCGGAATCGAAAATTTATACATGAACTTTGCCTCTGGGTGGTATACAGTCCGTACGGAAGAAGTTGGATAATATTTTCTTCCATGAGGTCCAAGATAAGCCATTTTCCCTGATTGGATCAGGTCACACACATATTCATTCCCCAAAAGCTTCCTTGCCTGAAGCGGGTGAACTGGTATAAGAGAAAAACCATCTTTCTGACAATATTTTTCTTTAAAAGCTTTTGAAACCAAAGGATCATACAACAGTTCTTCTTTAATAAGAGTGGATGCCTTTTTTGCCAACACAGAATCTTCTTCTACCAGTTCATTCACAATTCGAAAATAATGAAGCTGAAAAGCTCCTTTTCGTTCAGGAGCAAAGATATGCTCTTCATCTTCATCGATTCCTTGTCGGCTTTTCGGCGTCGGATGGAGCTGGTGTCCGACGATCAATGACTGTTCCGATTGGAGGTAGTTTTTTTCTTTTTGATAGCATTCTTCTATATCCTCCTTTCTTTCTGCAAGAATGGTTTTCATATTCTGATAGCTTAAAAGGATACGAAGGATCAGTTCGTCTGAATGAATGAGCTTGTCCGATTCGAGTCTGCATTCTTTTTGAATCAACAAAGCCAATGTGACATAGTCGAGTTCTTCCATTTCCCCATCTATCAATTGATAATAAATAGGAGATGAATAGAGGTGGCGGCCTGTTGGCGACTTATACTGAACAGGAACATATACTGTAACAGACTGCTGATCAAAAGAAAGTACTAATACATAGGGAACATCTGGTATTTGGACTTGAACAGGAATGTCATCCGGATGCTTCCATTCCCCTCTTCCCGTCTCTTTTACATAACAATTAATTAAGTTTTGCATCGTAATGTGGCTCGTAATGAATGGAATATTCATGCCTTTTCTCTCCTTGCTCTTTCTCTATTTTTTCTCCCAATCTCTTCATCCGTTCTATATGTTTCTTCATATGATCGATCGTATTAAGCGGATTAAGCATCGTGCATTTTAAATATACTTTTCCATCCTGTCTTGTTTTGGCTATAATGAACTCGCCGTTTTCGTAAAGGGCTTGCTGCATCTTACGGTTCATTTCATCCACATACTTTCGGTCTTCCGTACGTGACGGTAAATAGCGGAACAGAATCGCATTCATTTCCGGATATACCGGCACTTCAAAACAAGGATCTTTTTTCATGAGCGATGCCGTTTCTTTCGCTAAATCAATCGTATAATCAATCATCTGCCCCAAGAGATCGGTCCCTAATAATTTGAAAGTCATCCATAATTTCAAAGCGTCGAAACGCCTCGTTGTCTGAACACTTTTTTCAACAAGGTGGATCATCCCTTTTTCCTGATCTTCCTCAGGATTCAAATAATCCGCATGATAAGCAATACGGTGAAAATTTTGATTATTTTTCACAAAAAAAGCACCGCAGCTGATGGATTGATAGTATAACTTATGAAAATCGATGGTGATCGAATCAGCCAAATGCAATCCATCTAATAAAGACCGATATTGATGAGAAAAGAGAAGCGCTCCGCCATAGGCGGCATCGACATGAAGCCATAATCCTTCGTCCTTTGCCAATCGTGCCGTCTCACTTATACTATCAATGCTTCCAAAATCTGTTGTCCCTGCTGTCGCTACTATCATAAAAGGAATCAATCCTTCTCGACGAAGCTTTTTCAGTTTGTCCATCGCATCATCTATGAACAGCTTCTGCTGATCATCTGTCGATACTGTCACTACGGCATTCGCTCCCAATCCAAGCTGTGCGGCCGACTGCTGCACAGTAAAATGAGCATGCTCCGAGCAAAGGATGCGCAACTTGTTTGCTTCATATGGCAAACCTTTTTGATGGGCATTCACCTTGAAGTACGTTTCACATGCTTTATTCCGAGCAAGCAGCAATCCCATATAATTAGATTGAGTGCCCCCGCTTGTAAACACACCATCAGCTTCATGAGAATAGCCAATTTTTCGAGCAAAGAATTTCACAAGCGCCTCTTCCACGTAGGTGGCAGAGGGGCTTTGATCCCATGAATCCATCGACTGATTTAACGCTCCAATCATCGTTTCTGCCGCAATCGATGGAAGCAAAGGGGGACAATGCAGGTGGGCCATAGCGGAAGGATGGGAAATCCATAACGAATCTCCCACAATAACGTCTTGAATTTCCGCCATCACTTTCGCTACTTCTTGGCCGGCGATTGGAATGTGGAGCGCCTCCTTCACTTTTTCCTCTATCTCCAAACAGCTTGTCCCGGAAAACGGCTTTTTCGCCTTTTTCGTTTGTTCACATATTAATGTCATGATCTCATCCATGAGTAAGCGATAGGTTTTCTCGCTTTTACCGTCAGGATGAAGAAACCATTTTTGAAAATTGGAATTCATGCCCATCACCTTCTAGCGCAATCCAAAATAAGATTCAGCATTTATTACGGCTTCATAAAACCGCTGCAACACATCACCGATTTGTTCTTTTGAAATAATTAACGGCGGCAACAGTCGAATGACGGAGCTGAAACGACCCCCAACTTCCAAAATCAACCCGCGGTTAAAACATTCTTGCTGAATCTTCTTGGCAAGCTCTGGATGGGCAGGGTAACTTCCGATCGCATTTGGCTGTTTGGTCGGATCAATGATTTCAATCCCGATCATAAGACCCCTGCCTCTTACATCACCGATGGAAGAAACTTGTTTTTGCATTTGTTTTAATTGCCCCATGGCATATTGTCCTAATTCATGAGCATGCTCTGGCAAGTGATGTTCTTTCACAAACTGTATAGTGGCTTTTCCCGTTGCCATTGCCATTTGGTTTCCGCGAAACGTTCCAATATGGGCTCCCGGCTCCCATTGATCAAGACTTCTGTCATAAAGAACGACGGATAAAGGCAAACTTCCTCCGATGGCTTTGGATAAAACAAGAACGTCCGGTTCGATTCCTGCATGTTCAAAAGCAAACATTTTTCCTGTTCGACCGATCCCCGTTTGCACTTCATCGATGATAAGAGGAATATTACGTTCTTTAGTGATTCGCCGAAGTTCTCTGAGCCATTCGATCGGGGCTGGAATCGAACCTCCCTCTCCTTGAACCACTTCCACAATAATTCCTGCCGGAGAAACGATTCCACTTTCTGGATCGTCTAATAAATATTCAATGTATGTGCTGCTGATACGGTGTCCTTCTGCTCCTATACCAAACGGGCAGCGATAGGCATACGGATAAGGAAGAAAATGGGTATCAGGAACAAGCGCGTGAATCCTCTTTTTCGGGTTTGTCGTTCCGGAGATGCTTAACGTTCCATGAGTCGAACCGTGATACCCTCCTTGAAATGATAATATCGTTCGATTTCCCGTTGCTGTTTTCACCAGTTTCAAAGCAGCTTCGACTGCATCAGCTCCCGTTGGTCCACAAAAATGGATTTTTGACTTTTCAGCAAACGAAGAAGGTAAAGAAGCAAATAGTTCATCAATAAAGGCTTCTTTAATTGGTGTGGTTAGGTCAAGCGTATGCAATGGCACATACGCTTGCAGGACTTTTTCAATGGCTTCTCGTATCACTTCATGATTGTGACCCAATGCCAGCGTACCCGCACCTGCCAAACAATCAATGTACTGCTTGCCATTCATATCTGTTATATAAATGCCTTCAGCTCTTTTAATCGCAAGAGGGAGCCTTCTTGGATATGACCTGGCATTCGATTCTCTTTTTTCTTGCATCGCCAATAGGTCTTGATTTCCTATATGTGCAAAAACAGGTGCTTTCATCCTTCACCACTCCTTTATTTTTCTCATTCTCCATTCATAACAGAAAGAGGGGGTTTCAATTCATATATTGAGAATGATTTTCATTATCGATTGCAAGTATTATCTTAATTGATAATGATTATCATAGTCAATATCTTTTTGAAAAAATGATAATTTTTTCCTAAATTAGAAAAAACGGTATAACTCTCCCCACACCCTTTAAAAAGGTTTTCAACCCTTAAAATTTTTCCCCAGTTTTTGCTGTTTTCAAGATCAAATTCAAAACAAAAAACTGACCCGTCATCCATTAATAGAACGAATGACAAAGTACCTACAAATGAATCCCATATGCTTGGGATAAAAGCCATAAAATAAGAAATGAATGATTCAAATTCGAATGTAAATCATCTAAAAACAATAAAGGGTAACCAAATATTGGCTACCCCTTAGCGAATTAAGCTTCTGGTCTAAATGTTTTACAATCTGTTTCTTCAGTACTCGATGCCTGTTTTCCTTTGTGACTGACCACATAAATAGTATCTGCACTGCATTTGTTTCCATTGCTCCAATATATACAATTATGAACTTCACAAAGAACATCTTGAGCCATATTAGTATCCCTCCCTAATGGTTATGATTCGCCGTTTTTCGGTTATCGATACTTATTTTTTGTCCTCATTATTTTGTGATGCATACAAGAAATGTCAAAAAGGTTTCCTTATCATATAAAAGGCCTCGTTGAGTTTTTCTCCAATCCATGAGTTGGTTTACTAAAGTACTCCTTGCCCCAGAAAATTTAAAGCATAGCGGCTGAGAATGATAATACCCACTTAAATTATCAAAATTTTCTAAAAATATATTGCGTATGGACCATTGTTTTTTTAAAATAAACTCATGGTTCTGATATATGTAAACGATTTCAGAACTGAATCATTTATAAAGGAGTGACGAATATGGAAAACAAAGAGTTGCAATCATCATCCCCGTTGGAAAGCACAACGATCGACTACGAAAAAATCGCTGCCAGCGAACCATTTCAACATCTTGTTAAATCAAAAAGAAAATTTCTTGTACCACTCACAGTATTCTTTCTCGTTTTTTACTTTGCGCTTCCTTTTCTAACCTCATTTACTAAAATGTTAAACCACTATGCCATCGGCGATATTTCTTGGGCTTGGATTTTCGCCTTTGCCCAATTTATCATGACTTGGACGCTTTGTACGGTATATGTCAAAAAGGCAAACAAATTCGATGATATGGCAGGAAACATTTTGGAAGAATATAAAAACAAGGGGAGTAACGTATGAGTATAACGGCATTTATTTTATTTGTTATTATTGTAGGCATTACCCTTGTGATTACGTACTGGGCAGCGAAGAGAACCAAAACGGCTAGCGAGTTTTATACAGCCGGCGGCGGACTCAACGGCTGGCAAAACGGTTTGGCGATTGCGGGCGACTACTTGTCTGCCGCATCCTTTTTGGGAATTGCCGGAGCGATTGCCTTAAACGGATTTGACGGGTTTTTCTACAGTATTGGCTATCTTGTTGCCTATTTAGTTGTTCTGTACATCGTGGCGGAGCCATTGAGAAACCTTGGAAAATATACTTTGGCAGACATGATTACCGCTAGGTTCAACCAAAAGAAAATCCGCGCGGTTGCCGCCATCAACACTATTGCCATCGTGATCTTTTATATGATCGCCCAACTTGTCGGGGCGGGAGCACTCATCCAATTATTGCTCGGCATTGATTATTGGATCGCCGTTTTAATTGTCGGCATCATGATGACAATTTACGTACTGTTCGGCGGAATGACCGCCACAAGCTGGGTGCAAATCATTAAAGCCGCCTTGTTAATGCTTGGAACGGTCATTATTTCTTTCTTAGTTTTAATGAAATTTCATTTTAACCTATTCAATATGTTTACTGAAGTAAAAAACGCTACACCTCATGGCGAAAACTTTTTGCATCCGGGAATTAAATATAAAGATCCGATCGATACGATTTCGATTACGCTGGCATTAGTACTTGGAACAGCAGGCCTTCCTCATATTTTAATGCGCTTCTTCACCGTAAAGGACGCAAAAACGGCCCGCAGTTCTGTCGCTGTGGCCACTTGGGTCGTGGGATTGTTTTACATTTTGACCATCTTTCTGGGCTTCGGCGCCGCTGCCTTTGTCGGGTCCGAAAAAATCATTCAAGCGAACGCAGCAGGGAATATGGCCGCTCCGTTGCTGGCGCAAGTGTTGGGCGGAGACTTCCTCATGTCTTTCGTATCTGCCGTCGCTTTTGCAACGATTTTAGCGGTTGTAGCCGGGCTCGTTTTATCGGGGGCTTCCGCTTTTGCACATGATATTTACGGGCAGATTATCAAAAAAGGAAACATAACGGAAAAACAACAAGTGTCAGCTGCTCGTTATTCTTGTATTTCCGTCGCTGCATTATCCATCATTTTAGCTTTATTTGCCCAAAAAATGAATGTGGCCTTTCTCGTTTCATTAGCATTTTGTGTGGCAGCCAGCGCCAACTTGCCCGTCATTCTATTTACGATTTACTGGAAAAAGTTTAATACGGCAGGAGCCATTACAGGAATGCTTTCCGGTCTGGCTTCATCCCTTATACTCGTCATCATAAGTCCAAACGTGATCGCTCCGGAACCAGGCGCCGCGATTATAGTCGGAAAACCGCTTATTTCATTAACCAATCCTGCCATCATATCCGTGCCAATCGGATTTTTAGGAGCTTATTTAGGTACCGTTTTGTCGCCAAAACGAGATGACAAAAAATTCGCTGAAGTGACGGTCAAAGCCAATACAGGCTTAAAATAATTTTCTTTCATCTATAGGAAAGTCATCAATCCGTCACCAGAAGCTGTTCCCGTTTTGCGGCATTTCTTCCTTTGCTTTCGGAAAATCTATTTTCAAACGGATCTATATCTCGGTAAAAAGAAAACACGCAACCCTCTTCTTTTCTCTATACTTGAATCGACCTGAAGCAAGCAATAAAGAATGGGGTTGCGTGCGGTACGATTTTTACATGACTCTTCCCTGATTAAAAGATGGTCCAGTCATTTTGATAGAATGACAAATTTCGGTGGATATACTTTCATTTCCGCTTTTCATACAAATAGTGCTTACGGACTCATCGAAAAGATGGAATGATGTGATTCATTATATCAAAATTCAAAATTCCATGAAAAAGCGGATTGATTTTACGATGAGGCTAAAGTACTGAACAAAATAAGACAAAACAATGGGGAAGCAAATTCGCTGCAGAGCACCTATTGCCCATACCAACTCCTGAATGGTCTTATCATGATGTATAACATGGATTAGAATTTGAACCTAAAACCACCATAACATGGAAAAATTATTCAATTTGCTTATATGTTTCGTAAACATAAGGATTTTTCGGTCGGGGAACAACGTGAATATCTTCTAACTTTAACTTAGGCAGTATATTATTTTGATAATTCACTTTAGATAAAATACCGGTTACTTTGACCCATGTATCTTTTTTATAGTTGGCCAGATTGTCTCCCTCTACCAATAATCCATAGACAGAAGCATCGGCTATGCAGCAAGAAACAACAAACCGGGCAACCACTAATTGATTGGGACGAAATTGTTCTTCGCGATACACAAATCCTGTTATTTCCACTTTTCTCCCTATCATATGATCTAGGTTCTCATCGATCATACTGAGGGTGTCAACATAATGGGCATCATTTACAACGATTGTCCTTTTTCCTGCTGATCCATCGTTTGAACCGTTTATATCCCCACTCTCGTTCTTTGCAGAATGGGCACTGCTGCTGCCGGAAAGATTTTTTGAATCATCTTTTTGCTTCACCAAGCTATATTGGATGCCTTTATTCTTCACAGCGGAGCTTTCCATAACATGGTTTGAAAAAATAAATCCTATAAGAAGAGGAAAAAACATCATGGAATACAGACCGATATTTTGGGCAAACGAAGAATTTTCTTGATGATCTATACCACACTGGCAATGATAATTTGTCTCTTCATCAGAAGTGCTTCGTACAATTTGAATAATGCCTAAAATTAAAAATAATAAGATGGAACATGAGATTAAAGGTAACATCCTCGGAGAAATATAATTCAATATTTGATCGGTTAATAACAATTTCAGCCATAACAAAGCAAATCCTATTAAAATCAGTCCTCGAAGATAAGCATGAAATCTTTCGCTAAAAACGTTTTTCAAGCTCCTTCTCTCCCCTATAAATACGCTGTTTGTAAATAAAGAACGGAAAGATAAACCACTGCAACCATAAACAGAATGAGAGTCAAAACAAACGGTGTTTTAAAGTAAGAAAATAACATCAGAGTATTCTTCAAATCTAACATCGGTCCAAATACTAAAAAGGCCAGAATCGAACTATAAGAAAATGTATTCACAAACGTTTTGGCTACAAAGGCATCAGACTCTGAACAAATAGAGAGAAGATAGGCCATTCCCATCATGATAATAGGAGACGCATGATCATGGTGGCTCAACGATAACAGCCAATCTCTTTTCACGAAAGATTGAAAAATGACGACGCATAAAGATCCAATGATCACATATTTGCTTGTTTCAAAAAACTCATCTATTGCATGATATAAAAACTGTTTTCCTTTATTAGGATAATCCTCTATCTTTTCCTCCCCTTGTACGACTACCTCTCTCCTATTTCTTATAGGGTTGTAGCGGCGAAAACAGATAAACATCAAAATGCCAAGGACAATGGAAATGAAAAAAGCCAGTCCCATTCGTAGGTATACGATTTCTCGTTGACCTTGAAAAGCATAATAGGTAGAAAAGAAAACAATCGGATTTATAATAGGAACTGCCGTTAAAATCGTGACTCCGATATACGGCGGCATCCCCTTCTGAATGAATCGCCGAATGACCGGGATGATGGCACATTCGCATATTGGAAATACTAGACCTAATAGTGCAGCCGGCAATAACATGAAAAGTCCTCGTTTATGAAATATCCTTTGGATGACCTTTTCAGGAATAAAAATTTGTATCAAAGCGGAAAAACAGACGCCTATAAGAATAAAAGGAAAGGATTCCAACAAAATACTCAGAAAAATTGTCATTTGATTTTTGATAGAATCCGGCAAGGCAATGTCGATTTTGGATGGGTCATGAATAAACAAATAGATCAGACAAATAAATAACAAAAAACCAATAATATTTCTTACGAAAGTGTACAAATAGGAAACGATCATTGTTTTTCCTCCGCCAATCTTGATCACTTTTTTAATAGTCTATGAAAAATCGGATAAAAAATGACAGAAACTAATAGAAGATTCCCTATCAAATCAAACATAGCTTTTCCCCAAGGAATAGAGCAAAAGACGCAAAACGATCAACCCATTTCAACGGACGGAAAAACCCCTTTAAATTTTATATATTGGTGTATGGAAATGTTTCCCTTGCCACCTCTCAAAAAAGACAAACCCAACTTGAGAAGATGAGTTTGTCGACATTTAGAAGAAAACCTTTTCAGGCAAAAGAAACCTCCAAATAGCTTCTCTTCCTATATGACAAAAAGTTATGGTCATGAAGAGAACTCATGTTCAAACTGTTCTTTTATTTTTTGAATAGCGAAATGTTCTCCAATGAAAATCATACTCGGAATCATATTTTGATTTCTTGTACGAATAGGGTACATTCTCACGTTTTTTGGTGAATATTGTACTTGATAGAAATCTTCTTTCCCCTCTAATCTGACAATTCCTTTGGCGCGATACAACTCATCGGGAAGAGAGTTCAGCCATTTCACCAACGTTTTTTTAGATGCAGCAGACACATTTTCAATTCTCACTGCTTCAATGAATGCATGATGATGAACGTGTTCATGAACATCACCTTTTCTGTCATGAGACAAATGATTGATCGTAAAACGCTTCATAAATACTTCATTAATAGGAATTTTTCCAAAAGTAGTAAAGTGAATTGGAACTTCTTCTGACACCAATTGATGAAGATTTTCTTCGATTTTATGAAGTTTATTTTTAGACACTTGGTCTAATTTATTCATAACAATATAAGTTGCACATTGAACTTGATCTTTCAGAAGCTGAATTAACTCTGAAGACGAGGAGAAAATGCTAAGATGGGATAAAAAGTTTCCTGCATCAATGACGCTAATAATGGAGAAAATGTCAAATACTTTACTATATGTTGGCTGTAACAGAACTTCCATTAATTCAATCGGATTTGCTACTCCTGTTCCTTCAATGAATAAAACATCAAACGTTTCCCGTTCTTTCATTAGCTGATCTAATGTTTCTTTAAAATTGGATTGAATGGTACAACAAATACATCCGTCTAATATTTCAATGACACGCTGATCTTCGAATAAATGGCTTTCGACATTGACCGACCCCAGTTCGTTCAGAATGATAGCCGGTTTTTGATTTCTTTTTTTGCATGCTTCCATTAGATTCAGAAGAACTGTAGTCTTTCCGCTTCCTAAAAATCCACTCATGATATAAACGGGTTTTTTCATTTTGCTGCTCCTTTTCCAATAAAGATTTAAATCGCATTTAGATTAGATGTTGATCGCAATACTTTCTTAAACTGAAAAAGTCTTCACCAAAGCAGTTTTAAATCGGAATGATTACTATTTACCAAACCTATTACTATATATATTCTTTTTTGCGGCTGACAGAACGAAAATAATCAATGAAAAACAATGTAAAGATTGAATGAAGAAAGCCATTTCTATATGAGCATTTTGCATATTTTTTGACTCAAGAGCCATAAGGATTTCAAAGACACAAAAAAGGACTTCACCCCTAAAATGTAGAATTTTTGAAGTGACGAAACCACAAAAATTCAAAAGGAGGAAGTCACTTTGTATATTCTACAAGAAAGCCTATTTTCCTTTGAAGAACTGCAAAAATTAGAGTCAAAAGAGAAATTACCTATCTTTTTTAGCTCGCTTGATTTACGCCCTTATGCTAAACAGTTGAGAAGTTCTTCACCCCGAGGGGCTGACGGTCATTCCAGAGAAGGGATTCTAAGGGCTCTCATCGCTGCCCCACTCGAAGGCATCGACACCTTTACCGCCCTTCATCATCGATTGGATAAAGACCTTCGTTTCCGTTATCAATGCGGTTTATCGATTGATCGCCCCGCACCGTCTATCTCCACTCTCAGCCGGGTTTTTGCGGCACTTACCAAAAAAAAGCTGGCTGAAAAGATCTTCCTTGACTTGGTACAGTTAGCTCAGGAGGAAGGAATAATTGACGGCAGCCACCAGGCCATCGACAGTGCCGCCATTGATGCCTATGAAAAGAAACAGCCCAAAAAGCGTAGTGAACAAACGGGTAATGCCAATTGGGGCGCAAAATATGATTCCTTCGGCAATAAAATTACCTGGTTTGGCTATAAGATGCATCTTTCAGTCGATACCGCAAGCGAACTGCCAATGGCCATAAAAGTAACCCCTGCCCATGTGAACGATGGAGAAGTCGCACCAGAATGAATAGAGCAAGTGGCAGAGCGTACCAAATCCAAAATTGAATTTCTGATCATGGATGGCGGATATGACCAACTAAAAAACTATGAATCAGCCAAAAACATTGGAGCGCAAGCCATTATCCCGCTCAATTTGCGCAACGAAAAAGAGCCTCCTGAAGGGATTTCTTCCAATGGAACTCCGCGTTGTTCCATGGGTTATGAAATGACTTATTGGGGAGCTGATAAGGACCAGCTCAAGTTCAGATGTCCTCACGCAACCGGCAAAGTGGATTGCCCATTAGGAATGGCAGCCTGTTCATCTTCCAACTATGGAATGGTGGTAAAAGTCGACATCAAAAAGGATGTGCGCCGATATTCCAATCCGCACCGTGATACAAAACGTTGGAAAGAGCTTTACAACGAGAGGACAAGTGTAGAACGCTGTAATTCAAGAATGAAAAGCTACCTTACGGCGAACTCCCTACATGTATGGGGAATTGAAAAAGTAAAGACCCATATTTACCTGAACGCTATTGTATTACTTGTTTCAGCGCTAGCGATGGCAAAGGAAAATAAAGGGAAGAAAGCCGCTTAAAAAAATTCAATGTGAAAAATTCTGTAGGTATGCCCGAAAACAAGATTATTGTAATATTTTGTAAAATAACATGCTGGTAGCTATTTGTCGAGTGCTTTATTTTTTATACTTTTACTGTAGATGAGCATTTTTATTAACAATGATTACCATACGAAAAAGAGACAAACGGGGTACCCCTTATGCCACGTGGAGCTGTTTTTTCACGGCATCAATGGGAATATTTTGTTTTGCTGCACGATAAATGAACTCCACGAGGCTATGTCCTTTTCTCTTGCGCAGGAGATCGAGCCCATCCGAAACATCACTGTTCGACTCGAACATGCTGTACACATACGCAAGTTGCACCAAGATCCAATACCGTTTCACCGCCCGACGCCCGCGAACGCGGTATCCATCGAGTTTCAGCTGGTCTTTCGCTTGACGGAAAAAACATTCGATCGACCAACGCTCGGCATAGTAGCACAAGATGTCTTCATCGCTTAGCTCGCGATCGGTGCTCAAGACGCAATGAAGATGTTTCGGTGTCATCGGCTGATCGGCTTTCCATGCGAGCAGCACCACGGCATCCTTGAGACCGTTCAGAGCACCTTCGTAGCGATACACCCGATAACGCTCTTTTCCCACCGTGACGAGGCGGGTATCCCGTGGCTCCATAGATTTGGCAAATTCCTTTGCTTGAATGGCCGTCCCTTTTGGATAGAGAATCCGATTCGTCTTGAGCATCGCGATGACGTGGAACCCTTTTTTCAAGCAGGCTCCCACGAGGGTTTTCGATGGATACCAAGAGTCCATGAGCACATAAACGGGTCGACTCACATCCAACGAAGAAAGCATCTCGATCGCGAGTTCCCCTTTGCTTTTCCCCGCCGTCTTGTCGTAGAGGCGAAAGGCAAAAGGAAACGCTTGGGTCATCGTATGAACCATGAGCCAAACGAGAGAATGTCCCCAGATCGACTTTTTCTCTGCGTGAGAATAGTGCCAATCACACCCTTGAATGGCGTGTGTTGCCCGTGACGAGGGCTTCGTTTTTTGGCAAATCGTATCATCGATCGAAACAAAAATGGGTTGATTCTCTCGTTTCGAGCTGCGTTCGACACGATGAAGCACCCACTGCTGGAGTTTGCGAAGCAACGTCTCTTCTTCCCATGGGCTTTTCGTGAAAAAATGGCTGAGTGTCGTGCGATGGTTCGGATGAAAACTCCCGTGATGTAGATCGGTCAGTGTTCCCGAAAAGCCCTTTGTAATCATCGCATCCACGATATGAACGAGATGCTTCATGACAGGTTTTGAGAAATAAAGTGCCAACCCCAACATCGTCAAAAACTTGTGGATTCCTAGGTGATGTGCTAATCTATTCATGAGACATGAACCCCCTTGTGAGTAGTTGTGGCACATCTATTCTAACCAAGGAATCGGGTTCATGTCTTCTTTTTTGTTTGGTTGTAAATTTATGTTAGCGAATTTGCTCATCTACAGTACTTTTATCCAAAAAATCTAATTTTGCAAAATGCTCTATAAAATATTTTGTTTTTTCAGAAAATATTAAACAAGATTAAGTTAAACCTATCGGGCTTCTTCCATCTTTCTAATCAAACGGAGGTTTTGTTATCTGCATCTTTATAACTAATATCTTTCAAAAGAGATAGCCAGGCAGAATGCGAGCATAAAGTATAAAAGCTTAAGCAAGAGTTCTTGCTTAAGCTCCTTGACACATACCATACTTGATCTTTCAAATATTTGAACAGAAAAAGTTGGAAAGAGCCTAATGAATTCATTTTGTTCTAGGAATATCAGGAATCCATATTTTTAGGTTGATGTGTTATGAATCTCTTTATTTGTAATAATAATTTTTGAATCACAAATCCAACCAATAAAATGACAACAAGCAATAATGTAATCGTCGCCCCGGGTGGAGTCCCCAGCTTATAGGATGAAATAAGTCCGGAAAAGATGCTGATTCCTGCTACTGCAATCGCTGTGATGAACACCATTTTAAATCCCTTTGCCATTCTGATAGCAAAAGCAGCGGGCAGAACCAATAGTGCTGAGACTAGAAGCACTCCAACCATGGGGATAATAATTGAAATGCACAATCCTGTCATGACGCTAAAAGACAGCGATAAAAGGTTCGTATTCACCCCACTGGTGAAAGCAGTATCTTCATCGAATGTAAGCAAATATAAAGGCCTTCTTAAAAAAAGAAAATAAAGCAACAAGAGTATTGTGACTCCTATCATTTCATATAACTGCCGATCCGTAATGGTCACAATCGAGCCAAACAAATATTGTTCAATATTTGTGGTCATTCCGCCTTCTGTCAAGCTTAACAGGAACAAAGCGAATGACAAACCTGCTGCCATTAAAATAGCGATGGATACTTCTGAGTAGGTTCGATACGCCCTCCTCATATATTCAATTCCAATGGCTCCTGCGATAACGACTAAAATACTGGACAGTATAATAGGCGAATGGATGAAATATCCAATGGCTACCCCGGCTAGAGAAATATGAGATAATGTATCAGCCATTAAAGCTTGTCTCCTTAAAACAAGGAAAACTCCGAGCATTGGAGCGATAATGGCAATTAATCCGCCAGCCCAAAACGCCCGTTGCATGAATTCCAGGTTAAACATTTCCATCCGCCTTGCTCTCCCCTTTCTAAATGGATGATTTTATCTAAATACGGTTCTACTTCATTCTGCTCATGAGTCACCATAATGACCGTGCGATGATGTTGTTTGACTTGGTGATGCATAAATTTATAAAAACCTTGCCGGCTTTCATAGTCCATTCCTGTTGTAGGTTCATCCAATACGAGTAAATCCGGATCAGACGCCAATACTCGTGCAATACAAATTTTTTGTTTTTGACCACCTGATAAATCCCCGATTTTATGATGGCGAAATTCCCACATTCCCACCATTTTTAACGCATTTTCTACTTTTTTATGATCGGTTTGACTCAATTTCTTTAACCACTTCCCACGTCGAAACCTTCCCGATTGAACTAACTCTAATACGGTGCTTGGAAAACCAACATTAAAAGAGGCGATTTGTTGAGGCACATATCCGATGGTTAATCGTTTTCCTTGAATATTTTGTTTGCTGATGGTAACCGTTCCTTCCCAAGGCTTTAGCAAACCTAGCATCACACGCAGCATCGTTGATTTAGAAGCTCCATTTGGTCCTGTAATTCCTACAAATTCCCCGCTATGAATCTCAAAGGACACTCCGTTTAAAATGGGAGTATGCGAATATCCAAAAACAACATGATCTAAAGATACTAATTTCAACAGCTTCTCCCCCTTTCCTATAGAACAAATAAAAAGTGGGCGCCTATTTTTCAAAGACGCACACTTATAAAATTAATGACTTCTGCACAAAATTATGGATTCATTAATGATTTTTTCAAAGAGTCTAGATTTCTTTTCATGATTTTCACATAATTAAGACCTTTATCTTGCTCTTCTTTGGTTAAACCTTCTAAAGGACTTAATACCTCCGTTTTCGCACCTACCTCATTCGCCAAAGTCTGAGCTACTTTAGGTGAAGCAATCTCTTCAAAATAAATGATTTTCACCTGATGCTTCTTGGCAAATTTTTTGAGTTCCGCTAATCGTGCCGGACTAGGCTCTTGTTCAGGAGTAAGTCCCGAAATGGGAACTTGTTTCAACCCGTACTCTTTAGCTAAATAACTAAAAGCAGTATGTTGTGTAATAAATTCCTTTTTTGGTGCTTTTTCAAGTGTCGTGCGGTATAAATGATCAAGTTGTTTCAGTTGCTGAATGTATTCTTGACTGTTTTTTTCGTAATAGGCTTTATGTTCAGGATCTTTTGCCATAATGGCTTTCGTAATGTTTTCCACTTCTTTTTGAGCTAATACCGGATCCAGCCATACGTGAGGATCTAAATGAGATCCTTTATCTCCTTCTTCTTCCTCTTTAGCCCCTTTTATCAAAGAAATCCCTTTACTAGCATTCACAAATTTTACATTATTTATACTTTTTTGGAGATCAGGAGCCCATGTTTCCAGCTCAGGGCTGTTATAAATCAGCAGGTCTGATTTTTGAATTTTTTCGATATCTTTAGGAGATGGGTCCCAATCATGCGGCTCAACATTGGCAGGAATTAAAAGATCTACTTGCGCTTTGTCTTTTGTAATGTTTTTCGTAAATTCATACATAGGGTAGAATGTAGTCGCAATATGTAGCTTAGAATCTTTCGAATTAGATTGGCTTTCATCGTTGCTACATCCTGCAATCGCTAATGAACACATCAGCAATGCCAAGAAAACCTTGAATCGGAAGCGTTTCATCCTCTTTTCTCCTTTTTTATCGATTTATCTAAATGGAATGGATATTCGCAAATCAAAATGATTACGATTTTGTCGTGTTAGAATAATACTATTAGAATTACAGTGTAGTCAAGTAAAAGTTCTATTCTTTATTCTTTTACTTTCTTGAAAAAGAAAAGAACACGATTATTCATTGCAAAAATGATTGCAAAAATGATTTCACTTCTAAATCTTAGTCCATTGAATCAAAGAAAATTACCAGCTTGATTTTTTCACGCCCGGAATCTGACCTTTATGAGCATACTCACGAAAAGCAATGCGTGACATTTTAAATTTTCTTAAGTATCCACGTGGCCGCCCAGTTATTTCGCATCGATTTCTCAATCGCGTTGGAGATGAATCACGCGGTAACTTTCGCAATGCCTCATAATCTCCTTTTTCCTTTAATTCCTTGCGCAAGGCGGCATATTTCTCAACCATTTCTTGACGTTTTTTTTCTTTTACGATCTTTGATTTTTTAGCCATTTTTTTCATCCTTTTAAAAATAAGTCTTTTCATCATCCAACATTCATCAATTGATAATTATAATCATTACGATATACTAGATTCGTTATAAATCGTAATGATTACGATTTATAACGTATTATAAACGAACTTTGCTGCCATTACAATATATTCTCAAGAAAGATTTTTACGCATACAAACGGGCTAGTTGTATAATCAAATGCAACAAGCATAAAAAATGAAAAACCATAGATAAACCACGTATGATTAAGTCGACTAAAACAATATCGATACGGAGGATTTATCTATGGCAATTACTAATTCTACCATAGGAGCTCGGCATTTCAAACACTTAACGGCTTATGACCGTGGGAAAATTGCGGCCTTACACGCTGCTGGTAAGACTCAACAGGAGATTGCAGATTATGTTGGTTGTCACAAAAGCACCATCTCCCGTGAGTTAAGAAGAGGTACAGTGCCACAAAGAAAAAGCAACGGGAAAATTGTTCATGTCTATTTTCCAGACACAGGTCAACTTCTCTATGAGAGAAACAGGAAAGCCTGTGGCCGCAAGCTAAAACTAGACGATGCCATCGAGTTTATTAAGTATGCCGAAACTCAGATCCTTGATAAGAAATGGTCTCCTGATGCGGTATGTGGGAGAGCCAAACGTGATGGGAAATTCAAAGACAAAATGGTTTGCACCAAGACCCTTTATAACTATATTGATCTAGGACTTATAGGCGTTAAAAACATTGACCTACCTATGAAAATTACCCTGAACACCAAGAAAAAACGTAACCGGAAGAATAAGAAGATCTTAGGACGCAGTATCGATGAGCGACCAATTGAAGTCAATGAACGCCAAGAGTTTGGTCACTGGGAAATTGATACGGTTATAGGCAAGAAGACTAAAGATCAGGCCTTATTGACTCTTACTGAGCGCAAAACCCGTAAAGAAATAATTTTGAGAGTGACAGCCAAGGATAGTCTATCCGTTTCAGAAGTCATATCTCAGTTGAAAGTGTCTTATGGTAATCGGTTCTCTAAAGTGTTTAAAACCATTACGGCTGATAACGGTTCTGAATTTGCTGACCTCGGCCTTAGTGTTGAAAAAGATCTAACAGAGGTTTATTTTACACACCCTTACACATCCTGTGAACGAGGAACCAACGAGCGTCATAATGGCCTTATTAGGCGCTTCATACCAAAGGGGAGACCCATTTCCTCTGTGGCAGACGAAACCATTACCTATGTTGAAAATTGGTGTAACCATCTTCCAAGGAAGATCCTCAATTATCGTACACCTGAGGAGTGTTTCCAAATAGAGTTAGCTGGCTTAGCTTCTTAACCTTAAGCCAGCTAACCCAAAGGGTTGGTTTTTAGCAACTTGACAAAGAGCCTCTGCGGGCATGGCTACCAGCCATGAAGCCAGGTATACGGTACTGGCTGGGCCAACCAGGCTACCATGCCCACCACTCCACGTCAAGTCGCGCAGAGTGTCCCGATTCTACTTAATCATGGGTTATCTGGTCTTTCAATACTTGTTGCATTTAATATTGCAATTTAAGACGCATACAAACGTAAAGACAATAGAAAAAATGTCTTCCCTCTTATTATTGAAACGTCTTGTCTATTGAATAGCCTAATGGAAAACAACATCATGATTCTTATAAAGAAGCAATGACACGTTTAAGATAAAACTTTTATTCATTGTGAATTAACCAATAATAAAAGGCTTGCAGACTGTCAAGCAATTTTGACTTTGTCGACAAGCCGTCATTTTAAAAACTAGATCGAATTCTGCTTTAAACTGTAAGTATTTTTTAGTTTGAACCCTTTTCTTCTGAAAAAAATTGCTTCTTTTGAGGGCAATGTATAGCGTCTTACAAAAAACCGTTCAATATTCCCCTATAAAATGGTAAGAAATACACACCGATTGAACTCATCGTACCGTTAAATCAGCTCTAAATACTCCAGCCCGTATCGAATACCCCCATCATTCACGTGCTTGGTCGTGAAATCAGCAAAAGGCTTTACCTCTTCATGGGCGTTTCCCATCGCAATGCCCATTCCAACATAAGAAAGCATTTCTTTATCGTTTAAACCGTCTCCGAATGCTACCGCGTCATCAGGGGATAGTTTCAAGTGTTGCAGCATAGCTGCAATCCCTTTTGCCTTCGATAAATCGGAAGGAAGCACATCCATCGACAACGGATGCCAACGAATAAAAGAAAGATCGTTAAATTTCTCAAGGTAATGAGTCTCTTCATGTTCTTGGCAATAGAGCAATGCTTGATAGATACTAGTATACTTCCAATAATACGGTTGGAAACCAGGCGACTCCAGCTTGAGAAATTGAAAACTTTCGACTACATGGGGATGCTGTTTTTTGTTCGCATAGCATTCTTTATGGCTCAAATAAACGATGGGATGGTTGAATCGATGGGAATATTGCTCCAATTGTTCCAAACTGGCGGGATGAATCGGTTTTTCAAAGATGACTTTCCCTTTATATACAACATACGAACCGTTAAAGCTTACAAAAGAATCAATTCCTAATTCTTCAGCAATATGACGAAAATGAAATGGGGCTCTACCAGTCGCAAAAGACACTTCAATGTTTCGCTCTTTCAGCTTTCGAATGGCCTCTTTTGTGTCAAGAGGTATGGTCGAATCTTTATTGACTAATGTGCCGTCAATATCGAAAAAGACGATTTTATAAGACATAGTTTCTCTCCCTACGTATTTTTTGAAAATAGTATTTTTTCACCCAATCACGATTTATCTGACCATTTTCATAGCTTATTTCAATCATCCCGCGAACAGAAGCTCCTTCCATTCATTTTATAACAAGAACGCAGCAAGAATGTCCAAACACGACACAAAATTGCCCGTACAGGACTTGTATGTATGTAACCTTCCATTTTAAGCAGATGCCTATAAAAAGAGTTTAATAAATGCTTTATCATTTTGATGATGAGGAGGATTCAATGTCATTATACGCATGAAAAATGACTTGGGTAAGGTTCCTCTAAGCCTATCCAACATATTCGCCACTGTATTGAAGATCTCCTTCATATTTAAAACTTTTCTTTACCTATAAACCTCCCGCTTTTCCCGGGAGGCTGGAAATGGTTTGCTGAATGCGTTCTAAAACGAAAAAATCCTTTGAAACGTCAACTTTCATCAACACCAATCATCGTTCGGGATATCTATAGCTGTCATTTCTGCTATCATTTTCGGCATAATCCATAAAATTTTTTACACCATCTATTTCATATATAAAATAGTACTCATCGCACAGCGTGAGGGTTTTATGATATTCCGGCAAGTCGTCAGTACTTTATCATTCCCGTTCAGTTGGCCACATTTCCTCGTTGTAAGCCATCTCCCAAAACATGTATTCAAATCGAGTCGTGTTCAAGAAAATTTCTTCCAGTCTCGCAAGTTCTGATTCTTGTTTTCCTGCTGCAAGATCATCGAGAAGATGGATACACCATTGAGCGAGTTCTCCAAATTCCTCCGAGCTGTACATTTGAATCCATTCCCCATAAAGTTCATGATCACTTGCCCCCGGCAAACGGCTTAATTCTTTTCCAATCTCCCAATAGCTCCACATACAAGGAAGTATAGCGGATACAAGTTCCGCAAGCGTACCATTTTGGCCGACATGCAGCATATAATGCGTATATGCCAGCGTAGTGGAAGAAGGTTTGGCTTTTTCAAGCTCCTCTTCGCTAATGTCAAATCGTTTCGCATATTGGCGATGAAGAGACATCTCCTCATTGATGGTGGAGTGCAAAAGCGCTGAAAATTTCCCCATTGTTTCTACATCATCAGCCTTAACAGCACCCAATGCAAATAATTTGGAATATTGAATCAAGTATAGGTAATCTTGAATCATATAAAATCGAAATTTTCTTGGATCAAGAGAGCCATCCCCCATTTCCTGTACAAAGGGATGAGAATGATTCTTTCTCCAAATAGGTTGTATTTTTTCGTATAATCTTTTACTAAATTTCATCATAGCCACTCCTTTTGTCCATCGGATTTCGTATGACACCATTGATAAATAAAGGTCAACATGACTTTCGTATAATCGACCAATTGATCAATCGATAGATGTTCATTCACAGCATGAGCGTTGTGCAAATCACCCGGTCCATAAATCGCTGTAGAAATACCGGCTTCACCTAGCCATCCACCGTCAGTGACTGTTTGGGACACATCTATGATAGGATCGGTTTTACAAACTTCTCGGTGCGAACAGGCTAACAATTGTACTCCGGGATGCGTAGGATCCACTTCCAGCGATGGAAAAATTTCACCGCGATCTTCAATCATGGAAGTGCCCCCCCATTTAAAAGTGGGGGGATTTTCTCTTAACCACACATCTCCTTGAGCTACCATTTTTAGATGCTCCTCGATTTCTTTTGCAACCTCTTCATAAGATTCATTCGGATAATAATGGACCGTGATCCTTAATCGGCATTCATCCGCAATAAAAGCGGCATGTCTTCCGCCCTCAATCACTGCCGGGTTAATGGTATTGGATCCCGGAGGGAATCCCGGATAACTTTTCGTTACAGCCCAATGACGTTCCAGCTCCTGTAACCCCTCTATTACTTTCATCATTTTTTCAATCGCGTTTGCGCCAAACAATCTCCCACCGGCATGGATCATGTTTCTTCTCATTGCATCGTGAAACGTTTCTTTACTTTTAACAGTGATCCAGCCGGTAATAACACCGCCTTGTCCTTGAATATGTAAGTCGCTTGTATCTACAACAACTGCAAAATCAGCCTTGTACCCGCGTTTACAGCATTGCAGCGTTCCTGCTTCGCCTACTTCCTCCCCAATAACCGATTGAAAGATGAGATCCCCTGGCAATTCAATCTCTGCTTCACGAAGCAATTGAATAGCAAACAGTGCTCCGGCTAGCCCGCCCTTCATATCTGCAGCACCACGCCCCACTACTACTCCGTCTTTCACTACTGGTTTAAAAGGATTCACTTCCCAGTCCTCATTTTCATCCACTTCTGCGACGTCAATATGACCATTTACAATCAGACTCTTATAATTTTGGGAGTTCTTTCCTTTTAAAACTCCCACCATATTAGGATCACCGGGATAAACATCCCACATATCAATCTTAAAACCTAGGTTCTTCAAGAATTCTGCCACAAATGATTGCGCTTCTTTTGTATTTCTGGCCGGCGGGGCAGGAGTTCTAAAAGAAATAAGCTTTTTCAATAGATCAATCAATTCTTGTTTTCGTTGATCGACTTGTTCAACAATCCGATGTAAATTTTGGCTCACCGAATACTCTCCCCCTTATATGCATAAAAAAACCACTTCTTGTTCAAAGAAGTGGCGACGGCATCATCCAATCGAAAAACAAAGCATGTCTTTCGAAAAAGATGACGACAACACCGCTTCCCTACGCTAGTATTACCTAGTTCAGGTGATAAGGGTTAAGGCCATTATGCCTCTCTCAGCTTTTCAAAAGCACCCCTAGTGGTGTATAACGATTCGATTTTATAAAAATTTTCCCGAAAATCGTAATAATGACTATTTTTGTTCATTTTAACATATCAAGACTACTTGTTCAATTGCACAGGAGG
The DNA here is from genome assembly GCF_038003825.1 of Bacillus sp. FSL W8-0116. Classification (NCBI taxonomy): domain Bacteria; kingdom Bacillati; phylum Bacillota; class Bacilli; order Caryophanales; family Bacillaceae; genus Bacillus; species Bacillus sp. FSL W8-0116. The sequence goes on from NZ_JBBOPY010000001.1 coordinate 783,294, forward strand.
ATTCGTATGACCTAGCAGCCTCAAGATTTTTCCAATAAGCAAACTCTACTCTGATTTAGAATGAAATCCACACTGAAATGGATTATAGAAACCCTTCATCTTAAGAATTTTACGAGCTCACTTTCCCTTCAAAAACCAATTCTTTTAAAGGTTTTCTCGTATTTGGATTTTCACGCTTCTGCAAGTTTTCATCAAGTATTTTTTTTTCGCCTTGATAACCAATAGCAATCACGGCATGTAGATCAAAATTTTGCGGAATATTTAACAATCTGCGAGCCTCTTCTTGATCAAATCCTCCAATGGCATGTGTTACAAGACCGAGCAAAGTGGCCTGAATTGCTAAATATCCCCAAGCAGCGCCAGTGTCGAACGCATGTGCACCATTAGGATCACCATTCTCTCTTTGTTTGTTTGAAGCAACTAGAACAAGAACGGGAGCTTTTTCTGCCCAAGTTCGATTAAAAGGATGAAGAAATTGGTGGAAAGTTGTTAATTGCTCAGATGTTTTCGCCACAATAAAACGCCAAGGCTGGTCATTATAGGAAGAAGGAGCCCAATGAGCTGCTTCAAGTACACTATACAAATCTTCATCAGAAACTTTCCGATCGGAAAATGCGCGAGGAGACCAGCGATTTAAAAATAAAGGATTAACGGAATGCTCAGCTTTTCGAAATTCTTTTACTTCATTGTATAGCTGTTCGACTGGATTTACAGTTAAACTCATTTAATATACCCCTTTTTTCAAATTTAAATGATGATTACGAATCTTCGTTTCTGTTTTGTTCTAAAGCCGTTATAAACTGTCTATTCTTTCAGTCGGCCTATCCGTGCTTAAAAGGCTTAAGGTTCGATAAAAAAGTTAGAGGAAATCGAAAGGAGGCGAAAATAAACCAAATCCGATTTGAAGACAAGTATGTCGCCATCCGGGAACTTCATGAGAAAGAACACCTAAGCATTCTCTTATTATGTGAAATCGCTGGTATTTCACGAGCTGCTTACTATAAGTGGTTGAAACGTTCGCCTTCTTCCCGAGAACTTCAGAATAAAGAAATCGTAAAAGAGATGAAAGTTCTCCATGAGAAAGTAGATGGCATCTATGGTTACCGTCGAATGGCTTTGAATATAAATCGAAAGTTTGGTCAGATCTTCAATCACAAACGTATTTATAGACTGATGAAAGTTGCCGGTATACAATCGGTTATTCGAAAAAAGAAGAAATCTTATAAGCGTTCTACCCCTCAACATGTTGCAGAAAATAGATTGAATCGTGAATTCACAGCGGAAAAGCCAAATGAAAAATGGGTAACGGATGTCACAGAATTAAAATATGGTTCATCCAAGAAAGCCTATTTAAGTGCCATTCTTGATCTATATGATGGATCCATCAGGATGAGCAAACGATGGAGGAATCGAAATGACAACGAGCCATTCTTGATCTATATGATGGATCCATTGTTAGCTATGTTTTAGGACATTTCAATAATAATCATCTTGTTTTCAAAACGTTGGATCAAGCCACCGCACTTTTAAATGGAGAGCATCCACTTATTCATAGTGACCGTGGGTTCCAATATACCTCTCATGGTTTTAAACGTAGGATAGACCAAGCAGGGATGACGCAAAGTATGTCACGAATAGGCAGATGTATTGATAATGGACCAATGGAATCTTTTTGGGGAACGCTCAAATGCGAGAAGTATTATTTATATAAGTATCAGACATTTGAAGAATTATCTCTTGCGATTGATGAGTACATCCATTTTTATAATTATGAAAGGTATCAAAAAAGATTAAACGGCCTTAGCCCCATGGAATATAGAGCTAAAGCCGTTTAGGTATATTTTTATTATTTCTACTGTCTACTTGACAGGGGGCAGTTCAACATCGCTAAAGAGTATTGAACCAGCCTGTTTTTTCATCTATCGGGTGTGGAAGCAAATGCCTGATGGTTGAAATTAGAATGTATGAGCTAAATCTTTTGCACGAGCAATCGCTTTTTCTTTGATTTCTTGTGCTTTATCAGGCATAGCATTTTGTCCTTCAACAAACAATCCTTCAAAAGAAGGAACGCCAAAGAAATTCATAATCGCTTGTAAATAGCGATGACCCATTTCCATTTCAGCTGCAGGACCTTCTGAATAAATACCTCCGCTAGCTTGGATATGTAACGCTTTTTTATCGGTTAGCAATCCAACGGATCCTTGTTCAGTGTATTTAAATGTTTTTCCTGCTACCGCCACTGCATCAATATATGCTTTCATTACAGGCGGGAATGAAAAATTCCACATTGGAGTAACGAATACATATTTATCTGCAGCTACAAATTGATCGCTTAATTCAGCAAGACGTCCTACTTTTGCTTTTTCTTCTGCAGTCAGTTCTTCAAATCCTTTTCCGGATTGAAGTTTTCCCCATCCGCTGAATACATCGGCGTCAATTTGTGGGATATTTTCTTTGTAAAGGTCAATATGAATGACTTCATCATTCGGATTGACTTCTTTATATGTGTCGATAAACGCTTTACCTACAGCCATGCTGTAAGATTGTGTTTCATCAAGCGGATGTGCTGTGATGTATAAAACTTTTGCCATTTTTGTTCCACCTTTCTTCATTTATATTAAATTAAAGATATTTTATTGTTGTCTTAATAACAGCAATTTCATACCAATGAAATTGTCTCTAAATTAAATATCTTTAATTCGAGATTATAATACCGTACTTTTATTTTTTTGTCTACCATTTTTATTTGGAAAAGAATAATCCGTGTTTTCAAGTAGACATACTTCATTATCGGCAGTATTTAATGAAACTTTACAACTTTTTATACATGTCTGCCACTTTTTAGCCGAAAACTTTTTCATGCATCTTGCATATATACAAACAAAAGGTCCTGCCCCGAATGGCAAGGACCTGCTTTTATACAATAATGATTTTAACAACAATCAAGGAAACATTATTGATCATCTAAATAGAAACCGGGGATAGGGCTTTTGACATAATCACGACCTGCTTTGCTAATCTCTGGATTCGTTCCCTCACTTCTCCATCGATGATGACATTTCTTTCGTTGAAATGTTCCCTATGGGCATAAACATACTCAGGTGCAGTATAAGCTCGAAAGTACCCTGCGATCGGCTTTAATTGATTTTCAATCACTAGAAAATGTTGGTAAGTACCGCCCGTTGCCACAAAGCCGATGACTTTGTTCCGAAAAGCTGTTACCGGTGCTAAGTCCAATAAATTTTTTAATGCACCGGATAAAGAAGCCTGAAAAATCGGTGTCCCGATGATATAGCAATCAGCCGAAGCAATGGCATTTATAGCTTTTTGCGTATCATGGTTGTATTCTGTCAACGGCTTCCCATTGCAAAATTCCAATTGATACTGTCTTAAATCCAATAGCTCTGTATCCAATTCATGGTCGACTTTTTTGGCTTCCTCAAGTACTTGATGAACAAGAGAAGCTGTCTTCGCTCCTATAATCGTTCCTGATATTCCTAATAGTTTCAACGATTTGCACCTGCTTTCGTATAAATAGGATTGCGTACAATGCCATCATACAAATGATGATTCAGTCGTCTAAGAAATGGGCGTCTTCTCACTTTAGCGGTCATATCTGGGGTAAAACGCTGAAATAAAATTTGCGACTCCCCTTCTTTTAAATCGAGCGAAACTTGACTGTGCAAGAATATCATGCTTTTTTCGGACGAAGGAGGTGCGGCCGCTGCCAATATGGCATCATTTTCATATGCCCAGATTCGCTGCATCCAAATATCATAATGTTCATTTCCGTCGGAAGAAGCCGCAATAATATCCGCTCCTTGTTTGGCAAGAACGCGGTAAGATTCAGGGAATAGCATATCCTCTCCTGTAAGAAGCCCAACCCTTGCAAACGGCAGCTCAACGGTCGAAAAAGAGGACTTCACTGAATCGTCTTCTTGATCACTATGAACCTGCGAATATTTCCCAAGACAACCGGAAGGACCGACAAGCAGACTATTAGCTCGACGATTTTCCATTTTCATGGAAGCGACTATATAAACGCTAAATTCGGAAGCGATCTTTTCCAATACATGCTGATAATCATGAAATTGTATCTCTTTTTCAAAAAGGGTGATTTCCGGAAGAATAATGAGGCGATGAGAGCTCGTAAATGTAAACGTTTGTATCATATGACGAAGTTGGTCTTCGATAAAAGAAATGGACTGTTGATACTCCAAAGAAATAGTGAGAATATCAAAAGGCTCCCGTTTAGGCGAAATTCTTGTTTCTCCCTCTTCCCAAAGATAAGTATTGAGCAGAATATCTTGATAAGCTTTCGGTTTTCGATTTTTCAAAATCTGTTTCTGTTGATGGACAGGTAGTTTAATTTCTCCAAATACGATGCCATCTCCCGAAATAAGCGAATCAATCACTTCTCCCGAATGATCAATGACCGCACTTCCCCCGGTGAATCGAGCACCACGCTCAGTTCCCCAACGATTGGCCGCAATCCAATATAATCCGTTTTCTTTAGCTCTTAATCGCCACGTTTTACTTGGCGGCTTGTTTCCTCGGCCAACCCAATTAGTCGGAAAAGCCATGATATCGGCCCCTTTTAAAGCAGCCAGCCTAGCCGGCTCAAAATACATCGCATCCATGCAAATGAGGATGGCGATTCTGCCGATCGGTGTATCAAAAATAGGAATGTCATTTTTTCCTTCTCGCGCCCACCTAGGGTCTGCCGAAAACAAATGGGTTTTTCGATAACTCCCGACAACTCCTTCCGGACCGATTAAAACAGCGGAATTATAAAAGACTCCTGTATTATGATCCTTCTCCGGAATTCCAGTAACAATGTAACAATCATACTGTGACGCAACGGCGGAAAGCATATCTGTTGTCTCTCCCGGAATCGATTCAACAAAGGGGCTAATTTCTTCTCTGTTTTCCCACACGTACCCGCTCGTTGCCATTTCCGGAAACACGATGAGCTTTGCTCCTTGTTTGGCAGCTGCTACGGCCTTTTCAAACATTTGGCGCCGATTTTCATCCAATTGTCCTTGTTCAGGTTCAAATTGAACGGCAGCCACCTTCACTCGAACATCATATTCCATTTTTCCCCACCACCAATGCTTCTTTAGACAAATCAATATAAACGGCGCTTTCTTCTCCTGACGTCACCACAATATTCAAGTTGGATTTCAATTGCCCGACCACGCCGGCGGCAATGCCTTCATCCTGGAAACAACGGATCACTTTTTCCTCATCCTCTTCATTGACCGTTAAAACAAACCCATAACCAGGATACATTTGCAGCCATGTTTCCATTTCTACTGAAGGAGGAATGGGAATGGCCTCTAGGTTGATAACCGCCCCGCATCCTGAATTTTCCGCCAGCATCGCTACAGTTCCGAGTACGCCGGAATTGCTAATATCTCTTGCCGCATAAATAAGCCCAGATTCGGCCAACTTCGGCATTACTTCCAATTTTCTCTGCAACTCCCGAGGCTCCAGCATACTAGTGCTGTTCCACTGTAAATAGTGTTTATACGGGTTTCCGTTTATATCAATGGCAATGATGATGGATTGTCCCGGTTTTCCTTGTGTTGCTCTCAGCACTTGATTGGCTTTCCCGATAATGGCTGTTGCCACTCCGGGTGCTTCCTCCGGGAAAAAGTGTCCTCCCACCATTGGCACTCCAAGTTTGCGGCACCCTTCTGCCATACCCTCCGCAATTAAAACGGACAAGTCTTCATCAGGAGCACTAAGCAGATTCACAATGGCCATCGGCCTGCCGCCCATTGCGTAAATATCGCTTACACTGACAAGCACCGCGCAATATCCTGCCCAAAAAGGCTCTTCTTTGACTAGCTGCGGCAGGATGCCATCACAAGAAAAGAGAAGATATCCATCATCGGTTGTCAAAATCGCCGCATCATCCCCTATGGGATCAAGCACGAAATGAAAATTCCATACATCTTTAAATACGGACAATGGGGGATAAATCGCTTTTTTGCGTTGCAGCACAGCAGTATTTTGCAACTTGCTCATAAGCCTTTGGAATTGGGTCATTTTGTATCATCCTTTTGTAAAAACTATTCTTCGATACATGTGCGTATTCATATGGCGCTCCGAATTTCTTTTCTGCTTCCAGGTTCCATTAACAGACGATAGCGAATCATTCAGTATCAGAAGTGAGTGATCTTGATCATTGATTAGAGATCAAAAACTCCATTTACTGAAAAAAAGACTTTGTCAAAAAGAAGGGAAGTCGTCCCTTCTTTTTGTCGGTATAATCGTATTCAATTGTCCGTATTCATACGACATGATGAATACGATTGTCCTTAAGATTGAGGTTGTTTCCATTATTCACTGGTGTAAAACGGTGATAACTGCCGAACCGCTTGCCTATTCGAAAAATTTTACTGCAAGAAGAATATGGCGACATCTTTTCAAGCATTTCTTACACTTACTCTCTCTTTTCACGAAACAGCTGTTTTTAAAGAAGTGAAACCTGCATTTTCAATAATGGTTCCAATGCTTTCTTCTCCTCCTCCAAGCGGACGAATGTGGATGCCGCGAATTCCTTCAATCTCACGTACTTTCTTCATAATATCCGTGGCGATCTTGAGTCCTTCCTCCCTGTCATTGTGGGCAGCCAATCGTTGTTTCACCCAGTCAGGTACGGCAACCCCCGGTATTTTTAACGCTTTCTCGACGTGAGCAAGGTCACGTAACGGCATAATGCTAGCCATGATGGTGATTCGGTTATGCAGATCGCGACGACGGGCTTCCTCCATCCATTCTTCCAATATATCCAAGTCGAAAACGAGCTGTGTCCGTACAAATTGGGCACCCGCTTCCACTTTTGCTTCGAGACGGTCGATTAATTCTTTCACAGGTTTTCCCACAATATTTTCCACTGTTCCAATCGTCATTTGAGGAGGCTCCTCCATGACAGTGCCGTCAAAAAGCTTTCCTTCTTGAATGAATCGATTCACATATTTCACCAATTCCATCGTCGGAAGATCGTACACTTCCTTAGCATCCGGTTCAGTGCCGACTTTGGCAGGATATCCTCCTAAAATAGTAATGTTGCGAATTCCTAAAGCGGCAAGGCCAAGCAAATCACTTTGAATTCCCAAGCGATTGCGATCACGTAAATTGATTTGAACAATCGGTTCTACGCCTGCCGACCATTTTTTATCCACTCTCAAACCCTTGGTATCACCTAGTTTTTTCTATGAATCAACGAATTTTTTTCAAGGGGAAAGTTGCTTTTTTCTCGGTTTATAATGTTAAATAATATTACACAAAAACAGAATGGCTTGTAACAGGAGGTTTTGCAATGGCATGGAGACCGAATAAATTAAACAAACTGCCATTGTATAAGCAAATTGCCAATTATTTAGAATCCAGAATTATCAACGGAGAGTTTCCACCGGACAGCCGATTGCCTTCTGAACGAGAATTAGCACATCAACTCAATGTGAACAGAAGCACCGTGAATGCTGCTTTTGAAGAGCTGCGTTCGACCGGTCTTGTCAAGCGTATTGTAGGATACGGAACAGTTGTGAATAAAAAAGTATGGAAAAACGGGCACGGTCGAGTGCCAAATTGGGATCAATATGTAAAAGAAGGTTTTGATCAACCAAATAATCCTTTAAACCAGCAAATTTACCGCTATATAGGTTCCGATGATCGACTGATCAATTTTGCGATCGGAGAATTAAGCGCCGATTTATGGCCTGCAAAATTGATGCAGAGCATTTCTGACACCCTGTTCAAAAACGATTTTTTAGGCTATGAAAATGTTCAGGGAAATCTCCAACTGCGCGAAGCCATTTCCGATCATCTGAAACCATACCGTCAAATTGAATCCACCCCTTCTTCCATTCTAATTACATCAGGAGCTCAGCAAGCCATTCATCTTATTATCCGCGGACTGCTCCATCCCGGAGATTCGGTGGCAATCGAAGATCCTTCCTATGCTTATTCATTACCTATTTTTCATTCTAAAGGGCTCAACACCCATTTTATTCCAGTTCATAAGAATGGAATCGATCCTGAACAGATCATTGCTATACACAAAAAGCATCGTCTCAAAATGTTATTTTTAAATCCTACTTATCACAATCCGACTGGTGTTTCCTTAGACCTCGATAAAAGGAAGAAAGTGATGGATATATGCACGAAATATGGAATCGCCATTGTCGAAGATGATCCATACAGCCTTCTCGGCTATCATCAACCTCCCGCACCTACATTGAAATCCATGGATCAAGAAGGCCTCGTTCTTTATGTTAGTTCTTTAGCCAAAATCGTCGCATCAGGACTTCGAATTGGATGGATTTTAGGGCCGCAAAATGTCATTAACCGACTAACGGACGTTAAACAACAAATGGATTTTGGACAGCCGAATTTACCGCAATGGATTGCCGCTAATCTATTACGATCTGAGCATTTCAATGAACATATTGAGAACTTGAAGATAGAATTGAAGAAAAAAAGAGATTTAACCATTGAGTCATTGCAGAAAGAATTAAACGACAACATCTATTTTCTCATTCCAAAGAGAGGCATTCATTTATGGTGCAAAATACAAAATGAACAAATAGATGAAAAAGTATTATTTCAACAAGCCGTGAAAAACGGAATGGTTTTCACCCTGGAAATACACTAGGCTCTCATCGTAGATATATAAGGTTCACTTACGGTCGTGTCAATACAGATTCCATTACAGAAGGAATTCAGCAGTTTGCGAAAGCACTGAAGACATTGATGTAGATGCTTTGAAGGGAAACTTCCATCAGTGAAGGTTTATTTTCGTCCTTCACTGATGGTTCAAAAGGCATTCACTCACCGTTACACCGCCGGGTTTCGTGATAATGGCATCCGCTTTGTCGTACAAATCGTTCATTTGCTCTCTGGATTGAATATACTCTAAGGGGGTAATGTTGTTTTTACGCAGCTTTTGGATTTTTTGAAACAATCGTTTATTTGTACCGCACAATATATAAAAATGAAATTTGTTGTCACCTTTAATCTTGGAAATTAAATCTTCTATTGGTCCGACGCCCAAACTTCCGCCTGTAATGAGAATGGATAAACGTAACGGTGGTTCAAAGCTTTTTTGTTCTCGTGGTTTTAAAATTTTAGGATGTGTGGGAATGCCTGTGAGAAAAATCCGGTTTTCTTTTACTCCTTTTTGCTTCAAAAATTCTTTAGTTTCGTATGTAGGTGCAAAGTGATAGTCAATATGCCGTATTCCCCAAACATGATGAATAAAATAATCTGTATAAACATTAATAATAGGGATCGATATTTCTCCTTTTTCTTTTAAAGAATTTAACAGATAAGACGGAAGAGCATGGGTGCAGACTATGAGATCAGGCTGTTTTTCCACTAAAAGTCTTCTCATTTGTTTTAAAAATAATCGTTCGTAAAGTCGGAAGCGTTGGTTTTCGGATAGGTTGTTATACACATTGTTGCGGTATATCCTGCCGTAAAGATCAGGGAAGGCTTTAATCCATTTCAGATATGTTCCGGAAACTAGACATTCTATTTTCCCGTAGCTGTAAGAAAGAATATCGGCTACCTCAAAATGGATAGGAGGCTGTTTTTCTTCCATCCCTTCAATCAATGCTTTAGCAGCTTGATAATGACCTGATGGAATTTGCAAAAATGGCAAAAACAAGATTTTTTCCGTCGTTCCATATCACACCTCTAATAGTCTCATAATATACCTGCTTTTTTCTTTTCCTGTTTTTTGTTAAAAACCTCCATGTCAATTGTTCCATCAATTACCCATGAGAAATGAAGTTATTTCTCTGTATAATGAAAGAGCGGGGGTGACAATTTTGAAATTTATTTTTTTCGGAATAGTTTTTTTTCTCTATTGGTTGATTCAGCGGGCATATAAAAATACGAAAGATGTTGTGTTTAATAAAATTGTGATCGGCGAAAAACATGATTATGGAGATTCACAAGTTTTAAATATCTTGCAGCTTTCAGATCTTCATCTTGAAAATATCTCCATTCCCCCAGATGAGCTATATGAAACGTTAAAGGATGAAAAAATCGACCTGATTGCATTAACGGGAGATTTCCTCGACCGCAAGCGAACCATCCCAAAGCTTGGTCCATATTTAGAATCCCTTCGTCAATTAAAGGCAAAATACGGAATGTACGCTGTGTTGGGGAATCACGATTATATTTTGAAGGAAAATGATTTACAGCAGCTTGTCCATACTCTTGAACAATACGACGTCATCGTTCTTCAAAACGATCACAAACAGATCATCGTAAACGGAAAAACGGTCAATATTATTGGGATTGATGATTTCTGTACCAGACGCAGCAATCTGGTCTCTTCTTATACAAACTTGCCTGACGGAATAAACCTGGTGTTAACTCATGACCCCAATATTGTCCTTCATATGAAAAAATTCCATTTTGACTATTTATTGGCCGGCCATTTCCATGGCGGACAAATCTGTTATCCTAAAGCCTATCATCTATTGAAAATGGGGAAATTGGCCAGGATGAACATGATAAAAGGCTTACACCTATATGAAGGAAAACCTTTTTATATCAATGAAGGACTTGGCCAAACAGGAGTAAATCTCCGGATTGGAAGCAGGCCGGAAATCACATTGCATCGATTCTCCCTTTCATCCGTAAAAACCGAGACTTTACCTGCCATATAAGCCGGACTGTTAACATAAGGTTAAGATTATTGCTGTGATATGATATGCGCTCAGCTTTACTATGCAGCCCTGCAGTCATAGTTCCCCTAAGATTATTGCTGTGATATGATTCTTCTGGCAGCTGATAAGCATAAGGTAAAGTCATAGTTCCCCTAAGATTATTGCTGTGATATGATCAACTTTAAACTCGCCAGGCTTCCGTCCAAGTCATAGTTCCCCTAAGATTATTGCTGTGATATGATACTAAACTTGCAACGTAATTTAAACCATAAGTCATAGTTCCCCTAAGATTATTGCTGTGATATGATCAGGAGGCGGGATATTGATGAACATCTACAGTCATAGTTCCCCTAAGATTATTGCTGTGATATGATGGAAAACGTCGTATTTATTTGAGCATTTTGCAAAATTAGATTTTTTGGATAAAAGTATAAAAAATAAAGCACTCGACAAATAGCTACCAGCATGTTATTTTACAAAATATTACAATAATCTTGTTTTCGGGCATACCTACAGAATTTTTCACATTGAATTTTTTTAAGCGGCTTTCTTCCCTTTATTTTCCTTTGCCATCGCTAGCGCTGAAACAAGTAATACAATAGCGTTCAGGTAAATATGGGTCTTTACTTTTTCAATTCCCCATACATGTAGGGAGTTCGCCGTAAGGTAGCTTTTCATTCTTGAATTACAGCGTTCTACACTTGTCCTCTCGTTGTAAAGCTCTTTCCAACGTTTTGTATCACGGTGCGGATTGGAATATCGGCGCACATCCTTTTTGATGTCGACTTTTACCACCATTCCATAGTTGGAAGATGAACAGGCTGCCATTCCTAATGGGCAATCCACTTTGCCGGTTGCGTGAGGACATCTGAACTTGAGCTGGTCCTTATCAGCTCCCCAATAAGTCATTTCATAACCCATGGAACAACGCGGAGTTCCATTGGAAGAAATCCCTTCAGGAGGCTCTTTTTCGTTGCGCAAATTGAGCGGGATAATGGCTTGCGCTCCAATGTTTTTGGCTGATTCATAGTTTTTTAGTTGGTCATATCCGCCATCCATGATCAGAAATTCAATTTTGGATTTGGTACGCTCTGCCACTTGCTCTATTCATTCTGGTGCGACTTCTCCATCGTTCACATGGGCAGGGGTTACTTTTATGGCCATTGGCAGTTCGCTTGCGGTATCGACTGAAAGATGCATCTTATAGCCAAACCAGGTAATTTTATTGCCGAAGGAATCATATTTTGCGCCCCAATTGGCATTACCCGTTTGTTCACTACGCTTTTTGGGCTGTTTCTTTTCATAGGCATCAATGGCGGCACTGTCGATGGCCTGGTGGCTGCCGTCAATTATTCCTTCCTCCTGAGCTAACTGTACCAAGTCAAGGAAGATCTTTTCAGCCAGCTTTTTTTTGGTAAGTGCCGCAAAAACCCGGCTGAGAGTGGAGATAGACGGTGCGGGGCGATCAATCGATAAACCGCATTGATAACGGAAACGAAGGTCTTTATCCAATCGATGATGAAGGGCGGTAAAGGTGTCGATGCCTTCGAGTGGGGCAGCGATGAGAGCCCTTAGAATCCCTTCTCTGGAATGACCGTCAGCCCCTCGGGGTGAAGAACTTCTCAACTGTTTAGCATAAGGGCGTAAATCAAGCGAGCTAAAAAAGATAGGTAATTTCTCTTTTGACTCTAATTTTTGCAGTTCTTCAAAGGAAAATAGGCTTTCTTGTAGAATATACAAAGTGACTTCCTCCTTTTGAATTTTTGTGCTTTCGTCACTTCAAAAATTCTACATTTTAGGGGTGAAGTCCTTTTTTGTGTCTTTGAAATCCTTATGGCTCTTGGGTCAAAAAATATGCAAAATGCTCATTTCAATGAGTACGTCATAGTTCCCCTAAGATTATTGCTGTGATATGATAAGAGCCACTGTATAAATCCACACGTTTATGTCATAGTTCCCCTAAGATTATTGCTGTGATATGATTTTTCCATGAGTTTATTGACGGTTCTAGTGTCATAGTTCCCCTAAGATTATTGCTGTGATATGATAAAAATCGTTGGTTTTTTCCCGCCAAAAAAGTCATAGTTCCCCTAAGATTATTGCTGTGATATGATAAAAATCGTTGGTTTTTTCCCGCCAAAAAAGTCATAGTTCCCCTAAGATTATTGCTGTGATATGATCAAATCCCTGTCATGATGTGTCTCACAATTGTCATAGTTCCCCTAAGATTATTGCTGTGATATGATTCAAAGCACATCAAATGATTATATCTTAAAGTCATAGTTCCCCTAAGATTATTGCTGTGATATGATAAAACAAAATAAAATTCACACAGAATGGACGTCATAGTTCCCCTAAGATTATTGCTGTGATATGATTAAGGTAAACTTTCATAAAGCAACAGATAAGTCATAGTTCCCCTAAGATTATTGCTGTGATATGATTCATTCCGTTTAACCTTCTGTCACAGTAATGTCATAGTTCCCCTAAGATTATTGCTGTGATATGATAAACATTATACATTTATTCACTTAATAACGGTCATAGTTCCCCTAAGATTATTGCTGTGATATGATCATAGATGTTCGAGTAGAAACAACGGATACGTCATAGTTCCCCTAAGATTATTGCTGTGATATGATTCTGAATTAAAAGACATCTGTCGCCAAAACGTCATAGTTCCCCTAAGATTATTGCTGTGATATGATACACTTCTTTTTTATTCATGTTCCGATTCCGTCATAGTTCCCCTAAGATTATTGCTGTGATATGATTAAGTAAATCCTGTGGCAATCGTGTAGATAGTCATAGTTCCCCTAAGATTATTGCTGTGATATGATTAATTCGTGTGGCTTTACCCAACTTGATCAGTCATAGTTCCCCTAAGATTATTGCTGTGATATGATTTTGGCTGCTCACCTTGGGTCACTGAATATGTCATAGTTCCCCTAAGATTATTGCTGTGATATGATCTAAAGATGTTCTTGCAAGTGCATTTATTGGTCATAGTTCCCCTAAGATTATTGCTGTGATATGATCAATTTAAGGATAGTGAAACCTTCACAAAAGTCATAGTTCCCCTAAGATTATTGCTGTGATATGATATTTTGACGATTTTATATATCACAAATCCTGTCATAGTTCCCCTAAGATTATTGCTGTGATATGATCAGAAGTGACCATGGAAAATGATCGTGAAAGTCATAGTTCCCCTAAGATTATTGCTGTGATATGATTCCGTTTACCACAGTTACTCTTACCGGATAGTCATAGTTCCCCTAAGATTATTGCTGTGATATGATTCTCTTTTCGTGTTAAACTGTGTATACTGAGTCATAGTTCCCCTAAGATTATTGCTGTGATATGATAAAAATCGTTGGTTTTTTCCCGCCAAAAAAGTCATAGTTCCCCTAAGATTATTGCTGTGATATGATCAAATCCCTGTCATGATGTGTCTCACAATTGTCATAGTTCCCCTAAGATTATTGCTGTGATATGATTCAAAGCACATCAAATGATTATATCTTAAAGTCATAGTTCCCCTAAGATTATTGCTGTGATATGATAAAACAAAATAAAATTCACACAGAATGGACGTCATAGTTCCCCTAAGATTATTGCTGTGATATGATACGTGATCGAAAAAGCCTGTAATCTCAAGGACTACAGGCTTTTTTCATTCGAAAAAAATAAGGAGTAAAGGTCAATAATTGGGTAAATGTATTTCTTTTTTTAAAAAAGTGTAAGCTGTGTTGAAGCCAATACTTTTTCTTTTTGAGTAGGTCCTCCTAATAGTAATTGCATTTTTGCATATTGTTTTTCTGTTATCATCATTGCCCGTATAGATCCTTGATGAGGTAGGTTTCTTTTCAATCTTGCCAAGTGTTTGTCGGCTGCTTCATGTCCGTTGCAAATGCGGCTGTACACGGAATACTGTAACATGTCGTATCCTTCATTTAACAAAAATGTACGAAAGCGTCTATATTCACGCTTCTCCCTATTCGTAACAACTGGTAAATCAAAAAACACGAGCAATCTCATGAATTTACTCATACACGTGTAATTGAATAGGGAGCAGTTCAGGAAGTTTTAAAAATGAAGGATTTTGACTTTTACTGGCCGTGACAAAGCTTTTGGCCATTTCTTCCACAGCATTGACTACCGTAAGTTTTTCGTTATTTATTAATATATCCGCATTTGCTAAATTATATAAGTCTGCTCTAATTTCCGGAGAAAATTCGTCATCAATATTGATTTTTTGTGCAACATATAGATCGACAAGAGGACGCAGAACTTCCATAAAATCATCTGCAAGGTTAAACTTATTTAAATCATTATCATGGTAAATCCCTAAGCAGGGAAAGAAACCGTAATTGACCAGCGATCTTGCGACGATTCCCCGCATGATCGCATATCCGTAATTTAATGCAGTATTGATCGTATTATCGCTTCTGCGGGTAAATTGATCGCCAAATAAGTAGTGAAAATACTTTTTGGCTCCATATGCTTCGCGGTTATTCATATCTCCTGAATCGACGGTCTTACTGATGCGGTACAGTTCTTCTGCTCCCTCTTTGTTTAGCAATTCTAGGCATTTTCCTTGGTTGACCAATTTTTGAATAACGATTTGTTGCCATATGCGTTTTTTGAATGGTTTGGAATAAGCGTACTGCATATGCAACACGCTTAACTGTCTAGAATGTTTTTGAAACGGTTGTAATACCCCGTTCGGCAGGCGTTTTTTGTCACATGTAATTAAAGCAATGTTGTATTCAGCCATTTTACTTAATGCGACGGATGTAATAGTTACCGCAGGTTCTTCAATCATAATCGAGCATATATCCTCTAACGGAATCGCCACTTTTTCTTCTTGCTCAATCACTAACTGATTGTAACGAATCGACAGTTTTCCCTTTCTTCTGATTAGTAGGTGCCGCCAACCCAACCCTCTTTTCCCCTTTCACCTTATGGATGTTTCCAAGTACATCCACTTGATATTTCTCGAATCGTTTGAGGGTTTTTGAACCGACGCCTCTTAAAGAAAAATTTCTATCGTGGCTGATTAATTCTAATCCTCCAGTTGCGGAATCTATTGTTTTATAGTAAGCGAAAATGTCTTTGATGATTATTTCCTCGTTGGTCGAGGTTTTGATCGTTTTTTCTCTTGGAAGTACGATTCTTACTAGATCGTTTGGAAAAAGACTAAACTGAAATGTGTACTCTTCGGTCATTTCTTTCCATTCGGAATAAGGTTTATTTGCTTCAATAGCCTTGTTGGGAAGAGTGCCTTTCATAATATCCATTGTATAAACTGGGACGCAGTAATATTTTCCGTCTTTTTCAAATACATCCGTACGAACGATGTTGCTGTTGTAGGCAACCGTTTTGCTTCCATTTAGATGAACGACTTTGTTTTTCGTATCAATAATTTTCACGGTTCGAATTACCGGACCAGGCTCCCCGTTCTTCTTTGGCTTATACAATGGTTCTTGAAATGCTTTTTTCGGATCGTTGTTGTGTTCAAGAAGCCGCTGACGAATTGCCTCGTAAGTGCGTGGATCGCTTTCCTTTTGATACATAGGGAAATGGCCATCTTTATCGAGCTTAATATCAGATAATTTTGTTTTGACAGCTGTCTGAATCTTGCCGCTCTGTTCATCAATACCCACACATCTACGTAACGTTTCCTGGTGAGCTGCTCCAGTTACACTTCTTTTTGGCATTCGTGATACAAAAACCGGACGCAACGATTCGAGTTTCTTTCTATCATAATTTCCAAGTGCAAAAGCTTCTATACTTTCTTGCGGAAATTTTGATAGTCTCGCTTTTAATTCATCAGCAAAATGCGGCCAAGGTTGCGGGAAGATAGGCTCTTTTTTCTTTGCGCTCTCCTTATTTTGTTCTCTAGCTTTATAAAATTCCGTTATTTTTTTAATCATCCCTTGAGTAGCGCAAGCAACGATAACAGCATCAACAGCATGGTGCAAATCCGACTCTTCACGATTTTTGTTAAAGTCCCAGCGGCTGCGCAGGTGCGCTGTAATTTTCCCATTTATTGTATATACTTTTTGTCCACCATCCCCATCAGCAAACTTTAAATGCTCTTTAATAAAGTTGGCAAAAAATTTAGAGATGTATCTTGTATCATTTAAATTTCGCTCTTTGAACTCTTTTTCTTCCGTTTCTTCATATCGTAGACGTAGCAAATTTTGTTTCTTCCTTTTAGAAAATTGGTTATTGGTCAAAACAAACGTTTCAAATTTAATCCACCGTTCTGATCCTAGCCCCAAATACTCAACAGGGGTGTGATTTCCTTTTTCACGATTTTCTTTTGTTAGAACAAGCACTTTATTAGCGTAACTGTCATCTAAACTTCGGCTGTATGGTAAAATATGATCAACTTCAACATAGCCCGGTTCTAACAAACGCTCAAGTTCAATGGGGTTAAGTGAATACATACTTCTTCCTTGCTGTTCGCTCCAAAGTTTAAATTTGACAATATCTAAACCAGTCGGATTTTTTGTTAATTCGTATTCTATAAGTTGTTTAATTGCTGTTTCGTTTTTCTTTCGATTTTCCGTTTGATCTTTTTGTATCTTTTTTCTCTCATCGAACGAATGAGACAAATCTCTGGCCAGTTCAATATGAATCGACACAGGTGAACCATATTTTTTAATGATCGCATTAACAACTTTACGTGATTGTGTCAAAGCTCTCATTACGACAGGGTTTGCAATGTTTGGAATAACAGGTAATAATAAAGCCTTTTCTTTTTTCTTAGGTCCAGTGAAATTGTATCCTGCTAATTCACATGCTTTTGAATAAATTTCCCCTTGTTCCATGTAAGGCAGTATGTTTCGAATTGCTTTCATGGAAAGGTGAGCAAATTTTGAAAAAGATAAATTAAGAAGTTCATCAATTAGCGACTTATCATATACTTTATTAGCAAGATTGCTCACTCTTTTCCCATTTTTTGTTATATATTCGTTTTGTAAGTATGCAACAATATCTTCGTCATCTTTAAAGATTGTGAGCGCATAACCAAATGTATCAATATCGGTTTCGTTAAACATCCGTATGCCATCTTTCCCGTAAACATTCTCAATACATTTACGAATTTTATGATAAGAATCCAGCTCTAAAAAACGAATGTTTTCAATTTGCTTTAAAGAACTCTTCGGATCGTAAAGAAGTCCTTTAAAATGTATATCGTCAGATAGATTCAGCAACTTACGGATATCATAGTAAGTCATTTTATTTTTCGAAAAGGCCTGTTTATACAAAAGGTTGCGCTCTATTTCTGTCAAAGCTCTTGTTTCGTCTGGAGAAACTAAACGCAATTTGTTGATATGTTCCCAAACAATAAAAGATTGGAATGTATACGTTGCTTTTGGAGCACGCTTTTCTTTTGGTTCAAATGTACAAAATCCCACTTTCTTTTCAATATCCTCTTTAGAAGCAAAAGGTCTTTGCGACGACCATATGTTTAAATACTTTTCCTCCAATCTTTCAGTGCAAACAGGATTGTTAAATTCCCGCTGTTTTTCAAAAATGAGTTTGATTTCCCGTTCAAGGTCATCTCTAGCAATCATATTTGAATAACTATCCAACTTGTTGCGTTTATGATAAGCAAATTTGCTGTCTTTCACAATCATTTCACCTACTGAGCGATATTGTGCCAAAATGCTCTGATTTTCTTCTATATTTTTAAGAAATTCACTGCTTTCTTTACTGTTGCGCTCACTTTTTCGATTGGATTTAAATCCTCTTCGTTTCGCTAAGTGCAGGAGCACGCGTGCAAGTTCATCATTATTTAGTTTTCGTTCCAATGCATCGACGCGTAACTGCCATACATCTATTTGCTTTTTTTGTTTAAATAGTAAATTCATCTCTTCTTTTGTTAAAACGTTTTCGCTAACGAGCAGGCGGCGAATGCGCTCGAGCCGATGTTTTCTACGGCGAAGGCGCCGTCTTGCAGAACGGGCAATACGGCGAGGGAGCGCTAATGATTCCCCATTTTGAGGGTGCTCAGCTTTATCGAAAATACGAACTCCTAAATCTTCAATTCTTTTCAGGTCAAGGTTAATCACTGCCCAGCCGACGGATGCGATCCCAATGTCTAGACCCATTTTATAATTCATAGAAATTCCCTCTCCCTTTAAAATGATGAAATAAAAAAGACCTCAGCACTTTCGCTAAGGTCTAGGTTTGCATAGAAATTAAAATGGGGAGTGCCCTTTAAGGGCAATAGGCGATCCCCAACGCCGCGGGACATCTCTACCCCTAAAGTAGAAAGCCCTTATCATAGTAACCCTAAGATCATTGCTGTGATATGATCTTAATTTCATAGTAAATCATTTAATTGGAAAATTCAATAATAAAGTTTAAATTTTTCTATTTTTATGGGTTATTAGTTCTATATAAGTTGAATTAAAGATTTACAACTGAACACACAAACGATCGATCGTTTGTTCTGGTTTCTGGTTGATTCGCTGAATAAAGGCTTGGACATTCTTTCTAATTTCTTGCACACTCGAATAGAACACGTTGTAAATCACGTCTGATTTCAGCCATTTCCATAGCCCTTCAATCAAGTTCAATTGCGGACTGTATGGTGGCAAAAAGACGAGCTCTAACCGATCTTCGTGTTCTTTTAAAAATGGCTGAATGAGTTTGGCATGGTGAATTCGAGCGTTATCTAAAATCATCACTATTTTGCCTGTGGGATAGCGTTCTAACACAAGTTGAAGAAATCGAAGAAATGTTTCCGCGTCATAGCATTCTTCTTCGATGCAAAACACTTCCCCTGTTTCGTAGTTCAACGTGCCAATCAGCTTCAGCCCTTGATGTTTTCCAAACGTCGGAATGATTCGTTGTTTTCCTTTGACAAACCATGTTTTTTGAATCGCTTGGTAATCACGAATCATCGACTCATCTTGAAAGAGGACATGGGCGATGTTCCCATCTACCAGTTTTTTTTTACTTCAGGGAAGGTGATTTCGACGAATTCTTTTTGTTTCTCTTCATCGGCATTGGCTAGTGTATAGGTCGGTTTCGTATAGCTTAGCCCTAACCGATGCAGAATGTCACTTGTTCCGCGAAGCGTGTATGTTGGCCCCCACTTTTGTTGAATGAGTTCAGCGATTATCGCAAGCGTCCAATTATATTTTGCTTCGAATCCCACATCTACGGGGAGCTGATGTTCAATGATCAAAGCCAGCTCTTTTTCCTGCTCAGGGGTCAATCGACGTGGGGCGCCAGGTGAGTATTTCATCTCCAGTCCATCAAGACCGCGCTGGGCGTAGGCATGAATATAGTTATAAATAGTTTTCTTGGATCGACCAATAATCGTTGCGATTTCTCCTTTGGTATATCCCTGCAAATGAAGATAAATCGCTTGGTAGCGTTCATATGCTCGTTTACTTTTTGCTTCTTTCATGGCAGTGGACAACTTTTCGATCTCGTCTTTGTGATTTGGCATCATATTTTCTCTCCGTTCCCCTATTTTCTCTTTGTATTTATTCGCCGTGGAACGGGAGAAAACCTTTATTTCAATTTATATAGTTTCGGTTTCCTAGATATTTTTTTGAATCTTACCTGTTTCTCGAAATTTTAATATCATATCATTCAAAAAATTTAAGAGTTCCGTATTTCTTTTTCTTACCGCCATAACATAACTACTTTCGGCACATTCTCTTTTTCATTCTGGAGGTAGATAGCTCCATTAAATAAGTATGTTTTAGAGAAATCTGTTTTTTTACTGTATATTCCTGGAACAACATTGACATCTCCACACTTTAAGGCAATAATCACATCTCAAAGGTTAGAATTATATTCCATTGATAACATTTACATTGGAGTTTTTTTTACATTTTGTCAGCAACACAGGAGAATCCCAACTTAAAAAATTTATTTTTTTGTAAAGAATGTTAAATTTTAAATCTTATGTCTTTTCAAACGAATTTTTAAGTAAAATGTGAGATAGGTAGGGCTTACTTGGGGGGCAAAATGATGAAAAAGTTTACAACAGAAGAGAACAGCTGGGTTTTCTATGATTGGGCAAGCTCTGCTTATTCTCTTATCATTACGACAGCTGTCTTTCCTTTATATTATAAAGCGGCTGCCCAAAATGCCGGGGTCAGCGCTGCTGATTCTACGGCTTACTTAGGCTATACCATCTCCATTTTCACCTTTATTTTAGCCATGTTAGGGCCTATTTTAGGGACCATTGCCGATTATCAAGGATTGAAGAAACGGTTTTTTGCGTTCTTTTTTGCCCTAGGTGTATCCTTTACGGCTTTATTGGCTTTTATCCCAAGTGATCAATGGCTTATCTTGTTAATCATTTATACCATGTCTGCCATCGGATCGAACGGGGCCACTGTGTTTTATGATGCTTTTCTTGTCGACGTAACCACAGATAAACGCATGAATCGTGTATCTGCTCGCGGCTTTAGCTTTGGCTATATCGGCAGCACAATCCCGTTTATCGTAAGCATCGCGATCATTATTTTAGCTCAAAGTAAAATAATTCCGCTTTCCACCGCATCTGCAAGCAAAATAGCCTTCCTTATGACCGCCATCTGGTGGGGATTATTCACCATACCGATGTTTCGAAACGTCCGGCAGCGCTTTTATATTCAACGTGAAGCGAATCCCATTGCAGAGAGCTTTAAACGGCTTCTGAAAACACTAAAAGAAATCAAAAAGTACCGCACTCTGTTTTTATTCTTACTCGCGTATTTTTTCTATATTGACGGTGTCGGTACCGTCATTACGATGTCCACAGCGTATGGAACGGATTTAGGCATCCGTTCTTCCGATCTGTTAGTGATTTTGTTTGTCACCCAAGTCGTTGCTGCTCCGTTTGCCATTCTGTTCGGGAGATTGGCCGAAAAATTCACAGAGAAAAAGATGCTTTATGCAGGCATTTTCGTCTATATCATCGTTTGCATCTATGCCTACTTCTTAAAAACAACGTTGGACTTCTGGATATTAGCGATGCTTGTTGCGAGCTCTCAAGGAGGCATTCAATCGTTAAGTCGCTCATATTTTGCGAAGCTTGTTCCCAAAAAGAACGCCAATGAATTTTTCGGATTTTATAACATCTTCGGAAAGTTTGCTTCTATTTTAGGTCCATTATTAGTCAGTTTCACAGCACAGCTCACAGGAAACACCAATGCAGGTGTGTTTAGCCTTGTTATTCTCTTCATCATTGGCATGATCATTCTTGCCCGCGTTCCTGATACCAATGTTTCCAATTGAAGAAACCAAGAAGCACGTAAGTAAAACTACGACGATTAAGATGAGATTATATTCATTCCTTCATACCGCTGAATAAAAGTTCCATTATATATCTTTCGTTTTTAAAATCCCTCAACTTCTATATTACATTTCAAGTAAATCCTCTTTTTCCTTCCTTTATTGGCTGTCATATGTACTAACTATATTTATAGTAGTTCAACTTGATAGATTTTAGTTGGAACGCAAAAAAGCGCCATAAACGTTATGCAAATGGAACCAACCTCCACCATGGTATTCAAAAAAACCAATAGGAGATATGGATCAAAATCAAATTTTTAGGCATTTTGATTGATTGACATTTTTTGCATAATATTTCTGTTGATAGTAATTTTTTAGAATGTTATGGTAAAAAAAGGAAAACATTACTAGCGAATATTCCCGATAAAAATTAAAGGAGATGAAATCATAGCCACTGCAAAAAAAACTCCTACGAAACAAAACGTTACGCAAATCTGATTCCTATGAAAGAGATTCAATCTGTACAAGATCAGTTGTTTCCTTTTACTATTTATAACACTTTGCGAAAAAAAAAAACACCGGTAAGATATGACCCCATTCGAGAATGTTGGGATGTATTTCGATACGAAGATGTTCTTTTCATCTTAAAAAATCCAACATTATTTTCATCTAATCGTGGGATCGGCGACAAAAGAAACAGTATATTGATAATGGATCCTCCCAAACATACAAAAATGAGAAATCTTATTAATAAAACGTTTACTCCCAAAGCTGTCAACGAGCTCTCTCAACGAATTCAGGACGTTACAACCTCCCTGTTGGACCAAGCAAAGGAAAAAGAAACATTGGAAATGATTCATGATTTTGCCGCTCCGCTTCCCGTCATTATCATTGCGGAATTATTGGGAGTTCCGGCAAAAGATAGGGAACTTTTTAAAAACTATTCTGATATTCTTGTGTCTGGAGCCGAGGATGATTCGAACGAGGCCTTCAATATGATGATGAAAAGAAGACGTGAAGGAGCCAAGTTTCTGAATGACTATTTTAAAGAAATCATACAGGAGCGACAAAGAAGCCCAAAAGATGATTTAATTTCTTTATTATTGGCAGCAGAAGTGGACGGAGAAAGACTAAAGGAAGAAGAGTTGCTCGGATTCTGTATTTTATTATTAGTCGCGGGTAATGAAACGACAACGAATCTCATTGTGAATGCTGTTCGATATATGGTAGAAGATACAAATACTCAAGAAACAGTCCGAAAAAAATCTTTCTTTGGTTCCCAACTTAATTGAAGAAACTCTTCGATTCTATCCTCCAATCCAAGCAATTGGACGTACTGCGACGGCAGATGTCGAAATTGGAGGCCATACGATTCGCAAGGGATCTCAAGTGATTAGCTGGGTAGCGGCAGCTAATCGGGATGAGCAAAAGTTTGAACAACCGGATCGTTTTATGCTGGAACGCCACCCAAATCCACATTTAGGTTTTGGATATGGCATCCATTTTTGTTTAGGCGCTCCTTTAGCTCGACTGGAAGCAAAAGTTGCTCTTTCAGTATTATTAACCACTTTCTCTAAACTAGAACTAGCAAAACATACAGAACTTGAACCCATTCAAAGTCCATTTGTATTTGGCGTGAAAAGCTTCCCAATACAATTTAGTCTCTAATTTTATAGCATTTTTTATCCAGTTGTGAATCAACTTAAAAGGCCCTCTCATAAGCCGGTTTAACCGACTTATGAGAGGGCCCCATTTTCATTCCTCTCTACATTTTTTCTCATTAAGAGGATTACTTTTGAATTAACCCCTCCTCCTTTAAAAATTGTTCAGCCACGTCATCATAATCTTTCTTTTTCAAATCGACTTCTGCATTTAACTGCTGCATTTTTTCATTTGTGATCTTTCCTGCAAGTAAATTAATCACTTTTTCCAATTCCGGATGTTTTTTCAGCACTTCTTCGCGTATAACCGGTGCTGCATTATAAGGAGGAAATTGATGCTTATCGTCTTTTAGCACATATAAATGGAAAGCTGGTATGCGTCCGTCTGTTGTATAGGCATCAATCACATCTACTTTATGATTTTTTAATGCACTATACATAATTCCCGGATCCATCGTCGACGTTTTCTTAAAATGAATTCCATATTTCTTTTGTAAACCAGGATATCCATCTTTTCGTTCTAAAAATTCAGGATCGGAAGCAAGAGTTAATTGGGGTGCTTTTTTCGCAAGATCCGAAATGGTTTTTACATTCCATTTTTTCGCATCCTCATTGCGAATGGTAAGTGAATACGTATTATTAAATCCAATTGGTTTTAACCAGATTAAATGATACTTTTTCTCATACTGTTGTTTTACATGATGATAGACTTCATTTGGATCTGTTGTATGGATTTTTTCTTTTAGGATGTTCATCAAACCAGTTCCAGTGTATTCAACAGCTAAATCATAATCGCCCTTTCGCATTCCTTCAAATACCGGCACCGTTCCGCTAAGAAAAGATTGGTACTGAACATGTAGTTTCGTACGATCTTCAATTAATTTACCATATATATGGACTAAAATTTCTTGTTCTGTGAAGCTTTTCCCCGTAATGACAATCGTATTTTCTCTCTGTTTTGATTGATAAATTCCATATCCTGAAATGCCTGCTATCGCAAGGATTATAGCGGAAAGTAAAGAAATCTGAACACTTCTGGGCCATTTTTTTCTTCTTGTTCCCGGTTTCGCCCAATTTTCAATTCGCTTCAAAATTTGGTCAAAAACAATCGCAAGAATAGCTGAAGGAATGGCACCTGCCAAAATAAGGGCTGAATTATAGGTTTGCAGTCCTCTAAAGATGAAATCGCCTAATCCACCAGCACCAATTAAACCGGCCATCGTTGCCACTCCGATAACCAATACGGACGCTGTACGGATTCCTCCCATAATGACATTCAGTGCTAACGGCAATTCCACGATCCATAATACTTGTCTATTGGTCATTCCCATACCAATACCAGCTTCAACGGTGCTGCGATCTACACCTAATATTCCTAAATACGTATTGCGAAGAATGGGAAGAAGCCCATATATCGTTAATGCCACAATGGCGGGCAGCTTTCCCGTTCCAATAAAAGGAACTAAAAATACTAACAAAGCTAGACTTGGTATGGTTTGAACGGCTGAAGCTATGCCAATAATGGGATCTGCTAATTTCTTGTGTCTCGTTAAATAAATCCCAAGCGGTACCGCTATGACAATGGCAATCGCAATCGCCACAAACGACAAATAGATATGCTCAAACAACAGTTTTCCAATCTCATTCCATTTATTCGAAAATACATTGACTGTTTCTTTCCATAGATTATAAATGTAAATCACTCTCCTTTATCCATCGCCAATTGACTGACAACATAACTGACAATGCTTGAGCGATTTATGATCCCTTTCACTTTATTTTTTTCATCTAAAACAGGCACAAATCCCGTTTTGGATTCGTTCACCATTTGCAGTGCTTTTTCTGGAGAATCGCTGGTTTTCAAAGTAGGAAAGTCCTTCTGAACGATATCAATAAGATGCAATTGTTCATCTTTATAAGCTTTTCTCATATCCCAAATATTCACGACGCCGTAATATTGATTGTATCGATCGACTATCACCAAATGGTCTACCCGTTTGTTGCGCATATATTTTAACGCTTCCGCTAATCCTCTTGTCGGATAAGCTGTAATGGGCGGAATCATCAATTCTTCTAAATCAGGTATATTAGAGGCATCTTGCAAACGTTCCTCTCCAATAAATTGGCGGACAAATTCATTGGCAGGGTGGCGTAAAATGACCTCCGGCCGATCTAATTGAACAATTTCTCCATCTTTCATGAGACAGATGCGATCCCCGATTTTGATCGCTTCATCCATGTCGTGAGTCACAAAGACAATCGTTTTTTTTAATTCTTGCTGAAGTCTGGTCAGCTCCTCTTGCAATTGTTCACGACTGATTGGATCGAGGGCGCTGAACGGTTCATCCATTAAAATCACTTCAGGATCGGCAGCCAATGCCCGTATTACACCAATTCTTTGTTGCTGCCCGCCCGATAATTCATCCGGATAACGGTCCCCCACTTCCTTAGGATCTAAACCAACCATTTCAATTAATTCATCCACTTTTTTCATGTAGCGTTTTTCGTCCCATTTTTTTAGCTTTGGAACGAGAGCTACATTTTCGCGAATGGTCATATGCGGCATTAATCCGATTTGCTGAATGACATAGCCAATATTTCTCCTCAGCTTCACCGGATTTTTCTTTGCAATGTTTTCGCCATTGATGAAAATCTCACCGCTTGTAGGCTCAATCAAACGATTCATCATTTTCATCGTCGTCGTTTTCCCGCCGCCGCTAGGACCAATCAACACAAACAATTCGTGGTCATGAACGGTCAAGTTAAGGTTTTTAATGGCGACAAAACCGTCCTCATACTTCTTTGTCACATTCTTAAATACAATCAACAACAACACCTCCCCTTTTTCTATACCCTTCTAACAGGTAGATTAAACGACAAATTTTTTGCTGTTCCCCCATTCACGAAAACCAGTTGCTATTATTTTTCGACATTCGTATGGTCCGCATGTATGAAATTGTCATGAATCTTTTTCGAAAGAGCGCCTATTTCAAATTTTTGATCAAATCAACATCATCGAGATTGGAATTGGAGTGGTCTGAATGACAAGGGCACTTGCAATGAATAGGGGAACCTATTTAAGACAATGAAGAATCATCACAGCGGACTTTCTTGATCGGGATTAAAAAACAAAACAGTAATAGCACCACCAGTCGCCATTTGCGGCCATTCTCCCGCTTTCATTCACTGTCCATTGTCATTTGCTTGTGGTCTGCCCATTCTTCCACCTATTTTTTGCATTTGTATGCTTCTCTTGAAGAATTGGTGCTGAGCTTGATTGATGAGCATCGAGGGAAGAAATGCAAATAGGCGCCTGTCCTTTGTTGGGACAGACTCTTTAATGATGATCGATTGTCTATTTCCAAACTTCTTATTTCAAATGCAAACATTAACCCTGATTATTCAGATTCCGAAACTACCGTAAATCTTTCATTGATATGTTGCGGATTTTCAATTTCATCTACAAGCGCAATGGCAAAATCAGCATAACTTACATAACTTTTTCCTTTGGAATTGAAAATCAAATGATCTTTTCCTTTTTGATAGCTGCCTGTTCTTTTCCCTTCATAGTCAAATTCAGCAGCCGGGCTGATAAACGTCCATTTAATAGAATCCGTTTGCTGCAAAATTTCCAAACTTTTCGCTGCGTTTTCAGCAGTAGGATAAATAAAGTCCGGGAAATCAGGAGTTTTGTATAATGGAGTGGTTTTTTCTTCATCTACATATAAGCTGCCTGCGCCGCCGATCACTATTAATCTTGTATTCGGAGCGTTTTTCAAAACTTCAATCAAAGCGTTGGTTGCATCAATATAAAGATGTTCTTGTCCAATGGGTGCAGCAAATGCATTGACAACGACATCATATGCTTTCAAATCGTCTGTAGTAAGATCAAAAAGATCTTTTTCAATGATTTTCACATTTTCTTTTACTTTCGATGCATTTCTAACAATGGCTGTCACATCATGGCCTCGATTTAAAGCTTCTTTCAAAATAAGGTTCCCTGCTTTTCCAGCTGACCCAATAATACCAATTTTCATTATATTTTCTCCTTTCAAGTCGTTTTTTTGTTTTTCTTTATTCCAACGATGAAGGTCAAACTTTAGATGTAAACAATTTGGATACAACTTAATTAAAAAAATTAGCATGAATCAGCGCTAATTTTTTTCCCCAGTTCTTCCGTTAATTCCTTTAAAGTGGTTCGTGCCAGTTCTTTTTCCATGGCTAATTGGGCTTTCCTTACATGGGAACGAAAAACCGATTCCACATGCGCTCCGACTTCACAATTCGGATTAGGATGTTCGTGAAAATGAAACAGTTCATTCTGTTCTACTACCTCAACAGCATGATAAACATCCAGCAACGTAATGTCATCGACATCCTTTAAAAGATAAGTGCCACCCACACCGGGCCGCACATCAATCAATCCCGCTTTTTTTAATTTCGATTGGATTTTTCGGATGAAAGCTGGATTTGTATTCACACTGCCCGCAATTTCTTCAGAAGTAAGCATAGGATACCGATGCACCAACAACAAGATGTGCACCGCCACTGAAAACCGGCTGCTGATTCTCTTCATGATTGTCCCTCCATCGTCGTTGTAACCATTATAAATACAACATGTCGATTGTGTCAATTAATTGGTTTATTCATATAAAGATAAATTTTTCATTATGAACAATAAACATTTCCAAAAAAGCCCCTTCACTTTGATTCCGTACTTCACACTAAAAAATACCATCTATATAAGTTGAATTAAAGATTTACAACTGAACACACAAACGATCGATCGTTTGTTCTGGTTTCTGGTTGATTCGCTGAATAAAGGCTTGGACATTCTTTCTAATTTCTTGCACACTCGAATAGAACACGTTGTAAATCACGTCTGATTTCAGCCATTTCCATAGCCCTTCAATCAAGTTCAATTGCGGACTGTATGGTGGCAAAAAGACGAGCTCTAACCGATCTTCGTGTTCTTTTAAAAATGGCTGAATGAGTTTGGCATGGTGAATTCGAGCGTTATCTAAAATCATCACTATTTTGCCTGTGGGATAGCGTTCTAACACAAGTTGAAGAAATCGAAGAAATGTTTCCGCGTCATAGCATTCTTCTTCGATGCAAAACACTTCCCCTGTTTCGTAGTTCAACGTGCCAATCAGCTTCAGCCCTTGATGTTTTCCAAACGTCGGAATGATTCGTTGTTTTCCTTTGACAAACCATGTTTTTTGAATCGCTTGGTAATCACGAATCATCGACTCATCTTGAAAGAGGACATGGGCGATGTTCCCATCTACCAGTTTTTTTTTACTTCAGGGAAGGTGATTTCGACGAATTCTTTTTGTTTCTCTTCATCGGCATTGGCTAGTGTATAGGTCGGTTTCGTATAGCTTAGCCCTAACCGATGCAGAATGTCACTTGTTCCGCGAAGCGTGTATGTTGGCCCCCACTTTTGTTGAATGAGTTCAGCGATTATCGCAAGCGTCCAATTATATTTTGCTTCGAATCCCACATCTACGGGGAGCTGATGTTCAATGATCAAAGCCAGCTCTTTTTCCTGCTCAGGGGTCAATCGACGTGGGGCGCCAGGTGAGTATTTCATCTCCAGTCCATCAAGACCGCGCTGGGCGTAGGCATGAATATAGTTATAAATAGTTTTCTTGGATCGACCAATAATCGTTGCGATTTCTCCTTTGGTATATCCCTGCAAATGAAGATAAATCGCTTGGTAGCGTTCATATGCTCGTTTACTTTTTGCTTCTTTCATGGCAGTGGACAACTTTTCGATCTCGTCTTTGTGATTTGGCATCATATTTTCTCTCCGTTCCCCTATTTTCTCTTTGTATTTATTCGCCGTGGAACGGGAGAAAACCTTTATTTCAATTTATATAAATGAGAAAAGAATGCGGATCACATTTTATAAAAAACGCTACCTTTTGGACAATATCAACACAAAGGAAAGCGCCAGAATCGTTGGGGCCATAACGGTCTGACAGTTCGCCATTCCGTTTGGTCTCAAAACAGCGCCCCCTATCCTGTCAAGGCTGACAATCTACGATCGATAATAGTATTAAAAGTTGCTTTTTCCATTTTTTGAAATTCGTAGTTTCTGTGCAAAAATGAAGATTGCTGACTATTTTCGTCAACAATCTCGTCAATGCTGAAAGATGGAATATACTTTTGTTTTAACATAGATCAAATGTATAATCATTACAATACTGTAACTATTTGTAGGATAGGGATCCTAAAATGAGCAAAAAGAGATAATACTATAGCGATGCCATAATTGCCCTTATACTTGTCGCAATCCTTTGTCTAGTCATTTTATCAATACCGGTTTCAATCTTTTTCTTTGTTTTGAAATTTTTAAATTCCCTTCCTGAAGTGAACATTGAAAATGGAAGGTTCATAGAAAATTTATGGTTCACCCTGAATTTTATCGGTTATGTGACCGCTTTTTTTCTCGTTGCAGAACTATTGTCTAAAAACTTAAATGAAATTAAAAATAAGTTCTTATCTACAGTTGTTAAATATGCTTTCACATTCACTTTATGTTGGTTATTTGCCACTATTTACACAAAGTTCTCCGATAAGTTGTCAGCTAGCAATCTAGGCGTCTTGTACATAGCCATATTCTTATTCGTACTTGGGATAATAGTGGAAATACTATACTTCTTTGTTTACCAGTTACCTAATAAAAAAAGTAATTTAAAAATTTAGAGCACTTTTAATATAGATCATATTGAATGAATGAAATGCTCTATGTCAATCCGTTGGGGTGAACTATCGAGCGCCCTCTTTTTTGTAGTTGACTGGATGACATAAAGCTTTTCAAGGTGCAGCTTCGGGCTGTCGGGCTGAATAAATCAGCTTTTATTTTTGATAAAGCCGTATTAAATGATCTTGTGGATTTTTACAAACAAAATCACAGCCATCAACGCTTACGGCGAATAATAAAACCATTATCAACCTTATCAAAACCAACTTTTGGATAATAATCCATTGCACTTGGTGCCGATAACAGGATAAGGGCGACCTCTTCACCGATAATTTCCCTTATCCTCTCTATGAGTTCCTTGCCAATCCCTCTTTTTTGATAATCTTGATCGACAGCCAAGTCAGAGAGGTAGCAACAATAACTGAAATCCGTTAATGCGCGGGCTATTCCAACCAATCTATTATGGTCCCAAGCCGTCAGAATAAGATTGGCATGATCCAACATCTTCTGAATCCGCTCTTTTTGACCAATCGGGCGAGTAATGCCACTATTCCTAAATACTTGTATAACGTCTTCCGCTTTTACCGGTTCATTGTATTTATAAACTATTTCCATTTAAATATACCCCCTTAGACAGCATTATACGAAATATTCAAGCAGTTAGAATCACGCCGATTTTTCATTATACCTTTCTTTTGTTGTATTATTTTCTTCAAGCTGCGATCAATACTGATTGCAAAATCCTTTTCTTGCCCACTAGTTACATCGTTAAGTCACCTATTAACCCCTTCTTCTGTCATCAATTGACTTCTGTCGACTAAACCAATCAAGGTACTTGAAAAAACGAAAGGAAGCATCCATTGCTAAAACGGCAAATGATGCTTCCTTTCATATACGGTTTTTTCGGTTACGCCGGATTTGCTTGTTTTTTTTCCTCTAATGCAAGCGTCCGCGCAGTATATGCATGAATTTCATGAATAAGTTCTGGGTTTTGCAATAGTGACACGCCGTAAGAAGGAATCATTTCTTTTATTTTCGGTTCCCACGCATTTAGATGTTGCGGGAAGCATCTTTTGATAACCTCAAGCATGACGTGAACGGCAGTAGAAGCACCCGGAGAAGCACCGAGCAATGCAGCGACCGAACCATCAGCGGCGCTAACAACTTCTGTACCAAATTGAAGCGTTCCTTTGCCGCCGGTCTCCGTATCTTTGATTACTTGTACACGTTGACCCGCTACTACAATATCCCAATCTTCGCTTTTAGCGTTCGGGACAAACTCTCGCAACTCTTGAATACGCTTTTCTTTCGATAACATAAGTTGTTGGATCAGGTATTTTACCAATGACATATTTTTGATGCCTGACGCCAACATCGTTACGAGATTATGCGGTTTTACGGAAGCAAATAAATCCAGATTTGAACCGGTTTTTAAGAATTTTGGCGAAAAGCCGGCAAACGGTCCAAAGAGCAATGATTTTTTGTTGTCGATAAATCGTGTATCAAGATGCGGAACAGACATTGGAGGAGCACCAATTGCAGCTTTGCCGTATACTTTTGCATGATGCTGCGCTACAACCTCCGGATTGTTACATACCAGGAATAATCCGCTTACCGGAAATCCTCCAATATGTTTACTTTCAGGAATGCCGGTTTTTTGCAGTAAAGGCAGACTTCCGCCGCCGGCGCCGATAAAGAGGAATTTTGCAGTATGGAGTTCGACAGTACCGCTATCGAGATTTTTTACTTTCAATTCCCATAATCCGTCGCTGGTACGTTTAATATCTTGGACTTTATGTTTGTAGTGGATATCGACGCCTTGATTCTTTAAGTGGTCAAACAACATGCGCGTTAATGCGCCAAAGTTGACGTCAGTTCCGGATTCGATTCTTGTTGCCGCTATCGGTTTATTGATTGTCCGGTCTTTCATCATAAGTGGAATCCATTCCTTCAGTTTTCCCGGATCATCGGAAAATTCCATCCCTTGAAACAGAGGATTGTCGGACAATGCTTCAAAACGTTTTTTCAAAAACTGTACGTTTTGTTCCCCTTGTACGAAACTGATATGGGGCAATGGCCGGATGAAGTCCTGAGGATTACGTATCAGATTGTTTTTTACAAGATAAGACCAAAATTGTTTTGAAACCTGAAACTGCTCATTAATTCTGATAGCCTTGCTGATATCTATGGATCCATCCGGTTTTTCGACAGTGTAGTTCAACTCGCACAATGCAGAATGTCCTGTTCCCGCATTATTCCATTCGTTAGAGCTTTCCTCACCTGCCTTGTCGAGCTTCTCAAAAACTGTAATTTCCCAATCCGGTGCCAATTCTTTCAGCAGCGTTCCCAACGTCGCACTCATGATGCCGGCACCAATTAAGATAACGTCTGTTGTAGTATGTCTGTTACTCATATTTAAAGTCCCGTCCTTATACCCTAAGATTTACAGAAAAGATGTATGCGCTCACAACAAGCCATAGAGCAACCTTGTCACACATCTTTTCTGGATCAAATATAACCAATTATAGTGTATCACTATTATCAAAAGATTAAAATATTTATTTACAATTATATGATTAGTTATATCCTATTTAAAAGCTGGTAAATTTCAATGGTGAAATACTGTTGCAGTTAAGAAGTAATAAGCAAGACCCCGGGAAACACAAAAACCAAGGCTTTAAATCAGCTTTTTTATAGGTTGAGTTGTGGTGCGCTTTTACCATTGAACCGCCATTCTTGTAGTTCCTTAATTGCGCTGTACTAGTTTATTTTGCACATGAAAAATGATCTCTTTTCCGGCAGCAGATTTTTCGATATCAATTTATAAATCTTTCGAACGATTTGTAGCTTTTCGAGGAGAACAAGGAACTGCCCTTTCGCAATCCGATGCGATTAAAACCTTATTTAGAGTGTTTCTTGTATTCTTCCAACGAGATGTTCTTTTTTCGTCACGTTTTGTACCCGCTTTCATAAATAAGCATTATCGCCGAAAAAGCTACGTGGCATCCACTTTAACACCGTACGCCACAAAGGAACATGCTGCTTGCCGTATATTGAAACCAACGTCTTCTTGGTCCGTCCGATATGTTTTTTGAAGCAGCAATTCCATCAATATAATATTTCTTCTATTTCATATCTTTATAGCTGCGCCATCAACATCTTTGTAAATTATGAATCCGTTTTAATCCAGCCTTTATTGGGGTTGACAGAGTTTTTCTTCTAACAGGTGCAAAGAAAAAAATCGCTTATTTTCCAAAAATATTTTACCATCAACCCCGTCCATTGGAAACCGAACCGTACAAAGCGGTTCAATCATCAGTTCATCATTTTCCAATTTATTGCATTCCTATTAGGAGAACTGATCCTTCTCGAGCATCAGGGTCTGAAAAAATAACCGCAATCCGTATTGTCGCGGGGATAATATCCAAAGAATTCCATTGAAGAATCAGCATATATTCATAAAAATCAATGCTCCCTTTTATTGATTCTTTCTCTCTTGTAACCAAATAAACAATTAACATCTAGAAGGACATAAATAATAAACCCCGTTATCTAATTGCATTTCATTCAAAAAAACCACCTTCTTGCTTGTTTAGCAGATACCAAATGAATATCGTCAGGATCGGGATGGATATTAGAGAAAAAAAGTTCCAACTATTGCTGGCAAAAACAGAGGGAAACAATAAAAATACGACCGGTATTGCTTAAAGTCACTCCAAAAACTAAGATAATTGAAACATACCCAGTCAGCAGCAATCCTTTTTATTTCGATCGTCATTTATTAAGGAGAAAACACTCTTCATAATTAGATAGATAAAACAGGAATGCTCTTTTTATATATTAATACATTTAAATTAAAATTAATTTAATTCAGAACATTTTTATGAATTTTTTTATATAGGAACATTCATACTGCAACGAAAGTGGAGAATAAAATGTACAATTTCACAATAAGAAGACATTTCACCAAGCCGATCGCAATCTTGCTGATCTAAAAAGGAAATAAATGCTTCCAATTAAAAAAATAGGCAGGCACTCTCTTTCAAATGTTTTGATTTATGGGCAGGCATTTCCAAACATGCCATTGTGAGCAATTTTTTTGCCTATCTGCATTTTTATATTATAATAATTATTAAATAATAATAGATGAAAGAGGTGTTCCCCATGTCCATTTATCAATTTGAAGTAGAGAATGCATACGGTGATAAAGTTTCTTTAGAAGAATTTAAAGGAAAAGTGCTCTTAGTAGTGAATACGGCTAGTAAATGCCGCTTTACATACCAATTTGAGGAATTGCAAAAGCTGTATGAAAAATATCAAAAGAAAGGTTTCGAAATACTGGGATTTCCATGCAACCAGTTTGATCAACAAGAGCCTGGAACAAGCGACCAAGCGGCTTCTTTTTGCCAATTAAAATACGGCGTCACGTTTCCAATGTTTGCAAAAATCGATGTAAACGGAAAAGACGCTCATCCTTTGTTCCATTATTTAAAACAAGAGGCGCCGTTCCAAGGATTTGATGAATCGAATATGACAGAAAAGCTATTAAAAATAAAATTGGCAAATGACTATCCTGAATGGCTGGTCGGCGATGATATTAAATGGAATTTCACCAAATATTTAATTAACAAAAACGGTCAAGTCGTGGATAGATATGAACCATGGGAAGAACCGGTTGATTTCGAGCAAGACGTTCAGAAATTATTAGAAGAGTAAAGGGAACATAAGACAGCAAAACCCTATCATTAACCCGTGGTGCTAGATAAAACTCAGACAAGCATAAAAATAGCCCTTGCTGGCGGATCTCCAGTAGAATGAAAGTGTCACCCAACATTCGAAAGGAGAGATCCCCCATGCAAGAGCACTTTCATTTTACTACAGATCCAGCCAAACTTCAAAAACAATATGCCGCTATTTTCTGTTTTGTTTCTGCCCAACTGTCGTTGATTCAAATGTATCTTCATCGCCGCAACCGTCACTTGGTCAAGCAAGAAGACGAAGTGGTCATGGCGGTTCACCTTTTGGGGAAGCTGCTGGGCTTTTCTTCCGAACGAGCCTGGCATCGTTTTGTCACGGGAAATTTGTTCACAAACGGCTCGTTTCTTGAACGCTCCCGATACAACCGCCGCTGCCGGGCGCTTGGTTTCGCCATCAAATGGATCCGTCATGAGCTGGCGAAACGTGGCCAACACCATGCTTATGCGGTCGTCGACAGCTTGCCTCTTCCGTTGTGCCATCCCGCAAGAATGCAGCGCGTCAAGCGGTTTCGAGGGATCGCGGATATGGGGTATTGTGCTTCCAAAAAGCAATGGTACTACGGTTTCAAGCTGCATCTTCAAGTGACCAATCAAGGGCTGGCCATGGGCTATGTCGTGACGGAAGCGTCCTGCCACGACGTCAAAGCCGCTGAAACGGTGATGACTCAAATCCCTCATCCCTACAACTTTGGGGACAAAGGGTACATCAGCCACGCTCTTCGAGAAAAGCTGTACGAAGAACACCAAGCCGCGTTCTGGACACCGTCTCGACACAATCAAAAGCACGGCCCATCCAAGGCATGGGAAGAATGGATCAGGAAAAAACGCAAAGTCATCGAGACGGTGTTTTCGATTCTCGTAGACCAATACCGGATCACCGACATTCGAGCGAATTCCATGGCCGGGTTTGAAGTGGCACTCGATGGCATCTTGTTGGCTTATTCCTTGGTCACACTAGGGCTGGTTGAGCGCTGACACTCAACTAGCACCACGGGTTATCATTAAATAAGTGCTTTTCATGCATAAAATGGAAAACCTTTGATTTTACAGATAAAAAAATACGAAAAAATACGAATGGGCTAGTTGTATAATCAAATGCAACAAGCATAAAAAATGAAAAACCATAGATAAACCACGTATGATTAAGTCGACTAAAACAATATCGATACGGAGGATTTATCTATGGCAATTACTAATTCTACCATAGGAGCTCGGCATTTCAAACACTTAACGGCTTATGACCGTGGGAAAATTGCGGCCTTACACGCTGCTGGTAAGACTCAACAGGAGATTGCAGATTATGTTGGTTGTCACAAAAGCACCATCTCCCGTGAGTTAAGAAGAGGTACAGTGCCACAAAGAAAAAGCAACGGGAAAATTGTTCATGTCTATTTTCCAGACACAGGTCAACTTCTCTATGAGAGAAACAGGAAAGCCTGTGGCCGCAAGCTAAAACTAGACGATGCCATCGAGTTTATTAAGTATGCCGAAACTCAGATCCTTGATAAGAAATGGTCTCCTGATGCGGTATGTGGGAGAGCCAAACGTGATGGGAAATTCAAAGACAAAATGGTTTGCACCAAGACCCTTTATAACTATATTGATCTAGGACTTATAGGCGTTAAAAACATTGACCTACCTATGAAAATTACCCTGAACACCAAGAAAAAACGTAACCGGAAGAATAAGAAGATCTTAGGACGCAGTATCGATGAGCGACCAATTGAAGTCAATGAACGCCAAGAGTTTGGTCACTGGGAAATTGATACGGTTATAGGCAAGAAGACTAAAGATCAGGCCTTATTGACTCTTACTGAGCGCAAAACCCGTAAAGAAATAATTTTGAGAGTGACAGCCAAGGATAGTCTATCCGTTTCAGAAGTCATATCTCAGTTGAAAGTGTCTTATGGTAATCGGTTCTCTAAAGTGTTTAAAACCATTACGGCTGATAACGGTTCTGAATTTGCTGACCTCGGCCTTAGTGTTGAAAAAGATCTAACAGAGGTTTATTTTACACACCCTTACACATCCTGTGAACGAGGAACCAACGAGCGTCATAATGGCCTTATTAGGCGCTTCATACCAAAGGGGAGACCCATTTCCTCTGTGGCAGACGAAACCATTACCTATGTTGAAAATTGGTGTAACCATCTTCCAAGGAAGATCCTCAATTATCGTACACCTGAGGAGTGTTTCCAAATAGAGTTAGCTGGCTTAGCTTCTTAACCTTAAGCCAGCTAACCCAAAGGGTTGGTTTTTAGCAACTTGACAAAGAGCCTCTGCGGGCATGGCTACCAGCCATGAAGCCAGGTATACGGTACTGGCTGGGCCAACCAGGCTACCATGCCCACCACTCCACGTCAAGTCGCGCAGAGTGTCCCGATTCTACTTAATCATGGGTTATCTGGTCTTTCAATACTTGTTGCATTTAATATTGCAATTTAAGGAAAAATACGAATGCAAAAAAATAGGATAAAAAGTATTGACTATTTTTTATGCATCCAATAAAATAATACATGTCAGTTAAACGAATACTGATTGTCGATTCCGTAGCTCAGCTGGGAGAGCGCCACCTTGACAGGGTGGAGGTCGCTGGTTCGAGACCAGTCGGAATCATTGAACGAGCGTCAAGCCGTGACTTTCAATGGTTTGACGCTTTTTTGTTTACGTTGACATAAGCGCAGACTCGTCCGAAAGGTTTCACCCTACTTAACCCGGTATGTTGCACGCTTCGAAAAGGAGCGTGTTTTTTCATGCGAAACAATGAACGAACATGTCGTGAGGAAAACCGCGATCAACCTAGACGATCTTTCCGAAACGTTCTTTGCAATCAAAAAGGCGGAAGATCAAGCGCCTAACACTCTAAAAAAATACCGCGACAACTATTCGTGTTTTACCGAGTATTTAGATAAATGCGGAATTCCACGATCAATTAACGAAATTACTCGTGATACTATTCGATTTTTCTCACAAATTAATGAAATTTTTTCTATATCCTCTTTTTATGGACTGAATTTCACCCTTGTTTACTTTATCTAATCAAGGCCTATATATTTTCTCATAATTACCAAATTTTTCTTACATACCAATTATTGTAAAATTTATTGTGTTGCTTCTTTCAATGTCACGTTAAATTCTTGCGACATGATATCTTCCCTCCTTATTAGTAGTTATCTTCCCAGTTTGTTTTCTATATAGTTCTCGAAAAACCTTCAAAGATTTTAAAAAGAACCCGCGTATAAATTGCCTGTTTCCGGAAAGATAAAAATGGACATACTAATACATTGAGGTGATTAACATGGTAGATTACATCGTATTTTTCGGCCTTATAAGCGTTGGTCTTGTCTTTTATATCCTCGCCTTAAAACTCGAAAAAGATTATTCGGTCATCGGCGATCTTGATCGTCAAAAATGCGAAAGTCCTATCGAATTGCGACTTTACGATGCGCTGTCCCTAAACGGCTATTATGTAAAATCGCAAGTGCCATGTGGTAAATACCGGATCGATCTTGCGCTGCCAACGTATAAAATCGCTATTGAATGCGACGGTAAAGCGTATCATTCAACACCTGAACAAAAAGCACATGATCGACGTAAAAACGCTTATCTGCGGAAAAACGGCTGGAAAGTGATGCGGTTTAGCGGCCGGATGATTCACCGAGATTTAGCGAAAGTACTCGAAAAGATTAAAAGCGAAATATAAAAAACTTCTGCTTATACTTACATTGTTCCATAATAATTTCCATTGAATCAACAATGTTGCTTTCGTATCAGACCCCCAAAGTTTTTTCTGTGCGCAAGTCTGAAACCCATAAAATTCACAGAATTTCCAGACGTCTTTTCGAGAGGCATGCGGTCACAAAAAATCCGTCCATTACAT
Organism: Bacillus sp. FSL W8-0116; assembly: GCF_038003825.1. Taxonomy (NCBI): domain Bacteria; kingdom Bacillati; phylum Bacillota; class Bacilli; order Caryophanales; family Bacillaceae; genus Bacillus; species Bacillus sp. FSL W8-0116. Next base: position 822,257 of record NZ_JBBOPY010000001.1, read on the forward strand.
TAATGATTGTACGTTTATAACGAAATTTAGCGCGTTTATCATGATGTAGACACTTGAACTTATGAGGAATTTTTTAAAATGATAGAATTTTCATACCTTTAAATGCGTACTAATTGGATTTTTGCAGCTCCTATCCAGTAAATCAAATGATTCGAGGAGCTTCTTCCCGTATTTTTACTGATTGCAAGAACATATTAAAATAAGTAGAATGATAAAATATAAAAAAAGAAAGGCGCGCGGCCTCCGATGTTGGGAGCATCAGAGGTCTGACACCTCTCACGAAAACGTCTGATCAAAGGGTAGCGCAAGATAACTGCTTTCTAAGGGGATATTGCTGCAAGTTTCAGAATTTATTCTGGTTTGACTAAAATTTTCACTTGATCTTTTTCTTTGATGAGTTTTTCAAATCCTTCTTCTACAATTTGATCCAGTTTAATTTTTTTCGTTACAAGCTTTTCAGCTGGGAAATAACCTTGTTTCATTAAATTCATGACTGCCGGGAAGATATCGCGGTATGCAATGACTCCCTTTACGTTTCTTTCTTTTAAAACGATGTTATTGGGCAAAAGGTTCGCTTCTTTTTCCCAAATACTAACGATCACTGTTTCTCCTTCGAACGCCGTACTGTCAACGGCTTGTTGTAAAACAGCCGGCACTCCTGTTACTTCAAAGGAAACATCGACGCCTCCATCGGTCAGTTCGAGAAGCTTTTGGACGGGATCTTCATTTTTCGGATTGATGACAGCAGTTGCGCCGAGTTCCAACGCTTTTTGAAGACGTTCTTCTGAAACTTCTACGGCATATATTTCGGAAGCACCGGCTGCTTTTAAAGCTTCAATGACAAGAAGCCCGATTGGACCTGTTCCAAAGACAGCCGCTTTATCACCGGCCTTAATTTTGCTCGATCTTACGGCGTGTAAAGCTACAGCTGCCGGTTCCACAAGTGCCCCTTGTTCGAAAGAAAGGCCTTCTGGCATTTTATGAACCATGTATTCATCTACTACAGTATATTCAGAGAATCCACCGCCTCCTCCGGCTAAACCGTGGAATCCTAAATTTTCGCAGAGATTGTATTTTCCTTGTTTACATGCAGGACATTTTCCACAGCGAAGAATGGGTTCTACAACGACAGGATCTCCTACTTTTACTTTCGTAACTCCTTCGCCCACTTCCACTACTCGTCCCGAAAATTCGTGTCCCATAATGATAGGAGCTACATCTTTACTGATAGGATGAGGTTCTTTGACAGGAATAAAAATAGGACCGGCAACGTATTCATGCAAATCACTGCCGCAGATTCCTGCCCATTCCACTTGGATTTTTACTTTTCCTTTTTCTACTTTCGGTTCTTCCACTTCCTCCACTCGAATGTCGCGAACGTTATGCCATCTTGCACCTTTCATGAGGATTCCCCCTCTTTATTTTCTTTACACGTTCATTGTATCATCAAAACTCCTTTTATTTTTATCTATTCAATAAATTTCAAAAATAGTTCAAAAATACTAGAATTGAATTTTGTCATTTTCATCGTGCACCGATGAAACAGGGTTTATATTAGGAAAGACCTATCCATTTCCATATAAAAGAGAATGACTCCATTCGAACTGCTAAATGGGGATGAAACCACCATTACAGGAGCCATTCTCTATGAAAAAGGATGAATATAATGAATTGCCCAATGACAACAACCTCTTTTTAAGAAGTGATATTTATGGTTTAGGAGAATACTCTTTGAATATTTCGTACAAAAATTTTATCGATTTGTTCATCGGTTAATCCGCCTTGCTTCATTTTCGGAAGGATATTTTCGAAAAGATGTCCGGGCTGCCAGTTTTTCAGAGCTTCTTTCATTTCCGGAGGCATTTGCGGCGGTCGTCCCAGCCAAACGTTGACTGTGTCATGAGAGAGGAACAAACGGTCTTCAAATCCGAGCGCAATCAATCCCATAAACGTTCCAATGCGGCGGTCATCCGTTGGAGCTCCAACCAAATTTTGCAGTCCAAAGCGGTCAAAGGCAACGTTGACTCCATAATCCAGCGTCCGAAGTTGGTAATCGATATCGTTGTTCCCACACATGTGTCCGATGATAATTTTTTCCGGAATGCCGCCGTTTTCGACTAGAAGTTTGGCTTGCTCCGGTCCCATTGTGCCCTCTTGTGTATGGGTGACAATCGGGACGCCGATTTCTTTTTGAACTTGCGCCGCTGCTACAAAGAACATTCGTTCATAAGGTGTGATTCGATCCTTGCTGGAGGCAAGTTTGATCACCCCTGCTTTTATGCCCGTCCCTTCAATTCCTTCCGTCACTTCGGTTTTCAGCAAGTCGTAAATTTCTTGTTCGGCTGTGCCAAGCGCTTGGCGGAATTTAAAATACGCCGGACCGCCTTCCTCTTCATAGTAATAGCCTGATGCACAAATAATGTGAATGCCGGTTCTTTCTGATAACGCTTTCAAAATTGTCGCATCACGTCCGCAATCACTAGGTGTCGGGTCAATTACCGTCTTCACGCCGTGTTTTTTCATAATCGCTGCCGCTTGGGACGCTTCTTCCAACAGCGTTTCTTTTGATCTTCCCGCCAACGTCCGGTCTCCTTGAAATCCCGCGTAATCAAAAAAGAATTGTTCATGCATCAACGTTTTTCCCAACTGTTCAGGAGCCAGCTCTCCTGTTACTGTTTGAATGCCCATTCCCCTGATCCCCCTCTTTTTAAAACGCTTTTATTCCATTTTACTGGCCAATTGACAGGTTTATTCGAACAAGACAAAAACTCGTCCGTTTGCTGCATGATAATTTTCCGCCCAGGAATCATGGGAGTTCTATGAATTGCAATCTTTTTTAAAAGTCCTTTGGAAAAAAATACAACCTCACGCTTCATTGACAACCGAACAAACGTTCTATATAATTCACGACAAGGAGGTGCGACCAAATGGAATCTCTTTTCAGAAGAAGCATGCGGGAGCGGTTCCCCATTACGATCATTTACGAATCCAAACACGGAAAATTTTCTCAGCGAACCATTCTTGTCCTCAACCTAAATGAACACTCCATCCTCGCCTACTGCTTTATGCGCCAAGACTTGCGAAGATTTTCCATCGACCACATACTGTCCGCGTTTCCAAGCCGCTTTCACCAAATGAAACGTTCAAAAAGACGGTCAGCCGGCTGAACCAGATCATCCCCTTTTCTGACAAAAATTCGTTGACGATAAAATGAACTAGAAGAAACTTTTCTTTTTTCCCATCTGGAGGAATAAAACTTATAAGAAAATTTTGCATTTTTATGGTAAACTAGATAGGCAAATGTTCATCCAATAGTTATTTTCGCTATCTTCCCTCATCTGGTCGCCATTGTTCCAGATGACTCAAACAAATACCGGAATAAAAGGAATGCCCCGAAAAAAATGCTTGACTTTATTTACTGGAGGGTTGACAAATGTCTCAACAACGCGGAACGGTTACAGAACATACTATTTTTTCAAAAGAATTGAACGAAGAAATCCCTGTTCTTGTCTATTTGCCCCCCTCTTTTTCGCCGCTTTCCAAATATTCTTTGCTGATCACACAAGATGGCAAAGATTATTTTCAATTAGGAAGAATTCCTCGTTTAGCCGATGAGCTGCTTGGGAAAAAAGAAATTGAAAACATTATTATCGCGGGTATTCCTTATAGAAATGTTCAGGATCGTCGGAGGAAATACCATCCGGATGGGGAACAGAATGCGGCTTACATCCGCTTCCTTGCCCATGAATTGGTACCTTTCCTCGACGATGCTTACCCCACTTACCAAATGGGCATGAGCCGCTGTTTAGCCGGAGATTCTTTAGGGGCAACGGTTTCTTTAATGACAGCGCTTCAGTATCCGAATATTTTTGGAAAAATCATCCTTTATTCTCCATATGTGGACGAAAAAGTTTTGAAAGCCGTTGAGAACAACGACCAAATGCATCTTTTGGATATTTATCATATCATCGGCCAACAAGAAACAGCGGTGAAAATGACAAACGGACAGGTAAAGGATTTCTTAAGCCCGAATCGGGAGCTCCATTTGCTGATGGAAAGCAAGGGATTAAATCCATTTTATGATGAGTTCGATGGGCACCATTCTTGGAAATATTGGCAGCCTGATTTAAAAAGAGCTCTTCGGAAAATGTTTGCCATTTGAATTTTCAAACTATAAGTTTTGAATCATTTGAAAATTTGTTATAATAAACTACATATGTCTAATGAAGGCATAGTGAGGAGGATGAAAATATGAAATATGGAATTGTGATATTCCCGTCGAAAAAACTCCAAGATTTGGCCAATTCCTATCGAAAAAGATATGATTCCCACTATTCGTTAATCCCTCCGCATCTGACTTTAAAAGATCCATTTGAAGCGGATGAAGCCAAAATTAGCGAAATCGCACAAAAACTAAGCGGGATTGCCAAAAAATCGAAGCCCCTAACGTTGCATGTCTTCAAGGTAAGCTCTTTCCAACCGGTTAACAACGTCGTATATTTTAAAGTAAAACCGACGGAAGAATTAGAAAAACTGTATCAAGATATTCATGAACAATTTCCTGACGATGATACGAAATACGCTTTTGTGCCCCACATTACGATCGCGCAAGATTTATCGAATGATGAGCATTCCGATGTTTATGGATCGCTTAGAATGCTTGGCATTGATCATACAGAAACAGTAGACCGATTCCATTTACTGTATCAATTGGAAAACGGACAGTGGACAGTGTATGAAACATTCTTATTAGGAAAGGAATAAGCCCATGCAAGTGAAAGTCGTTGAAACAAAACATGAGCTTGAACAAGTCTTTCAAATTAGAAAAAAAGTATTTGTGGAAGAACAACATGTACCAATAGAAGAGGAAATCGACCAATACGAAAAGGAAGCAGTCCATTTTCTCCTTCTTCATCATGGAGATCCGGCAGGCGCCGGAAGGTTCAGGATAGTGGATGGCAAAGGAAAAGCAGAGCGGATTTGCGTTCTTCCTGAAGCGCGCGGATCAGGTGCCGGCAAAGCGATTATGGAAGCCATCGAGGAATACGCTAGAAGCCAAAACGTTCCGGCATTAAAGCTTAATGCCCAAGTCCATGCCATCCCTTTTTACGAAAAGCTTGGATATAAAGTTGTCTCCGAAGAGTTTATGGATGCCGGAATCCCTCATAAAACAATGATGAAAGAATTATGACCTGAAAAGTTTTGTCAAACTCCCTATGTGAGCACTGTGCTCGCTTCCTTCTTCATTTCAACGCACAAAAAGTGAATACTAACCATAGTATCCACCTCCCATTATGTGCAGCGCCCTCTAAACGGTTGCCTAGTTTATGTATGATGGTTAATGAACGTCATGGATGTCCGGCATTTTACCAACGTAAATCGATCTTTTTTCTCATATCTTGTTCTTTTTCCGTCATGGTACTAGAATGTTTTTTCTTTTTTGGCAACGGTAGTTTTTTATCAAGCATCTTCTGAAACGGGGATTTCATTTTTATAGGATGAATGCTTTGAATTTGATAAGGCCGTGCCATTTGATTTTTAATCCGTTCATGATACTGGATAGTATGAAACGAAAGATTAGGATTGATATAGCCCACAATCATTCACTTCCTTTTCTATAGTAGGTGCCGCAAATCCATAGAACGGGGGATGTTGCCCCCGTCTATGTTCGATCACTGTTTATATATAATATTCCAAAAAATTCAATCATTTTTCAATGTTTTCATCACTTAGTGGCAGTCAGCAAGTTATTTCCCTGACTTTTTGTTCATCATTTGGGAAATTGTATTGAAATCTAATTTTTTCCCATCTTTTATAATCGTTCGAACAATTTTATCCTCCATTTCTTTGGAAACAGGTTTGTTCGCGATTTGTGAAACTCGGCGGATGACGTGGCGAACGGTTTTTTCATCTCGAAAATCAGCATTTTGTAGAGAATTTGCCAATTCAAAGACATCCTTCATATTGACGCCTGTTTTCTTTTCGATATTCTTAAAAAATTGATTATCCATTTTCTCTACCGACCTCCTTTTGGCTACTGCTATCATATTCAATCCTTAGCGTTTCGTGCACCAAAAGAAAGCCTGAATTCCTCAACAATTGAAAAAGCAGAGAGCCAGTTGCCCTCTGCCTTTCCATATAGGTGAACACATTAATTAGCAGAAACTTGCGCCAACTATGATTAATAAGATGAAAAGCACGACGATTAGCACAAACGTAGAGCCGCCATAAAAACCACCGTAGCCATAGCCGCCGTAGCCGCCACAACCGCAGCCACCAAAGCCGCCGTAGCCACCGTATCCTCCAAATCCGAAGCCCATGATCGTCACCTCACTTTGTGATTTCATTAATAACATATGTCGAGGTGTACGTTCTTGTATAGGCTTTTGCCATGAAAGTTTGATTATCCCTTTGGTTTAAATAGCAGTGCACCGATAAATCCAAAAATGATGGCGGCGGAAATTCCTGAACTCGTTACTTCAAACATTCCTGTTAATACCCCTACAATGCCGTGACGTCTTGCCTCTTGCATCGCTCCTTGTACAAGTGAATTGCCAAAATTGGTAATCGGAGTAGTGGCACCCGCACCGGCAAAATCGATCAACGGTTCATACAGTCCAAATCCGGACACAATAGCACCTAAAACAACCAATAAACACATCGTATGGCCCGGTGATAATTTTGCAACGTCAAAAAGAAGCTGACCGAGAACACAAATCGCTCCACCGACGACAAAAGCCCAAAAGTACATGGCGATCATATGGATCACTCCTTTTCTGTTCAATTTGTTATGTCGCTTTCATCGACCAACGCCTCTTACAGCATTTGCGAACAATGAAATCGTATGGTTCATCTTTATTTTTGCGGTGTAAAGGCGCCTAAAAATAGGCAGATCTATCGAACTTGAATGTTTCATCCTTATTACAAAACGCCGAATTTGAACAAAAGTGTTTTAATTAAAGCAATCACAAAGGCTGAAAAAACACCGAACACAATGACCGATCCGGCCAATTTAAACATATTGCCGCCTACTCCTAGAACGAATCCTTCAGTTCGGTGCTCAATGGCTGCAGAAATAACTGAATTTCCAAATCCTGTAACCGGAACTGCGCTGCCTGCGCCTGAAAATTGACCGATTCTATCATAAACCCCAAATCCCGTCAGGAGCATCGACAGGAATACAAGGGTAGCAACAGTCGGATTTCCCGCTGTTTGTTCTGTAAAATCGAAGAAGTAAATATAAAAATACGTGATCGCTTGTCCGATGGCGCATATCAGCCCTCCTACGAAAAAAGCCCGCAGGCAATTTTTTAACACTGGTCTTTTCGTTTCATATTTTTTTTCAATTTCTTCATATTCCTGTTGAACCATGGTTTTTTGCTGTTTCGGCATTTGAATACTCCTTCCTTTATGTAAGTTCTTTTGACAGTTTTATTATTTTCCGAAAACGCTTGTTGGCTTCTTTTTTGGATATTTTTCCTGCATCTAAATCTTCCTTCAATCTAACGGATTCCAAAAATATTTTATAGTCGCTTGAGACAACGAAATGATCGTGTGGATATTGTTTCTCAAGTCTCTCTTTTAAATTCTTTTCGATGGTTTTCATTTTAAATCTCGACAAATGCCTTACTTTATAAGCAACCAGTATATCCTTTTTCCCTTCCACCACAGAAACATCATAAATTTCATTCATCCGGCTGACTTCTTTTTTAATGGCAGCTACTTTCTTAGAGGAAGAGTCGGATAATTTTATCGGTTCGGGATCCGTCGTTTTCATCAACGCCAATTGACTGTCTTTTGTGTGATTGCTGCCCATGCCGCCGCATCCGGAAAGACAAAGGAAAAGAACAAATATGGCCATAATTCCTTTTACGATGTTCATAACGTCATCTCCTCAACATTGCTTGTTAACTAAGTCTTATTTTTTTCCAAACCCGTTATTTTATAATGGAAATGGTTAACAACTATAAGATCCGCATCTGGTAAAAGCCATGTTCTCCTATCGCGACTAACAATGAGTGCACTGTGGTTGTTCAAATAATCTAATTGATCATAAAAAATGGTTTTGAATTCAGTTCACTTACATGACAAAATCCATGATTGGATCCTAGCTCATTAAATAATGGATAACTCAATGGCTAAATTCATTAAAAAGGATGAGCTACTTAATTTTATAGTGAACAAAGAAAAAACTGTTTTCGTTCTAGGCGAGAAAAACACACAATTAAAACATGAATTGTATAGATTACAAATGAGTTGGATAAAGGTTGAAACGAGATTGTGTGATGATTTTGAAGGACACGATATGGCCCGTGTTGAAATATGTGTATCCGAGGGGATTGGGACATGAATAGCGATAATGTAGGGAAAGAATACAGTACTAAAGATATAGCGAATATGGTCAATATAGCGGAATCGACGGTAAGAAAATATGCACAAGCATTGGAAAAAGCAGGTTATAGATTCAGGAAAACCGAGAATGGATCCAGGATCTATACGGATAACGATGTGTTTGTTTTCAAAGAAGTAAAGAGTTTATCTAAAAAAAGTGCTGTGCCAGTGGAACGTATGGCGAAAATGATCGTAATCAATCAGAAACAAAAAATACAAAGTGAAGCGGAAGGCAAAACACTTAAACAAGTCCAGTCAAATCAACAAGAATCAAGCGATATAACACAATATGATAACCGATTCAATGAGTTAATGAATCAATTGGACTCAACATGATGGAAGATATTGTAAAAGAGCTTCGAGAACTCAATGAGCTCAATAGACAATTAACGGAACGATTTCAAGAACAAGAAATATTCATCAAAGAGTCATTGGAGAAACGTGATCGACAACTCATGAAATCATTGAATCAAGCTTTAGAAATCAGGAAAGCTAGAATCGAAGCCGCCATGGCAGAAAAAGAGAAACAAAAAGGTTTTTTTTCACGTTTGTTTTCCAAAAAACGGAAATAAAAATAAGAAGACCGAACTGATTGTGAATCGACATTCAAAAATTTAACAAATATGTGTCTTAAATGAGGAACACAAGCGGGATTTTCTTTCGTTATGTGTATAAATGACTTGCTAAATGCAAAAATTCCGCTTCATTTTTGGGGACAGATTCGGGGATCTACCGCTCAAAATCAGAAGGAAAAATTTCTTTTGCTCATTTTAAACGTTGAATAATGAGGTTGCCAGGGCAACAGTATGCTGCTCTTCAACCTCTTTTTCAACACTGCCAAAATAATCCCTTGAGTTATTGGAAACAATCTATATATTATAGACGATTTTGTTGACACTGCCTTCTTATTGAATGTTTGGTAGCACTTTCATTTTAAAGGAGATCCTTCATGCAGGGCTATTTTTATGCTGATCTCATTTTATCTAGTACCACGGGTGATTTAATATTCTTTTTATTGTTTTTTTATAATTCACTCTCAAGAAGATCAAAACGTTTACTCCAAAATTTCTCAAAAAAAGCAGCCATTCTGTAGCTTGAAATAATGATGCGGTATTTAAGTAACACGTGTGAGTTTTTCCATTTACAATCTTATGGACTAATTCGCTCGCTCTAAAATCTTCACTTGTTTTGAAATAGAAGCCAAAAACAGATCAAACGGTTTCGCTAGTAGCTGTCCTACTTTCAGAAACAGCTAATGCATAAAACTTTCATTTAAATGATCATCTTTATTATGGTTAACCAATTAGTTAAATATAACAGATATCACACCTATATTAAACCATTTGGTTAAAGAGAAAGAATTCATTCTTTCAAATTCAAACAGCTTTCTTCAGATACAAAAAGATAGTTAGGTTCAAATTTGCATTAAACACAAAAGTTCTTGTCGAAATGATAGACTGATAGCAACATTATTTTTCGAATATTCAAATAAACGCTTCGGCAAAAAGCCGCATTACGTTCAAAAGTCGTATCAAACTAAATGATCCCATTACCCAAAAATAATCTCTAACCATACTTCAGTAAATCATGATTTCTTTTCTCCTTCATGATTCCCCCTTTCTTTTTATTTTAAAAACACAGCGCCAATCCATAAAAGGACGGTGGCACAAATATCCATGATCATCTCTTTCTTTTTGTTCGTTATCACCGCCACCATTAAGTCTACCAGCGCCACTAGCGACAATAAAAATAGTTGAATAGAGATACTGACTCTTAAAAGCCCACAAATGAAAAGAATAAGCGCGCACACAATCCCTATGTTAAATTCGTCGTATTTTTTTAAAAGTTTGCTTTCTTTTATCTTTTTATCCATTATCCTTCTCTCCATTTTCTGCTTGCTTATTATTCCTCTAAATATTTCCCTTTTCCTTTCGTGCCTTTTTCAATTGAATCATGATGATCATATGCTGCTACAAAAACTTTAGTAGGGAATAAACCGCCATTACAAAAATATTCATAACGAACGCCTTTTTCATCTTTTTAGTAAACAGCCATATAATAAGTCCCCTTTTTACTGTCATAAACCATCTTTTTAGATTCTATCCGGTCGGCATATCCTTTTTCCTCCGATATGATCCATTGTGGCTTTTTGTGCTGCAGCTTTTTGAAAGTAAAACTTGTCCGTTAGAAAACCTCCTCCGATCAGGATGAGAAGGACGAGCATAAGGCCCTTCATTTTTTTGCTCTTCAATATCCTTTTATTCCAAAATAAAATAATATCGTCATTTTATTATAAAGCAAAAAAACGAATAGGAGATAAAAACGAAACTACTATGTATGCTTTTTCTTATTCTTTTTATGTTTTTAGAGTTCTGTTAACGAATTCTCCGTTTCTGCCTATTCAGACTTATCTTCAAAACCTTTTAATTTCTCAAATAAAAAAGATTCACCCGGCGGCGAATCATCGCATGATCGATTCCTTATTTTTTGCTGCGCCTCAAATCTCCCATTCTTAAGATATAAGCCAGTAGATTTTTTCTTGCATGCCGCTTCATATGTTTTTCCTTATTTCTCCATAAAAAAGCCTCCTCAATCGTAAACAGAATCATTTGTTTTCTTTTTCTGTCTACCTTGAGGGGATCCAAACAGACAGGTTTTTATTTCAATTTATCTTGATACTTTCGATCCTTTTTTAATAGAGTGCTCCGGTAAAGGATTCTACTATTTTCAATGAATGAATGCTGACTGAAAATTTTTAAGTAGGCTATCTGCTCCATTGGACGATTCCTCATTTTGATTACTTTCGTTTGATGTCTATGTGGCATCATCCGCTATGATGATTAGAATCGTCTTTATGGTCATCCAATTTGTCCGCTTTAGCGGAAGGTATTGTCCTGTTCTTTTGCCGCGTTCAAGATAGGTGGTTCTGCAACAGTCTCGTTCCTCTGTATTTCCATCGTGTACTGCTTTTGCATCGGAGTGTTCGGCAGGGGAAATTTAGGCTGATTGATATACAATAAAGGCGGTCTCGACTGTTTGGTTCTTTGGCTTTGTTCCATTCTCAACCCTCCATTCTGATCGAACCTTCCTCATTGTATGCTGCGACCGCCCATTTGTTGATAAATAGAAAAAAGCTGGCTTGAAAAGAGCATCCTTTCCAAGCCAGCCTATCGACTCGATTAAAGCGCCGTAATATGAAAACCAGAATCCACATGTATATTTTCGCCGGTGATTCCACGTGACATGTCGCTGAATAAAAATACAGCCGTGTCGCCAACTTCTTCTTGTGTAGTAGTTCTTCTAAGCGGCGAGCGTTCTTCAATAACTTTTAAGATCGAGTTAAAGTCGCTGATCCCTTTTGCCGATAGTGTACGAATAGGTCCTGCCGAAATCGAATTGACACGGATTCCATATTTCCCTAAATCCGCAGCCAAATATCTCACGCTTGCCTCCAAAGCTGCTTTAGCCACACCCATCACATTATAGTTGGTTACCACTCGTTCACCGCCTAAATACGTCATTGTGACGATGCTTCCACCTTCTGTCATCAGCTCTTTCGCTTCTCTGGCGACGGCGGTTAATGAATAGGAAGAGATATTTTGAGCGAGAAGATATCCATCTCTGGAAGTGTCCACATATTCTCCGCTTAAATCCTCTTTATTGGCAAAGGCAATGCAATGCGCAAGACCATGAATGACCCCGACGCGATTTTTTATTTCCGCGAAACATTTTTTAATATCTTCGTCATTGGTGACATCACACGGCAAAACAAGCGAGTCCTCGTTTAAAGATTCTGCTAGTTCCTTCACGCTTTTTTCCAGACGTTCTCCTGCGTATGTAAAAATAAGACGCGCCCCAGCTTGATGAAGGGAACGAGCAATGCCCCATGCGATGCTCCGCTTATTCGCGACCCCCATCACCACAAACGTTTTTCCTTTTAAAAGATCCATGTTCCGTTTCCTCCTAATACAAGTTATTAGAACCTGATAAAAAGTTTAGCATGTTTCCATACAGAAAAAAAGCCCTGATAAAAAGGGCTTCCGGATTCTGCAAGGGAATCAAAAAACACTGCGTTCTATCCGTTTTCCTTATTGCTTTTTTTAATTCATTTCTTTTTCCACGTATTATGTTTTATTTTGAATAATGAAAAAAGACGAAATATGTACTTCTCAATGGACAAAAAGGAAAGAATAAAAAGAAACACGACGACTTGGGGGAATTGAAAATGAACATCGATATTATTGGAGACATTCATGGGTGCTTTCAAGAATTGGTAGAGCTGACCGAAAAACTTGGATACGACTGGAAAAAAGACATTCCTGTCCATCCAAAGGGAAGGGTGCTTTCATTTGTTGGAGATTTGACGGACAGGGGGCCTCAGTCTCTGAAAGTGATAGAAACAGTCTACCTGCTTTGGAAACAAAAACTTGGTTATTATTCGCCAGGCAACCACTGCAACAAGCTGTACCGCTACTTTCTCGGAAATCGTGTTCAAATTTCCCATGGGTTGGAAACGACTGTAGCCGAACTGAAGGCTCTCCCCGAAAAAAATGCCGCCCATTATCGGCGCATGTTCATGGAACTCTATGAAAATGCTCCTCTTTATCAAATTCTAGATGAAAGCCGATTGATTGTCGCGCATGCCGGCATTCGTGAACAAGATATCGGAATATACAATCAACGCGTCAAAACTTTCGTCTTGTACGGCGACATTACCGGTGAAAAACATGCGGACGGAACTCCTGTTCGCAGAGACTGGGCCAAATATTATCGAGGAAAAGCCTGGATTGTTTACGGACACACTCCTGTAAAAGAACCACGAATTCTTAACCGAACTGCCAATATCGATACAGGGGCTGTATTTGGCGGAGCCCTCACCGCTTTTCGTTGGCCCGAACTCGAAACGGTGAGCGTTCCTTCCACGATGCCCTTCGTCCCCGAAAAATTTCGAGAAACATGGGATTAACTCTTGAGATTCCACTGGGACTAGAGGTCGATCTTAGTATGGAAAGCAAGAATTTGTTTCATATCCAACGGCAACGGTTCACTAAACTCCATATCCCTTTGGAATACAGGATGGTAAAATTGAAGATTAGCGCAGTGGAGGGCCTGTCTTGAAATGAAGCTCGTATTCCCGCCGTAAAGATCATCTCCCAACAGCGGATGTCCGATAAAAGACAGGTGGACGCGAATTTGATGCGTCCGTCCGGTGTCCAATGTCAGCTGGACATGGGCAAATTGGTCGTATTGCCTAAGCACTTCGTAATGTGTACAGGCATACTGGCCATCTTCTCTTACAGTGCGTTCAATAATGCTCGACTCTTTTCTTCCAATGGGCTGTTCGATCGTTCCTTGATGGTTTAAAAAAATTCCTTCCGCAAGGGCTTGATACGTTCTTTTCACACCGCGCCTTTTTTGCATTTCGCTGAAAAGATGATGAATATGGCGGCTTTTCACCGCCAGCACCAAACCTGACGTGTGACGATCAAGCCTTGTCACAATATGGGGAGCCGCCTGAATCCCTTTCTTTTCATAATAACCCAATAGTGCGTTTGCAAGGCTTCCCGAAGGATGCTCCCGGGAAGGAATTGTATTCATTCCTGCAGGTTTGGAAATCACGAGTAAGTATGGATCCTCATACACAATCGAAAGCGGAATATTTTCCGCCTGCAAACTTTCAGATGGCATCTCCGGGGGAAACACGACAGTCAGTCGCTCCCCTTTCTTCAGGCGATAGCGGACATTTTGCTCCTTGCCATCAACCATTATTTTTCCACCCGAAAATTTGATTGCGGTTAAAGCTCGCTTGGAAATATGCTGTTTTCCTAAAAATTCTCTAATGAGAAGACCATCGGCATCTTCATGGATGACCCACTCAAGCTGAAAAGGCATAAAGGTTTTCATATTGCTCCTCACCGTTGTTAATCTTCGGAAATAAAAGAATCACGCACCCGCTTCCAAAACGGAAAAGGGCGGAAACGGGCAAAACGGATCGTTTCATTCGCTACCCGATATTGAATCGATTTAACATCCTTGTGGAGAAGTGTTAAATGATCAATGGTAATCAAAAAATCCATTTTATTAACCGGCTTTAGCATACACGTATGATGAGAAGGCAAAATCAGCGGAGAGCCGACTGTCCGGAATACCCGATTATTAATGGAAGCCATTTCTGCAATTTGAATCGCCCTAATAGAAGGATGGATAATGGCTCCGCCAAGCGCTTTGTTATACGCGGTGCTTCCCGAAGGGGTCGAGACGCAGAGTCCGTCTCCCCGAAAGCGTTCAAAATGGGATCCTCTGATTTCCACATCCATCACTAAAGTACCGTCCACGCTTTTCACCGTCGATTCATTCAAAGCCAAGTATCTCGTTTCTTTTCCTCCGTGCTGGTAGCGAATAATGATTTCAAGAAGGGGATATTCGACCACTTGAAAGGGGGTTCTTGCGATCGCAATGACCAGTTTTTCGATTTCTTCGGGAACCCAATCGGCATAAAATCCCAAATGTCCCGTATGTATTCCGACAAAAGCCGTTTTGGAAAGCCTTGAACTGTAGCGATGAAAAGCATACAGCAGCGTGCCGTCTCCCCCTACTGAAATGACAATATCAGGCTGGTTATCGTCATAGGTTAAATCAAAATCCTGCAAATACGTTCGGATTTTGTGCATAAGCGCATTGGATTTCGCATCTCCTTTGGACGTGATCGCAAATTTCATTTTTCTGTCCCCCCTTTTTGATCCGATATTTTGTCATTGTGATCCTTTTTCGCTTCTTTCTTCTTTGTAAAAAAAGCCTGCGCTTCTTGAATTTCTTCTCGAATTTGCGACATTTCCTCATCCAACTGAAAGGCTGCTTCTGCCGCTCTCTGCAGCCTCATTTCGATTTCTTTCGGAAAACGCCCTTTATATTTATAATTCAAAGAATGCTCGATCGTAGCCCAGAAATTCATGGCCAACGTACGAATTTGAATCTCGGCTAAAATCTTTTTCTCTCCATAAATCGTTTGGACGGGATATTCGATGATCACATGATAAGAACGGTAGCCGCTTGGTTTTTTATTTGAAATATAATCTTTTTCTTCTACAATCGTAAAATCTTTTCGCATCCGCAAAAGTTCTACCACTTTCATAATATCGTCCACAAATTGGCACATCATCCGCAAGCCAGCTATATCCTGCATTTGTGTTTCCAATTGATCCAGCGGAATCCCTTTTTGATTGGCTTTATCCAAGATGCTGGCGATCGGTTTCACCCGCCCGGTAACAAACTCAATAGGAGAAGGAATGTTCATCAATTCAAATTGTGACCGCAGCCCTTTCAGTTTCACCTTCAGCTCATCTACAGCTTGCTTATAAGGCGCTAAAAATTGATCCCAGTGATTCACTTTCTTCACCTCACAAGAGGAAAATATTCTTTTCCCCTATTCTATATAACCGGCCGTTACTTTTCGAAAAAAACAGATTCTACTTTTGCCACCATTTCTTCTCCATAATTGCTGTTTCCTTCTATGTTGTGGATTAAATAGGAAAGTTCATCAGAAAATTGAGTTAATTCCAATATTTCTCCTTCAATATCGGCTTTCACTGCTGCGTCCGTTTGCAGCACCTTATGTAAATCCGCCCAAACAGGCTCGTGTATGTAAAGATATATATATTCGTCTTTATCTTCCGCCAAATAAATAAAAGCGAATTGATCGGAATCGACGATCATTTGTCCGCTTGCTTTCAAAGCAGGAAAAGTCTCCTTTTGATCCGTTTTCAGAATGAGATTTTTCCCATCCCATTCGGACTTTGTAAAGTGAATTTTCTTTCTCATCTTTTGTCTCCCTTCCAGGACTTTTGATGCAATCATTGATGTTTTTCATGATTCAAGACATAATTATATTATCATTTTTTAACGGAAAAGAGGAATGTTTCATGCCTAAGCAGCTAGAAATTGAGTTTAAAAATCTGTTGACCGAAGAGGAATTCCATCGTTTGACCGACCGTTTCCGCGTCAGCCAAAACGACTTTTTTTCGCATAAAAACCATTATTTTGATACACCTTCTTTTTTATTGAAAGAAAATAAAATGGCTTTAAGAATTCGCGAAACTAACAACCATTTTGAACTTACATTAAAACAGCCTTACGAAAAAGGCCTTCTTGAAACCAATCAAACTTTAAATTCGGAAGAAGCGACCATGATGCTGACTTCCGGCATGATCCCCGATGGAGAAGTGAAGTCGGCATTGATTCAATCTTCTGTTCCCCTTTCAGAATTAAAATGCTTCGGCACTCTGACTACTTGCCGTGCTGAAATTCCTTACAAAGATGGCATTCTCGTATTGGACAAGAGTTGGTATTTAAATACTCAAGATTTTGAGCTAGAATATGAAGTAGAAAATTATGATGTCGGAAAAGAAACATTCTTATCACTATTGCAGCAATACGGTATCCCGGTCAGAAAAACGGAAAATAAAATCAAACGTTTTTATAACGCACTGATGTCGAAATAACGAAGCAAGGAGGAAGGATTATGGTCAATAACAATTGGTTGGGGCTTATCACGCAATTGAACGCTCTTGGCAATATCGCCTCTTCTCCCGTTCAATCCATGTCGTCACAAACACTTTTTCAAGAGGAACCGCTGAATTCATTTGGCGTCATTTTCCAGGAAGCGTTAAAAGAAGGCTTAGAAATCATAGAAGATTATGAGAACCATCATTCGGCTCCTCCTTTGATCACTAAGCCCGGCGCAGATATGATCGCTTCTACAGACGATTCTTCTGTAAAAACGGATTTTGATGAATACATAACGAAAGCGGCTGAAACGTACCACGTTCCGAAAAAACTGATTCAAGCCGTCATCAGACAAGAGTCTAATTTCAATCCAAACGCCGTCAGCCCCGCCGGCGCAATAGGATTGATGCAGTTGATGCCCGCAACAGCAAGATCGCTTGGAGTCAGCAATCCAATGGATCCCGAAGAAAATATTTTTGGGGGGACCAAATATTTGCGGCAGCTTCTCGATCGCTTTGACAATAATATTGAGCTTGCCCTAGCCGCTTATAACGCCGGTCCCGGAAACGTAGAAAAATACGGAGGCATCCCGCCGTTTCAAGAAACGGAAAATTATGTACGCAATATTGCTCAACATTTTTATGCATAATATATAATATAAATCCGGCATGACAGTTTCCATCTTCTTGAACAGGATATGAAAGAGATTGAGCATCTATTCGACCTTATTTCAGAAGCTGGGAGCTGAAATCTATCGCCGGTCTTTTTTCCGCTTTTTCACCAAATGTGATATACTATTTTTGAAAAATGTTTATCTTTTTGCAATTTGCATGTGCTTTTATGTGCAAATACGTTGCGGCGAAACTTAGGTGCATTTTGAACGCTAACGTTGATGAGGGCACCGAACCCACCGTTAAAAGCTATTTGTTTGAGTTCTCTTTCTATCACTGATACAATAAGCTTAAAATACTAACACTAAGGATTGAAGGAGCCTGAATAATGGTTGAAAATGCGGTAACGCCTTATGATGTCATCGGTGAAAAGAAACTTTCCGATTTAGTAGACGCTTTTTATGCCAATGTGGCTAAAGACCCTGATTTATCCCCTATTTTCCCTGATGACCTAACCGAAACAGCCAGAAAACAAAAACAATTTTTGACCCAATTTTTAGGTGGGCCTCCTTTATACTCTCAAGAACATGGACACCCCATGTTAAGAGCGCGGCACATGAATTTTCCGGTTACACCGAAACGTGCAGAAGCTTGGCTCAACTGCATGAAAAGGGCAATGGATAAAGTGGGACTGGCGGGGGAATTTCGTGAATTTCTCTTAATGCGACTGACGCTGACGGCCCATCATATGATCAACACACCCGAAGAACAAGGTGAAGTATAGTGGAACAAATATTTTTTTTCCAAAATTGCTGCAGCAAAGAAAAGAAACCGCTGGAAATCTACTTTTTTATTGATCCGTTGTGTCCTCAATGTTGGGCGTTGGAACCGATTTTAAAGAAACTGCACATTGAATATGGACAGTATTTTCGTCTTAGACACATATTAACGGGAAAATTGACAGCATTAAATATCGGCAAAAAAAGGCATGAAAACATGGCCCAATATTGGGAAAGAACAGCAAGCCGGACGGGGATGTCCTGTGACGGAACTCTCTGGCTGGAAAATCCTATTTCCTCTCCTTATATCGTTTCTGTAGCCATTAAAGCAGCCGAATTGCAAGGCAGAAAAGCCGGAAGCCGATTTTTAAGAAAGGTGCAAGAACGATTGTTTTTAGAAAAACAAAATGTGACGAAGATGGATGTTCTTGTACAAAGTGCAGAAGAAGCGAATCTCGATGTAGAAGAATTTAAAAACGATTTGCATGCCGATCCGGCAGTAAAAGCTTTTCAATGCGATTTAAAAATCACCTCGGAAATGGAAGTAGATGAAATTCCAACTTTGGTGTTTTTTAATGAGAATATCGAAGATGAAGGAATTAAAGTTACTGGAACTTATCCATATGAAATTTATGTTCAAATTATCCAAGAGATGCTGCCGGAAACGCCTGAGCCTTTATCTCCACCCCCGCTCGAAGTATTTTTGAAACATTATCAATTCGTGGCCACTAAAGAAGTGGCTGTTGTCTATGATTGGGAGACGGCCGATGCTGAAAAAGAGCTTAAGAAGCTTATGCTTCAAAGAAAAGTGGAAAAAATACCTGCAAAGCACGGGGTTTTTTGGAAATATATCGGTTAAAAAGCAAGTGTTCTTTTACAAAAGGATCACTTGCTTTTTATTTTTTATGGAGAAATTTTTCAAAATGCATTTTGAAGCAGTGTATGTACACGTTGCAAAGCATTGTGAATGAACGATCTTCTTTTACTTTACAACGTTTCCATTCCACCCTGCACAGAATCCTACCGTGCTTTCCTCTCTCCCAATGAAGCCCACCCTCTTTTGGATTTTTTGTTTCTCATCATTATGAACATTTTGTTAATCTTTGATATAGTAGTGATGAATCCTTTTTTTCATTTGAATCGTATACAATAGAAGAACGACAAATATAGACAGGAGTTGCCGAAAAGTGAAATGGATTTTAGATCTCTTGATTCGGATTCTCATTACCATACCGTCGATGATCTTCATTTGGGCGCTCGTATATTTTCTGTTTCATCATTTATTTTGGTTATCATCGGCAGTTTCCATTTTTGCCGGCTTCGTGATCTACCAATGGCTAAAATGGATGATGACTGGAAAGTTTTTGAAACAGCAAGGTTTATCAAGAAAAGAATATCGCTTTATCCGCAAAAATTTAAAAGAAGCGAAGCTAAAAATGAAACGTCTTCAAAAAGCTTTTCTAAGTGTTCGCCAAATCGATACGTTCAGACTGTTTTATGACATGTACAAATTAGTCAGAAAAATATATAGTCTCATAAAAAAAGAACCGAAGCGATTTTATCAGGCAGAGTCATTTTTTTATGTTCATCTGGATTCAATGGTAGAACTCATTGAAAAATACGCCTTATTAAATACACAGCCCGTTCAAAATAAAGAAATGATACAAAGCGTTCAAGAAACGAAGCGCACTTTACAGGAATTGCATCATGAAGTGGAGAAAGATTTATATCAACTGCTTTCAAACGATATGGATGAACTCCAATTTGAACTGGAATATGCAAAACGCTCCCTCAGACATAAACACCCGCTCTCACGTCATGAAAGGAGAAACAGCACAAAATGACAGATGAAAAAAAATCGTTAACCCCTGAACATTCCAGTGATGGAATCGATGATTTACTTGCCAACCCTTTTGGAAGCAACGAATTTATATTGGATCAAAAAGAGAATCAAACGGAAGTCGGCCATAAAGCCGATTCTAACCGTTTAGTCGACATTTTGCCTGAAGAGCATCGTCAAAAAGCATATGAACTGAGCAAACAAATTGATCCCACCGATCATCAAGCCATCATTTTATACGGAACGCAAGCGCAATCTAAATTACTCCATTTCTCGCAAACGATGCTTGAACATGTACAAAATAAAGACATTGGCGAAATCGGCGATATTTTAAGCGAATTGATGCAAAAGCTCGAACAAGTAAACCCTGAAGAGCTGCAGCCGGAAAAGAAAAACTTTTTCCTGCGGATGTTTGGGAAAATTTCTCATTCGGTTCACGAAATATTATCCAAATATCAAAAAACGAGCGCTCAAATCGAACGCATTAGCGTGAAACTCGATCTTGCCAAACAAACATTGCTTCGTGATATCCAATTGTTAGAACAATTGTATGAGAAAAACAAAGACTATTTCCATGCTTTGAATATTTATATTGCGGCAGGCGAGTTAAAATTAGAGGAACTTCATACGAAGATCATTCCGGAACTGAGGAAAAAAGCGGAAACATCCGGCGACCAAATGGCTTATCAAGAAGTAAATGATATGGTGCAGTTCGCTGATCGACTGGAAAAACGTCTGCACGATTTAAAATTAAGCCGTCAAATTACGATCCAAAGCGCACCACAAATTCGATTAATTCAAAATACAAACCAAACATTAGCTGAAAAAATTCAATCCTCGATTATGACGGCGATTCCGTTGTGGAAAAATCAAATCGCGATTGCGTTAACGCTGATTCGCCAACGTCATGCAGTAGAAGCTCAAAAACAAGTCAGCAAAACAACGAATGAATTATTGCTGAAAAATGCTGAAATGCTAAAAGCAAACACCATCGAAACGGCTCAAGAAAACGAAAGAGGCCTCGTCGATATTGAAACACTGAAAAAAACTCAAGAAAACTTGATCTCGACATTAGAAGAAGTGTTGCGCATACAACAAGAAGGCCGCGCCAAACGTTACCAAGTCGAGCAAGAGCTTTCCACAATGGAAAACGAACTAAAACAAAAGCTGCTGAATTTAAAGTGAAAAAATTAGAAGTGGGGAAACATCTTCCCCACTTTTTTATGAATGGAAACCTTTACGTGCAAGGTAGATACAAAATCAGCCTTTCATTGAACGAATGGACATAGCATTTCCACCATATCAACGAAGAATGTTCTCTCGGATAGCTCCTTTTAAAAATAAAGCCTAAAACAGTCTATGTCCGATCTTCCTAATACCGCCTTTCTCCCCTCCTATCGACTCCCCTCATCTAAAAATCTATTCGACTTACCTGTTCTCCAGCCTATTAGTACTTTCTATTCTTCCGTCCAAAAACAAACATTCATTCATTAAACAACAGCCATTCACCGGAGCTTTGTTGCCCCCAAAAAGTAGGATTAAAATGACCATAAGATGAAATGAACACTATTTTATTAGATTTTCGTCAATGTCCATCACAAAGAGAAAAGGCCTTGCAGTGACAAACTGCAAGGCCTTTTCTCGAACAAAGGGGATGGGAGAAATTTTTCACGGTCAAACAAAGGGGTATATGTTTGCTTGTGATCAACTTCACGTTTTTAATATATCAATTATTTTTTTAGTTTTCAAGAGTTTGCTCGAATTTTCACAGATTTGTCAAATTCCGAATGAATGTTAGAAAAAGAGCACATCAAGATGGGCTCTTCCCCTTATTCGAATGAATGGGATGCCCTTTTCATAATAATGAAATAGAGCAAAAAACAGCGAAGGAGGCTGTTTCGATTGAAAAAACTTCCCATTCTATTTCTTACCATTCTGCTTCTATTGACATTATTGATCAATTTGCTTGGACTTATGAAGTTAGTACCCCTTTACATTACTTCCCCCATTTTATTTATTGTGATTTTTCTATTTATTAGTTATCTGAACGATCGAAAACGTTTTAAAGGATTTCGTTAAAAACTATGAATTTCTGCGGGGAAATGATGGAGAATTTCAAGGAAAGAAGTAATGTTTTCCCAATGCTCAATGGAACGTTCACCATCCCTGTTAAGCGAAAATAACCATCAGAGGAGAGAAATCCCCACTGATGGCCGCTATTTCTCCTTTGTTATTGCTCTAATAATGATTCGAGTTCGGACAGCTTTTCTTCAAATACTTTCAAAGCCTGTTCAATTGGTTCAGGTGTCGTCATATCAACCCCTGCTTTTTTCAGCACTTCAATTGGATAATCGGAACTGCCCGCTTTTAAGAAATGATTGATGTAACGATCAACTGCCGGTTTCCCTTCGGTTAATATTTGTGAACTTAGAGCTTGGGCTGCACTGAATCCAGTTGCGTATTGATATACGTAATAATTGTAGTAGAAATGCGGAATCCGCGCCCATTCTAAACCGATTTCTTTATCGATGGTCATCCCCGTGCCAAAATACTTCTTGTTCAATTCATAATATTCCTTAGTCAATAGCTCAGATGTCAATGCTTCGCCGTTTTGTTCCTTCTGATGGATGATATGTTCAAATTCAGCAAACATGGTTTGACGGAAGACTGTGCCTCGGAATCCTTCCAAATAATGATTCAAAATATACATCCGCTCTTTTTCGTCTTTCAACGTTTTCAATAAATACTCATTTAAAAGCGCCTCATTGCATGTCGAAGCAACTTCCGCCACAAAGATGGAATAATCGCCATACACAAACGGCTGATTTTTTCTCGTATAGTAGCTGTGAACGCTATGACCGAATTCATGTGCAAGCGTAAACAGATTGTTCACATTGTCTTGCCAGTTCAAAAGAATATAAGGATTCGTTCCATAGGATCCAGAAGAATAGGCTCCGCTTCTCTTCCCTTTATTTTCTACAACATCCACCCAACGATTCTCAAAGCCTTTTTTCAAGACATTCAAATAATCGTCTCCAAGAGGAGCTAAACCTTTCAATACATAGTCTTTGGCTTCCTCGTAAGTTACATTCATATCGACATCTTGTACGAGTGGTGTATATAGGTCGTACATGTGAAGATCATCGAGTTGTAACACTTTTTTGCGCAAATCCACATAGCGATGAAGCAAGTGAAGATGTTTATTCACTGTCTCCACTAAATTATCGTACACCTTCTCCGGGATGTTGTTAGAAGACAGAGCCGCTTGGCGGGCACTTTCATAATTTCGAACCCTTGCATAAAAATTATCTCGTTTTACTTGGCCGTTCAGTGTGCTGGCAAATGTGTTTTGAAACTTTCCATATGTTTCATAAACCGCTTTAAAAGCTTCGCGGCGCACTCTGCGATCTTTTGATTCCAAAAATTGAATAAAGCGGCCATGGGTGATTTGTACTTTTTCCCCATTCTCGTCTTCAATGGCCGGAAACTCCAAATCGGCATTATTTAAAACGCCGAACGTATTGCTGGAAGCACTCATTACCTCTGAAGCTTGGGCCAGCAGCGCTTCTTGATCGGCATCAAGAACGTGAGGGCGCTCGCGGTTGATTTCTTCAATGGCGTGGCGATACAGTTTTAATTCTTCTTTTTCTTCTAAGAACTTTTCAAGTTTGCTTTCATCGATGCTCAATATTTCCGGAACGACAAAAGAAAGGCTGCTGGCTACTTGTGAATACAAGCTTTTCGCACGCGCATCCAGCCCTTGATAAAATGAATTTGTCGTATCTTCATCATATCTCATATGAGAATAGGCATATAATTTTCCCATCCTCAGCAGCAATTCATCTTGAAAAGTCAGGAGTTCATACAATTGATCTGCACTTTCTCCCAACTTTCCCTTAAAGGTAGCTGCTTTTTTCGCCAATTCTTTAACGGCTTCGAATTCTTTTTCCCATTCTTCATCGGAGGCAAATATATCTTCCAGCCTCCATTTCAGCTCTTCCGGCACTTCATTGCGAGAAGGCAACGTCTTTGCCTGTGTTTCTGTCATCAATATCCCTCCATCGAAAACGTCAGCATTCCATACTTTTTGTTCATCTCTTCGCATGAGAGTTTCACTATATATTTTACACTTATTGCCGAAATTATCCTGCTTGAGTGCTCAAATTTGGAGTGAATTTAATATAATCTCTTTATATTTGTTCAGCAATAGCCTCTCCTCTTGATACTGCTTGTCCACCGTGGAAGCGTCGATTGCTTTCTTTTGCACTTTAAATTTTCCTCCCCCTATATTCAGTAAAATATCCATGCTTGCAAGTAATTGAAAATATTGAAATACCGTCTTTTCTAGTGTTATCGGTTCAATAAGGGGAAACTCGCGAATCACCAACTCCCCTTTTTTTACACGTCTTAGTAAAACTACTAATCCTTGTTTAATATGAACGGTTTGACCGATCTTGACACGGTAAAGCAAATCGGACCATAAATAATATTGCCATTCGACGGGATGGCTTCGAATCCAGATGCTATGTTTGACGGGAAGTCCTATGCAAGAATGAAGAAGTTGAGGATTTTGGCCGTTGAAATAAACGGTTTTCAAAAACGGATCACGGAAAGCTTTGGAATAACGAATTTTACGGCTGATCCACCGTCGTTTTTCCTCAAGCCACTGAGCCATGGTAAAACAGCGCGAGACACTCGGTTTACGTAGAGAGAACGGAAAAGCAAGCTGATCCATCAATAAGCTCACTTGTACGCCGAAAAATTTGACCGGCGAAAATGGAAAGAGGAAAAGATAAAAATGAAACATTTTCATTTCTGGTTGGAAGGCAGGAAACCAATACCCCCAGTGCGGTGAGTATTGAAAAAACATTTGTTGAAAAGAAGTAAAAGAAAAAAGACGAAAACGATCTTGTGAAACGGTCTGACCTC
Source organism: Bacillus sp. FSL W8-0116 (assembly GCF_038003825.1). Classification (NCBI taxonomy): domain Bacteria; kingdom Bacillati; phylum Bacillota; class Bacilli; order Caryophanales; family Bacillaceae; genus Bacillus; species Bacillus sp. FSL W8-0116. Next base: position 847,309 of record NZ_JBBOPY010000001.1, read on the forward strand.
CGTAAATCCAAAGCGGCTTTAAGCCGTGTTTTCGATAAAAGTCCGTTCGTTTTTGAAAAAGAGAGACAGAAAGGGGAGAACACTGGATTTCAATTGCCAAAGGCGGATTTTTCAAAAGCAAATCGGGGCGCTGCTGAATGGAGGGTAAATAAGCTTCTAATTGGACATCGAGTCGTTGATTTCGAAGCCATTTATAAAGAAGAAGTTTGCTCGATAAATGCCGTTCCGATTCCCGCTCAGAAGAAGCAGGACATTTTTGGTTGGAAATATGAGCAAAATGAGGGATCTTCGTTGAACCGATTTTTAATGTGAGCGGAGAGCGGCAACAAGGGCAATAAAAACGTTTTTCCTTTTTCCATCGCTTTAATGCCTCCTTATCACGGCAAGACAATAAATGAACGGCTGTACCTTTTTCATCATAGGCAGTAAACACCTCTTCACCTCCTAACCTTTAGATTACGACATTCATGCTTCAAATCCCTGCGCCGTTTAAAAAACCGAAAAACCGTACAAAAAAACCGATTTCGTATGAAATCGGCATCATTTTGGACATACGGTTAAGAGAAATACTTTTGCAGTGTACGGAATACATCGTTTTCTATAATGACTTTTCCGTATTCCTCCAGAACATGGATCGTCGTATTGGTTTCTTTCCCAAATTCAAGCAAAATGCTTAAATAATTATCGATATCTTCTTCCGTAAACAATTCCTCAGGAAATTCGACATATACATAATATTTATCGTCATAGGCAAAAAGCTTTGTTTGCAAATCGTCCAGACCTGGCTGGGCAGCAAGTCCGATCAAGTCTTCAAAATCATTAAATACCAGCAAAAATTCTAAAGAATCTTCTTCATCACTGTCTAACGGTCGAATGTGGAAATGCTGGTCTAAAAGCTCTTCAAAACGCTCATCCATCGGGAATTCTCGTAGTTTCTCTTCTGGAATGGGCAATTCTAAACGTTGACCGTCTTTGGAGATTTGCGCTTTCGTCACTAAGATTTCAAGCCCTTTTTCCAAAGCTTGCACTTGGATCCAGAGCGGTCCTTCCACAGCGAAATCTTCTTCCTCATGCACTTCATCCATTACTTCCCAAAAGAGTTCTTCACTGCGTTCCCGGTTATACCAGATTTCTTCGCGGTCAAAACCTCTTTCTTCTATATCAACATACGAAATGTAAAACTTGACTGTATTTTCATTTATACGTTCTATGTCCATTGATTACCTCTCCCTTCTGGATATAAGGTGATGAAGGGACTGCACCCCCGAGCACTGCTCTGTTCGTTGGTGATTGCATTACAATTATTTTTACCTTGTACTTCTATTTTATGATAAAACATCAGGAAAGGGAAATAAAAATCCCTCCCAATACGAAAATTCCTTGCTTTGCCTAAAACATAATGAACTGTGTTTTGTCATTCTATCTAAAATTTTTAAAATATTCAAGTGGAAATGATTGATTTGACCTAAATGAATTTTCTTTTTTAGAAAGAACAACAAATTAGCAAAAAAACCGTTCGTTCCACACGCTTTAAAAAAGAATGATCCAATCTCTTCCCTTCTTTATATTCAAAAAGGGACAGGCATCCCCTGTCCCTTTTAAAAAATACTTGTTATGAGCGTTTTTTTCGACTTGCCACTATCAAGGCTATCAAAGAAAGAACAACAGCAGCGATCGACAGCACGACAGAAACCGTTTCTGCGGACGACCCATTGTGATCTGTTTGTTTTTTCTCATCAGAAAGAGATGTAACAGGTGAATCATGGTCGTGACCTTGCTCATCGGATTGCACCGTTTTTTGCGGCGATGCTGTAATTTCTGTTACAGAATGCGGTGTATCTGTGTTTTCCGCTCCTGTCCACTCCACAATGCTTCCATCCTTATAGTATTGATACGCATTCCACGCCACTTTCGTTTCCTTATCCGGATTCTTGGCGATAAATTGAAATTGCTCAAATTGTCCCGGCAATATTCCATTGCCTTTCGCTTCCCAAGTCACCGTATTGACTTTTCCGGAAGAATCTTTTTCTGTTTTTATATTCCAGTTTGGATCCGGCTGATAAGACTCAAACTCCACTCCTGCCGGTATTTTTAAAACCACTTTCGTTGTAGGAACATTTTTTTCAACCGGAATTTTGATCGTATACGTTTCCCATCCTCCCGGTGTGGATACTTTTGGATTCACTGTCACATGGGCGCTGGCCATGCCGTTGAAAAAGAAAAAGGTTGCCGCAAGCAACAAAGCCGTTTTACTGATCTTACGAATCCATTGTTTCATCTTAACCACTCCTTTTTATTTTTTATCGCTTATATAAAGTTGAAAATCAGCATCAATCGAATCAAACGTTTGGGTCAAACCATGAATGTGTATTTTCCAATCCCCTTCCATAGGGATCGTTCCAGTTACATAGCCGGATCCCATGGATTTGGTTGGTACTTGAATCGTTGTATTTCCCATATCCATATCTAATGAATTCAATGTCATCACCACTTGCTGAAGCCCTTGAACGGATTTCCCTTGATTATTAACAATATTGATATAAAATGAATTTTTCCCAACGTCAGCTGGGTCTACTTTCAAAGAAACTACATAGCCGTTTTCTGTTTTCTTCGTTTCATGAAAAGCTCCATTTGCCTCGAAGGCAGTAGGCATATTGGCCAACATGGCGGCAACAGCTAACGTCAAAATTCCGACGGAGAATTCTATCCAAACCGTTCGCCCTAATATTTTTTCTTTTTTTCTGCCTCGAACCCAATGATAAGCAGCAAACGCCATCATCACTAGAAATAAAAAGACTTTCGCCAGAAAAAAGCGGCCATATGTCGTTGAAATGACTGAATGCCAGTTAGGAATATGAATCGAGCCGCTGTAAAGTCCCGTTGCAAGAATAATCGCTGAAATGACCATACCCCAAACGGAAAAGCGATGAATGGCCTTCCAATAAGAAGACTTATGATCTTCTTGATCCTGTTGAGACAAACTGGCCGGCAACAGAAAACATATGGACAACAACGATCCGAGCCAAATCGATGCTGCGGCTAAATGGAGAAAGTCAGCCATTAACGCCAACAATCGATGTTCAGCTGTGGCCGCATGTCCAATGAATGCCTTTGTTAAAAGCAGTCCGAACCCCACCATCCAAGAAGCGATCAGCCAGCCGCTGCGGTCATGGCGCAAAGCCTTTATCAGAAAAAGATACAGAAAGATTAAAAGGATCCATTGCGCTAAAAAAACAGGTCCGAAATTCGTATAAAATAGTGTATTTTTGACATATGAAAACTGAAAAGCGTTCAACCAGCTTACATCGGCGGCCAATTTTGCCTGCAACGGCAAGGAAAGGAGGATGCTGACAGTTATTCCGACAGCCGATATCCAAACTAGCAAATTCCTGCGGCTGAGAAATGATTCGAGGCTATTTTTTTGAGGGGGCAAAATACATAACTGAAAAAAGATCACCCCGATCAATAGAGCATAACTCACATACTGCAGCCATCGAATTAAAATCATATCCGCTTTTGGAAAGTATCCTTTTGTTTCGTTTGCCAACGGTGCATTGCTTTGGCTTCCGTCTCCGATCCGGAATGGAATCGTCCCCTCCACAGGATGCCCATCGCCGGAAATCACTTTCCAACGGATCACGTATGTACCTTTTGGTAGATTCTTTTTTAAGCTGGCTGTCAATATAGAAGGATGGTTTTTCTCAACATGTCCGTCCCCCCTGTCGACTCTTTTTCCTTTCTCATCCAATACTTTCAATGAATGAAAAACGGGCTGTACGGCTTCATTAAACGTAATTTTTACATTAGCTGGTCCCTTATCCAATACCTCATTCTCTGACGGGGAAGATTGAATGATATAGGCATGAGCCTGCGACAACGAAGGATGAAAAACACACAGCATAAAAATAATGAATATCGCTAAACCGACTTTTATACTTTTCAAAGTCTCCAACTCCCAATGTGATCATGCCTTAATCGCAGCAGCTTGAGCTGAAACCTTTCATTTTTCGTTGAATATTTTGGATGGCTTCGTCAAAGGTATAAATTTGCCCGCCAAAACCAGTTTGAAATTGTCTAATTTGTTTCAGTGATTGAAAAACAAGGACTTGAGGATAGCAGCAATGCATATCAATATCGGCATCCATTAAATAGTAAGCTGTTTTAGCGCTGATAGTTGTATCGTTGAGAAAATCCTTGCAAAGAATTTGCGAAACGTCTTCTTCGATATCGTCATATCTCAACAGTCCGCAATGTGGACAGCAAGTTTCTTCAATACGCTGGTCCACCCTGATAATTTGGACGCTATGCCGGCTAGTGGATGTTTTATGACAATAAGAACAGATGTTGTGAGACGGTTGCGTCTCTTTTCGTATTGTAATCCCTCTCGAAGTTTTCACAATCTTTTTCTGATCCATTAATGCATTGATGTCCCTATAAACAGTCATTTCTGAAACGTTTAACCTCTTGCTTATTTCCGCTACACTTAAAAATTCTTCCGTCTCAAGCCATTTTACAATTTGCCGCTGTCTTTCAACCGGAATCATACAATTCCTCCTTCCTTTTCAAAGGTAGCTTTCTTTTCCCCACGTTTCAATATGTATGATCAAAAATATGTGAAAAAATGATGAAATTTTTTTATTTTCTAACATATTTTCACATAACTTTTTGTTTCAATCAACCATCATTCATTCTCCTTAAAAAAATCAGCTGTTAGATCCTTTTATTTTTCTCTTTCGAATCTTGAGTTTTCCAAAATCGAGTAGGAGGGAGCGATTAACTCCCGTCCTCTCACACCACCGTACGTACGGTTCCGTATACGGCGGTTCAATTAAGATAATTGACGCAAGTCTTTATAACTTCCGTGAATAGCTGTTCTCTTTATGCCAGTGGTCACTCCACCCTCCAAGAGGTCTCCCACGGGATTCACCGCTTCCTCCCTCAAGTGAGGTACTACGTTTTCTGTGTTCATCATGACTCACTGAATACCAAGGGCTATTCTCTCTTAATTGTTCGGTCCTTCTTAGTTGTTCTAGACCAACTAATACTATGACCTCTGCTGACTTCTGACGGTTCAGCTACTTATCACTAAGTAGGTTATGAAGAGTACTTCACATATCCGCCAGACCTCCCCGGGTAAGTACATGCACTTTCACACCATCTATCCGCCTCATTTACTCGATATGACCTTCGACAGAAAGAGCTTTGTTTTGTTATGCAAACTCACTCAATCATACCTAGCCTTATATGAGGTTCGTGTTCCTCGGACCGGTGTTTTGCCTCCAGCTTCCTTCAGATTCCGCGTCACCACGGACACCCTTGCTCTTGGCTAACCTCTACTTCTGTCTTCGGGGTTCGGGACTTACACCCTATAGTTCATGTACATGCCGGGCGCACATAAAAAAAGCACGCCTTTTTATCAGCATGCTTTAAAAAATGATTGTTTCATAATGGTTCTATTTATTTAATTCAACGATGGTACCTGTCTTCAAATACACAATCCATTCGCAAATATTTGTCACATAATCTCCGATTCGTTCCAAATGCTGAGCAGCAAGCAGGAGATGCGACGCTTGATGAATTTGTGATTGATTTTGTTTCATGTCTTCCACTAAATCTAATACAATCTGTGAAAAATAACGGTCTACCATGTCGTCCCTTTCGGACACTTTCACCGCCGTCAGCTCGTTTAAGGAAATATAGGCTTCAAGCACTTCGTGAACCATTTCTTTCACACATTCTGCCATTTGGGGGATTTTAATGAGCGGTTTTAAATAAATTTCATTTTCCAAACGGATGGTGATTTTTGCAATGCTCACTGCATGGTCAGCCATCCGTTCCAAATCGGTTGCCACTTTCAACATGGTCGCAATCTTCCTTAAATCAGTGCCAACCGGCTGCTGCGTTGCGATCAACTCAAAGCATTTCTTTTCAATTTCAATTTCATAATCATTGATCTTCGGATCGTTATGGATGACATTTGTTGCTTGCTCCGAATCTTTTTCGACCAGCGAATGCACGCTTTTAAAAATCGCTTCTTCCACCAGAAGTCCCATTTTTAACAACGTCTCATGCAGCTCCTGCAAACGAATTTCAAATAATTTTCTAGGCACTTTAGCCGAACCCCCTATCCTTTTTCTCGACCGCTTTTGTCCTGTCTGAAAAATAAATCATCCAAAACGACCGGAAATATAGTCTTCTGTCTCTTTTCTTTGTGGATTAGTAAAAATCGTTTCCGTATCGTTAAATTCAACAACTTGACCATTTAGGAAAAAGGCCGTTTCGTCCGAAACACGCGCCGCCTGTTGCATATTGTGCGTCACTATCACGATGGTGTAGGACTTTTTCAACTCTAAAATCAATTCTTCTATTTTAGCAGTAGAAATAGGGTCCAACGCGGAAGCTGGTTCATCCATTAAAATGATCTCCGGTTCGACCGCAAGCACCCTCGCTATCACCAAACGCTGCTGTTGTCCACCTGAAAGCCCCATAGCTGAAGTATGAAGACGGTCTTTAACCTCATCCCATAAAGCAGCATATCGAAGACTTTTTTCCACTATTTCATCTAAGTCGCGAGTCTTTTTTATTCCATGGATCTTCGGTCCATAGGCAACATTGTCATAAATGGACATAGGAAACGGATTGGGCCGTTGGAATACCATGCCGACACGTTTCCTTAATTGAACGACATCAGTTTTAGGGCTGTATATTGGTTTGCCTTCAATGATGATATCCCCTTCGACGCGAAATCCGGCTATTTGATCGTTCATACGGTTCAAAGTACGCAAAAAAGTGGATTTGCCGCATCCGGATGGACCAATCAGTGCAGTAATATGATGTTTTTTCACTTCAAAATGAATGTTTTTCAACGCATGGAAGTCACCATAATAAACATTGACATTTCGGGCCTGAATAATGGATTGTTGTTGGGTCGCAATGGCCATCTTCTTCTCTCCTCCGATTGAAACTTTAACCGAAATTTCCAGTAATATAGTCTTCCGTTTGCTTCTTTTTCGGGTTTGTAAAAAGTTCTGTTGTTTCCCCGAATTCAACGAGTTCCCCCATATAAAAGAAGGCCGTATAATCGGAAATCCGTGCGGCTTGCTGCATATTGTGCGTCACAATGATCACCGTGTAATCTTTTTTCAATTCTTCGATTAATTCTTCTACCTTGCCCGTTGAAACAGGATCAAGTGCCGAAGCCGGTTCATCCAGCAATAAAACGTCTGGCTCCATTGCTAAAGCTCTTGCTATGCATAACCGTTGCTGCTGGCCTCCTGATAAAGCCAACGCGGAACGATGAAGCCGGTCCTTCACTTCATCCCACAATGCTGCTTTCCGTAAGCTTTTTTCAACGATTTCCTCTAACAGCTGTTTATTTTTGACGCCATGGTGCTTCGGTCCGAAAGCCACATTCTCAAAAATGGATTTAGCAAAAGGATTAGGCCGTTGAAATACCATTCCAATCCTTTTCCGGATATCAAATACATTCGCTTGCGGATGATTTAAATCGATGCCTCTGTATAAAATTTCTCCTTCTATTCTGCATCCGGGAATTTCATCATTCATACGGTTTAAACTTCGCAAATAGGTGGATTTGCCGCATCCGGATGGACCGATAAGAGCCGTTACCCGATTTTCCATAAAAGAGGCGCTGACATTCTTGATCGCCAGATGGTTTCCGTAAAAAACACGTAAACTATTCGTTTTTAAAACGACGTTTTCACTCTTTAATTGATTTTCAGAACTGCTGTCGGGGACTGTCATTTTCATAACTCCTGAGCGAACGTTGCTGCTCGCTTTATTTTCTTTCATCAGTGTTGTCGTCGCCATTCTGTTCTTCCTCCCTTAGCTTGATGTCATCCGCCGATAAATTCTTTTTCCAATCCAACGGGCGCTGACATTAAAGACTAATATAAATAACACAAGTACAGCAGAAGCCCCGCTAGATACGGCATTAACATCCGGTATCACCGCTTCGCCGTTTACTTTCCAAATATGGACAGCCAGAGTTTCAGCAGGACGCAGCGGATTTAACGGAGAGGTTGGGCTGAATGGATTCCAATTGGTAAAATCCAGATTAGGAGAACTCATTCCTGCGGTATAAATGAGAGCGGCCGCTTCACCGAAAACTCTTCCTGATGCCAAAATAATACCGGTAATGATTCCAGGCAGTGCAGCCGGCAGCAAGACGTGTTTAATCGTTTCCCATTTGGAAACGCCGAGGGCTAGACCTGCTTCTCTTTGTGAAGATGGAACTCCCCTTATCGAATCTTCCACTACCCGCACCATAAGAGGCAAATTAAACAATGTTAATGCTAATGCACCGGATAAGATGGAAAATCCCCAGCCCATCGAAATAACAAAAAAGAGAAAACCAAACAATCCTACTACGATGGACGGTAAAGACGATAGTACTTCGATGACCGTTCTCAAAATATTCGTCCATATATTTTTTTTCGCATATTCCGCCATGTAAATTCCGGCACCAAGTGACAGAGGGATACTAATGAGCATCGTCAACACCAGTAGATAAAGTGAGTTAAACAACTGAGGTCCAATTCCGCCGCCCGCTTGAAAACTTTCCGGAGGCGATGTAATAAAATGCCAGGAAATATGCGAAAGACCTTTTAGCAATATATAACCAAGAAGCCCTGCCAACAGAAGCACGAGCAATAGCGCGATGATATAAAATACAACCGTTGCTACACGATCAGCTATTTTCGCTTTCATTCAAAAGTCCTCCTGCGTCCCAAAATCCTTACAATCATAATAAAAATTAAAGACATCAATAATAAGATAAGCGCCAAAGTCCACAATGCATTATTCTCCACTTGGCCCATAACGGTATTTCCCATACCCATTGTCAAAATACTCGTCAAGGTGGAAGCTGGTTCCATCAACGATTTTGGAATCACGGCCGAGTTTCCGATGACCATTTGAACAGCCAAAGCTTCTCCAAACGCTCGAGCCATTCCAAAAATCATAGCCGTCAAAATGCCAGGGCGCGCTGTCCTGAGTACTACCTTATAAATGGTTTGCCATCTTGTGGCCCCCAATGCGAGCGATGCTTCCCTTAACGAAGCCGGAACCGCCAGAATGGCATCCACCGATAAACTCATCATCGTCGGCAAAATCATGACGGTCAATACGATCGTCGCCGCGGCAATACCAAATCCACTGCCTGAAAAATGATCTCTTAAAAAAGGTACTACCAAGCTTAAGCCAGTAAATCCATAAACAACGGAAGGAATACCGACCAATAATTCAATGACTGGCTGCAAAATTCTTTTCCCAAATTTCGGGGAAATTTCCGTCATAAACACAGCCCCGCCAATAGCAAATGGAGCGCAAATTAAAGCAGAAAACAGCGTGACGGCAAACGATCCTGCAATCATCGGCAATGCGCCGACTACCGGTTTCCCTTCCTTATCCAGCTTCCCCGGATCCCAATCTTTTCCAAAAAGAAAGTCGGTAATGCTTGCTTTATTGATGACAAACGTGCTCAATCCTTTTGATGTCACAAAATACAAAATAGAGGCCGCCACAAAAACCATAAAGGCGACGCATAAAAGTGTCACCATTCTCCCGCGCCGCTCAATCCATATTTTTGATTTCGCACGAGCACTCTTCATTTTTGTCCACTCAACTACTCTGTCGCTCAATTCGGTTTCCCCTTTCCAATACAAGTAAGAAAAAGGGAGAGACCCCATACCCGTCAAGTTAGCGGTATAAAATTTTTTAGGATGATACGCATGTTCGAAAAATCAATCAAAGGATGAAGAGAAAACCAAATGCTGGGCATGCCAAATAACCCTCAAGAAGAGGGTTATTTGGCAATTATATCCATGACCCACACTACCATATCCCCAATTTCTTTAAAAGATCCGATACCGTTTCCTCTCCTTTCCTTCGGTCTTTCCTCGCGTGTTTCCTTAACAGAGACAGGAGAGATGGAAGGGCGGTTTCCATCGCTTGGGGATGCAAAAGAAACCGATGCCAATACGATTGGAGGATATTAAGCGCTTTCCATTCACTGATCTCGATTCCCTCCCGTTGATGCCAATACCTTCGGGCTTGGAACAGAAGAGTCTGCGTGACTAAAATGGCAATCAATGTCCCATATAAGTGGCATTCGAATCGTTCCTTCTTCATCTTTTTGACACGGTCAAGATCAAATAAGGATTTCCAGCCCTTAAATAACAGCTCCACTTGCCAGCGCAGCGAATACAGCTCATAAACTTGTTGCGCATCAAACGATTCTTGTGGTAAATTGGTCAGTAAGATGTGATATTTCTTTTGTTCAAGGGTTTGGCGTGACAGCGCCTTCCCTTTCTTTTTTTCCTTTTTCCGCACGTACGCCAGCCGTTTTTCCCATTCTTCCGCCGTGAGACGGCGAAAAATCAGACGCGGAACATACAGGCGTTGGTGTCCGATATACACGTGTTCCACTTCCACGGCTTCCCCCTCGCCCAATCGATTTCCTATCGATTCCCAATCCCATTCGTGCCACTCCCCGTCCTGCTTGATATAGACTTTGATATCGGAACGCAACCGGGTAATATAATAAGCACCTCGAGCATCAATCTCCGCCAGCGTGGCGAGTGAAAAAAACCCCAGATCCCGAATGCAAAGGTCATTCGGTAAAATCGTGTGCTGGGTATGATAAGCAAAACGGGCATCGGAATCATTGGCCTGTTGGACGCACAGCTGAAGACAGGTTCCCGATAACAGCTCATACTCAAATTGGATTTTGGCGCCAGATGAAACCGAACCTTGATAGTCCTCACCATAGTCGGTCGGAAGTAAAAAACTGGTAGAGTCTAAGATCCGCAGACGGGTGAAACAAGCGCGATACGTTTCGGTGATGGAAGAGAGTGCCGGACGTTGATGCATCAGGAGAGTAAAAAAGACCTCTTTTAAAAACGCCACGGCACGAGGCGTAAACCGCTGATTCAGTCCTTCATTCGAGAGAGAGCAATCATGCCAGAGCGCCAAATCGGCACACAACCGCTGAAGCGACTGACAGGCGAGCGATCCGTCTCCCCAAGCACATAGCGTCAGAAAGGCTTCCGCTGTTAATGAACGCTGCCGCTGAATGAATCCGACTTTCCGTGCCAGACGAGTCAGTTCTTCATAGGAGAAGAGTTGACGAATCGTTTTTATCCATGCCTTCATCTTTTTTTCCATCAAAAAATAATCCTTTCCAACGATGATTTTCGTTAGAAAGGATACCATGTTTTTGGCGCTGAAAAAAGATCAAATTCTTAACTTGATGGCTATGGGGAGAGACCCCCCAAAAATTATTTTTGGGTGATCGTTCCCTTTGCATCACGTTCAACTTTCATTCCGGATACCGGTATATAACCTAATTTTTTAACAAGGCTGTTTTGAACATCATCGGACATCATATAATCAAGAAAATCTTTTGTTAATCCGGTTGGTTCGCCATTTGTATACATATGTTCATATGCCCAGATTTTCCATTTTCCTGATTCTACATTTTGTTCCGTCGGTTCAACCCCGTCCACTTTTAAAGCAGTCATTTGATCGTTGAAGTAAGAAAATGCTAAATAACTAATTGCTCCTGGAGTTTCGCTAACGATTTTTTGAACCGTTCCGGAAGAATCTTGTTCTTGGGATTTAATCGGTGTTGCTCCATCCAATGCCGTTTTTTCAAACACAGCTCTTGTTCCAGATCCTTCTGCACGGTTGATGACAACGATTTTTTGATCTTTACCGCCAACTTCTTTCCAGTTTTTCACTTTTCCAGTAAAGATGTCGATTAATTGTTTTTTCGTCAGATTATCTACACCCACATCTTTATTGGCAACGGGTCCCATTCCTACAACAGCGACTTTATGATCAACTAGTTTGCTGGCGTCAATACCGTCTTTTTCTTCAGCAAACACGTCGGAGTTCCCAATATCGACAGCACCTTCTTGCACTTTGCTTAAGCCTGTTCCGCTCCCTCCGCCTTGTACATTGATCGTTGTACCGGAGTTTTTATTCATATAATCAGTAGCTGCTTCTTGTACAAGAGGTTGTAACGCAGTAGATCCTACCGCCGTAATGGAACCAGATTGAGCTGTTCCATTGTTATTGTCGGTTTTGCTAGGAGTGCCGGCATCCTTATTTGAATTGTTGCCGCATCCTGCTGCCGCGAAGGCAAATAGCAGTACCATTGTAAACAATGCGATAAATCTTTTTCTCATTTTTTTTCCCCCTATGAATTAATAAGGTTCTGTTCTCTCTTACAAGTTTTAAGATAATGGGGCGGTATTAAGCCTGTATTAATAGAATGTTAAGAAATTGTAAAGACGGTCATTTTTATTGTTTCTTACTGTTGTGAAGCTGTAAAAACAAAGCTCTTGTCTAAGTAAGATCAACAGCGATTAAATAGAAATGAAAAAACCGCACCATGAATGAGATGGGTGCGGTTCATAGTTACGATTTTATTTGCTTTTTCGGCAAAGTAATGGTGAATGCCGTCCCTTTTCCTTCCTCGCTTTCTACTTGAATAGTGCCATGATGGGACTCCACTAAATGCTTTACAATGGCGAGACCAAGACCTGTTCCTCCAGACTGACGGGATCTTGCTTTATCCACGCGGTAAAAACGTTCAAAGATCCTAGGCAAATCTTGCTTGGAAATGCCGATTCCCGTATCTCTTATGACAATGTCCACTTCTTTTTCTCTTTCATGCAGTTCTATATCGATGTACCCGCCTTCAGGTGTGTAAGCCGCGGCATTCGTTAAAAGATTTAATATGATTTGCTGCAGACGATCTTTTTCCGCTTCGATCACGACTTCTTTATGATCCGGAAGACTCAGATGAAGCTGTTTTTTATGAATCGTCTCTTGGATGGTCTCCGCCGTCTCGTTAATAACCTGTGATACGTTGAGAGGCTCAGGCTTTAAAGGCAATCGTTGCTGCTCAATTTTGGATAAATCCAGAATGTCTGAAATTAAGCGATGCAGCCGGTCGCTTTCTTCGTAAATAATTTTTAAAAAAGAACGGCAAGTTTCTTCATCATACATGGCCCCGTCTAACAAAGTTTCCGCAAATCCTTTTAATGAAGTCACCGGTGTTTTTAATTCATGGGAAACATTGGCTACGAACTCGCTGCGGATTTTTTCGAGCCGGCGAATATCGGTAATATCATGAAGAACGGTTATGACTCCTTTTACTTCTTCATGATCGCCCACATATGGGGCAATATGCGCATCCAGTATCCTTTCTTTCGGATAATAAATATGCACTTCTTCATGAATGTGCACTCCTTCTTTTAATGAACGGTCTATCAGCTGGCTAAGACCAAAGTTTTTCCCCGCTTCGATATGAAGCTTTCCAATTAAATTTTCAGAAGAAGCACCGATAATTTTTTCCATCGCCCTGTTGACAAGAGTAATTCTTCCAGCAGGGTTAATGAGCATGACGCCGCTTACCATATTAGCCAATACCCCAGTCAGCCGCTGCTGGTTTTCACGGATTTCTTCCATCTGCTGCTTTAAACTGATGGCTAAGTCATTGATCGCATTCACGAGCTGTTTCAACTCGCCGCTCGCCTTTGTTTTCACTCTGCTGTCATAATCTTTTTCAATTAGGCGATTCGCAACTTGAATGCTCGCTTCAATCGGCCGTGTAAACCGTTTAGCCATTCTGAATCCGATGAATCCGGAAACCGTTAAGGTCATCACCATGGCCAAACCGAGACTGATCCATAGTTGATCGAGCGTGTGTTCAATTTTTTTTAAAGTAACGGAAATCCGTACAACGCCAATGGACTTTCCGTCTTTTTGGATCGGTTTCGCTATGTAAATCATGCTATAGCCAAGCGTCGGGCTGCGGCGAATAGATTCCCCATATGAACGATGTTCGCGAATCACTTCACGAAATTCGGGACGGTTTGAATGATTTTCCATTTTGCGAGGATCACGGTCGGAGTCTGCAAGCACTTTCCCATCTGCTCTAATAATCGTGATCCGCGGATCGTGATAAGAATAATAGTGGTGAATATAGTTTTGAAGCTCATTTGAATGTTGAAACATGGACTTGGTGTCAACCGTTTTGACAATGATATCAGCGGTCTGGGACAATTGGTTTCGGATCATATCCATGTAAGTATTTTTCATGATGTCCGCAATGACAAACCCAATCCCAAGGAGAACGGCCAACAAAAGCGCAAAAAAGGTTAAGAAGATTCTAAGCCAAAGTTTATTCATGTGGATGTCTTTCTCCTTTGTCCAATGAAAATTGCCTCTTTTTCTTGTTCTTTTTGTCTATTATAATGGGATCGAAAGAAAAATGATTCTTCATCTTGACCACCTTATCCATTTATGATTACCATTCATTGTATAATTCTTGGAGTCACATGTCACTAGGATATGGAAAAGCTCACAAAAATAGGGCTGATTTTCTTAAAGAAAACCAGCCCTATCGAAAACCGTCTATCGAAGCAAAAGCTTAGTTCACCATTTTTTGAGCTTCCAACAATTGGAATGTCCGTACTTTTCTAGGTAAAAAGCGTCGAATTTCATCTTCGTTGTATCCCACTTGAAGGCGCTTTTCATCCATAATAATCGGTCTTCTTAACAGACCAGGGTTAGCCTGGATCAATTCAAACAAATCTTGAAGCGGAAGAGCATCCAAATCAACGTTTAATTTTTGGAATATTTTCGAACGGGTAGAGATGATCTCATCCGTTCCATCTTCCGTCATTCTTAAAATACTTTTAATTTCTTCAATGGTGAGAGGTTCGGAAAAAATATTTCGTTCCGTATATGGAATATCATGCTTTTCCAACCATGCTTTTGCTTTTCGGCAAGATGTACAACTTGGTGAAGTGTATATTGTTACCATTCCTCAATCACACTCCTTAAATTTTAATAATACTTGCTTCATCTTGAGGAATATCAATAAATGAATATTTTAAAGATAAAATAATTTTGGAGCGAAGATACATTATGTATTATACACCATATTCAATATTTTTGATATAGATTTCCTAAAATTCTCTAAAATATTCTTTTTCTTTCCTTCCTCATTCATTATTGTCCAGTAAGATATACGGATGACAGACAGAATTCGATTCCTCTTTACTTCAGCCAGTCACATTTTCCAATCGAGTAGGAGAAGGTGGCGCGGTCCTAGTTGATTTCGTCCATCACTGGCGTTTACTCTTTTACATTTGGCAGAAATCCAGCAAAATCCATCTAAAGCTTAAAACAAATCTTACTATAAAAAGAAGTATCCCAATCGCTTTGGGATACCTTTTTTCCGCTTTTAAATCATGTTTTCAGTCGTGTTGGCGAGCTGCTTGGCGGTGGAGCGATCCGGATCAAGGCGTTTTTCAAGTTTTCTGGCCAAGATGGACAGCAAATAGTTGACGATGAAATACATAAATGCGGAAAGAAGCAGAATCGGGATAATGTATTTTGCGCCGCTTTCCCCGCTGTAGACGCCTTTTGCGTTGTGCAAAAGTTCCGGCAGCGAAATGATAATCGCAAGAGAAGTATCTTTTAACAGCGAGATGAACTGGCTCACAAGCGGCGGGATCATTTTTTTCAAAGCTTGCGGCAGGATGATATGCCACAGCGTTTGGATATAATTAAGGCCTGATGAACGGGCGGCTTCAATCTGCCCTTTTGGAATCGAGTTCAAGCCGCCGCGCACAATTTCGGCAATCATGGCCGATTCGAACACTGTCAAGGCTGCAATCGCCGCCATCGTAACACTCATTTTGATGCCGACTTCCGGCAAAGCAAAATATGTAAAGAAAATAATCAAAATCAGCGGCAAGTTCCGGATGACTTCCACTATAAGCGCAACCACACTCGATAAAACCGGAATTTTTGTGTAACGCAAAATGCCGAGTACGCAGCCGAAGATGAAGCTTAAAATAATGGACACAACGGCAACTTTCAATGTCACCGCAAAGCCTTGCAGTAAATAAGCCAAATTTTCGCCTGAATAAGCTCCGGCAAAGTCCATAACGTTCCCCTCCTTGTATCGTTCCAAATGATTTGTTTATGCGTCGTTATTCGCTTCTTGCCAACCGGCGTTCCAGGTAGTTGACCAGCAAGCTGAGCGGAATGGTCAGGACCAGATAAAACATGCCGACAAAAATATACGTATCAAACGTAATCCACGTTTTTTCGTGGATGATATCGGCGTAGTACATAAGGTCGAGCCCTGCAAAAACCCCAAGAATGGAAGAGTTTTTAACCAAGTTCAGGAATTGGTTGCCGATCGGCGGGATTACGATTTTGATCGCTTGAGGCAAAATAATATAACGCATCGCCTGGATGTAAGTCAGGCCTGTGGAACGCGCAGCTTCAAGCTGTCCCCTATCGACCGATTGGATGCCGGCACGCACGGCTTCTGCAATAAAGGCGGCTGTGTAGATGGAAAGCGCAATGGTCCCTGCGATAAATCCGCTTAAGTTAATATGGAAATAACTGAGCCCGTTGTAGAAAAAGAAACCGATCAGAATTAACGGAATGTTGCGGACTACTTCCACGTAGAAGGCGCCGATAAAATTCAGCAGCTTGACAGGGGCCAGCCGGAAAACGGCAATGATGTTGCCAAGAATGAAACTGGCAATCAGGCCGATAATGCTGATTTTAATCGTATTGACGAAGCCCTGCATGTATAAATCGAGATAGTCGGTGAGGATCGAAAAATCGAGCATACCTGTTTCACTCCTTTACGGTTCAATCGAGTAGGAGGGAGCGATTAACTCCCGTCCTCTCACACCACCGTACGTACGGTTCCGTATACGGCGGTTCAATTAAGATAATTGACGCAAGTCTTTATAACTTCCGTGAATAGCTGTTCTCTTTATGCCAGTGGTCACTCCACCCTCCAAGAGGTCTCCCACGGGATTCACCGCTTCCTCCCTCAAGTGAGGTACTACGTTTTCTGTGTTCATCATGACTCACTGAATACCAAGGGCTATTCTCTCTTAATTGTTCGGTCCTTCTTAGTTGTTCTAGACCAACTAATACTATGACCTCTGCTGACTTCTGACGGTTCAGCTACTTATCACTAAGTAGGTTATGAAGAGTACTTCACATATCCGCCAGACCTCCCCGGGTAAGTACATGCACTTTCACACCATCTATCCGCCTCATTTACTCGATATGACCTTCGACAGAAAGAGCTTTGTTTTGTTATGCAAACTCACTCAATCATACCTAGCCTTATATGAGGTTCGTGTTCCTCGGACCGGTGTTTTGCCTCCAGCTTCCTTCAGATTCCGCGTCACCACGGACACCCTTGCTCTTGGCTAACCTCTACTTCTGTCTTCGGGGTTCGGGACTTACACCCTATAGTTCATGTACATGCCGGGCGCACATCAGTGGAAAGGGATGGGCGAATTTGCCCACCCCTTTCTGGATTATTGTTCTTTGATCCATTTATTTTTGATTTTGTCATATTCTCCGCTGTCTTTCAGTTCTTTTAAAGCCTTGTTTACAGCTTTCACGAGTTTCGTATTCCCTTTTTTCATCGCAATGCCATACGGCTCATTCGTAAATGTACCGCCAACGACCTGATAATCCGGATCTTGAGCAGCCATGCCATAAAGAATCGAATTGTCGGTTGTCAGCGCATCGCCTTTTCCGGATTTCAAAGCTGTGAATGCTTCCTGGTAGTTTTCAAACTCGAGCACTTGCGTATCCGGTGCGGCTTTCTTGACGTTGTCTCCGGACGTCGCACCTTTTACCGTCAATACTTTTGTCCCTTTTTTCAAATCTTTGACGCTATGAATCTTGCTGCCTTTTTTCACAAGGAGCGATTGACCGGCGTCAAAGTAGACATCCGAGAAATCGACGACTTTTTTGCGGTCCGGCGTGATCGTCATAGTGGCGACGACCATATCTACATCACCGTTTTGCAACATCGGAATCCGTGTTTTGGACGTGACTTCCTTGAGTTCCACTTTTACCTTATCGCCGAAAATTTTCTTAGAAATCGCTTTAGCAATATCAATATCAAAACCTTCCACTTTTCCGGTTTTCGGATCTTTGTAGCCAAATAAATATGTATCATATTTGACTCCGACAACCACTTTCCCCTTGTCTTTGATTTGCTGGATCGGATCATCGCTGCTGCCGCTCGTCGTTTTTGACTTGCCGCAGCCCGCCATCAAAGCGGCCGCTAAAACAAAAATCAAGCCCACTGTAAACCATTTTTTCATCTTTCTCATTCTAATCCCCCTCTATATATATTTAATGATTGAGAACACGGTTCAAAAAGGTGCGCGCCCGTTCCGCACGCGGGTTTTTGAAAAATTCTTCCGGCGTGTTGTCTTCGATGATCCTCCCCTGGTCCATGAAGATGACGCGGTCTGCTACTTCACGGGCGAATCCCATTTCATGCGTGACGACCACCATTGTCATGCCGTCTTTTGCCAACGACTTCATAACATCGAGCACTTCCCCGATCATTTCCGGGTCAAGCGCGGAAGTCGGTTCGTCAAACAGCATAATGCTCGGCTCCATCGCCAGCCCGCGGGCAATGGCCACACGCTGCTGCTGGCCGCCCGATAATTGCGATGGGTACGAATTCGCTTTATCCGGGATGCCCACTCTTTCCAGGTAATGCATAGCCCTTTTCTCTGCTTCCTCTTTGCCCATGCCGAGCACTTTAATCGGCGCAAGAGTAATATTTTGCAAAACTGTTTTATGCGGATACAAATTGAAATGTTGGAAGACCATGCCGATATTTTTTCGCAATTCGTTGATGTCAGTTTTTTTGTCATTTACTTTAAGATTTCTAACGAGAAGTTCGCCATCCGTAATCTCTTCCAAACGATTGATGCAGCGGAGCATCGTGCTTTTCCCCGATCCGGAAGGACCGATCACCACGACAACTTCTCCTTCATTGATTTCAAGATTAATATCTTTTAAAACATGAAAATTTCCGTAATATTTGTTCACATGTCGGAACGAGATCACATCAACACCTCCTTTGTTGTATTCCTTTCTCGATGAAGTCTTCCATCATTTAAGAACATTGCACTACTCTATTTTAGAGTATATCAATTTATTAAAATAATATCAATATTTCTTTAATTTAGATTTATCTGTTTATTGAAATCGCTTTATTATGTCTATTTGTTCAAACATATTCGGAAATAGCTGCAATAAAACTTTTTAAAAAAAATTACTCTGTTCATTTTTCATACTGAAATAAGAAGGAAAAGCGACGGATTTCGAGATAATCCGACTATGTCCTGTAATATAACATAGCTCAAAGATAAAAAGCTCCAAATTGCTCGGAGCCAAGTGATGTTGATTTTTATTTTGACAGACATCAAGAAAGAATCCAAACCATCGGGATGCCGAAAGAGCCTGCTCCCACAAAAGAATGATTCTCAAAAAATGAAATGAACCAATATGGAAACAGATAAATGGATCTTGGACAACAGGAGCTACGAATTTAAAACGTGCGCTTGTACATTAGGTACAAACATAATCAGGATGAAGTGTAATGTCCTTTTATTCCCCGCTGATAATGTATACGATGATGAAAAACGGGTAATCCGTATTCTTTCAATCAGAAGTTTGCCGTCCTCTTCCGTAGGATTTCGCCTCAATGTACGCACTTCCGTTAGGCTATCTCGGACTGCTGCCTTCTTAATTGGAACTTTAGACTTATACATGTGTGCAAATAAAACACGATCCCCTGAAAAAGGATCGTGTTTCCTCATATAAAGAATATCGCTTTTCGCAAACGTTCTTACGATGTACCATTCCAGTCTTTTGAATGCAAAATTACTCGTTTAGACTGTTTTTATACTGATGCCACTCTTTTTCTGAACAATAGACAAAATGTCCGGGAGTCACTTCCCGCATTTCCAATTGATCATCAGGTCCGTATTGGTGGACGCTCGGATCATACAAAATTCTTTTTCGCGAACGTTCACTTTCAGGATCCGGCGGCGGGATGGCTGAGAGAAGGGATTGGGTGTAAGGATGAAGAGGATTCCGATACAGTTCCTCGCTTGGTGCCAGTTCCACTAATTTGCCAAAATACATCACACCAATTCGATCGCTGATATATTTCACCATGGACAAATCATGAGCGATGAATAAATACGTCAGCCCTTTTTCTTTTTGCAATTTTTTTAGTAAGTTGACTACTTGTGCTTGAATGGAAACATCCAACGCAGAAATCGGTTCATCCGCAATAATAAATTCCGGTTCCACTGCAAGAGCGCGTGCAATTCCAATTCTTTGCCGCTGTCCGCCTGAAAATTCATGAGGATATCGGTCTGCATGATCTTTTTTTAATCCAACTGTTTCCAGTAATTTATATACTTTTTCCATTCGTTCTTCTTTGGATTTCGCTAATCCGTGAATATCGATGCCTTCCGCGATGATATCAGCGACTTTCATCCGTGGATTCAGGGATGCATAAGGATCTTGGAAAATCATTTGCATTTTCCGATTGAATTCTTTTAATTCCTTTTTCGATTTTCTGCCGTGTACATCTTTTCCTTGAAATAAAACCTTACCGCCTGTCGCTTCATATAGACGAATGATCGTTCTTCCTGTCGTTGATTTTCCGCATCCCGACTCTCCAACAAGGCCAAGCGTTTCTCCTTTATAGATATCGAACGATATATCATCTACCGCTTTTACCATGTTCGGTTTACCTTCGTTAAAATAAAGTTTCAAGTTTTGGATTTCCAATAATTTTTCTGTCATCTTCCTACACCCCCTTCACGAGCAACGGTTCCTTATAATTGCCTGGCATCAAGCGGATACGCTGTTTCACGATTTCAGGCGGCTCCACTTTCGGTGCTTCCGGATGAAGCAGCCACGATTTCACTAGATGGGTATCCGAAACCTTATAAACAGGCGGTTCATATTCAAAATCAATTTTCAAAGCATATTCGCTTCTTAAAGCGAAAGCATCGCCTTTAGGTGGACGAAGCAAGTCCGGGGGAGTACCGGGGATCGCTTTTAATTCCTCATTCTGATCGATCTCCATGCTCGGCATCGAAGCAAGAAGCCCCCATGTATACGGATGTCTTGGATCATAAAATATTTCGTCCACTGTTCCAATTTCGACAATTTGCCCGCCGTACATGACCGCGACACGATCCGCTACATTGGCGACCACTCCTAAATCATGGGTAATGAAAATGATGGAAGTCTCCATTTTTTGTTGTAAATCTTTCATCAATTCTAAAATTTGTGCCTGGATGGTCACATCTAAAGCCGTCGTTGGTTCATCGGCAATGAGAATTTTCGGATTGCATGCAAGCGCAATGGCAATCACAATTCGCTGTCTTTGTCCGCCTGAAAATTGATGAGGGTATTGCTTAAAGCGCGCTTCCGGTTGAGGCAAACCAACCAAATGCAGAAGCTCAATCGCCTTTTTTTTCGCTTCTACTTTTGACAGTTTTCGATGTTTTCTTAAAGGTTCCATAATTTGTTTTCCGATGGTCATCGTCGGATTCAGCGATGTCATCGGATCTTGAAAAATCATCGAAATTTCTTTTCCCCTGATTTGGTCCATTTCCGAATCCGATAATTTCGTCAGATCTTTTCCGGCGAATAAAATTTCTCCTTCTTTAATCGAACCAGACGAGCTGGGAATTAAACGCATAATGGCCTTAGTGGTCACCGATTTTCCCGACCCGGATTCTCCCACGATGGCCAGCGTTTCTCCTTTTTTTAATTCAAAATCCACCCCCCGAACAGCCTGAACCTCTCCTGCATGCGTATCGAAGGAAACATGTAAATTTTTAACTTCGAGTATATTTTCCATTTCGATTCTCCTCTTTCTTCTTACTTACGCATCTTCGGGTCTAACGCATCACGCAATCCATCTGCCAATAAGTTAAAGCTTAAGATCAACAAGCTGATGATGACAGATGGAATGATGAGCATATAAGGATTCGTTTGCAAGGATTTGAATCCGTCGTTCACCAATGAGCCGAGTGAAGCTTCCGGCGGCCGAATCCCCAAGCCGATAAAACTTAAAAACGCCTCGGTGAAAATGGCATTCGGAACCGTAAACATAGTGGTAATAACAATTTGGCCCACGATGTTGGGAATCAAGTGTTTGATTATCAATCTCTTATTGGAAGCACCCAGCGTTCGGGAAGCGAGAACAAATTCTTGGTTTTTCAATTTCAATATTTGTCCGCGGACAATTCTCGCCATATTCACCCAGCCGGTAATGACCATCGCCAATGTGATCGACATAATTCCCGGCTGGATCACGAGGATAAAGAGAATGACAATAATTAATTGCGGAATTCCCATCAACACTTCGCTGATCCGCTGCATAATATCATCCACTTTTCCTCCATAAAAACCAGAGATGCCTCCATATAAAACGCCAATCAGCAAATCGATGGCCGCAGCTAAAATACCGATGTAAATCGAAATGCGGGTTCCATACCAAGTTCTTGTCCATAAATCCCGTCCCAGTTCATCCGTACCGAACCAATAATATTCTTTTACATTTTTGGCTTTGTACATATCAAATCCGTCTTGATCCTTTCCGTTGAACGGCAGCCACGAAATTTTTTCCAATCCAGGAATTTTAGGCGGAAGTTTCGCATGAGCGACATTTTGTTCTTTATACGTGTGTCCGGACAGGCTAGGCCCAATGATCGCCATCACTGAAATCAAAATGATCAAAATTAAACCGACAACAGCTCCTTTATTTCCTTTCAGTCGAATCCAGGCATCTTGCCAATTATTCAAGCTTGGACGTTCGATAGTTTCTAATTGTTCCTCTTTTCTTTCAACAGGAACAAACAGTTCGTCTGAGAGATGATTCAAGTCCGGCAAACGATCAGCATTCATGATTTCTTCCCTCCTGTCAAACGGATACGCGGATCAATCACTCCGTACAAAATATCCACAACAAAAACCATAAAAATAAACAGAGCGCTGTAAAACAAGGTAGTCCCCATAATCATGCCGAAGTCATTCGTCATAATCGAACGGACAAATTGATCCCCAAGACCAGGAATTCCGAAAATATTTTCAATAACTAAAGATCCGGTTATAATGTTCACAATCATTGGACCAAGCAACGTGATAATGGGGATAAGCGCGTTTCGCAGCGCATGCTTCAAAATAATATCCCGCTTTCCAACCCCTTTTGCGCGGGCAAGCATAATATAATCTGATGATAAAATCTCCAAAAGCTCCGTTCTCATAAAACGGGCTACGGTGGCAATAACGGGTACGGACAGAGCAAGCGACGGCAACACCGTGTACTTGAACCCGCCCCAATCCGCTACCGGAAAGATCGGAAACTTCACCGCCAAAAAGTATTGGAGAAATCCCGCAAAAACAAAAGAAGGAATGGAAATCCCCAGAACGGCAATAGTGGTAGCTCCATAATCCACGATCGTGTTATACTTTAAGGCTGCGATGATTCCAAGCAAAATGCCGACAATGGTGCCAAACACGACAGCCTGAAACCCTAAAACGGCGGAAGGACCAATCCGTTCTGCAATCATCGTCGACACCGGACGGTTATTATATTGGAATGACACTCCTAAATCTCCTTTTACTAAGTTCCCCATATAGCGAACGTATTGAACGGGGAGCGGATCATTTAATCCATATTTTTCCAGAATGATTTTTTGTTGGTCCGGTGAAAGTTTTTCTTGATTATGCAACGGAGAGCCAGGCAGAAGCTTCATAAGAAAAAACGTGACCGTTGCAATCACAAACATCGTCACAAGCATATAAACAATACGCCTGATGGTATATCTTAACATCCGATAACCTCCATTCTCTTTTCGTTACGACAAAACTCAACAATTTTTTGTCAATTTATTATATTCAGAACAATTTTCTCCACTAGGGAAAAAGGAGAGCATATGCTCTTAAGCACACACCCTCCTTTTTCAAGGCCAGCTTCATTCCTCTACTGAATCGATACCCACTTGTAAGATAGTTCAGGTCCTACTTTATGTTTCAACAATCCTTTTACATACGGACGCTGCAATACTGCTCTTCCTCTTTGATAAACAGGAGCGATGGCTGCATCTTGATCCAAAAGGATTTTTTCTGCTTTTAGCATCGCTTCCCAACGTTTTTCCGGCTGCAGAGCATAAGTCGTTTTGGCTTCTTGGACAAGCTTGTCATATTCAGGATTAGAATAATGCATTTCATTGTTTCCGCCGTCGGTTACAAACATATCGATGAACGTCATCGGATCGGCATAGTCTGGTCCCCAGCCGGCAAGCGAGAAATCATAATTCATTTTGGCTTCAAGGTCAAGTTTTTGTTTGAACGGCTGTTGTTTAATATTAACCGTTAATCCTTTTAAGTTCTTTTCCAGCTGTTCTTTTAAATATTCGCCTGCTTTTCTGGACAAGTCATCGTCATAATTTAACAGTTCTAAAGTGATTTTGTCTTTGCCCAACGCTTTTTTCGCTTTTGCCCAATATTTTTTCGCTTCTTTTACGTTGTACGTATTAAAGTTTCCATTCTCATCTCGGAAATATTTTCCGTTTGGCCCCTTGACAAATTCTGCCGGAACAAAATAATCAGCAGGGATAGATCCGTTATTTAAAACGACTTTGGTAAATTGATTTTTATCAAAAGCCATGCTGATGGCCTTGCGGGCATCCACATTTTTCAATACAGGATTTTGTTCATTGAAGCGCAGGAAGAAAACAGTTGCTTCTTTTTCATATTTCAAATCTTTGTCATTTTTATACTTATCAACAAATTCAGAATCGAGATTGACGCGGTCAGTGGCATTGCTTTCATACAAGTTCACTCCAGTTTGCGTATCTTTGATGACTTTCACATTAACTTCTTTCAGTTTTACAGAATCTTTATCCCAATAATTCGGATTTTTCTTCATTTGCCATTTGTCGTCATGCTTCCAAGAAGACAGAACAAACGGGCCGTTGTAAACAGTGGTATCAGCTTCTAAACCGTAGTTCTTGCCTTGTTCTTTGACAAATTTTTCGTCTTGAGGCAAGAATGTTCCAAACGTTAGAAGATTTTTAAAGTATGGTATTGGCGTCTCAAGCTGCACTTGAAGCGTTTTATCATCCAGCGCTTTTACTCCCAATTGTTCCGGCTTCATTTTTCCTTCATTGATCGCTTGTGCATTTTTGATGTCATACATTATGTATGCATATTGAGAGGCAGTCTTCGGATCCACTACTTTTCTCCATGCATATACGAAATCGCCGGCTGTTACCGGGTCTCCATTGGACCATTTCGCATCGCGTAGTTTAAATGTCCATGTTTTTCCATCTTTGCTGACTTGCGGTTCCCCTTCCGCTATTCCTTCTACAGGTTCATCGTTTTTTCCTAAACGATAAAGCCCTTCCATTACATTATTTAAAGCAGTAAAGGAAACAACATCAGTTGCTAACGCAGAATCCATCGTCGGTATTTCCTGCGTTTCAACCAGATTTAATACTTGATCTTTTTTGGCATTGTCCCCGTTTTTGCCGCCATCGCCGGATTTACTGCCGCTGCATGCAGTCAACACCGTGCCAAGAGCAAGCAAGAGAACGAGAAAAAGAGAGAACTTCTTTTTCATAGGGAATTTGACCTCCTTTTATGATAGTATCTTCCTATTTTTTCGAAAGATTTGATAATTATTATAATCTATTTTAACTTTTTTGCAATAACTAATTTTTTTATATTTCGATACACAATCTTATTAGTATATTACTGTAGATGAGCAAATTCGCTAACATAAATTTACAACCAAACAAAAAAAGAGACATGAACCCGATTCCTTGATTAGAATAGATGTGTCACCAAAACTATTCACAAGGAGGTTCATGTCTCATGAATAGATTAGCACATCATCAAGGAATCCACAAGTTTTTCACGATGTTGGGGTTGGCACTTTATTTTTCAAAACCTGTCATGAAGCATCTCGTTCATATCGTGGATGCGCTGACCACCAAAGGATTTGCGGGAACATTGACCGATCTTCATCATTGGAGCTTTCATCCGAACCACCGCACGACACTCAGCCATTTTTTCACGAAAAGCCCTTGGGATGAAGAGACGCTGCTTCGCAAACTTCAACAGTGGATGCTTCGTCGTGTCGAACGCATCGCCAAACAGGAGAATCAACCCCTTTTTGTTTCGATCGATGATACGATTTGCCAAAAAACCACGCCTTCGTCACAGGCAACGCACGCCATTCAAGGGTGTGATTGGCACTATTCTCACACAGAGAAAAAGTCGATCTGGGGACATTCTCTCGTTTGGCTCATGGTTCATACGATGACCCAGGCTTTTCCCTTTGCGTTCCGCCTCTACGACAAGGCGGCTGGGAAAAGCAAGGGGGAACTCGCGATCGAGATGCTTTCTTCTTTGGATGTACACCGTCCTGTTTATGTGCTGATGGACTCTTGGTATCCATCGCAAACGCTCGTGGAAGCTTGTCTGAAAAAGGGATTCCACGTAATCGCAATGCTCAAGGCCAATCGGCTTCTTTATCCAAAAGGCATTGCGGTTCAGGTGAGGGAGTTTGCCCGCTACATCGAACCGAAAGACACTCACCTCGTCACGGTGGGAGAAGAGCGTTATCGGGTTTATCGCTACGAAGGCTCTCTCAAAGGTCTCGATGATGCCGTGGTGCTGCTCGCTTGGAAAGCCGATCAGCCGATGACATCGGAACATCTTCACTGCGTCTTGAGCACCGACCGGGATCTAAGCGATGAAGAGATCTTGCGCTACTATGCCCAGCGTTGGTCGATCGAATGTTTTTTCCGTCAAGCGAAAGACCAGCTGAAACTCGATGGATACCGCGTTCGCGGACGTCGGGCGGTGAAACGCTACTGGATCTTGGTGCAGCTTGCTTACGTGTACAGCATGTTCGAGTCGAACAGCGATTTTTCTGATGGGCTCGATCTTCTGCGCAAGAGAAAAGGACATAGCCTCGTGGAGTTCATTTACCGTGCAGCGAAACAAAATATTCCCATTGATACCGTGAAAAAACAGCTCCACGTGGCATAAGGGGTACCCTGTTTGTCTCTTTTACATGGTAATTATTGTAATTAAAATTGCTCAACTACAGTATATTAATTAAATAATGATTAAACAGAATTCCTTCTTTAAATTAAAATGGTAACGCTTTAATATGTTTCCTTAGTTTAAACTTTTAAATTGATTTTCTATTCATGATATGGATGTATTTTTCTAAAATAATATGAGGATCATTTCATGAAAATAATGGATTTTAAAGTGGACCGATCATTGTCTGTCGTTTTCATCACAAGTATACTTAAAGGTAGAAACGGCGATTGCAACCTGCAAAAGATTGTTACGATATCATAGGGAGCGTTGTTCATGAAGACGGTTTTTATTTTATTCTTTGTTAACATATTGATTTCTGCCTTGTATTCTTTGATAGATCCGCAATCTTTTTTTACTAGCTTTGTCAACGCCACGTTTTTGATCGGTCTCTTTTTCTTGACGATCGGTCTCTTTCTTTTCGTTTATGGTGGAGGTTTTTTTGACGGAATCATGAATAGCTTTAAACAAATAAGAAAAATGTCCAAAGAAGGCCAGTATGTTTCACAATTTGACCCAGTCGATCAAACGGTAGTTTCACGTTTAGATGCTGGCAAAAGAAAAATTCGTTTCACGAATCCATTGATCATCACAGGCAGTTTTTTTGTGGTTTTAGATTTGATGATTGCCTTTCTCTTTTCCCCTTGAGCCGCTTGAATCCTTGTTAAAAATTCGTTATAATCAGGAACACACATAATTGAAGCGATGAGAAAGAAGAGTACAGCCGATAACCGGTTTTCCAGAGAGTTTGTGGTCGGTGGAAACAAACAATTGGACGGCTGGAATGGACTTTCGAGCTCCCTTTGCGAACGGCTTCAAGCTTAGTAGTGAAGAGGCGCATTCCGTTGCGTTAAAAGGATTCCATGTGAATGGAAACAAAGTGGCTCCATGCGAGCAACTTAGGGTGGCACCGCGGAACAACCATTCGTCCCTAATCTTTACGGACGAATGGTTTTTTTATGGATCAAAAAATTTTAGGATGTATGATGGAGGTAGAAAATGATGAAAACAATTTTTTCGGGTATTCAGCCTAGCGGAACGATTACGCTGGGAAACTATATTGGGGCAATGAAGCAATTTGTTGAACTGCAAGACGAGTACAACTGTTATTTTTGCATAGTGGATGAGCATGCCATTACTGTTCCGCAAGATCGTCTTGAGCTTCGCAAAAACATCCGCAGTTTAGCGGCATTGTACTTGGCGGTCGGTCTTGATCCGGAAAAGGTGACTCTTTTCATTCAATCCGAAGTTCCTGCCCATACGGAAGCCGGTTGGATTCTTCAATGTATTTCTTATATCGGCGAATTGGAGCGTATGACACAATTTAAGGATAAATCAGCCGGCAAAGAAGCGGTTTCCGCCGGTCTTCTCACATACCCTCCATTAATGGCAGCCGACATTTTATTGTATAATACCGATTTAGTGCCTGTGGGAGAAGATCAAAAACAACATATCGAATTAACGCGAGATTTGGCGGAACGATTTAATAAAAAGTACAACGATATTTTTACCATTCCGGAAATCCGCTTGCCGAAAGCCGGAGCACGTGTCATGTCTCTCCAAGATCCTACGAAAAAAATGAGCAAATCCGATCCGAATTCAAAAGCGTTTATCACATTGCTTGACGAACCAAAACTCATCGAGAAAAAAATCAAAAGCGCCGTTACCGATTCCGAAGGGGTTATCCGCTATGATCGGGAGGCCAAGCCCGGAGTTTCCAATCTGTTGTCGATTTATTCCGTTCTCGGAAATATTTCCATCAAAGAGTTGGAAGAAAAATACGCCGGTAAAGGGTATGGAGAATTTAAACAAGATTTGGCGGAATTAATTATCGAAGAGCTAAAGCCGATTCAACAACGTTATGCTGAACTCATCGATTCTGAAGAACTGGATGAAATTCTCGACCGCGGTGCAGAAAAAGCAAACTATGTGGCCAATAAAATGCTGCAAAAAATGAAAAATGCCATGGGACTCGGAAGAAAAAGAAGAAGATAAAAAATCCGGCCGCGGGACTCATCCCGCGGCCGGTGTTTTTCATGAAAGATTCAAAAAAATAGCAGAAAGATGGCACTCATCTTCCGTCTGGAATAACCTTTTGCTCCTGCAAAGCCTCGTCGTTTAATTCACTTTCGAAGAACGATTTTCCATTTCCCACAGTTTTTCAAAAAAGGCTTGTCCCCGAATAATATTTTCGCAAAGCTGCATATGTTTTTCGGTCCAGCCTACTTTCGTTTCTTCATAGAGAGCGTTCCATGCTTCATCGAAATTCATTTCTTGAATTTGCGCATATTTTTCCGGCGCCCATTCTGTATACCAATAGCGAATTTCCGCTGTATTTTTGGAAGACTGAAGTTGATCAAGAGCCATAAACAAAAGTTGTTTCAGCTGTCTTTCTTTCCTGGTCAGTCCGAACATTTGATCCGGAAGAGGAGAAAGAATATGATGTTCTTTCTCTTTATGAGCTAATTCCCATTCGAAGTTTGCTTCTTCTTCATTTTCAATCATTTCGTATACTAATTGTTCCTGACGGGGAATCAAACGGCTTTTTCGAATCGGGATGGTGTAGCCCATAGTATCAACAGCCAAAATACCGGCTCCGTCTGTTACAACGAATGCATAATCCAACTGGATGCGTTCATGGTTTTTTCTTAAATAGGCTTTTTGATAGACTTCATTTAATAAGTCTTTCGGCAAATCAGACATATCATTTTCAATAAAGTGGTATAATAGCTTATTTACTTTCAAAAGAGGCACCTGGTCTAATAATTCAATAGCGTCCTCTTTCCTCCATTCATGAAACGGACAGACATTATATCCGTTTTCCTCACCTTCAAACCAATTTACCCAGACATCATGCAAGTACAACATGTAGAGTCCCCCTTACATCTTCTTCATTTGTCACACAGTATGGGCAAAAGAAAGTTAAATTATTCCTGTAGGGGGATGTTTTTGAATGTGTTCTTATTTTTTCTTCTTTGGCTGTGGATAGTAAATGGAAAGACTGATGATGATCAATCCGAGTACAAACAAATAACAATTCCCTTTTTTCGCAAGAAATTTCACGTATTCAACAAACGTCAGCCCTGCAGCCATTAAATTCACATACAAGATTATGCTGACCCCGCCGGCCACCGATAATCCGAATCCGAAAAGCCAAAAAAAGATTCTCCCCACCTTTTTCCATCCTCGCCGCCATTTTCTCTCTGTTGGCTTGTCCAACGTTTTTGATTCATGTATATTCCTGAAATCCCGTTATTATGCGAAAGCGATATTCCCTCGACATGCTTTCTTTTTTCAAAATCAAATTTTCACATTCATAAATGTGATCAACGAATTTCCGTTGCGTTAAAACCGTTTAGACATTTTTCAACCTTACTGAAAACAAAAAATCCCCCTTTATATGGGGAGATGGAAACAGGTGATCATTGATTCCATTCTTTCAAAAAAGTTTCGGCAGGCAGAGCAAGCATTTCCTTTGTCCCTTTCTTCCATTTTTTTGCACATTCCTCAACAATGGCAAATCCCGTCGCATACCCAAGCATAGACGGCAGCATGCCTTTCCCATATAAAATTCGATCATGAACAGGATTTTGTTTGGACAGCATGAGGTGATCTTGTACATAAGAACGCCACCATTTTTTTATATCAGCCGACGTATATTGTTTGCACCAAGAGGGATTCCATTTTTCTCCTACATATTCCTTCACGGCAAACTCCGCCAGTCCTTCAAACAAAATGGAATCTAAAAGTCGATACTCTTCCTCTCTTTTTTCCAATTTTTCCATACGAGCACAATGATGATATTCATGAACAAACACGGCTTCCCATTGTTCTTTGTCAATGTCGGGAGATAAAAACAAAAACATCTTGTCGCCTAGAGCCAGACCCGATTTGTTCGGTCTGTCTCCAAAAAGGGAAAAATTAGATTGAACAGGAAACAAATAAATGCCGATATCGGGACCATTCCAAAGCTGTTTATATTTTAAAAAAAGACGTTCCATTTCCTTCCAAGCTTTTTTCTGTACAAGACCCTCAAAAGTGGATCTTGTTCGTTTGGAAGGCGCAAACATGCCGTGCTGCTGTAAATAGCGATAAAACGAAATCGCTTCCCGTTCTGAGATTCCGTCGATCTTGCTCGTCCATTCGAGTGTCTCGTCCCAATGACTCATTAGCCATTCTTTCGTATTGTATACACCCATGAAAGGCATCCTCCCTTTTTATGTATTTATATTTATGTTCAAAACCATTCAAAAGACACAAAAAAGCAAGGCCACTAAGCCCTTGCTTTCCAAAATGATTCAGGGAGGATCGCTCTCTTATCTATGTTTTTCTTCACAAGGTTAGCGAAAACGAAATCGTCTCATTTTGGTTTCAGTTATTGGCTAAATTAAAAAAGGACAGAACGGAAAAACACGTTCTGTCCTTTTGGAGGGTTTCCATCATCTTATCCTACACATTCAAAATGAATCGTTTAAGACATAAACCCATTACTGTTCATATTTTTTAAAAACAATCGTGGCATTATGTCCGCCAAATCCGAATGAATTACTGATGGCTGCGCGAACCGTTTGTTTTCTTGCTTCATGTGGAACGTAGTCGAGATCGCAATCCGGATCTTTTGTTTCCAAATTGATAGTCGGCGGCATGATATCATTTTTTATTGAAAGGACGGTGATGATAGCTTCCACGCCCCCGGCCGCACCAAGCAAATGCCCTGTCATGGACTTAGTGGAGCTAACAGCTAGACGGTATGCATGTTCACCAAAAACCGTTTTAATGGCCGCCGTTTCAAATTTATCATTGTACGGCGTGCTTGTTCCATGGGCATTAATGTAATCAATATCTTCCGGTTTTAAACCGGCATCCTGGAGCGCCTTTTTCATAGCCCGCGCTCCTCCTTCTCCTCCCGGAGCAGGAGCTGTAATATGATAAGCGTCGCCTGTCATGCCATAACCAACGATTTCAGCATAAATTCGCGCTCCTCTTTTTAATGCATGTTCCAGTTCCTCCAAAACAATAATTCCTGCACCTTCCCCTATGACAAAACCATCGCGATTTGCATCAAAGGGGCGGCTGGCCGTTTTTGGATCCGGATTTGTAGAAAGAGCAGTATTGGCGCTGAAACCAGCAATACTCATACGAGTGATAGGAGCTTCTGTACCGCCCGTCACCATCACATCGGCATCTCCGCGCTGAATCGCTTTAAAAGCGTCACCGATAGAGTTTGTGCCGGTTGCACAAGCTGTCACCGTACAGGAATTAATTCCTTTGGCACCAAGTAGAATAGAAACTTGGCCGGCTGCCATATCAGGAATCATCATCGGAACAAAGAACGGGCTGACTCGGCGGTAACCTCTTTTTTGGAATGTTTCAAACTGCTGTTCAAATGTTTCCATGCCGCCGATGCCGGAGCCGATCCACACTCCCACTCGTTCTGCATTTGATTCATCAATGACTAGATCAGCATCTTTTACAGCTTGAATGGCAGCAGCTACGGCATACTGAGTAAAGCGGTCCATTTTTCTTGCTTCTTTTCGTTCTAAATAGTCTTCCGGATTAAAATCGTTTATTTCAGCTGCTACTTTAGCAGGAAATTCATCAGGATTCACTCTT
The DNA here is from genome assembly GCF_038003825.1 of Bacillus sp. FSL W8-0116. NCBI lineage: Bacteria > Bacillati > Bacillota > Bacilli > Caryophanales > Bacillaceae > Bacillus > Bacillus sp. FSL W8-0116. The sequence continues at coordinate 879,967 of NZ_JBBOPY010000001.1, forward strand.
GTCAGAGGCTTAATCCCGCTTACTCCGTTTATGATATTTTCCCAAGAAGTTTCAACATTTAATCCAACAGGTGTAACCGCACCAAGCCCGGTTACAACAACACGTCTTTTCTCCATTACCCCATCTCCTTTACGAGTTCAAGAAGATTTATTTTTACCGTCCCCATCTTAGAAGAACAGCTCCCCATGTCAGACCACCTCCAAATCCTACCATCACGATAACCTGATCATCTTTTATTTTACCAGCTTCCAGTTCTTCCACAAGCGAAATTGGAATAGAGGCAGCAGAAGTATTTCCGTATTTATGAACGGTTTTCGACATTTTTTCAACAGGAAGCTCCAAGCGTTGGCGAGCAGATTCCATAATCCGGATATTGGCTTGATGAGGAATTAGAAAATCGACATCTTCTTTAGAAAGTCCCGCTTTTTCTATCACACGAATACAGGATTCTCCCATTTGTCGAACCGCAAACTTGAACACTTCCCGACCGTTCATATGAATATATCGGTCTTGGTACAAATATTTCCCGCCGGATCCATCCGCACCGAGATCAAAAGCGAGAATTCCTCTTCCTTCAGAAACAGGTCCTACTACGGCTGCCCCAGCTCCATCGCCAAATAGTACAGCTGTATTCCGATCGCTCCAGTCAGTGATTTTCGAAAGTTTTTCAACCCCCACCACTAACACGTAACGGTAAGTACCTGAAACGATAAATTGTTGGGCGGTTGCCAGCCCGTACATAAAACCAGCACAAGCAGCACTAATATCCATCGCCGCCGCATTGGTTGCCCCCAATCGATCTTGGAGCATGCATGCGACCGTTGGAAAGGGCTGATCCGGAGTGACAGTAGCCACTAAAATTAAGTCTATTTCTTTTGGAGAAATTCCGGCATGTTCAATGGCGTTTTTCGCAGCTTCAAACGCCATATCGGATGTATCCATATCGTCTCCGGCAATTCTCCGTTCTTCAATTCCCGTTCTCGTACGGATCCATTCATCAGACGTATCCATGATTTTTTCTAAATCTGTATTTTTTACAACCTTTTCTGGTACGTAGCGACCAACTCCAATAATTCCTGCGTTCAACACGCTTCCCTTCCTTCTTAAAACTTTGTTCAACGAGCGCTCATTGCGAAAAATACGCTTTGAGTGCCTATTGACTTATAGAAAGTGGTATAAGCACATATTATTACCTGGTACTAATCTTAACAAAAATACTTTTGTCTTGCAAACTTTTTTCCTCAACCCACTATATCTATAGGACTCTATCCATTCCATTTTGATTGAGACACATAAACTAAAAGGTAGAAGGAAAGGGGGTAGCTGACTTATGAGCACGGAAGAGGAAGAGAAGCAAAAAACCAATATACACCCTTTTGACAAACTGATGTTTGGCCGACATGAACGCAATGGCGAAAAAAAATCGGAGAACAAAAAAGATGAGACGGATCTGGAAAACGTTGAATTTATGGAATTGATGAATCAAATAGATATATTGATGTCCTCTTTTGGGCATTTTAAACCGCTTTTGAATAAAGTCACGCCGTTATTGGAAAAATGGATCAAAAAATAAAAAAACTTTTCATTCGTCCAACAGGAAGATGAAATGGATGGACTTTCAATACTTGCGGCAAAAAAGCGGTCTATGATTTAGGGGAGAACCCTATTATCATAGGATTCCCCCCTTTTCCATTCCTATTCTTTTAAGGCTTCTTTTTTCCCTAGTTCATATGCTTCGTTCATCACTTTCAAAAACAGATCCATAAAAGGCTGAATCAACTCCATGGAAAGTTTGATTCCCGCTTCCTTTAATTTTTCTTGCGCCTCAGGTAAGTATTTCATGGCCATTTGCACGAATTCCATATTTTTTTGTTCATTCATTTAAATGCCTCCCTTATCACTTTTGCTTGGCAGCTTTCCTGTTTTGGTATAAATGGCGATATCGCGATTCAACCGGTCTCGGAATGGTTTATCAACCACGGGACTCCATTTACCCATCGTAATGACACCGTCTTGAAAATCAAAATACAAATTTCCAGGAGGAAGCTTTCCTTCTGCAAAACGCGCGGCGGCTACTTCATAAAGTTTATCAACATGCTGTACAGTACTTGTAAGCACCGTATACTTTCCTAAATCCGATTGGTCAGACACATAGCCAATGGCATATAATCCTTTTTCTTTCAATTTTTGAATAACCGGGACACTGTAGCGGTCGCCGGCCGGATACACGACATCCGCCCCTTTGTCAATCAGCCCATCCAGCAAATGAAGCGCCTGATCTGTGTCATCCCAATTTCCGACATATTGTTTAAACACTTGAACGTCAGGATTTTCATATGTGGCGCCATCCACAAACCCTTTGATCTCCGGCTGCCATTTATAGGTAGCAAGAACAGCGATCTTTTTTGTTTTCGTTTCATGGGCGGCCGTCATTCCTCCAAAAAATCCCATAGCATAACCTTCAAACTTGAGGCTTGTCGTATTTTTGCACTTGGCATTCCCATTAAAACTGACAAAATGGATATTTGGAAATTTAGAGGCTATTTGATTAAAGTCTTCTGCATATTCACTCCCATGTCCAAAAATTAAATTAACCCCTTTATGCGAAAATTCCTCTACTGCTTTTTCCGTCAGCACTTTTGAGTTCATCCATTCTTTGTAATAAACATCCACACCGAAACGGTTTTGAATGCGAAGCATACCACTGTATCCCTTTGTACCCCATACTTGATCATTTATGGTTTCCGGTACCAGTATTCCAACTTTTTGAAGATGTCCTTTATCATCTTCTTTCTTGCAAGAAGATAGCAAAGCAAATAAGATCATCACTATAATTACAACTGCGACTTTTTTTGCCATTTCGAGAACTCCCTCTTTCCAAACCCTCACTTCAGGTAAAAGCTGTTAAAGCACAAAATATGCGTTGATGCTCTAACATGTTAAAGGGAGTACGTGTATAAAAAGAGAAAAATCCATAAAGCACGCCCCCTCCAACTCTTTTAAAAGAAAAATGAGATTTACGAATCTTTCCCATTTCTTCACTAGGAAAAAGTACCCGATTTGAACCCGTCTTTATTCTACACTTCTTCTAAAACTTAAAAAAGGGGAAATCACAAATCTCTCGTTTTTTTATATGAATAATTTGCTTTTGTACTGCTTCGTCTATAGGTAATTTGTTTTCAACCTGCAAGGTTTCAAAAGGATAGGCATTTCGTGATTGATCTTTACAGCGTTTTTTTAAAGCGTTTATTTGTTCTTCGTCATGGATCACACGGCTCATAACCGCTTCCCAGCTCGACGGATTGGCATTTACCAGGATAAAAGTATTAGACTTTTCTTTTTGCCTGTTGATGACGTCGACGGCATCCTCTACGTATAAAGCATCCTCAAAATCCTCATCAATGCAAGCTTGTTCCCATTGAAAAGCAGGATTGGTCATCGCTTCCGCCAATAAAAAAGAATTGGGCTGGCGAGGGCCGAAAACGGTCGGTAAATAAAAAACAGTTACGGGCGCTTTTTCTTTTTCAGCTTGTTTTCGGAGTTCCTCCGCCTTCACGTATAAATCATGTTTTTCTTTTCTTTTCAACCAAATAGATGGATACAGAAAGATAAAATGATGTTTTTTCCAATCCAAACTTTTTTCAACAACGGGCTTGATCGCCTTCCAAGCGTTTTCTTTTCGGTGGTAATAACCATCATAAAAAGAAAAAACGAGATAAGATGGGGATGGTATGTGCTCAGGTCTTTGAATATGATGAAATTTTTGATATTGAAAATTAGCATTTCTCCCTATCTCCAACAAACGATCCTCATCCAGCTCATCTTCATCGCAGCCAAGGACCGTCATTCCTTCCTCTAAAAAGACTCGGCACAATTCAAATCCAATAAACGAATTACCGGAAAACACAACTGCATCATTCACAGGCATCCCCCTTATTCCCCATATGGCTATTTTATGCTTCCCAATCTTAGCTGTTAAAGGATCTTTAGTAAAAAATGAACTTAAGCGAGGAAACTCTTTCATTTAAGCTTCTTTTGGTAGAGCATATGCGACCTTTTTTTGTGAGGATCCTTCTTTTTTTATGAACCGTTCGTTTCCGGTTTATAATTCTTTTTCATGCTCGCGAAAATATCGCAAACATTTTCGAATAATAAGCGGCCGCTTCTCCGGCAAAAAGAATTCGAGTTTTACCGGCAAATGGTTCCTCATCCGTTCTTTACAAACGGATTGGACGATTTCCAATTGTCCTTTATACGATGGGTGTCCAATGATTTCTATAAAATAAAGGGGATTTTTCGTTTTGATCAGCGGGATGACCGTATCCTTTTGGATCACTTTTTCCCATTCCTTTTCTTCGACCTGATAAGCCACAGAAATTTCCTTCCTGAACTTTTTCAAGAAGAACTTCTGTTTTCTTTCTTGCTCATTATGCAATCGTAGGGAAATGCACGGAGTGATGACGACTGCACAGCGCAAATTGGACTGAATACCCGTTAACATGTTTTTTAGTAAAAGCGCTCCGGTTCCCTCAGCTAGAATATGAATACGCTGATTGATAATCTCCTGTCTTTTTATATAGTGGTATAAGTTCAATGCAGATTCCACAGCCTTTTCGCTGGAATAAAATACCAGATAGCCGGATTTCGTCAACTGGTCAATCCAATCCCTCCTAGTTTCGTTTTCCATCCAAAAACTCCCTTTTTCTGTGACATAATGGTTTTGATCTCCTAGAATCATAACGGCAAAACCGTTCGGCTTTACTGGATAATGAACAATGCACCACTCTCTATCATGCTGAAATATCTTTTGCTGCATGATCAACTTCTCCTTTTGCATAGTGAGTCTTAATATTGTATGAAGTCAACAGATTTTTCGATAAGGAATCAGCCTATTCAAAACGGAGGAGTTTCAAATGTGTAAGAAAGATTTCATCATCGAACGGAAGTGTGGTAAGATAGAGGTATAATAGGTACATACTGATTTATAAAACGAGGTGAATAACCGATGCGTTTCATTATGACACTGGTATGGGCATTCCTTTTGTCTTTAATGCTCGTATATGTTGTGGGAGCCATGGCCGGAGCAGCGTTTAATTTCAGTCTCAGCCTTCTTTTAACGTTTGTCTTTGCGATTCTGATCTTTTTGTTAAGCTCGCTGATTCCGGACGAACCGGTTGAAAAACATTGAGTCCAAAAGGGGCGGCCGATGAGGTCGCCCCTTTTGGCTTGTGGCATCCTTCATCAATGTCCAAAATGGATACTTCAGCTATGAAGGTGTGAGCGAACAGATCTCCCCGTCTATTTAGGAAGAACGGACAATGAGCTCTCCGTTTTCTTCATCAATCACCGCTTCTTTATTTGGCAAAATATCTCCGGCAATAATCGCCCTTGCCAGCTTAGTCTCTACTTGATGTTGAATGAACCGTTTCAATGGCCGGGCTCCATATACCGGATCGAATCCCTCTTTCGCAATGAGCTTCTTAGCGTTTTCCGTGACTCTAAGATCCAATTCCTGATCTTTCAGTCTTTGTTTTAGTTCACTGAGCAATTTTTCCACAATGGCTTCTACGTTCTCCATCGTCAACGGTTTAAACAAAATAATATCATCCACACGGTTTAAAAATTCCGGGCGAAAGTGATGCTTTAATTCGTTCAATACTTTTTCTTTTGTCTCCGGTTGAATGTCTCCTTCTTCTTTTCGATCTAACAAGTAGGAAGAGCCTAAGTTGGAAGTCATAATGACAACCGTATTTTTGCAATCAACCGTTCTTCCTTGTGAATCCGTGATTCGACCGTCATCTAGCATTTGCAGCAAAATATTAAATACTTCCGGGTGCGCTTTTTCTATTTCATCCAATAAAACAACCGAATAAGGTTTACGGCGAATGGCTTCCGTAAGTTGGCCCCCTTCTTCATAGCCGACATATCCAGGAGGAGCACCGATTAAACGCGAAACAGAAAATTTTTCCATATACTCGGACATATCGATCCGAATCATTTGCTCTTCGCTATCGAATAATGCCTCTGCGAGTGTCTTTGCCAGCTCTGTTTTTCCGACGCCTGTCGGACCAAGAAATAAAAACGATCCGATCGGACGATTTGGGTCTTTGATTCCCGCTCTTGCCCTCAGTACAGCATCACTCACCAGCTTCACTGCTTCTTCTTGGCCGATTACTCTGTTTTGGAGAATTTGTTCTAATCGCAGTAATTTCTCTCTTTCTCCTTCCACAAGCTTGGTAACGGGTATGCCTGTCCACCGGGAAACGATCCCCGCAATTTCTTCTTCTGTCACCTCTTCCCGAAGAAGCCGATTCTCGTCCTGTTTCGTTGCGGCTTCGTTTTCCAGTTCCTTCAGTTCTTTTTCTACTTGGGGAATTCTTCCATGGCGCAATTCAGCTGCTTTATTTAAGTCATATTGGTTCTCCGCCAATTCCAGCTCCCTGCGAAGTCTTTCCAACAGTTCGCGTTTTTCCTGAACTTTTTGAATAGCCTCTTTCTCTTTCTGCCATCTTGCCCGCATTTCATTCGCTGTTTCTCTTAAATCCGCCAATTCTTTTCTCAATATCTCAAGGCGTGCTTTGCTGGCATCATCCGTCTCCTTCATTAAGGCAGCTTCTTCAATTTCAAGCTGCATCACTCTTCTCGTCACTTCGTCCAATTCTGTCGGCATCGAATCGATTTCCGTCCTGATCAAAGCGCACGCTTCATCAACCAAGTCAATCGCCTTATCAGGAAGAAACCGATCGGAAATATAACGGTTAGAAAGCGTTGCGGCGGCTACAAGAGCCCTATCATGGATATTAACGCCGTGGTGAATTTCAAACCGTTCCTTTAAGCCCCGTAAAATCGAAATCGTATCTTCCACTGTCGGTTCTTGAACGAGAACTTGCTGGAAACGACGTTCAAGCGCCGGATCTTTTTCAATATATTGACGGTATTCATCCAATGTTGTGGCCCCAATACAATGGAGTTCGCCTCTCGCCAGCATCGGTTTCAACATATTCCCTGCATCCATGGCTCCCTCTGTTTTTCCGGCGCCCACAATCGTATGCAGTTCATCAATAAACAACAATATTTTCCCTTCGCTTTTCTTAACCGCATTTAAAACCGCTTTTAACCTTTCTTCAAACTCGCCCCGAAATTTGGCTCCAGCGATCAGCGCGCTCATATCCAAAGCAAAAATGGTTTTATCTTTCAATCCTTCAGGGACATCTTTGCGGACAATCCTTTGGGCAAGGCCTTCCACAATCGCGGTCTTCCCAACACCCGGTTCACCGATTAAAACCGGATTATTCTTCGTTTTCCGAGACAGAATCCGGATCACATGGCGAATTTCGCTGTCCCTGCCAATGACAGGATCCATTTTTCCTTGTCTCGCTTCCTCGACAAGATCCCGTCCGTATTTTTTCAATGCTTCATAGACGGCTTCCGGATTTTGGGTTGCCACTTTTTCATTCCCCCTTATCTCTTTAATAACAGCAGCCAACTGCGACTTTGACACTTGATGTTTATGTAAAAACTGTTTCCAGTCGTGATCCGGTAAATCCATGCTTGCCAAAACCACATGTTCTACCGAAAGATAATCATCCTTCCATTGCTCCCGCACCTTGTCTGCTTTTTGAAAAAGCATCTGCAGATGATTAGAAAGATAGGCGCCGTACTGGACGCCTTCTCCGCTGACTTTTGGGCATTCGTCCAACCGCTTTTGAAAATAATGGATAATTTCTTCTTTAGACAACCCGACCCGCTCAAAAATATGGGCCATTAAACTATCGCTTTTGTTCAATAACGCATAAAACAGATGAGGTAAGTCCATTTCTGTATTTTGTTGTTGCTCTGCCAATTTTTGAGCTTCCGCCATTCCTTCCTGAAGCGCATACGTCATCCGCTGGATATCCATATGGGTCCCTCCATCCGTTTTTCATTCCTTTTTCCAACATTCATTATTCACTTTTCCGATTTAACTGTAAAGCCATCCGTCTCCGGATGGCTTGCTTGTCATACATTACGGTTTCCGTTTATACGTCCATATTCGTTCGTCATTTGAGTTTTCCGGGAATCGGTCGCCTTTTGCCAATTTGATTTGCTTTGGATTCACCACATTGCTTCCAGTATCCCCTACTTCTACATAAATTCCGTTATTCGGCGCTTTTTCTCCGGGATGAAATTGCCTTTTTTGTCCCAACGCATGCCCCTCCGCATAAACGACGTTGTTTTTTGACGCATATTTGCGCCTGTACATAGAATTTGCCTCCCGCTATTATCTATACACGGTTATTTCCGTCATCCATTCCAACCATTATCATTACTCCGTTGTTTCTAATAAAAAACACATGCGAGAAAATGAATATAAAAGGTGCCCGACATTTAGATAGAAGGAGCAAATATTTTTGCCAGGACGGCAATAATGGATTTGTCGGATGGTTCATTTACAGAAAAACCACCTGCGCACCAATGCGCAGGTGGTTTTTCTTACTCATCAGTTCCACTTCTATAAACGATTTTCTTTGGAACTATACACAGATTTATTGATTAATCAGGAATTCCTAATGCGATTTTAGCGTAGCGAGACATTCGATCTTTTGTCCACGGTGGATTCCAAACGATATTCACATCGACATCCTTAATTTCAGGAATATCGCTCAACGCATATTTCACTTGATCCACAATGGTGGAAGCAAGCGGACATCCCATTGCCGTCAAAGTCATCGTGATCGTTGCTTTTCCTTCTTCGTCCATATCTATACCATAAACTAGGCCAAGATTCACAATATCAATGCCGATTTCCGGATCGATGACCTGTTCAAGTGCACCGAGAATATTCTCTTTTAAAGCCTCATCCACTTCCCTCACTCCTTTTTCGTTATTTAACACTATTTTAATCATAACCTACGGTAGTAATCAAATCATTCATTCTGATTACAGTTTTTCGGAAAACCATTCCACTGTTTTTAATACTCCGGAACGAGACACTTTATGGCCGCTTTGTTCGTCCAGCATAAAAAAGAGGTCTTCGGGATGATTTTCATATTGATCCCGGTTGGACAAATAAAAATCATAGGCATTTTGAAAAGGAACGATCGGATCATTTTTTCCGTGCCAAAACATCAAAGGACGCCCTTTTAGTTTTTCCGGCTGCTGGCTTAAATCGTAGGTCCGCAGCCTATTAAAGGTTTTTTCCAGTTCCTTTTCCGTAAAAGGAATATGGTATCCACGCTTTTGAATTTCGCTGATTTGCCGGCGGGCATAATCCTCATACACCGGGGACCCCATCAAACTGACAGCCGCCTTAATCCAAGAATATTGCGTTAAAGCTCCTAAAGTCACAATTCCTCCCATAGATGTGCCGGCAACGCCGATCCGGCCCTCATCTATCCTTTGTTCATAATGATTTTTAATCGCTTCTATTTCTTGGATGGTGTTTACCACAATGTCCCAAAATCGATACGTTAGCTCCCTTTCCGATATGGATTCTTCCCGCTCTCCATGAAAAGAGGCTTCCGGCAAAACAACCCGATATCCTTTTTCGCTTAGATAATAAGCGTAATGAAGATTATGTTCTTTTGCACTTTGAAAACCATGGATGAATATGATGAACGGTATTTTTTGATCCAACAATGATTGTTTCACTACATGCAAGACCGGAATATTGTTCACATATTCTTTTTGAACGATCATCATTTTGACGAATCCTCCCTTTCCTTTCTTTATGTATCATAATCGATAGTCCAAAAATTTCCTATACTTTTTTCATTTTTCTTATTTCTTCGTTCGTCATGTTGAATCAATTTTATGAATAGATTAAAAACAACCTAATCTGACAGATTGGTGGGTAAAAAAAAGGGACTTTTGCAAATGATTCATGACATAAAATGCGATTCCTCAGGCCGATCGATGATGACCAAAAAAACATTCTCGCCCCCATGAACGAACGATGCAGGAGCTGGAAAGGCAGGGAGAAAGTACGTGTGTGGAGCACTAGATGATGAGGAACAATGTAAAAGAACGAATTTTCGTTCATCAATAAAAAGGGGTGGATCGAATGGGCAAACGGAATAAATCAAAACGATTTATCCATGACGGGAAAAACTCCGTTCAACAACATGCGTTGAAAATTCCCTACCATATGACATATGCCGAAGCAGAAGCCGCAAAAATGAACAGTTCCCGAAGTGACATAGAAGAAATTTAGCTATGATATCATCACGAACTTTCGGCTGAACTAAAAAACGTCAAGGAAATACAATACTTGTCTAACGAAGTACACCCTTTCTTAATACCAGCCTTCAAGCCGCGCAAGGGGCCCGTCATTCATACAGGACGGAGCCTGCTTGAGCGGCTCATATCACAGTCCTGCTTGAACGGGCCCAGACTCTTCCTCATCCAATTTTATGGAAAAGATTTGCTGCTGTTTATAATGCGAACGGCGATCCATCTAGATTCCACTGTCTGGAATTCAGCTTGATGTTTAGTCTTTTCGGAAGAAGCCGACCACTTCCGCTGTTTCCACAATATTGGTAAAAGCCTTGGGGTCGACACTTTGAATGATTTTTTTCAAATCGTACAATTCATAGCGTGTGATCACGATCATCATCATTTGTTTCTCTTTATTGGAAAAAGCCCCTCTCGCCGGAACAACCGTTATTCCTCTGACCAGTTTTCTGTAAATCGCTTGTTTCATTTCTTCCGGCTTGTCCGTGACAATCATGGCTGTCAATTTTGCGTATCGAGTATGGATCGCATCAATGATTCGGGTGGAAACGTATAAAGAAACAATCGTATAAAGCGCTTTTTCCCATCCAAATACGTATCCCGCGGTCAAAACAATAGCCCCATTCATCAGAAAAAAATAAGTGCCAACCGGCTTATCTTTCATGCGGGAAAGGACCATCGCGATAATATCAAGACCTCCAGTGGAGGCCCCGTATTTAAGTGTCAAACCGATTCCGACAGCCGCTATTACGCCTCCAAAAACAGCATTCAGTAAAATATCATGAGACAACGCTTTAACCGGGAGAAACTGAAGAAAAAAAGACATCAACACCACAGAAAGAAAGCTGTAACAGGTGAAAGATTTTCCAACTTTTTTCCAACCCAAAATGGCCACAGGAATATTTAAAATCAATAAAAAGATACCTGCCGAAATGTGAATCTTCGTAAATTCCTGCAATAGATTGGACAATAATTGCGCAATACCGGTAAAACCGCTAGAATATACGTTTGCTGGAATTAAAAATAAATTCATTGCCAGTGCGTTTAAAAAAGCACCGAATACGACAATTACGATTTTTTTTGCCTCATTTCCTATTTTGATGGTATCCATTTTGTTTCCTCCTGATTGATCTTGCCTGATGTACTTATTCACCTTATGCTCTTTCCATAAGCATTGTCAAGGGGCAAAAGAATAGATACACTAAGGTTAACAACTTTTGATTGGTAGGTGATTATATATGGCAATTCGTTTATTTACCGACAGCGGCAGTGATCTTCCGCTTTCTTTTTTTCAGGAGCATTCCGTTACGTTAATACCGTTGAACGTTCAATTAGAAAACAAGGCATATGAAGATATCCTTTCAATTGATCCCAAAACCATTCATGATGCGATTCGGAATGGAGCATCTCCCAGTACCTCACAGCCTTCTCCCGAGGTTTTTATGAAGCATTTTACAGAGCTGGCTGAAAGCGGAGATTCAGGGATTTATATTGCTTTTTCCTCCGAATTATCCGGTACCTATCAAACGGCGGTCATGATCCGGGATCAAGTGAAAGAAACTTACCCATCCCTTGATCTCACCATTATTGACTCTAAATGTGCGTCTCTCGGCCAAGGGCTGGCAGTGATCGAAGCCGCTAAAATGTTAGAAAGCGGCGCCTCAAAAGAATCCATTGTCGAAGAGATCACATTCCGCTGCCGGCATATGGAGCATCTTTTTACGGTAGAAGATTTAGATTTTCTGGCAAGAGGCGGAAGATTATCCCGGGCCTCCGCTTTCTTAGGTGGTCTCCTAAATATCAAGCCGCTTCTGCATGTGGAGGACGGAAAATTAGTGCCGATCGAAAAAATCCGAGGCCGAAAAAAACTGTTTAAGCGGATGCTGGATTTAATGGAAGAGCGCGGAGCGGATCTTTCATCCCAAATGATTGGAATCAGTCACGGCGACGACGAACAAACCGCGCTCGAAGTAAAACAAATGATCGAAGAGCGCTTTGGATGCCGACATTTTTTCATTCACTCAACCGGAGGGGCCATCGGTTCCCACGCCGGTCCTGGTACTTTGGCTATTTTCTTTTTGAACGAACTTAGAAAAAGCGACTTTTAATATGCACTTAAATTACAGCAGCACAAAAGATTGAACATATTCCATTCTCCGTTCCTGTTACACATATTATCAACTTTTTGGGTGATACTATCCCTGAAAATGTGAAGGAAGGAGAAAAATCATGCCAAGAACATCCGACAATGACAAAAAAGCAAGAGATCGGCAAGCATCTCGTGAAGAAAAGAACATTTTAGAAGAGAAAAACCGAGAAGCAGGGAAAAACCAATACTCGAAAAAAACCGATCATTTATGATCGACCTTTCTCTTATTATGTCTTTACACACCGTCGTGATTGCTAAAAAGGGGCCGCATCCAGCGTTTTTCTCACCTGGATGTGACCCCTTTATTGATTGTGATTTTGCAATTTGTTTACTATAATGGAAGAAATCGTTTATAGTCGGAGGTTGTTTCATGGCAAAAGAGAATTCGTTTGACATTGTATCAAAAGTGGATTTTTCGGAAGTTACAAACGCAATCAACATTGCACTAAAAGAAATCCAAAACCGCTATGATTTTAAAGGTAGCAAAAGCGATATTTCGCTTGAAAAAGATGAGCTGGTACTAGTCTCAGATGACGAGTTTAAACTCAATCAATTAAAAGACGTTCTTTTAAGCAAATTAATTAAACGAGGCGTACCCATTAAAAATATCGATTATGGCAAAATCGAAGGAGCTTCCGGTGGTACGGTACGCCAACGGGCAAAATTGATACAAGGGATCGATAAAGAAAACGCCAAAAAAATAAACACAATTGTAAAAAATTCAGGTCTAAAAGTAAAATCACAAATTCAAGAAGATCAAATCCGTATCACGGGTAAAAACAAAGATGACCTGCAAAAAATCATCGCTGCCATCCGTGAAGCGGATCTTCCGATCGATGTCCAATTTGTCAACTTCCGGTGAAGGCGAAACATCCATCATCACGTTTTCAGCATATGCCGGTTATAAGAATCAGATTATTTATTCCCAATCGTTTGATTGGGAATTTTTTAGTTCTGATCCTATTCTTTTGTGCAAATTTTTTTCATCCCCACAGATATATTTTGTCGCGCCGATTACACAGGTTTGATGCCGATAAATACGAACCGATTTAACTTGTTATATGAACAATAAATTTTCGTAGAAATCAAAATGAAAAAGTTCTCGGATAAAGTTCCATTAATGTGGCAGTTGCTTACAATCGAAAGAAAGAATTATAAATGTTGATATGGTTTTAACTTAATTCGATATTTTTTTAGCTTCCTGACAACATTGGATTGGCTGATTCCTAAGAATTCCGCCATTTCGTATGTTGTTTTACATTGCTTAACGGCACGTCTTAGCCACAAAATTTCTACTTCTTCCATTGCTTCTCGTAAAGTTTTCCCTTTCATGTTTTTCAATAATAAAGAATCCGTTTTCTGTGTACGATCCATTTGAATGTCCGAGGGTAGATTGTCTGGATGGATGATATTGGTTTCCGAAGTAATCACAAGGCGTTCCATCATATTTTGAAGTTCCCGCACATTTCCCGGCCAGTGGTAATGAATAAGCTTATCAATCGTTGCAGGATGAAGAGATTTTCTCATACGATACTTTTCATTGAATTTTTGCAAGTAGTAATAGGCCAGCATTGCAATATCCTCTTTCCGTTCCCTTAAAGGAGGTATGGTGATCGAGATGACACTTAATCTGTAAAAAAGATCTTGTCGAAACGAGCCATGTTTTATCATTTCCGATAAATTTTGATTGGTTGAAGTAATTAAACGGAAATCGACTTTTTTCGGTCTTACTCCTCCAATTCGAATGACTTCTTTATCTTGAATCACTTTTAACAATTTTGACTGCATAGATAAAGGAATTTCACCGATTTCATCAAGAAATAATGTCCCTTGATCAGCTAGTTCGATTAACCCCGTCTTGCCCTTTTTACTGGCTCCTGTAAAAGAACCAGGTTCATATCCAAACATCTCAGACTCAAATAAAGATTCGGGAATCGCACTGCAGTTTACATCGATAAAAGCTTCATTTGCTCTTTCACTCGCTTGATGAAGTGCACGAGCAAAGTGAGTTTTTCCAACACCGGATTCACCTAAAAAAACAACCGAAGCATCTGTTTTGGCAACACGCTTAATGAGCTGCCAGATTTGCTGGATGGCTTTGCTTTTCAGAATAGTATTGCCTTCGATTTGTTCATTGTCTCGAAGTTCTTGAATTTCCGTTTCATATCTTTCAATCTTTTTTTGTAATTGTTTAAATTCCTCTTTTAATTGTTCGATTTCCGTTAAATCATGTGAAAAGCTGATTACCCGAATAATTTCATTCGATCGATCAAAAATGGGAAGACCGATAGCCATAACAGAACGCCCGGTTTTTGTATTTTGCATGACGCGCACTTCTTTCCTCTCGTTTAAAACTTTTATCGTAACGGAAGGAGAAAAAATATGATCTTCTTCAAGTTGATAAACAGACTTTCCAATTAAATCATCAGTGCTGCTTCCATAAATGGCGTAGCTATTGGGGCTGGCGCGCAGCACAACGCCATTTCCGTCTGTAATCACAATATTATCTTTTGATTTTTTTACAATCGCATCAAGTATTTCGGACTGCATATCCATTAGACAATCTCACCTTTTCAAAACATTTCAATGAATATTGTTAATATTATATAAAATCAGAATATAACGATCAATTTTCAATTGAATTATTTTTATTTCCGTTCCAAATCGTAATCTGTTCAACGGTTTGTGTATAAAAGCAATTTTTATGTAAACTCACGAGTGATTTGTCAGATAATCTCACATAAAATCGATAAATGTCGTTCATGTGTCGATGAAATACTTTAAAATTTTTATCTCTTCCTCTGTTTTTGAAAAATAGGATTTAATAATTAAAAGAAATTCAGCCGTTTAATGCATAAGTATTCCCCCGATCAGCCATCCTACATAAAAAAGATGGTTCATATTCCTTCTCAGTTGGTGAAGTTAGATGAATAAAGTCATACAAATATACAGCATGGATATTAAAAATATTGTGAAAAACTGGGCTGCTTCTGTGATCATTTTGGCTCTTATCATTCTTCCTTCTTTTTATGCTTGGTTCAATATTAAGGCGTCTTGGGATCCGTATGGCCATACAAAAGGGATTGCGGTTGCGGTAACCAATAATGACAAAGGCACCACATTACAAGGTCGCTATTTGAACGTTGGAAATGAAGTAGTCCAATCACTGAAAAAAAATCAAGCTTTAGGATGGAGATTTGTCGATGAAGAGGAAGCTTTACAAGGGGTAAAAACAGGCCATTATTATGCCAGCCTTATCATTCCTCAAGATTTTTCCGATAAACTCACGTCGATTTTAAAGGAAACACCCGAAAAACCCGTGATCAAGTTTACGGTCAATGAAAAATTGAATGCTATTGCCCCGAAAATGACGAAAACGGGAGCAAGCACGATCGTCGAAAATATAAATGAAGAATTTATCAAAACATCCAGCAAAGCCCTTTTCACCGTTTTTAATCAATTAGGAATAGAATTGGAGAGAGAATTAGGTACAATAGAACATTTAAAGCATTTTCTTTTTTTCTTAGAAGCAAAGCTTCCGGAAATTCATCAAGCGGTGGATACAGCTTATGAAGATGCCATAAAAGCACAATCGATTGTCCGAAAAGCTCAAAATGCATTGCCGGTTGTTTCCGTGTTGACCAAAGATGGAATGCAGTTTTCTAACGGACTGTCAACCTTTCTCATAACTACTAGAAACACTTTAAAGAAATCGGAACCAACCATAAAGCAGGATTTGATCACGCTAGAGCAAACAGCTATGACGTTGCATGATGTTTACGACACACTTCAAAACCAGCCCATTTCCCTTTCAAAGTTGCAGTCGGATGCCGATCAATTACAGCATCGTTTAGAACGAGGCATCGATTTAATCGACAGTTTGACAAATGTAATGGAAAACATGAATCACCTTGGCCATTCGCAAGAACTGAATCCAATAATCAATAAACTCCAACAAGTCAAGAGTCAGTTTCAAACCGAAATTCGTCTAAGCAATGAAGCGTTGGATCTAGTCAAAAGAGGAGAAAATCCTGGATCTGATCTGTTATCGCGTCTTGATGAGCTCTCTCAACAGTCTTCTGATACTTTATCCAACTTAATGGCGAACTATGATTCTGTCGTAGTTCCCGCTGTTCGAAACGCTATTTCTCGTGCGATCAGGGACAATCAATATGCCGGCCAGTTATTGAAAGAAGCCAACGCAAGCTTGCCGGATGCCTATAAAATAGTAGCCGATGCTTCGAAGGGGATTCATTTTGGGATAGAAGAGATCTCCTTCGCCCAAACACACTTGCCCGAGTCTGAACGAAAGATAAGAGAAATGGCAAACAGAATACGGGATTTTGAGCAAAAACATAATATCTATCAAATCATTCAGCTGTTAAAAAATGATGTGGAAAAAGAAAGTGATTTTTTCAAAAAACCGGTGTTGCTTGAAGAACATCCACTCTTTCCGATTCCTAATTACGGATCCGGCATGTCCCCCTTTTATACAGTGTTATCATTTTGGGTAGGGGCCATGCTGTTAATATCGTTATTATCCGTTGATGTTCCTGGCAGCGAAAACTATAAAAGCTGGCACGTGTATTTTGGCCGCTTGCTGACCTTTTGGACGATTGCCTTGCTGCAGTCCCTCGTTGTATCAATCGGAGATTTATATATTCTCCACGTTTTTGCGAAAGAAAAAGCGATGTTCTTACTGTTCAGCGTATTCATCGCCTCGATTTTTATTTTCATCGTCTATACATTGGTCTCAATGTTTGGCAATGTCGGGAAAGCGCTGGGAATCATATTGCTTGTTTTTCAAATTTCTGCATCAGGCGGAACATTCCCCATTCAAGTTGCCCCGCCTTTTTTTCAAAAGATCCATCCATTTTTGCCTTTTACTTATGCTATCAGCTTATTGCGGGAATCTGTTGGCGGGATGCTGCCGGATATTGTAAGAAAGGATCTCTTCATCTTGTCCATTTACGGTTTGATGATGCTCGTATTCGGAATGACATTGAAAGCTCCGCTAAACCGATTAAGCAAAGTCTTTGTTCAAAAAGTCAAACAAAGCCATCTGATCCATTGAACATCGTTCTAAAAAACGATGCCAAAAAATGAATGAATACCGCATGAATCAGGAATCTCTTTCACCCGTTGTTGCCAAAGGATTTCGCTCCAATATCATTTGCAGCAGAAACTGAATTTTTTAATTTAGAGAGCACTAGTCGAAAGCTTTAATTCATCATACCGATCTTCGTATAGAACCTTTCCTATTTTGGATGCAAAATATATTGAAGGGAGCCTGCCTGAGCCGGGCCCCCTCTACTTTTTGTTATCGATCTACAATTTGAATATGATAATCTTGAAACCAAACATGAATTTGACCGAGATGCGCCAAAAGCTGAGGCCCTGTCATTAATTGGCCGTACCATGGCACTTGAAAAGCCCTTCCTTCTGTTTCAACCAGTTCTTCCAATGTTTTTTTATCCAACAGTTCATGCAAAATACTCGACCGGTCCTCCAACAGCTGAGAAACCCATTCTTTTACAATTTTTGTATAACCGGGATGATGGGTTTTAGGATACGGACTCTTTTTACGATAAAGCACTTCTTCAGGTAGAATCCCTTCCAACGCTTTACGAAGCAATCCTTTTTCCCTGTTGCCGTACATTTTCATTTCCCACGGAATATTCCAAACATATTCCACCAAGCGATGATCAGCGTATGGAACCCTTACTTCCAGACTGGCTCCCATACTCATCCGGTCTTTTCTGTCCAAAAGCACCGGCATAAACCAAGTCAAATTCAAATAAAACAATTCCCTTCTTCTCGCATCAATCGAATTTTCCCCTTCTAAAACGGGAACCTCTTTCACCGCTTCTCGATATTGATGGAGCACAAATTCTTTTAAGTTTAATTTTTTCCTCCATTCATCATTTAACAGCTGTTCTCTTTCATTTGTTGCTCTCATCCACGGGAAACCTTCGCGATTAAAATCGTCCGATCGATGAAACCAAGGATATCCTCCGAAAATTTCGTCCGCGCATTCCCCTGATAACCCGACGACAAAACTTTTTTTAATTTCTTGTGAAAACCATAACAAAGAAGAATCAACATCTGCCATTCCCGGAAGATCTCTAGCATGAACGGCAGCCGGCAAATAATTTTTCAACGTTTCCTGTGAGATGACGCAATTATGGTGAATCGTCCCTAAATGGTCGGAAACTAGTTTAATCCATGGACCGTCTGCATTAGGCTGAAAATCATTGGCTTGAAAAAATTGGTCATTCTCTTCATAATCGATGGAATAAGTGTGAAGAGTGCCTTTCCGTTTTTCCTTAAACGAGCGTGAAGCAATGGCCGTGATGGCGCTGGAATCGACTCCCCCTGATAAAAACGTACAAAGCGGTACGTCCGATACGAGTTGGCGAGTGACCGCATCTTGAACGAGGAAGCGTACTTTTTCAATCGTTTCTTCCATTGAATCTTGGTGAATGTCGCTTTTCACGTTCCAATATCGCCAAATGTTCAGCCCTTCTTTTGAGAAAGCCAAAGCGTGCCCCGGCTTTAATTCTTTTATGTTTCGGAAGACACCTGACCCGGGAATTCGTGCAGGACCAAGACCCATCACTTCCGCCAATCCTTCTCTGTCAATTTCCGCTCTCGTATCCGAATGGGCTAAAATCGCTTTGATCTCCGAACCAAAAACGAAGCTTGATCCGATTAAAGTATAAAAGAGCGGCTTAACACCGACACGATCCCTCGCAAGAAACAGCTTCTCCTTCTCATGATCCCATATGGCAAAAGCAAAAATCCCATTTAAGTATTCCAAACAATCTTCTTTCCATTCTACGAAAGAAGTAAGTAATACCTCTGTGTCAGAGTGACCTTGAAATGCATATCCTTTTGATAAAAGAACTTTTCTGATATCTTCCGTATTATATAACTCGCCATTGTAGATGATCGTGTACGTTCTTTCGTTGTGTGTTTTCGTCATGGGCTGCCTGCCACCATCAGGATCCACCACAATCAACCGTTTATGGCCAAACAATAGATGATCCTGCTGAAAATAATTCGTCTGATCAGGTCCGCGATTTTGCAATGTTTCTGTCATATTCACGATTTGTTCCGTAAAAGGCCTTAAATTTTTTTTGAAATCTGCCCATCCTGTTATCCCGCACATAGTTGAGTGCCTCCTTTGAAAAAATAGAATGGATATTTGCCTAATCATTCTATTCAAAGGACCCGTTATATGTTCATTGTCCTTTTCCATGAATGAAAAGGTAGGAAATTGTCAATAAATGAAAATATCCGTTTAATACGACAGGAGAATCATCAATGGGAAAGTGGGACAGGAATCAGTTGTTGGAACAACAAATCCGGTCTTATCAACAAGGAGTGGTGGAATATATACGTCAAGAATGGATCTTTTTTGATGACGAAAGTGATGAAGCCATCAATTTAGAATTGTTTGAACAAAAAGAAGTACAGCTTTACCGCCAACACCAATGGATCCATGGAATTCTTACCGCTGACGGTGCCGTTCAAACTGAATCGAAGCTGATTATGTTGCATGATTCCGATCAGCTGAGGATAAAAAAAAGTCTAGTCTATATAAGTTGAATTAAAGATTTACAACTGAACACACAAACGATCGATCGTTTGTTCTGGTTTCTGGTTGATTCGCTGAATAAAGGCTTGGACATTCTTTCTAATTTCTTGCACACTCGAATAGAACACGTTGTAAATCACGTCTGATTTCAGCCATTTCCATAGCCCTTCAATCAAGTTCAATTGCGGACTGTATGGTGGCAAAAAGACGAGCTCTAACCGATCTTCGTGTTCTTTTAAAAATGGCTGAATGAGTTTGGCATGGTGAATTCGAGCGTTATCTAAAATCATCACTATTTTGCCTGTGGGATAGCGTTCTAACACAAGTTGAAGAAATCGAAGAAATGTTTCCGCGTCATAGCATTCTTCTTCGATGCAAAACACTTCCCCTGTTTCGTAGTTCAACGTGCCAATCAGCTTCAGCCCTTGATGTTTTCCAAACGTCGGAATGATTCGTTGTTTTCCTTTGACAAACCATGTTTTTTGAATCGCTTGGTAATCACGAATCATCGACTCATCTTGAAAGAGGACATGGGCGATGTTCCCATCTACCAGTTTTTTTTTACTTCAGGGAAGGTGATTTCGACGAATTCTTTTTGTTTCTCTTCATCGGCATTGGCTAGTGTATAGGTCGGTTTCGTATAGCTTAGCCCTAACCGATGCAGAATGTCACTTGTTCCGCGAAGCGTGTATGTTGGCCCCCACTTTTGTTGAATGAGTTCAGCGATTATCGCAAGCGTCCAATTATATTTTGCTTCGAATCCCACATCTACGGGGAGCTGATGTTCAATGATCAAAGCCAGCTCTTTTTCCTGCTCAGGGGTCAATCGACGTGGGGCGCCAGGTGAGTATTTCATCTCCAGTCCATCAAGACCGCGCTGGGCGTAGGCATGAATATAGTTATAAATAGTTTTCTTGGATCGACCAATAATCGTTGCGATTTCTCCTTTGGTATATCCCTGCAAATGAAGATAAATCGCTTGGTAGCGTTCATATGCTCGTTTACTTTTTGCTTCTTTCATGGCAGTGGACAACTTTTCGATCTCGTCTTTGTGATTTGGCATCATATTTTCTCTCCGTTCCCCTATTTTCTCTTTGTATTTATTCGCCGTGGAACGGGAGAAAACCTTTATTTTAATTTATATATTCGTTGGAATTGCTGTTGGATGAATTAAACGATGACGCCTTTTTGCACTTCCTTTCCGGATTGAACAGCATGCAGTTTTCCATTTATGACTGTATTTATTGCTATAATCACTTGGCCTTTTTAAATCGGAATGACATTCGTCAGGGAACGAATTTTATCATTTTCGATAACGGTGACCAAATATGCTCCGTACACCATCATTTCAGCTATATGGAGAAAAGAAGCGACCGGTTTGAACTGACAATCAATACCGGAAAAAGAATTATTTTAGAAAAACTGGAATAAAAAAATCCCGGAATCATTACGAAAACGGGATTTTTTTCTTTCAAACTTCGTTATTCCGTTTACATACGCTAAAAAAGAGATGGAAACTTCGCCTTAACTTGTCCATCTCCATCTTTACAACATAGATGTCGTAATTTCAAAATTGGATCTCTTTGACGGAAACTATCAAAAAGCAAATATTTTCCTTTTCCAAAAGTGGCTGGACATCGTTTGAAAAAATCCATCCGCTCTTTTTTAAGAGAAGAAATGAAAGCCAAGCGGAAGCTTAAATCCAATATAAAATACGGCAATCAAAGCCAAAATCAGAATGATCCAATAAACCGTTGCACTCTTTCCTTTTTTTAAACGAACCAATGTCATTTCCATCATACCAATCACGATCAATCCAACCAACAGTTTTATTCCGTACAGCATTTCATTGATGGCATGATTCTTCATAAACAGGAACAAACCCGTCAGAAAGACAAATACATAAAATAAGCGCAAGATCATATGCGTTATATTCAAACTTTTTTTGTTTTGACCTCTCGACAGTCCAAGAGCAACGAGAAACAATATAATGGCGATGACCCACGTCGTAATATGCAAATGGGTATTATAAAAAAGAACACTTTCCATGAAGATGTTTCCTCCCTCTTTTTCTTTCATCCTTAAAAGGCTAATCATTTTCAAAACGTTTTTTCCATTCATATGGATTTTAGAAGCTTAAAAACCGTTCACCCGGTGGAATTCGTCGGCAACACCATTTGCCAAAACAGACTTTTCCTAATCACCGTCGCCGTTCAATGTTCGTCGGCTGATTCAAATTCCCTATTACTGCACTTGGTTTTTCAGTGTTCCGATGCCTTCAATGGTAATTTCAACAACGTCGCCGGCCTTTAAGAGTTTTGGAGGTTGAAAACCGAGGCCAACACCAGCAGGAGTTCCCGTTGCGATCACATCTCCGGGTTCCAATGTCATCCCTTTAGAAAGGGTCTCTATTATTTCTTCAATCGAGAAAATAAAATGTCGGGTATTAGACTTTTGCCTCACTTCTCCATTCACTCTTGTTTCTATGCCCAAATTGCCTGGATCCGGCACCTCGTCTTTCGTGACAATCCAAGGTCCCATCGGGCATGAACAGTCAAGGCTTTTTCCCAGAAAATATTGTACATGACGCTTTTGCAAATCCCTTGCCGTCACGTCATTAATGATGGTATACCCGAAGACATAATCTAAAGCTTCTTCTTTTTGAATTCCTTTTCCTTTTTTACCAATAATAACGGCCAATTCACCTTCATAATCAAGGGCTTCCGTCACATCCGTATAAGCAGGAATCGGATGCAGATGACCAGTGACGGTTGTCGGTGCTTTCGAAAAAACGATCAGATGTTCAGGCACCCCATCTTTTCCACCCAATTCCACCGCATGATCTCGATAGTTTTTTCCAATGCAAATCACATTTTTTAATGGCCGCGGAATGGGGGCCAACAGTTCCACATCTTCCCATTTGAACGCCCACGGACGGTTACGTTGACCCTGCTCCCAGTTTAATAGAGTATGTACTTTTTGCAAGAAGAGATCTCCTAATCCTAACGCCTCTACAAGCTGTTCAGGAAGATCGGAATAGCCGTTTCTTTGTTCATCCATTTTTTTTACGTCCAAAATCAATTGTTTTTGTTCATCGTAAACGCCATAGCCATCATATTTCCCCGTACGGAAACTGACCCATTTCATGTCCTTCACCCCCATCTATTTTCCCCGTCATGCTGTTTTTCTGCCGTAGACCAGCATTTTCCACACGTTTTCCAAAGGCCCTTGTTGAAATTTGGAGAGCCACATTTCCGATAAAATCAATTGGATGAGATAAAGGGTAAATGCCAGCCACGAGCCGGTGATTAAATCTATTTTACCATATAAAGCTAATCCATAATGGTAAAAAAGCAAAGACCCTATCAAAGATTGAAATAAATAATTCGTCAACGACATTCTTCCCGCCTGTGCGATCCATTTGCTGTATTTCTGGCCGTATGGATTGCGGACAATGATCATGACAGCAAATGCATAAGCAACGGAAAGCAACGGTCCGCCAAGTGAATCTTGCACATATTGATAAGCCATGTTCTGACCAAAAAAGAATGGAAGCAATTTCAAGAAGATTCCTGCTGCCATGAACATAAGCAGCAAAGTAAGATTGAGCTTTTTATGCTTTTCAATTGATTCAACCAAATGAAGTTTTCCGGCCCCCGCCCCTATCAAAAACATAGGAAAAATAGACAAAAGCACCGAAAAAAAATGAGTCGAGCCGTTGACAGAATACCAATCAACGAGACGCTGCTTCGTAATACTCCAAAAAGAACCGGTACTGTATGCTTGAATAGAATGTTGAATGCCGTTCATATCCGACCAAAAAGCAGTGCTTTCAGGATTTATGATCGATGTCATAATCAATAGAATGCTTAAGAATAAATGCGGAATAAGATATAATACGCTGCCAAATATGATTAAGGTACGTCCTCGTCCTTTCATAAACAAAAGCAAAAGAAAGCCGCATACCGAATAATTCAATAAGATATCTCCAGACCAAATAAATACGATATGAAGAATTCCTGCCACCATCAGCACCAACAGACGTTTTGACTCCAGCAAAAAAAAGTTCTGTTTCAATCTTTCTTGCTGCAAAGACATGCTGTATCCGAACAGCATGGCAAACAACGGATAAAAACTCGCTTGGGCCAAAACATCGATCCACGCATAATGGGCATAATCGCTCGGACTATTCCACCAATGATAAGGATCATAATAAAGATAAGGAGAATGAAAAGAAATCATGTTGACTAAGAAAATGCCAAGCAGCGATATCCCTCTCATGACATCCAGCGACAATATCCGTTTATTGGGATGAAGCGGCGTTCTATTTTCCTCGCCCATTACCATTCCTCCAAATCATCATTTTCAAACATCCAGGCAATCCGACCAGTTATTTTTTCTATAGGCTTAGTATCACATCTTCCCGACCCCCACATATAATAAAGCAGAACGCACGGCTTAGCCAGATGCTGAATCCTGGATTCAGACAATAACAGCCATCAAATTCGAATAGTCTATTGATAATCAAACGGTGAACTTATGATCAGAATCAAGACTCTCAAAAAAGGATGTGAACGGCGATGCCAGCTTATGTGGGTGCCGTTCAAGTGATAAATGTCAGCTCGAGTGGCGTCTTTCATATCGGGGATGTCATACAAATTCGCCCCATTTCCAATACGAAAACCTTTTCCGGCGCCGGATCATTCAATACCGGAGATGGCTTGGCCATTTATAACCAATATTCAGCCACTAACACATTGGACAACGATGGAATCGACCAAGGCATAAACTTTAACCTTTAAAGAGGGATTTTTTATGAATATTTACGTCCAACAATCAATTCAAATTCGTATGATCAAAATCGGCAGCATGACCAATTCTTCCGTACTTCAAATCGGTACGCTCGGCTCCAGTCGGTCTATTGCCAATTTATATAATACCGGCGGATTTACAGAACCGGCTCCCGAATTGTCACAAAACATTCTCAACAAGCAATATTCCACAATGCCCATACTTGTCCCGCTGCAGCCGCCTACTGCGTAATGTTGAGGTGATAAAATGTATAATTACTCTTCTATTTTCCATCAATTATATCAATATATCGGAGAGCAGCATCAAAAAATTGAAGTGCTGAAACGGGAAATACAATCTATTAAAGATCAATTGCAAGACATGAAAAAGCAACCGGTTATGAACGTGGAAAAAATGGAATATCGATTTGATCAGTTGAAAGTCGATACGTTAGAAGGGACGTTGAATATTGGTATGAATCCCGCAGATACGGCAGAAATGGCTGATATGGCTCTTCCCTTTTCTGACCAATCAGCCATGCCTCCGCTTGAGTACGCCCAACTGCTTTTAAACACGTATGCTGCCATGAATGAATATATTAATAATGAACTGCCGGACTGGCTCCGCCATCAGGAAGTTCTTCAAAAACGAAAAGTAGAGCCTTCCGTTTACTCAGTCATCAAAACCGATCTTGCTAAACAATTGCCGGAACGTATACAATTTTATATTCAACAGCTCGCTCACCGTCATAAAGACTCTTCTCTCATACAACAAGAGGTGCTCGAAAAAACAAAATTGGATATTCAACAAGCTATTGCCCGCTTTTTAACTGCCATGCCTGACCAGAAAGGTGGAACATTCAATGAACCTCCAAGTCAGCAACCATGAATTAAAAGTTGCCAATATTAAAATTACTGGTGTATCCAGTTCTTCGCTTGTATTAATTGGAGATGCGAACCAAATCCAACTGTTTTCCGCTTTCGATACCCCTCCGGAAGCTTTGATCGTGGGACCTTTTGTTCCATTTTCACCTAGGGGGTAATCGTATTATGCCAGTCCGGTCTTCTGTAGTAGACAATATTCATTTAACGACTCTTCTCTTCAGTTCGGTTTTCAATATCGGCGATGTCGAAAATATCGCATCAAGAGCCAATGTATTGGCCGTTCAGCATACAAAGCAATTTTTCTTTTTAGATGAATATCCTTTTTTATCTTTTCCGATTTTTTCGGAACCTCTTCATTTTCAGCTTGGAGAACCGGGACACTCAGTCCAAATGTTCCATGTAAACCCCGTCATCCATGTTGGAAATCTTTCCATCATCGGAACATCTGCGTCTGCAGTGATTCAAATTGGTTCGCTAGTTAACGGTGTTTTTGATTCAAGAGTAAAACATATTCGTCATATTGAAAACATTGAAAACGTTAAAAACATGGAGACGAAAAATCTTATGCCAAAGGATGTTTGATATGCCGTCTGTAATCGGATCTGCCCAATTCATACACGTGAGCAACGGAGTGGTGCAATTTGGCGATACCGCTTTTATTTCGCCAAAATCAGCCTCAAGAACGTCGGCAGGCGCCGGCGGTTTTAATACCGGACCATTTATCGTGACCTATTCAGGGCTCAGCACGAATCCAACTATAACAACAAGTGTCTTCGACCAGCCTCTTGCTGGAAATAATTGATCATAAAGATACAGCCGGCTAAAAGCCCCTTCTTTTTACGGCTTTCAGCCGGCTTATTGATGATCCGTGAAGCGGATGTGGTTCCTTTCATAATCGCTCGTTTATCTCTATAAGACGGCCACCGTCAAAAAAGTATAAATAGGCTTCAGAAAGCGGCCGCTTTAAAATTTGCTCCACCGCTCTTGTATATAAAGCTATTTGAATACGATAGCGATTTTCCAATACTTGAACAACATCCTTCCCGCCTTTTACGAATCGGTCCATTCGACCTGTTTTATAATCCAACAAAACAAGCTGACCATTCTCCTCGAATAAGCAATCAATGATGCCTTGAACTAAAACGGAATCCGCTACATCCTTCCATTTTTCGTTCAATTCCTTCGCTTCTATCGCCATACTAAATGGCACCTCTCGCCAAATTCGATCAGCGCGGATAAGGCGTTTTCCGACAGAAGTTTCAAAGAAACCTAGAATTTCTTCAATATGAATCGCTTCCGCTTGTTCAGCGGTAATCAATTCTTTCTGTTGCAACTGAGCAACCAATTCAATGATCGATTCCTTCGTTGGAAAAACGCTTAGCGGAATATGCTGCATGACAGCATGCATGGCCGTTCCTATTTCAGCGGGTGTTAATTTTTTTTCTTGCATAAACTTCGGCCGCTCAAAAATAGGTTTTTCATGTCGGCGAATAAGATCGGTACCAGCTGATTCGTCAGGCATTTCAAATAATCTTTTCAGTTCGGAAACCGATTGTTTAGAACGAAGCCGCACTGAATCAGCAAATGGATATTTCCACTCCAATTGCTTTGTAATCTCTTTTTGAAATGAAGATTCAAACGGAACGATTTTTCCTTTTTCCACCAGTTCAGCCCATCCGTTTTCTTCTTGACTCTCGTTCATTACTGTTTCTTTAAACTCATCTTTATGGTAAAGATGGACCAACCATTTTGAAGGATGCTGCCAAATTTCTTGTATTTCCGAAGGAGAGTCCGTTTCATCTTCATGAAGTAAACATGCGTCTCTATGACGGACAAGCGCCGGACCGATCCAATCCAAATAACAATTGGCATTGGCCCTGTCGTATTCGCTCAATAACCAGTCCGACCGGCTTAGTGCCTTTTTCCAAGAAGATATGGCCTTTTCGGCATTTTTTAACGTTCCTATTAAATATAACTTTTCTTTCGCACGGGTTAAGGCAACATATAGCACCCGCATTTCCTCAGCTATTGATTCCAACCTTTTTTTTCTTTTAAAGGCCATTTGAATAATCGTTGGATAACTGATTCTTTTTTCAACACTTACATAGCTGCTGGCAAATCCGTACTCTTTGTCCATTAAATACGATTTTTTAAGATCCTCGAAGTTAAACCGTTTGCCAAGACCGGCCACAAAGACGACAGGAAATTCCAGTCCTTTGCTTGCATGTATCGTCATAAGTCGAACGACATCTTCTTGTTCGCTAAGAGCTCGTGCAGCTCCTAAATCGTCCCCGCGTTCATTCATCCGTTCAATAAAGCGCAAAAACCGGAACAGCCCTCGAAATGATGTGCTTTCATATTGGCGAGCGCGATCGTATAATGCCCTTAAATTGGCTTGCCGCTGTTTGCCTCCAGGGAGCCCGCCCACAAATTCATAAAATCCTGTATCACGATATAGCTGCCAGATCAGTTCTGAAAGACTTCCCGTACGTGCCTTCGATCTCCATTTAGGAAGCTCTTTTGCAAATAAACTCACTTTTTCATGGAGTTCTTCTTCAGACGGTTTCGGAACCGCTTGAATAAAGGCTTTTAGTGCATCATAATAGCTTCCTTTTTTAGAATGAAGGCGGATTTTTGCCAATTCATCTTCTGAACAGTTTACGATCGGCGAGCGAAGAACGGAAGCAAGAGGTATATCTTGATAAGGATTGTCGATGACTTTTAAAAGAGACATCATAATAGCGATTTCCGTCGCATTGAAATATCCAGTAGACAAATCGGCATAAACGGGTATTCCGGCCTTTTTAAATTCTTCCATGATCTCTGGCGCCCACGTCATGGACCGCAATAAAATAACGATATCCCGGTATTGGATCGGGCGATGAGTTTGCGTTTTCGGATCAAAAATAGGTTTTCGTTCCGAAATTAATTCCCGGATTTTCCCCGCCATCCATCGCGACTCGATTTGCGATTGCTCCAAATCTTCTTCGTCGAATAAAGCTTGATCCGCATATTCCTCGGTCGAAACAGCGCGTTCCTGTTTTTCTCCTTGGTCCATCAAGACCACTTCTACCGGATATTCTTCCTCTTCAGGATAAGATGAACCTTTAACAAGTTCCGCCTGTTCATCGTATTCAATTTCTCCCACTTTAGCACCCATGATCTGTTTAAAAAGAAAATTCGTTCCTGCAAGGACTTCATACCGGCTGCGAAAATTTTTCGAAAGGTCGATTTTTAGCCCGCTTCCTTCCCCGTCTGCCGTAAACCGGCGGTATTTCTCTAAGAACAGATTTGGTTCTGCCAGTCGGAAACGATAAATAGACTGCTTCACATCTCCAACCATAAACAAATTTCCGTCTGTCCCCGGTCTCTTGGAAACGAGTTGAAGAATGGCTTCTTGAACTAGATTCGTATCTTGATATTCATCCACCAATACTTCTTTGAATCGATGTTGATAATACAAAGCGGCTTCCGAAGGTACTCGCTCGCCATTAGATTCCGATTCCGTCAAAATCGCCAAGCAATAATGTTCCAGGTCGGAGAAATCGACCAGCCCTTTTTCTCTCTTTTTTTCTTGGTAGCGGTTCATAAACGCTTTTACTAAATAAGCCAATGTTTCGACAACGTCTTTCATCTCTTTCAAATCCCGTAAATAGTAGCGAGGATTTCTTGAAAAATAGTCGTCTTTTATCTTTTGTATGATTTTCTTCGCCTGATCCCGTATGTTTTTTGATTCATCCACGAGGGTTTTGTCGTACTCTGATCCTCGGCAGCTTTTTAATCTATCAAAAGTCACGTTTTGAAACTTTTCGTATAAATCTTGCCAAGAATCCTTTGCGGCTAAAAGGCTTTCGACCATCTCCAGATCAATCAAAAAGTTTTCCGCCCGAGGAGCCGGACCACCCGGCCTCTTCGTCAGCTCTAATCCCTCGCGAAGGAGCTGGAAGGCAATTTCCAACTGCAGTCCAATTTCAAATTTCAGTGCCCCTAAAAACGGTAATTCATCTATGGAATCCTCTTCATTCACATCATACATATCGGCTAACTGTTCCAACCATAATTCCGGATTCGGATGAGATTGTGAAAAAAAATACAACTTATTCACTAAATCCTGAAGTTCTGCATCGCTACGGTCGTTGGAAAAAGTTTCAACCAATTGGTAAAAGCGATCGTTTCCTTCTTTTCCGTATTCTTCTTCAAAAAGTTCATCGAGCGCTTCCTCTCGAAGAAGCGTTCCTTCCATATTCTCAACAATCCGAAACGCCGGATCGATATCGATCAAATAGTAAAATTTTTGAATCACTTCTAAGCAAAAAGAATGAAGAGTGGAAATGGACGCTCGGTTCAGAAGGCCTAATTGTTTACGCAAATGCTCTGAATTTGGCTGCTGATTGGCGGCTTCTTCTAAAGCCTGTCCAATTCGATGTTTCATTTCTGCAGCAGAAGCATTTGTAAATGTGACCACCAATAATTCATCCACATCCACCGGATTTTTGCGACTGGTGATTTTTTGGATAATCCGTTCCACCAAGACAGCCGTTTTTCCAGAGCCTGCCGCTGCGGCCACTAATATATCTTGTCCGTCCGCCATGATCGCTTTCCATTGATCGTCTGTCCAACTTACATGATCCGGTTTTAACGGAATTGGATGTTTACCCATCATTGCTCGCCCCTTTCGCGTATCAACTTTAATACATCTTCATCTTTTAGAGGTATGATGATTCGATATCGATTTTCCTCAAAACTTGGGTCAAACTGGCACAGTGAACGGAAAGAACAAAATTCGCAAGGTGTTTTCTTTTTATATTTGTATGGGGCAATATCGATTTTCCCGGAGACAATATCATTGCCGGTCTTTTCATAGAACTTCCGTACATATTTTCTCAGCGATTCAAAATCATTATCAGAAGCTGCTTTTGAACGCGCGTTAAGCGTTCCGTCTTTTTTCAGTCCGGCGGAAATGATGGCCGAATCCCCCGTTTCCAAAGTTTGATCCATCAATCGGACCACGTTCGGATCGCTTAGCACAAGTCCTTTCATTTTGTATTGTTTAAAAATTTCTTCTTCCACCTCGTCCATCGTCAGCATTTTATTCGTTTTCAGCATCGGATTATGGACATGGAAATACAACACTCCGGCAGGCAATGCAGGGGTTCCTATCAACTGTTCCGAATTCGCCAACACAATATCTAAATACGTCAACATTTGAAGAGCAAGACCATAATAAACTTCTGTTAAATCAAGATCCTTGCTGCTGGATTTATAATCAATCACCCTTAAAAATACACTACTGTTTTCTTCCGCTTTATCAACACGATCGATTCTTCCTGCCAGCTCCATTTTGATGCCGTTTTTCAAAGTGAACGTAAAAGGCGGAAGTTCTGCTTTTGGTCCAAATCCTAATTCCAGCCCGATTGGCTCAAACCCGCTTGCCCGTGAATGTTCGCTTAAAATGTAAGAAGCCTTGCTGATAATAGATTCAAGCTTTTTCTTAATATAATGATAGCGGTTCGAACTCAATAAAATTTGATTTTGCAGCTTTGGCGCCAAATATTGAATCGATTCTCTTGCCAATTGCGCACACTGATCTTTCGTCAATGTCTTCCAGCCGAGACCTCTTTTTTTCACTTCATCGGCCATCCATTTTAACGCTCCGTGGAACAGCTCACCGATATCGGGAGCTTCTAAACGGAACACCTCTCGTTCTCGAAGACCGAGCCCGAATCGAGCAAAATGGGAAAACGGACAGCCATGGAAAAGCTCCATTCTCGAAACGCTAGCCAAAATATGGTCTCCGTAAAGCTCTTTGCTTGTTTCCTCTGTTAAATTCTTCGCTTCATTTCGATAAAACAAACTGGACAAAATTCTCCTTGCCTTCCACTTCCAATCTTGGTGGCTCATATAAAAATTGTAGACATCCCACCAAATGGAATACATTGGATAATTCCGTAATTTAAGCTGAATTTGAGACGTTAAATACGAAATAGCCGTCCCCGGATGGGAAATGTAAGACAGTTGATCCTGCTCCTCCAGTTCGGAAGGATCGTTCAACAATAGCTGTTCTTTTATATTCGGATATATTTCCTTCATTCTTTTGATGTAGAGGGAAGGAAGCAAAGCTTTCCCTTCTTCATTAGCGATCGGGTAAGATAGATAAAGTTGTTCAGATGGAGTTGTAAACGCTTTGTAAGCAATAAACTCTTCATTCAGCAACCTGGTTTTGCTCGTTGGTGCAAGCTTCATCCCTAATGAAGCCATCCGTTCCCTCTCTTCATCCGTCAAAATCCCTTCCTCTGCCATTTTGGCCGGCAAAACTCCATCGTTCACTCCGACGATAAATGCGGTCTTGATATCCGAAAGACGTGACAATTCCAAATCGGCGATGATGACTTGATCGGCAGATGGTGGAACATTGGTAAATCGCATCGATTCAATGCCCGCTTCGAGGATCGTTGCGAATTTCTTCAGCGTAAAAGGCTGGTCGCCAAGCATCTCTACAAACTCGTCCAGCAATCCAATGATAGCATTCCACGCTTGTTCATGATCACGAGCTGCCAGTAAATCCCCGTTTTCTTCAGCTTCCATACTGAGTCTTTCCAGTTTCGCCGGAATATCCAGTTCCTCAAAATACTTATAAAGCGCCTCGCAAAAATCTCTTCCGTTTTTCGCTTGACGAAACCGTCGATCGAGCCGTAAAACAGGCGTTCGAATCATATCCCGCAATTCGTTTATTTCTTCCTCCATCGCCCGCTCCTCGTCCGTTTGCGGTGCGTCCGTCAGCTCAAGTCCTCTGTATCTTCTGTAAACCCAGCGTTTTTTTGTTGTCCACAGTTCCCCTTTCACTCCGTGAGCCAAACAATAGTTTTCAAACCGGTCTATTTTTTCCCTTATCTGCTCTGCTTTCATCTTGAAAGGATAAAGAAGCTCTGTTTTGACAGCGCGAAAAACCGGTTCATAACGCCAAAAGCTAGTTAAAATTTCAAGACTGGAACGAATCAATTCAATAAAAGGATGATTTAACATGGTTCGTTTTTGATCAATAAAAAACGGAATCTCGTAGTCATAAAAAATAGTTTCAATCAGTTCCTGATAATCTTGTCCGTTTCTGACCAACACTGCTATCTCTTTATAGCGATGATGATGTTCACGAACAAGTCTTCGGATTTCTCTTGCCACTCCTTCAATCTCTGCTCTCCTGTTCGCCGCCTCGAAAACAACGGGCGCGCCTTCTCCAATAAACGGCTTGGCCGGTCTTTTGTCAAAAAAGCGTTCCAAATGAATAAGACTCTGTTCCTTGCTGCGAACAAACTCCGTCATCATGATATTTTCTGTCGATATCCCGGAATCGCGGGCCATTTCCCACAAGGAAGCATAAGTTTCGCCAGTCATCCGGAACAAATCCGTTTCTCGCGGAAGTTCTTCTGAATAAGGACGATCCAGCGTCAGCGCAATCGAAACTTGAGATGCAGCTTTCATCAATTCGTAGATCACCAAGTATTCTTGGGGAGTAAAACTGTGGAATCCATCGATATAAATTTGAGCGCCTTGCAAATACTCCGACTTTTGGATGGACTCCGCCAATAATTGAAAATAATCCTCCGATGCTATATAGCGGTCAACGAGATGATTTTCAAACTCTTCGTAAATCAAGTGGAGATCGTGCAATTTATCAATCAAAAGATGGGCCTCTCCATTTTCCTCAAACTCCGTTCTCCTGGCCGCAAGTTCATCAGTGCCAACACAATAGCGTTTCAGTTCAATAAGCGCTTTTTCCACATGCTGAATAAACCCCGATTTGTCCGCTATTTTAGCAAAAAGCCGCAGATTCTCTTTCCTTTCTTCGATGATTTTTCGAATCAGCATATTTAAACCGGCTGAAGACAAGTGAATCCGAGCGAATCCTCCCGTTTCTTGAAGAACTTTCCATGCAAGACGAGAAAAACTATAAACTTGAGCACGCATCATGCCGTTCAATCCCGGGGTATTCACAAGCGTGTATTCAGATAAAAAAGTCATTTGATCAGGGACTATATAAACAATCGGCTTTCCAGATGGATTTTCGATTAATTGGTGAGTAATTTCATCTAATATGAACTTCGTTTTTCCGGTTCCGGAACGTCCTAAAATAAAACGAACAGACATGCGATCACCTCTTCGGTTTCATGGTACCTTGACTGTCATACCCATTATAATACATAAAAAAACGCCGTATCCTTTTTGAAATGACCTAATTCTTTGTTTTGTCCGACGGCCATTGATTCCTGTCATTCGAACCAACATCTATTGTTACCAGAA
Organism: Bacillus sp. FSL W8-0116; assembly: GCF_038003825.1. Taxonomy (NCBI): domain Bacteria; kingdom Bacillati; phylum Bacillota; class Bacilli; order Caryophanales; family Bacillaceae; genus Bacillus; species Bacillus sp. FSL W8-0116. The sequence goes on from NZ_JBBOPY010000001.1 coordinate 913,898, forward strand.
TAACAAACATATGTTCGTATTGTCAAATACAATCTTGTTCAACACGTAAATTTCACTTTTAAAGAATTATCCAGTTTGACAAAAAGGAAAGTTTATTAAAGGGGAACCGCAGCTGAATATGGCAGATTTATCTATCACCTTTGCAAAAGTGATCTCTCTAACCGATCCTATTGTGAGCGGAAAAACAGAACAGTTCCTATACGCATACTATTTGTTATTTTTTGCGCTGCTGGGAATATTGCAGCATGACTGGTACAAAAAGAGGTTGCAAAAAAAACGGAGACTGCAGGATCCTGAGGTTTTACGGACGACTAAAATCGTGGATGGAAGAAGGAATCACGAAGGGGTGATAATGAAATAGCCAAACGAAATCAATGCATTTTTGCTCTCTGTTCCTACCAACATAGATTTTATACTCCGGATTATGATCAAATGCTGATCCACCGTCATGAAACAGCAGTTTAAGCTAAACCTTACTGAGAAATTAAAGCTGTTGTCAAAGCATGTATCCAGCCGATTCAAAGAGCGGCGGCAAGCGGGTGTTGTTTTAGAACAGAGAGTAGATGCTGTGCATGCCACATAGCCGGAAAGTAAAATTTTTCATTTGAAAGGTTCTCCCTGAATCCGTGATGAATTGAAATCGACTTTGATTTTGTTGTAATTTTGATGGATTGATAATCCATAAAACCCTTTTTATGCTTATGACCTATGTCATCTCCTATTTCCGAAAATGGAACAAATCTCTTTTTTAGGTATACGAACCAAAAAAATAGACAAAAAAGCACAGGGAGTGACGTTGGACATCAGTGCCCGAACATTCGTTCGTTATCTTACCTCTCTCCATTTCTGATAGACGTTCAGTAGGGGCTCGCTATAGCCACTCCTTCGCGTCAGTTTCATCCAGATCTGTCGTGATCGACGGACGAGTCGCCCTGCCATCGTGATCACCGTCTGAATAATCGTCTTGATGCGGCGGCGTTTCACTTTGTGGTGCAACGGATGTCTCGGATCGCTTAATAGATCTTGTCCAATCAGACGAAGAAGATTGTAAACGAAGGCTCCCATGACCAACACGAGCGCATTCGTTTTCATCTTCCCAGATGGAAGCCGCTCTAAATCTAAGTCGCTCTTCAGTTCGCTATGAAACTGTTCGCATGTCGCATGGTCATGATACAACGCGAGCACATCGCTCATTCGAACATGCTCGTATCCTTTGAGCCGCACCCAATAGCTTTCCACTTCATAATCAGGAACGAGCATCAGCTGTCCATTGCGTTCCATCGTCCGTTCCGTCACTTGGGTGACTTGAACGTACGTATACGTGTTTCCATCGATCGCTGCCTTCTGTGGAAGGCATAGCTCATAGGTTTGTACTCCTTCGCTTTGTCCATCATCGACACGTTTGCCCTTTTGCGAAGCGATCTGGAACCAAAGCGCTTTCGATTCTCGGCGTAAGTTTCGCTTGATGACAAAGTCCACGTCTTCCTTTAGGCATACGTGCACATTCGCTTCTGCATCGTTTCCTGCATCCATGCGAACAAGCAGACGAGATGAAGTCAGTTGACGAGCTCGACGGATAGCGGTGACTAAAAACGAGGGCATGTTGTCTTGCACATGTTGTTTCCCTGGACGCAACTCGGCATGAACGAGATACCCTTCCTTCCCTGCATACGCAAACAACGGTGTAAAACCGTCAAATCCTTTATACGTTCGACTGACTCCTTCTTTTTTCGTATCGGAGTTGTCAAATGGGGAACCATCTATATCAAGGGGAAGCCATGTCGTCTTTCCTTTGGTCCAACAAGGGGACAAAGTGGCATGTCGTTGAATCAACAGACGTATGGACTCCTCCCAAAGAATCGTTTCGGTCATCGGAAGACAAGCGAGCTGATCGAGTCGTTGTCGCAAGGTTGGAGAGGAAGGCACGTGCTGAATCCCCATCGATGCCGAAAAGATATCGTCCTGACGATACGCTTCGATATGATCGAAATCCGTTTTTCCTGTGGCAAGCAAGCCAATCATCGAGCGAATGACATCGCTATGGGAAATGTGCACTTCTCGACGAACCGTTGGAAGCCGAAGTGCGTTTACCCGTTTATCCAGTTTCGTTCGATGGAGTAAGTAGCCAACGAGAGCAAGCCCAGCACTTGGGGTAATCGCTTCATCTGTCAATACAAACCGAATCGGGAAATCTTTCATCACATCACCTACTTGATGAAGAATCGTCAACGTCGTTTTTCCTTATCGTATCAACGGTTTGCGACCATTGTAAAGATGTTTTGTCACGGATTCAGGGTTCTCATAATTCTTATGAAATGCAATATTTGCTATTGTTTTTCCGTCATTCCAATTGCGGAGGGAAGACTCCAACAAGAAAAGGGCTCCTGCGTCAAGCCAGACTGCCAAGGATTTCAGTTTATCCGCTAATATTTCAGGCAATTCTTCCACTTCTTTCATTGCTTTTTTTGTTAAATTAGGCGGATGGAAGAATTGTTGCAGCAACAGAGCCACGGCTACCCCAATGATGGAATCTCTGATTCGATCCAATCCATATCCCTCAAGCTTATGCTCAAATGCAAAAACGAGCAGTACGCTTAGTGCAATTTGGTGCAGCATAATGCCATCAGCCCCTAAAAGGAGAGGGATGACAAGACTGACCAGCATGACAATAGCCAATGACCAGGCATTCGCATGCAAAGAAGATGAGAGAATGAAAACAGACGCTGCCCCGATGATCGTTCCGACGATTCGAGCGATTCCAAATTGGATCGTTTTCATGATCGTCGTTTGTAAACAAAGAATGAGTGAAATCGGTCCTAAATAAGGATATTTTGAACCAAATAAAATGGCCGATTCCCATGAAACGGCTGATCCAATCACCATTTTGAGAATCAGGCTTATTTTTTCCGGCATTGTCAGCTTTATTTGCCCCACCTGCATCCCTCCTGATATGTAGCAAATATCAGGAATTAGTTTGGTTTTTCCAACACGATTTATGCAATGACGAAAAGGACCGTCCTCCACTGAAGTCCGTTTTCAAGCAGGAGAACAGTCCTTTTTTCTTTTTTATGTACCAGGTTGCTTTCCCTTTTTGTGTTCTTTTTCATTCAATCGCAATTCCAGCCATTTCCCTGCAAGCCAAAGGATAAAAATCACGATCACCACGATCACGGTCCGAAGCGGCTTTTTAATAAGGGAAACGACATCATGGCCAATGAAGCTGATCGTGAATATCATCACCATTTTACCAGCCACTACAGCTATGAAATACTGGTATTTTTTTATATTGGAAAGCCCGGCCACTATATTGATGAGAGCAGACGGCGTAAACGGAAAGCACATCAATAAAAAGAGCGGGCCAAACCCATGTCTTTCCAGCCAGTTCATCAATTTGCTTACCTTCGGATGATTTTTCAGAAAGCGAAGCATTCTTCTTTGCCCGAATTTCCTGATCAATCCAAAAACAAGCAAAGCGCCGGCAACAGCTCCAACCCAGGAAAACAAAAATCCTAACCAGAGACCAAAAGCGTTGGCGTTGGCCATTACAAATAAAAACAGAGGCAAAAACGGAAAAAACGCCTCCATCATGGGAAGCAAAATTCCTGGTATCGGCCCAAATGAACGATATTTTCGGATTAAGTCCATTACGTGTTCAAGTGTAAACCCATTTGTCAGAGTCTCAAAATCCATTTAATTCCTTTTCCTCTCATTCAATCCTCTGTTAACCCCTATCACTATCATTTTTCCACATTCATTATCAAAAATCCGGCAGATTTTCCGGACAAAAAGAAGATGACTTTATTATTTTATCATAACGAGATCATTTATTTTAAACATTTACACCTAAAAAGCATGGAAAAGAGTCATGGCGTGAATACTTGAAATGATGGCTTCATCTCAGTAAAATATATACGAACAAATGTTCTTTTAGGGGAGAGTAAAGATGACAAGGATTCCTCCTGATGACCGTGATGTTTTAGAACAAGCTATTTATTTGCCTATGCTTTTAACCGTTTTAAATAAAGATCTAAAAGTGGTGGAAAAAAGCCCTTTTAAGCTGAGAAATCCTTATATAGATTGGATCGCCCAAACGATAAAAGAGGTACAAAAAGATTTGGCGAACACCCGCAAATATATGCGGGACCGCCGCATGAAAGCGGAAAAAGTCCGATCAGATGATTTATTTACGATGTATGTATTTTTATATAACGGCTATGAAGAGTATCATAATTACTTTAATCCGAGACTTCGCAATAAAGTAGAAGAGTTAATGAAATATTACTTGTTCGAACGATATCATAACCCCTCTCATTCAGCCAATCCATCAAACGGATAAAAACAAACTCTTATTTCGCATAAAGGGAAGATCCGTGTTTAAGAAAGATCATGCTGGCAAGAAAGGCCCATTCCTTTACATTTCGCAATGGATCACTCGTCCAACTTTGAGGAATAAACCTTTCCGTCAGCACATGCCTTTTACTTTTAATGGAGCAAAGAACAAAGTGTTCCACTCTGGACTTCTTTTACCTGAAATGATAAGGGTGATAGCCTTCTAACGCCATTCTTTTGTCTGCATTCATCCCATATTTTTTTTCAATATGTTGCATTCTTTGTTCAAAACGAATTCTCAGCATGGCAGTACGCATAAACTGTGATTCAAAGGAGCTTCGGGAGATGGGGAGACGAAGTGATTTTCCATTGCTGAAGGTGACGGATGTTTCATAGGCATCAGCTCGGTCATAAGCCGCCACATGTTCGTGGTTGATCCATATGCAGTCGCTTTTTGCAGGAGACAATGTAGGAAACAAATAAATCGCATGAAACGGGTCCACAATGATCGGAGCTTTATGGGTAATGCCGATTAATTGTCGGGTCCCTTCTCTCCTGCCTGAATAAGACGCTCCATAGTACTTGCAGCTTCTTTTGACGACATCGAAAGGCTTCATCGGTGAAATATATTCATCCTCTACTTCCATAATTTTGGAATACACTTTTTGTCCATATTCTGCCGGAAGGATGATCATAGTTAAGGGATTGATCTCGTATTCTAACATCATTTTGTTTTTCTTTTCCTTTTCCATAGCCATTTTTCTCCTTTCTTCTTTTTCTATTTTTTGATTATCATACCATCTTTTCAAATGAATGTCTCATTCCTTTTCAAAAAACACCGATTTTTCATTTTTCAGGTAAAATTTTTCAAAAAATTATAAAATTTCAGTTGAATATTTGTCTCAAATTCCATATAATAAAAAAAAGGCATTCGAGGTGAGCGAAATGGAAAATAAAAGATCTTATACCGAGATGATGAAGTCGAATGGAGCGCCACTCAGCCACGAGAATATGATTGATGTTTACATCGATATGCTTTTGAATGAAATCTTGTTGAACAAGGAAAAGAAACAGCTGATGGAAGAAATCGACAAAACATTGGATGCAAGAGATCGAGAATCCTTCCTTGAACTTTCCGCCAAATTGATTGAATTAGAAAAACGCTTTGGTATTTAAAAAGATACTTCTCTACATTAATCCTCACGTAAAACCAACTCATAATCATCATAAGGATTTCCCCGGACAAACGGTAAATATCCCGTATCCTTAACAGATACGGGAACCTTTTTGAGCATTTCCCCCACTTGTTTTTGTAAAAAACCGACATTCCACAATCATTGCGAATAAGAATGCAAGTGTTCATGAATGGATACATGCATGGAAACGAGTCATTAGCCATTCGTTTTTATAGAAAGAGAAACAATAAATCCGGAAAAAATGTAATCCCTTGGGAACCAACAACAAAACCCAAGGGATTAGCGCTTTGTCTATGAAATTCTTTCTTTCCGAATAAGAATGACATTCTACCTTCTACTTTTTTGATCATGAACTGCCATTTTTTCGGCTGTTCCAAATTATTTCTGTTTTATTGGATAAGTTTCCACCATATGAATCCGTTCAAGCATCGTAGGATGGGTATAACGAAAAATTTTCACCAGAAGCGGCGGATTCACTTGGCTCAGTCCCGATTTTGTCAATTCCTGAAATGATTCTATGGCTGCTTCCTTATTTTTCGTCATTTCGATTGCATAGCGGTCCGCACGCGTTTCTTCATACCTGGAAGCCAGATTGGAAATAGGACTGGATGCAAACACCAATATGGAAATAATCAACAAGAAGAGCGGCAATGTTCTTAATTGAGAGATCGATTGGATATGGAGCTTTTGGCCATGGCGATCAATCCATCGCGCCATCCATTTGGCTGTAATCCAAAAACCGACGAACGCGAGAAGCAAATAGCCGGCAATGCCAAAATAAATATGCTTTTCAACATAATGGCACATCTCATGAGCCATGATAAACAAAATTTCATTGTCATTCAGCTTTTGAAGAGTCGTATCCCATAAAACAATCCGAGAATGAGAACCTACTCCCGTCACATAAGCATTTAAAGCATGAGTTTTCTCCGACATATCCACTTCATACACATGATTCGCCGGAATATGGGCTTTATCAGCCAATGACAAAATTTTAGATTCCAATTGTTTGTCTTTCATCGGATAAAAGTGGTTATACAAAGGATCAATCCATACCGGCTGTACGTACATTAAAAAAAAGGTAAACGGAACAAATAAGATCCAAGAAGCAAGCCACCATTTTTTTGGAAACTGCTTCATGAGCGCATACAAAATCGTCACTAATACCAACATGATCAAATAATTGACCCAAAAATCGATCACGTTGTCTTTCATCCATCCGCCGAATTCTTGAGCTGAGATATGATAGGTTTTCGAAAAATGATACGACAAATATCGAATAGGAAACATTAATACAAATGTGAGGAGAGATAACCAGAATAAATAAACAGCATTCCGAACGAACTGAAATCGGGATGCTTGATTGGCCCATTTTTCAAAAACAGTTGAAACTCCAAAGATGAGAATAAACAAATAAAGAAGCCATTCATAAGGTGTGGACAAAAAGAACAACAAATCCCGAATTTTTGAATATTCCTCGCTTAGAACTAATTCACGAGATTTTAAAAATGTCGCCGGATCGGCGCTCGTTCCTTTATATATATCCGGTACACTGCTGTTGGCAAATACAAACAAGTAATAATATATGCATAAGCCAAACAATAGATAGGCAGCTATTGCCCACAGACCCCATTTTTTCAACTCTCCCATCCCCCTTTCCTATCTTTGTCCCTTACTATTATGTGTAGTTTGGATTCATTCAAAATAGAACAAGCAATTTCTTTGCACAACTCTTCCCAAATTTTCATTGTAAAATAGGACAAAAACATTTTACCGTTCCTCTTAACGGAAAGAAGCATGGCTCTTTCAAGAAAAATCCCCCATGATCTATTCATGGGATAATGGTCAAACAAATAATCACTTTCTTGCCTTTCATAAAACAAAAAGCACATGCCCATTACCGCCCCAAACACTGGATAGGTTCCATGACGGCGCCGTTTCAGACCTATAAGAAAAAGGTAAAACCGCAAGTATGCGATTTTACCAGTTTAATAAAAGAATGGACGATATTTTAAAAAAGATTCGGGTGACCACCGTTTTTCACAGCCGCCTTAATTTTCCGAAGCTCGTCCGCCTTGAAAATGGAAAGTTCTTCTGCGAAGTCCTTCACCCGTTCGAAAAGCTTTTCAGGGGGTGATACCCTTGTCAATAATCCATATGCATAAGCATCATGGGCATTTAAAATTTTAGTTGTTAAAATCAGTTCTAAAGCCTTGCCTTCCCCAATCAGTTTAGGAAGCCTGCGGACAGCTCCTGCATAAGGAATCGTTCCAGGGTTCTTTTGATTAAAGCCAATTTCGGCATGTCTTGAAGCAAAACGGAAATCACATGCGAGAATCAAATCAAAACCTTCATCAAAAGCCGCTCCGTTAATGGCCGCAATAGTTGGCTGAGGAAGTTCCTCCACCTTCAACAGCACTTCTCGGATTTTATTTTGAAATTTTCTTTTCTGTTCATCTGAATAAAGAGCTTCTTCGCCCCAATCGACTCCTGTACAAAAAGCTTGCTCACCTTCTCCTTGTAAAACCACGATGGAAATATCGGTACGCACACGAATTTCATCCAAATATTGCTCCAAATCCTTCAACATCTCTTCATTTAAGGAATTGGATTCTTCGGGACGATTAAAAGTAATGTACGCAATGGAGCCTTCTTGCTCGTATTTAACGAAATCCATCTGATTCGCCTCCAATTCTAGAACCTACACAATCTATCTTTCTTTGATTTTTCTTTTTCCAGTACCATTTTTATTTTATCGGAAAAAAGGTTCTCATGAAAAGTGTGGACCATTATTTTCTATAGAGCAAGAAAAAAACAGAATCCCAGCTGTTATCACCGGCTCTTCCATACAACATATGTGCACCAAAAGTTTTTTCATGAACTTTCTTGCCTGCATTCTTGCAAAAAAGCCCCAAACAGAAAAAAAGCAAAGCAAAAGCCTTTTTTTCGGATATTGGAAAGTAGCCGTGCATCTCGATTCAAATAATGAATGATCAATCCCACGAATAATCCACAACAAGTCGATGTCAAATTAGAATCAATGAAATAGAACCGCATTCTTATCCATTATGTTCTTTTTTTGGTAAAAATCAAGATAGAAACGGAGGTCAAACCTCCCTAAATAGTCTCCCAATCGAAAGTCATGATTCGATCCTCGTACTTCTCTGCTGTGCGAACGACTGAAAGCATCCTCCAAACAGAGGGGAAGTTTTATAAACCCATTACACCGCAATATTTCAAACAAATAATACGAAATCATCTGTATTTAATGCATATTCTCCAGCACATTTGAAATCAAGCTTTTATGAATCCAAATGGCTGCTTGGATCCCGTCTCCCATCGCAATGGCGGTTTGCTCGGAATGAACCGTTACATCGCCTGCTGCCCAAACATATTTGACATTAGTCATTTTTGTGCGCGGATCAGTGAGAATATGCCGATTTTTATGAAGTTTTACCCCTAATTTTTCCGCTAAGGCTGAACGAACTTCATTTCCGCCGAATCCAAGAAAGCACCGTCCCGCCGGAATCCATCCTCCATTCACAAGATGAACACCTTTAAATTGGGAACCATCGGCCAATACCTCTTTTATCGGCACCGGCACATAATGGATATTCTTATGTCTTAGCTTTTCCATCACACGTTGGCTGATGCCTGCCTGTTCATGGTCAACGTAGAAAATATCAGTGGTAAAATAAGTAAGCGCCAACGCTAAGTTGGCTCCGGCATCTCCTGACCCCATCACAATCACTCGCTGCCCTTTTACTTCAAAACCATCGCAGTCAGGGCATATATAAGCGCTGATTCCTAAACAAGGAATGATATTAGGAAACGGAGGAAGACGATCCATGACACCGGTAGCAAAAAGAAGCCTTTTGGCTCGAAAAGACGAACCATCATCACAAAACAACAGAAATTCATCCGACTCAGAACGGGCATCGACTACCCATCCGTTCCGAAATTCGATTCCTAATTTTTCCGCTTGATTTCTTCCAATGGTTCGCAATGTCCGTCCGCTGACACCATCGGGCCAGCCTAAAAGGTTATGAAAGCTGCGGCATAATACGGAGCGGCCTTGATCAGCGTCAATGACCAACACACGATGTTGATAGCGTCCTAGTTGAATGGCCGCCTGCAGACCAGCAATGCCTCCGCCAATAATAATGCAGTCATAAGTCATGGAAAAGCCCTTCCTTCCATTTAAAATGAAATCAGCACCTCTTCATTCTTTATAGTATGAAAAAAACACATCATCATCCTTGCAAGTTTTTTCCTAAACCATTCTTATCCGTACAGCTCACATTTTCTTTTTCCTGAACTCGTATCATCCGCTCGCCACATCACAGGTGAAAACAAGCGTCAAACATGAAGGAAGAACAACAATTACAAACGCTCAGCAAGAGTTTGAAACTTTGCCATCACGACTCATCACAAAATTCAAATTCCGCACGGTTTTAAAACTGATCAGAAAAACTTTTTTATCAATATACTCCTTCTCATTCTTTCATATGTTTTTCATTCCCTAAAATGATCAAAAATAGATCAAAATCAACGTAAAATTTTCAGAAACAAGACTGGGCGAACTGGATTTTGTCACTTTTTAACCATTATTTGCAAATCTTTTTCTGCCAATATGACCGGCCCATTAAATTCACTTTCAGCCTCTTCTTTTAACTGATGCAAACTGCCGTACTGAGGCAAGTGGGTCAACACTAGTTTTTTCGCCCCCGATCGTGCTGCCAACCTCCCTGCTTCTGTACTTGTCATATGTCCGGCCTGATTTCCGTTCATTCCGCTAAACAAATTACTTTCACATAATAGCAAATCGCAATCTTTCGCAAAGTCCACAAATGCTTCTTGATAAGCGGAATCAGCCGTATAAACCAATGTGCCTTCATCTGATGCTATTTTCATCGCATAACAAGGAACAGGGTGACGTGTTTTTAAAAAACTTACGGAAAAAGGGCCGATGGAAAGTTCAGTGTTTTCGTCAATCACCGAACCTTTTGTGATGTTTTTATACGTTAATGATCGATAGTCTTCACTTTCATGATGGCCATAGATAGGAAGCGTCTTGATTTCTTTATTGAAGTATTTCCTAATAAGTAAAGCATGCTGCAGTACACCGATATCCGCTACATGGTCAGCATGATAATGGGAAATCAGCACGGCATCCAAATTTTCTGGCTCTATATAGTTTTGTAAAAAAGATAGGACGCCGCTTCCGCAATCGATTAAAAGATTGAATCCGTTTTGCTGCAATAAATAACCTGAACTCGCTTCATTCGCTTTTGGATATCCGCCCCACGGGCCGATGATCGTCAATTTCATGTTTTCAATCACCTCTTCCATTAGTAAAACTTCTGTCAGCGTGATCCCCGCATTAATCAAATGGACATTAAGGGAAAGTTTGCTGCACTTTGACCTCTTCCTGTCCTTTATGATCTGTGTAAAAGGCATACTGCTTATATTGCTCTGATAGCTGCAGTGCTTTCACTCGATAAAAAGCAAAAAAATCCAACACTTCAATAGTCCTTTCACTATACCAAAGACAAAACATGTCCTTCCACTCTATTGTAAACCAATTTTGATTCTTCCTCGGAAAAATCTATAAAAATTCTGAATCTTTATCGCGTTAAAAAAGGCTGTCGGCATTGCCGACAGCCCAAGGAATGAACACACTCAATCATGATGCTTCTTCCGCTGTTTGCAAATGATCAGCATATTGACGCTTAAACACGATCATCATAAAGAGAAGTGTAATGGCCATGAATAACGCCATAAATAACAAGAGAATAACATGATTGTGCCACATATAAGCAAAATCTCCGCTTGAAATGACCGCCTTGAATGCATTGACGCTATAGGTCATCGGCAAAAAGGCGTGAACCATTTGAAACCATTTTGGAACTAACTCCAACGGGAAAGTACCGGCACTTGTCGTTAATTGGCCGATTAAGATTAAAACAGCAACATAACGGCCAGGGTTATCACCAATCGTTACTAACATTTGAACGATCGCTATAAAGACTAAGCTGGTTAAAATCGTAGTAGCAATAAACAACGGTACGCTTTGAACTTTTAACTTTAAGCCAAGAAGCAGTATGGCCGCGGTAATCAGTGCCTGCAGTACTCCGATAAGCCCCATCATGGCAAATTTGCTAAAAAACCAGGATACACCATTTTTAGGTTTGCCAAGAGGTGTTCGAACAGGATAAACAATGGTCATCATTAATGCCCCGACATAAAGTCCGAGTGAGATAAAATACGGAGCCAAACCAGTGCCGTAGGTAGGTACTTTATTAATCGGTTTTTCTTTGACGTTTACAGGTTCTGCCATCATATTGGATTGGTTTTTTCCCGCTTTCATAGAATTGGCTTGTTTGGAAGCGTCGCTTAACTTATCGTGCATTTCTTTTGTACCATTTTCTAATTGACCGGAACCTTTTGCGAGCGCATCGGCCCCTGCTGCCAATTGTTTAGTGCCGTCAGAGATTTTTTGTGAGCCTGATGACAACTGAGAAAGGCCTGTATTTAATTGATGGGCGCCGTTCGTCAGTTTGGCAGAGCCGGCTGCTGACTCGCCCATTTTTTCATTAAAAATCCCCATGTTAGAGATTAGTTGGCTTTCACCTGCTAAAAGCTTTTGACTCCCCGCATTTAATTCGTTGGAACCATTCGCCAGCTGATGAATGCCCGATTGAAGGCTTTCTTGGCCGGCAGTGATTTGTTTTAACCCACCATTCAGTTTCTGAATATTGGGAGCAAGTTGGCTGTTGATGGCGCTGTTAAGAGATTGAGCACCAGTCGCCAATTCCTTGCTTCCAGATTTTAATTGGCTGAAACCGCTGGCTACTTGCTGCTGGATCCTCTGCTTTTGCTGATTGACCGATTGTGTTGGATCCGGAAGCTGTTGTTGAAATTGTTGAATAATAGAATTGACTTGATCAGCCGGTAAACCTTGCGCCAAGAGAGTCTGCTTTAACTGACCGATCATTTGCTGCGTTGCCTGCTCTTGTTTTTGAGCAGAATCATCCAAAGCGCTGTTTAGTTGGCTCACTAATTGTTGCTGGAAGCTGTCTACACCCGAATTTAACTGCTCAGCTCCAGCAGCCAAATCCTTAACGCTGCTTTGCAGTTTCGGCATTTGACCTGAAAATTGCTCAACACTCGATTGAGCTTGTCTCGTTCCATTTAACAGCTGGCTCATTTTGCCATCAACCGTATTTAAGCCTTGAGACAACTGACCGATTCCTCCGGCTAATTGTTCCGTTCCCTTTTGGACATCCTTAGCGCCCTGGTACAGTTTGTCGTGGCCAAAGGCAAGCTGATTCAATGCGGAAGATAATTGTTCAGCGCCGTTTTCGAGATTTTGCGATCCTTTATCGGCAGAAAGGATGCCTTTATTAAATTCTAACGACTTTTCTGCCAGTTTCTCCAAATTGCCTTTCATCTGCTTTGCTCCGCCTGCAAGCTGGACAGCGCCTTTATTCAATTTTCCAGCGCCTTTGCTGGCTTCGTCCATCCCTTTTCCAGCCTCGCGAATTTTTCGAAACATCGTATCGGCATAAGTTTTTGTCACATTTTTTTGAATCGATGCGCGTATTTCTTTCATGGCTGTTCTTCCCATTTGCGCCGATAAAAAGTTATAACCTTCATTCGGAACATATTTCAAACTCATTTTTTGGGGATGATCTTCTAACAGAGTCGTAGCATCTTTTGAAAAATCTTTCGGAATCTCCACCAATAAATAATATTTTTGATGTTTTAAATCTCTATAAGCCCTTTCCCGGTTATTGTCAAAATGAAAATCAAAATCATCGCTCTTTTTTAATTTTTTTACTACTTCGTCGCCTAATTGCAGCTTTTCTCCGGAAAAACCGGCGCCTTTATCGCGATTTACTACGACGACGGGAAGTCGTTCCAAATGTCCATAGGGGTCCCAAAACGCCCATAAATAAATTCCTGCATAAAGGATTGGGATAAATAAAATGGCAAAAATCGGGATCAACAAATTTTTTCGATCTCGGAAAATCTCTTTCAACTCAGCCACAATCAATAAACGGTTCACGACAATCCCCTTCCCAATTTTTCATTTTTCATTTCGTCATCACCGAGAAAAAGAGAAAGATTTTCCTATTTGGACAGTCCTTGAAAAAAATACAAGTCAAACAATCGAGCGATTTCATCTTTTTCAAGGGGTTCATGATCCCTCTCCCAATCAAAAATAAACGAAATATACGTTTTTAGAATGACAAAAGCTGTCACTTCAGGATTGCAATTCTTAATTTCTCCGTGTTTTATTCCCATTTCGATTTTATCTCGGATGTAATCTAAAATGGAACGTTCGATTTTATCCATTACCTCTAAAACGGCCGGTGTCCCCATTTCTCTCGCCTCTTGAAAGAGCTTGATGGTGAGTTGATGTTCTCTCCGAAAATCGAGCACCTGATACAAAGCACGATGAACTTTTTCAACGAATGAATCTTCTTCATCAAATGATTGTTCTGCCGCTTCTTTCATTTCTGCAATTAATGAAGAAACAATTTCGTGAAATAAGTCTTCTTTATTTTTAAAAAAATTATAAATAGTCCCTTTTCCAACATTCGCAAGCTTTGCTACTTGATCCATCGTAGTGGCCTTGTATCCAAATAATGAAAACGACTTGGCCGCCGCATCCAGAATCTGCTTTTTTCGATCGACAGACACTTTATCACCTCGCAAAATGACCAAAATAATAATTTAGTCATTTAGTTTCAACGAAAAATACTATATCACACTTGATCATTCTTTGCAATGATATCGATACGTCAAAATACTGCTTTTTTCCAAATTTTTCCATCAAAAAGACAAAAAAATAGACCGCCAATCAGCGGCCTATTTCCCATTCATCCCTAAAAAAGCCAATACTTTTTCCACAGCTTCTTCGCCTTGGTCGATGCAATCCGGAACACCGAGTCCCTCATACGAGCTTCCTGCCCAAAAAAGACCCGGCAATTCCTTTTGCGTACTTTGCTTAATCTTTTCCATCCGTTCTATATGTCCTACCGCATATTGCGGCATGGCGTTTTTCCAACGGGTGACAATCGTGAAATCCGGTTTCATGGAAATATTCATCGTCTTATTTAAATCTTCCAATACAATTTTTTCAAGTTCCGAATCTGATAAGTCCACTACCGTTTCGTCACCGGCACGCCCTACATAGCAGCGCAGCAATACTTTTCCCTTTGGAGTCGTGTGAGGCCATTTTTTATGAGTCCACGTACAGGCCGTAATAGTGAAATCGCTGTTTCTCGATACCACAAATCCTGTTCCGTCTATGTCTTGTTCAATCGCTTCCGAGGGGAAAGCCATCGCGATGGTTGCGACCGAAGTGGATTTCATATCTTTCAATGGAGAATAGAAATCGTATTGTGGAAGCATATCCGGAACAACTCCATGAGGTGTGGCAAGAACTACGCTATCTGTGCGAAGTGCTTCACCGTTATGCAAAAGCAAACGATATTGGTCTTCCTCTTTTTCAATTTTCACCACACGTGTTCCTTTTAACACTGAACTTTTTATCAACTGACTTTCTACAGATTCCACTAACATTTCCAATCCGTGACGGAAAGTGAGAAATCCGCCTTTTTTTTGCCCGCCCGCTGGCTTTTGGGAGGAGTTTGGCGTCGTTTTTTTCATTCCTAAGATTAAACTGCGATATTTTTGTTCTATTGTGTAAAATTGTGGAAAAGTAGCCATTAAACTCATTTGGTCGATATCCCCTGCATAAATTCCGGATAAAAGGGGTTCAACCAAATTTTCCACCACTTCATCCCCGAATCTCCTTCTAAGAAATGGTCCCAAAGCTTGATCTTTTTGCGGTTTGGAACGAGGCAAAAGAAAATCGAAAGCGGCTCTTAGTTTGCCGGTAAAAGAGAATAATCCGGTTACAACAAAAGGGAATACTTGTGTTGGAATTCCCATAACAGAACCGCCGGGAATGGGATAAAGCCTTTCATTTACTAGCACATAAGATTGACCGGTCGCATTGCTGACCAATTGATCCGCAATCCCCACATTTTCTGCCAGTCTAGTTGCACTTTTTTTTCGAGCCAGATAAGAATCAGGCCCTCTTTCAATTATAAATCCATCTTTGCGGATCGTTTGGATTTTTCCTCCGAGTCTAGGGGAGGATTCAATTAATGTGACTTCCAATGGAAGTTTTTTTTCTTGAGCCGCTTTTTGCAAATAATAAGCGGCTGTTAATCCGGTAATTCCTCCGCCTATGACCGTCACTTTTTTTGATTCACTCACCATACATCGCCTTCTTCTAAAACTTCTTATTTATTTATGTGTTTTAAAACAACCGTTGCTAAAGCATCAATAAATTCCGGCTTTGCATTAGGCATTTCCGGCCGATAATAGGAAGCACCGATCTCTTGTGTGACTACTTTACATTCATAATCGTTGTCATATAATACTTCCAAATGATCGGCAACAAATCCGACTGGCACATAGACATACGCTTTATATCCTTTTTTCTGATGCAAATCTCTTGTCAAATCTTGGACATCCGGTCCAAGCCATGGTTCAGGGGTATTTCCGGCACTTTGCCATCCGATGGCATAATCTTTGACCCCCACCTTATCAGCGATCAATTGAGCTGTTTCTTTCAGTTGTTCTGGATAAGGATCGTTAAATTGCAATATTTTTTCTGGAAGACTGTGAGCAGAAAAAATCAGGACAGAAGATTTGCGCTCCTCATCCGGCATTTGTTCGTAAACTTTTTTGATTTGATTCACCCAGTAATCGATGAATTTCGGCTCACGATACCAACTTTCAATCGAGCTGATCCTTGGTCCGCCAAGCTTTTCTGCCTCCGATTTTGCCCTTTCGTTATACGATTTCACGCTGAAAGAAGAGAAATGCGGAGCAAGTACAATCGAAACGGCTTCTTCTATACCGTCTTCATGCATTTGCTTTACGGCATCTTCAATAAATGGTTCGATATGCTTCAACCCAATATATAATCGAAATTCCAATTGATCTTGAAGTTCATTTAATCGAGCCGTTAGTTTTTCAGCTTGTTCATTCGTAATTTTTGCAAGCGGGGAAATTCCCCCAATCGCCTTATAACGTCTTCTTAAATCCTCCAGCATATCCTCCGATGGTTTTCTTCCATGTCGAATATGCGTATAATACCGTTCAATATCCTCTTCATTGTTTGGAGTGCCGTATGCCATAACAAGTAATCCTATCTTTTTCCTTTCCATAAGAGCCACCTCAATTAATTATTTTGTCAAAATGAAAGGAAATTTACAAAAAATAAGTTTCTTTTATTTTTAAACTCTTTTTGAACTGTAATCATGAATAAATTCGGTTAGCTTTTTCAAAGTATCCGGCTGAACTTCAGGAAAAACTCCATGACCAAGATTGAAAATGAATCCCGGTGTTTCCAAACCTTGATCTAAAATCCGTTTCACTTTTTCTTCTATCACTTTCCAAGGAGCAAGCAGCACTGCCGGGTCTAAATTGCCTTGAAGCGATTTTGTCACTCCCAATTCTCTTGCTTTGCGAATCTCCATTCTCCAATCAAGACCAATGACGTCTAAAGGAAGGTCGTTCCATTCTTTTACTAAATGAGTTGCACC
Organism: Bacillus sp. FSL W8-0116; assembly: GCF_038003825.1. NCBI lineage: Bacteria > Bacillati > Bacillota > Bacilli > Caryophanales > Bacillaceae > Bacillus > Bacillus sp. FSL W8-0116. The sequence continues at coordinate 931,056 of NZ_JBBOPY010000001.1, forward strand.
AACTCCGAACATGATAAGCGGAACATGCTCATTTTTTAGTTCACTAAAAATTTTTTGCATAGCTGGCTTCACGTATACACGGTAATCTTCTTCATTTACAGCTCCTACCCAAGAATCAAAGATTTGAACGGCGCTTACTCCCGCATTGATCTGCGCCCGAACATAAGCGATAGTCATATCGGCCAGCTTGTCCATCAAAGCGTGCCAAGCGACAGGTTCCGCATACATAAACGCTTTAGTTTTGTTGTAATGTTTGGATGGACCTCCTTCAATCATATAACTGGCCAACGTAAAAGGTGCACCGGCGAATCCGATCAATGGAACCGTCAGCTGCTCTTTCGTTAAAATTCGAATGGTTTCCAGTACATATGGCACATCCTGTTCCGGATGGATTTGGCCAAGTTTTTCCACATCCGTAAGAGAACGAATCGGATTGTCAATAACCGGACCTACTCCCGATCGAATGTCTACTTTCACTCCAATCGCCGGCAGAGGCGACATAATATCTTTATAAAGGATGGCTGCATCCACATTGTATTGTTCAACAGGCAATCTTGTCACATAGGCGCATAATTCCGGTTGATGTGTAATTTCAAACAATGAATATTTTTCTTTTAACGCCCGATACTCAGGCTGCGAACGGCCTGCTTGCCTCATATACCAAACCGGCACATAGTCTGTCGGCTCTCCTTTAGCAGCCTTGATTAAAGTATCATTTACCACTCTCATGTATTTATCTTCCACCTTTCATATGAGTAAAGTCGTATTCAAAATGAAAAAGCTATGAATGATTTTCAAGAGAAATCACATTTTTACATTTAAATAAATATAGGTCGTTGCAACCGGCGATCCTTCATTCTCACGATCTATTACATGCTTTACACTATAGTGCTTTTTGAGTAAATTGTATAGGCAAGCGAGTGAAATGTCATAAAACCGCCGATTTTGTTTATAATGTTTCATTGAACTCACAGTATGGAAATTTTAAACTAAATATTGGAAAGTTCATAAAAGCAGATAGCCCTTTTATTCTGATATATGGGCAAAATGCCAATGAGAACGATGGACTAAAGGCGGATTCCATGTCCTTTCCAATTGCGCAGTTCACAAAAGTCCTTTTCAAAAAAGAAAATGGGGTGAAAAGATGAATATTTACATGACCACCGGGACGTTCGATTATTTACAAACGATTCTCCAAAAATATGAACACGAAACGATGATCCTTATGGAAAACGAAGAAAGCGCTTTACTCCTTCACGAAACCGAGAAAAAATCCGTATTCCAATCCCCCAGATCGTATGAAGTGATTGATTCATCTGGCCTTTTAGACAAAAAAAGCGGCTTTTTTGTCATGAACCATATTCCCGTTACGGATGAAGGCCGCCCTGTTTTTGAATACCGATTCAAAAACAGAGCGGGCAATCTTGAAAAAATGCCGGGCTATAAAGCCTTTAGACTCCTTCGCCCTTTGAAATCAGATACATATATTGTATTGACTTGCTGGAAAGACGAACAGTCTTTTCAAAACTGGAAAAAATCCCAAGCGTTCGAAAAAGCCCACTCTAAACAAGAAACTGAAAAAGGAACGAAGAGTAAAATCACCATTTTCCCTCGTCCTTCTTACGTCAAAACCTATTTAATACCGAAAGAAGAACAATCGTAATCCACGTCGTGATGGTCGCTACAACTAAACTTTTTACTACAGTCTTAGATCAAGCACCAAAGTGATTATTTAAACTACGCTGTCGGGCTGCTAAAATTTCACATTTTCAAGGAAATAACGTCTTTCTTTTTTCTTTCAATCATTTCTTCATTCGACGCTCCTTTCATTCACAACTTCTAAGGATGATTCATACTTTGAAACAAAATAGTGTGATAAACGCCTAGCGAAGTCTGTGAATAAAGGAGTAGATACAACATGCCAATCGACTTAACGTTGATTCATTGGGTGTACGTTCTTTTTATCGCACTCGTGATCCTTTTCATGATTCTCCGCAAAGATACGACGATCTTATGTATTATCGGCATCTTTTTCATCGCTTTTACAGCTACCGGATCAGTCACCGCGTCGATCATCAGTATATTTACCAGTTTCGTATACGCAATCTCGGAGCTGTTGCCGACCATTCTCATCATTTCCATGATTGTCGCCATGAGCAACAGCTTAATGAAAACTGGAATCAACGAAGTCATCATTGCTCCATTTACAAAATTCATCCGTTCTCCTGACACAGGATTCTGGATCATCGGATTACTAATGTTGTTAATTTCCTGGTTTTTTTGGCCGACACCGGCAGTTGCTTTATTAGGAGCTGTACTTGTTCCGGTTGCGATACGAGCAGGGTTGCCTGCCATCGGCGCGGCAATGGCCATGAATTTATTCGGCCATGGAATCGCCCTTTCCGGCGATTTCGTCATTCAGGCAGCTCCTAAATTAACGGCCGACGCAGCAGGAATTGCCGTCCAAGATGTGATTCATGCCAGCCTCCCTCTCGTAGCCGTTATGGGAATCTCCACCACACTAGTGGCTTTCATTCAGCTAAAAATCGATATGAAAAAAGGAAAGCTTTCGAGCAGCAGCCTCGTTTCCACCAACCGTCAAGAGAATAAAATTGACACCTCCCTTTCCTTCAGAACAAAGCAAATATTTGCGATCCTGATACCACTCTTTTTTGCCATTGATATATTTTTCCTGTTTTTTTATCACTTACAAGGCGGAGACGCAACAGCACTTATCGGGGGAACCGCCATTATTATTCTCTTCCTGATCGCGTTGATCAGCTATAAAGGGAAAGGGTTAGAAAAAACCACCCAATTTTTAATGGAAGGATTCCAATTTGGTTTTAAAGTATTCTCACCTGTTATTCCCATTGCCGCTTTCTTTTATCTAGGCGATGCCGGTTTTTCGAAAATAATCGGCGACTACCTTCCTCATACATCCAATGGCATTGTCAACGACCTTGGCGCTTCTCTCGCTTCCCTTGTCCCCTTGACGAAAGAAATGGGGGCCGTGACTATGACCGTCATCGGGGCCATTACCGGCCTAGATGGTTCAGGATTCTCCGGCATTTCTCTTGCCGGATCAATCGCTAAAATTTTTTCCCACTCTCTGTCAGGCGGAACAGCCATATTAACGGCTCTCGGCCAAGTAGCAGCGATTTGGGTTGGAGGAGGCACTTTAATTCCTTGGGCTTTGATTCCTGCTGCGGCCATATGCGATGTCGATCCTTTTGAACTGGCACGAAGAAATTTAATTCCTGTATGCTTCGGCCTCTTGGTGACAACCATTGTCGCAGTATTCCTATTATGATTTTCAGCAGACGGCATGCCCTTAAGCTATGACCGCCATCTAAGAAGCAGTATCCACGAAAAAACATTGCTGCATCACGAATGAATTCCCTTTTTTCAAGTACTTACAAAATCTAAACCAGATGCCAGAAAACGGTCTTACAAGTTTTCCATTTTAGCTAGCTTGCGGGGAGTGTATATTTCGGTAAACAAAAAGACGAATAAGACGGCTGCTCCAAGTATGATTCCACTTTCAAACCATGAACGAAAACCCGCCGCCCCCGCAAACAAAAAGGCCTGCAATCCAAGACACTGCCTCAAAAGCAGCATAAAAGCTGTTTTTTTTCTTTCTTTCGAAACAGGATACAACATCATCCAAATTTTTTCATCGTGGTGACGGATAAGAGGAAAAAGCTGGAATCCTGTTAAATAAATAAACAAGAGCGCCATGATGACTTTGAATAGTAATGAATGGCTAAAACTGATCAAAAGAAAACCAATGAGCGTCAAGCGAACAAACAATCCAATGTATTCATTTACACGAACAAAAGTACGTGACAACAAATACGTATAAACATGATGGGAGCCATATGGAATCTTTTTAAACAGAAAGTCCAGCCATTTTCTTCTTTTTACGTCTCCTTGCAGATTAGGGACCGTCGTAAACAAGTTGGCAAAGCGATAAAAAGCCATCATTCTTTTTTCTTCTAGTTCCACAAGCATTTCCCATTTTAAAATATGCTCCCTGCTCTTGTTTTGAATAACGCCGGCATAAACGATCAAAAGAAACGCTCCAATGACGAAAAGAAGCCAGTTTGTCCGGCTGAACAGCGGATATAAAAAAACTGCATTGAGAACAAAACGAACGATCAGATCAACAAGACGTATATTTTTCTCTTGAAACTTCTGCACATTCCAACGGACAAACAAATTCCAAAACTTCAAAATGAATAAGATCACAAGCCACAAAAAGAACGATGCATAGCTGACTCCTTTGACTTTTACATACATGGGCATTAAAGCAGCAAGAAATAAAATCAGCCAATAACTTTGAAAGACAAAACTAGATACAATGGCTTTTTGAAAATAGCCTTTTAATCGTTCCTCCATCGGAAGCAGAAAGACGATATCCGCTCGCATTAAGTACGTGTAAATCGGAGACCACGCCAGAATAGCCCCCAATAACAGCGCCATGATAAACGGGGCTGGAAAATGAGGATCCAACGTTTTTACCCATTGACTGTAATAGTAGACACCGGCTCCGACCCCAAAAATCAGCACAAATAGCAGATGATCATTGAATATATAGCGCAAATATTTGCGCATCTCGGATAAATAGCCGTTTAATCGCTCTTTCCATAATTGCTGAACAGTTTTCATTTTTCTTCTTCCTTTGTCAGTTGAATATAGAGATCATCGAGAGAAGCTCCCTGCATGCCAAACTGTTCCCGCAAGTCCTGAATGGTTCCTTTTGCGCGGATTTCCCCGTTATGTAATATGATAAACGAATCGCAATACTTTTCGGCTGTTGCTAAAATATGAGTGGACATTAATATGCCCGCCCCTCGTTTCTTCATTTTTTCCATCCACTCCAATAACGATTGAATTCCGAGCGGATCAAGCCCTAAAAACGGTTCGTCAATAATATATAAATGAGGTTCCGTTAAAAAGGCGCTCATAATCATTACTTTCTGTTTCATTCCTTTGGAAAAATGAGCAGGAAACCAATGAAGCTTTTTTTGCATTCGAAATTCCTTTAAAAGCGGATCGATCCTCTCTTTGTATTCTTGTTCTGTTAATCCGTAAGCCATCGCCGTCATTTTCAAATGCTCTTCCAACGTTAATTCTTCATACAACACCGGCATTTCCGGTATATAAGAAAACTGTCTGCGATATTGCTCCGGGCTGTCTTTCAAAGATAGTCCATTGATGGTAATCTCTCCTTGCCTCGGTTCCATTAAGCCGATAATATGCTTAATAATCGTACTTTTTCCGGCGCCGTTTAAACCAATCAAACCAACGATTTCATTTTTTTCAATAGTAAAAGACACATCTTTTAACACAGGCTTTCTTGTATAACCGCCAGTCAATTGGTCGACTTTCAATAGCGACATTCTTCCACATCCTTTCTGTTTTTGATTGCCCAAAAATTCGTTTGAAAACTCTCCATCCTCCTCCAATAGAAGAAAATTTGTGTTCCATTCATTTCGTTATGGTGACATTCAGATCACTTTAAAGAAGACACACTTATTAAACCATTTAACAAAAACATGCAGTATTTTGTTTCTAAGTTCATCTTATTTTAACAAACATTTCGCAAAAACAGCTATTTCAAGTCTACCCTAACCTATTTTAGACTTGATAAATGATTCTTGACAATTTTTCAGACAAAATTTCATCACTTGTATGTATGAAGAAAAAATTTCTGTGCATTCTAATATTCGAAGGGGTTAACCAAATAGTAAAACGGGGTGGTTGTGAAAGACCAGTACCGCATTTTCCTATCTTATGGTCAATTGATTCGCCTTCAATAAAATGAGGTGATTACGGCAGACAGTAAAGTCGCACGATCCACAAACTCCAATGCAAATAAGTATGAAAGACCATAAAGTCTTCATTCACGAATTTGCCAAAAACGGGTTTGTGTTAGATCTAAACAGTGTCAAAGCAAGAAACATTCCAGCAAGGGGATGATTAGCTTGAACACGAAAAACGACTTTTGCACTGCAGATCAGCAATGACCAATCCCCTTCAAGGGACAGGATGCATAAGCATCCTGTCTTCTTTTATGTCCTCAACATAAAAATCATCCATTTGAACCCTATCAGATCAGAAAATAAAACAGCCATGATCTTACGTTTAAAACATTCCGGTCCGCTCCGCTTTGAGCCATTCTTTTATAGAAAATGCTTTGGAGTTGGCACTAAAAGAAAAGGTTCTTTTCATGATTCAAGATCGTTTTCTAACTGCGCTGCTTTTTATTGGCGGCAAAATATCCCCTCAGTCCAAAGCTAACCGGAGCATTTTTCATGGCTCCCATTTCGAATGCACGGTTCCCTATTTAGATCCCCCTGCTTTTATGATAAAATACATTCAAATCCATGCCATTTCATCGAAAAAATCCAAAAAAGCCAGTGATTTTTTGACTCGACGTGTGTCCATAAGATTTGATCCATTCAGCAAAGAGCGGCATACATGCCATTTATCATGAAATGAAAGAAAGGATGAGTGAATATGAGTGATTGTATTTTTTGTAAAATTATGAACGGAGAAATCCCGTCAGCAAAAGTTTATGAAGATGAAAATGTATTTGCTTTCTTGGATATCAGCCAAGTAACAAAAGGGCATACACTGGTCATACCAAAAATACATAAAAAGAATCTCTTTGAGCTAACTCCAGAAATTGCTGGATCGCTTTTCCAAGCTGTGCCGAAAATAGCGAATGCTATTCAAGAAGCCTATCAACCGATCGGACTAAATTTATTAAACAATAATGGAGAAGCGGCCGGACAATCAGTCTTTCATTTCCACATCCATTTGCTTCCTCGTTACGGAAAAGGAGATGGATTCGGGGCTGTATGGAAATCGCATCAAAACGACTATACTTTCGACGAACTTCAAGACATCGCATCGACCATTCATCAGCACATAAAATAGCAAATGAAACGAGAATTCTTATTTGAGAGCAAAGCAAAGAATTTGTGGTAAAATGAATTCGAACCACTAAAATCGAGTTTTAGTGTAGAGATTAGTTTAGCAGAGGAGAGAAGAGAATTGAATACGAAAACACTTGTTAGTTTAGCCATTTTAGTGGGTATGGGAGCAGTTCTTCATGCAATCATCCCTGCTTTTTTCTTAGGTATGAAGCCAGATATGATGCTTACGATGATGTTTCTCGGCATTCTATTATTTTCAAACGCCAAAAACGTTTTGCTGATTGGTTTAGCAACTGGGGTCATTTCCGGATTGACCACGGCATTTCCTGGAGGATTCCTTCCGAATCTAATCGATAAACCGGTTACGGCGTTCATTTTTTACGGATTGCTTGCCCTTACGGCAAAGTACAGCAAAAACACACTCGGAGCAGCCATATTGACGGCTGTCGGCACTATTGTCTCCGGAACAGTCTTTTTGACTTCAGCCTATTTGATTGTCGGTCTGCCCGGACCTTTTACCGCTTTATTCGGAACCGTCGTTCTGCCTGCTATGGCCTTAAATGCCGTTGCCATGTTTATTATTTATCCTATTGCCCAATCGATAATGAAACGCTCAAACGTTGGGCATCAAGCTTAAAAGCATCGATTTAATGAATAATGCCTGGCCACTTCCTAACCTTCCGTCATGCTTCTAAGTCTACGGAGGCGGCCAGGCATTTTTGTGTATTATGGCCGAAAAACCATATTCGATCCAGTCTCCAGCCACCATCGTTTTTCCCTCACTTATCCCCTGTTTACCAATTCTTTTCATGTTACATAAAGGAGAATGATGATCACAAATACGAAAACAGTTCCGGCTCCAAGTGCGCCGACACGTTTTTTCACCATCTTTTTCGGGGGATATATACCCGGCCTGGACAATAATAGAAGCGAGCGACACAGACCAAGAAACAAAAGAAAATCGAGAATAACCGCAAAGAACAAAACCCCTCTCATGTAAATTCCTCCTTCACCAGCCCGCTGACTGATCTTCCGGACATAGAATGTTGATTTTCTTCAAAAGAAGTCTGTATACTCTTCTTAAGGGATTCGAATTTAATGAATATTCTATCCTATTCAACTGCAACTGAAGATATGAAATGAGGGACTTTCAATCTCAAAATACGAAATATCAGCCAGAGGTGAATGATTATGAAACGATCGAATTGGTTGGCGGGCTTTTTAGTCGGAGGGGTTGCAGGCGCCATTACAACGCTCCTTACCACTCCTTCTTCTGGAAAAGACGTCAAAAAAAATATGTTAAAAACAAAGGATTTTATGAAAGAAACAGCGAAGGAATTCATAAGCAATACCGAACAGGTAAAACAAGCGGTCACTCATTTTATACAAGAAGGAAAAACGGCTTTCCCTCAGATCTCTAAAGAAATAAAAGAAAGCATCGAATTATGGCAAAAAAGCATTCAACCAAATAAAAAGGCAATTGAAGAAGGAATTCACAACGTCCAAATTTCGATCCAAAACCTGGAGGAGACAACGAAAAAGAATGGATAACACCCAAATCCTCATAGAATCCATTCCCCAAGCGTGAAGTATACAGGGCTTTTTGACTAGCACTTGTCGTCCTTATGGCAGGTGAAGCGTAAGCCCTGCCACATTCGGAATACATCATAAGTTTTTTCAGGAAAACAAGGTATTTTCTTATAACAGCATGCGAAACTTATGAAAGTGGACAATCTTGTTTATTGGATTGTCCACTTTTTGAAAATTTAGTAAATTTATATCTTTATTAATTTTTATTTTATTGGCATAATATTGTTAGAGAATACTTTCAGAAAAACCTGTTCAATTTTAAAAAGAAGGTGATAGAAAGTGAAAAAGCAAGAAGTTTCCATACATGAGGTAATGCTATTTTCCCAAAGAGTAGCACAGTTAAGCAAGGCCCTTTGGAAAGCGGTTGAAAAAGATTGGCAGCAATGGATCAAACCGTATAACCTTAACATTAATGAACACCATATCTTATGGATCGCCTATCATTTAAAAGGAGCCTCTATTTCTGATATCGCTAAGTTTGGCGTCATGCACGTTTCCACTGCCTTTAACTTTTCAAAGAAACTAGAAGAACAAGGCTATTTAAAATTTTCCAAGAAAGAATCGGACAAGCGAAATACGTATGTTGAGTTGACAAATGAAGGGGAAACGATCCTTCATGACCTAATGGAAAAATTTAATCCGGAAGCCAATTCCGTCGTGCAAGCGGCACTGCCCCTAAATAAACTGTTTGGTAAATTTCCTGATTTTTTAGAACTCAGTGTGATCATTAAAAATTTGTACGGGGACGATTTCATGGAAATTATCGAAACCTCCCTTCAAAACATAGACGAAAACTTTCAGAAGGAAGATACCTTCATTTCCACGAACGAACCCACCGAAAAAATAACGAGTTAGTTGGAAAGATTTTTGTACAGCTGAATCATTAATTCTTTATAGAGCCCTTGTTTTATGCATGCAGCGATGACCTCTTTACAATCCAACTTGGAATGAAGCCTTTTTTCAAATTCTTGAAAAAGCGGAACATGAAAAACAAATCCGTCCGCTTTTTGCTCTTGATATTTCTTGTTCAACTCCTCACAAAGTTCAAAAAATTCGGCCGTTTCCTCTTTTGTGAGCCGATTTTTTATAATCAGCCAATCAAATTCATGTCGGTTCTTATCGACCATCTGAATCAACAGTTGTTGATGGTATTCCAACATTTCCAATCGTTTTATAATATCCTCCATGTCATTTCACCATACCACAAATAGACGCTCTATTTCGAACAGTCAATCATACTTACCGGGCCATTCAATATTATCTTACAGTAAAACTTGAATTTAAGCTATTCCTAAAAGACAAGATGAACGGTACGTTTGGTGCTTGTGAACTACCCTCCACTTATCAACCTTACGGTTTGATTGAAGTGGGGGCTTCTCGGGTAATCCCGTCTAATGACAGAAAATTGACCGAGTTAACCCTCTCGTTCCGAAAGTTATTATTCTTTATGCTAATAAGCGTAATCCCTCATTTTTGATATTGATTGCTGAATTGTGATCGCGATCTAATACAAAGCCGCAAGAACATTTATATACACGTTCAGATAATGGCATTTCTTTTTCCTTGCCGCAACATGAACACTTCTTAGTGGAGGGAAACCACTTATCAATTTTCACAAGTTGTTTCCCCTGTTCTTTTAGCTTATACGCTAAGAAAGTAGTGAACATCCCCCAGCCGTTATCATGAACGCTTTTTCCAAAGTTGAGGGCTTGAGACATGCCTTTCATGTCTAAGTCCTCAATAATCACAGCGTCATAGTTTGTTGCTAATTCTTTTGACTTATGATGAAGAAAGTTTCTGCGCTGATTCGCTGTCTTTTCATGTAGCTTAGCCACTTTCAGGTGTTGTTTTTCCCATCTTGCAGAACCTTTCTTTCTTCGAGAAAGAATTCGTTGTGCTTTTGCTAATTTATCTAAGGCTTGCCGATAGTAACGTGGGTAATTGGCTTTCTTACCCTGTTCACTCTCGACATATAGACCATCCATAGCAAAATCCAAACCAACAACTTTCTGTATTTTAACTGGACGAATATCTTTCTCATATTCTGTCAAAATTGAAATGTAGTATTTGCCTGTCTTTGTTTTAGAAATAGTGCAAGATTTGATTTTATAATCAGCAGGTATCTCTCTATGCTGTTTCATTTTTATTGGCTTTTTGATTTTTGGCAGTTTGATATGACCATTTTCTAGCTTAATATTTCCGTTGACCATATTAGTTGTATAGGATTGTTTTGCTTTACGATTTTTGAACTTTGGAAAATCCGCATTTCCTTCAAAGAAATTCTTATAAGCAGTCTGTAAGTTCATTTGTGCATTTGCCAAAGCTAAAGAATCCACTTCTTTTAGGAATGGAAATTCACTTTTATATTTTGCAGGGGTCGGAAACTTTTGCTTTTTAAGCAATTCTTTATCATCCTTGAACTTTTCATACGTTTCTTTGCGTTCAGCTAACATCTTATTGTAGACAAAGCGAACACAACCAAATGTCTTAGCTAATAATGCGGATTGTTCTTTGTTTGGTAACAAACGAAACTTGAAAGCTTTGTTTTGCTTGGCCATATCAATTCACCTCACTTTGTGCGGAAAAATTTCGTATATATTGATTATACCGTAAAAAATCCGTACAATCAATATGAGGTGATAATCATGAGAGAAGAGAAAGAACGTGTAGAAATTCGTATGCCTAAGACGATATTAGAAAAATTGGAGCAATATCAAAAAGAAAATGGGATTCCAACTAGAACAGCCGCAATCTTAGAATTGTTGAGAAAGGGATTGGAAAAATAACTTTGGCTAAAGCCAACCGAAATTCATCTCCCACCTACTCATTGGTGCGATTCGCACCTTCACATTCCTTGAGGATGGGAGACTTCTTTCGGAAAGCCGTTAAAAAGACGCTCTGCTCTCCCGATCCCGGCAAGCCGGAAAGGAAAAGGCCCTGCCAAAGACAGGGCCTTTATGGATTATTCCTGGGTGTCCGCTTTTTCGGATGTGACACTCACCTTTTCCCAATCCGTATGTGGATATATAGCCAAGTTTTTCACGCGGTTGTTCACCGCATACAATTGATAACGGTAAAGGGTCGGAATGACTGCTTGTTGTACGTTTTTACCTCTAGATTGCCGATCTCCTGCAGATGGATCCTTTTTCTGATCCAAAAATAAAGAAAGAAAAGATGAAAAAGCACACAAGCCGCTATACTGTACAGCGCCGTCCAGACGTAAACATCATCAATATGCTTGTCTTTTGCTAACATCATAAATGCAACAAATGCGTCAAACGCAGCCTTGTACATAAAAATAACGGCGGCAATACTTGGGAACCTCCAGCTGAAAGGACGGCTCGGAGTAGATAAAAGGATTGAAAGTACATGCACGATAAACAACAGGATTTCAAGGCGAAATACCCGTTGCCAAAAAGGAGACAAGTTTTCCCATCCGATATTTCCGCCATTTACAACTTTGTATGCGACTCCGATCATCACCAAAGAATAAACAAACAATGCGCATAAAAATTTCCGCAGATCGGAAAATGTCAGCAACCGGCTTCTCGCATCAGCATTTAAAATGAGCAAAAATTTTTCTTCGGTTAATTTTTTCACTACATCCCCCCGTGCTCTATTTAGGGCTTGCTGAACGAATCAAATTTGGTCAGATACAAGCCAAATTTGATTCGTTCAGCAAGCCCTACTTGTAGAAACAAAAAGCCCCCGGGTTGGGTGCATGTACATTAACCTCTTAACATATTCATAATATGGTTAATTTCTGTGTCATGCTTGCCGGATTTCCCGCTAAGAAACTCAATATCGCCCTTAATGCCTTTGATTTCATTTGAAACAACTGTAAAAATGCTTTTATGTTCTTCCAGTTTATCGTTTGTGAATTTAAAATTGCTTCGCAGTTCCAAAGCAAGGTTGTCTACTTTCGTTTCAATGCGTTCCTGCCCTGCTTTTAAGCTGGAAACATCGCTCTTTAAACCGGACACATCACTTTTTAAATCTCTCAATTCATGAAGAATTTGCTGCAAAATCTCATCCATTATTTTACCTCCTTCCTTTTTCAAATAGTATATCACAAAGATTGCTTTTCCTACTATCTATCATTTCTGTTTGTTATCAATTTTTTCTCGACAATTCGTATACAATTGTATACAGAAAGGAGCACGTGTATGAGATCATCAATTGACCCCGGAGGGAAATTTGAAGGCCCTTTTTGTCCTTCATCAATTCAATGAGGGACAGTTCGAGAATACTGGCCGCCCGTTTTGTCTTTCATCAATCTGATGAAGAACCTTTCACGATCCCCGCTGTTTTTTTTTGCAATTGCGTGCAGCATAGCTGGCGCATGCAAAACCCGTGGCGAAACCGCACACGGGCTTTTGAACAACAGATTTATTGCACGCTAGAACTATATCCCCCGGGACTTTGCTGCTTTCTCCCAGCTATAGTAAACCCCTAAACTCACCACACCTAAAACGAGCGGCAACCACCACGGATAAGAAAAGGACGGGCCGATTTTTGGCATGAATTTATCCAGCAACATAACGCCGCCCAGAAAAACAGAGATTACGGCATCTGTTTTCAAAAAAGTTAGGATTTGCTCCTTTTTTGTTTTTTCCTTAAACAAACTCTTTTTCAAGATACGAAAGATATACCAAATGGCAAAGATCACGTATAGCCCGGCAATAAAAAAGTTCAGGGCCGCGGGTACAGGATAAAACGGCGGCAAAGGTCTGGAAAAGAACCGTTCAACAACAAAAGCAGTAATGCCATTAATGACCAAATCAATCCCCAAAAGCAAGATCATTATCCTGATTGTAAAAGAAACCATATTGCGTTTGTTTTCTTTCGGCAGTTGCCTGATGATTTCGTCGGCAAATGCTTTCGGGTCACCGCCGAACATTTGCACAGCTGTCTTGTTTTCTTTTTGGCCTTCGAGCAGATGGTCAAGCAGTTCCATCAGCACTTCTTCTGTTTGCTGCTCGGACAAAACGGTTTGCAGGCGAAGGTAGACAAGCAGATCGTCGTAAAATTTTTTGTTCTCAGGTGCCAGTTTCTGCCGTTTACGGTTGTTTTCCTCAATCAACTGTTTTACACTAAGCATCCTCACTTCTTCCTTTCAATAAAAGTTGAACAGGGGCTGCGATTTGCTGCCACTCTTTTGTAATCTCATCTAACGCGGATTTTCCTTTCTCCGTTAATTCATAATACTTGCGGCTTGGCCCGGAATCGGATGGTCGCATCTCTCCATGGATCCAGCCGTTCTTTTGCAGGCGCAACAGAACCGGGTAAAGCGTCCCCTCGCTAATTTCCTGGAGGCCTATTTGCTGAAGTTTTTTTGAAAGAATGTAGCCATAAACCGGTTCTTTTTCAATCACAGCCAGCACACAGCCGTCTAAAATGCCTTTCAGTAACTGGCTTCGAATGGACATCCCTCCACCCCCATTTCAACTACTTTGTTATGCAAGTTAGTTTATCAAAAAACGAACTACTTTGCAATGCAAAATAGCAAAAAACAATAAAAAAATCCAGCGGCAGGCAAACCGCTGGAGAAATGTTATGATTGCTTTTTTCGCTTGGAAAAATAATGAAGGAAAAAGGACAGAATCATATAGGCCAAAAGTGAATTACCCTCCACTTATCAACCTTACGGTTTGATTGAAGTGGGGGCTTCTCGGGTAATCCCGTCTAATGACAGAAAATTGACCGAGCTAACCCTCTCGTTCCGAAAGTTATTATTCTTTATGCTAATAAGCGTAATCCCTCATTTTTGATATTGATTGCTGAATTGTGATCGCGATCTAATACAAAGCCGCAAGAACATTTATATACACGTTCAGATAATGGCATTTCTTTTTCCTTGCCGCAACATGAACACTTCTTAGTGGAGGGAAACCACTTATCAATTTTCACAAGTTGTTTCCCCTGTTCTTTTAGCTTATACGCTAAGAAAGTAGTGAACATCCCCCAGCCGTTATCATGAACGCTTTTTCCAAAGTTGAGGGCTTGAGACATGCCTTTCATGTCTAAGTCCTCAATAATCACAGCGTCATAGTTTGTTGCTAATTCTTTTGACTTATGATGAAGAAAGTTTCTGCGCTGATTCGCTGTCTTTTCATGTAGCTTAGCCACTTTCAGGTGTTGTTTTTCCCATCTTGCAGAACCTTTCTTTCTTCGAGAAAGAATTCGTTGTGCTTTTGCTAATTTATCTAAGGCTTGCCGATAGTAACGTGGGTAATTGGCTTTCTTACCCTGTTCACTCTCGACATATAGACCATCCATAGCAAAATCCAAACCAACAACTTTCTGTATTTTAACTGGACGAATATCTTTCTCATATTCTGTCAAAATTGAAATGTAGTATTTGCCTGTCTTTGTTTTAGAAATAGTGCAAGATTTGATTTTATAATCAGCAGGTATCTCTCTATGCTGTTTCATTTTTATTGGCTTTTTGATTTTTGGCAGTTTGATATGACCATTTTCTAGCTTAATATTTCCGTTGACCATATTAGTTGTATAGGATTGTTTTGCTTTACGATTTTTGAACTTTGGAAAATCCGCATTTCCTTCAAAGAAATTCTTATAAGCAGTCTGTAAGTTCATTTGTGCATGATAATCATGAGAGAAGAGAAAGAACGTGTAGAAATTCGTATGCCTAAGACGATATTAGAAAAATTGGAGCAATATCAAAAAGAAAATGGGATTCCAACTAGAACAGCCGCAATCTTAGAATTGTTGAGAAAAGGATTGGAAAAATAACTTTGGCTAAAGCCAACCGAAATTCATCTCCCACCTACTCATTGGTGCTATTCACACCTTCACATTCCTAGAGGATGGGAGACTTCTTTCGGAAAGACGTTAAAAGAACGCTGATCCAAAAAAGCTTGCTCAACGGCCATCCAAATCATTTATTTTCTATTGATTTTTTGCTTATTTCGTCGTAAAGTATGGTAGCATCCTTTTCGCAATCATTTTTAGGTTTATTGATCCGTTTTGACATCTGACATAACAAAAATTTCTATTTATTGAAAATTTCGTTTAATTCCTCGGTATACAAAACCATTTTCATTCGAAATCATGCACATGAATTAGCCTCAACATGCCTAATCGTTATCTTTTTAATTGTGAGGTGCCTAAATATTCTATTTATCACCCTGATGAATAAGGTTATGAAAAAGGAGGGAGCATCATGTCAGTAATCTTCGTGTTCATATTATTTTCTATTTTCATTTTATACAATATCAATAGACTTACCAACACGCTATGTATGCAAAAAGACATACCGGAAGATCGCCAGCCGAAAGTGTTTAGAACGATTAACATTTTAATCACTATTCTGCTCATTTCTTCTTATATCGAAATTCTCTATACATAAGTGGAATAAAAGCCAGGCATCGCCTGGCTTTTATTCCAATATCTAGTAAATCCAAGATGCACCGATGATAATAAGCAAAATGAACAACACAACGACAAGTGCGAATCCTCCGCCATATGCTCCAGACATATCCGAGTTCCTCCTTTATTTTCACATTTTTCATTTGTTAATATAGCCATGCTGCACCAACAATGATGAGAAGGATGAAGAGCACCACAATTAATGCAAACCCTCCGCCATAAGCTGCACCCAATACCGATCACCTCCTTACACATTGGTCTATATCATACTATTCATTTGTTTTATTTTTGGTTTAGGCCTTTTTCCCGCTTGAAGACGACTGTATAGGTCATCAGATGATTAAACCTGATTAGAAAGGATTTAACAATATGGCTTCGACAACAGAAGTTTCCAAACATTCTTGTTTTCTGCCAAATTCTAATCCGGATTTTTCAACTGACTAACCCTATTAGGACCTACTCTTTCAGCGGAAAACTTTTCATTCCCGCCATACCTCCTTTTCTGTTATTTGTATCGTATGTAACCCGGTATATTTTGACTGAAGCAAACGCCTATTTTCTTGTCGGTCATAAAAAAGAAAAACTTTGGTAATTCCGCATAATTGTGATATAGTATGTCTATGTGGATAAAGAATATAAAAATGAAATTAAGTGTAGGAGTTGTTGAACGAATGAAAAAATGGATTCTCTCTTTGTCGTTGTCAGCCGGGATGATTGTTCTTGCTGCATGCGGAAACGGCGGAGATGATACCGTTGTAAAAACGAATGAAGGAAATATTACAAAAGAAGATCTGTACAACGCTATGAAAGAAAAATATCCTCAACAAACACAACAAGCGTTGCAAGAATTGGTGTACAAAAAAGTTTTATCTGAAAAATATAAAGTTTCGGATAAAGAGCTGAATGACAAGCTTCAAAAAATAAAAGACCAACTTGGTTCACAATATGAAGCGTTCCTCGCCCAATACGGCATGGACGAAAAGGGATTTAAAGACTACTTAAAATTGGAACTATTAGAGCAAAAAGCGGCAACGGCCGATATTAAAATCAGCGATCAAGAATTGAAAAATTATTATAAAAAATGGCGGCCGGAAATCAAAGTCCGCCATATATTAGTCGATGATGAAAAAACGGCAAATGAAATAAAAGCGCAGCTGGATAAAGGGGCCAAATTCGAGGATCTTGCCAAAAAATACTCCAAAGACACAGCTTCCGCCAACAATGGAGGAGATTTAGGATGGATCGATTACCAAGGCCGCAAGCAATTTGTTCCTGAATTCACTAAAGCGCTTGATACTTTGAAAGTCAAAGAAATAAGCAAACCGATTAAAACAGAATACGGCTACCATATTATCCAAATTACAGATAAGAAAAAGAAAAAACCGTTTAACGAAGTAAAAGATCAATTGAAAGAAGAACTGAAACTCTCGAAAGTCGATCAAACTAAGATGCAGAAAAAACTTAACGAAGTGCTGAAAGATGCTAATGTAAAAGTCGAAGACAAAGACTTTAATGGTTTGTTTTCCGAAGCAACCTCCAATAAATAATAATGTGAAATAATAATGTGTGCTGCTTTTTTGAAACGGAACGCCTTTCGTTTCAGAAAGGCAGCATTTTTTTGAAAGCGAACAAGTGCAGCATGCCTTTTCTTCTTCTCGCAATCAATTTTTCATTCGCCTTTTTTCCACGATTCGGACTAGCCATATAAAAAGGCGCTCCAAAAGAAGAATTCTTTTGAAGCGCCTTTTACGTTTATGCTCCTTGTTGTTCCTGATCTTGTTTCTGTTTCTTTTTTTTCTCTTCTTGCATCCTCTTTATAAATACTTCGCCTTCTTTTTCGATCCATTCCTGGTCTGCCTTCCGATCTTCTCTCGCCGTTTTAATCACCATAAATGCACTAATAAATATTCCTGCCACAACGAAATACATCCAAAACGGTACCGTCATTTTCCACCTCTCCTAACTTGTCCGCATTTACTACATCTTATGAGACGGAAACGTTGCCTATTCCTATAATTTTTTCCATTATCCTCTGTTACCGCCAACTAGACGTCATTCAGGTCTCCCGCAACGAAACGTCATGATAAAGAAAAATATCAGAATGGAATGGGGAGAAAGAGAGCCGCACGATCTATCTTTTCCACTTTCAAAAGGAATTCTTCCCTTAAAAAAAGACCTCTAAAAAGAGGTCTCAGACTGTCGACAAATCCGAAAAAACCGGATTTGCCGACAGTCTTTTTTTGTATAATTAAGATACCGTAATGAATTAAGGTGGATGAAGTGCTAACAAAAAATACACAGATGAATCGTGATCAAATAGAAATGATAGCTTTAGACCAACTTGTACCTGCAGATCATTTGGTTCGTAAAATCGACGCTGCGATTGATTTTTCATTTATCTATTCGCTTGTTCAAGACATGTATTCATCGGAAAGAGGTCGACCAAGTATTGATCCAGTTGTATTGATTAAAATGGCTTTCATCCAATATACCTTCGGTATTCGTTCCATGCGAAAAACTATAGAGGAAATCGAAACGAATCTGGCTTACCGTTGGTTTCTTGGATTTGGTTTTTATGATAAGGTACCTCACTTTTCAACGTTTGGGAAAAACTACGAGCGACGCTTTAAGGATACAGACTTATTTGAACAGATATTCTATCGCATTTTGAAAGAAGCTGCAGATAAGAAGCTGATAAGCAGTGAGCATGTCTTTATTGATTCTACTCATGTCAAAGCGAGTGCGAATAAGCTTTGTGAAGAAAGTGGTTCGAAAAGAAACGAAAGCCTATCAAGCACGTCTACAAGATGAGATAAATGCTGATCGAGAAGCACATGGAAAAAAGCCATTTCCTCCAGATAAATTTGGGAAAGAAGAATATAAAGAAATAAAAGAAAGTACCACTGATCCGGAAAGTGGTTACTACGTAAAAGACGAGCGAACAAAACAGTTTGCTTACTCATTCCATGCTGCTGCGGATCGAAATGGCTTTGTTTTGGGGGCTATTGTAACGCCAGGGAATATTCATGACAGTTCCGTATTGGAGCCGCTTCTTGAAAAAGTCATAGAAAAACATGGAAAACCGGTTGTAGTTGCTGCTGACGCTGGATATAAAACTCCCGCCGTTGCCCAATACATATTTGAAAATGATATGACCCCTGCTTTACCTTATACTCGCCCTCGTACAAAGGATGGTTATTTCAAAAAACATGAGTATGTTTACGATGAATACTACGATTGTTATCTTTGTCCGCAAGGACAAGTGTTAAAATATGCAACTACGACGAAGGAAGGCTATCGTCAATATTTTTCTGATCCAGTCCAGTGTAAAGATTGTCCATTCCTCTCGAAATGCACCCAAAGTAAGGAGCATAAAAAACTAATTCAGCGACATGTATGGGAATTTTATTTAGAGGAAGCTGATCATCTTCGGCATACACAAGAGAATAAGAGCATTTATGCAAGACGGAAAGAAACTATTGAACGTGTTTTTGCTGATGCAAAGGAAAAGCATGGTATGCGTTGGACAACTTTAAGAGGTGTAAAAAAATTGTCCATGCAGGCGATGCTAACTTTTGCTGCAATGAATTTGAAAAAGATGGCTTGCTGGACATGGAAAAGTCCAGCAATAATCGAGTAGGAGGGAGCGATTAACTCCCGTCCTCTCACACCACCGTACGTACGGTTCCGTATACGGCGGTTCAATTAAGATAATTGACGCAAGTCTTTATAACTTCCGTGAATAGCTTATCTTCTTATGCCAGTGGTCACTCCACCCTCCAAGAGGTCCCCCACGGGATTCACCGTTTCCTTCCTCAAGTGAGGTACTACGTTTTCTGTGTTCAACATGACACACTGAATGCAAAGGGCTATTCTCTCTTAATTGTTCAGTCCTTCCGAATTGTTCTAGACCAATTCGTACTATGACCTCTGCTGACTTCTGATGGCTCAGCTACTTATCACTAAGTAGGTTATGAAGGCTACTTCACGTATCCATCAGACCTCCCCGGGTAAGAGTGTAATCTTTCCTTCCATCCATCTGCTTCATTTACTCTGTATCACCTTCGGCAGAAAGGGCTTTGTTTTGTTGTGCAAACTCACCCAGTGATACCTAGCCTCATATGAAGTTCGTGTTCCGAGAGACCTTAAAGTTTGCCGCCCGCTTCCTTCAGATTCCGCGTCACCACGGACACCCTTGCGTTAAGCTAACTGCTACTTCTGCCTTCGCAGCTCGGGACTTTCACCCTATAGATTACACCCATGCCGGGCGCACACATAAAATAGACCCCTCTAGGGGTCTATTCCAAACATTTGAAAGCATAAAAGTGAAATAGGAATGAAATCGAATATACTAATTAAAACTTTGGCTTATAAAAAGAGCGGTTATCCATAGCGAAAATTCGCTCGGAAAATTCTCCCGGTTTCGTTTTTTCTAAAGCTCGATCCAGCATATTCATCTTCGCATCAATATTATCAATGTAATGAAGAATTTCCGCTTCTTTGATTAACGGCGGCTTCGGGCTCCCCCATTCCGGCTTTCCGTGGTGGCTTAAAACAATATGCTGGAGAATAAACACCTCTTCTCCTTCGATGCCCAGCTCTTCGGCCGCCTTGGCAATTTCATTGATCATGATCGTGATATGCCCCAACAAATTTCCTTCAGCCGTATAGGTAGTCGCAACGGGGCCCGACAACTCAATGACTTTGCCCAGATCATGAAGAATCACACCGGCATAGAGCAAATCCCGATTTAAAGAAGGATATAAATCCGCAATGGCCTTTGCCAGTTTTAACATGGAAACGACATGATAAGCTAATCCGGATACAAATTCATGATGGTTTTTAGTAGCTGCCGGATATTGATAAAAAGGCTCAGAATATTTTTTCAGCAAGTAACGAGTGATCCTTTGGATATTAGGATTTTTCAATTCAAAAATAAACTGAGTGATGATTTCTGCCATCTCATCCGAATGCATCGGGGCCGACATAACAAAGTCTTGAATTTTGACTCCTTCATTTTCGGAGGCCGGTCGGATTTGCCGAATTCTTAGTTGATTTCGCCCGCGGTAATTTTGAATATCTCCGAGCACTTTTACAATCGTTTCCGCCCGATATTGTTTTTCATCCTGTTCTGTCGCATCCCATAGTTTCGCTTCAATTTCACCGCTTTTGTCTTGAAGAATCAAGTTTAAATACGGTTTTCCATTGACGGCTGTGCTTTTCGTCATGGATTTAATCAATAAATAACAATCGACAGACTGTCCTGCCTCATAATGGATAATTCCCTGAACCATTCAGTTTTTCCTCCTGTACACCGGCAATGGATTTAATCGACACCATTATATCACATAAACAGTATTTGATTATTCATCCTGAAGGAAGCGAATGTAAAAGAAAACTCATGGGCAGCCATTCGTTCAAAAATGGTTCCCAAATATTTTTTAAAACTTTATATAAAAATTCCGTTTCACCCAATCGGCAAACAAATATATGGATAGGCAGACGGCGATTCTGCAGCCAGCTCATTTATTTTGATCATTTTGTTACGTTCGCCCAGTCAGGTTCTTCTAAATGAATAATAGAAGTTTCCGGAAAATACATTTTAACATGTTGATGGCATGTAAAAATCAATATTTGTGTATGGCGGCTAACCTCTTTTAATACTTCTGCCACTGCGGACATTCGTTTATGATCAAAATGGACAAAGGCGTCATCAATGATGAGCGGAAATGGATATTCTTCCTGCAAGACGGAAGCGAGAGCAAGACGAAGGGACACATACACCTGTTCACCGGTGGCCTGGCTTAATTCTTGCGGTTCAAAAAACATCCCATCTTTTCGTTTTACATAAAACTTTCCTTCTTCATTCGTATAAAGGTGAATATACCGTCCATTTGTCAACATGCTTAAAAGTTCTTCTGCTTTTTGCAAAGCAAGTGGAAGTTTTTGATCTTTAAAATGCTTCACCGTTTTAGCAAAGATATGTTTTGCAATCGCTAGCTGCGCCCATTTTTTTGCTTTTTCGTTTACTACCGACCGCTGAAGATGGAAAAGATGAAGCCGTTCTGCGTAAGTCCCGCCCTCTTCTAAAACCTTTTTCTCATACTCCCATTTCGCTAGATCTGCCTGTACTCTTTTTTTCTCCTGTCCTAGTTCTTTCAACTTTTCTTCGACTTCTAGTTTGGCTTTTTTCCATTTTGCGGGCTGATCGAGCGGAAATAGAAGGTCCGGGCTGTCAGGCACCTGACGATGGATGAGTGCTAAACGTTCTTTCAACTGTTCAAGTTTTTTCCATTGAGTCCCATTTTTCCGAAAATCTTCTTCTGTTTCCGTATTAGCGGACGCAAACAGTTTCTGAATTTCCCTTTCAAATTCAGCTTTTTCCTTTATCACTGCCTGAAGCTCCTCTTTATACTGCTCTGCTTGTTTGCTCGTTTCCTTTATTTGCAAGGCTTTCTCTTTATTTCTTTTCAACTGTTCTTTTAATTGAAACAGCACATATTCTATATCGTGGTCCGGTAAACCAAGAGTCTTTGTCCATCGATGCAATTGATCTTTCCATCTTTGAATAGACTCTTCCATTTCTTTCATTCTTTCTTGGCATATTTTTTTCTGACGAATGATGTCTTTCATACTTAAAAGTTTTTCAAACGCCTCATCCAAAATATTCCATTCCATTGTTTTCGGAAAACAAAGCTTGTGCTGAATTCTTTGAACTCTCAACAAGTTTTCAGAAAATTCCCGCTCCCATTCCTTTTTGTCCGAAATCAGCTTACTCTTTTGCTGCTCCAATTGTTCCAGTCTCATAATCGATTGTTTCCATCTGTCCCGCAGTTCGGTTTGTTTTCGATACATAGAGGCCTCTTCTTTTGTCAGAAGATACCCCATTTCCTGAATTTCTTTCTTACGTTGATTGATTTCCTTTTTTAGCTCTTTTTCTTGTTCTTCCAAAAGATCCGGAGTTTTTTTCGTCCATAATAAAAAGGCGGCAACAAATCCAAAAAAAGGTACTGAAAGCAGAAGCCACTCGTGTTGAATGACAAGCCATAGAGCTAAAACGATTGAAAAAACAAAAACGAAACCGGCGGCAAGAGGCTGCTTATTCCTCTTTTTTGCCTGTTTTTCTGTCTCGATTTTTTGTAGTTGTAGTTCAAGCCAACGAATTTCCTTTGCCAAAGATTCTTTTTCAGTTTGGTTTTCCGCTTTTTTTTGCAGCGTTCGAAATTCTTGCTCCGGCAATAACAGCTCCTCAATCTTCTCACATTCCTTTTCCGCCGTTTGAAGCTCGCTGCGGTTAGTTTGCAAAGCTTTTTCGATGTGCTCTTTTTGCGAAATGAGACGAATAAGCTTTTGAATTTCCTCCTTAATTCGTCGTTTTACATCCATACTCGTATCAATCTGATAAATTTCTTCGTCCGTGAAATGTTCAAAATGAAGATACGTCTTGAGCTCTTCCAATTGACTGTTTAATTCTGAGATTTTCATTTGATCATTTTGCCAATCTTCTTGCCACTTTTTATACTCGGCACTTTGATTCGCACTTGCCTCAATGGCCGCCTCTTCCTCCAGGGATAAAAGGTCGTTTTGCCATCGCCGGATTTGCTTTTCTTTCCAATCGATCTTTTCTTGTAAAGCAGAAATCATCCCTTCTAAATGATGGAGCCGATCCAAATGCTTTTCAAGCCGGGAAATGCCATCCACCGGAAATGCCACTTCTCCGATGGCTTTCATTTCTTCTTCCAACCGCTGTTTTTCCATAAGCAGCGGTCTAATGGTTTCTTCTCTTGCCAGTCTTTCCAAATATGCTTGACATTTCCCTTCTTCGACGGACAGCTTTGATAAATGCTGTTTGTGATTCTCGATTTCTACTAAAACATGAAGATATTGGTCATTTTTCTTTTTCCCTTTTTTAACATCTGCCTCCAGTTCCTTCAATGTCTGTAATTCTTGATTAATAACCGGATTTCGTCCGTTTGGCTTATAAAGCTTTTCCATTTCTTTCTGCAGTTTTTTCTCCAGCCGGTATAAGGAATCTGTCCCGACGGTTCCGGCGGAAAATAAAAAGCGGCCGATATCTTCCTCTTTTAATTGGTGAAGTTTTTGCAGACCATGGACGTCAAATGAAAAAATAGAACGGTAAAAGTTCTCATCCATTCCATTTAACAGTCGACGTAGAAGATCTTCACCGCCTATCGTTCCATCGTCGAGCCTTACTGTCACCGAACTGGAGGATGTTCCTTTCACTCTTTCAATGACTGCTTTGCCCATATTCACGGTTTCAAGCGTCAATTTCCCACCATATTTGGAATGGGTTTTCGGTTCATAATTCTTTGCTTGTCTGGTAGGAAATCCGAATAAAACGGCATGGATAAACGCCATAATGGTCGATTTTCCCGCTTCATTTTCCCCGTAAATGAGCTGCAATGATTTCAAGTCCTTTAAATAAAAATTTTCCAATTTTCCAAAGCCGTATATATGAAGATCAGAAATTCTCACCGCTCATTGCTCCTTCCTCTGCCAATCCTTCTTGAATCAAGCGTTTCGCTTCTTCTAACATTTCCTCTTTTTCTTCCTCCGTCAGATCAGTTAAGAAGCGGCTCGTTTTATAATGAAAATAAAGGGAGGAAAGCGCCTCTTCCCAATCTTCTTTTGTTAAAGACGCCGTCTGCTTTTCAAATTCCCGATAAAATGGATGATTTTCTTTGAATTTCAGAGGATGCTGCGGATCGATGATAAACCGATGTACCCAAACAAACAACTCATTTAGATCTTCGCCGTCTTGCAGAGTTTCCAATAATTCTCCGCTCGTGATTTTATCTCTTATTTCTCGATTAGACACATTTTCCAACTGAATTTCCAGCATGACACCTTGATTCGTTTGACGGTTATCCTCCATCATCTGCTTCAAACGCATGAAAAAAGAATGAAAACTTTCCTCTTCCGATAGCTTCAAGACTTCTTTTTTCCATTGAATATCAGCCGTTTCAATAAATTCAAGGCGCGTTCCGGTTTGATCCAATTCAACGAGATAACAGCCTTTCGCTCCAATTTCTTTTCGATGACGTCCTTGAATGTTCCCGGGATAGAGAATATAAGGATCTTTGTGTAAAATCTTTGTTTGATGAATATGTCCAAGCGCCCAATAATCAAATTGTTTTTCCAGCAGATCATTGACTGAAAATGGGGCGTAAGGTTGATGGCTTGATTTTCCGCTTTCCTCATAACCGTGAAGCAAACCGATATGAAAATCCGCTCCGTCTTGCTTTTGGTACTCGTTTATTTTCCGCTCCCATACATGGCGTTTATCATAACTGAATCCATACAAGTGAACAATCGCTCCCGCTTTTGTCTGATGGCGAATAGCTTCTACTTGAGAAGAAAAAACATGAACATTGGATGGCAATTTCAGCGACACCCATTGGCCGTTTAAATGATCATGATTTCCGTGAAGAATATATACAGAAATGCCATGCTGTTTTAATCGATTCATTTCTGCTTGCAGCCGAGCCTGTGCTTTAATGCTTCTGTCTTCACCGTCGAATAGATCACCCGATACAAGAACAAAATCCACTTCTCTTTTGATGGCTTCATCTATGATTCTATGAAAAGAACGAAAAGTACTTTCTCGTATTCTTGCAAATAACTCCGGAGGCAGGCGCTGTTCCAAACCGATAAACGGACTATCCAAATGCAGATCCGCCGTATGAATAAATCGAATTTGTTTCACGATGGCATTCCCTCCAAGCCAAAAATCGAATGTATGTTCTTTCATTATACTTTTATTATGAAAGATTTTCTATTGAAATCTAGCCTCATCACAGTGAAAACTGAAAGATATTTTGGCCAATTTGCAAAGGAGACAGATTATCCGACAATCTATATAAGTTGAATTAAAGATTTACAACTGAACACACAAACGATCGATCGTTTGTTCTGGTTTCTGGTTGATTCGCTGAATAAAGGCTTGGACATTCTTTCTAATTTCTTGCACACTCGAATAGAACACGTTGTAAATCACGTCTGATTTCAGCCATTTCCATAGCCCTTCAATCAAGTTCAATTGCGGACTGTATGGTGGCAAAAAGACGAGCTCTAACCGATCTTCGTGTTCTTTTAAAAATGGCTGAATGAGTTTGGCATGGTGAATTCGAGCGTTATCTAAAATCATCACTATTTTGCCTGTGGGATAGCGTTCTAACACAAGTTGAAGAAATCGAAGAAATGTTTCCGCGTCATAGCATTCTTCTTCGATGCAAAACACTTCCCCTGTTTCGTAGTTCAACGTGCCAATCAGCTTCAGCCCTTGATGTTTTCCAAACGTCGGAATGATTCGTTGTTTTCCTTTGACAAACCATGTTTTTTGAATCGCTTGGTAATCACGAATCATCGACTCATCTTGAAAGAGGACATGGGCGATGTTCCCATCTACCAGTTTTTTTTTACTTCAGGGAAGGTGATTTCGACGAATTCTTTTTGTTTCTCTTCATCGGCATTGGCTAGTGTATAGGTCGGTTTCGTATAGCTTAGCCCTAACCGATGCAGAATGTCACTTGTTCCGCGAAGCGTGTATGTTGGCCCCCACTTTTGTTGAATGAGTTCAGCGATTATCGCAAGCGTCCAATTATATTTTGCTTCGAATCCCACATCTACGGGGAGCTGATGTTCAATGATCAAAGCCAGCTCTTTTTCCTGCTCAGGGGTCAATCGACGTGGGGCGCCAGGTGAGTATTTCATCTCCAGTCCATCAAGACCGCGCTGGGCGTAGGCATGAATATAGTTATAAATAGTTTTCTTGGATCGACCAATAATCGTTGCGATTTCTCCTTTGGTATATCCCTGCAAATGAAGATAAATCGCTTGGTAGCGTTCATATGCTCGTTTACTTTTTGCTTCTTTCATGGCAGTGGACAACTTTTCGATCTCGTCTTTGTGATTTGGCATCATATTTTCTCTCCGTTCCCCTATTTTCTCTTTGTATTTATTCGCCGTGGAACGGGAGAAAACCTTTATTTCAATTTATATATTCAAAAACTTATCCATTGAAAAATAAGCGAGAATCGTTTACAATGTTTAAACAAAATATTTTAAATATTCTTATTTTTAATTAGGTGAATATTGGGAGGTTTCTGCCGTGAAAGAATATACGCTGACTGTCTTCCAAAAAAATGGTGAAAAGTTATTAGATGATACGTTTGAAGCAGCCAACGACCATGAGGCTAAAGAAAAAGGCAGCCAAATTCTAAAGGAAAAAGGCTTTTCCGATTACACGCACCGATGCACATCGTCAGCAGGAAAACTTTTGCTGTTTCACTCATAAAAAAGAAACTCTATGAGAAGGCTAAACTTCTTCAACTTTGAAATTCAGCATGACTTTCTATCGATTCTTTCATCAATCTGCCTTGATGTTAATAGTTCTCTCCCGCAAGTCTCCATCATGTTTTTCCATGCAAATCAAAAAACAGCCTTATCAAGCAGGCTGTTTTTTGCAGAAAAGCTGCTGTAAAATCTGAAGCTTTTTTTCTGTATATTCTTCGTAACGTTCATTATACGATTTCGGGTCTTTCGGATTAGCAAAACGTTCAATTTTTCCAGTTTCCGGATCGATAAATTTGCTTGCTGCCCCGCATCCTAATCCAATGATAGTCTGCACTTCTTCCATGATCAAAATGTTATAGATGCTTTCTCGCCCCGGTAAGGCATATCCGACATTTTCAAGGTTCCCTAAAATGTTTTTTTGCCGGTACAAATAATAAGGAACATAGTTGTGCGCTGCGGTCCAGTCTTGGGCCAATTTCATCATTTCTTCTGCTTCTTCCCGGCTTGCCACCGGATATTTGTCTTTATTTTGGGTCATGACCGATGCACGTTTAAACGATAGGGTATGAATCGTCAGAGATTCTGGCATTAGTTTTTCTGTTTTATCTAATGAATATTGAAATTCCCGCACTCCTTCACCAGGTAGACCGATAATCAAATCCATGTTGATATTATTCATTCCCATGCTTCGAGCCAAGTGAAATTTTTCAATCGTTTCCTCCACTGTATGGTGGCGGCCAATGGCTTTCAACGTTTCTTGAATGTAAGATTGCGGATTGATGCTGATCCGGTCAATATTCCATTTTTTTAGCACTTCAAGTTTTTCTGGCGTAATCGTATCGGGTCTGCCTGCTTCAACGGTAATTTCTCTTACGTTCTCAACCCCCGGAAATGATCGATACATTTGTTCATATAAAAGATCCATTTCCTCTGCGGTGATCGAAGTTGGCGTGCCTCCTCCATAATAAATCGTTGTGATTTTTATACCGTTATCTTTTAAAAATTGGCCGATTTTCTCCATTTCATAATGAAGACCGCCTAAGAACGAAGCCACTCTCCCTTGTTTTCCCTGGATTGCAAAAGCAGGAAAAGTACAGTAAGCGCACTTCGTTGGGCAAAACGGTATGCCAATATAAATGCTCACTTCATTTTGCAAATGATAAAGATCAGGGACAATCGTTAGTTGTCGATCCACAATTTTCTCCATTAATTGAATCTTTTCATCCGTAATTAAATACTCTTTTTTTAATTGTTCATGAGCCTCTTCTTTAGAAATCCCGCTCCGCAATTTTTTATGGAGCAGCTTTGTTGGACGAATGCCGGTTAAAAATCCCCACTGCTGCCGGATTCCGGTATATTGTTGCAGCACTTCAAGAAATGCGTGCGATACAGCCTTTTTAACTTGCTTAAAATATTCTTTTTCCGTTTGGGTTGGATCCGCCGCTTTTTCTACTGAAGATTGATAGATCTTCGCGGAGTCTGGCGCCGATAAAGCCATTTTTACTTTTATGACTGAATTGGCTTGGATATCCAATTTCACTTTGAGGATCTCGTCGGGAAGATTCTCCTCTTCCAAAAGAATATCGGTCTCTTCAAAAAATAAATTGGCAATTAGTTGAAGAGGTCTATGCAAACGTTCATCTACTGTGCCTGTCACAAGAATATTCAATCGTATCACCTTTCAATATGTAAACTATTTTTTAGTTTACTGAATGAATCGTCCATCGGTCAAGGATCCATCCATTTGTTCACCTAAAAGCCTACAGATAAAACAGAACAAATCCATATTTCCTCATTTGAAAAATCTCGAATAATTCCCATATACTATTAGCCATAAAAAAACGCCCTTTGTCGAAACAAGGGCGATGAAAGATGCGACTTATTTTAAGTGATCCATTTTTTCTAAAAATCGGATCGGCCGCTGTCTCCTAAATAACTCTTTCACGACATAAGATACCCCATTTTCCTGATTGGATCTTGTCACCCAATCAGCAGCTTCTTTTACATGATCAGGAGCATTGCCCATGGCAACCCCAAGACCTGCATTGTGCAAGAGAGGCAAATCGTCGATGCCAGACCCAATCATGACCACTTCTTTTAGCGAAACATTTATTCTTTCGCATAAGTACACCAGTCCTTGAAACTTCGACACCCCGCTTGGGACAATATCGAAACGGTTTTGATCCGTGCGGATGACAGCCACTTCATCATACATGCCTTCTATCGCTTTTTTTGCATCTTCCAAATCTCTAGGATTCTGAAAAATGATTTCCATTTTAGGAGGAGAGACCGGCTCTTTTTCCAAATAGTTGCTTACAGACTCCACAAAGTATTGAGGGTATAGCATACGATTATTCGTGCGCTGCCAAACCGTTCTTCCAACTAGAGAATCGGGCAAATCCATTTTATTGCTGACAGAAAATTTTTCATGTGATAAGCAAATACGACAATGAAAGGATTCTAAAAAACGGGTGAGTTCATACGTAATATCTTCTTGAATTCGTTTCAATAAGATTGGTTTATCGAGTTGCTTTGCTACAAAAGCTCCTTGATGAGCAATTAAACAGCTGTCTACTTTCAGCGATTTAGCGACTTTTTTTACGGAAGGATAATGTCTTCCCGATACTAAACAAATATAAATTCCTTTTTCTTGCGCATATTCAATTGCTTCTTTCGTCATCTTATTTAAACGGCCATTGTCCTGAAGTATTGTTCCATCTATGTTTACCGCCAGTAAACGATAGACCATCGATGTTCCCCCTTATTATCGAACCGTCTCTTTATACTTTTATGAAGGAACAAGCAGAATTAGAACTTATTCCCGCTCGCTATGAATGAACAGACTGGCAGCCAAGGCAAAATGACCCAGGGGCACCGCCTTTTTGATGATCGCGAAATTCACTCGCTTTCCGCGGGCGATCCGCGAGCCTCCTCGCTCGTTCCTCGCTGCGGGGTCTCGCCTGGCTCGCTTTTCTCGCAGGAGTCTCGCCAATTTCGCGATCATCGCAGTAAAATGTAACTTAGACAAATGCAAAAAAATCACCTTTTCCATTTATGCGGATGAAAGAAGATCATATGAAAAACGGACTGCTGAAGCCGGTTACAATTGTTCAGATCGGGACAGAAAACCTATTCAATCTTGGATACTTCATTCATCAAAGCTAATCGGTCGTTCCGAGATTTTGCATGGGCTGACCAAAGTGAACATCGAATATGGGGCTGGCTGCCATCTCCCATAACTTTCTGAAACAAGCGTAAAAGAACCGCTTGCTTTAGAAAGAAGGTCCCAAAATCGAGTAGGAGGGAGCGATTAACTCCCGTCCTCTCACACCACCGTACGTACGGTTCCGTATACGGCGGTTCAATTAAGATAATTGACGCAAGTCTTTATAACTTCCGTGAATAGCTGTTCTCTTTATGCCAGTGGTCACTCCACCCTCCAAGAGGTCTCCCACGGGATTCACCGCTTCCTCCCTCAAGTGAGGTACTACGTTTTCTGTGTTCATCATGACTCACTGAATACCAAGGGCTATTCTCTCTTAATTGTTCGGTCCTTCTTAGTTGTTCTAGACCAACTAATACTATGACCTCTGCTGACTTCTGACGGTTCAGCTACTTATCACTAAGTAGGTTATGAAGAGTACTTCACCTATCCGCCAGACCTCCCCGGGTAAGTACATGCACTTTCACACCATCTATCCGCCTCATTTACTCGATATGACCTTCGACAGAAAGAGCTTTGTTTTGTTATGCAAACTCACTCCATCATACCTAGCCTTATATGAGGTTCGTGTTCCTCGGTCCGGTGTTTTGCCTCCAGCTTCCTTCAGATTCCGCGTCACCACGGACACCCTTGCTCTTGGCTAACCTCTACTTCTGTCTTCGGGGTTCGGGACTTACACCCTATAGTTCATGTACATGCCGGGCGCACATAGAGAAAACCCGACGAGATAAAATATTTTTTCTCGTCGGGTTATTGTTTGCCTGGCAGCGTCCTACTCTCGCAAGGGGAAACCCCTCACTACCATCGGCGCTGAAGAGCTTAACTTCCGTGTTCGGGATGGGAACGGGTGTGACCTCTTCGCCATCGCCACCAGACGGTATGAAGTTGTCGGAACGATTGTTGTTCCTTCAAAACTAGATAGAAGAAGCAGTTTCACCGATCTCGCTCTTTCATTTGGTTAAGTCCTCGATTGATTAGTATCCGTCAGCTCCACGTGTCACCACGCTTCCACCTCGGACCTATCTACCTGATCATCTTTCAGGGATCTTACTTTCCGAAGAAATGGGAAATCTCATCTTGAGGGGGGCTTCATGCTTAGATGCTTTCAGCACTTATCCCTTCCGCACATAGCTACCCAGCGATGCCTCTGGCGAGACAACTGGTACACCAGCGGTGCGTCCATCCCGGTCCTCTCGTACTAAGGACAGCTCCTCTCAAATTTCCTGCGCCCGCGACGGATAGGGACCGAACTGTCTCACGACGTTCTGAACCCAGCTCGCGTACCGCTTTAATGGGCGAACAGCCCAACCCTTGGGACCGACTACAGCCCCAGGATGCGATGAGCCGACATCGAGGTGCCAAACCTCCCCGTCGATGTGGACTCTTGGGGGAGATAAGCCTGTTATCCCCGGGGTAGCTTTTATCCGTTGAGCGATGGCCCTTCCATACGGAACCACCGGATCACTAAGCCCGACTTTCGTCCCTGCTCGACTTGTAGGTCTCGCAGTCAAGCTCCCTTCTGCCTTTGCACTCTGCGAATGATTTCCAACCATTCTGAGGGAACCTTTGGGCGCCTCCGTTACCTTTTAGGAGGCGACCGCCCCAGTCAAACTGCCCACCTGACACTGTCTCCCACCCCGATCAGGGGTGCGGGTTAGAATTTCAGTACAGCCAGGGTAGTATCCCACCGGCGCCTCCACCGAAGCTGGCGCTCCGGTTTCTAAGGCTCCTACCTATCCTGTACAAGCTGTACCAAAATTCAATATCAGGCTGCAGTAAAGCTCCACGGGGTCTTTCCGTCCTGTCGCGGGTAACCTGCATCTTCACAGGTACTATAATTTCACCGAGTCTCTCGTTGAGACAGTGCCCAGATCGTTACGCCTTTCGTGCGGGTCAGAACTTACCTGACAAGGAATTTCGCTACCTTAGGACCGTTATAGTTACGGCCGCCGTTTACTGGGGCTTCGGTTCGCACCTTCAAGCAAAGCTTTAAGCGCTCCCCTTAACCTTCCAGCACCGGGCAGGCGTCAGCCCCTATACTTCGCCTTACGGCTTCGCAGAGACCTGTGTTTTTGCTAAACAGTCGCCTGGGCCTATTCACTGCGGCTTCTCGGGGCTATGCACCCCAAAAAGCACCCCTTCTCCCGAAGTTACGGGGTCATTTTGCCGAGTTCCTTAACGAGAGTTCTCTCGCACACCTTAGGATTCTCTCCTCGCCTACCTGTGTCGGTTTGCGGTACGGGCACCTTTTTCCTCGCTAGAGGCTTTTCTTGGCAGTGTGGAATCAGGAACTTCGGTACTATATTTCCCTCGCCGTCACAGCTTGAGGTGAGTGGCAACGGGATTTGCCTCGCTGCCCCTCTCACTGCTTGGACGCACATCCAACCGTGCGCTTACCCTATCCTCCTGCGTCCCCCCATCGCTCAAACGGAAAAGAGGTGGTACAGGAATATCAACCTGTTGTCCATCGCCTACGCCTGTCGGCCTCGGCTTAGGTCCCGACTAACCCTGAGAGGACGAGCCTTCCTCAGGAAACCTTAGGCATTCGGTGGAAGGGATTCTCACCCTTCTTTCGCTACTCATACCGGCATTCTCACTTCTAAGCGCTCCACCAGTCCTTCCGGTCTGGCTTCTCTGCCCTTAGAACGCTCTCCTACCGCGGACACCCGAAGGTGTCCACCCGCAGCTTCGGTGATACGTTTAGCCCCGGTACATTTTCGGCGCAGAATCACTCGACCAGTGAGCTATTACGCACTCTTTAAATGGTGGCTGCTTCTAAGCCAACATCCTGGTTGTCTAAGCAATTCCACATCCTTTTCCACTTAACGTATACTTTGGGACCTTAGCTGGCGGTCTGGGCTGTTTCCCTTTTGACCACGGATCTTATCACTCGCAGTCTGACTCCCAAGGATAAGTCACTGGCATTCGGAGTTTGTCTGAATTCGGTAACCCGATGAGGGCCCCTAGTCCAAACAGTGCTCTACCTCCAAGACTCTTCCCTTGAGGCTAGCCCTAAAGCTATTTCGGAGAGAACCAGCTATCTCCAAGTTCGATTGGAATTTCACCCCTACCCACACCTCATCCCCGCACTTTTCAACGTGCGTGGGTTCGGGCCTCCAGTAAGTGTTACCTCACCTTCACCCTGGACATGGGTAGATCACCTGGTTTCGGGTCTGCGACCCCATACTCATGCGCCCTGTTCAGACTCGCTTTCGCTGCGGCTCCGTCTTTTCGACTTAACCTCGCATGAGATCGCAACTCGCCGGTTCATTCTACAAAAGGCACGCCATCACCCGTAAACGGGCTCTGACTACTTGTAGGCACACGGTTTCAGGTTCTCTTTCACTCCCCTCCCGGGGTGCTTTTCACCTTTCCCTCACGGTACTGGTTCACTATCGGTCACTAGGGAGTATTTAGCCTTGGGAGATGGTCCTCCCAGCTTCCGACGGGATTCCTCGTGTCCCGCCGTACTCAGGATCCACCAGGGAGGGAACGAAGTTTCGACTACAGGGTTGTTACCTTCTCTGACGGGCCTTTCCAGACCTCTTCGTCTACCTCGTTCCTTTGTGACTCCACCATTGGTGTCCTACAACCCCAGAAGGCAAGCCTTCTGGTTTGGGCTGTTCCCGTTTCGCTCGCCGCTACTCAGGGAATCGCTGTTGCTTTCTCTTCCTCCGGGTACTTAGATGTTTCAGTTCCCCGGGTTGCCTTCCTTACCCTATGGATTCAGGCAAGGATGCTGCCCCATTACGGGCAGCGGGTTTCCCCATTCGGAAATCTCCGGATCAACGCTTACGTACAGCTCCCCGGAGCTTTTCGGAGTTAGTCCCGTCCTTCATCGGCTCCTAGTGCCAAGGCATCCACCGTGCGCCCTTTCTAACTTAACCATGTTGGTTCTATCCTAGATGGCGATACTCGGTTTATGCTGCTTCTTTCTTCTATCTAGTTTTCAAGGAACAAGTGCGAAGGATGAAATCCTTCAAAACTGAACAAAACGAAAGCGTACAATTGATATCTGTCCAGCTCCGGCTCCTAGGTGCTCGAGGTCACAATCCATCTTGCTGCGGTGGTTGAAATACTACCTCCTCGCAAGCTGTCTTGTGCTTGTCGCACCTGAACAGTCGCCTCTGCTTTTCTTCTTCCTTAGAAAGGAGGTGATCCAGCCGCACCTTCCGATACGGCTACCTTGTTACGACTTCACCCCAATCATCTGCCCCACCTTCGGCGGCTGGCTCCCGTAAGGGTTACCTCACCGACTTCGGGTGTTGCAAACTCTCGTGGTGTGACGGGCGGTGTGTACAAGGCCCGGGAACGTATTCACCGCGGCATGCTGATCCGCGATTACTAGCGATTCCGGCTTCATGCAGGCGAGTTGCAGCCTGCAATCCGAACTGAGAATGGTTTTTTGGGATTGGCTCCACCTCGCGGTTTCGCGACCCTTTGTACCATCCATTGTAGCACGTGTGTAGCCCAGGTCATAAGGGGCATGATGATTTGACGTCATCCCCACCTTCCTCCGGTTTGTCACCGGCAGTCACCTTAGAGTGCCCAACTGAATGCTGGCAACTAAGGTCAAGGGTTGCGCTCGTTGCGGGACTTAACCCAACATCTCACGACACGAGCTGACGACAACCATGCACCACCTGTCACTCCGTCCCCCGAAGGGGAACCCTCTATCTCTAGAGGTAGCGAAGGATGTCAAGACCTGGTAAGGTTCTTCGCGTTGCTTCGAATTAAACCACATGCTCCACCGCTTGTGCGGGCCCCCGTCAATTCCTTTGAGTTTCAGCCTTGCGGCCGTACTCCCCAGGCGGAGTGCTTAATGCGTTAGCTGCAGCACTAAAGGGTGGAAGCCCTCTAACACTTAGCACTCATCGTTTACGGCGTGGACTACCAGGGTATCTAATCCTGTTCGCTCCCCACGCTTTCGCGCCTCAGCGTCAGTTACAGACCAGAGAGCCGCCTTCGCCACTGGTGTTCCTCCACATCTCTACGCATTTCACCGCTACACGTGGAATTCCGCTCTCCTCTTCTGCACTCAAGTCTCCCAGTTTCCAATGACCCTCCACGGTTGAGCCGTGGGCTTTCACATCAGACTTAAGAGACCGCCTGCGCGCGCTTTACGCCCAATAATTCCGGACAACGCTTGCCACCTACGTATTACCGCGGCTGCTGGCACGTAGTTAGCCGTGGCTTTCTGGTCAGGTACCGTCAAGGTACCGCCCTGTTCGAACGGTACTTGTTCTTCCCTGACAACAGAGCTTTACGATCCGAAGACCTTCTTCGCTCACGCGGCGTTGCTCCGTCAGACTTTCGTCCATTGCGGAAGATTCCCTACTGCTGCCTCCCGTAGGAGTCTGGGCCGTGTCTCAGTCCCAGTGTGGCCGATCACCCTCTCAGGTCGGCTACGCATCGTCGCCTTGGTGAGCCGTTACCTCACCAACTAGCTAATGCGCCGCGGGCCCATCTGCAAGCGGCAGCTTGCGCCGCCTTTCAACCTTCCTTCATGCGAAGGAAGGTATTATCCGGTATTAGCCCCGGTTTCCCGGAGTTATCCCCGTCTTGCAGGCAGGTTGCCCACGTGTTACTCACCCGTCCGCCGCTAACTTTCAAAAAGCAAGCTTCTTGAAAGTCCGCTCGACTTGCATGTATTAGGCACGCCGCCAGCGTTCGTCCTGAGCCAGGATCAAACTCTCCAAAAAGAAATTTGACTAGGCTTGTTTCTATTGAAACATTGGTTTACGCTTCGTTTTGTTCAGTTTTCAAGGATCATCGCATCGTATCTTTCATAGTATGGCAATCATTGTTCAATCGCTAAATTCTATTGAACTTTCACTTACCATCGAAGTGACATATAGAATAATAGCACCTATATTATAATAAGTCAATAATTTTTTTACTTTTTTTCATTGAAACTACATGAAGACAATGACAATCCCATAAGGTTTCTCTTTTTGATTCGTCATATAAAAAGAACAAATCACAATAGTGGAGGATAAAAAATCCCCCACTATCGATATTTCTATGCGAAAACCATCAGCCGCTCTTTTCTTTATCCGTTGAACGGTCCGTATAATTCGTCGAGCGGTTTCATTATAATTTTGTTCAGTTCATTAATAACCGTACTCATCCGCTGTTCTGCGTCCATTAATTGTGCAATTTTTCCGTTCTGCTGAACAAGAGCTGCCGCTTTTTGTGCTTGAATCACTTCTTCTTCTGAAATGTTTTGCCCCATC
Source organism: Bacillus sp. FSL W8-0116 (assembly GCF_038003825.1). Lineage (NCBI taxonomy): Bacteria > Bacillati > Bacillota > Bacilli > Caryophanales > Bacillaceae > Bacillus > Bacillus sp. FSL W8-0116. The sequence continues at coordinate 967,757 of NZ_JBBOPY010000001.1, forward strand.
ATTTGTTTTTCCTGCAAACGCATTTGAATATTGCGGAAGTTCTCAAATAAATTTCTTGCTGATTCATCATTATTCACTGCATAAAATAATTTTTTTAAATTCACATATTCGTCGCTTTGACGCAAAGCTTTTTCCAAGCCTCGAGCATTCTCATAAAGATTTTCCATGCAGGACCCTCCTCCTGTTTGGCTATGCCATCCACCCGTAAATAGGACAACAATATTGCCATCAGCCGTTTTTTCTATATTTTCTTTCACTAAAACTGCCACTCAACTATAGCAAATTATGAACTAGAAAGCGAGAATGTTCCTGACAACTTTGATTTCTTATGGAACCAGCAACGTCACAAACCCTTGCAGCAAGCCGATGACTCCTCCCAACAATGCACCTAAATAAGTAATAGCCCTTAATTCTTTATTAGCTATTTCAATCACCATTTTTTCAATACGCTCGAGGGAAAAAGACTCTACCTCTTCACGGACAATATCCGCGATCCGTAATTTTTCTATAATGGTTTGGATACGATTCGAAAAAAATGGGGCTGCTTTTTCAACTAGCCTTGGGATATATTGCTTTAAAATTTCTTCTTCATAAGAATTCAGCAGATCAGAGAGTGTTTTTTGAAAAAATGTTTCTGTGTTGAACTGATGAACGATAAATTCCGTTCCTTTCTCTACCGTGTTCTTATCCAGCCATTCCGACAAAATACGCTCCCATTTCCATTCCAACATTTTTTCAAACTCAGCCCTTATGATAGAAAGAAGTATTTCATTCGTCCCTGGATTGCGTAAAAATTTCATCATTTCAGGCAGTATTTTATCGACAATCGAGGAATTGCCCAAAAGCATTTGAAGCATACTTCCCATCATGCCTCGTTCCGCCAAAAAGTCATCCAGCATTTTTTTCACTCTTTGTTTACCATCCGAACTTGAAAAGTAGTTCATTGCATGTTGTAAAATATAGGCGCTCACATCCGGGAGTTTTTCTTCCAACTTTCGAATCGTTTCAGGCGAAAGGACATCTTTAATAGTCTGGCTTGAATAAGAATTCCCCATTTCCACAATCGTTTTTTCCATTTTCTTTTTCAGATATCTTTCCAATCGCTTTTCCAGATCTTGCACCCCGGCCAATTCCATCCATTCTTTGATTGTTTTTTCTGAAGTGAACAATCGTTTTGCTTCCTGTTGAACGAGCGAGGTCATATCTTGAAGAAATTGCGGATCTTGAAATTTCTTTTGAATGCTTTGTGGCGTAACTAAATGATCGGATACCATTTTCCCAAGCTGAAAAGCAATTTCTTTTCGCCGTTTCGGAATCAATCCGGGTGTAAAGGGAATATGCCATTTCCCGATATACAGACTGCGATAAGGGCGAAACAGCATTAAAATGGCAATGGCGTTCGTAATTCCGCCAATAACGGCTCCGATTATGACCATAAATAATACAAGTAAAGAACCTGACATTTCGTATCTCCTTCCCGAGTTTTCGACATATGAACCTTTTACGCTCTTCCTTCATACGATGAAAACATCAGCAATTGCCCATTGCTTCATTATAAAATTTCACACGGAAAAAGTGCAAACGGGGAATCGCGTATGTTTTTCGACTTGCATGTAAAAATAGAACAATGGCAAGATGAAAAATCCGTCCAAATTTCGTTTATTCCAACTGAAGCCTTAAACATAAATCCATTGAAATTATGTGTAGGCCATTGGAAGTTCGATCTTAAAAAACAAGATGCGGAACGGACCAATGAGAGTTGGTTTCAAATGAAAAACGACGGTAAAAGAAATTTAATCTTTTTAGAGCGAAAATGGCAAGGCTACTTTGCGGCGGATTCGGCCACGCTTTTTTTAGGTCCGGTGATTGCCATCTTAACGGAAATAAAAGGCTCAAAAGGAAACATACAATTTCCTTCTATTGAAGAGTTTTGCAAAGAAGTGGATCAAATATTCCGAAAAAAAGGCGGCTTTATGTATGTTGCCAACTTGAACGACTTTTATAAAGAAAAAGGCTATTATCAAGAAAAACATGAATGGAAAAAAGAAACCCTTCCGATTCCGGATGTCATCTACAACCGAATACACTCGCGAAAAAAAGAAACTTCTCGTGCGTTTCGAAACGTTAAGAGAGTAGTAAAGAATCACCACATTTGCTTTTTTAACGAATCATTTTTGGATAAGTGGAAAGTTTTTGAGCTTCTTCAAGAGAGTGACGATATCCGTCCTTATCTGCCAGAAACAAAACTTTTAACGAAAGATTCTCTTTTGCAAATGCTGGCAAATTCACCGGTTTATATAAAACCGATCGAAGGAAGCCAAGGTAAAGACATTATTTATGCTGAACAAAAAGATGGAAAAATGTTCATCCGATCAACCGGAGAAATGCTTGATATGGATGAAACCATGGAAATCCAACCTTTTCTAACAAAACTATTCCACTCGTTAGACCCCTCTTCGTTTCTCATTCAAAAAAAATTGACCTTCTTACGCCACAAGATTGCTTGCTGGATTTTCGATTGCTTTGCCATTGGCAAGGCGATCATGGCTGGAAAGTAACATCCATTGTCGCTCGAACCGGGAAAAACAAAGCAATTGTTTCCAATATTTCTCAAGGAGGGCATTTGGAAAAACCAAAAACCATCTTAAAGAAATTTTTCCCGACCGATTTTTTTCATATATATCAAACGATGATACAACTTGCTGTAAAGGTGGCGCAAGCTGTACATCAGCGTTCAGATGGAAACTTTTTCGAATTGGGAGTAGATATCGGAATCGATCAAAAGGGGAAAATTTGGCTCATTGAGGTGAATTCAAAACCGTCCAAAAAAGAAGCCATTCATACGAACACTTTTCGCCCGTCCGCGATGTCTATTTTTTACATTTCCGGAAAAAAGTGGAGAGAAAGAATGGAATTTGATGAACAGAACCGTGATGAATGAAATGACTGAAGCAAACTTTCGTTCGTTATACGAAAAATTCTTCATGAGGTGGTCTAATGAAAAAATTCTATCGTCTCGAAATCGTAGAAGATGAGAAAGAATTTATTTATCTCCCAAAAGATTTGCAAAAACCTCCGTCTGAAAAAATCAGAATTTGTTTTGGTACGAAAGTAGAAGAAAATTTGTCCAACATCCATATGAACAGACGGAATATCCTATCCATTAGTTCTGCTCTTGCAGAAAAACTGTTGGTCCCATCTCAAGCAAAATCGTGTCACTTATTTATATCCGGAGATACGTATATCATTGGTCCTTTAATCGGCATTTTTTCATCTGGATTCACCCCTTTCCCTCTTAGGCCAATAGGCAAGAGAACAGAGTTTTTTGCAAAACTGCTCTCCTTGCAAGACTCCTTGGGTGTGATTACGTATGTTTTCGGGGAACAGCAAATCGACTGGGACAGCGGGATCATTTTCGGCTATTACTTTTCGGAAAATAAATGGAAGATCAACCAATTTCCCTTTCCAAACGTCATCTATGACCGGCTGCCGAACCGTAGAAGCGAAAAAAATCCTTCTTACCGAAAAGCCAAGAAAAAACTGCAAACGGATTATTTAATTCCTTGGTATAACCCGGGGTTCTTCAATAAACACGAAATCTTTGAATATTTGAAACAAAATAAGGATGCCAAGCCATATCTGCCGGAAACAGAAGTTTTCACATCCATAGACCAATTAAAAGCCATGCTAAATCGTTGGAAAAATATTTATTTGAAGCCAATGAACGGCAGTTCAGGAAAAGGGATCTACCAATTTATACAGGATAAGGACCAAGTTTATTACTGCCGCTTTCATGACCAAAAAGGCAACCATTTGCTAAAAGTCAAGAATTTGCATGAATTTGTTTCTTCTCGTTTTTCGAAACGGACTTTCCCGCAAATGCTTTTACAGCAAGGAATTTCTCTTTTACGCCATGACAATAGACCGCTTGATTTTCGCGTCCACACCAATAAGGATTTGGACGGACAATGGAAAGTGACCGCAATGGCCGCCAAAGTAGCCGGAAAAGGAAGCGTGACAACCCATTTAAAAAACGGCGGAGAAGTAAAAAGCTTAGAAGAAATTTTTCCGGAACCAGCTTTATTGGAAACTTACCAGTCAAAATTAGAACAGGCCGCCCTAACGCTTTCTCAAGCGGTGGACACTCAAATAGACGGAATCGTAGCCGAAATCGGATTCGACTTTGGAATTGATCGAGAAGGACGAGTATGGTTTTTTGAAGTCAATTCCAAACCTGGAAGATCCATTTTTATTCATCCAGATTTAAAAAAATTCGAGCAATTAACTCGCAAAATGTCTTTACTGTTTAGTGTTTACTTGATGGAAAAATCCATTTTGGATGAAGAGGAGCTTTCCTATGAACATTTATTATGATGCCGATCATCAAAAATGGCACCACAATAATTCCGATCACACCTTTTTTATTTTTGGTTCCGACGAGTTGCATCCTCTTAAAAATGGCAATAAAACGGAAAAAGAGTTTACCGTTACTCCAAAAAAAGGAAAAATCGGGCCATTGGTTGGAATTTTAACCGGTTGTGCAGCGGACGGCACTTATTATGGAAACATCCCGCTTTTTAAAAACATACAAATGGCACTGCAGGCAAAAGGGGGGCTTTCTTTTATTTTTTGCCTCGATGGAATCAACGATAATTTTATCGACGGCTCCATTTATCACATAGAATCAGAAACTTGGGTCGATGCCAGGTTCCCCTTTCCCGATTTAGTCTACAATCGAATGCCGAGCAGAGCAAAAGAAAAAAGTCGCTCCTTTCAAAATTTCGTTCGCATTCTGGGAAATAAAGGCATTCCTTTTTTTAATCCTTCTTATCTTAATAAATGGGAAGTATACCAGGCCTTTAAGAAAGATAAATTTTTATCCGACTATTTACCAGAAACCCGTCCCTTTCAAAATTTGGACTCGTTTCAATCCTTTTTGTCAGAAAAAAAAACGGTTGTACGCAAAACATCGATCCCTTTCTCAAGGAAATGGAATTGATTTGTTAATACTTGGGGAAAACGGAGCCGTCACTTGCCAAAATGTACATCAAAAACGTCAATATCCTTCCATTGAATCGTGCTATGCTGACAGAAAAGAGGAATGGACAGGACAATATATTCTTCAAGAAGCGGTGGAAACAGAAAAAATAAATGGAAATAAATACGATTTTCGCGTTCTTGTCCACTATCAAAACAAAAACTACATCGTTACTGGTATCGGAGTCAGAGTATCAACCAAGCAGCAGATTACCACACATACGACAAACGGCGGAAAACGAATACCCTTTCAACATCTTGCCTCCCCGGCATTAGAAAAACAAATTTCAAATCTGGCCAACGCCTGCGGCCATCAACTTTCTAAAGAGTTTGATTTTTTCGGGGAATTTTCAATGGATATCGGCAAAAAAAAGACAGGAGAATTAGTATTATTTGAAGTCAATGCAAAACCGATGAGTTTTGACGAAATCGAAATTGAAAAGAAACGATTAGAACATATAACGCAATTATTTTTCGAAAAAACAAATTTTGAAGGCGCAAAAGGATGATTGAAGTTTTTTCCCACGATAAGAAAAAACGCATCTTCCATTTATTAAGGCACTTTATCTGTTGAAAAGTGCCTTATTTCTATTTTCTGCGTTCATATAGATCGCTGCAGCCAACAGCTGATTATGCGCGAAACATGAAGATCGAAGTACCGGAAAAAAATAGGTTTGTCTGGTCAAAAGAATATTCTTCCTTCTTCTTCGGAAAAATAAAAACTAAGGAGGAGATGAAAATGGGAATAAAAAAACAGGAAGCATCCTTTTTGCCGGATACCAACTTTGAAGGAAAAGATGAATTATTTTTGGATGTGGATCGCATGATTAATGAAGGGCTTTCCGGAGGATCAGTTCATTTGCATGGAAATAGGGCGAATATCGAAGAAGCCCATCCATTCGTAGAAGAAGAACCTCCGAACCAATAATTTTAACAAAGAAGATCCCGCCGCAATAGACGAGTCGTCGGCAACTCAATTGTAGGAGGGATCTTCGTTTCAGGAGTCGGCACGTTTTGATAAAGAAGCGGGTTTCTCCTTTTTTAAAAGGAAATAACTACCTTGCCGATCTTCGAATAATACAAAAAAACCGAAACATAATACTAGTACAGCCAGCCAATCATAACATTCATTCACAACATCTCGGGTTAGCCAAGCGGAAAGGAAAATTGATTCCTTTAGTCTGGTGCAATTCCAGCCTAACCCAAAAATACAATAAGGAGATGAACTTAAAATGGCAACAAATAGAAGCAATAGCAGCAACCAATTAGTAGTACCAGGCGCTCAACAAGCTATCGACCAAATGAAATACGAAATCGCTCAAGAATTTGGAGTCAATCTTGGAGCAGATACGACTTCCCGCGCTAACGGTTCTGTAGGGGGAGAAATTACAAAACGTTTGGTTTCTTTAGCTCAACAACAAATCAGCGGTTACCAAGGTCAACAACAATAACTGAATAGGATATGGCTGTGGAGAGGCATCTTTTCTGATGCCTCTCCTTCTTCCATTAACGATTAAAGTCAACTAAGTAACCTTTCACTAAATCATAGACCTTCTTTTAAAAAAAGAACATAACTAGCTTAAGGCTTTCGCCTACAAATGAATCATTCTGGATGGGTCCACCCATTCATCGAACTGTTCTTCTGTTACATATCCAGTTTTTAATGCGGCTTCTTTTAATGTAGTCCCCTCTTTAAACGCCAATTTTGCAATTTCGGCTGCTTTTTCATAACCGATATATGGGTTTAAGGCCGTGACCAACATTAAAGATTGATTCATTAATTTATCGATCACTTCTTGATTGGCTTCTATACCACGGACACATTTCTCTTCAAAAGAAACCATTCCGTCTGCCAATAATCGGATGGATTGGAGAACATTATATATAATAACCGGTTTAAAAACATTTAATTCAAAATTTCCCTGACTGGCGGCAAATCCAATTGTAGCATCATTGCCAAAAACTTGAGCCGCTATCATGGTAATTGCTTCGCATTGAGTAGGATTTACCTTTCCTGGCATAATCGAACTTCCCGGTTCATTAGCCGGAATCGTCAATTCTCCCAGTCCGCTTCTCGGCCCGCTTGCAAGCCAACGAATATCATTGGCGATCTTCATTAAATCCGCCGCCAACGCTTTCAATGCACCGTGGAAGTGAACGATTTCATCATGGCTTGTCAAAGCATGAAATTTATTATCAGAAGATCGGAACGGATATCCTGTCTGTTTCTCCAGTTCTTTTGCCACTTTGGGGCCAAATGTGGGGTCGGCGTTGATTCCTGTTCCAACGGCGGTTCCCCCAATAGCCAGATTTAGAATGTAGGCACAGGAATCTTTCAGCATTTGTTCCGTCCGCTCCAACATGGTCCGCCAACCTGAAATTTCTTGCCCTAACGTTAATGGTGTAGCATCCTGTAAGTGAGTTCTTCCGATTTTGATCAATTTCATGTATTGAACTTCTTTTTCTTTCAGTGTGGCCTTTAATTGCTGCAACGCAGGGACAAGCCGTTTTTGAAAGGCATTGTACACGGCAATATGCATGGCTGTAGGAAATGTGTCATTTGAACTTTGAGACATGTTGACATCGTCGTTTGGATGAATCGTTTCTTCATTATGCAACAGTTCATTCCCGCGATGAGAAATAACTTCATTGACATTCATGTTCGTCTGAGTGCCGCTTCCTGTTTGCCAAACAGACAACGGAAAATGTTCATCCCATTTTCCTTCTAAAATCTCATCGCATACTTGCACAATAGCTTCTTTTTTGGCAGCGCTTAATTTTCCTAACTCATGATTCACAACAGCCGCTGCTTTCTTTAAATGAGCATAAGCATAAATGAGATCAAGAGGCATTTTTTCTATACTAATTTTAAAGTTATTTCGACTTCTTTCTGTTTGCGCACCCCAATATTTGTCTTTCGGAACCTTCACTTCGCCAAGGGTGTCCTTTTCAATACGATACTCCATTTCCCATCCTCCTAACATGACCGTTCTTTTTAACTGTTAAACCATTTTTATCATAGTCTTATCATAAGAATTCTGTCAATTTTTTGGTTTTAAAAAATTTCATCAAATTCTGTTTTTGGCTCCCTTTATGCAATTGCAAATTTTCTATCAGATCTTTCAAGATACGCTATTCTTAAACACAGCTTCCAAAACCCGATCTTTCTTTTCCCTAGCCTTGTGTTCAAATGTCGAAAAAGATTATTCTACTACTTAAACGGATAATGCTTTTGCTGACCATAAATAAGAGGAATAACGCTGGTATTCCTCCCAAAGTGTACGCACGTATTTTCCTCGGATTCCCGGATAAAAACGATCTCCCATTTTTCGAACTGGAGCAATTTCAATAATGGAATTGGTTAAAAAGATTTCTTCTGCATGATCCAATTCTTCCGGGAAAAAATATCCCTCTTGCACCGGAATATGAAGTCGCTCAGCCAATTTCATAATGAATCGTCTCGTGACACCATCTAAAATTCCTGTTTGTAAACAAGGAGTAAAAATCGTTCCCTCTTTTACCCAAAAAAAATTGGATACAATGCCTTCCGCTAAATGCCCTTCTTTCGTCAAAAAAATGCCTTCTTGTTCTCCATTGCTTCCCATTTCCCATTTTGCGGCCACATTATTCAGAAAGTGGTGAGATTTTAATCGTTTTCCCGTTTCCGGCGTGTTTCTCGGCAATGTTAATAAGACTGCTTCTTTTTCTTTCATGGCATGGAGACGCTTGAAGGGCCGCTGGAAAACGAAAATAGTAGGTCGATGATATGGTTCGATTTGCATTCCCATCTCTCCGAGTCCCGCCGAAACATTCAAACGCACCGACGAATCCGGCAGCCCATTGCGTCGGCAAAGTTCCTGAATAATGTCCAACGCTTTTTTCCGCGTAATCGATGCACGAATACGCAATTCTTTTAATCCTTCATTAAGGCGTTCAAGATGGTCATCTAAAAGAAAAGGATGACCAGAATATGTAGGAATGGTCTCAAAAACGCCGAGACCATATAAATATCCATGATCAAACGGCGAGATCATCGCTTTTTCTTTTTCTATAAACTGACCATTGAGATAGACGATCATCTTGTCAGTCCCCCGTTCGCTTCCTGCTTTCGATAAGTATTGAAAAAATTGGACAGAAGCTGCTTACCGAATTCCGTTAAAATCGATTCTGGATGAAATTGGACACCTTCTATCGAATAGGATCGATGACGTATCGCCATAATCTCCCCTTCCTCCGTCCATGCCGAGATTTCAAAACAGTCCGGAAGAAAGTCTTTATCCACTATAAGCGAATGGTATCTAGTGGCTCGAAACGGATTAGGAACATCGTCAAAGATAGTGCGGCCGTCGTGAAAAATGGCAGATGTTTTTCCGTGCATTTGTTTTTCTGCCCGAATAATGTTTCCGCCAAAAGCCTGCGCTATCGCTTGATGTCCGAGACAAACTCCAAAAATGGGAATACGGCCTGCAAAATAGCGGATAGCCTCCAAACTTATCCCTGCTTCATTTGGCGTGCAGGGCCCAGGTGAAATCATTAAAAAATCAGGAGAAAGGTTTTCTATATCGCCAATCGAGAGACAATCGTTTCTTTTTACAATGATCTCTTCTCCTAACTCCCCTATGTATTGAACGAGATTATAAGTAAAGGAATCATAATTATCGATCATTAAAATCATGTGAGCGCCTCCTTTTTTTCTGCCATTTCTTTTGCCTTCCATAGTGCCGCCGCTTTTTTCAATGATTCTTTGTATTCATATTGAGGTCGGGAATCCAGAACAATACCTGCCCCAGCCTGCACATAGGCTTTTCCATTTTTGGCAATCATCGTCCGGATCACAATATTAAGATCCATATCGCCATTCAACCCGATCCAGCCGATCGATCCTGTATAAACTCCTCGGCGAACATTCTCCAATTCTTCTATGATTTCCATCGTCCGAACTTTCGGTGCACCTGTGATCGTCCCTCCCGGAAAAACGGCATCAATCACGTCAAAAGCATTTTTTTCTTCTGCCAATATCCCTTCGACTTCAGATACTAGATGTATGACATGGGAATATTTTTCGATCGTCATCAATTCATTGACCCGAACAGTGCCGTACTGACATACCCGTCCTAAATCGTTTCGTTCCAAGTCCACCAGCATGACATGTTCCGCTCGTTCCTTCACGTTTCCGAGCAATTCATTCGCCAAAATCTGATCTTCCTCCTCGTTCTTTCCTCGAGAACGGGTGCCGGCAATCGGACGCGTTTTTACCCTTTGTCCGGTCTTTTTCACCAACAACTCCGGAGATCCGCATACTATTTGAAAATCGTTGGAGTGTATATATCCCATATACGGAGAAGGATTGATGCTGCGTAATGTTTTGTACACTTCAAGAGCCGGGACATGCAGCATTTTCGCTTGGCGAACGGACAAATTGACTTGAAAGACATCCCCGCTGGCAATGTATTCTTGAATTTTTTCCACTGCATGAATAAATTCTTTTTCCGACAGCGACACTTCAAGATCTTTTCCCGAAATAGCAGGAACAGGTGATTCGATCTCTTCGCTTTCCTTCAGTTCGGATTGCCACATTTCCTTCCACGTATCCAAACCATAACGACTATCCTCAGATTCAGCTAATGTCATCACCCACAGACAATTCGTTTCATGATCAAAAACGACCCATTCTCGAAAAAAATAAAAATATATAAGCGGAAGGTCCAGATCATCTTGCGCTAAATGGGGCAATTTTTCAATAAGGCGAGCATAATCATAGCTTATAAAGCCTATTAATCCGCCTTGAAATTCAGGCAGTCCCGGAGCCGGATCCAGTTTATAAGGTCGCAGCCATTGTTCAATCATTCGAAGCGGTTGACCTTCCATCCATTTATCGCGGCCATTCATTGTCACCTGAATCCCATTTTGTTGCCCTTCAATCACGGCAAAAGGTTCAATTCCAGCGATGCTGTATCGGCCGGATCATCCACTTTCCAGCAAAGCATAATGCGACTTTGCCTTTACTAATCGGCAAAATTTCCGAAAAAACCGTTCCTTTGAATAAGGGATCGTGTCATAAAACAATTTCATTCGTTTGCAACCTTCTTTCTGTTTTGCATTCGGCCTCTTTCACATAAAAAGAACCCTTGTTCCATTTATTATACATGCAAATAGGATAACCATTGAAAAAAGGCTCATCATGATTTAAGAAAGAATCCTATTTTCTCATGGAATAAATCGAGTAGGAGGGGGTGATTAACCATAGCCATCAAGTTAAGAATTTGATCTTTTTTCAGCGCCAAAAACATGGTATCCTTTCTAACGAAAATCATCGTTGGAAAGGATTATTTTTTGATGGCAAAAAAGATGAAGGCATGGATAAAAACGATTCGTCAACTCTTCTCCTATGAAGAACTGACTCGTCTGGCACGGAAAGTCGGATTCATTCAGCGGCAGCGTTCATTAACAGCGGAAGCCTTTCTGACGCTATGTGCTTGGGGAGACGGATCGCTCGCCTGTCAGTCGCTTCAGCGGTTGTGTGCCGATTTGGCGCTCTGGCATGATTGCTCTCTCTCGAATGAAGGACTGAATCAGCGGTTTACGCCTCGTGCCGTGGCGTTTTTAAAAGAGGTCTTTTTTACTCTCCTGATGCATCAACGTCCGGCACTCTCTTCCATCACCGAAACGTATCGCGCTTGTTTCACCCGTCTGCGGATCTTAGACTCTACCAGTTTTTTACTTCCGACCGACTATGGTGAGGACTATCAAGGTTCGGTTTCATCTGGCGCCAAAATCCAATTTGAGTATGAGCTGTTATCGGGAACCTGTCTTCAGCTGTGCGTCCAACAGGCCAATGATTCCGATGCCCGTTTTGCTTATCATACCCAGCACACGATTTTACCGAATGACCTTTGCATTCGGGATCTGGGGTTTTTTTCACTCGCCACGCTGGCGGAGATTGATGCTCGAGGTGCTTATTATATTACCCGGTTGCGTTCCGATATCAAAGTCTATATCAAGCAGGACGGGGAGTGGCACGAATGGGATTGGGAATCGATAGGAAATCGATTGGGCGAGGGGGAAGCCGTGGAAGTGGAACACGTGTATATCGGACACCAACGCCTGTATGTTCCGCGTCTGATTTTTCGCCGTCTCACGGCGGAAGAATGGGAAAAACGGCTGGCGTACGTGCGGAAAAAGGAAAAAAAGAAAGGGAAGGCGCTGTCACGCCAAACCCTTGAACAAAAGAAATATCACATCTTACTGACCAATTTACCACAAGAATCGTTTGATGCGCAACAAGTTTATGAGCTGTATTCGCTGCGCTGGCAAGTGGAGCTGTTATTTAAGGGCTGGAAATCCTTATTTGATCTTGACCGTGTCAAAAAGATGAAGAAGGAACGATTCGAATGCCACTTATATGGGACATTGATTGCCATTTTAGTCACGCAGACTCTTCTGTTCCAAGCCCGAAGGTATTGGCATCAACGGGAGGGAATCGAGATCAGTGAATGGAAAGCGCTTAATATCCTCCAATCGTATTGGCATCGGTTTCTTTTGCATCCCCAAGCGATGGAAACCGCCCTTCCATCTCTCCTGTCTCTGTTAAGGAAACACGCGAGGAAAGACCGAAGGAAAGGAGAGGAAACGGTATCGGATCTTTTAAAGAAATTGGGGATATGGTAGTGTGGGTCATGGATATAAATGCCAAATAACCCTCTTCTTGAGGGTTATTTGGCATGCCCAGCATTTGGTTTTCTCTTCATCCTTTGATTGATTTTTCGAACATGCGTATCATCCTAAAAAATTTTATACCGCTAACTTGACGGGTATGGGGTGATTAACCCCCGTCCTCTCACACCACCGTACGTACGGTTCCGTATACGGCGGTTCAATCAAGATAAATGACGCAAGAATTCATAACGTTTCTGTAGACTTTTAAGCCCTTGGTTACTCCAATAGGAGTTTCCAAGGGTTCTGTGTAATATGGGACTTTTTGAGATTCGCCAATAACCTTTACGACTGTTCCCCCATTCATAAGCTTTCCATTCAGGAACTCCTAGTTTTATGAGGTTGCGTATCCTGGTCTTTGAGGTCTTCCAGTTTTTCCATAAACACATCCGGAGTCTTCGTCGAATCCAGCCATCCAAATCTTCAAAGATACTCTTTGTGTCTGCTAATGCAAAATATCCATACCATCCAAGTAGATATTGGTTAAGTTTCTTAATCCAATATTCCATTGGGTATGGTATTTTTCTTGACGTGATTTCTCGCACCTTTTTCTTCATTCGTTTTAGACTTTGCTTGGCAATCCGAACTTTTGGCTCTTTTGAAGGTGTAAAACTAAATCCTAGAAACTTTCGTTTCCATGGTCGGTCAACCGCAGATTTCTTCTCGTTGACTTTTAGACGAAGTTTTCCCTCAATAAATCGTTTGACACTAGCCATGGTTCTTTCACCAGCCCGTTTTGACTTCACGTAAATATTACAGTCATCGGCATAACGAACAAATTTATGCCCTCTTTTCTCTAATTCTTTGTCTAGTTCATCTAGTACAATATTCGAAAGTAAAGGGCTTAGGGGGCCACCTTGCGGCGTCCCTTCTTCTGTCCTAGATACCACACCATTAATCATGACACCAGCTTGTAGATATTTGCGGATTAGCTTCAATAGTGGCTTTTCTTTAATAGTCTTGGCTAATGTACTCATCAGCCTGTCATGATTCACTCGATCGAAGAACTTTTCTAAATCCATGTCTACTACCCATCTATAACCATCTCTGATATAGCCTTTTGCTTTCCTAACTGCGTCATGAGCACTTCGATTTGAACGAAACCCATAACTATGTTCGGAGAACATAGGGTCATATATCCTCGATAATACTTGGGCCATTGCTTGTTGAATCAAACGGTCTGTTACGGTTGGAATACCTAGTAACCGAACACCGCCATCAGGTTTCGGGATTTCGACTCTTCGAACAGGCATTGGTTCATAGGTACCCTTGAGAATTGCCTCTTTAATGGATATCCAGTTTTCGACTATGTGCTGACGTAGGTTTTGTACGGGCATCATATCTACTCCATGGCTACCTTTGTTCTTTTCTACTCTTTGTAAAGCTAAAAGCATATTCTCCCGTGACAGGATTTGATTCAAAAGCATTGTTATTCTTCCTTCCGTGAATAGCTTATCTTCTTATGCCAGTGGTCACTCCACCCTCCAAGAGGTCCCCCACGGGATTCACCGTTTCCTTCCTCAAGTGAGGTACTACGTTTTCTGTGTTCAACATGACACACTGAATGCAAAGGGCTATTCTCTCTTAATTGTTCAGTCCTTCCGAATTGTTCTAGACCAATTCGTACTATGACCTCTGCTGACTTCTGATGGCTCAGCTACTTATCACTAAGTAGGTTATGAAGGCTACTTCACGTATCCATCAGACCTCCCCGGGTAAGAGTGTAATCTTTCCTTCCATCCATCTGCTTCATTTACTCTGTATCACCTTCGGCAGAAAGGGCTTTGTTTTGTTGTGCAAACTCACCCAGTGATACCTAGCCTCATATGAAGTTCGTGTTCCTCAGATCGGAAGTTTGCCGCCCGCTTCCTTCAGATTCCGCGTCACCACGGACACCCTTGCGTTAAGCTAACTGCTACTTCTGCCTTCGCAGCTCGGGACTTTCACCCTATAGATTACACCCATGCCGGGCGCACATAAACGAAAAAGCTGCCGGGGCCAACCCCCGGCAGCTTTTTTTGTCATCACTTCGATGATGAAGATTAGGCCTATTTCGCCTGTACTGTTTTTTCCCTTCTCTCCTCATAAGCTCGAATTTCATCTTCTAAATTAAGAGTGACGGCAATTTCATCCCATCCGTTTAACAGCATTTCCTTCCAATAAGGATCCATCATAAACGTAGCCAAAAATCCTTTTCGATCCGTCACATGCTGGTTTTTCAAATCCACAAAGAGACGGTAGCCAGGTTCTGATGCTTTTTCCAACAGCAGAGACACCTCTTCTGCCGTTAATTTTATCGGCAATAGTCCGTTCTTCAAACAATTATTATAGAAAATATCAGCAAAGCTGGGGGCAATAATGATTTTAAAGCCATAATCCATTAAAGCCCACGGAGCGTGTTCACGGGAAGAACCGCAACCAAAGTTTTCTCCTGCCACTAAAATACTGGCGTCTTTATATTGAGGATCGTTTAAAATAAAATCTTCCCTCACATTGCCGTCGTCGTCAAAACGCCAATGATAAAATAAAAACTGGCCAAAGCCTTTACGCTCAATTCGCTTTAAAAACTGTTTCGGTATAATTTGGTCCGTATCGACATTCGTTCTATTCAGAGGACAAACAATCCCATTAAACTTATTGATTGGTTCCATATGGCTACATCTCCTATTGATAAATTCCAGTTAGTTTGCGAACATCCATAAATCTTCCCGCTATGGCTGCAGCCGCTGCCATAGGAGGGCTGACCAGATGGGTTCTAGAACCATTTCCTTGGCGCCCTTCAAAATTTCGGTTAGAAGTGGAAGCACAACGCTTTCCTGCTGGAACAATGTCCTCATTCATCGCCAAACACATGCTGCATCCGG
The DNA here is from genome assembly GCF_038003825.1 of Bacillus sp. FSL W8-0116. NCBI lineage: Bacteria > Bacillati > Bacillota > Bacilli > Caryophanales > Bacillaceae > Bacillus > Bacillus sp. FSL W8-0116. The sequence continues at coordinate 983,371 of NZ_JBBOPY010000001.1, forward strand.
ATTCACGCCATTCAAATCCTGCTTCTGTAAAAATTCGATCTAACCCTTCTTCTTCAGCTGCTTTTTTGACAGACTGAGAACCAGGTACAACAATCGCTTTCACGCCATTATGGACTTTCCGCCCTTTGACAACCTCTGCTGCTGACCGCAAGTCGCTCAGCCTGGAATTAGTACAGGATCCGATAAAAACATAGTCAATCGGAATGTCTTCCATTCTCGTTCCCGGCTTTAACCCCATATATTCGATCGCTCTTGCCGCCGCTTCACGGTCTTGTGCTCTTTCGAATTTTTCAGGAAAAGGAACAATTCCACTTATTCCTGTACCCATCGAAGGATTTGTTCCCCACGTCACTTGTGGTTCAATTTCTGAAGCATCAATTTCGAGCGTTTTGTCGAAAACAGCTCCTTCATCCGTCGCCAATGTCTTCCAATATTCCACTAATTTTTCAAATTCCTCGCCTTTTGGAACATACTTTCTACCTTTTAAATAATTAAATGTCACTTCATCCGGACTAACGAGACCGGCACGGGCTCCTGCTTCAATGGACATATTGCAAACAGTCATCCGTTCTTCCATGGAAAGTTTGCGAATGGCTTCACCCGTATACTCGATAATATAGCCGGTTCCGGCATCAATTCCAAATTTGGATATGATGCCCAAAATCAAATCTTTGGCCGTCACGCCAAATCCCAGTTTCCCGTTCACTTTGATTTGCAGCGTCTTTGGTTTTGCTTGCCAAAGAGTTTGAGTCGCCAATACATGTTCGACCTCGCTTGTCCCGATTCCAAATGCGAGAGCGCCAAATGCTCCATGAGTAGAAGTATGGCTGTCACCGCATACGATGGTTTTCCCCGGCTGCGTCAACCCAAGCTCAGGACCGATCACATGGACTATTCCTTGATCCGGATGGTTGATATCCGCCAATTCAATGCCAAACTCCTTACAGTTTTCATATAATTTTTCCATCTGCGTTTTTGAAATAGGATCGTTTACAATATGTCTGTTCATCGTAGGAACGTTATGATCCATCGTAGCGTATGTCAGATCGGGCCGTCTCACTTTTCGATTTTTCATGCGGAGTCCTTCAAAAGCTTGAGGAGATGTGACTTCATGTACTAAGTGCAAATCAATATATAATAAGTCCGGTTTTCCTTCCTCACGATGCACCACATGCTGTTCCCATATTTTTTCAATAATTGTCTTCGGCTGCAATGGCTGTCCCTCCTCTATGAATTGGTATGGAAACTAGGTCAAATAAACGCTTCTTTCCACAGTCTCTATGTACATGGACAATTGCTATCGATTCATAATCTGTTAAGCCATGGTAGAAGCAATCGCACGATCTTCTTGAACTCGCTTCACAACCAGATCAATCATTTTTTCCGTTCCCACTACACGGCTTCCCGTATGGCGTAAATCAAACGTTCGATATCCATCCTTTAATACATCGTCCACCGCTTGTTCTATTGCTTCTGCTTCATGATTGAATCCAAAAGTATATTTCAGCATCATAGCAGTAGATAAAATCATCGCCAACGGATTGGCTTTATCCTGTCCTGCAATATCAGGTGCTGATCCATGAACCGGTTCATAAAGCCCGAATCCGTCTTCCCTTAGACTGGCCGACGGCAGCATGCCTAAAGAGCCGGTAATCATAGACGCTTCATCGCTTAAAATATCTCCAAACATATTTTCCGTGACCACTACATCGAAGTCTTTCGGGTTATGAATAAGCTTCATAGCGGCTGCATCAACATACATGTGTTCATATTCCACCTCCGAATAGCGGACAGCTGTTTCTTCCACTACTTCCCTCCACATTCGGCTTGATTCCAACACATTTGCTTTATCAACGGATGCAACTTTTTTCCTTCTTACTTTAGCGATTTGAAACGCTTTGTCTACAATTCTTTTTATTTCGTCTTTTGTATAAAGCAAAGTATCAACAGCCACTTCTTGATTTTCTCCCCGCCGCTCGCTCGGTTTTCCGAAATACAATCCGCCTGTCAGTTCCCGGACAATCATTAAATCGACATCCTCAACAATTTCCTTTTTCAGAGGAGAAGAAGAAAGAAGGCTTTGAAAGGCTTTTACCGGGCGTAAATTAGCAAATAGACCAAGTTCTTTCCGAATCTTTAACAGTCCTTTTTCCGGTCGCAGATGGCCGGGGAGGGAGTCCCATTTAGGACCTCCCACCGCTCCCAGCAATACGGCGTCACTTTGTTTACAGAGATCAATCGTTTTTTCCGAAAGAGGTGTTTGTTCTTGATCAATTGCAGCCCCTCCGATGTTGGCAAATTCCATTTCAAATTCATGTCCAAACCGACCGCCAACCGCTTTTAACACTTCGACTGCTCCTTTTGCCACTTCTCGGCCGATTCCATCACCCGGCAGAACCGCAATTTTCTTTTTCATTTCAACCCCTCCAGTAAATTAAATCGACACATTTGCTTTTTGGATCGCTTTTAAACTTTCAAGCGAAAGAATTCTATTGACGGCATTTAAGTATGCACGGGCTGAGGCTTCCAACACATCTTGTGCTGTTCCCCTTCCGCTTGTTTCCAGTCCATCGCAAGAAATTCGGACATAGACATCGGCAAGAGCATCGCGTCCCCCTCCAACCGAGTTGATCTTATAGTCTAATAGCTTTACTGACCGGCCGAAAATCCGTTCAATCGTGTTATAGATCGCTTCCACACTTCCCGATCCTGTAGAGGCTTCGCTCACTTGTGAACCGTCCGCCAGCGTGACAGCAATCGTCGCTGTTGGAATATTGTCAGTGCCGTATTGAACTTGTACGCGGTTCAATGTATATTTCATTTCCGTTTCCGTTTGTTTATCCGTAAGAATGGCGAATAAATCAGCATCTGTAATTTCTTTCTTTTTGTCCGCCAAATCTTTAAATACTGTAAAGGCTTCATTCAATTTTTCATCGGTCAATTCAAAGCCCAATTCAATGGCTTTATTTCTGAAAGCATGGCGGCCGGAATGTTTGCCCAGAACTAATCGGTTTGAATTCACGCCAATAAGTTCAGGAGTAATGATTTCATACGTTGTTTTTTCTTTTAATACCCCGTCTTGATGAATGCCTGATTCATGAGCAAAGGCATTATCACCCACTACCGCTTTATTGGCCGGCACGATCATTCCGGTCAATTTGCTGACAAGATCGCTCGTTCGCTTTATTTCATTTAAAACAAGACCCGTTTTCGCTTGATAATAGTCGCTCCGTATATGAAGAGCCACAGCTACTTCTTCAAGTGAAGCATTACCGGCTCGTTCCCCGATGCCGTTGATCGTTCCTTCGATTTGACTAGCTCCGTTTTCAATCGCGGCAAGCGAATTAGCCGTGGCCATTCCGAGATCGTCATGGCAATGAGCAGATAAAGTAATTTTGTCAATATTCCGTAAATTATTCCTTAAAAATTGGAACAATTCTCCATACTGCTGCGGCGTAATGTAGCCAACCGTATCTGGAATGTTAATGATCTCCGCCCCGGCTTGAATAACCTCATTGAGAATACGGACTAAAAACTCGCGGTCTGAGCGACAGGCATCCTCTGCCGAAAATTGAACTTTCGGGAATTTTTTCTTCGCATAGGAAACAGCCCGAACCGCTCTTTCCACTACTTCGTCTTGAGACATTTTCAGTTTATACTTCATATGAATGGGTGAAGTGGCAATAAAAATATGGATGCGAGGTTCTTCAGAATCCTTGAGGGCTTCCCAAGCAGCATCGATATCACTTTCTGTAGATCGAGCCAATCCGGTAACGGAACTGTCGCGGATCGTATCGGCAATCAATTTTACTGCTTCCAGGTCTCCTTTAGAAGCAGCCGGGAAGCCTGCCTCAATGCAGTCGACTCCCAGCTTTTCCAATTGTTTAGCGATTTCTATTTTTTCTAATGTGTTCAAATTCACTCCAGCTGATTGCTCGCCATCTCTTAATGTCGTATCAAAGATTTCAATTTTTCGCACCGGCTCCCACTTCCTTCTTTGATGGTTTTTTGACAAATGGCATCATTTCTCGAAGTTCTCTGCCCACTACTTCAATCAGATGATTGTTTTCCCGTTCGTTAATGGCATTGAATTCAGGACGGTTCAATTGATTTTCCAAAATCCATCCTTTCGCAAACTTCCCGGTTTGAATGTCGCTCAATACTTCTTTCATCCGTTTCTTCGTTTCTTCATTGATGACTCGTGGTCCGGAGACAAAATCCCCCCACTGTGCCGTATCCGAAATGGAGTACCTCATATTTTCCAATCCGCCTTCATACATTAAATCCACAATGAGCTTCAATTCATGCAAACACTCAAAATAAGCAATTTCCGGCTGATATCCAGCTTCTACAAGCGTTTCAAATCCAGCTTTCACTAATGAAGTCATTCCCCCGCATAATACTGCTTGTTCTCCAAAAAGGTCTGTTTCTGTTTCTTCTTTAAAGGAAGTTTCCAAAACCCCGGCACGAGCCGCACCAATTCCTTTTGCGTAGGCAAGCGCTAAATTTTTAGCATCCCCTGTTACGTCTTGGTGAACGCCGATCAAAGCCGGAACACCAGCGCCTTCTTCATATGTCCTTCTCACTAAATGTCCGGGCCCTTTTGGCGCAACCAAAAAGACATCTACATCTTTCGGCGGTACAATTTGACGAAAGTGAATATTGAATCCATGAGCAAATACAAGCGATTTTCCAGCAGACAGAGCCGGTTCAATTTCATTTTTGTATACTTCCGGCTGGCGCTCATCAGGAAGTAAAATCATAATAAGATCGGCTTCTTCACTTGCGGCTCTCACCGTTTTTACGTCAAAACCATCTTGTTCCGCTTGTTTCCATGATTTACCTGGACGAAGTCCGATCACCACTTGATAGCCGCTGTCTCGAAGATTTTGAGCGTGAGCATGGCCTTGGGAACCATATCCAATGACAGCAATTTTCTTTCCATTTAAAACTGATTCTTGAATGTCTCCGTTATAATATACTTTTACCATTTTTTTCATCCTCCTGTTTAATTTAAGATGGTATATTGCTTGAAATCAGTGACTGATTTTTGTGAACCTCTCGGCAATGCCGTGATCCCGGTCCTGGATATTTCTTTAATCCCATATGGGCGAAGCAAATCAATGATCGTTTCTACTTTTTCAAAATTTCCAGCAATTTGTACGGTAACACTGTCTTTTGCTACATCGACGATCGTTGCCCGGAAAGGTTCAATAATTCCTTTGATTTCTCCTCGTGTTTGAGGAGTGCTGATAACCTTGATTAATGCCAGTTCTCGAATGACGATCGCTTGATCAGTGATATCGGAAACTTTCAAAACATCAATCTGTTTATTCAGCTGTTTAGTCAATTGCTCCATTTTCCTGTCATCTTCTACATTCACGACAAAAGTCATTTTTGAAATTCCTTCCGCCTCTGTCGGTCCAACCGTAATACTCTCAATATTAAATTGTCTTCTTGTAAAAAGACCGGTGATTCGATTCAAAACTCCGCTTTGATTTAACACTGATACGGTCACAATTCGCCTCATGGTTTCACCCCAATCATTTCATGTAGTCCTTTTCCCGGTGCTATCATAGGAAATACTTTTTCCATCGGCTTGATTCGACAGTCGACTAATACCGGTTGGCGATCATTGAATGTCTCGCGAATGACTTCTTCCGCTTCTTTTTCGGTTGAAACCTTAAATCCGCGAATGCCATATGAATCAGCAAGCTTCACATAGTCAGGCTGCACAGGAGTTAAGGATTGGGAATAACGTTCTTCATAAAAGGCTTCTTGCCATTGCCGAACCATTCCTAACGCCTGATTGTTAAAAATGAAAATTTTTATAGGCAAATCGAATTCTTTTATGACCGCTAATTCTTGAAGCGTCATTTGAAATCCGGCATCTCCAACGATCGCCACCACCGTTTCTTCCTCTTCAGCAAACTGCGCTCCAATGGCTGCCGGAAGACCAAATCCCATCGTTCCCAGTCCTCCAGACGTGATCCAACGGTTCGGACGGACAAATCCATAATGCTGGGCAACCCACATTTGATGCTGGCCCACATCTGTTGAAACAATCGCTTCACCTTTCGAAAACTTATGGATCATTTTCACTAAACGCTGTGGTGAAATTCCCTCCTCAGCGTCTGAAAGCCAAAGCGGAAAATCACGTTTGTATTTTTCCAAGTGAAGAAGCCATTCATTGATTTCCGGAATTTCCTTATCCTCTTTCAACAATTGGCTCAAGGCTTCTTTTACATCGCCTACTATCGGGATATGCGTTTCGACATTTTTTCCGATTTCTGCTGGATCAATATCAATGTGCGTCACTTTCGCTTTTGGAGCAAAATGCTTTAAATTTCCCGTTAAGCGGTCATCAAATCTTGCGCCAAAATTAATGAGCAAGTCACATTCATACATGGCCATATTGGCCGTATAGGTTCCGTGCATCCCTCCCATTCCAAGAAACAAAGGATGATCGGCCGGAAATGATCCTAAACCAAGCAGTGTATTGACAACCGGTATATTGGTTTCCTCAGCAAATGCCAACAGTTCATCGGAAGCTTGAGCATGAAGCACACCAGCCCCTGCCAAAATCACTGGTTTTTGCGACGTTGCAATCGCTTCCGTCAATTTTCTGATTTGCAAAATATTCGGAACGATTGTAGGCTGATATCCCGGCAACTCCACTGTATGATCAAAAGAAGGACGTGTTTCATTGTTGGCGATATCTTTTGGAATATCGATCAATACAGGCCCCGGTCGGCCAGTGGTCGCAATATGGAAGGCTTCTTTTACGATTTTCGGCAAGTCATTCAAGTTACGAACTTGATAATTGTGCTTAGTAATTGGCATCGTGATGCCGATAATATCTGCTTCTTGAAAGGCATCTGAGCCGATTACATTTGTGGCGACTTGACCTGTAAAAATAACAAGCGGCAACGAATCCATCATGGCATCTGTAATTCCCGTAATTAAATTGGTTGCACCAGGTCCCGATGTAGCGATGACAACTCCTGGTTTACCTGATACTCTCGCGTATCCTTCAGCGGCATGAATGGCTCCCTGCTCATGTTTTGCCAGTATATGGCGAATCGGATTTTTATATAACGCATCATATATTGGCAATACAGCTCCACCAGGATATCCAAAAATGATTTCCACGTTTTCTCTTTTTAATGATTCAATCAGAATTTCTGCACCTGTCATTGTCCCCGTTACAGATTCCGTTTCCGCTTTTGCATTAGCCCTCATTGATTCTCCCTCCAACTGGTTGGTTTCATCCTTTAGACTTTTTGACTCAAAAAGAAAAGCCTTTTCACTCCTTGCGCCTACTAATCCTATAGCGCAGGGGTGAAAAGGCTGTATTCTTTCCACGGTACCACCCTGATTCATGACATTCTCACGAATGCCACCTCATGAACAATGACTGACACATTGTTCTTTTTGATAACGAGTATATAATACTCGGCCAATCCTAATAGTTTCCGTTCAGATCGGCACTCAGAGGGGATGTCGCTGCAGGTAGTATTACCGGCTCTCAGCAACAACCGGCTCTCTGTGAATACGGAATTCCTGCAACTTTTACCTCGTCATCGATTTGCATCGATTAAATTTTCATGATCCCGCCTGTGCTGGCGGAAGTGACAAGTTTGGAATATCTCGCCAAATAACCTTTTTTAATTTTCGGTTCAGGCTGAACCCAACGTCTCTTTCGTTCTGTCATTTCTTCTTCTGTCAGCAACACATTGATCGTTCGATTTTCCAGATCGATCAAGATTTGATCTCCATTTTCAATGAAAGCAATCGGACCGCCTTCAGCAGCTTCAGGGGATATATGACCTATAGAAATGCCACGGGAAGCACCTGAAAATCTTCCATCTGTTATGAGAGCCACTTTTTTATCGAGCCCTCTTCCGGCAATCTCTGAAGTAGGAGCAAGCATTTCCGGCATCCCCGGTCCGCCTTTAGGTCCTTCATATCGAATGACAACAACGTGCCCTTCTCGGACCAATCCACTGTGAATTCCTTTCAACGCTTCATCCTGCGAATCGAACACGATCGCTTCTCCAAGGAAAGTCTTGATGGAAGGATCTACAGCCCCTACCTTAATGACGGCTCCATCCGGAGCAATATTTCCATACAAGATGGAAAGTCCGCCGACAGCACTGTATGGATTTTCCTTTCTTCTGATGACTTGATCATCCAATATTTCGGCATCTTTTACATTTTCATACAAAGTTTTTCCGGTAATCGTGATTCTATCTTTATGGATTACTCCATCCATTTCACACAATTCTTTAATGATTGCGCTAATGCCCCCTGCCCTGTGAACATCCTGCATCGAATAGTCCGAGGCAGGACTGATTTTGGCTAAATAAGGAACTTTCTTGGCAATCTCGTTGATTCGCTTTAAATCGTACTCAATTTCGGCCTCATTTGCGATGGCCAACGTATGAAGAACCGTATTAGTGGAACCGCCCATTGCCATATCAAGGGCAAAAGCATCATCAATAGCTTCAGGTGTAATAATGTCTCGCGGTCGGATGTCTTTTTCGATCAACTCCATTAAATATTGGACGGCTTCCTTAATAAGCCTGCGCCGCTCCGAAGAAGTGGCGACAATCGTTGCATTGCCCGGAGGCGTCATGCCAAGCACTTCCATCAATGAATTCATTGAGTTAGCAGTAAACATCCCCGAACAAGAACCACAAGACGGACAAGCATTTCTTTCAATTTCCTCAAATTCTTCTTCCGAAATTCTTCCGGATAATCGTGCTCCGACTCCTTCAAACACCGAGGAAAGCGACAGCGGTTTTCCTGCTCTTGTTCTGCCCGCTTCCATCGGCCCTCCGGATACGAAAACGGAAGGAACATTGGTCCGAACCGCCGCCATTAGCATACCGGGCGTTATTTTATCGCAATTGGGAATAAAGAATACTCCATCAAACCAGTGGGCATTGATGACAGTCTCTGCCGAATCGGCGATCAATTCCCTGCTGGGCAAGGAGTACCGCATTCCGATATGCCCCATGGCGATTCCATCGTCTACCCCGATCGTATTAAATTCAAACGGGACACCGCCAGCCTCTCTTATGGCATCTTTGACCACTTCTGCAAATTCTTTTAAATGGACATGTCCCGGAATAATATCGATATACGAATTGCACACACCGATAAACGGTTTGTTTAAATCTTCTGTTTTGACCCCTGCCGCGTATAAAAGGCTGCGATGAGGGGCTCGGTCAATCCCTTTTTTTATCATGTCACTGCGCATCCATATCTCCTCCGAAGCCTCAACCAGCATGAACGCTTGTTTCTGAATACACTTTTACTCCGTCCGTTGTCACATATTCACGGAATGCATCCAACAATTTCTTCGTATATTCACCAGGTTTTCCGTCCCCAATCACTCTTCCGTCCACTTTCACTACCGAAATGATTTCCGCTGCCGTACCTGTTAAAAAGACTTCATCCGCCGAATACACGTCGTGACGCGTCATCGTTTCTTCCCTGACATCAAATCCCAATTTTCTTCCAATTTCAATAATTGTATTTCTTGTAATTCCTTCCAGTGCACCGACGTAAGCAGGAGGTGTTTTTACGACTCCGTTCTTTACGATAAAAATATTATCTCCCGAACCTTCCGCCACATAACCTTGATCGTTTAACATCAACGCTTCACTGGCGTTAGCCAACTGTGCTTCAATTTTAACAAGAATATTATTTAGATAGTTTAAAGATTTCACTTGTGGTGGAAGCACATCCGAACGATTTCGTCGACTTGCTACCGTCACAATTTCAATTCCAGTTTCATATAATTCTTTAGGATAAAGAGCAAGAGGCTCAGCTATGACAATAATTTGAGGTCCTTTACAGTTGTTCGGATCCAGACCCAAGTCACCGACCCCTCTCGAAACGCCCACCCGAATATACGCATCTTCCAACTCATTCTTTTTTAGCGTATCCACAATGATTTGAGTCATTTCTTCCTTTGTTTTAGGGATATTCAACATAATGGATTTGGCGGAGTCGTAAAGCCGATCAATATGTTCTTTTAATCGAAATACCACTCCCTTATACATCCGGATGCCTTCAAATACGCCATCTCCGTACAAAAAGCCGTGGTCGTACACTGAAATGACCGCATCTTCTTTTTTTACCAATTTGCCGTTTAAATAGATCCATTGCTCACTCACTTTTGTTCACTCCTTGATAGTTAAAAAATAGAAATTAAATGGCGGAAAAATTTTTGAATAATTTTATTGGTCTGCCGTATCAGAATATTGTTTAATTGAGGTAAATAATACAGCTGTTTTTCGTTCTGGTCAATACCTTTATGGTTAATTTTTTGACTTTTTTGAATCATACATTTATTTTGTTACCGCTTACAAATGCGCTATTCTCTTGTTTTCACTCGTTTTTAAATTTTTTCTATCATCCCTCTCTCTATCACCGTTCTTTTAAAAGAGCACTCCACCAAAACTGCCGGACAGCTGGAAAAACCATTTTAAAAAATTTCAACTTTCCATTGGGATGACAGATAAATCCGCTTTTCTCTCTCCTTTCAAAACGAACGATCCCAACCAATCACTTCCCTACATCGTGAAAAAAAGTAATTTCCGTGACTATTTCTTTTTTGCCGTCTCAAAAGTCAAAATGACCTAGGAGCATCCCTGTTTTCATGTAAATCTTTATATCGAACAAGCTGGTGATCGTGAAATTCACTCGTTTTACCCAGGCGATACACGACCTCGCTTGCTTGAACCTCGCTGCGGTGTCTCGCTCGGCTTGCTTTTCCTGCAGAAGCCTCTCCCATTCCGCGATCATCCCAATCAGACAAAAGCAAAAAAACGTCTTTTCCATTAGCAAGCGCCAACCCTAACAATCCGCCCGCTTCAAAATGAAACTCCCGAAAACAGAGAAAACCCGACGAGAGAAAGGTTTTATCTCGTCGGATTTTTTGTTCAAAAGAGGCCTTTAGGGCCTTTAAAAAAGCTTCTTCCATTCTTCGATAAGTTTTTCTTTCCAATCTTTTTTCTTCTTTTTCTCTACTTGTTTTTGAATAGGAGTTACATCAAATGACTCATTTTTTATATACGGCAGCGTTTTTTCCATGACCTCCCGAAATACTGGGACTACTCCATCAGAACTGTTGCTGGTCAAATAATCGTTGTTGTTGTCAAAGCCAAGCCAGACAGCTCCCACCACGTTTGGCGTATACCCAATAAACCATTGGTCCTTTGTTCCATCCACGCCTTCAATCGGCACCTGAGTAGAGCCTGTCTTTCCGGCAATCTTATACCCTGGAATCGATGCTTTTCTTCCAGTTCCTTCTGCGACTACGTTCAACAGCATAGAATTCATTTCATCAACTACTTTTTTACTTGTAACGCGCTTTCCTTCGCCTTTCCACTCTGCTACCACCTTGCCGTCAGGGTCCACAATTTTTCTGATAAAATGTCCTTCTTGGCGAACCCCACCATTGGCAAACGTCGAATAGGCGGACGCCATTTGCAATGGCGAGACCCCTTTATACATTCCGCCAAGAGCGATGCTCAAGTTCCGGTCTTCTTTTTCAAGAGGGATTCCGAAACGTTTTAAAGCATCCACGCCTTTATCCAATCCAATCTCGTTTAAAAGCCAAACAGCCGGTACATTCAGCGATTTTTCGACCGCTTCGTACATTGGAACTTCTCCTTTGTACACTCCGTCATAGTTGGAAGGCTCATAATCGCCAAATTTCATTTTTTCATCTTTCAGCATGCTCGTTGGTTGATATCCTTCTTCTAAAGCCGGTGTATAAACAGCGAGAGGCTTAATCGTAGATCCAGGAGAAGTTTTCATTTGCGTAGCATAGCTGAAACCACGGAATACATGTTCTCCACGGCTTCCTACAACCCCTAAAACCCCTCCATTATGTGGATCTAACATAACGACCGCGCTTTGAACATCCCCGCCATGTACACCTTTTGGAAAAAGCCAATCCTCCTTATACACTTTTTCCAATTGAGATTGGATATTTTGATCCATCGTAGTGTAAATTTTATATCCTTTCTCCAAAAGATCTTTTTGAGAAAGGCCATAGCGATTGACAGCTTCTTCAATAACAGCATCGCCAAAATAAGGGTATTTTTCTTTTAGCGGGTCCTTGCTTCCGTCTTTCAATACAATGGTCGTACTTTTGGCTTTATTCGCTTCTTCTTGTGTGATGTACCCATATTTCACCATTTGGTCCAGTACGACGTTGCGGCGTTTGATGGCCGCTTCGTAATGATTGTACGGATCAAGGGCGGACGGAGCCTTAATGAGACCGGCAAGCAAAGCTGATTCACTCAAATTCAAATCTTGCACATTTTTTCCAAAATACTTTTCCGATGCATTTTGTACTCCCCATGCACCTTGCCCAAAGTAAATGGTGTTTAAGTACATTTCCAGTATTTCTTTTTTCTTGTACACTTTTTCGATTTGGATCGCAAGAAAAAGTTCTTCAATTTTTCGCTTTAACGTTTTTTCCGGTGAAAGCAGCGCGTTTTTCGTCAGCTGCTGCGTAATCGTGCTTCCGCCTTGGACTGCTCCTCCATGCAGTATATCTTGCACAAACGCTCTCAGCATTCCTTTTAAATAAAATCCGTTATGGTTGTAAAATTGATGGTCTTCAATCGCAACCACAGCGTCTTGCAAAGAATCCGGTATTTTCTTGATCGGCACACTATCTGAGCGATTAGCTGATAATTTACTGGCAACGTCTCCGTCTTTGTCATAAATAATCGTTTGCTGGGATAGACCTTTTTTTAAAGACTCGACATCTGCTGATTTCATAAAATAGATCACAAATCCCAGTAATAAAAGAACGCAAATAGAAAGAAGCAAAATAAACACTTGGGTTAGATGGAATTTTCTCCAAATGTTCTTCATTGTATCTAAAGATGTTCCCATGTCTTTTTTGGTTCCCCCTGTTGTTTACACTAGTCCATAAAGGATTTTAAAATCAGCTTTGATTACTTGATTCCATTTCTTTTTAGTGACATGTTTCTGCCAAACGGATTTCATTTGCTCAAGGCTATTTTTACAGCCGTAAACAAAAGTCCATGGAGCAATGAAAGCACCTTACGCTGAAAAACATTATAACATAATGAATTTCAACAAAAGTTGTTCTTTTGAAAGTAAAAACTTCCATTACTACATGATTTTCCTCTCCTTAACGGCCCGTTTGGAGACTAATGTCTCATTGATTTTACTCTTGTTGCTGTTTTTTTGTCTTGATGATTATGTCCCATTCCGTGTGGAAAAATCAAACTTCTGCCAAGAAACTTGTAAAAAAGAAAGGGAAAAGCCGAAAGCAAAATCTCAGGGGAACGAGGGGGGAAGCGGAAACTCAGTAAGGAACAAGAATCATTCAACCTAGGATTCTCCTATTATATTAAGATGATTTCTTCTTCAGCATCTGGACGACAAACAGTAATACAAATGAAATCGACATCAACACGATAACCAACGTCCACGCTGTTTTCATATCCCCGCTTTCCATCGCCATATAAATGGCGATGGCGGTGGTTTGAGTTTTTCCAGGGATATTTCCTGCGAACATAAGCGTAGCGCCAAATTCGCCCAATGCCCTTGCAAAGCTTAAAAAGACTCCCGCCATTACCGCTTTCCATATAAGCGGCAGTTCAATATAGATTAATATTTGCAGCCAAGATGCACGGTCTAATCGGGCAGCTTGAATGATTTCTTGATTAATTTCTTGAAATCCGATGCTTAGCGATTGGTACATGAGCGGAAAAGATACAACCGTAGCAGAAATTAGAGCAGCCCACTGCGAAAACATAAGCGGTTGGCCGAAAATCGACTCAACCGCCCGCCCAAGTATAGAATCTCCGCCAAGCAATACGATTAATATAAACCCTACAACTGTCGGCGGTAAAACAATCGGTAAAAGAAACAATAGCTCGACCAGCAACTTTCCTTTAAAAGAATAGGCAGTCATCCATTTTGCCGCCGCCAGACCGAAAATAAGCACGATAATCGTTGCTCCAAAAGCGAGCTTTAGGGATAAAAAAATCGGTTCCCATAAAGAACTTGCCATTTATGAATGCTCCTTGGAAGGGATTAAATAACCGTATTTTTTAAACACGTCTTGGCAATGCTTGTCCTGTAAGAAGCTAGCAAAATCTTTCGCCCATTGTTCATGTTTATGTTTAATAACCGCCATTTCATAATCAATAGGATCATGCAGTTTTGGATCTGCTACTATAGCCGTTTTCACTTTTTTGGAAGACAGAGCATCTGTTTTATAAACAAACGCTGCATCAACGCTGCCGGTTTCCACATAATTCAGAGCCTGTCTGACATCCTTCGTATAAACGATTTTATCGTCTAAATCATCCCATAATTTTAAAGATTTCAACGTTTGTTCAGCGTATTTGCCAGCGGGAACAGTCTCCGGAGTTCCAAGGGCGATCTTTTTCACATTTTTGCTCGCCAAGTCTTTAATATCAGAAATCGATTGCGCTCCCTCTTTTGGCACAACTACAACAAGTTCATTTTTTAATAACAAAACGTCCTTGCTGACAAGGTTCTTTTCCTTTAATTGATCAACGTTATCTGCGGATGCCGATAAAAACAAGTCTACCGGAGCTCCTTGAGAAATCTGCTGCGCTAACGCTCCAGAACCACCGTAGTTTACAGTAACATGAAAATCCTTATGTTTTTTTTCAAACTCGGCAATGAGCTCATCAAGAACGGGTTGCAAACTGGCCGCCGCTGAGACGGTAATGTTCTTCGTTTCTGCTTTATCTTGTGTTCCCGCCGTATCCTGCGCTCCTCCTGACGACTTTCCGGAACAACCTGCTACAATCAGCAGTACAGCTATAGTTAAGAGACTAAAAATTCTTTTCATCCTCATCCTCATTCTCATCCTTTCCATCCAGAAAAAAATCCCGATTTATCGGGACTTTTCATTTTTCACGACTGCATTTTCTTTTTCTTTTCCTTCCTCCTCATCATCCAAAATACCTTTCATGCCTTTTTTAAATTCATGAAGGGTTTGTCCGGCGGCTTTTCCTAATTGAGGGAGTTTAGCAGGTCCAAAAATCAACAACGCAACAATAACAATAAGAGCAATCTCACCAAATCCCAGGTTCATGTATGACTCCCCTTTGCCTCATGATCCCCTTGAAGAGGGGACCTAATGAAGTTGTTATGTGACACAATTTTTATTAATTTTCATTTATTTTTATTATACAATACCACTCACATCTTTGCACTACTTTGACCATGATGACATGTCTTCAAATAATGTCTGAACAACGAAACAGTGAAATGGTTGCAGGTTTAAAACTGAAAAGACTACAATAAGTTCAGGGGTGATCCACATGGCAACAGCAAAACCGGGGGCTGAAAACAACAGCACTGTTGAGAAAATAAGCTGTACACTGAGACAATTCGCCAGCCAATATCCTTTCGAAAATCTTGATGTCGTCACTCAAAATACGATGCCAATCACAGAAACTTTTCTTTTTCAAAAATTTTCCCAATATCGGGGCGGGTTGTGCTATGAGCTAAACCCATATCTTTATTTGCAACTGAAGGAAGAAGGATACAATGTAAAATTAGTTTCCGGCACCATTTCGAACGGAAACCATTGGGCCCTTGATGGCACTCATGTTTTAATTCTTCTCGATCTCGGAGATTCTTTATGGTTGGTAGATGCCGGATTTGGCAATCAACTTGCTCTATCCCCCATTCAGATTGACGGGATGGCTGTATCCTCGGCAGCAGGAAGTTTTCGAGCTCGCCGTTTACAAACTCCAAAGGGTACACACGTGCTCGAAATGAAATCGGAAGAACACTGGATCATCAAATATGCATTTTCGTTGAAGGAGCTCCCTTGGAAAAAATTAACGGATATCAAAGAACAAATTACGTTTCATGAAAAATCCCCGTTTAATAGTTCTCCATTAATCGCCCAATGTTTTAGCGATCAAACTCTTTCCGTCACGGATAAACAGATGAGAGTCCGCTTTTCCAAAACAGGACGGAAAAAACTGGTTAAATTCAATGATCCTACAGAATTCATGAAAGCAGTGAAGACACTTTTTTCAAATTCCATTTTCGAAAAAACTTCAGAATACATGAAAAAAGCGGAAAAACATGGTTAGAAACTGACATTTTTCCGCTTTGTCAACTTTTTCTAGAAATCCATTCATTGTTACCTCGTCTTCTCATCGTCGTTTTCCATTATTGCTTTTTCTCAGCAAGATTCCCGATTCGTTCTTTTTATTGATTCGTATATTGGTTAAAACATGATCTTTTAATTACATGCAACCGCTTAATAAATACTGGCAGCAGATGGTTATCATCATGAAATTGATATTCACTACAAATCAGCAGCTTAAGAAAGAAACTGTAAAGTCCCCCTTTTAAAAAAGAAAACGATCCATTTTTATCTGAATAAGACAATAGGGTCTTTATGATATGGAACAAAAGAATACTTTCTCTTGCGGTTCTTTATTTGCTTTCCGCTTTGGTTTTGCCTGCTGTGCCCCAATGTGTGGGAGGGATCTCCGTCACAACGACACGTATACTTTCCAGCGGCGCATCTAAAGTATCAGCGACACAGTCTGTGACATTTTTAATCACGTCTTTGATTTTCTCTTCTGATCTGCCTTCAAGTAAATGAATCTGAATAAATGGCATTTGAAATCCTCCTCAAAATTAGTCGCGGACTGCGAAGGAAACGTCCCCTAATTGATCCAACTTTCCATGGACAACATCTCCGTTTGCAAGCATAATCGCCTCTGTGATCGCTCCTGCCAAAATGATATCTCCTGCTTGAAGCTTTTTGCCGGAGCGGGCCAGCATATTGGCAAGGGCAGCGATGGAATTGGCCGGATGATTTAATATCGCGGCACCCGCACCATTCGCTTTTAATTCCCCATTAATGTACAATACAGCCCCGGTCAGCTCCAAGTCCGTTTTCAAGGAAGAAACAGGCGTCAACTTATTTCCAATGACCACACGGGAAGCGGATGCATTATCGGCAATGACATCAGGAAGTGTAAATTGAAAATTTTTATATCTGCTGTCTATAATTTCAAGAGCCGGTGCGACATAAGCCGTTGCCGACATCACTTGAGCACTTGTGACGCTAGGGCCTTCTATATCCTCTCCAAGGAAAAAGGCGATTTCGATTTCCACTTTTGGATGGATGAATTCGGAAAAAGAGACGGTTTCTCCGCTTTCAATCAACATATCATCCAAAACATAGCCATAAATCGGCTCATTGACTTTCATTTGCTGCATTTTAGCAAAGCTCGTTAGCCCCATTTTGGGCCCGATTATCCGATGTCCGTTTGCTAATTTCAAATTAACCAGCTCTTCCTGAATTCGATACGCTTGCTCAGGCGTCAAGTCTGGAATTTCAGAAGTCAGCCGGACGACTTCTCTTTTTTCTTTTTCAGCATTGATTAAAAATTCCGATAATTCCCAGTATTTTTTCCTATCCAAATTCCTTTCCCCCTAGATGAATGTTTTCACTTTTGATGCTAGTTCCGAAGCCACTTGTAGAATCATATCTTCTTGTCCCCCAACCACTTTTCTTTTGCCCAGCTCCACCAAAATGTCTCTTTCGTCTACTTGAAAACGCTCTGCTGCTTCCTTAGCATGCAATAAAAAGCTGGAGTATACCCCGGCATAACCTAAAATTAAACTGGCTCCGGTAATTTCTTGAGGACGAGGCATATAGTCTGCCACAATATTCGCTGCGTCCATAATCTTATACAGATCAATGCCGGTTTGATGACCCAGTCGATTTAGCACTGCGATCATTACTTCTGTTTGTGTGTTTCCGCTTCCCGCTCCCAACGCCCTCAGACTGCCGTCAATATATGTCGCTCCTTCTTCTATAGCGGCTAATGTATTCGCCATAGCCAACGACAAATTATTATGTCCGTGAAAACCAATGTCCACTCCCAGCTCGCTTCGCAACGCGGCAATTTTCTCTTTTACCTCGTGAGGCAGCAATGCCCCCGCCGAATCTGTTACATAAACGACTTCAGCTCCATAGCTTTCAAACAATTTCGCCTGTTCCACCAGTTTGGAAGTAGACGCCGAATGAGCCATCATCAAAAAACCAACTGTTTTTAAACCAAGATTCCTCCCTAATTCAATATGTTGCTTGGCAACATCGGCTTCTGTCACATGTGTCGCCACACGAACCATATCTGCTCCTGCTTGGACCGCTTCTTTTAAATCTTCTTTAATGCCAATTCCCGGCAAAAGCAAAACAGAAATTTTCGATTGCTGACATTCTTCTTTTGCTGCTGCAATTAATTTCATTTCGTTCACTTTTGAAAATCCGTATTGCAAAGAAGATCCGCCAAGACCATCCCCATGGGATACTTCAAAATATGGGACTCCCGCTTCATCCAGTGCACGAGCTGTCGACCGCACTTGTTTTTCGGTAAAAGCATGTTTCATAGAGTGGCTTCCGTCCCTTAACGTCACATCCACAACCGTTAAATGTGCCATTTTCAATCCCCCTTCACTGTTTCTGCAAATGCGACAGTTTTTTCTGGAAAATTCTTCCGCCACTTTCCGGGCAGATGCCGTCATTATATCCAAATTCCCTGAATACGGAGGAAAGAAGTCTCCCGCTCCTTCCACCTCAATAAATACAGATACTCGTTTGCCTTTAAATATCGGTTCGGTTCTCAGTCTATAACCCGGGACATACTCTTGAACTTTGGTTACCAATTTTTTTATCGATTCAGTGATTTCTTTTTCTTTTCCTTCTTCCTCTACCAATGCATGAATGGCATCGCGCATCATGATCGGCGGTTCTGCCGGATTTAAGATAATAATCGCCTTGCCTTTTTTCGCTCCACCAATCACTTCGATTCCTCTTGCCGTGGTTCTCGTAAACACATCAATATTGGCTCGTGTTCCCGGACCCGCACTTTTGCTGGCGATCGTCGCGACAATTTCTGCGTATTCTACAGAAACAACGCGGCAAATGGCATGGACAATAGGAATGGTTGCCTGTCCTCCGCATGTAATCATATTGACATTCGGCTGATCTAAATGCTCGGTTAAATTCACGGCAGGAACAGCAAACGGACCTATAGCAGCAGGGGTTAGATCAATCACCTGTTTTCCAAGCTTCCCTAATACTTGATTATGGTAATCGTGAGCTTTAGCCGTTGTAGCATCAAAAAGAATATCCGCCAATTCTGGATGCTGCAAAAACCCTTCAATTCCATTGCTAAAAGCGGTGTAACCGCGTGTTTTGGCTCGTTTCAATCCCTCTGAATCCGGATCTATTCCTATCATAGTGGACATTTCGAGAACATCGCTTTTTTCGATCTTATACATTAAGTCAGTGCCAATATTACCGGAGCCAATAATTCCAACCTTCACTTTGTTCACTTGAAAGCCCCCTTTGTTTTTTAATCACCAAATTTCATACTAACCTCGCCTATGTGGACCAGTTTGGCGTGAAAATAATCTCCAGGCTCAGCCGCTACCGCTGCGGACAAAGCTCCCGATAAAATCACTTCGCCTGCTTTTAATGAAATGCCATAATCATGCAATTTGTTGGCAAGCCAGGCAACGCATTTTGCCGGATGGCCCATGGCAGCTGCACCTGCACCTGTATTTATCAATTCGCCATTTTTATACAGAGCCATCCCAATGATTGTTAAATCAAGATCTGCTATGGAAGTCGGGCTTCCACCAAGCACAAAAAACCCGGAGGAAGCGTTGTCTGCTACTGTATCTACTAATTGAATATCCCAATCGCGAATTCGACTATCGACAATTTTTAATGCCGGCACTATATAATCAGTGGCCAGCAAAACGTCTACTTCCGTCACATTTGGTCCTGTTAAGTCTTTCTTTAGCACAAAAGCAATTTCTGCCTCGACTTTCGGCTGGCAAACTTTTTGCCATGAAAGTATCCCATGGTTTTCTAAAATCATTCCATCCAGCAAATGCCCATAATCAGGTTCGTTGACCCCCAATAACGTTTGCATAGCAAGAGACGTCAACCCAATTTTTTTCCCAACAATCTTCTCGCCGGCATTGAGCTTTTTTTGTATGTTCAGCAGCTGAATCTGATAAGCTTCTTCTTCCGTCAGTTGTGGATATGTCTTGGTGAACGGCTCGATCCCTTTCCTTGTTTTCTCTGCATCCAACAATTGCTGTGACAGCAGTTGAATCTGATTTTGTGCCATCTTATCACCCTTATAATTTTATACAAATATTGGATAATTCAGTGTAAAACTCAAAGCTGTGCATTCCGCCTTCCCTGCCGATTCCGCTTCTTTTCATGCCTCCAAAAGGTGTGCGTAAATCGCGCAAAAACCAGGTGTTGACCCAGATGATTCCTGCTTCTATTTGCCTGGCCACCCGGTGGGCACGGCGCAGATCATTCGTCCAAATGGTTGCGCTTAATCCATAGTGGGTATCATTCGCCTGTTCAATCACTTCCTCTTCTTTGTCAAAGGGGAGAACGGTGACAACCGGACCGAAAATTTCCTCTTTGACACAGCGGGAATTCCGATCCAATCCAGCGAAAATAGTTGGCTCTAAATAATAACCTTTGTCCAATCCCGCCGGACGTTTTCCGCCTATCACAATGTTTCCGCTTTCTTCTTGGGCAATTTTAAGATAGCTCGATACTCTTTCATAATGTTCTTTCGAAATCAATGCTCCCACTTTGCTGTTAGGATCTAAAGGATCACCGACCATAAGTTCTTTTGTTTTTTGAACAAACTTCTCCATAAATGCATCCAAAACCGGACGTTCGACATAAATGCGAGAGCCAAACAAACAAACTTCACCTTGATTGATAAAACTGGATTTGATGGTTGTTTCAATGACTTCATCCAAATCCGAGTCTGCAAAAATAATATTGGGGTTTTTCCCGCCCAGTTCATAAGACAATTTTTTCAACGTTTTGGCAGCTGATTGCATAATGACGGTCCCCGTTGACGTTTCACCGGTAAAACTGATGGCATCTACATCCGGATGTTCGGAAAGAGCTGCGCCTGCTGAATCGGGACCAAAACCATGCACTATATTCACGACTCCATCCGGAACGCCTGCTTCTTTACAAATTTCCCCCAATAAAGTCGCTGTCATCGGCGTCCATTCTGCCGGTTTCATAACAGCTGTATTTCCGGCAGCCAAACAAGGAGCTAATTTCCAAGTCAGCAATAACAACGGCAGATTCCAAGGATTAATCAATCCAACAACTCCTACCGGACGGCGAACGGCATAATTGATCGCTATATTGTCTTGTTCATAGGCTTCCGTACCCACTGAAATCATATAGTCGGCAAAGAAATGGAAATTATAAGCGGCTCTCGGGATATCCAGTTGTTTAGCCAACCAAAGCGGTTTGCCGGTATCCAACGTTTCCAATATGGCTAGTTCATCGATTCTTTTCAAAATAATATCGCCAATTCTGCGGATGATTTTCGATCTTTCTTGTGTGGATATTTCCTTCCAGGGTCCATTTAATGCTTTTCTTGCGGCGGCGACGGCAAGATCAATTTCTTTTTTTCCGCCTTCCGCCACCGTCCCGATCACTTCCTCTGTTGCTGGATTAATATTTTCAAACGTTTTATGATCCACAGAAGAACAATACTTTCCATTGATAAAATGCAAACAATCCATCGTTTTTGTTTCGGCTGATACGGATGCCATCATTCATACCCCCTGTTTATTTGCTGAAAATCAGTTGCTTTAACATAAGGGTAGAAAATGGGGGAAACGCCAACAACTTGGTTGTTCTTCTATGCGAAACAAAGATGAAAATTTTAAATTTATTTAATATTCAAAAATTATATGATAAAATAATATCACTCCTCTCGTTCATCTACCGAACAAGTTGCTAGCTGTTATGATAGCGCTTTCAATTATCTTAAGCCTTGATCGTCATCGTTACCCATATTTAGAAAGGTTCACGATTCAGTCTTAAAATGAGTTCTTCAATCTCATGTCCAGAGATGGAATCAAGTGCGGAAGTGACTTCATCAAGCAATAAAACGGAAGGATTGTTGACCAATGTTCTAGCTAATGACAATCTTTGCCGCTGTCCGCCTGAAAGCTCTTTTGCTTCCCTTGTTAAAAGATCTTTCGATAATCCAACGTATTCCATATATTTTTCAGGATTGTTCAAAGTTCGACCTTGCAAACGAGCAGGCAGTGTAAGGTTTTCTAATGACGTCCCTGTCAGCATAGGTGCGCTTTGAAAGGCAATACCCACTCGACGCCTAAGTTCTTGGACTTCCCACTTCCGCACTTCTTTCCCCTGAATATGAACCTCCCCTTCATCAGGAGTGATAAGCAAATTGCATAATGATAAAATCGTGCTTTTTTCCTGATCCTGAAGGTCCTATAATCGTTAAAATAGATCCTTTTGGAACTTTCCCGCTTATTCCCTTTAATACATGGATCGCCTCATTATGATTCATAAAAGTTTTATGGACGTTTTTCAATTCAACCTCTGTAATTATTGGATTGCCTGCGTTCTCCATCATTTCTCAATCCCACTTTAATACATTTTTAAAAAATATTGAATTCAATTCCATCTTACGATATTTTTCACCTTATCTTCAAAAATTTATTTTATCCTTTTTAGAAATTCACAGTAAAAAAGGTATAACGCCAATCAACACACGTCATACCATTTATGTTGCACAAATTCTTTATTTTGAACCTATCTTGTTAACCTCTTTTATACTTTAAAGCATCAAGGGGGTCAGGCCCCTATAAATATTTTCTTTGAATGCTTCGGCCGTTGTAGGTAAACAGCATGGTCCGTTCTTCTACGACTGTTTCCATGTGAACGGGGCGGCCCCATAATTGATAAATATAAGGAAGCACTTTTTCTAAATAATTCAAGTCAAGTTCAATCCCTTCATACCAGTGCTTTAAATACAATTCCCCATTTTTTAAATAGTCGCCATCGTTGACGGTTATATAGGGAAATCCGCCATTTACCCGCATATTCACCAGCTGATCGCGAACATTTTTCCACTCTTTATCCACAATCTTGTAATCATGGCCTTGTTTTTGGAAAAGAAACATGTCTTCGCGCATCACCAAATCCTTTGTTAAGTAATTGCGCAAAAATGAAATATCCGATTCAATTTCTCGAACTTCAAATATCTTATCACGGCCGGAACCAGGAACAACCCCGTGTTTTTTCATTTCATCACTAGGATGGTTCCAACGTTCTTCAATGTCTTCAAAAATCTTCAAACCGAGGTAATACGGATTAATGCTTGTTCGAGATGGCTGAACGACACTGGCATTTAATTTGGCAAATTCAATGGCTTCATCTGAAGTTAAATCTAATTCCCGGATAATTCGTTGATGCCAATACGAAGCCCAACCTTCGTTCATAATCTTCGTTTCCAGCTGCGGCCAAAAATATAGCATTTCTTCTCTGATCATCGTCATAATATCTCGCTGCCATTCTGTTAATTCCCGGCTGTACTGTTCAATAAACAACACTAAATCCTTTTCAGGTTGAGGAGGAAATTTTTTCTTCTTTTTTTCGCCATCTTTCCTTACCGGCTTTTTCTCATCCAGCGACCATAAGTCATCGTATGGAGAGGCCGGTTTTGAATCTTCTTCCTCCTCCCACTCCTCTAAATCTTCTATACTCCACGCCAGTTGAGGTCTCATGAGAGACGGATCAATATGTTCTTCTATCGCCAAAACGGCATCAATAAATCTCTCCACTTCCTTTTTTCCGTACTGAATTTCATAATGACGGATCCTCTCTGCGGTCGCCGCCATACTTTCGACCATATCTCGATTAGTGTTTTGAAAACGAACATTGTTTTTGAAAAAATCGCAGTGTGCCAATACATGGGCAACGATTAATTTATTTTGAATAAGAGAATTGGTATCAAGCAAAAACGCGTAACAGGGATTGGAATTGATGACAAGCTCATAAATTTTGCTTAAACCTAAATCATAATGAAGCTTCATTTTAAAAAATTGCTTTCCAAAACTCCAATGAGAAAATCTAGTCGGCATCCCATATGCACCAAATGTATAAATAATTTCAGCAGGGCAGATCTCGTACCTCATCGGGTAAAAGTCCAGTCCAAAACCGCTGGCGATTTCCGTAATTTCCTCGATGGCGTATTCCAACTGTTTTTGTTCATTTTCCAGCATTCGCTTTCCCCCCTTTGTTCTTATAACAATTTATGAGAACAAAGGAGGTTTGATGAAAATAGAATAAGAAAGTGGCGAAGCCAGCCATTTACGTCCATTCCAATTTCATCTTGAATCGCTGCCTTCACGCCTTTTCCAAAAAACAAAATGTGAAGGGCGCAAAAGGTGAAGCGAATCAATTTGAACAGCTCATGTAAATGAGACAGCAACAATGTCGCTTCTTTTGATAGTCGCCATAAAAAAGCATCTAGTCAACAAAAGCCGATTGCATATCCAATTTGTTTTACAGACCGACCAACATTTGCTTTGTGGATGTTGACGAAAATCACATACACTAATAACAACTCCTATACAAGGAGGGAAAGCCGCTTGGACAAAGTCGATTACGATCGTGCTTTATTCTATATCCACCGGTCAAAATGGGATAATTTGCTAATTTTAATGGTGCGCACAAAAGACCATTTTTTAGCTAAAAAAATTGAACATTTCTTGCATGCGAATTACTTTTCCCATGATTATTTTGTGATAGAGCGTCGTTTATATGCATTGCTTCACTATATTGAGCATGCGAACAACACGTTTAGCGTCACACATCCCTTTGAAGAAGCATTTTTTTAGTCCTGAGAATTCCACCAAACCAAAGGCTTGCCTCTTAAGGTAAGCCTTTCTGTCATCCATTTTCTTACATATATTTTTATTTTGCTCATTCAGCCATATAGGATTATATTCTTGAGTTGTCGGCCGTTTCTATTTCTTTCACAGCTCTATCTTTTCCAAATTGGCAACAAAAATATTGCAGGTTTGGAAATTGGTCCTTGCTTTTCCTCATTATTTTTAAGAACCTATTGCTCCCGTTTTACAGTCCTTTGGTATGAACAAGAAAATCTTTTGAAAGAACTACAGCGCAAGCAATCCAATACTTTTCAACTATTTCCTGTTATAAAAAAGTGAACATGCGGTTACTTTTGATTATTTTATGTTTTGTACGTTTTCTTTTTCTTCAATCAATACTATAATTTTGAGAAGAGCTTATCTGGGGAGGATATTATGAAAAATTTGAAAGAAAATCTATTATTTCTCGCTTGGGGAGCTTCTGTCATCGCCATGATGGGAAGTTTATACTTTTCTGAAATCAGGGGTTATGAACCATGCGAACTTTGCTGGTATCAAAGAATTTGTATGTATCCGCTCACTGTATTTTTAGGGATGGCCGTTGTAAGAAAAGATTATCGTATGGCAATCTATTCTTCTGTCTTATCTGCCATTGGCGGGTCCATTTCTTTATACCATTATTCTTTACAAAAAATATCATTTTTCTCTGATCATGCACCTGCTTGCGGGCGAATCCCCTGCACGGCGGAATACATAGATTGGTTTGGGTTTATCACCATTCCTTTTTTGGCGCTTGTAGCCTTTATCATTATTTTTGTTTCAAGCGTCATTGTATATAAAAAATGGAAGGAGGAAGTACATTGAAAAAGGTAATCATATTTCTGGCTATTGTGATCGTGTTATTTGCGGCCATCTTTTTTATCACCAAATATCAGCAAAATGAAGAAGCCAAAAACAATCCATATGGCAAGACCGATCTCCATCCTGAAACCATTGACCAATTGCATGACTCGAATTATCAAAATTTGATTTTGCCTGATGAACTAAAAAAGAAACTGGATCAAAAAGAAAGTTTGGTCGTTTACTTTTACAGTCCAACATGCCCTCATTGCAAAAAAACGACGCCGATTTTAATGCCTTTAGCAAAAAACATGAACGTACACGTTTATCAATATAATTTGCTCGAGTTTGATCAAGGATGGGATGACTATCATATTCAATATACCCCAACCATTGTGTACTATGAAAAAGGAAAAGAAAAATCTCGTCTTGTCGGAGAACAACCAAAAGAAAAATTACGGAGCTTTTTAGAACAAACAATCAAAAAATAAAATTCAAGATCCCTAGGTTTTATACCTAGGGATTATTGAATCATTAAGGGCGGTAATTCACACCAGAAAGGACGATCCCATAGAATGAAAACAATCAGAAAAGGGGAAATTGGAGAAATCACCATCCCTAAAAGCTTCTCCGGTCTTACAATTGCTGAATTTTTACAGCAAAAATGGAGAATACCCAAAAAATTGCTTCATGAATGGCGTATGAACCAATCCATTTCTTTAAATGGAAAACCTGTATCACTGTCCGTGGTACTACAAGAAAAAGACCGCATTCAGCTGCCTTTATTTAATCAAAGCCCCTTGCCCGTTCCCCCTTCCTTTCAGCCCATTGAAGTTCTAATGGAGGATGATCATCTCATCATTGTGAATAAACCAGCCGGGATCACCACTCATCCCAATTCACCTGAAGATGCTGATACGTTGTTACATATGGTGGCAGGGCACTTGTGCGTGAACGGAGATATAGGGTTTGTACGACATGTGCACCGATTGGACAAAGATACAACCGGAGCTATTTTATTTGCAAAACATCCTCTCAGCTATTCGACTTTATCTTATTTGCTCGAAAAAAAAGAAATCAAGCGGACATATGTGGCCATCGTTCACGGAATTCTTTTTCAAACGAAGGGGACGATCAACAAGCCGATCGGAAAGGATCGCCATCACCCAACACGAAGAAGGATTTCCCCATCCGGCCAGTCAGCGGTTACTCATTATGAAGTTTTGGAAGTCGATCGAAAACAAAAATTAACCTTGATCCGATGCCGGCTTGAAACAGGCAGAACTCATCAAATCAGAGTTCATTTCAGTTCCATTGGGCATCCGCTTGCCGGCGATATTCTCTACGGCGGTAAACCGGTCTTCCATCGGCCTGCTTTGCACTCGGAAAAAATGGAATTTATTCACCCTTTTACAGACGAAGCCATTCAATGTCATGCATCTCCGTTGGATAACGTGTTTGACGGTTTTCCCATCATCGAATCGAGTAGGAGGGAGCGATGAACCCCCGTCCTCTCACACCACCGTACGTACGGTTCCGTATACGGCGGTTCAATTAAGATAATTGACGCAAGTCTTTATAACTTCCGTGAATAGCTGTTCTCTTTATGCCAGTGGTCACTCCACCCTCCAAGAGGTCTCCCACGGGATTCACCGCTTCCTCCCTCAAGTGAGGTACTACGTTTTCTGTGTTCATCATGACTCACTGAATACCAAGGGCTATTCTCTCTTAATTGTTCGGTCCTTCTTAGTTGTTCTAGACCAACTAATACTATGACCTCTGCTGACTTCTGACGGTTCAGCTACTTATCACTAAGTTGGTTATGAAGAGTACTTCACCTATCCGCCAGACCTCCCCGGGTAAGTACATGCACTTTCACACCATCTATCCGCCTCATTTACTCGATATGACCTTCGACAGAAAGAGCTTTGTTTTGTTATGCAAACTCACTCCATCATACCTAGCCTTATATGAGGTTCGTGTTCCTCGGTCCGGTGTTTTGCCTCCAGCTTCCTTCAGATTCCGCGTCACCACGGACACCTTTGCTCTTGGCTAACCTCTACTTCTGTCTTCGGGGTTCGGGACTTACACCCTATAGTTCATGTACATGCCGGGCGCACATAAAGAGAGTCGATTTCCGACTCTCTTTTTCACTTTAAAAATCAAAATTGTCAGGATCAGCCCCGTAGCGATGATTTTTATTCAAGCTGTTAATCTGCGCCATTTCCTCTTGGGAAAGTTGAAAATCAAATAACTCAGCGTTTTCTTTAATTCGTTCCGGATGCACTGATTTAGGAATAATCACCACTTCGTTTTGCAGATGCCAGCGCAGGATCACTTGAGCTTCCGTTTTCCCATGATTTTTCGCTATTTCTTTAAGGATCGGTTCTTGATCAAGTATCCGTGCTCTAGCTAACGGAGACCAAGCTTCCACTGCGATTTCATGATCACGGCAGAATGTACGCAAAGGTTCCTGGCTCAAATGTGGGTGGAGCTCCACTTGGTTGACCACCGGTTTTTCTTGGCTGTTCGCCATTAAATCTTCAAGATGATGGATTTGGAAATTGCTGACACCGATTGCCTTTACAACTCCTTCATTATATAAACGTTCCATTGCTCTCCATGTTTCCAAATATTTTTCTTTTACCGGCCAATGGATTAAGTAAAGATCCAAATAATCCATATCTAATTCTTTTAAAGAACGCTCAAATGCCTTTAACGTTGAATCATATCCTTGGTCGCTGTTCCATACTTTTGAAGTAATAAATATTTCTTCCCGAGATAGACCGGATTCTTTCACCGCTTTTCCAACAGCATCCTCATTTTGATAAAAAGCTGCCGTATCGATCATTCGATATCCATAATCAAGCGCTGCTTTGACAGCGTTTATCGTTTCGTCATTGTCAGTCATCTTATATACGCCAAGACCAACATAAGGCATTTTTACTCCATTATGTAATGTCACATGATCCTGTAAACTGCTTACCATATAGAACCCCCACTTTCATTTTTTACTTTATTTTAACACAGGTGCCTGACCCCCTTGGTACTTTAAAGTAGAAAAGGGGTCAGGCCCCTTAAAAATATTTTCGAACAAGTTTCGACATTAACTTTTCTCTTTCTCCTTTTTAAGCTAAAATAATGCATGTTCAGTACTTTTTTAATCTATAGGAGGTTCCCAACAATGTTTAAAGGTAAAAAAGACAAGTTTAATGTACTTTTGGCCAATATTTCAAGCAATTTGCTGGAAAGTGCCAATTATTTTGCAGACTATAAATTGAATAATGAACAAGATTTGAAAGCTTTTTCGGAAGAGATGAAAAGATTTGAAACGAAAGGTGATACATTTGTTCATCAAGTGATTACCGAATTAAACCACGTATTCATCACTCCAATTGAGAGAGAAGATATTTTAGCTCTTGCGATGACTATGGATGACGTTCTTGACGGCTACGAAGAAACCGCCGGACTTTTTGAAATGTATTCCATTACTCATTTTGATGAATATATGATGAAATTTATAGACGCTCTTCGCAATTGTGCAGTTGAAATCGATAAAGCGGTCGGCCTCCTTTCTACTAAAACTTTGCCGGAAATCCGCCAACACGCCATTAAAATCAAAGAATATGAAACATTTTGCGACGGTATTTGGCGAAAATCCACCAAAAACTTATTCGATGTTGAAAAAGACCCCATTAAACTGATTAAATTAAAAGATATTTACCAAGGGTTTGAAAATATTGCTGACCATTGCCAAAACGTTGCCAATACTCTTGAACAAATCATAATGAAAAATGCATAAGGAGCGTTTCAATTAAATGGACTATATATTAGTTACAACAATCTTGATTGTCATTGCTTCATTATTATTCGATTTTATCAATGGTTTTCATGATACGGCAAATGCCATTGCAACCTCAGTCTCTACAAAAGCGTTGAAGCCACGTCAAGCTATTTTTTTAGCGGCTATCATGAACTTCTTGGGAGCGATGACTTTTACCGGTGTCGCTCAAACTATCACAAAAGATATTGTTGACCCTTTTACATTGAATAACGGATCTGTTGTCATTATTTCAGCTTTATTCGCTGCTATTTTATGGAATTTGATTACTTGGTATTTTGGAATCCCTAGCAGCTCCTCCCATGCTATTATTGGTGCTGTTGCAGGTGCAGCCATTGCGGCATCGGGTTTTACAGCCATAAAATATTCGGGATTTTTAAAAATACTTCAAGCCTTAATCTTCTCGCCAATCATTGCATTTACTGTGGGTTATATCATTTACAGCATTTTCAAAGTGATTTTCAAAGAAAATAATTTAGCGAAAACGAATAAACGATTTCGTCTCATTCAAGTGGTAACTGCGGCGATTCAAGCCTATACACATGGTGCCAATGATGCCCAGAAAGCAATGGGGATCATCACTATGGCTTTAATCACGAACCATTACCACACTACAACCGATATTCCCCTTTGGGTACAGATCAGCTGTGCAGCCGCAATGGGGCTTGGAACATCCATCGGCGGTTGGAAGATCATCAAAACCGTCGGCGGAAAAATAATGAAAATTAAGCCGGTCAACGGTGTATCTGCTGATCTAAGTTCTGCGCTGATTATTTTCGGGGCAACTTATATACACTTACCCGTCAGCACCACACATGTTATTTCCTCTTCTATTTTGGGAGTAGGGTCTGCTCATAGAATTCGCGGAGTAAAATGGGATACGGCCCAAAGAATGGTCATTACTTGGGTGATTACAATGCCCGTTTCAGCTACCCTTGCCGCCATCATTTTCTTTATTTTAAATTCGTTTTTTTAACATAACCTTAAAAACCTCTCTCTTTTTTAGGCGAACGCCGAAGAAAGGGAGAGGTTTTGGCCTTTCAAAGAATCTTCCTAATATGTTTGAAATTCGTTTTCAAACCTGCCTTTCTTAAGAATTCCTCCCAAACAGTTAAGAAAACACGTATCTTCGCAAAATGGTAATCAACAAAAGAAACGCTATGATCATCATGATCATGACAAGCACCTTTTCGGCTTTATCTCCCGGCATATTCAAACACCTCTTTTATTTTTTATGATATCCAATGTCCGTACACTTTTTTCAATAGGAAATCTCAATCGTTTTCGTTTAAAAGCTTTTTCAAATAATAGAGTTTGGATCGCAACAAAAGCAAAAAACTATATCGATAAAAAATTTTTCAAGGTTTCCCTATTGCTTTACCCAATAAAAACGAATATTATAATATTTGTGTGTTTAAATTGTTCGCATTTAATCCTGATCATTGGAAGGACTACGAACAGATGGATGAAAGTATACTAATTGGAGGATTTCACAACGATGTTTCAACTAAAAGAAAACGGCACAGACGTTAAAACAGAAGTAATCTCAGGACTTACGACATTTTTAACGATGGTCTATATCGTGGTCGTGAATCCTGTCATTCTTCATAATGCCGGCGTGCCTTTTAATCAAGTTTTTATTGCTACCATTATTGCCGTCATTGTCGGTACTTTATGGATGGGGCTCATGGCCAATTATCCTATTGCAGTCGCTCCTGGAATGGGGTTAAATGCTTATTTTGCGTATTCTGTCGTTGGCTCTCATCATGATATTACTTACATGACCGCTTTTTCGGCAGTATTTGTTTCTGGAATTTTATTTGTCATTTTATCATTAACCTCATTCCGTGAAAAATTGATTGAAATGATTCCTGATAACTTGAAACATGGAATAACAGCAGGCATCGGACTATTTATCGCTTTTCTGGGTTTACGGATGACGGGAATCATTGCGGATAATAAAGAAAATTTAGTAGGCTTAGGCGATCTTCACAGCCCTTCATCGCTCTTGGCTCTTTTCGGTTTGGCCGTCACCATTATGTTAATGGTGTTGAATGTGCGTGGCGCTTTGTTTATCGGAATGATTCTCACCGGAATCGTTGCTTATTTTACCGGTCAGCTAAATTTTCATGAAGGAATCGTTTCCATGCCATCGTTTCCCGAAAAGCTTGCCATCAGTAATCCGATTGCTGCCTTTGGTGATGTGATCCATTACAGCTTGTATTCCGTTGTGTTTTCATTTCTGCTTGTGACCATTTTTGATACAACGGGAACCATTATAGGAGTCGCACATCAAGCGGGATTAATGAAGGGACATACCTTGCCGCGCGCCAGACAAGCATTATTGTCTGATTCCATCGCAACGACTGTTGGGGCCGTGTTCGGTACCAGCCCTTCAAGCGCTTATATCGAATCATCGACAGGCGTTGCAGCTGGAGGAAGAACGGGTTTAACATCAGTTGTTACCGCCGTTTTGTTTGCGATTGCAGCATTTTTTGGCCCATTAGTAAGCGCCGTTTCCGAAATTTCCGCTATTACTGCACCGGCTTTAATCATTGTAGGCAGCCTGATGATGAAAAATATATCTAAAATCAATTGGAACGAACTGGATGAAGCATTTCCGGCCTTTTTCATTATTTTAAGCATGCCCCTTACATCCAGTATTTCAACGGGAATTGCTTTCGGATTTATCTCTTATCCTTTGTTAAAAGTCATTCAAGGAAAATGGCGCGCCGTACATCCTTTGATGTACTTGTTTGCCGTATT
This sequence comes from Bacillus sp. FSL W8-0116, assembly GCF_038003825.1. Lineage (NCBI taxonomy): Bacteria > Bacillati > Bacillota > Bacilli > Caryophanales > Bacillaceae > Bacillus > Bacillus sp. FSL W8-0116. The sequence goes on from NZ_JBBOPY010000001.1 coordinate 1,015,619, forward strand.
ATTTTTCTGTCAGCTGGCATTTACATCCCATTAAGTCCTTTCTTGAAAAAATCGCATGACATAGGATTTCCCACGATCCCCTCTCCATTTTCGGGAAGGGGATCAATTGCCTTCACAAACTATACCCGTTAAGAAAATATAAACAACAAACCTCTGTTTCTTTTCTATCAGAAAATAAAAAGAATAATAAAAATAGTTTTACTTTTATTTTCTTTTTCCATATCTGTCCATGTAAAATTATTGAAAACATTGATTTTACGCAATTCTTCCAATTTTTATTTTAATTTTCCTATTTTTTTATTGATTTATAAAATTATTTCTTTTTCTACATATATTGATTATTAAATATTATTAAATTAATATATTGCACATAGTTTAGACAATTTAAATATTTATAGGAGGACGTCTATGGGAACCATTGTACAACAACAAGATTATAACATTCCTGGGCCAAAGAAAAAGTCGAAACATCCCCCTGGATTGTATTTGCTATTCATGACGGAAATGTGGGAACGCTTCAGCTATTATGGAATGAGAGCCATCCTTGTTTTATATTTAACTGCATCTGTTGCAGCCGGCGGTTTAGGGATGAAAGAACAATCGGCCATGCTCATCTATGGTTTCTTTACTGGGGCCGTCTATTTTATGCCGCTGCTCGGTGGATATTTATCAGACCGTTTTCTAGGTCGAAGGCTGGCCATTACAATTGGTGGACTGACAATGGCGCTTGGGAATTTGGCCTTATTTGCCCATCAAAACCACACCTTTCTTTATACAGGTTTAGCCCTTCTAATTATAGGAAATGGATTCTTCAAACCGAATATTTCTACTATTGTCGGTGACCTCTACTCCGAAAACGATCCCCGCCGTGATGCTGCGTTTACCATTTTTTATATGGGTATTAATGTTGGGGCCTTCTTCTCTCCGCTCATTGTTGGTTATGTGTCAGAAGATTTGTTTGCTAAAACGATGAATGGTTTTATCCAATACGGTTATAAGTATGGATTCCTTGTATCGGCCATTGGGATGATCATTGGACAAATTATCTTCAATGCGCTTGGCAATCGATTTTTAGGCGATATCGGTAAAAAACCGACTGGTAAGCCGAAAAAGAGCAATAAAGGAATCAAACAATCTCAACCGCTTACGAAGAAAGAAAAAGAAAGAACAGCGGTGATCTTTATCCTTGCTGCGTTTGTCGTTTTCTTCTGGGCAGGATTTGAACAAGCCGGAAGTTCTATGACACTGTACACTCAAAAATTTATTGATCGGGAAATATTCGGATGGACGATTCCTGTATCTTGGTTTCAATCTGTAAACCCTCTGTTTATCGTCCTTTTAGCTCCAGTTGTTTCTGCCTTTTGGATGAAGTTAAACAAATCCAAACGCGGCGATTGGAAGATCCCGACGAAAATGGCGGTCGGCATGATGCTGCTTGGATTGGGATTTTTTGTGCTTGTCTTAGCCGTGATGAAAACGGGCAGCGATCCGAATAATATTCAACATAAAGCCAATTTGTTATTTATTGTGTTTACGTACTTATTCCATACGGTTGGCGAACTGTTCCTATCACCAGTTGGTCTCTCAGTCGTGAGCCGAATCGCTCCGGTCAAACTGGCTTCCTTATTGATGGGGGTTTGGCTCTCTGCCAGCGGATTTGCTAACATTTTAGCTGGAAAACTCGCCACTTATACAGACTCTCTAGGGTACTTGGAAGTATTTAGTCTTATCGGAGGAATTGCTATTCTACTAGGATTAGTCTTACTGACATTGTCTAATAAGTTGACGAAAATGATGGATTAACGAATCGAACGTTTCATCAGAAAATAAAAAACGTATGTAAACAAAACCGCCGGCTGATCGCTTGGCGGTTTTGTTTTTTAGGAAAACACATCTGAGATCGTCGACTGGACAAAAAGATGAATGTCTATTTTTTCTCTCTCTTTATAAAGTTTGCTTACACCTTTAAATATAATGAGAAAACTTCCTTAGTATTCAAATGTTAAATAAAATGATCCGTTTCAAAAAAGAAATTGTCGTGAACATAAAAAATGACAAAAACCATATCAATCATACTGACTTTCAAAAAACGAGATGACGATGATACGGAGGTCGTAGTGTTTATTGGAGATACCCGTCTTTGCCAGGCTAATGTACTTCTCTTAAATTGCAGATGTTTTGTATCCTTTTGTGAATGGAGGCTTGCTTTAAATAATACATCGTATAGAAAATCCTGTATTTCAAAAAGTTGATGGAATCATTTCTTTGTCAGAGTATTTTTGTTGTGGCAAGATGGTTTTCTTACGGATGATCCTGATCGAGATAAAAAGTCCTTCTTCGGTATTTACTGAAATTCACCATCCAGCGGTCGTTATCAGCTCTTCCAGTCAGGCTTCTTGCTGTATTCGTCGATATTTTTTCTTTATCCATAAGGGCATCGGATTGAATCAGCCAAAATAAACGATTCTTCATACACACGTTCTAATTTCTTAATATAGGGGATACTTTCTCAATTGCTTTTTGCAATTTTTCGCTATTTTTCCTGTATAGTTCCTTAGCTTCTTTATTTTCGGTTCCAAGGGCAAATGACTCTAAATCGGCCTGGCATTTTTTCATAGTGGCGAGAATCAATGGTCTTTCTTGCGGAGATGGAACTTTAAGCTTATCATCATAAAGATCGACCGTTAATTCGCCATAGGAATTGACCTGTCCAAGAAAAACATTATCGATAGTCACTCCCAGTTTTTCCAGTTCCGTGATTAGCCATCTCCTGCTTCGGCCAATCGTGGTGAGCGGCTCATCCAGTATTTTTCCGTCCATAATAACCGTCTGAGGCTCCTTCACCGTAGCAACCGACATATTCAAATCTTTTGCCGTCAAAGGTTGATTTTCTTTCTTCAATAAGACAGATAAATCTCCCGTTGGCTCTAAAACGGCAAATTCCACATCCGACACCTGAAAAACGTTTTTCTTTCTAAGCAATTCCAACAACTCATCTGTCGAGTATCTTTCCTTTTTTAAATTGTCTTCCATGATTTTTCCATCTTTGATAAAAATCGACCCTTTTCCTTCAATAAAGCCGCGGAACCCTTTGCTCTTTAACGATAACAGGCCCGCCAAAAAAGGGATAGCCGCACAAGTGATGATCGCTATGATCCCCAATGAGATTTTTTGCTCAAGTCCAGTCACAACCTCTGCTCCTATACTCCCGATGGTGATACCATTTACATATTCAAAAAAAGAAAGTTGAGATATTTGTTTTTTCCCCAGCCATTTTGTGATTAAAAAAAGAATAATCATAAACAATATGGACCGTATCACAACATCTAACCAATTGGGCACAACGCAACACCTCCATCAAAAGAATAGGTGATCTTAAAACCCTTTGTACTGAGTTTCTTCTCGTTCCAACTCTCCAACACGGTTTTTGATATCTTCCACCACTTCATGGACGATCATCATCGTTTCATGTAATGTACGTTTTGATTCGTCATCTTGGGTGCGCAATGCTAAACTGGACAGGCTAGCTTCTACCCCTTTAAGGCTGGCCATACATTGTTTCACTTCCGATGCAATGGTCATCGTATCCTCTCCTTACACCTTTTAGTTTTAGGCATCTCCTATTTACATATGAACAGAGAAAATTTTCTAAAAACCGAAAAATGATTTCCCATACAAAAATTGAGATTTTGGTGTCGCAGCCGTTTATTGACAGCTTTTTTTCTCCAAAAAGAAGTCAATTAACAAAAAAGCTTCTTCAGATAAGAAAAATGCCATTTATGGCCCGTTTTCGTATTCAATCGACACCGCATGTGCGATACAAGGGATGGTTTCGTTTTGCTGAAAGGATAAGGGCGATAACAAAGCACCCGTTGCGACCACTAGCATTCGTTTTAACTCCCCTTTTTTCATTCGGTTTAACAAATGGCCGTAAACGACGGTCGCGGAACATCCTGCACCACTCGCTCCAGATAAGACCGGCTGATCTTCCCGGTAGATCATGAGCCCGCAATCTTGATACTGTTCTTCACGAATAGGGGTGCCGTGTTTATGAAATAGTTCAAGTGAAATATCATGTCCAATTTGACCAAGGTCTCCTGTCACTATTAAATCATAGTAAGAGGGGTCAACATTTCGTTCTTTTAAATGTGCTTCTATCGTATCCACAGCTGCCGGAGCCATTGCCCCTCCCATATTCAGCGGATCGGTCATCCCCATATCAATAACACGACCAATCGTAGCAGACGTAACCCTAGGACCGTCACCAGCACTGCTTAACAAAGCAGCTCCAGCACCCGTTACCGTCCATTGTGCAGTGGGCGGTTTTTGTCCACCGTATTCCGTTGGATAACGGAACTGCTTTTCAACCGCTGCATTATGACTAGAAGCACCTGTTAACAAATAGTCGGCTCCTTTGTTATTAACAATATAAGCACCAAGAGCCAGTCCCTCCATCGATGTTGAACAGGCTCCGAACAAACCGAGAAAAGGCACTCCTAGCGTGCGCATAGCAAAACTGGTAGGGGTAAGCTGATTAATCAAGTCTCCCCCCAGGAAAAACTGAATTTGCTCTTTTTGAAGACCGGCTTTTTCGATGGCTTTTTGACAGGCTTCTTCTAAAAGGATCTTGTGGGCTTTTTCATAAGAATCTTGACCTAGCCATAAATCGGAATGGAGCAGATCAAAATCTAACGCCAGCATTCCGTTCGCTTCAAAAGGTCCACCAACTGTACCAGTAGAAATAATGGCGGGCTTTTGATCGAAAACCCAAGTACGATGCCCCGTCAACATCAAAAACCACCTCGCTTTATTAAGAATCATGATCATAAACATTGGAATAGCCTGCCCGATAAGGCAAGCTTCATTACAGTTTTTCAGTACTGGTCTTTTTATCTGATTCAGATATTCGGTATATCCTAAACTATATCAATTGTTGTTTTGCCGTTTAGATACATGTACTCATCACGTTTCGTTTAAAGGTGTAAAAAAGGTTGGTTGATCCAACCAACCTTTTTATCTAATTTGTACATTATTGTTGTTTGTATTGAGGTTCTTCTTGTTCAATTTGTTGAACACGAGCAGAAAGGCTGTCAACTAGTTGCTGTGTTTGTTTGGCAGCATCTTGATAAAGTTGTTTAGCTTGTTGATTATCGGTTCCTAGTGCAAAGGTTTCGAAGCTCGCTTGTGCACTTTTTAATCCGGCTAGAGTTTGTTTCACTTGACTGATGATAGTCATGGGTGATTCCTCCTTTAATTTAAGTTACACTTTTAGAATGATAAAAAAGATCTTTTTTTATGATTTCTAATTTTATCCATCTGTAAAGATCCATAGTGGGTTAAATTCCTTTCATATCCTATATAACTTAGTTCAACCCGTTTAAACTCCCTGAAAGGCAACGCAATGGATTCAAAAAAACGAAAACAGGCAAAGAATCTAATTTGAAGGCAGCATCCTGACAACGCAGATAAAATTCGCCTATCAAGACAGGAAAACGATGGATGATCATGAATAGCCAAACACAAGTTCTTCTTTTGGTACAAAAAATGAGAATGCCAAAGAAAGAAGATAAGGAATAGAGCGAAAAGCTGTGGAGATATTTAATTCCGTAAAAAACGAGAAAAGCTGTTTAGCGTTTCTAAACAGCTTTTTCACCGTTTTTCTTTTTGATTCTATACTAAATCTTGGGGGTAAGAGATTTTTCTTGAAAAATAAATGCTGTTACGAAGATTCTCCTTTAAAAGGATCGTCGACAACGACATCGAAAAGAAGATTTCGTATATGAAATCTCCTTTTATCATAAAATTGCTTGGTTGAAAAACTTTAAAATCCTTTCGCCAGCAAAAGTCCAAAATGCCCTGCTGTCAAAAGATAATTTCTTCAGTCCATGATGATGAAATGCAAAAGGATTTGGTACCATTAAAAATCAAAACAAAATTCTTAGACCGTAGAAGGGAGTTTAAAAATACTTACTTTTTTTTAGCTTCGCGCATCTTGCTAAATAGTATTAGAATCAAAGGCACAACAATAATCCTAATAATGAACGTTCGTGTTTCTCCTTGCCTTAAATCCGAGAAATACCCCCAGACTATGGATAAAATGAGCCCGAAAATTAGTGGTGGTAGTATAGATTTCAAAAAACTCTCTCCTTTTCATTTTTCACGGTTATGTAAAAATAACACCCCATGATGAAATTTTATCTCTTTTATATAACCAATTCTTTAAATTGTATTAATCCTAAATTTTATTCAATACATGAAACCTTATATTATCCCTTGTTTCCTCCGTTCTTTCCATACCATTGATAGCAGCTAATTGCCACATCTTTCGGAATATCCGAAATTTTCGACACTTGAACGGATTTAGAACGTGTAAAAATTTCAAGAGAAGCGAGGCCAAACTTACGCTGTAGTACTGATTCTGTTACTTTTAACTCTTCAATTTTCATTCGGGTTGTGATAAATAATTTTGTGGAAAAAGATCCACTTTGAAGTTGGATAAAAGGGCCACTAAGCTTGTAGCCATTAGATAAACCACTTAATAGTTGGGAAATATGAGTAAGAACTAGAAAAGCAAGCGGAACATACCAGAGTCTTGGCCAGAAGTAGAATATCGCTCCTGCTGCGATCCAAATATAGCTAGTCCGCACTAATTTTACAAAAATAGCTGACCGAGGAAGATTCACCATGTCCGTTTCCACTTTAAATGTAGGCAAAATCTCAGATATCAGTAGTAAAGCTTTGTTTTTATGAATAAAAGGAAAAAGTATATTGGCCGTTTTCATCTCTTCATCATCCTCTTCAGCTGTGCTTACAATTCCCACCTCCACAATTCCCAAGATTTTTTGAAGAAATTTTGTATTTAAAATGATGGCTTCAACTTTTTCCTTTGGAATGGAAAATTCAGTCTGATGAAACAAACCTTTTTTAATAAAAATTCGCTGCTGATCAGAAGTAACCTCAAAATTTCTATACCGAATGAAAGTCCTTCCCCAACCATAAGCCATTGATAATACCAACAGAGCAAGAATACCAACGGCCGTTAATAACCAAGATTTTTGAAAGAAGGAGAGAACAGCCTCTATATATGGGTCTATGGACAAAAAATCATTTAAATTCGAATAACAGGTATAAAGCAGCGAAATCAAAATAAGTAAATGAAGCGACGTAACGGAAGCCACAAATATTTCTTTAGAAGTCATTTCATAATGCTTCTTCCTTGAGGAATGTTCCGGCAGGTTCGCTTTTAATGTCCCCTCGTTATATTTACTCACGTCTCGTTCCAAATAATCGGCATGACTAAAATATTTTTGTATTCGTTCGGCTTCTTTGCAGGTGATCATTTCAAGTTTGACGGAGGATTTATTGCCGACTGCACCTGTATCCAGCAAGAGAGAGGTGAGTCCGAACAAACGATGAAACAAAGGTGTATTCCGACTGATGCCTTGAATCCGCTCCAATGGAATATAACGGCTTTCCAGGATCAATCGTCCTTCATGAATGCACAATTCCGTGTCCGTAAATAAATACTTGAAATGGAACCATTCTAACAATACAGAAACGACTTTATAAATCAAATAGAGAATTCCGGCTAAAACTCCCAATTTGAAGAAAATAGAATCTGAATCTGAACGTATATAAATCATAAGACCAATAACAAAAAAAACCAATTCCTTTACGGACTTGCCAATCGAATAGACGATCCATAGCGGATGTATTCGATGAGCTTTATTATTTGTTGTTTCCCTGTTCATGGAGGAATAGGACCCCCTATTCATTTGATTCACTAATTCCCGCTAAAACAGCAATCTTTTCCCGTAATTCCGCTGCTTTCTTTTCAGGAACAGCCGGTATTTCATGCACGGAAGCCATCGTCCCTATCTTTATCGTCGACAAATCAAATTTTCGCAAGAGCGGACCTTGATTCGTATTGACGTATAACACTTTCGTCATAGGTATGATTAAATGAGTTTTCTTTAATACTCCTCCATACTTCAATTGTATGTATTTCTCGTCGACTTCGTAGCGCCAAGTTCGCTGTCGATAAATAGGTACAATCACGATTTCAACGATGGAGGAAATAATGAGGAGTATTAAAAGAACATAGAGAATAAGACCTATCCAACTTTTCCACCCATAATATTGCTGAAGATACAGAAGGATTAATAGGATGCAAAGTGCAATGAAATACGTGATGGCGTCACTTATTCGCCACATCTTCACAGCCTTCGGCGAAATTTGTTGTGTTGGTTCCTTTATCATCCCAGTCATAATCTCCTCCTTTCTGTCGAATTCTAGAAAAATGTACAATGAAACAGTTTGCGCCAAAAAACAATCCTCTTTATCACCAATTTCTGTTTCTCATAAACATTATTTAAGATATTTATTAATATTCAAACAATTAACTTCAAAATAAACCGTACGATGTAAAATGGGCGTTTCCTCCAAAGTGATGCAAATATCGTGAGCTTCCCACCTAACCATTATAGTAAAGGAAAAATATTTTGTGTAGATTTTTTACAAATTTTGATAAAAATATGATATTTTTCTGTAAAAATAATGGCGGCACACATTTACTTGGACAATACTTCTTAATACCAAAAAAATAAATGAAAGCTTCAAATGGATCCTTTTTGAAAATAGCCGCAAGTGGACTCGGCTCAACAAAGGAGATGCCAGATACTTTAAATTTTTATTTAAGAAGAAACGAAATCAAAAGCTAAAAAAGAATCGGTCTGACGGGAGTGAAAAACGCTATTTTCAATAAAATTGGAATACATCTTCTTTCTGCTTTAAAATGAAATAACGGAATTTTTCGTCTTTGATGATTTTATAAGCGAACATTAAGGTGGAACGGCAGCTGTACTAATGGACTTCTCCGTAGCCGAACATATTCGACACAGCCAGATTTCTTTGACGAGTTTGATGCACCTTGCGTTATCGGAAGTCAAGTTGTCCCCATCTGAAAAATGGAGTTAGACTATTTTCTTCCGGATTCAAGAAAGCCTAATCACTAAAAAAACCCACAGAATTCATTTAAAATTTCTGTGGGTTTCCATTATTTTAACAGGTTATTAAGAAAGCTCCGATGCCATCTCTCCGATGCACCCAAAGCTTATTTTGTTTATGAGACTTAAGCCAACACTTTGGACTGATCATCGTTATGAAAAAAGCTTTTCATGGCGTGGAATACATCTTCTTTCTGTTTTAAAATGAAATAACGGAATTTTTCGTCTTTGATGTTTTTATAGGCGGACATTAAGGTGGAATGGCGACTGTACTGATTGACTTCTCCGTAACCAAACATATTCGACACAGCCATGATTTCTTTGACGAGTTTGATGCACCTTGCATTATCGGAAGTCAAGTTGTCCCCATCAGAAAAATGGAAAGGATAAATATTATACCGAGAAGGTTGGTATTTTTTCTCAATTAGTTCCAGCGATTTTCGATAGGCAGAAGAACAAATCGTCCCCCCGCTTTCGCCCTTGGAAAAAAACTCTTCTTCCGTGACTACTCTTGCATCCGTATGATGGGCGATAAACTCAATCTCTACCGTTTCATATTTCGTTCGTAAAAATCGGGTCATCCAAAAGAAAAAACTCCTAGCCATGAACTTTTCCCATATCCCCATAGATCCACTCGTGTCCATCATGGCCAGCACCACTGCTTTGGAATGGGGCTTTTGCACTTCGTTCCAAGTTCTAAATTTCAAGTCTTCCGGAATAATCGGATGGAATCTTGGCTCACCCTTTAATGCATTTCTTTTAAAAGCGGTGAGCATCGTTTTTTTCTTATCAATATTCCCCATCAATCCCGTTTTGCGGATATCGTTGAATTCAATTTTCTCAACAGTATGATCTTCTTGTTCCTTTTGCTTTAAATTAGGAAGTTCCAGCTGCGCAAAAAATGCCTCTTCTAAATCAGCCATAGAAACTTCCGCTTCATAATAATCTTCTCCCGGTTTATCCCCTGCACCTTGGCCTTTTCCAGCTCCTCGTTCGCTGCTGCCATCCCTTGCAATGACATCTCCGACTTTACTGTCTCCGTTTCCTTGGCCGACGTGCTTGTTCTTATCGTAATTATAACGGATTTTATACTCGTCTAATGAACGTATCGGAATCTTCACTACATCCCTGCCATTGGATAAAATGATGCTTTCTTCCGTAATTAAATCGGGCAAGTTGTTTCGAATAGCTTCTTGCACTTTCTCTTTATGTCGCTGTTGATCTTCATACCCTTTGCGATGGAGGGACCAATCTTCTTTTGAAATCGCAAACTGATGGTTATCCATTTGATTCTTTTCCTCCCCTCCTAAAATGGTTTTCACTTTTTTCATAATTTTTCATACAATATGATGACTGTCATAATCAATACACTTTGATCCTACAGGTTGATTACTTTATCCTATGCAAGAAACACAAAGAGTTGACAAAAAGATCATCCAAAAGGAGAAAATCCAGGTTGGACAAGCAGATCGAATATGACGGAATGGGCTGCTCCTTTCATGATCAGCTCTTTTTCTGGTTTATCTGATATAGAGCAACACATTTGAATTCCATTAATCTTATGATGTTGTCAGTACAGTGGTCTTTGCCCCTCATTCTTACAAAATGACCATTAGCCAACTTGCTTGATAAAAAAGATTCTGCGAATAAACGCAGATTCAAGGGAACAAATCGTATTGGTTTTCCGTAGAATAAGCTGACTATTGTTAATCGTTCTTATTCCTTACTTTGCATTGTTTTGGTACACAGATACCTTATTCGTTCTAAATGAGAAAGGCAAACGGTGCTACCCTTTTTGAATAGCACCAATGCCTTTATTTTAAAAATCCGCCTTCCACCAACATTTGTTTGATTTCTTCTTTTGTCATCAAAAATTCTTTGGAAGAATAATTTCCTTTTACAGGTAAACAATCAGCATAAAACTGTTTTAACCCAGGAATGTTGATCGTAGGAAGAACAATTAAGAAGTCTTCATCATAGACGACTGTATTTTGGCTTTCATGTTCAGAAATCAGAACTTCATGGAATCTTTCTCCCGGTCTAGCTCCAAATTCGACAACTTTGACATCTCTCTCCCCGGACTCTTCTATCAACACTTCAGCCAAATCCAGAATTCTCCATGCGGATGATTTCATGACAAAAATCTCTCCGCCTTTTCCTATTGTTGCAGCTTTTATTAACAACTTGATTGCATTTTCCCGATGATGTATAAAATTTTGTGTCAAGCATTTAGTTAGACCAAAAGAAAAAGGTAGGGTATTCTCTGATTTGGCAAAAATCTTAGAGAAAGGAGTACCCTACCTATGTCTAAAAGTATATCGAATATAGATTGGATGAATCAACTGGAAAACGTTATTCGTGAGTTTGTAAAGGAAAAATTAGAGCTGATCATGAAGGAAGAAATCCAGACTTTCCTCGAAATGGAACAAGAGGGAACGTCGAATAGAAGAAACGGCTATTACCATCGAAACCTAGACACGCAGTATGGTCGTATCGAAGGACTTTCTGTTCCAAGAGACCGAAACGGGGAATTTCAAACGCAGCTGTTTGCCCCTTACCAACGCCATACGGGCTGGCTCGAGGAAGCCATCATCAGGATGTATCAAAGTGGCATGAGTACGCGTGAAATTGGCAAGTTTATTGAACGAATTTTAGGCAATGCCTATTCTCCTGCAACGATCAGCCGTATGACCGATGTAGTGAAGGAAGACATCGAGAAATGGCACCATCGTCCACTATCCAAACGTTATTCTGTCTTATATTTGGACGGCTTGTACGTGAAACTTCGCCGCGATACGGTAGAGAAAGAAGTCATTTATGTGGTGTTAGGAGTGAATGAAGAAGGGTATCGAGAAATTCTGGATTTCTTCGTGGGAGGACAAGAAAGCGCCTATGGATGGCGGGAGATTCTCCAACAGCTCTACAAAAGAGGCGTCAAGGAAGTGCTTCTGGGCGTATTCGATGGACTACCGGGGCTGGAGGAAGCCTTTAAGGCGGTGTATCCGAAAGCCGATGTGCAGCGCTGTGTCGTTCACAAAGTCCGCAACACCCTAAATCGTGTTCGGAAAAAAGATCAATTTGAAGTGGCAGAGGATCTCAAACTGATTTATCGCGCACCGAATAAGGAGATTGCGTTACAGATGTTTCAACAGTTTGAGTCGAAATGGTCGAACAAGTATCCGAGAGAAGTTCAATCTTGGGCCAATGAGTTGGATGTCCTCCTTACATTTATGGATTATCCAAGCAGTATTCGAAGTGTGATTTACACGACCAATGCCATTGAACGAACGATCAAAGAGATTCGGAAACGTCTAAAGCCGATGAACAGTTTGAGTAGTTTAGAAGCCGCTGAAAAAGTCGTGTATTTGACCATCCAAGATTTTAATGAGAAATGGGCAGGACGAAAATTACGAGGATTTGCTGAAGCCTATGAAACCCTTCAACAAATGTTTGAAAAACGTTATAACTAACCAAATATTGTAAACGAACAAAATAAAGGGATTCTCCCTTTCCACACAGGAGACTGAATATTCAGTCTCCTGTGTGGAGGAAATCGAACCCCTATCCATTCCAAATCCATTTCAGAGATACCCTATCTATCTTACATAACACAAAATTCTTGACGGTACCATTTTCCCTGGTTAAGAAGAAACGTGTCATTCTTTTATCCGTAATTTTGATCTCTTTCTTTTTGATTTGATTCATAAATAATTGAAGCACACTTCCATTACTTCCTAGAATATAAACTGGGTATCCGAACTGATCTGATTCGCATATACCACTAATTTTTCACCGATGGCTTTTGTCATCCCATAGAAGTTAATGGGGTCTGCCGCTTTATCGGTCGATACGTTGATGACCTTCTTTACTCTATTTTCTAATGCAGCTTCAATTACGTTTTGTGTACCTAGCACGTTTGTTTTCAATGCCTCGAGAGGTTGTTCTTCACAGACGGGGACGTGTTTTAAAGCAGCTAAATGAAACACATAATCGACACCTTCAAAAGCTTTGACTAACGCTTCCCTGTCTCGAATGTCACCAATGCAAAAGCACAATCGAGGGTCTTCAATCGCTCTACTCATCTGTACTTGACTGGCTTCGTTTCTGGAAAGAATAATGATTTTTTTAGGGTTTAGCGATAATAACTGGTTTATGAGCTCATGCCCCCATGAGCCTGTCCCGTCGGTCACCAAAATCACTTTATTTTGAAACATCTACTTGACCTCCTGATAGATTCATTCTAGATGAAACACCTGTTGTTTCAGGCGACTGTTCCGTTTAGGAATCTTCCATTCTTGTTACGGTAGAATTGTCCAGTATTTAGTCCTTTATTTTCCGCTCAGTTGAACTCCGTCGAACATCATTTTCCAAAAATGATCATTCGCATTCCAAATGTCCCGATTCGGAAGTTCAACCACGCTGACTCTTTCAATAGGCCAATTTTTTTCGGTCAGGCCGCTGACATCGGTATGATTGACGATGAGTATTCGAAAATCATGTTTCACCATTTTGGATAAAATGGACTCAAGCTCTAAGACCTCTTCAAACGTGCCTTCTGTTCGAACAAAAAGGATCCGTTTGCTGGTCTCCATTTTCTCTAAAAAGCGCTTTATCCGTCTATCAAACTTTTCTCTAACTTCAGGGTAACCGCCCAAATGTGAAAGTGTATTTTTTCCAACTTCAAAATCATGATTGGAAACTATTTGATAGCCGTCATCCGATACACAAATTAGCTGATCAGAAGCATAACCTATAATTCTTAAATTAGGCAGGTCCATAAAACCGACAAATCGGTTTTTCAAAAGACGGTTGACATTTTATAAAGAAGGAGATGCCATCCAATCCAACACTCCCGAAAAAGGTCTCAAATTATTTTTCTTAAGCTGAATGGATGTCAAACAAAGATCTCCTAAACTAAATACAGAGTCATAAGTACCTTTAATATCTTCTAAACTCATATTCCCATCTCCTTAAAAAAATGAAAAACGTATTTCCAATGTGAGGTCCCGTTATGCATTGCATAGCTCATCTTTTATTTCCTCAATTCCCCAAAAACGAATGAAAGCTTATCCAACTTAAATCCAGAAAAGACGAATATTTTTCTAATATCCTATCCATAGTTAATTCCGCATCATGAAAAAATGAGAGGGCAGAAACTCGAACGATAGAAAAATGTGTATTTAATCCAGGTTTCAATGAGAAATAGAACAAATTTTCCATATTCGACTAATCCGTAACAGGGAGGAATACGAGATTTTATAAAAAATCATTTCTAATGGTCGTCCATCATCCTATTTTGTATGAACATTATGTGCAAACTTTTATAGCAAAACAAAAAATGTTTATCTTTCAAAAGTGTTTGACTGACGATTTTCATCATCATGAAAAGGTATAAGTTTCTGTTAATCCGTTGAAAATATCAACCTGTGGATTCCACTGCAACAATTGACGCGCTTTTTTATTATCGAGACAGCTATGTTTAATATCGCCCGTTCTTGCATGTGTGTAGATCGTCTCAATTGGGGAGCCGTAAATTTGCGTCAGCATTTTCACTAAGTGATTGATGGAGATGCTTTTTCCGGTGCTGACTTGAATCGTTTCCTGATCCCCTTTCTCCACAGCAGCGATATTTGCACGAACAATATCTTTTACATAAACAAAATCTCGTGTTTGTTCACCGTCACCGTGTATCATTAAAGGCATTCCTTTTTTGATTCTGTCTAAAAAGATCGCAATGACTCCTCCTTCTCCTTTTGCGGATTGTCTAGGGCCATATACGTTGCCATAACGGAGAATGGTGTAGGATAGTCCATAAAGCTGATGAAATAAGCGGATATATGACTCGGCTGTCAATTTCGATAAACCGTGGTAAGAAATAGGCATTGTCAAGTCCTTTTCTGAAATCAAATCTTTTTGTAAATTCCCGTAAACCCCAGAGGTAGAGGCAAAAATTACTTTTTTCACAGAAGCCTCACGACAAGCTTCCAAGATATTGATGGTTCCATTGATATTCATGTCAGCATCATATTTTGGTTCACGAATTGACTGCCCTACATCTGCCTGAGCCGCCAGATGGAATACGACATCCGGTTTTTCTCTCATAATGATTTGTTTGGCCCCTTGACTGCGTATATCTTCGATATGCATGACGGCAAGCGGATGTACATTTTTCAATTGTCCAGATACTAAGTTGTCCAATACATGCACCTTCGCACCTTGAAGAAGCAGTTCTTCAACGAGATGAGAACCGATAAAGCCGGCCCCACCGGTTACAACAGCCTTCATGATTTATGCTCCTTATAACTTTTTTATCATCGTATGAAGCTTTAAAGAAAGGGGTACAAGGAGTATGCCTAATGTACAGAAAAATAGTTTGGAATAAGAAAGGGGTACAAAGCGTAAAACAAGTCCCATCAAACAAATCGGATGGAATCGAAAAAAAAGAAGGATAGCGATGGAGGAAAGACTTTTTAGAAAACCGTTTTGCTGCTAAAGACATTACAGAATTGTCTAAATGGAGAAATTTATAATCTAGCATAAGTCTTATTTCATCTCTATTATCTGCAATGGATCACACCCTCTATAAGGACTGATCGGCAAACTCTATAGCCGTTTCCCGATTGGATTTACCTTAAGGTATCGATCCTATCTCTTAAAATCAATAGATTCTCAAAGTCAAACAGTAGTAGAATTTTTCTCCATAGTATTCTCTTTTTTGTGTTAGTTAAACGGCTTGGCCTGCCATTATCTACTACCTCTATCAACTTGAATTGAAATGATCAATCCAACTATTATATCTACCCTTGCAAATCCTTGTTGTGAGAATAAGATGATGGAAAAAAGGGTAATAAATTTATGGCAGGTACAAAGACATTTGTGAATGATAGCCCGGCTACTTTGCAGATTACTCTCTTTATTCGTGAAGGAGATGAACCATTAAACCAAGATGGGACCGTTTCCTTTATACTTGATCCCGGTGAAACAGAGGTCATTACCTATGGAAATGATATAAACTCTTTGCTAAACGGGATTTTATTATTTACCATTTTCGAAGGAGACCTTTATAGCAAAACTCAATTCGTCATTGAAAAAGAAAGTGAACTTGACGATCTTCTGAATATAAACAGCATGATTACGATCACGAAAAACCAAACAGACTACGAAATCTCCGGAAGCAATCCAACACTTGCGCAATAACAGACTTATTTTTATTTCTGGCTCCAATAAAAGTTTCCTAACATTTGGGGGACTGATGATCCTTCATACAAAAAGTCCCGCTCTCACGATAAAAGTGAGGCGGGGCTTTTTTGGTGATTTTAAATCCGTACTTGAAAAGATCCTTTTTGAAACTTTTCTCACCTAAGTTTTTTGAGCAGCCCAATGAAGAACTAGTACGAATGGAATTAATGGACGTCCCTCATCACAGAGTTAGGGAGTTCATAGTCTGGGGGTAGAGAAGCTTTTATTGATTCCCAAACTTCGTGATCCACAAAGACTTCAGGAGTGGACAACGGAGTCGAAAATAATGAATTATAAAAATCCCCGCTCATCGGTTTAAACATTTCTTTTATCACTGGATTAGGCAGTACATAGTTTTCCGGCAATGAATTTTTAATGTGCTTCCAAACACGATCATCCACAAACATGTTCGGAGTGGAAAGCAAAGTCGAAAACAATGAGTTATAAGAATCTGCTCTCATCGGTTCAAACATTTCTTTTGTCACCGGGTTGGGAAGCACATAGTTTTCCGGCAATGAATTTTTAATGTGCTTCCAAACTCGATCGTCCACAAACACATCTGGAGTGGACAACGGAGTCGAAAACAATGAATTGTAAAAATCTCCGCTCATTGGTCCAAAAATTTCTTTTGTCACCGGGTTGGGAAGCACATAGTTTTCCGGCAATGAATGTTTAATGTGCTTCCAAACACGATCGTCCACAAACACATCCGGAGTGGACAACGAAGTCGAAAACAATGAGTTATAGGAATCTCCGCTCATCGGCTCAAAAATTGCTTTTATCACTGGGTTAGGAAGCACATAGTCTTCCGGCAAAGAATTTTTAATGATTTCCCAAATCCGATGATCCACAAATATTTTCGGAGTTGGAAATAAAGAGTTATAAGATTCTCCGCTCATTTTTGGGATGGCATCCTTTGCGACGAGGCTAGGCGATGCAGACCCTTGCGGCAAAGAACCTACCATTGATTTCTCTTCCGTACTGTCCTCAGTCCTTTGAAGCCATGCCTGAAATTTCTTTGGAAGAAACGACTGAAGTTCCTTAGGAAGCAAGGTGAGCAAAGAACGTTTAATGAAGTCTATTAGCCGAGACATTCTCTTCGTCCTTTCTCAATTTAGATATAGCGCTATGGTAAACATCTAGTACGTTGCTAACCCCTTTATCTAAAGCCCAATGGTTCCTTCCCCATTTGCTGGCATTATTCCCTAAAGTTTTCCTTAACTTTTCGTCGTCTAGTAATAAATTTAAATTTTGGTATAAAGCTTCACTGTCTCCCGCAGGTGATATCAATCCTGTCACTTGATGCTCCACTATTTCCGGCAATCCCCCTGCATCACTAACAATCACAGGCATTCCGGCAATTTGAGCTTCGACTACTGATAAAGGTTGGTTTTCCAAGAGGCTTGGAAGAACATAAATATCTGAATTAGCCAATAAAGCAGGAATATCATCTCGACTTCCAAAAAACAATACGTCTTCTTCTAAACCTAAGGCTTTAGTTTGGACTCGTAACTCTGCTTTCTTGTCTCCGTCTCCCACAATCCAACAAACCCAATCATTTCGACTTTCTTTCAATTGGCCAAGAGCGGATATGAGATGGTGAACCCCTTTCAGTTCCACAAGCCGCCCTGTAAAAATGATCACTTTTTTGTCATCCGGACGTTTTACAGGAGATTTCTCCTTCATTCGTTTTATAAAATTCTCTACATCGTATCCATAGTGGTATACTTTGATTTGTTCATCAGGAACAAGAAACTCATTCGTTAAAATATTCTTTAACCAATTATTGGCTACAATCGTAAATTCAGCAGATGACGCTCCAGTACGTTCGAGCTCATCAAAATATGCCCGAGCCATGTGAGAAGTCGGTGATTTATGAATGGTGGTTAATTGGTGTCTAATCTCATGAGCCACACAACCATGCAGGGTAGCGACTAATGCAGGTCCTTTAGGTCTACCCTCTGAATACTTGCAGTGGAAATGACATCTTGTGTATGGATCACATCATATTTGTCCAAACCTAAATAGGCAGCAGCTAATTCAAAAAAGTAACGTTGAAATTCCGTATATTTTATCAATGGATTGATATGAATAGCCGGATAAACTTGTTCGTTTAGTTTTGCGTTAAGCAAAGGAAGCACCTTATCCTTTTCTAACCTTCGATCTTCATTCACAATGTAAACATACTCATTATTCTCACTGTAACCTAGCAAATCCACTTCATGTCCTAAAGACACAAGCTTTTCTTTAAGCTGCTTCATATAGCCCCATACTCCCCCTACGTGCGGAACGGCCCAGTACGTAGCAAGCAATATTTTCATAAATACATCTCCTTCTGTTTTGGTCTATACGTATCATATTGAGAAAATAAATCTATGGTATAGACAGTTATCTTTCTATTTGCACAATATTTTCTGACAACCTCTTTGGAGGGAGTTGCAGTAATTTAAAAAAGCCGGGCTTTTGTACATTTGAAAACTCTTTTTCCTAAAGAAAGACAGTACTTTACTTTATTCATTAAAAAAGCCGGACCTTCCAAATCTTTGAAAGGTCCGGCCAGATCTTTTATTCTTTTTCAAAAAATATTGAGGCTCATAACCAATTTAACCGCAAATGTTTAACGGTTTAGCAAGCTGCCTACATAGCGCAGAAGTTCATTGGCTGAAGTTGAATTATAACCGTAGTCGTCAATCAGCCTTGCAACCACTTCGTTAATTTTCTTGAGCTGCTGCTCATCCGGCGTCTTGGTGGAAGTTGTAATTTTCACAACATCCTTTAAATCAGAAAATAATTTCTTTTGAATGGCTTCACGCAAGCGATCATGCGAATTGTAATCAAACCGTTTACCTTTTCTTGCATAAGCCGAAATGCGGATCAGAATTTCTTCTCGAAATGCTTTTTTCGCATTTTCAGAAATGCCGATCTGTTCTTCAATAGAGCGCATTAATTTTTCATCCGGATTAATTTCTTCTCCTGTAAGCGGATCACGGAGTTTCGTTTTATTGCAATACGCTTCTACATTATCCAAATAATTATCCATCAAGGTTTTAGCGGATTCTTCATATGAGTAAACAAAAGCTTTTTGCACTTCTTTCTTGGCGATTTCATCATATTCTTTACGGGCTAAAGAGATAAAATTCAAATATTTTTCCCGTAGTTCGTTCGTGATGGAAGGATGCTGATCTAATCCTTCCTTTAAAGACCGCAGCACGTCAAGCGCATTAATAGATGGCACTTCTTTCCGAATGATGGTGGATGAAATCCGGTTAATGACATAACGCGGGTCAATTCCGCTCATTCCTTCATCTTGATATTCTTTCTTTAATTCGTCTACATCTGCCGCATTAAAGCCTTCTACATTCTCTCCATCATATAGACGCATTTTTTTGATTAAATCAATATCTCCCCTTTTCGGTTCTTTCAATCGAGTTAAAATCGTAAACATCGCTGCGACTTTTAACGTATGCGGGGCTATATGGACATCGGCGACATCGCTTTCGCGGATCATTTTTTCATAGATCTTTTCTTCTTCGGACACTTTTAGATTGTATGGAATCGGCATGACGATAATCCGTGAATGCAGCGCCTCATTTTTCTTATTGGAAATAAAAGAACGGTATTCGGTTTCATTCGTATGTGCCACTATTAATTCATCTGCCGAAATCAAAGCGAAACGTCCTGCTTTAAAGTTGCCTTCTTGCGTCAAAGAAAGCAAATGCCATAAAAACTTTTCATCGCATTTCAACATTTCTTGAAATTCCATCAGACCACGGTTTGCTTTATTCAGTTCGCCGTCAAACCGATAAGCTCGGGGATCAGACTCTGAGCCATATTCGGCTATCGTCGAGAAATCAATACTTCCTGTCAAATCGGCGATATCTTGAGATTTCGGATCTGACGGGCTGAATGTGCCGATTCCGACGCGTTTGTCTTCTGAAAAAAAGATTCTTTCTACCAATACATCTTCTATTCTTCCACCGTATTCTTCTTCCAATCTCATCATATTCAGAGGAGATAGGTTCCCCTCAATCCGAATTCCGTATTCCTTATAAAAATCTTCTCTAAGATGTTGAGGAATAAGGTGTAGAGGATCTTCATGCATGGGGCATCCTTTAATCGCGTAAATCGCGCCCCTTTCAGTACGGGAATAGGCTTCCAAACCCCTTTTCAACATTGTGACAAGCGTCGATTTCCCCCCGCTGACCGGCCCCATCAACAACAATATCCGTTTCCGGACATCAAGCCTTTTCGCCGCCGGATGAAAATATTCTTCCACTAATCTTTCCAGCGCTTCCTCCAGTCCAAATAATTCATTGCTGAAAAATTTATATCTCTTTCTTCCCCCAACCTCTTCAAACCCCGCATCTTTTATCATGTTATACACTCTTGAATGGGCTGACTGAGCGACCCACGGCTTTTCCTTCACAATCTCTAAATACTCAGCAAATGTGCCTTCCCATCTTAGCTTTTCTTCTTTCTCCCGATACTGCTCAACCTTTTTTAAAATATCCAATATAAACATCCCCCTGTCCTTATTGAGAGAACGATTAATATAATCTATGCCATCGGATATTTAAACATGCCCAAAACACAAAATCGCTGTCGTTTCAAATGATGTTTCCCGTCTCTCTGCCGAATTTCTCTCTCTTATTTTTTAAGCGCATTCACTTTTCCAATTCTTTACGATATAATATCGATAAATCGTCAGAACGTTAATAAAGGAGGAGTTATAATTTTATGAAATTTCTGCTTATTATGGTGGTTATCCTCTCGTTTCTTACCGCTATTTTTACTGCCGGCTACAATGACAAGCCAGGGGTAAACAAAAAGTAATCATGGAGTTTTGATCTCTTACATACAACTAGAAACGTGGCAGAACAAGTGGCTGGGCGGTTTGTACGCTCAGCTTTTTTCACCAATAATTATTCCGAATATTTTTTTAATAAAGGAGCTATTCCTGTAATGAAGAAATTTGAGGTTTGAAACAAAAAGAGCCCTCTTGGTATAGTACAGGGTGTCAATGCATTGACCCCGAATTAATAATTACCAAGGAGGACTCAAGATGAATTATACGCAAAATCGTAAAATCTCGCAAATTACACCATCAACATTAATTGTAGGCATTGATATCGCCAAAGACAAACACGTCGCTCGAGCTCAGGATGATCGAGGAATCGAATTTGGAAAAAGACTGATCTTTGAAAATCGCATACATGGCTATCAAAAACTGCTTGATTGGGTTTCGAGGCATCAAAAGGAACACCAAAAAACACATGTCATTTTTGGTGTTGAGCCGACCGGTCATTTCTGGCTGAGTCTAGCCTATTTCTTGACTGCTAAAGGTTATGACTTTGTCTTGGTCAATCCTATGCATGTCAAAAAAACTAAAGAGCTGGATGATAACTCTCCAACTAAAAACGATACGAAAGATGCACGTGTGATTGCACAGCTGATTAAAGATGGGCGATACTCCGTACCAAATCTCTTAGATGGCATCTATGCAGAGCTAAGAGAAGGCGTCAAATTAAGAGATCAGCTCATCCAGCAGCTTATGATCACAGAAGGTCGTATTCAAAATCACATCCAGCGTTACTTTCCGGAGTTTTTCGATGTATTTAAAGACTGGGAAGGAAAGGCAGCTCTTTGTACATTAAGAAACTTTCCATTCCCCTCTCAGATTAAAGAAATGACATCAGAAGAAGTTCTTGCGAAATGGAAACAAGAAGTAAACCGTGGTGTAGGAATCAAACGAGCTACAAAGTTAATAGAAGCAGCGAAAAAGAGCATTGGTATCCAAATTGGTATCAAGTTTGCTAAACGTGAATTGGATTATTTACTCGATCAATATGAGCTATACAAAGAGCAATTAGGACAGTTAGATAAGGATCTGGAAGCACTTGTAGTAACGATACCTGGAGCGAAGGAAATGATCAATATTCAAGGCTTAGGTCCTACAACAGTCGCGCTATTCTTCGCTGAGGTCGGGGATATAACAAAGTATAGTCATCCCCAGCAATTAGTAAATCTGGCAGGGCTGTCATTACGTGAACATAGTTCCGGGAAGTTTAAGGGGCAAACCAAGATCACAAAACGAGGACGAAGTCGATTGCGAAGAGCTTTATACTTGGCCATTCGTCCACTCGTTGCCCATAATCCAACGTTTAAAGCCCTGCATCAATACTACACAAAGCGTCCTGATCGACCTTTGAAGAAACAGCAGTCACTGATTGCCTTGTGTTGTAAATTACTACGTGTCTTATTTGTCATTGGTCAAAAACAGTGTGAATTTGATGGTTCAAAGTTATTGAGAGGTTTGCCTCAAATCGATTCATTACAGGCAGCTTAAGGCTTTATTAAGTTCATGAAATCATTTCAGAATACCGTAATTATCTCAAATGACAAACACCAATAGTGCAGAGTTGGAGCTTATTTATTCCATACGGGCATGTGACCCAGCAAAGGAGCATATCCAACCTCCACCTCATGGATACGCAGGACGAAGGAATGTATGGAATTCAATCCGGAGAGATGTGGGAGGGTTAGCGACCGTGAGTGATGTGGAGATGATGAAGCACGGTTATACCTTATTTTTACCAAATAAATACAATTTGGTTGATAGGATGCCCCCTACCATGTAAATTATTTAAAAAAATTCAACATATATCCATTAAATGAGGTGTGTATTCTATTAAGTGTCTATGAAATTTTGAGAAAAAGCGAGTATTCGGGAGAAAAATAAACTTTATTGAGGGAGGGAATATGATGACTGAAGAACAAAAAAACCTTGAGCAAATCATCGATGATTTGAACCATACTGTTCAAAAGCTCTCAGAACAAGTGGAGCAACTTCAAAAAGAGGTTGCTGTATTGAGGGAAAATCAAGACAAACCCGTTCTTAATCCTGCTATCATCGGTCAAATCGGCGGTTTTGTTCTAGGAGCTATCGTATTAATCGGTATTTTTTGGTGATCATTGAACTAAGGGTGCCGTTTCACAATCAATACGGCACCCTGATATAAGTTGCGCCGAAAGGCAAGATAATCATCCAACAGAATGGGGAACTTTCCTAGCGCAAATCCATTTTTTGTTTTTCCACAAATTCTTTCATATACATTCTGACTCTTCTGGAAAGCATATTGGACATTTGGCCCGTCCAAGTATCTTCTCGAACCCCTCCCGTTCTTTCTTTATAATAGTTGGCGACTACTTTGTTATATTCTTCTAAATCTTTTTGGATCTTTTCTTTATCGCTGTTATAAAGATTTTCTTGATAAACGTGATGAAGCGGAAGACGCGGCTTTTTATCCGTTTCCTGATCCGGATAGCCAACGGCCAATCCAAATAACGGTATCACCCTTTCAGGAATTTGCAAAAGCGCTTTCACTTCTTCGAGACGGTTGCGGAGTCCGCCGATATAACAAATGCCTAAGCCCATTGATTCTGCGGCAATCACAGCGTTTTGCGCCGCTAATGCCGTGTCTATTAAACTGACCATAAATTTCTCTGTGCTTTCAAGCGAAGGAATGACGTCTCTGCCTTCGATTTCACCAATAACCTCATGGCGATAAAGATCGGCGCAAAATACAAAAAAATGGCCATTTTCCGCTACATAAGGCTGATTTCCAGACAGTTCGGCCAACTTTTGTTTTTTATCCGTGTCTGTAACACCAATAATCGTATACGCCTGAATAAAACTGGAAGTAGAAGCTGACTGAGCGCAACGGACAATCGTTTCGATCTGTTCCGTAGTGAGCGGCTGCTTCTTAAACTTTCTTACAGACCGATGAGCCAAGATCGTTTCAATAGTGGTATTCAACGCTGCTACATCCCCTCTCTAAAGATAAAATAGAAACTTTTTCCTAAATGATTCTCTCCTGCAGTCATGAAAAGCTACATCACTTTCAGAACCTCGTTTTTAAAAAAACGGCGCAATCAAGAAAATCCTTCCGATCAAAGAGGACATATTCTTTCAATCTGTTGTTGAATCTCGTGATTACCGGACGATCAAAATGTCACGAGACAAAGGGAGAATGAATGAAATCTTTGCCATTCTCATTTGGTTGTGATAACGAACCAAAAAAAGCCAAATCCCCATTCACCTCCCGAAATCAAATGGAGCATACCTTATCCAGCTTTATGTATTACTATAACCCTTATCGGAAAAATTTCAAATGATTTAAAACAGAAAAAAGAAACAGGGACATGCCCGGTTTCTTATGTTAAATGAGGAAATTGCTGTTGTCTTAACGCTTCATATACTAAAATAGCCGCCGTATTCGATAAATTGAGAGCTCTTACTTTATCGTTCATAGGAATCCTCAAGCAACGCTCTTTGTTGGCTGCCAGCAATTCTTTCGGTAAACCGGTCGTTTCTTTTCCAAAGATAAAATAATGATTTTTGCTCGTATCGCTAAAATCAAACGAATTATAATATCGCTCGCCGAATTTCGTTATATAATAATATTCTCCATCCGGATTTTTCTCAAAAAATTCATCGAGTGAATCATAATAAATGATATTGACATATTTCCAATAATCAAGTCCGGCCCTTTTTAACATTTTGTCTTCCGTTGAAAAACCAAGCGGGCGGATTAAATGGAGTGTTGTATCCGTAGCCGCGCAAGTTCTAGAAATATTTCCTGTATTCGCAGGAATCTCTGGTTGATACAATACTACATGATTTGCCACAATGCTTTCACCTCTAAAATAAAGTCTGCCATTATTATAGCATATACGATTCCCCGTCAACTTTGATCGTTTATGGCAAAAAACTTATATTGAATGTTGGGAGTGTAAGCCGTTGAATCTTCATAGCTCCAATATCTCATGCGGCTATTGGAAGTATGAGCATTGACTAAAGGCATTCCATAGTCGTCTTTAGCGGTGACAATGGTCGTATGATCAAACCGTCCATCTCCTTGAAAATCGTAGCAAATCACGTCTCCCAGCTGCAATTCAGCGGCATTGCGGACTTCATTCGCTTTTAGCCCCGTCTTGGATCGGCCTAAATACATTCGAAACGAATGGGCGACCGACCAACTGTAACTCCACGAACCGTTTTGCATCCACCAGCCTTGGCCCCGATTCGGATATCCTCTCATCGGTGCGCCGCCGGCTTTTAAACATTGCGAAATAAAATTAGTACAATTGACATGAAACTTTTTGTAAGCGGGATTATAGCTATTCCACCATCTTTCCGCATATTGAACCGCTTTTAGCCGATTATATTCAAATCCCGCCCGCTCTGCTGTGTCTTCCCATTCTTCCATCGACTCAATCGAATATCTTTCGGTTTCCCAGGAGGGAATGATTTCTTCGTCCTTGATCACCGTTTGTTCCCAAAAAATAGCTTTTCGATGTTCTATTTCTTCTTCCATATAAAAAAAACGATTTTGTTTAATCAAATATTGTAAATGAAGAGTGTAAAACACTTCACGATCTGTTTTATGGATAATGTTTCCTTTTCCTTTCGCCTTTAAGATTTTCGCGTTTCGTCGTTCCAAAAGCTTTCGCTTTCTTTCCCATTTTTCATCGGAAACATTCCTCTGTTCATTTTCAACAACTTGTTCCAATCGATTTTGCAAAAGTTTTTGAAGCTGTGATTCCATAAAAAAATCCCTCCCCGTTAAAGCCTATGTGGCGATATCAGGGAAGAATCCACTAAAATCTCTAATTAGGAAGAAAAATATTGCAGCCCTTTCTCGATTTCTTTCAAAACATCGGGATCCGTTTCCGTTTGTTTCGCTTCCAAAAGCGCTGACTTTGCTTGATCGCCGCCTATTTTTCCAATCGCCCAAGCTGCGGTCCCCCGTATCACAGGACGAACATCTTTTTGCAAAACTTCCACTAAAGAAGGAATGGCAGTTTCTTCTTTAAAATGGGCAATGGCAATGATGGCATTCCGCTGGATTGGCTTTTTTCCTCTCCACGAGCCGGAAACCATGCCAAATTTCTCTTTAAATTCTTTATTGCTGATGTCAAGCAACGGTTCAAGCAATGGTTTTGCTGTTTCAGGATCCGGTTCCATTTCTTCGTGCAAATGAAAATCAATCCCTTTATTTTCAGGGCAGACGGTTTGACATGTATCACAGCCGTATAAGCGGTTGCCGATTTTATCTCGATATTCATCCGGAAGAAAATCCTTTGTTTGTGTAAGAAAAGCGATACACTTTTTAGCGTTTAACTGTCCTCCTTGAACCAAAGCCCCCGTCGGACAAGCGTCCAAACATTTTGTACATGTACCGCAGCGGCTTTCCAACGGCTGATCCGGCTCAAAAGGCAAATTGGTAATCATCTCTCCCAAATAAACGTAAGAACCAAATTCCGGGGTGATAATCGAACAATTTTTCCCGCTCCAGCCGATGCCCGCTCTTTCCGCTACAGCACGATCGGATAATTCGCCCGTATCGACCATCGATTTCATCCTGGCTTCTGGAACTTTGGAACGGATAAATTCCTCCAATTGTTCGAGGCGATTTCTTAAAATCACATGATAGTCCAATCCCCAAGAGGCTTTACAAAAAGTTCCACGTCGAAGCCCCTTTTTTCCTTTTGGCGTTTCTTTCATTTTTGATGGATAAGCCAACGCAATCGCGATAATGGATCGTGGCTGGTCAAATATCAAGGCGGGATTAGTGCGTTTATCGATATCAGGCTCCTCAAATCCCGATTGGAATTGAAGCTCCTGCTGACGGATCAGACGATTTTTCAATTCGGTAAAAGGCTCTGCAGAAGCAAAACCTATTTTATCGATGCCTATCTGTTTGCTATAGGCAATAATGTCCTGTTTTAATTGATTATAATCCATCACGGATCACCTTTCAGTCGAAAAAGAGAGTCGGCTATATTTTAACCATATAACAAAAAAACGCAATACTTTGTTTCTTACAAACAAAATACTGCGTTGATCACAATATGTATATGGAGCGGGTGATGGGAATCGAACCCACGACAACAGCTTGGAAGGCTGTGGTTTTACCACTAAACTACACCCGCAATTGCTATCGAACAATAATTATTGTACATGATCCGACAAGATTTTGCAAATATTTTTTTCGTTTTTTTTCTTTTTCGTTGATTTTCTTTTTCACCCCCATTACGGACAAAGTATAATGAGATGCAATAATCAATCCAAAGGAGGATAAAAATAGAAAACAAATCCGCTTTAAAAAAGCATTTATGTCAATTAGAACAAATGTTGTTAAAACCGGAAATTCGTTCAACTGACGATTTTTTTGAATCCGGAAATCCAGGGAATATTTGGCATAAAAAGGATTGTGTCGATGAGGGCGGACTTAGTATAAGGAAAATGACTCTTTATGATTTTGAGATAAATCCTTTATCAGAAAATGCCGTGTTACCGACATTTCGTGTAAAAGATGATACAAGAATGCAAGATACTTTACGCAGCTCGATTTGGAAATTTCGTGATGGAAGATGGCAAATGTTTTTCCATCAAGGAACGTTAATAAAATCGTAATCATGATTGTGGAGTCGTTGCAGAAATATTAGAGTGAGTTCTTTTGAAATATCAATATGAAAGGTCCTTGTGAATAAAAATATCTGCTTTCAAACTAGAATTTTTCTGAACTCCCGGACTATGTATGAAAGAGTTTATCGTGATTTCATTTGACTCGCTCAAGTTTCATATTGATTTTCTGTATATCATCCTCTAGCATAAAATACAAGTGACTAAGATTGTCCTAATAAATCAATTTGTCCGTAATGTGGGAGTGTTGTTCATGTTATCAGATATTGCCGTGAGAGATGCCGAATTCAGCGATTTGCCTGCCATTGTAGAGATATACAACTCTACCATTCCAAGCAGAATGGTAACGGCTGATTTAGAACCTGTTTCTGTTCAAAGCAAAACACAGTGGTTTAAAGAGCACTCTCCTTCTTCCAGACCTTTATGGGTAATAGACCATCAAGGAAAAATAGTCGGATGGTTGAGCTTTCAATCGTTTTATGGAAGACCGGCTTATCACTCGACAGCAGAAATCAGCATTTATCTTCACCCGGATTTCAGAGGAAAAGGACTTGGAAAATATATGCTCCAAAAAGCAATAGATGCTTGCCCAAGACTTCAAATAAAAACCTTGCTTGCGTTTATATTTGGACATAACAAGCCGAGCCTTCAACTTTTTTCACATTTTGAATTTGAAAAATGGGCCCACCTGCCAAACGTCGCAGAATTAGACGGCGTTGAAAAAGATTTAATCATTCTTGGGAAAAGAGTCACTCCATGACGCATCAAGGCTTAGCCGTTTATAGCGCAATAGATTTTCTCAAAATAACCGCTAAACTCAATATGTAAAGCAACCATTTCAGACACTGGTCAAAAGATGATACACTAATATATAAAAGGAATATTGGTCCATTTAGAGAATCATATAAATAAAACGAAACGATTGAAATCTCTGATCTTATCCACGCCACCTTGGCAGAAACACCGAATAAGCGCAAAGAATTGAAAACGGATAAGCCTTGAACTGCCGATGTATTTATTAAAACAAAGGCTATGGAATAACTCTGTTGATTTTTGATAAACCAGCTAACGTTACATGGTATAAGATAAAACATTTATTTGGATGTTTTATAATAGCAAAATTTAAAAATTGAATTCGTCTGAACAACATCGTTAAAAAGGGTTCTTTAACCATTCTCTTATGTCATTTTCAGCAAGTGAACCTGTTTTTCAAAAACGAACTGTATGCAAAAATAAAGATGGCTATACTTGTGTACACCGTGGTTCTAAACAAGTTATGCGTTTCGGTAAGTACAAGGTTAAATTCGGACTAAAAGAAATGGAAAATACAAAAGGGAATGGGTTGAATGGACAAAAAATTCGAAATATTAATGAAAGTGATGCCTTTCCTAAGTGGTCATTTTATCTTAGTCGGCTTGATTATGGCAATATTAAGTGTATTAGACCATAATGTACAAATATTTTGTTTATCTTTATTCCTGATTTTGCAATCCGTACTTGCATTAACATATACTAAGTTATTTAAAAAAATTTGGCAGAAATAACTTTCACTTTTAAGTTATTAAGATATTCACTGTTTAACTCACAAACCATTCATCAGTGAAGCCCTTTTTTAAAGGTTCCATTCAATTTTTAGATCAAAAAACAGAGCGGACCGGCACGCGAGAAACATCGGCTCATTGCACGCCATTTTAACACAAAACCCTCGACAATTCCTACTGAAGTCATCGAGGGCTAAGAAGTTTTTTCAAAAGATATTCATTTCTTGCGTCTGTTATATACTTAATTATTTTTAATTTTTTAATTTTGTTTAATGATTATTACGCATATAAATTGGAAGACCTAAAGCAGTTAAACCGAGACCACATAACGCTAGGATCGTTTGTGTGAATAAGGTGTTGATCACGATAAATAACCCGCCAATAATCGCTATGATAGGGATGACAGGATATAACGGCACCTTGTAAGGCCGCACAAGATTCGGTTCTTTTTTGCGCAAAATGATGACGGCAAGAAAAGTCATCGTATAGAATATCCATATCACAAACACTAACATATCCGTTAACGTATTAAATCCACCTATTAGCATCATCATGATCGCAACCAGCAAGATGAATATTCCGGAATTATACGGGATTCGCGTTTTATTTGATAACGTAGCAAACCATTTGCTAAAAGGCAATTGATCTTCTAATGCCATTGCATAAGGGATTCGCATTCCGGTCATTGTATATCCATTAATGCTGCCAAATACCGAAATTAAGATACCGATACTAACCAATTTTCCACCCATCGTACCAAAAAGAACGTTTGCTACATTAGACGCAGGTGTATCAGTCCCTGCAAGAGCTGTTGCCGGCATAACTAAGAGGAATGCAATATTAATTAATAAATAAACGACCATGACACTCGACAGCCCTACTATAATTGCTTTAGGCAAATCTTTCTTTGGATTTTTCATTTCTCCAGCGATATTCCCTACATGAATCCATCCATCATAAGCAAACATGGTTGCCAGCAATCCAGATCCAAGGGCCGATATAAAAGCTTTATCTTGTCCTGCTTCAATCGGGAACAGTTGAAAAGTTACATTCCCTTCGTGCAGCAATCCAAAAATAGAAATAAGAGCTAAAGGAAGTAATTTACATATAGTAAAAACAGTCTGAATGCTCCCAGCAGCTTTAGCACCTAAAAAGTTCATAAGGGTGATAAAGGTGGCTGTTAGAATCGCTATTCCCACAATCATCATTCTATGTTCATTCGCATTTAATCCAAACAGACTAACCGTTTGGGTTCCGAAAATAATCGCAAGTGCAGCAATGTTGGCTGGAAAGTAAATAATCGTTTGTGCCCACCCCAATAAAAATGCCGTTAAATTGCCATATGTACGCTTTAAATAGGCCATCATGCCGCCTGTTTCCGGAATGGCTGCCGATAATTCAGCTGCCGTTAATCCTGCACAAATAGTTAACACTCCTCCAATCAGCCATGCAAGCAGCCCTAAACTTGCTGTCCCGGTGGCACCATATACTGCAGTTGGCTTAAAAAAAACACCGGCTCCAATTACAGTGCCAATAACTGTAGTTAAAGCAGCCAAGAAACCAATTTCTTTTTTTAGCTCCTGTTGTGACAAAGTACTCACTCCTGTTTTATTGTGTTTAAGATATATGACTTTTAAGACTTGCACAAACAACAGTCATGATACACATAAAATCTCTAAAAGAAAAGGGCATTTGGTAAATTATCATTTCTACACAAAATGCCCCATTTTACTGAATATTATTTATGGTTTGAAACAAAAAAGATAAGTACTTTTCATAAAATTTCGTTTTTTAAGCAGAAAGTTTTCTTTTTCTATCTCAACTATTGTCATCAATAAAATTCATGAAATGTCCGCTATGTTGGGATAACCTTATTAAAATAATGAAAAGAAGCTGAATAAGGGAATCATCATGATCGTGACGCTTTTGTTTGAAAGAGTTTGATGCCTAACCCTATAAAAACAATCCCCGTTAATTTGTTTAATAAGTCTGCTATCTTTGCATTTTCTCTTAGTTTTTTAGTCGCGAATGAAGCAAAATAAGCAATGATAAAACACCAAATAGTGCCTGTCATGATAAACGAAATTCCTAAAAGAATAAAAGGAACGGGGCCATAAGGATTATCAGGACGAATAAATTGCGGAAGAAAAGAAATAAAGAATAGCGCTACTTTTGGATTTGTAACATTGGTTAAAACTCCCTGCATGTATATCTTTTTTAATTCCATGTTCTGTAATGCTGAAGATTCAAAATTCATCGGTGATTTTTGACGCAACATTCTTATGCCAAGATAAATCAAGTAAGCAGCACCAATTAATTTTATGGCTGTGAATAGCACAATAGATTTTGCCAAAATAATCGATAGACCAAAAGCGGCTAATAAAGTATGGATGAAAGCACCCGTTGAAATTCCAAGGACAGAGTAATAGCCTGCTTTTCTGCCTTGTGATGTACTTCGGCTGATAATGTACATGGTGTCAGTCCCGGGAGTTACGTTTAATAATAAGGACGTAAGCAAATAAATACCGTAACCAGTTATTCCAAACATTCGCACACCTTCTTTTCCATTAACTTTATCTCCCCGCTAGAATGTCAATGAAAGCGATGAGAAACAAAACCTTTTGGTTCGCCGCCAAAACAAGTTCTAAGAGTAACAAAGTATGTAAAACTTATACAAACGCTTCAATTTGTTGATATATTATCTTTGCAGTTTCATATTCCGTTCCATTATTTTTGCCAATTCTGCTGACTGATATTGGCCGCTTGTTTTTAAGCCATTTATAACATTTTTTTGCCTTTCTATTGAGTGATTCTGGCTCAATTTCCATTTTCCTTCCATCTTGTTTATTAAGATTTCAAATACAACTATCCCATTCAGTAAGCCATCTATAAATTCATCATCAAATGGAGTGTCCCAAGGGTCGGGCATAGATGATTCATAAAAATGAACCGTCTTTTCCATCCGTTCCACCATTTCTTCTTTTTTCTCTATGATTTGAACGGTCCCATATACATGGACTGCTACATAATTCCAAGTAGGCACCGTGTTAGGATCTTTATACCAAGAAGCGGAGATATAAGCGTGGGGACCTTGAAAGACGACAAGAACCTCTTTGCCGTTTAATTTTTTCCAATGAGGATTCTGTTTCGCCATATGGCTAATCAACACACCTTTATCCCCCGTTTTTTCATCCAGGAAAAAAGGCAAATGCGTTGCTGACGGCCCGCTTTCTTCCTGAGAAAATAAAATTCCAAAACTGTTACCTTTAATAAAATCTACTAATCTTGATTGATCATTGACCCTAAAAGCTGTTGGTATGTACATTCCAATTTCCCTCCATAATTTTTAATAATTATACACACAGGTAAATATAAATGCAAAAATAATTCTATCAGATCTGTTTTCGCTATAGCCGCCTATACATCGCTTCGCACCTCAAAATTCAGTTCTTTTAAAGACTTTAGTTCGAATTTTCAATATGATAAACTTTCACTTTATGCCAAATAGCTTTCCAATTCTTTTTCGTTATCCGTTCTTCGTAAACCTTTGCTAGTTCTTTTAACTCTTTAAAATAGGGAGTCGGCTTTACTTCCAATTTCACCACGTCATTTATTCCCCAAGGAGCATCCAAGAGGCTGTCCTCTTTTTCATCCAATTTTACTCCTAAAGAGGTTGCTGTTTCTGGAAACTTGGATATCGCATCGATGGAAGAATACTATTGATAACGTGCATCCTTGCCTCATTTTTCACTGACCAAGGAATGTCAGGGAGGATATATTTCTTAATCTCATTTCTAACTTCTTTTCTTCTAATTCGTCCGTATTGCCATCATCAAAATAGATGACATCGATATCTGAAATAGGCGTTCTTTCTTTAAAGCCGTGTAACACATCCCATATTTTCGAACGAACAAATCCGGCACAGACCCACCAATCAGGTAAATGCAATGATTTTACTGCTCTTAATATATCCATCATCCACTCATCTTCTTTTATCAGTTGAATGATCTCTTTCTCATTTTGAATCATCACCCTTCATCCCCTCCCATCAAACGTATACTTCTATCATTATAAAAGCAAAATACGTCTCCGGCAGTACACCTTATTATGCAGTCCCATTCAATTTACCTAGCCGTTTATAAAACTTTCGGTTCTCGAGATCATAAATTTTCCTTCCAATTCCATAGACTGTTACTGTACCCATATCAAGCGCACAAAAAAAGACTTCTGCAATGGTAGAAGTCTCTTGAAAAAAGAATGGAATAGGATTGCCGGTGTTTAGAGTCAACTTGCACACCAAAAAGGGAAGATGACTTTAAATCGTCCTCGTCTGCCATTTTCCTGTAGAAAGGAAGGCTTATGAAAATGGTTCCAGTCGTGCATTTCTTCGATTTTTACGATTTTGAATCCTTTTACCCCTCAATCAATTAAAAAGCGTTTAGCAAAATATCGTCAGGAACGATTAAATTTGGTTCAGTAGATTCAATGATTTCCTCAACTGTATATCCTTTTGCGACTTCCACTAGCTTTAATCCTTCTTTTGTGACATCGATTACGGCTCGGTCCGTAATAATCCGGTTGACGACACCTTGTCCTGTTAATGGCAAGGAGCATTTTTTTAGAATTTTCGGTTCACCATATTTATTCGTATGTTCCATAATCACGACAATCCGCTTGGCACCATGGACCAAATCCATGGCTCCCCCCATCCCTTTAATCATTTTTCCGGGTATCATCCAGTTAGCCAAATCTCCTGTTTCAGAAACTTCCATGCCCCCGAGAATCGCTAAATCAAGATGCCCGCCTCGAATCATGGCAAAAGATTCTGCACTGCTAAAATAAGATGCCCCCTTTATAGCCGTCACGGTTTCTTTTCCCGCATTAATGAGATCCGGATCTACTTCTTCTTTCTTGGGATAAGGACCTATTCCTAGTAAACCGTTCTCTGACTGCAATACGATCTGTTTATGTTCGGAAACATAGTTCGCGACCAACGTCGGCATCCCTATCCCTAAATTCACGTAATATCCGTCTTGGATTTCCTTTTCCGCCCTGCGAGCAATTCTTTCACGTATTTTCGTTTTATCTTCTTTCACCACCATGTTTTGCATCCCTCCTCTTTAGGTAAATCCATCACTTCTTAACGGCTGACGGTTAATCGTTCTATTCGTTTTTCTTGTTTTCCGACTACAAGATGTTGAACATAAATTCCCGGCGTATGAATTTGATCCGGATCGAGTTCACCGATTTCGTATAATTCTTCTACTTCCGCAATCGTTACTTTTCCGGCTGCTGCCATCATAGGATTGAAGTTTCTAGCCGTCTTGTTGTAAATAAGATTTCCCATTTTGTCTCCTTTTGCAGCCCTAACCAAGCTAAAATCGGCCGTCATCCCGTATTCCAATAAATATTTCTTGTTTTGGAAGGTTCTGACTTCACGTCCTTCCGCAATGGGGGTGCCTACACCAGCAGGAGTATAGAATGCAGGAATTCCAGCTCCTCCTGCTCTAATTCTTTCCGCCAATGTTCCCTGCGGAATCAGTTCCACTTCCACTTCTCCCGATAAAACTTGTCTTTCAAATTCTTTATTTTCCCCAACATAAGAACCGATGATTTTTTTGATCTGTTTATTTCTTAAAAGCAGCCCCAATCCCCAATCATCTACACCACAGTTATTAGAAATCACTGTTAAATCTTTTACACCCGATTCGGCGAGCGCTTTAATCAAATTTTCAGGAATCCCTACGAGACCGAAACCGCCCACCATAATAGTCATGCCGTCTTGAATATCTTGAATCGCCTCTTCAAAACTATTAAATATCGTTTTCATGTTCTTTCCGGACTCCTCCTTCTGCGATTCTTCTCTTATAGAAACGATGGCGTCATCTTGACTCCCGCCAATACGCGAATACTAAAAAATGGTCTGGCAGTTGTTTCTATCTTACGGTTCATTGAATGAAAAAATGACAACATCTCATTTGAACGACAAACCCCTCTCTTTTTAAGCACAAACTTTTTTGGTCAGCTAGCAGCAATTGGATGACGTGGACGTTGTCACTCTTCATCCGTTTATGTCATTCATCGACTAGAATCGAGTAGGAGGGGGTGATTAACCCCATACCCGTCAAGTTAGCGGTATAAAATTTTTTAGGATGATACGCATGTTCGAAAAATCAATCAAAGGATGAAGAGAAAACCAAATGCTGGGCATGCCAAATAACCCTCAAGAAGAGGGTTATTTGGCAATTATATCCATGACCCACACTACCATATCCCCAATTTCTTTAAAAGATCCGATACCGTTTCCTCTCCTTTCCTTCGGTCTTTCCTCGCGTGTTTCCTTAACAGAGACAGGAGAGATGGAAGGGCGGTTTCCATCGCTTGGGGATGCAAAAGAAACCGATGCCAATACGATTGGAGGATATTAAGCGCTTTCCATTCACTGATCTCGATTCCCTCCCGTTGATGCCAATACCTTCGGGCTTGGAACAGAAGAGTCTGCGTGACTAAAATGGCAATCAATGTCCCATATAAGTGGCATTCGAATCGTTCCTTCTTCATCTTTTTGACACGGTCAAGATCAAATAAGGATTTCCAGCCCTTAAATAACAGCTCCACTTGCCAGCGCAGCGAATACAGCTCATAAACTTGTTGCGCATCAAACGATTCTTGTGGTAAATTGGTCAGTAAGATGTGATATTTCTTTTGTTCAAGGGTTTGGCGTGACAGCGCCTTCCCTTTCTTTTTTTCCTTTTTCCGCACGTACGCCAGCCGTTTTTCCCATTCTTCCGCCGTGAGACGGCGAAAAATCAGACGCGGAACATACAGGCGTTGGTGTCCGATATACACGTGTTCCACTTCCACGGCTTCCCCCTCGCCCAATCGATTTCCTATCGATTCCCAATCCCATTCGTGCCACTCCCCGTCCTGCTTGATATAGACTTTGATATCGGAACGCAACCGGGTAATATAATAAGCACCTCGAGCATCAATCTCCGCCAGCGTGGCGAGTGAAAAAAACCCCAGATCCCGAATGCAAAGGTCATTCGGTAAAATCGTGTGCTGGGTATGATAAGCAAAACGGGCATCGGAATCATTGGCCTGTTGGACGCACAGCTGAAGACAGGTTCCCGATAACAGCTCATACTCAAATTGGATTTTGGCGCCAGATGAAACCGAACCTTGATAGTCCTCACCATAGTCGGTCGGAAGTAAAAAACTGGTAGAGTCTAAGATCCGCAGACGGGTGAAACAAGCGCGATACGTTTCGGTGAT
The DNA here is from genome assembly GCF_038003825.1 of Bacillus sp. FSL W8-0116. NCBI lineage: Bacteria > Bacillati > Bacillota > Bacilli > Caryophanales > Bacillaceae > Bacillus > Bacillus sp. FSL W8-0116. Next base: position 1,052,167 of record NZ_JBBOPY010000001.1, read on the forward strand.
GGAAGAGAGTGCCGGACGTTGATGCATCAGGAGAGTAAAAAAGACCTCTTTTAAAAACGCCACGGCACGAGGCGTAAACCGCTGATTCAGTCCTTCATTCGAGAGAGAGCAATCATGCCAGAGCGCCAAATCGGCACACAACCGCTGAAGCGACTGACAGGCGAGCGATCCGTCTCCCCAAGCACATAGCGTCAGAAAGGCTTCCGCTGTTAATGAACGCTGCCGCTGAATGAATCCGACTTTCCGTGCCAGACGAGTCAGTTCTTCATAGGAGAAGAGTTGACGAATCGTTTTTATCCATGCCTTCATCTTTTTTTCCATCAAAAAATAATCCTTTCCAACGATGATTTTCGTTAGAAAGGATACCATGTTTTTGGCGCTGAAAAAAGATCAAATTCTTAACTTGATGGCTATGGTGATTAACCCCCGTCCTCTCACACCACCGTACGTACGGTTCCGTATACGGCGGTTCAATCAAGATAAATGACGCAAGAATTCATAACGTTTCTGTAGACTTTTAAGCCCTTGGTTACTCCAATAGGAGTTTCCAAGGGTTCTGTGTAATATGGGACTTTTTGAGATTCGCCAATAACCTTTGCGACTGTTCCCCCATTCATAAGCTTTCCATTCAGGAACTCCTAGTTTTATGAGGTTGCGTATCCTGGTCTTTGAGGTCTTCCAGTTTTTCCATAAACACATCCGGAGTCTTCGTCGAATCCAGCCATCCAAATCTTCAAAGATACTCTTTGTGTCTGCTAATGCAAAATATCCACACCATCCAAGTAGATATTGGTTAAGTTTCTTAATCCGATATTCCATTGGGTATGGTATTTTTCTTGACGTGATTTCTCGCACCTTTTTCTTCATTCGTTTTAGACTTTGCTTGGCAATCCGAACTTTTGGCTCTTTTGAAGGTGTAAAACTAAATCCTAGAAACTTTCGTTTCCATGGTCGGTCAACCGCAGATTTCTTCTCGTTGACTTTTAGACGAAGTTTTCCCTCAATAAATCGTTTGACACTAGCCATGGTTCTTTCACCAGCCCGTTTTGACTTCACGTAAATATTACAGTCATCGGCATAACGAACAAATTTATGCCCTCTTTTCTCTAATTCTTTGTCTAGTTCATCTAGTACAATATTCGAAAGTAAAGGGCTTAGGGGGCCACCTTGCGGCGTCCCTTCTTCTGTCCTAGATACCACACCATTAATCATGACACCAGCTTGTAGATATTTGCGGATTAGCTTCAATAGTGGCTTTTCTTTAATAGTCTTGGCTAATGTACTCATCAGCCTGTCATGATTCACTCGATCGAAGAACTTTTCTAAATCCATGTCTACTACCCATCTATAACCATCTCTGATATAGCCTTTTGCTTTCCTAACTGCGTCATGAGCACTTCGATTTGAACGAAACCCATAACTATGTTCGGAGAACATAGGGTCATATATCCTCGATAATACTTGGGCAATTGCTTGTTGAATCAAACGGTCTGTTACGGTTGGAATACCTAGTAACCGAACACCGCCATCAGGTTTCGGGATTTCGACTCTTCGAACAGGCATTGGTTCATAGGTACCCTTGAGAATTGCTTCTTTAATGGATATCCAGTTTTCGACTATGTGCTGACGTAGGTTTTGTACGGGCATCATATCTACTCCATGGCTACCTTTGTTCTTTTCTACTCTTTGTAAAGCTAAAAGCATATTCTCCCGTGACAGGATTTGATTCAAAAGCATTGTTATTCTTCCTTCCGTGAATAGCTTATCTTCTTATGCCAGTGGTCACTCCACCCTCCAAGAGGTCCCCCACGGGATTCACCGTTTCCTTCCTCAAGTGAGGTACTACGTTTTCTGTGTTCAACATGACACACTGAATGCAAAGGGCTATTCTCTCTTAATTGTTCAGTCCTTCCGAATTGTTCTAGACCAATTCGTACTATGACCTCTGCTGACTTCTGATGGCTCAGCTACTTATCACTAAGTAGGTTATGAAGGCTACTTCACGTATCCATCAGACCTCCCCGGGTAAGAGTGTAATCTTTCCTTCCATCCATCTGCTTCATTTACTCTGTATCACCTTCGGCAGAAAGGGCTTTGTTTTGTTGTGCAAACTCACCCAGTGATACCTAGCCTCATATGAAGTTCGTGTTCCTCAGATCGGAAGTTTGCCGCCCGCTTCCTTCAGATTCCGCGTCACCACGGACACCCTTGCGTTAAGCTAACTGCTACTTCTGCCTTCGCAGCTCGGGACTTTCACCCTATAGATTACACCCATGCCGGGCGCACACAAAAAAGTCAATGCTCTGAACGACTCAAAGCATTGACTTTACAGGCTTTTCGTTAAGTATGATGCCGATGGTGGGAGTCGAACCCACACTCCACAAGGGAACACGATTTTGAGTCGTGCGCGTCTGCCAATTCCGCCACATCGGCCTAATGTTTTTATAGTTGTTTTTCAGACAAGTACTATCTTAATACATTTTATATAAAATGTCCATATCTTTTTTTACAAATATAAAAGTGTTTTAAAGACATATCATTTTTTAGAATGGCCCTTTTTTTATAAAGAATCCCCCTCTATGCAGACTCTTAAGAACATGAAAAATGTCTTTTTGTTATCAGTCTACGTCGGGGGATTCGGTCCATTTCAGAAAGTTGAATGGCTCTTTTGTTTCTCCTTAACTTGGCTGTATTCAATAAGCAGGTTTTTAGCTGTTTCATATAAAAAATAAGCAGCTTTGATAATGGCCTTTTCATCAACAGTAAATGATGGATGATGCCAATCTTCGTTTCCGTTTGACCCGAAAAAGGCAAATGTTCCGGGAATTTGCTGTAAGTAGTAAGAGAAATCTTCTCCGGCTGTTGACGGTTCCGGATCAATGACATGAAGGGATAGATTTTGCGCTGATCGGCGTGCCGTTTCAGTCACCTTTTCATCATTGATGAGCGGAGGCGGTCCAGCAAACCAGCGAATCACAAATTCCTGTGCATAAACCTTCGCAATATGCTCCACCACTGTATAAAAGCGCTCTTTCACTTCTTCACGAATGACGGAATCAAATGTCCGGATTGTGCCATCAAGCGTTACATCCTCCGGAATGACATTCCATGTGCTTCCACCTTCTATTTTGTTACACTGACCACTGCACTTTGAAAAGGTGATACGTTCCGACTGACAATCGTTTGCAGAGCGGTAATAAGCTGTGCGGACGCGATAATGGGATCTCTTCCTTTATGCGGCAAGGCTGCATGAGATCCTGTTCCGCGAATGACCACTTGAAATCGATCAACCGCTGCCATCAATGGACCATTTTTGAGCCCGACCGTCCCCACCGGCAAATCCGGTTTGTTATGAAGACCAATGATTGCATCGACGTTTTCAAGCTGACCGTCTTTGATTACCTTATCTGCACCTGCACCTGATTCCTCAGCCGGCTGAAAGAGAAGACGGATTGTTCCATTTAATTCGGACTGATGCTTTTTTAATAAATAAGCGGCACCAATGGCAGCCGCAGTATGAAAATCATGGCCACACGCATGCATTTTTCCTTTTATTTTGGACGAAAAGGGCAAACCTGTCTTTTCTTCAATTGGAAGTGCATCGATATCCGCGCGTACGGCAATCGTAGGCCCGAGTGTTTTCCCTTTTATGTCCGCAAAAACACCCGTTTTTAGCGAAGTTTCTCTGATGTCAATATCCTCTTCACGAAGCCACTTCTCGATCGATTTTGTCGTTTCAAACTCCTCTTTTGACAACTCCGGATATTGATGCAAATGGCGTCGGATCGCAATTAAGCGGTCTTCCAGACTAGATGGACTCATAAACGGATGCCTCCTTTTTAATATCAAATCGAAAGCACTTAACTAAAATATCATGGTTTTGAAAGTCCTTGGACTTATCTCGTTTAAATCCGAGCCATTCATACAACTGTATGGCTTTTTGCATTTTATCGCTTGAGTGCAAATACAAATTTGCCGCTCCTTTTGATTGCGCATATCGAATACTCTCTTTTAACAATTTTTGTGCAATTCCATGTCCTCTTGCCTTCGGATGAACCGCCAACAGCCGTACGATCGGAGAAAAGATGTTCAGTTCCGGCCGGTCATACGCCTTTTCCGAGGACTCGAACAGCTGCAGCGTCCCGAGAATATCCCGCCCGCTTCTCGCCACCAAAATCCGATCCACATCCGGATTATCCACAGAAAACGCAATATGGTCTAAATATTCGGTCCAAACATCGGGATCTTGATATTCAGACTCATACTGGCGATAGCTGTCAATTAGAAGCTGACGAACTACTTCTTTTTCCTCAACCAACATGTCACGTATCTGTACATTATGGATCACGTTTACAATCCTTCCCTTCTTATTTAATGTGCTGTTTCCTGAAGCCAGCTGACAGACGGTTCCCCTGAAATCCGCTTTAAAAATTTTCGTGTCCGTTCTTCTTTTGGCTTTGTAAAAATCTCATAGGGCGAGCCTTTTTCTATAATCAATCCGCCATCCATAAACAACACTTGATCCGATACATCGCGGGCGAAATTCATTTCATGTGTCACAATAAGCATGGTAATCCCTTCATCGGCAATATTTTTAATGACAGCCAGTACTTCTCCGACAAGCTCGGGATCAAGCGCCGAAGTCGGTTCATCGAAAAGAATCACTTCCGGATTTAACGCAAGAGCACGAGCAATGCCGACACGTTGCTGCTGACCTCCCGAAAGTTGACTTGGAAAATAATTTAATTTATCCAATAATCCGACTTTTTCAAGCACCTGTTCGCTCCGTTCCCTCGCCTCCTTTTTATTCATTTTTTTAGCCACAATCAGTCCTTCCATTACATTTCCAAGGACTGTTTTATGAGCGAATAAATTATAATGTTGAAAAACCATCGCTGATTGTTTTCTTAATGAAAGAATTTCTTTTTTGTTTGCTTTGGCTGCTTCAACCTTTACATCACCTACCTGAACGATTCCTTCATCCGGTTTTTCAAGAAAATTTATGCACCTTAACAGAGTCGTTTTCCCGGAACCGCTTGGACCTAGAATTGTAACGACTTTTCCTTTTTCGATAGTCAAATTTATCCCTTTTAAAACTTCATGATTCCCAAATGCTTTTTTTATACCGTGTAAATAAATCATCGAACCCCTCCCCTAGCATAGAATGTGGCTTTTTTCTCCAATAACAATGAAATCGATTCAACTAGAATTGTAACCACCCAATAAATGATTCCCGCTGCGATGTATGCTTCGAGGAACTTTAAATTATTTGATGCAACAATTTTTGCTGCTCCCGTCAATTCTTTTTCTGAAACTATAAAGGCAATAGAGGTTGTGTGCAAAAAACCGATAAAAATATTAGTAAAATTAGGAATGGATTGCGACAAAGCCTGTGGAAGAATAATGCGAACCATCATTTGAAACGTGCTCATACCAACTGAATACGCTGCTTCAGCCTGGCCTTTCGGAATAGAAATAATGCCTGAGCGAATGACTTCAGATAAGTAGGCGCCGGCACTTAATGAAAGAGCTGTCAGTACAAATACACTAACGGGAATAGATGAAATGGCTAATTTCGGAGCTGCCGCTTGGAGGAGCATCGGCAGCCCAAAATAAATGAGCATTATATGCATAATAATTGGAGTTCCTCGTAAAAACGAAACATATCCATTTGCAACAGCAGACAACCCCTTTACTTCATACACGCGAATAAGAGCTACAACCAGTCCAATGAAAAATCCAACAATAAGTGGTATGACTGTCAGCATCAAAGTTAGCGGAAGTGCTTTAATAATTTCCTTCAATGCCGTCCATATAAAAGGAATATCAATGACCAATTCCATCCCTCCTTTACACCGTTTTGGCTATACCGAAGAAACTTCCCCGGACTTATGTCGATTTACCCGTTTTTCAAACCAACAGAATATTTTTTCAAGAAGGACAACCACAATGTAATAAATAACTGAAAGTGAAATATATACTTCCAGTGCGTGAGTTGTGGAAGCAATCAATGTTTCTCCTCGACCAACCATATCCATCACACCGATCGTAAAGGCTAAAGATGTATCTTTCAGCGAACTAATAACGGTGTTGGCAATATTCGGGAATGCAATACCAACGGCTTGAGGAACAATGATGCGGAAAAAATTTTGCGACTCACTCATCCCGACAGAATACGCAGCTTCCGTTTGTCCATAATCAACGGCTTGCACGGCTCCTCTAAATATTTCGGAAAAAACGGCGCCATTATTGAATGCATAAGCAACAATGACAGAATATAAAGGATCCACTTTTGACAAATCGATATTGATTAATTGAAATAATGAAGGGATACCGTAAAAAATCAAAAATAGCTGAATTAATATCGGTGTGCCACGAATAAAAGAAACATAGACGACCACCAGCTGCGACAAAATTGGAATGCGGAAAAGCCGCAAGATAGCGGCTATGATTCCTATAATGATTCCAAGTACAATAGAAACGGCTAAAATTTGAAGAGTGACACCCAAATATTGAATAAGCTGTGGTATAAAATCACCGACTAATGTAATGTCAAATGCTTTACCCAATCCTTAAATCCCTCCTTTTATTTCATCGTTCAAATTAAAACCCAACTGAGTAATCCGCTCCCAGCCATTTTTGGCTCAATTTTTTCACAACGCCTTCCTTCTTCAGTTCTCGAAGAGCTTCATCAACACGTTTTTGAAGTTTCGTTTCATCCTTTCTAAATAAGAAATACACTTTCGAGTCGGAAAGGGTATTGCCCACTACTTTTTCTTGTGCATCAGCTGATTTGTTCAAGAAATCAACGGCAAATGGTGTTGAAATGGTCGCATCTGCCCTTCCTGTACGTATTTGGTTGACTGTATCATCTGATCCCTGGCCAGAATACACTATATTAATGCCTGCATTATGATCTTTATTGTATTTTTCTAGAAAAACGGCCGCATTGCTTGTGGCACTTACGACGACTTTTTTACCTCTTAAATCTTTAATCGATTTAATATCGTTATTATCTTTATGAACCACTACTTTTAGAGGGAAAACATTGTAAGGAACTTTGTTAAACAGGAACTTGGCTTTCCTCTCTTTATTTACTTCCATTTCATGGGCAATAAAATCAATTTTTCTTGTTTCAAGACTTAATAATAGATTAGAAAATTCCATCGTTTTAAATTTAAACTGATATTCAGGAAGTTTTTTGTCAATTTCACGAACGAGCTCTACATCATATCCAGTCAATTTTCCGTTTTTATCAAGGAAGCATATATTAGGAAACTGTGTTCCGGTACCAACGATGATGGTTTGTACCCCTTTTTTTGTATCTTTGGAACTCGAATCTGCATTGGCATCAGTTGATGAAACTGCTCCTTCTTTTGGCGAGCAAGCTCCCAGAAAAAATGTAAATAGCAATGTCACAATAAACCATATCTTTTTCTTCATCCTCTTTCCTCCACTCACCATTTCTGCTCACAATCGGTTCTTAATAATTTTTGCCGAAAAGGGCAGTGTTAGCTCATTTTCTCGTATCGTTTGTTGTAAAAAACGGAAAACACTTGATGAAAGAACACACATCCTTTTTCAACAAATAGCAATCAAAAAGTAATAGATTGCCAACTATAGTAAGCTAGTTTGATATAAAAAATTTATATTGTACTCATGAATATGCCGGCACGCTTATAAAGCTTTATCGCAAAGACAGGCGAACTTTTATTAATCATCATTAAACAAATTCATTTAGTCGGTTTTAAATCAAAAATGAAACATATGATTACTAATGAGTACTCAATGCTTTTTCAAGATTTGTGATCCCGATTTTCGTGATACCTTCGTACACGTCTCCACGACCGATTTCAACAATTGGTACATGCCAGATACCATATTTAATTTCTAAAATATCACGGAGTTCATCATGATTGGTTACATCCACCGTTTGATAACGAATACCTTTTTCTTCTAAAAATTGTTTTACTTCTTCACAATAACGACATCCTTCTTTTGCCCAAACCACTACTGATAACGCTTTCTCTCCCATTTATCGTTCCTCCCTAGTTAATAAAATGATTTTCTTTTTTGTTTACATAGCGATTTTCTTTAAACGGCAGTCCTAAGTTTCCTCTTAATGTTTCACTTCTGTACTCCCTGCTGTAGTAGCCGCGTTCTTCCAAAATCGGAATGACGTGCCGGATAAAATCGGTTAAGCCGCTGCCGAGAACAGGCGGGGCAAAAATAAATCCATCCGCTCCATTTCCTTCCACCCAGGCAATCAATTGATCGGCTACTTGCTCATACGTACCGAAAAAAACGCTTTTCGGTGTCGTAACTTGCAAGGCCACTTCTCGAAGCGTTAAGTTCTTTTCGCGGGCATTTTGCTTAATTTGATCGGTTGACGACCGGAAGCTATTTTTCCCGACATCGCCTATATCAGGAAACGGCTCATCAAGCGGAAATACACTGAAATCGAAGTGATCAAAGTATCGTCCTAAATAATCGAGAGCTTCTTCAATCGACACAAGGTTTTGAATCGCTTCGTATTTTTCTTCCGCTTCTTCTATAGTTGCACCGACAATCGGATGAATCCCCGGGAAAATGAGAATCTCGTCTCTGCTCCGTCCGTTTGCTTCTGCCCGCAGTTTTACATCCTTATAAAAAGCTTGGGCCTGTTCGAGCGTTTCTGCATTGGTAAAAACAGCATCCGCCTCTTTTGCAGCCAAATTTTTACCGGCTTCAGAAGAACCTGCTTGAAATATGACGGGCTGCCCTTGACTCGAACGTTCAATATTTAACGGTCCTTCGACAGAAAAGAAACGACCTTTATGATTCAATACATGAACCTTATTTCGATCAAAAAACTGTCCGGTTTGCCGATTTCGTATAAAAGCATCGTCTTCCCATGAATCCCACAATCCTTTTACTACTTGTAAAAATTCTGCCGCTATCTCATATCGTAGAGAATGCGATGGATGTTCACCTTTATTGTAGTTCTTTGCAGATCCCTCTAAAGGAGAAGTGACAACATTCCATCCAGCACGTCCCTCGCTGATTTTATCCAGCGATGCTAACTGGCGGGCAACCGTAAATGGCTCACTGTAAGTGGTTGATATCGTACCGACCAGCCCTATTCTCGATGTTACTGACGCGAGAGAAGATAAGATGGTGATGGGTTCAAACCGATTCAAGAAATGAGGAATGGATTTTTCATTTATATATAGTCCATCTGCAACAAAAGCGAAAGAAAATCCGGCTTCTTCAGCTTGTCGAGTAATAGACTTGTAATACTGAAAGTTAACACTGGCATCTTTTGGAACACTTGGATCTTTCCAGGCGTTCATATGACTTCCCGGGCCGTGCAACATAATCCCAAATTGAATCTGTTTTTTATGAGACATAAGTTTCACCCTCTTCTTCGGTTAAAGAGTTGTCATTCGAGCCGTTTGGACTTAACAGCTGAAAAGACCGAATCCGTTCTTCTACCTTTTGAACAGGGGAATGCAAAATAAATTCATCCACTTGATAGGATGCATGGAATTTATTTAAGATTTTTTTTACATAGACGGAGGTTCCGGCAATGATATAGCTCGCTTGTTCCTCTACTTCATAAGATTGCTCCGCTTGTTTGCCGAAAGCATGTGCTTGTTCCAATGTAGAGACCGTGACAATACGTCCGCTTTGCAGATGGACTTTATACATTTTTTGATCTTTCGCCAGTTCTTCGGCCTCTTTTTGCGAATCGGCAGCGACTGCTGCAAGGGATAGCAGAAAACGTCCGTCCGGATAGCCGTTGCGATAAACGTGCGCCGATTCTTCAAGCACCTTTACGTCGCCATTAATAAACAAGGCGAATACAAAAGGAACTTGAAGGTCAGCTGCCAGCTGAGCGCTTCTGCGACTGGCCCCGAGTAAAAAAAGGTTGGGTTTTTCCGGCGGTATAGGTGTCGCTTCAATACCGGCGAGCGGATGATCTTCATCCACTGAATTTTCAATTAATTTTTTCAAAAAAAGAAACCTTTCTTCAAAATCTTGTCCGTCATTCACGGTGCCAAACTGCAACGCCTTTGTCGATAACGGCAGGCCGCCCGGAGCCTTCCCGATCCCAAGATCGACTCTTCCGGGAGCAAGAGTAGACAAAACATGAAAATTTTCCGCAACTTTAAAAGGACTATAATGTTGAAGCATGACTCCTCCTGATCCGATGCGAATCGACTTCGTTTTGGCAAGCAAATATGACATTAAAACTTCCGGAGACGACCCCGCTACCTGTTCCGAATGATGATGCTCCGACACCCAGAAGCGCGAGTAACCCCATTCTTCTGCTTTTTGGGCCAAGCGAACGGTTTGCTGCAAGGCTTCAACAGCTGAAAAGCCTTCAAGGATCGGGCTTTGATCTAACAATCCAAGCTGATAACTCATATCCATTTTCCTCCTGTTTTTATTCTCAGTTTACAGGTGTGATTAATTTGTTTTATTTGTTGGTATTTATCCTATCATCGGAAATAGCGAAAAAGCAATACTTCAAGCGATAGAAAGATTTAAGCGATTCATTAATAAAATTTATCAATTTGTTTGAGAGAATGATGAAACAGCATTCTTTTCAAATTGTTCAATCGACAAAAGAATGTCATTCCATAAAAAAGGAAGCTCCGGTCCATAATATGTTCCATGAATATGCTGTTTCAGCATCATCAAATGATCGACATTGACTTCCACCAGCTGGCCTGTTTCCAGTTCATGTTTAACGCATAAATATGGCAGAAATCCGAACCCGTTGCCGCTTTGAATGAGTGATTTTGCCACTTCAAGATGATCCACGTGAAATTCAATTCGCGGTTCCACGTTCGCCACTTCAAAAATTTTGTGTACACGATTCCAGTCGAACGCTCCGCATTCAAAAAAGACCATTGGTTCAAGAGCCAATTGCTGTGCGGATAACTTTGACTGAAACTGAAAAGGATGTCCCGGCTTTACGACAAGCCGTATTGAATTGTCAAGAAGCGGTTGATGCTGCAATGCTTGATGCGACACTTCTTTCATGAACGCCACATCAATCTGCTTTTGGAGCAGCTTATCTACTAGCACCTCGTTAGACGCTGAAATAAATTTAAACCGGAGTTCCGGATGTGCTTTTTTCCAAAGCGGCAGTGCAATGGGGATAAAATATTGAGATGTAATGATATTGGCCCCAATGACTACCTCTTCCTGATCCGCTCTTTTTTTCAATAGTTTTTTTCCTTGCTGAAAAGTGCGGATAATCTGCTCAGCATACGGAATAAACATTTCCCCCTTTTCCGTCAGCTTGATGCCTCTACCCTCCCGTTCAAACAGTTCTGTATCCAATTCTCGTTCCAATGCTTTGATCCGCGCCGTAACCGTTGGCTGTGATAAAAACAAAGCGTTCGCTGCTTTATGAATGCTGTTAAAATGGACGACATACATAAAAGCTTCAATATGATCAATGTTCATCTTCTCCACCCCTTTTTTAATAAAAAATAAAAAGCTCCCGAACATAGATGCATCAGGAGTTATTGAACGTCAATTCTACGTTATTTTGTTTTTTTATTTTAATCATATTATTCCGATTAGTAAAGTATATTTTAAAAAATTTCATAAATAAAGTGAATTCAGTTAATTGAACCGTAAGAGATCGTGCTTTATTCCAACCTATAAAAGTACCTTCCCCTTTAATACATACGCCTTTGACTCTTTGCTCTTTTTTTGATTACGAGAACCGATGTTTTGCTGATATCCGTTTCACCAAAAAGCTTAAAATCCTCATCAATTGAGCTTAAATGTATATTTTAGGAGAAATAAACCCTCATGCGATTACAAAAGCGATTTTTACCGCCCTCTGCAAAAGAAAAAACAGGCCTTTATCCAATCTGTCATCGAATGAACGTTCATATTAGGGAATTTCATTTCGTGGCTGAAAAGATTCAACCCCAACATTTAGTATAGAACCGAAATTTTAAGAGACTAAGAAATAAAGCCTTATGTTCACTCATCTAGTCAACTACAAAAGGGGGCACTTCGATAAGTGTACCCCAACAATTGACATAGAGCCAAATATAAAAACAAGGGGTTCCACACAGTGGAACCCCTTATCTCAATATTCCATGCCGATGGTGGGAGTCGAACCCACACTCCCGCAAGGGAACACGATTTTGAGTCGTGCGCGTCTGCCAATTCCGCCACATCGGCTTATTATATGGAGGCGGCAACCGGATTCGAACCGGTGATAAAGGTTTTGCAGACCTCTGCCTTACCACTTGGCTATGCCGCCTTCATTGGAGCGGAAGACGGGACTCGAACCCGCGACCCCCACCTTGGCAAGGTGGTGTTCTACCACTGAACTACTTCCGCGTACTGGGCTAGCTGGATTCGAACCAGCGCATGACGGAGTCAAAGTCCGTTGCCTTACCGCTTGGCTATAGCCCAATGATTCCTTTTAATATGGGGCGACTAGTGGGAATCGAACCCACGAATGTCGGAGCCACAATCCGATGCGTTAACCACTTCGCCATAGCCGCCATTATAATATGGCAGGGGCAGTAGGAATCGAACCCACACCGGAGGTTTTGGAGACCTCTGTTCTACCGTTAAACTATGCCCCTATGAATGGTGGAGGGGGACGGATTCGAACCGCCGAACCCTGAGGGAGCGGATTTACAGTCCGCCGCGTTTAGCCACTTCGCTACCCCTCCACTGATGCCGGCTGTAGGACTTGAACCCACAACCTACTGATTACAAGTCAGTTGCTCTACCAATTGAGCTAAGCCGGCAACATGGTGGCTCGGGACGGAATCGAACCGCCGACACAAGGATTTTCAGTCCTTTGCTCTACCGACTGAGCTACCGAGCCGATGATTTTATGGCGGTTCCGACGGGAATCGAACCCGCGATCTCCTGCGTGACAGGCAGGCGTGATAACCGCTACACTACGGGACCTTTGTTTTAAGATATGCTGACACGTTGAGTATGTATGAAAGAAATACTATGTCATTCAATTGCGGGGGCAGGATTTGAACCTGCGACCTTCGGGTTATGAGCCCGACGAGCTACCAGACTGCTCCACCCCGCGACGATATAGATGGTGGAGGTTGACGGGATCGAACCGCCGACCCCTTGCTTGTAAGGCAAGTGCTCTCCCAGCTGAGCTAAACCTCCATTGAGGATGACCCGTACGGGATTCGAACCCGTGTTACCGCCGTGAAAGGGCGGTGTCTTAACCACTTGACCAACGGGCCAACTTATAATGGCGGAGAGCAAGGGATTCGAACCCTTGAGACAGCGTTAACCGTCTACACGATTTCCAATCGTGCTCCTTCGACCACTCGGACAGCTCTCCATATGGCTCCGCAGGTAGGATTCGAACCTACGACCGATCGGTTAACAGCCGATTGCTCTACCACTGAGCTACTGCGGAATAATATCGTCCGGCAACGTCCTACTCTCGCAAGGGGAATCCCCTCACTACCATCAGCGCTGAAGAGCTTAACTTCCGTGTTCGGGATGGGAACGGGTGTGACCTCTTCGCCATTATCACCGGACAAACACCATTTACTATCTTAAGCGAATTTTATTTAATTTTCAATAGGAATTTTAAAGAATTTATAGGTCTTTTTATAAAGCGTTATCAAGATATCTTCCTTCAAAAATAGATAGAAGAAGCAGTTTTACCGATCTCGCTCTTTCATTTGGTTAAGTCCTCGATCGATTAGTATCCGTCAGCTCCACGTGTCACCACGCTTCCACCTCGGACCTATCTACCTGATCATCTTTCAGGGATCTTACTTTCCGAAGAAATGGGAAATCTCATCTTGAGGGGGGCTTCATGCTTAGATGCTTTCAGCACTTATCCCTTCCGCACATAGCTACCCAGCGGTGCCCCTGGCGAGACAACTGGTACACCAGCGGTGCGTCCATCCCGGTCCTCTCGTACTAAGGACAGCTCCTCTCAAATTTCCTGCGCCCGCGACGGATAGGGACCGAACTGTCTCACGACGTTCTGAACCCAGCTCGCGTACCGCTTTAATGGGCGAACAGCCCAACCCTTGGGACCGACTACAGCCCCAGGATGCGATGAGCCGACATCGAGGTGCCAAACCTCCCCGTCGATGTGGACTCTTGGGGGAGATAAGCCTGTTATCCCCGGGGTAGCTTTTATCCGTTGAGCGATGGCCCTTCCATACGGAACCACCGGATCACTAAGCCCGACTTTCGTCCCTGCTCGACTTGTAGGTCTCGCAGTCAAGCTCCCTTCTGCCTTTGCACTCTGCGAATGATTTCCAACCATTCTGAGGGAACCTTTGGGCGCCTCCGTTACCTTTTAGGAGGCGACCGCCCCAGTCAAACTGCCCACCTGACACTGTCTCCCACCCCGATCAGGGGTGCGGGTTAGAATTTCAGTACAGCCAGGGTAGTATCCCACCGGCGCCTCCACCGAAGCTGGCGCTCCGGTTTCTAAGGCTCCTACCTATCCTGTACAAGCTGTACCAAAATTCAATATCAGGCTGCAGTAAAGCTCCACGGGGTCTTTCCGTCCTGTCGCGGGTAACCTGCATCTTCACAGGTACTATAATTTCACCGAGTCTCTCGTTGAGACAGTGCCCAGATCGTTACGCCTTTCGTGCGGGTCAGAACTTACCTGACAAGGAATTTCGCTACCTTAGGACCGTTATAGTTACGGCCGCCGTTTACTGGGGCTTCGGTTCGCACCTTCAAGCAAAGCTTTAAGCGCTCCCCTTAACCTTCCAGCACCGGGCAGGCGTCAGCCCCTATACTTCGCCTTACGGCTTCGCAGAGACCTGTGTTTTTGCTAAACAGTCGCCTGGGCCTATTCACTGCGGCTTCTCGGGGCTATGCACCCCAAAAAGCACCCCTTCTCCCGAAGTTACGGGGTCATTTTGCCGAGTTCCTTAACGAGAGTTCTCTCGCACACCTTAGGATTCTCTCCTCGCCTACCTGTGTCGGTTTGCGGTACGGGCACCTTTTTCCTCGCTAGAGGCTTTTCTTGGCAGTGTGGAATCAGGAACTTCGGTACTATCATTCCCTCGCCGTCACAGCTTGAGGTTAGTGGCAACGGGATTTGCCTCGCTGCCCCTCTCACTGCTTGGACGCACATCCAACAGTGCGCTTACCCTATCCTCCTGCGTCCCCCCATCGCTCAAACGGAAAAGAGGTGGTACAGGAATATCAACCTGTTGTCCATCGCCTACGCCTGTCGGCCTCGGCTTAGGTCCCGACTAACCCTGAGAGGACGAGCCTTCCTCAGGAAACCTTAGGCATTCGGTGGAAGGGATTCTCACCCTTCTTTCGCTACTCATACCGGCATTCTCACTTCTAAGCGCTCCACCAGTCCTTCCGGTCTGGCTTCTCTGCCCTTAGAACGCTCTCCTACCGCGGACACCCGAAGGTGTCCACCCGCAGCTTCGGTGATACGTTTAGCCCCGGTACATTTTCGGCGCAGAATCACTCGACCAGTGAGCTATTACGCACTCTTTAAATGGTGGCTGCTTCTAAGCCAACATCCTGGTTGTCTAAGCAATTCCACATCCTTTTCCACTTAACGTATACTTTGGGACCTTAGCTGGCGGTCTGGGCTGTTTCCCTTTTGACCACGGATCTTATCACTCGCAGTCTGACTCCCAAGGATAAGTCACTGGCATTCGGAGTTTGTCTGAATTCGGTAACCCGATGAGGGCCCCTAGTCCAAACAGTGCTCTACCTCCAAGACTCTTCCCTTGAGGCTAGCCCTAAAGCTATTTCGGAGAGAACCAGCTATCTCCAAGTTCGATTGGAATTTCACCCCTACCCACACCTCATCCCCGCACTTTTCAACGTGCGTGGGTTCGGGCCTCCAGTAAGTGTTACCTCACCTTCACCCTGGACATGGGTAGATCACCTGGTTTCGGGTCTGCGACCCCATACTCATGCGCCCTGTTCAGACTCGCTTTCGCTGCGGCTCCGTCTTTTCGACTTAACCTCGCATGAGATCGCAACTCGCCGGTTCATTCTACAAAAGGCACGCCATCACCCGTAAACGGGCTCTGACTACTTGTAGGCACACGGTTTCAGGTTCTCTTTCACTCCCCTCCCGGGGTGCTTTTCACCTTTCCCTCACGGTACTGGTTCACTATCGGTCACTAGGGAGTATTTAGCCTTGGGAGATGGTCCTCCCAGCTTCCGACGGGATTCCTCGTGTCCCGCCGTACTCAGGATCCACCAGGGAGGGAACGAAGTTTCGACTACAGGGTTGTTACCTTCTCTGACGGGCCTTTCCAGACCTCTTCGTCTACCTCGTTCCTTTGTGACTCCACCATTGGTGTCCTACAACCCCAGAAGGCAAGCCTTCTGGTTTGGGCTGTTCCCGTTTCGCTCGCCGCTACTCAGGGAATCGCTGTTGCTTTCTCTTCCTCCGGGTACTTAGATGTTTCAGTTCCCCGGGTTGCCTTCCTTACCCTATGGATTCAGGCAAGGATGCTGCCCCATTACGGGCAGCGGGTTTCCCCATTCGGAAATCTCCGGATCAACGCTTACGTACAGCTCCCCGGAGCTTTTCGGAGTTAGTCCCGTCCTTCATCGGCTCCTAGTGCCAAGGCATCCACCGTGCGCCCTTTCTAACTTAACCATGTTGGTTTTATCCTAGATGGCGATACTCGGTTTATGCTGCTTCTTTCTTCTATCTAGTTTTCAAGGAACAACTTGGAAGGATGAAATCCTTCAAAACTGAACAAAACGAAAGCGCTCCTTCATATCTGTCCAGCTCCGGCTCCTAGGTGCTCGAGGTCACAATCCATCTTGCTGCGGTGGTTGAAATACTACCTCCTCGCAAGCTGTCTTGTGCTTGTCGCACCTGAACAGTCGCCTCTGCTTTTCTTCTTCCTTAGAAAGGAGGTGATCCAGCCGCACCTTCCGATACGGCTACCTTGTTACGACTTCACCCCAATCATCTGCCCCACCTTCGGCGGCTGGCTCCCGTAAGGGTTACCTCACCGACTTCGGGTGTTGCAAACTCTCGTGGTGTGACGGGCGGTGTGTACAAGGCCCGGGAACGTATTCACCGCGGCATGCTGATCCGCGATTACTAGCGATTCCGGCTTCATGCAGGCGAGTTGCAGCCTGCAATCCGAACTGAGAATGGTTTTTTGGGATTGGCTCCACCTCGCGGTTTCGCGACCCTTTGTACCATCCATTGTAGCACGTGTGTAGCCCAGGTCATAAGGGGCATGATGATTTGACGTCATCCCCACCTTCCTCCGGTTTGTCACCGGCAGTCACCTTAGAGTGCCCAACTGAATGCTGGCAACTAAGGTCAAGGGTTGCGCTCGTTGCGGGACTTAACCCAACATCTCACGACACGAGCTGACGACAACCATGCACCACCTGTCACTCCGTCCCCCGAAGGGGAACCCTCTATCTCTAGAGGTAGCGAAGGATGTCAAGACCTGGTAAGGTTCTTCGCGTTGCTTCGAATTAAACCACATGCTCCACCGCTTGTGCGGGCCCCCGTCAATTCCTTTGAGTTTCAGCCTTGCGGCCGTACTCCCCAGGCGGAGTGCTTAATGCGTTAGCTGCAGCACTAAAGGGTGGAAGCCCTCTAACACTTAGCACTCATCGTTTACGGCGTGGACTACCAGGGTATCTAATCCTGTTCGCTCCCCACGCTTTCGCGCCTCAGCGTCAGTTACAGACCAGAGAGCCGCCTTCGCCACTGGTGTTCCTCCACATCTCTACGCATTTCACCGCTACACGTGGAATTCCGCTCTCCTCTTCTGCACTCAAGTCTCCCAGTTTCCAATGACCCTCCACGGTTGAGCCGTGGGCTTTCACATCAGACTTAAGAGACCGCCTGCGCGCGCTTTACGCCCAATAATTCCGGACAACGCTTGCCACCTACGTATTACCGCGGCTGCTGGCACGTAGTTAGCCGTGGCTTTCTGGTCAGGTACCGTCAAGGTACCGCCCTGTTCGAACGGTACTTGTTCTTCCCTGACAACAGAGCTTTACGATCCGAAGACCTTCTTCGCTCACGCGGCGTTGCTCCGTCAGACTTTCGTCCATTGCGGAAGATTCCCTACTGCTGCCTCCCGTAGGAGTCTGGGCCGTGTCTCAGTCCCAGTGTGGCCGATCACCCTCTCAGGTCGGCTACGCATCGTCGCCTTGGTGAGCCGTTACCTCACCAACTAGCTAATGCGCCGCGGGCCCATCTGCAAGCGGCAGCTTGCGCCGCCTTTCAACCTTCCTTCATGCGAAGGAAGATATTATCCGGTATTAGCCCCGGTTTCCCGGAGTTATCCCCGTCTTGCAGGCAGGTTGCCCACGTGTTACTCACCCGTCCGCCGCTAACTTTCAAAAAGCAAGCTTCTTGAAAGTCCGCTCGACTTGCATGTATTAGGCACGCCGCCAGCGTTCGTCCTGAGCCAGGATCAAACTCTCCAAAAGAAATTTGACTTGGCTTGTTTCGATTGAAACATTGGTTTACGCTTCGTTTTGTTCAGTTTTCAAGGATCCATCTAATGATAGCGACTTTTCAATAATATCATACAACTAAAGTCACTGTCAATATTTTTTTGAGCCGTTGCTGTTTTCAATCACATCCAGCAGCGACGTTTATTACTATAACAAGAAAACATAATTACGTCAATCACTTTTTTTCGTTTTTATGAAAAAATTTTAAGACTTAAATTGCAATATTAAATGCAACAAGTATTGAAAGACCAGATAACCCATGATTAAGTAGAATCGGGACACTCTGCGCGACTTGACGTGGAGTGGTGGGCATGGTAGCCTGGTTGGCCCAGCCAGTACCGTATACCTGGCTTCATGGCTGGTAGCCATGCCCGCAGAGGCTCTTTGTCAAGTTGCTAAAAACCAACCCTTTGGGTTAGCTGGCTTAAGGTTAAGAAGCTAAGCCAGCTAACTCTATTTGGAAACACTCCTCAGGTGTACGATAATTGAGGATCTTCCTTGGAAGATGGTTACACCAATTTTCAACATAGGTAATGGTTTCGTCTGCCACAGAGGAAATGGGTCTCCCCTTTGGTATGAAGCGCCTAATAAGGCCATTATGACGCTCGTTGGTTCCTCGTTCACAGGATGTGTAAGGGTGTGTAAAATAAACCTCTGTTAGATCTTTTTCAACACTAAGGCCGAGGTCAGCAAATTCAGAACCGTTATCAGCCGTAATGGTTTTAAACACTTTAGAGAACCGATTACCATAAGACACTTTCAACTGAGATATGACTTCTGAAACGGATAGACTATCCTTGGCTGTCACTCTCAAAATTATTTCTTTACGGGTTTTGCGCTCAGTAAGAGTCAATAAGGCCTGATCTTTAGTCTTCTTGCCTATAACCGTATCAATTTCCCAGTGACCAAACTCTTGGCGTTCATTGACTTCAATTGGTCGCTCATCGATACTGCGTCCTAAGATCTTCTTATTCTTCCGGTTACGTTTTTTCTTGGTGTTCAGGGTAATTTTCATAGGTAGGTCAATGTTTTTAACGCCTATAAGTCCTAGATCAATATAGTTATAAAGGGTCTTGGTGCAAACCATTTTGTCTTTGAATTTCCCATCACGTTTGGCTCTCCCACATACCGCATCAGGAGACCATTTCTTATCAAGGATCTGAGTTTCGGCATACTTAATAAACTCGATGGCATCGTCTAGTTTTAGCTTGCGGCCACAGGCTTTCCTGTTTCTCTCATAGAGAAGTTGACCTGTGTCTGGAAAATAGACATGAACAATTTTCCCGTTGCTTTTTCTTTGTGGCACTGTACCTCTTCTTAACTCACGGGAGATGGTGCTTTTGTGACAACCAACATAATCTGCAATCTCCTGTTGAGTCTTACCAGCAGCGTGTAAGGCCGCAATTTTCCCACGGTCATAAGCCGTTAAGTGTTTGAAATGCCGAGCTCCTATGGTAGAATTAGTAATTGCCATAGATAAATCCTCCGTATCGATATTGTTTTAGTCGACTTAATCATACGTGGTTTATCTATGGTTTTTCATTTTTTATGCTTGTTGCATTTGATTATACAACTAGCCAAAAATTTTAAGAAAAATTTTATAGAAGCGATGATAAATATGAATTCCTTTCGTTTCTGCCTGAACAATCCGCACATAATTTTGATGAATTAAATACTCCAAGAGGGTTTCCAAATCGATAGCGTAATATTTTACTTCCGGATGGTTTATCAAATCATCAATAGACCAGTAGTCTTTTTTTCTTAAAACATTTAGAAAATGAGAAACACCGGATTCCGTATGCGAATGAATAAGAAATTCACTCGCCAAGAAAAGAAGTTCCAACCGTTTTTCTATATTTTCGTTGCTGGTCAGCAGTTCTTCGTATAGTTTGTAAATTTCAGGATTCAATTGTTTCACTTGATCCCACATTGTCTGCTCCGGTTGAAATCCTTTTTCGATGATCGCCAAGCATGCTAAATGATAAAGAGAGCGGGAAATATGATGATATGCATCCATGTAATGACCATTATGAAAAAATGCTTTTCCATCTGTGTAGGACTTGATAATCTTTGAAAATTCAATCGCCATTTTCAAATTTCTTTCATTGGCAGAAGGTTCTCGTAACTCATTTTTCAATCGATGAACATAGTCATTCCGGTCAAACACAATTTTCCCATCGGAAAGCCAGTTCAATATTTTTCGATTCGTTCCTAAAAGAAGCCATTCCTTCAACTGCTCTTCGTCCACAATATAGAGAGCGGCTTTCTTATCTTGATATGCATAATGTTTAACCAGCAAATTTTTTTCGACTTCTTTTGCAATTACTAATAAAATGTTGTCAAATGTTTCTTCTCGATAATTCCATCCTTCTCTTTTTTCGATGGATAAAATGCCAAGCGTATTTTTTGAGCTCGCTCTCTCTTGATAAATGGGCCGAAGGATATCCTCCATAAAAAATTCCTCCATTAAATTTTTTCATTCTACTAATTTCGACAAAAACTGCTGATTTTCCTTCTATTCCTTTTAAAACATTAACCGACTTCAAAGCGTAAAGTATGATATAGTTACGTTAGGAGGGGATGGGATGGCCAAAAATTATAAAAGTAAGATTAACCGTATTCGTACTTTTGCACTTTCGTTAATTTTTATCGGTTTTTTGATAATGTACATATATAAGTTGAATTAAAGATTTACAACTGAACACACAAACGATCGATCGTTTGTTCTGGTTTCTGGTTGATTCGCTGAATAAAGGCTTGGACATTCTTTCTAATTTCTTGCACACTCGAATAGAACACGTTGTAAATCACGTCTGATTTCAGCCATTTCCATAGCCCTTCAATCAAGTTCAATTGCGGACTGTATGGTGGCAAAAAGACGAGCTCTAACCGATCTTCGTGTTCTTTTAAAAATGGCTGAATGAGTTTGGCATGGTGAATTCGAGCGTTATCTAAAATCATCACTATTTTGCCTGTGGGATAGCGTTCTAACACAAGTTGAAGAAATCGAAGAAATGTTTCCGCGTCATAGCATTCTTCTTCGATGCAAAACACTTCCCCTGTTTCGTAGTTCAACGTGCCAATCAGCTTCAGCCCTTGATGTTTTCCAAACGTCGGAATGATTCGTTGTTTTCCTTTGACAAACCATGTTTTTTGAATCGCTTGGTAATCACGAATCATCGACTCATCTTGAAAGAGGACATGGGCGATGTTCCCATCTACCAGTTTTTTTTTACTTCAGGGAAGGTGATTTCGACGAATTCTTTTTGTTTCTCTTCATCGGCATTGGCTAGTGTATAGGTCGGTTTCGTATAGCTTAGCCCTAACCGATGCAGAATGTCACTTGTTCCGCGAAGCGTGTATGTTGGCCCCCACTTTTGTTGAATGAGTTCAGCGATTATCGCAAGCGTCCAATTATATTTTGCTTCGAATCCCACATCTACGGGGAGCTGATGTTCAATGATCAAAGCCAGCTCTTTTTCCTGCTCAGGGGTCAATCGACGTGGGGCGCCAGGTGAGTATTTCATCTCCAGTCCATCAAGACCGCGCTGGGCGTAGGCATGAATATAGTTATAAATAGTTTTCTTGGATCGACCAATAATCGTTGCGATTTCTCCTTTGGTATATCCCTGCAAATGAAGATAAATCGCTTGGTAGCGTTCATATGCTCGTTTACTTTTTGCTTCTTTCATGGCAGTGGACAACTTTTCGATCTCGTCTTTGTGATTTGGCATCATATTTTCTCTCCGTTCCCTTATTTTCTCTTTGTATTTATTCGCCGTGGAACGGGAGAAAACCTTTATTTCAATTTATATAGGTTTATTTTTTCGAAATCATCCATTGATCATGACGATTTTTATGATGCTGGGATTTTTAAGCATCATGGCGAGTGTCGTTGTGTATTTTTGGATTGGAATGCTTTCGACAAGGGCGGTTGTGGTGGTTTGTCCAAACTGTGGAAAACAAACAAAAATGCTTGGCAGAGTAGATATGTGCATGTATTGCCGAGAGCCCCTTACGCTCGATCCTTCTTTGGAGGGCAAAGAGTTTAATGAGGAGTACAATCGAAAAAAACGAAATAAATAGCAAAAAAAGAATTGTTCCTTTTTAGAACAATTCTTTTTAATGAACTTCTTTTTTGGCACTGCATTCCGGACAAATCCCGTAAATCTCCATCCGATGGTGACTAACTTTAAAACCAGTAACATGCGAAGCAAATTGTTCAACCTCGTCCAGTCCGGGATAGTGAAAATCGACAATTTTGCCGCACTCTTCACAAATGACATGGTAATGGTCGGTTGTTACAAAATCAAATCTGCTGGATGAATCGCCATAGGTCAGCTCTTTCACTAATCCAACTTCACGAAATACTCGCAAATTATTATAAACGGTTGCCACACTCATATTGGGAAATTTACCTTCTAACGCTTTATAAATTTCATCCGCAGTTGGGTGTGACATGGATTGGACCAGGTATTCAAGTATTGCATGACGCTGAGGAGTTATACGTACTCCAGAATCTTTTAACGTTTCTAAAGCTTCTTTAAGATGTTCCTGCGCCACCGTCATGCACCTCACTTTAACATAAAAATCGTTCTCAATTTGTAATCTTTATAATAAGTGTACTAATGAAATAGTGATTTTGTCAATGTTTTCAATCCAAAATTCTCATGATTCTATAGAAAGTTTCTTCTCTTTTTGCCCAAGTTTAGCGTTTATATATCTTGCTGCGACAAACAATAGATCGGAAAGTCGATTTAAATAAGCCAGAACAAGAGGATTTACCTTTTCTACTTTTACCGCTTTTCGTTCCGCTCTTCTGACAACAGAACGGGCTGCATGAAGCGCGGCTCCCGCGGGATGGCCCCCGGGCAAAATAAAATTATTTAATGGTTCCAATTTCCCATCCCATTGATCAATCATCTTTTCGAGAAATTGGATATTATTTTCTTTTAATTTCCACTTCACTTCTTTTTCGGGAGGAGTAGCCAATTCTGCACCAACGTAAAAAAGTTCTGTTTGAATTTGCTGTAAAACATTTGCTACTTCTTCTTTTCCGTCAAATGATTCATGCACGAAATAGCTAAGCGATAAACCAATGAGCGTATTCGCCTCATCGCATGTCCCATATGCTTCTACGCGGGCATCGGTTTTTGAAACTCTTTGCCCGTAGATAAGCGAAGTTGTTCCTTTATCTCCTGTCTTCGTATAAATTTTCAACGCTAGTACCCCCTGTCCAGATCGACCACATTCCAAAAATCTTTTCTTCCTGTAATATATGTAGATAAGTTGTGTTTTAATATTTCAAACGCTCTTGGCAAGTAATTTTTCGACATCGCGGATATATGCGGCGTTACCGTAATATTATTCAATGTCCAAAATTCATGTTCCGGGGGAAGGGGTTCTTTTTCAAAAACGTCCAAATAAATATGGGCCACTTGATTCTGTTTTGCAGCATTTAACAACACTTTTTCTTCTACAAGGTCTCCCCGCCCGATATTGATAAAGACAGCTGTGTCTTTCATGCTTTGAAAGTGATTTTCCCTTAAAAGATAACGGGTTTCCGTCGTGCTTGGAAGAACAGAGACAATGAAATCGGCCGTGCCAAGCGCAATGTTCCAATCTTGAAACGTATAGATGCGATCAAAATAGTCCACTGGTTTCCCGCTTCGATTAACTCCGCTTGTTTTCATTCGAAATGCTTTGGAAAGCCTGCCAATTTCGCTTCCGATGGCACCCGTCCCCAATACAAGCACTTCTTTTTCCGCCAATTCTTGCAAAGGCAGTTTTTTATTCCAAAATTTTTGTTTTTCGAAATCAGCGAGCTCAGGGTATCTTTTAACATGTTGGAGCATGAGACCTAATGTGAATTCAGCCATTGGGATTTTATGAATTCCCCTGGCATTTGTCACGAGGATATTCTTTGCTTTGATAGCTTGAAACGGCATTTTTTCAAGGCCTGCCGAACAAACCATAATCCATCGTAGACGCGGCGATGAATGAATGATTTTTTCTGACAAATCTTCGCCGTATGTGACGATGACTTCAGCATTTTTCCATTCCGCTTCAGAAATTTTTCGATAAAATTGAAAATGACAATCGGGAAATTCATTGATTAATTGTTCTCTTAAATCAGCCGGCGGAAAAAATGAAAAAACAACTTCCACTTTTTTTGCTCCTCTCCACTTGATTTTGTCTATTCCGTTATGGAAATTTTAGATTTCTTATCGTTAATTGGCCTCCACGCCCATTTTACCATGATTTACTGGAAGAAAATACAAATAAGAAAAGCGCTGAAGCAAATTTGTAAGAATAGCTGCTTTCTCCCGATATTTTTGTTCAAAGAAAAATGGACCGGTGGATCCGGCCCTAAACATTTATTTCATGAGGAGGTATGCCCTTACTTTACAGTATGTTTTAATCTACATAATGCATGGACAATTGCCTTCTCATTCTAAAAATAGGCTACGAGAGCTCATTTTTAATAAATTCCAGAGCTTCTTCAACATGTCCTTTTACTTTTACTTTTCTCCATTCTTTTGCAAGTCTTCCTTGTTGATCGATGACAAATGTCGAACGCTCGATTCCCATATATTCTTTTCCGAAATTCTTTTTTAACTTCCAAACGCCATAAAGTTCGCATACTTGATGGTCTTCATCGGCCAACAGCAAAAAAGGCAAATCGTACTTTTCAATAAATTTTTTATGTTTGTCCAAAGAATCCGTGCTAATTCCCAGAATCACGGCATTCAATTTGGAAAATTCATCATGATAATCCCGAAAGTCACACGCTTCTGTCGTGCAGCCGGGAGTCATATCTTTCGGATAAAAATACAGCACCACATTTTTCCCTTTGAAATTCGATAATTTTACCTTTTCGCCATTGCTGGCCGGAAGTTCAAAATCAGGAGCCGCTTCACCTATTGCCAATGTCATATGTAATCCCTCCATTCGTTTTGAACTTAGCGTATCCAATTTTAAAACAATTTGCAATTGAATTTATCCCGCAAATCTCCTTTCTTGACGGGGGAAACGTCTCCTATTTATCCATTTGGTTCTATTTACTATCCGCTCGGCTGATGGAAGTTTCACATTATTTCTCCCAATCAATGAAAGTTTTCACGACAAAAGCTGCCGGAATGGTATAACCCAGCCATGCCTCCACTAGCGCAATCCAGCGCCCTACACCGTTTGGAACTAAATCTCCGTAACCGACTGTGAACAACGTAATACCGCTGAAATAAAGAGAGGTATGGAGCTTTTCGAAAAAACTTTCGCTGTACGTTCCTTTTCCGGTCAAAATGGCATAACCTTGCATTTCTAAAAGCAAATAAAGAAGGCCAAAACCGATCATGATCGTCACATATAATAATCCCAATAAGAGAAAGTTTTCAAAAGACAATTTTTTATACTTCCATCTAGAAGGAACAAACAATTCGCGCAAACTTAGTGTCATACAAATAATCACTGCGGCCATTAATAAATACGGCATCCGATAACCCTCCTGTTACCTTTCACCGACCGATAGAATGTTATTAAAACGAAAAGAAGAAGATAAAGAGTGATCCTGAAACGCTTGCCGCTGAAAATTTCATTTTTATGAAAATGGGTAGGAAATATGTAATAATATATATGAAACACTTAATATTAGTTATGACACGGCAGGAGGAATACTTTTATGGACTTTACCCATTCAGAACGTTTACATAAAGAAGCGCTGGAACATATCGTCGGCGGCGTTAACAGTCCGTCCCGCTCCTATAAAGCAGTTGGCGGTGGAGCACCTGTTGCGATGGAAAAAGCAAAAGGCGCTTATTTTTGGGATGTTGACGGCAATAAATATATTGATTATTTGGCAGCCTACGGTCCTATCATTACAGGACATGCCCACCCCCATATTACCGAAGCGATTCAAAAAGCAGCGGAAAATGGGGTTTTATACGGAACGCCGACTCCTTTTGAAGTGAAATTTGCCAAAATGTTAAAAGAAGCCATACCTTCGCTGGAAAAAGTTCGTTTTGTCAACAGCGGAACCGAAGCTGTGATGACCACGATCCGCGTCGCAAGAGCCTACACCGGAAGAACCAAAATTATAAAGTTCGAAGGATGTTATCACGGACATTCTGATTTAGTGCTAGTAGCGGCAGGATCAGGGCCTTCTACTTTAGGAACACCTGATTCAGCGGGCGTTCCGGAAAGCATCGCAAAAGAAGTCATTACCGTTCCATACAACGATGTCGAATCGTTCCGTGAAGCCATTGATAAATGGGGCAATGAAGTAGCAGCTGTATTAGTTGAACCGATTGTCGGAAACTTTGGTATCGTAGAGCCGAAGCCGGGATTTTTAGAACAAGTGAAAGAATTAACGCACAAAGCAGGCGCTCTGCTTATATTCGATGAAGTCATTACGGCATTCCGCTTTATGTACGGGGGAGCTCAAGATTTGCTCGGAGTCATTCCTGATTTAACAGCCATGGGAAAAATTATCGGCGGAGGCCTTCCAATTGGCGCTTACGGCGGAAGAGTGGATATCATGGAAAAAGTAGCTCCTCTCGGTCCAGCTTATCAAGCAGGAACGATGGCCGGAAATCCAGCTTCTATTTTGGCGGGAATTGCCTGCTTGGAAGTATTAAAGCAAGACGGTGTCTATGAATACCTCGATCGGCTTGGAGCTATGTTGGAAGAAGGAATCTTAAAAGCAGCACAAACGTATCAAATCCCGATTACGATTAACCGTTTAAAAGGTGCGCTTACGGTATACTTTACGGATGAAAAGGTCGAAAACTATACTCAAGCGCAAGCAAGCGACGGCGAACGGTTTGCCCGCTTTTTCAAACTGATGCTTCATCAAGGCATTAACCTGGCTCCTTCCAAATATGAAGCTTGGTTTATTACTCTCGCTCATACGGAAGAAGATATCCGGACAACCATCCAAGCAGTAGAGCGAGCTTTTGAAAAAATGTCTCAAGAAATAAAATAATATCCAACTGGTAGTTTCATGTTGAAACGGCTATCATGTTTGCAAGCGTCCTTTGACAGGGCGCTTTTTCTTATCCCCCGTAAAAAAACGGTATTCTCGGCTATTTGCCAACGGAGGTCAAGGGCAAATCGCCAGTAAATTTATTCAGTTTTAAATAGACGCTAATTCCATTTACTCCATTAAGGTTCAAAAAAATCTTCTGCTCCTGTCTTGACCGTTCCTTTTAATCATCTCGCCGTTTTTCGCTTCGTTTTACTTACCTTTCAAAAACAAGAATGACCAATTCATGAAAAGCAAAAACTGGATAAAATTTTATTTTTCAAAAAAAGGCTACATCTCTTGATATTCTTATTTTTCCATTGTATAGTACAATAATGTTTCAGACGATCCATCACAAAAAAGGACATTCAAAGTAGGGATAAATAGAGAAAATCAAACATCATATAAAAAGGGAGATAATATCATTCCCAGGTCAGCGTTTGACGTTTTTGAAAAGCAATTTTCATTACATGTAAAAACTTAAGAAAGGAAAAATGCGCTATGAAGCTTGGTGCCCGCATATTAAAAACAGGAATTGCGATTGTCCTGGCATTGGCCATTGCTCGCGCTCTTCAATTGCCATCTCCTGTTTTTGCCGGAATACAAGCCGTTTTTGCTATACAGCCAACTATTTATCGATCTTATAAAACCATTGTCGAACAAGTTCAAGGAAATGCGATTGGTGCTGCCATTGCCATTCTAACTGTCGTTTTCTTCGGCAACCATATCGTATTTGTCGGTCTGGCTTCTATTGTCGCGATTCTCATTATTTTAAAATTAAAACTTGATAATACGGTCGGTTTGGCACTAGTGACCATTATCGCGATTATGGAAGTTCAAAACGAACAGTTTATCCAATTTGCTCTCCTCCGTTTTGGAACCATTATGCTTGGAATTTTAGCCGCTTTTGTCGTCAATTTAATTTTTATGCCGCCTAAATATGAGACGAAACTTTTTTTGCATATAAACAACGTGACAGAGGACATTTTGAAATGGATTCGCTTGAGCACTCGAAATGCCTCTGACTATCAACTGTTGAAACTCGACATATCCAAGATTAGCGAGCGATTATACAAAACGGACGAGTTATATAAATTGTACAAAGAAGACAGAAATACATTTAAAATCAGCCATACTGCGAAAAATCGCCGACTTGTGATTTACAGGCAAATGATCATTGCTGTCAAAAAAAGCTTTGAGATTTTAAAACGGCTTCACCATTATGAAAATGAAATCCAGCAGCTTCCAGAGGAACTTCAAAAAAGAATTCAAGAAATGCTCGATGCGTTAATCAGCTACCATGAGCAAATATTATTGAAGTTTGTTGGAAAAGCGAAGAAAAAAACGGAGCTGGAAGAAGTCCATGATGTGTATTTAAACCGCAAGGAATTTATGGATGCATTTTTAGACGAAATTATTGAAGAGTACTCCGGAAGCAAGGATACCCAATCCTTCCATTTGCTCTACATCGTCACCTCCATCTTAGAGTATGGCGAACAAGTGGAGCATCTGGATATGCTGATTCACAGCTTCCAAAGTTTTCATAAGTCGGAAAATGAAGTGAAAATAAAAGAAGAAAACGAGTAAAAGTCAGGAAGAAACGAAATATTCTCTCCTGACTTTTTCTTTTTTTGTTTCAAAAAGTCCTTCTGTATCCCATGATTACGTTCTAATTCAGCTGTTGCACTTGAAAGAGTTTATAGTAGCTCCCTTGTTTTGCCATAAGTTCTTCGTGAGTGCCCGATTCAACGACTTGGCCATTTTCAATCAAAATAATTCGATCCGCATGAGTTATAGTAGAAAGCCGATGAGCAACAATAAAAGTGGTCCGATCCTTTGCCAACTTTTCCAGTGCCTCTTGAATTAAATGTTCGCTTTCTAAATCAAGCGCTGAAGTAGCCTCATCCAATATCAAGATGGGAGGATTTTTCAGAAACACTCGGGCAATTGCGACTCTTTGTTTTTGCCCGCCTGAAAGCTTTACCCCTCTTTCGCCCACTTTCGTGTCATATCCATCGACTAAATTCATAATAAAGTCATGAGCGTTTGCGGCTTTAGCTGCAGCGATCACTTCTTCTTCACTTGCATCCGGACGTCCGAGAAGGATATTGTTTTTAACAGAATCGCTGAACAAAATATTATCTTGAAGCACCATTCCGATATGATCACGTAAACTCCGAACTTTAAAATCGCGAATGTCTACACCGTCCAATAAAATTCTTCCTTTTGTCACATCGTAAAAACGCGAAATCAAGCTTACTAGCGAAGATTTGCCCCCTCCGCTCATTCCGACAAGAGCAACCGTCTCACCCGCTTTAATCTCAAGGTCGATATCTTTCAACACTTCCGGTTCATTTTCATCGTAAGCAAAACTTACATGATCAAATACAATATTTCCTTTTACATCCTTGCATTCAATGGCATCAGGACGATCCGTAATATCATATTTCTCATCGATCAGCTCAAACACTCTGTCCATGGAAGCTATGGCCTGAGTTAAGGTGGTAGATGAATTGACAAGCCTTCTTAAAGGATCGTATAAACGATCTACATAAGAAATAAATGCGGCCATCGTTCCGACTGATAAATGGCCGTGAATCACTTGAAACCCGGCATAAGCAATGACAATCAAAGGAGCTAAATCGGTAATGGTATTCACGACTGCAAATGATTTGGCTGTCCAATTCGTTTGATAGAGGGCTTTATCCAAAAAATTTGAATTTTGGTCTTTGAATTGATCTTGGGCAAAGTCCTCGATGGCAAAACTTTTAATAACAGGCATTCCCTGCACTCGTTCATGCAGAAAACCTTGCATTTCTGCCAGCGCCTGCGAACGCACTCTTGTCAGTCTTCTTAAATTTCCAAAAAAATATTTGACGGAAAAAGCATAAAGAGGAAATACTAAAAGCGAAACAATGGTCAATTTGACATCCATCGACAGCATGAGTCCAACAGCGATGAAAATGGTTGCCAAATCGAGCCAAATATTCATCAATCCTGTAATCACAAAATCCTTCGTCTGTTCTACATCATTAATTACCCGGGAAATCACTTCGCCCGCCCGATGATTAGAATAATATTTAAAGCTTAACTTTTGAATGTGCTCAAAGAGTCGGTCTCGAATATCATACAACACTCTATTTCCAGTGCTTTGGGCTAAATATTGTCGAAAATATTCAACAGGCGGCCGCAATACGACAAAAATAAAAAACATGACTCCCAGTACAAAAAGAAGCTTATGGATTTTGATATCGGTGGATAATTCACGATTTCCTATGATATCATCAATCACATATTTAATGAAAATCGGAATGAGGAGCGGTATGGCAAATTTGATGGCCCCGATAAACAAAGTTGAGATAATTTCTCGCCTGTATGGTTTTACAAAATTCATATATCTACGTATGCTTCCCAAATTTCCCCCTCCTTACATCAAAAAATCAATATTCTTCTTTATTTTTCCATGGAAAAAGGGGCTGACTCATCTTTAGGATCAGACCCCATACCTTCTTTTATTTAAGAAAAGATATTTATCGTACCATATGTCTACAAAATCAGGTGCAAATGGACCTTTGCGCTGTTCAATCCATTTGATTAGCTTGTCCACATTCCGCTTTAAAATATGGTCAATCACATCAGGATAACCCATTTGCTTTCGATGTTCAGCGTATTCATCTTCATCCAGGAGGGAGTAGGTCATATCGGGAAACACTTTAATGTCGAGATCATAATCAATATACTTTAACGCTTCATAGTCATAAACAAACGGAGAACTTAAATTGCAGTAGTAATAGATCCCATCTTCTCTTATCATACAAATAATATTGAACCAATGCTCAGCATGAAAATAACAAATGGCCGGCTCTCTTGTCATCCATGTTCTGCCGTCGGACTCCGTAACGATGGTTCGGTCATTGCCTCCAATGACAAGACGTTCTGTCGCTTTTAAAACCAACGTTTCTTCCCAAATCCGATGAATATGGCCATCATGTTTATAACTATGAATTTGTATGGTTTCTCCTTCAGCGGGAAATACCATGATTGTCCCCTACTTTCGTATCAAAGAAATTTCACCAGTCTTTTCCCTAAGAGGAGGAAAAAACAATTCTACTTTCATATTATAACGATTCACCATTAAAATTAAAACAAAAGAGAGCCACGGTTTTCGCCGCCGCTCATAATTTCACGCCTGTTTGCTCTTGATAAGTACGAATCACTTCGTCCGTTTGGGCTTCAAAGACCTTTTGTATTTCCTTTAATTTTTTTCTCATCTCGTCCATTTCACTTTCAAGGTTTTCCATTCCGGCAATATCCTGAAGTTCTTTTAATTCTTTCTCCATTTGCTGGCACCGCTCTATTTCCTGTTGCAATAACAACAGTTTCTCCATCGTTTTCATTTGTTCCTTTACTAATACATTAAAACGATCTAACATCATCATCACCCCTCAAACGGTCACATCCTCCTCTATTAACTTCTTCCCAGCCGCCCTTTTTCCTTTCTCTTTTTCTGTCGGTTCTTCAACATTTTCATCGAAAATTTTAACTTTTCATTCGCAGGATGATTTCATATAATGATGATTGATTCCATCTTTTCCAACTAAAAAAAGAAGAGACACATACTACTATGTATCTCTTCCCTTGTGTACTTATTGATTTTGTTGATTTGAGCCGCTTGAATTTTGCGCTTTGCGACTTTCTGCTTGTTGATTTTGTTGTTTCACTTTTTGCACATCTGTTTCAGAACCAAACTCAGTCGCAAAAGAAGATTGTTGAGATTGAGATTGGTTTTTCGCAGACGCAGCATTTTGTTGTCTTACTTGCTGTGCATCTGTTTCAGAAGCGAATTCTGTTCCAAATTTAGATCCTTGAGCAGATGCAGCGTTTTGTTGTTTTACTTTTTCCGCGTTTGTGTTAGATGTGAATTGGTTTTGTTTTGCCATCATTATCACCTCCACGGTTATTAATTTGTCCATCGAGGTGAAAAATATCCAAACAAAGTTAAAAATATTTTTATACGAGCAGTGATCTGCCTCCGTCGACAATAATGGTTTGCCCGCGAATCATCGAGGCTTCTTTCGAAATCAGAAACATAACCGTATTCACAATATCTTCAATTTCCACCATTCTTCCGGCAGGTGTATTCTTTTTCGCATCCTCCAGCATTTCTTCTCTATTCGGAAAATGCTTTAATGCTTCCGTATCAACGGCGCCGCCTGATACCGCATTGACCACAATATTCTTTTTCGAAAGTTCCACTGCAAGATATCTCGTCAAAGCTTCAACCGCCGCTTTTGAAACGCCCACAGCGGTATAATTTTCCAAGTAGCGAATGGAACCGAGAGAGCTGATGCTGACGATGCTTCCTCCTCCATTGATTTCCATCAATTTCGCCGCTTCTTGTGCACAAAAAAGGAGCGCCTTGCTGTTAATATCCATGGTCCAGTCCCAATGCTTCTCTTCCAACTCCATCAACGGCCGCTGAACACCGGAGGCCGCATTGTTAATAAATACATCCAAACGGCCAAATTCTTCTTGAATTTGCTGAAACATATCACGTATTTTTTCGACATCCCCCACGTTGGCTTTTACAACCAGCGCTTTTCGGCCCAGTTTTTCAATTTCTTCTGCTGTTTCCAAAGCTTTTGATTTGCTGCGAGCATAATTTACCACTACATCATAGCCTTTTCTCGCTAATTCTATCGCAATCGCTTTCCCGATTCCTCGGCTGCTTCCCGTTACTAATGCAACTTTATTGCTCATTTTTTTCATCCTTTCTTCCCTATTCCCATTTTTTATAAAACAAGTTAGCCTATGTATCATTGCCTTCGGATGAAGATTCTAAATTCTTCTCTGCTTAAAGTCAGTCAAATGTGTTGTTATCCGTTTATCATTACTCTTGAAGAGGATGTGATGGACCGTTTTTGCAGCATGGAATATCCCCTGTTTTTGCAGCATGGAATATCCCCTCTATTTTACTTTTTCTTGGAAAGTCGGACAACTCTTTTTAGATGCCCACATTCGTATAAAAAAAGCTGTTTCATTGAAAACTAACAGTACTTATGGAAACGGAGGTAGTACAATGTATACCGGTCATGATATGACAGAATTATCGATGACGCCAAAAAACAAATGGAAAACAGAGGAGCTTTCTTATTTTCATCACGCTCTCCAACAAATCATGCCTTATTTAAATGCAGAAGGACAGACGCTTCATCGTGAAATTACGGAAGAAATCATGAGGCGCGGCGGTCTCACAAAAGGTGCGGAATCCGGATTAGAATAAACACGGCTTCTTGTGATTTTCTGATTAATAAAATACCGTCAAATAAGAGAATTCAAGTCACCCCAAGGCTTACGCTTGGGGTGATTCTCATTCTCGTATCGTTCTTTTGTATTCTTTCCAAATCTTTTGATGGGATACCGGAAATGCAAAATCCTGAATCTCTTCGGGTTTGACCAGCTTCACTCTTTCGTCTTCCGGTATCTCATTTTGTATCTCGCCGGCGTAAACATCAATGTCCCAAGTCAAATGAGAAAAAACATGTTGGATTTTTGCAAATGTGCCGTTATGGATCAAAGAGTCTATTTTGTATGTTTCTTCCAATAATTTACGGAGTCGCGTTTCAGGATCTAAAAATGAGGTCATTTCAAAATTAGGGAATTCCCAAAGATTTGCAAGTAATCCGGTTGCTTCCCGCTTATGGATCAAGAATTTACCTTCTTTGTTTTTCAAAACAACCGCTCCGATATGAACAAGCTTCATGCTTTTCTTTCTCGTTTTGACAGGGAGTTCTTCTTGAACCCCTTCTTCAAATGCATGGCAATGTTCTTGAACCGGACATAATAAACAAGACGGAGATGTCGGAGTACAAATTAAAGCGCCCAATTCCATTAATGCTTGATTAAACGAAGAAGGATCTTCCGTATACATAAGACGATGTATGGCTTCTTCAAATATCTTTCGAGAAGCCGGTTTAGCAATGTCTTCCCAAATCGATAAAATTCTAGACGCGACTCTCATGACATTTCCATCAACGGCAGGATAAGGTTTACCATATGCAATGCTTAAGACAGCCCCCGCTGTATACGGGCCTACACCTTTCAAAGAAGTCATCTCTTCCAATGTATCCGGGACTTTCCCTCCATATTTTTCCTTTACTTCTTTTACTGCTGAATGAAGGTTTCGAATTCTTGAATAGTACCCTAAACCCTCCCAGGCTTTTAAAACTTGTTCTTCCTCCGCTTCCGACAAGGCTTCTAAAGTTGGGAATTTTTCCATAAACCGTTCAAAATAAGGAATCACGGTTTCTACTCTTGTCTGCTGAAGCATGACTTCTGAAACCCATATTTTATAAGGATCACACTCTTTTCTCCAAGGAAGATTCCTTTTTTCACGTTTATACCATTCCAGTAAGTCATGTTGAAATTTTTCCGTATCAATCTCTTTTAAATCCATGCCCTTCACTGCTTACCTCCGTGATGTTAATATTGAGACAAAATGGGAATACTATGAAAAAAATTAAATTGAGACGTTCTCAGACAATCGTGGAATCAAAATATCTTTTCGTTCAGTACATTAACGGTAGTTGTTCAATTAGCTTGTAGAAAAGAAGCAAAATCGGCCGCCATCGGCTTTTGAAATTTTCTCAAATGGCAATATCTTGCATTGCAATCCGTTTTTATTCCCATTATCATTTTTTTAACAAGGATGGATGTCAAAGGAGGAAATCCTTTTGGATACTGGAACACACTTCGTGATGGGAATTGCGCTAGGGGGTTTATCCACACTGGATCCTGTCATTTCCCATAGCACCGTTTCGTCAAACGTTGTTTTAGCATCAGTTATCGTCGGATCACAAATTCCTGATATCGATACCATTTTAAAATTAAAGAACAATGCCGTCTATATTCTAAATCACCGCGGAATTACCCATTCGATCCCCGCTGTTCTATTGTGGCCTTTATTGATTTGTGCTGTATTGGGGCCTCTTTTTCCGGAAGTCAATTTATTTCATTTATGGATGTGGACCCAATTAGCAGTCTTTCTCCATGTTTTAGTCGATATTTTTAACGCATATGGCACACAGGCACTGAGGCCGTTTTCCACCAAATGGCTGGCGCTTGGAACGATCAATACTTTTGATCCTTTTATTTTCGCGGTTCATGTGGTCGGGATTATTCTATGGATCAACGGATTCAACCCCGGCATCACGTTTTTAACCATATATGTACTGATCCCATTCTATTATATAGTAAGATTTATAGTCCAACAGACTATCCGTTCAGCAGTCAGGCAATTGATACCGGATGCAGAAGAAATTATCATTGCTCCGACGATCCGTTTTTTTATATGGCGGATTGCCGTGAAAACACCTGACTATTTCTATGTGGCAAGAGGATATCGCCGTTCGATTACCATTTTGGATAAATTCAAAAGAACGCCTATACCTGATACTCCACTCTTAGAGGCCGCGAAAAAAGATAAAAACTTATCGGCTTTTCTAAACTTTTCACCCGTTTACCGCTGGGAATTGTCCAAATATGATGACTGTTATGAAATTAAATTTATCGATTTGCGTTATCGAAACAATGGGCACTATCCTTTTGTCGCCGTTGTGCAGCTTGATCTAGATTATAACATCATCGGATCCTATACCGGATGGGTATTCAGCGAAGAAAAACTGCGAAAAAAATTGGATTTCATCCCGAATTCCCATTAAATACGTACATTCTTCATACAAAAGAAAAAAAGCGCTCCCTGCTTCTTAGATAGTTGACGTCGCCGTGATTTTATCATAATTTGTTCATATTTTACCGATACTAAAAAAGCAAAGAGAGGATGATCTCTTTGTAAAAAGGAGGCTACGGCGATGCGGAACAAAGCTAAAAATTTCCCGAACCTAAACAGCCATAAATTCGAGGGCGAGCCTCGAGCAAAGGCGGAATACGCTTCAAAGCGGGCGGACGGAACAACCAACACGCATCCTCAAGAACGTATGCAAGCTTCAGGCCAAAGAGAATGGTCTAATGAGCCTTAGCACGATTTCCAATTACAATCCGTTTCTTTCATGAAATCCTGCGACTCCCATCCCTTACTATTGGGATGGGAGTCTTTATGTGCGCCCGGCATGTACATGAACTATAGGGTGTAAGTCCCGAACCCCGAAGACAGAAGTAGAGGTTAGCCAAGAGCAAGGGTGTCCGTGGTGACGCGGAATCTGAAGGAAGCTGGAGGCAAAACACCGGTCCGAGGAACACGAACCTCATATAAGGCTAGGTATGATGGAGTGAGTTTGCATAACAAAACAAAGCTCTTTCTGTCGAAGGTCATATCGAGTAAATGAGGCGGATAGATGGTGTGAAAGTGCATGTACTTACCCGGGGAGGTCTGGCGGATAGGTGAAGTACTCTTCATAACCTACTTAGTGATAAGTAGCTGAACCGTCAGAAGTCAGCAGAGGTCATAGTATTAGTTGGTCTAGAACAACTAAGAAGGACCGAACAATGAAGAGAGAATAGCCCTTGGTATTCAGTGAGTCATGATGAACACAGAAAACGTAGTACCTCACTTGAGGGAGGAAGCGGTGAATCCCGTGGGAGACCTCTTGGAGGGTGGAGTGACCACTGGCATAAAGAGAACAGCTATTCACGGAAGTTATAAAGACTTGCGTCAATTATCTTAATTGAACCGCCGTATACGGAACCGTACGTACGGTGGTGTGAGAGGACGGGAGTTAATCGCTCCCTCCTACTCAATTATGCATCCGACTTGCGTCTTAAAAGCGAAATTGGCAAAGCTTCTTCCTGGCCGCTCCCATTCAGACGGTGCCCCCAAGCGAAAACTCCTTTTAAATAGTCGATTTTAAAATAGTTCCCCGGATCTTCTGCAATCTCATATACTTCACCCGGTTTAAAATCATCCGGATTGAGAAGGTAAGCTTCAGCCATGGCCGCCTTCCTCTCCATCACAGCCAATTCATTCACCATTCCCAATTGTTCGGCCTTGCGGGCTTTTTCTTTTAAACGAGAGATTTCCTGTTTTAATTCATATTCGCTCATTTCGCTGTAGCGTTTTTCCACCATTGTCCACCTTCTCCCATACTTTTTTGCTCATAGGTTCATACACCAACACTCATAAAAGAAAGAACCATTTTCAAAGCAGCCTCAAATAGCCCTTTCAATAATTCTTTTTCATTTTACCGCACCTTTGTCTTGAATCGCTAATGATGAAAAAAGATAAAAGAAAATAACGTGTCCAATTATAAGAAAATGTCAATTGCCGTGGTGCTAGTATTTTTCTCAAGAATGGATTCAAGGATAAAAAAGATTGGCTCAGCTTGGTATTCTTTGTCTAAAAATGGACGTTCCAGCAAGCAAAGAAGCGGAACAATTTTCAAATAAAATCATTCTTTTCCTTGAACTGCTCGACCGCTTGCTGAATGTCTTCCATTGAAAATCCTTTTCGATACAAATATTGCTGAACTTTTCGAAAACGCTCGTTCCCGCTTTCGCTCCGATAGCGTCTAAATGCCTTTTCCGTCTGGTAAAACAGCGCTTCTTTTTCGTTTTCCTCGTCTTTTTGTATATTGTCAGCGATCGCTTCGGAAATGACCTCACTGGAAAATCCTTTACGCCTTAAAAGCTGAATCGCTTTTTGCTTTTTTTGAAGAAAAGCTTCATTAGAATTCCGTTGAAATACTTTTCCGATCAGTTTTGTTGCTTTGTTTACTTGCTCCTCTTTTCCATATAGCTCCAGCACTTGTTCCACAATACTCTGATCCACGCCTTTTTGCGCCAGTTCCCCCGCCACCACAATCGGCCCTTTATCTGTTGTCTTCATTTGAGTTTGGACATAGGCCTTGGCAAAATCGCGATCATCAAGATAATGTTGTACATACAGCTTTTGGACCACGAGATCAATGACCTCGTCGTTGTATTCTTTTTTTCGCAAAAATTCTCGAATTTCTTTCTCGGTTCTCATTCTTTTTGCCAAATAATAGACCGAATCTTTGTAGCCTTTTCGAACCTCATCCGCATGCAAAATTTCAGCAACGTCCTCTTCCTCTAGCTCCATCCCTTTTTTTAGTCGGAAACGTGCCAAAACGGCCTCATCCACACTAAAGGCAAAGGCTTCATTGATAAAAATATTGTACCGCTCTTTGTTATTTTGCTGGACGGATATTTTCGTAATCACCTTCACTCTGATTTCACCTCTTTACGCCTCTGTATAACATTATAAATTTTTTGCTTTGTTGTAAAAACCCTTGGTATGACTCTCAAGAAAAAGGAAAACATAAGAATAAACAATATTTTCCACGAAAGGATGATCCGATTTGGATAAGAGAAAGCAAAATAAAATAAAAAGCACACTTTCACGCGCTCAAGAAATTTCCTATGCACGCGATTTTAAAATGGCAGACCGCGCCGGCGGATTTACGAAAAAAGAGCGATAATATTTATTGCTAAAAAATGAAACTTGGCAAAAACAATCGGGCATTGCGGCAAATTTCCTTTCTACTTAAAAGCTAAAGGGGACACCTGGATAAAAAGAACCCATTCGGAAAAAGTATAAATGCGGAGCTTATTGCCGCCACTTTTACGAAAGGGGTTTTCGAAATGGGCCGCGCACATAGTCAAAAAACAAGAGACAAAAATAAACAAAAGCTTCCTCAAGTTCCGAAAAACTTGAAAACAGATGGCAGAGATGTGGAGTATTCACAAGAATTGGCGGATCACGCTGACTTGGAAGCACAGTCACGATCCGAAGCCGCTGATCAAAGGGTAAACTCACAAAAGCGGAAATTATAATCGAGTAGGAGGGGGTGATTAACCCCATACCCGTCAAGTTAGCGGTATAAAATTTTTTAGGATGATACGCATGTTCGAAAAATCAATCAAAGGATGAAGAGAAAACCAAATGCTGGGCATGCCAAATAACCCTCAAGAAGAGGGTTATTTGGCATTTATATCCATGACCCACACTACCATATCCCCAATTTCTTTAAAAGATCCGATACCGTTTCCTCTCCTTTCCTTCGGTCTTTCCTCGCGTGTTTCCTTAACAGAGACAGGAGAGATGGAAGGGCGGTTTCCATCGCTTGGGGATGCAAAAGAAACCGATGCCAATACGATTGGAGGATATTAAGCGCTTTCCATTCACTGATCTCGATTCCCTCCCGTTGATGCCAATACCTTCGGGCTTGGAACAGAAGAGTCTGCGTGACTAAAATGGCAATCAATGTCCCATATAAGTGGCATTCGAATCGTTCCTTCTTCATCTTTTTGACACGGTCAAGATCAAATAAGGATTTCCAGCCCTTAAATAACAGCTCCACTTGCCAGCGCAGCGAATACAGCTCATAAACTTGTTGCGCATCAAACGATTCTTGTGGTAAATTGGTCAGTAAGATGTGATATTTCTTTTGTTCAAGGGTTTGGCGTGACAGCGCCTTCCCTTTCTTTTTTTCCTTTTTCCGCACGTACGCCAGCCGTTTTTCCCATTCTTCCGCCGTGAGACGGCGAAAAATCAGACGCGGAACATACAGGCGTTGGTGTCCGATATACACGTGTTCCACTTCCACGGCTTCCCCCTCGCCCAATCGATTTCCTATCGATTCCCAATCCCATTCGTGCCACTCCCCGTCCTGCTTGATATAGACTTTGATATCGGAACGCAACCGGGTAATATAATAAGCACCTCGAGCATCAATCTCCGCCAGCGTGGCGAGTGAAAAAAACCCCAGATCCCGAATGCAAAGGTCATTCGGTAAAATCGTGTGCTGGGTATGATAAGCAAAACGGGCATCGGAATCATTGGCCTGTTGGACGCACAGCTGAAGACAGGTTCCCGATAACAGCTCATACTCAAATTGGATTTTGGCGCCAGATGAAACCGAACCTTGATAGTCCTCACCATAGTCGGTCGGAAGTAAAAAACTGGTAGAGTCTAAGATCCGCAGACGGGTGAAACAAGCGCGATACGTTTCGGTGATGGAAGAGAGTGCCGGACGTTGATGCATCAGGAGAGTAAAAAAGACCTCTTTTAAAAACGCCACGGCACGAGGCGTAAACCGCTGATTCAGTCCTTCATTCGAGAGAGAGCAATCATGCCAGAGCGCCAAATCGGCACACAACCGCTGAAGCGACTGACAGGCGAGCGATCCGTCTCCCCAAGCACATAGCGTCAGAAAGGCTTCCGCTGTTAATGAACGCTGCCGCTGAATGAATCCGACTTTCCGTGCCAGACGAGTCAGTTCTTCATAGGAGAAGAGTTGACGAATCGTTTTTATCCATGCCTTCATCTTTTTTGCCATCAAAAAATAATCCTTTCCAACGATGATTTTCGTTAGAAAGGATACCATGTTTTTGGCGCTGAAAAAAGATCAAATTCTTAACTTGATGGCTATGGTGATTAACCCCCGTCCTCTCACACCACCGTACGTACGGTTCCGTATACGGCGGTTCAATCAAGATAAATGACGCAAGAATTCATAACGTTTCTGTAGACTTTTAAGCCCTTGGTTACTCCAATAGGAGTTTCCAAGGGTTCTGTGTAATATGGGACTTTTTGAGATTCGCCAATAACCTTTGCGACTGTTCCCCCATTCATAAGCTTTCCATTCAGGAACTCCTAGTTTTATGAGGTTGCGTATCCTGGTCTTTGAGGTCTTCCAGTTTTTCCATAAACACATCCGGAGTCTTCGTCGAATCCAGCCATCCAAATCTTCAAAGATACTCTTTGTGTCTGCTAATGCAAAATATCCACACCATCCAAGTAGATATTGGTTAAGTTTCTTAATCCGATATTCCATTGGGTATGGTATTTTTCTTGACGTGATTTCTCGCACCTTTTTCTTCATTCGTTTTAGACTTTGCTTGGCAATCCGAACTTTTGGCTCTTTTGAAGGTGTAAAACTAAATCCTAGAAACTTTCGTTTCCATGGTCGGTCAACCGCAGATTTCTTCTCGTTGACTTTTAGACGAAGTTTTCCCTCAATAAATCGTTTGACACTAGCCATGGTTCTTTCACCAGCCCGTTTTGACTTCACGTAAATATTACAGTCATCGGCATAACGAACAAATTTATGCCCTCTTTTCTCTAATTCTTTGTCTAGTTCATCTATATAACTGTAGATGAGCAAATTCGCTAACATAAATTTACAACCAAACAAAAAAAGAGACATGAACCCGATTCCTTGATTAGAATAGATGTGTCACCAAAACTATTCACAAGGAGGTTCATGTCTCATGAATAGATTAGCACATCATCAAGGAATCCACAAGTTTTTCACGATGTTGGGGTTGGCACTTTATTTTTCAAAACCTGTCATGAAGCATCTCGTTCATATCGTGGATGCGCTGACCACCAAAGGATTTGCGGGAACATTGACCGATCTTCATCATTGGAGCTTTCATCCGAACCACCGCACGACACTCAGCCATTTTTTCACGAAAAGCCCTTGGGATGAAGAGACGCTGCTTCGCAAACTTCAACAGTGGATGCTTCGTCGTGTCGAACGCATCGCCAAACAGGAGAATCAACCCCTTTTTGTTTCGATCGATGATACGATTTGCCAAAAAACCAAGCCTTCGTCACAGGCAACGCACGCCATTCAAGGGTGTGATT
Source organism: Bacillus sp. FSL W8-0116 (assembly GCF_038003825.1). NCBI lineage: Bacteria > Bacillati > Bacillota > Bacilli > Caryophanales > Bacillaceae > Bacillus > Bacillus sp. FSL W8-0116. Next base: position 1,094,277 of record NZ_JBBOPY010000001.1, read on the forward strand.
GGCACTATTCTCACACAGAGAAAAAGTCGATCTGGGGACATTCTCTCGTTTGGCTCATGGTTCATACGATGACCCAGGCTTTTCCCTTTGCGTTCCGCCTCTACGACAAGGCGGCTGGGAAAAGCAAGGGGGAACTCGCGATCGAGATGCTTTCTTCTTTGGATGTACACCGTCCTGTTTATGTGCTGATGGACTCTTGGTATCCATCGCAAACGCTCGTGGAAGCTTGTCTGAAAAAGGGATTCCACGTAATCGCAATGCTCAAGGCCAATCGGCTTCTTTATCCAAAAGGCATTGCGGTTCAGGTGAGGGAGTTTGCCCGCTACATCGAACCGAAAGACACTCACCTCGTCACGGTGGGAGAAGAGTGTTATCGGGTTTATCGCTACGAAGGCTCTCTCAAAGGTCTCGATGATGCCGTGGTGCTGCTCGCTTGGAAAGCCGATCAGCCGATGACATCGGAACATCTTCACTGCGTCTTGAGCACCGACCGGGATCTAAGCGATGAAGAGATCTTGCGCTACTATGCCCAGCGTTGGTCGATCGAATGTTTTTTCCGTCAAGCGAAAGACCAGCTGAAACTCGATGGATACCGCGTTCGCGGACGTCGGGCGGTGAAACGCTACTGGATCTTGGTGCAGCTTGCTTACGTGTACAGCATGTTCGAGTCGAACAGCGATTTTTCTGATGGGCTCGATCTTCTGCGCAAGAGAAAAGGACATAGCCTCGTGGAGTTCATTTACCGTGCAGCGAAACAAAATATTCCCATTGATACCGTGAAAAAACAGCTCCACGTGGCATAAGGGGTACCCTGTTTGTCTCTTTTACATGGTAATTATTGTAATTAAAATTGCTCAACTACAGTATATAAGTTGAATTAAAGATTTACAACTGAACACACAAACGATCGATCGTTTGTTCTGGTTTCTGGTTGATTCGCTGAATAAAGGCTTGGACATTCTTTCTAATTTCTTGCACACTCGAATAGAACACGTTGTAAATCACGTCTGATTTCAGCCATTTCCATAGCCCTTCAATCAAGTTCAATTGCGGACTGTATGGTGGCAAAAAGACGAGCTCTAACCGATCTTCGTGTTCTTTTAAAAATGGCTGAATGAGTTTGGCATGGTGAATTCGAGCGTTATCTAAAATCATCACTATTTTGCCTGTGGGATAGCGTTCTAACACAAGTTGAAGAAATCGAAGAAATGTTTCCGCGTCATAGCATTCTTCTTCGATGCAAAACACTTCCCCTGTTTCGTAGTTCAACGTGCCAATCAGCTTCAGCCCTTGATGTTTTCCAAACGTCGGAATGATTCGTTGTTTTCCTTTGACAAACCATGTTTTTTGAATCGCTTGGTAATCACGAATCATCGACTCATCTTGAAAGAGGACATGGGCGATGTTCCCATCTACCAGTTTTTTTTTACTTCAGGGAAGGTGATTTCGACGAATTCTTTTTGTTTCTCTTCATCGGCATTGGCTAGTGTATAGGTCGGTTTCGTATAGCTTAGCCCTAACCGATGCAGAATGTCACTTGTTCCGCGAAGCGTGTATGTTGGCCCCCACTTTTGTTGAATGAGTTCAGCGATTATCGCAAGCGTCCAATTATATTTTGCTTCGAATCCCACATCTACGGGGAGCTGATGTTCAATGATCAAAGCCAGCTCTTTTTCCTGCTCAGGGGTCAATCGACGTGGGGCGCCAGGTGAGTATTTCATCTCCAGTCCATCAAGACCGCGCTGGGCGTAGGCATGAATATAGTTATAAATAGTTTTCTTGGATCGACCAATAATCGTTGCGATTTCTCCTTTGGTATATCCCTGCAAATGAAGATAAATCGCTTGGTAGCGTTCATATGCTCGTTTACTTTTTGCTTCTTTCATGGCAGTGGACAACTTTTCGATCTCGTCTTTGTGATTTGGCATCATATTTTCTCTCCGTTCCCCTATTTTCTCTTTGTATTTATTCGCCGTGGAACGGGAGAAAACCTTTATTTCAATTTATATAGTACAATATTCGAAAGTAAAGGGCTTAGGGGGCCACCTTGCGGCGTCCCTTCTTCTGTCCTAGATACCACACCATTAATCATGACACCAGCTTGTAGATATTTGCGGATTAGCTTCAATAGTGGCTTTTCTTTAATAGTCTTGGCTAATGTACTCATCAGCCTGTCATGATTCACTCGATCGAAGAACTTTTCTAAATCCATGTCTACTACCCATCTATAACCATCTCTGATATAGCCTTTTGCTTTCCTAACTGCGTCATGAGCACTTCGATTTGAACGAAACCCATAACTATGTTCGGAGAACATAGGGTCATATATCCTCGATAATACTTGGGCAATTGCTTGTTGAATCAAACGGTCTGTTACGGTTGGAATACCTAGTAACCGAACACCGCCATCAGGTTTCGGGATTTCGACTCTTCGAACAGGCATTGGTTCATAGGTACCCTTGAGAATTGCTTCTTTAATGGATATCCAGTTTTCGACTATGTGCTGACGTAGGTTTTGTACGGGCATCATATCTACTCCATGGCTACCTTTGTTCTTTTCTACTCTTTGTAAAGCTAAAAGCATATTCTCCCGTGACAGGATTTGATTCAAAAGCATTGTTATTCTTCCTTCCGTGAATAGCTTATCTTCTTATGCCAGTGGTCACTCCACCCTCCAAGAGGTCCCCCACGGGATTCACCGTTTCCTTCCTCAAGTGAGGTACTACGTTTTCTGTGTTCAACATGACACACTGAATGCAAAGGGCTATTCTCTCTTAATTGTTCAGTCCTTCCGAATTGTTCTAGACCAATTCGTACTATGACCTCTGCTGACTTCTGATGGCTCAGCTACTTATCACTAAGTAGGTTATGAAGGCTACTTCACGTATCCATCAGACCTCCCCGGGTAAGAGTGTAATCTTTCCTTCCATCCATCTGCTTCATTTACTCTGTATCACCTTCGGCAGAAAGGGCTTTGTTTTGTTGTGCAAACTCACCCAGTGATACCTAGCCTCATATGAAGTTCGTGTTCCTCAGATCGGAAGTTTGCCGCCCGCTTCCTTCAGATTCTGCGTCACCACGGACACCCTTGCGTTAAGCTAACTGCTACTTCTGCCTTCGCAGCTCGGGACTTTCACCCTATAGATTACACCCATGCCGGGCGCACACAAAAAGCACCAGTCCATCCCGACTGGTGCTCTTCAAAATAATATCCACAATATGATTGTGTATATTGTGGATATTCATAATTTTCTTTATATTAAAATTATTCAACTGGTAAAACAAGACATCTCCAATTCCTTTAATCCCGCTTTTTTTCACGCATGATTTCTGCTTCCATTTGAGCATAATTAGTGATTTTAGGATAACCGTTTTTTTGCTTTGCCTGGTTGTTGCGCTGCGCGTTGGCATTTCCGGCCTTTGTTTTTCCCATATGATCATTCCCCCCTTTTTTATTTTTTCCTTTTTTGAACGAAATATGCTGAACGGTTTTGTCTCAACAAACATCAACAGCTGCTTTCCTTTTTTCAAAAGCAGCCAAAATAATGGAGCGATCCACCACAACGAAAAATCCGCTCTTATTCGTCACGGGTTCGTTTTCTTTTTTTATCTTCGACATAAGGTTCTCGTTCAAAAGGATGGAGATCGCCGAAAGTAGTCATGATTCCTTCCTCGTCAAGAGCTTCTTCGAATATCTCATGTTGATCATTTGGGTACACCTTGATCCCTTTTCCAACAATATTATTTCCGATAAAATTCTCATAATCTTCTACATATCCAACATTTTCTTCCGACTCAATATACATATCATTATAATGAAGCGGAGATTCAATAAAATCCGACGGCGTTTCTGAAGTTCCCCATTCCGCCACTGCTTGCCAAGAATCTTCCGAATCAAAAGCAACCGATTCATCTCGATCGTCACCATCAAATTTCCCGAATGGAGGCGTTAATACTTCTTCTTCCACCGGACGAGAACGTGATATTTCCTGATCCGGTGAATGTTCTTTACATGTGGTTGCGGTTATGAGTGCATCCAGTCGTTCATACGGTATCTCTTTTCCGCATTTCTCACATATTCCATACGTTCCATTCTCTATGGCATCAAGCGCGCGACGAATATTCCGCCATTCGAGTCGGGAATGCTCGTCCAGCGCCAAATCTTTTTCCCTTTCAAAAAGCTCTGTACCTTCATCCCCAGGGTGGTTATCATAGCTGGACAGTTCGCCCACCGAACTGTGAGGATGCCCGCTTTCTAGATTATAACGATCGTTCATTTGTAACCTTTTTTCTAAATCCTTTTTTGCATCTAACAGCCGCCCCCGAAAATCGGTAATTTGGTCTTGTGATAGCATCCCTTCCACTCCTTTCTTCTTTCCGTAGTATGCAACCAATCCAGAAAAACATTCATCCCCGGAATGAGAATCCATCATGATGGATCATCCGCATTTTGAATCCATTACCTATGTAACCTTCTCTTGTTTCCAGCTGCAGCTTTTTATTCTGCACTGCATTGGTACAATCTCTTGTTGAAAATTTCATTTCTTATCCAATTCGAAAAAAACTTGGCAAAATAATACCCCCTGATAGAAAGCAAACGTTCAACACGAAAACTTCAACGGCCCGTATCTGTCGATGAACAGATCGGGCCGTTCTTGATTATGACGATGATAAAACTCCAGCTTTTTGCAATATTTTTTTCAGTTCTTCCTTTTTAAGCGGATCAAGTGGTCGGGCAGGCGGCAAAACATACGTTGAAACATTGATGCCTCTCAGTGCAATCGCCTCTTTCACTACATTGACAAACGGCGAATCCAGTTTATACAAAAGAGGCAAGTAAGCCAAGCGCTGGTGGAGCTTTAAGGCCGTTTCCATTTCTCCATTTTGAAACGCTTGATAAATGCCTAGCGATAATTCCGGTGCAAAATTGACACTTGAAGCAATCGATCCATCTCCACCTAAAAATAATGTATTCAATAAAAGAAACATTCCCTTCAAAACCGCTTTTGAAGGGAATGTTTTATTATATTTTCTTTAAATCTTCATTCATTCGTTTTGCCAAGTTTTTGTAATATAAATAGTAGCTGACCCAAATGACTATATAGATGGCTATAAAAATAGCTGCTGAAATCAAGATGCTTTTTATATCAAAGGGGAGCCATCCAATTCCTAAGGACAAGCTAAAATACAGCACGATGATGGTAATAAAATGCAAAGCCGTTTGCTGCGAAAGACGGAGTGATTTTATTTCAAAATAAAGCGGAGATACGGTAAAAAACCATCCACAAAATATGGAGCCCAGCGAGTTTTTAATAAAAATTTCACCATCAATAACTTGTATATGACCGAAATAAATGATACAGCCGGTGACCATGACGGACACAAAGGAACCGATCAATATTCCAATGATGCTTCTGTATAAAAAAGCTTTCATTCTTTTTTCCCCCTGTTCATTTTTAATGCTTTTTTAATTGCTTGGACATAATGCCGCGAAACATACTCTTTCTCTCCTGATTTAAAATAAACGCATAGAGTGCCGTTGAACGATGCTTCAAATCGACTCAACTCATGGAGATTGGCAATAACGGACTTAGAAATGCGAACAAATTTGTTAGAGGGAAGCAATTTTTCGAGCTCATACAGCTTTTCCTTCAATTTAAATGTTCCTTTAGCTGTGACAGCCTGAACAAAATCTCCTTCTGTACGAAAAAAATGAACTTCATTTGGCTTTAAAATATAATTCATATCCCCATTCTTACCCACGATAAATTCCGTTTCCATTCCTTTTAAGAAATCAAGAATTTCTTTAATTGTGTCATCGACTTCTTTACAGTGAATGGTCACGGTCGTCTCATCGTAGTCATTGTCAATATCTAAAGACACTTTCATTCCCCCATCCTCCTTCTATACATACATTTCTTGCTACTTAAATTGTATTCGTCCTTTCAATGGCTGTCTTCATAATAAAGCTAAAAGGTCATTTTCCAATGCTATCCGGCAAAAATCGTCCTGTCAGATGCATTCTTATGAGAAAATTATTTATTCCAAAAGAGAATCTCTAACTTATAAAGAACATGTTGTAAAACACTTAATCCATACATTCATACATAAAAAAATCCATCACCTCGGAAATACCTAAAATAGATCTCCAAGGGATGGAAACAATCACTGGAACAGCAGATATTCTGGTTTTATGAATTCGATCCACACTTCCAGCAAACTTGTAATCAATCATTTAAAACGTTTTCGTTTTGATTAAACAATCACAACATATAAAGTTTTTCACTCTTTTTATATCGAGATATCCTTAAAGAGTTGAACGAAAATCTAAATAAGATTGATTCTCTTTGCCCATCATTGACGGATTAGTAGCAACAACCGCAATCAAAAAATATTCGCATAAACTTGGAACCACATCCTCAATAAATATGAACTAGATTAGGAGATTACTAACAGCCAAACAAAGTTATTAATATCATCACTTTCAACCAACTCTTATTATTCTTTCATTATTTTAAGTTTAGTACCTGCTTCGATTTTGGGTAATTCTTTTTGTTCTAAATGTAATGTTCCCAACAATTGAGGATTTGTAGAACCATCAAACTTTAAAGTAATGTGACCTAACCTACTAAGGTTTTGACAGACTACATCGCCTACAGACGTAATGGTGAATTTTTCATCATCAATATACAGTACGTCCCCCGCTTGAATTTCTTCTTTTACTTCCACAACATCAATGACAAAACAATAATCTTTAAGTTCATCCGGTGCACTGTCACCAAACAAGATCAACATTTTTTCTGAAAAAAATTCTTTCGCCATTGGACCAACACTTTTAATGGTGTTTTCGTAAATTTTTTTCATACGATCCGGCACTAGCATTAATCCGTGCCGCCAACCTCCTATATCTTTCTTTTATATTTCTTTAAAAATTATTCCATATACTAGCTCATCAATGGAAAAATGATTAAGGATTAAGAATACAAACCAAAACTTGCTAGCCAGGCTAAAAATACACGCGGTACTCCTGTTAAAAATCGAGAGTACAGTACTGAGGGCACCCCTACCTCTACTGTTTCCGGTTCTGCTTCAGCTAACCCTAGTCCTACGGGAATAAAATCGCAAGCGTTCTGTGTGTTAATGGCAAATAAAGCCGGCAGTGCTAAATTTGGCGGAATATTGCCTTTGGCAATTTCTACACCAATCAATGTACCGATAACTTGTGCGATAACTGCTCCAGGACCAAGTAAAGGCGACAAAAACGGTAGAGAACAAATAAAACCGATAATGATAAGCCCCCAGATATTACCTGCCAGAGGAGACATCATGTTTGCAAACCAATTGCCAACCCCTGATCCTTGGATAATGCCAATTAACAGAGATACAAACGCCATAAATGGAATGATAGAGGTAATGAGTGTTTGAACGGCATCACGACCCGCCTGATAAAAAGTATTAATAACTCTACCTACCCCTAATCCAATTTTGGTTAACAAACTTTTATTTTCTTCCAATGCTTTTGTTTCCGAAATTTTCTTATCCGTACTATATTTGTATTTTTTCTCTTCTGGCTGTTCTAATTGTTCCTGCGGAAGCTCTTTCATCTTCTCCTCGACAGGCTGGATTTCTTTTAGTCCAACTGCCGATACATAAATGTCTTCCGTAATATATTTTGCTAAAGGTCCACTTTTGCCTGTTGGCATAATATTAATTGTTGGGATCCTTTTTTGTGGATAAATTCCACAACGAAGTGTGCCGCCGCAATCAATGATGACTACAGCCATTTCTTCTTCTGGAACAGTGGTATTAAAACCATTAACCGGTTCTGCGCCTGTTAACTCAGCGATTTTATCTACAATGTCTGGTTTAGTCCCTCCGCCTGTAATATAAACAATTTTATTTCTAGTTTCAGTTGGTGTGATAATAAGCGGCCCGCCAAATCCGCCATTTCCTCTTACCACTTTAATCGATCTATATTTTTTATGAGATGGATGCTTTTCTGTTGACTGATAATCGGCCATGGGAAAACCCTCTCCTTTTTTCATACGTTTTATTCATTGTAGTTTGATTTCATCGCTTAATTTCATATTTTGCTGCTTGGATACCCATGCAGTTGTAAAATCCGTTACCCAACCAGATATAAAATTGGCAACTAAACCTACCAATAAATAGCGAACAGCTAATTCCGTTGTACTTAATCCTAATTTCTCGATGCCGGCTGCAATACCTAAGTAAACAAATAGTTCACCCGGATTTATATGAGGGAACAAACCGTTGTTAGTATGATTAAAATAAGCAGCGGATGCGTAATAACTTGGTTTATATTTCTCAGGCAGAAAACGACCAAGTGACAATGACATTGGATTTCCTAACATAAAAGTCCCAAAGAATGGAAGTACCATATAACGAGTTATAGGATTCTTTCCGGATTTTTTCGCCAACCAATTTACTCTTTCTTCACCAATTAAACGAATTAATGTATTCATAGCTACTAATAAAAGCAAGACGACAGGAATGATATTGGTCATCCATGAAGTAAAAGTTTGCGCACCTGTTTTAAAAAGATTCATAAATCCTTCAGCAAATTTAACTAAAAACTCCATTTGATTCACCCCACATTATTTTTTTCCATCAAGAGATTTTCCGCTTTTGTAATGATTCGTCTGTAAGCGTTCATCTTTTCTGGTATTTCTCCCCCATTCATGATGATTTTGTAATTTTTGATGGCATCTTCAATAGCAACACGTACTAATTTATTAAAATGATTTAAATCACTGCTATTGATAGATAAAATATTTTCATTCTCAAATCCTTGCAATTTTTTGAATTTAGCAAATACGGTGATACCTTGCAATTTTTTCACATCAAGGATATCTCCCTTATTGTTAACCGCAAATAAAACAATCGTACCTGCTCTAAATTTTCCTGGTCTTCTTCCAATCGCTACCTTTCCTTTGCGCCGTAATTCTACATATGTCTTTGCAAAATTTCGAATTTGAAAATATCCAAGTACCAACTGGATCAAAAATGCAGTTGCCATGAACAACATTATGATAAACACTTCTTTACCATCCCCTTACGTTATGCTCAAGTAATCGGGATATTTCCGTATAGCTTTTTGACATCGCCAGTCCATTTATTAATTTTTGATCACCCGCAATAGCAATAATTTCATCATAGACTTTGACTAATAAACTTGAATCTTGTTTCATATGTTGAGGTACCCCAAGTAAAAAAATTAATTTAATCTCTTTACCAGAAACCGTTTTCAAAGGATAGCCAAAGACCCCTAATGATAAAATGATCTCCTCCGTTGCATAATTCAGAGTGTGAGGGAGTGCGATATAACTATCAAATATAGTTGTTCCCTTTTCCTCCCGTTCTTTAAGGCGTTTTTTAAATTCCACATCCACGTAGCCTTTTTCATATAAGCTGTCAACTATAACGCAAATATTTTCCCAGTAATCCTTATTGTGATCTAGTATAAAAAATCGATCTTCATCCATGAGTGCACTAAGTATTGAATGTTGTAACTTAACCCGAGGCAGATTATATTTTTTATAAAGAGCGACTTTCTCCACTTCCTTTGCCACAAAAGCTTCATCAAAAATTTCACTTACTTGAATTAAAGGCTGCTCTAATGGAAATGGTATATTAACTGTGGAAAACACTAGATCATAATCAGATAAAATTTCTTTCGTTATTTCATTATCTGAAAATAAATCAATCGATACATGATTTCCAATCACTCTCTGTAATTGAATAACAACTATACGTGCCGTTCCTCTTCCAGTACCGCAAACCACCGCTACTTTCCGCAAGTACTTTTCTCTATTTTCGTTTTCTCCTATGAATACTCCAAAATATAAAGCTAAATACCCAAGTTCATCCTCTGAAACTGAAATATCATACTTTTCTTCAATCACTTTCCCCGCCACTTCGGCCATTTTATAGGCAACCGGATATTTCCTTTTGATATCTCCCAACAAAGGATTTTTTAAGCGAATGTCGAATATCAAACGGTTTATCATGAACGTCAAGTGATATTCGATATCTTTCATCAAAGTCTGATTATTTAGCTTAATATTCAGCTCTGAATCAAGTCTCTCAATAATGAAACTCATTAATGCTTTAATTTCCTCAGTAATGGTGATCTCTGCCATAGACTTGGTATTCGCCGGTGTTCTTCTACCCACTATTGGTAATGTGATAAAAATAATTTCCGGTACAGGTATAGCAATGTTCAGCTCTGCCTCTATTAAGTCAGCCATTTTTTTGGCTATCTTAAACTCTTTTGTCTCTAATAATTTGTAATACTTCTCATTAATGTGATCCAGTGGATGTTCGGTTAATAACCGATCTAACATCAACGTAACGAATTTTAAAATCATTTCCTGCGAAGAAGATTCGATCGCATAACTCTGAGATGTTTGTAAAACAATCTCCTTGATCTCTTTATCAAGAGGATAATCACTGTACAAATAGTCGTAAATATTTTCTATAACAAAAAGCCGTAAATTCAGTTCTTCACCACTTAAATACAAACCTTTATTTTGCTTTCCAATAATTTTTAATTGATATGGATTCAATACCGCAGCAGCTTTTTTCAGATCATTAATCAATGTCGTTCTGCCAATATTCATTTTGAACGCTAATTCATCAATCGTGTTGTTGCTATCTTCTGTCATTAAATGCTGGATAATAAAAGCTAGGCGTTTTTGAAGTGTATCCATGATGTATAATTGTTGAGAAATTTTTTTGAATCTCTCTTCAAATTTTGCGTGATCTTCTATATATAAATAGAACCCTTTTCCTCTCATGTTCTTGAAATAAGCAATCCCTTTTAAATCTTTATTTATTTGTTTAATATAGTTTCGAACAGTCCTCGTACTTACTCCAAGCTTTTGTGCCAAAGAATCAAGTGAGTAATATTGTTTTTTCACTCCTAAACAGAGGATTTGATATATCTTGTCTTCCGCATAACAATCCACCATTACATCCCACCTTTGATAAGTGGAATCAAAAGTCATCGCAAATAAAACGATCTATCCCCGGGACTTGCCTCCAGTAATGTTTATGGTCGTCCCAGTAATGTAGCTTGCTCGATCTGAAGCAAGGAAACACACTAAGTCAGCTATTTCATCTAGTTTACCAACTCGACCAAGCGGAATAGATTTGGCATAGTCTGTTTCTAGATCATCCACGGTCACTCCGCGAGTGTATGCGAGCGCCTGATTATATTCAAAATTGGTTAAACCCGTCTTTTCGTTAATACCAGGTGCGACACCAACGACTCGGATATTAAATTTTCCTAATTCTTTTGCCCAAGAACGAGTAAAACCATTTAAAGCACCTTTTGTTGCCGAATAACAGCTCTGGCCGGCCGAACCTTCCATGCCCGCTTCGGATGAAATGTTAATTATAACCCCTTTATTGTGCTTCAACATCTCCCTTACAACTGCCTGTGCACAGAGAAAAGGGCCTTTTTGGTTAACAGCTACCATAAAATCAAAATCTTTTTCGCTTAATTCATACTTACTGTTTTCTCCACGATAATCCACTAAGAGGCGCGGTAAATTCCCTCCTGCATTATTAACCAAAATGTCTATCTTTCCAAACATTTCAATCGTCTTTAAAACCATTGCTTGAACACTTTGTTTGTTTGTGACATCACATTGAATGTGATAAATTCCATTTTCTTGTTTACCTGTTTCAACATTTACATCACAAACAACCACTTGAGCACCGTTATGAACGAGTTGATTTGCAATATGAAGTCCAATACCTGATGCTCCTCCTGTCACTATTGCTACCTTTCCTTCCAATTCCAGCCATGATCTCATCATCACATTGCCCCCCGTTTCAATCACAACTTTGAAAACGCAATCATTTTTCTTTTCAGATTTATAATATATTTTTTTAATAGAAAATTAATACATAGTTTTTCACTTTAAGTGCAAAAAGGTGTATGAATGAAGGGAGCATTCTATATAAAAGATTTTTGTCCTGATTTTGTCTTAACGGTTGGCAACAGAAAAAAATGTTCCTTGCGAGCGCTCACACTCACTTCAGCAAAATCTAATCGTATCAAATAACTTTGCATTTCAAAAAAAATGGGCGAAACTCGCCGTATTGTCTAACTAATTTAGAATGAAAGGGGAATTTAAAGTTAGAGAAGGGAAAGTACTTTAAACGATAGGGAAAGGAAAGTGTCAATATATTAAAAGAATAGGACCATAAATGATGCTTGATTTTAAACATGAATGATCTGCCAGTCATCCCATTGGAAGTTAAAAGATAAATGCCTTGAATGTTTTTTCTGCAATTCTTTCTCTAAAAATTGGAGAAGTTTAGAGCCACAACCTTTTCCTTGTATTTCATGATTGATACATAATTCTGCTAAATAAAAAGTCCTTGATAAGTTGTTTTGCTGTTTCCTGCTATAAAACCAATTGTAGTTTTATCCCTGAATCCGTGACAAAACATCTTTACAATGGTCGCAAACCGTTGATACGATAAGGAAAAACGACGTTGACGATTCTTCATCAAGTAGGTGATGTGATGAAAGATTTCCCGATTCGGTTTGTATTGACAGATGAAGCGATTACCCCAAGTGCTGGGCTTGCTCTCGTTGGCTACTTACTCCATCGAACGAAACTGGATAAACGGGTAAACGCACTTCGGCTTCCAACGGTTCGTCGAGAAGTGCACATTTCCCATAGCGATGTCATTCGCTCGATGATTGGCTTGCTTGCCACAGGAAAAACGGATTTCGATCATATCGAAGCGTATCGTCAGGACGATATCTTTTCGGCATCGATGGGGATTCAGCACGTGCCTTCCTCTCCAACCTTGCGACAACGACTCGATCAGCTCGCTTGTCTTCCGATGACCGAAACGATTCTTTGGGAGGAGTCCATACGTCTGTTGATTCAACGACATGCCACTTTGTCCCCTTGTTGGACCAAAGGAAAGACGACATGGCTTCCCCTTGATATAGATGGTTCCCCATTTGACAACTCCGATACGAAAAAAGAAGGAGTCAGTCGAACGTATAAAGGATTTGACGGTTTTACACCGTTGTTTGCGTATGCAGGGAAGGAAGGGTATCTCGTTCATGCCGAGTTGCGTCCAGGGAAACAACATGTGCAAGACAACATGCCCTCGTTTTTAGTCACCGCTATCCGTCGAGCTCGTCAACTGACTTCATCTCGTCTGCTTGTTCGCATGGATGCAGGAAACGATGCAGAAGCGAATGTGCACGTATGCCTAAAGGAAGACGTGGACTTTGTCATCAAGCGAAACTTACGCCGAGAATCGAAAGCGCTTTGGTTCCAGATCGCTTCGCAAAAGGGCAAACGTGTCGATGATGGACAAAGCGAAGGAGTACAAACCTATGAGCTATGCCTTCCACAGAAGGCAGCGATCGATGGAAACACGTATACGTACGTTCAAGTCACCCAAGTGACGGAACGGACGATGGAACGCAATGGACAGCTGATGCTCGTTCCTGATTATGAAGTGGAAAGCTATTGGGTGCGGCTCAAAGGATACGAGCATGTTCGAATGAGCGATGTGCTCGCGTTGTATCATGACCATGCGACATGCGAACAGTTTCATAGCGAACTGAAGAGCGACTTAGATTTAGAGCGGCTTCCATCTGGGAAGATGAAAACGAATGCGCTCGTGTTGGTCATGGGAGCCTTCGTTTACAATCTTCTTCGTCTGATTGGACAAGATCTATTAAGCGATCCGAGACATCCGTTGCACCACAAAGTGAAACGCCGCCGCATCAAGACGATTATTCAGACGGTGATCACGATGGCAGGGCGACTCGTCCGTCGATCACGACAGACCTGGATGAAACTGACGCGAAGGAGTGGCTATAGCGAGCCCCTACTGAACGTCTATCAGAAATGGAGAGAGGTAAGATAACGAACGAATGTTCGGGCACTAATGTCCAACGTCACTCCCTGTGCTTTTTTGTCTATTTTTTTGGTTCGTATACCTAAAAAAGAGATTTGTTCCATTTTCGGAAATAGAGATGACATAGGTCATAAGCATAAAAAGGGTTTTATGGATTATCAATCCATCAAAATTACAACAAAATCAAAGTCGATTTCAATTCATCACGGATTCAGGTTATCATTACTTTTCCAAAATAATCCCGTAAATTTAGGAGTATGTAACAAATTCGTAAGCCTTTATTTAGCAGTTTCATACGGCCAACTTTCATTCCAAGGTTCAATACATTGATCCAAATGATCTGTTGTAATGGTCACAACTGTTTCGGTCACTAATAATTCCTCCTCTCCATATATTACTTCAACTCTCCTGCCATTAACCATGAAGCAAACCTTCATCGCAGATATAAACATTAACTCGTTCTTTCATGGGAATCGAATAAGGGATTATTCTTTTTAAAACCATTCCATTCCTCTCGAAGAATGCCCATCCGAATAGAATCATAGTATTCGCCATTATAGTAGCGGCATTTTCTCATTCTCCCTTCTAATTGCATTCCTAATTTTTCCGCACATCTTATCATTCGTGGATTTCCGGACCAAGTCGTCAGACCCACTCTCTCGATGGTTAAATTTTCAAAGAGATAGTCAATCCATAAAGATAATGCTTCGGTTCCAAATCCACCATTCCAATGTTCAGGAGAATATATGACGATTCCCATTTCAAGCCATCGTGTACGCTTATCCTCCCAATAATAGCTAACCATACCTATAATTTGATTTTGACATTCTATTATCATTTGACTTGGTACATCCGTAACATTCATTCTTTCTTCCATTCTCTTAGAAAACTTTTCAAAAGTGCAAAATTCAAGCGGATAATAAGGAGCGTTGTACTTTTTCCATTCTGGATTCTCAACACCATATATCAGGTTATACAGAATTGGCAGATCATCTTGCGTAGGTGTCCGCAGAGAAATTCTTTTTCCTGTCAGCAACATTTTTCGCAACCTAACATGACAGAAGATAGGCAAAAGGCTTGAAGGAGAAGGATTTCTCCTTCAAGCCTTTTCCAACACATTTGCACAACTTTGTTTTCATTTTGGCAGGAGTTTATCGTGAATGGCAAGAGTTTATTTAAGTTCTAAAACTTTATGTTCAGTCATAATAAACTCCTGCTACTCTCCACCCCTTCAACCCGCATTCCTACGCCTCCTATATTTTTCCATTCATAATAAAGTCGTTCACGAATCGCTCATTTTCTCGATTTTTGCTTCGATTTTTTCTGGCAGAACTTTATTATGTTTGAAAATAAAGTCGTGATAGAAAATAGGGGAAAAGGCTTGAGGATAAAGGATTTTCCCTTTTCCCTCTTTCCTTTCCCCTGCCTTGCTCCTGCCCTTTTGCACAACTTTATTTTGATTTTGCTACGACTTTATTTTATATGGCAGGACTTTATTTATTCCTTACATAGTAACAGGATATAGGGATTAGGGAAAGAGAGATTTATCATTCTATTCCCTTACCTTCCCCACAATTTTAAAATTTAGATTCTCCTCGTCAAAGTAAGTTATTTTATACCATCTACGGCTTTCTGGATAATAAAAGTAAAAGTTACTTCCATAATTGTAATAATGGAATCGATATGATTTGCCGTCAATAGAATCCTTCTTGGTACGGTGAATTGAATAATCATAACTTTCAGTGGACATTTCTTTTGTCTTATAAGCCTTTATTTGTCTACCTTCTTTATCTTCAAGAATTAACATAAACTTAACCTCCCTGTATTATGCTGTATATTTAATATAAAATAATGCAGGGAAGTGTATTAAGGACAAAAAACGGGATTTTATCATAATTCACTCTTGTATAAATCCCGAAAATGCTTTACATCATTTTTATCAATAGTTTTATTATTGATTATATGTTGTCCCTTTCCAATATAGTTTTCCATAAATTCTTCTACATCGTCATTTTCAAAAGAGTTATTGTTGAAATTAAATTTATTTTTGACATCCTGTTTTACTTCGTACTTAATCTCACTAAGATTGAAAATTTCTTGGTAGATTTCGTGAACAACCTTCAATAAATAATTTTCTGTTGTTGCTACTTCTTCAAGTTTATTAAAGTAATCATGGTTTCCTAATATAAAACGGTTTCATATAAGGCATACCCATTTGTTACAGCAATCAATTTCTTTAGATTTTGCCTGATTACTCCTTTGCCCTTCTGAGGTACTTCAATTTTTCTCAGCAATTTTATTATTCGATAAAAAAATTCATATCGAATTGAATTCTCTAATTGAAAAAACTGAACCCCTTTTTCAAAGTATGTCATATCTTTGGAGTATCTAATTTCATCATAAACATCATTGATACTGTTTAATAATTTAATGACCTCGGCACTCGCCTTCTTTTTACTGTTGCATATCGCCCCTGTTTTAATACTTTCAAATACATCATAGTCCATTACTCTCAACAACTGAAATATCTGATACTTCTTTAGTTTATGTCCCTCTATTCTTGCTTTTATCTCCGAAAGCTTTTGATATTGAATATTATCGTATAGCTGAATATTATCAAAAAATCCGAAATATCTACAAATTTCTAAGTATTGGTTATCTTTGTGTTTCTGAAACGATTGGTAATCACGTTGCACTTTCTTATAATAGCTTTCAAAGCTGTCAAAACGCCCTTTAAAGCTATTTTGTTTAGCAAACTCCCTCAAAGTCATGGAAGGGGCAAGTTTCAAATATGCATCATAGTACACTTCAAATACGATTTGATTTATGAAGTTTTCACGACTCATTGTTACATTATCGTTGAATAAGGGATAAAGCTCTCCATTAATCCAAACAGAAGAACTTTCCACTCTTTGTTCAATAAACTGCTTAACCTCACTTATACTCAAAACAGCCATCTCCAATCGACATACGTATATAGTCTCTTCAATTAATTTTTTTCTGACAAGATTATTAAAATTATTTAACTTGATACTATAATAAACATATTTCTGCATATACCATCTATTTTATAATGATAAATATAGTCTATTATCAAGACAGGTTTAAATAACATAACTCTCTCTTTTCGGGGTGAATATTCATGAAAATATTTCGTGAAGGAGATAGGATAGTTTTTAAAAGTGACAAAAGAAACAAGCTCGGCTATACCGATTACACAGAGGAACTGTGGGAAAAGATTAATGCAGTCAAATGGGTTATTAACGGTGAATACATTTATTCTCCACAATTAAAAATGTACTTACATAGATTTATTATGGCACATTGGTACGGAGAAGATATACTGAAGCAATCAACAGAGAATGGATTCATAGTAGAACATCACGATAATGACGGGTTTAACTGTTTAATCAGTAATTTAAGTTTCGCTCCAGAACCTATAAATAAAGCAAAGGCTTTTACCTATGATAAAGACAGGATTGAAATGATGCGTGATGTTGCAATTAATTTTTATAAGGATTTCAACACAGGACAGTACCAAATTACGATAGCTTTTAATAAGGAAACATTACTTTGGATACCAGAAAAAAACAAATTCGTTGATATCGTGAAAATGTTTTTACTTTATGATGATGACTTCATCCGAACCTTTCAAGATGCACACAGTATTTTACATGAAATGAAACAATATAAAAAGTTGGATTTGTCTAAATTGAGATATAAAAAGATGGAATATGAAGAAGCAATCCATATTCCACTCCCTTCTTCTGATGAAGAAGATATCGTGTTTTTTGAACATAATGGGAAAATTGCTATAAGATTAGGAACTGATAAAGCATTCATTAATCAAGTTCCACCAAATAAAAAACTATATGAAGACACTGACTAAATAAGGCACCTACAACTACGTATATAATGAAAATTCTTTATTAGGACTCGGTTATTGTTTGTTGTTGATTTCTTGTTCAACTCTCATGGAAGAGCGAATTACCTCCCGTCATCTGTAGTGAAGCTCGTTTCATGGTTGGCTAATGGGACAGTAAGATTCAGCAAGACTAAACTCACTGATACAACAAAATTGAGATTATGTTAATTTGTGATTGCCTCTGGCAACGAAGCCAGAGGCAATTTCTTTGTAGCTATTTAATGGGATGGCTCGGTTATTTCATCAGTGTCGTGAAGGATAAAGTCGATTTTTTGACCAAAAATCTCAAGTAATTTCTGTTCAATTTTTTTCCTCGTATCTGGTTTAATTTCTTCAACATAAAAATGGATATTACCGTCCTTGTCCTTGTTAATTCCTTTAATACCTAAGCTGTCTAATTTCTTTTGTTCATAATAGAGTCCACCATTTTTAATGTCGTGTTCTCTGATTTTATCTAATGGTGAGTGATTACAAGCAACAAGAACAATGAAGAAGAGAAATACTATAAGTTTTACCTTTTCATTCGGTAAGGTTACAATAAACTCATTTTCGATTTATTTTCCTAACATTATGATAACTACCTTTCACATATTGTAAATTGCAATGATTTTCTTTACTCTAAACAAGATTAAATCTTTATCCTTATCCTGTTCTCGCCACTATTCATATACTGCACAAGATGAGATTAAATTTTCCGCCCACGCAACCACTTCAGGTTTATCGCTGATATAAAGCTCTTGGTCACCTCTTCCATTTGTTTGCATTTCTACATCCCCATTCTGAAGAATTTTCCACTTTTTTATACCACAAGTAAAATTCTCATGTTCTCCCTGAAAGCAAGGTGGGAGTTCCCAAAGAGACCGCTTTTTAGCTCCTTCTTTTGTCAGAACAAGTCGTTTGTCATATCTAAAACATCCCCACCCTTGTTTCTGAGGAAATTTTGAAAAACTTTTCGTTGCCATGTAAATTGCATTTCTTTGAGTTCCGTACTCTTCTCTTTCCCTTATATGTGGGTGATATTTCATCCAGTCAGGAACAGAAGCTCCTGCTTGTATGTCAAATACACAATCTACTTCTAAGTACCCAAAAATAGCATGTATATCAGGAGCATCAGGACAATATTGATAAACATCATTAATTCGTCTTACCTCTTTAAACCAACCAAAAAATAAGAAAATATCCCCTTTTCCAACTTGCCTATTACGTAATGTCCCTTGTGAAGTTCCACTTTGTCCAAACAATCCCCGCCATTTCTCTGGTCGATGTGGTATAATGGACTTTCTTATATCAGGGTCCACATGGGCTTCTGAATATAGCTTTATCCCTAAATCCTTCATAACCTTTAAATAACTCTCAGTTGGAGAGAATATCAAATTTTTGTAAAAATCACCTGAATCAGCCCTTGGAATCGGTAACGAAACCAATTTACCATCTATTATTAGACTTGCTTTTCCTCCCGTTGTCCCGTCAAAACCTTTTCTGCTTAATATTACCTTTCTTCCCACGGGCCTCTCTCCCTCTAATGTATTAATTATTAAACCAATGAATTAAAGTAGTATTAGACCGATTTTTCAATAATTATTTATGAGGAAACATGTATTAAGATTTTAAACCTTTTTTAGACAGAAAAACCTATACAATTTGTGCATTTATGCTAAAGTAGCCATCACCTTGGATAAACAAAAATAACATTTCCGTTTGATTTTCAAAAAAGAACATTGCTTTATAAGATTAGGATAACATTCGTCCAACGCACTTCTAAACTCTTAGTCAGTGGTATAGTGGAGGAAAAGCTCCTCTTTTTTAGGAAATGAATGATAGAACGATTAATTTGTTTATCGTAATCTGAATAAATGTTGACTAACCATTCTTGAATATCTGTATCATATAGACGTAACCGCTTTCTATATTTTTCGAGCCTTTCATTATTTAAATGCTGTCTGCTCTTCCACTTTTGTAATATCTAAATACCGATTAAAAAACTCAAAAACATATCCCACACATGTTACAAGTTATTAATTCTTGATTCCTTATCAAATTCATTGCTACCGTCTTCTCTTTTTCTTCGAGCAGTATAGTTCCTCAAATGAAAGCACCATTTCTAAAATATGAACTCTTTGCCCAAATGATAAAAAACTGAAGTAATATAAAACTTAACTCGTCTACCTCAGTCCTCTATCCGATTTTTTTGAACGTTATAAACTCCCCTTCTCCTTCAATCCTCAAAAAAGATAAAAAATTCCCCTTATATCTCCACTATGTCAGTCAGAGCTTGTCCTCTAAATCAACTGTTCTTCACCTACCGCTTTGATACCAATTTCATTCCTAATTCTTCAAGTCGATTCCTTTGGTTTGCTGTTAAAGGTGGGGTAGCAATAAATAAAAAGTCCTTGGCACGACTTAAAGCAACATACAATATTCTTATTTCATCCTCATTACTATTAATATCTGGACTAAGTAATAACTCTAATAACTCTATTTTGTCTAAGAATACAAGAACTGACTCAAACTCTGCTCCTTTTGCCTTATGCATGGTTCTAATTTTGCTTGATTTTTCTTCAGGCATTTTAAGGTCATTAATTAAATCTGACATCATTGTTGTTTCAGCAAAGTCTTTAGCCTTTCCTCTTCCATAATTCATTATTTTAAAACCTGCTTTACTTAAAAATAAGGATAAATCATTATAATAGTTATACAGTGAGATATTTTCAATGCTATTTGGATAATTCATTATATACTCCAATAAACTGACAGCCAGGCTTCTTTTTTGCATAGACGTTATGGTTTGTCCCTGACGGAAAGGGGATTTCAATAATTTATTTCGACCAGTTGTAAAAACTTTCATCATTTGTTTTACAGCCACTTCATAACGTCCTTCTTTTCCAAACTGTCTTGCCAATATAATATTTCTAATGAACTTATCTCTTTTTGACGAATCTGTTTCAAAAAAAGTGTTCCATACATTCAATATTTTTGCATTTTTTAGGATTTTTACCGTATCATTATATCTGGCTAACACACAATAATCATTGTTGAGGTTTTTGTTTTCTCTTTCTCTATGAAAAATTTCTATTAACTCCGTAATATCGTCATCATTATACTCCATGAACATAACGGGATAATTTTTCCCTTCCCTAATGGGCATTTGTTCTAAAGAATCATTTTTTCGTATAAAGTTAAGTATTTTAACGATACTTGGGCTACTTCTTCTATTTTGCGTTATTTTAAAGTTTAGTTGGTTAGGAAGAGAAAACGCCATAAAATCTTTTCTGGATGCACCTTGGAATTCAAATATTGATTGGGCTGAATCTCCTATTACTCCTACCACAGAACCTTTATCCGCTAACCACTTAATAATCTCCGTTTGAATCGGATTGGTATCCTGAAATTCATCCAAGAATATGAACGGATATTTAGCTGATAAACAATCTAATAAGATGGGGAACTCTTTCAATATTTTAAAAGAAAAATAGAGAACATCTTCGTGATGTATTATTCCCTTCTGCCAAGATAACTGTTTATAAGAAAGTAAATACTCGTTTCTAATATAATACCCATCTATCTTTTTATTAACATTTCTGCGAACTCGTAATCTAAGTTCACCGTCCTCTAAATACCATTCCAATGCCTCTAAACATTCCCTAATTTTGTTGTTATCTTTCATATAGTTCAAGTTATTAGCCCTTTTCCATTTCATTAGCATTCCATTAGATACTTTATTTTCCTCATGTCCATCCATTTCATCTATATTTACTAATATAGTCCCGTCTAAATTACGTAATAAGTAGCAGTAGGGTTTTACGACATTTTTAGTAAGCGTCAAATCTTGGACACCTTCTTGATGTGCTAATTTCATGAGATAATCTCCTCAAGATGAAATTGAAGGAGGTTTTTTTATGCCTAAGAATCCTGAATTACGAAAGGTTTGGGAACAACGAATCGCTGACTATCGTAAAAGCGGTCAAACTCAAGTAAACTGGTGCAAGGAAAATCAATGGAGTATTCACCAGTTTAAATACTGGTTAAGAAAAATTGAAAATCCAATAAAAAATCAAGGAAAGTCTACAAAATGGGCATCCGTTACCCTAGAAGATCATTCACAAACAGTTGAAAATTCATTACGGATTGAAATTAGTGGGATTTCAATTGAAGTAAAACCTGGTTTCGATCCGGCCTTTCTTTCAGAAGTGGTTAGGACGTTGAAATCAACATGTTAGTTGGTACAAGAGCTGAACGAGTTTACTTGGCAAAAGGAAGTACTGATTTGAGAAAATCCATTGATGGATTAGCTGCTTTGGTGAAAGAGGGATTTGATTTAGATCCCTTTTCATCAAGCTATTTTGTGTTCTGTAATCGAAAGCGAGATAAATTAAAAATTCTTCACTGGGACTATAATGGTTTTTGGCTTTATTATCGTCGATTGGAAAAAGGAAAATTTCAATGGCCAAATGAAAATGACACTGGAACGATACAAATTAGTTATCGGCAATTACGCTGGTTATTGGATGGTCTTGCAATGGAGCAAAAGAAAGCACACCCAGAAGTAAAGGCTAGAACAGTTATATGAATTTTTTACTTTTAACAAAAACCTTGGAGGAAAATATATAAATTAAAATAAAGGTTTTCTCCCGTTCCACGGCGAATAAATACAAAGAGAAAATAGGGGAACGGAGAGAAAATATGATGCCAAATCACAAAGACGAGATCGAAAAGTTGTCCACTGCCATGAAAGAAGCAAAAAGTAAACGAGCATATGAACGCTACCAAGCGATTTATCTTCATTTGCAGGGATATACCAAAGGAGAAATCGCAACGATTATTGGTCGATCCAAGAAAACTATTTATAACTATATTCATGCCTACGCCCAGCGCGGTCTTGATGGACTGGAGATGAAATACTCACCTGGCGCCCCACGTCGATTGACCCCTGAGCAGGAAAAAGAGCTGGCTTTGATCATTGAACATCAGCTCCCCGTAGATGTGGGATTCGAAGCAAAATATAATTGGACGCTTGCGATAATCGCTGAACTCATTCAACAAAAGTGGGGGCCAACATACACGCTTCGCGGAACAAGTGACATTCTGCATCGGTTAGGGCTAAGCTATACGAAACCGACCTATACACTAGCCAATGCCGATGAAGAGAAACAAAAAGAATTCGTCGAAATCACCTTCCCTGAAGTAAAAAAAAACTGGTAGATGGGAACATCGCCCATGTCCTCTTTCAAGATGAGTCGATGATTCGTGATTACCAAGCGATTCAAAAAACATGGTTTGTCAAAGGAAAACAACGAATCATTCCGACGTTTGGAAAACATCAAGGGCTGAAGCTGATTGGCACGTTGAACTACGAAACAGGGGAAGTGTTTTGCATCGAAGAAGAATGCTATGACGCGGAAACATTTCTTCGATTTCTTCAACTTGTGTTAGAACGCTATCCCACAGGCAAAATAGTGATGATTTTAGATAACGCTCGAATTCACCATGCCAAACTCATTCAGCCATTTTTAAAAGAACACGAAGATCGGTTAGAGCTCGTCTTTTTGCCACCATACAGTCCGCAATTGAACTTGATTGAAGGGCTATGGAAATGGCTGAAATCAGACGTGATTTACAACGTGTTCTATTCGAGTGTGCAAGAAATTAGAAAGAATGTCCAAGCCTTTATTCAGCGAATCAACCAGAAACCAGAACAAACGATCGATCGTTTGTGTGTTCAGTTGTAAATCTTTAATTCAACTTATATAGCTAAAACCGTCGAATTATTACTACATGATGAAAAATTTAAAGAATCCTACCCAAAACCCATTTGAATTAATTGAAAAACTTCAACAGCAAATCGTTGAATTGACGGCGAAATTACGATGGTATGAAGAACAGTATCGTCTTAGTCAAAAACGAAAATTTGGCTCTTCAAGCGAAAAAACAAATCCTAATCAATTAGAACTACCTTTATTCAATGAAGCAGAGGTAGAGTCTAATGTAAAAGCCGAAGAGCCAACTGTTGAAACAATTACATATCGTCGTAAAAAGAAACGTGGTCAACGTCAAGCTACGTTTGAAAACCTGCCTATGGAAACGATTGAATATCGTTTACCCGAAGAAGAGCAGGTCTGTTCGTGTTGCGGTGAAAAAACACACGAAATGAGCACAGAAGTACGACAAGAATTAGTGATTATTCCGGCTCAAGTCAAAGTTTTAAAACACGTTCGATATGTCTATGGATGCCGTCATTGTGAGCGTAATGAAATAGAGACACCAATCGTTACAGCACCTGCCCCAAAATCTGTGTATCCAAAAAGTTTAGCTTCACCGTCAAGCATGGCATATATTATGAATCAAAAATATGTAGAGGGGCTACCTCTATATCGCCAAGAACAACAGTTCAAACGATTAGGTGTGATCTTATCCAGGCAAACCATGGCCAATTGGATGCTTTATGGTGCCGAAAAATGGCTTGCGCCAATTTATCAACGAATGAAAGAGCATCTCCTCTCTAAAGACATTCTACATGCGGATGAAACAACTGTTCAGGTTTTACATGAACCTGGAAGGTCAAGTACATCGAAATCTTACATGTGGCTTTATCGGACTGGAAGAGAGGATCCACCACTTGTCCTTTATGACTATCAGGAAACTAGAGCAGGAGAACATGCCAAAGAATTCCTAAAAGGGTTTAAAGGATACCTGCATGTCGATGGATATGCAGGATACCATAAGGTATCCGGCGTAACATTAGTTGGATGTTGGGCTCATGCCCGCAGAAAGTTCGATGAGGCTTTAAACGTACTTCCTGAATCCAAACGTCATTCAGCAGTCACAGCTCGGGAAGGACTCAATTTCTGTAATCAGCTATTTGCCATCGAGCGTGATTTGAAAGAATGTACACCAGAAGAACGATATAAAAAACGACTTAAACACAGCCAACCATTGTTGGAGGCTTTTTCAGCATGGCTAAAAACAGAGAAAAGCAATGTTTTACCAAAGAGTCTATTAGGTCAAGCCATTACATACTGCCTCAACCAATGGGAAAAACTCGTGGCATTTTTAGAGGATGGACGTTTAGAAATCGATAATAATCGAAGTGAACGATCCATTAAACCATTTGTGATCGGTAGGAAGAACTGGATTTTTAGCAATACTCCGAAAGGAGCTAAGGCCAGCTCAATCATTTACAGTATTGTGGAGACAGCAAAAGAGAATAAATTAAATCCATTTTATTATCTTCGCTACTTATTTGAAAAGCTTCCCAATATGGATATAAGCAATATGGATGAGCTTGATCAACTACTTCCTTGGTCCAAAACAATTCCTTTGAATTGTCGGGTTTTTAATAACTTATCACAATAATAGTATTTAATCCCTATCATTAAAAGGTGGGGATTATTTTACGCTTACCATTTTTATACAAAAAGCTATGAATAGTTGAAACCTCAACTCTTTGAATATCTGTCCCTAATCGCTCGATAATCTCTTCAGTACCAACCGTAGTATATGTAATACATGCAATTTTTGACACCTTTCCAAGTCGCTCAGAATTTTGCAAAACGTTTCTAATATGTTTTATAAGCCAATGAGTCTTCCCTGCTCCTGGACCTGCAATTACCTTAAAATGTTTATGTAAGTCCTCCTTGTCCATTAAAAATTCAGAATCAATGATAATAGTATCATCACTTTGAAGCATAGTAATCCCCTCATTCCTTATAACATACCCAATTAAAAGCAGCCTCAATATGATTTGGCAGAATTAACTTAGCCGATTTATCATTTTTCAATCTATGAGCAATTTCAAGTGCTAACTCACCTTTCCTTCTATCCGCATACTTTAAATATGATGCGGCATATCTTGCTCTCTCTTTTTCTTCTGATGACCAATCACTGCTCTTTAAAGAATCAAAATCTTCCAACTTAATATCATCAAACAAAATCGAATTGGAATAGTTTTCCCGTAAGCGTAAAATAATCCCCACCTTTTAATGATAGGGATTAAATACTATTATTGTGATAAGTTATTAAAAACCCGACAATTCAAAGGAATTGTTTTGGACCAAGGAAGTAGTTGATCAAGCTCATCCATATTGCTTATATCCATATTGGGAAGCTTTTCAAATAAGTAGCGAAGATAATAAAATGGATTTAATTTATTCTCTTTTGCTGTCTCCACAATACTGTAAATGATTGAGCTGGCCTTAGCTCCTTTCGGAGTATTGCTAAAAATCCAGTTCTTCCTACCGATCACAAATGGTTTAATGGATCGTTCACTTCGATTATTATCGATTTCTAAACGTCCATCCTCTAAAAATGCCACGAGTTTTTCCCATTGGTTGAGGCAGTATGTAATGGCTTGACCTAATAGACTCTTTGGTAAAACATTGCTTTTCTCTGTTTTTAGCCATGCTGAAAAAGCCTCCAACAATGGTTGGCTGTGTTTAAGTCGTTTTTTATATCGTTCTTCTGGTGTACATTCTTTCAAATCACGCTCGATGGCAAATAGCTGATTACAGAAATTGAGTCCTTCCCGAGCTGTGACTGCTGAATGACGTTTGGATTCAGGAAGTACGTTTAAAGCCTCATCGAACTTTCTGCGGGCATGAGCCCAACATCCAACTAATGTTACGCCGGATACCTTATGGTATCCTGCATATCCATCGACATGCAGGTATCCTTTAAACCCTTTTAGGAATTCTTTGGCATGTTCTCCTGCTCTAGTTTCCTGATAGTCATAAAGGACAAGTGGTGGATCCTCTCTTCCAGTCCGATAAAGCCACATGTAAGATTTCGATGTACTTGACCTTCCAGGTTCATGTAAAACCTGAACAGTTGTTTCATCCGCATGTAGAATGTCTTTAGAGAGGAGATGCTCTTTCATTCGTTGATAAATTGGCGCAAGCCATTTTTCGGCACCATAAAGCATCCAATTGGCCATGGTTTGCCTGGATAAGATCACACCTAATCGTTTGAACTGTTGTTCTTGGCGATATAGAGGTAGCCCCTCTACATATTTTTGATTCATAATATATGCCATGCTTGACGGTGAAGCTAAACTTTTTGGATACACAGATTTTGGGGCAGGTGCTGTAACGATTGGTGTCTCTATTTCATTACGCTCACAATGACGGCATCCATAGACATATCGAACGTGTTTTAAAACTTTGACTTGAGCCGGAATAATCACTAATTCTTGTCGTACTTCTGTGCTCATTTCGTGTGTTTTTTCACCGCAACACGAACAGACCTGCTCTTCTTCGGGTAAACGATATTCAATCGTTTCCATAGGCAGGTTTTCAAACGTAGCTTGACGTTGACCACGTTTCTTTTTACGACGATATGTAATTGTTTCAACAGTTGGCTCTTCGGCTTTTACATTAGACTCTACCTCTGCTTCATTGAATAAAGGTAGTTCTAATTGATTAGGATTTGTTTTTTCGCTTGAAGAGCCAAATTTTCGTTTTTGACTAAGACGATACTGTTCTTCATACCATCGTAATTTCGCCGTCAATTCAACGATTTGCTGTTGAAGTTTTTCAATTAATTCAAATGGGTTTTGGGTAGGATTCTTTAAATTTTTCATCATGTAGTAATAATTCGACGGTTTTAGCTATTTTCCTCCAAGGTTTTTGTTAAAAGTAAAAAATTCATATAACTGTTCTAGCCTTTACTTCTGGGTGTGCTTTCTTTTGCTCCATTGCAAGACCATCCAATAACCAGCGTAATTGCCGATAACTAATTTGTATCGTTCCAGTGTCATTTTCATTTGGCCATTGAAATTTTCCTTTTTCCAATCGACGATAATAAAGCCAAAAACCATTATAGTCCCAGTGAAGAATTTTTAATTTATCTCGCTTTCGATTACAGAACACAAAATAGCTTGATGAAAAGGGATCTAAATCAAATCCCTCTTTCACCAAAGCAGCTAATCCATCAATGGATTTTCTCAAATCAGTACTTCCTTTTGCCAAGTAAACTCGTTCAGCTCTTGTACCAACTAACATGTTGATTTCAACGTCCTAACCACTTCTGAAAGAAAGGCCGGATCGAAACCAGGTTTTACTTCAATTGAAATCCCACTAATTTCAATCCGTAATGAATTTTCAACTGTTTGTGAATGATCTTCTAGGGTAACGGATGCCCATTTTGTAGACTTTCCTTGATTTTTTATTGGATTTTCAATTTTTCTTAACCAGTATTTAAACTGGTGAATACTCCATTGATTTTCCTTGCACCAGTTTACTTGAGTTTGACCGCTTTTACGATAGTCAGCGATTCGTTGTTCCCAAACCTTTCGTAATTCAGGATTCTTAGGCATAAAAAAACCTCCTTCAATTTCATCTTGAGGAGATTATCTCATGAAATTAGCACATCAAGAAGGTGTCCAAGATTTGACGCTTACGTTTTCCCAAGCTAAATCATATTCAAATGTCTTTCCTCTACCTGTCACGTTATAAAAAATCTCAACATTAACACAATCTTCTGCAATTTTTTTAAGATTATTAAGAGCATCAGAAAAAATCTTGTATTCATAATTGTCATGGTCTTGATGTAATTCAAAGGGATAACACGACTTCCAAGTTCTTTTCTTACCTTTCTCCACCTTCTTTGGCTTTCTACATGGGTCAGTATCGATTACACAGGCTATTCTCTTTTTTAACGCATATTTCTTATTCTCTGGACTAATTCCTGCACCAAACATTTTTATGAAATGAGAAAATGTCAAAGCATCTGCACGAACAATGGCAACATGATTCCTTTCTAAATCATATCCCGCCGATTCTGCTAATACAGGAAACAAAATCAGCTCTGCCATACCTTCAACAAGTAAAACAGACCTTGCAAACAACATAGCCGATTTGGTGGCGTCAAGAAAACGTTCTATATATCCTTTAGATTTTTGGTCGCTTGGACTATCTGAAAACACTTTACTCGGATATTTTGCTTGCACTCTTTGTTCATTCTCTCTCTCAAGACAAATAATTGAATCTAATCCGACTGCTGATGTTATTTGTGTTGAATGAGTAGTAATAAAAATTTGACGACTTAACGTCTGTTTATCGGTTTCTTCTTTTAAGAACTTTAGAAAATTATATTGTAAGGCGGGATGCAGATGTGCTTCTGGCTCTTCTATTAACAATATTGGAAATATTTTTGCGTTTTCGCCATATTCCTCAGATGTAATCATTTTGAATTTCGCCAAAATTAATGACATATAAATTAGGTTATTATAACCCAGACCGTTGTTAATGATAGGAATTTCAATCCCCGTTTCATTTCGGATAATTAGCCGTAGAATTGAAAGTACATCTGATTCTTCTAATCGACCATCGATATCTGGTTCTCCCCCAATTGATGCACCAGTATTTTGAGCAAAGCGAAGAATTTCTTTTCTGTTCAGACGATTGACTATATTTCTAACAATTTTACCAGAATACTCTTTAAACTCTTGTTGAGAATTTAGTAGGAAATCGGAATTTTTTTGATTGTTTGGTTCATTATCTTTAAAATGTGTTAATAGCTGTTTAAGAAGAGTATTTCTTCCTGTAAACATCTTGCTCTCTACATCTCTCAGTGCATCTAAGGTCTCGCAATGAATTTTTTCTAAATACTCTGTTTCAGCCCTTACTTTATTTTCAATTTTTCCTCCATATATTCTGGATACGTACTTCTTTAAAAAATTCTCAAGTACACCCCATCTTTCTTTATGATTTTGTGTCTTTTTTATAGCATCTTTATATTCCTTCCAATTCGATTCTGGTAGAAAGTATTTATAAGTAAGAGTTGCTTCCCAAGGTGATTCTAATTTTGTAAGCCAGCTTGCTACTATCGCTTTATCTGCTAAGGTGTCATTGTGTGAAGAGCGTAAGGTGGCAGATATTATAATTTCAGGGGGATTATCTAAATCGTTAAGTTCTTTATTAAAATCATCAATAGATAGTGGCTCCGATACAGCTCTGTTGAAAATGTATTCAATTGCTTTTATAATGGTTGTTTTTCCCACATTGTTGCTACCGATAATAACATTTAAACCTTCATTAAATTCTATCTCAAATTCGCTAAAACACTTAAAATTCTTAATATATAATCTGGCAATATACACAACAATACCCCCTCACTTTTTTGTGGTAAAATAAACCAATATCATTATACACCATCTTTTTAAATGATTAACTGGTCCCTCTAATCCCAATAAGAAATAACATACAAACTGATAACAATTTTGGCACGTCATTTCTTATTACAATAATGGGTTTTCATTAAAAATAAAAGAAAAAGGCGCTTTTATTGAATTACTGAAATGGAAAATCAAAAGTTAGAGGATGAAAATGAGCAACTGCGAGAATAGTTAAAAATAGCTTATGCAGGAGTTAAAAAGTTTTAGTTTAATGAGAACGATATTCTGCTTGTTTAACTCCCACAGCAGGATGGATTAGCTTCCATCATCTGTAGTAAAACTGGCTTCATGGTCGGCTAACGGGTGCTTTACTTTAATAAGGGGATGTAGTTCTTTTTTCAAGCAACTGAATAGGATAGTTGCTGAAGGAAAGTGATATTTAGCATTCATGTATAGTAATGTGCTTTATAGCAAATACAAATATAGGGGGTTTTTGAATGGATATCGGTAGGTATTGCAGTATTGAGATAAATTCTCCATTTTCGGAAAGTAATATTATGGAAATAGAGCCATTAAACTTAAATATAAAAATAAATGGATTCGACGAGAAAGAAAATACCATAGATATTGGTTGGGCAAATATTTTTATTATTGATGAAGAGGTAATTGATTTTGAAATTAAAGAAGGATATGACGATAGGCAATCGGAATCTTTTAAATCAATAAGATATATAAATTCACTTGATGAAGAGTATTTCAAAGCCTATCATCCTCAAACAACAACTGTATACGGAAGAGTAGCATATCTTGATAGGATTTTAAATTGATAAAGAATTTAGAGGTAATGGGTATGGCACATTAGCCATTAGAGATATATTTTAGTAGATTTCATACTATTATTTCCGTATCCATTTGAGTGGGATAAAGTTGACAAGGAATTAAAAAATGAAACTTTAATTTCACAGGATACAGAAAGAGTAATATCATTTATAAAAAGTTAGGTTTTGAATTTACATATGGGGTATTACATGAACCATATATGTGCTTGTATATAAGATATATGTTATAACAGTTCTTTAAAAATACGACATTTCCAATTGATGAAAAGGATAGTGCGTAAGATAAGTACAAAAAATGCTACCTTATCATCATAAGGTAGCTTTCCATTTGATTGAAAATCAACAGTTAACGATAACAGAGATAAAATTATAGAGATTCTGATAAAGCATAATATCTCACTATTTAATAATACCTTGCAAGTTCTTGCTCTATTAAACTTCTTACTTCCTTGATTCCTCCACTAAATCCTGCATACAACTGAACTTTGTAAACTGTTAATTTTTCACCACGCTTTACCATCTCATCAATCGCCCATTTAATCTTCCGCACTCGATAACTTTCTATATCTTCTGTTACTTCTTTTAGATACTGTTGAGTTTTCACAAGTTTCTCACTATAAAACCATCGCTTTGCACCAATCTCTCTTCTTATATTGCTTGGAATAATACGAATTGGTTTCCCTTCTTTATGTAAGAGCCTTTTAACAGCTTTTTTTGCAAGTGCTAAACACTCATCATCCCGTTTCCCCCAATCTACCGTTTCAGCTTTTTTCTTTCTTGTTTTAGCAATTGGGGTTACTTCATCATACCAGCGTCTGTCGTGGGTATAAATCCATGTATGAAGCCCTTTTCCTATTCTTTTTAATTCACTGCGATTAGCTCCTGGATTCTCCTCAATTAGTTTTAGCCATTCTTTTCTTCTTTCTTCAATTGAATAAGAAGGGGTACGATTTACAACAATGGTTTGCTTCCCAATTACTTTATTGCTCTCAAACAGTTCTTCAACACCAACATTCAAAAATTGCAGAAAGAGAAGATGTCGTAATGGACTTCTATTTTTGTTATTGTTCCTAACAAATAGCCTTAGCCAATTTCCTTCTTTTTCAATATCTATACTACTTTGCATAAGCTCTAAATAGTTTGATGGATAAAAGCGCAAAAAAGCCTCTAACAATTTATTTATATATAATGAACCTCCCATAGAGGCTAATCCCCTTTCTCTTAATTTATCAATGTAGAATTTGATAATAAATGAGGGGTCCCTCCTCTTTTGATTATGAAACAATAAGTATGAAGCATTTTCTATGTACTTCAAATTAAGTTCCTTAAATTGATTTGGATAAACGTCTACTGCTAAGTCGGTATTGCAAGTATCCTCATCCGCACACAAATAATCAACTCGACTGTCTGTTATCAATACATTGCTATTTTTATAAAGAACATGATGTTTCGGACAGTAAAAAGCACAAGGAACTTGCGGCAGTCTACGCCAATAACTTTCTCCTAACTGTTCCATATCTTCTTTAAAGCAAAGAGGACAATACTTCAAGTAATTATTTGACTTAACTTTGCTTCCAGACATTCCAACCATATTTTCAATAGATTTCCCAAGCCCTTCTGCCATACTTTTAAATATTGAATCGGATTTTTCATTTGATAAAAAGGCTGTATAAAATGGATACATTGTGTGATTCAAAATGATTTCTTGAGCAGATAGCTTAGAATTGGGAGGCAGATTAGCCACGAATGTAATTAGGTTTTGTGGGAATAGAACAGATTTCCTCCCCATCCTATTATGTATTTGGAATAAGTCCAATTCTAAAGCACGTTTACTTACCATACCGCACATTTGCTTATACCTGCAAATAACACTAAAAAATAACTCATCCTGATATATCAAAGGCAAGAAATTTATCATTTTACGATACCTTCTTTCCAAAAACCCATATCATCTATAAATCCATTCTCTAATAAAAGCTGATAAGAAGACTTCTCACGTTTACTTGCTTGTTTGAACAGATTCCTTAAATCACCTTCGTCATAATCATCAACCTTTTTCATTTTTTGTTCTTTAGGAACTATTGTTTTTTGGGGACTATGATTTTGATTTACTTCGTTTTCGACTTTGGTGATTTTTAATGGACTTTGAATAGCTTTTTCTTTCTTTCGAGTAGCAACATCAGAAATCTCCATTTTTCTTAAATCCTCAAATTGGGCCATTTTATAGGGATTTTTCGATTTAATGGCTTCAATCATCGGCTTCATCAACTTGAACTGTTCTTTTGCGACCTTCTTCACCATACTAAGCGTAAATTCCTCTTTCCCACTCTTAATCGCCAATGATTGAACATTTGTAAAAAGCTTGATGATTAAGTCTGATACTCCTTGAGTTTCTTCGTAGAAAACATTTATCATTTCCTCAGTAAGTGGTGTAAATTTACAATTCCACTGATACTTCCAAATGGACTCTAATAAGAATCGAAATTCTTTATCATTCTCCATGTTATTCCAAATAATTTCTCCATTTCCCGAAACTCGTCTTGCAATTCTAAACTCATTTTGAAAAATAGAATAAGAAGCTGGTGTACCTATAAAGAGCACAGGAACACCAAACGAATTCATGAGAGTTACAAAATAGTTCATCATCTGCTGTACTCCTCGATTTTGAAGATGCTGAATCTCATCGATTACCAGCATTCCTAAGCCTACGTTGTGGGCAACTTGCCCCATCAAAGGCAACATTGCATCGGTAGACAGATTACGTGAAACATGTTTCTGGAAAGTATTAGTTCCAAGGAGTTCATCTACCTTCATAAAAAATTGCAGTGTTAACGCTTTAAGGCTGGAATTATGTGGAGTCTGCAAAGTTAAATGGGATAGCTGAATTTGATTGAAATGTTGCCCATTGTAATAATTGTGTACGATGATTTGCGGGATGTTGCTTAGAATCCTATTTACTGTTGTTGTTTTTCCCATGCCTGAATACCCGATAAGCGTTGCACAACTTGCAGTGGTTCTAAAATTTGCTCTGCTGTTTATGTCGTAAGTCCTGTTTATAATTTGCTTGCCCGTTTGAGTGATATATCTTCTGTAATCCTTGTCAAAGGGGTTTCTCGCTATGTACCCTTGATATAATAATGAAAAAATCATATTCCAAATATCTACGTGAATCGGCAAAGGCTGAAATAATTTATACAGTCTGTGTACCATATGAAGTCTATACGAACTGTCCAAGTCTCTTTCTTCTGGTTTAAAAGAGGTGGGTAACATTAATTTCTTGATAATCGTTTGTTTGTCCAGTAATGGAGGAAGTGCCTGTATAAATGGATTGTTGTTATATTCCTCCAGGGGAAATTCATTGTAGGAAGCCATGTAGGCTTCCATTCCATTATCCAAAAAAATTTTATCGGCCATCGTCACTTTCCTCCCAATATCCACCTGATAATTCTCTAAACAAGGCAAACTCGTCTACTTCATCGGTGAATTCATCGACAATCTCTTTCATTGCTAATTCTTCTTTTGCTTTCTCGCGTTGTAATAATCTCTCATTTTTTTGATTTTCTTTAATACCTTTAATTCTTTGAGAATTGCTTTTGCTATAGTCTCTTTCAGATTCTGTTTTTTCTCTGGCTTCTTTTACAATGTTCTCTATATCGCTATAAAGTTTGAGTTTTTCTTGCAGCTCCTTTTCTTTATTCTTATTATCCATTTCTTGCTCATGCTTTTTTAGTTGTTCTATTTCATCTAACCCTTTATTTGTGTACATAGAAAGGTGGTCTAATAGGTCGAACTTACGTAGACCCTCACCACCCTCATTAAAAATATAAATAGACGATAAATCAGAGGGGTTATAACAAATCTTTACACGCCAACTACCATTGATTCTTGCTTTTTGGAACCAACCATTCTGCAAGGCATTATCCGATGCGTATAATAATTTTCGATAGGATACACCCCTTGCAGTTACAGTTGCATAATCTGACGGAAAGAGATACGTTTTGATGACTTCCTCTGGAAGAATTCGTAATTGACCTTTTTTATGTTTCAATCCATGCTCCCATATCTTGATAGGGATTTTCTCTACTTTTTCTTCCAACATCGTTTCGTCTAAGACATAATCATTCAAAACGTGGTGGGTATTATGAAATAAAATGCACTTGATGATAATTTTTGTGAATTCCTCAATTGTTAGAGTAGCCTTAAGTCGGTAATCCTGCTCTCCACGCTCTTTACCTTTTTTATTCCCATCAATAACTACTCCATCCGCAAAGGGCTTGACCTTTAGATTCAGCAAATTAAAGGCGGATTCTATAATCGCTTTATAATCTGCGTGATAAGGAGGAGTTTGTTGTATAGTTATCCCTAAATTCTCGATTGCATTTTCTATTTGCCGACCAACAAGCTCACCTCGGTCTGCCAAAATTCGTTGAGGCACACAGTACGGAAACTCTTCATCAGTAATATCAATACCGAACTTTCTGCACAAATCCTTTTTCGATGTCATACTATTAGCAAGTGCTACCATTGCACCAGTGTATGAGTTAAGTGATTCAAAACTTATATTGAATCCTAAAATGACACGAGAATACACGTCTACTACCAGAAACAAAATAGGTCTACCGACAATTATGTCCCGATTAAAGGATGAAACTAAATATATATCGAATACAGTGCTATCAATTTGCCAAAGCGTTCCAGGACCTATTCCAGCATCCTGAGTCGAATCCCCAATTATACTTCTGTAATTTTGTTGATATACTCTTGTACCGCTTCTTCTGATAATTTCTTTCTTACTATTGTTCATGCGCTTAAACCAATATAGAAATTGGTTGTAGGTTGGCAAGTTTTCTGCATTAGGCAATATCGGTATCTTAACCCCATTTTCCTGCATTGATTCAGTTGCAAAAAAATCCCTCAAAGTTAATTCATAGGCTGTTTTAAGGGAGTTTTTCCTTTCATTGTAGTAATAGCGATTCAAACCCACTCTAAATATTTTCTTCATCCTATCGTCAATATTCACTCCGCCATTTTTATTGTTTAATCGGGGGCGACCACGTTTTTTCTCTCCAACCTTTCGCTCCTTCCCTTTCGCACCGCATCTAAAGAAGTTGGGTATCAAACTGCTTTTAGTCCTTCCACCCTTAAAATATCTGATTATATAATTCTTTAATCCGTTGTAACTTATACCAAAAGTAGCCATCGTTTCTTTCATTGCCTTTTGCCGATATTTGCTGATATACATGCGTTCTTCATCTGCCAATGTGTTCTTAAAGTACATAACAACATCCCATGAATAGTCTCTTTTCAATATTTCAATTTCACTTAGCTCTTCTTCAAGAACCACTCTGCTATAAACGTCTTCATCCATCGCAATAATTTCTTTATTTTTATGAAGGGTTAGGAACGTTTCTTTTTCCATGGGGTATGGCCATTTGTTGCTGTCCATATCAATCACATATACAATAGAAGTAATCTGATTGATATATAAGACTCTTATCACTTTACCACTACTGTATTTGAGCAACATATTCTCTGCCAGTTTCAAAACTCTACACCCCTTTTTTACTACAAAATTAAATCTTTTACCTTAAGAGCAAGATTGATTTTTTCAATCATATTCACTTTGATTTCTTTCTTTGCAATTAAATATCGAAAGAGATATAACCCTGTTCCAGTATTAACTCCTTCCGACTTGTCGAAATTTTTTAGCAACTCCTTTAAAGGCGTTTCAAGATTTCTTAAAAGAAAATTAAGCAAAATCTTTGATAGTAGTTCTTTATCGACCTCACTATCCTCCAGCAAAGTTTCTCTGACCCATTCAATATTTTTGGCAACTTGTCTTGGCAATTGTTTATCGGTAATTATCTTCCAATCTACTCCCTTAGCTTCCCAATATCTTCGCTCTATCTCCAGCTTCTCGAATGTAATTTTTTTATTCAGTTCAGAAGTATTTTTTATTGTTCTTGCGACATGTCTTTCATTTCCGTCAGAATCTCTAGAGTTAAAACAAAATTTGTACAAATCACTAATTGCTCACCTGTCTCTTTAGAACAAAACTTATCGAAGCGTAAATTTTCTTTATCATCAATGACCTCCATGACATCCAAGAGAGGGTAGCTTTCCCGAATATCAACTACCTTATCTGAAAACTCAAATATAAAAAATGCTCTTAGCTGATTATCAGAATGTAAATGATGGATTCGCCCGGTCTTAATACCCAGAATACGAGAGGCCCTTCCAACTGAGGGGAACTCGTGTACCATGACCC
The DNA here is from genome assembly GCF_038003825.1 of Bacillus sp. FSL W8-0116. Classification (NCBI taxonomy): domain Bacteria; kingdom Bacillati; phylum Bacillota; class Bacilli; order Caryophanales; family Bacillaceae; genus Bacillus; species Bacillus sp. FSL W8-0116. The sequence goes on from NZ_JBBOPY010000001.1 coordinate 1,131,341, forward strand.
AAGGTCGATAATCTTTCCCAGTTGCTGATTGTCCTCTTCCTTCTTTGATATATCTATTTAATTTTTCTCTGCTCCAAATTCCATTGCTTCTTGTCATGATTTTCCCCCCGATAAAACAGTTAAATTAGTCAACAAAAAAGTGCATTTGTACTTTAGGCAACCCTCCGTTTTTTTTTAAACGGCATAGCCTAAATACAAACGCACTTTGATATTTGATGTCTCTATATTATTAAAGAAGAAACTGGTCATAAGTTTACTTGAAGGTATATATTATCCAAATCTTCTTGCAACAGACCAAGATATCTTTTCGTTTCAGCAATTGAGCGATGGTTAAGAGCAATAGATATGTAATCCAAAGAAATCCCTTGTTTAAACGCCCAATATCCCCATGTTTTTCTCATGCCATGTGTTCCGAATGGTTCAGTTATTCCAACCATATCGCAAGCATTATTTAGCATTAAATTGGCATATTGACGGGTAATTGGCTTATTCTGGCCAACGCGGCTTACAAATAAATAATCATCAGGTTTACCATTATACTCAGCCATATACTCTTTTATTGCTTTGCTTAAATTTGGGGTAACTGGAAACCGTTTGTACTTCCCTGTTTTCTTTTCATTCAAATCAATATATTCTACAGGTTTCTTTCCAGTCCATACATCTTTCACTTTTAAGTTTAATATATCGCTTATTCGTAGAGCCGAAGAAATGCCAACCATAAACAATAAATAATCTCTTTTGTTTTTTCCTCTTAAATACGCTTTCACGGCTCCCAATTTCTTCCTATCGCGTATAGGATTGACTACGTTTATGGGAAATCCCCTACCTTCCACAACTTTACAAAAACATTATAACATGAAATTTTTGTAAAGTACAAAGCTAAACAAAAAAGGTACACATTCAAGAAAATTGATTTTATAGGATTCTTTACTTTACACAACCCGATTTTGTAAAGTTCATAATAAGAAACATTTCGCTCTTGACATTTAGAGTTTGTTGAATTCAGATATGTCAATGACTGAAAAACTGAAAAGGTCTGAATTATATAGCATGAAAGCAATCAGAGACCTAATTCGGAAAATCTCGATTGTTGTTTTTATTTATAGAAAGTGACCCCTCAGAACGGAAATTTTGGAACACTTTATAGAAAGTGACCCCTCAGAACGGAAATTTTGGAACACTTTATAGAAAGTGACCCCTCAGAACGGAAATTTTGAAACACTTAAAAAAAGACCGTTCAGAACGGAATTTTGATTTTTTACATTTAGAATATAGTATAATTGAATGAATTTAATAGGGAGAATTGAATACGGAAGACACACTAAATCAAATTCTCATGAAGCTGCAAAAAGTAAGTCGGCGATTAAATAGCTTGAAACAAGAGCAAAAGAATTATATTTGAACTTAACTAAAAAAGGCCAAAAGCGACTTAGTGGGAAAATCCTTGAATATGTGGATGATAAAACAGAGGCTTTGAACAAACGTGTGCATGCATATTCAACGCATACTAAGACAGTGAGTAATACGAAATAAGAGCTTTCTTTTTTCTTCGTTAGTAATCAATCCTTTAAAAATAAAAAACCTGTAAATCTTATTTGACTTACAGCTTTTAGCTTGTCGACTTTGACCGACAAGCTGAAAGTTCATTTATATAAGCTTTTATTTTTATTATTTCCTCCGTCTACAACAATTGATTGTTCAAGAAAATTATAGCCAACAAGAGTGCTACTATCTTGTGTCCATTACATTTTATCTACAAGGAAAGCGTAAACAGATGCACCTTTAATAATACATAAATGAGTACACCTTTTATTGATGGAGCGTTCTCTACTGTTATATTTATTCCATTCTAAAAGCGTCTAATCTTACGTTGTTATCCGAAACACAAAATCAATTCTAACGTTGTCTCTTCTCAATTTCCATTCTATTTCTAATGCTTTTACTTAGTTTGTAACTAATACTAAATGCGACTGTACAAAAGACTAAAACTATCCCCGTAAGTACCCCACTCCAAAATGAAGTCTCTTTAGCCATAAAATCCTTAATGTCAATAACCATCGTAAGAACGATTAGAACAACTAATTGGGTTCGATAACTCTTTAATTTTTTTAGCTTTTTATTGTCATCATCCATCCTTTCGTTCGCAAAATTATTCCATCCATATTTAGCATTCATTTATATGATGATGTATAAAATTTTGTGTCAAGCATTTAGTTAGACCAAAAGAAAAAGGTAGGGTATTCTCTGATTTGGCAAAAATCTTAGAGAAAGGAGTACCCTACCTATGTCTAAAAGTATATCGAATATAGATTGGATGAATCAACTGGAAAACGTTATTCGTGAGTTTGTAAAGGAAAAATTAGAGCTGATCATGAAGGAAGAAATCCAGACTTTCCTCGAAATGGAACAAGAGGGAACGTCGAATAGAAGAAACGGCTATTACCATCGAAACCTAGACACGCAGTATGGTCGTATCGAAGGACTTTCTGTTCCAAGAGACCGAAACGGGGAATTTCAAACGCAGCTGTTTGCCCCTTACCAACGCCATACGGGCTGGCTCGAGGAAGCCATCATCAGGATGTATCAAAGTGGCATGAGTACGCGTGAAATTGGCAAGTTTATTGAACGAATTTTAGGCAATGCCTATTCTCCTGCAACGATCAGCCGTATGACCGATGTAGTGAAGGAAGACATCGAGAAATGGCACCATCGTCCACTATCCAAACGTTATTCTGTCTTATATTTGGACGGCTTGTACGTGAAACTTCGCCGCGATACGGTAGAGAAAGAAGTCATTTATGTGGTGTTAGGAGTGAATGAAGAAGGGTATCGAGAAATTCTGGATTTCTTCGTGGGAGGACAAGAAAGCGCCTATGGATGGCGGGAGATTCTCCAACAGCTCTACAAAAGAGGCGTCAAGGAAGTGCTTCTGGGCGTATTCGATGGACTACCGGGGCTGGAGGAAGCCTTTAAGGCGGTGTATCCGAAAGCCGATGTGCAGCGCTGTGTCGTTCACAAAGTCCGCAACACCCTAAATCGTGTTCGGAAAAAAGACCAATTCGAAGTGGCCGAGGATCTCAAGCTGATTTATCGTGCGCCGAATAAGGAGATGGCGTTACAAATGTTTCAACAGTTTGAGTCGAAATGGTCCAGCAAATATCCAAGAGAAGTTCAATCTTGGGCCAATGAGTTGGATGTCCTCCTTACATTTATGGATTATCCAAGCAGTATTCGAAGTGTGATTTACACGACCAATGCCATTGAACGAACGATCAAAGAGATTCGGAAACGTCTAAAGCCGATGAACAGTTTGAGTAGTTTAGAAGCCGCTGAAAAAGTCGTGTATTTGACCATCCAAGATTTTAATGAGAAATGGGCAGGACGAAAATTACGAGGATTTGCTGAAGCCTATGAAACCCTTCAACAAATGTTTGAAAAACGTTATAACTAACCAAATATTGTAAACGAACAAAATAAAGGGATTCTCCCTTTCCACACAGGAGACTGAATATTCAGTCTCCTGTGTGGAGGAAATCGAACCCCTATCCATTCCAAATCCATTTCAGAGATACCCTATCTATCTTACATAACACAAAATTCTTGACGGTACCATTTATATGCCCCCCTTTTTTATCATCTTGATTTACTATAGATTAATTTGCTTCAATCTATTCTTTCAAGTTCTCTTGTCTTCTCCTAATTTAACGAAATTCGCCTTTCTCCTCATACTTTTAGTCAACAATAAAAAAAGAAAAGCCTGAAGTTTATAAAAAACCTTTTTTAAAAATCAACTTGGGCTTTCTTACCAAGAAAATTATGCTTGTCAGTGGCATCACAATTAATCAATTCAATCATCGAATAAGTATGATGGAAATAAATCTCCTCGCCCCCCTTCAAGATAAATTGTAAATTCATCTTCATTTGGATTAAGACCCAATCGAACTCAATTCCAAACTAAAGCTTAATAATTGAGGAAATGTGGTCAAGTTTTTTAGTCGCTAACATTCTTGCAATTCTATCATATCTATTGATTATCACTTTTATTTATTGTTCTCATTTTAACTAGCATCTTCTTAATTATTCTGCAAATTATTAATACCCCAATTTGAGCTACATTATAAATCTATTATGCAAAGTGTTCTCTTACAAATTCCATATTTCGCTCCACCATAGCATCCAAGTATTCTTCATCTGTCAATTTATTAATTAATTGGTGAAGGTCTTCTATCCCACTAATTGGATAAGAAACATCAGAGCACTTTTGGTTTTCTTCCACAAAATTATCATTTAACGGACTAAACTTAGTCATACGTTGCATTCGATGTGTTTTTTCGGTCACAATTCCTGAAATCCCACGAATATGCAGATGGTTCGCATTCGTTTGTGTACCACCAAAGCGAATGAGTAAATTTTCTACACCTTTTAACGCTATCCTAATACGTTTTTTGATTTCTTCTTTATCTAAGACATACACTTGTTTTTCATCATCAAATCCAATACGATGAAGGTCTAACTCTATCATCATTGCATATTCCGAAGAGCGAATCGGAAGGACATCTTCCTGCCGAGTATCTGTTTTGGCAATCGCCCAAAAAAAAGAAGCAACGGTTTTTCGTTTTTCCAATTTGTTGTCTTTTTCCGCATTCATAAACCCTGAAATGTCACAAATCGAACATTCTTTGACTCGATTTCCACTGGCACTAAAGCGTTTATCTGGACTTTTAATTTTTCCATTTTTCATAGGTGATAGAAGTTTACATTTATCACATTTTTCCTTTGGTGTGATTAATTCATGAAGATACGACACATAAACGTGCTTAATAGCATTGCCTGTAATGGCATTACGAATACTTCCGTCTTTCAATTGAATGGTTCTTCTTGCAAATAAACTCCTATCACTTCTACTACTATTTAATAATTCTCCAACATCTAACAACACCATAAAATCCAATTGCCACAAATAATCATTTTTATTCAACATGTTCTACCCCTTCTTTCTTCAATTTTTATCTCTATATCTTCTTCAAATTTAAAGTTTTTAAAAATTTGATTAGTTTTACTGTTTTAAATACAATAAAGTTTCTCAATTTATAATGTCTAAAACTTACTCTCTTAAGTGCCATGAGTGCATCAACAATACTTTTATTCTGTTCAATTACATTTTTTTCTTCATTATCCTCAAACTCATAATGTTCCTAATTAATTGAACGCAGAACCTCATCAAAAAGTACCTTAAATTCTTTTCAACTCAGCTCTTGTAGCCACAGATGTCATTAGGTTGTACATAATAAACTTTATATTTACTCACTTTCTCTTGTTTGTTCACCAATACGCAAAACCCCATCAGGAAATGAGCAAACATTTTACCAACCTTTTGTCTAAAGAAACAGTAATACATTGTTCCTCATGAAAGTTGTTCATAATGTTTTCCTCCAGTTTTATGAAAAATTTATAAGTAGGATGATTGAGAAATTATAATCATCTTCCTTATATAAAAATGAAATAGTGAAGAGTAAAAATATAAGGTTTTCAAGGACCAGGAACAACAAAAAAAGACTGAATTACTTGAGTGTGTTTAAGTTAAATAGATTATATCAATAACCAAAGGGTAAACAAACCCCTATACTACATTTAAAAGGATATACTTACCCCTTTTGAATCGCAGTTATAGACATTAAACTTTATATATAAACAATACACTCAAGTAATCCAGCCTTTTATCTGGTTACTTATTATTATATAAAATTAAAAAAAGTTAAATAAATAAAATATATTGAAAAATTATAGACTATAGGAAATAATTACATATAAATAACTTATGGTATTAATCTATCATATCTCTATGAATAAGTCAATAATTATATTAATATTTTTTAGAGAAAATATGAGAAAATATGATTTTATTCTACTAAACTATTTCCTGACCATTCCTACTATATCTCTTTCCATATCTTTTGAAACCATCCTTAATTCATTCAAAATCTGTTTGTGCACTTCTCGTTTCCATCCAGTTCGTTCTAACCATTTTAATACTACTTGCTCAAATTTAATACATTCTGCCAATCCTTAGTTAGTAATCTTCTCAATTGCCCTGTATAATTAATCATCCAATATATCTTCTGTTCTTGTCATCGCCTGCTGTCTCCATTCCTGGAGGCAAACAACTTATCAATCATGGCATCGAAACTTTTATTGTTCTCTGAACGAAATTGACCGAATAGAATTTATCAGACTCAAGAGCAAAATAATTTTATAGTTTAGGGCTTAAGTACTTTCTTTTAAGATTTTCCTCATTAATTCGATTATAATTTTAAGTTATATGAAATTGCATAAAAATAGGGAGAGAATGCAGTGAAACACGTTGCTAAAAAGATGAAATCGTTATAAAAGATTTCAAACAATTAAAAGTTTGGGAGAGAGCAGTAAATTTAGCTGTTTCGCTTTATGGAATGCAAAAAATTTTCCGAAGTTCGAGGAGTATAATTTGAAATCTCAGCTATTGAGGGCGGTCGCTTCGGTTTCGGGCAATTTAGCCGAAGGGAACGGAACTATCTTTCCGAAAAAAGAAGTTAGTTTTTATGATAATGCAAAATGTTCTTTGGATGAGGTTAGAAGCTGGTTGGAACTTGCGATACGGCTCTGCAATATTGACGAGCGAAAGTTTGTTGAACTTGATAATGAAGCTGCCGAAATCAGTTGTGTTTCTTTATTTCGGTTAATACATTCTCACTCAAATCTTTTTTAATACTGATTTCAAGATGAATTCCCATTTCTAATAATCTAAAGCGAATATCTTCCAGTTCCTTTACACTGCTATCAATGAAAGAACTCTCCAAGAACACCTCTTTCAAATTCTCCACTTTATTTTCCATCTCCATAGCTCGTCAGCTTCTTTATTTCTATTTATAGAGTAAGTAAAAATTTCTTTTTCAATTTTTTTATTTGTTGTTTGATTTGTGCAACTGTCAACTTACCACCTCCAATAAAACTTTTTGCTTTCAAACTCATCTTACCTAAATTGTTCAGTGTTACAAGTAGCTTAGCAGTTCAACCATGTTTTAGCTTTAGTACAATGAAGTGGTATTGCTTGTTCGCTTGATTTAAGAAATGAGAAGAATTATGTTTCAATACTTTCAAAAAAGTTGTTTTTGAATTATATCTTCTATAGAGGAAGGTAACATTTTTATACAACTTTTTTGATGTTTTCCTCATAATCTCAAAATTTCTTTGATAAAAAACCAAATTGCCAAATAATCACTATAATATGACAGTATGTACATGTACCTGCAATAGTAAGAACCAAATGTCTTTTATAAGATACCAAAGGCGTAGGAACTATAACTAACGCCTTCGCTATTACATGTCGTAATTACTTAAAAAAATTCTTTTGATACCAAAAAACTTGAAAGAAAAAATTATAAACATGTTCTCGTACTACACCATAGCTGATAACAAAAAGCTTATACATTAAATCATCTACAAAGATATTGAATCTGTGTACACATTAAAAACCCGCAGTTCTTTATAACGAAGACCTTTGTAATTTAAAACAAATGGATAATAACAACGACATTTTTTCCAAAGTTGTTGATAGCATTTAAGAAATGCAGTGTTTGGCAATTAAGAGTATGCATCGATTAGTGCATATTCACCGCTTTAAAAGGAGTAGCAAATATGATAAGCTCGTGTGCCTTGCAAAGTCCTACGGCTTGTTCCTTTGCAATATGCCCGCAGAGGCTCCATATCAAGCGACTTAAGGTTTAAAAATTTATACATTCAAATGAAAATCCTTAGTTGCCATTTGATACAATTTTTAATTATTCAAAAAAACAAAGGTCTTGTTTGTTTATGACAATTTTGCTTTGTTATCATCATTTTTATTTAAATACATGCAGTGTTTGGATAAAACAAAATCTTTAACAAGATTCAGATATAAATGAAATATACCCACAGTGTTTTTTGTACCATGTATCCTTAAGAGAAAAAAGATGCCTACAGTTCAAATAAATCTGATTATTTCTCTGTTAAACAACGAACGGATTTTACAACTATTCATGATTACATAAAAAAATGGATGCCTATAAAAGACATCCTTCATAAAAACTGTGCATATTTATTTAAAAACAAGTTTTTGACCTTTGCTTTCAATTTTATTTATTGTTAGAAATGGCTGAAGTGCTTTTAATATCTTTGAGAAATTTGACTTATCTGAAATATCAACTTGATTTCTAAGTTCTTTTTTCTTCATACATGTTATTCCGGACTGTTTAGCTTTAATAATAATAGATTTAACCTCTGCAATCTTCTTTTCAAATTCAGTTAGTTTTTTTTGTGTTTTATTTGACTGTTCCTTTTCTCTCTTCTCAACATTAATTTGACATTTATTATATTTAATCTTTGGTAATTGCTCTAAAACGGTTTCGATTACTTTTTGGTTATTTGAAAATACATATATCTTTGCGTCTGCAGGATTTTCTCGTGAAATTCTTCTGATTCCTTGATAAATCTCTCCTGCAATTGTGGAGTTTCTGATTCGTTCCACATCTTCATCTTTAAAAATAGAGATAGTACCAACTGGAAGGTTGTCATGGAATTTGTAAAAAAAATTAGTGAGGGCATAAGTTAAATAACTCAACTTTCGCAGTGAAAAATTTATGAATAATCCTTGATTTGATAGGTTTCTTTGGGTATCTCATATTCACTTGACACTGAAAAAATTCGTCTAAAAAACAAAAAGACACCTCTTTCTTTTGGTAAACTATTGGTGACCAAACCAAAAAACCAAAGAAAGAAAGGTGTCACCATTATGATAACGAAAAAAGAGTATTTTGCGCAATTACCAAAAGAAATAAAAGACGGATTTTCTGAATTACAAATTGGTAATCATTTAAGAAAAGCAGGAATTATCAAGGCTTGTGGTTATTCTTGTTTATCGATTTTTCAACTATTATTTCTTCTTGTTTTTCAATACAGAAACTGGTACCACGCCTTACAAAGCAAAAAGGCTGCCGATTTACCAGGAAAAGATACCATTTATCGTTTTTTGAACTCGTCTACGTATAACTGGAGAACCTTTTTACTATCTCTGAGCTCCGAAGTGATTCGTCGTGTGAAACAAACGATTTCGAAGCGCCGTGTTACCGTGTTTATTGTAGACGATTCGATTTATTCTCGTAACCGTAGTAAATCGGTTGAGCTTCTAGCTAAAGTATTCGATCATTCCACTCGTCAGTTTGTCAATGGTTTTCAACTATTAACGCTCGGATGGTCCGATGGCTTTACATTTGTACCTATCGATTTCGCTCTTTTGAGTTCAGCGAACCAAAAGAATCGCTTGAACGAAATCCATTCGTCCATTGATAAACGAACCACAGGCTACAAACGACGGCTCGAGGCATTGGAAGCAAAACCAAACATGGTGTTGAAATTAGTAGAACATGCATTGGATAAAGGAATTTTCGCTGATTATGTGCTCATGGATACATGGTTTACTCATGCCCCGTTGGTGGAGAAGATTCACTCCAAAGGCCTTTTTGTCATTGGTATGGTCAAACAGCTGAAACAACGGTATCTTTTCAACGGAGAACGTTTAACCTTGGAACAACTGTATCGAAAAGCGAAACGAGACATTGGCAAAAAAGAAACACTCGGCTCGATTCACGCAACCCTTCATACGGGTTTACCAGTGAAAATCGTGTTTGTGCGGAATCGAAACAACCAAAGTGAATGGCTAGCCATTTTGAGTACAGATACCACGCTGTCTAATGAAGAAATCGTTCGAATCTATGGGATGCGTTGGGACATTGAAACCTTTTTTAAATTCAGTAAATCGTTTTTACATTTAGCCAAAGAGTTTCAAGGTCGTTCCTATGACATGATGATTAGCCATACTACCATTGTCTTCACTCGGTATATCTTGATTGCTTGGCAACTTCGGAAAGAAGAGGATCCGAAGACCATGGGCAACTTATTCTTGTTTCTATGTGACGAAGTAAAGGAGATGGACTTTAAAACGGCTTTACTACAATTGATTTCTCTTTTCCAAACTTTGGCTGAAGCTAAGGTTTATTTGAGTATGGACATTTTTCAGTGTCAACTGTCCAATTGGATTACTTCTTTACCTCGTTATATCAAGGACTGTCTCCATATTTCTGTGTGCGAAAGTTGAGTTAAATAATTAAAATTGGGGGTCTTCAGCACAATAACTGTATCCAACGTTCTGTAACAATTTTTTCCAACCAAATTTCCAAAATAATCCGTTGAAACAGAAAACACAGACGTCTCTTTAGTCTCTTCCAAATTATTATTAAAATAATCCTCAATTGCTTGTTCTACTTGCTCCTTATTTCCTTTATCTGTTATGAACAATACACCTCTTCTTCCTTCCAGTGATATCTCTTTTAAAACATTTTCTGTAAGATTAATCAGTAGCGTTGCATAAAAAAATTTAATGTTTGTCAAGCTCAACAAAAATTCCAGTTATTTCATGTAACTGAATATTCAGACATACAATCTTTCTAAGCAAGCTTAAAAGGACAATGACGTCTTAATCGGCAGTCCATTTCCACAATTTGGTAATATATTACAGAAACATTGGATCATAAACTAAATCGTCTAGGTGTTCCACCTCCCCTTCTTCAAATTGGTACACGATGGTTTCAAAATCTTTTTCCCAATGGTATTTTTTCCGACCGTTGGACGTTCGAATTGGCTTTTTAAAAAGGGAGCGAACAAAACAGTCAAAACCTTTAAAAAGCAGATTCTGTAAAGTTCGCTTGATCTCTAATAAAGGACCATCGTGATTCACTTTTAATTGGAGCATGGCCTGTAAGCAATAGGTGATTAGGGCGATCCAAATTTGATTGTAAACGGCATTTTGACTTTTTCCATAAAATCTTTTTATCTTAAGGTGCTGTTTCATCCATTTAAAGAAGGTCTCTATCTTCCAGCGATATCGGTATAAATCTGCAATCTCTTCCGCAGAAAGATCAAAGCAATTGGTTATGATGATCACGGGATTCCCTTCGCTGTCGACCGTTTCGATCAATCGGAGAGGATGAGTCATTTTGGTATGATTACGGTCATTTCCTAAAATGACAATCTGATCCCTATAAATCAAACGTTCTGGATTGGGAATCCGTTCCGATAAAACTTCAATCTCTGCGTTCTTTTTAAGCCGGGTAATGAATCGCACCCCTTCTCGGCATAAGCGGTCGAACTGTTTGTAATCGACATACCCTCGATCAAACAAGTAAATCGCATTTGGATCGATTTCAATGAGTTCGTCCATCTGTGTGCGATCGGCATGTTTCGCGGGTAAGATAATCCCTTGATCCGGAACAGTGATATCCTTCGTTACAACAACCTTTAAATGGAGTCGAACACCAGCCTTTGTCTTACGAAAAGTTGCCCATGGATATTGGCTCAAACTCATGCTCATCGTGGTAGAATCAATGACCAGAAGACGACCAATGTTTCGGATGATCGGGGCATTTTTCATTTGCCCTTGGATCTTTAAGACCAGATATTTAAATACTTTTTCAAACAGTTGAGGGGATAATTGGCCTAATTTGCGAGAAAGTTGCGAAGTACTAATTGCATCAAATTCCAGATATGTCTGCAACTCTTCCTTGTCTTTCAAATGTTTGGCCAATTTTGTTAAGCTTTCCAATTCATTTAACTGAGCGATGATACAAAGTTGTAAAAACTTATACACCGTTAATTTTTTAATGTATTTGTCAACGTCAATCACATTAATTAGTTTTGAAAAAGTTATTGGATCGATCTCTTTAAATAGTTCATTTATTGTGGATTCTGTGGTATTCTTATCCATAATGGTTTCTCCTTATTCTTAGGATTTGGATAGGACTGCCAATCCTAATTATAAGGAGTTTTTTTATATCCAAAAAGATGAAATTTAACATAAAATTGGGCTTGACAAATTAAAATTAACTTAATGCAATGCTACTGAAGATTAATATATTTTGTTAATGCTTTTTTACTCGTATCCAGCTCATAATGGAAAAATTCTGCTTGCGAGTAATCATAAAATTTGGGCTGTTTCTTTACTGAAAATTTATTGGATAAAGAGTATCTAAAATCATACTCTGCATTCGCATCCAATATGATATTGCACTCAAGCATAACAAACTTGGCTGAGGAATCGAATGTGTGGAAGGCATTTTCATAGTAGTAACAGCCATTATTAAGAATTTGCTGAAACTTAAATAATAATTCTTTATGTTCTTTCTTCTTTACCTTTTTTAATAAATTTCCAACTATTTCTTTATACTTGTCGAATTTCTCCGCCCCAAAGTCGATAAATACCATCTCATTATCTTTCAAGACCTTATAATCATTTGAGTATTGATTTAACATCGCTCTCAACTGACTGGCGAGTTCATCAGTTTCAGTAAATCCATATTCATAGATATCTGTCCATAACTGCCCAATTTCCTGATTTGCTACTGTTATCGGAACTAATAAATCTGGATATTCGTCTATACACAAAATTTTACGCCCCTCTATCAAGTCCTTGTGCAGTCCCCTACAAATTTGCGAGTACATTTTGTGAGTAATACAAAGAACCTTCGCCTCAATTGCCTTTTTTCTTGCCTTTTTAGATTTAGTATCATCCCCTGCAAATCTCTCTGCTACTCTCTTCCCAGCCAATAAATTTACTCTCTCAACAGTAGCATCTAATTCCCCGTCTTTTTCGAACTTTTGCACGTATAATGACTTATATTCTACTTCAGCTAAGAATTGCTGTACTTTCCTACTTTTCCCCAATCCTGCCTCATAACCAAAAACAAAAAACATCTTATCATTCCATCTGCTAATGTCAAAAATTTGTAATCGCAACTCTTCAAAATTAGGCGTTTTTAATGATTTCTCCAATTTATACTTCCTCCTCTACTAAGTACTGTCTATTGTAGAAGAGTATAAATTGGATTGATAATTTTCCCTATAGATTATCTGTCGAACAACGTCTTACCCTAATATTTTACAATTAGCAGTTGGTATATTTACTTTTTATAACTGTTTCATAGATTATGTATAAAAGTTCATACATTTTTATTAACTAATGCTTAAATTTCTATGAAGTTTTAAGAAAAAAGAATTACTTTTAATAACTTTTTTTGGTATTCGGAGGTTTTCTGCTTTCATCTGGTTTTGCTTAGTACAAGAATAGCGATTATAGTTTTTGGAAATGATGTTTTTGCTCTAATATGTCTTTTTAAATATTACTTCCGCAAATGTCGTATTTAAAAGTGAAAGTACCGTTACACGTTTATGTTATAGTTTGATTTTCCTTTCAAGTTTATTTTAGATTTTTCGTAGTATGGCAGTATCGTGCCATGACTTTGTTATAGTCCCTTGGGATTTTGAAATTTATGGCGACATTTTTGCATATAGAGTTCTTAAAAAGTAATACGACATTTGCTATTTACTTTTGTGTTTACCTTTTGTGTTTATCCGCAAAAACATTTTAATGTACTTTAGTCTTTTGAAATAGATTTTATATGTTTTTGCGTCTAATATATAGGTTTATGTTTTCCAAAAGTTGCAATAGGGCGTAAAACCTTGATAAATCTGGGTTTAACTCCTCTTTTAACAATAAAAATCACTTTTCATTTTTGTAACTATAACAACATATAAAACTCATTAAAAAGTTGATATGATTCAAACACTATTAAAATTTATTATCCAAATCAAACAGTATCCTCTAAGTCAACGTATTTATACTTTGCTCCTTACCACTTGAGCCATCCTAATTACCGAAAACGACTCTAAAACCTTGTATGGCCTCTTAAAAGTTTTGTTCCCATTAGTCATCACAATTACAAACATTAAAAAATTCAGCAATTTTTACTCCGAAATTCTTAACCGTTACGGACGGACTATTACTAAGTAATTCCTGTCCTCGGCTATATCCGCCCTCTTCGCACCTTATACGACAAGGATAGTCCTCCATTTCGGAATTTTCTCCTTTAATCTGCTTATGATATAAAAACAAAAATTTTAAAGGAGGAATTGAAATATATGATTAATTATTTAGCAATTGCCGTTGATAGTGGAAAACACACAACAAAAAGTGTTTGCTCAATTAACGGAACTCTACACAAAATACAGTTTAGAACAAAGATACAGGAGATTCAGAATTTAGGGATAGACATCACAGCGAATAGCTATATCATTGAATTTGAAGGAAACACCTATCTTATAGGTGATATGGTAGCCGAAAATAAAACAAGTTATGATATTACTAAACATTCAATGGAACATTTGCTGTGTATCTACCTGGCAATTACAAAGTTCATTGAAAAAGCCAATACAAAGAATATTGGCATACCGAATATACGTCTTGCAGTGAATGTTCCTCTCAATATTTACAAAAACGCTATTCTTAAAGATGATTATGAACAATTTATCCAAAATCAGCAAAGAGCCATAAGCCTTAGAGTTAATGGCAGAGCGTTTATATTTAGAATTGAAAAAGTGATTTTGTTGCCAGAAGGTACTGGTCCGATTTATACAAGAATAGGAGATTTCAAAACAAAGCGTAGCTTAATTGTCGATATTGGCGGCCTAAACGTAAACTATTGCTCGTTCAACGGACTTGTTCCATTATTGGACACAATGGTCATCAGCAATAGTGGAATCAATATCCTACGCTCAAAAATTGCAGAGAAATTGACATCCCGATATGGTATATCTGTTTCAGATGAGGATGTGGAACAGATTTTAAAAGATGGTTGTTATCTATATGCCAACGGTACTAAACAGGAAGACAGCAAAGAAATTATTGAAGGCCTAATCACTGCTCATGTAACTGAACTATTAAACTATGCCAAATCAAGAGGGCTTAGTTTTAACAATACTACCGTTGTATTTTGTGGAGGAGGCTCTCTTTTACTAAAGGAAGAAATTATAAAACAATATCCTTCAGCAATAATTGAACAAGACGGCCAGTTTTCCAATGTTCTTAGCTTCTATAAAATTTTGGAAGTGAAGAAACTTGTCTAAATATAAAGTGTCGATAAGTTTCAAGCAAAACTCACTCCACCTCTACGAATATCTTAAAACAAAAGATAATATCAGCAGCTATTTATGCAAGTTAATTGAAGCTGACATGTACAATCAACAGAATTCTTCAGATTTAGAGGCTAAAGTGGAGGAAATTGTGTACAAGCTCCTTCAAAACAAAAACTTATTAGAAAACATCTCTTGGAAAACTAACGATGTAGCCGAAAAACTTTCTGAAGAGGATATAGATTTAATTAATCAATTATTTTAGAGCCATCATTATGAATGGCTCTTTTCGTTGTGCTCACTCAAACCTTATAGAACAAATTTATTCCCTTGTAACAAGCAGTTTAGTGATTTATTGAAGTCAAGGGATTTTATAAGAAACAACTTACTTTAAGTAGGATAGTGCTTTATAGTGGATGATTTTATAAAGTCTTCAAAAAAATGATGGAAACAGACTTGTCTTTGACTAATATACTTAATAAATTTAAAGATGAAAATGAAGTAGCTAACATCTCACAAAAAAAGCTTTCAAACAGGTTAGATAAACCCCTTAAAACATATCAAAAAGAATTAATAGACTGCTTAAATACGGAGCTATACTCAAGATTAAAAGTGGACAATATCAGTTGTTAAGTGTCGAAGTGACGACTTAAGAGATGCTCCCTAAGGGTTAGATTTGACTTGTTGCTCCTAACTAACAAAAAACCCGAACTCAATGGTGATTACAAATCTCAAAGCGAGGAACTCAAAGTAGAATTGAATGAAATCCAAAGAGCATGTGGCTTTATCAATAATAGCTTTGGTTCTGGCTTATGACTTTTAGGAAGTTTATGAGTTAAGCCCCTAGCATTTCTTCAAAATTTCTTGCAATACTTAGATTTACTGCGACTCTTTCTCTGGGAGTTTCTGTTGTTGTTCTTGGTCACCTATATCTATATTCATCTTTTCGACATATTGAATAATACTTTCAATGCTTTTATAGATATTTGTTTCTTGAATTGGTGTATCGCTAAATGCCCAAGCAAGAAATAGCTGACCGAGAACTGTTAAAATTGGAGTTAAGACCTTTTTCCAAGCACTCACGTCTTCTTCGTCTAACTTGCCTTCCTGAACATCAGCATCTGTTAAATCAAGGATAATGTTGGTTTTAAGAGCTAAGTTGAAAAATTCTGGTTGTTTAATATCCACTTGCAAATTCTCTTGCAATCCTTCAATTTCCTCAAACTCATCCTCTTTCTTATCCTGAACGTATTCATTTAATTTCTCAACGAAAGAGTCATTTATATTAGAAGATAGATGATTGAAAAAAGAAGAAAACTTATGAGTGTTTGAAAAACCAACCTTATGAGTGTTTAAAAGAGTTATTGCTTTTGCTATTTTAGAAAAGTCATGGCGCGGAATGTTTGCCATTAATCTTACTGAATTATTAGAAAAATAAGCTATTAGACCACTTTTAGTTTTAGCTAATTCACTTACTAATCTACTTGCTTTGATTAAGGCTCTTTGTTGCTCCGTAGAATAACGGGCCATTGCACTGCTTTTTGCCATTTCACGAGCTAATGTACTAACTTTTCCTATGGCATTTACATTTTCCGCATGGTAACTGGCTATGAGACCACTATTTCTCATTTCACTGACTAAACTACTGGCTTTTATTACAGTTCTTTCTTGCCCCATAGGATAGCTGACTATTAGTTTACTGGCTAATTCACTGGTCCTTGTCATTTGATTTATCATTCTTTGACTACTGTTTATATTATTCATCATATTCTGCCATTTTCTTAAATGCTCAAAAGCATCCATGATAATTCACCACTTTCAAGATTTACTAACTTTTTTGTTTCATTTGCAACACTATTTAATCCGATACTCGAACGGTTCTAATAAGTCTCTCACTATTTCAAAGGCAGTTAATTTATCTTGTCTTGACGGTTCACTTAATTTCTTAAAAGTAAAGTTAAGTAAAAGTCCACCCAAAACCATTCTATTAGTGGAAAGCTGTTAATCTAATCTTGAATAAGTTTAATATCCTCTGCTTCTTGTGTAGCTTTATTTATAAACAGACCATCTTGAAGTTTATAGTTTAACTGTTTATTTGATTCTGGAACATCAACTAAAATGGAAATTTGCACTACATCCTTCATTTTCTCGTGAATATTAAGAAGAATTTCTTTTACTTCATCATTCTTTGCTACTTCGAGACATTCATGCCATACCCAAGTGTTATCCATCATTAAGGCTTTCTTATAGTCGAGAGCTTTTTCTAACCCCTTCTAAATATGAACGCCTATTGTTTTTGTTGTTTGTTCAATTAAATGCAGTAAAGTAGATTTGCCACTTCCCCAGTTGCCAAATAAACCTATTGTCAACGGATTCATTCGTTCGTTTGTTGCAATTTCACAAATGAGATTTGCATAGGGTTCATAAGCCAACATGTCTATTCTTGAAGCATTATCAGCCCACATAATTAACCTTCCCCCTTTTCTATATAAGTTGAATTAAAGATTTACAACTGAACACACAAACGATCGATCGTTTGTTCTGGTTTCTGGTTGATTCGCTGAATAAAGGCTTGGACATTCTTTCTAATTTCTTGCACACTCGAATAGAACACGTTGTAAATCACGTCTGATTTCAGCCATTTCCATAGCCCTTCAATCAAGTTCAATTGCGGACTGTATGGTGGCAAAAAGACGAGCTCTAACCGATCTTCGTGTTCTTTTAAAAATGGCTGAATGAGTTTGGCATGGTGAATTCGAGCGTTATCTAAAATCATCACTATTTTGCCTGTGGGATAGCGTTCTAACACAAGTTGAAGAAATCGAAGAAATGTTTCCGCGTCATAGCATTCTTCTTCGATGCAAAACACTTCCCCTGTTTCGTAGTTCAACGTGCCAATCAGCTTCAGCCCTTGATGTTTTCCAAACGTCGGAATGATTCGTTGTTTTCCTTTGACAAACCATGTTTTTTGAATCGCTTGGTAATCACGAATCATCGACTCATCTTGAAAGAGGACATGGGCGATGTTCCCATCTACCAGTTTTTTTTTACTTCAGGGAAGGTGATTTCGACGAATTCTTTTTGTTTCTCTTCATCGGCATTGGCTAGTGTATAGGTCGGTTTCGTATAGCTTAGCCCTAACCGATGCAGAATGTCACTTGTTCCGCGAAGCGTGTATGTTGGCCCCCACTTTTGTTGAATGAGTTCAGCGATTATCGCAAGCGTCCAATTATATTTTGCTTCGAATCCCACATCTACGGGGAGCTGATGTTCAATGATCAAAGCCAGCTCTTTTTCCTGCTCAGGGGTCAATCGACGTGGGGCGCCAGGTGAGTATTTCATCTCCAGTCCATCAAGACCGCGCTGGGCGTAGGCATGAATATAGTTATAAATAGTTTTCTTGGATCGACCAATAATCGTTGCGATTTCTCCTTTGGTATATCCCTGCAAATGAAGATAAATCGCTTGGTAGCGTTCATATGCTCGTTTACTTTTTGCTTCTTTCATGGCAGTGGACAACTTTTCGATCTCGTCTTTGTGATTTGGCATCATATTTTCTCTCCGTTCCCCTATTTTCTCTTTGTATTTATTCGCCGTGGAACGGGAGAAAACCTTTATTTCAATTTATATATATAAATATAAATTGAAAAGCTGACATAAGTAAGACGTTTGTGATAGATAAAAGAACGTCCCAAATTTTTTATTTATATGTTGGAAAATTAATCTGTATCTATATAACATTTGAAAGAAATCTACCATCCACCCAAACAAAAACATATGTTCCCTTTATTGTAACTTAAAATAGATTTACTTTTCAAATATTATTGACTAATCTTATTATAACTAATTTTATTTTGTAAAATCGGTACTTAAGTAGAGGGATGAATGAAGGGAGAAACTTTATGGCAGATAATATGTCCAAAGAAAATAGAACAAAAACTATGAAAGCTATCCGTTCTCAGTCAACGTTGGAGAATCGCCTTACAAAAGAACTATGGAGGAGGGGATATCGATTTAGAAAAAATGATAAAACCCTTTTCGGCAAACCTGATATTTCCTTAAAGAAATATAAAATAGCCATCTTTATAGACTCCTGTTTTTGGCATGTATGTCCCATACATGGCAAAAAACCAAAAAGCAATCAAGAATATTGGGATAAGAAGCTTTTACGCAATCAACAAAGGGATAAAGAAGTAAATGATTATTATAAAAAGAATGGTTGGCATGTAAAAAGAATTTGGGAACATGAAATAAAGAAGGATTTAGATGCTGTAGTCGATGACATCTCAAATTTTATAGATAAGGTTAAAAACCAAGATAAAAAGCCTTGACTATAAGGCAGTTAGTCAAGGCTGAATAAATGCTATATTGAAAACGCAATCTGTTCTTCGTTAGGGGCTTCGACACTACTTTGCTTTTTTGCTTTTTGTTTTGTTGGTGAACTTTTTCTGCTTTTTTGTGTTTTCCCTGCTGATAACATCTCGCGAAGCTCGTCTTCCCACTTAGAAGATTCGGTTTCATATGGGATTCCAGCAAAGGATTTTAAAACAGCTTCAATAATTACCTTTGCTCCTTCTGGTGGAACTGCCATTCCAATTTGTCTTCTTACGCTCTCCTTACCGCCTATAAATTTATACCAATCTGGAAACGTCTGCAACCTTGCCCTTTCACGATTAGTTAAAGCCCTCGGTTCATCATAATGGTACATATGTGTACCACCACCTCCACTACCCGTGACTGTATAAGCAGGTGCATTAGGGTCTAACCGCTTATAGATATTCGATAGTTTAGCCCCCTTCACATTCAATCTTAGGTGTTCAGGTATTCCTTCATACCAAGCATTTTCTCCAGGCGGAATATGTTTCAGCATTTCTACTACTTTACTTTGATGCTTTGTAAATTCATGGTTAAAGGCATCTTCTGGAATAGGCGGTTCTTCTAATGCTTGGCGGGATGTTTTCCAATTTGCAGGGTTTTTATAGGGAGCTTTCGGAACTTTAAATGACCAGCCAAAATCTTTGCGGATGCCTACAATGATTATCCGATGACGTGCTTGTGGCACTCCATATTCCTCAAATTTGTAAAGATGGGGAGTAATATTATATCCAGCATCCTCCATCTCTTGGAGTATTTTGATAAATGCCTGTCCCTCGTTTGCAGACTCTAAACCGCCTACATTTTCCGCTATGAACCATTGAGGCTTATGATATTTTAGAACTTTTATTCCGTAGGTATATAATGGTCCATATTCTCCATCTAATCCCTTTGTCTCCCCTACAATGGAAAAATCGTTGCAAGGAAAACCGAATGCCAAGACATCTATCTTCGGGAGTTTGGTGATATCTAATTTGCGTACATCTTCGCACATAACTGTTTCTGGCTTGCCAGGGCATATATTGTAGCGGTAAGTTTCGCAGGTATCTTCATCATAGTCATTTGCCCATTCATGTTCAACTTTGTAGATTACTCCATCCTTCTCAACTTGTGCCATTTTTGCACCAAGCGTTAAACCGCCAGGACCACAAAACAGCTCTCCTTTTTTGAATATCATTCATGTCAACTCCAAATGTTCGTACTTTTGTTCGGTAGATTAAATTATACACTATAAATGCTTGGTTGAGAATTGACAAGTCTTGTCTAAAAAAGACCCCCTAAATAGGGAGTCTATAAAGAGTCTATATCTGCCATCAAAATACGTGAGTTTTTCGTAAACAGAGTCCTTAATGTATTATGGTCAATTGGATTAGTGTAGTTACGTTGAAGCAGTCTGATAACGTTACGGGCAGTAATTACACTGCCATTTACATTTGTCCTGTTTGCAATATTTTGAATCTGAGAATCTATGTTGCTACCAAATCCGTCAGCAACATACATAAAAAACTCGATATTGCCATACTGGTTTTGATATGTCGGTATATAATTGTTGACCATTCTATTTCTATGGTCATTATTGATTACATAACTTCGGTACGCTTTAGTATCTATTATTCCAGAGTAATTTAATGGCGACTCTACAAATACGTCAGGATGTAAGGCATGATTACCGACATGTTCAGCACGAAATCCTAATTGTTCAAAGATTCCACGAGTTGCAATTTCAAATTCAGTAGCAAGTTCCGGTCCGCTTATTGCCATGTTTAAATAACTCGCCTCAAATTGACTGAAAGTATCTGGACGGAAGCCCTCCAATGCATCTTCTACTTCCCGAACAGTGTATCCAGTAGAATCAGCAATTTCACGAACTAAAGACGTTGTAATGCTGGTAACTGGTCTCGTTCCAGCAATGTGCAACAAATCACTCCTAATTCGTCTCTCTCTATATAGAGTGTCGGTAACCGTTTGTCCACCAAAGTTTCTGTTGTCTCGATTCTGTCCAGGAGCCAATCCAAAATTTCTTTGAAAGTTTTCTATTCCGTAAGGATGATTGGTATCAAGCCTTCTTAGACTTGTACCATCGTTTAAAATTGCTTCAACATCGCTGATTCTTTCTTGTGGTATATAAATACTACCATTTGAGTTTCTTTTAATAAGTTGTGTGTACTCTAAATAGTTTATGAATGTATTTGCTATGTCCTCCAAATAAGACAATGTCTGTTCTCTTGTACGCAAACCTGTTGTACTACTTTGATACCGCTCTTCAAAGTCGGGAGGTAAAACTGCATCCCCATATGAACGGTAGCTAATTATCCTTTGCACTACATGTTCAAAACAACTCCTTGATTCGTTCTCCCCTTCTGTAATTACAAAGCGTCCAATTTCCTCTTTGGACAACATCTGAATTCTATTATCTGCAAGTAGTCGCAGCAAAAATCTAAATGGTCTAATCTGAAAACGGTAATGAATATTGACTCTGCTTCTAATAGAGTACGGGGAGGGATATTGCAATTTCATTAGTTGATTTGTAATAATAGGCACAGGAGGCTGTCCGGCTAAGAGCGCCTCTCCTGCTAATGTTGTTCTGATAATTCCACTATCTGTTTCCTTAAAGATAAGCCCTAAATTATATAGCCAAGATTCATATGTTCGTGCTCCACCTGCCCGTCTGTCACGCCTTTGTCCTGGTCTTTTAAGACCATAGCGCTCTAATTCAGCTTCAAAATCCAATTGCCGTTTCAAGTTGCTGCTCCAATTTTCCCCTAAAGTTTGTATGGTAAAAAGTGAAAGTATATCAACTACTGGATATAATTTCCGCTTATTGCGTGGAATTTGCCAATTGTTTATCATAGCTAAATCCCCCATAATGAAGTCTTAACACTCAGTATTTCCTACAAATTCAACACTCAATTGGTCTATGGGATAACGGAATTTCGATACTAACCAATATACTATAGTCAAAATTATAACAAATAATTAATTAAATGGAAAAAATCCATTTTTTCAAGGCATTTAATTGGATTATTCTCTCGCTTTCAACAAGAGAAAATATAGAAGCATAAAACCAACGATTCTTCCATTGTAGTTAAACCGCCCAAAACTATCCTTGGTAAAAAATTATTATTTCTAATATTTGTGATAAGTTTTTAACAATAAATCATAGTCTGACATAATTGTTCCTTATTTCTTATGTAATTGCTTCGAAGAGTTGCTAAAATCGTATGAACATATCATAAACTGTTTATTACTTCTTTCAGCATTGTTGCAATATATTTATGTAACAAACGCATTTTTAGCGTTCTTTTCTATCCTTACTAAAACAAAAACCCCTTTGCATAACATAAAAAGGCACTGGTTTTTCCAATGCCTATTTCCTCTCTTATACTCCTTCACTATGGTACTGCCACATGTGCTCCTCATAGAAATAATAAGTGTAATTCGAGAAAGCAATAATCATTTTCTCAAAAATATCTACCAGTTCTTCTACCGTATCCTTAAACGCTTTTACCAAAATCGAGTTATCCTTAAATACTACTTTTTCCCTTATTCTTTCTTTAATAAGGGCCTCTTTTTCTTTAATAGCGTTGTATATTGTGCTGTTATTCTCGCTAAACCGCAATTCTACGAACGCCATGTTCCGTCTATCGCTCAAAGAGACAAAGTAATTCTTGAAAAAAAGAGACCCAAATAAAAGGGTCCCCTGCTTCAAAATCTATTTACTTACCTGTTTAAAGTCATCAATCAGCTCCGAAAGGTCAAATAATTGCTTAATTTTACTATCCTCATCCCAAGATATTTCAATTATGAACTCAATAATCTTTACAAGAGCTTCTTTCGCATCTTTACTAATCAAATTATGTTCGTCAATTTTACAGTCATTGTACAAGATTAACTCTGTTATCATAGGAGCTTCTTGTACTGAAGTTTCTGTTGTTGAAATATCCAACAATAAAGATAGCGGGATTCCAAGGGCCTTGGAAATTTTAGAAGCAATCGGAACAGATGGTGCTTTTCTTTCCCCCTTCTCAAGCCTATTAAGGTAGCCAGTGCTAACCCCCGTTTTTTCATAAAGTTGTTGTAAAGAGTAGCCCCGTTTTTCACGCCAGTACCTTAAAGTCGACCCAAAATTGTTACTAACTGCTCTACCATTTTTACTCATATCATTTCTCCTCCATTTAAATTTGTCTAATCATTTCGATTAGAGCATCCTGTTTGATTTTTCTAAAATAGAAATCCTGTTTAATTAAGGATTTTTACATTATAGATTTGCGAGACTTAAATATTCATTGGTAGAGCAGGATTAGAACATGATTCAGCAGTTTTGCACACAAAAAGCCTTGTCTAGAATTGGCAAGGCGCAATTATCCCTAATTATTCCATTCAAACTCCATCCTTTGAGTTATTTATAATTTCTTCAGTAAATATCTGTTTGATTTAATCGGAAAAGGGCATTGAGCGTAAAGCTAAAGTTTCTAATAACAAATCAATTTATTTTATCTCTCTCATATTTAACAACGGGCACTAATTTATTAAATTCTTCGATAGACTTTGATATCTGCCACTCTCTACTCTTTGAATCCCAAGTATCAATTCCTTTTTTTGAATAAAATAAAAACATATTATCAATGACTGAAAATAATTCACCGCAAAGACTTTTAAAATTTCTTATATCTTCTGTAGGCAACGGAATATTATTAAACTCAAAATATAGCTCTTTAACATCCCTTTCCATACTTTGCATCCGATTTATAAATTCCTCTTCAGTTATCTTTGAATTTTTATATTTTTCAAAGTTGTTTATTACTTTTTCTCCATAATTCTGCATTTCAGATGACAGCTTATCTAAGGTTTCTAATAGTTCACCCTTATTTCCTTGATTATTTTTATAAAAAGATTTGAGGCTTTCATAAGATTCATTCCATTCTATTTGAATATCTTCAATAATGTCATTTCCTCTTAAAGGTAGTGGTTTAAACTGCACATCTAAAGTATCGGAAATCCAAGAGGTTCTACAAATCCAATTTGTAGTTTGCACATCAAATAAATCATTAGCAATAAATAACCAAACCACATCTGCTACCTTATTGGAATGTCTATTTTTGACTTTGTTATTTCTTTGATATTTCTCGTTTTTAACTTCCTTTGTAACAAATGATATTAGTTTCTTAATTTGCTCTTTTGTATATTTTTCATTCAAGATGATTGAAGCTGAATACCTCTTTGCTCCTGCTGTACTCAAATCCTTTAATTTATAAATAGTATAATCAAAACTTTCTTCTTTATTTTCCACAACTGCATAAGCCTTCTTTCTTGGGGCTTTTTCTAAATTTAAAGATTTGAAGATGTCATTGAATTCGTTTTGAAAATGTTTTTCAAAATTATAGTATTGTTTTCTATTCAAAACACTTAGTATTTCATCAATTGCCGAACAAATTATTTTAACCTTTTTAAGTTCTTGAATTAGCGATATGTTATCTTCAATATTTAAATCCCTTATTTCTTTGTTCAAAAAGTTATATTTATCGTTCCAATATTTTGCATACTTGAGTCTATCCTCTACTCGATAAATTGATGTATCTCCAATAATAATTGGTGTGATTTTATTAATATATTCATCATCTTTAATGATTTGAGATACTTCAAACATACAATTTGTCGATTTCAAATAATCATCACTAATTAGTAAAATAGCGTGGTCAGTTTTCCTAATAGTTTTCATAAATTCTTCAATGTCTTGAGAATAATCTATTTCTCTTCTATCTCTTTTAATCTCGATTCCTTCAAACGAACTTAAATTCTCATCTAATAAATCCGCACATTTATCATTAGCCCAGCTATATGACAAAAAAATAATTTTATTGTTTTCCATTTTTATCCCACTCCATATAAAATTCTGACAAAAAAATAATTAACATAAATAAATCAAAATTTTCTAACATATAACTCTATTTTAAGCTATTATTCGTTACTGGAAAAGAAGTTGAAAAATGGTTTTTCTATATTTTATTACCTTTTTCGCTCTTTTTCTCATAAAAAATGTTTCACATAACCAAGTAATCAGAAAACAAAAAAACAACCACCCAAAGCTTGGTCAATGCAAGAAGGTAGTTGTTCTCATAAATAATCCTTTTAAATAAACCAAACCGACAGGGTTTCGTTACATGTATTTTAAAATTAAATATATAAGTTGAATTAAAGATTTACAACTGAACACACAAACGATCGATCGTTTGTTCTGGTTTCTGGTTGATTCGCTGAATAAAGGCTTGGACATTCTTTCTAATTTCTTGCACACTCGAATAGAACACGTTGTAAATCACGTCTGATTTCAGCCATTTCCATAGCCCTTCAATCAAGTTCAATTGCGGACTGTATGGTGGCAAAAAGACGAGCTCTAACCGATCTTCGTGTTCTTTTAAAAATGGCTGAATGAGTTTGGCATGGTGAATTCGAGCGTTATCTAAAATCATCACTATTTTGCCTGTGGGATAGCGTTCTAACACAAGTTGAAGAAATCGAAGAAATGTTTCCGCGTCATAGCATTCTTCTTCGATGCAAAACACTTCCCCTGTTTCGTAGTTCAACGTGCCAATCAGCTTCAGCCCTTGATGTTTTCCAAACGTCGGAATGATTCGTTGTTTTCCTTTGACAAACCATGTTTTTTGAATCGCTTGGTAATCACGAATCATCGACTCATCTTGAAAGAGGACATGGGCGATGTTCCCATCTACCAGTTTTTTTTTACTTCAGGGAAGGTGATTTCGACGAATTCTTTTTGTTTCTCTTCATCGGCATTGGCTAGTGTATAGGTCGGTTTCGTATAGCTTAGCCCTAACCGATGCAGAATGTCACTTGTTCCGCGAAGCGTGTATGTTGGCCCCCACTTTTGTTGAATGAGTTCAGCGATTATCGCAAGCGTCCAATTATATTTTGCTTCGAATCCCACATCTACGGGGAGCTGATGTTCAATGATCAAAGCCAGCTCTTTTTCCTGCTCAGGGGTCAATCGACGTGGGGCGCCAGGTGAGTATTTCATCTCCAGTCCATCAAGACCGCGCTGGGCGTAGGCATGAATATAGTTATAAATAGTTTTCTTGGATCGACCAATAATCGTTGCGATTTCTCCTTTGGTATATCCCTGCAAATGAAGATAAATCGCTTGGTAGCGTTCATATGCTCGTTTACTTTTTGCTTCTTTCATGGCAGTGGACAACTTTTCGATCTCGTCTTTGTGATTTGGCATCATATTTTCTCTCCGTTCCCCTATTTTCTCTTTGTATTTATTCGCCGTGGAATGGGAGAAAACCTTTATTTCAATTTATATAGATGAAACAAAGAAAAAGTAACAGTAACCAAAAGAAGTAGACGAAAAAGCGTTTCAATGTCATTAAGCGACCATTCGATATCACTTTTCATGATTTGGCTGAGTTGGTAGATGAGATAATGAAAAAAATGTCCCCTCTTTACATGATAAACACTTGTATATAGTACGCTCCTACAAGCCCTATCCCAAGCATCAACAAGTCACCAATAACTTCCACCAGCCTTTCTTGAATCCACTCTTTGTCACTGAATTCATTCATCCATCTTTTCATTTTTATCTCCTTTCTATATTTCCGTTTCACCTTAATTGTCCGATATAAAATTTATGTCTAATCGCTCTCATGATTTTTTATCTAACAAGTCTTTAAGTTCCTTTAAAGATTCATTCGGAAGAGTATCTATCAAGAACTTCAAACCGAAATTTGTGATACACGCCAGTAACAAAATCTTCTTTTCACTTTCTGTAAACCCAAAGTCTCCGTTGAACAGCTCTATCTTTTCTGGAAACTGTTCCAAATCTTTATACGTTATTTTTTGCCCCTCAGTTCTTGGAATTAAGTTTGACATGTTTGTTCCCCCTTGATTTACTTATTTTATCCTGCCTTTACCTCTCCATTAGGTATTCAGATATTTCGTTTTCCTTTGCTAAAAATGCTTCCTCTCTATCCGCTTCATCCAAAAGTAATTCGCATAATTTAGAATGTACAGATGATACTCTTAGCCATTCGGATATTTCACCATAAAAAACATTTTTATCGATTGTACCTTCTTCACGCTCGAATAGTTTGTTCATTTTCTTTTCCTCCTTATTCCTCTCCACTGTAAGCGTAAAATAATCCCCACCTTTTAATGATAGGGATTAAATACTATTATTGTGATAAGTTATTAAAAACCCGACAATTCAAAGGAATTGTTTTGGACCAAGGAAGTAGTTGATCAAGCTCATCCATATTGCTTATATCCATATTGGGAAGCTTTTCAAATAAGTAGCGAAGATAATAAAATGGATTTAATTTATTCTCTTTTGCTGTCTCCACAATACTGTAAATGATTGAGCTGGCCTTAGCTCCTTTCGGAGTATTGCTAAAAATCCAGTTCTTCCTACCGATCACAAATGGTTTAATGGATCGTTCACTTCGATTATTATCGATTTCTAAACGTCCATCCTCTAAAAATGCCACGAGTTTTTCCCATTGGTTGAGGCAGTATGTAATGGCTTGACCTAATAGACTCTTTGGTAAAACATTGCTTTTCTCTGTTTTTAGCCATGCTGAAAAAGCCTCCAACAATGGTTGGCTGTGTTTAAGTCGTTTTTTATATCGTTCTTCTGGTGTACATTCTTTCAAATCACGCTCGATGGCAAATAGCTGATTACAGAAATTGAGTCCTTCCCGAGCTGTGACTGCTGAATGACGTTTGGATTCAGGAAGTACGTTTAAAGCCTCATCGAACTTTCTGCGGGCATGAGCCCAACATCCAACTAATGTTACGCCGGATACCTTATGGTATCCTGCATATCCATCGACATGCAGGTATCCTTTAAACCCTTTTAGGAATTCTTTGGCATGTTCTCCTGCTCTAGTTTCCTGATAGTCATAAAGGACAAGTGGTGGATCCTCTCTTCCAGTCCGATAAAGCCACATGTAAGATTTCGATGTACTTGACCTTCCAGGTTCATGTAAAACCTGAACAGTTGTTTCATCCGCATGTAGAATGTCTTTAGAGAGGAGATGCTCTTTCATTCGTTGATAAATTGGCGCAAGCCATTTTTCGGCACCATAAAGCATCCAATTGGCCATGGTTTGCCTGGATAAGATCACACCTAATCGTTTGAACTGTTGTTCTTGGCGATATAGAGGTAGCCCCTCTACATATTTTTGATTCATAATATATGCCATGCTTGACGGTGAAGCTAAACTTTTTGGATACACAGATTTTGGGGCAGGTGCTGTAACGATTGGTGTCTCTATTTCATTACGCTCACAATGACGGCATCCATAGACATATCGAACGTGTTTTAAAACTTTGACTTGAGCCGGAATAATCACTAATTCTTGTCGTACTTCTGTGCTCATTTCGTGTGTTTTTTCACCGCAACACGAACAGACCTGCTCTTCTTCGGGTAAACGATATTCAATCGTTTCCATAGGCAGGTTTTCAAACGTAGCTTGACGTTGACCACGTTTCTTTTTACGACGATATGTAATTGTTTCAACAGTTGGCTCTTCGGCTTTTACATTAGACTCTACCTCTGCTTCATTGAATAAAGGTAGTTCTAATTGATTAGGATTTGTTTTTTCGCTTGAAGAGCCAAATTTTCGTTTTTGACTAAGACGATACTGTTCTTCATACCATCGTAATTTCGCCGTCAATTCAACGATTTGCTGTTGAAGTTTTTCAATTAATTCAAATGGGTTTTGGGTAGGATTCTTTAAATTTTTCATCATGTAGTAATAATTCGACGGTTTTAGCTATTTTCCTCCAAGGTTTTTGTTAAAAGTAAAAAATTCATATAACTGTTCTAGCCTTTACTTCTGGGTGTGCTTTCTTTTGCTCCATTGCAAGACCATCCAATAACCAGCGTAATTGCCGATAACTAATTTGTATCGTTCCAGTGTCATTTTCATTTGGCCATTGAAATTTTCCTTTTTCCAATCGACGATAATAAAGCCAAAAACCATTATAGTCCCAGTGAAGAATTTTTAATTTATCTCGCTTTCGATTACAGAACACAAAATAGCTTGATGAAAAGGGATCTAAATCAAATCCCTCTTTCACCAAAGCAGCTAATCCATCAATGGATTTTCTCAAATCAGTACTTCCTTTTGCCAAGTAAACTCGTTCAGCTCTTGTACCAACTAACATGTTGATTTCAACGTCCTAACCACTTCTGAAAGAAAGGCCGGATCGAAACCAGGTTTTACTTCAATTGAAATCCCACTAATTTCAATCCGTAATGAATTTTCAACTGTTTGTGAATGATCTTCTAGGGTAACGGATGCCCATTTTGTAGACTTTCCTTGATTTTTTATTGGATTTTCAATTTTTCTTAACCAGTATTTAAACTGGTGAATACTCCATTGATTTTCCTTGCACCAGTTTACTTGAGTTTGACCGCTTTTACGATAGTCAGCGATTCGTTGTTCCCAAACCTTTCGTAATTCAGGATTCTTAGGCATAAAAAAACCTCCTTCAATTTCATCTTGAGGAGATTATCTCATGAAATTAGCACATCAAGAAGGTGTCCAAGATTTGACGCTTACTCTCCACTTTCCCTCTCCTCGTCTATCAAGTAATAATCCACTCGATAGACAATATCCGCAAAACTCATTTCCTCTGTGTTTAAGGGTTCATAGATTTCATTTATCACTCCAGCTTTTTTAAGTTCAATGGAAACAACGTGTATCCATTTCTCATAAATATTAACTAACATTCTCGGTTCTGTACTCCTGAAATATTGCTCCATACCATATCTCCCATAAATATCGCGAATAATTGCTCGAACAATCTATACAGCAAGTTTTTCATTCATCAATAACCTCTCCTTTTGAATTAGATTTTCATTTTTAAAGAAAGCTATAAGTTCGATATCATTTTTTGAGCTTCAGCCTAATCTCCCCTTTCAATACGGTTAGGAAATAAACACAATTAAAAACGCCCAGTCGTATGACTGAGCGTTTACTGTATGAAATATGGACTTTTGTTATGAATACAAAAAGTCTTCATGTAATGTTGTTTCCCATCCTTGTTTCTAATAAATGTGGTTACCTTAAATTAACCATAAACATTTTTCTGAATGATATCAAGTAAAATAAACAAGGCTTCCCCCATATATCCTTATTCCTAAAAAAAGAGAAACAGAGGTCATTGTCTATTACCTCTTTTTACCCTGTAACTGTGTTCCGAAAAAATAAACTCACTCGATTTTTGATTCAATTTATTTCTGTCACAATTTTATTATTATAAAAATAAAATCGTGCTATAAAAACAGGGAAAAGGCCGGAGAAATATAAATTTCTCCTTTTCCACCGTATTTTAGCCACATGTTATTCACGCAGTAACCACACCTTTATTTATTTTGTTTAACATTTTAAAGAAGAAGGTACTATAATTAAGATAAGATACAAACAAACTTAACAGAAAAGAGGTATTCACGATGAACGAAGGGATGGGAAAAGAGCAAGTCGTATCTTTCGCAGAATTCCTTCATGAATTGCAAAAAGAGTGGAGATTTCAACAACAGGGTGGAACGAGAGCTATCGCCAAAAAACAGCAGAGCTCTCGTTAGAAGTAGCAAATAAAGTCGGGGCAGTTGCTCCATTTTTGAAACGAGAGGTTGCCAAAGAAATCGTTTCTCACTCGCTTACTCGTCTTGACCGTTATCGGTTAGAAGATGTGGAGAAGATGCTACATGTGGTTGCAAAAGAACTCCAAATGAATACCAATCTTTCTGATGAAGTGAAAACCTATGTACAACAAAAAAAGAGCAATAACAAAATAAGATATAGATAAACAGGACAGTAAGGAGATGGGAAAATGAAGTTGATTCCTTCCAAAAATCCACAAACCATTACCTATTCACAATACGAACGGTACATCTCTGGAAAATTGGAATTAATAAAAGGGAATTTGTTGTGGAGTGAACAGGAACGTATCGAATTGTTGCTGCTACTTTTGTATAATGTAGGATTAGAAACATTTCTTCGACACTTACCAAAAGAAACGATAAGTGAATTAAAAACTTTATTAGAAAGTAGTGAGAAACAAAGTCGTTCGAACACAAGAGGATTAAAACGAACGAGGAAGATAAATCATTTACAGCCTCGTACATCCGTTCACGATTGGGGCGTGAAGGAAATCATCGATAAAATGAATAAAGCGATTTCTTATTTAGATAAAGAGGAAAACAGATAACACTAAGAGAAAAAACTTGCCCAAAGTGAAAAAGACCCTAAAACGAGTAAAAGTTCCTATGCCAACACCTTCCTCATACGAAGAACCAATGAAGAGAGATACCCAATATTAGTTAAAGTTTCTAAAACAACTTGCAAAGCGAATATGGTTGATTCGTTAAAAGATATTGTACTATTAATCATAAAAAAACTTCATTCTTTTTCATAAATCAGATAAAGTTGGTCTAATACAAAATAAAAATAATCAATAAAGAATTTATGTTTGTATTCATCGCCAAAAAAAATTTCCGTTTAATCGGTTTCCGTTTTGAAACAACGTTTTCCTTCCCCTTCTAACATTATCTTCTTCCCTATTTCATTATTTTCTCTCCCATATCCCTTTACAAACAGGGCATTGAAAGTGGGTTACCCTATCGAGTTCTCTGTTATAAATGCCAATTTTCTTGCTACCATATTTCACTTCATTCTTTTCTTGGAACTCTACGACTAAATCAACATTACAAAATGGACAACGTTCAAAAGGTCTTTTTTCCATGCTCCCCCTCCTTTTGGAGTTATTATACCATATAAAGAAATTTAGAAAATGTTTCCTTCATGTTATGAACTTAAAAAATAGTAAGGGGATTGGTTTTACTCTCTGCTTAAAGTTTTTCATGTAAGCCAATATTGCATCTTAACATGTTTGATTTCCACATGTTTTTTGGAATTATTCTTTTCCTGTCCCCTATTCCCTAAATGAAAAAAGAGAAACATGGTTCACCCCATTTCCCATGCAATTTTTTCTCTTTTTTCATCCTAACTATGTTCAGTCATAATAAACTCCTGCTACTCTCCACCCCTTCAACCCGCATTCCTACGCCTCCTATATTTTTCCATTCATAATAAAGTCGTTCACGAATCGCTCATTTTCTCGATTTTTGCTTCGATTTTTTCTGGCAGAACTTTATTATGTTTGAAAATAAAGTCGTGATAGAAAATAGGGGAAAAGGCTTGAGGATAAAGGATTTTCCCTTTTCCCTCTTTCCTTTCCCCTGCCTTGCTCCTGCCCTTTTGCACAACTTTATTTTGATTTTGCTACGACTTTATTTTATATGGCAGGACTTTATTTATTCCTTACACTTTAATTCCAACTGTGTGACGGATTCAACATGTGCGGTCATTGGGAACATATCGACGGGTTGGATGTGATGGATTTTGTACAATGGGCTTAGCGTCTGCAAATCTTTGGCTAACGTGGAAGGGTTGCAGGAAACATACACCATTCTCTTAGGCTTTATGTTCATGATGGTTTTCAAAAATTCCCGGTCGCACCCGGATCTAGGCGGGTCAACAACCACAACATCCGGTATCCAACCTTGTTTTTTCCATTTTGGCAGCCACTCTTCAGCTGTTCCAGTTTCATACACAAAATGCGACATGCCATGCTTTTCGGCATTTTTACGGGCATCTTCTATTGCTTCCGGGATGACATCCATACCACGTACTTCTTTAGCGTCTTTTCCAAGCCACAGTCCGATCGTTCCAACCCCGCAATAAGCATCTAACACTTTTTCCTTTCCGGTGAGCGAAGCTGCTTTTTTCACTTCGTTGTAAAGCTTGATCGTTTGTTCAGGGTTTAATTGGAAAAATGCACGCGCGGACAGTTCATAACTGAATTCTTCCAATTGCTCTGTAATGGAAGGCTCTCCATACAACAAATACGTTTTCTCTCCGAATATCAGCGATGTCTTTTTTGGATTCACATTTTGCATAATGGAGACAACGTTTGGCAGTCTTTTTTTGATTTCATCCACAATGAGTTGTTTTTTCGGAAGTTCTTTATGAGTAGTAATGAGAACCACTTGAATTTGGCCGGTTTTTGTCCCAATTCGAGTGACGATGGTTCTAACAGCAGGAGTTTTGGTGCGTCCGTCAAAAATAGGAATGTGCAAGTCGGACAAGATTTCTCGAATAATCTGCGTCGCTTTATCCGTTTCTGGATGCTGAACGATACATGTTGAAATATCGACCAGCTTATGAGAATTCAATTGATAAAGCCCTGAAATCACCCGCTCCTTTTGCTTTCCAAGCTGAAATTGGCTTTTATTCCGGTAGTGCCACGGGTCTTCCATGCCGATGGTTGGCCGAATTTCGATTTGTGTTATATCAAACTGGGTATGGCGTTCAAGAGCTTGAATTAAGATATCCCGCTTTTCGACCAATTGACGTTCGTAGGACAAATGCTGCAGCTGGCAGCCTCCGCATATCTCATAAACGGAACATGGGGGTTTTACACGAAAAGGGGATTTCTTTCTGATTTTTTTGATTCGCCCTTCCGTAAAATTGGGATGCACATTTGTCGCTTCCACCACTACTTCTTCTCCCGGCAGCGCGCCGGGAACAAATACAACTTGCCGTTTAAAATATCCAACTCCTTCTCCATTGATTCCAAGTCTTTTAATCGTAAGCGGAAAAGTCTGGTGTTTTTTAATTTTCACTTGTTGATTGGAACTCACGTTTCTTCACTCGCTTTCTGTTCTTAAAGCGCATGCAGCCAATATTACGGTCTTCATTATGGATCATCTTTTGTTCTAATGACAACATATTTACATAAAAAATAGTATAAAGAGGCTAGCTACAAGTCTTAAAACGTGAAAAGCCATAGATAAACCGTGTATGCTCTAGTCGACCAAAACAAAAATCGATACGGAGTTTTTATTTATGGCTCAAACACAGTATACCACCAAAAAAACGCCTATTTAAACAGCTTACACCCTTTGATAGCGGGAAAATAGTGAGGGACAATCACTTCAAGCCATCGCTGATGCGGTGGGCTGCCATAAAAGCACCATTTCCCGGGAGTTAAAACGAAGCACCGTGACTCAGATGAAGACAAATGGAAAGCTATTTGAAGCTTATTTTCCGGATACGGACAAACTGGTATACGAAAAAAACCGGAAAGCCTGTGATGCCAAATTTAAGTTGGATGACGAAATGAAATTCATCCAGTTTGCAGAAGCCAAAATCCTAAGAGATGTTGGTCACCTGATGAAGTCTGTGTTATGCCAAAAGCGCCACGGCCTATTTGAAGGTGCCCTTATTCCTACCAAGACACTCTATAACTATATAGACATAGGGCTTATTGGTATTGCTACCAATGAAAGTTCGACTCAACACCAGGAAGAAGCAGTCCTACCAAAATAAAAGGGTCCTGGGTCGGAGTATTGAAGAACGACCGGCCGAAGTCAACGACCGACAGGAATTCGACCGCTTGGAGATCGATACCGTCATTGGCAAAAAGTCGAACGACCAGACCTTGTTGACCATTACTGAACGGGAAGACACGCAAGGAGATCATTATAAGGGTCGATGCAAAGGATGCACCGTCCATCAGTGATGCTATTTCGTGCTTGAAGAAGGACTATGGTGAGCAATTCCCGAAAGTCTTCAAAAACATCACTGCTGACAACGGGTCAGAATTTGCCACCTTGCCACAGTGCTTAAAAAAAGAACTGAAGTCTATTTCACCCACCCATATACCTCCAGTGAACGGGAGACCAATGAGCGCCAAAATGGGTTAATACGGCGCTTCATCCCTAAGGGGAATCCATTTCGACCAGACCATCGCCTATGCGAAAAACTGGTGCAACCGCCTTTAAAGGAGGATCCTAGGATAGAGGACACCGGATGGATTCTTCAAGGAGGAGCTGGCCCTGTTGGCCTCTTAAACTCATCAGCACGGGTCAGTTTGTTGAGTGTTTAGGCAACTAACATGACATGGAGCCTCCGCAGGCATGATTCTCCTGTCGAGAAGCCAGAGTTCCAACATCGGCATCATCTAAGGAGGCGATCATGCCTACCGCTCCATATAAAATTGCGCGGAGTGAGTCCTATATCAGTTAATTTTCATGTTCGACAACAGTTTATTAGGGTCATCATCAGGTGTTGCATTTAATATTGCAATTTAAGAATAAAAAATTATATACTTAAATTGCAATATTAAATGCAACAAGTATTGAAAGACCAGATAACCCATGATTAAGTAGAATCGGGACACTCTGCGCGACTTGACGTGGAGTGGTGGGCATGGTAGCCTGGTTGGCCCAGCCAGTACCGTATACCTGGCTTCATGGCTGGTAGCCATGCCCGCAGAGGCTCTTTGTCAAGTTGCTAAAAACCAACCCTTTGGGTTAGCTGGCTTAAGGTTAAGAAGCTAAGCCAGCTAACTCTATTTGGAAACACTCCTCAGGTGTACGATAATTGAGGATCTTCCTTGGAAGATGGTTACACCAATTTTCAACATAGGTAATGGTTTCGTCTGCCACAGAGGAAATGGGTCTCCCCTTTGGTATGAAGCGCCTAATAAGGCCATTATGACGCTCGTTGGTTCCTCGTTCACAGGATGTGTAAGGGTGTGTAAAATAAACCTCTGTTAGATCTTTTTCAACACTAAGGCCGAGGTCAGCAAATTCAGAACCGTTATCAGCCGTAATGGTTTTAAACACTTTAGAGAACCGATTACCATAAGACACTTTCAACTGAGATATGACTTCTGAAACGGATAGACTATCCTTGGCTGTCACTCTCAAAATTATTTCTTTACGGGTTTTGCGCTCAGTAAGAGTCAATAAGGCCTGATCTTTAGTCTTCTTGCCTATAACCGTATCAATTTCCCAGTGACCAAACTCTTGGCGTTCATTGACTTCAATTGGTCGCTCATCGATACTGCGTCCTAAGATCTTCTTATTCTTCCGGTTACGTTTTTTCTTGGTGTTCAGGGTAATTTTCATAGGTAGGTCAATGTTTTTAACGCCTATAAGTCCTAGATCAATATAGTTATAAAGGGTCTTGGTGCAAACCATTTTGTCTTTGAATTTCCCATCACGTTTGGCTCTCCCACATACCGCATCAGGAGACCATTTCTTATCAAGGATCTGAGTTTCGGCATACTTAATAAACTCGATGGCATCGTCTAGTTTTAGCTTGCGGCCACAGGCTTTCCTGTTTCTCTCATAGAGAAGTTGACCTGTGTCTGGAAAATAGACATGAACAATTTTCCCGTTGCTTTTTCTTTGTGGCACTGTACCTCTTCTTAACTCACGGGAGATGGTGCTTTTGTGACAACCAACATAATCTGCAATCTCCTGTTGAGTCTTACCAGCAGCGTGTAAGGCCGCAATTTTCCCACGGTCATAAGCCGTTAAGTGTTTGAAATGCCGAGCTCCTATGGTAGAATTAGTAATTGCCATAGATAAATCCTCCGTATCGATATTGTTTTAGTCGACTTAATCATACGTGGTTTATCTATGGTTTTTCATTTTTTATGCTTGTTGCATTTGATTATACAACTAGCCAAAAAATTATATATAAAATCAACAATCAATTTTAATAAAAAACAACCAGCTTCATACTGTTGATGGCAATTAAGAGTTTGCATAAACTAGTGCATATTCACCGCTTTACATGGAGTGGCGGGTCTGATAGTCTAATCTGCCTAGCAAAGCCATACGGCCCGCCCCTTTTCGATGAATTATACCCGCAGAGGCTCCATGTCAAGGGACTTTGCTTATGAAACTTTATACAGGAAGATGAATATAATTATTTGCCATTTGATTCATTTTTTAATTGCCAAAAACATTCATACGAAGTTGGTTGTTTGAAATTAGATGTAAAATGAATCAAAAAAAGATTTATTCCAATAACAGTTTGTTTCGTCAAAACTCATATCTTCTCAGACAATCCAACAGTTCTGGTTTATGTTTTGACTAGCTTTTATATGGTGATTGGTTTTTAGATTGATTTTTCGCTTTTGATAAAAATTTATAGGTCAAATAAACACCAATGAATCCCCCTATGGTATTTAGAATGATATCATCAATATCAAATACTCCTCTTTTGAAAATAAACTGTATTAACTCAATAAATAAGCTTGTATATAAAAACACTTGTAAAGAATTAAATATCTTATTTTTGGTAAATAGCAAAGCAACGATCCCTAGCGGAATAAACATGAATATATTAGAAATGATATTGATAATGAAAATGTTATTATTCACATTTTGGTGTTTAAAAAGATTTAATAATGGAATGAAGTTATATTGTCGATGGTAAACCCCATCCTTAAAAAACACAATCGATACTAAAAATACTAAATAAATAATATAAAAAGAAACGAACTGCGTCCGATAGTTTTTTATACTAAAGTTTGATTTTCTAGATCCAAATAGTAGATTCACAACAACCCATAATACAACGGCTAATATTAATCTACCTGAAATAAAAATAATGGCACTTGAAACAACATTAATAATATAATCATCTACAAAGTAATACATGATAAATTGGGAAGCAATCAAACACACTAAAAAAATACCGATTTGTTTTAATATTTTAACAGTCATTATCTTCACCTCTTCAAAAAAAACTTAGACGGCACAACCAACACAATAAATTAGTTGTGCCTTTTCCATTTCTCTTCAATAGTGTTTAAATATTCATTTGGTTCTTTTTTGAATCTTCTTTGTTTTATATGCTCGCCAATACGTTGTTCCCATTTATTCGCTTCAGTTTTATATGCTGAATAATTAACATTTTTTATCATTTGTAGCCCTTCCTGTTCATTAGAGACATTTTCTACAAATACAATGTTTTCACCGTGTCGGATAATATATCGATTCCAAGTCCGACTACCTGTGATTCTTCGGTGTTTTTGCTTTATTCTTCTAAAAAAGAGTTCTAAATCATTATTCGTTCTCGGTATAAGTGGATAATCATAAAAGGTGAAAAGTCCTTTCCAAAATCCTTTACTATACTTTAATAGGTTCTCTACAAACGGTTGATCTTCTTTCCGATTAAGCTCTTTTTCCATTTGGTTTAAATATTGCTTCAATCTGTTTTCGACCCAAAAACTTGTTTTATTCTCAGAAGGTTCCATAATGGTGGCAATCCTTTTAAATCGTGTATCCCAACGTTTTACGAGTTGATAATCTTCCTTATAGTTATCCACATTTCTGACTATTCTGAACAAATTTTCAAGTAGAGGAGTCCCCTTTTTTATCCAGGCATTTTTCAATCGAATCTTTAATCGCATTCGTTCGTTCAAAAACACAAGTGCCTGGTAATTCGAATGGTGGCTTACCATCTTCTAGAAGAACGGATCGAATAGCCGCAATATAGTCACTTGCTACCTCTTCTTCTATGTTTTTAGATGGAGAATTTTCAATTTTTCTTTCAACTTCCCTTATTCCCCTTAGCTTCTTTTTGATATTCGTTTTTAGTTTTCTATCTTTTTCAACTAATGGTTTGGCTATGTCTTTAAAGTAATGAAACTGACAATATTGATACGGAATATCTGGAACTATTTGTTCAATTGCTAAACGAATGGATTGTTGCCCATCACTGATAAAACCTTGGATTGGATAACCCCAGTCTAAAATGGGTTGAATAATACCTATCAGTTCTTGAGAAGCACTGCTTTTTAAATTATGTGCAGCTAAAATAGTACCACTAAGAACTTCACGGATGACATACAATGTTTCGTTACCTTTTTCGGGTTGGACACCATCAATAGATAAGACAAGTCCTCCATGTTCTTTCACAATATTTTCTAATGTCTCTTTCATATTTTCTTTAACGCTTGCCCGCAGTAATAACGCATATCTTTCATAAAGTTTCTGTACTTGCCTCTCAGAAATTTTTACTTCTTTTTCCGATAAGATAGTAGCTATCTCAGATCGAGTCTTATGTTCTTTAAACCGTAAATATCCGATATATGCGATGACATCCATTCCATAAGTAATGTGCTTCATACTTAATTGTTCGGCTTCAGCTGAACGATATACGGTGTCATTAGAACAGGAGTTATTCTCACATCGGTATCCTAGATTTATGATTTTAAATTCACCTTTTAGGGTAGAAATTGTTTTTCTCCAAACAGGGTGACAGTATACTAATTTATTACCACATTCTGGACAATTAGTTATCTCGGGTCTAAAGTATTTTGATTCGATTGGATTTAATCTATTTTTGGTACGCATAAATAATCACCAACTTAAATAAAATTCAGGTCTATTATAACCTAAATTTAATGTTAGTGTTATTTAGGTACCGTCAAGAATTTTGTGTTATGCAAGATAGATAGGGTATCTCTGAAATGGATTTGGAATGGATAGGGGTTCGATTTCCTCCACACAGGAGACTGAATATTCAGTCTCCTGTGTGGAAAGGGAGAATCCCTTTATTTTGTTCATTTACAATATTTGGTTAGTTATAACGTTTTTCAAACATTTGTTGAAGGGCTTCATAGGCTTCAGCAAATCCTCGTAATTTTCGTCCTGCCCATTTCTCATTAAAATCTTGGATGGTCAAATACACGACTTTTTCAGCGGCTTCTAAACTACTCAAACTGTTCATCGGCTTTAGACGTTTCCGAATCTCTTTGATCGTTCGTTCAATGGCATTGGTCGTGTAAATCACACTTCGAATACTGCTTGGATAATCCATAAATGTAAGGAGGACATCCAACTCATTGGCCCAAGATTGAACTTCTCTCGGATACTTGTTCGACCATTTCGACTCAAACTGTTGAAACATCTGTAACGCAATCTCCTTATTCGGTGCGCGATAAATCAGTTTGAGATCCTCTGCCACTTCAAATTGATCTTTTTTCCGAACACGATTTAAGGTATTACGTACTTTGTGAACGACACAGCGCAGCACATCGGCTTTCGGATAAACAGCCTTAAAGGCTTCCTCTAGCCCCGGAAGGCCATCAAATACGCCCAGAAGCACTTCCTGTACGCCTCTTTTGTAGAGCTGTTGAAGAATCTCTTGCCATCCATAGGCACTCTCCTGTCCTCCTACGAAAAAATCAAGAATTTCGCGATATCCTTCTTCGTTGACCCCCAACACCACATAAATCACTTCTTTCTCCACGGTATCGCGACGAAGTTTTACATACAATCCGTCTAAATATAAGACAGAATAACGTTTGTTCAGGGGACGTTTGTGCCATTTCTCAATGTCTTCTTTCACGATATCGGTCATACGACTGATCGTTGAAGGAGAATAGGCCTTGCCTAAAATTCGTTCAATAAACTTGCCAATTTCACGCGTACTCATACCACTTTGATACATCTTGATGATGGCTTCCTCGAGCCAGCCCGTATGGCGTTGGTAAGGGGCAAACAGCTGCGTTTGAAATTCCCCGTTTCGGTCTCTTGGAACAGAAAGTCCTTCGATACGACCATACTGCGTGTCTAGGTTTCGATGGTAATAGCCGTTTCTTCTATTCGACGTTCCCTCTTGTTCCATTTCGAGGAAAGTCTGGATTTCTTCCTTCATGATCAGCTCTAATTTTTCCTTTACAAACTCACGAATAACGTTTTCCAGTTGATTCATCCAATCTATATTCGATATACTTTTAGACATAGGTAGGGTACTCCTTTCTCTAAGATTTTTGCCAAATCAGAGAATACCCTACCTTTTTCTTTTGGTCTAACTAAATGATTGACACAAAATTTTATACATCATCGTTATTTATTCCGTCTAAGAAAAAAAAGAGATAGAAAGAACTATCTCTTTTCAGAGTGTAGACAAAAGGCATCCGAATGTGTGTATTCGGATGCCTTTTGTCACTTTTATGCTTTCAAATGTTTGGAATAGACCCCTAGAGGGGTCTATTTTATGTTATTGCTGGACTTTTCCATGTCCAGCAAGCCATCTTTTTCAAATTCATTGCAGCAAAAGTTAGCATCGCCTGCATGGACAATTTTTTTAGACCTCTTAAGGTTGTCCAACGCATACCATGCTTTTCCTTTGCATCAGCAAAAACACGTTCAATAGTTTCTTTCCGTCTTGCATAAATGCTCTTATTCTCTTGTGTATGCCGAAGATGATCAGCTTCCTCTAAATAAAATTCCCATACATGTCGCTGAATTAGTTTTTTATGCTCCTTACTTTGGGTGCACTTCGAGAGGAATGGACAATCTTTACACTGGACTGGATCAGAAAAATATTGACGATAGCCTTCCTTCGTCGTAGTTGCATATTTTAACACTTGTCCTTGCGGACAAAGATAACAATCGTAGTATTCATCGTAAACATACTCATGTTTTTTGAAATAACCATCCTTTGTACGAGGGCGAGTATAAGGTAAAGCAGGGGTCATATCATTTTCAAATATGTATTGGGCAACGGCGGGAGTTTTATATCCAGCGTCAGCAGCAACTACAACCGGTTTTCCATGTTTTTCTATGACTTTTTCAAGAAGCGGCTCCAATACGGAACTGTCATGAATATTCCCTGGCGTTACAATAGCCCCCAAAACAAAGCCATTTCGATCCGCAGCAGCATGGAATGAGTAAGCAAACTGTTTTGTTCGCTCGTCTTTTACGTAGTAACCACTTTCCGGATCAGTGGTACTTTCTTTTATTTCTTTATATTCTTCTTTCCCAAATTTATCTGGAGGAAATGGCTTTTTTCCATGTGCTTCTCGATCAGCATTTATCTCATCTTGTAGACGTGCTTGATAGGCTTTCGTTTCTTTTCGAACCACTTTCTTCTCAAATTTATGCTTATTCGCACTCGCTTTGACATGAGTAGAATCAATAAAGACATGCTCACTGCTTATCAGCTTCTTATCTGCAGCTTCTTTCAAAATGCGATAGAATATCTGTTCAAATAAGTCTGTATCCTTAAAGCGTCGCTCGTAGTTTTTCCCAAACGTTGAAAAGTGAGGTACCTTATCATAAAAACCAAATCCAAGAAACCAACGGTAAGCCAGATTCGTTTCGATTTCCTCTATAGTTTTTCGCATGGAACGAATACCGAAGGTATATTGGATGAAAGCCATTTTAATCAATACAACTGGATCAATACTTGGTCGACCTCTTTCCGATGAATACATGTCTTGAACAAGCGAATAGATAAATGAAAAATCAATCGCAGCGTCGATTTTACGAACCAAATGATCTGCAGGTACAAGTTGGTCTAAAGCTATCATTTCTATTTGATCACGATTCATCTGTGTATTTTTTGTTAGCACTTCATCCACCTCAATTCATTACGGTATCTTAATTATACAAAAAAATAGATTTATTAATCGTCTATATTAATTGCTCCAACTGCCCCAAACATGGATTTCTCTACATCCTATGCATTTGCCACTTATTTCGACAAACTTTAACTTGTAGGTACCATCTGAAAGACCACTAGTGCTTAACGATTTACCTGTTACATCTGAAGATACTGTACCAACAGTCTTCTGATAACTTTAGCCAAGCAAACCTTTACGGAAAGCCTGTATAGAAACAGTTCTTCCTAAAGTATACTCTTGAGAGTGTTTAACAGAAATACTTCCATCCGTTACATTCAATGAACCAGCTGTCATAACGGCGGTAGTAAAATAACCATTGTAGCTGTCACTGGAAGCAAAAGCCACCCCCGTGAAAATGATACTAAAAACACCAATGAGAGCTATAATTCTTGATACGTATGCCAAAGAAGTCATTTACGTTGTTCTTGGTGTCAATGAAGAAGGTTATCGTGAAATTCTTGGCTTTTACGTTGGAGACAAGAAAGCGCGCATGGCTGGCAAGAGATTCTCCTAGACCTTTATACACGCGGTGCTCATGAAGTCTTACTTGGTGTTTTTGATGGACTCCCAAGTCTTGAAGAAGCCTTTAAAGCCGTCTATCCGAAAGCCGATGTTCAACGATGTGTGGTCCACAAAGTAAGAAATACGTTAAACAAGGTAAAGAAAAAAGACCAATTTGAAGTGGCTGAAGACCTAAAGCTGATCTATCGTTCGATAACAAGAGACGTAGCCATTCAAGCCTTTCATGAGTTTAAAGACAAGTGGTCTAAAAAGTATCCTAGAGAAGTCCAATCTTGGGAACAGGATTTAGATGTCCTCCTAACATTCATAAAATATCCGACCAGTATTCGTAGTGTCATCTACACGACCAATGCGATTGAACGAACGATTAAAGATATACGTAAACGACTCAAAACGATGAACAGCTTAACCAGTATTAAAGCAGCAGAAAAAATCACGTTCTTAACGGTACAGGACTTGAATGAAAAATGGTCCACTAGAAAACTTAAAGGGTTTTCTACGGCATACAAGGCACTTCAAGATATGTTTGAAGAAAGATACTGAAAGACCAAATTTTATTCATGAAGAACAGAGTCTAGGGAGACTAAGTTGTCTTATATGAGACTGAATATTCAGTCTCATATAAGACAACTAAACACCTCCTCCAAGATTAAAAAAACGTATCTGAGAATACTCTCTTACACAAAATTCTTGACGGTACCTTTTTACTTGAAGAGAATCATCCATATAATTAAATAAAATTCATATGAAATTGCTACTTTCCTAAAAATCACTAATACAGTGTTTACTGACCAGGTAGGAATGCTCCTAAACTGCTAATGCCGGCCACGATGACGAATAAAATAACGAGAAGAATCACCACTTTATTTTTGCTTAATCCTGCTGCTACATGCAAACCTATCCCTAGAACGACATAGTACCAAATGCGAAAAATATCGAAGTTTTGAGCTATGGCATGCAACGTTTTATTTCCCGTAACGAGAGGGGCAAGACTTGTAAAGGAAGTGACTTTGTCTGCACCTACTGCGAGGTTAATGATTTCATTTATAATACCGCCTATGACAGAAATCACGCTTGCATACACTATAATGGCAAATAGTTTTTTATACTTTGTATCATTCCCCATCAACATCATGCAGATTTTGTAAAATAGAGCTGTTAATAAAAAACCGATGATACCTGAAAACATGCTTCCTATAACAGCTGTTCCAATCGTAAAAGCGGCCGGAACGTGAATATCCAACTCCTTTAAAGCGGTACTGTTTAAACCTATATATCCGCCAATCCCTCCAGCAATCGCAAACAACACCATCATATAAAAAAGAGGGAGCCCTATTGGCGCGTTTGTTTTCATTCTTTCAAACTGAACAACTGGAGAAAAAATCATGCCGCTTAAAGAAGGTTTTTTCATGATCTCTTGATTCACTTCAACTTTTGTTTCCATCTGATCTCTTCCTTTCCATTATTCATAGCGTAAAGCTTCAATGGGTTCCATTTTAGCCGCTTTATTGGCCGGAATTAATCCAAAAATAATGCCTAAAACCATGGAGAATAATACTCCTCCTATGACCACTTGAGGCGATA
Source organism: Bacillus sp. FSL W8-0116 (assembly GCF_038003825.1). Taxonomy (NCBI): domain Bacteria; kingdom Bacillati; phylum Bacillota; class Bacilli; order Caryophanales; family Bacillaceae; genus Bacillus; species Bacillus sp. FSL W8-0116. The sequence continues at coordinate 1,176,164 of NZ_JBBOPY010000001.1, forward strand.
CGAGGGGAGGCCAATGGGCAAAGGCGGATATGATGTAAGCTCCCCCTACTCCTAAACCGATGCCAATTATTCCGCCTAAAAGGGTCAGCATCATCGATTCAATCAAAAACTGTAATAAAATCTTTCCTCTTGATGCTCCTAACGCTTTTCGGATCCCAATCTCCCTTGTCCTCTCTGTGACGGATACTAACATAATATTCATCACACCTATTCCGCCAACAAGCAAAGAAATGCTCGCAATCCCGGCGATAATCATGGTCATAATATTCGTTATTTTTGAAATCCCTTGTTTTAACGTTTCCAGATTAAATATGACATATTTCCCTTTTAGATCAGCTGATTTCGTATGATTGAGCATATTGACTGCTTTTTTACCGGCAAGCTCTAATTGATTCACATTCTTGGTTTGAATGGTAACGGATTGAATTTCATCGGTTCCGAATAGCGCAGGCCAAATGGATATCGGTAAAAGCACTTCTGGTGAATCCAATCCAAATGATGGATTTCCCGTCTTATAAACGCCTACAACCTGAAACGGCTGCCCCTTGATCGTAATAATGGAACCGACAGAACGATCTCTTTTAAAAAATTCTTGTTCTGCTTTCTCATTGATCATCACAACATTATTCGATTGAGAAAAATCATGTTCAGACAACATGCGTCCTTTTGTTACTTGTACCGAATGAACCGCAAAATAGTCATGAATAATTCCTGTTACACTGGCATTGATTGGTTTATCTCCAATCATAATCGAATCCATGCTTGTATTAGTAGGAATAACGTGAGAAATCTCAGGTATCTTCCTTAATTGAAATAAGTCCTCTTGTGTAAAAGTAGGAGCGTCATTTATAGATAGATCCGATAGTTCGTCCTCATCCGGTTGAAATTGAATTTCTAACGTATTATTGCCCGAACCCGCCAATTGGGATTTTAATGCTTCAGAGCCTCCCTGTCCGATCGCTACTACCGCAATAATGGAACCAACCCCAATAATGATTCCCAACATGGTTAAAATAGAACGCATTTTGTGAGAGAGAATAGAAGTGAGCGCTATTTTAATGCTATCTAACAAATTCATAGACTATACCTCTCGTCTTGTATGATTTTTCCGTCTTTAATATGGATATGGCGTGAAGTATAAGCAGCTACCTCTTTTTCATGTGTGACAATGATAATGGTGATTCCTTCTTTGTTTAATTGAGTAAAAATGTTCATGATTTGCTCACTAGCGGTAGAATCTAAAGCTCCTGTCGGTTCATCGGCCAAAATTAACGTTGGTTTGGTCGCAATCGCTCGAGCAATCGCCACACGCTGTTTTTGTCCTCCCGATAGTTGATTAGGTAAATGATTCATACGATCAGCCAATCCCACTTTTTCTAAGGCTTCTATCGAACGTCTTTGTCTTTCTTTTTTTCTCATTCCGCCATAGAGAAGAGGGAGTTCGACATTGGCTAAAGCTGATAAACGAGGCAGCAAGTGAAATTGTTGAAATACGAATCCGATATATTGATTTCGAATAAGAGCCATTTTGGATTCTTCTGCCTTCAAAACATCGATATGATTAAGGATATAGCTTCCACTAGTGGGACGATCTAAACAACCGATAATATTCATAAGTGTCGATTTTCCTGAACCGGATGGCCCCATGATGGAAACGAATTCCCCTTGTTCAATCTCCAGGTTGATATTTTGAAGAGCAGAAACTTCTAAAGATCCTTGTGAGTAGTTCTTTTGAATATTTTTTAAGCTAATCATTTAATCTCCACTTCCATGCCCGAATCCATCGTGTGAGAAGGATTTTTCACCACTTTTTCTCCTTCTTTTAAACCATCTACTACTTCCGTCCATTCTCCCGTGCTAATCCCAGTAGTAATGTTCCGCTTTTGCACTTTTCCTTTTGACATGACATATACAAAGGTAGAACCACCTTTTTCCTGAACACTGTTTTGCGGAACGGTCAATACTTTTTTAGAGGACAAGACGACCTGAATGGCTACATGATACCCTGGAGATAATCCCTCTTGAGAATGAAGTTTTGCTTTAAAGGTATAATAAGAAAGATTGGACGTCGATTGTCCTGCTTCTCCGGAAAACTGTCCAGTTCCTGGATTAGTTGCTGCAGGGAACTCGCTTACCTCTACAATCTTCCCATTCCAAGATTTATTGGGTACAGCATTAGCAGTTACTTTAATCGGCTGATTAGCTTGTATTTGTGCTTTTTGCAATTCCGTTAAAGTTCCTTGAATTTGAAATGGTTCTTTCGAGACAATATTCATGATAGGCGTTCCTTGAAGACCCATCGTTTCTGAAGAAGTTCCTTCATCTGTAATCCCAGTACTTTCTTCTAAATCTTGATGCAAATTTTTCACATAACCATTTATAGGACTATGTATCGTTAATTGATTTAATTTGGTTTGTAATTCTTCTTCTTGCAATTGATTTTTTTCCATTTCTAACTCAATGGTTTTTTTCTGACTTTCCAGCTCCTCTAATTGAGATTCTAATGATGAATTGTCGCTTGCAGCCTTTTTTTCTTTTTCCAAAGCTTTGATTTTGTCGTTCACTTGATTGTAATTCAACATCGTTATTTTTTTATCAATGCTTGCTTGTTTTAATTGTAGATTTAAGTCATCATTTTCATAAGTGAACAGCTTTTGGCCTTTTTCTACCTCTTGGCCTTCTTTTACATAGATTTCCTTTATCTTCCCTTTGGAAGGATCGAGATAAATTGTTTCTACTTTTCCTGGCACAACTTGGCCGGAAATCAGTTTCGTATTACTAATTGGTCTTTTTGTGACACTCATCAGCTGAACGGACTTTGTCTCGTTCTTTCTTTTTTCCATAAAAATCACATTTATCGCGACCACCAAGAGGATTAAAACAGCAATCCCGGCCACGATCCATTTCTTTTTTGTATTTACTTTTTCTGTCCGTTCCAATTCCATAATATTACGCCCTTATTTATGGACTATGCCTCCTTCCATTAAACTTTTAAAAAACGGAAAAAAATTTAAAAAGATCCCCCCTTTTTATCACACAAAATCTCTAACAAATCATAGAAAATATTACCAAACAACCATCTATTTTACAATATTTTTACAGATTATTTATAAAATTTCATAAAATTGTTAGTTTTAACTATAAAAACACAAAATTTTGGATAGAAATTTTTTAGGTTCTATACTAAATGTTGGGGTTAAGAGACTTTTCAGACAAAATAAAAGCACTTACGAAGATCTCCCTTTAAAATGATAGTTGGCCGACTACATAGAAAGGGAGATTTCGTAAATGCATTCTCATTTTATCACAAAACTGCTTGGGTTAGAAGATGTTGAAATCACTCATGTAGTGGACCAAATCACTCACTTTGAAATCCATATTCAAACGCCTGTAAAAGTTCAAAAAAGCCCCTGCTGTCAGAAGGAAACTTCCTCTGTCCATGATGATCGGATTCAAAAGATTCGTGATGTAAAGGTCTTTGAAAAATATTGCTTTCTCATCTTGAGAAAGCGACGATACAGATGTAAGTCCTGTGGAAAACGGTTCTACGAACCCTATTCTTTTCTAGAACGTTACCAGCGCCACACGAAACGACTCCTCCAAGCTCTTTTGGTTAAAGTGAGGGAGTATAACTTTAAGCAGGTTGCCAAGGAAACAGGACTTGGGCATTCCACCGTCATTCGGCTCTTTGACAAGTACTATTCCTATGACAATAAGGCCCTCCCGAAAGTTCTGGCCATTGATGAATTGAAAGGGACTTCTGAAACGGGCAAGTACCAATGTATCATTGGCGATCCTGTAAACCGAAGGGTTTACGATATCATTCCTAACAGGAATCTATCCACCCTAAAGGAATACTTCCGTACACTTCCAAGGGAGAAAATACAGATGGTGGTCATGGATATGTGGCAGCCCTACAAGACGCTCGCTTTGAAAAGTTTTGATAAACCGATTCTGGTGGTCGATCGATTCCATTATGTTCGGCATAATGTCTGGGCATTGGAACGGGTAAGGAAGAGAGTCCAGAAAAACTTTCAAGAGAAGGATCGTAAATCCATGAAGAAGTTGCGTTATCTGCTTCATAAGCCACATGCCCATTTGAATGCAGATGAAATGGAACAGCTGAACTATTTCTTTTCACTGGCCCCTGACTTAAAGAAGGCCTATATCGTAAAAGAGACCTTCCATAAGTGGCTGAAGGAAAGTGACAAAACAAACGCCAAAAGAAACCTTGAGCACCTCTATAAGGTCATAGAGGAATCGGGACTCGAAGAATATCAATACATGAAAAGAACATTCAAAAACTGGGAAAAGGAGATCTTAAATTCCTTTCTCTTCCCTTACACGAATGGATTTATTGAGGGGATCAACAACAAGATAAAAGTCATCAAACGAATGTCATATGGCATTCGGAACTTTAAGAGACTAAGAAATAAAGCTTTATGTTCACTCATCTAGTCAACTACAAAAAAAGGGGCACTTCGATAAGTGTACCCCAACAATTGACATAGAGCCATAAAAAACAAAAAGTTGATAAGAGAACTGTTTATTCTCAATCACTTTTTGTTAAGACTGGGCAATTATAAAATTTCGTAAGCAATAAACATCTGCAATTGTTAATTTACTAGTTTATTAGAAAATCTAATGAAAAATAATGGGAAGGTAAAAAATTCTTTACATTCATTATATATAAAAAAATACATTAAGTAAAAAGTTTTTTACATAAATGCTGTTATGTTTTCCTCTGTGAGTTGATAGCACTAGAAATCTTTGTCCAAACGTCTAATCTAATTGAAATATTTAGTAAAAATGCAGGTCTACCTATTCAGAGAAAATCCGTAACATATTGGAGTTATGGCAAAAAATTTGTGAAAAGTCTTCAAGCACTTACCGGAATCGCCTTGTAGGTGATTTTATCAAAAAGGTCATCACTGGATGCTTAAAGGGCGGATAAGATCCAACTGACGGTAGAAAGAAAAAGAAATGTGGCCTCTCGAAGAAAGAATGAAAGTTATTATTTAAAAATGGTTGCCTCGGTGGCAAAGCTTTAATGTAACAATCGACCTTATCAAACATCGACTCGTGTGTAGTTTAGTTGTTCATAATTAACCTTATGTTGTTATATCGTCTCCTACTTACTTAGAGATACATCAATGGCTGCGCAAACGTTCTGTATTTCTTTTTCGACTTCCTCTTTATCTTACCCATGTAAAGAAAAAACTAAGTATTGATATATATGAAAGAGGACATCCTAACCCAAGCCTTTCGTTCAATCATGCAAAAAACTTTTGACACTTTTGTCTGAAAATTATATAATAAATATGTCAAAAACTTTTGACATAACAAGTATTAAGTATTATAAAAAAAGGACGGTTAACGTGATGGAGAATCGAATTCGATTGCTTCGAGAACAAAAAATGCTATCTCAAGCCCAATTAGCTGAACAATGTAATGTAACAAGGCAAACTATAAATGCCATTGAAAATGACAAGTATGATCCAACTTTAGAGTTAGCATTTAAGTTATCCAAAGTCCTCAATACCACTGTAGATGAGTTATTTTTATATGGGAGGGAAAAATAAAATGAGGAAAGCGGATGAAATGGAACGATATCAAGCTGATAAATCGACAAAAATTTTATCCTATTTCTATTCCTTAGCTCTATTAATATGGACTTTTTATGATGTCATAACTAAGGGAGAACCAGGAATACAATTTATCATTTTGTGCGTAGGCGTTATCATTTTCTTTATTTCATTGCGAATTTTTAAGAAAAAAATGTAGAAAACATTAACCTATCCCCTTCAGTTAATTGAATAAACTGTTTATTAAATAAAAAAAGGTGTTGATTGATGAACCATAACCCGAATATTGGACAAGAATGAAAACTGTGCTCCTTATTCGGGTTTTTCTATGTATTCAAAATAAAAAACTGTTAATAATGCTTAGATCGTTGGCGATTTACCTATGAGGCGAACCCTTTGATAAAAAATGTCTTATCTATATATGCATATGGTCAAACAGACTATTTATCCTGTATTCAATGGAAGTACAAATGAGATACTTACCCATTATTTATCCGCTTCTTTATAGATAGATATTGTTTTTAGAACCTTAGAAAAACTTAAAGAAGCTATATTCAAATCAATTTGCCCTGAAGCGTTCCTTCATTCAAAAAAAGGGTTCCATTACAATTATCCCTTTTTTCAATATAAAGTAATAAATGAGGGGATTCATCAAATATTTAGAAAGGAAATGGTCGGGATAATGCTCAACTGAATTCTTATTCTGCTATTTAAAGGGTGAAGTAAAATCTAAAAGATGTGAAACTGTAAGCATTAAAGCAGTCAAAAGCATCATCATGGTTGTTGTCAAAAGGAATTTAAAAATGACCCCGGTTCAATACCGAGATCATTTCTAAACAGTTTAGGCATTTCCAACACTTACCATATTTATAGGGTGGTTATTTCAACCAGTCCTTCTATCCAAATTTATGGACGACACCTCCCCAAAAATATGGTTTGCGAGAGCCAACTCAATCCCGATCATAGTCCGCTGCTGGTGGGGGTTATGGGATCACTTCTTTTTGTTTTGGCTTTTTGTTAAATAATCCAAGCTTTTAAATTGATAGCCTTCTTTTTTTAAATCTTGGATGACTTTTTCTAAAGCTTCTGCGTTGTCTTTCGATACAGTATGAAGCAATAAAATCGCGCCCGGATGAGCCTGAGCCATGATGTTTTGATAGGCGTATTTCCACCCTTTTTGATTATTGGTCTGCCAGTCGACAAATGCAAGCGACCAAAGAACATGGGTATATCCTTCCTCTTTCGCCAAAGCCAATGTTCTCTCACTTAAAATCCCCCGCGGTGGACGCATATAGTTCATCTCTTTTTGCTTCGTCAATTTGGCTGTTTCCTCTTTTACTTTCTTTAATTCCAGCTTTAGTTTTTCGTCGCTCACTTGCGTTAAGTCAGGGTGGCTCCAAGAATGATTTCCAACGATATGCCCTTCTTTCACCATTCTTTGCACCAGTTCGGGGGCTGTTTTTAAATAGTGGCCTGTTACAAAAAAGGCGGCCGGCACATGTTCTTTTTTGAGCACGTCTAGAATTTGAGCTGTATAGCCATTTTCATATCCATTATCAAACGTTAAATAAAGAATTTTTTTGTTGCTTGGCCCTTTATAATAACTGCCGTACTTGGCCAACAGCTCGTCATATTCCTGTCCCGCTTCTGCCGGTTTTCCGTTTTGAGCTTTTTTAAATCCCCAGTGAATGGGTTGATTAGAAAGCGCCGATGCAGGCGTCGCCATGAAACATGCCAGCAAAAGCGCGCTTATCCATACTATCAGCGTACGTCTTCGCATGTTATCCTTCCTTTACAACGTATTTCTTGTTGCTTTCCTGCCATGAAATATAGGATCTGTCTTGCCTATTTTTTGTGAAAAAAAAGGATTCATGCCGACTTTTCCATTCCTTTTTCTGTAAGTTGTAAAATAAAAAAAGAGGATGACGAAAAGCCACCCTCCCGACTAGGATTATTGAAATACTGGTTCTTTCAATTGCGCCAATTTTTCCAATGAAGATTTCTCCACATCTTCATGCAAGCTATTTCCGTGGGAATCCATCGTGACAACGGCTGTAAATCCTTTCACTCTTAAATGCCACATGGCTTCAGGAATGCCAAATTCCATTAAATCCACGCCTTCTACTGATTGAATGCAATCCGCATAATATTGCGCAGCACCGCCAATAGCATTCAAATATACGCCGCCATGTTCTTTTAACGCCGCCAACGTTTTCGGTCCCATGCCACCTTTTCCGATCACGGCACGGATGCCAAATTTTTTCATAATGTCTCCTTGATAAGGCTCTTCGCGAATCGAAGTAGTCGGACCAGCCGCTTTGACATGCCAATTTCCTTCGTCATCTTTCAGCATGACCGGACCGCAGTGATAAATGATTTGACCGTTTAGATCAACTGGTGCATCATGATCCATTAAGTATTTGTGTATGGCATCACGGCCTGTATACATCATACCGTTAATTTGAACAACGTCCCCTACTTTCAGCTGGCGTATTTGTTCTTCCGTAATCGGCGCTTCTAAAGTGACGACTTTTCTTTTCGATGAATCTTCATTAGATGCTGCCGTTTCTTTTTCTGCTTCCGATAGTTCAAAAGTGACTTTTTCTCCATCTTGATACAACCATTCGGAAATGGCTCCAGTATTCGGATCAATCTTAACGCCGAGACGGCGGAATGCCCAGCAGTTATAAGCCACGGAAACAAAGAAGCTGGCAGGAATTCGGTTCATGACGCCAATTTTGCAGCCAAGGAGAGTCGTTTCTCCTCCAAATCCCATCGTTCCGATTCCTAGCTTGTTAGCATTTTCCATAATATACTCTTCCAGCTTGCGCAAATCTTCATTCGGATTGACATCATCCACCGGTCTGAATAATTGTTCTTTCGCTAAATCATATCCGGATGAACGATCTCCTCCGATTCCGACTCCAATAAATCCGGCGCTGCAGCCTTGTCCTTGAGCTTGATAAACGGCATGCAAAATACATTTACGAATACCGTCCAAATCACGTCCCGCTCTTCCCAATCCTTCTAATTCACAAGGCAGGCTGTATTGAATGTTTTTATTTTCGCATCCGCCGCCTTTTAAAATCAAACGGACATCTATATAATCTTCTTCCCACTGCTCGAATTTAATGACAGGCGTCCCGGCTCCAATATTATTTCCGGAGTTCTTGCCCGTTAAGGAATCGACCGAATTAGGACGCAATTTCCCATCTTTTGTCGCCTGTTCGATCGCCTCATAAATCGCCTGTTTTAACTTGATTTGGTTCACTCCGACTGGTGTTTTGATTTTAAAAGTAGGCAGTCCCGTATCTTGGCAAATAGGCGAAACATTGTCATCGGCCATTTGAATATTTTGGGTAATAGTAGCTAAGCTCATAGCCGCTCTTGTACCGGCATTTTCTTTCCTTTTAGCAGCCAAAATGGCTCGGCGGACATCTTTTGGCAAATTAGTGGAAGTCTCTACAATCAATTGGTACATACTCTCTTTAAACTTTTCGAAATCCATGTTTTCCCCTCTCCCTTTTACTGCAAAAAATATGTATTGACAAAATAGACAAAAAATTCCCCCTATCATTATACTTTGTGAGCTGAAGGTTGAAAAGACAAATATGGAATCGGTTACAAAAAAGTTTATGGAAACGCCGTGCTTGCAGTCACGAAAGATGCCTTGCAAAGCTCTTCTTTTTTCATGCAGCACTAAATGGGTGAAACGTTCATAAGTGGAAAAAAGAACCTATCCCTTAAAATAAATCAAGCAGCCGAAAAAAAAAAACGGCTGCTATCTGTCACGAAACTGCTTGTATTTTTCTTCTATTTCCTCGACGATTTGAATTAATCGATCGATATCTTCAATATCCGTTGATTCTGGTTCCAATGAATCCAATACCGTCAAAAACATGTTCAGTCTCTCTTTTAAATAGCTCAGCTGTTTATTTGTATCATAAATTGTTTTCCCCACTATTTTCTCTCCCTTCTTTTTTATCATAATCAAGCTTTTTCAAAAAAGCAATTTGCATCGCAAGAAACCCTGTTTCCAACAAAAGACCAGACACCTAACACAAGCGGATGATAATGGTTCATCCTCCTGCTTTGGTTCTGGCCTTCATTATTCTTTCTATTTAGGTTCGCTCGATGTGACGAAGGCAAACGTCACATGGTCCTGAATGGGAATCCACGCTCCAATTCCTTGTGAGGTTACATTCTTGACAACAATCGATCTTTTCATTCCTTTCAGTACAATAAATACTTCTCCATACGTAACTTTTCCTTTTTCATTCACCGCGGGTGCGTATGCATATAAATAGCCAAGCCTTTGTGCCGGGATATTATAAACCTGGCTTTTTTTCGTACCGGCTCCAATAGTTGTTGAAAATGAAAGTGGAAGTTTTGTTTTTTGTGCCGCAGTCAGCATCATCATTTTTTGAACATCATCTGCATGAGGAATTTTAGCGGTTAAACCGCCTTTGATCTGTTTTTGCATTTCCTGTACATAATGGATTTTGTAATTGGCATTACCGCCGCGGTTATCAAAATAATTCGTATTGATTTTTTGATATTCCCAATTGGGAACCGTTTCGCTCGATTCATAATTCAGAGGCCATTCCCCCAAATAAATAGTGGCTCTCAATCCGATAGCAAAGGGTGTTTTGTTAATGGATGTTTCATTCAACATTCGAATTAAATCGGGATTTTCAATTTTCACTTTAGATGTACTCAGCAAATCCTTCGTAAATTCGCTTGGCTGCAAAGATGGGAGATCTTGCGTCGGGTTCGGATAGGTGTTTTCTTTCGCTATATTCATCACAGATGAAGGCATTTGATAATGCCGATTATCGCTTTTTTTGGCCGCCTCCGCAGCCGTTACGGTGAACAGGGATAGAAAGAAAGTTATCAGGACAATGCGGTACACTTTCATGAATGCTTTACTCCCTTCTCTTCGATGTCTACTTTTTTATAGAGTTTCCCATATTCTTTTTCCTATCCCTTTTTCAAGAAAAAAGAGAACGGCTATTATAGGTAAAAAAGCTTATGAAAATGAAAAACGCTGACTAATTGTCAGCGTTTGAGAATAGACCAATCTCTTTCATAAAAATAGAATTTTTAATCACTGCTTATTCTTCCATACCAGATTTTGTTCGCTACAGCAAATAAAATCCTATTCCCATTATGAAATAGGCGGCTATTAATGTCAGCCCTTCAAACCAGTTCGACTCTCCGTCGTTTTGGATGACAATCGTCAACAAGACGGCCGTGACCATGGAAATTAATTCTGGCAACGTAAAGATTAACGGCATAGAATGTTCAAAAAACATCGATGCAAGCACCAATATCGGCGCTACAAACATAGCTACTTGGAGTGTAGAGCCGATGGCAATTTCCACTGCGATATCCATTTTATTTTTCATGGACATAAGAACGGCAGAAGCATGCTCCGCTGCATTTCCGACTATGGCGACTATAATGACCCCGATAAACAATTCACTCCAGCCGAATTTGTCCGCCACAACTTCAAATGTATGTACCAGATTTTCAGAAACGTAAGCCACTGCAATCGTCGCCAACGCCAATATAACCATGGCTTTCCCTTTTTTCCATTCCGGCTCTTCATGCTCTTCTTGACTTTCTTGTGTGGAATGATACACTCCGCGATGAGTAACCAATTTAAAGAACAAGGCAGCCAAGTACAAGAGAATCATGATTACTGCAATCCCAATGCTTAATGAAAAAGTTTTGTCTCCAGTCATCTTTAATGAAAAAATTTCCGGGATAACAAAGGCCACAATGACAGCAAACATTAACAGCCCGGAATTATGTCTGGCGTCATACACATTAAACTTTTGCCTTTTAAATTTCAGTCCCCCTAAAAAAAAGGAAAGCCCGGCAACTAAAAGCAGATTTCCTAAAACCGAACCAGTCAAAGAAGCCAATACAACTTCAACAAGACCCGCTTTTAAAGAAAAAATAGAAATAATTAATTCAACGGCATTTCCAAATGTCGCATTTAAAAGTCCGCCAATTCTGGGCCCGGCAATAATGGCCAAACTTTCTGTCGCTCTGCCCATATAACTGGCCAATGCAATAATGGTGAAACAATAAACGACAAACATCATGACAGCTGGCCAATGAAGCAGAGCCCCTATAACGGACAAAGGAACCCCGGCAAATACCATAATGGCAAAAATCTTATTCATAAACAAACCTCATTTCTTTCTAAATAATTTCACGAGTACAGGAATCCGGTATTGAATTTTTCCAAGAAGGTTGGTCTTAAGCAAAACGCTAAAAAGGCTTGTCAGATGTTTTTCCAAGTTTCTATTATAAATTTTTTCACTTCTTATGAAAGCCGTTAAGCTTTTAGTCCCTTTTTCATAACATTTTTGAATATACCATTTTTATACATTATACATCAAATTTTTTTGTCTTGCCTTTTTATCACTATTCATTATTTTCAATTTCATTGCTTGTAAAGAAGATGCAACCCCTTTTTCCGAATCGAAAGTTCTTTTTCTGGAATGAGTTCTATCCCGCTTTTTCAATATAAGAAATCTTTCTGGTTTTTATTCTTCACATCTGAAACAATATATGTTAATATATAGCTACATTATAATAATTTTAATTTAAAAAATATATTAATCACCTTATATTACTTATTTTAATGCTATTATCAATATAATGAAGGTGATTATTATTCTCAATTAAAAAGAGTTTATTTTCAATTAAACAAGGAGGGTCACGATGAGCGCAGATGCGAATGCTTTGACAAATAAAAAAATCGTTCAAACGAAAATGGCGAAGTTGGAGAAACTGAAACCGCATCTTGAATTAATGGCAGCTTTATTAAGCGGTTTGCTTATTTTAGCAGCTTGGATAACGGAAAATAATCATGCCGGACTGGTTCCAAGTGTGCTCTACCTGCTGGCGTTTGCTATCGGCGGGTTTGCCAAAGCAAAAGAAGGCATTGAAGAAACCATAAAAAATAAAGAATTAAATGTAGAAATATTAATGATTGTTGCAGCCATCGGATCAGCGAGCATCGGATACTGGACAGAAGGAGCTGTTTTAATTTTTATTTTTTCTGTCAGCGGAGCTTTAGAAACGTATACCATGAATAAAAGCCAAAAAGAAATCTCTTCCTTAATGGATCTGCAGCCAGAAGAAGCGTGGCGAATCACCAACGGAAATTTAGAAAGAGTTCCCGTTTCCAGTCTTAATATCGGCGACTTGATTATCGTGAAACCGGGTGAACGTATCCCTTCTGACGGCCGGATCGTAAAGGGAAGCTCTTCTGTAGATGAATCGGCGATTACTGGGGAATCCATGCCCGTAACGAAACAACTGGGTGAAGAAGTTTTTGCCGGAACCGTCAATATCAATGGCTCCATTACTGTTGAAATTACGAAACGATCGAATGAAACTCTATTCCAAAAAATCATTGAGCTTGTCCAATCTGCTCAAAGCGAAAAATCACCTTCACAGCTTTTTATTGAAAAATTCGAAGGGCACTATGTCAAAGTCGTGTTGGCGGTTGTCTTGCTGATGATGTTTCTACCTCATTATTTGTTTGGATGGAGTTGGAATGAAACGTTCTATCGCGCAATGGTTCTTTTAGTTGTCGCTTCTCCGTGCGCCCTAGTCGCATCCATTATGCCCGCTACTCTTGCGGCTATTTCTAATGGCGCCCGGAACGGAATCTTGGTAAAAGGCGGTGTTCACTTAGAAAATTTAAGCCATTTAAAAGCAATCGCATTTGACAAGACCGGTACGCTGACAAAAGGAAAACCGGAAGTAACAGACATCATTGTCCGGAACGGCTTAGAAGAAGCGCGTCTTATTCAAATGGCCGCTTCAATTGAAAATCAATCGAATCATCCGCTTGCACAGGCTATCGTAAAATTTGCCGAAGACAAGGAAATTCCGCTTTTAGAAGTAGACCAATTGGAAGACGTGGCCGGTTCTGGTGTAAAGGCAGCGATGGGAGGCGAAGAATGGAAAATCGGCAAAGCGGAATTCGTCGGTAAGGATGAGGCGCTTTCTTTCGCAAATGGAAAAGCAAAAGAGTTGGCGTCAGAAGGAAAAACCGTCGTTTTTGTCCGCGATTCGAACGGAATTGCTGCTCTCTTAGCTTTGAAAGACAGCATTCGGCCCGATGCCAAAAAAGCCATTGATCTTCTGCGCCAAGAAGGAATTTATACGATTATGTTGACCGGAGATAGCGATAAAACAGCGTACACCATCGGGAAAGAAGCTCACTTAGACGGTTATATTGCCGAATGCCTGCCCCAGCACAAAGCGGACTATGTGAAAAAAATTATGGAAAAATACGGGACGGTCGCAATGGTTGGCGACGGCATTAATGACGCCCCTGCCTTAGCAACCGCAAACGTTGGAATTGCCATGGGAGAAGGAACAGACGCAGCGCTTGAAACGGCTGATATTATTTTGATGAAAAATGATTTAGCCAAAATTGCCAATGCGATTCAGCTTTCCAAAAGAATGAATAAAATCGTAAAACAAAATATCGTCTTTTCGATCGCAGTCATTATGTTGTTAATTTGCTCCAACTTCCTTCAAATTCTCGATCTTCCTTTCGGAGTGATCGGTCACGAAGGAAGCACGATCTTAGTGATTTTAAACGGGCTTCGGCTTTTGAAATCTCCAAAAGAAAAAGCGTTCGAAGCACAAGAATTAAAAGCTTATTAAAAAACGAGAAATCGAAAAGGGGAGCGGCCAAAACGCTCCCCTTTTTTTATGAGTTGCTGCATAAAACGTATTGAAGTTATGGAATCGATCAAGCGGATTTTCAGGTTCAGCAGCTCCGGCTTTATCATTCTGTTCGCTTATTGCTCTCTGTTATCTTTTTGACCGTTCAAGAGCCTTTCATGACCTTTTCATCCAGATACCCTTCAGCGCACCGATCCCAACCATAGTCCACTACTTTCCGCTTTCCGTCGTTTCCTTTTCGTTATGGATGTCTTGATAGGATGCATCCTTTTTTTCAGGCAAAAACGTATCTTTTGCTTCCGTCAGCAATTCCTTCACTTGCGGTGTTAAATCACGAAGATCCTCCACTTTTTCACGGATAAAGCCAACATCTTCATTCACTTGTTTGACCGTTTCTTTAGCTTTTTCTACTATCTCCTTAGTGGAAGAAATGATGCGATTTGGATCTTTTGCGATTTGGACAACATATTGGCACACTTTAGACATTTTAGAGCGTGTGGACTTGTCCAATAAACTGACAGCAGCCCCTGCGGCAGCACCGATAAACATTCCTACAAAGAATTTATTTCTCCCCATTTTTTTACCCCCTTAAAGGTTATGTTCCTTTTTAATTAGCGCAAGCAGACGGTCGCAGCCTTTTTTGATCAACTCATAAACCTCTTCAAAATTACCGGTGAAATAAGGATCAGGCACATCCTTTTGCTCAGATTCTTCCACTAAGTCAAGCAAACGAATGATGTGTGTAGTGGAAGCATCTCCAGCAAGCTTATGTAAATCATCCACGTTGCTTTGATCCATCGCCACAATATAATCGAATTTGTTTAAGTCTTCTCGCTGTACTTGGCGGGCGACAAGCCCTTCATGGTTAATTTGATATTTTTTTAATATGGACAACGTTCCATGATGAGGAGATTCTCCGATATGCCAGCCGCCGATGCCGGCTGAGTCAACCGCAATTTTTTGATCTAACTTTTCTCGTTTTACCATGTCGCGAAACATCGCCTCAGCCATGGGAGAACGACAAATATTTCCTAAGCAGACAAACAAGACGTGAATCAATCCAACCCTTCCTTTCTTTAAAGCAAATGGTATTATCATTATTCTACAAAATTTTTCATTGAAAAACGACAAAGAAATAGTGGTATTTCTTTGTCATTGTTCATAGAACACGATCGAAAGCGACCTTTCGGCTTTCAAACCATAGATCCTGTCTCTTCTCGCTCGGTTTGACAGGAATGAAAAAACATGAAAATATATGAATAAGTACTAGCCGAAAAGGGAAAGGATGGATCAAGTGGATCTCTCAAAAAACACATTAGAAAATATTGAGTTTATGGTGGAAAAGATTAAAGAAAAGCTAAAAATGGTCAACGGTGATGCTTTAAAATCTACTAATTTTAGTTCCGACAAATATGAAGAACTAAAAGAAATTTATGAACTAGTACAGAGAAAAAATCATTTCAGCCCTAATGAGATGCAAGCGATTGTGGAAGAACTCGGATATTTGAGAAAGTAAGGAAAAACTGCCGGTTTAGTGGGAGCCGGCAGTTTTTTCTTCCTCTTGATCGGTTAGTATGAGAATTCCGTCCTTTGTAACAGCGATCGTATGCTCATATTGAGCAGACAGCGATCCATCCATTGTTCTAGCCGTCCAGCCATTAGCGTCCATTTTCGTTGCCCAATGGCCTATGTTCACCATCGGTTCAATCGTAAAGACCATCCCTTCTTTTATGCGCGGACCTTTTCCAGGGAAGCCGAAATGAGGAACATCCGGTTTCTCATGAATGACCGCACCTATTCCATGGCCGATAAAATCTCGAACGACAGAAAAACCTTCCGCCTCCACATAAGTTTGAATAGCGTGGCCAATATCTCCAATTCTATTTCCTATTTTCACCTGTTCGATTCCTTTATATAACGCTGTCTTCGTTACATCTAATAATTTTTGGGTTTGTGGATCGACTTCTCCAACAGCATAAGACCAAGCCGAATCTGCCAGCCCGCCGTTTAACCGGACCACCATATCAATCGTGACAATATCTCCTTCTTTTAACGCTTGTTTCCGGGGAAATCCATGACATACTTCATCGTTGACGCTCGCGCAAGTTGCATATTCGTAGCCACGATATCCTTTTTGTTCCGGTGTCGCTCCGTGTTTTTTCAAATATTCGTCCACGAAAACTTCAATGTCCCAAGTTGTCACTCCCGGCTTAATCAGTTTAGCTATTTCTTTATGGGTGGAAGCAAGAAGCTTTCCCGCTTCATGCATTTTTTCAATCTCACGTGGAGATTTCAATACGATCATGAAAATCCTACCTTTCTTTTTTGCTCCGTTTCATTTCTCAAGTTTAAGGAAACGCACAATGATATGTTTCAATATTCTATGTTTATTATATGTTTTTTTTCTTTACTTTTACAAAAAAAATGGAGGGTTTGACTCGCTGACACAATCATTTCTCGTCGTGTCAGCAAGTCAAACCCTTGACTAATGCCTTCTTCATGTCGTAAAAATGTTCTATTGCAAAAGTTTCAAGGATTCGCGATTAAACGCCGGAATATCGTCTGGTGTCCGGCTCGTTACTAATTGGTTGTCGCTTACAACCACTTCTTCATCTTTATAATGAGCGCCGGCGTATTCCATATCAACACGAATGGATTTATAGCCAGTAGCCGTTTTTCCTTCCAGAGCTTTCGCCGTGATGAGGAGCTGTGGACCATGGCAAATCGCAAATACCGGTTTTTTAGAATCCATAAAATCTTTAACAAATTGAACAAACCGGTCATCGGCACGTAATATGTCTGGTGAAAATCCTCCCGGGATCAACAAAGCATCGTAATTTTCCACTTTCGCGTTATCGATGCTTTCATCGATCGTAATAACAGCGTCGCCATGTTTGCCTTTTACCGTTTTCCCTTTTTCTTTTTCAATATTGACAATTTCATGGCCTGCTTCTTTATAGGCTTTTACAGGTTCAGTGTACTCAGAGTCTTCCACCATATCTGTTACCAATACGGCAATTTTTTTACCCATCGTTTGTTCTCCTCCTTTACGACTTTATCCGATATTTATTGTACCCCTTCTTTTGTTTATTAAACAAACATTATGCTTATTGCTGTACGTTCTTCTGTTGATTGATCGGCATAATGAGTACTTCGACGCGTCGGTTTTTAGCCCTTCCTTCCGGGGTAGAGTTGTCTGCAACCGGCTGGTATTCGCCGTATCCTTTGGCACTAAATTGGCGCGGGTCCAATTTCGGATTTTCCAAAAGAATTTTCATAAAATTGATGGCCCTCATAGCGCTTAATTCCCAGTTGGATTCAAATGAAGCCGTTTTAATCGGAACGTTATCGGTGTGTCCGCTGATAATGATTTGATGAGGAGGATTCATGACAAGTAAATTTGACAGTTCTCTAGCCATTTGAACGTCCTCTTTCCGAATGGTCGCTTTTCCGGAGTCGAATAATACATTATCTCGAATTCTCAACAAAAGTCCCTCGCTTGTCAAGGACGTGGTAATTTTATTCGTCAAATGTTTTTTTTCGATATATTGATTGATTCTTCCCTCTACTTGTTTTAATTCTTTTTCATCTTTTTTGTTCAGAATGTCATCTTTATTCGCCTTACCGTCGGGGGACGGAACCGGAGTTTGAATCGTATCGGAAAAATCCATGACCCCTGTGCTGCCTTGAAATATATCATTAAAAGTCTGAGCAAATTTTTGAAACTTTTTCGCATCGACCGCGCTCATGGAAAAAAGGACAATAAATAGCGCCAAAAGCAAAGTTAATAAGTCCGAATAAGGAAGCAGCCAAGATTCGCTCATATGCTCATCGTCATTCTTTTTTTTACGCTTCGCCATTTTGACCGACACCTTCCGCTTCCATCATCATATTCTTTCGTTCCTCTTGAGGCAAAAAAGAAGACAATTTTTGTTCAATAGTGCGAGGGGCCTCTCCTTCGATGATCGATAAAATTCCTTCTATCATCATTTCTTTTAATTGAACTTCTTGCTGCGATTTTCGTCTTAATTTATTGGCAAATGGATTCCACAATACATATCCGGTAAAAATCCCTAACATGGTAGCCACGAATGCTGCCGAAATGGCATGCCCTAATGCATCCGTATCCGACATATTTCCGAGGGCAGCTATTAATCCGATTACCGCTCCAAGCACCCCAAGCGAAGGAGCATATGTACCCGCCTGCAAAAAAATGGAAATTCCAACTTTGTGGCGTTCCTCCATTGCTTCAATCTCTTCTGTTAAGACATCGCGGATATAGTCGGCATTTTGGCCGTCGACGGCCAGACTCAAACCGTTTTTCAAAAAAGGGTCTTCTATCTCGTCCAGTCTTGCTTCCAAGGCAAGAAGACCTTCTCTGCGGGCAATTTCCGCCCACTCCGAAAACAAACGAATCACCTCAAGCCGACTCATTAATTTTTGCTCTTTAAAAATAATCGCAAACAATTTTGGAACTTTTTTTATTTCGTTCGTTGGAAAAGCGATGGTCACAGCAGCTATAGTCCCTGCAATAATGATCAAAAAAGCGGCAGGATTCGCTAATACCGAAACGTTGACCCCCTTAAGCACCATACCGACTCCGATGGCAATAATTCCGAGTATTACTCCAATAATTGTTGTCTTATCCATCATTCTCACCCTATTTACTAAATTTCTATTTCTATTGTCATGGACCGCCAATGAACGTACTGCTATTTTTAATATCGACTAAATTTGACAAACCTTAACGCAAAAAGGACAATTCATTGAAATCACGATGGTTTTTTCCTACGTTTAAACCAAAGTTATGACTTCTTTACATCAAGAATTACCGTTTGATCCGATGATCCTTTTTTCGATCTTCTGCTCATATCTTTTAAATAGAGACGAATTCGTTTTTATTTTTCTTTTAGAAAGCAGTTGATTGTATTGAATGAGCCGCTGGGACCATTGTTTTTCCAGTCTTTTTCTTTCCTGTTCATCATGGCATTGCCGGATCAGTTCTTCGATTGTCAAAAACTCTTTTCGAATCTCCTTTTCTTCCTCCATATATCCTGCGTTTTTCATGATTCGATAAGCCATTCTCAAGTCTTCCGGAATTTCCACCATGCTGTCCATTTTCAACGGCTTCCCTTTCCCCGAAAGATCATCGAACTCTCCTTTTTCGTAAGCTGCCTTGATTTTTTCTTCCGCCAGTAAAGTAAAATAATCCACTAAAACTCCCCCGTGTTAAATTTGTACTATATTTTCCATTCCGAAGAACGAGCTCTGTCACAGCAATATCCTTTTTTACCATTAAAGAAATTCCAAAAAAACCAAGCCTATACCTCCGATAATAAATATTAAGGAAAGAAAAAGCAGAGAAGTTGAACCACCAATGGGTGCAGTGAATAAATCCAGTATTTCCAAAAATATTGCGGTTTTTTTGGCGCTTGGAGATAACTCTTTTATTTCCTTCCAGCTATCTTTAAAATAAATCACTCCAAACGGTAAAAGAGCAATTCCTACTACTAATAATGTAATACCTACTGCCGTTGTCAAATCACTTCCCTCACTATCTATGAAATAGGTCTTTTACTGCCATTGATTACACGTCATAACGAAAAACATCGCCCAATCCCCTCCATCTGCATTCTTGCATGTTGCATAAAAGTTTTAAAAATAAAATAAACTCGTCGAAAGTCCAAATTTTTTAAATATAGGGGATCAATATGGTATACTTATGTTAACGAGCACGTAATTCATGTTTTATCTGTTCGATCCCTATCATTGTCCACAAGTTTTGCACATTTATTTTCCTCATGAAAAAAAGGTTTCATATTTTTCACTTTTAATTTATCACATTTAGAATGAGCAGCACTTGGAAGACGATCAAATCATCATTTTTGTATATATAGTGGCAGCATGATGGAAAAGTTGTCCCTTTTATAGAAAAGGATACTGTTTCCCCATTAAAAATCTTCTGTCCTACCGAATGATTTCGGTGTTCATTCAAACTTCCTTTATTCCCGCTTTTCTCTGCTGTCTGCCTATTTCGGAGATGATTCTTGATTCGAAGCAACGTTCCAATATATTGGTGACGTGCATGAATAAAGTTTCAAAACAACCTATAAAAATAAATGTTATAGAAAGGAAAGATGCGAATGGAGAATGTGGAATACCAAAAGTTATCCAAAAAATCTATTTTGATTAACGGCATTTTTATTACATTAGGCGCCATTTTAATGGCAGTGGGATTGGAAATCTTTTTAGTTCCTAATCACATCATCGACGGCGGCATTACAGGCATTTCCATTATTTTGTCCCACCTATTAGATGTAAAACTGGGTATTTTCCTGTTTGTTCTCAATATTCCTTTTTTTATCATCGGGTACAAACAATTAGGAAAAAGGTTTACGATTTCCATATTATACGGGATTATCGTTCTATCCGTTTTTACTTCGCTGCTTACTCCTGTTGCCGGTATTACTGACGATATCCTTTTAGCAGCCGTTTTTGGGGGAATTACGATCGGAGTAGGGGTCGGTCTTGTCATCCGGTTCGGGGGCGCCCTCGATGGAACAGAAATATTAGCGATTTTAATCAGCAGCAAATCGGCATTATCTGTCGGACAAATTGTCTTGTTCTTTAATATTTTTATCCTTGGAAGCGCCGGATTTGTTTTCGGCTGGGATCATGCCATGTATTCCCTTATTGCTTACTTTATCGCATTCAAAATGATCGATATCGTGGTGGAAGGATTGGAGCAATCACGTTCTGTCTGGATCATCAGTGATCGTGATACCGAAATTGGAGAAGCGCTCTTAACCAATTTAGGACGAGGCGTCACCTACTTGAACGGGGAAGGCGGATATAAAGGAACGGGCAAAAAAGTCATCTTTTGCGTCATCAACCGCTTGGAAGAGGCGCAATTAAAATCAATCGTCGACCGAATTGATCCGAACGCCTTTCTCGCCATCGGTGAAGTGGCGGAAGTAAAAGGCGGACAATTTAAAAAAAGAGGGGTCCACTAACATCTAGCGGGATGCCCAATCAAGGCAAGAAGCGGAGTCCACGCAAGAACTCCGCTTTTTTTCTGCGTATACTCCGTTTAATGGCTTTTTCTCAAAGCCTGTTCAGGGAAGACGTTACATAGCTTTTACTTCCAGCTGAAGCGCCGGACCGAAAAATTCATAACGGACGTTTTCCGCAGAAATCCCGATATCCGCTAAATGCTGAATAACGGACTGCATAAATGGAACCGGACCGCATACGTAACAGATACTGTTTTTTGGAAGCACTCTTTGCAAAAACTCTTTGTCGATATGTCCAAGGTGATCGCATACAGTGCTTTCATTTTCTTTCGATGAATAAGCGATATAAGATTTCCCGTTCTTGAGTCGGCTTATATGACGATCGACTTCGTCTGAAAAAGCCCGGGCCTTTTCGTTGCGTGCAGCATGAATAAACGTTACTTCTCGTTTGCTGTTTTCTCTCGCCAACGTTTCCAGCATGCTCATCATCGGAGTAATGCCAACGCCGCCGCTTATCATGGCAACCGGATTCGTTTCTTCCTTATTTAATACAAATTCTCCTGCGGGAGCACTCACTTCGATCACATCGCCTTCTTTGGCCTGTTCATGCAAATAAACGGATACTTTTCCATACGGTTCATGATCAGCTTCCTTTTTCACGGAAATGCGGAAATAATCATGAAAAGGACCGCAAGATAAACTGTATTGGCGATTAAACAAATACTTTTCTCCCGGAATTCTCAAACGAATCGTAATATATTGTCCCGGCAAATAGGACGGAACGGGCGAACCATCTTTCGGTTTTAAATAAAAAGAAGTAATAAGAGAACTTTCCGGCACCTTTTTTATAATTTCAAATTCTTTGAAATCTCTAAAACCGCCTTTTTGATTTTCTGCTTCTTCATAAAGTTCCTTCTCTACTTTTATAAAGACATTCGCAATTTCTTGATATGCCTCTTCCCAGGCAGACAAAATTTCATCGGTTGCAGCGTCCCCCAGCACTTCCTTTATCGCTGCCAACAAGTTTTCGCCTACAATCGGATATTGCTCCGGTTTGATCCCCAAGCTGCGGTGTTTATGAGCAATCAGCTTCACGGCCGGAAGTATCGCTTCCAATTCGTCAATATGCTTGGCAGCGGCAAGTACCGCATTCGCCAGCGCGGTTTGCTGCCGGCCTTTCTGTTGATTCGCATGATTGAAAATATTGAGCAGCTCCGGATGGTTGGAAAACATTCTTTTGTAAAAATGAGAAGTAATCTCTGTTCCTCTTTTTTCCAAAATCGGGACAGTGGATTTCACAATGTCAATTGTTTCTTGAGATAACATATTTTTCATCTCCTGAAAAGAAGTATTTTATTTGCATCTTTAAAATAGAGGGAATTAGTGCTGAAAGCAATATCAAAAATACATCTTTAATAAAACGTTCACATTTAGTGTTTTTTATTCAAATGGGGTATAATATAGTGATACTAAGAGTTGCCTTGAAATAGGGAATTTAGAAATGAAAATGTTTAGGTGATGTCATTGAGACTTACTTCTTATACAGATTACGCATTAAGAGTTCTGATATTTTTAGCAGCCAAAGGCAATGATGAACTGTCCAGCATTCGAGAAATTTCCGAAGTATATGGAATTTCCAAAAATCATTTAATGAAAATCATTTACGGACTAGGGAAAATGGGGATTATCAAAACGATCCGCGGACGAAATGGCGGAATACGGCTTGCAAAGGAACCAAAGGATATTAATATCGGAGCCGTTGTGAGACAAACAGAAGAAGATTTTCGTATTGTTGAATGTTTTGATTCCGACCATAATGTTTGTGTGATATCCCCTGTCTGTACTTTGCGGCACATATTGCACGAAGCCCTGGCCGCCTATCTTCACGTTTTAGATCAGTATACACTGGCCGATTTGGTCGCTGACCCTAAAAGCTATCGAATACACTTTATGAAACAGGGCGAAACGTAATTACGTTTCGCTCTGTTTTTCCAAAAACTCTTTCAGTACAACTGCATGATTGCGAACCGGTTCTTTTGCAGCGTATAATAATGTGACAGTATTATTTTCACCCATTTTCACGAGTTTTAAAATCGAGTTTTGCCGATCTTCGCTTTGAAGTTCTTTCCAATACATTTCTTTAAAATCCAAAAATTTGCTTCGATGTTGATGAAACCATTTCCTTAATTCATGGCTTGGTGCTACTTCCTTCATCCATTCATCGATTTGTGCTTTCTCCTTTGATAACCCTCGCGGCCACAGCCGGTCAATCAATATTCTTTTCCCATCTTGTTTTGAAGCCACTTCGTAAACACGTTTCAATTGAAACAAAAATATTCCCCCTTTCCATTGGCATTATGGCACAGTTTCTTCTCAACCGAAAGCGGGAAACGAGGGTTGCTTTGATTCAACTGAAAGTCTTGATACAATAAAGAGGACACTTTAGCAAAGAAGGGGATTAGATGGAACTATTTCAAACAAAATTAGAAAAATATGCAGAATTGGCAGTAAAGGTTGGCGTCAATATTCAAAAAGGACAAACACTCGTCATTAATGCTGGTCTAGAAGCGGCTGACTTCGTACGGCTTATTACCAAAAAAGCTTATGAAGCCGGCGCCAAACATGTCTATGTCGATTGGCACGATGACGCCATCTCCCGAATGAAATATGAGCTGGCGCCAGATGAAGCGTTCGACGATTATCCGATTTGGCGGGCAAAAGAAAAAGAAGAACTGGCTGAACAAGGAGCGGCGTTTATTTCCGTACTTTCTTCCAGTCCCGACCTTTTAAAAGGAGTCGATCCTGATCGCATCAGCCGCTTTCAAAAAGCCGCCGGCCAAGCTCTGGCAAAGTTCCGGCAATACATTCAATCGGACAAAGTCAGTTGGACGGTCATCGCTGCCGCTTCACAAGCATGGGCCAAAAAAGTTTTTCCAAACGAAGAAAAACCTGTGGAAAAATTATGGGAAGCCATTTTTGATGCAGTAAGAATTGGACAAGCGGATCCCATTGCGGCTTGGCAAAAACATGATAAGATTCTTCATGAAAAAGTTGAATATTTAAATCAAAAAAGGTTTCATAAGCTTCATTACAAAGCACCCGGCACCGATTTGACCATTGAGCTCCCTGAAAACCATATTTGGGTGGGAGCTGGAAGCATCAATGAAAACGGTGTGGCATTTATGGCCAATATGCCGACGGAAGAAGTATTTACAGCGCCCAAAAAAACGGGAGTCAATGGATATGTATCTAATACCAAGCCGTTGAGCTATGGAGGAAATATTATCGATGGATTTACCATTACATTCAAAAACGGAAGAATTGTCGATGTGAAAGCGAAAGAAGGAGAAGAAATACTAAAGAAACTGGTAGAAACAGATGAAGGATCTCATTATTTAGGAGAAGTAGCGCTTGTACCCCACCACTCACCTATCTCTGAATCGGGAATTCTTTTTTACAATACATTATTTGACGAAAATGCCTCCAACCACCTCGCGATCGGAAGCGCTTATGCTTTTTGCATCGAAGGCGGGAAGCAAATGTCGAAAGAGGAATTGGAAGAAAACGGACTGAATACAAGCATCACCCACGTGGACTTTATGATCGGATCAGAATCCATGGATATTGACGGCATCACCAAAGACGGAAAGACCGAACCGATTTTCCGCAATGGAAATTGGGCATTTTAAAAAAATTCCTTTATTGGAACGTTCCATTATTAAAAATAACTTTGATTCCATTCAATCTGAATCTAATGGAATGAACTTGCTCCACTTTAATAGGATTTAAAAGGCTCTGTTCGAATCCAAAATTTTCGTCCTTCCTAAACAAATCGGCGATCAGCCTTTCAGAAAGGCGCTTGATTAAAAGGAACCAAGAACAGAGCCTTTCTCTTTTTCCCCCTTCATCCTAAAAACTAAATTGATTCAACCGTTCATAATATTGTTTGAGAAAATCAAAAAAGAGTTTTTCCGTTGGCGGAAGATCTCGGCTTTTCGGGTAAATAACCCCTACTGTCCTGGTTATGATCGGATCGCTCACCGTGATGCTCACGGTTTCAGGGCTGGATTGTTCATCAAGCGTTGACTCCGGTAGAAGACTAATCCCAAGCCCCGCTTCCACTAAGCCTTTTATCGTATAGATATCTTCGCTTTCGAATGCGACATCAGGCTCAAATCCTACTTGCCGACAAGCGTCCATCACCATTTTTCTCATATCGTAACCTGTTTGAAACAGTACGAATGGCTCTTTTCTCAATTCGTAAAGCCGAATTTCTTTTTTTTGGGCCAAAGGATGATGAAACGGGAGTAGAGCTCTCATCCTTTCAGAAAAGAAAATATGGGTGTTTATTTTGGAATCCGTCGGAACCGGTGAAACAAACGCCAAATCAATTTCCCCGTTTTCCACCAGTCCTCGCAATTCCTTATTGGATCCTTGCCAAAATTTAAATCCAATCTCCGGATATTGTTTTCTAAATGCGGATATTACTCTCGGCAGCGTTTTAGCGGCCAATGAATTAGGAAAACCAATTCGGATCATTCCCTGTTTTGGATTTAAGTAGTCTTTGACTGCTTTAACCGATTTGTCGATCTCCTCCATTGCATTTTCAATATGTTCTAAAAAAATTTTGCCTATATGAGTTAACTTGACATTTCGACCATCTCTGGCAAACAAAACGACTCCGAGCTCATCTTCCAGCCGAGCGATCTGTCTGCTCACCGCCGACTGAGCAACATGAAGCTGATTGGCTGCCTCAGTCACATGTTCTTGCTTGGCCACTTCTATAAAATATTTAATTTGGCGCAGTTCCAATCTTCTTCTCCCCTTTTCTTTTTTTCATGATCTGTCGTAAAATTCCCGTCTATCAAGCAAAAACTATATTAATATCAAAATTAGATTGTTTTATTCTTAATTATATATTGTTAGCATTAATAAAGAAATATACAATATAAGTACTGTTATCTGAAAAATAGAAACAATTTAAATTTACCTGCTTTTAACCGTCCGCAAAATTTCCACCTTCAAAGCTCAAAATCCGCGGGTGACGAAAAAATCAACTTTTAAAAATCATCCGCATAAGCCCACCGATGGAAATTTTTTAAGACCTGCTCAGTAAATCTTTTCACAAAATGGGGGTGCAGCCGATGAAACACTATGGCTATCCAAAAGAACAAGGTCTGTACAATCCGCAAAACGAACATGACGCTTGCGGAATCGGATTTATAGCAAATATAAAAGGAAAACCTGCTCATTCCATTGTAAAGCAGGGTATATACATGCTGTGCCAATTGGAACACCGCGGTGGCCACGTGAATGAAAAAACGGGAGATGGAGCGGGAATTATGCTTCAAATCTCGGATTCATTCTTTAGAAAAGAATGCGAAAAGCTTAATATTCATTTACCAGAAATGCATAAGTATGCAGTAGGAATGTTATTTATGCCACAAAACCAATCCGAACGGGAACGCGCTAAATCGCACATTGAACGGATTGTTGGCGAAGAAGGACAGTCGCTGCTCGGATGGCGTGAAGTTCCAACCGATTCTTCCGTCATTGGCGAAGGCGCTTTAAAAACGGAGCCTTTCATCATGCAATTGTTTATCGGGCAAAACGAAGAGATCCAATCGGAACGAGATTTTGAATTAAAACTATACATCATTCGAAAACGTATTGAACGAGCGATCGCAGAGGATCCGGCAATTAACGGCAGCTTTTATGTTCCGAGCCTGTCGACAAGAACGATCATATATAAAGGAATGCTTCTTCCGGAGCAGATCGATCAATACTATCTGGATCTTTCCGACGAAGCCTATACTTCTGCTTTCTCCCTTGTTCATTCTCGATTCAGCACCAACACATTCCCCAGCTGGGAGCGTGCTCATCCATACCGTTATTTAATTCATAATGGAGAAATCAATACCCTGAGAGGAAATGTGAACTGGATGCGTGCCCGCGAAAAGGCAAGTTACTCTAAAGTGTTCGGGGACAACTACGAAAAGATTTTGCCTATTATCGACGAAAGCGGTAGCGATTCCGCCATGTTGGATAATACACTTGAATTCTTGACATTATCGGGCCGTTCGCTTCCTCACGCTGCGATGATGCTGATTCCGGAACCATGGGATCATGATAGGCAAATGGAAGATCCAAAGCTTGCTTTCTATGAATACCACAGTTGCCTAATGGAGCCTTGGGATGGGCCTACTTCGATCTCCTTTACGGACGGTCGAAAAATCGGAACCATTTTGGACCGCAATGGACTGCGTCCTGCCCGCTATTATATAACGGAAGACGATTTAATCATCTATTCTTCTGAAACAGGAGTCGTACCTGTCGAAGAGGAAAAAATCATTTCCAAACAAAGCTTAGACGCGGGGAAAATGCTTTTGATTGATCTTGAAGAAGGCCGCATCATTTCCGACGAAGAGATCAAAGCAAAAATTGCTTTTGAAAAACCTTACCGCAAATGGCTCGACGAAAATCTTGTCCACCTATCCGATCTAAATGATTTCGAACCGGTGGAAACGCGTTTAGAATCCGAAAAAATTGTAAAATGGCAAAAAGCCTTTGGCTACACGTATGAGGAACTGACGAAAAATCTTAAATCAATGGCGACGGAAAAAAAGGACCCGATCGGATCCATGGGATATGATGCCCCGCTCGCCGTTTTGTCGGAACGTCCTCAGCTTCTCTACAATTATTTTAAACAACTGTTTGCACAAGTGACGAACCCTCCGATTGATGCCATTCGAGAAGATATTGTGACTTCAACCATGACGCTCCTTGGCAGAGAAGGAAATCTTCTCGAGCCTTCCGAACAGAGCTGCCGGAGAATTCGGCTTGAATCACCTATTCTTTCTGAAAAAGATTTAGCTGCTTTAATCGGCAATCGGTTTAAAGAATTTCGTGCGAAAACTCTGTCTATTTTATTTGACGCTTCTTCCCCTCAAGCCCTTGAACCGGCTTTAGACAGGCTGTTCCAAGAAGCGGAAGAAGCAATTGAGGAAGGGTATTCGTTGTTAATTTTATCCGATCATGGAGTGAACGAAGATTTCGCTGCCATCCCTGCTTTGCTCGCAGTCAGCGGTCTTCATCATCACTTAGTGCGAAAAGGGCTTAGAACGAAAGTAAGCCTTATTGTGGAAACGGCTGAAGCCAGAGACACTCATCACTTTGCTTGTTTAATCGGATACGGAGCAGATGCAGTTCATCCATACCTTGCCATTTCGTCTATTGAAGACATGGTGGAAAAAGGCATTATTAAAGAAATAAACGCTGAACAAGCCATCAGCAACTATTTGCAAGCGAGCATCGACGGGGTTGTCAAAATCATGTCGAAAATGGGTATCTCCACTGTACAAAGCTATAGAGGCGCCCAGATTTTTGAAGCGGTTGGCATCGGAAAAGAAGTAGTGGACCGCTATTTTACCGGTACCGTTTCTCCATTAAGCGGGATTACGCTTCATGTGATTGCCGAAGAAACCCTGCTCCGCCACCGCCAAGCATTTCATAAAAGTGAATTCCAGGATACTTCCCTTGATTCCGGCGGAGAATTTCAATGGAGAAGAACGGGAGAAGCTCATGCTTTTAATCCGAAAACCATTCATACTTTACAACAAGCAGCACGGCAAAATAGCTATGAACTATATAAAAAATACTCAAAAATGATTTCAGAAGAACAAACATTTTTCCTTAGGGGTCTTCTCGATTTCAACTTTGGCAAAAGACCCGCAGTTCCTTTAGACGAAGTGGAACCTGTCGAATCCATTCTCAAACGCTTTAAAAGCGGTGCCATGTCGTACGGTTCCATCAGTAAAGAAGCTCACGAAACGCTGGCGATTGCGATGAACCGCATTGGAGGTAAAAGCAACAGCGGCGAGGGCGGCGAAGACCCTTCTCGTTACACGCCGGATGAAAACGGAGATTTGCGCCGGAGTGCCATCAAACAAGTGGCATCGGGACGATTTGGCGTAACGAGTCATTATTTAGTGAACGCCGAAGAAATTCAAATCAAAATGGCACAAGGCGCTAAACCGGGTGAAGGAGGTCATTTGCCGGGAAAAAAAGTATACCCTTGGATTGGGGACGTTCGTGGTGCCACACCCGGAGTCGGACTTATTTCTCCTCCTCCTCACCATGATATTTATTCTATCGAAGATTTAGCCCAATTGATTTACGATTTAAAAAATGCAAATCCGAAAGCTCGCATCAACGTGAAATTAGTTTCCAAGAGCGGTGTAGGAACAATCGCAACCGGCGTGGCCAAGGGGCTTGCCGATGTCATTTTGATTAGCGGATATGAAGGCGGCACAGGCGCATCGCCGAAATCAAGCATTAAAAATGCCGGAATTCCTTGGGAAATCGGTCTTGCCGAAACACATCAAACCTTGCTGATGAACGGTCTCCGTGATCGCGTAACCCTTGAAACAGACGGCAAAATGATGACAGGCCGAGATGTCGTCATCGCTGCTCTTTTAGGCGCTGAAGAGTACGGATTTGCCACTGCACCTCTTGTCGTGCTTGGGTGCATTATGATGCGGGTTTGCCATATGGATACTTGTCCTGTAGGAGTGGCAACCCAAAATCCAGAACTGCGAAAGCGATTTTCCGGTTCGCCTGATCATATCGTGAATTACATGCACTTTGTCGCCCAGGAAATCCGCGAAATTATGGCACAATTGGGATTCCGGACGATGGACGAAATGATTGGACAAAAACAATTCTTAAAAGTTCATGAACGGGCCAAACGTCATTGGAAAGCCAAATATCTAGATTTGTCGCCGCTTCTGTATGTACCGGAAGAAGCAAAGCATCAATCCCAGCACAAAACGCAGAACCAAAATCATCAACTTGAAAAAACGCTTGATCTTCAAAAGTTGGTTCCCGCTGCTCAACCTGCAATCGAATGGAAAAAACCTGTAAAAGGAAGTTTTCCAATTCGCAATATCAATCGGGCTACCGGAACCATTTTGGGATCTTTGATTACCCAAAAATACGGAGCTGAAGGTCTTCCTGAAGATACGATCCAATTTACATTCAAAGGTTCGGCCGGACAAAGTTTCGGTGCTTTTGCTCCTAAAGGGTTGACATTAGCGGTAGACGGAGATGCCAACGATTACTTTGGAAAAGGCTTATCGGGAGGAAAACTGATTGTTCGCCCTGATTCATCTTTCAGCCTAGTTCCGGAAGAACAGACTATCGCAGGAAATGTTTGCCTGTATGGAGCGACCGGCGGTGAAGCTTATATCAACGGAAAAGCCGGAGCCCGTTTTGCCGTTCGAAATTCCGGAGTCGACGTAGTGGTCGAAGGTGTAGGAGACCATGGCTGTGAATATATGACCGGCGGCAATGTCGTCATACTCGGCGATGTTGGGAAAAACTTTGCAGCCGGAATGTCCGGCGGCGTCGTATATATCTATGAAAAAACGCCTGGATTGACGAAACGTCAATGCCGAGAATCATCTCTTCTGTTTGAATCGTTGTCAAAAGAAGATGAAGACTTAGTGAAATCTCTTATAAAAAAACACGTTGACTACACAAACAGCCCGTTGGCCAAACGAATTCTCGACAATTGGAGCAAAACATCCGGCCGCTTTATAAAAATAATTCCTAAAGAATATAAAGAAATGAAACAAAAAATCCAACATTTCATTTTGGAAGGAAAGACGCAGTCTGAAGCTGAATACGCCGCTTTTCTTGAAAGTACTGTCGAAAAAAAGACCATATCTGACAATCAGCGAATGATAGAAGCCATCAATTAGTAGAGAAAGGGGTTAGAAGCATGGGAAAAGCAACAGGTTTTTTGGAATATAAAAGAAAAAAAGCACCGGAACGTGATCCAAAAGTTCGCATCAAGGACTGGAATGAGTATCAGCTCCCTTTCTCCGAGAACGAATTAAAGATTCAAGCCGCCCGCTGCATGGATTGCGGAACCCCCTTCTGTCATACGGGAATGGAATTAAGAGGGATGCCTTCCGGCTGCCCTCTTTATAACTTAATCCCCGAATGGAATGATTTGGTATATCAAAACCGTTGGCAGGAAGCATTAGAACGGCTTTTGAAAACAAACAACTTCCCTGAATTTACCGGACGCGTTTGTCCTGCACCTTGCGAAGGATCATGTACTGTCGCCCTTTCCGATGATCCGGTGGCAATCAAATCTATTGAAAAAGCGATCATTGACAAAGGATTCCAGGAAGGATGGATTAAGCCAAACCCTCCCAAAGTGCGTACGGGGAAAAAAGTGGCCGTAGTCGGATCAGGTCCTGCCGGTCTTGCGGCTGCCGATCAGCTGAATAAAGCTGGTCATACGGTTACCGTATTTGAAAAAGACGATCGTGTCGGAGGATTGCTGACATACGGGATTCCTTCCATGAAGCTTGAAAAATCTACCGTAGACAGACGCGTGAATTTACTGAAACAAGAAGGCATTACGTTTGTGACAAACACGGAAATCGGAAAAGATATCAGCGCCGAAGAACTAAAGGAATCGTTTGACGCAGTCCTTTTATGCGCCGGCTCTCAAAAACATCGCGACATATTAATAGAGGGCCGTGAATCAAAAGGCATTTATTTTGCCATGGATTATTTAACGAAAAGCATTAAAGGATTGTTGGACGGAACAGAAGTGATTTCCGCGGAAGGAAAAGATGTTATTGTCATCGGCGGCGGAGATACGGGAGCTGACTGTGTAGCAACGGCTTTGCGTCAAGGAGCCAAAAGCGTCGTCCAATTTGGAAAGCATGAAAAAATGCCTGATTCACGATTGGAACGCAATCCATGGCCGGAATATCCGAATACTTTTAAATTAGATTATGCCTATGAAGAAGCCGCTGCGGTTTTCGGAGAAGACCCACGCGAATATTTAATTCAAACGAAAAAATTTGTGGCTGATGAAAATGGCCATGTGAAAGAATTGCATACGGTTCAAATGGAAAAAACCTATCATGAAGACGGAACCTATACAATGAAAGAAATTCCGGGAACGGAAAAAGTATGGCCGGCTCAACTAGTATTAATTGCCATTGGATTCACCGGAACTGAACCAAAACTTCTTGATGCCTTTCAAGTAGAAAAAACAAGCCGGAATACTGCGAAAGCAAAATACGGCCAATATACAACGAACGTGGAGGGCGTGTTCGCTGCCGGAGATATGCGCCGCGGGCAAAGTTTGGTCGTTTGGGCCATTCACGAAGGCCGTGAAGCAGCTCGAGAAATCGACCGTTATTTAATGGGAGAGACTTTTTTGCCATAACCTGAAATACGCACAAAAAAGAGGCCGACCTTTAAGTTCGCCTCTTTTTTTGTACTTTTTAATCTTGCAATAAACTATAGAGAACAGCTTTCTGAGCATGCAAACGATTTTCCGCTTCTTGGAAAACGATGGATGACGGCCCATCCATAATGTCCGCGGACACTTCCTCTCCTCTGTGAGCCGGTAAGCAGTGCATAAATTTACAGTCCGGCTTAGCATATTGGAAAAGTCCTTGATTTACCTGATAAGGAATAAATATCTTCCTTCGTTCTTCCTGTTCTTTTTCCTGTCCCATGCTGACCCACACATCT
Source organism: Bacillus sp. FSL W8-0116 (assembly GCF_038003825.1). Lineage (NCBI taxonomy): Bacteria > Bacillati > Bacillota > Bacilli > Caryophanales > Bacillaceae > Bacillus > Bacillus sp. FSL W8-0116. Next base: position 1,209,051 of record NZ_JBBOPY010000001.1, read on the forward strand.
GTGTAAATAAAATCTGCTTCTTTCACTGCTTCTTTCGGATTTTCTAAGTAGGTAATACAAGCCCCCGTTTTTTCTGCCAATGCTTGTGCTTTTTTCATGACTTGCGGGTCAGGCTCGAATCCTTTCGGAGTCGCCACAACACATTCCATTCCTGTCAAAGCCGCCCCTATCATTAAAGAGTGGGCAACATTGTTTCCATCTCCTACATATACTAACTTGACCCCTTTCCACCCTCCTTTCCATTCGTAAATCGTCAACAAATCTGCAAGCGCTTGACAAGGATGTGATAAATCCGTCAATCCGTTGATGACAGGAATGTCGGCTGCTTTCGCCAGCGCCTCGATTTTGTCATGTCCGAACGTCCGGATCATGATCCCATCCAGATATCTCGACAATACTTTTCCTGTATCCTCGATTGTTTCTCCTCGTCCTATTTGAGTATGCTGCGAATCCAAAAACATTCCATGCCCCCCGAGCTGGATCATGGCAGCTTCAAAAGAGACTCTCGTACGAGTCGAATTTTTTTCAAAAATCATCCCGAGAATTTTCCCTTTTAAACTTTCAGAATAAGCGGAAGGATTTTTTTTCATATCAGCTGCTAATTCTATAAAATAAGAAATTTCATTCGGAGTAAAATCAGCAAGAGTCAGTAAATCTTTTCCTTTCAATTGTTCGGCTGTCACCGTATGAACGATTGCCATTTATAAACACTCCCTTTCCAATGTACTATCCTTTTTTGAACGTTTTTTTAATTGATCATGTCAATATTAAAAACTTTCGTAAAATAAAAACCTTTATAATTAATATTTATACACAATAAAGAATGAAAATACAATCCTAAATATCGTATTGCAAAAAATTTATTTATATAAGTTGAATTAAAGATTTACAACTGAACACACAAACGATCGATCGTTTGTTCTGGTTTCTGGTTGATTCGCTGAATAAAGGCTTGGACATTCTTTCTAATTTCTTGCACACTCGAATAGAACACGTTGTAAATCACGTCTGATTTCAGCCATTTCCATAGCCCTTCAATCAAGTTCAATTGCGGACTGTATGGTGGCAAAAAGACGAGCTCTAACCGATCTTCGTGTTCTTTTAAAAATGGCTGAATGAGTTTGGCATGGTGAATTCGAGCGTTATCTAAAATCATCACTATTTTGCCTGTGGGATAGCGTTCTAACACAAGTTGAAGAAATCGAAGAAATGTTTCCGCGTCATAGCATTCTTCTTCGATGCAAAACACTTCCCCTGTTTCGTAGTTCAACGTGCCAATCAGCTTCAGCCCTTGATGTTTTCCAAACGTCGGAATGATTCGTTGTTTTCCTTTGACAAACCATGTTTTTTGAATCGCTTGGTAATCACGAATCATCGACTCATCTTGAAAGAGGACATGGGCGATGTTCCCATCTACCAGTTTTTTTTTACTTCAGGGAAGGTGATTTCGACGAATTCTTTTTGTTTCTCTTCATCGGCATTGGCTAGTGTATAGGTCGGTTTCGTATAGCTTAGCCCTAACCGATGCAGAATGTCACTTGTTCCGCGAAGCGTGTATGTTGGCCCCCACTTTTGTTGAATGAGTTCAGCGATTATCGCAAGCGTCCAATTATATTTTGCTTCGAATCCCACATCTACGGGGAGCTGATGTTCAATGATCAAAGCCAGCTCTTTTTCCTGCTCAGGGGTCAATCGACGTGGGGCGCCAGGTGAGTATTTCATCTCCAGTCCATCAAGACCGCGCTGGGCGTAGGCATGAATATAGTTATAAATAGTTTTCTTGGATCGACCAATAATCGTTGCGATTTCTCCTTTGGTATATCCCTGCAAATGAAGATAAATCGCTTGGTAGCGTTCATATGCTCGTTTACTTTTTGCTTCTTTCATGGCAGTGGACAACTTTTCGATCTCGTCTTTGTGATTTGGCATCATATTTTCTCTCCGTTCCCCTATTTTCTCTTTGTATTTATTCGCCGTGGAACGGGAGAAAACCTTTATTTCAATTTATATAGATAATAAAATCAAAATGCATTGTTCGTAAGTTTCATGTTAAGATTATAAGTGAACGTAACATTTTATTAGCAACTCAATAGTCCACGAGGTGAAAGATTCATGAAAAAGAAAATACCAATGCGTGATACTCTAACAGTCAAAACAAGTTTTGTCCTTCCACCGGATACAAACCAACATGGTACTTTATTCGGCGGAAAGTTGATGGCATACATAGACGATATCGCCACTATAACCGCAACTAAATTTGCAAGAAGACCGGTTGTAACTGCTTCAACGGACTCCGTAGATTTCCTTAAACCAATTAACAGCGGTGACTCTGTGACATTAGAAGCTCGAATCACATATACTGGTCGGACAAGCATGGAAGTATTCGTAAAAGTAACATCCGAAAATTTATTAACGGGTGAAAAAGCAGTTGCGGCTCTCTCTTTCTTAACTTTTGTTGCCCTTGATGAAAACGGAAAACCGACAGAAGTGCCTGAAGTGGTTCCGGAATCTGAAGAAGAAAAATGGCTGAATGAAACAGCTCTCAATCGGGCAGAACATCGGAAAGCACGGAAACTTCACAGCCAAGAACTAGCTGAATTTTTCTCCAAAATGGAATAAGTAATTTTTCAAAAGGCCGGAGTTCTCCAATCCTTCAATCTTGATACTATACTACACTTGCTCTCCGCTCACATTTCTACGAGGAACTCCGGCCCTTTCCTTTTTTTTTCGGCTCCTCCAAAACCGTGAAACATAGTCCTACAATCCTCCTAAGTCGGAATAAGCTCATTAGATTTATAGAATAGTCCGATTTTCATTCTTTAAAAATGGCATTTCAAAATGATAAATGCCTCTATTAACGTAAACACGTCCTGAAGAAAACTTGAATGGCGAAATTCTGCTGCGACATTCTTTTACATAAAGTTACAAAGATTAAGTTTTATAAACAACAGCAAGCACATTCCCCCCTCTCCTTATGTCGAAAATGCTGATAGATTCGTTCATCCCGCCATTGTTACAAATCTTCTACATTTGTAACAACATATTTTGACAATAAAACCCATATACTTTTCAACAAAAAAACTTGTATACTTTTATAGGATAAAGACGATATGATTCTTCTGAACATGCGTCAAATTTGTTTGGCTTATTCGAAATGGAGGTATAAAAGGTGCTTTCTCAAGATATTGGAATTGACTTAGGCACGGCCAATACCCTTGTATATAGTAAAAATAAAGGAATTATTATAAACGAACCCTCTGTAGCAGCGATTGATATACATACGAAACAATTATTGGCAATAGGTTCAGAAGCAAAAAAAATGATCGGAAAAACCCCCGCCAACATTTCCGTTATTCGTCCATTAAAAAATGGTGTTATTGCTGATTTTGAAGTGACAACGGAAATGCTAAAAAGCATCATGAAAAAAGTGAACAAAGCGCTTGGAATCACCTTGCGAAAGCCGAATGTCGTGATCTGCGCCCCATCTGGAGCGACAACAGTCGAAAAAAGAGCGATTGAAGACTCTATTCGAAGCTGCGGAGCGAAAACCGTCCATTTGATTGAAGAACCGATTGCAGCGGCCATCGGAGCAGATTTGGCGGTAGATGAACCGATTGCTAATATGATTGTCGACATCGGTGGAGGCACTACTGAAGCGGCCATTATTTCCTATGGCGGAGTGGTGTGCAGCAATTCGATTCGAATTGGCGGAGACAAAATGGACGAAGATATCATTCAATATGTACGGAAAGAGTACAACCTGCTAATCGGCGAACCGACCGCAGAAATGCTGAAAAAAGAAATTGGATATGCGCCCATCGATCATGATATCCAAGAAATGGAGATTCGCGGAAGGGATTTAGTAACGGGACTCCCCGAAACGATTACTATTACTTCCTTAGAAATTCAGAAAGCGATAAAGGAAACCGTTTTACAAATATTAGAAACAGTTCGTGCTACGCTGGAAAATTCACCACCGGAACTTAGCGGTGACATTGTTGACAGAGGAATTATTTTAACAGGAGGAGCTTCCCTGCTGAACGGTTTAAAAGAATGGTTGGCAAGCCAGATGATTGTCCCCGTAAACCTCGCACCAAGTCCGCTCGAATCAGTCGCCATTGGTACAGGCCGGTCTTTGCATGTCATCCCTCAGTTAAAAAAAGTAAAAAATTAACGCTTGTTAAAGAAGTCTGTCTCTCCGATTAAAAAAAGCAGGTCCTCATCCCTCCTGCTTTTCGGAGACAGACTTTTTTTCGATCTTATTAAGCCCCTCATATAAACCTTCTTTAGAACGCCGTAGATAAGACTTTTCTGATTTCTTTTCTTCAGAATGAATGATTTCAGCTAGCTTTTGAACATGCGATCTGCCAAAAATTCTCTTGACCGCTGCCTGAAGAAAAGCTATTATTAATTTAATAAATCTGAAAATACGAAAAAAATTTCATAGATTTCTTATCAAGAGAGGTGGAGGGACTGGCCCGATGAATCCTCAGCAACCAGCCGAATTGGCCAGGTGCTAAATCCAGCAAACTTTCGAGTTTGGAAGATAAGAAGGATCTTTTTGGACATCATCCATCAAAAGCCTTCTTACGGAAGGCTTTTTTCATTTTATCCGTAATGAGAGGAGGAACACGCATGGGATTTTTGGATCGATTGAAAACAGAGATTTTAACAGCCGATGGCGCAATGGGCACGCTCCTCTATTCATATGGAATTGACTATTGTTATGAAGAATTGAATATTACCAAGCCAGAAATCATTTCCAAAATACATGAAGAGTATATTCTTGCCGGGGCCGATGTCATCCAAACCAATACTTACAGTGCCAACGCTGTAAAACTGCGTCGTTACGGACTGGAGGAAAATGTCAAACAAATAAATAAAGCGGCTGTCCGTCTTGCCAAAAAAGCTGCAGCTGATCATGGAACGTTTGTTTTCGGTACAATTGGGGGCATTCGCGGCTTCCGTAAAGATACCTGCTCACTGGCTGATATAAAAGAGGCCTTCCTAGAACAAGCAGAAAGTTTATTGAATGAAAATCCAGACGGACTGCTTCTCGAAACTTACTATGACTTTGAAGAATTGACAACCGTCTTAAAAATAGCTCGAAAATTAACAAACATTCCAATTATCGCTCAAGTGTCCATGCATGAACCCGGTGTCCTTCAAAACGGTCTATCTCTGAATGAAGCTCTCCACCGTTTGGAAGATCACGGGGCAGATCTGGTGGGTGTGAACTGTCGACTTGGACCTTACCATATGATACAAGCACTTGAAAAAGCTACATTGCCCAAAAAAGCGTATCTTTCCGCTTATCCTAACGCCAGCCTGCTGGATGTGAAAGACGGTCGAGTGATCTATGAATCGGAAGCCGAGTATTTCGGAAGAGCGGCGGTAAAATTGCGCAATCAAGGAGTCCGTCTTATCGGGGGATGCTGCGGCACAACGCCGAAACATATTGAAGCCGTCAAAAAAGCATTATCAGGCCTTTCTCCCATTCATCAAAAATCGGTGAAACCTGAAAAACCGATCATTGTAAAAGAACCACCGGCACCGCTCGATCCCCCTCTTCACGAACTAGCGAAGAAAAAACGGACGATTATCGTAGAATTGGATACTCCGAAACATTTGGATACTTTTCAATATTTTAAAGGGACTCAAGTACTTAAAGAAGTCGGAATCGACGCGCTTACAATGGCCGATAATTCGTTGGCTTCACCGCGGATCAGCAACATGGCAATGGCGGCTTTAGTAAAGGCCAACCAGCATATTCGCCCGCTCGTACATATAACCTGCCGAGATCGCAATTTAATAGGACTGCAATCGCATTTGATGGGCCTCCGCACCCTAGGTATTCATGATATTCTTGTCATTACAGGCGATCCGACAAAAGTGGGTGACTTTCCCGGTGCCACAAGCGTATACGACGTTTCCAGTTTGGAACTGATTTCATTAATTAAGCAATTGAACAACGGGATTTCTTTTTCCGGGAAACCATTAAAACAAAAAACTCATTTTTCCGTTTCCGCTGCTTTTAATCCGAATGTCCGCGTACTGGAAAAAGCAGTCAAACGGATGGAAAGAAAAATAGAATGCGGAGCCGATTCGTTTATCACACAGCCGGTTTTTACAAAGGAAAAAATAAAAGAAATTTACGAAGCAACGAAACACTTAAATGTCCCTATTTTCATCGGAATTATGCCATTAACAAGCCTCAAAAACGCAGAATTTTTGCATAATGAAGTGCCAGGCATAAAATTATCCGATGAAATTATAGAGCGAATGAGAGCATTCGACGGAGATAAAGAAAAATCCCAGCAAACGGGAATTGAGATCGCCAAAGAATTAATCGATACTGCTCTTCGGTATTTTAACGGAATTTATCTCATTACTCCTTTCCTTCGTTATGAAATGACAGCCGATTTGGCTCGCTATATTCGGGAACAAGATGCAAAAAAGGGAGAGACTGTCCATGCCGAAATTACAACATCCAATTGAACACGAACTAGAAAAACGAATCCTCATCATCGATGGAGCAATGGGAACCATGATTCAGCAAGCCGGCCTTACATCGAACGATTTCGGAGGCGAGCAGTATGATGGCTGTAATGAATTTTTAAACATCACAGCCCCTCATGTGGTCGAATGGATTCACCGCTCTTATTTGGAAGCCGGTGCCGATGTTATTGAAACCAACTCATTTGGCGGAACACCGCTTGTTCTGAATGAATACAATCTCGGCGATAGAGCTTATGAAATTAACCGCCGAGCAGCCGAAATCGCCAAAAAAGCTGCTGCCGAATTTTCAACACCCGAAAAGCCGCGTTTTGTGGCTGGTGCTATGGGGCCTACGACCAAAACGTTATCTGTAACCGGCGGCATCGATTTTGAATCGCTCAGCAAGCATTTTGAAATCCAAGCAAGAGGTCTGATTGACGGCGGCTGCGACCTGCTCCTTCTTGAAACCGGCCAAGATATGCTCAACGTTAAAGCCGGTTTTCTAGGCATACAAAGAGCTTTTAAAGCAACGGGGAAAACTCTTCCTTTGATGATTTCAGGCACGATTGAACCAATGGGGACTACATTGGCCGGCCAAAACATCGAAGCTTTTTATCTCTCTTTAGAGCATATGAACCCTTTGTCTGTTGGATTGAACTGTGCAACAGGACCGGAATTTATGACGGACCATATCCGTTCACTCTCGGGGCTGGCTCAATCATTTGTCAGCTGTTATCCAAATGCGGGATTGCCGGATGAAGAAGGAAAATATCACGAAACTCCAGAATCCTTATCCAAAAAAATTGCCGGGTTTGCTGAGAAAGGATGGCTAAATCTAGTGGGCGGCTGCTGTGGAACGACACCAGAGCATATTCGAGCGATCAGCGAAGCCGTCAAACCGTACCCGCCCCGAAAACGGCCGAATCAGCCCCACGGCCATGCCGTATCAGGCATCGAACCACTTATTTATGATGATTCGATGAGGCCTCTTTTTATCGGTGAAAGAACGAATGTCATTGGTTCTAGAAAGTTCAAGCGGCTGATTATCAAAGGAAAATATGAAGAAGCGTCCGAAATTGCCCGCGCTCAAGTCAAAGGCGGGGCCCACGTAATCGATATCTGTCTCGCCAATCCGGATCGAGACGAACTAAGCGATATGGAAAATTTTATAAAAGAAGTAGTTAAAAAAGTAAAAGTCCCGCTTGTCATCGATTCCACCGATGAAAAAGTCATCGAAAAAGCCCTTACCTATTCACAAGGCAAAGCGATCATCAACTCGATCAATTTGGAAGACGGCGAAGAACGATTTGAAAAAGTCGTTCCCCTGATCAAAAAATACGGTGCAGCGGTGGTGGTCGGCACCATTGACGAAAAAGGAATGGCCGTGACAAGAGAACGAAAATTAGAAATCGCTGAACGATCTTATGATTTATTAGTTCATAAATGGGGACTTCAACCGGAAGATCTCATTTTTGACCCGTTAGTTTTTCCCGTGGGAACCGGGGATGAACAATATATCGGATCAGCACAGGAAACGATTGAAGGAATCAGGCTAATAAAAGAAAAACTGCCGCGCTGCTTGACCGTTCTTGGCATCAGCAACGTCTCTTTCGGCCTCCCTCCCGTCGGACGAGAAGTATTAAACGCCGTTTTTCTCTACCATTGCACCCAGGCGGGGTTAGATTACGCCATCGTCAATACCGAAAAGCTGGAGCGCTATGCATCTATTCCGGAAGATGAAAGACATCTGGCCGAAAAACTGCTGTTTGAAACCAATGATGACACACTGGCTGCTTTTACCGCATTTTACCGTGACAAAAAGAAGGAACATAAAGTTCAAGAACTTCCGAAAACAGTAGAAGAACGTCTTCGCTATTATATAGTCGAAGGTACAAAGGAAGGTCTTATTCCTGATTTACAAAAAGCACTTGAAATATTTGAAACGCCTCTGGACATCATCAACGGACCATTGATGGACGGAATGGCGGAAGTCGGCCGTCTTTTTAATGACAACCAGTTGATTGTCGCTGAAGTATTGCAAAGCGCTGAAGTAATGAAAGCAGCCGTTGCCTTTTTAGAACCGTTCATGGAGAAATCAGACAATGACAGCGGAAAAGGAAAAGTCTTGCTGGCCACCGTTAAAGGCGATGTCCATGACATCGGCAAAAATTTAGTCGACATCATCTTAAGCAACAACGGTTTCAAAGTCATCGACTTAGGTATTAAAGTAGCTCCTTCTGAACTTATTCAAGCAGTTCAAAAAGAACAACCCGACATTGTCGGTCTTTCCGGTTTGCTCGTAAAATCTGCCCAACAAATGGTGATGACCGTTCAAGATATGAAGCAAGCTGGAATCAACGTACCGGTGCTAGTCGGCGGTGCAGCACTTTCCAGACGTTTTACCGAAACGAAAATATCGCCTGAATACGAAGGACCTGTTTTGTACGCGAAAGATGCCATGGAAGGTCTTTCTCTTGCCAACCGTCTGCAAAATGAAGAAGAAAAGCAAGATCTTTTACTGGAGCTTGAAGCCCAGCAAGTCAAAAGAGCAGAAACGGAACGGAAAAAAACATCCATTCAATCAGCCGCTGTTGCGGTCATGGAAAAGACAAGTAAAACTGTGCGTCAAGATGTACCGGTATTTGTGCCAAGAGACACGAAAAAACATCTTTTCGTTGATTATCCCATTGCGTATTTGAAGCCTTACATTAACTTGCAAACATTGATCGGACACCATCTTGGTTTGAAAGGGAAAGTAGACAAAATGCTTGCGCAAGGCGACGAAAAAGCAACGGCGTTAATGGAAATGATCGATGAGTTTCTTTTCTCAGGTATTTTAAAACCAAAGGGAATGTATCAGTTTTTCCCGGCCCAATCGGATGGAAATGATGTGATCATTTATGATCCCGCCGATCAAAAGACGGTGATAGAACGTTTTTCCTTCCCTCGTCAAAAGAAAGAACCATATCTTTGTCTTGCCGATTATTTAAAACCAAAAGAAAGCGGATTGATGGATTATGTCGGTTTGTTCGTCGTCAGCGCCGGATTTGGTGTTCGTGATAAAGCGAATGAATGGAAAGCAAAAGGAAAATTTTTAGCAAGCCATGCGCTGCAGGCGACAGCGTTGGAACTGGCAGAAGCGTTTGCCGAACGCCTTCACCAAGAAATGCGTGATTTCTGGGGATTTCCGGATCCAACTGATTTTACTATGAGAGACAGATTTGCGGCCAAATATCAAGGACAACGTTATTCTTTTGGTTATCCGGCCTGTCCTAATTTAGAAGATCAAAAGAAATTATTTCGCCTTCTTCAACCGGAAGAAATAGGAATACATTTAACCGACGGCTATATGATGGAACCGGAAGCTTCCGTGTCTGCGATTGTTTTTGCCCATCCGGATGCCCGCTACTTTAATGTAGAATCATGAATATTTCCTGCCTCTTTTCTCCATATTAAAAAGAAAAGGAGTTAGGAATAAATGGCGAAAGGCAAGCGCAAGGATCATCCTCTTATCCCTAAACAGCCGGCATATGGCATCCATTCTGATATTAATGAATACGCTCCGGGAGACTCCGTCAATGAGCATTCGGATCAAGAAGCTGCCAATGAACTAATCGGCAGATCAGAAATCGGCCAGCAAAATGAAAATTTGTAAAAGAAACAGCTTCCGGTAGTTTCCGGAGCTGTTTTCTTAATGAACATGGCCGCATATTCGTCTTTCTTTTTCACAAACCTAAAGCTTCTTTTCAAAAGCGGATTTTACCCTTCCGAGATGGTTTTTCGTCGCCGCATTCTCCTTCCATTTCCTGAATTAAGTTGCATTCCTTTTTTCTTCCCATTCATTTACAAAAACTGTTCATTCCTAGTTATTTCCGTTAAAATAAAAGAGTATCAAATCATAACCGGGAGGGGTTCATTATGTCATTATTGGATGACATTCTATCATTTAACGAGAAGTTTGTTGAAAATAAAGAATACAAAAAATACGAAACATCCAAATTTCCAAATAAGCGGTGCGTCATTTTAACTTGTATGGATACACGTTTAGTAGAACTGCTTCCGAAAGCGCTGAACATAAAAAACGGCGATGTCAAAATGGTGCGCAGTGCCGGCGCTCTTGTAGACGAACCTTTCGGAATGGTCATGAAAAGCTTACTAGTAGCTGTTTACGAACTGCAAGCGGATGAAGTATTCGTGATCGGCCATTACGATTGTGGAATGGGTGCATTAAAAAGCAAAACCATCTTGGCGGATATGAAAGAACGCGGCATTAAAGAAGAAACGTTCTCGACATTAAAACACGCTGGAATCGATCTTGATCACTGGTTGAACGGGTTTGAAAGCGTAGAAAAAAGCGTATCGGAAAGCGTACATATGATTAAACGGCACCCGTTGTTTGCAAATGATATTCCTGTTCACGGACTAGCCATTGATCCATCGACAGGAAAACTAGATTTGATTATTAACGGCTACGAAAATGTTTGAACAGAAGCAGCTCTTTTATTCGAATAACCATTTGCCTCAGCGTTTTTCAAAATAAATCGTTGGCAGTCGGGGATCTTTCTCCGGCTGTTTAGGATTCAAGCTGCTCTCTTACAGATCAACCATTTCGATCCATTTGTTCACCAAAATATGTTATCCTTAAGAGAAAGAAGCGCAAGGAGAAGTCAAAATCAATCAGCTCCATGTTTGAAGACATCACTGATGGAAATCCATTCCAGACAGTTATGAAATGAAGGAGAGCGATCCTCATGGTTTTAAAAGACCGCTGGAAAATCGTCGTATTGTACGACGGCTGGTGCGGACTTTGCACTGGTGTTGCCGATAAATGGTCCAAACTTGATTGGTTCTCGTTAATCGAATTTCGGTCCTTTCGCGATCATTATCAAAAGGAACGTATTGCGCTTGATAAACTGGCGACAGAAATGCATGCTCGGCTGAAAAACGATTTTCGATATGTAAAAGGGTTTGACGCATTTTGGCTAATGGCCAAAAGAACTCCATCTTTATGGTTATTTCTTCCATTCTTCTATATTCTGAAGGCTAGCGGATTAGGCGAATGGGCATACAAAAAGATCGCCAAAAAAAGAAAAATCGTCCCAGATTCGCTTTGCCATGGCGACGTTTGCGAAAGACCCTCTAAAGGAGACGCTTAAATAAACCTCCCCCATCTCTTCATGCCGGTAGTATTTCGAATCGCCGTTTTATTGCCCTAACCATTAAGAACGTTTAATAGGACTTTTCTACAAAAGAACCATCCGCTATAGGTTGACGTTTCTCCTAGATATTTATCATTCCTTTTTCAAATGCTTTTCTTGTTACCCAAGCTGGATCCAAAATGAGTGCTTTGAAAACATTCTTTTTATTTTTTAGTAACTCAACTTTCGCACACAGAAATATGAAGACAGTCCTTGATATAACGAGGTAAAGAAGTAATCCAATTGGACAGTTGACACTGAAAAATGTCCATACTCAAATAAACCTTAGCTTCAGCCAAAGTTTGGAAAAGAGAAATCAATTGTAGTAAAGCCGTTTTAAAGTCCATCTCCTTTACTTCGTCACATAGAAACAAGAATAAGTTGCCCATGGTCTTCGGATCCTCTTCTTTCCGAAGTTGCCAAGCAATCAAGATATACCGAGTGAAGACAATGGTAGTATGGCTAATCATCATGTCATAGGAACGACCTTGAAACTCTTTGGCTAAATGTAAAAACGATTTACTGAATTTAAAAAAGGTTTCAATGTCCCAACGCATCCCATAGATTCGAACGATTTCTTCATTAGACAGCGTGGTATCTGTACTCAAAATGGCTAGCCATTCACTTTGGTTGTTTCGATTCCGCACAAACACGATTTTCACTGGTAAACCCGTATGAAGGGTTGCGTGAATCGAGCCGAGTGTTTCTTTTTTGCCAATGTCTCGTTTCGCTTTTCGATACAGTTGTTCCAAGGTTAAACGTTCTCCGTTGAAAAGATACCGTTGTTTCAGCTGTTTGACCATACCAATGACAAAAAGGCCTTTGGAGTGAATCTTCTCCACCAACGGGGCATGAGTAAACCATGTATCCATGAGCACATAATCAGCGAAAATTCCTTTATCCAATGCATGTTCTACTAATTTCAACACCATGTTTGGTTTTGCTTCCAATGCCTCGAGCCGTCGTTTGTAGCCTGTGGTTCGTTTATCAATGGACGAATGGATTTCGTTCAAGCGATTCTTTTGGTTCGCTGAACTCAAAAGAGCGAAATCGATAGGTACAAATGTAAAGCCATCGGACCATCCGAGCGTTAATAGTTGAAAACCATTGACAAACTGACGAGTGGAATGATCGAATACTTTAGCTAGAAGCTCAACCGATTTACTACGGTTACGAGAATAAATCGAATCGTCTACAATAAACACGGTAACACGGCGCTTCGAAATCGTTTGTTTCACACGACGAATCACTTCGGAGCTCAGAGATAGTAAAAAGGTTCTCCAGTTATACGTAGACGAGTTCAAAAAACGATAAATGGTATCTTTTCCTGGTAAATCGGCAGCCTTTTTGCTTTGTAAGGCGTGGTACCAGTTTCTGTATTGAAAAACAAGAAGAAATAATAGTTGAAAAATCGATAAACAAGAATAACCACAAGCCTTGATAATTCCTGCTTTTCTTAAATGATTACCAATTTGTAATTCAGAAAATCCGTCTTTTATTTCTTTTGGTAATTGCGCAAAATACTCTTTTTTCGTTATCATAATGGTGACACCTTTCTTTCTTTGGTTTTTGGTTTGGTCACCAATAGTTTACCAAAAGAAAGAGGTGTCTTTTTGTTTTTTAGACGAATTTTTTCAGTGTCAAGTGAATATGAGATACCCAAAGAAACCTATCAAATCAAGGATTATTCATAAATTTTTCACTGCGAAAGTTGAGTTAGTAACTAATCGAAAATAATTTTCAATCCCAAACCGGCAGGAAATTCATGTAAAATAACGTTAGATATCCCCTCATTATCTTTCGAAAGGAGCGACGCGGCATGGCGTTTATGTGGTTTACGGTCATTGGCTTTATCGTCATTTTCATCGGCTTTTTCGGCAGCTTTCTGTTCCATGAACTCCGCCAAGTGCTCAATTCCAGTGATGCTTCACGCATAGATAAAATTCCTGAATCATCAAGAAACATAAAGAGTATGTGAAGAAACTATACGGGAAGCCGATTTCATTTTTATTAATACCAAACTCGGCTTTCCTTGTTCTTGTTTTCCAGAACCAAATCGATTTCAACTTTTTGCCCAACAAACAGCTAGGCTCTTCTGTTGCCCCAGTTCATTTCGGAAAGAGAACTTTGCTTTTTTGAAAAAGAAATGTGCAGCTTTTTATATATGGTGGTGTAATGAAGAAAAGCAAGCAATACTGCTTCAATATTCATGCCGATAATGACTCCGGCCATCTGCAAGTGACTGTTTGATCCAAGCCAAAAAATAAATAAATTGGAAATGAGTGTTGACCATACCGAATGATAAAATGCGTCTTTCACTAAATTCATGCCAATTAAAAAAGCCTGCATAGGGATCGCCAAATAAAAAAATAAAAAATAAGGGATCATCAACTGCAAGTAGTAATAAGCCAGCAAAGAAGTGCCAAATAGTTTCGTTAACGCTCCGCCGTAAAAATACAAAACAAACGATACAGCCAATCCGTACAGCATAGTGATGACAATAACATGTTTCAATAGTCCTTGCAATTTGCCGATTTCCCCTCTAGTATATGCTTCGGAAACAGTCGGAACGAGCATGACGAGCAAAGAATGAGCGATAAAAGCGGGAAAAAAACCGATCGTCGACGCAACTCCAGCCACCATACCGAATTGTGCCGTAGCCGTTTTCTCTTCAACACCTCCCAACATTAAAGCATATGAAATGAGAAAAGGCTGAATGGCATTAATCACCGAATTAAAAATGCGCATCCCCGTAGTCGGCAATGAAATTCCCAATAACTTTTTGGTAACGGTTTTTCTCGCCATTTCTTTATAAGGAATATTTTTCATCTGCCTCATGTAGAGAACATAGGCACGCATAAGATATAAAAACACCACTATTTCACTGGCTATCAATGTTCCCAACGCTACTAATATTGATGTTTCCCGATCAAAATCAAAAAAGCGGTATACAACGACCAGCAATAGCAGCTGAAAAAACTTTCGCACAAAATTGGCGAACGCAATCTTTCTCATTTGCTGTATTCCCATGAAATATCCTCTTGCAACAGAAGTAAAGGAAATAACGGGAATGAGAATAAGCGTCAGCCAACGAATCATCGGATGGTAACCGTGAAAAACGGGAAAAAACGTAAAAACAATCACAGCGGACAGCATTAAAACACTGGTGGTAACCGTCGCCAGTCTCATGGCATGCTGGAGAGTACTCCTATGATACTCCCTCTGTAGTTCCGCAATATATTTGGAAACAGAAACAGGCAGTTCTAAGCTGGCAATTACGACAAAAAGAAATACGGAAGGCAAAATCGCCATGTATTTCCCCATCCCAATTTCACCAAGTTCTTTTGTCAACACCATATTCGTTAAAAATTCAAGCGTTTCCCCAAAAAATGCTGTCACTGCCAGGATCAATGTTCCTTTAAAAAATGAAGTCATACGTCCTCTCCTTCTCTAACCCCTGTCCACTATTGAACATATGACCGCAAATAGAAAAAAAGAACAGCTGTCCAAAATCTATCAATCTATGATCCGAAGAAAGTTGTGTAGTGGCCCCTTTTGCTTTTAATACATATGAAATCGAATATTCACAAATGGTTCTATTTTTGAACCAACTGCTACTCTTTGGTGTGAAAGTGTATAAAAAACAAACGGATAATCTTCCTGATGTCTAATACACAAAAAAGAAAGCCCGCATTTCAGCGGACTTCCCACACTTTTTCCAGTTTTGTTTCACAGTAAAGAATTATGATCCCGTTATAATACCGCCATTGACATGGACCACTTGACCTGTCACATAACTGGAATCATCGGATGCCAAAAAGACGTAAGCGGGCGCTAATTCAAATGGCTGTCCAGGACGCCCCATCGTCGAGTCTTTTCCAAATTTCGTCGCCACATATTCCGCCGAGTAGCTGGAAGGGATCAGCGGTGTCCAAATCGGCCCCGGAGCAACCGCATTCACTCTAATCCCTTTTCGAACTAAATTTTTGGCAAGGGCGCGTGTAAATCCTACAATCGCTCCTTTTGAAGCTGTGTAATCCAGCAAAAGATCGTTTCCTTCATACGCAACCACAGAGGCTGTATTGATAATGGAGCTTCCTCTTTTCAAATAATACAGCGCCGCTTTTGTTAAATAAAAAAAAGAATAAATATTTGTTTTAAACGTCAAATCCCATTGTTCCGACGTTATATCAAGAAGGCTATTCTGCGGAAATTGAACAGCATGGTTATTGACTAAAATATCACGTTTTCCAAACGCATCAATCGCTTTACCGATTACTTCGCGGCAATGCCTTTCATTTTTCAAATCTCCCGGAATCAAAAGACAGCGACGTCCGGACTCTTCGATTTTTCTTTTTGTACGAAATGCGTCTTCGTTTTCATATTCAGCATAATAGGCGATGACTACATCCGCTCCTTCTTTTCCAAACGCAATGGCCGCAGCCGCTCCGATTCCGCTGTCGCCTCCGGGGATAACCACCGTCTTATTCTTTAATTCCCCGCTTCCTCTATAATTCGACGCCGGGCTGAATCGGCTGATGCTGTGGTGGAATACCGAATATTTCACCCTTATTCCTTCTCCAATCCGTTTCTGGACTGAATAGTTGGCGATCATAGGGATGTCCGTACATCATCATCAATCCCCCATTCCATAGGCTGTTATCTTAGTTTATGACCGACCGGAAAAAGAGTGACCGCCAAAAGAAGCCTTATACAAGCGGACGTGGAGACAATACTACTCCATCTTCGTCAGCATACACATAATGACCTGGAACCCATTCTACTTCCCCGAAATGAAGAACAATATCCCGTTCCCCTTTTCCTTCTTTTTTACTTTTCACCGGAATGCTTCCTATTGCAAAAACCCCAATTTCTAGTTCGGCAAGATCGGCGGTATCCCGCGCGCAGCCATTAATGATCACACCCGCAAGCTCACGATTTTGGGCAATTTCACCTAAGCGGTCTCCCAACAAAGCACAGTTCCTAGAGCCACCCCCGTCCACTACGAGTACACTCCCTTTCGGAACGGATTGAAGTGCTTCCTTCACTAAAACATTATCCTCAAACACCTTTACCGTTGCGATCGGGCCTGAAAAACGCTTTTTTTTGCCATAAGAATGAAAGGCCAATTTGCATGCTTGCAGCTCTTCATTGAACTCATCCCAAAGATCGGCTGTTTTAAATGTCATTTCCTTCACCCCTAAAATTATGTAATATTCTTTATAATTCGACATTTTTAAGAAAATTCCTTTTATGGACAAAAAAAATAAAAGCCAATCAGCAAGAAAAACATTAAATCTCTAATTCTCCCATGATCATAAGAGCTTGAATGGCCAATAAAAGATGAAAATTGCCGACGGGATCGCGAAGTTCTTGATCAAGCAATGTTTCAATTTTATGAATGCGGTATCTTAAACCGCTAACGGATAAAGATAAATCAGCAGCCGTTTGTTCCAAATTCCCCGTTACAGAAAACTTATAAAAAGTTATAATTTCCTACAACTTTTATGTTTCATTACTTCTTCATCGTGTCTGCTTTCACGTCTATCTATTAAACAGATCGCTACTTGCATTTGGTGTAACACTCCAAAGTCGTAAATTCCCGACTAACGAATCGGTACATGTCTGCATTAACTTGCATTGTTAAGATGCAGATTCTAAAACATTTTCACCATATTTTTTAAGATTTATAGACGCTTGATAATCTCGATCAACAATATTTCCACATTCGCATTCAAAAGTTCTATCGGATAACTTCAAGTCTTTTTTAACTTTTCCGCAACAAGAACACAACTTAGAACTTGGAAACCATCTATCCGCCAAAATGAAGCGAATATTATTCCAATTTGACTTGTATTCAATTTGTCTTCTAAATTCATGGAAACACTGTTGTTGAACAGATTCAGCTAAATGTTTATTTTTCATCATACCTTTTACATTCAAATCTTCTAAAACAATAAACATTGGTTTTCTGTTTACGATTTCAGAAGTGATTTGATGTATGTAGTTATGACGAATATTCGTTAGTCTTCGTGAAACTTTTAAAAGTTGCTTTTCACTTTTTATAATGTTGTTGGTTTTCCTGTAACGGTTTCCCTCCCTTCCTTTTTCATATTTTCTTGAAATTTTACGTTGCAACCTGCGCTTTTTCTTTTCTAATTGCCTAATTCTTTTTGTTTTATTAATATTTCCATAAACTTTACCATCAGAACAAACAGCTAAATCTTTTATTCCTAAGTCAATACCTATCCCTTCTGTTTTTGAAGGAGAATAATCACTATCTGTTTCTATTCCAACAGATACCCACCAATTCAAACCATCAAATGTAAATCGAGGATTCATATACTTAACATTTTCACCAAATGGAATACGTCCTTTTTCTGCTAATCGAATCCAATTTATCTTTTGTTTATTCGACTTTTTACTTGAAGCAAATCCCTCTACTTTAACATGTGTTTTTGTGAATTTGATTTTCACATTATCCTGATAAAAACTAGGTATAGATTTCTTTTTCCTTTTAAATTTTGGATATTTTGATAGTCCTTTAAAAAATCGTTTGTAAGCATCACAAGCATCTTTAATAGCTTGTTTCGTTACATTATTACTTACATTATTCAGCCAATTAAATTCATCAAGATTTTTCATTTGAGTAAACTGTTTTCTCAAAGTTGAATCATTGATGAATTTACCACCATTTTGATAATTTTCTTGTTGCTTTGCAATTGTCCAATTATAAGCAAATCTAGCTGTATTCGCATATAGAAATAATTTAGTTTTTTGCTTATTATTTGGTTTCAACATCCCTTTTATTGACTTTATCATTTAGCAACTCCTCATTTTCCTCAATTAATTCATCTACTAACTTTCTAGTTTTATTAGCACGTTTTCCTTGTAATCTACAACTAAATACTGTAACAATCTGTATTAAATCTTCTACAAGTTCTTGTTCATCTGTTTTTTCAGTGCTATCTAAAACTTCAATCTCACACCCATTAAGGTTTGCCATATACTCAACCAATTCAAAACCAAATCTAAGAAGCCTATCTTTATGGAATACTACTATTTTATCTACTTCTTTGTTATTTATCATTTTGATTAGTTGACGCAAACCTTTTTTCTTGTAATTAATCCCACTACCAATGTCTTGAATGATTTCATATTCAACATTCAATACATCCTTATTTTCATGAAGAGGTTTGGAACGATCGACTTGAGGATTCACAATGGTATGATTAATAAACGGAACTTCTTTTATGGTTTTTTCGTACCAGTGGCGGGCGCTATCTTCAAATCCTTCATAGTAGTAGGCAAACGCTCGTAAATTGGCAGTAAAAGAGGCTTTATAGTCCGGTGTTCGGCCCATAAATCCATAATTCAGTTTAGACCACTCTGCGATTGCATCCCTTGCTCCAATTAAATCATCGGCATCTTTCGGTTCTTTAAAAAATTTATGGGTTCTGATTCCTTCTTCGGTTACCGTCGTCAATATCGGCTGCTGTTTTTCGTCATGAAGAGCATCATACATCCGCGCGATCGATCGGGCTGAATTTTGGTATGCAGGATGTTCCGTTACATCATCAATTTTTTCTCCGTTTAAATAAACCACTCTGTTGTCTCTCAGACTTTCCAAGTATTCTTTTCCATTCATCATTTTTTTCGTATGCCAAGAAAACTTGGTATTGATTTCATCTTAATCATTCAAACAAATAGAAACAACAGCATTTGCTGACTAAAAAAATCCGTTTTTAAAACAGCAACGTGTAAGGATTTTTTCCTATCAATTCCATTCTATTAATATTGAATAACGGTCATCGTTCAGCGCGCCAAACCAAAAGGACTTACATGACCATTCCCGATTTAAACGGCGGAGAGCCACTGAACGCATCATCTTCCCCACCATTTCAAACTTTCTAAAAAAGTGTTTATCTGTACCATCGTCATGCTTTCCGGCAGCTTTTCATTTAAAGACATTTTATATAAACACTCACCTCATTTTTACATTCGCCATAGTATAAAGGGAGTAAACGTTGGGGAGGTAGTCTATATGGACACAAATAACGATCCATCCACCAGACTTTACAGACAAGTGGACAAATTCGTACAAAAAATTGAAAAAGCCATAAATGGACAATATAGCGCCATTCAATGTTATGCCAAGTTAGCCAACATGGCTCCGACAAAAAAGGAAAAAGCTAAAATTTTGGAAATTCGCAGCGATGAAGTCAGACATTATCAACGATTTACACAGTTATATATCCATCTGACCGGCAAACAGCCCAGTCTAAAAAAGCCGGAAGAATGTCCGAATACCTATGTGGAAGGATTAAAATATGCTTTGGAAGATGAACAAAATACAGTCGATTTTTACCTGGATATAATGGAAAAAAGTATGGATCCGTATATAAAAGAAGTGTTTCGACGTGCAGCTGCTGATGAACAAAATCATGCGGTTTGGTTTTTATACTTTTTGGTGACGAATAAAGGATAGACGTTCCAATCCATTTCGGTGATATTTTATAAAGGGCGAAACGTGCTAACCTTTCAGTAGATGAAAGTTATTTCCAACCGATCATGGATCATATTCTTAAATCAATGATAATGGCCGAAATCCGTACCCAAATAAAAAGGTATGGCTGTCAATAAACAGGAGTTCTACTGTTATTGATACAAAAGCCATACCGTTTGAACATTTCTTTTTATTCCCAAATATACGGCGTCTCTTGGTACACATAATAGTTCAGCCAATTGGAGAAAAGCAGATGAGCGTGAGAACGCCAAGTATTGCGCGGCTGTTTATTAGGATTGTCATTAGGAAAATAATGTTCCGGAATATGAATATCAATCCCTCTTTGTATATCGCGTTTATACTCTTCCGCCAGCGTTTCAGTTTCATATTCCAGATGTCCGGTAATCATAATATGCTTCGCATCCTTCGAAATAATGAGAAGAGGTCCGGCTTCTTCTGATGACGCCAGCAGAAGCAAGTCAGGATGTTCTAAGATTTGCTGTTTTTCAACGTCCGTGTAGCGGGAATGGGGAGCTGAAAACACATCGTCAAACCCGCGGACAAGTTTGACAGTCGGATAATGTATGGTATGTTCATAAATACCCAAGCATTTTTCGGGTAATTCAAACTTTTCAATACCATAATGGTAATACAGAGCCGCCTGTGCTCCCCAGCAGATGTGCAGTGAAGATGTAACATTGGTTTTGGACCATTCCATAATTTCCGTTAATTCTTCCCAATAATTCACCTCTTCGAATTCCATCGTTTCTACCGGGGCCCCTGTAATAATCATCCCATCATAACGACGATTTTCAATTTTCGAAAAAGTTGTGTAAAACTGGTCCAAATGATGCTTACTTACATTTTTGGATTTATGTGTGGCCGTATGTAAGAAGGTAATATTGACTTGAATCGGCGTATTTCCCAGAAGTCTCAGAAGCTGTGTCTCTGCCTTCTCTTTTTCCGGCATCAAGTTCAGAATCACAATATTAAGAGGCCGTATATCTTGAGTACGAGCCCTTTCGTCATCCATTACAAAAATATTCTCTTTCTCTAAAATCTCTCTTGCTGGCAATTCTTTTGGAATATTAATAGGCAATCGGCACACCCTCCTGTTTCGAGTACTTTCACTAAATTATAATACAAGAAAGCCAAACGGGAAAGAAAAGGATTTTTTCGACTCATAGGAGATCCACGATCTTTTCCTCCCGATAGCCGAACAAAAGAGTATGCCGAAACCCGAAATGAAACGTGATCTCTCCGTAAAAAGCCATCTGAGAAGAGAAATCACGTTTCACATTATTTCATTTCAGTTTTAGCTTCTTTAACGCATCCGCGAGTGCCGTATTTACAGGTTCTTCTTTTGCTTGATTTTTTAAATAACGCGCCACGTCTTTTTTCGAAGCTTGATTTTGTTTTTCTTTTTTTCTTCTTTCGTTAAAGGCCGCCCATTTTTCTTTAAATCCGCAATTCGTACACACAAAGAGCTGCCCTTCGCCCTCTCCGCGGAGCTCTAGTCGCTTATGGCATTGCGGACAGCGGGCATTGGTTAATTTGGAGATTTGTTTTCGATATCCGCATGTTCTGTCCTGACAAACGAGCATTTTCCCTTTTTTCCCGTTCACTTCCAAAAGAAGCTTCCCGCACTCTGGACATTTTTTTCCTGTCAGGTTATCATGTTTAAATTTCTTATCGCTCTGTTTAATTTCTAACGTCACGCCTTTGGCATAGGTGCGGATTTCACGCAAAAAGGCTTGCTTCGACAGCTTTCCTTTAGAAATCGCCTCTAGTTTCTGCTCCCATTCGGCGGTTAAGGCTGGCGATTTTAATTTGTCAGGGACAAGATCCAAAAGCTGTTTTCCTTTTGAAGTGATATGAATATCTTTTCCTTTCTTTTCAATTAAAAAAGTATGAAACAGCTTTTCAATAATATCCGCTCGTGTCGCAACCGTCCCTAATCCACCTGTCTTCCCAAGAGTTTGAATCAAATCTTTGCTTTTGTTTTCCATATATTTAGCCGGATTTTCCATCGCTGATAAAAGCGTGCCTTCATTAAACGGAGCAGGCGGTTTGGTTTCTCCTTCCGTTGGCTGAAGATTGATGACAGGAATCCACTCTCCCTCACGGAGTTCCAGAAGCAGCTGATCTCCGTCTTCTTCGTCATCTATTTCTTTTCCATATATTTCTTTCCAGCCTATCGAAAGCACTCTTTTCCCTTTGGCTGTAAAGATCTCATCGCCAATACGTGCTTGAATCGATGTTTGTTCATATTCAAACGGCGGGTACAGGACCGCCAAAAAGCGTTTGACAATCAAATCATAAATTTTCCGCTCTTTGTCGCTTAGCTGATCCAAATTGGGCATTTCTTCTGTCGGAATTAAAGCATGGTGGTCAGATACCTTTTGGTCGTTTACAAAAGAAGCGTTGCCTTTGATCGGACGAACTAATAACCGGGCTGTAAAAGTGGAGTAAGGTCTGACGCTGACCGCATCCACACGCTCTTTCAACGTTCCCACAATATCGCTTGATAAATACCGTGAATCCGTCCGTGGATAAGTGACCAGTTTATAGTGTTCGTAAAGCCGCTGCAAAACGGAAAGAGTTTCTTTTGCTGAAAATCCGAATCTATTATGGGCGTCGCGCTGCAATTCCGTTAAATCATACAATGCAGGCGGATAACTTTTTTTATGTGTTTTTTTCACAGAAATGATTTCTGCCTTTTTCCGGGCTAATTTCGCCAAAATGGCATCGCGTTTTTCTTTGGAAAACGTCTTTTGATCTTTTGATCGAGAGTCTTGCCATGTCAACGCAAAATGGTCCGTAACCGCTTTGATGCCAAAAAATCGCTCTGGAACGAATGACTTGATTTCTTCTTCTCGGCGGGCAATCATGGCAAGCGTCGGTGTTTGAACACGTCCGCAAGAAAGCTGGGCATTAAATTTTGTCGACAGTGCTCTAGTAGCATTGATTCCGACAAGCCAATCCGCTTCTGCCCGAGCTACAGCGGAAGCATATAAGTTTTCATAATCTTTTCCGTTCCGCAAATGCCGGAACCCCTCTTTGATCGCTTTATCGGTGACAGAAGAAATCCATAAACGTTTTATCGGCTTTTTTACTCGAGCTTTTTCAATAATCCATCGGGCGACTAACTCTCCTTCACGACCGGCGTCCGTTGCGATGACAATCTCTTTTATATCTTTTCGATTCATCTGCGTTTTCACTGTTTGAAACTGTTTGCCCGTTTTTTTGATCACGACCAATTTCAATGTTTCAGGCATAATTGGCAAATCTTCTAATCTCCATGTTTTATATTGGTGATGGTAAACTTCCGGATCAGCCAGCGTCACTAAATGACCTAAAGCCCAAGTGACGACATAATGGCTGCCTTCCAAAAAACCGTTTCCTTTTTTCTTACAGTTAAGAACCTTCGCAATGTCCCTCGCTACCGAAGGCTTTTCTGCTAATACCAAGGTTTTCATGAATTGCATCCTTTCTTGCGGTCAAAGTGATATAGTATATGTATCATACCACCAAACAAGCATGGCGACAATGAAGCAAGATTTTACGAAAGTCCTCCTATCCAATGCTTTATGGCAATCGTATATCTGAA
Source organism: Bacillus sp. FSL W8-0116 (assembly GCF_038003825.1). NCBI lineage: Bacteria > Bacillati > Bacillota > Bacilli > Caryophanales > Bacillaceae > Bacillus > Bacillus sp. FSL W8-0116. Next base: position 1,232,863 of record NZ_JBBOPY010000001.1, read on the forward strand.
TTTTTATCCGCCTCTCACCCATTTCTGAAAAACGAGATTGCTCCTTTCGGCAACAGCCCCTTGCCATCATTACATAGTGCAGTCTTCCAGTTCAGCACCTTCTTTTTTAGCATCAAACCTTTGATGGACTGACTTGGGCGGATTCTGAATCCCGCACATCGGAAAAGTGTTTAAAGAAAATGAAGCCCCGTGCCTTAACAGCACGGGGACTACATGTTTTATTTCGTTTGCGATTTGACCGGTTTTTTTAAGAATCCCACAATCAAAGCCGTCACAATCGAACCGATGAGAATCGCAAGAATATACAAGAAGACGTTTCCTTGAACAACCGGGAAGACGAAAATTCCGCCATGCGGAGCCGGAAGCCCAATATGAAAAGCCATAGTCAGCGCTCCGGCTACTGCGGAACCGATCGCCGTTGCCGGGATGACCCGCAGCGGATCCGATGCCGCAAACGGAATGGCACCTTCTGTAATAAAGGAAATTCCCATGAAATAGCAAGTAAAACCAGCTTTTCTTTCTTGATCCGTGAATTTGTTTCGGAAGAAAGTCGTTGCAAGGGCAAGCCCGAGCGGAGGCACCATACCGCCGGCCATAATGGCTGCATGCGGATAGAAGTTTCCCGCTTCAATCATTGCAAGTCCAAATGTATAAGCCGCTTTGTTGATCGGACCTCCCATGTCAATGGCCATCATAGCGCCTAGGATCAGTCCCAGAATAATTAAGTTGCCTGTTCCCAATCCGTTCAGCCAATGCTGCAATCCGGTGTTGACGTCGCTTAACGGTTCCACTAAAAAGTACATAATCAGCCCCGTCAAGAAGACCCCCAAGAGCGGGTAGATCAAGACAGGTTTCAATCCATCAAACACCTGCGGTAAATTTCTAAATACATATTTAATGCCTACAACGATATAACCAGCCAAAAATCCGGCAATCAAGCCGCCCAAAAATCCGGCATGCCCGTTATAAGCCATCAATCCCCCAACCATACCAGGCGCAAATCCAGGACGATCGGCAATGCTCATCGCAATAAAACCAGCCAACACAGGCACGATTAACATAAACGCGTTTTGACCGCCGATTGTATTGATGATTTCGGCAAATTTATTGTATTCCGGACTTTTCGGATCAGCGGAATGAATGCCAAACATAAAGGAGATCGCAATCAAAATACCGCCGCCGACTACGAATGGAAGCATGTTGGAAACGCCATTCATCAAATGCTTGTAAAAACCTGCCCATCCCTTTGAGCTATTTTTTCCGGAATCCGAACCGTCATTTTTTCTGTTTTTTGCGTGATAAATCGGCGCATCTTTTTTGATGGCTTTTTCAATCAACTCTTCAGGACGACGAATTCCATCCGCAACCGGAACTTCAATCACCGGCTTTCCGTCAAAACGGTCCATGTCCACTTTTGTATCCGCCGCAACAATGATCGCAGGCGCTTCTGCAATTTCTTCCGGAGTCAATACATTTTTTGCTCCGCCAGATCCGTTTGTTTCTACTTTTATATCAATGCCCATTTCTTTTGCTTTCAATTTTAAAGCATCTGCCGCCATATACGTATGGGCAATACCCGTCGGACAAGCGGTAACGGCCAATATTTTCCCTTTCGAAGCGGAAGAAGAAGCTGTTTTTTGTTGCTCTTCTTCATCTTCACGGTCGAACGATTCAATAAGAGAGAGGACCTCGTCTGCTGATTTGGCTTGCATCAGCCCTTCCCTCACCTCAGGATGCATCAACATGCCGGACAGTCGGCTCAATGCTTCTAAATGGGTTTGATTGGCACCTTCCGTCGCGGCAATCATGAAAAATAAATAGGCTGGCTGGCCGTCAAGCGACTCATAGTCCACACCGTTTTCTGATTTCCCGAACACAATCGCGGGTGTTTTTACCGCGGCCGTTTTGGCGTGGGGAATGGCAATTCCTTCACCGATCCCCGTTGTGCTTTCTTCTTCTCTTTTTAAAATGCCTTGTTTAAAAGCCTTCTTATCGTTTAATTTTCCAGCTTTATCGAGAACGTCAATTAATTCATCGATCACGGCTTCTTTGGAATGGGCTTTTAAATTTAGTTGAATTGTATCTTTTGTCAACAATTCTGTTATTTTCATCACCTATTCCCCCTACATGATCTTTTTGACCTTGACTTGATCAAAAAGTTGTTCTACTTGATCTTTCGTGCAAAGCCCGATGGAAAAAGCAGTCGCGCTTCCTGCAGCATTGGCAAGCTGAAAAGATTTTTCAAGACTGTAGCCGCGCTCTATGCCAGCTAAAAATCCGGCGACCGTAGAATCTCCGGCCCCAACCGAACTTTTCAGCTCGCCTTTAGGTACAGTCGCCTGCCAAACGCCTTGTTCATTTAAGAGGACGGACCCTTGTTCAGCCATAGAAACGATCACATTCTGCACGCCTCTCTCAAGCAGCTTCTTTCCATAATAGACAGCTTCTTCCACCGTCTTGATCGTGGCTTGAAATATTTGTCCAAGTTCATGATGATTCGGTTTAATGAGAAACGGACGATAATCGAGCACCGGTTCCAACAAGTTTTTCTCAGCATCGACAACAAGCCGAACGTCTTTTCCTCGAATCGTTTCTGCAATCGTTTGATAAAAGGTTTTCGGAATGGAAGCCGGAATGCTTCCTGCCAAAACTAGTACATCGCCGCTTGTTAAACCAGCTACTGTCTGTAAAAGTTTTTCTAAATCAGCTCTTTGAATATCCGGACCGTTCGCGTTGATCTCCGTTTCTTGATCAGCCATAATTTTTACATTAATGCGGCTCAATCCGTCTACAGGAACCAAGCGGGAAGAAATGCCTTCTTTCCGAAGATATTCCTCAATATAGCGTCCTGTAAATCCGCCGCCAAAACCTAAAACCGTACTGTCTATATCTAATCGCTTCAACACTCTCGATACGTTGATTCCTTTGCCTCCCGGGAGAACGGTTTCGTGAGTGGATCGGTTCAAACTCCCCGGTTCGAGGCGATCCATTGCCAGGATATAATCTATGGAAGGATTTAATGTAATGGTATAAATCATGTTGTCACAACCTTTATCATCGTTTGATTCGCAAAACTTACTTTTTGATCGTCCTCAAGAGAATTTGTGATGATGATGACTTCATCTATCTCCGCAATTTTTGAAAAAGAAATTTCGCCAAATTTTTCTTCATCCGCCAGTACATACGCCTCCCTTGACAAGTCGATTGCCTGTTTCTTCACTTGGGCTTCTTCAGGATCAGGTGTGGTGAGACCGTATTGGGGATGGACACCGTTCGTACCAATAAACGCCTTGTCAAAACGATATTGTCGAATCGATTCAATGGCCCCTCTGCCAACCATAGCATTTGTCTTCGGCTTGACAAATCCTCCAATTAAATAGGTTCGGATGCCTTTCTTCAAAAGAAGTTCGACAAGATTTTAACCATTGGTCACAACAACAATATCTTTCCCTTCTAACCATTCAATCATTTGCATCGTCGTTGTGCCGGCATCCAAGTAAATACAATCGCCATCTTCCACAATGCTTGCCGCATATTGAGCGATTTGCTTTTTTTCTTGAATGTTTTTGGATGATTTTTCAGGAACGCTTAACTCCGTCAACTTTCCTTGAAGTCGAGCCGCGCCCCCATGAATGCGCTTTAAAAACTTTTTCTCTTCCAGCCACGTCAAATCTCTTCTAATCGTAGACTCGGAAGCATCCGTTAAAGCTGTAAGTTCGCTTATTTTTACTATTTCTTTTTCTTTAAGCGCTTGCAAAATCAGTCGGTGTCTCTCTTCCGTCAGCACAAAACCACCTCTGAATCCTTTCTTTCTTTTTCTCTACACTTATATTGTAATGGAACCGATTACAAACATCAATAAATTTCTATCAAATTCTTTCATTTTTAATCAAAATTATTCACAAGATCGACGATTTCTTTCAGGAAGAAAGAACGACATTTTTCTTGATAAAAAAAGCCTCTCCTCCTTTTCACACTGCTAAAGAACGAAAGGCTTTTGTAGATTATAGCCTCTATTCCAAGACCTAGTACTCTTCCTAAAACGAACCTTCTATTCCTTAAGACCTACGACCCGAATCCTTTTATAATCAGCCATCCATTGACCGTTTTTGAACATTTTTTCTTTCAAAAGCGCTTCTATATCTAAAATAATCTCTTCTTTTGTTTCATCGTCCAGATCTTGAAACATCGGATTTCCAAACATTTTAAGCCAATTCCGCAAACCTTCCTTGCCCAATAATGGAGTAGGTCTGTCAAAATGAAACGCTGCGGCCACCCGAAAACCATATCGCTCCATCAAAAAAGTGTACTCGCCGACACTTGGATAATACCACGGAATGCGCGCATCAGTATTTTTTATTCCCATTTTTCTGAATATTTCAATCGCAGCATTGACAATCATTTGGACATTCCCTTTTCCACCGAACTCTGCCACAAATCGGCCTCCTTTTTTCAGCGCTTTGTAAATGCCTTCAAGCGCTTGTTCCGGCGGTTTAATCCAATGAAGAACGGCGTTGGAGAACACGGCATCAAACTCATCCTTAAAAGGAAGATCAAGCGCATTCGCTTGCTGAAATTCAAGATGAGGATACTTTTTTCGTGCTTGTTCGATCATGTTTCCGGATGAATCTATTCCAACTACATCCACCCCTAACATATGCAGCTGATTGGCCAAATCTCCAGTTCCACACCCCAAATCCAAAATGCGCTCCCCATTTTGCGGAGCCAACAAGTCTATCAACTCTGTCCCATATTGCGAGACAAAAGAATGTTGGCTATCATACAGCTGGACATTCCAATGATCTGTCATGTTCCCATCCCCCACACTCATTTTTCTGTATTTGCTTGAAAAGAAACCCGCCTATATCGGCAGGTTTCGGTTATGATGGAGAAAATCTGATAAAATCAGCCAAACTGTTGTTCAGTCTATCCTGAATATCCAAATCGATGACGACTTCTCCATTTTCCTTCATCTGCACATGCGAGTCGTGAATGTAAACGCCGCGGGCAATTTGAGTGGCCCCGATGACTGAAAGAAGCGGATTTAGAACATATTCAATCGTCAGCAAGTGCGACATCGTTCCTCCTACCATGATCGGAAACACTGATTTTCCCTTTAAAATATCCATTGGCAGCAAATCGATAAACGCCTTTAATGCGCCCGGTATGGATGCTTTGTAAACCGGGGATATCACGATGAATCCATCCGCTTCTTCGATTTTTTGCTTATATTGTTGGATAGCCGTACTATGAAAATCAGCATAATAAACATCCTCAGCCGGCAAGTCCCGAATGGATATCACTTCCGCTTGATGTCCGATCGATTCTAAACGGTTTTTTAAAAAATCGGCGATCGAATCAGATCGGCTGGGCCGCAGCGGGCTGCCAACCAAAATCACGCATTTCATTTTTTTCCCACCTTTACTGGACAACGATGAAATCGCCATATTCAATCCTGTTATTTTTTCTAATTTTCCCGCATTCTTACTATATCATACTTTGAAGCAGGACAGGCCGGCCGACGTTTTGCCGGCAAGAAGAAAAAATCTTCGTGTTTTAAGAGCTTGTCTATTATTTTTTCCTTATTTCTTCATATTTTTGAAACCAATCAGGAAATGCTTTTTTAAATTGAACAGGCTTGAATTCGCCTTTTTCATCTTTGCGAACCACGATGTGCGTCGTACTTCCTTCCGCACATACTTCCCCATCTCCGTTTACGATTTGAAAACCGTATTCTGTCTTTAAGCCTTGATTTTTTTCAACCCACGTCTTAACAAACACTTTATCTCCGAGCTTTAATGATTTTCTATAAGTAATATTCAGATTGTATACCGGAGCATAATACCCCGCTTTTTCCATGTCCAAATAGTCAAAGCCGACATCCTTTATGAGCTTTTCCCTTCCCAATTCAAGCCATTTAATATAATTCGCATGATAGATGACGCCCATCATATCCGTGTCAGCATAGGATAGTTCAATTTCTTTTACCGCTATATACATTTCATGATTTCCTTTCTACATCAAAATCGTCCATTTTTTTCTATCATATCACATGGCTTGAATCGGCGTCTCTTTTTCCATCCTTTATCCACTTCATTTTTGAATAAAACAACTATTTTTAGATGCAAAAATATCGCAGGAAACAGAAGGAGACTTTTCCCCATAGAGATTTCGATGATGTATAAAATTTTGTGTCAAGCATTTAGTTAGACCAAAAGAAAAAGGTAGGGTATTCTCTTATTTGGCAAAAATCTTAGAGAAAGGAGTACCCTACCTATGTCTAAAAGTATATCGAATATAGATTGGATGAATCAACTGGAAAACGTTATTCGTGAGTTTGTAAAGGAAAAATTAGAGCTGATCATGAAGGAAGAAATCCAGACTTTCCTCGAAATGGAACAAGAGGGAACGTCGAATAGAAGAAACGGCTATTACCATCGAAACCTAGACACGCAGTATGGTCGTATCGAAGGACTTTCTGTTCCAAGAGACCGAAACGGGGAATTTCAAACGCAGCTGTTTGCCCCTTACCAACGCCATACGGGCTGGCTCGAGGAAGCCATCATCAGGATGTATCAAAGTGGCATGAGTACGCGTGAAATTGGCAAGTTTATTGAACGAATTTTAGGCAATGCCTATTCTCCTGCAACGATCAGCCGTATGACCGATGTAGTGAAGGAAGACATCGAGAAATGGCACCATCGTCCACTATCCAAACGTTATTCTGTCTTATATTTGGACGGCTTGTACGTGAAACTTCGCCGCGATACGGTAGAGAAAGAAGTCATTTATGTGGTGTTAGGAGTGAATGAAGAAGGGTATCGAGAAATTCTGGATTTCTTCGTGGGAGGACAAGAAAGCGCCTATGGATGGCGGGAGATTCTCCAACAGCTCTACAAAAGAGGCGTCAAGGAAGTGCTTCTGGGCGTATTCGATGGACTACCGGGGCTGGAGGAAGCCTTTAAGGCGGTGTATCCGAAAGCCGATGTGCAGCGCTGTGTCGTTCACAAAGTCCGCAACACCCTAAATCGTGTTCGGAAAAAAGATCAATTTGAAGTGGCAGAGGATCTCAAACTGATTTATCGCGCACCGAATAAGGAGATTGCGTTACAGATGTTTCAACAGTTTGAGTCGAAATGGTCGAACAAGTATCCGAGAGAAGTTCAATCTTGGGCCAATGAGTTGGATGTCCTCCTTACATTTATGGATTATCCAAGCAGTATTCGAAGTGTGATTTACACGACCAATGCCATTGAACGAACGATCAAAGAGATTCGGAAACGTCTAAAGCCGATGAACAGTTTGAGTAGTTTAGAAGCCGCTGAAAAAGTCGTGTATTTGACCATCCAAGATTTTAATGAGAAATGGGCAGGACGAAAATTACGAGGATTTGCTGAAGCCTATGAAACCCTTCAACAAATGTTTGAAAAACGTTATAACTAACCAAATATTGTAAACGAACAAAATAAAGGGATTCTCCCTTTCCACACAGGAGACTGAATATTCAGTCTCCTGTGTGGAGGAAATCGAACCCCTATCCATTCCAAATCCATTTCAGAGATACCCTATCTATCTTACATAACACAAAATTCTTGACGGTACCGAGATTTCACGGAAGATGCGTCAGATAGTAAAAAAAGAACTCTCTTCTATTAGAGAGTACACTAAATAGAAAAAGTCTTTACTTCCAAACACGTTTCCATTTGAAAAACTCTTGCAAGTAACCCATCACAGAAACCGGCGACATCACCATTTGATAACAAAGAAGAAATAAAACAAAGCCTAATTTATTTTTTCTTACCTTTAGATGAAGATTTCGAAATACGTAATGTTTTTGATAGTGATAAAGCAAGGCATAACTAGCAATGCTTAAAGGCAAAACCGTTAGCGTCATGGGGCCTGCAATCCAGTAAACGCCCAAAAAAGCCAATACGAATCCCGGAATCCAACAAAAAGTGTAAACAACATCCAGATAAGGCATCAAGAAGTTAATTCCGGTTAAGTACTTCCAATATAATTTCGGCTGTCTCCATGGTTTGACTTCACTTAATCCTTCAATCATTCCTCTAGCCCATCTAGAACGTTGTTTCGCAAAGCGGCTAAAGGTAGTGGGGACATCTGTAAAGGCAACAGCCAGAGGTTCATAATACACATTCCAATCATTACGTAAAAGTCTCCACGTTAAAACTATGTCTTCTCCAATAGCATCCGGCCATCCTTGTACTTCGCGTATACAGTCAGTCTTGAATAAACTAAAAGCACCTTGCGCGACCAATGTACCTTGATATAATCCTTGTAATCTTTTAATTGAAGCAATACTCAGAAAGTAATCCCACTCTTGTATTTTCGTCCAAATCGTTTCGCGGCTGTTTCGAACAAGCACCGAACCAGCGACCGCACAGACATCCAGAGGACTGCTTTTGATTCTGGCAACTAAATAGCGAACAGCAGATGGATGAAGCAATGTATCGGCATCTAAAGTGATCACATAAGGTGTCGTCACATACCATAATCCCTTATTCAAGGCATGAAACTTTCCCGGCTTTTCTTCGTGTAAAATGGTCATGTCCAAATCGAATTCTTGTTTAGCTCGCAAAATTTCTTGATCCGTGTGATCTGTTGAATGGTTATTAACAACGATTATGCTCATTTTTCCACCATAGTCCTGAGCGGCCACGTATCGCAGCGTGTTATAAATGGTTTTTTCTTCATTATAAGCTGCGATAAGCAAAGTCACTGGATCAGAAGGAAATTCATTCTTAAAAGCTGGTTGTCTATCAAGCAATAAACTGATGACCAAAAAAGCATTCATGTAACCGGGAATATAAGCAATTCCGCCAATCACGAGGAGTGCCAAAGGAAAAGAAAGAATGGAAGAAAGATCTTTCAACCAAGGGAGAGAAAGATAAATAGAAAAAAACATCCATCCAATGGAAACAGCATGGCTTATCCAAAACTTCCTTTTTACACTAATATAGAATCGCTCCGATTTTGGTTCGGTACGGGATAAATTCGGTTGCATACGTCTACCTCGATGTATAGTCTATTCATCCCAATTCGTTCAAGCGCTTCCTGAACGCATCACTTCTTACAATATAAAATGATTTGCATACTTTCTTCAAATTCAATTAATACAAAAAGTACCTATCCTTTCCAAACCTCTCAGATTTTATGATTTCCAATCGCTTTTTCATAGTAAAAAACGAAAAAGAAATATCCACAGGTAAGTTGCGCAAAAAATCCATAAGAAAATCATTTTTTGATTGCTATAACGCTTTCAATAAAATTTTTATAATGTCCTAATTTCATGCAAAAAAACGAAAATTTGAAAAAACTCGACTCAATCAGCCTTTGTCAGTTGTCATTTGTAGTATTTTGTATTAATATGTAAAAAAAGTATAATAAGAAAGTTTCTACAAACCTTTTATACACACTCTTATAGATAAAATAGATGTGTATTTTTTCGTGAAAAAGTTAAAAAATTATCAACATAAAGAAAATAAGATAGATGAATTTGATATTATACTAAAAGGGGTTTCAATATGTCAAATTCTACTTTATTAGAAATGATTGAGAAAGCTTTTCATCAAATGACAGATTTTTCCCTCCTTTTTGAAGTCATAGATGGAAAGTTTCAATTGCTGACAGCAAATGAAACAGCTTTTAAAGTCGGTATCAACAAAGAAAAATACGGAAAATTTGCGGAAGAAGTGCTTCCCGACCCGTATGCGTCAAACCTCCATGATGCATTAAACAAAGCGTTCATTTCAGCCCGCTGCTTAGAGTATAATAACGGAATTCAGTCTATCATCGGTCAGAATGTAAGTGAATTGGCGATCACCCCTATTTTCAATTCCCAAGGAAAATGTACTCATATGATAGTGATCGGAAGAGTTGGAAACAAACGAAAAAAAATCGAGGAAGACTTCATTCCTTTGCGTTCCATTTTTGAATCTTTTTTCGCCGCGACATCGGATGGGATATTGATAATGGATTCCAATTGGAACATCATCCGCGCCAACCCTTCCTTTACCTCGTTATTTGGTTGGAAAGAAGAAGATGTCGTTGGGCTCCCTATTCATCATTTAAAGCTCACGCCGGGTCATTTTGAGGAAGAATGCCACAATCGGACCACCCTATTGCAAAAAGAAAATCATTTCCTTTTTCATCGAACAACATGGAAACGAAAAGATGGCAGACTGCTTCATGTGAACACTTTGTATTCCTCCATAAAAAATAAAAACGGAGAAATCATAGGCTTTATGGGGATTTTTAAAGAGATATCGGAACAAACGGAAAAAGAGCATCAGTTCAAAGAAAGCCAACAGTATCATCAATCTGCAGCAAAAAACCATCCCGTTCTTATCTTCCAATTGGATTTGAAGGGTCGTATTTTAAAGGCCAATCACTCGGTTGAACAAGTGACCGGATATAGATGGAAAGATCTTATGAACTGTTCATTTGCTTCCTTAATAACACCTGATAGTCTGGCGTCTGCAATGGAACATTTCCATGCTGTCTTGCAAGGAGAAATCAGACACTACCAATGTTCCATTTATAATCAGAAAAAAGAGCGTGTATTGCTTAAACTAACCAATATTCCGATTATTGTGAACAATACTGTAACCGGTGTATTGGGGATTGCCCAAAACATGACTGAACAAAAGAGCAGCCAAAATGAACGAATTCGTGCAAAAGAAATTCCAGACCCTTTTTCTAATATAATCGAATCGATTGTCAATCTCCAAAAAATAAATCAAAAATCGACATACGATTATTCAGAAAATGAAGTGCTTTGGAAAAATCTTTCTGTGGATATTCCTGAAAATAAGACGTCATTGAAAAAGTCATTCCAGATCGAGTTAGACGGAACGTCCGAACTGGTTGACACGATTTTTGGCCGTAATGATGAAAATTTAACAGATGTGGATAATAATCTCTCGCTTATCGATAATGAGCAAGTGAAAACGGCCTATATAATAGCGTTTTTACAAAATTTTATTGTGAAAGAGGAAAGAAAATTACAGGAATATGAAGCGAAGTATCGATTAATTGCGGAAAACACGACCGACCTCGTTTCTCTTCTTGACGCTGATATGAATATTTTATATTCTTCTCCTTCACATCGTACCGTTTTAGGAATCGTTCTAAATGAAGGAAGCGAATTCCCTTATAAACTTGTTCACAAAGAAGACATCGAACGAGTGGTTAGGTGTTTTCAAAACGTTTTAAAAACAAAAGAGCATAGTTCGGTGGAATTCCGTTTTAAACATAAAGAGGGTTCTTTTATTTGGCTAGAAACAAAGATGACACCCGTGTATGGCGAGAACCAGGAGCTTCATCACATTCTTTGCGTTTCAAAAGAAGTGACAGAACGAAAACAATATGAAGCAGAATTAGAAAACATGGCTTTCCATGATTATCTAACCGGTTCCTACAATCGCCGCTTATTTATGGAACGCCTCCACCATACGATGAATCAAGCTAAAAGCCGTCAAGAACCGTTTTTTGTCATGTTTTTGGATTTAGACCAGTTTAGATGGGTGAATAATACGTTAGGCCATGACGTAGGAGACGAGTTATTGATCCAGTTTGTGAAACGGGTGAAAGCATGCATTCGTAAAGAAGATACATTGGCGCGATTGAGCGGAGACGAATTTGCGATCTTGCTTACAGGAATTTCGATCGAAGATGTGGGCAATCTGGCAAAACGAATTTTATCGGCACTGCAAGAGCCATGGAAAATCAAAAACCATGAATTTAAGACGACTTCTTCTATTGGAATTGGCATCTATCCAAATTGCGGCGGAGATATCTCCACATTATTAAAACATGCAAATCAAGCTCTTCACAAAGCGAAACAATTCGGGAAGAACAATTATCAATTTTGCGGCAAGCTAACGGATTTCAACGATTCATTCGAAAGTGATATTCAAAGAGCCATCCTTAATAACGAATTTTATTTAGTCTATCAGCCGAAATTTAATCTATTAACGAAACGGATTGAATCTTTAGAAGCCTTAATTCGTTGGAACCATCCTCAAAAAGGAATGATCGCCCCGAGTGAATTTATTTCTCGTGCGGAGGAATTAGATTTAATTGTTCCCATTACACATTGGGTTCTTGAACAAGTTGGGAAGCAAATGAAGAAATGGCAATTGCTTGGTTTTCATAAGGTTCCCGTTTCCGTCAACATTTCGCCTCAGCATTTTGAAAAAGGAACGTTAGTCGAAGACATATTAAACTTAATAAAAAAAGCAGAGATCGAACCTCAATATCTTATATTAGAAATGACAGAAAGCACGATGATTCAAGATTTCGATACGACAATTCAAACGATCCAAAAGCTGAAGCAAATGGGAGTCCAAATTGCCATTGACGATTTTGGAACCGGTTTTTCTTCTTTGTCGTATTTAATGAAATTGCAAGTCGACGTTTTAAAACTAGACAAATCATTTGTCGAAGAATTAACGAATCAAAAAAATGCTTCTCTTGTACATTCTATTATTTCCCTTGCCCATAATTTAAATTTACGTGTAGTGGCCGAAGGAATCGAAACCGAAGATCAGCTTCAAATCCTTGCGCAATACGGATGTGACCTTGGACAAGGGTACTTATTTAGCAAACCTTTAAAGAGTGAGCAAATTGAAAAAATGCTTCTAAAAAAAGAATAAAACGGACTTTACTCTGAAAGATGAACTGATTCACTTATAAGTAATTTTATTCCTCTGTTTCCATTTAGCCCCTCTTTAGGGTGAAGAGGGGCTGTGTTTTTCCAATGAATAACATCGCTATTCCGGTATTTATCGTTTTGCATCTTTCTATTTCCGTGGAATCATGATATCACACTTGTGTTTGGCCGCCATTCCCTCGATGATGACCTTTCCCGCTTTATCCATGGCGATTTTTCATCCGAATCATTGCGCCATTCCTTCAAAAGATACTCTTACAAATTCTGCCGTTGGAAACCAGGGATAATAGCCTTAACGCCAAAAATGAAATCTCCTTCGGTTTCCTCTTCTCATTTCGGCCGTTCGATAGAGAAAAAGTCTCCAAGTTTTGCATAATCGCTTCCGGCTAATCGGCTGACAGCTTTCAATTGGCGGGCATCTATTCTTCCCTTATGATAAAGATTTTCGTCAATATGGTATTGAACGATCTTTCCTATAATCAAATCACAAGCAGCGTTTTCTCCGTTGCCGCCAAGTTCGAGCAAATGTTCCAACACACATTCCATTCGAATTTTCGCCTCTTTGACTCCCGGAACAGAAATTTTTGTGCTTTCAACAGGGGTCAGTCCGGCCAACTCAATTTCACTTTCATCCGGCGGAAGGGTAGCAGCCGTCAGATTGACTTTTTCCACATTGCTTTCATCCACAATATGAACAACAAATTCACCCGTTTCTAAAATGTTTCTCGCCGTATCCTTTTTCATTCCATTGTTTCTTTGCACCGAAATGGACAAAAGCGGTGGATTAGCGGCCACGATATTAAAGTAACTAAACGGCCCGCCATTCAATACACCCTCCTTAGATAAAGAGGTAACAAACGCAATGGGGCGGGGAATAATTCCTCCCGTTAAAAACTTATAATTTTCCTTTTCCGGCAAAGATAATGGATCGATCGTTAACAAAGATTTCTCCCTCCTTCTTTTTCCGAATTATAAGACAAACAGCACGATTCCTCTTCTTTTCTGGGCTCCAATTATTTTGAAAGCATCCATTTTCTACAAGTTCCGAGGAAGGCCGGGTGGTTCATCACATTTTGGAACATTTCATGGTGAGCCCCAATTCAATGTTTTCGACATCAGACTTCCTCTTCATTCGAATATATTCTGCTCTCTAATATTTCGAAATCAAGATATATAGCTAAAAATTTTATAGTTAGAATGTCACTCATTATAGCAAATGAATGAAATGGATTCAAGGAAAGTGAAGAATCAAGAAGACTGTTTGTCGGTGAACTACCCTCCACTTATCAACCTTACGGTTTGATTGAAGTGGGGGCTTCTCGGGTAATCCCGTCTAATGACAGAAAATTGACCGAGCTAACCCTCTCGTTCCGAAAGTTATTATTCTTTATGCTAATAAGCGTAATCCCTCATTTTTGATATTGATTGCTGAATTGTGATCGCGATCTAATACAAAGCCGCAAGAACATTTATATACACGTTCAGATAATGGCATTTCTTTTTCCTTGCCGCAACATGAACACTTCTTAGTGGAGGGAAACCACTTATCAATTTTCACAAGTTGTTTCCCCTGTTCTTTTAGCTTATACGCTAAGAAAGTAGTGAACATCCCCCAGCCGTTATCATGAACGCTTTTTCCAAAGTTGAGGGCTTGAGACATGCCTTTCATGTCTAAGTCCTCAATAATCACAGCGTCATAGTTTGTTGCTAATTCTTTTGACTTATGATGAAGAAAGTTTCTGCGCTGATTCGCTGTCTTTTCATGTAGCTTAGCCACTTTCAGGTGTTGTTTTTCCCATCTTGCAGAACCTTTCTTTCTTCGAGAAAGAATTCGTTGTGCTTTTGCTAATTTATCTAAGGCTTGCCGATAGTAACGTGGGTAATTGGCTTTCTTACCCTGTTCACTCTCGACATATAGACCATCCATAGCAAAATCCAAACCAACAACTTTCTGTATTTTAACTGGACGAATATCTTTCTCATATTCTGTCAAAATTGAAATGTAGTATTTGCCTGTCTTTGTTTTAGAAATAGTGCAAGATTTGATTTTATAATCAGCAGGTATCTCTCTATGCTGTTTCATTTTTATTGGCTTTTTGATTTTTGGCAGTTTGATATGACCATTTTCTAGCTTAATATTTCCGTTGACCATATTAGTTGTATAGGATTGTTTTGCTTTACGATTTTTGAACTTTGGAAAATCCGCATTTCCTTCAAAGAAATTCTTATAAGCAGTCTGTAAGTTCATTTGTGCATTTGCCAAAGCTAAAGAATCCACTTCTTTTAGGAATGGAAATTCACTTTTATATTTTGCAGGGGTCGGAAACTTTTGCTTTTTAAGCAATTCTTTATCATCCTTGAACTTTTCATACGTTTCTTTGCGTTCAGCTAACATCTTATTGTAGACAAAGCGAACACAACCAAATGTCTTAGCTAATAATGCGGATTGTTCTTTGTTTGGTAACAAACGAAACTTGAAAGCTTTGTTTTGCTTGGCCATATCAATTCACCTCACTTTGTGCGGAAAAATTTCGTATATATTGATTATACCGTAAAAAATCCGTACAATCAATATGAGGTGATAATCATGAGAGAAGAGAAAGAACGTGTAGAAATTCGTATGCCTAAGACGATATTAGAAAAATTGGAGCAATATCAAAAAGAAAATGGGATTCCAACTAGAACAGCCGCAATCTTAGAATTGTTGAGAAAGGGATTGGAAAAATAACTTTGGCTAAAGCCAACCGAAATTCATCTCCCACCTACTCATTGGTGCTATTCGCACCTTCACATTCCTAGAGGATGGGAGACTTCTTTCGGAAAGACGTTAAAAGCCTTTTAGAAAATATTCTGCCGAAAATATTCTGCAAGACAGGCTGCATTCCTGTATGGATGTCCCAAACTTCAATATCCGGGTCTACTAGCACCTAAATGGTTTATTTCCTGACAAATAAACAAATACTACTCATACGAAAGAAAGGGATGAAATGAATGAATTTCCATTTTCCTGTCATACAAACAAATGTCTGGGATGCTTTCATCGCTGTACCTGTTGTATTCATTCTAACTCAAGTTATAAAGATTTTTTTGAAAGTCCCTAAAAAATATGTACCGGCGGTAGCGGTCATCATTGGATTGCTGTTCTCTGTGTTCATCAGCCATCGCCACCACTTGATCGCGGGCATTTTTATGGGATGGTTCTATGGCTATGCCGCTATAGGAAGCTATGCGTCACTGAAAACAACCTTATTATCGTTCCGAAACAATCTGTAAATTTTTTAAAGGCACAACCAGAAATTTTGTTTCTCGTTCATCTTTCCATTCTTTGCAGCCAAACTCTTAAACATTCCAAGCCGTCTATTTAACGATGCCAAGGATGTATTCAAATCCAGCTCTCATGCCCGTTTCGTATTTAATGAAGGTCTCGGCTCTCTGCTTAGCCCCATCGCACCTTCATTAAACCTTTATTCGGAATCGTTTCATTTCCGTTTGGAACTTTGGGTCGTTCCAGTTTATGAATGCCATTTTATCCAACGATATTACACCATCTGTTCGAATGTCTGTTTGATTGTCGAACATAAGTGTGGATGTGCGAATGATGGTGCTCACCCACCACTATCATTCCGCCAAACTATCGTTCTATCCACTTCAGGCAAATCCCCACTCTTTTTTAGACTTTTTCCCATACAATATAAAAAAATGAAAAGGAGTTTTGCTGATGGAGATACCCGTTTCCGGATACACGTATCATTCGAATGATTCTGCCCCCGTTCATTCCCATCCACTTTACGTCAACTCATGGGACGGAAGGCTTATCTCTCTCCATGTCCACAGCTTTAGAGGAGCTACCTCTTATAACGCGGGGCATAACCATAGATTTATCGGAATTACTGAACCCGCCCTAAACACATCTCAACATACACATAGATATTTTGCTTTTACTTCTTTTAATGATGGACATCGACATATGATCCGCGGGGTTACTGGTCCGGCTATTCCACTTTCTGAAGGCGGTCATTATCACAAATTTGAGGGGGTAACCAACATAGAAGGAATTACACCTCATCGACATAGATATAGCGGAAGAACAAGTTCATAGTTTATTTCGCAGATGTGAATTTAAAGGTAATCCACATATCCACACCATGTTTCATAACTTCGCAAACAACAATTCCCACAAATCGGAAGTATAACCATTATTTTTTCATCGACAAAGTTCGACATAATCTGATATTCTTTCAATTGCGATAAGGTTTTGGTTGGTAAACCACGAGGTCTACCACACCTACCTATTGAGCACCGATTTTCCGTCGGTGCTCTTTATTTTTACTATTATAACGATCAATCTGTTACAAAAAATTTCGAAAATAAAAATAACTTTTAGGCAGTTCACAAAATCAGTGATAAGGTATATAATAATCAATGTCGAAAAAATACCGGGAAGTAGCTCAGCTTGGTAGAGCACTACGTTCGGGACGTAGGGGTCGCAGGTTCAAATCCTGTCTTCCCGATCAATAAACGAATGGAACCTTTGATATTTCAAAGGTTCTTTTTTTACGCTCTTTGCCTTTCATTTATTGTATATTGTCGAAATTCCAATTGAAATGGATACAGCACCATTTTTGGGTGTCCGAATTACCGATAATTCTTCTTTATGATTGTATACGATTTTCACTCTTTCCTTTCAATCGTCAGTTAGGTCTAACTTTACGGAATAGAATCCCAGTGCTACTGCCTATAGGTACCTGTTCTCCTTTTTTGCGTAGCCTACCAGTACAAAAAACGACATAAACTAAAATAGATCCTGTAATCAAGAAAAATCCCCGCAAGGATGAATATGCGGGGAGAAACAATTTTTATGAAACTTTTTTGAATTGAACATCCTTTAATGAAATCACTTTTGTTTTCTTTACAATCTTATAGCCAAACCAAAATACGAGAAAAACAGGAATGCCAATATAGGAAACTAATATGCCGTGCCAATCAATTTTATCGCCGATAAAGGCAGAGTAATTTTGCCCTAAAATAACGATTGTGCAGAGTACAAAAGCAAAAATAGGACCAAACGGGAAAAGCTTCGCTCTGTAAGGAAGATCTTCCAACTTGTAGCCTTGGGCAACGTAAGCTTTGCGGAACCGGTAATGGCTGACAGCAATACCAAGCCATGCGATAAATCCCGTCATGCCGGAAGCGTTTAGCAGCCATGTATACACAACCCCATCACCAAAAAGGGAAGCCAAAAAGGCAAGACAGCCGACAAGCGCAGTGACAATCAAGGAATTAACAGGAACTCCTCGTTTGTCCAATTTGGCTAAAAATTTAGGTGCCTTCCCTTCCATAGCCAAATTCCACAACATTCTTGTCGAAGCGTACATTCCAGAGTTTCCGGCAGATAAAACCGCCGTCAAAATTATGGCATTCATGACAGATGCCGCAAAAGCAACCCCTGCTTTTTGAAAGACAAGCGTAAACGGACTGACAGATACGTCGTCGTTCGCAAGGTTCGGATTCGTATAAGGAATCAAAAGGCTAATGACTAAAATAGCTAATACATAGAATAAGAGAATACGCCAAAATACTTGTCGGACCGCTTTTGGAATATTTTTTTCCGGATCATCGGTTTCACCGGCCGTAATCCCAAGAAGCTCAGTACCTTGAAAAGAAAATCCGGCCGCCATAAAAATACCAAGCATCGCCATAAATCCACCGTGGAAAGGAGCATCGCCGATCGTAAAATTCTTAAATCCAACGGCTTCTCCGCCAATAATTCCGAAAATCATTAAAGTGCCCATGACGATAAAGACAATGACCGTCACTACTTTAATAAGGGAAAACCAATATTCTGCTTCCCCAAAACCTCTTACTGCTAAATAATTCAATATAAACATAATCAATAGGAAAAGTCCGCTCCAAAGCAATGAGGGGCTATGCGGAAACCAAAATTTCATAATCATGGTAACAGCAGATAATTCTGCGGCGATGGTAATGGCCCAGTTATACCAATAGTTCCAGCCGAGGGCAAATCCTAAAGCAGGATCAACAAATTCAGTCGCATACGTACTAAAACTTCCTGTAATCGGCATATAGGCAGCCATTTCCGCTAAACTCGTCATCAAAAAGTACACCATAATTCCAATAATCAAATAAGACAACAACGCTCCTCCTGGTCCTGCCGTATGGATCGCTCCGCCGCTGGCCAGAAACAATCCCGTACCGATTGTGCCCCCAAGAGAAATCATTGTTAAATGACGCGATCGAAGTCCTCTTTTTAACTTGCCCGTCTCCGTCGCATTTCTACTGTCTTGTACTTTCACCATTCAACTAAACACTCCTTTGCCATCATTCTGCTGCAGATAAAAAGCGGTGATGACTGCCTGAACAATTTGTTTTTTAAAACTCGTTGATCCCTATAGCTTTAAATCGAGTAGGAGGGAGCGATTAACTCCCGTCCTCTCACACCACCGTACGTACGGTTCCGTATACGGCGGTTCAATTAAGATAATTGACGCAAGTCTTTATAACTTCCGTGAATAACTTCCGTGAATAGCTGTTCTCTTTATGCCAGTGGTCACTCCACCCTCCAAGAGGTCTCCCACGGGATTCACCGCTTCCTCCCTCAAGTGAGGTACTACGTTTTCTGTGTTCATCATGACTCACTGAATACCAAGGGCTATTCTCTCTTAATTGTTCGGTCCTTCTTAGTTGTTCTAGACCAACTAATACTATGACCTCTGCTGACTTCTGACGGTTCAGCTACTTATCACTAAGTAGGTTATGAAGAGTACTTCACATATCCGCCAGACCTCCCCGGGTAAGTACATGCACTTTCACACCATCTATCCGCCTCATTTACTCGATATGACCTTCGACAGAAAGAGCTTTGTTTTGTTATGCAAACTCACTCAATCATACCTAGCCTTATATGAGGTTCGTGTTCCTCGGACCGGTGTTTTGCCTCCAGCTTCCTTCAGATTCCGCGTCACCACGGACACCCTTGCTCTTGGCTAACCTCTACTTCTGTCTTCGGGTTCGGGACTTACACCCTATAGTTCATGTACATGCCGGGCGCACATAATAAAAGCGCCACCGAAGAAGGTTCGATGGCGCAAATATAAAAATACCCCTCATCATGCTTCTTCAGTAGTGCTCCACGCTTTGCGGGTGAAAAGCGTGACAGTTCTGTTCCTATTCGGAAACAGCCCCAGCCCGCGCCTTCTGAGAACAGGACGGACTTCGGCGGCTTTTCCTTTCGTTCGGAGTCGTCAATGTTCTCAGCATCTCGTCCGAATTACTCATAAAAGCCGCGACCTCTACCTCATCAATTGATGAGGATTTAACTCGTTATTCAATTATCACACTAAAAATTATAGAATAATAACGAAAAATAATGCAACTACTAATTATTTCGTTTTTACGATCATTGATTCCATTTCCTCCAAAAATTCTATTATTCTTTCTTGTTATCGGTGCATCATCATATTTTCTCATTTATGATCGCCCACTAGATTTTAGAACTTTTGACCCAATTCAATCTTCATCTTGTTTTGGCACTATTAAAGAATTTCCATACACGATTCGGTAAAATAAAAAAAGCTGATTCACAGCAAAATCCTTTCTAAAAGAAAAACAGCTCTAGTGAATCAGCCTTTCAGTACATCAACCCCACAAAAAGAAATCGTTTGCAAAATTGTGCAAAAACAAATCAGAAAAACTGATGAAGAAAGAATCGCTCCAAAAGAGCTGATCCTAAAAATAGGATTCCCTTATGGCAAATGAAAAGTAAATTTTAAATCTTCTCCGTTTCCTTTTTGATTGCTGAAAACCCTTTAATATGTACAAACGGAGGATCAGAAAAGTGCATTAAGCAGTCCGCTGTTTTTTCTTTTTGACGCTTGAAAGTGTAAGAGGAACAATTGACGGTAATTTCCAATCCGTTAAAAAATCGAACCATCAACGCATTCTCCCCTGCCTCTCTCCAATCTTTCACATGACGCGGAAAAACCCATATACAATCATATCGTTCAGGTGATTTAGTAGGAAAGGCGTAGAGCATTTCATCCGGAGAAATCATCAGAGGAGTTTTTTTATAGTGACCTAATTTTCTTCGGACAGCACGAATTCTTCCCTCATAAGTGGAACAACGACAAATGCAGGCATCATCCAAAATTTCCAGCGGACGTTTTTTGCTGAAAAACGTGCGGTCCACTTCATAAATGATGGATTCATGTTCAAGATCATAAGCCGGAGCGATTGCCATCGTTTTTTTAGTAATTAAATTTACCACTTTTTTCAAAGAGATTCTCCCCTTTCCAATTTTTAACCATTATACTCCATAACGGATAATAATTATCTGAATTTATATAATGTTTATAAATTTTTCATATTTTAAAACAAACCTTTCATTTATACTGAATGAAAAAGTTTTTTATAACAAAATGTTTCGATTACGTTTTACTTTTCTGAATGATTTTGCTACGATAGACTATAAGAATTTAATAGTTGCTTACAACACACTAGGGGAGCCGACAAGGCTGAGATTGAACGTTCGTTCTAAACCCTTTGAACCTGAGATGGGTAATGCCAGCGTAGGGAAGTGGTGGAGTCTTTTTGAAATGGACATTGAAGATGAACCCGCTCTTTAGGCTGAAGAGCGGGTTTTTTTCATCATTCCCACCTCAAAGAGAAAAGGAAAACTCAAGAGGAAAGGAGGAACACGAAAAATGTCTGTGTGTTTAGAAAATGTTTCCTATACCTATCCCGGTGAAACAAAACCGGTCATCTTTAACTTTTCCGCTCATATCGAAAAAGGAGAATTTGTTTCATTAATCGGAAAAAGCGGGACAGGAAAAAGTACACTATTAAAACTGATTGCCGGCTTGTTTCCATGTGAGGAAGGGATCATTTCCGTCAACGGAAAAACACCGGGCCCCGGTAGTGTTGGTTATATGCCCCAACGAGATTTACTACTTCCGTGGCGTACCGTGATAGACAACATCATGCTCCCTTTGGAAGTTCAAAATAAGCGAAACTTGACGAAAGCCGATACTGAAGAATGGCTGAAACGCATTGGCTTGATCCGTTGGAAGAACGCTTTGCCAAAACAGCTTTCCGGAGGCATGAGACAAAGGGTGGCATTTCTGCGAACACTTTTTATGGGAAGCGAAGTTTTGCTCCTCGATGAACCTTTCGCTGCTCTTGACGCTTTGACAAAGAGAGAAATGCACGATTGGCTGTTATCGATTTGGAAGGAATTGGACAACACCATCTTATTTATCACACATGACTTAGAAGAAGCCATTTTGTTAAGCGATAAAATTTTGCTGTTACACGCTGACCATAAAGTGGAAGAAATCATCGTGGATTTGCCTAGACCTAGGAGTGTCGACATGGTTTATTGGCCAGAAGTACAAACCTATCGAAAAACAATAGAAAAGAAGATTGCCAATGAGTAAGTTAAAGAGATTGTTAGCAGATTATGGAGCATTCGGGCTCTTGGTCATCATTGTCGTTTCTCTGTGGGAGTGGGCGGCAAGAACCGGAAAAGTCCCATCTTTTATCATTCCTGCTCCTTCCAAAGTGTTAGAAATGCTTTACGAACAGAAACAGGCTTTGTTATGGGTACATACACCGGCAACGTTGAAAGAAGCTTTGATCGGTTTTGCTTTTTCTTTCGCAGGCGGGATCACCATCGCACTCGCCATGCACTTTTCCAAGCTGGTAGAAAAAATGCTTTATCCTTTTGTCTTGTTTTCTCAAACGATTCCTGTCATTGCCCTCTCGCCCATCTTTGTCCTTTGGTTTGGATACGACATTTGGAGCAAAATCGCTGTAACGGTGCTGGTTGCTTTTTTCCCTATCGTGATCAGCTGCTATGATGGATTCAAAAATATCGATCAAGATTATGTGGATCTGTTACGGTCCATGGGCGCGTCCAAATGGAAAATATTTATAAAAGTAGAAGTTCCCTTCGCCATGCCTTCTCTTTTTTCTGGCATCAAGATGGCGGTTATCTATTCCATCGTTGGCGCTACCATCGGTGAATGGCTTGGAGCCAGCGAAGGACTTGGATATTACACGAGAAGAATGTCGGGAAATTTAAATGCCGAAGGGGTATTTGCAGCCGTTTCTTTATTAACGGTTCTAGGATTGGTTTTATTTAGTATAGCCACTTTCATTGAAAAAAGCTTTTTAAAATGGAATAGAAAATCATAGAAATGGGTGTTGAATCATGAAAAAAATCATCCGATTGATTGGTGTAAGTTTGTTGTTCGTATTGATTGCAGCGGGTTGTTCCTCACAACAAGATACAGCAAAGACTAAGGATGGAAAGCAAAAGGTAACGATCATGCTGGATTGGTATCCAAATGCTGTCCATTCCGCCATTTATACAGCGAAAGAAAAAGGGTATTTTGCCAAAGAAGGGCTTGATGTTGACATTAAAATGCCAGCTGAAACCAACGATCCGTTGAAACTTGTCGCGGCAGGAAAAGTCGACTTAGCGATTAGCTACCAGCCGCAATTAATCGTTTCCCGTGCTGAGGGAATTCCGGTTGTATCTTTAGCGGCCATTGTCAGACATCCACTTGATTGTATAATGGTTCCAACTAACAGCTCAATCCACCGTCCTAAAGATTTGGAAGGAAAAAATATCGGCTATTCATCTATCGATATAGAACAAGCCATATTAAATACGATGATCCAAACAGACGGCGGCAATCCAAAAAAAGTCAAAATGACGGATGTCGGCTTTGATTTAATTCCGGCGATCACCTCCAAGAAAGTAGATGGCATTATTGGCGGCTATATCAATCATGAACGCATCCTTTTAGAAAAAGAAGGACATCCTGTTCGGATATTTAACCCGGCTCAATATGGCGTTCCTGATTATTATGAGCTTGTTTTGGTTGCAAGCGAAAAAGGACTTCAAGAAAAGAAGGATGTGTATAAAAAGTTCTGGAAAGCTGTTGCAAAAGGGCAATCAGAAGTTACTAAAAACCCTCAAGCCGGTTTAAAGATTCTGCTTGACCATGAAAACGACAGTTTCCCTCTTGATAAACAAGTAGAAACAAAAAGTTTGAATATCCTGCTTCCTTTAATGAACAGCAAAGACAAGCCATTTGGCTATCAAGACCAAGAAGTTTGGGAACATGTTAACGATTGGCTTTACAAAAATAAGGTGATCAAAGAAAAGATCGACGTGAAGAAAGCCTTTTACAATATCAATCAATAAATAATCGATTGAGCAGGAGCCCACGATAAGAAATCTTATCGCGGGCTTTGTTCATTGAAGCCCATTTCTTTCAGCTAATCTCCATAATATCGGTCCAAATTCTAAGTCTCGCTTTACGCTTCTCCTCTCATTTCGTTGACCATTTTCTTTTAACCAGGATATTTAAAAGTTTGTTTAAATGTCTACTATTTTCCACTCGTATGAATCGATCCATTTTGATATGATGACATATGGCATTCTTTACTTTGTGGATATGTATCGTCATCGTCAAGAATGACTCTCATATTTCCTATGGACCATTGAGAAATTCCGCTAGATTAACAGATTGCTTGACTGTTGATATGGATAGTGATTTGATAAAAACATCTGATAATATTATTGGATCATACGAAGGATTTGAAGCAGAGTTCTTTCAGATTCATGACGGAATCCTTTATACTCTTTCTTTTAAGCTTTTGTTTGTTGTGCTTGAGTGTATTTCTAGCCTGTGTTCGTCTAGACTTACACCAGAATATTCGAGGTGGAAATCAATGAGTCAAACTTTATTGCAAATGAATACCATTTTCATCAGTATCATCATTGAAGCTTTGCCGTTTGTTGTCATTGGCGTATTTTTGTCAGCGTTGATTCAAATGTTTGTAACAGAGGAAATGATTGCCAAAATGATCCCAGCCAATCGTTTTGCTTCCGCCGCTCTTGGCTCTTGTATTGGATCGTTGTTTCCTGGCTGCGAATGCGGCATCGTTCCCATTACACGACGACTTGTACAAAAAAATGTTCCTCTCCATGCCGCCATTGCTTTTATGTTGAGCGGCCCGATTATAAATCCTATTGTCATATTTTCAACTTTCGTCGCTTTCGGGGACAGTTGGAAAATGGCACTGTATCGCTGCAGCTTAGCCATTGGAGTTTCCATAGTCGTAAGCATTGCCATTTCTTATTTATTTAATGACCAACAATTAAGAAAGGTGATGGATCATCTTTCTCACAATCACTCACATGGATCTCATAAAATGAGCCTTCGCTCGAAAATAGTTGGAACCATCGACCATGCCATTGACGAATTTTTCTCTGTTGGGAAATTTTTAATTTTTGGGGCGCTGATTTCATCTGCCATGCAAACCTTTTTCAAAACGAGCGCTTTGCTTGAATTCGGTCATTCGAAAGTAACGGCCGTTTTGGTCATGATGGCGCTGGCTTTTATCCTGTCGATTTGTTCAGAAGCCGATGCATTTATCGCCTCTTCTTTTTCCGGGCTTTTCGGAACAGGTCCGATTATTGCTTTTTTAGTGTTTGGAGCGATGGTGGATATCAAAAATTTATTCATGATGCTTGATGCTTTTCAAAAACGGTTTGTGTTTGTGCTTGTTTCACTGATAGCTGTATGTGTTTTTGTCGGAGCATTAATGATCTAGCCAGGAGACATCAAAAAAACATAGGCTTTTTCGGAATTACCTTTTCAAGCGATTGACGGAGGACTTTGTATAGGAGGTGTTTATCATGCTCAGGATTATCATTTTATTCGGCTTCACGTATTTTTTTATGATGCTTCACGCCAAAGGAGATATCAGCAAATATATTAATATGAAATATTCGTATCTTTCCTTCAGCATGATCTTTTTGATGGGCTTTTTAACGTTGTATCAATTGATTCAATGGGCAAGAGGCGATAAACGTAAAGATCACAATCACGATCACGACCATGGCCACGATCATTCCCATGACGAAGATACGATTTTAAAAAAAGTATTCACTTATACTATGATGCTGATTCCTATCATAACGGGCATTTTTTTGCCGGCAGCAACATTGGACTCCACAATCGTAAAAGCGAAAGGTTTTCACTTTTCTTTTATCGACAACGATACCGATCAATATGCCAACCATCAGATCTTACGTCCAGATGCCAGCCCTTATTACGACAAAATTGCCTATAAACAAATGGACAAAAATGATTTGAAAAAATATGGATCCGAAAACCGGATCGTTCTGGACGATAAACATTATTTTCGAGCGTTGGAATCCATTTATAACCATCCGGGCAATTTTATTGACAAAAAAGTTGTTTTAAAAGGATTCGCATATCGAACAGATGACATTGAAAACAATCAATTATTTGTTCTCCGCTTCGGGATTATCCATTGCATTGCCGATGCCGGAGTATATGGAATGCTTGTCGAGTTTCCAAAAGACGTGAAGTCCCAAATACACAAAGATGAATGGCTGCAAGTAGAAGGAACGCTGGAAACCACTTATTATCAGCCATTTAAAGAAAATATTCCTTATTTAAAAGTAACCAAATGGGAAGAAATACCAAAACCGAAAGATCCTTATGTGTATCGGCAATATTAATCTCACGACATCCGTAGATATTTCGGCCGCCGATGCCCGAAAAGAACCCCGTTCCAAATTCGGAACGGGGTTCTTGCATCTAAAGGACTGAAATTTTACAACGCGCCTTTTTGTTTTCTCTTCGTAATTCCATACGCAATGGCCAGAAGAATAAACCATACCGGGGTGACAAACAAAGCTACCCGCGTATCATCGGCCAGTCCGAGCACGACAAGAATAAATACAAAGAAGGCTAGCACAATCCAGTTTGAAACAGGAGCAAACGGCATTTTAAATGAAATTTTCTCAGCCTCTTCCGGTTTCAATTTCCGGAATCGCAAATGAGCGATTAATATAACGCCCCATACCCATATAAAGCAAATGGTTGAAATGCTCGTCACCAACGTGAACACTTGATCCGGCAGCCAATAGTTTAATAAAACACCGATCAAAAGCACAAGCGTTGAAGTGATAAGAGCAGGTGCAGGAACGCTTTGATCATTCAGCTCTTTCAGCTTCTTCGGCGCTTTTCCTTCGTTTGCCAGCGTATAAAGCATTCGGCTAGTGCTAAAAATACCACTGTTGCAGGAAGAAGCTGCTGAAGTCAGCACGACAAAATTAATAATACCTGCAGCAGCAGGAATGCCGATAAGCGAAAACACTTTCACAAATGGACTGCTGTTCGGATCGACCCCATTCCACGGATAAATCGACATAATGACAAGTAAAGCGCCGATGTAAAAAATCAAAATGCGAATGGGTATATTGTTAATCGCTTTTGGCAAAGTAACTTCCGGGTTTTCCGCTTCACCGGCTGTCACCCCCACAAGTTCAATTCCAACATAGGCGAACACGACCATTTGGAAAGCCAGCAGAAATCCGGAAACTCCATTCGGAAAAATCCCGCCGTGGCTCCAAAGATTAGAAAACGTAGCATGGGTGTCGTGGCTTTTATATCCGGTAAAAACCAAAATCAATCCAATGACTATTAAGGCTACAATCGTCACAACCTTAATAATCGCAAACCAAAATTCCATCTCTCCGAACGCTTTTACTGTTGCCATATTGATCGCAAACAATACAAGAACACATATAAGCGCAGGGATCCATTGAGGCAAGTCGGGGAACCAGAATTTCACATACAAACCTACGGCTGTGATTTCGGCTATTCCGGTCACAATCCAACAAAACCAATAGGTCCAACCTGTAATAAACGCTGCCCACGGTCCGATAAACGTTTCAGCAAAATCCGTAAACGAACCTGTCGTCGGCCGATAAAGCAGCAATTCTCCCAATGCGCGCATCATGAAAAAGAGCATAATCCCCGTAATCAAATAAACGAGCATAATAGAAGGCCCGGCAAAATGGATCGATTTTCCTGAACCCAAGAACAGCCCTACGCCGATTGCCCCCCCAATAGCAATTAGCTGAATATGCCGGTTCTTTAAACCACGCTGCAAAGATCTGTTATCTGACATTTGTTTCATCCTTTCTTTTCATACGCACTGCTTCCGTGTAATGGAAAGTTTTGTTTTTCCTGTTCCTTAAAGAACGTTTTTCGCCTCAGCTACACTGCCGATTGGACAGAATGGCAAGAGAACAAATGATATGCAAATAAGGGAGCTTGTCCGTCGAAAAATTATTTTCAGCAAACAAAAAAAGAGTTTTAGGAAGACTTTCCTGTTTCACACTCTTCCTTCACTCCACCACTCATGCTATTTCTTACTATTATACAATAAAATTCAACAAAACCAGAACCATTTTGAAAAGAATCTGAAAATTCCTTAAATATAAAACAGAAATATCCGGCGAAAGCCCCTCTACTTGCCTTTCCTCGATCTTTGAAATGAAAACACCTATGTTATTGAAAAAACTTTCCAATTATCGCCATAATTCATCATTCTCGACAAATCCCCCTTTTTTTATTTAGTTTTAATTATTAGAATTTTTATTGTTTTCTTTATTGTATTACATGTCACAAAATCTTACAAGTTTTTCATTCCTTATCAATGGCTTTAGCCGCCGAGTATCTTTTGATCTGTCTCAAAAACGGCGCTATCGGCAAACAGTACGCTTTTCCTCCCTCTTATTTTATTTTGGGAAAATTAGAAAAGCACCAATGCTTCATCGAAAGAATATTTCTTTCGATGTTACAAAAACTATATATGATATTCCTCGTTGAATATCGCCTATCCTTTCAAAGAGGTGATAAGATGAGTTATAAAGATCAGCTCGATCCACACTCAGAACTTTTTCACCACAATTGGACAAGACCAAAACGCTCCAAATCACAAGTGAATGGGCATACCGAAATGTCAAAAACCAATTTTATTTTAAGAAGAAACGCGAAAGCACACCGCTGGTAAACTCTTGAATTCACCAGGCTGGTCCACCGGTACAACAGTGGGACCAGCCTGAAAGTTTAACAAAGGATTCGGTACAGTGTCGCTATTGATTCTTCTATCACAAACGGGCTAAAAAGCGGAAACAATCAATCCTTGGTTTCTTGTCCCAGTAAAGGCCCATTCTCTTTTCTTCCTTTATCGAATTCTAGACGGTCTCGATTTTAATTCCTTCTGCTTGAAATATTTCATGAATACGCTTGGCAAATAAAAGAGCAGTCCTTCCGTCTCCATGGAGGCAAATCGTATCTGCTTGAATACTGATTTCATGATGATCGGCTGTGACCACTTTTTGTTCTTTTACCATTTTCACAACTTGTCGAGTGGCGGCTTCTTCACTCGTAATCAAAGCATTCGGCATGTTTCTCGGCGTTAATGTTCCATCCTTTTGATAAGTGCGATCAGCAAACACTTCATGAGCGACTTTAAGACCGATCGCTTCACCTGCTTTCGTCAATTCACTGTTTGAAAGTCCATACAGTACGATTTCAGGATCGATTCGGTAAACGGCCAAGGCAATAGCATCCGCCAGTTCTTTATGGACGGCGGCCATATTATAGAGCGCACCATGCGGTTTCACATGATGGAGTTTTCCACCATTCGCTTGAACGAATCCTTGCAATGCACCCACTTGATAGACTACCAGCTGATAAGCCTCTTCAGGGGTAATCTGGATATTTCTTCGGCCGAAGCCTTGTAAATCCAATAAACCGGGATGGGCGCCAATACTTACGTCGTGCTCTAATGCCAGCTTTACGGTTTGATCCATGATGTTCGGATCGCCTGCATGAAAACCGCATGCAATGTTGGCCGAGGAGATATAAGCCATCATTTCTTTGTCATTGCCAAGAGTATACCGACCAAAACTTTCTCCCATATCACAATTGAGATCCACTTTAAACATAGGCAACATCCTTCCATTTTAATGTGACAGCCGCTTTTAAATACGCAATCTCTCGATGGACTTGGATCAGTATTTGCTGCGCTTCTTTCAAGCTAATCTCCTGAAATTGGATCGTATCTCCGGGCCGCATTTGACTCAGTTTCGGCAAATCCGCCTGAATCACCTGGCCAATCTTTGGATAGCCGCCCGTTGGTTGTCTGTCGGCCATCAAGATAATGGGCTGACCGTTCGGAGGCACTTGTATGGAGCCGAATGTTGCTCCCTCTGTGATTAATTCCTTGTTTTTCTTCAAACTTAAGGAAGGTCCTTCTAAACGATATCCCATTCGATCCGACTGAGGAGTAATTCGAAACGTCTCGGATTGAAATCGGGAAATCGCTTCTTCCGTAAACCAATCATATTGGCGCCCTTTCGTAAATCGAATCGTATGGTCTTCCGTCCCTATATAATGGTGATAGCTGTTTCCAATTCCCCAAGAAACAGGAAGGATCCGGCTGGGCTGTCGAATCGGAATCCTGTCCCCGGACTCGAGTTTTCTTCCATGAAACCCGCCAATTTTTGCGCTTAAATGAGTACTTTTGCTGTTTAAGACTGAGGGAAGATCAAACCCTCCTTTTACGGCTAAATAGCAGCGGCTTCCTTTCACCGCCGCATGGAACCGAAGAACATCTCCTTTTTTCACAGAGATCGGTTTACCGTGTGCAATCGCCTCTCCATTTTTTTCAGGCAACATATCCGCACCAAATAAGCTGATCACCATATTTTCCTCAAACAGCAATGTCGGTCCGACGAAATTCATTTCTAATACCGCTTCGTTTTCAGGATTCCCTACCGTGATATTCGCTATTTTCATGGCAAAAGCATCCATAGCGCCGCTTACAATAAAACCGTAGGACTGGTATCCGAATCGCCCCAAATCCTGAACAACCGTTAACATTCCTCCTTTTGTGACGTGAATTCCCATGTTTGATCCTCCCAATTTTCATAAACGTCTTTTGTAATCGGAACAAATCGAATCTCATCACCCGGAAGCAAAAAGGTGGGCGGATTTCGATCAGGATGAAATAAAGAAATTGGAGTTCTGCCTATTATCTGCCAGCCTCCAGGTGTTTCTATCGGATAAATCCCTGTTTGATATCCGGCAATTCCAACCGAACCTGCCGGAACTTTCAGTCGGGGTGATTTTTTTCTTGGAGTCGCGATGGATGGATCCATTCCTCCCAAAAAAGGAAACCCTGGGGCAAAGCCAAGAAAATAAACGTGATAGCTGGCGGATGAATGAATTTCAATCACTTTTTCGACTGATAAGCCGTTTGATTTGGCCACTTCTTCTAAATCAAGACCAAATTCCTCATCATAACAAACGGGAATGCACACTTTTCTTTCCGGAATCTTATACTGGATCCCATGATTCATTCGCTCCTTCAATTGTTGGCAAACCTGTTCATACGGATCATTCCCGCCCACTTCAACTGGATTGTAAAAAACCGTTAAAGTTGTATATGCAGGAACGGCCTCTAAAAATCCATGAAACGGCTTCTCATTTATGGCGTTTGCCAGATTCAAAATTTTTCGGTTTTTCTCTAATGAGATTCCTTCTCCGAAATCAATCGTCACGGCTGAATCTCCAAGTGGAGTAAAAACTGCATCCATCATCGTTGCACCCTTCTTTTAAAAATAAGAAATTAACGTGGTCTTTATCTCGACACTGATGAACCAATATAAAGACAGGGGCGCAGATTACTCTGATTTTTCATAGCTTGTATCACATTAACACCCCTGATTCAGCTTGAATATTGTCCTATCCTATTTCATTATACTAAATAAAAATTATTTCTAAATATCTTTAAAATAACAACAGGCATATTTATTCGATAATTCTGTTTATTAAAAAATTGACAGCAAGCATTCCCCTTTTCCCCAAGGCAAAAATGATTCAAAATAAAGCCAAATCCCCGCCTTTCTATTTTTCATTTTGTAAAATAGGCAGCTGCCACTCTGCATCAGGTTGGGGCTTCACTTCCGAAATCACGATATGGGAAACGGTTTTAGCAAAAGTACATACCTCATTAATAAAATCCTCTATTTCCTTTAAACTCACGACAGACAGCTTGACCATATAACAAGATTCCCCAGTAATTCGATAACAAAACACCATCCGAGGATGACTCTCAATATATTGCTGAAATCGTTGATATTCGCCATTTTTAATCGATACTTCCATCAAACAATCGATCGCAAACCCTAATTTTTTTCGATTAATGGAAACCGTATATCCTTCAATGACACCTTGATCTTCCAATCGTCTTACCCGCTCTGCTACGGACGGAGGGGAAAGGTTTATTTTTTTGCCTAGTTCTCTCATCGACAACCGTGCATTTTTCTTCAATTCCTGCAAAATTCGTATATCGATTTCATCTATTTTCATTTACAAACCATCCTTTTAAAATTCATTTCATATAAAACATATTATTTTTATTTTCATTATATTTGAAATGGTAATTCAATATCCACATTTTATAATAAAAGAAAAGGAGTGAGAATATGGAAGCTAGAATTTCATTTTCAAAAAATGGGGAAACCCCCTTTCAACAGCTGTTAGGACACAATAAGGAAATATTAGAAAAATGGAACGCACTAAGCAATGTGCTTTCGGAAGATTCATTACTTTCAGCTGATTTAAAGGAACAAATCAGAAGATCATTGGCGCAGCAAAACCAATGCGAATATTGCAAAGCGAAAGGAAAGCCCGATTTATCAAAGTTGGATGAATCTACAAGTCTTGCTGCCGCTTTCGCGGAAGTCATGTTGAAAACGAACGGTTCGCCCGGAAATTCTACTGTTCAATTGTTGAAAATTACCTTTACGGAGCAACAAATCAGTGAACTATGCGCATACATTTGCTTTACGATCGCTTCTCAATGGTTTGGAGCTGCTCTAGGATTAAAACCGTAATCAGCCAAATGGATCAACAACTGCTATTTTGTTTGACAGATAACAAAATAGCAGTCGATCCTCTTTCAATCATTCGCTGATAGACCCCGCCATAAAATAGTGAAAACCTTTCACTGACATGATGTTTCCACGATTTGTTTTATCTTTCCTGACTTCTCAAATCCCTAAACCAATTGGTCTTTCGTTTAATAATCAACCATCGAGAAAATCGAATGATACTATATTTCCAAAATGTCCAATTCATTAAATATTGTGTATTACATATAAAAATTTAAATTTTCAAATAAAAGGAATTCATATTATTTCGTGGTATAATCAACAAAAACCGTCATCAAAATACATTTGTCCTTGTGTGGTGAACATCGTGGAAAATACTCAATTAAAAAGAAATATCGGTTTTGTGGTTGCAACGTCTATCGTGATCGGAACAGTTATTGGTTCAGGAATTTTTATGAAGCCGGGAATTGTCCTTGCCTCTTCAGGCGGATCTACAATGGCGCTTTGGGCTTGGATCATCGGCGGTATCATTACGTTGGCAAGTGGATTAACGATTGCGGAAGTCAGTGTAAAAATTCCTAAGACTGGCGGCTTGTACGCTTATTTGGAAGAAGTGTACGGAAAATTTTGGGGATTTTTATGCGGTTGGATGCAAACCATTATCTATGGGCCGGCGGTTATTGGAGCTCTCGGATTATATTTCGGTTCACTTGTGGCAGATCTGGTCGGCTGGTCGGAAACCGGCAAACTTTTCGTCGGCGTTTCTTCCGTTCTATTTTTATTTATCCTTAACGTAATAGGAACGAATCTAGGCGGCTTCATTCAAAGTCTCCTCACAGTAGCTAAGCTTGTTCCTATCGCCATGATTGCCGTTTTTGGAATTTGGCATGGAGATAGTCATATTACAGGAATGAGCAGCGGAAACAGCCAATCGATCAGTATGGGGGCGGCCGTTTTAGCTACCCTTTGGGCTTATGACGGCTGGATGAATGTCGGTTTTATGGCCGGTGAAATGAAAAATCCGTCCAAAACGCTTCCGAAAGCGATTATTACGGGAATCGCCGTCGTGATGATAGCTTATCTTTCAGTGAATGTCGCTCTCCTTCACGTTCTCCCGGCAAGCAAGATCGTTGAGTTAGGGCCGAACTCTGCCCATACTGCCGCTTCGATTTTGTTTGGAGATATCGGCGGTAAATTAATTGCGATTGGAATATTGATTTCCATTTTTGGCTGTCTGAACGGAAAGATCATGACTTTTCCACGCATCCCTTTTGCTATGGCAGAAGATCGATTATTTCCTGGCGCAAAATGGTTGTCCAAAGTCCATCCTAAATTCCAAACTCCTTTATATGCCTCCTTGTTTGAAACGGTCTTAGCTATCTTATTTATGCTGGTGGGCAATCCTGACAGGCTGTCCGATATCGCTATATTCGTTGTCTTCTTGTTTTACGGATTAGCTTTTTATGCGGTTTTTCTGATTCGGAAAAAAGAAGACGGACGACAAAACAGCTTGTATAAAGTACCATTATATCCACTGACGCCTATCGTGGCGATCGTTGGAACTCTTTATATTGTCGGCAGTACACTAGTCGACAAGCCGATAGATTCTTTCTTGTCCATTCTCGTCGCTTTAGCGGGAATTCCGCTTTATAAATTTTTAACAAGACGCATGCAGCCATAAATATTTTTTCATGGCTTGCATGATAAGGGTCTGCTCTCTATTTCCATAAAAAGGAATATAGGAGTAGACCCTTTACTTTTGCAAGCAATTGCTTATTTCGCCCAAAAAGGCTTCGATTGAACAGAAAACGCCATGGGAGATTTAATTTGCCTCTGGAAC
Source organism: Bacillus sp. FSL W8-0116 (assembly GCF_038003825.1). Classification (NCBI taxonomy): domain Bacteria; kingdom Bacillati; phylum Bacillota; class Bacilli; order Caryophanales; family Bacillaceae; genus Bacillus; species Bacillus sp. FSL W8-0116. The sequence continues at coordinate 1,267,213 of NZ_JBBOPY010000001.1, forward strand.
GCTTATGCCTTTCAAACCAAAAGAAGTTCGATGGCGCAAAAATTATTTTCAGGAAGAGCGTTCACATGCAACCGGAATCTGCTTCCTTCAATTTGAAAAGCCATAAAAAGATGTCATTTTATGCTGAAAAATATTGGCTGAAAAATATTTTGACAGCGATCCATTTTTTTCATCGAAAAGAAGGAATCATGACAAATCATGTAGAATTCAAAGAATAAAATTCCTGTATTTTCCTAACGTTGATTTAGGAAAATAGATGGGCCTTTTTAGGAGTGTTACTTCATATATGAACAATTTAATCCAAAAATGGCTGAAAAAAAAGGACTCTCACATTCCTGTCGAGGTCGAAAAAGATCCTAAAGAATCAAATGACGAAGTATCCAAGAAATCAGAAGACGATCATGCAACGATTGGACGTATGGCAGCTTTTTTTGCTCATGAAATACGCAATCCACTGACATCGATTATTGGTTTTGCCCAGTTTTTAGAAGAAAATCCAATCATCAAGTCAGACCCGTTTACCGTACACTATACATCGATCATTAAAGAAGAAGCGCTGCGAATGGAGTCTCTTATTCAAGAGCTTCTTAGCCTGTCAAAGTCTTATTTGCACCAAGACAATCTTTCCATTATTGATGTCAAACATAGCATTGAAAAAATAGTCCATATTTTTTCCTTGCAAACTGCTCCTTCGAATATCCAGTTCCATTCTCATTTAGCGGATGAAACGTATATAACCGGAAATGCCAGCCGATTTGAGAGAGCGCTGATCAATTTGATCCAAAATGCAGTGGAAGCAATACAAGAAAACGGCACCATCGAGATTATCACCAAAAAAGAAAACAAATTCGTGATGATCTTCATCATTGACAGCGGTCCGGGAATTTCACCCGAACATCTCGAACAGATTTTTTATCCATTTTACACAACAAAGGATGAAGGAACCGGCATCGGATTGCCAATCTGCAAAACGATTATTGAAACGCTGAATGGAACTTTGGATATCCAAAATCATCCAACGAAAGGGGCCCAAGTCACAGTCAAAATTCCACAAAGCCAGCAAATATATCACAAAAGTTAAAATTATTATTCTAATATTCTTGCGGTTAGGAGCCATCGCGATGGATTACTTATTCACATTTGTTATCTCATTATTTGAATGGATTGCTCTTTTGACGTTCCCCGTTGTGTTTTTAGGGTATCCTTATCGCATTTATATAAAACCGATTCTTTTTCTATCCATCATTATGAGCGTCGCATCACTTTTATTAAGATTCACACCTTTAGCGACCGTTTTTGTTATCGCCGTTCAAATTTTATTATTGCTTTGCTTGGTGAAATGGTTGTATAAAGTAAACTCGCTTGAAACGATTGTCATTTCAAGCATCGGATACGGGTTTTATTCCTTCATTCAACTATTAATAACGGAAGTGGTAAAATCCATATCTACTGTTAACTACTTTAAAATTTTATTTTCATTCTCTAATTTGCCGTTTCTGCTTCGAACGATTACATTTTTATTCGTCATGGCTATTAGCTATCTATTAAAAAGATATCAGTATCATTTGACTGACTTTCGTCACTTTTTAAAAACGCACAATCAAAACCATCAGTTTAGGGCGATCGTTATCATTAATTCCCTGCTGACATTTCTATTTATTTGCCTGTCTGTTTTTGCCATGTTGACAGAACAAATGAATTCTAAATTTTCGTTTGTGCTGTATTGTGTGATTATTTTGTTTATTATTTTATCCATTTATTTGATTTTGCACACTCAATTTCAAGTGAAGCATATCATAGAGGCCAAAAAATTTTATTTGGACCAAGAAGAACAAACCGCCATTATTGTTGAAAAATTAAAAACGGATTATGAAGACCATTTCCATGCCATCTTAAAACTTTGTGAGAGAGAATCTTCTACGCTTCTTATTAAAGAATATTTGGAAAACAATCGGCTGCTTCGAAAAAAAGCCGCTTCTTGGCTTGTTGAGTCTGATTTTCGCGCCGGTTTAGAGAACTTAGATGAATTGCTCTATGCGTTTCTAGTAAATAAACGAAAACTAGCTGAACTGTTGGAAGTTGCCATTGTCGCAACGGCCGAAATTCAAGGAAATGTGGCTGCAACATTAAGGCAAGTCCGCTATCTGAGCATGATCATGGACGATTTAATTCTAGCGCTTTACCAGTCTCCTTCCAGCGTAGAAAAAAAATCTATTTTCATGTTCATATAGGAACTCAAGATATTACCTATTTGATATCCAGCCAACTTGTACTGGATCGCCTTCAGACAAACTTGAAATTGTTTGATGCTCTTCAACACTTTAAGCAAGATCAAGCAGTGGTTGAAACCGAGCTAAAACCAGTCCGGCTATCCATCCGCTGCCCGTCATTATAAAGGAGGAAGTCGTATGTTTGAAAAATGGGCAGTTGCATTGGCAGACCAAATCAAAAAAATAAATCCTGAAGAAACAGAACCTCATGACGTGCTCGTATTCGGGTTTACGATTCTATTCAATCTTCTTTTTACGTTTCTTCTTTTGCTGATTGTTGGCTGGATCATCGGAGTGCCGCTGTTGACTGTTGAAGTGACGTTGTCTTTTATGATTCTTCGGATATTGACGGGCGGCGCCCATTTAGATCGCTCTATCGCCTGTTCGATTACAAGCTCGCTTCTTGTTCTGACGTTCGTTTGGCTCCCTGTATCGCCTATTTTACTTTTTTGCTACTTTGTTGTCAGTCTCTTGTTGATCGCAAGATTTGCTCCTTACTATGAACCGCATCAAATCAAACATTCAAAGCAGTGGGAACAAAAAAAGAAACGTGCTGCCATATTGTGGGTTATCTTTACCTTTGTCATCTACTATATTTTTTCCGCGCCCGGTTTCGTGTTCGGCGCATTGCTGCAAGCCCTTTTGCTGACACCGGCAGGCATCAAGTTTATCCATAAATTAAACAATTTCACCATGAAAGGAGGTGAGTATTGTGAAAAAAGCAGCTAAAGTTCTGTCTAACACTACCCGCGTAATGGCAAAAGTGTTTGTGCAAGCTTCCAGCCCGCTCGCACATGCACCTAAGATCCCCGAAAGCCTGAAGAAAGCAAAATAATTGCTTATTCTAAAAGATGGACATCATCTCTTTAGAAGGCCTCCCGCTACACTTCCGGGGCGCCTTCTTTATTTTTTCCCCATTCCCTTTTTCAACGACACAACATTTCGCCACCTTCTTTCACCTATCGTCCAGAAACTTTGAAACGACTATTGACAACCTTTCAATATAGATTTAAGATTTTGATAAAGAAAAATATTCCTTATTATTTTAAATTTTTTCATTGGGATCGTAAAACAATCATCATAAGCAAATAACAGCCACTAGGGGTGCCGATAGTGATCGGCTGAGATTAAAGTGTTACTTTAAAACCCTTCGAACCTGATCTGGTTGATACCAGCGTAGGAAAGTGGAGTATAATTCCATTATACTTTGAGAGCTCTTAGCCCACTTTCCAACATTGGAAAGCGGGTTTTTTACTGCACAGAATTGGTTAAAAGTTTTTCCATTCAACTTTCATCAAGGAGAAAATGACGATGAAAAAAGCGCTGCACGTCATTTCCACAGGAAAACAGAGTTTTGAAGATTGGCTTTCGATCACCGTGCGAATTCAACCATGGGTGGATTTTATTCATATTCGAGAGCGCAGTTGGAGTACAGAGATGATCAAAAAAGGAGTTGCAGATTTAGAAAAACATGGAGTTCCGTTAACGAAAATCATTCTGAACAATCAACCTGATTTAGCTTTACAGCTTGGTGTTCTTGGTGTGCACTTTCCGGAAAAGTCTCACGAGGAAAGAGATCATGATTGTTTCTTAACAAAGGGGTATTCCGTACATAGCGTCGAATCAGCCATGGATAAACAAAAGAGAGGCGCTCAATACCTCATTTTTGGACATATTTATCCCACTAAAAGCAAACCAGGTCTCCCTCCGAGAGGATTAGCTGCTTTGAAAGCCGTTTCTTCAGCAGTCCAAATCCCCGTTATTGCCATTGGCGGCATTACTCCTCAACGCGTTCCCGAGTGTCTGGCAGCCGGAGCGTCGGGAGTTGCGGTTCTTTCCGGAGTGTATGAAGCCGAGTTTCCTGAACAAGCGGCTAAAGCTTACAAACAATCATTGTGAGAGGGGCGTCACCATGCAGAAATATGATGTCATTATTATAGGCGGCGGCATCAATGGCGGCTCGATCGCCTATCAGTTGTCAAAACGCAACTATCGCGTTGCTGTACTGGAAAAAGAACGAATTGCTTCTGAAGCATCAAGCGCGGCAGCCGGAATGCTGGGAGCACAAGTAGAACCGAGAATAGACGGAGCCTTTTTTGATTTCGCCCGCAAAAGCCGTGATTATTTTGATCAATTAGTTCCTGAGATTGAACAAGTTTCCGACCAGCCTGTTGAGTTTCTTAAAAATGGTATGTTACGGATCGCATTTAGCGAGAAAGAAGCAAACATGTTGAAAGAAAGAATTGCATGGCATCGTGAACAAGACGAGCCGGCAGAATGGCTTTCAGCCGATCAAGTATATCAAATGGAACCAGAATTGAAAGCTGAAATAGTCGGTGCCGCTTCTTTTCCAAAGGATGGACAAGTCATGCCAGCTCAGCTCACAAAAGCTTTTTTCAAAGGAGCTTCCAATTTAGGAGCAGATATTTATGAATTTACATGGGTCAAAGAATTATTGGAACAAAACGGAAAAATAACAGGAGTAGAAACAACTTCCGGCCGTTTTTATGCCGAACATATCGTGATCGCAGCGGGTGCCTTTACTCCCCATCTCTCCCTTCCAGACGGAGTTTCGTTGCCGATGTTTACTCCAGTTAAAGGAGAGATCCTTGCTGTCAGACCGGAAAAGCCGATTATCACATCGACTATTTATTCATCAACTGTTTACATCGTCCCAAAAGCCAATGGAGAAATATTTATTGGTGCAACGGAACGTGCAGGTACCTACGATAAGAAAGTCTCATTTGAAGCCATTCGTCGATTGTCAGATGAAGCATGCCGCATCGTACCAGCACTCCATTCTGCAGAATGGTTAAGAGCTTGGGCAGGAGTCCGTCCGCAAACGATAGACGGTCTTCCCTATCTGGGACCCCATCCTGACTTCAAAGGACTGTGGCTGGCAGCCGGACATTTCCGCAACGGCATATTGTTGTCAGCGTTAACCGGTGTCTGGATGGCGGATCAAATAGAGGGGAAAGCGGGCCATTTAGAGTGGAAAGACGCCTTTGATCCCGGACGCCACTCACAAAAAGGAGTGATTCCATGATCGTAACGATCAACGGTGTAAAAAAAGAAATACCGGAAAATATCCGTACAGTCGAGCGTTTATTAGAGCATTTGCAAGTTCAAGACAAAAAACTGGTAGTCGAAATGAACGGTGAGATTTTGAACAAAGATCAGCACGGGCAATTTCGATTGAAATCAGGAGATGTATTAGAAATCGTTCATTTTGTCGGAGGAGGATAACATCATGTTGAAAATTGGGTCCTACACTTTTCATTCTCGCTTATTTTTAGGAACCGGAAAATTCCCAAGTGCAGTCATTCAAAAAGAAGCCATTCAAAAATCCGAGACGGAAGTATTAACGTTTGCCGTAAGAAGAATGAATATTTTTGATCCTGAACAGCCTAATTTTTTGGAAAATATCGACCTTTCCAAGTTTACGCTTCTGCCCAACACCGCCGGTGCCAAAACGGCGGAAGAAGCCGTTCGGATTGCAAAACTCGCTAAAGCAGCCGGAATGTGCGATATGATTAAAGTAGAAGTGATCGGCTGTGATAAAACACTGCTTCCCGATCCAGTCGAAACGTTGAAAGCGACAGAAAAATTGCTGGAAGAAGGCTTTACGGTTCTTCCCTACACGTCCGATGATGTGGTGCTGGCCAAACGCCTCCAAGAATTAGGAGCCCACGCTATTATGCCGGGGGCAGCGCCAATCGGTACTGGATTAGGAATTATCAATCCTTTCAATCTATCTCATATTATAGAGCAAGCTAATGTGCCGGTGATTGTAGATGCGGGAATTGGCAGCCCGAAAGATGTGGCTTACGCGATGGAACTGGGAGCCGATGCCGTCTTATTAAACTCTGCCGTTTCCGGGGCAAAAGATCCTGTCAAAATGGCCGAAGCAATGAAATATGCCGTAATCGCCGGAAGGCTTGGTTTTGAGGCTGGCCGAATCAGCAAAAAATACTATGCCGAAGCCAGCAGTCCAATGGAAGGATTGATCCGGTTGTGAGCGACATGCGCTATTCCCGTCAGATTCTCTTCCAAGGAATCGGTCAAGAGGGGCAAAAACGTATTCAAAACAGCCATGCTGCGATTATCGGCATGGGGGCTTTGGGCAGCGCCAGCGCAGAAATGTTAGTTCGAGCCGGAGTCGGCAAGCTGACAATCGTAGACCGAGACTACGTTGAGCTAAGCAACCTCCATCGCCAGCAGCTCTACACTGAAAAAGATGCAGAAGAAAATTTGCCGAAAGTAATGGCAGCCAAAAAACGATTAGAGGCTATCAATCGCGATGTAGTCATTGATGCGAAACTTGAAGAAGCTAATCCAAACACATTAGAATCGCTTTTGCCCGTAGATGTCATCATCGACGGGCTCGACAACTTCGAGACTCGCATGATGATCAATGACTTTGCACAAAAACATCAGATCCCATGGATATACGGCGCCTGTGTCGCCTCATACGGCGTATCGCTTTCCATTCTTCCCGGTGAAACGCCTTGTCTTCATTGTTTGATGGAAGAAATACCGTTAAACGGAGAAAATTGTGATACCGTTGGAATTATTTCACCCGCCGTCCAAATGGTCAGCACTTATCAAGTCGCAGAAGCGCTAAAAATTTTGTCCGGACAGAAACAGCATGTACGGAAAACACTCATTTCCTTTGATCTTTGGAAAAATGAATTTTCACAAATCAACGTTCGTTCACTGAAAAAAACGGAATGCCCGTCTTGCGGAATTCGTCCCAGCTACCCGTTTTTAAAATATGAAAACTGGGGAAAAGCGGAAGTACTGTGCGGCCGCGACGCTGTTCAAATCCGGCCCGGACAACGGCATAAAATCAACTTGCCGGCATTGAAGGAAAGATTTGAAATCGTAAACGAAAACCCTTATTTAATTGTTCTACAGTTGGAAGGAAAAAGAGTCGTTCTATTTCGAGACGGCAGGGCCATCATCCATGGTGAATCCGACCAAAAACACGCTAGGTCGCTTTACCAAAAATATATCGGAGGATAGGTCTCGTTCATCCTAAAAAAATAGATATCTATTTCTTTTTCGGCAAAAGCGTCAAATATGAAACTAACAGGTTTATCTTTTGTCGGAGATGGGGCTATCCCCCATCGATCATGATCGAAGGACTTGCCAAAAAGCCGAGTGCACCGAAAACTAAAAAAAGAACGGTGATTCCACCAAGTGCTGTAGTTCTCCGCTATTCGGTGCCTTTTTGGCTTTTCCTCTTTTGATTTTGCATGGAGGTCGTGCGAGGTTATCAAGTTGATGATTTTTCATGCGGACCAGAATAGAAAAAATCTTTTTAAAATGACAATCTATGAAGCATGATGGATCACATGGCCACGCCCCGTAGCCGCTTAAGGGGAAAAGGGCGCCCCGAGAAAAATAGAAGGAAACCATCTCTCGTTTCCTTCTTATTAATTAAAAATCGTTCCGATCTGTTTAGTGGAGAATCCCCTTTTCTTTGTAATATTTTTCTGCCCCTTTATGAAGCGGGATGTTGGAAAGTCCTTTTGTAGCGGTTTCCAATTTCATTTCTTTCGCTGCAGAAATGTTTTTCGTGATCGTGTCCACGTTTTCCCATAATGTCTTGGTCAATTCATACACCTTTTCTTGAGGAAGATCTTTTGGAACCACAATCAAATTCCCCTCGGCTATCGTATGGACATCTTGCGCTTGCCCTTCATAAGTGCCTGCCTGAATGGTATATTTGTAAAAACCAGGATAATGTTTCGTAATAAATTGAATTTCTTTATCTCCAATACTTAATAATTTTCCATTAGCTGTGGTCAAAATTTCAACAACTGCAGAATTCGGAACTCCCGCCTCAATAAAAGCACCATCAATTTGTTTATTCCGCATTAAATCAGTCACTTCGGTAAATCCGACATATTGAGCTTTTACGTCGTCAAATGTCATTTTATAGGCAGATAAAATTTGCCCGGCTACTACCTTTGTTGAACTTCCTGGAGCCCCCGGAACAAACCCTTTGTTTTTCAAATCAGCGACAGAATGAATATCACCTTGACGGGTGACAATATGTCCGATATTCGGGTAAAGTGCTGCTAATACGCGAACATCTTTATAGGCACGTCCTTTAAAAGCGCCTTTTCCGGTGTAGGCATCATGTAAAACACCAAATGTAGTAATCCCCATATTCAGTTTTCCTTGCATCATCAAATTCAAATTTTGCACGCTAGCGTCCGTAGCTTGGGATGATACTTTTACACCCGGTACTTGTTGGTTCCATATTTTCGCCAATGTAGCTCCTAAAGGATAATAAACCCCCGTAGTCGTTCCGGTGCCAAAATTAATGACCAGCTTCCCATCGGATGAGCTTTGTTTTTGGCTGACTGAAGATTGCATTTCTCCTCTATTGCATCCCACTAACGCAAACAAGAAAAGGAAAACTGATACAAGTAGAAAACCTTTTCTTTTCATCTTCCATCCTCCCTCGAATTCTTAGTAAGTGCCGTAAAAGAGTTCGATTCAAGACCAGTCGACTGATCTTCATTATTTCTCTTTTTCTTTTGCCAAATGTACACGCTTACAAGAAGAACAAACCCAATCAAATCTGTCACATAATGAGGATCAATCATCAATAAGCCTGCTGCTATTAGCATCAGCCGCTGGACTATATTCGTTTTGATCAAAAGCCAATTGGCAAACCCAGCGGAAAGAGCCACAACTCCAATCAGGCCGATAATGGCAGCAATAATGGTGTTCATCATGCTTCCACCCATAAACAATAAAAGCGGATTGTATAGAAAGAAATAAGGGATGATGAAGCCAATGGCTCCGAGCTTCACAGCCGTTAACGCGACTTTAAAAAACGGCGCCTTTGCAATTCCCGCGGATGCCATCGCAGCAAGTGCGACCGGAGGAGTAATATCGGATAAGGCAGCAAAGAAAAAAGCAAACATATGAGCCACTAATAGCGGAACGCCCATTTTGGCCAATAAAGGAGCGGCAATCGTTGCCGTTATTACGTAAGAAGCCGTTACCGGAACTCCCATTCCCAAAATAATGCAAATGATCATTGTAAAGAATGCTATAAGAAAAAGATGATTGCCTGCCAATTCCAAAATGTTATTGCCAAATGTCAAACCAATGCTGGTTAATGAAATGGTACCGATAATGACCCCGACAATCGCACAAGCCGCTCCGACCGTTAAAACACCTTTCGCCCCTTCCGCAAGCGCTTCCAATATTTCCCTCAAACCCATTCTCGTCTCTTTTCTGAACCAACTGACGACAACAATGGATAGCATTGCCCACACCGCCGCATACAATGGCGTTGTTCCACTGACAAGAAATGCAACAATGACAACAACCGGGATCAACAAGTGCCCTCGTTGTTTCAATACCAACCATATATTGGGCAGCCGATTTTTAGGCATTCCTTCTATTCCTAATTTTTTCGCCTCAAAGTGCACCGACAGAAAACACATAAAAAAATAAAAAATAGCTGGAATCACAGCGGCTAGCATAATCGTTCGATACGGAACTCCCAACGACTCGGCCATCACAAAACTGGCAGCCCCCATAATAGGCGGCGCGATTACCCCTCCCGTTCCGGCCACCGCCTCGACTGCACCGGCAAAATGAGGCTTAAAACCGGCCTTTTTCATAAGGGGGATCGTCACAGTTCCAACCGATGAAGCGTTGGCCACCCCGCTGCCGTTAATCATTCCCATAAACCCGCTTCCGATCACGGCCACTTTCGCCGGACCACCAGCAGAACGGCCGGCGACTGCCAGAGCCAAATCGTTGATAAAATCAATAAAACCACTGCGCCTTAAAAAAGCGCCAAATAAAATAAATAAAAAAATATAAGTGGCCGCCACTCCAATGACCGTTCCAAATATCCCTTGGGCCCCCCACCACATGGTGTCTACCACACGTTCATACCCTAGATTTCCAATTCCAAAAGTTCCGGGAAGATACTGACCGAAAAAGTTATACAGCAAAAAAAGAGCAGCCAAAATCGTCATCACATTCCCTGCAGCACGCCTAGCTGCTTCGAAAGCGATCAAAATCCCAAGCCCGCCAAACCAATAATCCGCTTGGATATGAACACCGGTTTCGACATAGTCATCATAATTAAACAATAAAAATCCAATAGCCATGATGGTCGCGACAACGCAAATCCAATCCCAAACGGTGGGAAGCCGACGCGTTTTTCCTTCGTTTTTCCTTGCCGGAATCCATAAAAAAATCAAAACAGCCAAAAATCCGAAAAACCATGCACGTGCCTTTACAGCGTCCATGATCCCGAAACTGGACACATAAATTTGGAAAAGCGCCCATATGACGGCGATGGCCACGACAATTTTAGCCATAGGACCGGAATAAAGCCTAAAGCGCGTAACCACCCCTTCATCCGCTACTATATTCTCCATTTCCGCTTGAAGCTGCCTGTCATTCTTATTCAAAATTTCTCCCCTCCTTTAAGGCCTTCATACTCTGCCTTTGATCTAGGACACAACTATTCTCTCGGTCCTATTTCTTTTCTATGCTTGCGCCTCGAAAGACATACCTAAAATATCGTCTTTCTGAAAAGTACTTTTTGAATATTCTTTTATAACAGTCACCGTTTTTCAGTCATGTTCCAAAAATTTTCTATCATACACCATATAGAAAAACATCCTTGCAAAATGTTCTCGCCAACTTTCAAGCAATGAAAATAGTATAAGTAAGGACATGCGTTTCTGTTGCCTTCTTATTCTTTTTCATTTAATATAGGAATACAAGCTGCGTTGTACGTAATGTTAATAAAGTTTTAACCTTTAAGCTGAAAAAGGGAGTTTTATATCGAAACCGGAATGTCAGGCCTTTGTCTTTAGACAAGAAGGAAGACAGGAACGTTTTTGCGAGCACCCACTTGGAGGAGTGTGGTTTAAAACTTTCTTAATTAGAATTACGGCAAAAGCGGCTTTTCAGCAAAAGAAACAAAAACAGTTCCCATCCGGAGCTGTTTTTTCTTTTGCATGGATGGAATACAAAGAAGAATTGATAAAAGGGCGCCCTTATAAGACGCCCTTTTGTTGCGATCATGCGTGTTCTATCGCATATTCAGTCGTTGCCCAAAGAATGCCTTGATACAATATATCCACCATTTGCTTTAAGTCTTCATATGAGGCAGCAAGAGGAGGCATAAAGACGACCACATCCCCAAGCGGCCTTGTAATCATGCCCAATTCTCTCATTTTTAATGTAGCTTGGTATCCAACACGCTTCTCCCATGGATAGGGCTCTTTCGTCTGTTTATTTTGAACAAGCTCAATCCCGCAAATAAGTCCGAGCTGACGAACATCGCCAACATGTTCAAGCAAGGATACTTTTTCTAAAAGTTGAGACACATATTCGCTTTTCTCTTGTACTTGTTGAACAATATTTTCTTTCTCATACAGCTCCAAATTGGCAATGGCAGCGGCACAACCTAGCTGGTTTCCTGTATAAGAGTGTCCATGAAACAGCGTTTTTAACTCTTCATACTCGCCATAAAAGGCTTCATACACTTCTTCAGAGGTTAGTGTAGCGGCCACTGGCAAATATCCTCCTGTCAGTCCTTTCGCCACCGTCATAATATCCGGCTGGACTCCTTCATGCTCGACGGCAAACATTTTTCCCGTACGACCAAATCCTGTCGCCACTTCATCCACAATGAACAAAATGTCAAACTCGCGGCATAAGTTTTCGACTTCTTTCAAATACCCCTTCGGCATTACATTCATGCCGCCTGCTCCTTGAACCATCGATTCCACTGTCATGCCTGCAATTTCATGATGGTGGTTGGAAAATAATTGCCGCAAACTATGTAACGCTTCCTCTTTAGCCGTTTTTTCATCGCCTGACGGATGATGATAAGCGGAAGGAAACGGCGCAACAAAAGCATCAAACAGTAATGATGTATACACTTTATGATAAAGATCAATGGACCCGACGCTCATCGTTCCGACTGTATCGCCATGATAGCCGTTCCCTAACGTTACAAACTTGGTTTTTTCTTTGATTCCTTTGTTTTGCCAATATTGGTAGGCCATTTTAATCGCGATTTCCACCGCCTCTGCCCCACTGTCCGAATAAAATACCCTTTTCAACCGCTGCGGTGAAATTTGAATTAATTTTTCCGCCAGAATGATGGAAGGCACATTCGCCGCTCCAAGCAAAGTAGAATGCGCGATTTTATCTAACTGTTCTTTAATGGCTTCATCGAGTTCTTTTTTACGATGACCATGAATGTTAAGCCAAAGCGAAGAATTGCCGTCTAAATAAACATTTCCATAAATATCTTTTAGCCGCACCCCATCTCCGCTTTCAATAATCAGAGGATCGTGTTCATAATCTTTCATTTGAGTAAAAGGCAGCCATAGATACTGTTTGCTTTTACTTAATAGCTGATCCGGCGTCATTTAAAAGCACCCCTTTCAAACGCTTTTCATCCCAATTCGAAATCAATTGATCCCTTACCTCTTCCTCTTTCAAATGCTCGATCAGGTTGTCCAGATAAGGAACAGATCCAATAACTGGCACATCCGTTAATTTTTGGACCATTATACGGTTATCTTCTTCAATTTCATGGTCATCCACATTTAATTGGTTAAAAATAATGCCCGCAATCGGAATATTCCGTTTTTTCAATGCCTCTATCGATAAAACGGTATGATTAATCGTTCCAAGCCCGGCTCTTGCCACTAGGATGACAGGATAAGACAATTCTTGCATAAAATCAATCATGCAATATCCTTCATCTGTGATGGGCACATATAAACCGCCCGCTCCTTCAAGAATGAGATGTTCGTATTTCGTTTCTAAAGAAGCGATCTGTTTTTTGATTTCCTGAAGAGGAATTTGAACCCCTTCCAGGTGGGCAGCCAAATGAGGTGAACTGGCTTTTTTTAATAGAATTCCATAAAACTCATTGTGAGATGTCGGTTTCGTTACCTTTTCATACACTACAGGGTCGGGTGCATACCATTCCCCATTGCGCTGAATGGCCCCTGTTTGAATGGGCTTAAAAGAAAAAATGGGAATGTTCCTTTTTTGAAAAAAGTGAACAAGCAATGTTGTGATAACGGTTTTTCCTATATCCGTATCCGTTCCTGTTAAAAAAATAGCTGACATCATAATCCCCCTTTATTTGTAAACCTTTTAAAAAAAATGTTAACATATAAAAGAAAAATACACAATTATTGAAATTTTGAGAATGAGGAGGATTTTCTATGAAACCTAAAGAAATGGTGCTGTGCGGAATGTTTGTTGCTTTAATGGCCGTTGGCGCCAATGTATCGCCTTATCTGACCATCGGCGGCGTTCCGGTCACACTACAACTGATGTTTGCCATTTTAGCTGGAGGAATTCTCGGAAGGCGATTAGGAGCCTTGGCCATGACTGCTTATGTCTTTGTCGGTTTGATGGGCATTCCTGTTTTCGCTGAATTTAAAGGAGGACTTTCAAGCATATTCAGCTCGACTTTCGGCTTTGTGATTTCTTTTATCTTTGTGGCGTATGCCGTGGGCAAATGCTTGCAAAAAGAAAAGCCCTCGAAATGGGCTTACATATGCGCCGGTCTGTCGAGTCTTTTCTTGAACTACATGATTGGCACTAATTTTATGTACTTTGCCCTTACGTTTTGGCTTGATGCACCGAAGGGATTCAGTTATGCTGTGGCATGGTCTTGGATGGCCGCCTACTTGCCTCTTGATCTCATCGTCACCACTTTGTCGCTTGCCCTTGTTCCAAAACTTCGTAAAGCGTTAAAACGGCAGCTGAGTGTGCATCCATCTGCAAAGGCATAAAGCTCTCTCTGAATCAGAAATACTGTAGTGGATTCGCTCAAAGATATATATAGGCAAAGGCCAGTCCTCTCTAGAGGAAGCTGACCTTTGCCGCTTTTACCGTATGATCCCTTGAGTTTCTGATGAAAATCACTCTCAGCCCTTTAACAAAAATTCATTGCCGTCTTTGTCCTTAAATTGGACATAGGTGCCCCATTGCATCTTTTTCGGCTCTCCTAAAAATTCAACGCCGTTTTTCTTCATCGTTTCATATGTTCCCATTATATCTTCACATTCAAATACAATGAGGCTTTCCTGTTTTCCCAGCCTTCCATCATGGATTTAGGATAAATTACTAAATGAGATTCAGAACCGGCCGGAGCCACTTCCAGCCAAAAAGCATTGGGCCCCATTGGATGCTCTGCCATTACCTCAAATCCGACTTTTTTCGTCCAAAACTCTTTTGCTTTTTGTTGATCTTCCACATACACTGCGACTGTCGATATTTTTCTTATCATTGCTTTCCTCCCGATTTGTTTTATACTTTGCGTTTGCATTTTATCAAATTTTTTTCGTTAGTGGCTGCTATTTATTACCTTGTTGTCTAGTTCTATGAACCAAACCTTCTGTTCATCATTGAAGGAATTTTTTATATCGGTCCTAAGTGTCACCTTCCTATTTCTCATTAATACATTAAGGATAAAGCGTTATTTACCTAAAAATGGGTTTTATCTTGGAACAAACAGAAAAAGAAAAGACGTTTGAGGGGGAGAAGGATGGATTTTGAAGAAAAAGCGCAACAATATTTAGTCGAAGTGCAAAGCTGGCTGCAAAACATACGAAATTTTCTTGATGAACAAGAGATGGAAGTTGATCCAAATATGTTGGTTGAGATTGATCGTGTCTATCATGACGTGAAACATCAACTTCAGGAAGAAAACATAAGTGAGCCGGTTGTGTCCGAACTTCAACGTACTGTCCGGCAAATGAACCATCGTGTCGTTCAACTTTTTGAAAGAAATCAAATAAGAATTCGTGAATCTGTGCCGATCGGAAAACACGTGCTTCCGCCATTGCCATATGCATATAATGCCTTGGAACCGTATATTAGCGAAGAAATTATGAGACTTCACCATACAAAACATCATCAAAGCTATGTAGACGGGCTAAATACAGCAGAAGAAAAAATGAGAGAAGCAAGAAGAAGAAATCAGTTCGATTTAATCAAACATTGGGAACGGGAAGCAGCTTTTCACGGATCGGGTCATTATTTGCATACGATCTTTTGGGAAATCATGAATCCTAGAGGTGGTGGAAATCCGAAGGGAGAGCTGCTTGCTCAAATCGAAAAAGATTTCGGCAGTTACGAGTTATTTAAAAAGCATTTTTCAGAAGCAGCCAAAAAAGTCGAAGGAGTGGGATGGGCCATTTTAGTTTGGTCGCCCCGATCGCGAAGACTGGAAATTTTGCAAGCAGAACGGCATCAATTTTTAACTCAATGGGATACCATTCCTCTTCTCGTTCTCGATGTTTGGGAACATGCTTATTATTTACAATATAAAAACGACAGAGGAAAATATGTAGATCAATGGTGGAATGTAGTGTATTGGCCGAATGTGGAAAAAAGATTTGCTGAGGCAAAGAAACTCAAATGGCAGCCTTATTAAAAAAGAAAATGGAGATGATTGCTCTTTTGAAAATAAATGAAAAGAACAACATCTGCAATACAGTGTAGAAAGGACGGTGGTCCTAAAGGAACCGTCTTTTTTCTTGTTGCTCATCTTTTTCCTAATCGAATGGCCAACACGAAAAATATCGACATCCAGACTTTTTAAAAATTCCTTGCGACATCCTTACATTCGCTGCATGCATCTAAACGCCCCCCTTTCATCATCAAAAATGAATAAAAACGTCCATGCCGCAAAAACTGAAAATAACTCTTTAAAAGTTGGAGGCCCGAACAATGGAATTAAAACGTGTAAAACAAATACTTTCTTCACCTGCCGATATTAAAGTTTTATATGAAGGAACTTCCGTTTGGATTGACGGAGTGGACGAAAACACAAAATTGGCCACCGTCCATGCCAGAAACCCACTATTGGAAGAAAGAACACAAGTACCAATAAAAGATCTAATCGAAGATGACAGGGCCTGACCCCCTTAATACTTTAAAGCATTAAGGGGGTCAGGCCCCATAGCCATCAAGTTAAGAATTTGATCTTTTTTCAGCGCCAAAAACATGGTATCCTTTCTAACGAAAATCATCGTTGGAAAGGATTATTTTTTGATGGAAAAAAAGATGAAGGCATGGATAAAAACGATTCGTCAACTCTTCTCCTATGAAGAACTGACTCGTCTGGCACGGAAAGTCGGATTCATTCAGCGGCAGCGTTCATTAACAGCGGAAGCCTTTCTGACGCTATGTGCTTGGGGAGACGGATCGCTCGCCTGTCAGTCGCTTCAGCGGTTGTGTGCCGATTTGGCGCTCTGGCATGATTGCTCTCTCTCGAATGAAGGACTGAATCAGCGGTTTACGCCTCGTGCCGTGGCGTTTTTAAAAGAGGTCTTTTTTACTCTCCTGATGCATCAACGTCCGGCACTCTCTTCCATCACCGAAACGTATCGCGCTTGTTTCACCCGTCTGCGGATCTTAGACTCTACCAGTTTTTTACTTCCGACCGACTATGGTGAGGACTATCAAGGTTCGGTTTCATCTGGCGCCAAAATCCAATTTGAGTATGAGCTGTTATCGGGAACCTGTCTTCAGCTGTGCGTCCAACAGGCCAATGATTCCGATGCCCGTTTTGCTTATCATACCCAGCACACGATTTTACCGAATGACCTTTGCATTCGGGATCTGGGGTTTTTTTCACTCGCCACGCTGGCGGAGATTGATGCTCGAGGTGCTTATTATATTACCCGGTTGCGTTCCGATATCAAAGTCTATATCAAGCAGGACGGGGAGTGGCACGAATGGGATTGGGAATCGATAGGAAATCGATTGGGCGAGGGGGAAGCCGTGGAAGTGGAACACGTGTATATCGGACACCAACGCCTGTATGTTCCGCGTCTGATTTTTCGCCGTCTCACGGCGGAAGAATGGGAAAAACGGCTGGCGTACGTGCGGAAAAAGGAAAAAAAGAAAGGGAAGGCGCTGTCACGCCAAACCCTTGAACAAAAGAAATATCACATCTTACTGACCAATTTACCACAAGAATCGTTTGATGCGCAACAAGTTTATGAGCTGTATTCGCTGCGCTGGCAAGTGGAGCTGTTATTTAAGGGCTGGAAATCCTTATTTGATCTTGACCGTGTCAAAAAGATGAAGAAGGAACGATTCGAATGCCACTTATATGGGACATTGATTGCCATTTTAGTCACGCAGACTCTTCTGTTCCAAGCCCGAAGGTATTGGCATCAACGGGAGGGAATCGAGATCAGTGAATGGAAAGCGCTTAATATCCTCCAATCGTATTGGCATCGGTTTCTTTTGCATCCCCAAGCGATGGAAACCGCCCTTCCATCTCTCCTGTCTCTGTTAAGGAAACACGCGAGGAAAGACCGAAGGAAAGGAGAGGAAACGGTATCGGATCTTTTAAAGAAATTGGGGATATGGTAGTGTGGGTCATGGATATAATTGCCAAATAACCCTCTTCTTGAGGGTTATTTGGCATGCCCAGCATTTGGTTTTCTCTTCATCCTTTGATTGATTTTTCGAACATGCGTATCATCCTAAAAAATTTTATACCGCTAACTTGACGGGTATGGGGTCAGGCCCCCTATGAATATGGTATAATTCAACCATAGTTCTAAGGTGAAAGTTGAGGAATCCCATATGTTGAAAAAACTGTTGAAAATCCTGTCCATTATAGTGGTCTTAATCGTCTTGGGCGGGGGTGGCTATGCCTATTATTTGTATCATTCCGCCAAAGAAGCGGCTGATAAAATGCATCAAAACATTCCTTTCGATAATGGCCGCGGCCAGTCGGATAAAACGAAAAAAAGCGAACCTATTTCCATTCTTCTTATGGGAGTGGACGAGCGTAAAAATGACAGAGGCCGCTCCGACACTTTGATTGTCATGACGCTTAATCCGCAAAAAGAGAAAATGCAAATGGTCAGCATTCCTAGGGATACGCGAGCAAAAATCGTCGGAAAAGGAACCATGGATAAAATAAATCATGCATACGCATTCGGTGGAACAAAGATGGCAATCAATACCGTTGAACAGTTTACAGGTATCCCTATTGACTATTTTATCCGCATTAATATGGAAGCGCTAAGTGGTTTAGTCGATGCCGTCGGCGGTATTACCGTTGATAATCATCTGGATTGGTACGATGAAGGATATTACAAAAAAGGCTATCATTACAAAAAAGGGAAGATTGAACTTGACGGACCAAAAGCACTAGGTTATGTCAGAATGCGCCATTTGGATCCAAACGGGGATTTTGGCCGAAATCAGCGTGAACGGCAAGTCATAACAGCCATTCTGCACAAAGCTACCAGTATATCCTCTGTGACTCATTATCAAGATATTTTGAATACGCTAGGCAACAACGTAAAAACGAATCTAACTTTTCAGGATATGATGAATATTCGAGCCAATTACCGCAGCTGTCTATCCAACGTAGAAAATTATGAAATCAAAGGAACAGGCCAAAAGATCAACGGCATTTATTATTTGATTGTTCCTGACGAAGAAAAAGCAAAAGTGACACATATGCTAAAGGAAAATTTACAAAGCGAATAAACATGAATGCCATCTGACAGACATCATCTCAAACAACCTGCCCAAGACGAAAAAACAACATTTATCCTTATACATGGAATCGAGTAGGAGGGAGCGATTAACTCCCGTCCTCTCACACCACCGTACGTACGGTTCCGTATACGGCGGTTCAATTAAGATAATTGACGCAAGTCTTTATAACTTCCGTGAATAGCTTCCGTGAATAGCTGTTCTCTTTATGCCAGTGGTCACTCCACCCTCCAAGAGGTCTCCCACGGGATTCACCGCTTCCTCCCTCAAGTGAGGTACTACGTTTTCTGTGTTCATCATGACTCACTGAATACCAAGGGCTATTCTCTCTTAATTGTTCGGTCCTTCTTAGTTGTTCTAGACCAACTAATACTATGACCTCTGCTGACTCCTGACGGTTCAGCTACTTATCACTAAGTAGGTTATGAAGAGTACTTCACATATCCGCCAGACCTCCCCGGGTAAGAGTGTAATCTTTCCTTCCATCCATCTGCTTCATTTACTCTGTATCACCTTCGGCAGAAAGGGCTTTGTTTTGTTGTGCAAACTCACCCAGTGATACCTAGCCTCATATGAAGTTCGTGTTCCTCAGATCGGAAGTTTGTCGCCCGCTTCCTTCAGATTCCGCGTCACCACGGACACCCTTGCGTTAAGCTAACTGCTACTTCTGCCTTCGCAGCTCGGGACTTTCACCCTATAGATTACACCCATGCCGGGCGCACACGAAGAAAGGACATGGCCCTACGGCGATGTCCTTTCTTGAACCTTCAGTTTTCATTCTTCATTGTACTATTCTGCGAACATGCAAATGGGTTAATATTTAAAATTAGAAATTACCTCTTTGAGCTCTTCCGCCATAGAAGAAAGCAATTTTGCTGATGCTGAGATTTCTTCCATGGAAGCTAATTGTTCTTCCGTTGAAGACGCTACTTCTTCGGATGTGGCTGCGTTGTTTTGCGCTATATTGGCCAATTCATTGGCCATTGCCGCAACCTCTTGGACTTCGGCGGATATTTTTTGCGCCGTTGAGGAAATATCCTGGATTTTAGGAGCAACCTCTCTCATACTATGTAAAATTCCCTCAAACTTTTCAAAGGCTTCATTGGTGATTTTTAACCCTTCTTCTACATCTTCTGTCGTTTTAGACATAATTTGTACCGTATTGCCTGTATCTTGTTGTATTCCTTGAATTAATTCAAAAATTTGCTTCGCCGACTCTTGCGATTGCTCGGCTAATTTTCGGACTTCTTCCGCTACGACCGCAAAACCTCTACCTTCTTCGCCAGCTCTAGCTGCTTCAATGGCGGCGTTAAGAGCCAGAAGATTTGTCTGGTCTGCGATTCCGGTAATAACATCCAATATTTTTCCAATTTGCTTTGAACGCTCTGCTAAAGATTGGATAGCCTCTTCTGACACTTGAACGGATTCATGAATGGAATTCATTTGATCGACCGTCTTCTGAACAGCCTTTTCTCCTTCTTCCGCCTGCAATGTGGATTGTTTAGAAAGCTCCGCTACATTCATGGAATTTTCGGCAATCTTTGTAATTCCTGATGAGATTGTATTTAAAGACTGAGCATTTTTATCAATACCGTTTGTCTGCGTTTCCGCATTGCTTGCCACCTCTTGAATGGAAGATGCGACCTGTTCAGTAACTAAACTTGTTTGTTCAGCGCTCGCTGTTAATTCCTCAGCGGACGAAGCGACTTGTTCCGCACTGAGTTCTATTTTTTGAATTAATGTACGTAGATTTTCTTGCATTTGATTAAAAGCATGGCCTAATTGACCGATCTCGTCGTTTACTTTTATTTCAATTTGTTCAGTGAGGTTGCCTCTGCTGATGGTAATCGCTTTATTTTTTAATACTCTAAGACGGGCAAGAATGGAATAGATAATAAAGTAGACGATTATCGCCCCAAGAACAGAAGAAATGATGATCACGAGCAACGTTTTATGGAGAATAGGCGCAACGGCATCATCCACTTCGGAGATCGACATATTTCCTACTACTTTCCATCCCGTTAACGGATTCGTCGTATAACTGTATAATTTCTCTTTGCCATTCAAAGTATAATGAAATTCCCCTGTATTACTAGCAAATAATTTATCATAAAAGCTGCTGTCTGCTTTTGATCCGGATTTTAGATTAGGATGGGCAACGATCTTCTTATTACGATCGATCAGGAACGCATACCCTTCTTTTCCCACCTTCACTTTTTCCACTAAATCTTTAATCTTGTTTAATCTTATATTAATCGCCACGACGCCAGAACCATCATTGGTTGTTTTGCATATGGTGACCACAGTTTCACCAGTAGAGGCCGTTTTTTCAGGATCCGTCACTACTACTTGCCCTTTATGATTCATAGCTTCCGAATACCAATATCTCTGTCTCGGATCATAGCCGGAAGGCATCTTAAATCTTGGCATTTGAACATATAATCCATTTTTAGTGCCGACAAAAATACTCACTACTTCCGGATGCAAATCTACATATTCTTTAAAAATTCTGCGAAGTTTGGGACTGTCATCGCCTTTATACAGACGAGATGAGACGGTTTTCGAAAAGTAATCGATATCATTTACTTTTGGTTTGATGCTGTTGTCAATAAGTGTGTTCACTAGCTTCACATTTTCATTAACGCTTGTGAAAATTTGATTTTGAATTTGATCTTTAGCCGAATTGTATGCCAATGATCCTACAACAATCGAAGGAAGCAGTAAAATAACAGCAAAAGAAACGATGAGTTTTGATCTCAATCCGCTGAATAGTTTTATCTTCACTTTTCATACCTCTTTCATTAATAGTTTTTGAGATTCACCCTTTGACAAACTACTTAAAGTAAAACGAGTCTAGCTGTGTGTATCAAAAGATTGTTTAGAACGGGATAAAAGTAGAAGCTTCACCGCTTTTTTAGGTCTTATTACCCATCAATCTCTTTGCGTTTTTGCCATTATGTAGTTCTTAACGACTATTTAGTAACCAAAAAGAAAAACCGATCACTCCGATCTTGAGCCGCGGTTATGACATTCTTCAAAACTTATGATCCTTTCCTATATACAAACGAACCGTTTCCACCTAAAAAAGCGCTTTCCTCGTTTAAATCGTGAACACCACTGCAGCGGACCGATTAAATGGCCTTTTGACTCTGAATGCGCTCTCTCCCTTCCTATTGAATTTCTCCTGTTCCCTCTTATGGACACATCTCCATCCATCTTTTTAAAGACACTCTATGACCAAGTTGAAACCAAAAATTACTTCACGCCAAAAAACATTCTCGTACCTTCAGCATCGTTCCGCTACATTCTAATCCTTATACAATATGTACACGCTCAATGTGTGTCCACGTAATCTGTTTCCTTTCCCGTTGCTAAATGACAAACAAAACCACGTCATAATAAAAATTTTCATTAAATAATGAATTCTTAATTTGATTGTATACCCGAACCTGGTATACAAGTCAAGGTAAATCAGGAAATTGTTTTCAATTTTTTGGTTTCTTTTTCCTTTGGTTAAACGTCTGAAAGCTTTACATAAAATGTTTTCCAGCCGCTCAGGATACATACTCTTTACTTATACACGTTTCAGCGTGATCGGCAAAATGTCGTTAAGAAAGCCAGCCGATGATCATTCAAATCAAATTGCTCCCATTCTAAACAAATCGCTTCAAAATTGCACCGACGCTGGAAATTGTTGAAGGATCGTTTCAAAGGCGATTAAATAAAAATTTGTTCATAAAATCCATTAGAAGTTTATTACATCCGGATGAATGATGCTAAACAAAACGATTATTCTTTCATTTTTCGAGAAACGACTCCGGAAAAGAAAAAGGACATTGCTCAAAACATCCGTTTTTGGCAATGTCCCTTTCACTATTCCTTTCCTATTTGCCGATAAATCCCTTTTTATGCCACTTCCATGCGGAGGCGATGATTTCCTCCAAGCCGTATTCCGCTTTCCAACCTAGTTCGTGGTAAATTTTTTCAGAAGTGGCGACGAGTCTAGCCGGGTCACCAGGACGGCGATCTGTATATTCAATGACAGCTTTACGTCCGGTGACGCGTTCGCACGTATCGATCACTTCTTTTACGGAATAGCCTTTTCCATTTCCTAAATTATAAGTTGCTGATTTCTTTTCGCCCGACAACAAGGCATTCAGCGCCAAAATATGGGCTCGAGCGAGATCGGTAACATGAATATAATCGCGGATGCACGTTCCGTCCGGCGTATCGTAGTCAGTGCCAAAGACAGAGATTTTCGGACGCTGGCCAAGCAAATGCTGCAAAATAATCGGGATTAAGTGCGTTTCCGGATCATGCGCTTCCCCAATTTCTGCCGATTCATGTGCGCCTGCTGCATTAAAATAGCGAAGAACGACATAATGCAAATCGTACGCATCGGCAAAATCGGACAAAATCTGTTCTACCATCAGCTTCGAACGACCATAAGGATTGATCGGTTGGGTCGGCTGCTGTTCATCGATCAGTTCCACATTCGGGATCCCATAAGTGGCCGCCGTCGACGAAAAGATAAAGTTCTTTACACCGTGGTCGATCATCGAATGCAATAACGTCAAAGTATTCGCCACATTGTTTTGGTAATATTTATAAGGATGCTGCACTGATTCCCCCACCAAACTATTGGCAGCAAAGTGCATCACCGCTTCAATCGGATAATTTGAAAATAATTTATCGAGTACCGCTTTATCGCCAAGATCTCCTTCAACAAAGTGTGCACGGCGATCCACCAGCGAACGGTGCCCCGTCGATAAATTATCAAGAACGACGACTTCATTTGTTTCTACAAGTTCCTTCACAAGATGGCTGCCGATATATCCGGCGCCGCCAACAACTAAAATCATTGCTGACATCTCCCTTTTGTCTTAGTAAACAGTGATTTGATTTAGTTCATTTTCCACCCATCGCATAACGTCTTCTTCCAGTCGTGCCAATCGTTCGGCACTGTTTTGCAAGGACGTTCCTTTCACGCCGAAATAAAACTTGGCTTTCGGCTCCGTTCCGGACGGGCGAATGCAAAACCAAGATCCGTCTTGAAGATAATATTTCAGAACATTGGAAGACGGCAACGAGATCTTTCTGTGACTTAACTCTGTAAGATCCATGTGTACACCTTTTAGGTAATCTTCCACTGCGACGATCGGGGATCCGGCCGCTTGGGCAGGAAAAGACTCGCGAAATTTATCCATCAGGGCGGCAATGGTCTCCGATCCGTCTTTTCCTTTCAAAGTCAGCGACCGCAGTGATTCACGGAAATAGCCGTATTGTTCAAAAATATCCATCAGACCGTCATACAAACTCTTTCCTTGTGCTTTGTAATACGCTGCTACTTCGGCTGCCAGCACCGCTGCCTGAACAGCATCCTTATCGCGTACGAAATCGCCGATCAAATAGCCATAGCTTTCTTCATAGCCAAATAAAAAGCTATGTTCTCCTGTCTGTTCAAATTCTTTGATTTTTTCGCCGATAAATTTAAATCCAGTCAACGTATCAATCGTTGGAATGCCAAAGCTTTTGGCAATTTCCCTGCCTAGCTCCGATGTCACAATCGTTTTGATCACCACGCCGTTTTCAGGAAGCGTGTGGTTGGCTTTCTTCTGCGTCAACAAATAATGAAGCAAAAGCGCTCCTGTTTGAT
The DNA here is from genome assembly GCF_038003825.1 of Bacillus sp. FSL W8-0116. NCBI lineage: Bacteria > Bacillati > Bacillota > Bacilli > Caryophanales > Bacillaceae > Bacillus > Bacillus sp. FSL W8-0116. Next base: position 1,291,702 of record NZ_JBBOPY010000001.1, read on the forward strand.
TTCCGGTCAACACATGATAGTCGCCTTGTGCATTTTTCACAGCCACACCTAAACGGTCAGCATCCGGATCCGTGGCCAGCAAAAGATCGGCGTCTTCTTTTTCCCCATAACGGATCGCCAGTTCAAAAGCGCTATGCTCTTCCGGATTGGGAGATTGAACCGTAGAAAAATGGCTGTCAGGCTGCTCCTGCTCTTTCACCACGGTGATGTTCGTAAAGCCAAAGTTTTTTAATCCTTCCTGAACAGGGATATTTCCCGTACCGTGAAGCGGCGTATAAACAATTTTCAACGAATCAGCCACAGAAGATACGACTTCCTTGTTCTGACGGATCGTCTGTAATTGTTGTTGATACGCTTGATCCACTTCGCTCCCAATATACGTGAGAAGGCCGTTATGGACAAGGTCTTTTTCTTCTGCCACTTCCACCGTCAACTCATTTTCGACAGCTTGAACGTAGCGAATCAATTCGTCCGCCATAGCAGGAGGCAATTGTCCGCCGTCCGGTCCATATACTTTGTAACCGTTGTATTCAGGAGGATTATGGCTAGCGGTAATAACAACACCCGCAAATGTGTGTAAATGGCGGACAGCAAACGACAATACGGGAGTCGGACGCAAACTTTCAAACAAAAAGGCGCGAATTCCATGTTTCCCCACCGTTTTCGCCACTTCCAAAGCAAACTCCGGCGATTTCCGGCGGGAATCGTAGGCAATTGCCACGCCGCGCTTCACCGCTTCCTCACCTTGAGACTTTATGTATTGCGCCAGCCCTTCTGAAGCTTTCCGAACCGTATAAAGATTCATTCGATTCGTACCAGGTCCGAGTTCCCCGCGCATGCCGCCTGTCCCAAATTCAAGACTCTTATAAAAGCTGTCTTCCAACAGTTTTTCATTATCTTTGATACCATCCAACTGGTTCTTTAAAACTGGATCTAAATTTGGATAAGATGTCCATTTTTCATAGATCGTTTTCCAAGTCATATTGTTCCCCTCCAACTCCCCAATAGAATCATTAAAATACTGCATACATGAACATTCTGATCTTTTCCTCACCACTAACCATAGTCGAGCTAAAATGATCATCCTGTATTAAAAGTATACCGCTGATTAGTCATCAAACTATTCGTAGGCTGACAGCGCTTTAGACAACGCTTCCTTTTATATGAAATATTTTCCAATCACCGAAGTACAATTCTTAATTCACCATGAAGACCCCATTTTCCTTTTCAATCATAGTCTTCTTGATTGCATGATAAAAAAGCATAGCAAAATTCTTTCTTTACAGAGAGAGCCGGTAAAACTCTGCTTACAAACTTAATGAAAAACGCAAAACGAAAAAAGTACAAATCTGAATCCAAACTCTTTTTATAATGACCTCTAAAAGAAAAAACGGAATCGATCACAAAAAAGTTCAGTTGAATATTACATTCTATTCGCGTCCCATTTTATACATTCAAAAAACAAGTGAATGACAAAGAAAAATAGAGAATGGCTGTACTTGCAGGATTCAACTTTCGTTTAAAAAAATCCTTTTAATGGTTAAAAGCAGTATATCTACTCAGTAATGAATGCTTATATCCATATTTCCCTGAGTCCAACGAAATTTCTATATAAATTGAAATAAAGGTTTTCTCCCGTTCCACGGCGAATAAATACAAAGAGAAAATAGGGGAACGGAGAGAAAATATGATGCCAAATCACAAAGACGAGATCGAAAAGTTGTCCACTGCCATGAAAGAAGCAAAAAGTAAACGAGCATATGAACGCTACCAAGCGATTTATCTTCATTTGCAGGGATATACCAAAGGAGAAATCGCAACGATTATTGGTCGATCCAAGAAAACTATTTATAACTATATTCATGCCTACGCCCAGCGCGGTCTTGATGGACTGGAGATGAAATACTCACCTGGCGCCCCACGTCGATTGACCCCTGAGCAGGAAAAAGAGCTGGCTTTGATCATTGAACATCAGCTCCCCGTAGATGTGGGATTCGAAGCAAAATATAATTGGACGCTTGCGATAATCGCTGAACTCATTCAACAAAAGTGGGGGCCAACATACACGCTTCGCGGAACAAGTGACATTCTGCATCGGTTAGGGCTAAGCTATACGAAACCGACCTATACACTAGCCAATGCCGATGAAGAGAAACAAAAAGAATTCGTCGAAATCACCTTCCCTGAAGTAAAAAAAAACTGGTAGATGGGAACATCGCCCATGTCCTCTTTCAAGATGAGTCGATGATTCGTGATTACCAAGCGATTCAAAAAACATGGTTTGTCAAAGGAAAACAACGAATCATTCCGACGTTTGGAAAACATCAAGGGCTGAAGCTGATTGGCACGTTGAACTACGAAACAGGGGAAGTGTTTTGCATCGAAGAAGAATGCTATGACGCGGAAACATTTCTTCGATTTCTTCAACTTGTGTTAGAACGCTATCCCACAGGCAAAATAGTGATGATTTTAGATAACGCTCGAATTCACCATGCCAAACTCATTCAGCCATTTTTAAAAGAACACGAAGATCGGTTAGAGCTCGTCTTTTTGCCACCATACAGTCCGCAATTGAACTTGATTGAAGGGCTATGGAAATGGCTGAAATCAGACGTGATTTACAACGTGTTCTATTCGAGTGTGCAAGAAATTAGAAAGAATGTCCAAGCCTTTATTCAGCGAATCAACCAGAAACCAGAACAAACGATCGATCGTTTGTGTGTTCAGTTGTAAATCTTTAATTCAACTTATATATTTCATCTTAGCAAAAAGATTCTCTACCATTATTTTAAAATAATTCATCGAAATCACAGCATATCTTAACTGGGTCAAACTTTTCGGTTCTTTGTATTCGTTTTTATTTTTTTATACAGTAAACAACCGTCTTTCTTAAAAGGAATGCGATTCATTGACTTTTTTGATCACCCGAGCAAAGGAAGAATAAAAAGAAACAGCTGGTAAAATCACGATCTTTTCCCCAACTGTTTCAAAATGACGATTCTGAGGTTGTATAGAACGACAAAAGAATCGGGTTAAGTGACTATTCACAAATTGACTATAGCTAAACGAGCTAATTTTCTTCATTTTTTCTTTCTTACATATTCACTTTATTCAGATTGGTTTCTTTTAAAATATTATCCATGATTTTCAACAGTGGCTCTTTTAATTCCGAATCTTGTAATGCTATTTCAATCGTGGTTTGAATAAATCCCAGCTTCTCGCCCACATCATATCGCTTGCCTTCAAATTGATAGGCAAATACTCGCTGAATTTGATTCAACTTTTGAATGGCATCCGTCAGTTGAATTTCTCCTCCGGCTCCTTGCTCTTGTTTTTCTAAAAACAAAAAGATTTCCGGCGTTAAAATATAACGGCCAATAATCGCCAAATTAGATGGAGCTGTTCCCGGTGCCGGCTTTTCCACAAAATTTTCTACTTGGTAGCGGCGCCCTTGGCTTCCAGCCGGGTCGATAATACCGTAGCGGTGTGTTTCTTCTTCCGGAACTTCCTGAACCCCGATAATGGAAGAATGGGTTTGTTCGAATTGATCCATTAATTGCTTTAAACACGGCGTATCGCTTTGAACAATATCGTCGCCTAATAGAACGGCAAACGGTTCATCCCCGATAAAATTGCGGGCGCACCATACGGCGTGGCCTAAACCGAGGGGTTGTTTTTGGCGTATATAGTGGATGTTAGCTAAATTGGAGGAATACCTGACTTTTTCCAACAAATCGAGCTTCCCTTTGTCCGCCAAATTATGCTCCAGCTCCCAGGCATTGTCAAAATGGTCTTCAATCGCTCGTTTACCTTTTCCAGTAACGATGATTATATCTTCGATCCCGGATGCTACTGCCTCTTCCACTATGTATTGAATAGTCGGCTTGTCCACAATCGGCAACATTTCTTTCGGCATGGCTTTCGTTGCGGGCAAAAAACGAGTGCCGAGCCCGGCAGCCGGTATGATCGCTTTACGTACCTTTTTCAAACCGCATACTTCCTTTCGTTTGAATTTTTTAGAATGCCGATGGGTTTTGTTCGAATAACGGATTTTTATAAAATATACGCAAAATGCAGTTGATTATGTTTGTATTTTAACAAAGTAAAATTAGTTAGGTCACGAGCCATCTCTCACGTTTCTCTCGATGACCGACTTTTATGAAAGAGCCACTCCCTCAGGCATAGAATCCCTACCTAATGGTTATTTTTTATGGATAGTTCAGTTGATTTGTTGAAAAGAGGTTCGATTCAAACATTGTTGTTGATTCGGGCTAAGGCTCCAACCCGATATTCTGTTAAAATAGCCCGAGAAATTTTTTCTTTTTAATTTGTTGCGGCGGTTCTTTCATGATATTCTGACCGCTGACTGCCAATTCTGCATTTTCTTGAAAGTAATAGACATAATCGATTCCAAATTCTTTTTCAAGTCGATCCAATGTCTCCATCATTTTGAACGGGCGTTTGTTTGTATTGTGTGCATCCGAAGCAATAAAATGCGCTAAGTTGGCGCCAATCAGCTGTTCCGTAAATTTCTGAATTTTTTTCCCGAAATAGCCGGTGAGGCTGGCAGCGGTAATTTGCGCTGCCGCTCCGCTCTTAACTAGATTATACAATTTGTCCGGGTCCTGGATTAGTTCTTGGTTTCGTTCGGGATGAACAATGACAGGCACTAGCCCCTTCATTTGCATGTCAAAAAGGAGCTGTTCCGCGTACTTTGGAACATAACCGGACGGAAATTCCACCAATACATAAGAGGAATCCCCGCCAAGAGTGGAGATTTCCCCATTTTCATAGTCTTGAAGGAGTTCTCCGTAAATCCGCACCTCTTGTCCGGGGAGAACCGTTACATTAATCCCTTCCCGTTCCAAATGCGCATTTACTTCCATTACTTTTGCGACAATCTCTGATTTACGATTAATATATTTTCTGTTCATATGGTGGGGAGTGGCGATGATCGTATGAATTCCTTCTTTTTCTGCTTGTTTGACCATTGCAGCTGCTTCTGTCAAAGTTTGAGCCCCATCGTCCACCCCAGGTAATATATGGCAGTGTATATCGATCATCGTCTCTTCCTACTTTCCGATTTAAGATTATTTTACTGAAATGAACAGATTGTTGCACGGAATCCATTTTAAATATTTTCAAAGACTATGTAAGAAAATATAGAATCTCTCAGTGGTTTCCATTCTATTTTTCTCCATAATAATAGTAATAGCTTGAACTTTTCATCGTTTTGCTGTTTAAAACAGCGCCCAACAACTTTGCTTTCGCCGCTTGAAGCAATTCTTTCGCCTTAAGAGCATTTTCCAATTCCGTTACTCCGCTTTTGACAACCAGCACCGTACCTTGGCATTGGTTCGCCAGCACTTGAGCATCAGTGACCGCCAAAACAGGGGGCGAGTCAAATACGACGAGATCATACTGTTTGTATGCTTCCGCCAACATTTGTTCCATCATCCTCGAACTTAACAGCTCAGCTGGATTAGGTGGAATCGGGCCCGAAGATAAAAGATCGAGCTTCTCAACATCGGTTGCTTGAACCGCTTCTACCAGCGATGCCTGTCTCGTAAGAACATTGGTCAATCCAACCGTATTGGTTACACGAAACGTATAATGCATAGTCGGTTTTCGCAAATCACTATCCACAAGCAAGACGCGTTTTCCTTGTTGGGCGAAAACAATGGCTAAGTTAGCAGCTGTCGTCGATTTTCCTTCTCCCGGGCTTGCAGATGTCACCATAAAGGAGCGTAGTTCGCTATCAGCAGATGCAAATTGAATATTAGTACGAATCGTCCTGTATTGTTCTGAAATAGGCGATTTTGGGTTCAACTTTGCAATCAATTTTCGTTTATTGTCTATTTTTTTCGTTTTACGAGCCAAATGTCTCACCCCTTACTTGTTTTCGATGTGAAGAACGTTGGGTGGCTAGCTTGATATCTTCCTCTGAAATCGTGGTAACCATGCCGAGAATCGGAAGTTCCAATCGTTTTTCAATATCTTGTTCGTTTTTGATTGTATTATCTAAATACTCCAGTAAGAAGGCTAGCCCTACACCTGCCATTAAACCGACGACTACAGCGATCGCAATATTTAGGAGCGGTTTCGGTTTCACCGGCGTCATGTCTTTTCCTAAATCGGCTTTAGATAAAATGCTAACGTTATCGACATTCATAATTTTCACAATTTCTTGTTTAAACACTTCCGCTATTTTATTCGCAATTAACACTGCTTTGTCAGGATCGGGGTCTTGAACCGATACGTTCAGTACTTGAGAGTTCTGCTCGCTGTCGACGGTTATTTTTTGGTTCAACGTGTCAGTCGTCATATCCAATTTCAATTCTTTAATAACTTTTTCCAAAACGGCCGGACTTTTGATAATCACGCTGTACGTATTCACAAGCTGCAAGTTGGCCTGCACTTGATTGAAATCGTACATTTGCTGATCGTTTTTTGACTGGTTGACAAGCAGCTGCGTAGAAGCCTGGTAAATCGGAGTAAGAATAAAAAAGCTGACTAATCCACTTATCAGGGCTGCCAGTACCGTAATCAACACAATCAGACGCAGCCGTTTTTTCAGAGTTTCCATTAAATCTCGCAGGCTGATCGTTTCTTCCATAATGTCCTCCTTTAGTAAGTATAAATAAGTCCAAAGTCCGAGAACTTTATACTATATGATTCTAAGATACTATTAAACAGGAAAATTATATCATAGTTGCTAATTTTGATAAACCTTGTCATAATCCTATTGAAAAATGTTATCGTTAGTACTTGAATTTAAACCCCTTAGTAAGTATAAATAAGTCCAAAGTCCGAGGACTTTATACTATATGATTCTAAGATACTATTAAACAGGAAAAATTATATCATAGTTGCTAATTTTGATAAACCTTGTCATAATCTTATTGAAAAATGTTATCGTTAGTACTTGAATTTAAACCCTTTTGAAAGATTTTAGAAAAACTTTTTGAAAATAGTGATCGTTTTGGAGGATTATGGATGAAAAATTTGATGACGTTGTTATTCGCTGTAGTCGTTGCCCTTTTTTTACTGGCAAGCTATTGGTATTGGAAAGAAAAAACGACCGTCGATTCAACCGCTGTGGTGACACCCGTTTCCGGAAACGGATCAAACGAAAGTTGGAAAGATTTGTCGAGTCATTGGCCGGATCAGGCTCGCAAACAGCTGGCAAAATCATTCCATGACGGAAAGCCATTTCAAGTAGCCATTGTCGGCTCTAAAGCACTTGGAAAAGAGGATAACAGCTGGTCTGTTCAATTGAAGAAAGCGCTGGAGACCGCCTACAGCCCGGTACTGAAAGTATCGATTTGGGAAGAAGAAGGGACATCACTCGACTTTCTTCAAAATGGGGAGATAGAGAAAATTGCCGCTTCCAAGCCGGATATGATTCTGTTCGAGCCATTTACATGGGCTGACAACGGCAAAGTGTCTGTAGAAGACAACCATACGGTTATTCAGACGTTTGTGCGTGACGTCAAAGCGGAGAACGAACATGCAGTCGTGATGATCCAGCCGCCAAATCCGATTTACGGTGCATCCAACTATCCGGAGCAAGTCAAATCGCTTAAGGAATTCGCAAAAACAGAAGGATTGAACTACATAGATCATTGGAAAGTTTGGCCGGACTACTCCTCTGACAAACTGAAAGATTACATCGATGAAAGCAACGGCTTGCCGAACACGAAAGGTCACGCTTTATGGGCGAAGTTTTTGAAAAAGTATTTTATGGCTTCATAAATTCAAGACACATAACATGAATTCCGTATGTTCCATTGCGGTCCTTGTTATTTTCCCGCTAATAGCCTCTCCTTTTTTATTTTGACCGCAATGGCTAAATGACGGATCCACAAGAATCTCCTCTCCATTTTCACACCGCCACAAACTTCAATTGCGTCCAAAAATCTTATCATTTAAGTCTATCTTGTAAATCCATTTTTGGAAAAAATCCATATAGTGAACTACCCTCCACTTATCCACCTTACGGTTTGATTGAAGTGGGGGCTTCTCGGGTAATCCCGTCTAATGACAGAAAATTGACCGAGCTAACCCTCTCGTTCCGAAAGTTATTATTCTTTATGCTAATAAGCGTAATCCCTCATTTTTGATATTGATTGCTGAATTGTGATCGCGATCTAATACAAAGCCGCAAGAACATTTATATACACGTTCAGATAATGGCATTTCTTTTTCCTTGCCGCAACATGAACACTTCTTAGTGGAGGGAAACCACTTATCAATTTTCACAAGTTGTTTCCCCTGTTCTTTTAGCTTATACGCTAAGAAAGTAGTGAACATCCCCCAGCCGTTATCATGAACGCTTTTTCCAAAGTTGAGGGCTTGAGACATGCCTTTCATGTCTAAGTCCTCAATAATCACAGCGTCATAGTTTGTTGCTAATTCTTTTGACTTATGATGAAGAAAGTTTCTGCGCTGATTCGCTGTCTTTTCATGTAGCTTAGCCACTTTCAGGTGTTGTTTTTCCCATCTTGCAGAACCTTTCTTTCTTCGAGAAAGAATTCGTTGTGCTTTTGCTAATTTATCTAAGGCTTGCCGATAGTAACGTGGGTAATTGGCTTTCTTACCCTGTTCACTCTCGACATATAGACCATCCATAGCAAAATCCAAACCAACAACTTTCTGTATTTTAACTGGACGAATATCTTTCTCATATTCTGTCAAAATTGAAATGTAGTATTTGCCTGTCTTTGTTTTAGAAATAGTGCAAGATTTGATTTTATAATCAGCAGGTATCTCTCTATGCTGTTTCATTTTTATTGGCTTTTTGATTTTTGGCAGTTTGATATGACCATTTTCTAGCTTAATATTTCCGTTGACCATATTAGTTGTATAGGATTGTTTTGCTTTACGATTTTTGAACTTTGGAAAATCCGCATTTCCTTCAAAGAAATTCTTATAAGCAGTCTGTAAGTTCATTTGTGCATTTGCCAAAGCTAAAGAATCCACTTCTTTTAGGAATGGAAATTCACTTTTATATTTTGCAGGGGTCGGAAACTTTTGCTTTTTAAGCAATTCTTTATCATCCTTGAACTTTTCATACGTTTCTTTGCGTTCAGCTAACATCTTATTGTAGACAAAGCGAACACAACCAAATGTCTTAGCTAATAATGCGGATTGTTCTTTGTTTGGTAACAAACGAAACTTGAAAGCTTTGTTTTGCTTGGCCATATCAATTCACCTCACTTTGTGCGGAAAAATTTCGTATATATTGATTATACCGTAAAAAATCCGTACAATCAATATGAGGTGATAATCATGAGAGAAGAGAAAGAACGTGTAGAAATTCGTATGCCTAAGACGATATTAGAAAAATTGGAGCAATATCAAAAAGAAAATGGGATTCCAACTAGAACAGCCGCAATCTTAGAATTGTTGAGAAAGGGATTGGAAAAATAACTTTGGCTAAAGCCAACCGAAATTCATCTCCCACCTACTCATTGGTGCTATTCGCACCTTCACATTCCTAGAGGATGGGAGACTTCTTTCGGAAAGACGTTAAACATCTATCTTCACTAATTATTTTGGCCTAATCCATTTTCCACTGGCGGGAAAGCTGACTTCCGCTTTCAAAAAGGGCTTCTTTGTCGAATTCTTTCTTCCGCAATTTAAAATATTTCCTACATAACTAGATCAAAGCAGATGTATGCTTCATTATTGTTCGACAACAACAGAAATTGCCCGGGAAATTTAGACAGAAATATTTGTTCAAAAGCATCAATTTTCTTCCTCATTCGTGTAAACCAGTAGGAATCTGTCATTTTAAATGAATGGTTGAATTCCTTCTGCACCGTTTCTTGCCAACCCCGGTTTAATTGGAAATCAAGACTGCTTCTTTTTGCATTTTTTACGTTTTTAACAGTTGAAAAATAAAGGTGTAGATTTTTCGACAACGGGAAAGATTGGAAAACGAGAGGTGAATGAATAATCCCCTTTTTCGGAGCCAACCTAAGATTGACTTCAAAAAGGAGGATTATGGATGGAACACGTAAGAGCACTAATCGTAAAGTTTGTCATGGTCATGATCATATTAGCATTCGTGCTTGGATTATTTTACAGGGTGGATTTCGGTGAATATTTTACCATAAGCTTAATTGTGACAGTCGTATCCTATATGTTGAGTGATCTTTTTATTCTTCCGCGTTTCGGAAATACAGCCGCTACCATTTCCGATTTTGTATTGGCGTACATTTTAATATGGGCCGTCGGAAGCGGTATTATAAATGAAAACATTTCCCTTGGCTGGGCAAGCTTCTGGTCTGCTTTGATTTTAGCGATTGCCGAAATATTCTTCCATCGCTATATAAACAAAAGTGTGTTCAATGAAGACCAAAACAACGGCAGAGAAGCCCGCCACAATCCAGCCTTTAGCTCCGAATTCGGCGAAGAAGATGAGATTGTGTCAACGAAAGATTTCCGTACACAAAATAGCCATGACAATCACGCTGACAGCAGCAATATCCATTCCAACGATCACAACAGTATAAGTAACAACAACTTAACGAACAACAATTTCAATCCCAATAACTTAACGAATAACAACCCAACGAATAACAATTTCAATAATAACGACCTGATTGATAACAACTTCAGTAATAATAACTTGAAAAACACAAAAGACAACAATGTTCGTCGCATTTATGACAACGATCAAAATGAGCAATAACGACAAAACTTTATATTGAACAATGGGATGGCTCAACTTCAATCCCTTTTTGCTCTTTTTGGCCTCCCCTTTTCTGAAATCAAAAGAGGTCCTCCCAACACTATTTCTAGTTGTGGAAAGACCCCGATTGGATGTTCTTTTATTGAGCAATAAGAGCTTTTCGATCTCGGAAAGAGACCGTTGGATAATAGGCATTTTTCACAAGTACATTTGGACCGAGACAGCGGGCTTGCGGGCAATGGCAATGAAGTTCTTTCGCCCATTTGGAATCAAGCCAGCGTTCAAATGCCGCGGAAAGCGTATCTGTTTGTACATTGCCAAAAGGCGGTGTGTCGCCAAAATCAGTCACAATAACGTCGCCTGTAAAAATATTGACGTTTAACCGAGAGCGTCCATCCGGATCATTACGGACGGTTACATTTTTTTCCTGATAAAGTCGTTCGAGCAAGCGGAGATCTTCCGGATTGCGGCTGCATGGATAGAACGGCAGCGTGCCAAACAACATCCAAACATCCTGGCTGCGGATATCGAGCAAGTGATGGATGGCCTCTCGAATTTCCGTTAACGAGAGCAAGTGAAGGTTGGAAGCAAAATCGCTTGGGTACATCGGATGTATCTCGTGGCGAAAAGCTTTCATTTCCTCCACCACTTGGCGATGTATCTTCTCTAAATAAGGAAGCGTCTTTTTATTCAGCATCGTTTCCGCAGAAATCTTGACTCCTTGTTCAGCAAGAAGACGGGAATTTTCAATCATCCGCTCAAACATGGCCTTTCTTTTACTCATTGGCGGTTTACGATCCATCATCGCAAAACCGGTTTCGCTAAATTCTTCAATCGTTCCCCAGTTATGGGAAATATGTAAAACATCGATATACGGCGCCAGCTGTTCATACCGTTCTGCCGGCAGCGTCAAGTTGGAATTGACTTGTGTGTAAAGCCCTCTGCTTTTCGCATATTTCAATAGAGGCAATGTATAGTTTTCCACCGATTTTTTCGACAACATCGGCTCTCCACCTGTAATGCTGATAGCGCGCAAAGTCGGCACTTCTTCCAAGCGCCGGATCAATAGTTCTACAGGCAAAGCGTCCGGATCCTTCGCAGCCAGCGTATACCCTACCGCACAATGGGCGCATCGCATATTGCAAAGATAAGTAGTAGTAAACTCTACGTTAGAAAGTACATATGATCCGTGCTGTTCAATATCCATATAAGATTCCCACGGGTCAAAATCAGGGGAAATAGATCGTGACGTCATAAAAAAAGCTCCTTTATCCAAATAAAATATAATGAAATATCCACCATCTAGGGAGACGCCCGCCATTCGAGGGACTCCCTGGATGGTTATGAAACGAACCGGGCTTTTTCGAATCGTGATTCCCTTAGCTTAAAGAAAACTCGTTCACGTGCAGTCGGGCATCCTAATAGGAATTCCGGTAAGGGATCACAAGCCCGTTCAGCGAAATATTCCATCTACAATCATGTTGAAAAAGCGCCATTTTGTCAAATAAAGCAACCGTAAATCAACCCATTATGCTTCGTCACATTCTATTTTAAAAAAGTGTTTTCCTTTTTCAATCATCAAAGTGGGCCATCTGTCGTTTCATCTATTTTTCATCCCCACTTTTTCATCACTTTGAATGGCTTTTAATTTATAAATTTTGGAGTAGAAGTCCCCTTTTCCTTTTGCATCTTCCAACAGAAGGCCGACGTACATCAGTTCGTCTCCAAAATACGTACCGTCTATTCCTTCGATTTCATACTCATAATCTGTTCGCAAACCTTTTAACAAAATACGGGAAAATCCCGGATTAGCCGTTCCCAACACTTGATAATACCCAACAAGCGCCTCTTTTTGATCTTCAGAAACTACCATCCAGCTTACGATGTTGCCATCGTCTTCAAAAGGGCTTCTTATTCGATAGAACGTTCCATTCATGATCCATTTCCTATTTTTCTTATAAAAGGCAATCTGTTCTTTGACTTTTTGTTTGTCTTTCTCTGATAGCTTCGTGACATCCAGCTCGTAGCCAAATACTCCGAAGAACGCCACATGTGCTCTTGCCTCAAGACTCGTGATCCTTTTGACTTGATGATTCGGAACAGACGTAACATGGGCGCCGATTGCGCTTAAAGGATAGAGAAAAGAAGTTCCGTATTGAATTTTCAAACGTTCGATCGCATCTGTGTTGTCACTCGTCCATGTTTGCGGCGCATAATATAACATACCCGGATCAAACCTGGCCCCGCCAGCGGCACAAGACTCAAAGAGGACATGTGGGAATTCCGTCGTCAATCTTTCGTATAGGTCATACACGCCTAAAATATAACGATGGGGAACTTCTCTTTGACGTTCAGGAGGTAAATCAGCCGATCCAATTTCTGTCATATAGCGATTCATGTCCCACTTCACATAAGAAATCGGTGCTTCCCGAAGAATTTGGGCCATCATTCCATAAATATGATCGACCACTTCTTTTCTTGAGAAATCCAATACATACTGATTTCTCCCTTGGGACATCCTCCGCCCCGGCACTTTGATCACCCAATCCGGATGTTGTTCGTATAATCGGCTATCTTTGGAAACCATTTCAGGCTCAAACCAAAGTCCAAACTTCATTCCTAAGTCATTGATCTTTTGAGCCAGCCCCGTGATTCCGCTAGGCAGCTTTCGATTATTCACAAACCAGTCTCCGAGCGAGGTTTTACTGTCATTTCGCTTTCCGAACCAGCCGTCATCCAAAACAAACAGTTCAATGCCCAACTCTTTCGCTGTTTTAGCAATCTTAATGAGTTTTTCTTCATCAAAATGAAAATAAGTGGCTTCCCAGTTATTAATAAGCACCGGTCTTTCTTTGTCTCGCCAATAACCTTTTGCTAATCTCGTGCGATATAACTGATGATACGTTTGGCTCATCCCATTCAGTCCTTGATCAGAGTAGACCATCACCACTTCCGGCGTTTGAAAACTTTCTCCTTGTCCTAAAAGCCAGTTAAAATCAAAAGGATGGATGCCCATTGTGACACGAGCGACATCGTAATGATCGACCTCCACCTGTGCCAAAAAATTTCCGCTGTAGACGAGGCTAAACCCATATACTTCCCCTCGGTGTTCTGTGGCATCCGGTCTTTTCAAAGCGATAAAGGGATTGTGCTGTGAACTGCTCGCCCCCCGTGTGCTCGAAATACTCTGAATGCCAGGTTGTAATTTTCTCATTTTCACATATCTCTCCCTCCCCCATGATCCGGAGAGGTGAACCATTTCAAATTGTGAGTCGAAGAAATCGATGCTGGCGCTCATTATTCTGGTCAAGTTTAAAGCTTGCTGGCCATGATTGACCACTCTCGCACTTCGGGCCAAGGCGTTCCACTCGCTAAAAACCGTGTAAAGCAATTGAATTTCGGTGTCGATCAGTTTATCGTACAACGAAATTTCAAGCGTAATCGCCTCTTCGCCTTTTTCCACATACGTTGCCGGCAGCCCCTCTAATTTCGGCTTTCCTTTATAAATTTTATGATGTTGATATTCAAAATTCGTAATACGGCTTCCATTTTCCTGAAGAATTTGAAACGCGGGCTCACGAAAATCAGTCGTACCATAAGAAGGATACTCTTGTTTTAAAGTATCAAGGGAAAACGAATCCCCCTCATACACACAGGCAACCAAGGGTCTTGGTCGAATTGGATATAGATGGGAAAAAGACTTTCGATCGCGTATTTTTTTTCCGAAATATAGTTGCCCTAGCTGGTTGTTTTTCAAAATTTTGATAATGTAGCTGAAATCTTTTCCTTGAAGGTGAAACTCTTTCGTTTTTTTATTAAAGCGAATCATCGCTTTTGGTGAAAAAGACATATGACCACACCTTTGGATTGTGATTGGAATCTATTCCCGAATTTCCCAAACACAATGATGATATGGAAAAATGATGGACGGTTCTTATGACTGTGGTGAATGAAGTGTAGGCAGATAGATGGAAATAATTAGACATCACCTGTCCGTTTTTTCTCTGTTGGCCATTTAAAGAGCTAGTGTTCATTATGGTCGTACGAATCGATTCTCCATCCTCAAATCAAATGGTTTTTTATACAGTATATTTGTAGATCATACACGGCATTCAGGAATTTTCTTTTATATCTTAATTCTTCAAACATTCCACATCATGGTACGATGATATCTCTTTTTCTCGGTGCTCCGTATGCTAATACATGATACGTCCTTGCTCTCGTACGATGGATTTAATAAAATGAATGTGGGTGCTTAATGTATCGTCCTTTCTTAACAATCCGCAAGATTAATACCATCATGATTCATCACTTTAATCTTAAAAGTTTACCATTTTACCGTTTCAACGATAAGGATGAAAATTAATAGGTTGACATAGTTAACTGTAATATTTATTATTACATTTAGGAAGAAGGTAATACGATTGAATAGTGATTTTTCTATTGCAGTCCACTGCGTTACTTATTTGGCCACAAGATCTGAACAGATTGTAACGAGCGAAGACATTGCCCACAGCGTAACTGTTCATCCTGCGCGATTAAGAAAAATTTTAAGTTTGCTTCGAAAAGAAGGAATTATCTTATCAAAAGAAGGAGCAAAAGGAGGATTTTCTTTAAAAGAAAAAGCGGAAAATATCACATTAGACAAAATCTTTATGCTTACGAGCGAAGGCACACTGGTACCAAAATGTCCCGAAGCAAATGAAAACTGTATTGTAGGAAAAAATTTGTCTTCCATACTGATCAATATTTTTGACGATGCCGAGAAACATCTGATGAATTATTTAAAAGGGATTACGATACAAGATATTATAAATAAAATTAATAAAAGATAATTTTTTTTTAACGAAAACTGTAACAAAAAATATTTCAGTTAAGGTGGTAATCATGAGTCGAAAGAAAAGAGTCGTTGTAGGAATGTCAGGAGGAGTCGATTCTTCCGTTGCTGCCTACCTTCTTAAAAAAGAAGGATATGAAGTTATAGGCGTTTTTATGAAGAATTGGGATGACAAAAATGATGATGGTGTCTGCACAGCTACGGAAGACTATGAAGATGTAAAAAAAGTTTCGAATCAACTAGGAATCCCTTACTACAGTGTCAATTTTGAAAAAGAATACTGGGATCGAGTCTTCACTTATTTTTTGGAAGAACTGAAATTAGGAAGAACCCCCAATCCAGATGTTTTGTGTAATACGGAAATCAAATTTAAAGCCTTTATAGACTTTGCTCTGTCTTTAGATGCAGATTACATCGCGACGGGACATTATGCCAGAGTCAATAGAGAAAACGGCGAAATCCATTTATTAAGAGGAAAAGATTCGAAAAAAGACCAAAGCTATTTTTTGAGCCAATTAACGAAAGAACAATTATCAAAAGTTCTATTCCCGCTCGGAGAGTTAACGAAAGATGAAGTGCGAAAAATCGCTAAGGAATTAAACCTTTTTACTGCCAATAAAAAAGATAGCACCGGTATTTGTTTTATCGGAGAAAGAAACTTCAAAAGTTTTTTAAAGAATTTTCTTCCTGCACAATCCGGAGTCATTCGCTCGATCAATGGAGAAGTGCTGGGACGGCATGAAGGATTAATGTACTATACGATCGGACAAAGAAGAGGACTCGGCATCGGAGCAAAAGGCAACGGCGAACCTTGGTTTGTCGTAGATAAAGATTTAAATAACAATACGTTAATCGTCGCTCAAGGCAAAGACCATCCTGCCCTTTTCTCAAATGCTGCCATCGTTTCCGACGTACACTTTATCAGCGAAGATGACAGTCCACGATCATTCTCTTGTACGGCCAAATTCAGATATCGTCAACAAGACCAAAAAGTAAAAGTGCATGTTCGTCCGGACAAAACCGCTTTAGTGGAATATGAACAACCGATAAAAGCGGTGACACCGGGACAAGTCGTTGTATTTTATGACAATGATGTTTGTCTTGGCAGCGGAATTATCGATAAGGTGATAAAAGAGGGTGCTTCTGACTCTATTGTCGCTTAATATTCGCTGATCCATGGCAAGCTTTATGATTCGTAATGAAAAGCAACCAAAATGAATAATTTAAAAATATTCTTTGGAACAACATGAGGCTTGGAATAGACAGAACGATCACTCGCCTTAGCCGACAATCGGCATGGATGAGTGATCGAATGAAGCATCAATCCTTCATCAAATGATGATGATATTCTATCTAATACACAGAAAGGTATTGAGGTCTAATGATGGAAAAATTTCAAAATCATAGAGGATATAAACGGATGTATCAAGAGAACAAACTCACTCTCGGGCTGTTCTTCCCTATTGAATCCTATATGAGCGACGTCCCTGAAATGAATATAGAAAAGCAAATAAAACTAGCCAAAAGAGCAGAAGAACTAAAATTTGCCGCCGTATTTGCCAGAGACGTTCCTTTACGCGATCCTAATTTCGGCGACGTGGGACAAATGTATGATCCATTTACTTATCTCGGATTTATAGCCGCCCACACAGAGAAAATTGCCCTTGGAACCGCAAGCATTATTTTAACATTGCGCCATCCGCTCCATGTGGCAAAAGCGGCAGCTTCTGTTGATAAGCTTTCCGGTGAACGACTCATTCTCGGTGTGGCAACAGGCGACCGCCCTATTGAATTTCCGGCTTTTTCGGTAGATGCAAATGATCGCGGTACTTTATTTCAAGAGTCTATAGCGGTCATGAGAGAAGTATGGGCAAAAAATTTCCCTAGAATTCATACTTCCCGAGTCGACCTAATGAACGGAGACCTTTTACCAAAGCCGAATTTATCCTCCATTCCGGTGATGGTAACCGGTCATAGTTCTCAATCTCCTGAATGGATTGCAGCAAACAGCGATGGATGGATTTATTATCCGCGACCACTTCATTACCAAGCGGAACTGATTAAAAATTGGCGGTCTCTAACAGATGAATTTAAGCCTTTTACTCAATCTCTTTATATTGATTTGACAGAGGATCCGAATCATGTACCTATCCCGATCCATCTTGGATTTAGAATCGGACGCAACTTCCTGATTGAATTTTTGCAAGCACTTAACGACGTGGGAGTCAATCATATCATCATCAATTTGAAATATGGACGACGCCCGATTGAAGAAGTCATTGAAGAACTAGGCGAATACATCCTTCCTCATTTCCCTGCTTTAACAGAAGATTAAAAAGAGGATCAAACGTCTGTCCATAGTCTATTGAATCGAGCCCCTTTCGTTATGTTTTGGGTCGAGGTTTTAGCCGCTGAATTAATTTCCATTATAAAGCATATTCTTTATAGAGGGAGTGATTGCGCTCCCTCTAATAGTTTTGGTGAAACAATCCTTATGTACTCCTTTGAAAAGAAAAACGATTTCGATACTGGCGTCCCGGGTGATGGTCCGGCAAATGGTCGTATCCAAATAAGTTTTTCCGAAAAGTGCCTTCCTCATATTCCTTCCGCACAAGACCTCGATCTTGTAAAATCGGAATTACATCATCTACAAATTCTTCAAACGTACCCGGTGTCACCGCATAATGATCGCCGTGAAAAATTTAGAAGAACGTGCAAAAGAAATCGATGCTAATAAAATAATGGGCCCGTTCGATTTCCTTTTTTTCTTGCGGAGCGAGTGAATCGTGTATAAATCGAGCATGATCTCCCAATATTTGAAGCCAAAAACCATGTTCAAATTTCGCCGCTTTTTCAAAATCCGCCATCAAGCGCACTCCCCTTTTATAGCCTGCTCTTATCATCATATCTCTGTAAATTAAAAATTATGACAAATAAAAAAAAGCTATGAAAACATAAACAGTGATTTAGTCTGTATTTTGAAAATAGATTTTCAGGGGATCCAAATATAGTACAAGCTCAAAGTACTTACTTATTAACATCTAATGAACTGGGTATCTTTGAGATGAGATCACTCTTTAAGAATGCCTTTAATACTCCCTATTATACAGAAGAACAAGGTAAAGAAGTTGCAAAGGCTTTTAAAGATATTCTAATTCAAAAAACCAACGAAGAGTAATCCTTAATGGTATGAAAATATAAAATCAATTAAAAGGTTAATCGATTCTTAAGATTAACCTTTTCATTTTAGCTCAGAAAATCTAGTCTCGTTTATATTGAACAGAAATTTTTCTATAGTTATCATAATTATTCTCATCCATATAATCAAAAGCATAATGTATTATTAATCTATCATCTGAAATCCATATTAATTTATAGGCTCCATTGGAGAATGGCTTATATCCATCGTCAGTATGAATGTCTGCTAAATAAGTCAGAAATAACCCTGAATCCGATAATTGGTAGAGTTGACCAATGCCTTTTTCAATGACTACAAATTTATGCTCATTATCAGGAGAAGAAAAAGTCGTATATTCTACACCTGTTAATAACTCCGGCAATCTATTTATTAAAATAAAAAATGCCCCTATTCCAATAACAATTCCTCTAGTTACTTTATCTTTTAATAAATAAACTAATGAAATGACCATTGCAATTATTAGTAAAGTAGATAAAGTTTTATGACTGATTCCGTTAGGTGGAGTGGCTATTTGCACGTAAACTCCCTTTGCATTTAATAAAGCCATGACAAGCAGTAATAAAATACTGGTAATAAGTATGCCTTTAGCAATGCTATTTGAATTTTTTACTTTATCTGTTTTCATTTCATTTTAAAAGTCTCCTTCTATTTGTATTTCTCTATACTGTTTCATCTATATAAACACTATAGGCGAGAGCTTAAAATATTTTGTCTAAATAAAAAGGAAGACCTTTTCTTGTAGAATTAAGTTACCACACCAATCAAAGAAAGAAGGTCTTCCATTGAATAATTTTACAACAGATATCGTTGAAGCTCTAGTAAAAAAGAAGATATTACTGAAGTCTTTCGTCAACATCTTGAAGCTTAATGAGAAATGTGAAAAGAAAACTCTTAAATTATCATTTTACAGTAGCATTGCATTAAGTTAATTTTAATTTGTCAAGCCCAATTTTATGTTAAATTTCATCTTTTTGGATATAAAAAAACTCCTTATAATTAGGATTGGCAGTCCTATCCAAATCCTAAGAATAAGGAGAAACCATTATGGATAAGAATACCACAGAATCCACAATAAATGAACTATTTAAAGAGATCGATCCAATAACTTTTTCAAAACTAATTAATGTGATTGACGTTGACAAATACATTAAAAAATTAACGGTGTATAAGTTTTTACAACTTTGTATCATCGCTCAGTTAAATGAATTGGAAAGCTTAACAAAATTGGCCAAACATTTGAAAGACAAGGAAGAGTTGCAGACATATCTGGAATTTGATGCAATTAGTACTTCGCAACTTTCTCGCAAATTAGGCCAATTATCCCCTCAACTGTTTGAAAAAGTATTTAAATATCTGGTCTTAAAGATCCAAGGGCAAATGAAAAATGCCCCGATCATCCGAAACATTGGTCGTCTTCTGGTCATTGATTCTACCACGATGAGCATGAGTTTGAGCCAATATCCATGGGCAACTTTTCGTAAGACAAAGGCTGGTGTTCGACTCCATTTAAAGGTTGTTGTAACGAAGGATATCACTGTTCCGGATCAAGGGATTATCTTACCCGCGAAACATGCCGATCGCACACAGATGGACGAACTCATTGAAATCGATCCAAATGCGATTTACTTGTTTGATCGAGGGTATGTCGATTACAAACAGTTCGACCGCTTATGCCGAGAAGGGGTGCGATTCATTACCCGGCTTAAAAAGAACGCAGAGATTGAAGTTTTATCGGAACGGATTCCCAATCCAGAACGTTTGATTTATAGGGATCAGATTGTCATTTTAGGAAATGACCGTAATCATACCAAAATGACTCATCCTCTCCGATTGATCGAAACGGTCGACAGCGAAGGGAATCCCGTGATCATCATAACCAATTGCTTTGATCTTTCTGCGGAAGAGATTGCAGATTTATACCGATATCGCTGGAAGATAGAGACCTTCTTTAAATGGATGAAACAGCACCTTAAGATAAAAAGATTTTATGGAAAAAGTCAAAATGCCGTTTACAATCAAATTTGGATCGCCCTAATCACCTATTGCTTACAGGCCATGCTCCAATTAAAAGTGAATCACGATGGTCCTTTATTAGAGATCAAGCGAACTTTACAGAATCTGCTTTTTAAAGGTTTTGACTGTTTTGTTCGCTCCCTTTTTAAAAAGCCAATTCGAACGTCCAACGGTCGGAAAAAATACCATTGGGAAAAAGATTTTGAAACCATCGTGTACCAATTTGAAGAAGGGGAGGTGGAACACCTAGACGATTTAGTTTATGATCCAATGTTTCTGTAATATATTACCAAATTGTGGAAATGGACTGCCGATTAAGACGTCATTGTCCTTTTAAGCTTGCTTAGAAAGATTGTATGTCTGAATATTCAGTTACATGAAATAACTGGAATTTTTGTTGAGCTTGACAAACATTAAATTTTTTTATGCAACGCTACTGATTTTTCTCCTAAGTATGAACATTTGAGAAACGCTTTCCACCCATTTTCGACTATGTTTCATCACAGGGTGATAGAACCGCGGAGAAAGATCGTATTTCCTTTCTCTTTGATGATGGTGAGAGTAACCTGAATTTCATCATGAAAATGATTTAGGTGCCGCTCTTCCTAACATTTAGATAAAATATGAAAATTCTGATTTTTTACGGATGTTTTTGGCAATCAAAAAATGCATCAAATGGCAAATAATTATATTCATCTCTCTGTATAAATTTTCATAAGCAAAGTCGCTTGACATGGAGCCTCTGCGGGTATAATTCATCGCAAAGTGGCGGTCCGTATGGCTTTTATAGGCAGATTAGCCTATCAGACCCGTCACTCCATGTAAAGCGGTGAATATGCACTATTTTATGCAAACTCTTAATTACCAAACACTACATCTCTTAATTGCCATCAACATTCCGGAACTAATCGAGAGTTTTTCGTCTGCCTCTTTTATTCTTCCATTACTGTTCCATTCATTCATGCGCAATAGTATAAAACTTCCATTCAATCCCTAGCGCTTTTAAGATTTATCTTTTCTTTCAGCCCTGTATTTCAGAATTTGCTGTCCATTAATGTGCGAAAAAAAGACGGGAATCCTTTTAGCAAGTGATTTCCCGCCTTTTTTCATTATAAATAGCTGAACTATTTAGCTAAATTTCCATCGGCAATTGGTTTTTTTCTCGTTCTTATACGATTCGTTATCCTATTTTCTTTTGGTTCCACCCGCCGAATAAAGAAGGACAAGACAAAAGCAATGACGGTCAAGCCGGTAGCTACCATGAAGGCATCTTGAATCCCCATCGCACTTCCTTGGTGAATCGCCATCGCCATATGCACTTTATCGGCAGGAGAAATATGTTGAGAAGCGACAATATTTTGTATATGCGCTTTTCCTTCATTCGTCATAATCGTGACAAAGAAGGCCATTCCAATAGCGCCTGCGATCATTCGCAGCGTGTTTACCATCGCCGTATAATATATTCAGAATATTTAAAACACATTGAATAAAATCTTTTTGGCTATAAAGAGTTTTGTACTTACAGTGATCGACCTAATAAACGATTTCGCTGACAAAGTTTTAACAAGATCGCCATTTTATTTTTTGAAAAACAACAAGTAAAATAAATAGTAGTGAATTTGGTTGGTCGATATGTTAATATTGAGAAAAGTAAGAAAGGGATGAGTTGAATTGGATCAGGCTGCGAACGTGTTAAACAACGCTCTTATTGCCGAAAATCAACATGTATACGATATGTTGTCTGACTTGGGCAAATCTTTATATTATCCTAAAGGAATCCTTAGCCAGTCTGCTGAAGCCAAAAAAAAGGCTTATCGATATAATGCAACCATTGGCATCGCAACGGAAGGCAATAGACCGATGTATCTTCCGGTAATTCAAGATACTCTTTCCGCATATGAACCTGAAGATTTATATACATACGCTCCACCGGCAGGCAAGCCTGAGCTTCGATCTGCGTGGAAAGACAAAATGATCAGCGAAAACCCTTCTTTACAAGGGAAATCAATAGGGGAACCCATCGTTACAAATGCTCTCACCCATGGATTAAGTATTGTAGCGGATTTATTTGTCGATCAAAATGATCCCCTCATTGTACCGGATAAATACTGGGGCAATTACAAATTCGTATTTGGCATCAGAAGAGGAGCCAGAATACAAACTTACCCGTTATTTAATGAAAACCAACGCTTTCATGCAGAAGCCTTGCGAGAAGCCATTCTGAAAGAAAAAGATCACGGCAAAGCGGTTATTTTGTTGAATTTCCCTAATAATCCAACCGGGTATACTCCTACCGAGCAAGAAGCAGAAAGCATTGTGTCAGTGATCGAGGAATGCGCTAATCTAGGAATGAATCTTGTCGTCATGACGGACGATGCGTATTTTCAATTGTTCTATGAAGACTCGATTAAAGAATCTCTCTTCGCTAAACTGGCCGGCTTACATGATCGTGTTTTGGCAATCAAAATTGACGGAGCGACTAAAGAAGAATTCGTATGGGGATTTCGAGTAGGTTTTATCACCTATGCAAGCTCCAGTCCAAAGGTGTTGGAAGTTCTGGAAGAAAAGACAAAAGGAATCATTCGCGGGACGATCTCCAGTGCATCGCATCCTTCGCAAACCTTTATTTTAAAAGCAATCCAATCCCCTCAATTTGTTGAGCAAAAAAATGCCAAGTTTCAAATTATGAAAAAACGGGCCAATAAAGTAAAAGAAATTTTATTGAATAACGAGAAATACAATGAAGTTTGGTCTTTCTATCCTTTTAATTCCGGTTATTTTATGTGCCTGAAACTCAAAAACGTTGATGCCGAAAAACTTCGCATCCACTTGTTGGAAAACTATGGGGTCGGTACGGTTTCGATCAATTCAACCGATTTAAGAATCGCTTTCTCCTGCGTAGAAGAAGATCAGCTGGAAGATTTGTTTGAACTGATCTATCAAGCAGCGAAAGATCTGAGTTAATACAGATGGAATCCAATAACAGCAAATAAGAGATTGCTTTGGATTCTGTACCGGGTTGTCATGTATTCTTTTGAAATTTTAATTCTTGTAGGTCTGATTCTAAAAAAGCTATTGGCGTGTAGCCTATAGCTTTTTTATTCTAAATACCTGTATCGTTGGATTTACAAGGTTCAATGAATACAAAAATCAAATTTGTCCATTTGATTGTTGACATTATTAAAAATGGGGAAATTTGGTGCGAGAAAAAGAACAGATCCACGAGCCTCTTCTCTTTTTTAAGTCATTTCATTCATTTTTGGGGTTCCGGCGGAAAATGAAAGACAGAGTGAGGATTCGACTAGCTATATCTATGAGACACAAAAAAACGGAGATTCAATTTACTCCGATCATGGAACTCATTTTTTCTAAAAGTCTTTATTTTTAGCAGTATGCTTCAATGGTGGAAAAACAAAAACGATTGGGATGGAATTGAAGTATTTTGGTTGAGGAACCCGTTAAACCATTGCTTTTAACCATACCATCATAGTGATTACAATATGAACCGTTGCGTGAGCCATCATGGCCGCTTCCAAACTCCTCTTCCAGAAAAGCCAGCCAAACACGATTCCGGCTATCCCGTTTAATAACATCATACGACAGAAAATAAACCATGTCAGTGGTGCAAGAACTGTATTTGCCCCTAAATGTGCTACTCCAAACAAAAGGGAACTTATCAAAATGGAAAGCCACATGATCCACGGTTTCGGCCGATTTTTTCCGTGTTGAAAGAAACGCCAACCCATCCATGCAACGAAAGACATGAGTCCCCATCGCATCATTATTTCTTCGCTAATTCCTCCATAAAAAATACCTCCCAAAGTCACGACCAAGCTGCGGGACTGTGTATTTAGATGAAAACTGCTTGGAAGCCACTGTTGAAAGATCAAATCAAATAAGTAGTAGATGACGGTAACCATCATTCCTAACATGATAGCTTGATTTATGTCTGATCGAAGGGAGGGCCATAATTTCGTTTTTCTCGCCATGTTTTCAACGATATGCGATTTTAAACCTAGCCGAGGCGTGAGGAAAATGCCAATGACAATCGCAACGATTAAAAGAATAATCGGATTGATCAAAGATAATCCGGCTAAAACAGCTAAAGGGAGATCAGGTTTATTGGGAATATCTTTTAATACTTGAGAAAGGGTAATTTCAATGGTCGGAATAATCATGAACACCCCTAAAAGACTAAATGTAAATAAAACCCAAAACTGCTTCCAGAATAGTTTAGCAGACATACGTTTTTCTCCTTTTCCCTTTATAGATAACATACTCTTTACTACTACCATGCAATAAGTCCCGTTACTAATAATGCTGTCCCTACAATGGCTACGAATAATTGTGCAGCCAACATATTTTTACGAGATAGCCAAACAACTACTAAATTAAATAAGCTATGGACAATAACAAAAATGAACGTTAGCAAAGGGATTTTCGCTATAAGTAGTGTGACTCCAATATGAAAGGCACTGGCAAAGATCCGTTCCACCACACCCCACAATGGACTTAAACGAAGTTGTCCTTTTGATTCTAATAATTCTTTTACTTGAATCGATTTTTCATCTTGTCGTTGTATGATATGGATTAGAACGAATCCGTTGATGATCGTAAATAATACTTCTATCGCAGCCCACCCTTGACCAACTGAAATCGCCCAGGAGAAAGAGGTTCCAGTAAGCAACAAGAGAATCAAACGAACTCCTTCCTCCAAAGGCCCGGAAGATAAACCAACAAAAAGTGTGGCTTTTTCTTTAGACAATCCCTTAAACAATACAGTAACTGGACCGCGTAGAAAAAGGGCAATCACCCAGCCAAGAGCTCCCAAACTAAATGCTTTCCATTGAATAGGGCTAAAACCATGGTAAAAAAACAACCCAAATGATATAGGAACAGCTAAATAAAAAGGGATTGCAAGGATAAATCTACGAGCCATTTTTTGATTGGATGGATCAGATAATGTATTTTCGTTTTTCAAAGGTGTCGGCATTGATTATTCCCCCTCTCCTTTATGGTTTGAAGGTTTTTGTTCTGGCTGAGGTATGAAGATCGTTGAAAGTGTGCGAAGGCGCCTGCCAGGAGCCGGTTGATTTTTAAGAGCCGGCTCAACAACAGAACGAATTGCTTGTAACAATCGGGAAAACTCCTCATCGCTTAAATACAATGAAGCCTTTCGATAGCTGACTCCATCCGCCTCCAGATCAAAGTGTTCTTGCTGCAAATATCTGTGAAAGTCAGATTGAATGGAAGCTAAAAAAGCCAAAAAATTCCGCATGTGATCTTCTCGGCTGAAGTTTGCCAAATCATCTTTTGTCAAATTGGCTCCTTGTTCTGCCAACGTGTAAATTTTCTCTGTCGTTCCACGGACTTGTCGTTGATCAATAATTTGAATAATACCGCCTTCATGCAACTTATGAAGGTGTCGATATAATGTAGCCTGCGGAACATCCGGCAACAACTCGATTAATTGTTGAGCAGTTAGGTGCCGTCCCCCAGTGAAAGTTTGAACAATACGCAATCGGATCGGATGAAGTAGTAAATCTGCCTTTGACTGTTTAATCGTCGTTCACCTCTTTTTATTATTATCATTATTGATAATAATAAAAATAAAGAAAACAACAATTGTCAATCCACAATTATCCCTTTTTTCATCTAATGAGAAAAAAATAAGAGCCGTTAGCCAACGTCCAACAACTAACGACTCCGTTTCATAAAATGTAGAACTCAGATTTCTGATTATATGGCACATTTTTCATGGGAATTTTGTTTTCCATGAAAAAACAGGACCTAACATCCATAATCTGTAAGATGATCCTGCTCGAGATCCTCTTTTCCCTTTCATTGCCCCTTTTCACATACAACAAATTGAAAAACACAATCCATCGCATTTAATTCCCAATAATTTACCACTTTAATCCTTTAAAACAGCATGGGGGTCTGTCCCCATAGCCATCAAGTTAAGAATTTGATCTTTTTTCAGCGCCAAAAACATGGTATCCTTTCTAACGAAAATCATCGTTGGAAAGGATTATTTTTTGATGGAAAAAAAGATGAAGGCATGGATAAAAACGATTCGTCAACTCTTCTCCTATGAAGAACTGACTCGTCTGGCACGGAAAGTCGGATTCATTCAGCGGCAGCGTTCATTAACAGCGGAAGCCTTTCTGACGCTATGTGCTTGGGGAGACGGATCGCTCGCCTGTCAGTCGCTTCAGCGGTTGTGTGCCGATTTGGCGCTCTGGCATGATTGCTCTCTCTCGAATGAAGGACTGAATCAGCGGTTTACGCCTCGTGCCGTGGCGTTTTTAAAAGAGGTCTTTTTTACTCTCCTGATGCATCAACGTCCGGCACTCTCTTCCATCACCGAAACGTATCGCGCTTGTTTCACCCGTCTGCGGATCTTAGACTCTACCAGTTTTTTACTTCCGACCGACTATGGTGAGGACTATCAAGGTTCGGTTTCATCTGGCGCCAAAATCCAATTTGAGTATGAGCTGTTATCGGGAACCTGTCTTCAGCTGTGCGTCCAACAGGCCAATGATTCCGATGCCCGTTTTGCTTATCATACCCAGCACACGATTTTACCGAATGACCTTTGCATTCGGGATCTGGGGTTTTTTTCACTCGCCACGCTGGCGGAGATTGATGCTCGAGGTGCTTATTATATTACCCGGTTGCGTTCCGATATCAAAGTCTATATCAAGCAGGACGGGGAGTGGCACGAATGGGATTGGGAATCGATAGGAAATCGATTGGGCGAGGGGGAAGCCGTGGAAGTGGAACACGTGTATATCGGACACCAACGCCTGTATGTTCCGCGTCTGATTTTTCGCCGTCTCACGGCGGAAGAATGGGAAAAACGGCTGGCGTACGTGCGGAAAAAGGAAAAAAAGAAAGGGAAGGCGCTGTCACGCCAAACCCTTGAACAAAAGAAATATCACATCTTACTGACCAATTTACCACAAGAATCGTTTGATGCGCAACAAGTTTATGAGCTGTATTCGCTGCGCTGGCAAGTGGAGCTGTTATTTAAGGGCTGGAAATCCTTATTTGATCTTGACCGTGTCAAAAAGATGAAGAAGGAACGATTCGAATGCCACTTATATGGGACATTGATTGCCATTTTAGTCACGCAGACTCTTCTGTTCCAAGCCCGAAGGTATTGGCATCAACGGGAGGGAATCGAGATCAGTGAATGGAAAGCGCTTAATATCCTCCAATCGTATTGGCATCGGTTTCTTTTGCATCCCCAAGCGATGGAAACCGCCCTTCCATCTCTCCTGTCTCTGTTAAGGAAACACGCGAGGAAAGACCGAAGGAAAGGAGAGGAAACGGTATCGGATCTTTTAAAGAAATTGGGGATATGGTAGTGTGGGTCATGGATATAATTGCCAAATAACCCTCTTCTTGAGGGTTATTTGGCATGCCCAGCATTTGGTTTTCTCTTCATCCTTTGATTGATTTTTCGAACATGCGTATCATCCTAAAAAATTTTATACCGCTAACTTGACGGGTATGGGGTCTGTCCCCCTTTAAATATGAAAGAACATGGTGATATACGGAGCGATAATGGAGCCTATTAAAGCACTTAAGGTCATGGCGACGGAGCCTGTGGAAACGGCTAGTTCACCATATTCCGATGCTTTGGAAATGCCAAATACATGGGACGCGCTTCCGAGTGCAATTCCTTTTCCAAGTACACTTTTCACCCGCATCCATTTTAAGATTGCAGGACCTGCTATGGCACCAGTAAGACCGGCCACCATTACACATACAATCGTCATCGAGGAAATTCCGCCGATATTCGATGTAATTTGAATGGCCACCGGCGTCGTGATGGATTTTGGAAGGATTGATAACATAAGAGTACGATCAAAATGAAAAAATTCGGCAAAGAAAAGGCCGCTCAACATTCCGGTCATCGACCCGACACTAACTCCTACAAGAATAGGAACAACATATTTTTTCAAAACAAAACGCTGCTTATACAAAGGATAGGCCAATGCCACGACGCTCGGTCCAAGCAAAAAATTAATCCACTTACCGCCTTCCATATACGTTTTATACGGTATATGCCAACTCACCAGCAAGGCAACGATCACAACGGTCGTGGTCAAAACAGGCAATAACAGCGGCCAAGAAAAGCGGGAATATATCCGGCTCATCACGACATAAATTCCAATCGTCATAAGGATCATGAAAATAGAGACAAGAACTTGTTGCATCATGCTTGTTGCTCATCCTTTCTTTTACGTTTCCCTTTTTCTAATAATTGACTGGCATGGCCCGCCACAGTGGCGGTGATAACGGTGCTGATAACAATAATGATAAACAATAATATTCCTTGTTTGGAAAGCAAAGTAGGGTAATTCATAATACCAACCATGGACGGAACGAAAAGAAGAGGCAGAAATGCTATTAAGAAGCCAGCCCCTTGTTCAATCCAATCCAGCTTAAATAGTTTTAAAGATAAACAAAGCAGCAATAATAAAAGTCCCAGCACATTTCCGGGAATCAATAAATGCAAAGCACGGTGAATCATTTCACCAATAAACGAAAACCCGTATAGAATAAAAATTTGAATAATAATTTGAATCCACTTCATCCGCAAAAATCCTTCTCCCACTCTCTTTAATTTGAGTTGTAATCATGTATGATAGGAATAGAAAATACTCAAATACTTGTATAATACAACTACATACATAATATGTATTATAAAATAATATTTTTCATTGTCAATGAATTTAGAAGTTGAAAGCGGCGCCAATTTAAGGAGGAATATGAGATTGTCAAAAAAAGAACGTGCCATTGAACAAATCGAATACGAAATGACGACCTTTATACGTATGGCCACTTATGTGGAACAGACAGATAAAAAAGTAGGCATCTTTGAACGGGCCACTTATTTACTGCTAAGAGAACTCGATAAATTAGGATCCGCACGGCTGAAGACACTGGCCGATGTGCTGAAACTTGATATTTCAACCGTCAGCAGACAAGCGGCCTCACTTGAATCCAAAGGACTAATCGAACGTTTAGCAGATCCGAGCGATGGACGAGCCACTCTTTTTCACCTTACCGAAACGGGAAAAGAGAAACTTGCTATGGACAAAAAAATACGATTATCCAGATACAATCAATGGTTGGAAGAATGGACGGAAGAAGAATGCGAAATATTCAAAGATTTATTAAATCGATTAAACAACTCCTTTATTTAATAAAAAGAGAGCCAATCGAGTAGGAGGGAGCGATGAACTCCCGTCCTCTCACACCACCGTACGTACGGTTCCGTATACGGCGGTTCAATTAAGATCATTGACGCAAGTCTTTATAACTTCCGTGAATAGCTGTTCTCTTTATGCCAGTGGTCACTCCACCCTCCAAGAGGTCTCCCACGGGATTCACCGCTTCCTCCCTCAAGTGAGGTACTACGTTTTCTGTGTTCATCATGACTCACTGAATACCAAGGGCTATTCTCTCTTCATTGTTCGGTCCTTCTTAGTTGTTCTAGACCAACTAATACTATGACCTCTGCTGACTTCTGACGGTTCAGCTACTTATCACTAAGTAGGTTATGAAGAGTACTTCACCTATCCGCCAGACCTCCCCGGGTAAGTACATGCACTTTCACACCATCTATCCGCCTCATTTACTCGATATGACCTTCGACAGAAAGAGCTTTGTTTTGTTATGCAAACTCACTCCATCATACCTAGCCTTATATGAGGTTCGTGTTCCTCGGACCGGTGTTTTGCCTCCAGCTTCCTTCAGATTCCGCGTCACCACGGACACCCTTGCTCTTGGCTAACCTCTACTTCTGTCTTCGGGGTTCGGGACTTACACCCTATAGTTCATGTACATGCCGGGCGCACATATGAAACACCGTTCAAAAATGTGAACGGTGTTTATGATTTTAAAAGAGGGAAATGGTAAAATTCTGCCTTTATCCATTGTTTACGATGGACCATTTTGAATACACAAACATTTCCTACCTATGTAAGGTCCTTTCCACTATATCCCCTTATGCTGGTTCAACAATCTTTTGTCGAAATGAAATCTCTATTTCTCCATTCTTTTTTTATAAAAAAATCAATATGCTTTTTAAAAAGCACTCTTGCTGCTGCACTTTTATTAGAAGCTGGTTTTAGCCATTTCTTGCATCAGCAGATCGATATTTAGAGCATATAGAAAATGTCCTCTGTAGTTGTTTTAGCTAAATAACAAAAAGAATCTTGTTGTTGTCTGATATTCTCCTAAATACCGGAATACCGCTGATGAAAAAGGCGCTTTGGAAGAAAACAAACAGACTTTGTCATTTTTTATCCGATTAAATAATTTTAATATTCTGATAATTATGTTATATTATATAACATACTCGAATTTGAATCAGGAATAGAAATATCCGCCAGCTCCGTGAGGAAAGCGTTCTAAAGGTTTTCTATCATTCCAATAGAGGAGGAAATAAAAATGAAAGGAATCCGCTGGCTAATGTTGCTCCCTTTTCTTGGCATTCTCGGCGGTATCCCGTTTGCCAACAGAGTGACTCCCTATATACTTGGCCTGCCGTTTATTCTTTTTTGGATTGTTGCCTGGGTGATCATCACTTCCATTATCATGGCGATTGTTTATCGTTTTGATCCGAAAGTGAAGGAGGAAGACTAAACATGAAGACATCGTTGGTGTTGATTTTTGCTTTTCTGCTGTTTTCCCTTTTCTTAGGGGTGCAAGCGCGCAAAGGGAAAGATATGAATTTGGAACAGTGGACAGTCGGCGGCCGCGGGTTTGGCACCATTTTTGTCTTTCTTCTCATGGCGGGCGAAATTTATACGACATTTACCTTTTTAGGAGGCAGCGGCTGGGCATACAGCAAAGGCGGGCCAGCGTTTTACATTATCGCGTACGGCTGCTTGGCATATGTTCTGTCGTATTGGATGCTCCCAAAAGTATGGAAATATGCGAAAGAACATCAGCTTATGTCCCAATCTGATTTTTTCGCCAGCAAATACAACAGCCAAGCGTTAGGAGTGCTGGTTTCTCTGGTTGGGGTGCTGGCACTTATTCCGTATTTGGTACTGCAGCTAAAAGGATTGGGCATCATCGTTTCTGAAGCTTCATATGGTACGATTTCAGAAACGGCGGCTATTTGGATCGGCGTTGTTGCCGTTACAGTATATGTAATTATTTCAGGAATCCACGGTTCGGCTTGGACAGCGCTAGTGAAAGACATCATGATTCTTATTGTCATCGCCTTTTTAGGTCTTTATCTGCCGTTTCATTACTATGGCGGAATTCGGCCGATGTTTGAAGCGATCGAAAAAACCAATCCAGGTTTTCTCTCCTTGCCGAATAAGGGGATGAGCGTATCATGGTTCATTTCGACCGTACTGTTGACGGTTCTTGGTTTTTATATGTGGCCTCATACGTTCAGTTCGATTTATTCAGCTAAGAGCGCCAATGTTTTCCGGAAAAATGCCATTATTTTGCCCATTTATCAGTTATTGCTTCTATTCGTCTTTTTCGTCGGCTTTGCGGCGATTTTAAAAATACCGCACTTAGAAGGATCGGATACCGACTTGGCGCTGTTGCGTTTGTCCATTCAGACATTTGATCCTTGGGTCGTCGGGCTGATCGGCGCCGTCGGGCTGTTGACGGCCATGGTTCCAGGTTCGATGATATTAATGACGGCTTCCACGCTGCTATCGAAAAATGTCTATAAAGTATTTTCTCCTTCCGCCACTGACCAACAAGTTGCAAAACTGGCGAAATATCTTGTTCCTGTCATTGCCTTGATTTCGTTATACTTTACGTTCCGTGGAGGAAATACGATCGTTGCTTTGCTTCTCATGGGATATAGTCTGGTGACGCAGCTGTTCCCATCATTTGTACTCAGCTTGATGAAAAACAATTTTGTAACGAAACAAGGAGCGTTTGTTGGTATTATAGCCGGGGTTGCAACGGCGGCTTATATGACATTATCAGGCAGCGGCATTGGTACTTTGTTCCCGTCCTTGCCCCAGACAATGCAAGATTTAAACGTCGGAATGATTGCGTTGATCGTAAATGCTGCGGCGACAGTGGTTGTAAGCTGGATTTCAGGCAGCCCTCGGTCAGTAACAGTTGACTCAAAAGAAAATACCATGTAGGGGAACCGATTTTTTCCCGATCGCTAGTCTATTTTATTGAAAAAGCAGCGATGAGACAGCAAAAACATTTCATTGGCATTAGAAAGTATGGAGGGAACGTGAACTTTGACCAGACATAAAATTCACCTTCGGATTCCAACAATGCATTCTTGCCCTTATAGACACCCAAAAAAACACCCCTATCAACCGAATGGAGTGGCCATTCGATTCAGGAGGTGTTTTTTCCTTGCATTATTTTATTGTGTCGATTCAAGCCATTTGTGCAATCCCATAAAGGTATTTTTTCGATTCCTAGATTCTATTCAGCCAACTAAGCCATTCCTACTTTTAATTTTGAGCCACTTTTTTTATGCTTTCGTTTTCGTATTCTACTGGCTGATTGAGGCTTTTAGCTTCTTTCAATTGATCCGTGAAGTAAGCGGATCGAATCGCCCACGCATAAAACACTAGTGCACTGACCGCAACGACTACCATATCCCAACCGTACGGAATGATATTATATCCGCCAAATTGTTTACTGCCGAGACAGGAAATGAGCATCATATAGAGAAGATAGCAAACGAGCCACAACCCTGCCTTGAAATTTTTCAAAAACGTTTCCTTTCCTCGCTTCGCTTCATAATAAAAGTAAATCGGAAGGCCTATGAGCATGACGAACAAAACTTGTCCGGTTAATGGCCATCTGGACCAATATAAAATCAGCGAAGAAACGATAAAAGCAATCGGAGCAATGACAGCTAAACCTTTTGTTTTCAAAGGACGGTGGTAGTCAGGAACCAGCTTGCGCAAAGACATGACCGTAACCGGACCTGCCATATAGCTGACAACAGTCGCTACCGATATGACTTCCACCAGTTCTCCCCATCCACGGAATAAAAACATAAACAAATAGGACACAGCTAAGTTTAACCACATAGCAGGCCGCGGAACCTTATATAATGGATGAACGGTTCCGAAAATCTTTGGAAAGTAGCCGTTCTTCTCCATCCCGTAAATCATTCTTGCCGTAGTCGCAGTGTAGACAGTTCCTGTACCTGAAGGCGAGATCACAGCATCAGCAAACATCGCAACCGCCAGCCAACCGATTCCAAGAGCCAACGCCAAATCAGCAAACGGCGACTTCATCTCTAGTCCGGCCCATCCGTGCGACAACATGCTGGAAGGAACACTGCCGATGAACACGAATTCAAGAAGGAAATAAAGCACTCCCGCCGTAAGCAGCGATAAAATGACGGCAAGAGGAACGTTGCGTCCCGGATTCTTCACTTCTCCCGCAAGATTGATGGGTGTCTGAAAGCCATTAAAAGCAAACACGATACCCGATGTGGCAATCGCGGTCAATACGCCTGACCAACCGTTCGGCATAAATCCACCGGATACATGCGTAAAATTCGTTGTCTTAAATCCGACGACATAAATCCCGATAACGGTCAATAGCGGGACGACAAATTTGATCACTGTGACAATGGTGTTGGCTTTCGCAAACAATCCGACCGTCCAATAGTTGAGCAAGAAAAAACCGATGACCAAAAAGAACGCTAAGACTAGTCCTGACGTTGTCAAATGGGTGCCATCATACATATTTTGCGCCCATGCCCACGGCCACGAGCTCATATATTGTACGGAAGCTTCTGCCTCGATCGGAATCACAGATACGATCGCAATCCAGTTTGCCCAACCAGCGATAAACCCTACAAACGAGCCGTGGGAATATTGAGGATAGCGCACCATTCCTCCCGACTCTGGAAACATACCTCCTAACTCAGCATAAGAAACGGCAATACAAATGATGATCAGACATCCGATAATCCATGAAAAGATCGAAGCAGGACCAGCTACTTTTGCCGCTTTCCAAGCACCGAACAACCAACCTGAACCAATAATAGAGCCCAATCCCGTCAACGTTAATGCGAAGAGCCCTATTTCCCGTCTCAAATTCTCCACACTTTTCTGCATCCTTTCACCCTCTTCTATTTTTATCAGAGATAAAGTAAAGGCTATCATTCCCAAGGATTTCGGGAGTAAAATATTTGAAAAAAATATTATTTTTCGGAATATTTTTGATAAAAGATTTGTACTGCTCGACTGTTTTTCTTTATTCGCTAATCGCTTTTAATCTATCATTCCTATAAAACATTACTCTCTCCAAAAAGTATGAATAAGTGTCAACAGCTTATTCTTTATGCGTAAATAGTTTTTCAGCAAAATCTGCTTTCTGTAATAAAAAGAATGTATTTTTATCAATGAAACGGCATTACGTTGAACTAGTTTGCCCCCCAAAACCCACCACCTTATTCAATATTTAAAATATCCTGAATACTTCGTTTAGTACTTCCTCAAACGCTTCGCATATATGCTTTTATAATATAATATATCATATTTCACATAATCGTCAATAATGCAACATTATCGCGTTATATAATATAACATTTCATTATGAAGAGAAGAATTTGGTTTTGCCAATACCATATCAAAGCTTTCTGATTTCCGATAGACTAAAAAATCTGGAAAAAGGCCGCGCCACGGCTAAATAGCAATGTCAAGAAATTCATTTAAAATTGGGCGAATGGGTGTGAGTAAAATGTTTGTGGGAGAAATTCTTAGAATTCACCGATGAGGGGTTGGGAACGTAGGTTCGCAATCCCCCTCATCGGGGCCACCAAGCAAAGCGCGGTAGGATCCCAAGCAGGAAACATGAAAAAAGGACTCTCTCCCTGGTAAGATGATCATTGTTCACACCATCAAACAGGAGGAGAGAGTCCCATGAATATTCAACAACATCTTACCACAAATTCGTTGACATGGAAAGAGATCGAACTTGATTTGTTTCGAGCCTTGCAAAACGCCTTCACCGAGCTGTTTACGGCTCTGTTGGAGGACATCGACCGACAATTGGCGGAAACCCGGGACAAGCGCCGGTACCACTTGAAAGACAAACGACGCACCACGATTCAAACCTTGTTTGGCGAAGTTACCTTTGAGCGAAACTACTATTTAGACCGAGAACAAAACCGTTACACGTTTTTGCTTGATTCCTTTTTAGCGTTTGATGGATCGCAGTCAATCAGCCCTTGTCTAGAAGAAACGGCGATGGGATTGGCTGTGGAGTGCTCTTCCTATCGCAAAGCGGCTCATACGCTTGCCCAGATGGTCGGGTATCCGGTGATGAGCCATGAGACGATCCGCCAGTTGGTGCTCGAGGCTGAAGTTCCGCTGCACTGCCCGGTTGACCAGCGATATGGACGGGTGCTGTTTGTGGAGGCCGATGGACTGTTTGTCTCTCTCCAAGGGAAGGGAAAACGGGCCAAGGAAGACAAAATCCTGACCGTTCACGAAGGATGGAAGCGCAACGGCTCACGGATCGAATTCGTGAATCAGCGCCATTACGTCCATGAAGGCAAGGGGGAGGTGTGGGAAGGCTTCGAGGAATTTTTGATGAACGAATATGCCTATGATCCGTGTCGGGATCTTCTTGTCATCAACGGGGACGGCGCTCCATGGATTACCGCGTGCCGGGAGTATTTCAAAGGACGGGTCTGCTTCCAATTGGATCGATTCCACGTGGCGCGTGAGTTGCGCCAATGCCTCTCGGGCCATCCACGGTGGCAGGCGATTCGGCAAAAGCTGGCGAAGCAGGATGAAGAGAAGCTGCTTGTGGAACTGAACAGCGCCCTCGGCACGCTGGGGGACGAAGCGAAAGAACAACAGCTGGCTGCCTTGATCCACCGGATCGAATCGATGCCGGGATGCATCCGTGATTACCGGGAATGGCTGAAGGAGCAAGGAGTGGACACAACGGGCATGTATCCGATGGGGAGGGCTGAAAGCGTGATGAGCCAGCTGGCGTATCGGGTGAAATACCGCCGCAGTTGGACAGACAAGGGACTCAGGGCGTTTTTCAAGGCAATGATTGCCCGGATGGATGGGATTCGTCTTTTCGGACATCGTTTAGGAGAAGAATCGTCGCATCCGGCGGAGGAAACGGCATCTACCAAACAGACGATCGTGAACAAGGCGAAACAACGCATCCGCCGTCTTCTTCCAGAGGTAACGCGGAATAACGTGCCATATTTACAGCAATCGTCCGGGACTCCGATCTATCATGCCCTGTCTGAATTCAAGGGATGGTAAAAAAAGGTATACATATTCGTCTGTCATGGCAAGGGATGAGAGTCCGAAAGCGCTTACGGATGAAATTCAAAAAAATGGTTCGCTAACCTATGACTTACATCTATTTTCAGCGAACCAAAAAAATTCCCACAAAGTCTTGACTGACTCGGCGAATGGTCTAAATGCGACAGGAATACATTTCTCATAGTATACTAGGACTGTCAGGCTTCACTATTCATTGATCATAAGGGCAAAATAATTGAATTGCTTTTTAAAGATAAAAAAAGGAGTATAAAACATGTCCATCGCCGTCATTTACGGGAGAACCCGCCCCAATGGCAACACCGAAATTCTGACGAATCGGGCGATTGAAGGGTTGGAAGCAGAACGAATTTATTTAAATGAGTACGACATTCGGCCGATTGTAGATGGCCGTCATGCAGATGAGGGATTTCCAAAAGTAAACGATGATTACAACAAGGTTCTTGATCGTGTTTTACCACATGACATTCTCATTTTTGCTACCCCCGTTTATTGGTACAGCATGTCGGGAACGATGAAAAATTTTATCGATCGTTGGTCACAAACCTTAAGAGACCCTGAATATCCTGACTTTAAAGCGAAAATGGCTGAAAAAGAAGCATATGTCATTGCGGTCGGGGGAGATCATCCAACTTTGAAGGCACTCCCGCTCGTTCAGCAGTTTCAGCATATCTTTGATTTTATGGGAATCGCTTTTAAAGGATATATTCTTGGCGAAGGAAACAAACCAACCGGGGGATATTCTTCAAGACCCAAAAGCATTATCAGCGGCTGACCAATTGCGAGAAAGTCTCAAAAAGAACTAATTTCAAAAAGTTCGCACCGGTTCTTTGGCGATTTTATTTCCTGAAGAGGGACTCTTTCATCCCTCTTCTCATTTACTTGGCAATAGAACAGCATTCAAAGAAATCCGCTTTTCGTTAAACATGAAACAGTAGAAGCATAGCGGCAAAAAAGTAAATGGCGTTCGCAAACTCTGAAAGTCCTATTTTCTTTATAGGCAATGACTTTCCATATAAATAAAAGGCTCGAATGACACTTGGTATGTAAGCAAGTACAAATAACGGGTAGTGAGCATAGATTAATCCAATGATTAATAATAAATGATATCCCCAGGAAAGCCATTTATAGACAGGATTATTTTTTTCACGGATCATCGTTTTTACGTAAAAAGTGCTTCCGATAAAAAATAAAAAGCAAAACATAAACAATTCCAACGCAGTCATAGTGAATTGGCCGTTCCCCATATAAAAACTGGCAAGACCGCCGATGCAAAAATTTGTAATGGCCGCAACATCATTCACAAAATCGCGTTCTTTTTTCTTTCGCGCATAATAAATATTGATAATAAAGAACGGAACCATGGCAATACCGAAATAAAGAAGTTTTACTTGATAATAGATGGGGATGACAAACATCAGGACGGCAACAACACTATAACGATAAAACCACGGCAAGTATTCCTTACGTTTTAATTTTATAGCTGTTAATAACGGGTAGGTGGCTAAATACAGAGCCAGCCAACCGATAAATAACGGAATATGCAGCCAAGT
Organism: Bacillus sp. FSL W8-0116; assembly: GCF_038003825.1. Taxonomy (NCBI): domain Bacteria; kingdom Bacillati; phylum Bacillota; class Bacilli; order Caryophanales; family Bacillaceae; genus Bacillus; species Bacillus sp. FSL W8-0116. The sequence continues at coordinate 1,330,301 of NZ_JBBOPY010000001.1, forward strand.
AAACCCTCCCGCATAAGCTCCAAGAAAAAAGGGGATGGTCAGCATCGCCCACGCTCCATGTTGTTTTGGAATGAGCCATTTTTTAGTAGAAGACATCACTTCTCACTCCTCTTGTTCGATTCCTGCGAAAGTTCATAGACGTGTCGAAGCGAGAAAAACATACCACCAACCAATCAGACACCGTCTTTTATTCCGCTCTCTTGTTTTATCCCGTCCACTTTACAATGACCACGAATGAAATAAAAGTAGTATTTTATATACTTCTATTATAATCGTCTTCCACTAAAAAGGTTTGTCTATTCTTTAACAATCTTCCAATAGAGGTCCCCTCTTCTATTCATTGAAGTTGCGATAGCACCAGTGACAGCGGGAAATGAATTTCTGGTGCGCGTTTCAAAATTCCAAGTTTATCTTTTGCTACTCCCAGAATAGCTTGTATGATTGTTCTTTAAAAATTAAGGTTGTCTATCCAATATGGAGACGGCCATTCCACTTAAATTCAGGAGGTATTTTTCTCCTGTTTCATTTTATTAGATCCCTTCTATTCCGTATCAATGTTGGTTTCCTCATTCTACTCAGCCAATTTCATTCAACCTGTAAGAATAATAAATAAAATAACAGTGTGAACCCCTATCTCATTTTTTCGATCTCAATTTAATACTATAGCATCTCATGGCTTCTAGACTGCCTTCCATCTCGAAAACCCCTTTTTCTATTAGCCTCTTTAACCGATATTCCAAGAACTCATCCCCTACATACTGTTCTAAATGACCAAAAACATCATAACCTTCTACTAATGCGTCCAAAAACATTATCTCATCTAGGTTAGCAAAATAATCTATTTTCTCTTTTGGCGAACAGAGAACGATCATGCAAACGGTATAATCCATTCTTCGATAATTCCGTACATGGTTTCAAAAAATGAGCATTAGGCTGTGTGTATTCAAGTACTTATAATCGAATTTCTTCAGGACTCATCCGCTACTATTCTATGCTATGATTTGGTCTTAGGAAAATAACAGAGGGATGAAATTGCTCATAAAGGAAAAAACAGTTACAACGGAGGAAAAAATATGCCAAATACCAATTGGACCAAACTTAGTACTTTACAATTAGGGAGATATGCAGAGTATTTTGCAAAAATGGAGTTTGCATCATATGGATTAGAAGTTTACACAACCGAGGTGGATGACCATGGTGTAGATTTTATTGTTAAAGATAAAAAGGGGCGCTTTTGTGAGATTCAAGTAAAATCTCTTAGAGGAAAAGGATATGTTTTTGTACCCAAAAGCAAATTTGACATCACCAATAAAAATTTATATCTAACTCTATTAATTTTTGAGGAAGGAAAAATGCCCGATATTTTTCTCATACCTGCGAAAGCATGGGAAATGCCTAATGAAATGTTTGTAGACAGGAATTACGATAAGCCTGGTCAAAAAAGTACTCCTGAATACGGCATTAACATATCTCAAAAGAATTATCCTATCCTTGAAACATTCAACTTTGAGAATACCATAAAAGAGTTTTTATAAATGGAGGATTCTCCAAGATGGCACCCCCTTTATTTATCAGCGATTCTCGTGAACTACCCTCCACTTACCACCCTTGCGGGTCGCTTGAAGTGGGGGCTTCTCGGGTAATCCTATCTAACGATAAGAAATTGACCGAGCTTACCCTCTCGTTCCGAAAGTTATTATTCTTTATGCTAATATGCGTAATCCTTCATTTTTGATATTGATTGCTGAATTGTGATCACGATCTAATACAAAACCGCAAGAACATTCATATACACGTTTAGATAATGGCATTTCTTTTTCCTTGCCACAACAAGAACATTTCTTAGTAGAAGGGAACCACTTATCGATTTTTACAAGTTGTTTCCCTTGTTCTTTTAGCTTGTATTCTAAGAAAGTAGTGAACATACCCCAGCCATTATCATGAACACTTTTTCCAAAATTGAGGGCTTGAGACATTCCTTTCATGTCTAAGTCCTCAATGATAACTGCGTCATAGGTTGATGCTAATTCTTTTGATTTATGGTGAAGAAAATTCTTGCGTTGATTGGCAATTTTCTCTTGTAACTTTGCTACTTTCAAACGTTGTTTTTCCCAACGTGCAGAACCTTTTTTTCTGCGAGAAAGAATTCGTTGTGCTTTTGCCAGTTTGTCTAATGCTTGTCGATAGTACCGTGGGTAATTGGCTTTCTCACCCTGTTCACTCTCGACATATAGACCGTCCATAGCAAAATCTAAGCCAACTACTTTTTGAATCTTTACTGACTGAATATCTTTCTCGTATTCTGTCAAAATCGAAATATAATATTTACCTGTCTTTGTTTTAGAAATAGTACAAGATTTGATTTTATAATCAGCAGGTATTTCTCTATGTCGGTTCATTTTCATTGGCTTTTTGATTTTTGGTAGTTTGATATGACCATTTTCTAGCTTAATATTGCCGTTGACCATATTGGTTGTGTAAGATTGTTTATTTTTCTTGCTTTTGAATTTAGGAAACTCCGCACGACCTTCAAAAAAGTTCTTATAAGCATTTTGCAAATTGATCTGTGCGTTTGCTAAAGCTAAAGAATCCACTTCTTTTAGGAATGGAAATTCATCTTTGTATTTCGCTGGTGTCGGGAATGCTTGTTGTTTAAGCGTTTCTTTATCGTTTTTGAATTTCTCATACGTTTCCTTACGTTCTTCCAGCATCTTATTGTAGACAAAGCGAACACAACCAAATGTTTTGGCTAATTGGATTTTCTGTTCTTTATTCGGATACAAACGAAATTTGAAGGCTTTGTTTTGTTTGGCCATATCAAATCACCTCACTTCTGACCTTGATTTTCAATGTATTTTTTTATGACTTCTATTGGTGCACCGCCTGTTGTAAGCAGACAAAAGCTTCTTGACCAAAACATCTCTTTCCATAGTCTTTTTCGGATATGAGGAAAGTTTTTCTTTATCAGTCGAGAACTTGCACTCTTATAAGTATTGATGAACTTCGATAATTCAGAATTAGGATGTGCTTTGAATAGGATGTGGATATGATCCTTATCATGATTCCACTCTGTCAAAGTAATGTTGTATTTTTTTCCGATCTCAATGAACATATCTTTTGCAAAATCAGATATTTTATCGGTGAACACTTCTCTGCGATACTTTACAACTAATACAAGATGATAATGTAATAGGAACACTGAATGATTATTACTATCCAATTTCATTGATATATCAATCCTTTTTTATATATAAGACTGATTATATCAAAACCTTTGGCTAAAGCCAACCGAAATTCATCTCCCACCTACTCATTGGGCTACGCCCTGCACATTCCTTGAGGATGGGAGACTTCTTTCGGAAATCCGTTAAAAAATGAAATGAGCGCGGTCTCCAACCATCCGTTCTGAAAACAGTAAAAATCACGGCATTTGAATTGGAACTCCTACTTGTTCGAGGGAGGCTGTGCATGAATGCAGTGGATTACTAAATAGCAACCATCTTTTTAAGAGCGTGAAGAATTTGCCTGATACAACATGAGTCATTCCTCTAAATATTTTCCTTTCTCTTTGCTTTTCGTTATTTCTGCATTGGTTTGATCGTATGCCAATACGAAAACATTAGCGGGAATCAAACCGCCATTACAAAAATATTCGTAGCGGATTCCTTTTTCATCTTTGTAGTAAACAACCATGTAATAAACCCCTTGTTTGCTGTCGTAAACCATTTTTTTATTTTCAATCTTGTCGGTATATCCTTTTTCCTCTATGTGGTCCATGATTGCTTTTTCTGTCAATGCTTTTTGAAAGTAAAATTTGTATGTAAGAATGCCGCCTCCGATAAGAATCAACATTCCAATAATGAAAACCCATTTTTTATTTCTCATTGTTCTCCCTTCATATTTATTTTCTCAATCATCTTATTAATCAGATTACCTGTATAATACAATAAAGTAAATATTTTTTGAGGGGCGGAATACTTATTAGTTAAAATGATATGGGGAGTGTATTCAATGACAAAGGCGTGGGAGAAATGATAAAAGGGTTGTATAAGGCGCATTTGCCTGTAAAAAACTTAGACATTTCAATCGAATTTTATCAAAAATTAGGATTGAAATTAGCTTTGCGCTATGAAAAGATTGCTTTCTTCTGGATAGAAGAAGGAAAAAGCTGGTTAGGTCTGTGGGAAGGAAAGGAATACCGAACTCCATACCATCCATCACTAAGGCATATTGCTTTCCGAGTATCTTATGAGGATTTAAAGAATTCTTTAAAATGGCTCGAATCACTGCAAATTGAAGCGGTACCTCACGGCGGCCGAACAACTAACAAGCCTTTTATAAGACCCAATCAAGGGAATGCTTCGGTTTACTTCAATGACCTCGATGGCAATAGCTTAGAATTAATGTGTTACGTAGAGGTCCCAGATGATTTAAAACATTTGACCGAAACATTGTCATTTGAAGATTGGGAGACTTTGATTGCCAAACATTCAAAATGAGATAGAACATAGACATGCTAATTCTGGATTAAATCATTGAAGAATGAGGCTACTAATTCGGTGGTCTTTTTATGTTCCCCTTTATTTTCAATAGAAAGAGTTGCGCTCCCTAGATTAGTATTTAGGTGTAAAACATTTAATTTCATAAATCAGATATTCGACCTTAGAATTACCGAGTATTCGGCCTTGAAATAAAGATGCTTCCTCGTCGTGCACTTGACAACCATCTTGCAATCTTACAGCGGATACGAAATTAGAAGGATAAGCGAAAGGAGAATTTTTAAGAATAATAAAAAAATTATGATAAAATAAATGGAAATGGAATCCATCTATACACACTGCCAAAAAAGTGCAGCAAGACGTTTAATGACAGGGAGAGTGTTTTTATTGTGAATATTTTCAGCTACATCGTTCTAGGTCTTTCGCTTTCTATACCCGTTGGTCCCATCAGTATAGAAATGATTAAGAGGGGGATTAAAAACGGATTTTGGCATTCTTGGGCGGTTGGTCTAGGCGGAATGTCAGCAGATATCGTATTAATGTTTCTCATCTATTTTGGTGTATCGACTTATTTGACTACACCGATGGCTCAGTTGATCATGTGGATTTTCGGATTCATCATACTGGTATACTTGGGATTCGAAAGCATAAGAGAGGCTTTTAAAGAAGTCCACATATCCGACGAAATACAAAAAGAAAGCATATCGAAGTCATTTTTATCGGGATTTTTAATCGCTATTTCGAATCCGCTCAATATTATTTTTTGGATAGGCATTTATGGTTCTGTTCTGACAACTACTCTTAATACCGTAAGTCAAGGCCAGTCTTTCCTTTACAGCAGCGCTATTTTTATCGGAATTGCACTTTGGGATATAACCGTTGCCGCATCCGTCCATTTCGGGCGAAAATTTACGAATCAACACTTCATAAAATGGTTATCGGTCATTGCGGGATTGGTTTTAATAGGCTTTGGCATAAATTTTGGCTACAAAGCAATCAAAAGCTTGATGCATATTATAAGTTAGCTTTAATATGATCATTTTAATCCGTTTAACAGAGTCTTTACCGTTTCTCACCCTTGCCGGACAACAAAAATTGCTCATGCTCTTACATAAAAAATGAAAAAATTTTTTAACGTACACAAAATCAGCCATTGTTTTATTCGATTGCTTTCGGGTTTTCTTTTTTCCCTTAACGGTCTTTTTTGCAGTCTCATACATTTCGGGGGATTCAGACCTCCCCCTTCTGTAAGGGCTGAGGCTTTATTCCGACTAATAAACTATGTATAATATAAATTATAATGAAAGGGGGAATTGCGGTGAGCATTCCGAAACCGCTTGTCCAAATCAATCAGACGTTTATTGTCGTGACGGGTCTTTTAGGGATTTTCTTTCATATGTGGCTGTTGTTGCCATTTTTAATCGGGATCTATACGCTCGCAACAAAACAAAATCCCATTATTGTATTCAGTAAACGTTTTTTATCGAAGCCTCTCAATCAATATCCTCAGGAAGATAAAGATCAGCAAATTTTTAACCAATGGATTGCAACGATATGCTTAGGTTTATCGCTTTTATTCTATTATTTGCATTGGGATGTTGCCGGTTATGTGTTCAATATCATGGTGGTTTTGGCAGCAGGTATTGCACTAATGGGATTTTGCATCGGCTGCTTTATTCGTTATCAATACATGATGTGGAAACATCGCCGAGCAAGCAGAACGTAACATTTTGAATTAAAAAACGGTCTAATCGCGCCATCCCAGCCATTTTTCATAACATTTCTCTCCAAAAAAAGGCATGTTTTCGCAATTGGAAAACATGCCTTTTTCTTTTACCTCTTTTTTCATGCACTCTATTTTGTTGGAACACCGCATCCATCCTGCTTCTAATCTTAGCGATTTCATAAATCATTTATTTCTTCTTGACAATAGGCGTAAGCAAACTTTATCCCTTTAAAACACAAAAGGGGTCAGGCCCCTTTTATGCACTGGTGTACGACCGGAGTGCGTATCGCCAAAACCGGCGAGACAGCCATAAGAACAGTCCGGAAAGGATAATGGATGCAATGGTGGTCATCCCGTTCCATTTTCCCAATAAAGACAATGCCGGCGTACTGGTAATAAAAGCGGCAGGCAAAACGTATGTCAGCACGATGCGGAGCCAGCTGCGATACATGCTGATGGGAAATCTCGTTGTTTCAAAAAATGAATTAAAAACAAAAGATAAATCATCGATGCGAATGACCCAAAAAGAGGTGGTCATCAACATCATCCACAGCGCGTAAATCAAGACGAGAGCAGCCCCGATACTTACGATAAACATCGCTGCATCCAACACGGACGGCATATAATGTTTCTCTATCAACGCATAGATCATCAAACCGATGCCGAGCAATACATCGATCAAGCGCCAAAATACTAAATGGCGGAAGCTGACATAAAACATGCTGTCCACCGGCTTTGTCAATATATGATCAAACGTGCCTGTGCGAATATGCTGCAGCAGACGGGACATGTTCGGGCGCAAGGCAAAATCGATCAATCCTTGAAGCACATTGAAGATACCAAGAAGCAGCAACACATCCGCGTATCCCCAACCGCCGAGATGATCTGTTTGGTAAAAAAACACCTGGATCGTCAAAATGGCCATCCCGATGCCAAACAAACTGGACAGCAAATTTCCCATAAATTCGCTTCGATATTCAAGTTCTTCTACCAAACAAGTTCGAAAAAATTCGCGAAAAACGCGCCAATACCGTCGCACATTATCCCCCCACCGCTTGGTTTTTCCTGAGTCCGGCCTTCCAAAGCAACATTACTGCGAGCATAAAAATCAGGCTCCACGCAACCGCCCATCCGAATCCGAACACGATATCCAGCCCTCGGATATCCCCATTCAATATTTCGATCGGAAACCCGACCATATATCGAAACGGCAAATACAAGCTGATCGTTTTTACAGACGGCGGCAGCAGCGACAGCGGTGCAATGCGGCCCGATAAAAAGAGAGACACCGCTTCGAACATGCCATACACGGCCGTCACTTTAGTGATCCAAAAACCTAAGAGACCGAACATATAACTAAATAAAAATCGAATGACCGCACCCAATAACAGCGCACAAAAAAAGAGCAGCCATTGCGTCCCGTTTATTTGCCCCAGCCGCAGCGCCGGAACAAAGATCGCCAGGATACTCCATACCGGAACTAAAATCACGAAAAATAACGCTTTGTACACAATATTCTCAGCAATCGCCCAATGAATGGGGTGAAAGGGACGGACAATTTGATAAGAATAGGTTCCCTCCCGAATTTCCCTCTCCATCTCCCAAACATCCCAAGCGCTTGTCATCCGCTCAACGAAAATGAGTGCCGCAAAGTAAAAAATAAACGCATTCTCCTGATGAGGATCGATATTCATCCATACCATCATCGTAATCAACGGCTGAACCATGGCTCCCGTCATCCAGACAATTGTTGCCAGCCGATAAGCAAACATCTCCACATATTTCATCCGAAGAAGAACGACGTATTTACGAAACATGAGACCCCTCCTGAAAAGCGAGCGTTATCACTTCTTCCATCGGCGGGTCTTCTATGTTCAAATCGCGGACGTCAAACCGCTGCAAAAATTGCGAGGACACCTCCGGAATGCGCTCTCTCGCTACACGAAGCGTGACTTTTCCCTCTTTGGCCTCGACCAATTCGCCATACGCCTCCCATGAAATATCCGGAATCGACGCAAGACGAACTTCCAGCAATTTATACGGCGTCAATTTTTCCGTCAACCGATCCAGTCCGCCATCATACAACAGCTTTCCATGATTGATAATCAGCACCCGGTTGCATAGCGCGGTCACATCGCCCATATAATGCGATGTCAGCAATACGGTCGTGCGGTGCTCGCGATTATATTCGCCGATAAAACGGCGAACCTTTTCCTGCGTATGGACATCTAAACCGATGGTCGGTTCGTCGAGAAATAAAACTTGCGGCCGATGCAAAAGCGCTGCGGCCAATTCGCATTTCATCCGTTGTCCGAGCGATAAACTCCTGGTCGGCTTCGTTAACAGCGGCTCCAACTCCAACAACTCGACAAGTTCATGCAACGTTTGTCGAAACACACGGTCTTCTATTTCATAGATCGCTTTATTGACAAGAAATGTCTCCATCGGTGGAATATCCCATATGAGCTGGCTTTTCTGCCCCATCACTAAACTAATGATCTTCTTAAATTCCGGCTTCTGCTCAAACGGAACATATCCCGCCACTTGAACGTGCCCGGCGGTTGGATAAAGCAACCCGGCCAGCATTTTAATCGTCGTTGTTTTTCCCGCTCCATTCGGCCCTAAAAATCCGACAATTTCTCCGGAAGGAATGGTAAAGGAAATATCCTGTACCGCCTCCACTGTACGATATTCCCGTTTAAACAAACTGCGTATCGCATCCTTCCAACCCGGCTGCCGAACATGGACGCGAAATTGCTTGTACAAATGCTCTACCTGAATCGACATACGGCCTCCCTCTGTTCCTACCAACACCATCTTGCAGCTGCAACACTTTTTAATTCGTTTCCACCAATTCTAATCGATAATCGGCAACTTCATTTTCTTTATACAAATTCGTCACTGAGGTGGAATAATTTTGAATCGTCCCCCTAAAATTCAAATCTTTTTCAGGAACCGAAACATCAAACGTTTTCTCATACAGCAACGTCGCAATGTCATGATATTCATCGCTTCTCACCTTAAAAGCAAAACGAATTTTATGTAAAGGAACGCCGTTTTGACGGATCACTTCCTCTTCAAACTCCTCTGCTTGAATAGCAACACCGTTCAACACTACTTTCGTCACCATGCCATCCATTCCTCCTTGTCTGTCGTTTACCCAAAATCATAGCACGAATGCTTGACGGTCACAAACATTCAGGCTCGAATGCAGCCAGCCCTTTCCGTTTGCCAAACTTTAAATTGTCAAAATTTAACGCTTTAAAGCATCATTGGGGTCAGGCCCCTTCAACATGCGCCTCCGATTCATTCATCATTTCTTTTCATTATATCATTTTGATAGGCAAAGAGAGGGCGTCCTTTGTTTAAGAGATTTTTCTACTGATAATTGCTATGAGAGGGATTTGATGTCTCACTTCAAAAGGTTAACTTCCATAATCACCAAAAAATATATCGATCTGTATCCGTATTTTTGAAAAAGTTAGTTTTTGATCATATACCTGTGATTGATAAAGGAGTTTGGGCGATGACGCGTGACACGGAATCTCAAAGATAAAGAAGGAGATGGTTTATATCTTACTTAAGCTATAGTATTGTCAGAATTCTATGCTAATCAAACATATTAGCGAAGAGACAAAAAACAGAGAGCCAAAGCGACTCTCTATCTCTATCAATATTCGACCAATTTCAGGGAGTGACAGGCACCGATCCCAATTATGGCTATCAAAGTTTTCATTGTACTTTTTATTTTTCGTAAAATTCACGCTCCACAACATCTTTTATACTTTTTTCCACTTCCGCAGGGACACTTATCATTACGACCAACTTTTTTGATGATGTATAAAAGTTTGTGTAAAGCATTTTGCTAGAACAAAAGAAAAAAGGTAGGGTATTCTCTGATTGGACGAAAAACATTCCAGAGAAAGGAGAACCCTACCTATGTCTAAAAGAAGTATACCGAATGTCGACTGGGCAAATCAACTGGAAAGTGTCATTCGTCAGTTTGTAAAGGAAAAATTAGAACTGATCATGCGGGAAGAAATCAAGAATTTCCTCGAAATAGAGCAGGCCGGAACATCGAATATGAGAAACGGCTACTATCAACGAAATCTAGATACGCAATATGGCCGGATTGAAGGTCTTTTGGTCCCTAGAGACCGAAACGGAGAATTTCAAACCCAATTGTTCGCTCCTTACCAACGCCATACGGGCTGGCTCGAGGAAGCCATCATCAAGATGTATCAAAGTGGTATGAGTACGCGTGAAATTGGCAAGTTTATTGAACGAATTTTAGGCAAGGCCTATTCTCCTTCAACGATCAGTCGTATGACCGATATCGTGAAAGAAGACATTGAGAAATGGCACAAACGTCCCCTGCACAAACGTTATTCTGTCTTATATTTAGACGGCTTGTATGTAAAACTTCGTCGCGATACCGTGGAGAAAGAAGTGGTTTATGTGGTGTTAGGGGTGAACGAAGAAGGATATCGCGAAATTCTTGATTTCTTTGTGGGAGGACAAGAAAGCGCCTATGTATGGCAGGAAATTCTTCAACACCTCTACCAAAGAGGCGTACAGGAAGTGCTTCTGGGCGTATTTGATGGCCTTCCGGGGCTAGAGGAAGCCTTTAAGGCTGTTTATCCGAAAGCCGATGTGCAGCGCTGTGTCGTTCACAAAGTCCGCAACACCCTAAATCGTGTTCGGAAAAAAGACCAATTCGAAGTGGCCGAGGATCTCAAGCTGATTTATCGTGCGCCGAATAAGGAGATGGCGTTACAAATGTTTCAACAGTTTGAGTCGAAATGGTCCAGCAAATATCCAAGAGAAGTTCAATCTTGGGCCAATGAGTTGGATGTCCTCCTTACATTTATGGATTATCCAAGCAGTATTCGAAGTGTGATTTACACGACCAATGCCATTGAACGAACGATCAAAGAGATTCGGAAACGTCTAAAGCCGATGAACAGTTTGAGTAGTTTAGAAGCCGCTGAAAAAATCGTGTATTTGACGATTCAAGATTTTAACGAGAAATGGGCAGGAAGAAAGTTACGAGGATTTGCCGAAGCGCATGAAGCTCTTCAACGAATGTTTGAAGAACGTTATTGTTAACCAAATATTGTAAATAAACAAAATAAGGGGATTCTCCCTTTCCACACAAGAGACTGAATATTCAGTCTCTTGTGTGGAGAAAATCAGTCCCCTATCAATTCAAATCCATTTCAGAGAAACCCTACCCCATTTACATTACACAAAATTCTTGACGGTACCACTTTTTTTATTCCATTATGTTTCATATAGGATGATATACGTGATTTAGCATATTGTTCTGATAATTTTTTAATCTCGTCAATCCTATCAGAAGGAATATCATCTTTTGAAAGAAAATCATAATCTACATTATATAATTGTCCTTTACTATTATATTTTAAATAAATGCCTAAACGAGTATCATCATTTGCTTTTAATAATGTTGCAAGTATATAGTCTTTAGCCTGTTCAACACTAAATTCCGCAACATCATCATGATTACATATTAAAGTAATTTTGGATTCCCCAAAAGTACTCAATGGCATAATCCTTTTCGTTTCTAACTGTTTTTTCATCAATGTATTAATCTTTTTATCTATTTCTATTCTGGAATCTCCATCTAAATCAAGTAATGTACTAACTACTTTCGTAAACCCCTTTTTTCTCTGTCTATCTAGCACATCAATAATTTCTTTAATTCTAATTGGGATTTCTTGTTGAGGCTTCTTTGGTTTGTATATATCTGGAAATATCAAAGTAGAAAAATAATTATCTAACTCCTCCCTATAGCCATGCCAAATAGCGTATTTCCCATTTCTCTTCTCCGCTGTTTTAATGTAGTCGTTGTGTTCGATGTATAAACCTAAATGGTCAAGTTCATCGTAAAGTTCTAAATTTTTAGATGTCGCTGCTCGTAAACGTTGTTCCAGAAAATGAAGAAAAATCCCAGGTGATTCGAAATAATCAGCATAAACACGTAATTCGTCAATAGAGATATTCCACGATGGAATTCCTGAAAGTTCAACCCCAATGGGAGAAAGCTTATTTATCCTAGCAGCAAATTCATTAAAATTTTCAATAGTTACACTACAAGGTGTTATCTGTCTAAAATCCTGTAAACTTAATTCAACTAGTGGTTTATGATTTTCATCACAAACAGTAATCTTCCCTTCTGTTTTAAGAGTATCAATTAATCTACTAGCTTGTTCGTATGGTTTTATTGCAAGAGATTCTATTGATTTAATAAAGGCTTGGAAATCAGTAGAAGGTGGGGTGTACGTAAACGATCCTGCCTTCACCTCAATGACAATTAAGTGGTCATCGAATATTATAATGCCATCACACTCGCACCACTGCTTTTTCCCCTTATTACCTGTTTTACTTTGATAATAAATAGATTTATATGATTCTCCACCATGAAGTATTTTCTCAAATAGTTTAAAGGGCAATTGTTCTGATACTTCTTTCTGTTTCTTATTCCATTCATTTTTATATTCGGGTTTAAGCCTTAAAATTAACCTTTGTATAACTCTGTATAAATTATCAAAAAGGCTATATAAATCAAAACAATAGATTTTGTCTTCTACGCAAATAAAGGGGCGTTGTTCTGTCGGCAATCTTCTTAGAGGCCAACCTGCATATTCACCCTCAGAGAAAAATTCCTCTTCTTCTCCAATTTTCCATGACAACTCCTTAAGTAAATTCTTTGGTAGTCCGGAAACTTTTTCGACATCAAAGAGATCATACCCCATAAACCTACCAATAATTGAATTTTTAACTTCGATTAATCCCATTTCTTCTAATAAATTTTCCATTTCTTTACTGAGTTCTTTTTCATTAGTTGGAAACTCAAACTTTTGCATAATAGGGAGTGTTTTTTCCATTAAAAATTCTAAATCATGTATTACATCATCTAATCCACGCATCAAGGAATTTTGTATTTTCTCAAGGCCATCAAGAAATTCTTTTATACTAATATTAAAGAGTTCTTGAAAAACCTCCTCATGAGGTGATAATAAATCATGATGATGTTGTATTTCATGCACTGGGTATCTATGACCTCTTACATTAGTTCTTAATTCTTGTGCTTGTACATATAAAGAATTGTACTCTTCATTGAAATTTAAATCTGTGCTCATTACATGTGCTGTATGATAAATATGATATTGACTTAAACTTCTGTAAAGCTGAGATACTTTTTCATAAAGAATGAGCCATTTTTCCATATCAACTTTTTCATATTTACTTTCTGTTGGTTGATTTGAAACAATTACACTTTGTACATAGTCAATCATTCGTACCGCAACCATTTCTTCAAAGCCATATTGAAATTCGGATGCTTTACCTAACATAGACATAAACATATTCCCATAGCTATAATGTAATAGTTCCAAGGGATGATAACTTACTACTAAATCACGAATTTCATGGACAAGATTATCTATTTTACTTTTTATTTCAGGGTATTCTTTTGCTAAACTACTGATATAATCTTGGTAATCTTCTTCTGTCATGTTATTTCTCAAAACAACCTCTTTACCAAATCTCGCAATTTTAATCGGGCCATATCTTGCATAATCGTCAGGATTTTGAAGTTTTGATTTTCTTTTCCCCATAATAAAAATCTCCTCTTGAAAATAATTCATCATTAAAAATGAAAACAACCAACAACTGGAAATGTATAAAGGCAGTTCCTAATTCAAGAGTCATGGAACTGCCTTCTGTTGCTATTATCTAGTTGTTTTATACCGAGTAGTTCACTTCTATAAGTCTTTAACTACTTCTTCATCTAATATTGCCTTTCTCTTTTCCCAATCGGGCATTAGAGAATATAGCATTTTATAAAAGTTGTCGCTATGGTCGTTGTATTTAAAATGAATCAACTCATGCAGTACAACATAATCAATACAGTATTTTGGTGCTTTTATCAGCTCAGTGTTTAATAAGATTGTTTTTTTATCTGTTAAAGCTGAGCCCCATCGTGCTTTCATTGAACGCAAATCCATATTTGGCTTTTCGACTCCATATTTTTGAACCAATGGAAACATTTTATCAAGGGATTCATGGAATGTTTTTTGAGCTTTTTCACGATACCATTCATTTACTAGTTTGGCTTTACGATTGACATTTTCTGTGTCTTTAACGTAAAGATAGATAAACCCCCGAAAATATTTCACCTTCTCTTCCTCTTCTTGTATGACCCGTAAGCGATATTGCTTTCCTAAATACTTAAAGGTTTCGCCGCTAACATATTCTCTTTCACTTTGCCTATATGGCTGAACATCTTGAAACGTCTTGACATTCTTTAATATCCATGCACCCTTTGTTTTCACAAAATCACAAATAAAGTCAAGCGGCACTCTGTCATTGGCAGTGACTTCAATTGTCATATCTGGTTTAATATTAAGATTCACATTTTTCACTTTTTTCCGCTTCAAGACGAAATCAATGACTTTATTGGCGTACTCGATTTGATGCTTTTCCATGCTGTTCCCGCCCTTAGTAACGTCTTAAAGCAACCGTTTTAATTTGCTCAATGATTTTGTCAATCGTATCAAAGTCTATATCCAAATTATGCTTTTCTTTAAAATCAAAGAGGAGATCATCCAACTCTTGGGCAATACGATTGTGGATTTCTACATTATCATGCCAATCGACTTTTTGGTGTTCTTGAATGATTTCATCTATTTTTAAGGCTAAATCTCCGAGAGTATTCGTGTCATAACTTGCGGCCGTTTCTGTTGTTTCACTCAAAATATCTTTCGTTACGCCGTAAAAGGCCTGTGCATTCCGGTTTTCTTTTATTATTTCAGGATATCTTTCTGATGATTCACCCCGACGATAATCATTCATGATCTCCTTCATTCGGTTTAAATACTCTGCTTCCGAAATGCGTTTATCTTTGTATTCTTGAATAGCCTCTTGTATGCGCTCAGAAAACTTTTTATAGTAGGATGGATTTTCATCCCACTTTGCATGAACGCTCTTCGTTAAACGAGTACGAATCGCATCCGCTTTGGCTCTCTTTGACTCTAAACGCTCCAATTCCTCTTCAAAAGCTTTTGCGTTTAAAATATCTACAGGATTGGTAATGCGGATAACTTCCTCTGCCGCGATATAGTTATCCATTAATTTCTGCATTTTCGCTTCATACTCTTTATGGTCAATGGTATCCGAATAACGCAGCTTCACGCTTTTCCGCAAATCTTGGAAAAACTTGAAATCCTTTTTGTATTTTTGAAGTTCTTCAGGTGGTAAAGTATTATAGATTTTTTCCGACTCCAACGCAATTCCAAGGTTTCTGCCAAAATTGCTTAAAACGCCATAAAACTCTTCTCTGCGCTCCTCGTCCTCCAACCATACTTCATACTCTTCTCTATCGTTCTTGTTCTTAATTGGTGCAAAAATTTGCCATAGATCGGAATAATATTGCCGTAATGATCCGATTATGCTTATCACATCGTAAATGGCTCCTTTTAAATCTTCCGGATCAAAGTTTTCCAAACCTGCACCGGAATACATCTGCATGGCTTCATCCAGTTTATCCAATAAACCGCGGTAATCAATGATTAAACCATAATCTTTTCCTTCATAAAGACGATTGACCCGGGCAATCGCCTGTAATAGAGTATGTTCTTTCATTGGCTTATCGACATAAAGCACCGTTGCTCTAGGAGCATCGAAACCTGTCAGCAATTTGTCCACGACAATCAGCAAATCCAGTTCGTCGCCGTTTACAAATTCATCTTTGATCGCATCCTCATATTTTTCAGGCGTTCCGTAGCGATCCATCATTCGCTTCCAAAACCGCTGAACTTTATCTTTCGATTCCTGATCTACTACTTCATGTCCTTCCCGTTGATCAGGTGGGGATATGACAACGGCACAATTCAAATCACTAAGTTCCTCGAAAGCCTCAAGATAGCGTATCGCTTCAATTTTACTATTGGTGGCCAACATCGCTTTGAATTGGCTTCCTTGTGTTTTATAGTTTTCTACAAAATGTTTGTTAATATCTTCCGCAATTAAATAAATTCTCTGTTCCGAAGAAGCAAGTTTTTCATATTTACTCCATCTTTGCTTTACTTCCTCTTTTTGCTTGTCATTCAGATTGCGTGTAATCATTTCTAAACGATGATCGATCGCCTTTTGATTCACCGATTGTTCCACCATTTTTCCTTCATATAAAAGAGGAACGATCGCTTTATCCCGAACACCATCGGCAATTGTGTATTTATGAATGAGTTTGCCGAATTTGATCAATGTGTTCTTTTCTTTTTTCATTAATGGTGTCCCCGTAAAGCCGAGATAACAAGCATTTGGGAATACTTTCTTCATTTTTAGATGAAGCTCGCCATACTGTGTACGATGTGATTCGTCGACTAAAACAAAGATATCCCTTGATTCAATTGGCTTTTGTTTGGAAGACGCAGTATCAAACTTATGAACTAAGGTAGTAACAATATCAGAATGGTTATCATTTATTAAATCTACCAAATGGCTTCCTGAAGTTGCACGACTAGCTTTTAATCTTGTATGGCTGAATGTTTTATGTATTTGTTTATCCAATTCAACTCGGTCTGTTACGACAATAACTTTCGGATTGTAACCGCGCAGCTCAGATAAAATATACTTGGCTAACATCACCATCGTTAGTGATTTACCTGAACCTTGTGTATGCCAAATCACGCCGCTTTGACGATTGCCGTTTTCATCTCGTTCTTCAATCGTTTTTATAATTTCTTTAATGGCAAAGTATTGTTGATAACGGGCTACTTTTTTCACGTCTTTATCAAATAAGGTAAAGAACTGGGTTAACTCTAACAAACGCTCGGGGTGAAACAGTGAAATGATGTTCTTATCTTGCATGGTTGGCAGTCTGCCTTCCACTGTTTTATCCAGCCAGTTCTGCAGCCATTCCTCTTTTTCTTCTTTCCAAACAGACCAAAACTTTTTCGGAGTATTGCATGTTGCGTATTTGGTTTCATTTTTATTCGTGGACATCACAATTTGAATAAACTTAAATAATTGTGGGGCGTAATCTTTCCCCTGATTGCGAATCATTTGACTGATTCCTTGATTCATAGAAATCGACGCTTTTTTACATTCAATGACCGCAAAAGGAATCCCGTTCACAAACAACACAATATCCGGCCTTACAGTTCCACGCCCATCCATTCGTTCCACTTCAAACTCTTCCACTACATGAAAGACATTATTTTCGATGTTGTTCCAGTCGATATATTGAATGGTAAACGATTTTTTCGATCCATCCGGCAAAAACTCCGTATAGCTTCTCCCGTTCATGATGGTCTCATAAATCACTTCATTTGTTTTCACCAATCCATTGGTCAGCGGCTCATCTAAATCACGAATGGCTTGGCGAATATTGGATTCGCTAAATTGATAAATTTGACTTTGATACTCATAAGAATTCAATTCTTTTAGCTTTTCCTCTAAAACGGTTGTCAACAATACATGATGCAGATTTCCCCTCATTCTTTCTGCTTCTTCCGGTAATAGGTATTGATACCCTAACTTTTGCAACACCTCAATGGCCGGACCCTGGCTTATATACCGCTCATCATAACTCTTCTCCCTTGACATCCTCAAGCCTCCTGTTGAAAAAATAAGGGAAGAGTAAAGGGGATTATACCTTTACTCGGACTTTTCCCGTAAGAAGTAATTGCATAAGGCCTTTTTTCTGTTGTTTTAAATAATTAACATATTCTTGGAGCATTTCTATCTCATTATCAATACTTAGTAAAATTTCTGCTATTTTTTTTTGTTCTTCAACATCTTGGGGAATTGTTACTTTAATCCCTTTTAAGTTTTCATACTTCAAATTTAATGTATCACTTACCAAACCTTGCGAATATCTTCTAAATAAGTTTATTATTTTTGGTAACTTAAATAAGTATCCTATAAAGTTAGAATTTACTTTATTAGTTGGTTTTAAAATTGTATATGCTGGACTTACAATACCCTCATATTTGGATACTCCAGAAACTCCTTGCCACATTCTCATTGTGTTATAACCAATATCATTGGGTAAAATTCTTTTATACTTACTTTTATCCTCACTAGAATTATCTTTTATATCCACCTCAGTTCTTTTAACTACACCCTTACTTGAGGTAATTGCCAATAATTCCAACTCAGTGTAACCTGTTTCCTTACGTTCTTTTAATATCTCTCCTAATTTAACTTTTTTCCATTCCCCACTATATCCAGGCAATCTCACTTCACCCGTCAGCAACTTCTGCATTAACCCTTTTTTCTGCTGTTTTTTCTGCTCGATTAGCTTTTCCTTTAGCTCAATTGCCTTGTCCCAAGTTGAAATAATTTTAGCTATTTTCTTTTGTTCCTTTACTTCTGGTATACATACTTTTCGCTGTAGCCAATCTTCAAGTTTAAATAACAATTTTTCGATATGAACTCCGTCACTCGAAAGGTAGAAGTACCTTTGCATAAAAGGAAGTTGAACGTACCAATTAAAAAACTCCAAATCCAAATTTTCTTTATTTCTTAATATGTTATATTCGTTTGATACCAGTAGCATTGCATTAAGTTAATTTTAATTTGTCAAGCCCAATTTTATGTTAAATTTCATCTTTTTGGATATAAAAAAACTCCTTATAATTAGGATTGGCAGTCCTATCCAAATCCTAAGAATAAGGAGAAACCATTATGGATAAGAATACCACAGAATCCACAATAAATGAACTATTTAAAGAGATCGATCCAATAACTTTTTCAAAACTAATTAATGTGATTGACGTTGACAAATACATTAAAAAATTAACGGTGTATAAGTTTTTACAACTTTGTATCATCGCTCAGTTAAATGAATTGGAAAGCTTAACAAAATTGGCCAAACATTTGAAAGACAAGGAAGAGTTGCAGACATATCTGGAATTTGATGCAATTAGTACTTCGCAACTTTCTCGCAAATTAGGCCAATTATCCCCTCAACTGTTTGAAAAAGTATTTAAATATCTGGTCTTAAAGATCCAAGGGCAAATGAAAAATGCCCCGATCATCCGAAACATTGGTCGTCTTCTGGTCATTGATTCTACCACGATGAGCATGAGTTTGAGCCAATATCCATGGGCAACTTTTCGTAAGACAAAGGCTGGTGTTCGACTCCATTTAAAGGTTGTTGTAACGAAGGATATCACTGTTCCGGATCAAGGGATTATCTTACCCGCGAAACATGCCGATCGCACACAGATGGACGAACTCATTGAAATCGATCCAAATGCGATTTACTTGTTTGATCGAGGGTATGTCGATTACAAACAGTTCGACCGCTTATGCCGAGAAGGGGTGCGATTCATTACCCGGCTTAAAAAGAACGCAGAGATTGAAGTTTTATCGGAACGGATTCCCAATCCAGAACGTTTGATTTATAGGGATCAGATTGTCATTTTAGGAAATGACCGTAATCATACCAAAATGACTCATCCTCTCCGATTGATCGAAACGGTCGACAGCGAAGGGAATCCCGTGATCATCATAACCAATTGCTTTGATCTTTCTGCGGAAGAGATTGCAGATTTATACCGATATCGCTGGAAGATAGAGACCTTCTTTAAATGGATGAAACAGCACCTTAAGATAAAAAGATTTTATGGAAAAAGTCAAAATGCCGTTTACAATCAAATTTGGATCGCCCTAATCACCTATTGCTTACAGGCCATGCTCCAATTAAAAGTGAATCACGATGGTCCTTTATTAGAGATCAAGCGAACTTTACAGAATCTGCTTTTTAAAGGTTTTGACTGTTTTGTTCGCTCCCTTTTTAAAAAGCCAATTCGAACGTCCAACGGTCGGAAAAAATACCATTGGGAAAAAGATTTTGAAACCATCGTGTACCAATTTGAAGAAGGGGAGGTGGAACACCTAGACGATTTAGTTTATGATCCAATGTTTCTGTAATATATTACCAAATTGTGGAAATGGACTGCCGATTAAGACGTCATTGTCCTTTTAAGCTTGCTTAGAAAGATTGTATGTCTGAATATTCAGTTACATGAAATAACTGGAATTTTTGTTGAGCTTGACAAACATTAAATTTTTTTATGCAACGCTACTGGTTTGATACAATAGAACCATCCAATTTTTCAGGTACAATTGCACATGCTCCATGAGAAATTTGTCTTTTAGAGATTACAAAGTCTCCTGATTTAACGGAAAATTGACTCTTTACTTGTATTTGATTTCCTCGAAGCCTTTCTCGTTTAACCATTCCACCAAATCTTCTTTTAATTGTAACCAAATTATAAAATTTTTGATCTTCCATTTTGATAGGTCGTTTTACAAGTTTTAAAATATCACTCAATTTATATATAGACCAATCATTGGGAAATGTAATTTTACCAATTTTATTTTCATTTCTGGATAATATCTTGCCAACACTCATTTGCATACCACCTACAATCCCAACTCTTTCAAATACTTTTCCATTTGTGCTTCTACTTCTTTAAGCTCTTTCTTAATATTGGCGATATTTTCTTTCACCGCTTCCATGTCCACAGGTTCTTCTTCTTCAAATGTATCAACATAACGAGGGATGTTTAAGTTATAGTCGTTTTCCCGAATTTCATCAATTGTAGCAACATAGGAGTATTTATCAATCGTTTCCCGTTTCTCATACGTTTCCACAATCTTTTCAATATCTTGTTCTCTTAATTTGTTTTGGTTTTTCCCTTTTTCATAATGTTCTTCACCAGAAGCATCAATGAATAGCACGTCTTTTCGTGTACGGTCTTTTCGGAATACCATGATACAAGCTGGGATTCCGGTACCGTAGAATAAACCTTCCGGAAGCCCGATGACAGCATCCAACAGATTCAACTCAATAATTTGTTTACGGATTTTTCCTTCACTCGATCCTCTGAAAAGAACACCATGAGGCAGGATCGTCGCCATTCTTCCGTTTTCCGCTAATGAATACAGCATATGTTGAACGAAAGCGTAGTCCCCTTTTGAACTTGGCGGAATGCCCCATTCAAATCTTCTATATGGGTCAAGGCTTGCTTCCATTTTAAATTTTTTATCTGTATTTCCTTCACCGGCAAATCCCATGGCCCATTTGTCTAATGAAAATGGGGGATTCGCAACAATGACTTGGAACTTCATTAACTTGCCATCTTCCAAATGCAATGGATTCGCCAATGTATCTCCCCACTCAATTTTTGCATCATCAATGCCATGCAAATACATATTCATTAATGCTAATGAGTGAGTAGCTCCATTCCGTTCCTGGCCGTAAATGGCCACTTTTTTACTTGGCACTTGTTTGGCCACCTTAATCAGCAATGAACCTGAACCACATGTTGGGTCATAAATACGATCGTTTTCTTGTGGTTTTACTAGTCGCGCCAAAAGTTCTGATACTTCGGCAGGTGTATAAAACTCTCCACCTTTTTTTCCTGCATCTGAGGCAAAAAGCCCAATCATATACTGATAAGCATTCCCTACAATATCTTCATCTCCTAATTGCGATGGCCTTAGAGATAATTGATTAAAATCTTCCAATAATGACCGGAGCATGGCATTCCGCTCTTTTGCTTTTCCTAGAATCGCCTCTGAATTAAAATCAATATTGCGGAAGACGCCGCGAAGTTTCCCCGCGTTTTCATTTTCAATTCGTTCCAACGCTTTGTTGATGATCTCCCCGATTTCCGGATCATTTCTTTTACTATATAAATAGTCAAAGGTGGATGTTTCATCCAATACAAACCGTTCTCTCGATAATGCACGTTGAATGCGTTGTTCATCTCCATTGTAGCGCTTTGTATATTCTTCTAATTTCTCTTTATACGTATCACTCAGATACTTAATAAACAACATGGTTAAAATGTAATCTTTATAAGTTGATGAATCGATTTTTCCTCTAAACGTATCGGCAGCTTGCCATAAAACGCGGTTAATTTTCTCTTGTGTTGTCTGTTCAACCATTCTTTTTCCTCCTAATTTTTATCATTTAAAATTTGTTGAGTAATTCCTTGAAATAGCAGCTCTTTTTCTTCAATCAGCTTCTTATACAATCGTTTTTCTTTTTGATGAAGCCGATATAGTTCTATTAATGCTTTTTGTTTTGAAAGCGATGTTACTATAATAGGAATGGTTTTTAAAACATGTTGATTCGTACTCGGTATCCGACTACCCGATTGAGAACGCTCTAGTTCTTTCTTCACATTCAACGTGTTAAGGTACCAAGCTATGTATTGCGGCATAACTTCTGACCGATCCACCTTGATAATGGCAAAGTAGGATGGAATCAACAAGCCGCTGTACTCTTTATCAATACATACTGCTGTGTACGGCTGACTTAACCGCATTAATACATCGCCTTCTTTGGTAAAGTAATGATCCTCTAACTCATCATTACTAATAAACTCTTCAAATGTATCATTTTCTATAAATCCATCTTCACTTATATTTTTAAGGGACAACAGTTTATACGTAGCCTTTGCCGTATATTCCATTTCTGCTTTTTTCCTACTTAAAACAAGACCCGTCTTTATTTTGGCAATATCACCGAGCTGCATATTGCACCTCCTTTTAAATGTCAAATTCAATATTTAACAACAGTGTTAAATAAAGTATATGACTTTTTGACTAGCGCGTCAATCGTTTTCTTTTATATGTGCAGCAACAACCAAAAGTTTTTTCTGTGTACATGAACTATATAAAGGAATAGTACGCATTGAATAAATAAACGTTCTTCACAATGACACTATCAAAATGTCGGTTTTGCCCACGGAGAAAATCTATTTTTCTTGGACCACCGGGCGTTGGAAAAACACATTTAGCCATTTCCTTTTCGATTGAAGCCATTACTCAAGAATACACCGCTTTAGACGATTTAGTGGCAGAACGCCGAAAGGCAAACGAAAAAGGGACTCTCGAACGTTTAGTCAATCATTGGAGTCGCCCAGACATACTTTATAGATGAGGTAGGATATCCCCTTCTGATGAACTAACGGAGAATGTGTTTTTTTAAATCATAATCGAAATGATATGAACAAGGAACGATGATTCTTACATCGAATAAATCCTATCTCAAATGGGGAAAAGTATTCGGCGACGATCATTAGCAACAGCCATTTTAGATCGTCTATTACATCACCCCATTACCTTTAACATCAAAGGCGATTCTTACCGCCTCCGAGAAAAGAAAAAAGCAGGCCTTTTTCCTTCCTAGTTATCGAATTAAACGTTCAAAATGGGGAATTTCATTTTGTTGAAATTGGGGAATTTTCAATCGTTGTTGTCCCCCGCCCCAACCCCGCATTCTTAAGTTCGAGTTAAAATACAGTTTGGCTATAGAAACCTAATTTCGGACAATTTTTGATGCAAAAATGACCGTTTTTTCGCCTCTTTTTTCGCATTAAAAAATAGTTTTGCTTATATTTGGAGAGAAGAGAAAATTGAGAAAAGAATGATGGGACAAGGGATTGGCATGAAAAAAACCGAAATCGCAAATGATTTTTTTAACGAAATCAGAGTCGGAATAGCTAGAGTTTATTTTAACTAGCAATTGTTTATTTTGGGGTTACATAGGAGAAAAAAAAGAGACTAGGAGGTAAGAAGACTAATCTTGCATTTTGCTTACTATACACCTTCTAAATAATTCATTTTGGCTTGTTTTATTTGTTGTTCTACAAGCTCCCATCGTTTATCAAATATATCAATATCATCAAAACTTGCATCCCAAAAATATTTCTTTCTTGCACTTTCCCTTGCATCATTTAGAACTTTTTCTAAGTTTTCACTTTCATACTTAACAATTGTTATTATCCACTCACGTTCAAATCCTTCGTTTTCTATCTTAAAGTATATTTCATCACGTTTCTCCATAAGTTTATCTCTTTTTTCTATCCATTTTCCCCTACTATCCAAACTTGAACTTTCTTTTATAATTACGTCAAGCCTTTTTAATGTTGCAGAAATATCAGTCAATTCCCTGAATTTCCGCTGAAGTAACTTATCTCCCTTCAACTTCTCTAATGTTTCGTTCAATTTTTGTTCTGTTATCTTAATAACTTGTTCTTCAAATACTCTAACCATGTTCAATTAACTTCACCTCTTTGCTTTCCGAATTATTCCAAATAATTTTCATTTATATTACTTATCTTGCTACATACTCTTCATTTTCCATAAAAATAATTTGCTTTCTCGCTAAATAGTATTGGTTTAAAAATTTATTGAACTGTCCATCAATTGAAGTTTTTATATTTGCAACCTACATGTATAAATACGGTGGAAACGATGCTGTTTTTATATCTATGCTTATCTTACCCGTTTCTTTGCCTTCCTCTTTTGCTTTCTTAATAGCTTTAGTTTTTTCACTCTCACTTTTCAGAAAATTCTTATACCATTCATAAGTTTCATGTATTGAATTTAATACTTCAGATATTTGTAGATCAGGACGTCTTTTTAGATAATGTATAATAGTTCCAATTAAAGAATTAATATATTTATTTAAACGGATTGTAAATATATCGATATTATTAAATAAGATGTTGTTATTAGAATGAACTAATTTGTTACGTACTCTATATATGCGCGTTAAATCATGTTCAATCAGTTCATGTAAATTCTCGATATTTCTCAAAAGTTTACTTAAATCTGTTAAAACCTCTCTTATAAAAGCAATCTCTCTATGCATTACTACATCCTTTTCTAAACTTTCAAATAAACTTTTAATATTATCTTCTTCTCCTAAAAAATCTACTAACTTATTTTTATCGTATTTTCCTTCTTCTTTAGAACATTTAAAAAATAATTCTTTTACTATATTTATTTCATGAAATCTCTTATTTGCTAAAAGTCTCTCCCAAAATATATTAAGCCGCTCTTTTACAAGATATAAACTAATCACTTTAGGCACTATATCTATTATTTTACTAATTATACTTTTCCCCTCATAGGAATTTAAAAGATATTCAAGGCTGGACCAATTATTGAGTAATCGATTTTCTGGTGATGTTTCAATAGACTTCTTTAGCATTTCAAGTGAATTATTCAATTGCTTAATACTAGTTGTAATACGGCCATTTTCTTTTCTCACTTTATCTCTTAAAAGTAAAAAATCTTTAATGTCTTCATTTTCTCTGGCACTTATACTATTATTAAAAATTTGTGCGTCAGTATTATCAGTTCTCATTTGTACCCATTCATTATAACCATTTGATAAAAGACATTGTACATTGACCGCAACTTTATCAAAATTATAATAATGTTTATACATTCCAAGATAACTTTCTAAGTTTTTAACTACTTTTTCTATAGCCTTATATTTATCATAAGCAACAACTTCGACTTTTAAATTATGATATTTATCAGATTGTCGAAAATGGAGTTTATCTTTTCTTTCACGAATGATATACTCTTCACTTTCATTCAGTCTACAATACCTATATTTTAAATTAATACATCCTTCCGTTTCCAACTCATTTTTTAATTCATCCGGTAACCAACTATTTATAATTATAGAATACTTAGTAGGTTCTTTAATCAAATCTTTAAACGCTAATAGAGCCTTACTCAATTCTTCTCTATCCAAATCTTTTATGTATTGATATAATTCTTTGTAACTTTGTTTCCATTCACTCAGATATTTAAACGAATATCCTAAATTTAATAACTCACTAATAAAATACTGGACTATTAAATCGATCTCTTTGTAGGATAATGGAACCTCTAAAATTAAATCAATATATTCTTCAATTAAACTTTCAGAATCATATCTTTTTACTAAACTAGAAATTGAAATACGTATAGTATTTAATTTCTCTTGATCTACTTTTTCTTTTTCTCCTTCATTTAAAAATTCCTGAATTCTCTTAACTAGAAAACTTATATCCCTGGCTAACTCTCCCTTTATTAATAAAGGATTCTGTTTACAATGAAATAAAAAACTTTTCATTGAACTGATTAAACTATGTTTTAATTTAGTTTTATCACTAGTTCCTTCCCTAATATCTTGCTCAATTTCCAAAAATTCGCTAAACATTAATGTTATGCTATCATATCTCTTTTCCTGTAAGGCTTTTGTAAACATTTGAGATTGTTGGGATTTAGAATAATTAAAATACTCCATGATCTTACTAATAAAATAACGTTGACCACCTAACAACTTTTCTTCTGACACTTCTTTCCCCTCAATCTAATTGATTTTTTTAAAGTATACCATAAATTTCTACAAAAAATTACATTGACAAATACAGATAAAAAATATAGTATTAAAATGAAGAATAAATTTATAAGATGTTGAATAAGATAATATTGCAAATATCGGACATGGCATAATGAAATGGGTCAAAGTTTTGATTCCCTTATTATGCTATGTCCTTTAGTATTATATATTATTTTTATTCACTGAAACCAAATATTAATATATCCTCCTCAACGCCTCCAACTGTTCTTCCTATAATGAGTCAACATATATCACTGTTATTTGAATCTTTCATGTCGTGCAAATTTCCGAATAGTTTCAATCGGCGTTCCGGCATTGGCCAAGTTCTTACAGAAGCTATGTCGAAAGCGGTGTGGAGTATTGTTCTCCATATTGGCAAGACGTGCGTATTTAGTCAGCATTTTTTGAATTCCTAGCTCGGATACAAATAACCGTGTGGATTCTTTATGTATGTACATTTCTAAATTTTTTCGATACTTCAGCCATTTACGTAAATTTCTGGCGTGCTTTTGAACCAGTAATATAGTGGCAAACTTATTCCCCTTGCTTTCCCGAGTGATCACACTTGAACACCTTTATCTTTAGATATGATGTCGTTTATTTCTAATGGAGCAACCTCATTTACCCGAAGTCCTGCATCCAGCATTAAGTCGATCATGGCATTTGCACAGCCGTTTGAATTCGTTTGGCTCCAATTGTACATAACCAATGAATCGGTCTAGTTCTTCTTTTGTAAGCCATTTTATTTGATTAGCCCCATTAGCATATTCCAATTTTTCGATTTTGATACGTGCCATCGGATTGTCTTTAATGATCCCTCTAGAAAGCAAAAATGCAAAGAATACCTTTAATGCGGCAATATATTTATAAATGTTGGAAGGTTTTCGTTTGCATTGAAGTTTTAAATAACCGGTATATTCTATTAGATTTTCCGGTAAAATCGGACATTTTTTGAAATATGCTCATCTCCCTCTCAATATGGATTCATGTACTATACTCTCTGATTCTTTTGTTAAATCC
This sequence comes from Bacillus sp. FSL W8-0116, assembly GCF_038003825.1. Classification (NCBI taxonomy): domain Bacteria; kingdom Bacillati; phylum Bacillota; class Bacilli; order Caryophanales; family Bacillaceae; genus Bacillus; species Bacillus sp. FSL W8-0116. The sequence goes on from NZ_JBBOPY010000001.1 coordinate 1,357,785, forward strand.
TTTTGAGTAAAGTAGTGGTCAATTTGGTTGATGACTTGAAATACCCGTCCACATTACGAATCCTGTCTTCAAAAGGTGATCCAATACCAGAGGAAGACCAACATCATTACAATGCGACTTACAGCCCTCGAAAAATCGGGATATATAGCTTAGAGGAAGATCGTGTAGTGAAATGACAATGCCCTTATTGTAAAGGCGAATGTGTCAAACCTAGTCCTGAGATCTGTGCCTGTCACGCCTCAAAATTTGTCGAAGATGGATAGAGATAGAGAAATGCCTTAGCCTTCTGTCTTTTTTGAGAGTTGAAGAAAAACTTCGAAGAGTTCTTATCCTTTAAAGTGCTATCGCTCGCGGTTCATCGACCGAATCGAAATAAAAGCAGATGGAACACCGAAAATCTTTTACTGATTTTCGGCTCCTTCTACTTAATTTCCCCTCAACACTATCTCCGCCTCGGCCTCCACATGCCTTGTTTGCGGAAACTTGTCGACGGGTTGGAGTTTGAGGGTTTTGTATCCGCCGTCTTCGAGGATTCGGAGGTCGCGGGCGAGTGTGGCGGGGTTGCAGGAGACGTAGACGACTTTTTTTGGTTTCATTTGCAGGATGGTTTCTAATAGAACTGGGTCGCATCCTTTTCTAGGGGGATCGACAACTAGAACGTCGGCTTTGATTCCTCTTTTGTACCATTCTGGAATGACTTCTTCTGCTTTTCCTGCCTCAAATTCGGCATTGGTGATGCCGTTTCGTTCGGCGTCAATCGCTTCCGGCACGATTTCGACGCCGTACACTTTTTTCGCGTTTTTCGCTAAAAACAACGAAATGGTGCCAATGCCGCAATAAGCGTCGATGACCGTTTCATCGCCTTTTAATTCGGCATATTCCAAAGCCTTGTCATACAATACTTTCGTTTGTTCTGGGTTGACTTGGTAAAACGACTTGGCCGAAATGGCAAATTGAACGTCGCCGATCGAGTCATAAATGACATCCCGTCCCCATAAAACGATCGTTTCGTCGCCGAGAGTGTAGACAATTCATATTGTTACCGATAGAAGTTAATCATAACTTCAGAATGGAGAAGCTTTAGCTGAAGTACGGACTTTTTATGGTTCCCATCTTCATCTTATAATAGTATTTAAAACATGCACTATTTCGTCTAAGATAATGTACTTTTTTACGTTTATTGCATATAATAATATATAGAAGTATACAAAATGAATACCAAAAGACTTGGAGGTGTGATGATGAGCGAGGCCAAAAAAATAATTGGAGAAAATATAAGGAAATATTTAGATGCGAAAGGTATTAAACATAACTGGGTTATAGATCGATTAGGAATAAGCAAAGGTGCTTTTTATAGATTTCTTAAAGGTGAAGGAAATGTGGATCAATTTGAGGAGAAAATGTTAAAGCTGTTTAGAATTAAAGATCCGTTTTATTTTCATCGTAAAGAAATGGATTTGCCTAAAGGTGTCAATGAAAAAATGGAAGAACAAAATTTTATGGATTTTGCTGCACTTTCTTTAAATGGAGAAGTGAATGAAGCATTTAAAGAAGGGATGAAAGTTTTTAGAGAATTCGTCGAATTGATTGATGTTCTCAAACCTTTGTCTCATCCACCAGTTATGTTTGGAGGAGAATATCGTGATCAATAAAGAGAATATAGAAAAAGTAGTCAATTTTAATCGAGATTATTTGCCTGAAGTGAAATCAAAAATTGAGATGTTAAAGTCTTCCGGTGATCCTCTTATTGCCTCTAAGCCTTTAGAATTCATTAAAACTTATTTATATGAAAATGCACGCGTATTAGAATTTCCCATTAAAAATTCAGATTATGGCGGTTTAGTTTTTTATTACAATCAGGATTTTTATATACAAATCAACACAGCACAACCTAAAATTTATGAGAACTTTATGTGGGCGCATGAGTTCTATCACTTTTATTTTGATAAAGATAAGTTGAAGAAAAAAGAAGAAAATTTGGTTCAGATAGATAGTATATTTGATGAAAAGGAGAGACTGCCAAATCTTTTTGCAGGTGAACTTCTGATTAATGATCATATTTTAAATCGGAAATATCTATCTTTAAAAAAGGATAGCAGTCTTAGTTTAACCGACATTGCAGTTCATTTAATTCCTGTTTTTGAAGTTCCTTATAAGGCAATCGTAATAAAACTTGCTCAAAATCAATTCATTACCATTGATGAAGCTAAAGATATTATTGATTATGATTATAAAAATAACCTGCCTGATGAAATAGACCGAACCTTATTTGCAGCTAGCAATAAAATTAAAATTGACGATTATAAAAATTTGATATCAAAAGCGGAAAATAACCTAAATGAAGAAGATTATCAATCCATCATCAATAAATATAAAAAATTATATCATTTAGTGCTAGATTGGCGAAAAGAGTTAGCGGGCGAAAGTGAAAATGAAGGTTATCGAAAATCCTAAGATCCGTCCCATAAAACCTTTTATCCAATTTCATATGGATAGCCTAAAAAAATCTTTATACGCTAATCAAGCACTGTATATTATGGATAATATGATGCTGTCAAAGCTAAGGAAGGACGCTGTGTGTAATCCTTTTATTATACAAAAGGGATTTCAACTATCTAAAATCATTCTCATTCCAGACATCATTCTTGAAGAAGCCTCAAAAAACTTACCCGATGAAAAGGCATTTGAAAAATACTATTATGAATTATTTCGAATTCTATCTACAGAGCATGAAATATACGTAGCAGATTTACAAATCATATTTGAATTATTAAGGGATATGATTGGCACAAAAGAAGCCGCATTCAATATATTGAAAAACATATCTTTAGAAACTGTAAGAACAAATCAAACAATACGTGATTCCATTAAAGAAATCGATTCTCATTCTGAAGCTGCTTTAGAAACATTAATTGGTTGTATTTTGGCCAATGGAAAAAATGCCGGCGAACGTTTTATCACTATTTTTTCCCTTGTATTATTGAGCTTGTATCTCGGTCCTGTTTATATCGTCAGTGAAGATGAAAAGGGAATTTATGGACCCTTTAGGACATTTTTAAACAATGAGAGGTTAATGGAATTAATTAATGTCGAAAATACTTTTGACTTTATTCAATTGTATCAATTCATGTCCTATGAATCCTTAATTCTTTCTCTTTTTCATCAAGCTGATTTAAGTAAAGAAGAGTTGATCGATTTGATTGAAAAAAGTAATCGTAATCAATCAAGAAATATCCTATATAGTTTGAACGGAACCTCTTTCCATACACCAATCTCTAACCAAAATTTGGTTGAATGGATTAGCCAACAAATAATCAAAATACAATTTTAAGAGTTCTTGTCCTTTAAAGAGCTAACGCCAGGTTCATTGACCGAATCGAAATAAAAGCAAATGGGAGTCCGAGAATCTTTTACCGATTCTCGAACCCATCTGCTTATTCTCTAATCCTCTCTATCAACGCACAGCACTCACATGGGATGAGTACTGAGGATAGGAAAATTTAATTAAAATGAGATGTACGTGGGACACTTATCTTTAATCTAAATTTAAATTCAATTAACAAAACAATTTGTCCAGACATTAACATCGGTTTAATTGGATATTAACGAGCATAGATACAGTTCAAGTACATACTCAAGGAGAACTGTCTATTATCGGATAACAATATACGGTCTCATCATATCATAATCCTCGTGCTCCAAGATATGACAGTGCCATACATACAACCCTGTATAAGGACCAAACTTCATGATTATTCGAGTGACCTGGTTAGGATTAGCTCTTACTGTATCTTTCCATCCTCGTTCTTGTGGTTCGGGAGGCAACGCAGGACCAGTATAATGGATCATTCTCTCCTTTTTAAACTTTTCTACATTGAACTCCCTCCGGTCTAATATTTGAAAATTAATTAAGTGAAGATGAATAGGATGTGTATCCTCCGTTAAGTTAATAAGATACCATATTTCGGTTGATCCCAATTTAGGATTCTCTGTTATAGGGGCATCCCAGTGTTTATTATCCAATAGCATGATTTTACGCCCGTACTTATCCGTATTCTCATTTAATGTTAGGGATCGTTTCTTTGAAGCGGACTGTTCTTTTATTTTGGGAAGAGGCATCATATAAGCCGGAATAACACTCGTATCAACACTTGACAGTGGAAGAGTCACTCTAAACTGCATCACAGTACCTGTATTTTCATTTGGTGGATCTCCGGTTGGAAATGGCGAGGGGGCATCATTTGTCATGATCATATTCTTGCCTTCAAGATTGGTAAAATCAATGATCACATCTGCTCGTTCTGCAGGTGCCAACGTGATTTCTTTGACGCCTATCGGGTGTTGCATGAATCCTCCATCCGTCCCGATTTGATAAAAAAGTTGTCCCGAATCAAGCTTTAGCCTATAGAAACGGGTGTTAGATGCATTTAACAGCCTGAATCGATATTTACGGGGTTCCACTTTTAGATACGGCCATACTTTTCCGTTCACCAAGATGGTATCTCCAAAAAATTCAGGAACGATCGACGTTTCTAATTCCGGGACTGGTTTTTCTGGCTGCTTCGGGTAATAAAGAGAACCATCTTTATGAAAAGTCTTGTCTTGTATCATAAGAGGGACCTCATATTTCCCACTTGGTAAATTCAATAAACGTTCCCGATGATCTCTGATAAGATAGAATCCTGCCAATCCAGCATACACATTGAGCCTCGTGATACCAAGCGCATGGTCATGATACCAGAGGGTGCAAGCTCGATCGTCATTATCATATTGATATATTTGCTTTCTAAAATAGGGACCGACTTGTTTGAATCCTTGTGTAAACCAAGCCTCCGGGTAGCCATCGCTTTCCCATTCAACACTAGCGCCATGTACGTGTACCACCGTTCGTACTTCCGGTACATCCACATGGGCACCATGCACCGTATGGTCTACCGGCAAAAGATGCTTATCTGGAAGATTGTTCATCCATTTAATAAACACTTTTTCTCCGCTCTCTACTTCAATTGTAGGTCCTGGATAACTTCCTTCATAGCCCCATACAGTTGTATCATTTAATTCGCTATGGAGCGACTGTTTAAATTCCGTCATATTCACTTCATAATAAGTATGAAACGGATCTTTCCATCGAGGTTTTAAAACAGGGGGAACGGGGAGCTCATCTACAAATTTAGAGAGAATCATATTTCCACTCCTTTATAACCTGCTGATTATAATCGCCTTCTTTCAAAAGGTTATAAAGATGACAAGCCCTGTATGACAAATTCAAATGGTTTTTGCGGTTGACAAATAATGCGATTGCACGAAAAAATCAAAGAAAACAAAAGAGAAGTTCGTCGTTTTACACATAGTACGTACTATTCTGAATCATTGGAATAGGCGCTTGTACAACTAACGGGGGCACTGCTTCAATAAGTGATGCCGCCTTTTTTATTGTGCAAATGGGGGTTTCGTTGAAGAAGACATACAAAAAAGACCGATTTATTTCGGTCTTTTTTTAGGTTCTATAGCTTCTATTGCGGAAATGGAAAGAAATACGTTATCGGAAAATGTAAAACTTGGTATGAAACAAAGAGCATTAGAGGGACAATGGAATGGTGGTTCTGTATTTGGTTACGATACTGTTGAAAAACAACTTGTCATCAATCATAAAGAAGCAGAGATCGTAAAAATGTCTTTGAAATGTATGCAAGCGGAAAGGGGTTAAAGGCAATTGCAAACTACTTAAATAAAGCAGGGTATCGAACGAAAAAAGGCCGTTATTTTTCTATAAATGGGATTGCAACAATCTTAGACAATGTCATCTATAATGGTAAAATTAGCTGGTTAAAGATTGAAAATTGGGACACTAAGAGAAGAAAAGGAAAGAATCCTGACCCTATCATTGTTGAGGGGCAGCATGAAGCCATCATTTCAGATGAATTATGGAGTTTAGTTCAAGCAAGAAGAAAAAGCAAATCATTTAAACAGCGCCAATCGAATGAACCTTTTTTACTTAGCAGTCTTTTGCGTTGCCCTGATTGCGGTCAAGGAATGGTCCCGTTACAGAAAACTTATAAAAAGTTATAATTTCCTACAACTTTTATGTTTCATTACTTCTTCATCGTGTCTGCTTTCACGTCTATCTATTAAACAGATCGCTACTTGCATTTGGTGTAACACTCCAAAGTCGTAAATTCCCGACTAACGAATCGGTACATGTCTGCATTAACTTGCATTGTTAAGATGCAGATTCTAAAACATTTTCACCATATTTTTTAAGATTTATAGACGCTTGATAATCTCGATCAACAATATTTCCACATTCGCATTCAAAAGTTCTATCGGATAACTTCAAGTCTTTTTTAACTTTTCCGCAACAAGAACACAACTTAGAACTTGGAAACCATCTATCCGCCAAAATGAAGCGAATATTATTCCAATTTGACTTGTATTCAATTTGTCTTCTAAATTCATGGAAACACTGTTGTTGAACAGATTCAGCTAAATGTTTATTTTTCATCATACCTTTTACATTCAAATCTTCTAAAACAATAAACATTGGTTTTCTGTTTACGATTTCAGAAGTGATTTGATGTATGTAGTTATGACGAATATTCGTTAGTCTTCGTGAAACTTTTAAAAGTTGCTTTTCACTTTTTATAATGTTGTTGGTTTTCCTGTAACGGTTTCCCTCCCTTCCTTTTTCATATTTTCTTGAAATTTTACGTTGCAACCTGCGCTTTTTCTTTTCTAATTGCCTAATTCTTTTTGTTTTATTAATATTTCCATAAACTTTACCATCAGAACAAACAGCTAAATCTTTTATTCCTAAGTCAATACCTATCCCTTCTGTTTTTGAAGGAGAATAATCACTATCTGTTTCTATTCCAACAGATACCCACCAATTCAAACCATCAAATGTAAATCGAGGATTCATATACTTAACATTTTCACCAAATGGAATACGTCCTTTTTCTGCTAATCGAATCCAATTTATCTTTTGTTTATTCGACTTTTTACTTGAAGCAAATCCCTCTACTTTAACATGTGTTTTTGTGAATTTGATTTTCACATTATCCTGATAAAAACTAGGTATAGATTTCTTTTTCCTTTTAAATTTTGGATATTTTGATAGTCCTTTAAAAAATCGTTTGTAAGCATCACAAGCATCTTTAATAGCTTGTTTCGTTACATTATTACTTACATTATTCAGCCAATTAAATTCATCAAGCTTTTTCATTTGAGTAAACTGTTTTCTCAAAGTTGAATCATTGATGAATTTACCACCATTTTGATAATTTTCTTGTTGCTTTGCAATTGTCCAATTATAAGCAAATCTAGCTGTATTCGCATATAGAAATAATTTAGTTTTTTGCTTATTATTTGGTTTCAACATCCCTTTTATTGACTTTATCATTTAGCAACTCCTCATTTTCCTCAATTAATTCATCTACTAACTTTCTAGTTTTATTAGCACGTTTTCCTTGTAATCTACAACTAAATACTGTAACAATCTGTATTAAATCTTCTACAAGTTCTTGTTCATCTGTTTTTTCATTGCTATCTAAAACTTCAATCTCACACCCATTAAGGTTTGCCATATACTCAACCAATTCAAAACCAAATCTAAGAAGCCTATCTTTATGGAATACTACTATTTTATCTACTTCTTTGTTATTTATCATTTTGATTAGTTGACGCAAACCTTTTTTCTTGTAATTAATCCCACTACCAATGTCTTGAATGATTTCATATTCAACATTTAACGATTCTAAATATTTTTTCATATTTTCAACTTGTCTTTGCAAATCATCTTTTTGTTTATTAGAAGAAACTCTGCAATAACCAACCACTTTTTGACTAGTTTCTTTAATACCAAGTACCTCTTTAAGTTGATCGTGAGAATAATATCTATAGCCGTTTGAGCCAGTATGATGTGGTTTTAATTTTCCACTTTTGTCCCAATTTCTTAAAGTTTGTGGCGTTCGATTGATTAATTTGGAAAATTCATGAATGCTATAATATCTCATGCTATATTCCTCCTTAAATTAAATATAGCATGAAAAAATTAAAGTAAATAAAAATTTTATAACTTTTTATAAGTTATTTAAAACTGTTTAAGCCTTCCATTACGACATCTACACGAAAGGATGGGACGAAACGAAAACATCGATATTATGTGTGTAGTAATTTCCATAATAAAGGATCTGCAGCATGTAAAGCGAATTCCGTAAAAACGTATGAAGCAGAGGACGAGGTTAATAATAGAATTAAAAAAACTCGTTAGCAATAAACAAAAGCTATATAAAACATTAAAAGAAATAAATTCAAATTCTGCTAGTTCTCTAAACAAACTGAATAAAGAACTAGAACAGATTGAAAACCGCTTGTTGGAAATCCAGCAATTGCAAGACAAATATATGGAAGCTTTTGAAAAGAATACACTCCCGATAGATATCCTACAAGAAAGATTACAAAAGGTTTCCAATGAAAAAAGAGAATTAGAACAGAAGAAAAATGAGATTACATTACATTTGAGTTCTTCTGACTCAAAAGTTATTCAACCGGAGCTTATTGAATTGTTACTTGAAAAGCTATTCGTTTATAAGCAGACATCAAGAGAAAATCAAAAACAATTACTTCAGTTATTGATCGATAAAATTACAATTAAACAAACAGGAAAATCAAGAACCATTAAAAACATTGAACTTGAATTCGATTTTACAGAAGTCAACATTCTAAAACCTTTGTACTTATCCACATGTTGTATCGTGAAGCGGATAATGAAACTGATTATCCACAGCCAATACCCGCTTCCGACAATAAAATTCCACCTTATCTTCAACAATTTTTGCCTCTATTTATGATACGGTTCACCGTAACGAATCTAAATGTGCGTTTCCTTCCAATTTGGTCCCTAGTATTTAAAAAAACTGAGTAAGGTAATCATTAATGACGGTGAATCAATTATGAATGTTGGAGAAAACAATTAATTTCGTCTTTTGTTGGAATGGATGGAATAGCTCCTTTTCCTGATGTCGTAAGGGCACCGCTTGCATTGGCAAAAGATGGCACTTCTTGATGATGCTCTCGCAGAATTTTTTCAAGTGTTTCTTGTCTTACCCCTTTTTCTAACAATTGATACAAGAAACCACCTATAAAGGCATCTCCCGCGCCAGTGGTATCTTGTACTTCTACACGATATCCGGGTGATTGATAGACTTCACCTTTCAAATATAATTCTACTCCCTCGGCACCTTTAGTATAAATAATTGCTCGAACATCCCCGGTAAATAAAGATTGAATGGCTTCATTTATATTGGAAATGCCTGTTATGAATTCAAGTTCTTCCTCTGAAATTTTTAATATATGTGCCATTGGAACAAATTCCAAAATTGTTTTTCTACATGTTTCCGGGTTATTCCAAAGAGGAATTCGTACATTAGGATCAAAGCTGATAATACTTCCTTTTTCTTTTGCTAAATGAATCGCTTTTATATGTGCCTTCTTCATCGGACTTTCAACTAAATCTACAGAACAAAAGTGGAGAATATCTCCGTCTTCAAACCAACCGTCCTCAATCTCCTTTTCACTAAGAAGAAGGTCTGCCGAAGGATTGCGGTAGAAAGAAAAATCACGCTCACCATCATGGCGTAATGATACAAAAGCTAGACCTGTGTTTGCTTCATTTGTTCGTTTAACTGTTTCTGTATTCACGCCTGCTTGTTGTAATTGTTCCAAAAGAAAATCACCAAAAGCATCCATACCTAATTTGGTAATCATATATGCCTTGCCGCCAAACCGCGCAACGGCTACAGCAACATTGGCAGGAGCACCTCCAGGAAGACGTTCAAACCCCACTACATCCTTTAGTGCTCTGCCCTTTTGAAGTGGAATGAAATCTATTAATACTTCCCCGATCGAATAGAAATTTCTCATCCTTTTCACCTATCCCTTACTCAAAATCCCATTTGGTAGCATGAAGTAATACTTTTCCACCCTCAGCAAAAAATCGAATTCCTTTACTGTCTTCTTGTGGAAAAATCCGGCTCGTAAAAACTTCTTCTCCATCGTTAATAAAAATCTCGACAGAAGAAGTGTCCACAAAAAGGTGAAACTTCACTTTAGCTGCATCCAAAAAACATTTTCGGACCGTCCCATATTCCTCTGCTACTGGTTGACCAGAAAATGTTCGATCTAAAATAACCTTTTTCTGAATACTATCATACTTAATGATCGTTTTCTCGCAATCTCCGACCCTAAACTCAACACCAAATTCTTTCGCATCAAAATTCTCAAAATCACAAATCATTTCAAATGTTGTTCCAATAAACCCGTTGTACATTTTTTTTTCTTGATCAATAACATCTTGTATTTCATATTGTTGCTTGCGAAGCAGTTCAAGCTCTTTTACCGGCTTTTGAATGAGTTTGTTATCACTGATGGTTAACTCCCTTGGCAGGGTTAAACAATGGGCCCATCCGCTTTTATCAGTTGGATACTCAATTTCCGGCATTCCCATCCAGCCTATCAAAATTCGACGGCCGTTTCCATCCACCATTGTTTGAGGAGCATAAAAGTCAAATCCCCTATCAATCTCTTGAAAAGGAGCATGCGACAGTGATAATCGCTCAACATCCAGCTTTTCTCCGATAATATAACCAGATTGATAAAGGTTTTGATAGTGATCTTCATATGGTTCAATGCCTTGAGGTGAAAAAATCAAAACACCATAACCTTGAAGTTCAAAGTAATCAGGGCATTCCCACATATAGCCAAAAGCCTCCAGATTCGTTTTTATCTCTCCTTCAAATTTCCAATTTATTAAATCATTTGAGCTATATAACACGACACACCCTGTTTTATTTTCCCTTTGCGCACCGATAACAGTAAAAAACGTTTTTCCTTCTTTCCAGACTTTAGGATCACGAAAATGATTTGTATATCCATTCGGAATGTGATGAATAACTGGTTCTTTTCGTTTTTCTATCTTCCCTGTTTGATCCATAATAGCAAGACATTGATAAGAATGCCTTATCCAATTTCTATCTCTTGAGTTTCCGGTATAAAGTAAATACAATTTCCCTTCATGTTCAATAGCACTACCCGAATAACAGCCATGGCTATCATACTCGTTTGTTGGCGCAATTCCAATCCCAACATTTTCCCAATGAACTAGATTCTTTGATTTCGTATGATACCAATACTTCAAGCCATGTACAGGCCCAAGCGGAAACCACTGATAAAACAAGTGATACTCCCCGTTAAAATAAGAAAATCCATTTGGATCATTAAGTAGTCCTGTTTCAGGTTGTATATGAAAGGTTTGGCGCCATTTGCAGCCCTTTACTTTTGCACGCAATTCCGAAAGTTCTTCCGCACTCGCTTCCTCTATTCGACGGTAGCGTTGTTCTGTTGTCCATATCATGTTCTTTAAACTCCTTTAATAACGAAAGGAGAACATTTGATTCCCCTTTCCTTCTATTGTCTTTATAGTACCTTCTTTTCAACATCTACTGCTCTTTTTTTGATTCTCGTATTGCTAAAACAAGAGTCGCTGAAAATGAAGTAACAAAAGAAATGACTAATCCAATTACAAAATAAAGAATGGAAGAAGGCTTCATCGAAATAATACCTAGAATACCAGCAGCACCAAGTGCAATGGCCTTAACCTTAAAAAATGTAATAAATGCGGAAGCGACTCCAGCACCAATAATTGCACCGATAAATGGATATTTTAACTTTAAGTTAACTCCGAACATAGCAGGTTCAGTAATCCCTAATAGAGCAGAAATTCCGGAAGCTGATCCAATACCTTTTAACTTTTTATCCTTTGTAATAAAGAAAACAGCAAGGGTTGCAGCACCTTGAGCTACGTTTGACATTGACGCGATTGGAAATATAAATGTTCCGCCTGTTTTCGCTATGTCCGCTAACAATTGGGTTTCAATTGCAATAAAACTTTGGTGCATACCAGTAATAACGGTACCGTCAAGAATTTTGTGTAATGTAAATGGGGTAGGGTTTCTCTGAAATGGATTTGAATTGATAGGGGACTGATTTTCTCCACACAAGAGACTGAATATTCAGTCTCTTGTGTGGAAAGGGAGAATCCCCTTATTTTGTTTATTTACAATATTTGGTTAACAATAACGTTCTTCAAACATTCGTTGAAGAGCTTCATGCGCTTCGGCAAATCCTCGTAACTTTCTTCCTGCCCATTTCTCGTTAAAATCTTGAATCGTCAAATACACGATTTTTTCAGCGGCTTCTAAACTACTCAAACTGTTCATCGGCTTTAGACGTTTCCGAATCTCTTTGATCGTTCGTTCAATGGCATTGGTCGTGTAAATCACACTTCGAATACTGCTTGGATAATCCATAAATGTAAGGAGGACATCCAACTCATTGGCCCAAGATTGAACTTCTCTTGGATATTTGCTGGACCATTTCGACTCAAACTGTTGAAACATTTGTAACGCCATCTCCTTATTCGGCGCACGATAAATCAGCTTGAGATCCTCGGCCACTTCGAATTGGTCTTTTTTCCGAACACGATTTAGGGTGTTGCGGACTTTGTGAACGACACAGCGCTGCACATCGGCTTTCGGATAAACAGCCTTAAAGGCTTCCTCTAGCCCCGGAAGGCCATCAAATACGCCCAGAAGCACTTCCTGTACGCCTCTTTGGTAGAGGTGTTGAAGAATTTCCTGCCATACATAGGCGCTTTCTTGTCCTCCCACAAAGAAATCAAGAATTTCGCGATATCCTTCTTCGTTCACCCCTAACACCACATAAACCACTTCTTTCTCCACGGTATCGCGACGAAGTTTTACATACAAGCCGTCTAAATATAAGACAGAATAACGTTTGTGCAGGGGACGTTTGTGCCATTTCTCAATGTCTTCTTTCACGATATCGGTCATACGACTGATCGTTGAAGGAGAATAGGCCTTGCCTAAAATTCGTTCAATAAACTTGCCAATTTCACGCGTACTCATACCACTTTGATACATCTTGATGATGGCTTCCTCGAGCCAGCCCGTATGGCGTTGGTAAGGAGCGAACAATTGGGTTTGAAATTCTCCGTTTCGGTCTCTAGGGACCAAAAGACCTTCAATCCGGCCATATTGCGTATCTAGATTTCGTTGATAGTAGCCGTTTCTCATATTCGATGTTCCGGCCTGCTCTATTTCGAGGAAATTCTTGATTTCTTCCCGCATGATCAGTTCTAATTTTTCCTTTACAAACTGACGAATGACACTTTCCAGTTGATTTGCCCAGTCGACATTCGGTATACTTCTTTTAGACATAGGTAGGGTTCTCCTTTCTCTGGAATGTTTTTCGTCCAATCAGAGAATACCCTACCTTTTTTCTTTTGTTCTAGCAAAATGCTTTACACAAACTTTTATACATCATCGTAATAACAATTGGAGCATAAAATAATCCAAAAATTCCACCGCCAATAAAGCCTGTTGAGCTATATAACCAAACAATCCCATCAGTGAAAAGATTCCCAGCAGTACGAGTTAATGGACCTACAAAAGTAAAGGTCAGTACTGCTGTTACTAGAATCGATAGCAATGGTGTTAATAGATTATCAAGTGCAGATGGAATCATCTTTCTTAAGAAAATTTCAATTTTTGCTAAAATAAAAGATGAGACAAGAACAGGTAAAACCGTTCCTTGATAACCGACTTTTTCTATCGTAAACCCAAGGATATGCCACTCCGGTACCTTATGGGCTAATGATGCGGCTCCATATTCATTGGCATTTAACAAGTCCGGGTGAACCATAATCATTCCGAGGACTGCTCCAAGAAATGGATTCCCACCAAATCGTTTTGTAGCCGAAAAGCTGATCAAAACTGGCAAGAAAACAAACGCAGCATTTGCAAATGTATTGATCATGGCTGCTAAATCTGCAATTCCAGGGTTTGCATCAATTAATGATTTGCCATGTATAAATAAATCTTTTGCTGTTAATAAGTTGTTTAGCCCCATTAATAAACCACCTGCTACGATCGCTGGAATAATGGGGACGAAAATATCAGAAAGCAGTTTAACAAGACGGAGAAGCGGGTTTTGTTTTTTTACTCCAGCGCTTTTTACTTGACTTGTAGACATTTCGTTAATTCCTATAAGTTTAATAAATGGTTTATAGACCTCATTTACAATACCAGAACCTAAAATAATTTGAAATTGCCCAGCTGTTGAAAAGGTTCCTTTAACAAGATCCAAACGATCTAATGCAGCTTTGTCAATTTTATTTTCATCATGCAGTACTATACGGAGTCGTGTTGCGCAGTGTGTTGCCGCTGAAACATTCTCTTTTCCCCCAATTGCCTGTAAAATAGCTTCCGCACTTTCCTTATAGTCCATGTTTATTCTCCTTTCATTATAAGTTCGATTGGTATCGGTTCCAATACAATGAAAAAGACGGAACCGGTTCCATTCACTGCAAGAATAAAACGATTCCGAATGGAATCGGTTTCATTTTGATTATAAATCACGATTTATTAAATTGTCAACGCTCTCTCTCTCAATGATTTTATACTTTGACAAAATTAAAGGAGCAATTTTTTCTCCATTTAAAAGCTTTACCATACTTTGTGCTGCCATTTCTCCAGCTTCTTTATAATAAAATTTAGCTGTCGTTAAAGCAGGATGAATAATTTCTGTGACATCATACCCGCCAAAACCTGTTACGGACAAGTCAGACGGTATTTTAATCCCTTTTAAATGGGCAGCCTTAATCGCGCCAAGGGCAATATTGTCTGTTGCACATACCAATATCGTAGGATTAAATTCATCCAGAATCGAAGAAACTTTTTGAATGGCTTCATCCATTTTAAAACTTGTTTCATAAAATTTTATTTCGCAACCTTCAACCTCTTGAACTGCTCGCTTAAATCCTTCTTTTCGCTTTACTCCTACTGCAACGTCCTTTTCAGTTACTCCCAGAAAAGCTATTTTTCGATGCCCTTTTGATAATATATACCTTCCTAAGTCATACGCTGCTTCAAAATCATTATGAATGACACTGTACACATTTTTATGTTGTTGCCCAACAAGTAACACCGGTATTTGCAACTGATTAAAAGTATTTAAATGTGTATCCGTAATTTGTGTGGCTAAGAGGATAATTCCAGCCACTTTTTGCCTAGCCATACTATGGATATTTTCAATTTCACGTTTTAGATTTTGACTTGTATTGGATATTAACATTTGATAATTCAATTTTCTAAGTTGTTCATCAATACCAATCAATGTTTGTGATGTCGCATAAGAATCAAGACGAGGGACAATGGTCCCAATGATGTTTGGCTTTTTTGCTTTTAAACTTCGGGCAAATGTATTTGGAATATAGCCAGTCTCTTTAATCACATGTTCAATCTTTTTTTTTGTTGCTTCACTAACAGAGCCGCCATTAAGATATCTTGATACTGTACTTTTGGCTACACCAGAAAGCTTCGCAATATCGGAAATTGTTTTAATCATTTATGAAGCCCCCATTTTCAGTACAATTTTATAGAAAAAATTTTTAACTTTATATTCTAAGTATAAATTGATTTTTTTATAAAAAAAGTTGATTTTGTTTATGTAAATGGCATTCAGATGTTTCATCAGTAGACGGAGAAGTCATAACATAGTTTCAACTAACATGCAGTTAGTCAAAAAACACGGAATAGGGCTTGAAACGGAGAAGGATTTACCTCATTTATCAAAGATGGTCAAACAGTGAAAAAAGGACTAAAACACTTATGGACTTATTAAGAATGTTAAATTAAAATCAGTAGGGATTATGAACATTAACGAGAATGGATGAGATGATGTATAAAAATTTTATGGCAAGCATTTAGTTAGACCAAAAGAAAAAAGTAAGTTATTCTCTGATTTGAGCAATCATTTAGAGAAAGGAGTACCCTACCTATATCTAAAAGGATATCGAATATTGATTGGATGAATCAACTGGAAAACGCTATTCGTGAGTTTGTAAAGGAAAATTAGAGCGGATCATGAAGAAGAAATCCAGACTTTCCTCGAAATGGAACAAAAGGGAACGTCGAATAGGAGAAACGTCTATTACTCTCAAAAACTAGACAAAGCAGTATGGTCGTATGGAAGATCTTTCTGTCCCAAGAGATCGGAAGGAAAAAAACAAGGTCATACGTTAGAACAAGATGTCGATTGGTCGAAATATCCCAAAAAAGTGGTGATTGCGACCGGTTATACAGCTGGAAAAGAAATAAAGCAGATGAGAGCCGAAAATCTTTTAAAGATTGATTTCCGGCTCCTTCTGCTTAATTCCCCCTCAACACTATCTGCGCCACTGCTTCCACATGCCCTGTCTGCGGGAACATGTCGACGGGTTGGACTTTGGTTGTTTTGTATCCGCCGTCTTCGAGGATGCGGAGGTCGCGGGCGAGTGTGGCGGGGTTGCAGGAGACGTAGACGACTTTTTTTGGTTTCATTTGCAGGATGGTGTCCAATAGAGCCGGGTCGCATCCTTTGCGAGGAGGATCGACGACTAGAACGTCGGCTTTGACTCCTCTTTTGTACCATTCCGGTATGACTTCTTCCGCTTTTCCGGCCGCAAATTCGGCATTGGTGATGCCGTTGAGTTCAGCATTTTTCTTCGCATCCTCAATCGCTTCGGGGACGATTTCGACGCCGTACACTTTTTTCGCTTTTTTGGCTAGAAACAACGAAATGGTGCCGATGCCGCAATAAGCGTCGATGACCGTTTCATCGCCTTTTAATTCGGCATATTCCAAAGCCTTGTCATACAATACTTTCGTTTGTTCAGGGTTCACTTGGTAAAAGGACTTGGCCGAAATGGCAAATTGAACGTCGCCGATCGAGTCATAAATAACATCCCGTCCCCATAAAACGATCGTTTCGTCGCCGAGAATGACATTCGTCCGCTTGCTGTTGACGTTTTGAATAATCGAACGGATCCCGGGCACACGTGCTTTGATTTCTTGTACGATCTTCTTTTTATGCGGCAAGTCTTTTGTCCGTGTAATCAAGACGACCATGATCTCACCGCTCGTCCGGCCATAGCGGACCATAATATGACGGAGTATGCCTTTATGCTGTTTCTCATCGTAAGGACGAATGCGATAGCGGGCGCAAATGTCTTTTACGACTTGAATCGTTTCGTCGGTTTGCTTTTGCTGAATGATGCAAGCGTCCATTTCCATGATCTCGTGGCTGCGTTTTTTGTAAAAACCGGCAATGAGCTTGCCGTTTCTTTGACCGACCGGCACTTGCGCCTTGTTGCGGTAATGCCACGGTGTTTCCATTCCTAATGCCGGAAGGACTTCCGCATCCGTTATTTTTCCGATTCGCACGAGGCAATCTTGCACATGCTTTTCTTTTATTTTCAATTGCCCCTCATAGCTTACATGCTGAAGCTGGCAGCCGCCGCATTCATGGTAAAGCGGGCACGGAGGATTCATGCGTTCCGGGCTTTCTTCATAAATGTCGAGGATTTTGCCAAAACCGTAGCTTTTATTGATTTTGGTTACTTGAATCATTCCCTTTTCTCCTTGCAGAGCTCCGGGAACAAACAACGGATAGCTGTCTACCTTGGCCACTCCTTGCCCTTCATGCGTGACATCATCGAAGACAACCTCGATCTTTTCATTTAATTGAACCGGTGCTTGTACTTTCGCCAAACCTATCACCTTCTTTGGTATCTCCTATAAAATCAGTAGCTCAATTTCCCATTCGCAATATCCGATTAGATTTGTGCACATAACAAAAGGGCGGACTTTGCTTCCTAAGCCTGCCCCAATATCTAAAAATGGATTCGCATTTTTAAATGAGATTCTTTTCGCCAACCTCAATCCACTCGATCTTGCGGACGAACTTTTTCAATGGGTACAAATACGTCCAAGTGGCGATAAAGATTTTCAAATTCAGCCGGTGCTTCTCCGCCCAGTTCTCCATCCAAGTTAATCAATACTTTTTCAGAGGAACGAACTTTTACCCGGTTGGCCGTTGTATAAATGACGTGATCATCGGATAAATGTTCTCCGCGCAGCGCCAGCGTGGCAATTCGCAAAAATTCGGCTAAATTCGTTTTCTTTAAAATTAAAAGAGTAAAGAGACCGTCATTGATGGACGCATCGGGAGCCAGTTTTTCGAAGCCGCCGACTGAGTTGGTCAGGGCAATTAAAAACAGCATGGCTTCGCCTTCAAACAATTTTCCATCATATTCAATCGTCAATTCCGTCGCCTTTATCGACGGAAGCATTTCAATTCCTTTGATATAATAAGCAAGCTGGCCCATCATCGTCTTTAGTTTGCTGGGCACTTCATATGTCAGTTCTGTCAGCCGGCCCCCGCCGGCAATATTAATAAAATAGCGGTCATTCATCCGTCCGATATCAACCGGAAGCGTATCGCCTTTCACAATGATATCGACGGCTTTTTCAATATCACGCGGTATTTGAAGAGCTCTGGCAAAGTCATTGGTCGTTCCCATGGGAATAACTCCAAGTTTTGGCCGATATTCCTGCTCTGCTAACCCGTTTACGACTTCATTGAGTGTCCCGTCTCCTCCTGCGGCCACCACAATGTCATAACGTCGTTCCACCGCGATTTTGGCAGCTCTGATCGCATCGCCTTCACCGGTGGTCGCATGAGCGGATGTTTCATAACCGGCATTTTCCAACTTCTGCAAGACTTGCGGCAAATGTTTTTTAAACAATTCGCGTCCTGATGTCGGATTATAAATAATTCTCGCTCTTTTCATAACTCCCCATCCTAATCTGTTAAAGTCGTATGTGTTTGCATTTACCCTCTAACATCATAGCCTATCAGGACGAAGGAATCAATTTTGTACCCCCCTTCATTTACACCCCCATCCCTTTCAACTGGCAGCTCTAAGTGCAAATGCTTATCCACTTTCTTCAAACATCGAAGGATTCTTTGGAAACGTTTCACTTCCTCTTGGCAACGCAAAAAATTCTTCTCACAAAAATAGATTTTCTTTAACATATGCCCGCACTCGCTCATCCTTTCATCTCTCTCTGCATAAACTGCCTGTATATCTTTTCATTCAAACCATTTGTTTGAGCTGCATATCCAATACGGGGCACTGCGGACAAAAATAAAAGGATAAACGAGTTGGGGCACAAAAAATGCGATGCCAAAAAGGGCGTTCGCCTAACATTCAGGAAAAACAGCTAAGACAGGACAACAGGAGTGACAAATAAATCTCTTCCTATTTTCCGTTGGATCAAACAAACGATGGATTCTACAGAAAACATGTGATGGATTGAAAGGGTTGCATTGGGGACAAAAAAAGGGATGATTCCAAAACAGATGCCTACATAAGCCCGGCTATCTTACCGTTCACTCTCTTTCTATTCCTTCATTGATTGAAGGAAGAATAATAGAGCCTAATGTTCAGCATGGCACGGATTTCTTCTTTTTTACAAAAATGTTACACATTCTGTGACGATCAATGGTATTATGGTGAAGGGTTCTACTTTCTTTGCTCGGGGAAACCTTTCCGTTGAAAGGAGTTTCATATATGAAGAAACGAGCCAAGCGGATCGTTTTGCCTATTTACTTGCTGTTGTTTTCGCTTCTCTTATTTGGACATACGCAAAGCGATCGAGCCAGCAACGAAAGTCCGGAAACTACTATGCTTTCTTTAATAGAAAAAAAAGATCAAAATTCCGTTTACGTCGATTTTAAAAAAGACTTACATATGCATTTCGACCACGTCTTTCTTTTCCCGCCTTATACGGTTGAAAAAGAACAGAAAAAGGTGCTCGGCCAGGAATGGAAAAAGATCCAAAATATTGGTATAGCAAACCGGGACGATATTAATTTATTAATATTTGTCCAAAACGGGAAAATTTCCAATACCATTCTTTTGCCGCGCGAATACAAAATAAAAATGCCCCGTCCCATGAATAAAGACTACGAAATTCCATCGGCCGTCGTGATCGAAAAAAATGCTGACAAGTGACGGGTGATTCAAAAGCCAAAGAAATCCCTTTCATGTATCGGCATGGTCAAGAAAACAGAACCCTTAGCTCTCTTACCGGTCCTTTTTTTCTGCTTTAAAACAATCGTTCAGCCAACCTTGTTTTCAGGCTGTCAAAGACTTCATACCAATATTCTTCAGTTTCCAAATAGCTGTTTTTTAATTGTTGGTGCATTTCTTCATGCTTTTTCTCAAAGTCTGGATGATCCATTGGCGGAAGCGCCGAACGTTTTTCGATCACAAGCTGCTGAATTTCTGACGCTCTAGGTCCCCAAACAGCTTCCTCTTCTCCATCTTGGTTCAAAAAAATGAAAATGGGGATCGACCTTGTTGTGCCGTTTGTTAAATATTGATCCATCAGTTCAAGATTTTCATCCCGATACAAAAAGCGTACGTCCATCTCTGCGGCTTCCGCCAACTTTAACAAGATCGGAACATTCAACATCGAATCACCGCACCAGTCTTCCGTCAACACAATCACGCGCAGTTTTTTTTCTTTTAAACCATTAATAAAATCCTCTTCCTCTTCCGGAATGGTAAATTGGTTGTATATGAAAAGCAGGTTTTCTTTGTTGACGTCCATCTGTTTGACATATTGCTCTGCTGTAATGCCTTTTTCAAACCATTTCTCTAAATTCATCGACACTCCTCCGTTTCTTCCCTAACTGGAAACATGAATGATGCACATTGACTTTTCCTTTATTTTACCATAACTTCAAGCGATACTCATAAGTTTCTCTTGTGAAGAAGATGGAATAATCTGAATATTTTATCAAAATGATTAATAAATATACAATCATATCCGTAAAACAAGTCATAAGGTGAAATAAGCGTCGGCCGTGCAATCAAGCAAAAAATACGTCTTAAACAGAAAAGATTGGAGTATTAGCTGATTAAATGAACCGAAATTTTATTTTTGTCATGCGCCTGATTTTTCTCATCCAAGAAAAAAACAGTTGATTTATGCTTCATACAATTCTATAATTATAAAAAATTACTTATAATTATGAGATTTTATAAATAAAAATACAATTCAGGAGGTTTCTGATGAAAGCTGCCGTTGTCGGTGCTTCCGGCTATGGAGGAGCCGAGTTGATACGCTTATTAATCCATCATCCTCATTTGAAATTGAATAAAATGTATTCTTCAAGCAAAGACCACGTTCCGATTTCTGCAGAATATCCGCATTTATCTGATATATGTGATCTAGAGCTTACGAAATTAGATCCTGACCAGATCGCAGAAGAAGCAGACGTTGTCTTTTTAGCTGTTCCTTCGGGAGCATCAGCAAAACTGGTCCCCGAACTATTGAAGAATGATGTAAAAATAGTCGATTTATCGGGCGATTTGCGCTTGAAAAATCCTGAAGATTATAAAAATTGGTATAAGAAAACACCGGCGGATTCTTTCTATTTGGAACAAGCGGTGTACGGATTGACCGAATGGAACCGAGAAGCCATCAAAAAGGCGAAACTTTTATCCAATCCGGGCTGTTATCCGACCGCCACACTGCTGGGGCTTGCTCCCGTCGTCAAAGAACATTGGATTGATGTGCAGCAAATTATTGTTGACGCGAAATCCGGCGTCTCCGGCGCGGGCAGAGGGCTTTCCTTGAACGTTCATTTCGCGGAAATGAATGAAAACTTCCGTATTTATAAAGTCAATGCTCATCAACACATACCTGAAATCGAACAGCAGCTCGAACTTTGGAACAAGGCTAGTGGACCTATCACCTTTTCAACCCATTTGCTGCCGATTACAAGAGGCATTATGGCCACGATATACGCTCCATTAGCCAAAGAAGCGACATCCGAACAAGTATATGAATTGTACAAAGAAACATACAAGAACGAAAGGTTTGTCCGCGTTCGTCCTCTTGGTACGTTCCCAAGTGTGAAAGAAACAGCTGGTTCCAACTTTTGTGACATCGGGGTCGCCGTGGATGAACGAACGAACCGACTCACCATCGTCTCGGTTATTGACAATTTAATGAAAGGAGCCGCGGGTCAAGCGGTTCAAAATGCAAATTTGATGTTTGGATTTGACGAAACAAGCGGATTGAAAGGCTTTCCTTTATACCCGTGAAAATGAACAGGAGGAGTTTTACATGCAAGCATTGAAAAAACCGTACGATATCCATCAGCTGGAAAACGGATCTATCATCTCCCCGAAAGGGTTCGCCGCTGACGGAGTACATGCCGGGCTGCGTTATGCCAAAAAAGACCTCGGTATTATCTTTAGCGAAGTGCCTGCCCAATCTGCAGCTGTCTACACAACGAACGTGTTTCAAGC
Organism: Bacillus sp. FSL W8-0116; assembly: GCF_038003825.1. NCBI lineage: Bacteria > Bacillati > Bacillota > Bacilli > Caryophanales > Bacillaceae > Bacillus > Bacillus sp. FSL W8-0116. The sequence continues at coordinate 1,380,070 of NZ_JBBOPY010000001.1, forward strand.
TGCTCCGTTAAAGGTTACTCAGGAAAGCCTTGCCCAGGAACATAAACTGCAAGCCGTTCTCGTCAACAGCGCCTGCGCTAACGCATGCACCGGAAACAGAGGGCTGTTGGATGCCTATCAAACGCGAGAATGGGTAGCCAAAAAATTCGGCATTCCCGATCATTATGTGGCCGTAGCGTCCACCGGCGTCATTGGGGAATATTTAGAAATGGAAAAAATGAAAAAAGGAATTCAGATGTTGAAACCGGCTGCCTCTAAACAGCATTCGAATTCGTTTGAAACGTCTATTTTGACGACGGATCTTGTCACAAAAAGCTGCGGGGTCGAAACGACCATTGACGGAAAAAAAGTCACGATCGGAGGCGCGGCAAAAGGATCGGGCATGATCAAGCCGAACATGGCCACCATGCTCGCTTTTGTCACGACTGATGCCGCTGTTGAAGACGGATATGTGAAGCAGGCGCTGAAAGAAATTACGGATGATACTTTTAACCAAATTACCGTAGACGGCGATACCTCCACCAATGATATGGTTCTTGTCTTAGCCAACGGACTGGCAGGCAATAACCCGCTTTCCCCAAAACATCCGGAATGGCAGAAGTTTTTAGCCGCATTCAAAATGGTATGCGAAGATTTGGCGAAAAAAATTGCCCGCGATGGCGAAGGAGCAACAAAACTGGTGGAAGTCAACGTCGAAGGAGCAGCCAATGACGAAGAAGCCAGAAAGATCGCCAAAACGGTAGTTGGGTCCAGTTTGGTGAAAACCGCCGTCTATGGCAACGATGCGAACTGGGGAAGAGTGGTTTGCGCTGTCGGCTATAGTGAAGCCACCGTTCTTCCGGATCAGATAGACATTGCAATCGGTCCTTATTGGATACTGAAAAATAGCGAAGTTCAAGCCTACAGCGAAGAAGCCGTCACGGAGTATTTAAAAAATGAAACGGTTGTGATCCAGATCCGTCTGAATGTCGGAAACGGGACAGGAACAGCCTGGGGCTGCGATTTAACTTATGATTACGTGAAGATTAATGCCAGTTATCGAACATAACGAAAGGTATGACAAAGGGGGATCCCAATGAAAACGGCAGTAGTGAAATGCGGCGGAAGTGTGGTGGACCATTTATCAGAAGATTTTTTTCAAAGCATGAAAGAAATGGAAAAAGACGGCTACCGCCTTGTATTCGTGCACGGCGGCGGTCCGGAAATCAGCGCCATGCTCGACCTGTTCAAGATCAAATCTGAATTTAAAAACGGTTTAAGAATAACCGACGAAAAAGTGCTGGAAACAGCCGAGCTGGTGCTTTCAGGCAAGACCAATCGAAAATTGGTCCACCTGCTGCAGCAGCACGGCTTCCAAGCGATCGGCTTAAATTCGAGCGACGCTTACTTGCTTGAGGCGGATTATATCAATCGTGAAGAGTACGGACTAGTTGGAGATGTAACAAACGTCAAGGCCGATTTTCTGTCCAGCCTCACCGAACAAGGACTTTTGCCTGTTTTAACGCCGATTGCTTCCGGTCCGGATGGCCGGATTTTAAATGTCAATGCCGATCATGCGGCTTGTGCGGTGGCTGCGGCTCTCAACGCGGACCATTTTTTAATGGTGACGGACGTCGATGGGGTCTACCAAACCGGCCGATTGATCGACCGTTTGACAGAAGAAAAAGCCCATCAACTTATGGAAAGCGGAGTCATTACAGGAGGAATGATTCCAAAAGTCCAATCGGCATTAAAAGCGGCTTCCCAAAATACGGGCCATGTGCATATTGTATCAGGGAAAAAGCGTTTTTATAAAAGCGGCCATTGGCATGGAACACAATTTGCAAAAGAGAAGGTGACAATATGAGTTACTTATTTCCCACATACGCTCGCTGGGAAGTGCAGCCCGTAAAAGCGAAAGGATCGCGGCTGACAGATCAAAACGGCGATGAGTATCTCGATTTTACAGCCGGTATCGGAGTGACCAATCTCGGACATGTACCATCCACTGTTAAAGAAGAGGTAATCGACCAGCTCAACCTGTTTTGGCACACTTCCAATCTGTTTCAAAGCAAACTTCAAGAAGAAACCGCCAAGCTTTTAGCGGAAGCATCCGGTCTTGATCTTGTATTCTTTTGCAACAGCGGAGCGGAAGCAAACGAAGCGGCGATCAAATTAGCCAGAAAGGCAACCGGCCGCTCGAAAATCATCACGTTCTTACATTCGTTTCACGGTCGGACTTTTGCCGGAATGGCCGCAACCGGACAGGAAAAAGTCAAAGTCGGCTTTGGCCCGATGCTGGAAACATTTGAATACGTTCCTTTCAACGATATCGAAGCTTTAAAAGCAGCGCTTGATGAAAACACGGCGGCGGTGATGACCGAAATTATCCAAGGAGAAGGTGGCATAAATCCGGCCACGCCGGAATTTTTACAGTCATTGGAAACGTTGTGCCATGAAAACGGAACTCTCCTCATCATCGATGAAATTCAAACCGGCATCGGTCGGACGGGTAAACCGTTTGCTTTTCAACATTATGGCCTGCATCCCGACATTGTCTCGGTCGCAAAAGGAATCGCCAGCGGACTGCCTTTAGGTGCCATCATCGGCAAAAAAGAACTAGGCCAAGCCTTTTCTCCGGGCTCTCACGGTTCCACTTTTGGGGGCAATCCGGTTTCTGTCCGGGCCGCAAAAGCCACATTGGAAATTATCTTCCAAAACGATTTTCTAAATGAAGTAGAGAGAAAAGGAGCTTATTTCCAAAACTCGTTGAAAACGAAATTATCCGATGCAAAAGTAGTTAAATCTATTAGAGGAAAAGGGTTAATGATCGGTATAGAGCTTACAGATAATGCAGAACCTTTCCTCGTTCAAGCAAGAAAAGAAAAACTGCTGATTTTAACAGCCGGATCTCATGTCCTCCGCCTCCTTCCTCCATTAACGGTCTCAGATTCAGAAATCGAAAAAGCCGTCAACATCTTGTCAAAAGTTCTGGGATCGTAAATGAATATTCCACATCATTCTCCCCTTGTCTCTTTGAAAATGACAGGGGGATTTCTTTTTTGCACTTCTTCACTCAAGGTTCTCTTCTTTCTTTATCACTATCGATAAAGCGTTCTGCCCTCTTGACAATTCTTTGCGCAAAGTTTATCATCACAATATATAGATCGACAACTCCATACGATTTCAATATATTGTTTCGCTGCAAGCGATGGTGTCGTTGGACTTAAAAGGGAATCCGGTGAAATTCCGGAGCTGTCCCCGCAACTGTAAGTGAGACGAACGGGAATACCACTGTATCAGTTTGCTGTTCGGTGCTGATATGGGAAGGTCCCTAGTAGGATGACCACAAGCCAGGAGACCTGCCATCCTTGTCAAGTTTCAATTCTCCGGGGATTTGGGAAGATGAAACGATAGTGAAAAAAGGTTACCTCTGCCTTTTTTGTCTATCGTTTGATCCGCTCATATTTCCGGGCGGATTTTTTTTGTTCTTTCAAACGATAAGGAGGACCAAACCATGATCTCAACCAATTCAAAAGAACAAGTTTTTCAGCTTTTATTTGAAAAACTATCTCACCAATATCCACAGCTTGATTTTTCGATATTATCCTTAAAAGCCAAACAGATGGCGGAGCAAAAACCGTGGCTTTCGACCAAAGCGTTAACCGAGGAATTGATTTTGGAATGTCTCGGTTTTATCTCTGTAGAAGAACCTGATTGGACGTTTGTAGCCGCCAAGCTGTTTGCCGGACTATTGTATACAGAAGCAGCAGCCAACAGAGGCTATGATCCGGGCGAGACAGGCTACGGGCCTTTTTATCCGTTGATTCAACATTTGACGGAGATTGGAATTTACGACTCTGTTCTGCTTGAAACCTACACCAAACAAGAAATAGAAGAGTTGGAATCTATTATTGATCCGAAAAAAGACGAGCTATTTACATACATCGGGCTGCGTACATTAAATGACCGGTATTTAGCAAAAGATTATGAAAAAAGAACGATGGAATTGCCGCAAGAACGTTGGATGATCATCGCCATGACGTTGATGCAAAAAGAACCGAAAGAAAAACGTCTAACGCTTGTGAAAGAAGCCTACTGGGCGTTAAGCAATCTCTATATGACGGTAGCCACTCCGACTTTGGCCAACGCCGGCAAAAAATACGGTCAATTATCCAGCTGCTTTATCGATACAGTAGACGACAGCCTTCAAGGTATTTACGACAGCAACACCGATGCGGCCAATTTATCGAAACATGGCGGCGGAATCGGTTTGTATCTTGGAAAAATCCGCAGCCGCGGCAGCGCCATTCGCGGCCATCAAGGCGCTTCATCAGGAGTTATTCCATGGATGAAACAATTGAACAATACCGCTGTCAGCGTCGATCAGCTCGGACAACGCAAAGGAGCGATTGCCGTCTATCTGGACGTTTGGCATAAAGATATTTTTGCATTTCTAGACGCGAAACTGAATAACGGCGACGAACGGTTCCGTACCCATGATATCTTCACGGGCGTGTGCATACCCGATCTCTTTATGGAAGCCGTCGAAAACCGGGATGATTGGTATTTGTTTGATCCTCATGAGGTCAGAACCGTCATGGGCTTCTCATTGGAAGATTATTATGACGAAGAAAAAGGCCGGGGAAGCTTCCGTGAAAAATATCAAGAATGTGTCAACCATCCACAGCTTTCCAAAGAAAAAGTGCCTGCGATTGAAATTATGAAATCCATTATGAGAAGCCAGCTCGAAACGGGAACGCCGTTTATGTTCTACCGTGATGAGGCCAATCGCATGAATCCGAACAAGCATAAAGGAATGATCTACGCCACAAATTTGTGCACCGAGATTGCCCAAAATATGAGCCCGACCGTCATGACCCAACAATATATCCAAGACGGCCGCATTCATGTGGAGAAAGTTCCGGGAGATTTTGTCGTTTGTAATTTGTCGTCCATCCATTTAGCAAGGGCCGTTCAAGATGGATGCTTGGAACGTCTCATCCGAATTCAAGTCCGAATGCTCGACAATGTGATCGACATCAACCATCTTCCTGTTTTGCAGGCTCAAATCACGAACCAAAAATATCGAGCCGTTGGATTAGGCACGTTCGGCTGGCATCATTTGCTCGCTTTGAAACATATCCGCTGGGAAAGTGATGAAGCCGTTCAATACGCGGATGAATTATATGAAACTATCGCTTACTATGCCATTCAAGCCAGCATGGAATTAGCGAAAGAAAAAGGAGCCTATCCTTACTTTGAAGGCTCCGATTGGGAAAGCGGACGCTATTTTGAAGTACGCGGCTATCTGAAAGATGAAAAATGGAAACAGCTGGCCCGCAGCATTCAAGAACACGGAATTCGAAACGGCTATTTAATGGCGATCGCTCCGAATTCATCCACCTCCTTGATAGCCGGAAGCACACCGAGCATTGATCCGGTTTTCCAAAAATTTTATGCCGAAGAAAAGAAAGATTACAAGATACCGGTGACAGCGCCCGACTTGAACGCCGACACGACATGGTATTATAAATCAGCCTATCTTCTCGACCAACATTGGAGCATCCGTCAAAACGCCGTTCGTCAGCGCCATATTGATCAATCGATTTCCTTTAACATGTACGTACAAAACACGATTAAAGCGAAACAGCTGCTGGATCTTCATTTGCAAGCATGGAAATCCGGACTGAAATCTACGTATTATTTGCGGTCCACTTCGTCGGAAATCATGGAAGAATGCGAATCGTGCTCAAGCTGACATTGGATTTCAAGGAGGATATGAAAATGGAAAGATTAAAAAAGAGAGAACTAATCAATCGTGAAGCTCCCAACCGTTCGACGAAAATTGTCAACGGTGAAAGCTCCAATATTTTAAACTGGGATGATGTCCGCTTTTCTTGGGCTTATCCGAAGTATAAAAGAATGCTGGCTAATTTTTGGACGCCATTTGAAATCAATATGTCCCAAGACATTAAACAATTTCCTGAGCTGCCTCCTGCTGAACAGGACAGCTTTTTGAAAATCATCGGCCTTCTTGCTTTGCTTGACAGCATCCAAACCGATTATGCCGGAAAAGTGGCCGATTACTTGACCGATTCCAGCTTAAACGCGCTGATGATTATATTGGCTCAGCAGGAAGTGATTCATAATCATTCTTATTCTTATATATTATCCAGCCTCGTTCCGAAACAAAAACAAGATGAAGTTTTTGAGTTTTGGCGGACCGAGCCTACTTTGCAGCGGAGAAATGAGTTTGTCACCGATGGGTATAAACATTTCGTGGAACAGCCTACCGTGGAGCACTTATTGAAATCCTGCGTGTTTGACGTCATTTTGGAAGGACTGTTCTTTTATTCAGGGTTCGCTTTCTTCTACCATCTCGCTCGCCATCAAAAAATGGTCGCGACAAGCACGATGATTAATTACATTAACCGGGACGAACAAATTCATGTCGATTTGTTTGTGAAAATCTTTAAAGAAGTATTAAAAGAATATCCGGAATATGATAATGAAGAAATGGAACACTTTGTGAAAGAAACTTTTAAACAAGCGGCAGAACTCGAGATTGATTGGGCACGAGAAGTGATCGGCAATAAAATAAATGGCATTTTCATTGAAGATGTAGAAGCCTATGTCAAGTTTTATTCCAACTTCCGCGTCAAACAGCTTGGATACCCGGATTCAAAACCGTTTCCGGGCTATCAAACCAACCCGCTTCCGTGGATTAAAGCGTATGAAGAAGTAGACTTAGGAAAATCGGATTTCTTTGAACAAAAGTCGCGTCAATATACAAAAGTCAATGTGATTGACAACGGATTCGATGAATTATAAACGCCTCAAGCTTAATCGAGTAGGAGGGGGTGATTAACCATACCCGTCAAGTTAGCGGTATAAAATTTTTTAGGATGATACGCATGTTCGAAAAATCAATCAAAGGATGAAGAGAAAACCAAATGCTGGGCATGCCAAATAACCCTCAAGAAGAGGGTTATTTGGCATTTATATCCATGACCCACACTACCATATCCCCAATTTCTTTAAAAGATCCGATACCGTTTCCTCTCCTTTCCTTCGGTCTTTCCTCGCGTGTTTCCTTAACAGAGACAGGAGAGATGGAAGGGCGGTTTCCATCGCTTGGGGATGCAAAAGAAACCGATGCCAATACGATTGGAGGATATTAAGCGCTTTCCATTCACTGATCTCGATTCCCTCCCGTTGATGCCAATACCTTCGGGCTTGGAACAGAAGAGTCTGCGTGACTAAAATGGCAATCAATGTCCCATATAAGTGGCATTCGAATCGTTCCTTCTTCATCTTTTTGACACGGTCAAGATCAAATAAGGATTTCCAGCCCTTAAATAACAGCTCCACTTGCCAGCGCAGCGAATACAGCTCATAAACTTGTTGCGCATCAAACGATTCTTGTGGTAAATTGGTCAGTAAGATGTGATATTTCTTTTGTTCAAGGGTTTGGCGTGACAGCGCCTTCCCTTTCTTTTTTTCCTTTTTCCGCACGTACGCCAGCCGTTTTTCCCATTCTTCCGCCGTGAGACGGCGAAAAATCAGACGCGGAACATACAGGCGTTGGTGTCCGATATACACGTGTTCCACTTCCACGGCTTCCCCCTCGCCCAATCGATTTCCTATCGATTCCCAATCCCATTCGTGCCACTCCCCGTCCTGCTTGATATAGACTTTGATATCGGAACGCAACCGGGTAATATAATAAGCACCTCGAGCATCAATCTCCGCCAGCGTGGCGAGTGAAAAAAACCCCAGATCCCGAATGCAAAGGTCATTCGGTAAAATCGTGTGCTGGGTATGATAAGCAAAACGGGCATCGGAATCATTGGCCTGTTGGACGCACAGCTGAAGACAGGTTCCCGATAACAGCTCATACTCAAATTGGATTTTGGCGCCAGATGAAACCGAACCTTGATAGTCCTCACCATAGTCGGTCGGAAGTAAAAAACTGGTAGAGTCTAAGATCCGCAGACGGGTGAAACAAGCGCGATACGTTTCGGTGATGGAAGAGAGTGCCGGACGTTGATGCATCAGGAGAGTAAAAAAGACCTCTTTTAAAAACGCCACGGCACGAGGCGTAAACCGCTGATTCAGTCCTTCATTCGAGAGAGAGCAATCATGCCAGAGCGCCAAATCGGCACACAACCGCTGAAGCGACTGACAGGCGAGCGATCCGTCTCCCCAAGCACATAGCGTCAGAAAGGCTTCCGCTGTTAATGAACGCTGCCGCTGAATGAATCCGACTTTCCGTGCCAGACGAGTCAGTTCTTCATAGGAGAAGAGTTGACGAATCGTTTTTATCCATGCCTTCATCTTTTTTGCCATCAAAAAATAATCCTTTCCAACGATGATTTTCGTTAGAAAGGATACCATGTTTTTGGCGCTGAAAAAAGATCAAATTCTTAACTTGATGGCTATGGGGTGATTAACCCCATACCCGTCAAGTTAGCGGTATAAAATTTTTTAGGATGATACGCATGTTCGAAAAATCAATCAAAGGATGAAGAGAAAACCAAATGCTGGGCATGCCAAATAACCCTCAAGAAGAGGGTTATTTGGCATTTATATCCATGACCCACACTACCATATCCCCAATTTCTTTAAAAGATCCGATACCGTTTCCTCTCCTTTCCTTCGGTCTTTCCTCGCGTGTTTCCTTAACAGAGACAGGAGAGATGGAAGGGCGGTTTCCATCGCTTGGGGATGCAAAAGAAACCGATGCCAATACGATTGGAGGATATTAAGCGCTTTCCATTCACTGATCTCGATTCCCTCCCGTTGATGCCAATACCTTCGGGCTTGGAACAGAAGAGTCTGCGTGACTAAAATGGCAATCAATGTCCCATATAAGTGGCATTCGAATCGTTCCTTCTTCATCTTTTTGACACGGTCAAGATCAAATAAGGATTTCCAGCCCTTAAATAACAGCTCCACTTGCCAGCGCAGCGAATACAGCTCATAAACTTGTTGCGCATCAAACGATTCTTGTGGTAAATTGGTCAGTAAGATGTGATATTTCTTTTGTTCAAGGGTTTGGCGTGACAGCGCCTTCCCTTTCTTTTTTTCCTTTTTCCGCACGTACGCCAGCCGTTTTTCCCATTCTTCCGCCGTGAGACGGCGAAAAATCAGACGCGGAACATACAGGCGTTGGTGTCCGATATACACGTGTTCCACTTCCACGGCTTCCCCCTCGCCCAATCGATTTCCTATCGATTCCCAATCCCATTCGTGCCACTCCCCGTCCTGCTTGATATAGACTTTGATATCGGAACGCAACCGGGTAATATAATAAGCACCTCGAGCATCAATCTCCGCCAGCGTGGCGAGTGAAAAAAACCCCAGATCCCGAATGCAAAGGTCATTCGGTAAAATCGTGTGCTGGGTATGATAAGCAAAACGGGCATCGGAATCATTGGCCTGTTGGACGCACAGCTGAAGACAGGTTCCCGATAACAGCTCATACTCAAATTGGATTTTGGCGCCAGATGAAACCGAACCTTGATAGTCCTCACCATAGTCGGTCGGAAGTAAAAAACTGGTAGAGTCTAAGATCCGCAGACGGGTGAAACAAGCGCGATACGTTTCGGTGATGGAAGAGAGTGCCGGACGTTGATGCATCAGGAGAGTAAAAAAGACCTCTTTTAAAAACGCCACGGCACGAGGCGTAAACCGCTGATTCAGTCCTTCATTCGAGAGAGAGCAATCATGCCAGAGCGCCAAATCGGCACACAACCGCTGAAGCGACTGACAGGCGAGCGATCCGTCTCCCCAAGCACATAGCGTCAGAAAGGCTTCCGCTGTTAATGAACGCTGCCGCTGAATGAATCCGACTTTCCGTGCCAGACGAGTCAGTTCTTCATAGGAGAAGAGTTGACGAATCGTTTTTATCCATGCCTTCATCTTTTTTGCCATCAAAAAATAATCCTTTCCAACGATGATTTTCGTTAGAAAGGATACCATGTTTTTGGCGCTGAAAAAAGATCAAATTCTTAACTTGATGGCTATGGTGATTAACCCCCGTCCTCTCACACCACCGTACGTACGGTTCCGTATACGGCGGTTCAATCAAGATAAATGACGCAAGAATTCATAACGTTTCTGTAGACTTTTAAGCCCTTGGTTACTCCAATAGGAGTTTCCAAGGGTTCTGTGTAATATGGGACTTTTTGAGATTCGCCAATAACCTTTACGACTGTTCCCCCATTCATAAGCTTTCCATTCAGGAACTCCTAGTTTTATGAGGTTGCGTATCCTGGTCTTTGAGGTCTTCCAGTTTTTCCATAAACACATCCGGAGTCTTCGTCGAATCCAGCCATCCAAATCTTCAAAGATACTCTTTGTGTCTGCTAATGCAAAATATCCACACCATCCAAGTAGATATTGGTTAAGTTTCTTAATCCGATATTCCATTGGGTATGGTATTTTTCTTGACGTGATTTCTCGCACCTTTTTCTTCATTCGTTTTAGACTTTGCTTGGCAATCCGAACTTTTGGCTCTTTTGAAGGTGTAAAACTAAATCCTAGAAACTTTCGTTTCCATGGTCGGTCAACCGCAGATTTCTTCTCGTTGACTTTTAGACGAAGTTTTCCCTCAATAAATCGTTTGACACTAGCCATGGTTCTTTCACCAGCCCGTTTTGACTTCACGTAAATATTACAGTCATCGGCATAACGAACAAATTTATGCCCTCTTTTCTCTAATTCTTTGTCTATATAAATTGAAATAAAGGTTTTCTCCCGTTCCACGGCGAATAAATACAAAGAGAAAATAGGGGAACGGAGAGAAAATATGATGCCAAATCACAAAGACGAGATCGAAAAGTTGTCCACTGCCATGAAAGAAGCAAAAAGTAAACGAGCATATGAACGCTACCAAGCGATTTATCTTCATTTGCAGGGATATACCAAAGGAGAAATCGCAACGATTATTGGTCGATCCAAGAAAACTATTTATAACTATATTCATGCCTACGCCCAGCGCGGTCTTGATGGACTGGAGATGAAATACTCACCTGGCGCCCCACGTCGATTGACCCCTGAGCAGGAAAAAGAGCTGGCTTTGATCATTGAACATCAGCTCCCCGTAGATGTGGGATTCGAAGCAAAATATAATTGGACGCTTGCGATAATCGCTGAACTCATTCAACAAAAGTGGGGGCCAACATACACGCTTCGCGGAACAAGTGACATTCTGCATCGGTTAGGGCTAAGCTATACGAAACCGACCTATACACTAGCCAATGCCGATGAAGAGAAACAAAAAGAATTCGTCGAAATCACCTTCCCTGAAGTAAAAAAAAACTGGTAGATGGGAACATCGCCCATGTCCTCTTTCAAGATGAGTCGATGATTCGTGATTACCAAGCGATTCAAAAAACATGGTTTGTCAAAGGAAAACAACGAATCATTCCGACGTTTGGAAAACATCAAGGGCTGAAGCTGATTGGCACGTTGAACTACGAAACAGGGGAAGTGTTTTGCATCGAAGAAGAATGCTATGACGCGGAAACATTTCTTCGATTTCTTCAACTTGTGTTAGAACGCTATCCCACAGGCAAAATAGTGATGATTTTAGATAACGCTCGAATTCACCATGCCAAACTCATTCAGCCATTTTTAAAAGAACACGAAGATCGGTTAGAGCTCGTCTTTTTGCCACCATACAGTCCGCAATTGAACTTGATTGAAGGGCTATGGAAATGGCTGAAATCAGACGTGATTTACAACGTGTTCTATTCGAGTGTGCAAGAAATTAGAAAGAATGTCCAAGCCTTTATTCAGCGAATCAACCAGAAACCAGAACAAACGATCGATCGTTTGTGTGTTCAGTTGTAAATCTTTAATTCAACTTATATAGTTCATCTAGTACAATATTCGAAAGTAAAGGGCTTAGGGGGCCACCTTGCGGCGTCCCTTCTTCTGTCCTAGATACCACACCATTAATCATGACACCAGCTTGTAGATATTTGCGGATTAGCTTCAATAGTGGCTTTTCTTTAATAGTCTTGGCTAATGTACTCATCAGCCTGTCATGATTCACTCGATCGAAGAACTTTTCTAAATCCATGTCTACTACCCATCTATAACCATCTCTGATATAGCCTTTTGCTTTCCTAACTGCGTCATGAGCACTTCGATTTGAACGAAACCCATAACTATGTTCGGAGAACATAGGGTCATATATCCTCGATAATACTTGGGCAATTGCTTGTTGAATCAAACGGTCTGTTACGGTTGGAATACCTAGTAACCGAACACCGCCATCAGGTTTCGGGATTTCGACTCTTCGAACAGGCATTGGTTCATAGGTACCCTTGAGAATTGCTTCTTTAATGGATATCCAGTTTTCGACTATGTGCTGACGTAGGTTTTGTACGGGCATCATATCTACTCCATGGCTACCTTTGTTCTTTTCTACTCTTTGTAAAGCTAAAAGCATATTCTCCCGTGACAGGATTTGATTCAAAAGCATTGTTATTCTTCCTTCCGTGAATAGCTTATCTTCTTATGCCAGTGGTCACTCCACCCTCCAAGAGGTCCCCCACGGGATTCACCGTTTCCTTCCTCAAGTGAGGTACTACGTTTTCTGTGTTCAACATGACACACTGAATGCAAAGGGCTATTCTCTCTTAATTGTTCAGTCCTTCCGAATTGTTCTAGACCAATTCGTACTATGACCTCTGCTGACTTCTGATGGCTCAGCTACTTATCACTAAGTAGGTTATGAAGGCTACTTCACGTATCCATCAGACCTCCCCGGGTAAGAGTGTAATCTTTCCTTCCATCCATCTGCTTCATTTACTCTGTATCACCTTCGGCAGAAAGGGCTTTGTTTTGTTGTGCAAACTCACCCAGTGATACCTAGCCTCCTATGAAGTTCGTGTTCCTCAGATCGGAAGTTTGCCGCCCGCTTCCTTCAGATTCCGCGTCACCACGGACACCCTTGCGTTAAGCTAACTGCTACTTCTGCCTTCGCAGCTCGGGACTTTCACCCTATAGATTACACCCATGCCGGGCGCACACAAAAAAGGAGGCCGGCTCTTAAACGGAGCCGCCTCCTTTTTATTATAAAGCATGTTAACGTTTATTGATTTCTTCAAGCAATAATTTATTCACCATCGGCGGATTAGCTTGTCCTTTAGTCGCTTTCATAATTTGACCGACAAGGAATCCAAGCGCCCGATCTTTTCCGTTTTTAAAGTCTTCGATCGATTGCGGATTGGCGTCGAGCACTTCCAGTACATATTTGCGCAGTTCATTTTCATCAGAAATTTGGACAAGTCCTTTTTCTTTGACGATTTTTTCCGGATCTCCGCCTTTTTCGACCAACTCTTTAAATACTTTCTTGGCAATTTTAGAAGAAATAGTGCCATTTTCAATCAAGCGAATCATACCTGCCAAACTTTCCGGCGTTAAGGCGATTTCATGCAATTCTTTTCCTTGCGCATTTAAATAAGCGGACACTTCGCCCATCATCCAGTTGGAAGCGAGCTTAGCATCGGCTCCGGCTTTTACGGTTGCTTCAAAGAAATCGGACATTTCTTTTGTAAGGGTCAGAACTTTGGCGTCATAAGCTGGAAGACCCCATTCTTCCACATATCGTTTTTGCCTTTGATCCGGAAGTTCCGGGATTTCAGCGCGCACCCGTTCTTTCCATTCGTCGTCAATATACAGTTCTACTAAGTCCGGTTCCGGGAAGTAGCGGTAATCATCCGATCCTTCTTTCACGCGCATCAAGATCGTTTGTCCGGTCGCTTCATCAAAACGGCGAGTTTCTTGTTCAATGACTCCGCCGGACAACAAGATCTTTTCTTGCCGTTTTTGTTCGAATTCCAGCCCTTTGCGAACAAAGTTGAACGAGTTCAAGTTTTTAAGCTCCGTTTTCGTTCCAAATTCTTTTTGACCGTAAGGACGGAGTGAAATATTGGCATCGCAGCGAAGCGATCCTTCTTCCATTTTACAATCCGACACACCGGTATATTGGATAATCGATTTCAATTTTTCCAGATAGGCATATGCTTCTTCCGGGCTGCGAATATCCGGTTCAGAAACGATTTCAATCAGAGGTGTCCCTTGACGGTTAAAGTCAACCAATGAATAACCGTTTCCGGCATGGGTCAATTTCCCGGCATCTTCCTCTAAATGCAGGCGAGTAATGCCGATTTTTTTCTTTTTGCCGTTCACTTCAATTTCAATCCAGCCATTTTGGCCAATCGGCTGATCATATTGAGAAATTTGATAGGCTTTCGGATTGTCCGGATAAAAATAGTTTTTGCGGTCAAACTTTGTTTCAGTCGCAATTTCGCAGTTTAACGCCATCGCCGCTTTCATCGCAAATTCTACTGCCCGTTTATTCAACACCGGCAGCACACCCGGATATCCAAGGTCGATCACGTTCGTATTGGTGTTCGGTTCAGCTCCGAAATGAGCAGGTGCAGGCGAAAAGATTTTCGACTCCGTTTTGAGTTCTACGTGCACTTCTAATCCGATCACAGTTTCAAAATTCATTCGCTTTTTCACCCCTTACAGTTGCGGTTTTTGTTTATGGAAGTCCGTTGCCTGTTCAAATGCATGCGCCACGCGGTAAACGGTGCTTTCGTCAAAGTGCTTTCCGATAATTTGAAGCCCTAACGGCAATCCGTCTGCAGAAAATCCGCATGGAACAGAGATTCCCGGTACGCCTGCAAGATTCACAGGGATCGTTAAAATATCGTTTGCATACATCGTCAACGGATCGTCTATATTTTCGCCGATTTTGAATGCTGGTGTCGGAGTCGTTGGTCCGATGATGACATCATAAGTTTCAAAAATATCTTCAAAGTCTTTTTTGATCAGCGTACGCACTTGTTGAGCCTTCTTGTAATAAGCATCATAATAACCGGAGCTTAACGCAAACGTTCCAAGCATAATGCGGCGCTTTACTTCGTCGCCGAATCCTTCTGCTCTCGTTTTCTTATAAAGTTCAATCAAGTTTTCGGCATTTTCCGTCCGATAACCGTAGCGGATGCCGTCAAAGCGAGCCAAATTGGACGATGCTTCAGAAGAAGCCAACAGATAGTACGTAGCTACTCCGTATTTTGAATGCGGGAGCGATACTTCTTCCCAAGTGGCTCCTAGTTTTTCGAGCACTTTCAAAGCATTCAATACGGATTGTCGAACTTCTTCTTGAACTCCTTCGCCAAGATACTCTTTTGGAACGGCGATCTTTAATCCCTTCACATCTCCGGTTAGTGCAGCCGCATAATTCGGCACTTCTACATTAGCTGATGTAGAGTCATGCGGATCCAATCCGGCGATCACTTGTAGAAGATAAGCGTTATCTTCTACATTGCGTGTAATGGGACCGATTTGATCCAAAGAAGAAGCAAAAGCTACTAATCCAAAACGAGAAACCCGTCCATAAGTCGGCTTTAATCCTACGACTCCGCAAAAGGCTGCAGGCTGGCGAATCGATCCACCCGTGTCAGATCCTAAAGCAAAAGGAACTTGTCCCGCTGCCACTGCCGCAGCCGAGCCTCCTGAAGAACCGCCCGGAACCCGTTCTGTATCCCATGGGTTGCGAGTCAGCTGGAAGCCGGAATTTTCAGTGGAGGATCCCATAGCAAATTCATCCATATTCAATTTTCCGATCGTAATGGCTTCTGCTTCCCGAAGTTTTTCGATTACGGTCGCATCATAAATAGGATCGAAGTTTTCTAATATTTTGCTGGCGCAAGTTGTGCGCAGACCTTTTGTAACGATGTTGTCTTTAATTCCAATCGGCATTCCGAATAAAAGGCCTTTTTCTTCGTCGCTGCCCAGCTTTTCGTCCAGTTTTTGCGCTTTTTTACGAGCGTTTTCTTCATCTAAAGTTAAGAAAGCTTGTATTTTTTCATCCGTTTCACTGATTCTTTTATAAGCTTCATCGACTAAGTCCGAGACGCTTACTTCTTTGTTATGTAAAAGATCGTGCAATTCTGTCAGCTTATGGTCAAACAGTGCCATTCATACCCCTCCTCTACTCAATAATGGCCGGAACACGAATTTGCCCATCTTGGTGGTCAGGCGCATTCTTTAGAACTTCTTCGCGAGGAAGCCCTTTTTCCGGAGTATCTTCTCTCAGCACGTTTTTCATTTCCAGCACGTGCGAAGTTGGTTTTACATTCGTCGTATCTAATTCATTCAGCTGTTCCGCAAACGAAATAATGGCATCCAGCTGTGTAGCGAATTTTTCAGCTTCTTCTTCCGTAATCGCCAATCGCGCTAAATCAGCAACGTGCTTTACTTGTTCAATGGAAATTCGTGACATTTCCTTCACCTCCAGAATATTCTCGTGCCATTGCAATAATATTGATGATATCAAAATAAAAGATGGAAAAGCAACAAATTAGCGTAATTTCTCACTCAATGTTTATTGTACCACGAACATTGTCGACGGAGTAGAGAACAAATCTCCGTCTATTTCTTTTCCAAAATCTTTTTTATATGACTTGTTTTCTCAAAATACCAAATTATATAATATTTTTCTATAAGACCTTTTTCTCAAGGACGAAATGGCCGATCTACAGAAGCTGGCCACCGTATAATCGGCTCTATGGTTCATAAAATAATAGAAAGATTTAAATTTGAGAATTCAAAAAAATATTACAAGAGGAGGATTTTATGGAGAGCGGCGTTTATATTTCAATATCGATTTATTTTTTGGCCATGCTGGCTATCGGATGGTACTCTTACAGGAAAACGTCGAATTTATCGGATTATATGCTTGGCGGCCGATCGCTCGGACCTGCTGTCACCGCTCTTTCCGCTGGCGCCTCGGATATGAGCGGGTGGCTATTGATGGGGCTTCCCGGCGCCTTGTACACAACCGGAATTTCCGGTTCATGGATCGCCATCGGACTGGTCATCGGGGCGTATTCCAATTATTTATTTTTGGCGCCGCGATTGCGAATGTACACATATGTCGCCAATGATTCCATTACGATTCCAAACTACTTAGAAAATCGGTTTATCGACCGTTCTAGGCTGCTGCGCCTTGTTTCTTCGCTGGTCATTATTATTTTCTTTACCTTATATACATCCGCCGGGATCGTTTCAGGAGGAAAACTGTTTGAATCGGCCTTTCACCTCAACTATCATTTAGGGGCCTTTCTCACAGCAGGAGTCGTCATTTTTTATACTTTATTAGGTGGATTTTTAGCTGTCAGTTTAACCGATTTTGTCCAAGGAACGATCATGTTTATTGCTCTTATTCTCGTACCGCTTGTCGTTTTTCTGGATTTGGGCGGTCCCGTCTCCGTTTTCAGCGTGATTCATTCGGTGGATCCGAAACTGCTGGACATGTTTAGGGGTACATCGATCATGGGCATTATCTCCTTTCTGGCTTGGGGGCTAGGCTACTTTGGACAGCCACACATCATTGTCCGCTTTATGGCGATTCATTCTGTCAAGGAAATGAAAACGGCACGTCGGATCGGAATAGGCTGGATGATCATGACGGTCGGCGGCGCTGTTCTTGTCGGACTTACAGGGATTGCCTATATGTTCGTCAAACATTACCCTCTTCACGATCCGGAAACCATCTTTATCGTGTTCTCCAGGATCTTATTCCACCCGTTGATCACCGGCTTTTTATTAGCGGCTATATTAGCGGCTATCATGAGCACGATATCGTCACAGCTTTTGGTCACATCCAGCGCTTTGACCGAAGACGTTTATAAAGCGTTTGTGAAGCGGAATGTTTCTGACAAGGAATTGGTGTTGATCGGACGGCTTTCGGTTCTTTTAGTAGCCGTTGTCGCGATTATTTTATCGTATTCGCCGAACGATACGATTTTAGCTTTAGTAGGCAACGCTTGGGCAGGATTTGGCGCCTCTTTCGGTCCGGCGATATTGCTGAGCTTGTATTGGAAACGAATGAATAAATGGGGGGCGCTTGCAGGCATGATAGTCGGAGCTGTAACGGTGATCATCTGGATCAGCATCCCCGCCCTGAAACACTTTATGTATGAAATGATTCCAGGCTTTTTCTTAAGCACATTGGCAATCTGGATTGTCAGCCTCCTGACTGCCAAACCGGAAAAAGAAGTTGAACAAACGTTTGAATTAATGGAAGAAACGTTGGCAAAAGAATTGAAAAAAGGGGTCAGACCCCTTTAGTTGAGTAAAGGGGCTTGGAAGCGGAAGATTAAGTGACGGCTACATGAAGAACAAGAGCTTCGGAATGAGATCCGAAGCT
The DNA here is from genome assembly GCF_038003825.1 of Bacillus sp. FSL W8-0116. NCBI lineage: Bacteria > Bacillati > Bacillota > Bacilli > Caryophanales > Bacillaceae > Bacillus > Bacillus sp. FSL W8-0116. The sequence goes on from NZ_JBBOPY010000001.1 coordinate 1,398,293, forward strand.
CTTTTCTTTATTATCTTTGAGGTTGAGTTTGGAATTGTTCCACTTCCGTAGAGCCTTTAAGGGCAACGGTAGATGCATTTCCACCTGTAACCACCATGGACACTTCATCAAAATAGCCGGTGCCGACTTCGCGTTGATGGCGAGTAGCCGTGTATCCATATTTTTCGCTGGCAAACTCTTTTTGCTGCAATTCAGAGTAAGCAGCCATTCCACGGTCTTTATAGCCTCTTGCCAATTCGAACATGCTGTAGTTAAGCGTATGGAATCCGGCAAGTGTAACAAATTGGAATTTATAGCCCATTTTAGCCAATTCTTTTTGGAAGTTGAGAATCGTTTTATCATCCAATTTTGCCTTCCAGTTAAACGATGGCGAGCAGTTGTATGCCAATAGCTTGCCTGGGAATTTCTCATGGATGGCTTCCGCAAATTGGCGAGCTTCTTCCACGTTCGGTTCAGAAGTTTCACACCAGATAAGGTCAGCATAAGGCGCATAAGCAAGTCCGCGAGCAATCGCTTGTTCAATTCCTTTTTTCGTGCGATAAAATCCTTCTTCCGTGCGTTCCCCTGTAATAAATGGAGCATCATATGGGTCAATATCGCTAGTGATCAAATCAGCTGCTTGAGCATCCGTTCTGCCTACCAGAATAGTTGGTACGCCCATTACATCAGCCGCCAAACGAGCAGCGATCAAATTGCGTACAGCTGTTTGAGTCGGCAGCAGCACTTTTCCGCCTAAGTGCCCGCATTTTTTCTCAGAAGAAAGCTGGTCTTCGAAATGGACACCGGCAGCCCCTGCTTCGATCATCGCTTTCATTAATTCGAATACATTCAATTGTCCTCCGAAACCGGCTTCTGCGTCTGCCACAATCGGAGCAAACCAATCAATGGAGTCGTCTCCTTCTAAATGGTGGATTTGGTCGGCGCGTTGCAAAGCTTGATTAATCCGTTTGACCACATGCGGTACGCTGTTGGCCGGGTACAAACTTTGGTCAGGATACATTTGGCCGGCGAGGTTGGCGTCGGCTGCCACTTGCCATCCGCTCAAATAGATGGCTTTCAATCCGGCTTTTACTTGCTGCACGGCTTGGTTTCCGGTCAACGCTCCTAATGCATTGATATAGTCTTCCGTATGAAGCAGTTTCCAAAGCTTTTCAGCACCGCGGCGAGCCAGTGTATATTCAATATCAATCGAACCGCGAAGTTTGATCACTTCTTCCGCTGTATACGGACGAGTAATCCCTTTCCATCTTTCATCATTTTCCCATGATTCTTTTAATTTTTGTACACGTGGATCTGTCATTGTCAATTCCTCCCATTTTCATAGATTCGTATTTATAAAATTTGATAACCAGGAATGGTTAAGAAATCCTCAAATTCATCGTTTAACGTCAGTCTGTCAAACAATTCGACGGCTTCATCGAATCTCCTGGAAGCATAGGCTTCTTCGCCGATTTCTTGCTTGATTTTTTCCAGCTCTTCTTGCTTAAATTGTTCATACATTTCTTTCGTCACCTTTCGCCCGTCGTCCAAAATTCCTTTTGGATGGCGGATCCATTGCCATAACTGAGCGCGGGAAATTTCAGCCGTCGCCGCATCTTCCATTAAATTGTGAATCGGCGCAGCACCCCGACCGCTTAACCAAGAAGCAATATATTGAATCCCGACATTGATATTCATGCGGACGCCTTCTTCGGTGATTTTCCCTTCCGGAACTTCGACGAGATCTTGTTCTGTTACATGGACATCCTCCAATTTCTTGCTTTCAATTTGATTCGGTTCTTTCATTTCCCGGTCAAACACTTCCATTGCCACCGGCACAAGACCCGGATGAGCCACCCATGTGCCATCGTGTCCGTCTCTTGCTTCCCGTTCTTTATCTGCCCGCACTTTGGCAAAGGCTTCTTCATTTTTCTTTTCATCATCTTTGACCGGTATTTGCGCAGCCATCCCGCCAATGGCCGGTGCTTTTCGGCGATGGCATGTTTTGATCGTCAAAAGCGAGTAGGAGCGCATAAACGGAACGGTCATGGTGACAGTAGAACGATCCGGCAAAATAACATCTTTATGATTCCTGAACTTTTTAATGTAGCTGAAAATATAATCCCAACGCCCGCAATTCAAACCGGCGGAATGTTCGCGCAATTCGTATAAAATTTCATCCATTTCAAAAGCTGCCGTGATCGTTTCAATAAGAACCGTTGCTTTAATCGTTCCTCTAGGGATGCCGACATATTTTTGCGCATAAACAAAGACATCATTCCAAAGCCTTGCTTCCAAATGGCTTTCAATTTTCGGAAGGTAGAAGTAAGGTCCTGTACCGTTCTCCACTAATCGCACGGCATTATGAAAGAAAAACAGCCCAAAATCAAACAGTGCCCCGGAGATAGGTTGTCCATCCACCAACACATGCTTTTCTTCCAAATGCCAACCGCGCGGGCGCACAATTAATACAGCGGTTTTGTCCTTCAATTCGTATGTCTTTCCGTTAGGATTTTTGAAAGTGATCGTGCGGTTTACAGCGTCCCTTAAATTGATCTGTCCCTCGATGATATTTTCCCAAGTGGGCGATGTAGCATCTTCAAAACAGGCCATAAAACATTTGGCGCCAGAGTTTAACGCATTAATGACCATTTTGCGATCAACTGGCCCGGTAATTTCCACTCTGCGATCCTTCAAGTCTTCAGGAAGGGGAGAAATTTCCCAATCACTATTCCGAATAGATTCGGTTTCTTTCAAGAACGTCGGAAATTTTCCTTGATCGAACTCTCGTTGACGTTCTTCTCTCTTTTTCAGAAGTTCCACTCGACGCTGCCCAAATCTTCTTTCTAGCTGTTCAATAAATTGCAAAGCATCCGGAGTAAGAATTTCTTCATATCCGGGCCGCATCGGACCAGTTACTTGAATCCCAGCTATTTGAGTGGCCATCTTCTTTATCACCTCTTTGTTATATTACAGTTATAAACTGTTATTTGTATTATATAACAGATAACCCGGGAAAGGAAGTGAAATTTTCTAATTATTTATAAATTTTTGGCTGATATTTTTCGACATAAGAAAAGAGCCTCCCTCCAAGCTTACCAACTCGAAAACAGACTCTTTTTTTCTCTTGAGCAACACTGAAAAAGCCCACGTGAAAAAAATTGAGTTTCTCCGTTTCTTTCGTTCATCCCTTTTACCGGACATCAAAAAATCCCCGCCTCTTTATAAAAGGCGGGGATCAAGCAAAGCTGCAGCAACGCTCTCGGAAGGCTTTACTGCCCATAAATATGGACGAACGGTTCTTTGGCTTTTGCTTTCTTCACAATTAATGCTTCCGGGCCTTCTACGGAACTGATATTGACTTCAATCGGGTAATAATCCGGGAAATGGTTGAGAATCAAGCCGGAAACATATTGCGTAAAACCAATCGCTTCGGCTTCGCCATTAAATTGAATACTGATGTCAATTTGCAAATTGTTCAGCTGGCCATCTTTATAAAAAGCACGGCCGACAATACCTGTCGTATTGTCAAAATATTTTTGGACGTCTTCTTTAAAATTCAAAAAGTAGGTATTGTCATCGCGATGGTCTGCATCTGCTTGGTCTGACGGGAAGAGATAATACTTTTCATCAAGCCCTTCCCAATGGCTGATCGTCGATTCTCCTTTTCCTAACGTAGTGTAGGCAAAGAAGTGTCCGGGCACGACAGAATCTTTGCTTGCTTGTTCAAAAAGGGCGATGACGACCGGAACATTTTCCAAGCCTTTTATTTTGCGAATTCGTTTGGCTACTTCATCCGCTATTTTCTTTCCTTGCTCTTCCACTTGTTTATGCGGAATTTTCAAGTCATACGTAGCACCGTATTCTTCTTTCTGATAGTAGTGGACCGAGTTAAGAGCGAGACCGATCACGACTCCTCCCAATTGTACCGTGTTATCATCCATTTGCTTTAAATAATCTTGTTCCGAAATGTGTGCCAAATAAATGGGGCTTTTTTTATTCCGTTCGTCGATCGAACCTTTTTCATCATCAATCGGGTTTAATCCTAGATTTTCAGATGGTTTAAGTCCATGCTCTTTCAGCTGCTTCTTCGTGTATTTTCGCTCAAGCCAGGCAGCAATCGTTTTTTTACTCAAATATTGCCCTTCTTGGAACAAATATTTTTCCGGCGAAAACTCTTGTTTTGCAATTCGCATTAATCCCGTTTCAAACTCATCGATGTCATAGCGAGTATTTAAATTTTGAACGACCATTCCTTGCGCTTTTCCTGGTTTAAAAGGCAAAATCGTTTTATAATATTGATCCGAAATTTGGTAATTAGGAATGATCGCTTTTTCTTTTTTATCATTCTTTTTCTGAACGACCTGATTTTGTTTATCAATGGACGACGGTGCACAGCCGCTTATACTTGCCAAAAGGCAGGCCGCTAAGGCAACCGTTAACCACTTTTTCATCGAACGCACCTCTTATTTATTTAGTTCTTCCAACAGTTTCTCTTCATCCCAGACTTCAATATCGAATTCTCGAGCTTTAGCCAATTTCGAGCCAGCATCAGCACCGGCAATGACTAAATCCGTCTTTTTGCTGACACTTCCGGAAACTTTTCCTCCGAGTGCCTCGATCTTTTCTTTCGCTTCATTTCTTGTCAAAGCTTCCAGTTTTCCTGTCAGTACGATCGTTTTTCCGGCAAAATAAGAACTGGATTGATCTCCGGAAACAGGCTTCGGCCCTTTATACTCCATATTGACTCCCGCTTCTTTAAGCTCCTGAATCAGTCCCAGTACTTCCGGTTGATGAAAATACGTGACAACGGCGTCCGCCATCTTCTCCCCAACTTCCGGAATCGCCGTCAGTTCCTCCACGTCTGCCTTCATTAATCGATCCAGTGTTTCAAAATGAACAGCCAGCGTTTTCGCCGCTTTGGCCCCCACATGACGAATGCCGAGGCCGAACAATAATCTTTCCAAAGAGTTTTCTTTCGAATCTTCAATGGCTTTTAATAAGTTCGATACAGATTTTTCACCCATTCGATCCAATTGCAGCAGTTGATCTTTCGTCAATTGATAAATATCCGCCACGTCTTTCACTAATTGCTCCCGGAAAAGTTGAGCAATCACTTTTTCACCAAGTCCCTCAATATTCATGGCATTTCGGGAGACAAAATGGATCAGTCCTTCACGAATTTGCGCCGGACATTTTGGATTGATGCAGCGAAGAGCTACTTCCCCGTCAAGACGAACCAGTTCGCTGCCGCATTCCGGGCAATGGCCAGGCATGTGAAACTCTTTTTCCTCCCCTTTTCGTCGCTCTTTGATCGGCCGCACGACTTCAGGGATGATGTCACCGGCTTTTTTGATGACGACTTCGTCTCCAATTTTGATGTCCTTTTCCCGAATATAATCTTCATTATGAAGGGAAGCTCTTTGCACGGTTGTTCCGGCAACACGGACCGGTTCTAAAACGGCAGTCGGTGTCACAACGCCTGTCCGTCCTACGCTTAATTCAATGTCTAAAAGCTTGGTGACCACCTCTTCTGCAGGAAATTTGTAGGCAATGGCCCAGCGAGGGCTTTTGGCGGTACTCCCTAATTTTTCCTGTTGGGCTAGTGAATCGACCTTGATTACAATCCCGTCGATCTCATAAGGAAGAGTCGATCGTTTTTCCGTATATTCTTTGATATATTGGATGACTTCTTCAATGTCTTTGCATTTTCTCCGCTCTTTGTTCGTTTTAAAGCCGAGCCTGTCCAAATAGTCCAATCCTTCGCTATGGGATCGAATATTGACATTTCCACTGTTGCCGATGCCGTAAAGAAAAATATCTAAATTTCGGGAAGCGGCGATTTTGGGATCCAGTTGCCGAAGCGATCCGGCAGCGGCATTGCGAGGATTGGCAAACAGCGTTTCCCCTCTCTCTTCCCGTTCACGATTCAGCTTTTCAAACGATTTTTTAGGCATGAACGCTTCGCCGCGAACTTCGATTGAAACCGGCTCTTTCAACCTCAGAGGAATCGAATGGATGGTTCGCAAGTTCATCGTAATGTCTTCGCCGATTGCACCATCGCCGCGAGTAGAGCCTTGGATGAACACTCCGTTTTCATAGGTAAGGGAAACAGCCAATCCGTCGATTTTCAACTCGCATACGTACGAATATTCTTCGTTTAAAGATTCCCGAACTCTGCGATCGAAATCCCTCAAATCGCCTTCTCCAAACGCATTCGCCAAGCTTAGCATCGGAATATCATGACGAACTTTTTGAAAAGCTTCCAACGGCTGGCCGCCGACGCGCTGAGTCGGAGAATCAGGCGTTCTCAATTCAGGAAAAGCATTTTCTATTTCGATCAATTCTTGCATGAGCCGATCATATTCCGCATCCGGAACAGTCGGCTGATCCAACACATAATATTCGTAGCTGTATTGATTTAAACGTTCATGGAGTTCTCTTACTCGTTTTTCTGCCGTATGTCGCTCCATTTTGCCAGCCCTTTCTTTGTCTTACTTTTGCTACTTATCCAAAACCAAGCGTTTATCGATTCGCCAAAGGCGAATCGATGATTCATCAACGAAAATGCGCTTTCGCATGTGAGTCTTTTCTTTTCCTCCAAAAAGAAAAGAGTTCAAAAAAGCTTCATATGTTCATATTCACGATAGATGAGTCTATTATTCCCCATTCATACTTTTTGAATGGGAGCGAATTTCGCCAACAGTCTCTTTACTCCTGTCGGGCTTGGAAACGCAATATCGAGTTCCATATTTTCCTTTTCGCCTTTTACTCTGACTACGGTTCCGATGCCCCACTTTTTATGTTCGGCTTTATCCCCGACTTTCCATGGAATTTCTTCTCCTCCCGTGGAAACTGCCATTGGCCGAATAGAGGCTTTTTGAGAAGAAGTTGAAAGATTGGATTGAAAACGAGTAAAAGGTTTTTTCTCGACCACCACTTCGTCCAATAGATCTTCGGGTATTTCTTGAATAAATCGGGAAACAGGATTCAAATTGGTTCTACCGTATAACGTTCTCATTTGAGCGTTCGTCAAATACAGCTCCTCTTCCGCTCTTGTAATCCCCACGTAAGCGAGCCTCCGCTCTTCTTCCATTTCTTCTTCATCCATAAGCGATCGGCTGTGAGGAAAAACGCCTTCTTCCATACCGATTAAAAAGACAACCGGAAACTCAAGCCCTTTCGCGGAATGGAGCGTCATTAATACAACCGCTTGCTGATTGTTGTCCTCTTCATCTAATCGGTCGATATCCGCCACAAGGGCAAGATCCGTTAAAAAGGCGATCAAGCTTTTATCTTCGCTGTTTTCCTCGAATCCTTTTGTAACAGATAAAAATTCATCGATATTTTCCAAACGGCTTTGAGCGTCAAGCGTTTTTTCCGCTTTCAGCATATCCCTGTATCCGGACTTGTCCAACACTTCTTCCACCAATTCCGTGACAGACAAGTATTCTTGCATTTGGGTATAGCCCTTAATTAAATCACGGAATTCAAGTACCGCTTTGGTGATTTTCGGGCTTAAACCGATAAAATCCGCTTCTTCCAATGCCTGAAATAGAGAAAGATCATTTTCTTGAGCATAGCGGGCGATTTTGTCCATTGAAGTGGAACCGATTCCCCGCTTTGGTACATTGATGACACGAAGCAAACTGATATCATCGTCCGGATTGGCGATCAGTCTTAAATAAGCCAATATATCTTTAATTTCTTTTCGGTCATAGAACTTAATGCCCCCGACAATCGTATAGTCGATATTGGATTTCATCAGCACTTCTTCGACTACACGGGACTGTGCGTTCGTTCGATACAAAATGGCAAAGTCGGATAATCGTCTTTTTCCGCTTTCGACCAGCTCTTTGATTTTACCGGCGACAAACTGAGCTTCCGCCTGTTCATTTTCCGCCCGAAAGTAGACAATCTTCTTCCCTTCCGGATTTTCCGTCCACAGCTTTTTCGGTTTGCGGTTGTAATTGTTTTTAATCACTTCATTCGCTGCCTGCAAAATTCTTTTAGTGGAGCGATAATTTTGCTCAAGCAGGATGACACGGGCATTCGGATAGTCTTTTTCGAACGATAAAATGTTGGAAATATCCGCCCCGCGCCAACGATAAATCGACTGATCGCTGTCTCCGACCACGCATAAATTTTGAAAACGCGATGCCAAAAGCTTTACGAGCAAGTATTGGGCTTTATTCGTGTCTTGATATTCATCCACATGTATATATTGAAATTTGCGTTGATAATACTCGAGAACGTCCGGCACTCGTTGGAACAGATGAATCGTCGTCATAATGAGGTCATCAAAGTCGAGCGATTGATTTTTCCGCAATCGTTTTTGATATTCTTCATATACTTCGCTGACAATCCGTTCATAATAGCTGCCCGCTTGTTTGCTGTAAGATTCCGGATCGATCAATTCATTCTTTAAAGAACTGATCGTACCGAGAATGGCTCTGGGATCAAATTTCTTAGGGTCCAAATTTTTATCTTTTAAAATGCCTTTGATTACGGACTGCTGATCGGTTGTGTCCAAAATCGTAAAATTCCTGTTAAAGCCAATCCGGTCTATATCTCTTCTTAAAATGCGAACGCACATGGAGTGGAAGGTTGAGATCCATACTTCTTCCGCCGCGCCGCCCATCAATTGGCCAACACGTTCTTTCATTTCGCGCGCTGCCTTATTGGTGAAAGTAATCGCCAGAATATTATATGGATTGACTGCTTTTTCCACCATTAAATAGGCAATTCGGTGGGTCAGTACTCTCGTTTTTCCGGAACCTGCTCCGGCCATAATAAGAAGCGGCCCTTCCGTTGTTTTCACCGCTTCCTGCTGCTCTTTATTCAATCCGCTTAACAGCTTTTCCGTTAAAAATTGCATGTTTTCACCACCGTTAGAACATTTGTTCTTATTATAACCGATTTTTCTCTACCGGCGCGGAATCTTTTTCACCATTTCAACGGTTTTTAAAGCACTTTCCAAATCGGTATAAAGGACGTTTCCTACTACAATAACATCGGCAACCGCCCCCATCTCGGCTGCTTCTTCAGGAGATTGTATGCCGCCGCCGTAAAAAACAACCGTATCGGTCAATGTTTCTTTTACTTTTTTCACAAGCTGGGGATCCCCATATGTGCCGCTGTATTCCAAATAAAAGATTGGCAAATGCAGCATCTTTTCCGCCAAACGCGCATAAGCAACAGCATCTTCTATATCTAATTCCGTATTTGCCTCGGTTAATTGCGCTGCTTTGGAATCGCCATTTAAAATGCAGTAGCCTTCCGCGAGCACTTCATCCCAATTCATTAATTCGCCGTATTCTTTTAACGCTTGATGATGAAGCCCCAGCACCCAATCGACTTTGGAGCTGTTTAATACCATGGGAATAAAATAAAGATCAAACCCCGGCGTGATCGCTTCAAGCGTAGAAACTTCCAATACACAAGGAACCGTGTAGCGGCGGATTCTCGCCATTAAATGAAGCACTTTGTCGAGTGTGACTCCATCCGTGCCGCCGACGATCACCGCGTCCGTTCCTGATTCGCAAATTTTCTCTAAACTATCATCATCTATTTCTTTATTTGGGTCCAGTTTGAACACATGGCGCCACTCGCGCACATCATACATCCAAATGCCCTCCATTTCATGATTTCATCTAACCATTATAGCATTTGTTTTGCTCTGCTAAAACCGGAAAAGAAGGAAATGAAGCGTTTCTATTTTTTGTCATAAATCCCCAAAAATATAAAACACCAGTTTTCTTTTTGGTGACAAAAACACCCACACAGGTCATCGAACGATTCTCCTTTGATTTGTGAACGCCTTTTTCTTATCCGGACAGCGAAAAATATTGAAGATTTATACTCATTTATTGGATAATAAAAGTATTTTTTTCAAAAATATCAGAATATAAAAATTGCGGTGGAATCGCTTTGTACCAATACGAATTTGTTAGCGTAAAAATCAACGCCTTGAATTGTCAATATAGCCGATTGTCTTTTTAAGTGGATTGGAGTCAATATTTCGGGTATAAAAGTTAATCTCTTTTCCTGATTTAATCTTCAATTGGATGATGAGTTTGATACTCTAGGATCATGAGAAATAGAAGTCCAAAAGATCAAAGAAGTCAAAAATGTATTGTAGTATAGAGACAAATGTTGCACCGCGATAGAAAGAGTAAACGCATATCTAAAGAAGTAATCCAACTAAACAACGTACGTTACAAGACAAGAAAAAATATAAGTTCACTTTGACATCAAACATACTGATTTGTAATGCTTCAAAATGAGCCATAGACCGCTAAAAGCCAAAAACGGCAATTTATAGGAAGACTTCTGATGATCATACAATGAAAGTCATCTTAAAGATAATGAGGTGGTGAAACTTTTTTTATAAAGAAAATACCGTCCAACTGCTGCGCTGGAGTAATTAATTTTTGCATTGTTCCTGATTCTAATATAAGAGTTTTGTTAAAAATCCATTTGTTCAATTCGTTGGGTGATACATCTGAAAAATCAATGAAAGATATCGATGATTTATTATGGTTCATATAATCTTCAAGACTCTTTTTGGGAGGTTTAACTAAATCATATATTGTTTTATTATTTAAGGCCGCCTTCCCTTCATACATAAACAGTCCGAGATAATAGGATTTACTAACCATCTCTGGACTCATTAATGATCCCATAGGTTTGTATTTGATTAAATTTTCATAATTTTTATAAATATGGGAGTTGTGTGCCCATACTATAATTTTTTCATTCGGGTATAATTTTTCACAAATCCATTCTAGATTGTATGCCATAATTTGATCTCTAATTTTCTGATAAGTACGATGTCCAGTGGCAAGGTTTGATAATAAAAGGCGTCTATTTTCTATGACTCTTTGAATTAATTGAAAATATATATGCATATCTTTGCTAATAAACTCTTTTTCCAACTCCTCTAATGTCTTATGTAGCGAGGAGAACAATTCTGTTAATTCTTTTTGGGTTTCCAAATACTCTTGCATAATATGTTTTGGTATTTTCTTCCCTTCTCCCTTTAACTTACCAATACGCATATACCAATCCATTGTTGCTTTATCCAAAGCTTTTATACTTAATTTGAATTTTAAGGGTAAATCAATATCCAGTTTGTCCAACAGATCTACAAATAAGTTTTGTTTGGATGAAGGTTGAAAATCAAATCCTATAAGATTCAAATCAGATCCTTTTATTAATTCAAACAAAGGTAGCGTTTCTTCTGTTTTCCATAAAGAAAATATTGATTTATCCATAAGTTCATTTACAGAAATAGCATCTTTAAAGTAGTTAGCGCTATAGCATTCACTTAGGCCGCTTTCAAATGCTATTACCTTGAATCCCATTTTGTGATATAAGAATTCAATAAGTTTGGATTTTAAAAGATTATGCTCTGCAATTCCATGTCCATTTTCACCCAACCAAACGATTTGCTTATCCTTTAATATATTTTCTAAAAAATCAAAATCATTAATCCCGCATTTTTCCAGGGATTCTATACCGTAACTGTGTTCTCTAACCCATTCCACAATCTTCTTATATTTTCTATTCGTTAATTGAAAGATTGACATAATTGCCACCCGCTTCATTTTTTATAATTAAGTCTTTCTTTTTCAATAACTTCATACTTGGTAGCAAGGCTACTCAAGGGCAATCCTTATCGCTTCAAACTCCAATAAGCCATGCTAGAAGCAAGAAAACGGAGGAAAATCCCCCGTCATCATTCGCCGCTTTGCTCTTTTTCATTTTTGATTCTATCTAATACCATTCGATAAGCATCATTTCCATAATTCAAACAGCGCTTCACGCGGGAAATGGTAGCGGTGCTGGCGCCGGTTTCATTCTCAATTTTGTGGTACGTTTTCCCTTCCTGGAGCATTCTGGCCACTTCAAGGCGCTGCGCAAGAGATTGAATTTCATTAACCGTGCACAAATCATCAAAAAAACGATAGCATTCTTCTAAATCTTTTAACGATAAAACTGCCTGAAAAAGCTGATCCAACTCTTTGCCGCGCAATTTATCAATTTGCATCAACGATTCATACTCCTTTTCCCGATATTTTTGAAAATGGAATTGATATGTCTGTATTTCATTATTTTAACGCATTATAGTGGGAAAGAGTATAGTTTTTTTCATGACATCATAGATGCCGCGCGAAGTAACACGAATATACGGCAAATGGGTAGCTGACAGAAAAAGCAGTGTGTAAAAAGGATCAGAAAAAGAATAGCCGCGGTCGATTAACAATTTTTTCATCCTTTTTTCTTCTTTGATCAACTCTTCCATGCTCTGATCTGACATCATGCCGGAAAGCTTAAGGGAGATTTCATGAATGACTTTGCCGTTTTCCGCAAGAACAATTCCTCCCCCGATCTCTTTCATTCTTTGAAAAGCTCGACGCATTTCTTCTTTGCGTTTTCCGATCAATACAATATCGCCAGTGCTTGAAAAGGATGAAGCAAGACCTTGCACTCGATTGTCAAAACCTTTTAACACTGTGCTCACCCGCCATTGTCCGTTTCGGTCCAATAACAGCAAAAAGCTTTCATCATCCTCCGGAAGTTGATCCAATGAAATATCCCTTGTTAGTGAATACGGCTTCGTAATAACATCGTTGACCATCTGGATGCCAAACGGCATTGAAAACTGCAGATCTTCTTTTTTTAAATCCCAATGGAACGATATTGGTTTCAAGCCCCAATTTTCCCATTTGATCGGATGGCCATGATACACCTTCGTTCCGTTCTTTTTGACCCACTGTCCTTTCGACAAAACGGAAACAGGCGTCGGATTGTTTTCGTTTTCCAGAAAATTAATATTGGCTACTCGTCCAGGAGCAATCATACCGTAATAATGATCGATTCGATAATGCTTTGCGACATTATAGCTGGCCATTTGGTAAGCATCCATCGTCGGAACGCCAAATTCCAACGCTTTGGCGATCATACGGTCGATCACCCCGTCTTCATAGAAAGAGGGAAAAGAGCCATCCGTTGTAAACGTCATTTGATCATACTGATCCAAACCCATTTCCCGAATTTCTCTTAAAAGGATTTCTAAATCTGGACGTATGGAAGAATGGCGCAAAGCTACCGTATATCCTTGCATCAGTCGTTTGTACACATCTTTTCCGGTCATCGATTCATGGTCGCCATCTGCTCCTAAAAGCGTCATTTTCGTAAGCGTTTTCTCCGAAGCTCCCGGAAAATGACCTTCAATTCTTTTTCCAAGCCTCTTTGTTTCCTGTATCCAGTGAAGAATCATATCATCTCCGTCCAACAATTTTGGCCATCCAGTCAGCTCTCCCCCTTGGATAACAAACCCGCTTTCAATCCATGATTTGACATCTCTATGCGAAAATTTTTCATCCTCTTGATTCAGTTCCGTCATCGGATCATACCGGCACCACCAAAACAAAGAGAACGGAAGCTTATTTAACTCATTCATCAAAGAAAACGCTTTCTTATTTTTTAAAAACAAGAACAACACAAGATTATCGCTGACGAAACTCGTTGTTCCTGATTGAGATGCATATTCGGCAAATGACTGGGGATTATAAAGTTGAAAAGGATGAACATGCGGCTCAATGTAACCAGGCACAAGCGTAAAATTTTCACAGTTTACTACTTCACATCCGTCTAGCTTTTGCGGCAGTTTCTCCCCGACATAAACGATGCGGTCGTTTGCGATCCAAATATTGGCTTCCATCCATCTTCGCATTGTGGAATGCAAAAATCGCGCGTTTTTCAGCAATATATTCGGAGGCTTTTCTCCGTCAATCACTGCCACATGATCTCTGAGCTGTCTGTTTTTCCACCGATAATGCTGTTCTAACATAATTAAGGGCCCTCCTAATTGTATTAAAACTTTCTACTATGGATTCTTCCCGTTCTCCTCTTTAAATATATGGGCTTATGCTGAACGGATGAATCATACACAAAAAGCTCTTTTGCTGAATGAAAAAAAGCTGTCATTGAAAAAACTGTCCTTTGCTGAAAAGATGAAGTGAATAGCTAAACATTCCGCCTGTTTCATTCGGTACTATGTCAAAAACGGAATCATCCTTTTTCCGCTTTTTGCAGTGGCGATGTTTACTGATATTCAAGGAAAAAATGGTAATTTTAATAGTACCATATTTTGGCGACAAACTCAGGGTAAAAAGAATGTAAAGTTTGAAAATTTAGTGAAAAGAGGCGATCCCTTTGAAAGTAAAACAAAATATCGGCATTTTGAATGCTTTGATTCGAATAACCTGCGGACTCACAATGCTTGCATGGGGGACAGCTAAGCTTTCCAAAAAGCCTTGGCGACAATCGTATTTGTTCATCGCTTTCCTAGGGGCCATGCGGGTTGGAGAAGGAATTTTACAATATTGTCCGCTGACCGACCTATGGGAAAACGGTTCTTTCATGAACCAGCAGAATAACCAAAACCGTCAAAATCAGCAAAACCAACAGAATCAACAAAATCAGGCGGACCGTAAGGAAGACATCGACATTCCTTACAATCCGTCATAAATATCTAAATCCTCGAGAAGTTTTTTTCAAAATCAGCTTTCACGAGATTGATGACAGTCTAAATAACATTAAATTGCGTCAGAACGTCTTTTTCAAATAGGAGGGCGCGGTCTACCAATAAGAAGGCACTTAAACAGAAAGCGAATAGCCTGAACAATCTTGAAATGCCGCCTGAATGTTTCAAAAGAAACTATCAGGCGGTTGATGACAAGAGTTAAGCATTAAGCACTATGAAAGGCAATTTCAACTGACCAAAAGGAGTGAACGAAAAATGTACAATCGGACGTTTATGGAATATATCACACACTCGTCATTTGCACTTATTCTTCTCATTGGAAGTATTGCTGCTCTCATCTATATTTTTTTCCGCATGTCTAAGAGGAGAAACGAGCAATAGCCCTTGCACCGATATCTTTTCGGTAAAAAAATCCTGCCTGATCCAATTTTTTCATTTCCCGGTAGACTTGCTGCTGGGCTGCTTCTACCGATGCACCGCTAGCCGCAACCAACAGAACGCGGCCGCCGTCGGAACAAATGGCTCCTTTCTCACTTCGAATCGTTCCCGCATGATAAACCGTCGCCTGCTCAATTTCATCTAATCCCTTGATGGGGACTCCTTTTTGATACGATCCCGGGTAGCCTTCTGAAGCTAATACAACCCCAAGAACCGCTTCCTCTTTCCATTTGAGTTGTGGATCTTTTCCAGCCAGCACATCTAAAAACACCTGCGCCAAATCGGATTCCAATCGCGGCAAAACGACTTGAGTTTCAGGGTCTCCAAAACGGGCATTAAATTCGATCGTTTTTGGACCTTGTTTTGTCATCATCAAGCCGGCAAAGATAACCCCTGTGAACGGACATCCTTCTTTCACCATTGCCTTTGCACATGGCTCCAAAATTTCGCGGACGGATTGTTCGACGATGTCAGCCGGCAAATGAGGGACCGGTGAATAAGCCCCCATCCCGCCTGTGTTCGGTCCTTTATCGCCGTCATACGCCCGCTTATGGTCTTGGGCAGCGACCATGGGATATACTTTTTCGCCTTGAACAAAGGCCATCAGAGAATATTCTTCCCCTTGCAGATATTCTTCAATCACCAATTTGGACGACGCTTCGCCAAATTTCTGATTCAAAAGCATTTCTTCAAGGGCCGATAACGCTTCTTCCAACGTCATGGCCACGGTAACCCCTTTTCCGGCTGCAAGCCCATCTGCTTTTAGCACGATAGGAGCCCCGTGTTGGACAATATAAGCTTTTGCTTCCTCGAACTCTTCAAATACGGCATAGGATGCTGTAGGGATCTGATACTTCTTCATCAATTCTTTTGCAAATGATTTGCTGCTTTCTAACTGAGCTGCCTTTCGATTTGGTCCGAAAACCGCTAATCCACGCTGTTGAAAATAATCCACAATTCCGACAGCCAATGGATTTTCCGGACCGATTACCGTTAATTCAATGTCTTGTCTTTCCGCAAAATCGGCTAAACCGGCAAAATCCATTTCGTCTATATTCACTAACTCCGCATCTTCAGCAATACCGGCATTGCCTGGAGCACAAAATACTTTTTCAACAAGCACGCTTTCATTCAGCTTTTTGCAGATCGCATGCTCCCGTCCGCCTCTGCCGACCACAAGGATCTTCAAACCAGCCACCTCTTTTCTCATATTCTCATTCGCCCTCAAAGATTAGGGGAGGTAAAAAGCCCTGTCAAAACAAGACTGTCGATCGTCGGGCCTTTTCATACTTCCCCAAACCGTTTAATGTTTAAAATGACGAACGCCTGTAAACACCATTGCGATTCCGTATTCATCCGCCTTTTTAATGGAATCCTCATCACGGATCGATCCTCCCGGCTGGATAATAGCGGTGATTCCTGCTTTGGCTGCAGCTTCTACCGTGTCGTCCATCGGGAAAAAGGCATCTGAAGCAAGGCAAGCTCCTTTTGCCAAGTCGCCGGCTTGTTCAAGAGCAATTTTGGCAGCGCCGACGCGATTCATTTGTCCTGCTCCGATTCCTAACGTTCTTTCTTTGTTGGCCACCACGATGGCATTGGACTTCACATGCTTGACTACCTTCCATCCAAGCTTCAAAGCTTCCCATTCTTCTGCAGTAGGCTCTCTCTTCGTCACCGTCTTCAGCTCAGCTTCATCCAGCGAGAACGTATCCGGATCTTGGACTAAGAGGCCGCCTTCAACCGATGTCAATACTTCTTCTTTTTTCTTCTCGCCCGTAAACGGAAGGACTAACAGCCGAATATTTTTCTTCTTGGTTAAAATGTCCAGCGCTTCCTCTGAAAATTCAGGAGCCACCACAATCTCAAGGAAAATTTCATGCAGTTTTTCCGCCAGCTCTTTTCCGACCGGCCGATTAAGCGCCACAATCCCTCCAAAAATAGAAACTGGATCCGCTTCGTAAGCTTTTGCGTAGGCTTCTTCTATTGAATTCCCGATGCCCACTCCGCACGGATTCATATGTTTGACCGCAACGGCAGCCGGTTCTTGAAAATCTTTAATGATTTGCAAAGCAGCGTCCGCATCGCGAATGTTATTATAAGAAAGTTCTTTGCCATGCAATTGCTTGGCTCTGGCAATGGAAAAATCCGAACCGAGCGGTTTTTGATAAAAAGCCGCCTTTTGGTGCGGATTTTCACCATAGCGAAGCGTTTGTTTCAATTCATATGTATAAGTGACTCTCTCCGGATTCTCTTCGCCGGCAAGACGGGTCATATATTGCGAAATTAAAGCATCGTAAGCAGCCGTATGCCTAAATACTTTGGCAGCCAGTTTTCTCTTAGTTTCTTTGCTGACTTTCCCGTTTTCTTTCAGCTCGTCCAGCACTTTTCCGTAATCAGCCGCATCGACCAGCACCGTGACATACTCATGGTTTTTCGCTGCGGATCGAAGCATAGTCGGCCCGCCGATATCAATATTTTCAATAGCTTCTTCCGGAGTAACATCCGCTTTTTCAATCGTTTGTTGGAAAGGATACAAATTGACGCAAACGATTTCGATGGGTTCAATTCCTTGTTCGTTCATTTGCCGTTGATGCAGTTCGTGATCCCATTTCGCCAACAGCCCGCCATGAATAAGAGGATGAAGAGTCTTCACACGGCCTTCCAATATTTCCGGAAATCCAGTTATTTCTTCGACAGCTGTGACCGGGATTCCGTTTTCCGCCAAGATCGTTTTGGTGCCGCCGGTTGAAAGAATCTCAAATCCTAAAGAAACTAGCCCTTTTGCAAACTCCACGATCCCTTCTTTATTGGAAACACTGATTAATGCCCGTCTTTTCATAGTTGATCTCCCTTTCTATTCATCCAATAATTCATTGATGGTTTTCGGATATAACTCATGTTCAACAGCCTGGATTTTTTTCTGAAGCGTTTCTCTTGTGTCCTCAGCCAAAATGTTGACGCTTTGTTGAGCGATGATCGGCCCGGTATCCATTCCTTCATCGACAAAATGGATGGTAACCCCCGTCACTTTTACGCCAGCGTCCAAAGCTTGTCCAATGGCATCTTTTCCTGGAAACGCCGGCAAAAGCGAAGGATGAATATTCACGATACGGTTGCGATAACGATTTAAGAGTGTAGAGCCGATCAAACGCATGTAGCCGGCAAGGATGATCCATTCGACTCCCCTTTTGGCTAACTCTGATGCAATTTCGTTTTCAAACGCCTCTTTGGAAGGATACTCTTTTGCTCGAAAGGAAAACACAGGAATCCCCAAATGGCGTGCCCGTTTGACTACGTAAGCTTCCGGCTGATCGCATACAAGCAAGCAGATGTCCGCGTTTAGTTCCTTTCTTAAACTTGCTTCTGCCAGCGCCTGAAAATTGCTGCCGTTTCCAGACGCGAATATCGCCACTTTTTTCATTAGTATCCAACCTCTCCAATCAGGAAATGCGGATTCCCTCTTGAGGAACCACCTGGCCGATTTTGAACGCTTTTTCTCCTATTTGTTCAAGATCATTTAAAACAGACTCCGCATCCGCTGCTGCGACGATCAAGACCAGCCCAATTCCCATGTTAAAAATATTATACATTTCTTTCCGATCCAGTTTTCCATATTCTTTTAGCACTTCGAAAATGGCTGGTATTTCCCATGTGCCTTCTGCAATTTCCGCACCGTATCCGGCCGGCAGAGCACGAGGTATATTTTCAATAAAGCCTCCGCCTGTAATATGGGCCATCCCTTTAATTGTACCTTTTTTATGAATACTTTGGATTTTCTTGACATAAATTCGTGTCGGTTCAATCAATGCTTCTCCCAGTGTCCCCTTCAAACCGTCCAATTGAGAGTCGATGTGCAATCGATGCTCTTCAAAGAAGATTTTTCTCACCAAAGAATAGCCATTGCTATGAATTCCGCTTGATGGAAGACCGATCAAAACATCACCTGGCCTAATTGCACTTCCCGAAATGAGCTCGCTTTTTTCGCACGCCCCTACCGCAAAGCCGGCCAGATCATATTCCCCGGGAGCGTACATGCCCGGCATTTCTGCTGTCTCTCCTCCGATTAAGGCGCACCCTGCTTGTTCGCAGCCGTCAGCAATTCCTTTCACAATTTGTTCTATTTTCTCCGGCTCATTTTTCCCGCAAGCGAGATAATCGAGAAAAAAGATCGGACTGGCTCCTTGAACGAGGATGTCATTGACACACATGGCGACGCAATCGATGCCGATCGTATCGTGCTTATCCATCATAAAAGCAATTTTTAATTTGGTTCCCACACCATCTGTACCTGATACGAGAACAGGTTCTTTAAGCTGGAGGACGGATAAATCAAACAAACCGCCGAAACTTCCAAGTGCTCCCATCACCCCAAGCCTTTTCGTCCGTTCGACATGTTTTTTGATTCGTTCAACTGCTTCATACCCTGCTTCTATATCCACTCCAGCCGACTTATATGATTTTGCCATTCCCGGTCCTCCTCCATTTGCGTCCTTCTAACAATGTATTGGGAAACCATTTCGACTAAGATAAAGTCACCATCTGTTCTTTTCCTGCGGGATATATCTCCGTCGGATATTTTCCGGTAAAACAGGCTAAGCATTGCCCGCAATGATTTCCGTCTTTTGCATGGCCAATGGCCTCGATCATTCCTTCAAGGCTTAAAAAAGTTAAAGAATCCGCGCCAATCAATTGTTTGATTTCTTCTACAGAATGAGAAGAAGCAATTAATTCTTCTTTCGTTGATGTGTCAATCCCATAGAAACACGGATGGGTAATGGGGGGCGAACTGATGGCAACATGAACTTCTTTGGCACCTGCTTCTCTCAAAAGCTGAACAATTCGTTTGCTGGTCGTACCACGGACAATCGAATCATCCACCATAATCACTCTTTTCCCATTGACGACACCGCGAACGGCAGAAAGCTTCATTTTCACTCCTTGTTCGCGCAGCGACTGGGATGGCTGGATAAACGTGCGTCCGACGTAGCGGTTTTTGATGAGGCCCAGTTCATATGGAATACCGGAAGCTTCTGCATAGCCGATGGCAGCGGAAATGCTGGAATCCGGAACTCCCGTGACGACATCCGCTTCGATGCCCGCTTCTTCGGCTAATTTTTTCCCCATGCTCTTTCTGGCGCTATGCACATTAATCCCGTGAAGGTTGCTGTCAGGGCGGGAAAAATAAACGTATTCCATTGTACAAATGGCTTGATTGCTTTTTAACGCAAACGGCTCCGAATACATTCCTTCATTGTTGATGATGATCAATTCCCCCGGCTCCACCTCCCGGACGAATTGAGCACCGACAACATCAAATGCACATGTTTCCGAAGCGATGCACACCGCATCCCCGAGCCGTCCAACGGAAAGCGGTCTTAATCCGTTCGGATCGAGGGCAACCATCAACTCCGTTTCCGTCATGATCAGAAATGCGTATGCGCCTTTTAGCATGGTTAACGCGTTTTTGACCTGATCTTTCAAATGGACAAAACCACTTCTTTTAATTAAATGAGCAAGTACTTCTGTATCCGAACTGGTTTGAAAAATGCTTCCTTGAGCTTCCAGCTGATATTTGAGCATGGTGGCATTGACCAAATTGCCATTGTGAGCGAGGGCCAAGCTCCCGGTCTGGGAATGGAAGAGAAGGGGCTGAACGTTTTCGTACCCTCCTCCGCCTGCTGTCGCGTAACGGACATGGCCGATTGCACCGTATCCATGCAAATTGTGGATGGCTTCACGGCTGAAAATCTCTGTCACTAACCCTTCCCCTTTTAACCCCTTTAATTCGCAGCCGTCCGTTACGACAATTCCGGCTCCTTCTTGACCGCGGTGCTGTAAACTATGAAGGCCGTAATACGTGATCTGAGCAGCATTTTCATGTCCCCAAACGCCAAACACTCCGCATTCTTCGTTTAATCCTTTTATTTCAGCAAGCATGGGATAGCTCCTTTCCAGGCTTGTTCAAGCTCACTCACTTGCGCCTGCAAAATCGATTCATTTTCAGCAGATCGAATCGTTAAAAGCGGTTCGTCGACAACGCGGCCTACGCACACCGCGTCCGTCACAATCGTTTCAAAAAGGCTGCGATGTTCCGGTTTCACCGATAACACATAACGTGATTGCGTTTCGCTAAACAGTTCGCAAACGGCCTCGCCTTCAATTTTTATATCCGCTCCTAAGCCAGTGCCAAACAAACACTCTGACAACGCGACAGCCAATCCCCCTTCGGAAATATCATGAGCAGATTGTACGGTTTTCCTTTTAATAGCTTGCAGAATAGCTTGCTGCCTTTTTTGTTCTACCGCTAAATCGATTTCCGGCGCTTTACCGAAAATACGACCTTCCAGCATTTTTTGAAGTTCGCTGCCGCCGAAATCGTTGTTCGCTTTCCCCACGACGTAAATATAATCGCCCGCTTGTTCAAACGTTTGTTTAGTAATGTGAGCCACGTCTTCAATCAGTCCAACCATGCCAACGACAGGAGTCGGATATATTGCCGCACCGTTTGTTTCATTGTAAAGCGATACGTTCCCGCCGATGACCGGAGTTTGAAGCGTCTTACAGGCTTCGCTCATTCCATCCACCGCTTTTTCCAGCTGCCAAAAGATTTCCGGCTTTTCCGGGCTGCCAAAATTCAAGCAGTCCGTAATAGCGAGAGGTTTACCGCCTGCGCAAACAATATTGCGAGCGGCTTCAGCGACTGCGATTTTTCCTCCTGTTTCCGGGTCAAGATAGAGATAGCGGGAATTGCAGTCTGTTGTCATCGCCAGCGCTTTTTTCGTCCCGCGGATTCGAATGACCGCCGCATCTGAGCCAGGCGCTACGACTGTATTCGTTTGAACTTGATAGTCATACTGCTGGTACACCCATTCTTTGCTCGCAATGGTCGGCTGCGAAAGCAGTTTGATCAGCGTTTCTTTAAAATCTTTCACTTCAGGTGCCGGTGCATCGATTTGCTGAAATTCACGGAAATAGTCCGGTTCTTTAGAAGGTTTATGGTAAACCGGAGCATTTTCCGCCAATGCATCGACCGGAACTTCCGCTACGACTTCGCCGCGATGAGTCAGTCTCAACATGGAATCATCCGTTACTTTTCCGACGACGACTGCTTCCAATCCATACTTTTGAAAAAGAGAAACGACTTCTTCCTCTCTTCCTTTTTTGACAACGATCAGCATTCTCTCCTGCGATTCGGACAGCATCATTTCATAAGGAGTCATGCCCGTTTCCCGTTGAGGCACAAGATCGAGGTTCATTTCGATTCCCGATCCGGCTTTGCTTGCCATTTCGGCCGCTGAACTGGTCAATCCGGCTGCTCCCATATCTTGAATTCCGACAAGTGCATCTGATTTCACCAATTCAAGACAGGCTTCTAGCAGCAGCTTTTCCATAAAGGGATCCCCCACTTGAACAGCCGGGCGCTTTTCTTCAGATTGCTCACTTAATTCCTCCGAAGCAAAAGTGGCCCCGTGAATTCCGTCGCGTCCTGTTTTCGCACCGACATACATGACGGAATTGCCTACCCCTACCGCTTGGCCTTTCTGAATATCTTGATGATCGATCAAGCCGACACACATTGCGTTCACCAGCGGATTCCCTTCATAAGAAGGATCAAATTGCACCTCGCCCCCAACCGTTGGAATGCCGATGCAATTTCCATAGCCGGCGATGCCTGCCACTACTTCTTGAAATAAATATCGGACTCTGGAAGACTCCAATTCTCCAAATCTTAAAGAATTCAACAAAGCTACCGGCCTTGCCCCCATGGAAAACACATCGCGGATAATTCCCCCCACACCGGTTGCCGCACCTTGATACGGTTCAATGGCAGAAGGGTGGTTATGGCTTTCGATTTTAAAAACGACTGCCTGGCCATCACCGATATCGACAATGCCGGCTCCTTCCCCCGGTCCTTGCAAAACTCCTTCTCCCTCTGTGGGGAATTTTTTTAGCACTACTTTTGAATTTTTATAGCTGCAGTGTTCCGACCACATGACAGAAAAAAGACCGGTTTCCGTGTAGTTGGGAAGCCTTCCCAAAATCGATTCAATTTGCGCAAATTCTTGGTCACTAAGACCCATTTGCCGATACAATTTATTTTCTTTTATCTCATCCGGTTTTGGTTCAGTGCGTAGTAGCATACGATTCCCTCCACTGTTTGACAATCGATTGGAAAAGCTTAAGGCCATCACTGCTGCCCAGCAGTTCGTTCACCGCTCTTTCAGGATGCGGCATCATCCCAAGTACATTCCCTTTTTCATTGATAATCCCGGCAATGTCGGCAACAGAACCGTTCGGATTGTTCTGATACGTAAAGACAATTCGCTTGTTAAGCTTTAACGTTTCAATCGTCTTGTCATCGCAATAGTAGTTGCCTTCGCCATGAGCGATAGGGATTCGGATCGTCTCCCCTAATTCATAACCGTTTGTAAACATCGTTTCATTATTTTCTACAGTCAGTTCTACCGTTTTGCAAATAAACTTTAATTGATCGTTTTTTCTCATGGCGCCAGGTAAAAGCCCTGATTCCAGCAAAATCTGAAATCCATTGCAAACGCCAAGAATCGGTTTCCCTTCTTCTGCCGCTTCGACCACTTTTTCCATCACTTTAGAAAAGCGGGCAATGGCGCCTGACCGCAAATAATCGCCGTATGAAAAGCCCCCCGGGAGCAAAATACCGTCATATCCGCTCAGATCATCAGCATCGTGCCAAACGAATTCCGCTTCTTCCCCCAATTCATCTTTGACGGCGTGGTACATATCGGCATCGCAATTGGAACCGGGAAAGACAATCACCGCAAATTTCACTGGATGACACCCTCCTCTATCTCATAACGAAATTCCTCTATCACCGGGTTGGCCAATAATTTCTCACACATTTCTCTGACCACGACATCGATGTCTTGATCGCTCTCCTTCACAGTCAGCTCCATATATTTTCCTATACGGACATCCTCCACCTGTCCGAATCCAAGGCTGTGAAGGGAACGCTGGACAGCACCCCCTTGAGGATCCAATACGCTTTCACGGAGTGTCACAAAAACTTTCACTTTATACATGTGTTTTCCCTCCTAATCTCGTAAGCACTTCGGTATAGGCATCGATTAAATTGCCAAGATTGCGGCGAAACACGTCTTTATCCAGCTTCCGATTCGTTTCTTTTTCCCAAAGCCTGCATGTATCAGGCGAAATTTCATCCGCAAGCAAAATTTGTCCTTGAGGCTCTTTGCCAAATTCCAATTTGAAATCGATCAAACGAATATTTAAGGAATCAAATAAGGAAATTAAAAACTGGTTGACTTTCAACGCCATCTTTTTGATTTGTTCCATTTCTTCAGAAGAAGCGATTTTTAAGAAGCGAATATGGTCTTCTATGATCAAAGGATCCCCAAGTTCGTCGTCCTTTAAGTAGAATTCTATGATAGGCTCTTCTAACGGGATCCCTTCTTCTATCCCCAGCCTTTTCGCCATGCTTCCTGCAGAAACGTTTCGAACCACGACTTCAAGCGGGATAATCTTCACTCGTTTGATCAGCTGCTCATGATCTGAAACTTGTTGGATAAAATGAGTCGGCAGATCCAACTCTTCTTTCATTTTCGTAAAAATAAAACTGCTAATTTGGTTGTTGAGGCTTCCTTTTCCGGCAATTTCCGCTTTTTTCTCTCCGTTAAAAGCGGTCGCGGAATCTTTATATTCCACGAATAGAATATCTTCTTGGTCGGTTGCATAAATCTTTTTCGCTTTTCCTTCATACAAAAGCTCGCCTTTTTTCAAGTTGTCCACCTCATTTTGGAATATTGATAATCTTCCGAATACAGCGGTTTTAAGAGAGGCCGACCGCTTTAAGCCCTCTTGCCTTTTTTGCAAACGCAAGAAACAGCCTAAAAGTCAGCCTCTTTTGCTTAGTCGTTCAAACCGAGACGATCAAAAATCGTATCGACATGTTTTAAATGATAGTGGTAATCGAAGCAATCATCGATTTCTTCTTTTGTCAACTTCGAGGTAATTTTTTCATCGCTTTCTACTAGTTGACGGAACGGCACTTGTTTTTCCCAAGCCTCCATGGCCCGCGGCTGAACGGTGTCATATGCCTCTTCACGTGTAAGGCCTTTTTCAATCAGGGCGAGCAAAACGCGTTGTGAATAAATAAGACCAAGCGTCTTTTCCATATTTCGTTTCATATTTTCCGGATAGACGGTCAAATTTTTCACGATATTGCCGAAGCGATTGAGCATGTAATTAAGGGCAATCGTCGCATCAGGCAAAATAATGCGTTCCGCAGAAGAATGGGAAATATCCCGTTCGTGCCATAGCGGTACGTTTTCATATGCAGTTTGCATATACCCTCTTACCACACGGGCCATTCCTGTCATGTTTTCCGATCCGATCGGATTCCGTTTATGAGGCATGGCCGATGATCCTTTTTGGCCTTTCGCGAAAAACTCCTCCACTTCTCTCGTTTCGCTCTTTTGAAGTCCGCGAATTTCCACGGCAAATTTTTCGATCGACGTCGCGATTAAAGCGAGCGTGCTCATGTAGTATGCGTGACGGTCGCGCTGAAGCGTTTGAGTGGAAATAGGCGCCGGTTTGAGGCCTAATTTTTGGCATACATATTGTTCAACAAATGGATCGATATTCGCATAAGTGCCAACGGCTCCGGAGATTTTTCCGTACTGCACTCCTTCAGCCGCTCGTTTGAACCGTTCCAAATTCCGCTTCATTTCTTCGTGCCAAAGCGCCATCTTTAACCCAAAAGTAGTTGGTTCCGCATGGACTCCATGAGTTCTTCCCATCATCACGGTATATTTATGTTCTTTCGCTTTTTGGCGAAGAATTTCAATAAAGTTTTCCAAATCTTTTAGCAAAATCTCATTTGCCTGCTTAAGCAAGTACGATAGGGCTGTATCGACAACGTCAGTAGACGTCAATCCATAATGAACCCATTTTCGCTCTTCGCCAAGCGTCTCCGATACGGCTCTTGTAAAGGCCACTACATCATGGCGAGTTTCTTCTTCAATTTCTTTAATGCGGCGAATATCAAAGCCTGCATTCTCCCGGATTTTTTTCACATCTTCTTTCGGGATGACTCCCAGTTCCGCCCACGCCTCGCAAGCAAGAATTTCCACTTCCAGCCAAGCGTTGAAGCGGTTTTCCTCCGTCCAAATCGCCCCCATCTCCGGGCGGGTGTAACGATCGATCATCTTATACTGCCTCCGATCTTTTCTTCTTTTGCGCTCCAAATCCTGCTATCGTCTATTTCTTGCAATGTTTTCACAAGATCGTCGGTCAAGACGGTGATATGCCCCATTTTTCTTTTCTCTTTCGCTTCTTTTTTTCCGTATAAATGAAACGACCAGTCCGGGTGGCGATGGAATTCGTTTAACGCCCCCTCTAAATGCTTGCCTAGAACATTGACCATAACAGCCGGTTTTAACAACTCCGTTTTCTGGAAAGGCCAATTGCAAATCGCTCGTATATGCTGTTCAAATTGAGACGCCTCGCAAGCTTCGATCGAATAATGGCCGGAATTGTGCGGTCTGGGGGCCAGTTCATTTATATAAATCTCACCGTTTGAGCACACGAACATCTCCACCGCCAGCGTTCCGATCAGTTCCAAATAGTCGGCGATCTTGAGCGCCAATTTCACCGCTTTTTGTTTGACATCCCCGTCCACTCTTGCCGGAACAATGGTTTGATGCAAAATATTCTCGACATGAATATTTTCGCCAACGGGCAAAAAGCTGACTTCGCGATCCGGATTGCGAAATACAATCACTGAAATTTCCGTCGTAAATGGAATCCATTTTTCCAATACACACGGACCTGATTGCAGCAATTCGGCTGCCTTTTCGATCTCGCTTTCGCGGCGAATCACATACTGGCCTTTTCCGTCATAACCGCCTCTTGAGGTTTTTAAAACAGCAGGATAACCAAGCTTTTTTATCTTATCATATAGTTCGTTTTCTTCGTAAATCACTTCATAAGGGGCCACCGGCACACCCGCTTTTGTGATCGCATCTTTCTCTAAAATCCGATCCTGAGTAATGCGAATCAATTCGGCTCCTTGCGGAAGATAGGCTCTTTGCTCGAGCCACCGCAATGACTCATAATCGATGTTTTCAAATTCGTACGTGATCACATCGCTTATTTGAGCAAGCCGCGCCAAAGCGTTTTGGTCATCGTAGGCCGCCGTAATTTCCACATCAGCCACTTGACCGCACGGAGAATCTTCCGCAGGATCTAATACAGCGATTCGAAACCCTTTTTCTTTTGCTGCCAGTGCCATCATTCTGCCTAGCTGGCCGCCGCCAATAATTCCAATCGTTTTTCCTGGCATAATGACTGGATTAGTCAAGTTGATCACTGCTTTCTAGTACTTTTTCTTTCAGCTCAATTCGTCGGTTTTCCAATTTGCGGGCAATGTCGGGATTCTCAATCGATAATATTTGCGCTGCCAGCAAACCGGCGTTCGTGGCGCCGGCACGCCCAATCGCTACTGTAGCCACCGGGATGCCGCCGGGCATTTGTACGATCGATAACAGGGAATCTAAACCATTTAATGCTTTGGATTGAACCGGAACTCCGATCACGGGAAGAGTCGTTTTAGCCGCTACCATCCCCGGCAAATGCGCGGCTCCACCCGCTCCTGCGATAATCACTTTGATCCCTCGATCTCTGGCACTTTCGGCATAATCAAACATCAAATCAGGAGTGCGATGTGCCGAAACGACTTTTTTCTCATATTCAATTTCTAATTCATCCAATACTTCACAGGCGTTTTTCATCGTTTCCCAATCCGATGCGCTTCCCATAATCACTCCTACTTCCGCCGGCATTTCCATCCCTCCACATGATGCAGTCTTATATAACAAAAAACCCGGCTTCACATACTTTCTTTGAGAGAAAGCAGTGAATCCGGGTAAGAAAAGACCAATTAAAAGCCTTTTATGGCAGGACTCATCGAAGAAAGATTTCTTCTTCCAATGGCGCTGCACATGGAATGAACGGCTTTCAGAACATAGTGCAATCGCCATCCTGAAGATGCCTCTTTCATTCACAGTTTTCCAGATAGCTACTTTCCCTCATAGTCCGATTATTTACGGTAATCGGGTAGAGACTTACGAGCCATATTCTCGTGATTATATGAGGGCTATTGAGTTGACAACTCCATCTTAACAATGAAAACAAGCCATTGTCAACAAAATTTTTCGAACAATAAAAACAATCTTAATAGAAAACGTTCGGGTTTAACCTTCTTTTTTCCCTTCAAACTTTATGATTCGCCCAACAGGAACATATTCTATTTTTCCGTTTATGTTCTTTTCTTGAAAGATAGGTTCTTCCGTTCTTCTAACGGGTTTATATCCTTCTTCGGACATTCGTGCCAGTAGTTGATCAATGGTTTCATTTTCTTTCATCTCAAATATCTTCTTTTTACTCATCAGAGCAGCTTCCTTTTTCCATCATTCGACCATATCGATTGATACCTGTACAATTTATGGATAGAGTATTTTTACTGTTGCGTTTTATTTTAAATCATACAGCCTCTCTGTCAAGATGCTATAACGATTTGTTCTTCTCTGTCCTATAGCAGTAACAGCCGATCCACATAGATTTGTAAAAACTTTATAATCATCTGCCGCACCTGCCTCTCGGCTTTGTGAACCATTTCAAATTCCCAACTCCTGTATCAAATGCTGAAATGTATAAAACGCCGGTTTCGGAGTATAATCATCCCGCATGATGCCAAATTGGTGAAAGAGATCATCTTTGGAACTGTCTGCATCCCTGAGACCAAAAAGCTCATAATGTGTGATATTGAGTTCTAGATGCAGATTATAAACGGTCCGTATGATCGTCTCTAGTACTTCAGATTGATGTTCGTAAGATCTGTCTTTGCCTACAAAAGGGTTTTTGCCCGTAGGCCATCCGTTTTCGGTAATGCGAATAGGGATGCAATCAGGTATACCGGCTGTCTTCAGATTCACTTCACGAAAACGCCGCAGCAAGTCCTCAACGGAAGCTGGGACTTTTTCCAATGAGAGCGGCTGTTCAAATACATCTACATAAAAATTATGCGCGACATAATCCAAAGAATCTATGAAAACCTCTCCGCCAATTTCAGCAAGGTTTTCCCAGAAATGCGGAACCACTTTTGGACCGTTATCCAGCACAGATCCAAATCCGATATCCACACGAACGTTCGCTGCTTCTGCTTCTTCTTTTGCTGCAAAAACCCCCTGCACCAACAATGGCAGGATGTTAGGGTTTGATCCGTCCATAAAGCTCAAATTAGGTTCATTCGTTATTTGCAGCGAATCAATATAAGAACCATACTCTCTAATGATTTTCCTAAAAAGCGCGAGCCAGTGATTCATTTCTATGTTTGGAGCCAAAGAACCTACTACCAAGTCCCCCATTAATCCCAAACGAACATATTTCTCCACGATCGACAAAAGCTTCTCTTCCGAATCAGCAGGTCCTGTATAAACGAGATAAATTCTTGGCAACAGCGATTTAGATTCTCCTCCTCGTAGACGTTTTAAGGCCATTTGAATTTGCTCATAGTTGTCTTGAGGTCCTACAGCTAAACCGGCAGGCGTACTGGCTACACTAAGCGGATAGATTCCAAACTGCACCCGGATGAAAGCATAAAAAACGCTCCTTTTTCTTGTATTGAATAAAGCAAATAGTAAATATATATTTACTATTTATATGAAGAAATAAATATATATTTACTTTTTATCCTAAAATATTGATGAAAATAGATAATGTTTTTTCTATCACTCGTGTTAATAATAAATAATTATTTACTTTATTGTCAACAGGATTTTGGAATACAGAAGAGACGTACAGTACATTTTTACAACAAATTATTTTAGAAGGACCGGGAAAAGTCAGAGAAATCATGCGCCGAGCCGAATACCCGTCATATTCCAGATTAATCCGTGAAAACGTCATTCATCTTTCGAGGAGGTTCCCGTACTCAGGTATTTTTGGATCTTATGATGCAATAATCAACAAAATCATTCTCGAAATCCATCAAGCAAAAAATTTCTCTCTCCTTACAAAATCACTACCTTGCAACAAAAAAATCCACCTTCCTTACCTGCTCCAATTTCAACTCCCAGAAAGTAGCTTGAATCGATAAGCTCCTTTTCTCCTCTTCATTCCTTGGCTCAATATCAAAAATACGTTTCCAGCTATCCACAATTTTCTGATGATAATAAGGGTCCGGAAGCGGCTTTTGCTGATAATAATCCAGCCCTCTTTTCTTTATTTCTTTGTCGAATAATTCCCCGTCTTCTTCATTTTCTTCGAGGTACCAATAATTCAGTACGTAATGCCATTTATCAAAATCGCTCAAAACAACCTGTTCATCAGGTATGTCTATTTCGAGACGTACACCTCTCGTTCCTTTCTCCAGAAAACCCGAAAAACGGAGGTCCGGACGAATATGCACGCCATTCCATTGTTTCCATGCCTACACAGGGTGCGATTCTTTTTCCGGTCTTGGCCCCAATCGTTTCTCCATTTCAATGATAAGCCAGTCGTACGAATCGAGGAAATCTTCATAAACAAGCTCCTTCGCACCACGATAAAAACCTTGTTGCTGCAACCATTCCCACACTTCAACAGGATGGATAGTCCATAGTTTCATCTTCATACCCCCTTAAAAGGATCATGATGTAAAAAAGCTTTCCTGTACAGCCAAAAGGAAGGAGATCATTCGTCTACTATCATCAGGATGAATATAAAAACCTAACCCAAAACCGCATAATAAAAGAGGACCTTCAGGCCAAATGACAAAGTCGTCTGGCCATGAACAAAGTTTAAAGTGTGATTTCTTTCCTCCCTTTACTTATTCTAAATTCTTACCGAATGGCAATTTGTGTTTATAGAATATTTGAGCTCCTTTTGATCCTGACGATTTGAAATCGAGTAGGAGGGGTGATTAACCCCCGTCCTCTCACACCACCGTACGTACGGTTCCGTATACGGCGGTTCAATCAAGATAAATGACGCAAGAATTCATAACGTTTCTGTAGACTTTTAAGCCCTTGGTTACTCCAATAGGAGTTTCCAAGGGTTCTGTGTAATATGGGACTTTTTGAGATTCGCCAATAACCTTTGCGACTGTTCCCCCATTCATAAGCTTTCCATTCAGGAACTCCTAGTTTTATGAGGTTGCGTATCCTGGTCTTTGAGGTCTTCCAGTTTTTCCATAAACACATCCGGAGTCTTCGTCGAATCCAGCCATCCAAATCTTCAAAGATACTCTTTGTGTCTGCTAATGCAAAATATCCACACCATCCAAGTAGATATTGGTTAAGTTTCTTAATCCGATATTCCATTGGGTATGGTATTTTTCTTGACGTGATTTCTCGCACCTTTTTCTTCATTCGTTTTAGACTTTGCTTGGCAATCCGAACTTTTGGCTCTTTTGAAGGTGTAAAACTAAATCCTAGAAACTTTCGTTTCCATGGTCGGTCAACCGCAGATTTCTTCTCGTTGACTTTTAGACGAAGTTTTCCCTCAATAAATCGTTTGACACTAGCCATGGTTCTTTCACCAGCCCGTTTTGACTTCACGTAAATATTACAGTCATCGGCATAACGAACAAATTTATGCCCTCTTTTCTCTAATTCTTTGTCTAGTTCATCTAGTACAATATTCGAAAGTAAAGGGCTTAGGGGGCCACCTTGCGGCGTCCCTTCTTCTGTCCTAGATACCACACCATTAATCATGACACCAGCTTGTAGATATTTGCGGATTAGCTTCAATAGTGGCTTTTCTTTAATAGTCTTGGCTAATGTACTCATCAGCCTGTCATGATTCACTCGATCGAAGAACTTTTCTAAATCCATGTCTACTACCCATCTATAACCATCTCTGATATAGCCTTTTGCTTTCCTAACTGCGTCATGAGCACTTCGATTTGAACGAAACCCATAACTATGTTCGGAGAACATAGGGTCATATATCCTCGATAATACTTGGGCAATTGCTTGTTGAATCAAACGGTCTGTTACGGTTGGAATACCTAGTAACCGAACACCGCCATCAGGTTTCGGGATTTCGACTCTTCGAACAGGCATTGGTTCATAGGTACCCTTGAGAATTGCCTCTTTAATGGATATCCAGTTTTCGACTATGTGCTGACGTAGGTTTTGTACGGGCATCATATCTACTCCATGGCTACCTTTGTTCTTTTCTACTCTTTGTAAAGCTAAAAGCATATTCTCCCGTGACAGGATTTGATTCAAAAGCATTGTTATTCTTCCTTCCGTGAATAGCTTATCTTCTTATGCCAGTGGTCACTCCACCCTCCAAGAGGTCCCCCACGGGATTCACCGTTTCCTTCCTCAAGTGAGGTACTACGTTTTCTGTGTTCAACATGACACACTGAATGCAAAGGGCTATTCTCTCTTAATTGTTCAGTCCTTCCGAATTGTTCTAGACCAATTCGTACTATGACCTCTGCTGACTTCTGATGGCTCAGCTACTTATCACTAAGTAGGTTATGAAGGCTACTTCACGTATCCATCAGACCTCCCCGGGTAAGAGTGTAATCTTTCCTTCCATCCATCTGCTTCATTTACTCTGTATCACCTTCGGCAGAAAGGGCTTTGTTTTGTTGTGCAAACTCACCCAGTGATACCTAGCCTCCTATGAAGTTCGTGTTCCTCAGATCGGAAGTTTGCCGCCCGCTTCCTTCAGATTCCGCGTCACCACGGACACCCTTGCGTTAAGCTAACTGCTACTTCTGCCTTCGCAGCTCGGGACTTTCACCCTATAGATTACACCCATGCCGGGCGCACACAAGAAAGCCGTTCACGCCAAAAGCATGAACGGCTTTCTTTACCCGGATATTTCATCCTTTTCGATGCAGCGGACGTTAAACGATGAAATCATCGCTCTCTATCCTGATGGGCTATTTTTGAATCGAAATGATGTTTTCTTCTTTCAAATCGACTTTACCTTGCTTTTCAATTACAACTTGTTCCCCTTCTTGAAGGTTTGTAAAGATAATTGGAGTAATCACAGAAGGAGCCTTGCTTTTCACTAAGTCAAGATCCACTTTCAACAATGGCTGTCCGGCTTCAACATGGTCGTCTTGGTTTACAAGCGCCTCAAAACCTTCGCCATTCAGTTTCACTGTATCAATACCCACGTGAATCAAAATTTCTCTTCCGCCGTCGGACAAAATACCGATTGCGTGCTTAGTCGGGAACAGGTTCACAATTTTTCCGTTAACCGGCGATACAACAGTTCCTTCTTCCGGCAATATAGCAAAGCCGTCTCCCATCATTTTTTCTGCAAAGACTGGATCAGGAACTTCTGCAAGCGGCTTAATTTCCCCTTTTAACGGAGAAATAATCGCTTCATTTCGGTCAATTTCATTTTGAAGAGGCGTTGGATTCACTTCTTCTACTTGCTGTTTAACTTCCTGATTCATATCAGGAGTTGTTGCTTTGCGCGGCGCTTTGCCTTTCATAATATCTTGCATTTGCGTTTTAATGGTGTCGGAACGTGGTCCGAAAATAGCTTGAATATTGTTTCCAACTTCCAATACTCCGGAAGCGCCCAGTTTTTTCAAACGTTCCTTATCCACTTCTTTAGGATCATTTACTTGAACGCGCAGACGAGTGATACAAGCATCCAGCGAAGCAATATTGCTTTGTCCACCCATTGCTTCCAAAATATTGTAGGCAAGGTCTCCAGATCCGCTATCTGCTGTTTCTTTTCCATCGTTCGATTCTTCATCATCTTCGCGACCAGGCGTTTTTAAATTGAACTTGCGGATGGCAAATCGGAAACCGAAATAATAGATGACGGAAAAGACTAATCCGACCGGTATCACGAGCCACCAATGAGTTTGTGGATTCAAAACACCAAAGAGAATAAAGTCAATTAATCCCCCTGAGAATGTCATCCCGATTTTGACATTTAAAATATGCATAATCATAAATGACAGTCCGGCAAAAACAGCGTGAATCGCAAACAACACAGGTGCTACGAATAAGAAGGAGAATTCAATCGGCTCTGTAATCCCTGTCAAGAAAGAAGTCAAAGCCGCTGAAGCCATTAAACCTCCAACCACTTTTTTCTTTTCAGGTTTAGCTTCGTGGTAAATAGCCAGCGCAGCAGCAGGAAGACCAAACATCATGAACGGATATTTACCCGTCATAAATGTACCAGCCGTCAAATTCTTGACTCCATCTTTAATTTGAGCCATAAATATCGCTTGGTCTCCGTGAACCACTTCTCCTGCTTTGTTCGTATATTGTCCAAACTCAAACCAGAACGGAGCATAGAAGATATGATGCAATCCAAATGGAATCAGCGAACGTTCAATGACACCGAAAATAAAGGCAGACAACGTCAAGTTTGCATTCAACAAGTTATTGGAGAAAGCATTTAAACCTGATTGGATAGGCGGCCAAATAACAATCATGATCAATCCAAGAATTAAAGAAGATACAGCCGTCACAATCGGAACAAAACGTTTTCCCGCAAAAAATCCTAAATAAGATGGAAGCTCAATATTAAAGTATTTATTGTAGAGAATTGAAGCTAATATACCAACAATAATCCCGCCGAATACACCGGTTTGCAGCGTAGGAATGCCGAGAACGGTTGCATAGGAAGGATCATGAGCAGCCATTTTAGGAGTGACACCAAGCACAACTCCCATCGTAACATTCATGATCAGGAAGCCGACGATTGCAGCAAGTCCAGCTACCCCTTCTCCTCCGGCCAAACCAATGGCAACCCCGACGGCAAATAGAAGGGCTAGATTCGAAAAGATAATTCCACCGGCTTCTTCCATTACTTTTGCTACCATTTCCACCCAACCGGTATGCAGAAACGGAGCAATATCGACTAGCGTCGGGTTTTGTAAAGCGTTTCCAAGAGCAAGCAAAATTCCGGCAGCCGGTAAAATGGCGACTGGAAGCATCAAAGCTTTACCCACTTTTTGGAGAACGCCGAAGAATTTCTTAAACATATACGTTACCTCCATTCTGTTATTGCATAAACAAAAAAGCATGAGTGAAGAAGCAATAAAAACAAGCAGTACAAAGGGTAGTGTTCCCTTGCGTTCTTGTTTCTATCAACTTCTTTACTCATGCCTGATCGAATCAGTAACACGTAAAGAATTGCTATTCTTTTGTTTCGCACGTAAACGCTGCAAATGCATCGTTAAATAAGTGGCTTCCGCTTCATAAACCGGTTTCTTCAGCGTCTGCTGCATAATTTTGATTAGCTTCCATGAAAGATTGTAGCATAGAGGGTATTCTTTTTTCAATAGTTCTTTTATTTTTTTTGATTCTTCCAATGTTTCCCCTTTTTGCACCCTGTCAATGGTATAGCGAAGATGGCGGATGAGCCGCATATATTCCACACTATTTCTATCGATTTCCATTCCAAGATTTTCTTCCATTGTGCGGACAAGAGTAGACAATAACTGGGAATATTGATTAATCTCCGAAAGTTGTTTATCTGTTAAGGCACTGTGAATATGCAAAGCAATAAAGCCTACTTCCCCTTCCGGCAGCTTGATGTTGGCCGCTTCATGAATATAATCCACTACTTCTTCAGCGATTTCATATTCAAAAGGATACATGGCTTTTGTTTCATTTAGAAAAGGATTTTTAATAACCATTCCTTTCATAAGCCTGTTCATCGCGAAAAGCAGGTGATCCGTGAGCGCAACGTGGATATGCTCATTTAAAGTGCCGCGTGTTCGTTTTTTTATGATTTCTAAAGAGGAAATAATTACATTCAGCGTTTTTTCATCGAGGTAGGGCAATAATTTTTTGTAGTGTTCTTGTTCATTTTCATTTTTGAGGACAAATATTTTTTCGATAATATCTTGATGGATCACATCTCCTTTTTTCCTTTGAAAACCGATTCCTTTCCCAATCAGTACGACTTCGTTGTTCTTGTCATCAGCAGCGATCAAAACATTATTATTAAGGACTTTTTTCACTACATATTTAGCCATTTGAAATCTCCTCTTGTGATTCACCGCTGCAATAAGCAACAGCTTCGTCCTCCTTATATTAGTCTACCCATATTGTAATCAAGGATTTGCCTTTATACAATGAAAACCTTTTTACAAAAAAACGTCCCCCATTTGGAGGACGTCCTTCCTACTATTTCAAGAAAATAAAATATAATAAGAAAACAACAAACAAGAAATACATAAGCGGATGAATTTCTTTGGCTCTTCCTTTTACAATCATCGTAATAGGATAGAAAATAAATCCGATCGCGATTCCTGTCGCGATACTGTATGTCAAAGGCATACAAATAACGGTCAAGAAAGCCGGAACAGCAATTTCGAATTTCTTCCAGTCAATTTCCCCCAGAGACGATACCATCAACACACCGACAATAATCAAAGCAGGCGCCGTTACGTGTGAGGTAATAACCGAAAGCAACGGGTAGAAAAAGAGCGACAGCAAAAACAACACACCTGTGACAACAGCAGCAAATCCGGTTCTGGCCCCGGCAGCTACCCCCGCTGTTGATTCCACAAAAGAAGTCGTCGTGGACGTTCCGAGCACCGCACCAATCGCTCCTGCCATAGCATCTGAAAACAGCGCTTTTCCGGCTCGAGGCAATTGATTGTTTTTCATCAATCCGGCTTGATGAGCAACCGCCAAAAGAGTCCCTGCCGTATCAAAAAAGGCTACAAATAAAAAGGTCAAAACCACCATCAACATTTGCATCGTAAAAATTTGATCCGGCATATGGAAAATCGAAGTCACCGCAACGCCAAACACCGGTTTAATGCTTGGAATGCTGCCGATCACATGTTTCGGAAGAGGGATTAAACCGGTCAACATCCCGACAATAGCCGTAATGACCATTCCGATAAACACAGCGCTGTTAATGCCTCTCGTCATGAGAATGACCGTAATGATGATGCCGAAAATGGCCAAAAGCGTATTGCCGTTTGTCAAATCGCCAAGCCCAACTAAAACCGCATCATTATTCACGATGATTCCAGCATTTTGAAAACCAATAAAAGTAATAAAAAGTCCAATTCCTGCTCCTACTGCGTGTTTTAATTGAGCCGGGATAGCATTAATAATTTTTTCCCGAATTCCGGTAAGCGTGAGCAAAATAAATATGAGGCTTGCCAAAAATACTCCTGTCAACGCAACTTGCCAAGAAATGCCGTAATTCAAAACAACCGTATAAGCAAAAAAGGCGTTCAAACCCAATCCCGGCGCCAGAGCCACCGGATATTTCGCCCATAATCCCATCAACAAGGAACCGAAAGCAGCAGATAAAGCCGTCGCAACAAACACCGCTCCGTGGTCCATTCGCATGGAATCCGGAAGATTCTTCACTGATGCAAGCGAAAGAGTGAGCGGATTCACGACCAAAATATAGGCCATAGCAAGAAAGGTCGTAATACCACCGATAATTTCCCTGCGGTAATTCGTCCCCAATTCATCAAAATGAAAATAATTTTTCATAATTCCCCTCCGCCATTATCACAAATACGTCACGAGGCAACCACACTGGCCAACGGGATGCCCGCCGAGCGAAATTTTCGTTCGGGTGTTAAAGCTTTTCGCCGAGCAAAATAAAAAATACTCCAAACGTTTGTTCGGAGTATGGCTTGAGGATAGAAAGATAAAAGGATGGGAATCCAATCCTGTTTACATTCCATTACCTCGTAGTCAAGCTATTTACGGCAGCTTGGTAGAGACTTCCGGGCCATATCCCCGTAATTATACGACGTAATGCGACAAATTATTTAATTCAACTACATTGTAGTGCTAAATGACGACGATGTCAATAAAAATACGAACATTATTTCAAAATCATTTATTATCATTCGCGTTTGTTTTATCCGGCCTTAAGGGCAGCAAACTGAAGAGTTCCTTTGGAGGCCGACTGCCCTTAAATGCCCGATTCGTTCCGCTGATCATCCGTATCTCACGGATGAATAGCGGGTCTTTATTCCCACTCAATAGTGGCCGGCGGTTTGCTGGTAATATCGTAAACGACACGGTTCACATGGCTGACTTCGTTGACGATGCGTGTCGAGATCGTCTCCAGCACATCCCACGGAATTCTTGCCCAATCGGAGGTCATTCCATCGATGGAAGTAACCGCACGAATCCCGATAGTATAATCATATGTTCTCGCGTCTCCCATTACGCCGACGCTGCGAATATTAGGAAGAACGGTGAAATATTGCCAAATGTCGCGATCCAAACCAGCTTTTTTAATTTCTTCTCTTAAAATAGCATCCGATTCCCGAACGATTTC
This sequence comes from Bacillus sp. FSL W8-0116, assembly GCF_038003825.1. Classification (NCBI taxonomy): domain Bacteria; kingdom Bacillati; phylum Bacillota; class Bacilli; order Caryophanales; family Bacillaceae; genus Bacillus; species Bacillus sp. FSL W8-0116. Next base: position 1,436,562 of record NZ_JBBOPY010000001.1, read on the forward strand.
CAATTTTTCTTCCGTTACTTCTCCTAAAACCCGAATGGCAAGTCCCGGTCCCGGGAATGGCTGACGCCAAACAATTTCATCCGGAATTCCTAATTCGGTGCCCAATTTTCGCACTTCATCTTTAAACAACGTGTTCAGCGGCTCAATCAGCTTAAATTCCATATCTTCCGGCAGCCCGCCCACATTGTGATGGGATTTAATCGTTTGGGCTGTGGCCGTTCCGCTTTCAATAATATCCGTATACAGAGTACCTTGCGCTAAAAATTCAATTCCTTCCAGTTTGGCCGCCTCGTCATCAAACACATATATAAACTCATTGCCGATAATTTTCCGTTTTTTCTCAGGGTCGGAAACTCCCTTCAGTTTGTTCAAAAAGCGATCTTTTGCATCCACTTTGATCACGTTCATGTGAAAACCTTCCGCGAACGTTTTCATTACACTTTCGGCTTCCCCTTTGCGCAAAAGACCGTGATCGACAAAAATACATGTCAATTGATCTCCGATGGCTTTATGTATAAGAACAGCCACAACAGAAGAATCGACTCCGCCGCTCAAGGCACAAAGAACCTTTTTATCGCCAACGGTTTTTCGAATATTTTCTATTTCCATTTCAATAAAATTTTGCATGGACCAATCGCCCCGGCAGCCGCAAATGTTGAACACAAAATTGCGAAGCAGCTCGTTTCCGTAGACAGAGTGGCGAACTTCCGGATGGAATTGAACCCCATATAATTGTTGTTCTTGATGACTCATTGCCGCGATTGGACATGATGAACTTACCGCATCTACAGTAAATCCTTCAGGAGTTTCCATCACTAAATCGCTATGGCTCATCCATACCACTTGTTCTTCCGGTAGTCCATCCCAAAGAGGATTTTGGTTTTGTACCCGGATGGTCGCTTTTCCGTACTCCCGTTTGCTGGCAGGTTCCACTTTTCCACCGAAATGCTTTGTCATCAGCTGCATTCCATAGCAAATTCCTAGCACCGGGATTCCTAGATTAAAAATGTCTTCGTCGCAGCGAAAAGCATCTTCGGCATATACACTGTTAGGTCCCCCAGATAAAATAATCCCTTTTGGATTCATAGCTTTTATTTCTTCCGCCGTCAAAGTATGGGGATGAAGTTCGCTATAGACGCCAAGTTCCCGAATTCTTCTCGTAATCAGTTGGTTGTACTGGCTGCCGAAATCAAGTACGACAACCATCTCTTGGTTTTCCCATTCCTTCTTTCTTTCCACAATATCCACCTCTCTATGTATGAAAAAATAAGCTCTGTTCCTATGACGCAAGCATTTCCCATGCAGCACAGTTTCTCCAGCCAATAATCATGTAACAGAGCCAAGAGATCACAAAAAAGTATTCAGGGGGAATTCCTTCCCCCTCTATTAAGTCCTTAATAGACTTTTATAAACCCGCCTTTTCAAGAAGACCAACGGAGGTCTCTCTTGCTGCCACTATTGCCATCTCATTGCAGCCATCCGGCAGCAATCCAATTTTTTCGAAGAATTGTAGATGTAATACTGATAGACCATAGACGCAACAAATTTGTCATCATTTTATATCTATCTGTAACCACGGTCAACCCGCCTTGCAATTGATTTATTATTCAGATAATAAGTTATAAAGAAGAAAACTCTTCTCCTGCTATCATTAACCAAAAAAGACAGGGAGCTTCACCGAGGCTCTCTGTCCGTCTTTTCTATATAAAGGAAGAATGCACCCATTATTTCCAAAAGTCATCAAAAATCGTGATGGGTAGATGCCGTTTATGCTCTGTCTTTAAAAACCATCCTTCGATCGTTTTTCTCGCTTCTTCAGAAACGGTTTTGCCTTCCAGGTAGTCGTCAATTTCTTCATAGGTAACACCAAGTGCGACTTCATCCGGAAGCTGCGGACGGTTTTCTTCCAAATCGGCTGTCGGCACTTTTTTATATAAACGTTCCGGACACCCAAGTTCTTTTAACAGCATCTTTCCTTGGCGTTTATTTAAACGATAAATCGGAACGAGATCCGCACCGCCGTCGCCGTATTTTGTAAAAAATCCTGTGACTGCTTCTGCTGCATGATCGGTTCCCAGTACGACTGCATTTCTCATTGCTGCGATGCTGTATTGAATTTTCATCCGTTCCCGAGCTTTTTGATTTCCTTTTTCAAAATCGGAAATTTCCACGCCGGCATCCTTTAATGCCTTTTCACTGGCATCTACCGCTTCTTTAATGTTCACTGTAACGACATCATCCGGCTGGATAAAGTTTAAAGCCACTTGGCAATCTTCTTCATCGAATTGTGTACCATATGGCAATCTGACCGCCGTAAACTGATAATCTTGTTTTCCTGTTTCTTCCCGAATTTCGTTAATCGCCATTTGAGCCAGCTTCCCGGTTAATGTGGAGTCTTGTCCACCCGAAATGCCTAGAACGAAGCCTTTTATAAACGGATATTTCTTTAAATAAGCTTTTAAAAAGTCTACGCTTTTGCGAATTTCTTCTTTTGGATCAATCACCGGTTTTACTTTTAATTCCTCAATAATCCGTTTTTGTAAATCGGTCATCTTCTCCTTCTCCTTTCGTTTTGGTTGACAAACTAGATACAATTTTGTCCCGCACTTCTTGAATCTTTTTCATTTTATTATTCCAGCATTTTTCGCTTAAGTCCACCGGATATTCTTCCGGATTTAAAATTCGTTTATATTCATCCCATAAATAGCCTAAATTTTTTTGGACAAAAGATTGGATTTCTGCCAGCGATGGCAATTCATATACTAGCTCGCCATTGATGAAAATATCTTTTTGCAATTCCACCGCTTCAAAGTTTGTCACGAATTTGCTGACATAGGTATGAACAGGGTGAAACATTTTAATTCTTTCTTCTGCGGCGGGATTCTCGTCATAAAGGGTGATATAGTCGCCTTCCGATTTTTGGTTGCTTTTATTGATGATTCGATATACTTTTTTCTTTCCCGGAGTGGTTACTTTCTCGGCATTGCTGGAAATTTTGACCGTATCGATCATTTCCCCTGCCTCATTCTCTATCGAAGCTAACTTATAGACTGCTCCAAGCGCCGGTTGGTCGTACGCCGTAATCAAATTCGTCCCGACCCCCCAAGCGTCGATTTTGGCTCCTTGAGCTTTCAAATGCGTAATGGTGTATTCATCCAAATCATTCGAAGCAAAAATTTTCGCATCGTGAAATCCGGCTTCATCCAGCATTTCTCTCGCTTTTTTCGATAAATAGGTCAAATCGCCGCTATCTAAACGAATACCAATAAAGTTGATCGAATCCCCCATTTCTTTAGCGACTCGAATCGCTGCCGGTACACCGGAACGAAGCGTGTCATATGTATCCACTAAAAAGACGCAATCCTTATGGGATTCAGCGTATTTGCGAAATGCCGTATATTCGTCTTGATAAGCTTGTACCATGGCATGAGCGTGTGTTCCGGCTGTCGGAATGCCAAACAGCTTTCCGGCTCTGACATTGCTGGTAGCCCCGCATCCACCGATAAAGGCCGCTCTAGTTCCCCAAATGGCCGCATCCATTTCTTGAGCCCTTCTTGTCCCGAATTCCATGACCAAGTCTTCCCCAACGGCATGCTTGATGCGGGCGGCTTTCGTGGCTATCAACGTTTGATAGTTGACTATATTTAATAAAGGCGTTTCAATCAGCTGCGCTTGAATCAAAGGCGCCTCTATTGTAACAATTGGTTCATTTTCAAAAACCACTTCTCCTTCCCTCATCGACCGTACATTTCCTGTAAAAGTTAAATTCGACAAGTATTGAAGAAAATCTTCATCATAGCCTTCTACTTCGCGCAAATAAGCGATATCGCTATCGCTGAACCGAAAATTCTTTAAAAATTCAACAATTCTTTCTAACCCCGCAAAGATTGCGTATCCGCTTCCAAACGGCATTTTCCGGAAATAAAGATCAAACACCGCCTTTCTCTCATGGACACCGTCTTCCCAGTACGTTTTAGCCATATTAATTTGATATAAATCTGTATGCAAAGCAAGACTGTCATCTTGATATTTTCTCATCGTCCAAACCCCGTTTCCGTCATGAAATTACCTTTGCTCCGAGTGCATGTTGAAAGTGCTTCAACGCCCAATCATGTCCTGCTTCGTTAAAACTTGCCGTTCCCTTTTCGTATACAGCCAGTTTAAACCCTTTATTATAAGCGTCTACAGCGGTATGAAGCACACAAATATCGGTACAAACTCCGCATAAATGAAGTTCATCTATGCCTCGAGCTCGCAGCTGAATCTCTAAGTCTGTACCTGCAAACGCGCTGTACCGTGTTTTGTCCATATAATATACATTTTCCTTGTTTTTCATCCGCTCATACAGTTCCCCTAATTGACCGTACAGCCTCCTTCCCTCCGAACCGGCAATGTTGTGCGGCGGGTATAATTGGCTTTCGGGATGATACGGATCCTGTTCCTTATGGATATCCACTGCAAATACTACAAAATCGCCGTTTTGAATAAACGTGTCCGTCAAAGAAGTAATGAAATTCTCAATCATTTGAGCGGGCTTTCCACACGTGAGAGCACCATGATCCGCCACAAAATCGACAGTGTAATCGATATTGATCAACGCTTTTTTCCCCATTGCCGAAGTCTCCTTTTTCCTTCTGTTTGCTTCGAGAGGCTCTGTGATATGTTGAACATGAAAGCCGGAAAAGAACTTTATACGTGATCAAACTGCAAAACTCTTGATTCTCATTATATATCCAAGACACCTTATTCAGCATTGTTAAAGTTTCATAATGTCTATCAAGTGCGCCAAAAATCCAAATATAAGACAAGTTTACCTATTTTGTTCACAGAGCGTTCAAAAATGGCTTTATTTGTATAATATCTATTTTTAGGATCATTATAAAGAAGAAACGAGAAAAAAAACAGCCATAAGGAGGAAAGAAGCAAGATGTTGAATAAGAAAAAAGAACAGCAGCCGACCTTTGCTCCCGGAATAGACGATGAAGAAGAATTGGATCAGCGGGCAACAGAAGAAGAAATAGAAAGAGGAGAATTTACCGAAGTCACGCATCTTTCCTACGATGAAGTGGATGAAAGCTAAAATGGGTTGACCGTTTCTCTCATTCTCAAAACAGAACCTTACAAATAAAAAGGAAAGGAAGAATAGACCTATGTTTACATTTCCCAAAAAAATCATGGCCATCATCTTCGTGTCCGTTGCGATGTTTGCTGCCTCAACCGTGCATGCAGAGACAAATCAAGGAAAGAGCAACGAAAAACCTGTCCAGCTGACCGAACAGCAAAAAGCCAAACTGAACAAACTTCACAAAGAACTATTGGAAAAAAGAAAAGAATTAATTCGCCAATATGTAGCATACGGAATCATTTCTAAAGAAAAAGGAGATGACATCATTTCCCATTTGGAAGAACATTACAAACACTTGCAGCAAAACGGCTTTTCCCCTCATTGGAATCACTCGGAAAAAGGCCACTGGCATCATAAACATCATCATGATGACAGCGAAGAAAACGATAACGAATCAAAACGCTGAAAGCTCTCTTTCAGCGTTTTGATTCGTTCATTGCAGCCTTGCTTCTTTTTTCAAACATTTTTTGAAAAGAACGAAGGCCATTTCTTCTAAAAGGATCTAACCTTCTTATAATAAAGAAGGGTTATTGTTAGACTTTCTTAGCTACTATATTTCCATCAAAAAAGTCGCTTTTATTTTTGTGGATCGATCCTATTCTATCGGCATTATATCATATGGGGTACGTTCCTTTTGAGGCTTTCTCATTACAATCGCTATTAAATAGAAGAAAAATAAGGATATGCTGATAGAATCAACATCGTCAAAAATCAGGTCGAAATATATTTTACAAAAATAATTTTGATCCACTTATTTGACAGTCAAAATGACGAATGAACATAAATCATCCATTAACGTTCAGAACAACAACATACATCATGAATCATTCCGTTTCGAGAGGCAGCAACCTGCTATCTTTGTAAAACCGGCAAGGAGTCCCTCTCCCTCCTGTTTTTCAGAGATGGAAAGGGACTCTCTCTATCATGTGATGATTAAGTTCTTTCACAAAACTTCATTTCTTCTTTTAATCTCCTCATCCCACTTGTTCGCTCTTCTCAAATAATGCCGGCAATTCTGCTTCATAGTTTTCGCCAATGATTCCATTTTCGGTAATAATCGCTGTAATCAGTTCGTGGGGGGTGACGTCAAAAGCCGGATTGTACACTTCCACCCCTTCAGGAGCAATGCGTTTGCCTGCGATATGGGTAACTTCTTCCGGATTCCGTTCTTCAATCGGAATATCTCTTCCCGTTTTGGTTTCTAAATCAATCGTGGATAATGGCGCCGCGACGTAAAATGGAATGCCGAACGATTGTGCCAATAAAGCCAGTCCAAATGTTCCGATTTTATTAGCGGTATCTCCGTTAGCGGCAATTCGGTCCGCACCGACGATGACGGCCGAAATGTTTTTGGCGTAAATCGTCTGCGCCGCCATATTATCCGTGATAAGCGTAACATCCACACCGGCTTGCATGAGCTCCCACGTGGTGAGTCTTGCTCCTTGCAAAACCGGGCGCGTTTCTGAGGCAAATACTTGAAGATGAACTCCTTTTTCTTTGGCTAGATAAAACGGAGCAAGCGCCGTACCGTAGCGAGCCGTTGCAAGGGAACCGGCGTTGCAAATCGTTAAGATGCGGTCGCCGTCTTTAAAAAGCGACAGTGCATGCTCCCCGATGCGGCGGCATACGTCTTCATCCTCCACTTGGATGCGAATCGCTTCATGAACGAGCATCGTTTTCGCTTCATTGACAGAAATGGCGTCTCCAATGCTTGATGCAAGACGGTTCAGCGCCCAAAACAAGTTAACCGCCGTAGGCCGCGAGCTGGCTAAATAGTCGATGTCTTTGTGAAGCTGTTGTTTAAATTCAGCCATCGAACTTGCCTCGTAACGTTGAGCGGCAAGAGCAAGCCCGTAGGCAGCCGTCATGCCGATCGCAGGAGCTCCTCGAACTTTCAAGGTCGAAATGGCATCCCATACATCTTCAATTTCCTTTAATTCTAAATATTCAGTCTCCTCCGGCAGCTTTTGCTGATTTAAAATCGTAATATGCGTATCGTTCCATTCAACCGAACGCGGAATCATGAATCGTTCAGTCATAGCTGTCTTCCTTTCGTTTAGTTAGTCGGTGTCAATGATGCCTGTAGGAAAAGCGGACGAACTTCTTGAATGTCATTGAGCGAATGTCGCTGTAAAATAAGGCTGCGTCCAAGACGAAGGGCACGGCGTTTCGCACGAAGGCGTTCCTCTTTGTCTTCAATACCGTCAAGGTCAGCGACATGTGCTAAACCGATGGTGCGGCGAATCACTTCGCATCCGGCAAATCCAATCGCATCGACAAATGTATGGTGCAAAACGTCCTGCAATAACTTCGATGTCTTGGCGTAAGGCTCGACATTGTGCTGCTCCCAAAGGTCGGAAAATACGCTTGCAAATACTTTCCAAGTGTTTTCGATATGGTCAAATAAAAACTCTTGTTCTTGTTGCGGACGGGACAGCGCATTCAGCAGCAAATTAGCGATAAACTGACCGAGATCAAAACCAAAAGGACCGTAAAAGGCGAATTCCGGATCAATCACTTTTGTCTCTTTATCGCTGCAAAAAATACTGCCGGTATGTAAATCGCCGTGAATCAGCGCATCCCCTTCTGTTAAAAACTTTCGCTTTAATTTTGCCACTTCAAGATGAAGCTCATCATCGTTCCAAAGCGCTTTTGCATCTTCGCGCAGCTCCTCTTCAAAATCGTTTGTATCATAATCAAAGAACGGATCGGTAAAGACAAGATCTTCCGTGATTTTGCATAGTTCAGGGTTGATAAAACTTTGAAGCAGCTGTTTTTTCTCTTGTTGATTCATCCCGAAGTCAGACGTATAAAATAACGTTTTGGCTACGTATTCACCGATGTGCCGTGACAAAAGCGGATACGTTTTTCCTTCTATAAGCCCTTTTCGAGCAATTTGTAAATGAGATAAATCCTCCATGACAGTAATGGCAAGAGATTCGTCGGAATGGTACACTTCCGGAACGTATTCCGGAACGAAGCCGGCAAATGTACGCAACGCATTGCTTTCTATGGTCGCACGCTTTAACGTAAGAGGCCAGCTTTCACCAACGACTTTCGCGTACGGCAGCGCTTGTTTGAAAATCACTCCTTTGCCTGTTTTTTGGTCAACGATACGGAAAACGAGATTTAAATTTCCATCGCCAATTTCCCGGCATACCAGCTGGGCTTCTTCTGAAAATAAGCGCAAGCGAACGGCAAGAGAAATTGCGTCTTTTTCTGTTAATGGTTCGTAAGCGGATGGATTTGAAACGGCCATGTAGGAACGCCTCCTTTGGAAAAAAATCGAGTAGGAGGGAGCGATTAACTCCCGTCCTCTCACACCACCGTACGTACGGTTCCGTATACGGCGGTTCAATTAAGATAATTGACGCAAGTCTTTATAACTTCCGTGAATAGCTGTTCTCTTTATGCCAGTGGTCACTCCACCCTCCAAGAGGTCTCCCACGGGATTCACCGCTTCCTCCCTCAAGTGAGGTACTACGTTTTCTGTGTTCATCATGACTCACTGAATACCAAGGGCTATTCTCTCTTCATTGTTCGGTCCTTCTTAGTTGTTCTAGACCAACTAATACTATGACCTCTGCTGACTTCTGACGGTTCAGCTACTTATCACTAAGTAGGTTATGAAGAGTACTTCACCTATCCGCCAGACCTCCCCGGGTAAGTACATGCACTTTCACACCATCTATCCGCCTCATTTACTCGATATGACCTTCGACAGAAAGAGCTTTGTTTTGTTATGCAAACTCACTCCATCATACCTAGCCTTATATGAGGTTCGTGTTCCTCGGACCGGTGTTTTGCCTCCAGCTTCCTTCAGATTCCGCGTCACCACGGACACCCTTGCTCTTGGCTAACCTCTACTTCTGTCTTCGGGGTTCGGGACTTACACCCTATAGTTCATGTACATGCCGGGCGCACATAAAAAGCCTCTCTCGTTTATCGAAAGAGGCTTGAAGATTCTTCTTCTCACCTCTTATCTTTCAGAAAGAATGACTCTCTCTGTTGGACTTAGCACCGTGCCTTGCGGAAGATTCCTTCCGGCGCTTTTCTGCGCCCTATCTCACGATAGTATTACGGTCGGTTGCTGGGCTTCATTGGGCCAATTCCCTCAGCCAACTCTTGATAAGAGTATTGATCAGCTATTATTCGAATTTTCGTTATTGCTTTAATTATCGGCGGATTCTCATTTGAGTGAAATCATACATCGAAGTTCGAGTGATTGTCAATCCTTTTTTAAAAAATTTTTTCGTTTGTTCTGTAATGTCCTGGACGACGGTCGCTAAAAATCGGGATTTGCTCACGTACTTCTTTGACTTTTTGCAAATCGATTTCGGATATGAGGGAGCAAGGATCTTCTTTTGCTTCCGCAAGTATTTCCCCCCACGGATCGATGATAAGCGAATGTCCGGCGAACGTATTATTCGGGTCACGGCCGGCGCGATTACAGGCGACAACATAACATTGATTTTCAATGGCACGCGCTTGAAGCAACGTACGCCAATGAGACAGACGCGGCAACGGCCATTCGGCAACGACAAACAACACTTCTGCTCCTTGCAAGGCATGTACGCGAATCCATTCCGGAAAACGAATGTCGTAGCAAATCACACCGGCACATAATGTATTTTCAAGTGTAAACAGTCCCGGTGCATCTCCAGATCGCAAATAAAGATGTTCATCCATCAGTTGGAAAAGATGCAGTTTGCTGTATTCGCCTACAATATCGCCGTTTCGATCGGCCACGTACATCGTATTCGTCGTTCCATCATTTGTTTTTTTGGCGATGGAACCGGCGACAATGTGGATGCGATGACGACGCGCAAGCTCACTAATGAATGCTTTTGTTTCTTCGCCTTCCTTATCCGCAATTTCATCCAGACGCGTTAAATCATAGCCCGTTGTCCATAATTCCGGAAGAACGATGATGTCAGGGTGTTGAGCGGCTATTTTTTCTACTTCGTTTTGAACAAGCTGTCGATTTTCCAGCGGAGCGCCAAAAGCAATATCCAGTTGAAGACAAGCCATTTTGAATGTCATAATCATTCACCTCAAAAAATTTTGACTTTACAATTTGATTTTTACGATATATGATGTTTGACTAGAATTTCAAGAAAATTTTGAGTAGGTGTAAACGATGAAACATTTCGCACAATCGGAACTGCTGCAGAAACTCCCAAAACAGTTTTTTGCGTCTCTCGTCTCAAAAGTAGAAAACGTGAAAGCCCAAGGACATGATGTCATTAACCTAGGTCAAGGGAATCCGGATCAGCCGACGCCATCCCATATTGTGGAGGCGATGCAAAAGGCAGTCGCCAATCCCCGTTATCATAAATATTCGCCGTTTCGCGGCTATTCGTTTTTTAAAGAAGCGGTCGCAGCCTTTTATGAACGTGAATATGGGGTGAAACTGGATCCGGAAAAAGAAGTGGCGGTTTTATTTGGAGGAAAAGCAGGACTTGTGGAAATTCCGACCTGTTTGTTGAATCCGGGTGATCTTGTTCTCGTTCCTGATCCGGGATATCCGGATTATTGGTCGGGTGTCGCTTTGGCACAAGCTGAAATGGCGATGATGCCGCTTCGCGCACAAAACCATTTTTTGCCGGATTACAACGAAGTCTCAAATGACGTGGCGGAAAAAGTAAAATTAATGTTTTTAAACTATCCAAATAACCCCACCGGAGCAGTAGCGTCAAAAGAATTTTTTATGGATACCGTTTCGTTTGCCGCAAAACACGATATTTGCGTCGTGCATGATTTCGCCTACGGGGCAATCGGATTTGACGGCAAAAAACCGGTCAGTTTCCTTCAAGCAGAAGGGGCTAAAGACGTCGGCATAGAAATATATACGTTCTCGAAAACCTTTAATATGGCCGGCTGGCGAGTGGGAGCCGCAGTTGGAAATGAAAGTGTCATCGCAGCGATTAACTTGCTTCAAGACCATTTATACGTCAGCTTGTTTGGTGCGATTCAAGAGGCAGCGGCTTGTGCGCTTCTTTCTTCACAAGAGAGCGTGAAAAAGCTTGTTTCGCTATACGAGTCGAGACGGAATACGTTTATTCGTGCTCTTTCGCAAATCGGTTGGGATGTCACGCCTCCTGCTGGCTCATTTTTTGCGTGGCTTCCTGTACCGAACGGCTGGACATCAGAGCAATTTTCTGATTTTCTACTTGAAAAAGCGCATGTGGCGGTTGCTCCCGGAATCGGATTTGGAAAACACGGAGAAGGGTATGTGCGCGTCGGTTTATTAACGAGGGAAGAACGGCTGGAAGAAGCTGTCCAACGTATTGCGAAGCTTGGTCTTTTCCATGTCGCAAAAAAATGATTGACACCGATAAAAATTCCTGTCATAATACAAATCAAATTTACCGATACTAAGAAAATTTTGAAAAGTCAATACATGATTCAAGCATTCTTATCAAGAGCAGGTGGAGGGACGAGCCCTATGAAGCCCGGCAACCGACTTAACAATCGTTAAGCACGGTGCTAATTCTTGCAGCGATATGCTGAGAGATAAGAAGAGTGTGAACCTCTAGCCTCTTCTTATGAAGAGGTTTTTTTATTGAACTTAGAAAGAGGGATGAACATGAGCCAAGTCATTGCCACCTATCTTATTCACGATGAGAAAGATTTGGAGAAAAAAGCAGAAGGAATTGCTCTTGGCCTCACGGTTGGTTCTTGGACCAATTTGCCGCAGCTGCAAAAAGAACAATTGCAGAAGCATAAAGGAGAAGTCGAGAGCGTCACACCGTTGGAAGAGGACGAGCGAGTCAATGAGTATCTGGGCAAACGTGTGAAGCGAGGACTTGTCCGCATTGCGTATCCAAGCCTCAATTTCAGCGCCGATTTACCAGCGATTTTAACAACCGTATTCGGCAAGCTGTCGCTCGATGGCGAAGTGAAACTGATCGATCTTTCTTTTTCTGAAGAATTAAAAAAACAGTTTCCCGGTCCGCGCTTTGGAATAGACGGAATTCGCCAACAAGTCGGCGCTGATCATCGCCCGCTTCTCATGAGCATTTTTAAAGGCGTCATCGGGCGTGATTTAGATTATTTGTCGGAACAGTTAAAACAACAAGCCCTCGGCGGAGTCGATCTCGTGAAAGACGACGAAATTTTGTTTGAAAATGACTTAACTCCGTTTGAAAAGCGAATCGCCAACGGTAAAGCCGTGCTGAACGACGTATACGAAAAAACAGGAAAGAAAACGTTGTATGCGGTCAATTTAACGGGCAAAACATTCGAGTTAAAAGAAAAAGCAAAACGCGCGGCGGAAATCGGTGCCGATGTGATTCTTTTTAACGTGTTCGCTTATGGATTAGACGTATTGCAAGGCTTGCGCGAAGATGAAGACATTGCCATTCCGATTATGGCCCATCCAGCTGTCAGCGGTGCACTTACACCATCCGAATTTTATGGCATCAAAAGCCCGCTCTTGCTTGGAAAATTGCTTCGATTAGCCGGAGCCGATTTTGCTCTTTTCCCATCGCCATATGGAAGCGTCGCCCTTGATCGAAGGGAAGCGCTCGGCATTGCCGACGAGTTGACGAAAGAAGATGAGCATTGGAAACGATCTTTCCCGGTTCCATCTGCGGGTATCCACCCAGGTCTAGTGCCGCTTTTAATTCGCGATTTTGGAATCGATAGCGTCATTAATGCCGGCGGCGGAATACACGGCCATCCGGATGGAGCTGAAGGCGGCGGAAAAGCATTCCGTGCGGCGATTGAGGCCGTGCTGACAGGAAAAACCCTGGAAGAAGCTGCCAAAGACCATGAAGAGTTGAAAAAAGCTATTGATTTATGGGGCGCTCACGAGGTGGCAGTATGACAAAACCAATCGTTTTTTGCGATTTCGACGGAACCATTACCACCCAAGATAATATCGCTGCGATTATGAAACAGTTTGCTCCTCCGGAATGGGAAGTGCTAAAAGACGATATATTGGCGGAGCGGCTGACCGTTCAAGAAGGTGTCGGAAACATGTTTTCCCTCCTTTCTTCCGAATTGAAAGAAGAGATTACGGACTACGTTTTACAAACGGCCTGTATTCGCGACGGCTTTCGGGAATTTGTCGATTTTACAAGACAACACGACATTCCGCTCTATGTAGTGAGCGGCGGCATTGATTTTTTCGTCTATCCGATTCTGGAAGGACTTATCGAAAAAGAACGCATTTTTTGCAACGGCTCAGACTTTAGCAATGAAACCATTCAAATTGTTTGGCCTTATTCGTGTGATGAGCATTGCCAAAACGGTTGTGGCTGCTGCAAGCCGTCGCTGCTGCGGAAGCACTCAAAACCGGATGGATTCCATATCGTCATAGGAGATTCCATTACGGATTTAGCAGTGGCAAAATTAGCAGACCATGTCATTGCTCGCGACTTTTTACTGGAAAAGTGCAAGAAACTAGGCATTTCCCATTCACCGTTCAACACGTTTTTTGATGTAGTGGAGGTGCTTGAGAAGCTGGAGGTGGGAGCATGAGTGAACTTGAGAAAAAATGGAAGGAACTTGCCGATGTGAAAGCGGAGTTGGCCGAGCGCGATTGGTTTTTTGCAACAAGCGGGAACTTATCGATTAAAGTTTCCGATGATCCTCTCCACTTTCTTGTTACCGCGAGCGGAAAAGATAAACGAAAGCAAACCGATGAAGACTTCCTTCTCGTAGATGCGCTTGGCTATCCGGCTGAAGAAACCCATTTAAAACCTTCAGCGGAAACGCTTTTGCATGTGGAAATTTATAACAGAACTAATGCAGGCTGCGGCCTCCATGTCCATACCATCGATAATAATGTCATTTCTGAATTATACGGTGACATTGGAGAAGTGGAATTTAGCAATCAAGAAATTATTAAAGCGTTCGGACTTTGGGAAGAAGACGCTGTGATTCGCATTCCAATCATCAAAAATCACGCCCATATTCCAACGCTGGCGAAAGAATTCGCCCGGCATGTGCATGACGATGCAGGCGCCGTCCTCATTCGCAATCACGGCATTACCGTATGGGGACGCACCGCATTTGAAGCGAAAAAATATTTAGAAGCATATGAATTTTTATTCAGTTATCATATCAAATTAAGGTGCCTGACCCCACTTGCGCTTTAAAGTACAAAAGGGATAAGCAAAAATAAAGGAGCTATTCCTGTAATGAAGAAATTTGAGGTTTGAAACAAAAAGAGCCCTCTTGGTATAGTACAGGGTGTCAATGCATTGACCCCGAATTAATAATTACCAAGGAGGACTCAAGATGAATTATACGCAAAATCGTAAAATCTCGCAAATTACACCATCAACATTAATTGTAGGCATTGATATCGCCAAAGACAAACACGTCGCTCGAGCTCAGGATGATCGAGGAATCGAATTTGGAAAAAGACTGATCTTTGAAAATCGCATACATGGCTATCAAAAACTGCTTGATTGGGTTTCGAGGCATCAAAAGGAACACCAAAAAACACATGTCATTTTTGGTGTTGAGCCGACCGGTCATTTCTGGCTGAGTCTAGCCTATTTCTTGACTGCTAAAGGTTATGACTTTGTCTTGGTCAATCCTATGCATGTCAAAAAAACTAAAGAGCTGGATGATAACTCTCCAACTAAAAACGATACGAAAGATGCACGTGTGATTGCACAGCTGATTAAAGATGGGCGATACTCCGTACCAAATCTCTTAGATGGCATCTATGCAGAGCTAAGAGAAGGCGTCAAATTAAGAGATCAGCTCATCCAGCAGCTTATGATCACAGAAGGTCGTATTCAAAATCACATCCAGCGTTACTTTCCGGAGTTTTTCGATGTATTTAAAGACTGGGAAGGAAAGGCAGCTCTTTGTACATTAAGAAACTTTCCATTCCCCTCTCAGATTAAAGAAATGACATCAGAAGAAGTTCTTGCGAAATGGAAACAAGAAGTAAACCGTGGTGTAGGAATCAAACGAGCTACAAAGTTAATAGAAGCAGCGAAAAAGAGCATTGGTATCCAAATTGGTATCAAGTTTGCTAAACGTGAATTGGATTATTTACTCGATCAATATGAGCTATACAAAGAGCAATTAGGACAGTTAGATAAGGATCTGGAAGCACTTGTAGTAACGATACCTGGAGCGAAGGAAATGATCAATATTCAAGGCTTAGGTCCTACAACAGTCGCGCTATTCTTCGCTGAGGTCGGGGATATAACAAAGTATAGTCATCCCCAGCAATTAGTAAATCTGGCAGGGCTGTCATTACGTGAACATAGTTCCGGGAAGTTTAAGGGGCAAACCAAGATCACAAAACGAGGACGAAGTCGATTGCGAAGAGCTTTATACTTGGCCATTCGTCCACTCGTTGCCCATAATCCAACGTTTAAAGCCCTGCATCAATACTACACAAAGCGTCCTGATCGACCTTTGAAGAAACAGCAGTCACTGATTGCCTTGTGTTGTAAATTACTACGTGTCTTATTTGTCATTGGTCAAAAACAGTGTGAATTTGATGGTTCAAAGTTATTGAGAGGTTTGCCTCAAATCGATTCATTACAGGCAGCTTAAGGCTTTATTAAGTTCATGAAATCATTTCAGAATACCGTAATTATCTCAAATGACAAACACCAATAGTGCAGAGTTGGAGCTTATTTATTCCATACGGGCATGTGACCCAGCAAAGGAGCATATCCAACCTCCACCTCATGGATACGCAGGACGAAGGAATGTATGGAATTCAATCCGGAGAGATGTGGGAGGGTTAGCGACCGTGAGTGATGTGGAGATGATGAAGCACGGTTATACCTTATTTTTACCAAATAAATACAATTTGGTTGATAGGATGCCCCCTACCATGTAAATTATTTAAAAAAATTCAACATATATCCATTAAATGAGGTGTGTATTCTATTAAGTGTCTATGAAATTTTGAGAAAAAGCGAGTATTCGGGAGAAAAATAAACTTTATTGAGGGAGGAAGAAAAATGGCAACGATTCGTTTACATGAAACAAATGAAAGAATTACAAAGGAAGAAGAAGTAATCCAATTTTTAGACGAACAAGGCGTTATTTACGAAAAATGGGATATTACCAAACTCCCGGAACATTTGCGTGAGAAATATTTGCTTACGGAAGAAGAAAAAAATGAAATTTTAGAAACGTTTAAAGAGGAAATTGCGGATATTTCCGCACGTCGCGGCTATAAAGCGCAAGATGTCATTTCTTTATCTGAAAATACACCGAACTTGGATGAATTGCTCACAAATTTCAAGCGTGAACACCATCACACAGATGACGAAGTCCGCTTTATTGTCAGCGGCCACGGAATCTTTGTGATTCAAGGAAAAGACGGAAAGTTTTTTGACGTCGAGTTAGAGCCGAGCGATTTAATTTCCGTTCCCGAAAATACTCGCCACTATTTTACACTGCAAGAAGATCGTCGCGTTGTCGCCATACGCATTTTTGTCACAACTGAAGGCTGGGTGCCGATTTACGAAAAAGAAGAAACCAACGCCTAATATCCCCTCACCCCTCTTCTACTAAATAAGAAGAGGGGTGTTGTTATGAATTAACAGTGACAAAGCCCTCGACATTCCAGCAAAATGCTTTGCTTATATTTCAATCGAAATAGGAAAAAGCGACTAGCCATCTCACTTAGCAAAAGATATTTACTCTCCACTGCCTTCCCTTGTACTATCTATTTTTTACCAATACAACTCCCCCTTGCCATCATTAAAAAAGCGATTCATCACATGCAAAAATCGCGAAATCAAATCATTAACTTGGTAAAAAAGGAACAAACGTTCGTAATAATCTATGAAAAAAATAAACACGTGATATAATAGAAACACAATAGCTACGGGAAAAGCTCAAGGGTGGTCGGCATTTTACCCCTAAAAGAGAGGGGGTGATGCCGATGACGGTATTTCAAGCATTGATGTTTGCACTCACTTTCGCAAGTCTCATTGTTTCGATACTGTCATATCACCAAAGAAAATAATCCACCCTTGAGTTAACGAGACCGGGTGGATTATGGATTCTTTCTGCCTTGTCGATCCCCCTTGAAGGGAACCGTCTATTGTATAGTCGAAGGTGTTGCCGCACCTTCGTTTTTTATTATCATATGGAATTACTCAATACTATTATACATGATGAGCATAAGTGTTGTAAATTATATCTCTTCTGAATGCTACTCGCTGCGGCACGACTCCTCTTTTCTCATGTTCTTCTGCTTTTGCTGCCGCTACAATCACGTTTTATACGATTTCCTCTTTTTCATTTCCATCTGCTCTTTGCTATTCTTGACGTAAAAGTAAACATTTTATTATAAAGTACAAAACTTTATCGACAAAATTCGATATGTTATGATACGATTGGGCAAATTTTACGAAAGTAAAAGACGCAAAGCCACGGGCCTAAAACAATCTATAGATTGTCATGGTAGCCGGGCTGCCAAGATTTATTCTTGATAAATCTTGTTCAAAACTGAAATTCCTTTCTTAAAAATTTGCCTAAATTTTAGGAAAGGATTGAATTCAATTGAAAAAAACGTTTACAACTGTCCTTATTGCTGATGACTCTCAGTTTATGAGGAATCATTTAAAACAACTTTTGTCCAATGACAACTTCAAGGTTGTGGCTGAGGCTTCCAACGGTTGTGAAGCCATTACACTCTATCAAAAAGTTCTTCCTGATATTGTACTGCTCGACATCATCATGCCTTATAAAAATGGCTTAGACGCTTTAAATGAAATCAAAAAGCATAATCCGAAAGCCAAAGTTGTCATATGCTCCTCCATGGGACAAAAAACTTTGATCATGGAAGCTCTTAAGCTAGGTGCCACTGACTTTATTGTGAAGCCTTTCTTTCAAGAATTAATTCCCATTTTGAAGAAAATTACTAGTTAAATCGAAAAGAAAACTTTCCCTCTAGTTGCTTTATTAGCCATTTTATTCTTTTCATCATAAAAATATGGTAAAATTGGAATTTTATATTGAAAAAATCACAAAATTAGGATAATAATTTGGAATAACAGAGAACTTGCTAGGCGTGCTGCCCTCCATTCCATCGTAATGAGCAGACATAGTAACTGGGAAAAGATCGGATCCACTAGTATTCGAAGAGCTTAAAAAGCACCCTATCTTGAAGATTTATTTTTTTGCATTTTATCTAGTACTATATTCATAGGTCTATTGGTGATGAATTCATGTACGAGAAAAGGCTATTTCTTTCCAATAACGACCGTGCTAATTAAGTACTTTTTTCAGATCATGTTGTTAACACACTCATTAACTTTGCTTGAGTGTTATCCAAGATAGCTCTTTTCTCGAAGCCTGCCCTTTAAAAGTAAATAATGAAACGGCTATGATAACCTTTATAATTCACATACAAAATTTACTTTAGGGGGAATCATCATGAAAAAATGGTTTGGAATCTTAGCTTCTGGGTGTTTGATTTTAGGATTTTCTGTTTACTCCAGCCATGATACAGAGGCAGCTGTCAAAGCCAGAACGTTCAAAAACTGCACAGAACTAAACAAAGTATACAAAGGTGGAGTTGCCCGTTCGGCAAGTGTAAAAAACAAGGGTGGAAAAACGCGCTATAAGCCATATGTTTCACAAACTTTATATGATGCGAACAAAAAATTGGATAGGGATCACGATTTTATCGCATGTGAAAGATAAATTCTGTATCCAAAATCTTTCAGTAGGGGTGTTATTCAATGCCCAATATTATAGCAGGCTGCTTGGGAATCGTACTATTGCTGGTATTATTATCTCTAGCAATAGTAGTCATTAAATGGATATTTATGAATATTTTTGGGGTTATAGGGATTGTGGCCATGATAGCAGGCATTGGCCTAATGAGCCAAAAAACTAAAAAATCCATCTCGATGCCCACTTTTCTTTTCGGTTCTTTATTAACGCTTTTATGGTTTTCGCTAAAGGAACCATTCAATACATTAGCAGTATTTTTTATAGTTGCGTTCCTTGCGGCTTTAATTGCCACAATTATTTTGAGAATCAAACGGAATCGGGCTTGGAAGCAACTCTCCTTAGCATCAATTGTTTTATTGGTTCTATCTGTAGTTTTTGCGTCAAATGCACCAGATCTTGAGAATGAAAAATCACATCCAAATAAAACAGAAATTGCTTCTACTGAGACGAAAGAAAAATCAGATGATAGCAAAACTACTAAAGAACATAATGCTTCCAAAGAAAAACGTACACCAGTTTCTACCCCGTCATTAAAGTCATCATCTTATGATGATACGAATAAAAACTTAATTCCAGTTACTCTCATTGAAACTGTAGACGGTGATACCATCAAAGTTAACTACAAAGGCAAAGAAGAAACGGTTCGCTATTTACTTGTTGATACGCCAGAATCGAAAAAGCCTGGCACATGTGTTCAACCGTACGCTAAGGCTGCAGCAGAAAGAAACCGTGAATTAGTAAATAGCGGCAATCTGTACCTTGAATTTGACAAGGGCAGCGAAAGAGATAAATACGGACGTCTACTTGCATATGTGTTTGTTGACGGTAAATCTGTACAAGAAGAACTGTTGAAAGAAGGATATGCCCGTGTTGCATACATATACGACCCGCCGTACAAATATCTATCAACATATGAAAATGATGAAAAAGCAGCTCAAAACAAGCACTTAAATATATGGTCAGATCCAGGCTATGTGACGGATAAAGGATTCAATGGTTGTGCAGCTAATCAAACCGCAAGTCAACACACATCACACTCAACACATTCAACACAAAGTTCTCATACAAGCGTTGGATCAAGCTCTAGCTCTAATAACAACGCCAATACACAACCAACTGCTCCTTCTGCAACAACACCAAGTACTGGCCAAACAGATTTTGCAAATTGTACAGAGCTTAGAGAAGTGTATCCAGATGGAGTTCCCGCTGGTCATCCAGCTTATCAACCTAAATTCGATAGAGATCACGACAATTATGCGTGTGAAAGAAATTGAGATAGCCCTCTCGGGGGCTTTTCTTTTTTCTCTGTAAGTCCCGCAAAAATAAAAAAGTGATAAAGAATCTGTGTATCTACCAAATACTCCTCCTGAACCAATAGCAGGTCAGCGACGCCAATTATCTCTTAAGGATGATCGTAAAAAGAGGTTTGCCAAAAGTTTGGTGAGGGTGAGGCTTACGAGAAACCTCTAAAATTTATAAATCAGCACCAAAAAGGCACCAAAATTGATAGTTTGTTGCAATGGGTATAAGGAGATTCTACAATTTCTGTCCAGCACTGCTGAAAAGCATATCAAGGATCGTCAATCTTTTTGAATGCTAGTCGAGAACTAAAAAAACTTCTGCGATACGAGCAGCATTCACCTGATTAGAATATAACTTCTAACACAACTAATCATTTTCCCTAATATACTCCAATACCAACCACGGTTGTTAATTCTCAGTGATTTTACCATTTTCTCTACTGTTGCAAGTATATAACGCCATCTCTTGGTATCAAGGACAACAAATTTATTAAAGCAAAATTGTTATGTTCTGATTTAATTATTTTTTCTTATTCATTTCAAATATTAGATATATAGAAAGGCCAATTAGCAAAATACCAAAAATTAACGAAAAAGTACCCCCTTTTTCAAAAAAAGCTTTATACATCCCTAAAGGGAAAATGATTAAAAATGTAACTAATAAGCTTAAATCGATTTTAGACATTAACTTTAGTTGACCTCCTTTATTTAAGGATAAACTTAAGTTTATTGTTTATCAAAATGCATTTAAAAGATTTTTCAGAAAAAAATGATTTATAAAATATTAAGAAACATGCTACTCCACACATTTTCAGATATACACATATTTCAGTGTTGGCCGAAGCCGGAGTGGATCTTCCAACAATCATGAAACATGTTGGACATGATGACAAGGAAACAGTCATGAAAATTTATATGCACGTTACGGAAAAAATGAAAAAGAATGCTTCAGAAAAAATAAAAATCCACTTCAGAAGCGTCCTAAATATTACAAATTCGCAAAAAATGTGAGTGATTTGTGATTTTATAAAAAAAGAAGGCTGCCGAAACAGCCTTCTTTCCTTGATATATAAGGGTTTTTTGATGTTTATTACATCATTCCGCCCATTCCGCCCATGTCAGGCATTGATCCGCCTTTGTTTTCTTCCGGGATATCAGCTACAACAGCTTCTGTTGTTAAGAACATAGCGGCAACAGATGCTGCGTTTTGAAGTGCGGAACGAGTTACTTTTGTTGGGTCTACGATACCAGCGTCGATCATGTTTACCCATTCGCCAGTAGCAGCGTTGAAGCCGATTCCGACTTCTTCTTTTTTCAGGCGTTCTACAATGACAGATCCTTCAAGACCAGCGTTTTGTGCGATTTGGCGGATTGGTTCTTCTAATGCGCGAAGAACGATTTTCACACCAGTCGCTACGTCGCCTTCTGCTTCAATAGCAGCGACTTTATTGTAAACGTTCACTAGTGCAGTACCACCGCCGGAAACGATTCCTTCTTCTACAGCTGCACGAGTAGCGTTCAGAGCGTCTTCAATGCGAAGTTTGCGTTCTTTTAATTCTGTTTCAGTGGCAGCACCCACTTTGATCACAGCCACTCCGCCTGCTAATTTAGCAAGACGTTCTTGAAGTTTTTCACGATCGAATTCAGAAGTTGTTTCTTCTAATTGAGCGCGGATTTGATTTACGCGAGCAGCGATTTTGCTGGATTCGCCAGCTCCTTCTACGATCGTTGTATTTTCTTTCGTTACTACAACTTTTCCGGCACGACCTAATTGAGCAATAGTCGCAGATTTAAGATCTAATCCTAAATCTTCGGTAATCACTTCACCGCCAGTTAAAATAGCAATGTCTTCAAGCATTGCTTTACGACGATCACCAAATCCAGGAGCTTTTACAGCAACTGCGTTGAATGTACCGCGTAATTTGTTGACAACAAGTGTTGCAAGAGCTTCCCCTTCAACGTCTTCAGCGATCAAAAGAAGCGGTTTGCCTTGTTGTACAACTTGTTCAAGAACAGGAAGGATTTCTTGGATGTTGGAGATTTTCTTATCAGTGATTAAGATATATGGGTTTTCCAGAACAGCTTCCATTTTGTCAGAATCTGTTACCATGTATGGAGAAGCGTAGCCACGGTCAAATTGCATACCTTCTACGACATCTAATTCTGTCGTGAAACCTTTGGATTCTTCAATCGTGATAACACCGTCGTTGCCAACGCGTTCCATTGCTTCTGCGATCAATTCGCCAACTTCTTCATCAGCAGAAGAAATAGCAGCAACTTGAGCAATGGATTCTCTTCCTTTGATTGGTTTTGAAATGGCTTTTAATTCTTCAACAGCCACTTGAACCGCTTTTTCAATTCCTTTGCGGATGCCGACAGGGTTTGCACCGGCTGTTACGTTTTTCAATCCTTCACGGATCATGGCTTGAGCAAGTACAGTTGCAGTCGTAGTACCGTCCCCAGCAATATCGTTCGTTTTGCTGGCTACTTCAGCAACTAATTTAGCTCCCATATTTTCGAATGGATCTTCCAATTCGATTTCTTTCGCAATGGTAACCCCATCGTTTGTAATTAAAGGAGATCCGAATTTTTTCTCAAGAACCACGTTGCGTCCTTTTGGTCCAAGAGTCACCTTTACTGCATCCGCTAGTTTATCTACACCGCGGAGCATCGCACGGCGAGCATCTTCGCTGAATTTAATATCTTTAGCCATTTTGTAAAACCCCCTTAGTTAAAATATTGTCATTATGATAAAAATCGTTATTATTCTCCAATCACTGCTAAAATATCGCTTTCGCGAAGGATTAAGTATTCTGTACCTTGGTATTTCACTTCTGTACCAGCATATTTAGAAAAGATGATGCGGTCGCCAACAGACACTTCTGGTGCAACGCGTTCACCGCTGTCAAGAACGCGGCCTGTTCCAACTGCGATCACTTTGCCTTCTTGTGGCTTTTCTTTTGCCGTATCTGGCAATACAATGCCGCTTGCAGTTTTTTCTTCCGTTTCAACTAATTCAATTACGACGCGATCACCCAGTGGTTTTAACAAGTGAAACAACCTCCTTGTTTTCATATGTAATTTATATTGTTAGCACTCTATTCACCTGAGTGCTAACACATTAATAATAATAAATAAAACCCCTTTCTTTTGCAAGTATGATGCAAAAAATTTTATTCGAGATTTTTCGCCAGAATTCTCTTATCCGCGCGAGGGGAAAATGCCCGATGTTATCTTCTCCCCGGCCACTAGTTTTATTCCTGTATTTCTTGAATTTGAATGGGATGTAAATTGCTAGTAGAATGAAAATAATGAATGAATAAGAGAAGGAGTATAAAAAAGTGAAAAAAGAATACGGTTATATTTTAATTGCTTATATTCTTATGCAGCTATCCAGTTTCATCGGTGTCCCGCTCGTTTATCGAATCGGAATCAGGGCAGGACAAGACCCCGTTTTTATGAGGCAAGCGGCCCCCGGATATTGGATTGTCATCAGTTTTTCCATTACATTAATCATTATTTTGCTGATTTTAAGAAAAGCACGTACTGATGCTTTATTGGTGAGAAAAGCTCCGGCTTCTCCAGGAGAATCGATAGTATGGGCGATCGCCGGAGTATTTCTTGCACTGTTTGCCCAAGGCATCGCTGCCAACATCGAAGCAAACCTTTTCGGTGTGGATCCCGGTTCGAAAAATACGGAAAATATCCTTCAAATTATCAAAACATTTCCGGCCTCCATGCTTGTTTCATCCATTTTCGGACCTATATTAGAAGAAATTGTTTTTCGAAAAATCATTTTTGGCTCTTTATACAAACGTTTTTCTTTTTGGATCGCCGCAACGATCAGTTCCGTCATTTTCGCCATGGCGCATATGGAATTTGAACATATTCTTCTTTATAGCGCGATGGGGTTCACATTCGCTTTTTTATATGTAAGAACAGGCAGAATTCTGGTTCCTATTTTCGCCCACGTAGCCATGAATACTCTTGTGGTCGTCGTACAGCTTTTCTATCGTGACCAACTTCAGCACATTCAAGGACTAATTGGAGGATTTTTTCAATGAAACAAACATTGCTATCCTCAGGAATCATTTATTTGCTTTTTGGTTCCCTTTTTACTTATATGGCTATTGAAAATGTAAATTCCAATGGATTTGGTTTTTTTACGTACTTGCTCATTATTTTGGCGACGTTGGATGTGGGATCCGGCATTCGAGTCATTTTTTATTATTTCCGTATGAAGAGCCGATACAAAAAATAAGGCACGAATTTCACAAAAAGAAAAAAGGTAAGCATGAACCGATATACCCATCCTATTTGCTTACCTTTCACCTTCATTTTATTGTTCTGCCAATTGAATGCTATCTTTCTTTGACAATCGAATTTTTTCTATTTCTGCTTGGGCAAAATGGAGGCTTCCCTGTAATAATGTGATCATTCGTTCGTATCTTCGCTCCTCGCCGAGGCTCCCCATATACGGCAAAAAAAGAATGATTCACATTATTTAACAGCCTCGATTTTCTTCAGCCCATTGATGATTTCTCACCCCCTTTATCTTCCCATTTTCACCAAAACATAAAACCAAACATGGCAGCGGCCTTTATCAACGGCTCGGCTAATTTATGAAAGCCAACCTCTTTATTCCTTTTTTACGAAGTGCGTCAAAAGGAAAATCTCCCCCTTTCTTCATCTTATGTAGCGAGAGATTTTCGAAGTCTCGCCTTTCTTCGTTTTCTTAGAAGTATGTGAATCGAAATAGCCAGTCCAGTCCCGGTCATGATGATCATTCCGATCGAACTCACTAGACCAATGGGGCCTGTATGAAGTTCACGAACCACTCTTTGTAATGAATGGCCCTCTCCCCCATTATTCGGAAAACCCCCATTCATTTCTCCTGCAGCTGGAGGCCCTGATTGTCCATTTTGTTGAGAGTTCGTTGCCATTTGCTGTGTATTGACTGCATGAAACTGTTCCATTCTACCATCCTTTCCTCGCTCTTCTCCTGTTACATACATAATGAGACCTGTTATTGATTCAATGAACAAAAACAAAGATGCTATTGCTCCGATCCAAAAATGAAGGGCACGTACCCTTCTCATATGCGACTCTCCTTTCTTCATTTATTTGAGGATGCCATCATTATGCCAAGCTTTGCTTAACTTTTTCTTAAAAAAGGAAAACACCCTATAAGTTGATATGATCCCCTTATAGTGGACAGAAAAAAGAAAGTTCACGAAGGGATAGCAGGACATTGCCACCGGTCTGGCTTTATATATGCCTTCCATAAGATCACATCCGATCTGCGGCGGCTGCATACAAGGATGTCCTTTTTGCGTCCTTCCGTAATATCACGCCCCCAAAAGACTCAAATCTCACAAAATTCGAATTATTATGATAAGATAGACATTAATCATATAGAACCTATGAAGGAGGAAAGACAGATGTCCCTGGAAAGTGTTAGAGCCCATCTAAAAAAATGGAATCGGGATCAGGATATTATGGTCTTCGATACCTCAAGCGCCACGGTGGAACAGGCCGCCCAGACCATCGGCGTAGAACCGGCCCGCATCGCCAAAACCTTATGCTTCCGGAGCAAAGGAGACAGTGCGCTGTTGGTCGTGACCGCCGGCGACGCCAAAATCGACAACAAAAAATTCCGCCATACTTTCGGTTTTAAAGCGCGGATGTTAAGCGCCGAGGAAGTGCTCGAACAAACGGGCCATGCGGTCGGAGGGGTTTGCCCTTTTGGATTGGCCAATGATTTGGACATCTTTTTGGACCTGTCCTTAAAGCGGTTCAAAACCGTTTTTCCCGCATGCGGAAGCATCAACTCCGCCATTGAAGTGAGTCCGGAAGATCTATGGAATTATTCTGAGGCCAAGGATTGGATCGACGTATGCAAAGATTGGCAGGAATCGGATACGAAAGGGAAAACCTCGGACAGCGGAGGGGAAACAAGAGCGTCAGAAAGCTCAAGTTTCTTCCAACGATGATGAAGGTGATCAACCCCCAGCCGGTTCGGATCCCCGGGAAAAGATCACGGTTATATCGTATCTGCCCCAGATTGAGGGAAAACGAATGCTGGATACTACATATGCAAGCAGCCAATATCTCTTATCCCACGGACTTGATCCTTTAGAATGAAATCCGTGGGACGCCTCATCGACGTCCTTTTTGAGCCTCTCCGCGGGCCCTGGAAGAAGTCGTACACTTATCGTAAAAAGGGCACACCAAGCCTTTCTGTAACAAAGCTCTAACTTGACAGGAAGCGCTTGAAAAATATAAAGAACGTTATGGCCATTCTCCCAGAGGCCGTCCCGGTCGATCATAAGGACCCGAATATCCAGGAAAAGAAACAGTTTGGACAATGCCTGCATGGAGAACTTCTTCAGCTATTTCAAGACAGAGTGCTTTCTTCTGCACTCTTTTTGCAAAGTCAAAGAGGTCAAGGATGCCGTACACAAATATATTCGTTTTTATAACCTCCAACGTTACTAAAAAAATCGAGTAGGAGGGAGCGATTAACTCCCGTCCTCTCACACCACCGTACGTACGGTTCCGTATACGGCGGTTCAATTAAGATCATTGACGCAAGTCTTTATAACTTCCGTGAATAGCTGTTCTCTTTATGCCAGTGGTCACTCCACCCTCCAAGAGGTCTCCCACGGGATTCACCGCTTCCTCCCTCAAGTGAGGTACTACGTTTTCTGTGTTCATCATGACTCACTGAATACCAAGGGCTATTCTCTCTTAATTGTTCGGTCCTTCTTAGTTGTTCTAGACCAACTAATACTATGACCTCTGCTGACTTCTGACGGTTCAGCTACTTATCACTAAGTAGGTTATGAAGAGTACTTCACCTATCCGCCAGACCTCCCCGGGTAAGTACATGCACTTTCACACCATCTATCCGCCTCATTTACTCGATATGACCTTCGACAGAAAGAGCTTTGTTTTGTTATGCAAACTCACTCCATCATACCTAGCCTTATATGAGGTTCGTGTTCCTCGGACCGGTGTTTTGCCTCCAGCTTCCTTCAGATTCCGCGTCACCACGGACACCCTTGCTCTTGGCTAACCTCTACTTCTGTCTTCGGGGTTCG
Source organism: Bacillus sp. FSL W8-0116 (assembly GCF_038003825.1). Taxonomy (NCBI): domain Bacteria; kingdom Bacillati; phylum Bacillota; class Bacilli; order Caryophanales; family Bacillaceae; genus Bacillus; species Bacillus sp. FSL W8-0116. Next base: position 1,463,774 of record NZ_JBBOPY010000001.1, read on the forward strand.
GGACTTACACCCTATAGTTCATGTACATGCCGGGCGCACATAAAAAGCATCTTAAAAGATGCTTAATACCATCATGAATGATGAAAGTGTGTAAATAAATAAGACTTTTGTTCGGATTCTAGTTACTTTTCAGGACGCAGCTGTGCTGAATACCAGGACAAATCCCCTTAAAAACACGAACGGTTTTTACGGCCAACATTCCTGATGAAGCTTCACATGATTGTCTTCACACCACTTGGATTGAGTCTGTCCACTAGCCCTAAAATCGGCGATCCGAAGTTCCCATTCTTTTCGCAATTCTGCTTTTGACATCAAAAAACCTCCTCAAATATTGATTTGAGGAGATTATCTCATAGAGTCATTTTGGTTAATAGGTGGGAACTATTTTACGGTTACAACAATTTATACATGCTTCTAGCAATAAATTGCCTAACACCGAGGAGAAAAACATTTTGCTATCGGCACTTATACTCAATATGAACACATTACAAAAATAAAAAGGCCCTAATTAAAATTAGGACCTTCTGTGCGTATAGCTTGAAAAAGCTTCCGTAGGAAGCCGGTGCCGTAAAGGCTTGATAAACTATACATTCTAATATATGCAAAAGTTAAAATTAGATACATAAATGGTGAAAGAGCCACCAGATCACAAAGATGCTAATGACTCTTTCTTGAAAAGCTTATTTAAGCCGGTGCCCATCGGGCTTGATAACGTTCATTTCTTACCTTGATAATACACTAATACCAAGAAAAAATCAAGCTTTTAGTTGGTAATACCTAATTGTGCTTTAACCATTTCAATTACTTCATCTAGTTTGTCATCTTTTAATTTGCCTATCCTTCGTTCCAACCTGGCCTTGTCTAACGTCATAATATCAGCTCCGATGATTTTCGATGGGTCTTTATCTAAATTTCCATCTTCAAGGTCAGCGTTTGTTAACTGGATATTGTTTTTGGGATCGATTTTTTTACCATCACCCTCAATGGGTACCACATTCACTTTCTCAGAATATAGGTTTTTCTTTTTATTCGAGATAATAACACACAAGTGATTCCCGTTTAATTCAGTCCCGACGTTATCTTCAGAGATGAGAACATTATAAATCTCCCCTCTTACAGGGCGCGTTGGATGCAGTTTTTTCTTATCTGCCTTTTTTAAAACAGCATGGTCGTATGATTTTTGATCCAAACGGCACTTTTCGGGAATGGAATTGATGATAATCAAAGCTTTTCTGAAGTTTTTTTTATGAAGTGTTGAAAGCTTGTCTAATAATATGTCTTTCAACCGGTTCTTCTGAGAATCATTTAATTTATCTGTAGTGGTCATGAATAGTTTCCCCCTTAATTAACGATTATAAACCATATATCATTTTTTATGATAAGGTTTTTTAATCAATTCGAAATTGATTCGAAATTGAGGGAGAAATATGGTTATCAAAGGCATCTAAGGCACTGCCTACAGGTTTACGTCCTACCAGCAAAAAGACGAAAAAATCTGCTAAGGTTGGAAATCCTGAGTTATTCCCTTTAAAGCTTTTAGTATTTCTAGAACATATTGTACAACTCAATAGCTATGTATAAAGCTACTCCCCATATAATTATTGCAGATACTTTGTTTAGCAGTTTTAATAGCTTTCCTTCTGTATCAAAGTTACCTACTACTTTTCCGGCTATTGCAAGACCTAGAAACCAAAGCCAAGAGACGACAATACATGCGACAGTAAATCCTACTTTTTCTGTACCCGTATAGCTAAGTGAACTAGTTCCAATCACACCAATCGTATCAAGAATTGCATGGGGATTAAGAAGGGACACTGACATAGCAAACAAAATCTGTTTCTTAGGCGACATGGCTACTTCTTGTTGATTCAGGTTTGCAGGATCACTATTCCAAATAGACCACCCCATATAAAGAAGAAATAATAGCCCTATAGAAAAGATGACTGTTTGCAGAACAGGAACAGATAATACGATAACAGATACCCCTAATACTGCTAATAAAATGAGTAAAGTATCACAAAGTGAAGCTGTAATTACAACTGGGATGGCTCCTCTAAATTTTGGTTGAGAAGCCCCCTGATTGAATACAAATACATTCTGTGCCCCAAGGGGAAGTATTAGCCCAAAGGCTAATACTATTCCGTGAATTAGTGCTGCTAACATAATGTTTTCCCCCTTCGCTTAAACAATTAGCTTATTTTCTTTTTATGTCTATCTAGGTAACGGCCACATATATCTTCTACCACGCTATAAAAGCCAGGTAGGAATGATCTAAAGAAGCCTGTACAATGGTGTGCTTCCTTATATGCTGGGTCCTCCATTAAAATTAAATGAGCCTTTTTCAAATTATAATGGGGGATCGCTGGAAACAAATGATGTACTAAGTGATAGTTGTCATGATGTGGATGTAAAAAGAATTTTTCTACTGGATTACCAAAAGTATTTCTACTTGCGAATAGTTCATTTTCATTTTTTAAACCTGAATGCTCCGCCATTTCTGCCCAATATCTTATAATTTGAAATGTGGATAGAAGAGGAACAAACCAGAAAAGAATTAATTCCTGCCAAAAGTTGAAAGTAACACTAATTGTAATAATTGACAACCAATATAAAACTTTAGCAACTCTTTCTGACCAAGGCTCTTCTTTTGAAAAGATATTTACTTTAATTGTGCCATAAATATATTTTGGAACATGTGTTAATGTAAGTGGTTTTATAATATGTTTCATTATAAATCTGTTTATATTATTTTGTGGTTTGTCCAATCCAATTAGGGCATATCTTTTAGTATCAGGATCATTTTCTATATCCCATAGGTGCCTATGGTGTAAATAGTGCGAATTGCAGTAAGTAGTATAGGATGTAAATACAGGAAATGCAGCAAACAGGCAAGCTATCCATTTATTCAAAATACGATTTTTAAATAACAACAAATGGCTTGCTTCATGCATTAAGTTGTCGAAAGCTCTCATTCTACTCCCTATAATAGCTATGCTAATGATATAGGTCCACCAGTCAGGAAATGTTTTAGCAAAGACAATTGCACATGTAATAATAGCCCAATCATAGCCAATAGAAAAGAAATTATACCAATTATTCCTCTTATGTAGCTCCTTAGTTCTTGAACGTATTTCTGCAGAGAACTTTGCCTTTTTAATCTTATGTTTATCCGTGTTTGTTTGCATACTTCTATCCTCCTGCCGCAATATAAAACTCTATTTTTCAATCATTTCCGACATCTGAAGTAATTGTGACAAATGTGCAATTAGATCATCGTTTTGTGCTGAGCTACCTATCGTAATTCTTACACTAGTTGGGCATGCAAACTCACTACCTGGACGAATAATAAATCCTTTAGATAATAAACGATTTGCTAAACTATCTGTGTCTCTTTTCATATCAATAAATATAAAATTAGTCTGGGTTGGAAAATAAGAGAGTCCAAATCTCCAACAAAATGAATAGAATTGTTGCAGTTCCCTTCGATTTTTCTCGTGACACTCTTTAATAAAGGATTGATCTTCAAAAGCTGCGACAGCAGCCACTTGGGCTAAACGAGAAGTATTAAATGTTTCCCTCACTGTTTCTAAAACATTAATTACTTCCGTTTTACAAATACCATAACCAATACGAAGTGCTGCTAGACCATAAGCTTTCGAAAAAGTTCGCAAAATCATTAAATTAGGATACTTATTCATTAAAGATACTGTATCCGGGAAATCGTCTGCATCTACGTATTCGTAATACGCTTCATCACAGACTACAAGGATGTCTTTGTTGAGCTCATCTAAAAGTGTTATGAGCTCATTTTTACGAACATACTCACCTGTAGGATTATTAGGATTACAAATCCAAACGACCGTTGTCTTTTTATCAGTCGCATCGATCATTCCCATAATATTGTGACGACCATTTACATGGGGAACCTCTCGGACCTCTGCCCCCTCTATAATCGCATTTCGTTTATATTGAGAAAAAGTCAAATCTGACATCACTGTGTTTGTATCCGATCCTAAGTAAGCTCTACATATCATCCGAATCAATTCATCAGTTCCATTTCCAAATATAAACTGATCTTCATTCACTCCAATAGAATCAGCAAGTTTTTCTCTTAATCTATCTGCCCGACTGTCTGGATAAAAGGATAGTTTGTTGAGCTCAGACATAATTGACTTTTGAACGTAATGAGAACAACCATATGGATTTTCATTGGAAGCAAGTTTCACTACATGATTAAGACCATAAGTACGTTTAACTTCTTCAATTGTTTTTCCTGGATGATAGGGTGTTATTGTCGAAAGTTGTTTTTTAGGTTTCATATTAAACACCTCCTATAGAATTATAATAATGTTTTATCCAATATCATTTCGCAGAAGAGAATTTAGCCTCATTCTCTTTTATTCTTATCCTATCAGTTTCTTTAATTGACTTAGTACGAATTAAATAGATGTAAGCGTCAAATCTTGGACACCTTCTTGATGTGCTAATTTCATGAGATAATCTCCTCAAGATGAAATTGAAGGAGGTTTTTTTATGCCTAAGAATCCTGAATTACGAAAGGTTTGGGAACAACGAATCGCTGACTATCGTAAAAGCGGTCAAACTCAAGTAAACTGGTGCAAGGAAAATCAATGGAGTATTCACCAGTTTAAATACTGGTTAAGAAAAATTGAAAATCCAATAAAAAATCAAGGAAAGTCTACAAAATGGGCATCCGTTACCCTAGAAGATCATTCACAAACAGTTGAAAATTCATTACGGATTGAAATTAGTGGGATTTCAATTGAAGTAAAACCTGGTTTCGATCCGGCCTTTCTTTCAGAAGTGGTTAGGACGTTGAAATCAACATGTTAGTTGGTACAAGAGCTGAACGAGTTTACTTGGCAAAAGGAAGTACTGATTTGAGAAAATCCATTGATGGATTAGCTGCTTTGGTGAAAGAGGGATTTGATTTAGATCCCTTTTCATCAAGCTATTTTGTGTTCTGTAATCGAAAGCGAGATAAATTAAAAATTCTTCACTGGGACTATAATGGTTTTTGGCTTTATTATCGTCGATTGGAAAAAGGAAAATTTCAATGGCCAAATGAAAATGACACTGGAACGATACAAATTAGTTATCGGCAATTACGCTGGTTATTGGATGGTCTTGCAATGGAGCAAAAGAAAGCACACCCAGAAGTAAAGGCTAGAACAGTTATATGAATTTTTTACTTTTAACAAAAACCTTGGAGGAAAATAGCTAAAACCGTCGAATTATTACTACATGATGAAAAATTTAAAGAATCCTACCCAAAACCCATTTGAATTAATTGAAAAACTTCAACAGCAAATCGTTGAATTGACGGCGAAATTACGATGGTATGAAGAACAGTATCGTCTTAGTCAAAAACGAAAATTTGGCTCTTCAAGCGAAAAAACAAATCCTAATCAATTAGAACTACCTTTATTCAATGAAGCAGAGGTAGAGTCTAATGTAAAAGCCGAAGAGCCAACTGTTGAAACAATTACATATCGTCGTAAAAAGAAACGTGGTCAACGTCAAGCTACGTTTGAAAACCTGCCTATGGAAACGATTGAATATCGTTTACCCGAAGAAGAGCAGGTCTGTTCGTGTTGCGGTGAAAAAACACACGAAATGAGCACAGAAGTACGACAAGAATTAGTGATTATTCCGGCTCAAGTCAAAGTTTTAAAACACGTTCGATATGTCTATGGATGCCGTCATTGTGAGCGTAATGAAATAGAGACACCAATCGTTACAGCACCTGCCCCAAAATCTGTGTATCCAAAAAGTTTAGCTTCACCGTCAAGCATGGCATATATTATGAATCAAAAATATGTAGAGGGGCTACCTCTATATCGCCAAGAACAACAGTTCAAACGATTAGGTGTGATCTTATCCAGGCAAACCATGGCCAATTGGATGCTTTATGGTGCCGAAAAATGGCTTGCGCCAATTTATCAACGAATGAAAGAGCATCTCCTCTCTAAAGACATTCTACATGCGGATGAAACAACTGTTCAGGTTTTACATGAACCTGGAAGGTCAAGTACATCGAAATCTTACATGTGGCTTTATCGGACTGGAAGAGAGGATCCACCACTTGTCCTTTATGACTATCAGGAAACTAGAGCAGGAGAACATGCCAAAGAATTCCTAAAAGGGTTTAAAGGATACCTGCATGTCGATGGATATGCAGGATACCATAAGGTATCCGGCGTAACATTAGTTGGATGTTGGGCTCATGCCCGCAGAAAGTTCGATGAGGCTTTAAACGTACTTCCTGAATCCAAACGTCATTCAGCAGTCACAGCTCGGGAAGGACTCAATTTCTGTAATCAGCTATTTGCCATCGAGCGTGATTTGAAAGAATGTACACCAGAAGAACGATATAAAAAACGACTTAAACACAGCCAACCATTGTTGGAGGCTTTTTCAGCATGGCTAAAAACAGAGAAAAGCAATGTTTTACCAAAGAGTCTATTAGGTCAAGCCATTACATACTGCCTCAACCAATGGGAAAAACTCGTGGCATTTTTAGAGGATGGACGTTTAGAAATCGATAATAATCGAAGTGAACGATCCATTAAACCATTTGTGATCGGTAGGAAGAACTGGATTTTTAGCAATACTCCGAAAGGAGCTAAGGCCAGCTCAATCATTTACAGTATTGTGGAGACAGCAAAAGAGAATAAATTAAATCCATTTTATTATCTTCGCTACTTATTTGAAAAGCTTCCCAATATGGATATAAGCAATATGGATGAGCTTGATCAACTACTTCCTTGGTCCAAAACAATTCCTTTGAATTGTCGGGTTTTTAATAACTTATCACAATAATAGTATTTAATCCCTATCATTAAAAGGTGGGGATTATTTTACGCTTACAAATAGATAGCAAATCCGATTGACAACCATATCAATCCTGAAAAGAAACCGGACCCTCCAACTGGAACGAGTAAACAAATGCTAATAATTAAGGCAAGGGCTGGTAAAAAAGGATACATAGGGACTGAAAACTGATTTGCTCTTTCTTCAACAGATACTTTTCTCCTCGAAATAAAAAAGGCAATCATCGTAAAAATAAACGTAAGGAGATACAAAAAGCCAGTTGCATTAACAGCAATATTGATTGAACTTACAAGGGTAAACATAATTTGTATGCTAACCCCTAACAATATTGCCAAAACTGGAGTCTGAAATCGAGGATGGATAAATCCAAATTTTTTCGGTAATAATCCATTACGACCCATCGCAAAGGCAGTTCTCGAAATCGATATGATAAAAGCATTGGCTGTTGCTGGTAAAGCTATAACAATCACTATACTGACTAAGGTCGGTCCAAAATCCCCTAAAAATTGTTGGCTAGCTAAAGCGACTGGTACTTTTGATAAACCAAGTTCCTGCCAAGGAACAACTCCTGTTGAAACAAATAATAGTCCCGAGTACAGAACAAGTACAATGATAATGGATGATAAAATGGCTTTTGGAATGGTTTTACTCGGATTTTTCATTTCCTCTCCAGCATCCACAATTACATCCCAGCCAACCATGGAAAGAAAACCAACCAATGCGGCAGCAAGTATTCCTTCATAGCCATTAGGGGCAAACGGTGTATATAATGAATAATTCACATGACCAAAACCTAGAGCAAAAAATAAAATAAGTACGATAATTTCAACAACTACAATTCCCACTTGAACGACACCACTAAACTTTATTCCAAGCATATTTAGAAATCCTAAAACAAGAAGAAGAATGACCGCACTCAGTAACGGAGGGGCACCCGTTAAAGAATGAAGATAATTCCCAAATCCTTGGGAAACGAAACTACTTGCTGCAAGCCATGCCCCCAGTATGACCATCCAATTAGAGTTCCAACAAATGATCCCATTGTTTGACTAACATATTCATAGGCACCACCTGCCCTAGGGTATCTTGATGCTAGTTCTGCATAACATAATCCAAGTAAAATCTCTAAGATTGCTGCAATGACAAAAGCAAGCATCACAGCTGGGCCTGCTTTTCCAGTTGCTACACCACTTAGAATAAAAATACCAGCACCTACCATAGCTCCAGTTCCTAGAGAAGTAGCTTCTTTCCACCCTAAATCTCTTTTTAGGCTCATAAAAATACCCCTTTTCATCAATTAAACTAAAATTCCGTGACTTCACCTGGTTTTTCTATAAAACCCCATTTTTTCAAATCTGCAATCCAGTATTTTTTAGGCCTAACTATACCATTGATATCGTATCCCGCACGTCGTTCCCATTCCCCAATTTGATATTCTTCTGTTACTTCCAATTTTGCTAAACCTTTTACATTTTTGTATCCGTACAGCCCAAAATCGAATAATCTTAATGGATATCCTTGTTCCATTGGTAAAGGTTCCCCATCAACCGTATGAACAATCAATGCTCGTCTGGAAAGAGCATCACCTAAAGGAATAGTTGATTCATAGACACCTTTTTCCTTAGTTCCTATACTAGTTTGCTTTAAATAGTATTTTTCAGGATTAGTTACTCCAGCCATTTCTATAACGCTGGATAACAAAATTCCCTTCCATGGACGGCGAATACTCCAATTACAGACACAAACCATTCTTCTACTTTCCTCTACTTGTTGCATTTCTAATAAATCTTGATAGGTAAAAGTTAATTCTTTTTCTACCAATCCAGTAACAGATAGATGCCAAGTATCTAAATCAATAGATTTAGGTGGACCTTCTTGATAATACCGAAGCGAAGATGGCTTTCGGTCTAAATTTGGAGTCTTAAGCATTGGGTAATTCACATTTCTCTCTCCTTAAATAGTATTGATAACACAACGAAAACCAATTAAATTATCTCTAACTGAAACAGGATAGTTGTCTCTTGCTGTACATCTCATGAAATCTTCATTATGTAGTCCGCATCCACCTCTAACTATGTGATAATCTTCTTCTTGCGTAAGATATAATGGATTTACTCTGGTTTCATCCCATTCGTAATTAAGAGAAACATTATCCAAACACCATTCTGCAAAATTCCCCGCCATATCTAAACACCCGAAAAAGGACTTATTCTTTGGAAAAGCATAAACAGAGGTTGAGCTACGGTTCAATTCTTCGGGATCGCAGTCAACAGCAAAGTTTGCATGATCAGAAGTTGGTTCTTCATTTCCCCACGGATATTTTCGTTGATCCGTTCCTTTGCATGCGTACTCCCACTGCGCTTCGGTCGGTAAGGTCTTGCCTACAAACGTAGCAAAGGCCATTGCCTCCCACCAACTGACTCCTGTGACAGGATGGTCGTCTTGATTAAAATGATCATCGTACCAATAATTTGGATATTTAATGTTGTTAGTTTTGATATACTCCCATCCTTTCGGAAGCCAGAAAACAGGGTTTTCATATCCGCCTGCTTCTACAAATACTCGAAATTGTTTATTTGTTACTGGTGTTTTATCAATGGCAAAAGGGTGTAATGTTACGGATTTAACTGGTTGTTCATCCGGCGATTCATTGCTGCCACGAAGAAAAGTCCCCCCTGGAATCACAATCATATTGTCTAACTGATTTTTCACTTGATTCCCCATCTTGGATTCCCCCTATTATCTGAGAAGCCCCATACTTCCAGTTAGTTTATTCACTTTTTTCTTGTCTCCATATAAAGCCAATCCTAAATACTCAAGATCGTTTGTTGATAAGGTCGAAATTTTTTCGATATATTCCTCATAACTTTTTGTTGTCTGTGCCGCATTGGTGAAATCTACAACAAATAAATCAGAAAATTCCTCTGCGTATAACTTGTTCCTTAACTCTTTAATTTTTAGGGAATCACCTTTTAAAATAGGAATAGGTGTAGTAGTTATCCCTACATGAGGATGACCGCTTCCATCCTTTACCGTTGGACCAATAATTCCCTCAATTTCCTTTCCCAAAGTCAGGGCTAATACCGCAGCAGTATTTGAGATTAATCCTGTAGGTAAATCTGCATCAATAACCATTACACATTTCATTTCCATGATTTTTTCCTCCATTGTTAAAGTTTGAACGATACGATTGTTGACTTTTTACCAAAAACGGACCATAACATTAAAATGGTACGGGTCGGCGAAATGAATTCTACGTTATATTTTTGGGCTGCATTGACAGTTGTTAAACAAAGGTCCACTTCACCTTTCTGTAATTTGATAGCAGCTTCGCTTGTTGAATTGACAAATAACACCTCATATTTCATGTCGAAATCGGCTAAGAACCAAGGAAGAAGACAAGAAGGAGCATGATGAGTAGCAATAACCAATGAACGGTTCCTATTCAATTCTTGACAAGGTCTTTTTGCAACTCCGTATAAAGGTGTTTCAAAGACAAATGGAAATAAAAATTGGATATCTTTTGACATGTAAAACTTATCTATTCCCTTGTAGGCATTAGCTACAAGAAGAATATTAGATGTCCCTGAAACTAAGTTTTCATAAGCTTCTTCATAAGTAGGGAAAAGTGAATACTTTCCATGACTGTTTTTTAAGGATGAAAGCAAGTATTGAGCTGATGCCTCACTACTTGTTCCAGAAGGGCCTAGAGTAGCAATTTCAAGTTGTTCTAAAAATACCAGGGATGATAAAAAGTGTTGATTCCAATTTAATAAGGGATGATTTTGCTCCTTTGCTTGGGTTTCAACGATCATTTTGCCCCCGCCCCCGTAACGATTAGGATTATTTTTCATGAATATCCATTATGTGTAATTGTTCTTTCCTTTTATAATTTAGCATGATAAAATGGTAGTTATAAGGACCAATTATTATTGACTTTTATGGTACCAATTTAGATAAAAGGGGAATAAGAATGCTTTGATAACTATTGATCGAAGACTCGATATATCTTTAACACGACAAGTTTACGAACAAATTCGTACACAAATATTAAATGGGGAACTTGCAGCCGGAGAGTGTCTTCCACCTACCCGTGAACTAGCCTCCAATTTAGGTATATCACGGAATGTGGTTGTAGAAGCTTATGAACAATTGCTAGCAGAGGGATACATTGAAGCAAGGCAAGGTTCCGGAACATATGTTGCGGAAGGAGCCTACTTAAGTCAACAAGAGAGAACGGATTATTTATCTTTTTTTGAAATTCAGCACTTGAAAGATGAAAGAAATGATTTTATAGATTTTCGTTCCGGTATCCCCGCTTTAGACATGTTTCCAAGGCATATATGGGGACAAATCGCTAAACGAGTGTGTATAGAAACTCCACATTCCGTATTTGGCTATGGATACCCTGAAGGTAGAATTGAACTGCGTCATATCCTGTCTCGGTATCTAAAGAGAACAAGGGGGGTACATTGTTATCCTGATCAGCTAGTTATTACATCTGGAGCAACACAAGCCTTATCCCTTATAGCAAAACTACTTCTTTCACCAGGGGATGAAGTAATGATTGAAGATCCTATTACACACGAAATTCAAACCATTTTTTCTTCCACTGGGGCAATGCTCCACCCTATACCTGTAGATGAACACGGTATGAAAACGGATTTAATCCCCCCAAATAAAAAACCAAGATTTATTTTTGTGACTCCATCCCATCAGTTTCCTCTTGGGGGAACATTGCCTATTCAGCGTCGAATTCAGTTAATCCAATTTGCCAGAAAAGTTGATTGTTTTATTGTAGAAGACGATTATGACAGTGAATTTCGTTATCAAGGAGCGCCAATTAATTCACTTCAGGGGCTTGATCCAGACAGGGTGATTTATATTGGAACTTTCAGCAAGATATTATCACCTGCCCTAAGGTTGGGGTATTTAGTTCTGCCTCTCTCTTTAACAAAACGTTGTAAAGATTTAAAATGGTTTACGGACCTTCACACCCCCTCATTAGAACAACTTACCCTTGCGCGTTTCATAGATGAAAGACATCTGGAACGCCATATTAGAAAAATGAAAAAAATATATAAAACACGTCGGGATCATTTAAAAAAATGTTTAGTAGAACAGTTTGGTACTAATGTTAAAATTTCAGGTGATTCAACAGGTCTGCATTTGATTGCTGAATTTCAAAATATAGAGTTTTCAAATGAAAAGGTACAGGAAATAATGGTAAAATATAAAGTTAAAATTTACCCAGTAGAACTTCATACGATTCACAAAGGAATGCATCAAAGTAAAATCATTTTAGGATATGGTAATCTAACAATAGAGGAAATAAAAGAAGGTATCAATAGACTAAAACAAGCTCTAATTTAAAAGTTTATATCCATATGAATGTGGTTATTGGACTTTAATACCGGTCAATAAAATATGTCCATAATGTTCACTTATAAAAGTTTGAAATAAAAAGAAATTTAGATAGAAAGATTGAATCTAATGCGTAAAGTATATTCGAACATCCTATTATAGGATGGCTTTTCTTAGTCTTTAGCATTTATTTATTCTTATGGACTTTTATTGAAGCAAACTCTTTTTTATCGGTATTTGTGTTCTAATTGTAGGATTGCTTTCACTATTTTTCTCGAAAAAAACTGTTAATCAGTCAGGAAATTTCCTTTCCCTTTATGATCAGTAAACAAATCGAGTAGGAGGGAGCGATTAACTCCCGTCCTCTCACACCACCGTACGTACGGTTCCGTATACGGCGGTTCAATTAAGATCATTGACGCAAGTCTTTATAACTTCCGTGAATAGCTGTTCTCTTTATGCCAGTGGTCACTCCACCCTCCAAGAGGTCTCCCACGGGATTCACCGCTTCCTCCCTCAAGTGAGGTACTACGTTTTCTGTGTTCATCATGACTCACTGAATACCAAGGGCTATTCTCTCTTAATTGTTCGGTCCTTCTTAGTTGTTCTAGACCAACTAATACTATGACCTCTGCTGACTTCTGACGGTTCAGCTACTTATCACTAAGTAGGTTATGAAGAGTACTTCACCTATCCGCCAGACCTCCCCGGGTAAGTACATGCACTTTCACACCATCTATCCGCCTCATTTACTCGATATGACCTTCGACAGAAAGAGCTTTGTTTTGTTATGCAAACTCACTCCATCATACCTAGCCTTATATGAGGTTCGTGTTCCTCGGACCGGTGTTTTGCCTCCAGCTTCCTTCAGATTCCGCGTCACCACGGACACCCTTGCTCTTGGCTAACCTCTACTTCTGTCTTCGGGGTTCGGGACTTACACCCTATAGTTCATGTACATGCCGGGCGCACATAAAATAGCCTGAGCCCTTATGAATATAAGGCTCAGGCTGCTTAAGTGTCCTTTTTTATTTCCTGTCTGCTTGACAGGGGTCACTTCAAGAAATGCGGGTGTCCCTTCATCTTTTTGATTGTTTTGGAAAGGTCATTTCAAAGCGAGTTCCCTCTCCTAATTGGCTGTCCACTTTTACTTTTCCATTGTGTTTTTCAATAATCCACTTGGCAATGGAAAGTCCCAATCCTGCCCCATCTGACTTCGTCCGTGCTTTATCGCTTTGATAAAAACGATCAAAAATTTTCGGAATCTCTTCTTTGGCAATCCCGATTCCATTATCTTGCACCTCAAGGGTAATGGAAGAAGAAGTTTGACGGCAAGAGATGGAAATGCGTCCCCCTTCTTTAGTATATTTGATCGCATTATCCAATAGGATGACCAGTAATTGATGGATTCGTTCTTTATCCGCAGTAAATAAAATCGGGGATTCTACGTTTATCGTTATTTCCTTCTGTTGATAGGAAGCAATCTCTGAATAAGTATCGGCAATCTCTCTAATCAACTCATCCAATCGAAATGATTGTTTTTTTAATTCTATTTGATTGGAATCTGAGCGTGCCAAGATAAGCAAGTTAGAGACTAATTTGGAAAGTCGTCTACATTCTTTCGCGATTACGGAAATATCCATTATTTTTTCTTCAATGGTCGAGGAAAGAGAATGGAACAATAAATCCGTTTTTGTCTGTATCACTGCTAATGGCGTCCGCAATTCATGAGAAGCGTCCGAAACAAATTGCTGCTGTTTTTGCCATGCTCTTTGAATCGGCACCAGTGCTCGGCCCGCAAGAAAATATCCGGCTGCTACGGCGCACAGTCCTCCGATCACACATCCTGCCACAATGATCAATAAAAGCTTATCTAAAATCTCTTTTTCGGAATTGACACTTCGAAAAATTTGTACCGTAATCTTTCCGAATTCCGTATCCATTTGGAATGCAATCGTTCGGAAATAAAAGTTTTCAATCTTCATATCATACAGTTTGTTCAATTGTTTAGGTTTCTCGATAGGCGTTTGGGTGAAAATGGTTGCGTCGTGACCTAAGTCGATTATTTCTCCTTTTTTATTCCAAAACACGATAAACACACGGGGATCCCGAAAAAAAGGAACGTCCTTTTCCCACGGTCTATCATTATCTGCTTCTCGTTCCGCTATATGCATAAGCGATGCATCCACGTCTTTATATAAACGAGCATGCATGTATGAATAGAGGGCCGTCCCTAATAAGCTAATTAAAACGAAAAAAACAAGAGAATTTAACAGCGTCAATCGAAGATGAGTGCGTTGAAACATCGTTTTCTCTCCTGCCTACTGGTCTGTTAACCTATATCCGACGCCACGAACCGTTTGAATATCTGTGTGATAGCCAAACGGTTCAAGCTTTTTGCGAAGATGATGAATGAATACTTCGACAATGGCAATCGTTGTATCCGAATCAAATCCCCACACCCGATCATAAATTTGTTCTTTTGTTAGAATGGTTCCCTTATTATGGATAAGATACTCTAATAGCTCATATTGTTTCGCCGTTAATTTAATAGGGTGCCCATCTACCATGACATCCTTATCTTTTCCGTACAGCTCAATCCCTCGATAGCAAATAGTCTGTTTGGTTGTAAAACTGCCACTGCGCCGTAATAACGCTCGAATGCGTGCTTTTAGCTCCGAAGCATAAAACGGTTTGACTAAGTAGTCATCTCCGCCAAAATCCAAGCCCTTTACCCGATCCTCGAGAGAATCTTTTGCCGTTAAAAATAAAACAGGTGTATCAATCTCTTCCTTCCGAATTCGTTGCACAATGTCAAAACCATCCATTCCCGGCAGCATGACGTCCAATATAATGGCATCATAAATATTTTGCAAAGCTAAAAATAACCCTTCCTCGCCATCTGTGGCACTATCGATCTCAAACTCATCCGATAAGATGTCAATCATCGATTTCAACAAATCTACATGATCTTCAACTACTAATAATCTCACGGATCTCCCTTCTTTCTCTTACTTCTAATAATAAGACAAAGCGGTCGCCAAAAACGATCGCTTTTTAGAATTTCTTTTTCATTTTTTTCTGCCGCTCGATTGTCAAATTTCTTACGCCATGGAATCTGCCCTTAAAAAGACCAGTCACTTTTTCAAATAAAAAACATTCGCAGGAGATTTTAAGATACCCGTGGTGCTAGTTGAGTGTCAGCGCTCAACCAGCCCTAGTGTGACCAAGGAATAAGCCAACAAGATGCCATCGAGTGCCACTTCAAACCCGGCCATGGAATTCGCTCGAATGTCGGTGATCCGGTATTGGTCTACGAGAATCGAAAACACCGTCTCGATGACTTTGCGTTTTTTCCTGATCCATTCTTCCCATGCCTTGGATGGGCCGTGCTTTTGATTGTGTCGAGACGGTGTCCAGAACGCGGCTTGGTGTTCTTCGTACAGCTTTTCTCGAAGAGCGTGGCTGATGTACCCTTTGTCCCCAAAGTTGTAGGGATGAGGGATTTGAGTCATCACCGTTTCAGCGGCTTTGACGTCGTGGCAGGACGCTTCCGTCACGACATAGCCCATGGCCAGCCCTTGATTGGTCACTTGAAGATGCAGCTTGAAACCGTAGTACCATTGCTTTTTGGAAGCACAATACCCCATATCCGCGATCCCTCGAAACCGCTTGACGCGCTGCATTCTTGCGGGATGGCACAACGGAAGAGGCAAGCTGTCGACGACCGCATAAGCATGGTGTTGGCCACGTTTCGCCAGCTCATGACGGATCCATTTGATGGCGAAACCAAGCGCCCGGCAGCGGCGGTTGTATCGGGAGCGTTCAAGAAACGAGCCGTTTGTGAACAAATTTCCCGTGACAAAACGATGCCAGGCTCGTTCGGAAGAAAAGCCCAGCAGCTTCCCCAAAAGGTGAACCGCCATGACCACTTCGTCTTCTTGCTTGACCAAGTGACGGTTGCGGCGATGAAGATACATTTGAATCAACGACAGTTGGGCAGAAACAAAACAGAAAATAGCGGCATATTGTTTTTGAAGTTTGGCTGGATCTGTAGTAAAATGAAAGTGCTCTTGCATGGGGGATCTCTCCTTTCGAATGTTGGGTGACACTTTCATTCTACTGGAGATCCGCCAGCAAGGGCTATTTTTATGCTTGTCTGAGTTTTATCTAGCACCACGGGTTTTAAGATATCTATTGTTCTTAAAACTTGCGTTTCCCCAATTCCGTATGCAGCATATGGCGCACTTTTACTTTACTCATATCTTAGAGCTTGAATCGGGTCCAGTTTTGCTGCTTTGTTAGCAGGAAATACGCCAAACACCACTCCAATGAATAGAGAAAATAAAAAGGCAACCATACAAACAGAGACAGAATAAGAAACAGACAGTCCGATCGTAGCTGCAAGCCCCTTTCCAATGACCAATCCAAATCCCACTCCAATCGCACCTCCTAGAGCGCTTAGCACAACAGCTTCAATCAAAAACTGCATTAAAATATCTCTTCTCTTCGCTCCAATCGCTTTTCGAATTCCTATTTCTTTTGTTCGCTCTGAAACAGACACAAGCATAATATTCATAATCCCAATTCCACCAACTAAAAGGGAAATTCCTGCGATTCCGCCCAGCATCATCGTCATCGTATTGTTAACCGAACTCATCGTTTCCATTAAATCTTGTTGGTTAAAGACGCTGTAGCTATCTTGATCATTGGGGAATAGACGTGCTAATGTTCTTTTTAATTGCGCCATAACAAACGGGACTTCACTTGCATCTTTTCCTTGAACATATACTGTCTGAATACTTGTGTTTTTAACCAATCGCTGGGCTGTCGAAAGCGGCATTATGATCACATCATCACCGCTTTGTCCAAACGAACTGCCTTTTGAAGCCAGAACTCCAATTACTTTGAACGATGTGCCCTCCACTTGTATATATTTTCCGACCGGATTATCAAAACCAAATAATGTTTGCGCTGTGTCAGATCCTAAAATCACCACTTTTTGCCGATACTCTACATCGATATCAGATAAAAAGCGACCTTGGCTGACTTGTGCATTGCGTACGGTTTGATACGAAGAGCTCGTTCCCAATAAAGAAACTTGTGTCGAAGTCGTACCATTTTTTACATAGACCCGTCCGGAAACAACGGGAGCAATTTCTTTTACGCCTGTAATATCGCGAAACTTTTCGATATCATCCATTTTCAATTGAACACGATCCGAATCCATCACATTCACTGTTAATAAATTGCTCCCTAACTGGTTCATCTGACTGGCCACTTCTTTACTCGAACCTTGACCTATTGAGATCAAAACAATAACAGAAGAGACGCCGATAATAATGCCAAGCATCGTTAAAAAGGAGCGAAGCTTATTGCCTTGAATGCTGCGGAAAGCCATTTTAATGGATGGAATAATTGCCAACAAAATCACCTCTTTCCTCAAACAGCTGCCCGTCTTGAATGCGAACAATTCTCTTTGCTTCGTTAGCCACTTCCCAATCGTGTGTAATGAGAAGAATCGTATGTCCTTGCTCATTTAATTGTTTCATCAATTGAATGATTTCCTTGCTTGTCTTGCTGTCGAGAGCCCCTGTCGGCTCGTCGGCAAGCAAAATCGGCGGGGTGCCGACAAGAGCCCGTGCAATGGCCACCCGTTGCTGCTGTCCGCCAGAAAGCTGGTTGGGCAAATGACGGGCTCGATCTTTTAATCCCACTTTCTCTAAGTATTCATAAGCGATTTTTTGTCGTTCCTTTGTCTTTACTCCTCGATATAATAAAGGCAGTTCTACATTCTCTAACGCCGTTAATTTTGCCAGTAAATGAAAATTTTGAAAAACGAATCCTATCTTTTCATTTCGAACAGTTGCCAGTTCACTGTCTATCATTTTATCTATTTCTTTTCCATCGAGGATATAACGACCTTCATCAGGACGATCGAGGCAGCCAATGATATTCATCAATGTTGATTTCCCGGAACCGGAAGGACCGACAATCGCAAGAAAATCTCCTTTTCCAATTTGGAGAGAGACCCCCCGCAGGGCATGAACTACTTCTCCCCCAAGCGAATATGATTTCGTTATATTTTCCATTCGAATAATCGGTTCAGTCATCATCGATCATCTCCCTCTGTTAAATCCGCGATTCATGCCGCCAAATCCACCCATATCAGACATTCCGCCCATCATTCTTCTGCCGCTCATTTGTTCATTGCTCGAAGACGATGCAGATACTCTCGGCAGCTGGACAACCTCACCTTCTGTTAAACCATCTTTGATTTCTACATAATCTTCATTGCTTATTCCCGTTTTCACGGTTTGCCGCGCGACAGAGCCATCTCCCTTTTCAACCACTACATACTTTTCGTTATTGATTGAGTGTACTGCTTCAATCGGCACATAGAGAGCATTGTCTTTGCTTTGCACTAAAATACTGACTTCGGTTGTCATTCCCACTTTTACATTCGTTGGTTTATTCATATGAACCGTCACATCAAATGTCGAGACTCCATTGGATACCGTCCCTTCATTGGCAACCGCTGTCACTTTCCCCGTATAGGTTGTATCAGGGAAGGCATTGACCTTTATACTGGCCGTTTGCCCCCCTTTTACTTTTGGAATATCTAATTCATCAATTTGCACCGTTGTTTGCAAATCATCATAATTGGTAATGTGAGCAATGACTTGGCCTTTCGATACACGATCTCCATCCGAAACGCCAATCGATGTAACGGTTCCGTCTGCCGGTGCAGTAATATCACTGCCGTCCGTAAATGTAGCCAACTCTTGTCCTTCCTTTACTTTCTCTCCTTTAGAAACAAGCACTTCGTCTACTTCGTTGTTGGAAGCAGCTTTGACATCCGTACTCGTAACAGGTTGAACAGTCCCAGAACCACTCACCTTCACTTGCAATTTTCCTTTTTGTACAGAAGCGGTTTGAACCTGTGCCATTGTCGGCTTTTCTTTTCCTTTGGCAAAAAACCATCCACCTATTCCAATAACGACAATCACAATCCCAAAAAGGATCCACCATTTTTTCAACATCCCTGCTCCTTTCTTATCCATTGGTCATTTGGATAAGCCTAGTATGCGGGTCCTTTCTTAATTTTTTCTTAAAAAAACCTAACCGAAATCGGCTAGGTTTTCGTCACCACTTCTCGTTTAGAAAGCCTTCTTTGTTTCACAAAAAAGAAATCGCTTTCATTTTTTTCGTAAACACCCTCCTCGCGCCAAAACTAAAATCCTCTGCTTGAGCAGAGGATTCGTTTTTATTTTTCTCTTAGTATATTCTTTTAGTATATACTGGATATGTTTTTTGAACAGACTATCAAGCAGATTATTGAACGTTTCACGTAATCAATATGAGATATATCTTCCACTGAAACTCGAGCAGCCTTTCTCTCGGATCGTGATATTAATTTTCATTCACGATTTCTTCGCTTCTTTGCCTTTCTAATCTCTGCATTTTTTTATAGGACATCCGCGAAATCCAAATGCTCACTTCGTATAAAAAACAAAGAGGAATGGTCACAATGAGCTGTGACATCACATCCGGCGGCGTAATAATTCCCGCGATGACAAGCAGGACAAAATAGGCGTAACGACGTATTTTGGCCAAAAACTTGGGTGTAACGATGCCAAGCCGGGTTAAAAACATGACCACGATAGGCAATTCAAACAAAATCCCAAAGGGAATAGTGAGTTGGAACAAAAAGTGAAAATATTCGTTAATTCCAATGACTTGATGAATCCCCAGTTTTTCAGATAAGTTTGTCATAAAACGAAGCACAAACGGAAAAAGAACAAAATAGGAAAAAGCAACGCCGAGAAGAAATAACAATACCGTAGCCGGAATATAACTTAACGTGACTTTTCTCTCTTTTTCATATAACCCGGGACTGATAAAGGCCCAAAGCTGGTAAAGAAGAACTGGGGAAGTTAAGATGCATGCGATCACAAAGGACATTTGAAAATAAACTTTCATAGGATCCGTAATGCGAAATGCATTCATCGTCAACTCTTTCGCCAGATCGGCATGCTGCAGAAATTTAATCATCGGCTCCGCTGTAAATAGACCCACAATTACAGCGATCACAAAGAAAACGATCACAATGATGAGACGTTTTCTTAATTCCATGATATGTTCCAGTACCGTCATGTCTTTTCGATTCATGATCGCTCATCCTATCATTACTTGTCGTCGTTCTTTTTCATTTTTTCATCGTCTGCTAAGCCTTTAGTTGCTTGTTTAAATTCACGCAATGTATCCCCGGCTGCTTTCCCCAACTGAGGGAGTTTCTTCGGTCCAAAGATTAATAAAGCTGCGATCGCAGTCAAAATAAGGCTGCCCGGTCCCATTCCCAATGTATTCCACCTCTTTCATTTTATCATAAATGATGTAAATCCTTTTTTCTATCGAGTTTCTCTTCCACTTCTTCCTCTTCAGGATAATTTTTCAGAAAATATACTAATGATTGCAATTCAACTGCTAAATCGATATGGTGGACTCGAATGGAAGGAGGAACGGATATTCTTGCCGGCGTAAAATTTAAAATTCCACTGATGTTCACTTTTATTAGACGGTCTGTAATACTTTGGGCGGCCGAAGCCGGAACGGTTAAAATGGCTACCGGAACATTCTCGCCCATCAATCGCTCCTCCAATTCAGCTAAATCATATACCACTACATCGCCAACTTTTTTGCCAATTTTATTTTTGTCGATATCAAACGCCCATTCGATTCTCGTATTGTTGTTTTTCATAAAGTTATAATTTAAAAACGCTGTGCCTAAATTCCCCACGCCAATCAGTGCGACGCTTGTCACTTCATCTTGGTCAAGCGTTTTTCGGAAAAACGACAATAAATAGCTGACATTATATCCGTAGCCTTTTTTCCCTAAGGCGCCAAAATAGGAAAAATCACGGCGGATCGTGGCGGAATCCACTTTGACCGCCTCACTTAATTCTGCTGAAGATACTCGTTCTTTCCCTGAGGCGTACAGATTCTGCAAAAATCGGTAATAAAGAGGCAGACGTTTAGCCGTCGCTTGTGGAATTTTCATGGCTTCTTGACTCATACTCATTCCTCCACAACTTCCAAAAACTATGAATGATGATCTCTGTTATAGTCCGGACTGGAGACACCGCCCGTTTTTTCGAGCAAGTAGGTCGGTCCGATGACCATCCCTTTATCTACGGCTTTGCACATGTCATAAACGGTAAGAGCCGCAACAGAAGCGGCTGTCAACGCTTCCATTTCTACACCTGTATTTCCTACGGTCTTTACTTTAGCCAAAATTTTCAAAGTAAATTTCTCGTTGTATGTCTCCCACGAAAAGGAAATATCGATCCCCTTAATGGGAATGGGATGGCACATTGGAATGATATCCCATGTTTTCTTTGCCGCCATAATTCCGGCCACTTGTGCTACGGCCAACACATCCCCTTTTTGAATCCGGTCATTTTGTATGGCTTCATAAATTTCTTCATTTACTTGGATGCTTGAACAGGCGGCGGCTGTACGGACTGTTTCTGGTTTATGGCTGACATCAACCATTTTAGCCCTTCCCTGTTCGTTAAAATGAGTAAATTTCGACACGATGAATGCCTCCCCATTATGATACACTATTTTTTTGCGAATGTCTGTGTATAATGTGGACATCGATCTAAAACGTATGTCCAGCGGATGGAAGATCGTCGTCAATTCATGCTTCGTTGTGGCTTCCTGCCGGCAGCTTGACTTAACGACCGAAGAGATTGCTTCGATTTCCCGTTCTTTCCGTCTCACACTTCCCCCGTTCTGTTTCTTTCCATTGCCCATTTAAGGAGCTATAAGGTACACTTACACTATAGCAATTGAGGTGAATAAAACAATGATTCTACTGCAAGTTCTTCAACTCACAAAATATTATGGTTCTGAACTTATTTTATCGAATATTAAACTGGAAATACAATCACGTGACCGGATTGCTTTAGTAGGGCGAAACGGAGCAGGCAAATCTACGCTTCTGAAAATCATCGCAGACCAATTATCATATGATTCCGGCGAAATCATCAAGCCAAAGGATGTGACGATCGGCTATCTTGCTCAAGATACCGGCTTGGAATCGGATTTGACAATTTGGAATGAAATGCTGTCCGTTTTTGGCCCACTGCGGGAGATGGAAAAGAAACTGAGAGATTTGGAAAATCAAATGGCCGATCCGACCGTTTATAACGATCCGGAAAAATTTAAGAAAATCGTGAAAGAATATGACCAATTGCAAATTCAATTTAAAGAACAAGGCGGCTATCAGTATGAAGCCGATATTCGTTCCGTTTTGCACGGTCTTCATTTTCAAGACTATGATTATGAAACCAAAATTTCCTCATTAAGCGGAGGTCAAAAAACAAGGTTGGCCCTCGGGAAACTTTTGCTCTCCAAACCGGATCTTCTCATATTGGACGAGCCGACCAACCATCTAGATATTGAAACTTTAACATGGCTGGAACAATATTTGCAAAATTATCCGGGAGCCATTCTGATTGTATCCCATGACCGCTATTTTCTTGATAAAGTAGTGACCCAAGTATACGAAATTTCCCGGCATAAGGCTAGAAAATATTATGGAAACTACAGTGATTACTTGATTCAAAAAGCAGAGCAATATGAACGGGAAATGAAACAATACGAAAAGCAGCAAGAGGAGATTGAAAAGCTCCAAGACTTCATCCAAAGAAATATCGCTCGCGCTTCGACGACAAAAAGAGCGCAGAGTCGAAGAAAACGACTGGAAAAAATGGAGCTGATGGAAAAGCCTGCAGGGGATGAAAAATCGGCTCAATTTTCGTTTGAAATTGCAAAGCAAAGCGGCAATGAAGTGATGCGCGTTAAAGACTTAGCCATTGGATACGGCCGCGGTCCTGTGAGTGAAAATATCCATTTGAACATAACCCGCGGGGAAAGCATTGCGCTTGTCGGACCGAACGGGGTCGGAAAAACCACTCTATTAAAAACGATTATTGGGCTTCTGCAGCCGATCAAAGGATCTGTTCAATTCGGCACCAATGTCGAAATCGGCTATTATGATCAGGAACAAGCCAATTTAACTTCAAATAAAACCGTCCTTCATGAACTGTGGGATGATTTTCCTAATTACAATGAAAAAGAAATTCGGACCGTTTTAGGGAATTTTCTCTTTTCAGGCGATCACGTTTTGAAAACCGTCTCCTCTTTAAGCGGCGGGGAAAAGGCGCGGCTGGCCCTTGCCAAACTCATGATGAAGAAAGCCAATTTCTTAATTCTCGATGAGCCGACGAACCATCTTGACCTTGACAGCAGAGAAGTACTCGAAAACGCTTTGATCGATTATCCGGGAACATTATTGTTCGTATCCCATGACCGCTATTTTATCAACCGAATTGCCACTAAAGTGATTGAACTTTCTCCTAACGGAACCACTGAATATTTGGGAGACTACGATTACTATGTAAACAAAAAACAAGAACAGCTGGAATTATCGCTTTTGGAACAACAAGAAAATCGCCGTACCTCTGATGACGACACAACCGCTTCGAAAAACACGTTTGCACTGGATAAAGAAGCGAAAAAAGCGGAGAGAAAAAAAAGAAGACGAATTGAAGAAATTGAACAAACGATTGAACAAAAAGAAACGCTCCTTTCAGAAAAAGAAGCACTGCTCGTTCAGCCAGACATATTTCAAGATTATGAAAAGGCACATGCCATCAATCAGGAAATCGAACAGCTGAAAGCAGAAATTGATCAGCTTATGGAGGAATGGACGGAATTGCAGGAAAGTTTATAGTTCTCATTGTTCGGACATCCTGTATTCTCTATGAAAAAAGAGGCTGTAGCATCATTGCTTACAGCCTCTTTAGATTTTTACACCATAAATGAAAATCCTCTTATACACGATTTTTCCACACCGTTATTTCCGATATTTTATCAACAAAAAAATCGCTGCCAAGACGGATTGATGCCATCCTAATTATCCACAAAATAAATCACATTATTGTCATTGAAACAACCGCAAAAGTCACATTTTTCCACATTATCCACAGACTTATTGACAACATTCCAAATTTATCCTCGAAATTTATCCACATTTAAAAAAAGTTTTTAACATAACGTACTTTGTTTTCCACATATTATCCACATGTTATGAACAATAGTGATTCCTGACGATTCTATTTTCCACAGCTTTTCACCAAAAAGCCCTTCCACGATTCTCACCGGAAGACAAAAAAACCGGCAGCGCCCTTCTGCCGGCCGAAAAACGTCACTATTCATCTCGATTAGAAACAGAACTATTTTCTAAAGATGGATCCCCGGAAAAATCCTTTTTTCACATCTAAGAATGAGATTAAACGTGATCCAGTTCCAATCCGGGATAGGCGTTCATGTTATAGCCGTCTCGTTTTCCTTTTTCGTAAAAAATGGTCCCTGCAGCCGCAATCATGGCTGCATTATCCGTACATAGCGATAAAGGCGGTATGACTAACTCTACATCCTTCAATTCTTCCATTTTCTTTTGCAATTCGCTGCGCAATCCACGATTTGCTGCCACGCCCCCGGCAAGTAAAACTTGTTTTACTTGAAATTGTTTGGCGGCTCTCACTGTTTTTTCAGTCAATACTTCTACCACACTCGCCTGAAAACTTGCAGCCACATCTTCAGGGCGATACTGTTCCCCTCTTTGCTCCGCATTATGCAAAGTATTAATGACTGCTGATTTTAATCCGCTAAAACTAAAATCATAGGATCCGTCTTCCAGCCAAGCCCTCGGAAAATCGATCAATGCTTTTCCTTCATGCGCAAGACGGTCAATGACCGGCCCTCCGGGATAGGTTAGATTCAATGTTCTGGCTACCTTGTCATAAGCCTCTCCGGCCGCGTCATCTCTTGTTTCCCCAATCACTTCGAATGTTCCGTGCTCTCTCATCAGCACTAATTCCGTATGGCCGCCTGAAACTACCAGCGCTATCAACGGAAAGCGCATATCCGTTACGAGCCGATTAGCATAAATATGGCCCGCAATATGATGCACACCGACAAGAGGGATTTGATGAGCAAAGGCAAGCGCTTTTGCCGCATTGACGCCAATGAGCAGCGCCCCGACAAGACCGGGTCCTTTCGTCACCGCAATCGCGTCTAATTGAGAAAAATCTAGACCGGCTTCCTTCATCGCTTCTTCAATGACAATCGTGATTTGTTCCACATGATGGCGTGATGCGATTTCCGGGACAACGCCCCCAAATCGTTTATGACTCTCTATTTGAGACGCCACTTTGTTAGAGAGAATTTCCTTGCCATTTTTGACAACGGAAGCAGCCGTTTCATCACAGCTTGTTTCAATTCCTAAAATGTACATATCCTTTTCCATTATAAGTTCACCCACATTATCAAAGCATCTTCTTGATTATCCGTATAGTACCCTTTACGGATACCTCCTTTTTGAAACCCTAATTTTTTGTAAAGAGACTGAGCTGGCATATTGCTTACCCTAACCTCTAATGTCATCGTTTTCGCCCCAAGCTCCCTTGCCAACTCCATCATTTTACTCAGCAAAGCTTCGCCAAATCCTCTTCCTCGATATTGAGGCAAAACGGCAATGTTCGTGACATGAGCTTCATCCAAAATAATCCAAGAACCACAGTACCCGGCTACCTTGTCATTGACCACTACCACAAGATAATGGGCAAAATGGTTTTGTTCCAGTTCATAATAAAACGATTCTTTCGTCCAAGGAAGGGTGAAACTCGAATGTTCTACCTCCATCACTTCATCAATATCTTCGATTCTCATAAATCGATATTGTATGCGTTCCATTGATCTTCAGCCCTCTTCATGTTCCTTTTGCTTTTCAAGCCATTTTGCCTCCGCTTCAGCCAAACGAATATAATTCGGGACAAATGAGTGCAAGTCTTCTTCCGGCATGTTCATGCCCATTTTGGCAAGCTCTCCCGGACGAGGGTTGTGAAGAGTGTCCGGCGCAAAATCGGCTTGATCT
>NZ_JBBOPY010000001.1:1495000-3365876 GCF_038003825.1 Bacillus sp. FSL W8-0116
AGTTGCAGCCTGCAATCCGAACTGAGAATGGTTTTTTGGGATTGGCTCCACCTCGCGGTTTCGCGACCCTTTGTACCATCCATTGTAGCACGTGTGTAGCCCAGGTCATAAGGGGCATGATGATTTGACGTCATCCCCACCTTCCTCCGGTTTGTCACCGGCAGTCACCTTAGAGTGCCCAACTGAATGCTGGCAACTAAGGTCAAGGGTTGCGCTCGTTGCGGGACTTAACCCAACATCTCACGACACGAGCTGACGACAACCATGCACCACCTGTCACTCCGTCCCCCGAAGGGGAACCCTCTATCTCTAGAGGTAGCGAAGGATGTCAAGACCTGGTAAGGTTCTTCGCGTTGCTTCGAATTAAACCACATGCTCCACCGCTTGTGCGGGCCCCCGTCAATTCCTTTGAGTTTCAGCCTTGCGGCCGTACTCCCCAGGCGGAGTGCTTAATGCGTTAGCTGCAGCACTAAAGGGTGGAAGCCCTCTAACACTTAGCACTCATCGTTTACGGCGTGGACTACCAGGGTATCTAATCCTGTTCGCTCCCCACGCTTTCGCGCCTCAGCGTCAGTTACAGACCAGAGAGCCGCCTTCGCCACTGGTGTTCCTCCACATCTCTACGCATTTCACCGCTACACGTGGAATTCCGCTCTCCTCTTCTGCACTCAAGTCTCCCAGTTTCCAATGACCCTCCACGGTTGAGCCGTGGGCTTTCACATCAGACTTAAGAGACCGCCTGCGCGCGCTTTACGCCCAATAATTCCGGACAACGCTTGCCACCTACGTATTACCGCGGCTGCTGGCACGTAGTTAGCCGTGGCTTTCTGGTCAGGTACCGTCAAGGTACCGCCCTGTTCGAACGGTACTTGTTCTTCCCTGACAACAGAGCTTTACGATCCGAAGACCTTCTTCGCTCACGCGGCGTTGCTCCGTCAGACTTTCGTCCATTGCGGAAGATTCCCTACTGCTGCCTCCCGTAGGAGTCTGGGCCGTGTCTCAGTCCCAGTGTGGCCGATCACCCTCTCAGGTCGGCTACGCATCGTCGCCTTGGTGAGCCGTTACCTCACCAACTAGCTAATGCGCCGCGGGCCCATCTGCAAGCGGCAGCTTGCGCCGCCTTTCAACCTTCCTTCATGCGAAGGAAGATATTATCCGGTATTAGCCCCGGTTTCCCGGAGTTATCCCCGTCTTGCAGGCAGGTTGCCCACGTGTTACTCACCCGTCCGCCGCTAACTTTCAAAAAGCAAGCTTCTTGAAAGTCCGCTCGACTTGCATGTATTAGGCACGCCGCCAGCGTTCGTCCTGAGCCAGGATCAAACTCTCCAAAAAGAAATTTGACTTGGCTTGTTTCAATTGAAACATTGGTTTACGCTTCGTTTTGTTCAGTTTTCAAGGATCCATCTATTGTATTGGAGCGGGTGATGGGAATCGAACCCACGACAACAGCTTGGAAGGCTGTGGTTTTACCACTAAACTACACCCGCATCTCCAAATCGGGAAGACAGGATTCGAACCTGCGACCCCATGGTCCCAAACCATGTGCTCTACCAAGCTGAGCTACTTCCCGATGCGACATTTTTAATTGTACATGGCGCGCCCAAGAGGAGTCGAACCCCTAACCTTCTGATCCGTAGTCAGACGCTCTATCCAATTGAGCTATGGGCGCATTTGCCGATGCGGTCGAGAGGACTCGAACCTCCACGGGGTCG
Organism: Bacillus sp. FSL W8-0116; assembly: GCF_038003825.1. Classification (NCBI taxonomy): domain Bacteria; kingdom Bacillati; phylum Bacillota; class Bacilli; order Caryophanales; family Bacillaceae; genus Bacillus; species Bacillus sp. FSL W8-0116. The sequence goes on from NZ_JBBOPY010000001.1 coordinate 1,496,713, forward strand.
CCCCCACTAGGCCCTCAACCTAGCGCGTCTGCCATTCCGCCACGACCGCATTTTAAAGAACGTTTCTTATTATACTATTTTTTTAGAATAAGTCAATAATTTTTTTGGTGCGGGTGAAGGGAGTCGAACCCCCACGCCCGAAGGCGCCAGATCCTAAGTCTGGTGCGTCTGCCAATTCCGCCACACCCGCAAAATGTGAGCCATGGAGGATTCGAACCTACGACCCTCTGATTAAAAGTCAGATGCTCTACCGACTGAGCTAATGGCTCATTTATAAGTTGGCTGGGCTAGCTGGATTCGAACCAGCGCATCACGGAGTCAAAGTCCGTTGCCTTACCGCTTGGCTATAGCCCAACAAACAATGGCGGTCCCGACGGGATTCGAACCCGCGATCTCCTGCGTGACAGGCAGGCGTGATAACCGCTACACTACGGGACCATAGATAGCAACAGCCAGTCCAACTGTTGCCGATTATAGATGGAAGTGACCCGTACGGGATTCGAACCCGTGTTACCGCCGTGAAAGGGCGGTGTCTTAACCACTTGACCAACGGGCCACGGTGGCGGAGAAGGCGGGATTCGAACCCGCGCGCCACATATCTGCGACCTAACGGTTTAGCAAACCGTCCTCTTCAGCCACTTGAGTACTTCTCCTTCATAAAGTGGCTCCGCAGGTAGGATTCGAACCTACGACCGATCGGTTAACAGCCGATTGCTCTACCACTGAGCTACTGCGGAACAATTGAAATAACTTATTAGCTTGTCGACTCTTCATATTATAATGACCTATATTTAACAAGTCAAGCATAAAATGAAAAATTTTTTTATTACCATGTTCTTCAAATGGGCATTCTATTTACGATCCCACCATCACTTTGCAACAAATTTTATGTTGGTTCCATTACACCCTGTCACTTACTGTCTCCATTCCCGCCTCAGGTTATTTCAAAATAACAAAAATGATATAAAAAACTTTTGAACAGTCAATGGAAAGTCGTCTTCTGTTTAATGCCTTACAAAATGACTTTCCATTAAAGAGAGTCGCCCTTTACATTTTCCGCAAACAAATTTCTTAGTATCCACCCTTCTCATACGCTTGAAAATTTGTTTGCACGATTGACATTGATAAATATATTGTTTTGTCGAGCGCTTTTTCTGAACAGTGGTCAAGGTGGAACAAAAACGAGGCGCTTTCACGCGATGCATTAATTCTTTAAAATCCCTGTCACGATGACGGTAGCCCTTCCCCTCTAGATGTAAATGATAATGGCAAAGCTCGTGCTTTATAATTCCTATTAATTCTTCTAAGCCATACTCTTCATAATGCTTCTTATTCACCTCTATATTGTGAGAATTCAACAAATACCTTCCGCCGGTAGTTCTAAGCCTCGGGTTAAAAAGCGCTTTATGAGTAAATGCTTTACCAAACCATTGTTGCGAAATAGTCTCTACTAGAGACTGCAATTCTTTGTTATCCAACCTCAACACCCCTCTGGAAACTTGACAAACCTATTCAGCATACTTATTAGTATTCGGATTTTTCTTTTGATTTTAAGCTTGGCATATTCTGTCACAACATCCGGCGCCTTCGTTTGATCGCATCATACAAACTGTATTTCGTGCCACTCGGTAAAAAAACGTGCTCATCCTTCGACCGCAAAAGAATCCTGTGCTTATGGCATCAAGAAAGCCGCAGCACCTGCCTTCAAAGCTAGAGTCCTGCGGCCCGTTTAGACGGTTGATTATCAACACTGGGAGGGTTTGATATGCCTAATTGGCTAAAAAATCAAATGCGAATGGCGTTTTTGCAAAAAGACCGAAGCCAAATCAAGTTATTGAACCAATGCTGGTTTTTTTACACGGAAAGAGAATTGAAGCAAAACGTAAAACCGCTCAAGTCAGTATAGACTGATGACATCCCACACTGCGATAATGCACTCTGGTGCATGTCTACTCATTAGGAGCAATCATCGTTAATGAAACTCTTCCTTTATTTAAGTCAACCTGATCGACCCAGACAGTAACCAAGTCGCCCACTGACACTACATCGAGAGGATGTTTCACAAACTCTTTTTTCATTTTGGAAATATGAACAAGTCCATCTTCCTTCACTCCGATGTCCACAAAAGCTCCAAAGTCTACTACATTGCGAACTGTTCCCTCGAGCTCCATGCCCGGTTTGAGGTCTTCCATTTTCAAAATATCTTTCTTTAAAAGCGGTTTAGGCAGTTCATCACGAGGATCTCTTTCCGGTTGAATAAGAGCATCGACAATGTCTTTCAGAGTCAGTTCACCGATGCCTAACGATTCAGCTGCATCTTTAATGGAAAGCCGTTCCAACGCTTCCCGCAATTCAGACGTGCCAAGATCAGCTGTCGTAAATCCTAGTTTCTCAAGCAATTGGCGGACTTGCGGATAGCTTTCCGGATGAATAGGAGTCCGGTCCAATGGCTCTTCCCCATCTAAAATTCTTAAAAAGCCAATAGACTGTTCAAACGTTTTTGCTCCTAACCTCGGAATGTCTTTTAGCTGCATCCGATTAGTAAACCGGCCATTTTCATTTCTATACTTCACAATATTGTTGGCAACGGATTTAGAAAGTCCAGAAACATATTGAAGCAAAGAGGCTGAAGCCGTGTTGACATTTACCCCCACTGAATTCACAACCGTCTCCACCACAAAATTAAGGGATTCCTGCAATTTTTTCTGTGAAACATCGTGCTGATATTGTCCTACACCAATGGATTTCGGGTCGATTTTGACTAGTTCCGCCAAAGGATCTTGAAGCCTTCTGGCTATCGATACGGCGCTTCTTTCCTCCACTTGAAGATCGGGAAACTCCTCGCGTGCCAAATCAGAAGCAGAGTAAACACTCGCGCCGGCCTCGTTTACAATGAGGTAAAAAATATCTTTTTTCATATTTTTTAAAATGTCCGCCACAAATTGTTCTGTTTCCCGAGAAGCCGTTCCATTGCCAATGGCTACTACTTCAATTGGAAAACGTTCCAAGAGATCAATAAAAAGGCGTTTCGCTTCTTCTTTCTTTGCTTTCGGAGGATGAGGATAAATCACTCCGATATGAAGCACTTTTCCCGTTTCATCGACTACGGCCAGTTTGCATCCCGTACGATAAGCCGGATCCACTCCAAGAACGGTTTTTCCTTTTAAAGGTGGTTGCATTAACAACCTTTTCAGATTTTCTGAAAAAATATGGATCGCCCTGTCTTCCGCTTTTTCCGTCAACTGATTGCGAATTTCCCTCTCGATAGAAGGTTGTATGAGCCGTTTGTAGCTGTCTTCCAGCGCTTCTTGAACAAAACGGGCAGATATACTTTCCTTATTTTGAATGACCTTTTTCTGCAAAAAGCGTAAAATGTTTTCCGCATCTGTTTGAATCGACACCCGCAAAATCTCTTCTTTTTCTCCGCGGTTCACGGCCAATACACGGTGGGAAGCTGCTTTAATGACCGGTTCTTCATATTCGTAGTACATTTCATAAACCTTTTTTTCATCTTTTTCCGCATCTTTCACCGTACACTTTAACGTTCCATTTCGAAATGTTTCTTTTCGAATCCAGTCTCTTATAGAAGCATCATCCGAGATCATTTCCGCGATAATGTCTTTGGCGCCTTGGATGACTTCTTCTATCGAGAAAAGTTCTTTTTCGTCTGATAAATAGTTCGTTGCTTCTTCTTCAACAGACCCCGTCACCGGGAAACTTAGTAGCCAAAGAGCGAAAGGTTCCAGTCCTTTTTCCTTGGCAATGGTCGCTTTTGTCCGTCTTTTTTGTTTATACGGGCGGTAATAGTCTTCTACCTCTTGCAGTTTATCAGCAGCTAAAATCTTTTGCTGCAATTCTTCCGTCAGCTTGCCTTGTCCTTCAATGCTGCGCAAAACTTCTTCTTTTCGTTTCTCCAAGTTCTGAAGGTAGTCCCATCTTTCCATAATCGAACGAATTTGAACTTCGTCGAGCGCTCCGGTTGCTTCTTTTCGGTAACGAGCGATAAACGGGACTGTATTGCCCTCTTCCAACATGGAAATAACCGTTTGTACTTGTTTCCATTTTAGTGATTGTTCTTCAGCTATCTTTTTTAGTAAATTCATTTCTCTGTCAGTCGATTGTTCAATCATATTCGTTCCGTTCAAAACGGAGTTCACTCCTTTTCCTAAACTTCTAGAAAAAGCAAAAAAGTCTTCCAAATGGAGAATCGAGGAAGTCCTTTTCAATCGATACACTATCGATGAGCAGCAAAAGCTTCTTCTTATCCGTTGAGTGATTAAGCTGCCCTCTAGTCGGATGATTCAACAACCCTCAGGTTGAGCTAATACATGCTCTCATAGACATTCGATTGATCATATATGTGTTCTCCCATTTTATCATAATTTCCTCTTTAGCAGATAAGGTGAGACGGAATGAGGAAGAAAGTAGGGGGTTGGTTGGGACTCTGGCAGCTCATTGATTCAATTTTTTCCAAAAAAATGACGAGAGAACCCTTCTCGCCCGTGATCGCCATCGTCATTCTTTTTTAGAAAAAATCAACCAAACTGCTAATTCCTCTCAAAAAATACTTTCTTATCATTGGTTTCAAACGAAAAATTATGCTTTTTTGGTTTCACCAATCTCTATGTTCAAAAAAACTGTCTATGCCCAATTTTTTAAGAGATTGGGAAGCAGCAAATGACACACCAATTATGGATCGGTTTCATTTTTCCGAATTCATCGTTTCGGATCGAATGGCTTTTTTTAATTTTTGAACGGCGCGACGTTGAAGACGGGACACATGCATTTGGGAAATTCCCAGCTTTTCGCCTGCATCTTTCTGGCTCATATTTTCCAAATACGTATACTGAATAATTTTCCATTCTCTCTCGTTCAGTACAGGAAGGACCTTTTCCAAGTCGAGGCGCTGATCCACTTTTTCATATCCTTTTTCCTCATTCCCCACCATATCAAGCAATGTCATGGTGCCGCCTTCAGAATCGGCTTCAATCGTATGATCAACGGATAACGTCTGGTAGCCTTTCACCATTTCCATTGCTTCCAGTACCTCTTCTTCCGTGATATCCAAGTAAGCAGCGATTTCCTTTACTTGAGGTGATCTTTGCATTTCACACGTCAATTTTTCGACTGTTGACTGTATTTTAGGACCTAGTTCTTTAATTCTGCGGGGAACATGAACACTCCATGTCTTATCGCGCAAATATCTTTTGATCTCACCGACAATCGTCGGTATTGCAAATGCTTCAAAGCTTTTGCCAAAAGATCGGTCATAGCGGCGGACGGCCCCTAAAAGCCCGATCATTCCAACTTGTACGATGTCCTCATGGTAAGATTTTCCCTTGGAATACTTTCGTGCAATCGATTCAACCAAATGATGATAATGCGTCACGATTTTTTCCTGCGATTCTTGGCATTTATGACGCTGAAACTCTTCGATCCATTTCATAACCTTTTGTTTAAAAGGACATTCATTAGGTTGAGATGGTTTTCGCATCCCTTTCCACCTGCTCTCTTTTAAGGTGTTTTGTCATAAAGACGGATACCCCTTCTTGGTGATGGATTTTCACATCATCCATAAGCGTTTCAATCAAATATAATCCTAATCCTCCTTCACGAAAAAATTCTCCTTCCCTTTGTTCAAGATGGCACATCTCCTTTTTCAAATCAGATGATTGGAAACTTTGACCTCTATAGGCCACCATTAATTCCAATCGATCATGATATAGAGAAAATCCAATGACCATTTCTCCTTTTCCTTGTTCTTGGTACGCATACGGTATTGCATTGAGAATCGCTTCGCTGACAACAATTTTCAAGTCCTCAATAGCCTCATACATAAAACCCATTCGACTTGCGATCCCAGATAGCGTTAAACGGATTACTCCTATATACTCCGGCTTGGCAGGTATTTTCATCTCGATATAATCAAAAGGCTGCCCCATGACACTCCATCCTCTGCTTTCTTGTTAAATGTTCAAGATATCCACAAAATCTGATGATGTCAAATCATCTATTGAATCGTTCTGTAAGCCTCATTCAATAAAATTTCTTATGAATCTGCCATTTGTAAAAAGAATAACAAATACTTCGAGGCCTGTACTATCCAATTATTTCAAGTCGAACCAATCCACAACTACCTAATTCTCCTTTTCCTCCGCATAAGAATCGTAATTTTCTTAACTCATGGAAAACGCAATCTTTTCTTAATCGCTGCTATTTTTCCATACCGTTCTTTATTCGGCTATATCTCATAGGTTTAGATATAAAATGATCGAAGTACAATGAATGGTATAACTGGTTGCCAAGGTAGACGCCTGTCTCAATAAAAAACCAAAAACCGAATTGGAGAATTTCTATCAGTTAGTCCTATAACCTGTGTTAGGCAGCTGCAAAACTGGGTGTTTAAAAGGCTGTATCTATTGCGGCCCAACTTGCGTACTATTTGATGAAATGTAATGATGAGGCACACAGCATACGGGGGTAAAAATAAAAACCTTGATCCCTTAATTTTTAAGAGGTCAGGTTTTATTTTTTTATTCTTTTTCCCGTCTAATAACCACACAAACAATCTAAAAAATACAACGAAAAACAAAGATTGTATCATGTTTTCAGTCCAATTGAATGTATGATTTTCAACATAATCAAAAATAACTAAAACAAAATATAATACGATGGATAATATGAAATTCTTATAAAAGACGTTCATATCATTCCTCCTTGAAGTGTTTAAAAACGAAAAACCATTTCTCTCCCACCCTAAAATTCCAACACAAATAGAGAATCCCCCACTTCATTTTATCTAAAATTTTCTATATTTTCGGATAATTACATCCGCTTATAAACATAAAACGAGTCATTTTAGTACTATTGAAAGTTTGCTGATTTCTGTCATGTAAACCACTTTAGTCAATCATAAACTATTCTCAGTCATATTTCTAATTTTCAGAATAACGGTTTTCCTTTTTCAAACAAGGCTGACTGAAATGCGTGCATCGGGTAAATAGATCAAAACAAACGGAAGTAAAAGGCGGGTTTATGTTGAATACTATCCTTGCAAATCCGCAGAGATGCTTTGCTTGACGGCAATCACACACCTACACGAAGGTTAAGGTGAAGATTTTTGAAGCAGATAGGCAGTCCAAAGAGAAAATCTTTTTTCTCTAAAGATAAGAGCCCATTTATTAAAATAGACTTTCCGAAAAATAAACGGCTTTATTTGCATTTACACGCAACCGCAAACGTTTTTAAATGTGAGTAAATAATAACGCCCCTTTAGACAACCAAGGAGCGTTCATTTAAAAGTCTATTAGACCTAAACTGATTTGCAAGGCTTCGTCCACTTTTTCCATCATTTCTTCATCTAAATGGGAAATTTTATCCGTTAAGCGTTGTTTGTCAATTGTGCGTATTTGTTCCAGCAAGATAACGGAATCCCGCTCAAAACCATATCGCTTTGCGTCAATTTCTACGTGTGTAGGCAGTTTGGCTTTTTGGATTTGCGCTGTGATAGCAGCAACAATTACAGTTGGACTAAACCGGTTCCCTATGTCGTTTTGAAGGACTAGTACTGGACGCACTCCGCCTTGCTCCGAGCCGACAACAGGGGAAAGGTCTGCAAAATACACATCACCACGCTTAACAATCAAAGGATTAGCCCCCACTTACTAATCGTTCTACCGTATTCTCTGCCTCATATTCCGCTTGAATAGCCTCGGAGGCAATAGCAAGATTGATTTTTGCCATCTCCATATAGCCTCGTCTCATCGTTTCCCTTATTTGACGCTTTTTGCGTTCTCGAAGATACGCTTTTGTGGCGCGATAAATAAATTCATTGCGATTCACATTTTCCTGCTCAGCAAATCCGTCTAATTCGTTTAAAAATTGCTGCGGCAATCGAATTAAGATTTCTGTCGTTGTGCTGGATTCAGACACGAACTACACCTCCACCGTTCACTGCAATAACCGTCTCTTTACACTACCAAATCCATGATACCATCAATTGAGCCGCCCGAAAAGATAAATTATGAATTCTTCACCTATTATCGTCATAAAAACACGAAAATTATGCATTTATATTGACAAAGAAAAAAATTCACTGCTTACATTTTCCGGTGAGAAGACAAAAGCGGGTTGGAAACGTCCACAATCTTTCCGGATTCTATATAGACACGGGGAACGCGATGGGAAATCATACAACCAATTTCATAATGAATCGTTTCAAGCTTTGCCGCAATTTCATCCATCGTGATTTCATCCCGGCCTTGTTTACCGATCAAAACGACTTCCGTTCCTACGGGCACTTCCTCATCTAAGCGGATCATGCATTGATCCATGCAAATTCGTCCTACGATAGGAGCTCTTTTTCCGCCAACCAGCACTTCTTGGCCTTGAAGCTTGCGAATCCAGCCGTCTGCATAGCCGATTGGCAAAGTAGCGATCCATTCATCTTCCTTTGCTCCATATACACCCCCGTAGCTGATTCTTTCTCCCTTCTTCACCTTTTTCACATGAACAATTTTTGTATGCAGAGATAATGCCGGTTTTAATTCAAAAGGAAGAAGGGATTGGATGTCGGCAGAAGGCGACAGCCCATACATCGAAATTCCATAGCGAACGAGATTAAAAGCATGAGATGTTTCTTTAAACCTTAAAGTAGCTGCACTATTCGCGCAATGAATATATTTTGGTTTTTGTTCCAGAAGTTGCACCATCACTTGAAATTTTTCAAATTGTTTCCGGAAATAATCTGTATCTACTTCGTCGGCTGTCGCAAAATGAGTGAAAATCCCTTCTAATCGAAAGGCAGAGGAACGCATAATTCGTTTTTCCAATGCTTTCAACTCTTTTTCGGTCCTTACACCAATTCGGCCCATTCCTGTATCTACTTTCATATGCACATTTAACGAGGAGCCATTCAAAAATGGTTCCGCTCTTTCCAACCATTCTTCCTGAAACACCGTCAACGAAATACGATGATCTGCTGCCAACTTGGCGTCTTCCGGCCTGGAAGCTCCTAATACTAAAATCGGCACTTCGATTCCGGCATTCCTTAATTTCAAAGCTTCATCTAAAAAGGCCACAGCCAAACCTTTGGCTCCCGCCTTTATAGCGGTGTTGGCAACTTGAACATCACCGTGACCGTATGCATTGGCTTTTACCACGGCAAATAAATCCGTTGTAGACGGCAAAAGTTGCAAAGCCTCTTTTACATTATAAGCAATGTGATCCAAATTAATTTCAACCCATGTATCCCTGTAAAACTGAGATGTATCCACTCATGACCCTTCTTTCCACTAAACTCCCCTTCATTATGACAAATATTGTCGAATTTTTAAATGCAAAAAAAGAACTGGCCTAAAAGTAAAATGACTTTTGAGCCAGCCTTTTCTGTATCATATGAGTTTCCGTTGTTTAAATAGGGTAAAATTACCAATTAAAAAGTATTCCCTCTTATTTTTCGGGATTTCCTTGCATGGAACTCGCAATTCTGATCATTTCTTGCTTCGTGAGGTTCTTCGATGCCAACGTATAGTCAACCCCTTGATACGTCCAAGAGAGCGAGTGATCCGTTATGGACCCGATGGCAAAGCCAAGATCCGCCACTTCACCATCCAAATCAATTGGTTCGGAAGCCTCAACAGCGTGAGCTTTTTCTTGAACAATCGTAAACGATTTTTTCCCGCCATAGGTAAGAACAACCCGTTTCCCATTATCAGATGACAACTCATTTTCTTCCACCAGCTTTGTTCCTTCTAAATCAGCAAGAGGATATTGAACGGAAAAATCTTGATCACCCGAGTTTGCAGCAACCGGTACTTCAAGCTGAGCTCCTGTCATATTCTTTTTCATATCAAAGGACGACGAATCAAAATTGGCATGTAGATCCATATTTTTGAATTTGACGATGACTAATGGATTGTGGTCGGTGTCCATTACTTTTACGGAGACAGGTGTTAAGTCTTTTTTGTTAAAAACGATTTCTTGGTAAGGAAGGATTTGCTTGTTTTGATAGCGGGTTTTGGTTTCAAATACATAGTGGTTTTTCGTTTCTTTAAAATTCGCCTCTTTATCTTCTAAAATGTCTTTCACTAACGACTCATATAAGTATGCTTGACTGCTGTTCTTAGGCCAATCACTTTGGAATCGAAAGCTTTTATTAAGGGCAGGAGTTAATACGTACACACCGGTATCATTTCGCAAAATCATTTGGCTCTGGTCTCTTTTGGCCGCCTTTAGTTCTACCCGGTAATATTGATGTTCTTTATTCCATACTTCCACATTATAGGTTTGTTTTTCTTCTCCCACTTTTAAGGTCATTTGCGCTTCTGCTTTATACCCTTTTAATTTGCCGATTTTTTCATTTAGATCGGAAACAACCTCCTCTTTTGTCTTAGAACCGCAGGCAGCGAGAACAATCATTGTCAATAAGCCAATGAATAAGAGCGCCACATTCTTTTTCATTCTTTTCACTTCCCCTTTGTCTCATTTAAACATGAAAGGGAGAGAGAAGATGTTCAATAACCTAAGATGAACAGGCACTTATGCCTCTTTCGTCCAGCGCTGTTGCCTGCAATCTCGGCTTTTCAATCTTGTCTCTCCTGCTGTTATCCAATATATGAGACAACCATAGGGAATATGTACTTTAAAAATCTTTTCCCATTTTTTCGATGATCACTTGAGCAGCAGCAAATTCCCGGCTATGCGTAATAGTTAAATGAACTCCTTCTTTAAAAGGCTTGACGATCATCGGTTTTCCGTTCTCATTATATTGAATTTCGATGTCGTGAAACGTCAACTCTTTTCCGATTCCCGTTCCGTAGGCCTTGGAAAAAGCTTCTTTTGCCGCAAATCGCCCTGCCAAATATTCAGCTTGCCGTTTTGGCGATAAAGATTGAAATATATTCATTTCATTTGCAGTCAGTATTCTACATGGAAATTTCGGTTGACGACGAATCAGCGTTTCAATCCTTTCCATTTCCACAATATCTAAACCAATGCCAATAATCATCACAGTTCGTCCCTTCTAAATGATTTCCGGCCGCATATAAATGGAGGTAGCATGTGGGAATCTTGCATCGAAATGCTTTTGGAACGCAGGATCGAAAAGCATTTCGTTGTTGCCCCAACTTCATCATTCCCTTAACCAGAGGTGAAGTCCATGTTTCAGCGCGGTGAACGAATGGCAGATTTTATCCGTTATTATCCTTGCGTTTCCACATTAGCCGGTATTCAGACTCTACTTTATTTGGCGACATGGATTCCTTTTTTCCCTGCTGTCGCTTTCTACCAATCTTTTTCCGGAACCAATATTGCGATTGCGAATGGAGAATGGTGGCGACTCATTTCCTCCATTTTCATTCATAGAGGATTCTCCCATTTTTTCTTCAACACGATCACGCTGGTTTTATTCGCTCCTTTAGAGATCATGTTAAAAAAAATCAAGTTTTTATTACTCTACTTATTATCCGGGATTTTCGCAAATGCCGCCACCTATCTATTTATGCCTTTAACCTACACTCATATCGGTTCAAGCGGAGCCATTTTCGGGTTATTCGGGTCCTTTGCCGCTTTCTTGCTGGTGAAGCCCCCTTTGCTAGCCGATCATCATCAAAAAATCATTTTTCCGGTTGTACTCATCGCTCTATTGATGACGTTTATTCAAACCGAAGTGAATATCGTTTCCCACCTGGCAGGTTTTGCTTGCGGATTCTTCATGGGCATCCTGTATCGAAAGAAACTCCTTGTTGAATGATCATCCTATTAAGAACGAAAATGGCGGAAAGCAACCAGCCGTTTTCGCATTTCTCGCTCCAGATATTTGCAAACAAAAAAGCATAGGAATTCCTATGCTTTTGGAACGGATTTTCTTCGGCTCACGCGCGATCTTTGATTTTTGCGTTGATTTCCTTGTGTTTTATTAAAAGAACGTCTGCTCTCTTTTTTCATTGGCAGCGGCCCTTCCTCCGTAATATGGACAGGAGTGCGGTTCGGTTCTTTTGTAAGGAGTTTAAGGGCAGCGGCCACCACTTGACTTGGCGGGAACTGTGCCAGCAACTCGTTCGCTAATTCTTGATAGTCCTCTAAATTTTCATTATTTAAGCATGTCTCAATTTCATTCACGGCTGCTTTTTGTTGTCCGATGAGCGCTTCCGTCCATGTCGGCGGCTGCATCGGCGTCATCCGTTTTTTCGTCGTTCGTTCTACTTCTCTTAAATAGCCCATTTCCCTAGGGGATACGAACGTAATGGCAATTCCTTCTTTTCCGGCTCGTCCGGTCCTGCCAATACGGTGAACATAGCTTTCCGGATCTTGCGGAATATCATAGTTATAAACATGAGTAACCCCGGAAATATCCAATCCCCGTGCCGCGACGTCGGTCGCCACAAGAACATCGACTTTTCCTTCTTTAAACTTTTTCAGGACGTTCAAACGCTTCATTTGGCTTAGGTCCCCGTGAATCCCTTCAGCAGAATACCCGCGCAAAGTAAGCGCCCTTGTCAATTCATCCACTCTACGCTTCGTTCTGCCGAATACAATCGCAAGCTCAGGAGATTGTACGTCCAGAAGCCGGGAAAGAACGTCAAATTTTTCTCTTTCTTGAATCTTGATAAAATATTGTTCAATTTGCGGAACCGTCATTTCTTTTGCTTTCACTTGAACTAATTCCGGATTTTTCATAAATTTTTCGGCAATAGCACGGATCGGTTCCGGCATTGTTGCAGAAAAAAGAAGGGTTTGCCGCTCTTTCGGCATATGGGAAAGAATGGTTTCAATATCTTGAATAAAACCCATATTGAGCATTTCATCCGCTTCGTCAAGAACGAGCGTATGAAGATGGTCTAATTTTAATGTCTGTCTATTGATGTGATCAAGAATTCTTCCCGGAGTCCCCACAATCACATGCGGCTGTTTTTTCAAAGCGCGGATTTGTCTTTGAATATCTTGGCCGCCGTACACTGCAAGAATGCGCACCCGTTTATGATAGCCGATCTTATATAATTCCTCTGATACTTGGATGGCCAATTCCCGTGTAGGGGCTATGATCATTCCTTGAATATGATGATTTTTCGTATCGATTTTTTCCATTAACGGAATACCGAAAGCGGCGGTTTTCCCTGTACCCGTTTGAGCTTGTCCGATCAAATCCTTTCCGTCTAAGCTTTTTGGAATCGTGGCCGCTTGGATCGGAGTCGCCTCCTCGAAACCCAGTTGGTCAATCGATTTCAATAGAGCTGGACTCAAACCTAATTCTACAAATTTTGTCAATTCTCTCTTCTCCTTCTTAAACCTAAATAAATGTTTGTTACACAATATGCAGTTTTTTTCGTCTTACTTTTCAAAAAGGCCTTCATTGTTTCACGATAAATTCCTTTTATTTATATTTTTCCTTTTGATGAAAATGATATGGATGAGAACAGTCAATCAAGAAAAAATATGGAAGTTTCAATCACATGAAACGGTCTTAATATTAGTTTTTCAAAAAAACATGAATAAAACACCTTAAACAAAAAAATACTCTTCCCACTGAAGAGCGATATTTAGCGTCACTTTTATCCGCTAACTCAGTTTCCTACACACGGATACGAGTAAAGATATCGAAAAACAATGAGCTTGAACTTTCCATTATAGTCTAGAAGTACACAATCGCTAACCCTCTTAATGGTGGAAATGAAAGGAGGCCTCCCGTTTGTATGCCGACCCCTTTGGCGGATTGATATGAAAGATGAATAACAAAGTGAAACTCCCACTAGCGGCAGCCTTTTTCGCTGAAACAATCGGCCTTTTGCAGGCAACTGACGTGCAACTACATTTTATGCCTGGCCTCATGGGCAGGGGCTGCCCATGAAAGCGTAATAAACAATTTACGGTAATCGTACCATTTCATTGAATAAAATTCAATTCCATCATCCTGATAACTTTATCCTTCTTAGTGGAAAAAAGCAAGGACTTTATTCCGTAAAGCAAATAAAAGCGTTCCGTTTTCATCGAAAAACAGCATTACGCTTGTAAAAGATGGACGACCTCTTCCAATTTCATACCTCGTGATGCCTTCACTAAAATCAGTTCATTTCCCGTTAACAAGGATTTCAGCTTTTCCACGAGTTTCTCTTTTTCCATAAAAGCGAAAACGCGGTGTTCCGGCAATACGGTTTTCGCACCTTTCGCAATATATTGGCCTAATTCACCAATGGTGAACACATAGTCAATAGCATGTGGATTGATTTCTTTTCCAATCTCTTCATGGTATTGCTTTTCTTTCGGACCGAGTTCAAGCATATCGCCCAGAACTAAAATTTTCCGTTCGTAGCCTTGAAGTTCGGAAACCAAATCAATCGCTGCTCTTACCGAGGTAGGACTTGCATTATATGCATCATTGATAATTTTTTCTCCTTTGCTTCCCTCTACAAGTTCCAATCTCATTTTAGTTAATTCGATCTTTTTTAAGCCGTCTTCAATCTCATCGTAAGAGATCCCCAATTCACGAGCAACGAGAATAGCAGCCAATGCATTAAACACATTATGCTTACCGAGCACTGAAAGAAAGAATTCTCGTTCCGGTTCTGTATTAATGGAAAACTGGCTTCCCTCATTGGTCTGACGGATTTTCGTCGGGTATAAATCATTTTTTGCCGATTCGCCAAACGTTTTCACCGTCAAATGAGGCGTATTTTGGACTAGTCGCTCCAAAAGCGGTTCATCGCCGTGGTAAACAAGCACACCATTTTTGTCTAAGCCGTTAATAATTTCAAATTTTGCTTCTGCGATCGCTTCTCTTGAACCTAAATCTAACAGATGAGCTTCTCCAATATTGGTAATAACGGCTATATCCGGTCGAGCCATCCGCGTCAAAAAATCAATTTCCCCTTTTGAACTCATTCCCATCTCTAAAATCGCTGCTTCTGTATCTTGTTTTAAGGAAAGCAGCGTCAAAGGCAATCCGATATGATTATTGTAGTTTCCTTCCGTTTTTTGAACGCGGTATCGACTCGACAAAAGGTTGCTGATGATATCCTTTGTAGTCGTTTTTCCGTTGCTTCCGGTTACACCTACCACTTTGATCGACAGTTCATCACGATATGCTTTGGCAAGACGTTGGAGCGCTTCCAATGTATCGTCCACCATAATGATCGGGAAATGTTCCGGTGGATTGGGAACATCTTTTTGCCAAAGGGAAGCAGCTGCCCCGTTTTGAAACGCTGTTTCGACGTAACGGTGCCCATCCGTATGGTCTCCCTTTAAAGGGACAAACAAATTCCCTTTTTCGATTTTTCGGGAATCAATACTCACTCCTTGAATCACAATGTCTTTATGGGAAAGTTCATATGGTGCTCCCATCATTTCAGCAACTTGTTGAATCGTTTTGACAATCATTTCCCTTCACCTTTTCTTCCTCGGAATAAACAGACGCGGCATTTTGAAAAACCGCGTCCACTCTATGAAACTGTGTATTTGATCTTTTGTTTTTCCTCATGCCTTTTTATGGCCAAATCAATTAATGTTTCAATCAGCTGAGGGTAATCTAAACCGCTATGTTTCCAAAGAAGCGGAAACATGCTGACGGGGGTAAATCCCGGCATCGTATTGACCTCATTAATCAGAACTCGGCCGTCTTCTGTCAAAAAGAAATCGGCACGAACCAGTCCGGAACAATCTAAAGCTTGGAAAGCTTTGATCGCTATTTGCTCCATCTCTGCCTTAACTTTCTCAGAAATTTCTGCCGGTATAATCAATTGCGTACTATTATCTTGATATTTCGCTTTATAATCATAAAATTCCTTTTTAGGAACGATTTCTCCCGGTACGGAACATTTCGGATCATCGTTCCCGAGCACTCCCATTTCTATTTCTCTCGCTTTTACTCCCTGTTCCACAATGATTTTACGGTCATATTGAAAAGCTTCCTTAAAGGCCTTTTCCAATTCATCTCGATTGGAACATTTGTTAATTCCCACGCTGGAACCGAGGTTGGCCGGTTTCACAAAACAAGGATAGCCGATTTCTTTTTCCGTTAATTCGTATGTTACTTCTTGATTTTTTTCCCAATGGCTGCGCGTAAACCAAACATAATCGACTTGGGCAAGGCCTGCTTCTGCAAATATATGTTTCATGATCACTTTGTCCATTCCCGCCGCCGAGGCTAAGACTCCATTTCCGACATAAGGAATGTTTAAAAGTTCAAGCATCCCTTGAACTGTGCCGTCTTCACCATTTGGTCCATGCAAAAGCGGGAAGACCACATCAAACTCTTCACCGCCTTCCAGGAAAGCCGCTAACGGATGAGTGGACTCTTGGTTTTGAGGCGAAAACTGCAAATCTTCCACACTTTCTGCCGGTCTTTCCAATTTCGGTCCTTTAATCCATTGTCCTTCTTTATTTATATGAACCGGATACACGTCGAATTTTTCCAAATCCAACGCTTCCGTCACTGCTTTGGCCGTCTGAAGGGAAACTTCATGTTCTGCTGATTTCCCGCCATATAATAAACAAACTTTCGTTTTCATCACGAACCTCCAATATTGTTGATTTTCATTAAGAAAAATCATTCTATTCCTGTTCATTGAATAACATTTCTATTTTATCATTTCTTTACATGCCGGAAAAACGTTTCTTCATATGATTATATGCAATCACACTATGAAATTTTAAGAAAATCTGGATAATACATGGCTTTTCGTTCTTTATTCAAGATTTCCTGTTTACTAAAGAAGCAGAAAGGTTCCAATTGGAATGGTCCGCCTCACTTTCCTGAAACGTCCATCTTATGGAAAAAATTTCTTTAAAAGCTCCCCATTGCTTTTTCCACAAGAAACCGGAAATCAAGGGTCAATCCGAAAATAGATTAGAAAATGGAGATCGTTTTTATTCTTATATTCGCATTATAAAAACGCCAGCCTTAAAAAGAACAGCCCATGAATGCAAAAATAATGGAAACAAATAAGCCTTTTGATTTTTTTAATCATTGACAAAATCTAACCTTGACGTTAACGTTAAATGTAAATTGATACCATAATGGCTGAATATATTATTTTATACAAGGAATAAACGGCATAAAACGAACTTGGGCAACATCATTCCGGCGCCGGAAAGGACGTGAAAAAAGAAACTGTTTGTTTTTCATCAAAAAAGAAGGCTTGCTTTTTTCCCGCATGCGTTTCGCTTCAAAAAACGATGGAACATGCAAGTGCAAACGTCTGGCCACTCTCAACGAAAAACGAGCGACCGAACGAGTGAGTCGACCTAAAAACGAGCCTGATTTTGATTGGTCCATCGTTTTAAACCAATACAGAAAGGAAGGATTTTTCATGGTAGAAAGAAATTTTGCACGCGCGCGATTGATTACCGTATTTGCGTCATTTTTAGCGTTTATGGGGATAGGAGTTGTGGACCCAATCCTGCCGGTGATTGCCGAGCAAATCGGGGCTTCTCATTGGCAAGTAGAAATGCTGTTTACCGCCTATATTTTCATCATGTCCGTTATGATGATTCCTGCCGGCATTTTGGCCAGCCGCGCCGGAGATAAAAGGCTTATGGTTGCTGGTCTTATCGTGGTAACGATTTTTTCGTTGTTATGCGGGCTTTCCCAAAATATCCCGGAATTGTCCATTTTCCGAGGCGGCTGGGGACTCGGCAATTCGATGTTTTTCGCTACCGCTATGACATTATTAATCGCTCTGTCCGACGATGCCCAAAAAGCGGTTGGTTTATATGAGGCCGCCATCGGTTTAGGTATGGCCGGCGGTCCTTTAGTGGGCGGTCTGCTTGGGGATTTTTCCTGGCGGTTTCCTTTCATTGCGACCGGCATTCTGATTTTTACTGCATTTCTGCTAGTGGCGTTCTTTGTATTTGAACCGTCGTCTAAACAAACGCGTAAACCGGCCGGATTGAAAGACCTAAAAAACTTGTTTACGTTCCCGCCTTTTTTGATTGCCTCGCTTTCGGGAATGCTCTATTATTATGGATTTTTCGTTGTTCTGGCTTATACGCCGCTTACTCTTGGACTTTCAGCCATTCAAATCGGCTTGGTGTTTTGTGGATGGGGGCTTTTCCTTGCATACGGATCTGCCGGTTTAGCTCACAAATTAGAAGAAAAATATTCTCCAAAACAAATTTTGCCGTTTAGTTTACTTGTTTTTGCAATGTTAGTCGGGGCCTTATTCTTTGTGCATTCCAGCATCGCATTGATTGCCACCGTCATCGTCTCCGGTTTAGCATGCGGGTTAAACAACGCCTTGTTTACAAGCTACGTGGTGGAAGTATCTCCTTATGAACGTGGGGTTACATCCGGTACTTACAATTGCATCCGCTGGATCGGGGCAGCCGTTGCTCCTGTGTTGTCAGGATTTTTAGGAGAATCCATTTCCGCCCACACGCCATTTATCATTGCCTGTACCCTTTCGATTATTTCCATCTTGTTGATGATGATTAAGCCTAAGCCAGCAAATGTTTCTGTCCGCAAAACCATCGCCAAATAATCAAGTTTGCATGCGTTGCTTAGTGTATACGAAAACTCCACCGAAAAAGGATCTGCTATAAAAGCCTCTTACAGTCTTTGTAAGAGGCTTTTACACTCATTTAGGAGAACGCCTATTTTTCCGTCAGAAAATACTATATAAATTGAAATAAAGGTTTTCTCCCGTTCCACGGCGAATAAATACAAAGAGAAAATAGGGGAACGGAGAGAAAATATGATGCCAAATCACAAAGACGAGATCGAAAAGTTGTCCACTGCCATGAAAGAAGCAAAAAGTAAACGAGCATATGAACGCTACCAAGCGATTTATCTTCATTTGCAGGGATATACCAAAGGAGAAATCGCAACGATTATTGGTCGATCCAAGAAAACTATTTATAACTATATTCATGCCTACGCCCAGCGCGGTCTTGATGGACTGGAGATGAAATACTCACCTGGCGCCCCACGTCGATTGACCCCTGAGCAGGAAAAAGAGCTGGCTTTGATCATTGAACATCAGCTCCCCGTAGATGTGGGATTCGAAGCAAAATATAATTGGACGCTTGCGATAATCGCTGAACTCATTCAACAAAAGTGGGGGCCAACATACACGCTTCGCGGAACAAGTGACATTCTGCATCGGTTAGGGCTAAGCTATACGAAACCGACCTATACACTAGCCAATGCCGATGAAGAGAAACAAAAAGAATTCGTCGAAATCACCTTCCCTGAAGTAAAAAAAAACTGGTAGATGGGAACATCGCCCATGTCCTCTTTCAAGATGAGTCGATGATTCGTGATTACCAAGCGATTCAAAAAACATGGTTTGTCAAAGGAAAACAACGAATCATTCCGACGTTTGGAAAACATCAAGGGCTGAAGCTGATTGGCACGTTGAACTACGAAACAGGGGAAGTGTTTTGCATCGAAGAAGAATGCTATGACGCGGAAACATTTCTTCGATTTCTTCAACTTGTGTTAGAACGCTATCCCACAGGCAAAATAGTGATGATTTTAGATAACGCTCGAATTCACCATGCCAAACTCATTCAGCCATTTTTAAAAGAACACGAAGATCGGTTAGAGCTCGTCTTTTTGCCACCATACAGTCCGCAATTGAACTTGATTGAAGGGCTATGGAAATGGCTGAAATCAGACGTGATTTACAACGTGTTCTATTCGAGTGTGCAAGAAATTAGAAAGAATGTCCAAGCCTTTATTCAGCGAATCAACCAGAAACCAGAACAAACGATCGATCGTTTGTGTGTTCAGTTGTAAATCTTTAATTCAACTTATATAGCAGTTCAGATCTTTTTTCGTCTTAAGGAGAATTCGGAGCTCTTTCCAGTATTGGCTTTCACCATTCTATTGCTCTACTGTCTTGGCCAAAACATCATTTGGCCATGGTGGTTCACAAAGATCGCAAGCCAAGTGCTGCTTAACCTTCGTCTGGTATACAGAGTTCCTTCGTTTGTTTTGTCGGCTTCTCTATTTAAATAAAGCGCTCCATTCCCGCATTTTTTTATCATAGACTAGCTGCCCGTCCGGAGTCTCTCCCGTTTTATCCAAATAGTCATCCACCATTTCATCCATATTGATATAATCCCCTATGACCCAAACGGGAATTTCAATTTTATGTCGAGTTTGATTCGCTCTAGATATGGAGATGACCATGCCTTCTTTCATCTTGTCTTTGAAGGAAGCGATCACATCCCTCGGAACCGAAGGAAATTCTCTCCCTCTTTTCAGATTAAACAGCCCCTTTTCTCCTCTTATATGGCTCATTTTCAAAGCAATCACATGTCCGAGCATATAATAAAAATCGGTTAAAAATCGATAATAGGTTTTATTGAACCAGCCATCATCATGGGATAAATATACGTAGCGGTTATTCAGTTTGCTGTAAAAAGGATCGCTTAAATGCTGTTTGCTGTGCCCTAAATAAAGGAGCTCGGCGATTTCCTGCCCCTCCAATTCATTCAGCCCGTCCGTGTCTTCAAAGTCAAGCCAGCAAAAGTCGCCATATTCATACACATCTTCTTTCAGCAGCCGATCCAAATTGTCTTTTTCCACATAATCTAAAAGAGTGTGCATGTTAAAATCGCTGTAGTCAAAGTTATGCTTCAAAAGCAAAACATTATTCAGTTCCTTGGGGAGACATTTTACAAACTCGCGGAACTCAATTCCATATGACATCGTATATTGATGAACCGCATTTAAATGAATATAAATAAGCTCCTTCATAATCCCATGATTTCTCAATCTTATGACCTCCGAATCTTCCCAATCTCCTTTTTCCATCCGATACACATATTCTCATTACTATTTTAGCAAAACTAGGTGAAAAGACGTATGATAAAATATGATTGAAGCAATAAAAATTCGTTCTGTCATTAGATTTATTCTATTTCTATCGTGATTTGGAATATAGGCCATTCTTCCTCCTCATTTCATCACGCCGGAGAACAGAAAGAGCCGGGAATTCCAAAACATACGACTCCATTTTTTATGTTTCGATTTATAATAAGGACTTAGCCCATTAAAGGAGGGAATGACGGTGATTCAAAATTTGACAGAAGATCAAATGACGCTTCTTGTCATTAAAGCCTTAAAAGAAGGGAAAAAAACAGACTTTCAAAAGCTTTTGGAAGAATTGCATCCCTACGATATGGCTACGATCTATAAAAATTTACCGGAAAAACATAAACTGCGTTTTCTTTTACAGCTAAACATTCCCGTCCTAACCGATATGATTCAAGAGCTGGGTCATGAAGAACAGCTTGAAGTTTTGAAAAAGCTCGGGAGAGAAAAATCACGAAAGGTCTTAGACGATATGGACAACGACGACCTTGCGTCCTTGCTCGACGACATGTCTCCCGAAAGAATCAAATCGTTTTTGTCCGGAATGAAAAAAGAAGAGTCCACCATCATTAAAAACATGATGAATTATCCTTCTGAAACGGCCGGCCGTCTCATGACGAACCGTTTCGTATGGATTCGCAATTATTATACGGTGAGAGAAGCCGTAGATAAGTTAAAGACGTTTGCAGAATATGCTGAAACCATCAACTATTTATACGTAATTGATGAAAACCGAAAACTGGTGGGCGTTGTTTCCTACCGCGATCTTCTTCTCGCTGATATAAACGCCAAAATCAAGGATATCATGTATGAGCGTGTCATTTCAGTATCCGTTCTAACCGACCAAGAAGAAATTGCCAGGGTCATTGAACGTTACGACTTTTTGGCGATACCGGTTGTCGACGAAGAAGGGGTTTTGCAAGGAATCGTCACGTTCGACGACATTATCGACGTTGTCATACAAGAAGCGAATGAAGACATCGAAAAACTTTCCGCTTCAGGGAAAGCGATCGATTTTGATACAAAAGCGCCTGTAGCGGCCTTTCGACGGCTTCCATGGCTGATCTTGCTGCTGTTTATCGGCCTCGTTTCCGGAAGCATCATTTCAGGATTCCAAGCAACATTGCAAAAAGTAGTCGCTTTAGCTTTTTTCATGCCTATGATTGCAGGCATGACCGGAAACACAGGAACACAATCATTGGCAGTGGTGGTGAGGGGCCTTGCTTCTAAAGACATTAATATGAAAACAGCTTTAAAATTAGTCGGACGTGAATTCGTTGTCGGCGTCATTATCGGTGCGATTTGTTCTATTCTTTTGTTTGCGATCGCTTTTTTCTGGCAAGGAAGCGCCATTCTCGGATTGGTGGTCAGCCTCTCCATTCTTCTCACGCTCATCATTGGAACTTTGGCCGGAACGGTGATCCCTCTGATCTTATACAAATTAAAAGTTGACCCGGCAGTAGCATCCGGTCCGCTGATTACGACCATTAACGATATTTTTTCACTTCTCATTTATTTTACGATCGCTTCCTGGTTCCTGGATCGGTTAATTTAATAAACAGGTGTGAAAGTTTGCTATTTGGGAAAGATAAAGAGAACCTTTATATAAAGCTCTCGTTACTCTATATTTTTCCATTAATCGATGGAGTTTACCAATTTGGTGCTCTCACTGCTGATCTAAATCGGAATTATGATACAATAGGACAATAGATATAGACATGAAAATTATTATAGGAGGTGTGGGAGGCTATTTTCAAAAAGAGCCGATCTTCCCTTTGTTAATGGCTTCCGTTGGATCGGAACGCTAAGATTCAAGAGGTGGATCGCCCTCAGGAACTAGCCTCACGCTTTGATTACTGTCAAAATCATAGCTATTCTTGCGCTAATCGCTTTCGCAGCGTTTTTCGTAGTAGCAGAATTTTCCATCGTAAAAGTGCGATCCTCTAGAATTGATCAACTCGTATCAGAAGGAAACAACAAAGCAGTGGCCGTAAAACGTATTATTACCCATATGGATTCCTATTTATCCGCCACTCAATTAGGGATTACCATTACCTCTTTAGGACTTGGTTGGCTTGGAGAGCCTACAGTAAAGGCTCTCATCCATCCATTGTTCCGCGCGATGCATTTGCCAAACAACATCGCTCATGTGCTTTCGTTTTTGATTTCTTTTTCCGTTATCACGTTTTTAAGCGTGGTTTTAGGAGAACTTGCTCCTAAATCAGTAGCCATTCAAAAAGCCGAAGCGATTACGCTGGCGATTGCAAAGCCATTGATCGGTTTTTATCGGGTGATGTTCCCTTTTATATGGGTATTAAATCAATCCGCACGGCTTGTTACTCATTTATTTGGTTTAAAGCCTGCGACCGAAACCGACATCGCTCACTCTGAAGATGAATTGCGGATCATTTTGTCAGAAAGCTATAAAAGCGGTGAAATCAACCAATCGGAATACCGATATGTCAATAAAATTTTTGAATTCGACAACCGCCTGGCAAAAGAAATTATGGTGCCGCGGATGGAAATTGTCAGTTTTGATCAATCCGATACGTTAGAGGATATTTTAGAAACGGTTTTAGCGGAAAAGTATACCCGATATCCGATTACGGACGGAGACAAAGATAACATTATCGGCATGATTAACATGAAGGAAGTATTGACAGACTGTGTGTCTAATTTAAACAATAAGAAAAAGCCGCTTATACACTATGTCAAGCCGATCATCCGCGTCATAGAAACGATCCCTGTTCAGAGCCTTTTGGTAAAAATGCAAAAGGAAAGGACGCATATGGCCGTCCTTCTGGATGAATACGGCGGCACTGCCGGAATTGTAACGGTTGAAGATATCCTGGAAGAAATCGTAGGCGAAATTCGGGACGAGTTTGATACAGACGAGGTTCCTCTTATCCGCAAAATTGGAGATAACCATTACCTCTTAGATGCCAAAGTGCTGATTGAAGACGTGAACGATCTTCTCGGAACCGCTTTGGATGAAGAAGATGTTGATACTATCGGAGGATGGCTCCTCACACAAAAATATGATTTAGCCGAAGGAGATATTATTGAATATCTTCCGTACCAATTTAAGATTGCAGAAATGGACGGACACCATATTTTGTATGTAGAAATTTCTAAAGTCAGCACCGCTCCCTCAAGGGTTTAACTTTTCATCAGACTTTAAGCATCCATGCCTCCCCATCCTTTCAAAGGCGAAGATGCTTAAAGTCGCTCATTTCACCATTCTCCTCTCTCCAATGAGTTCATAGGCGATAATCCCCTGTTTTCAAAAAGACTCCAATACTTTTTTAGATAAAAGTGTATAAATCTTGAAAACCATCTTAAGATGACTTAGAATAAAACCATTTTCCCCGCCATAAAATAGGGAAATAAAGCCTCCAATTGACGGGAGTTCAAGTATTTTTTATAATATTGTTAATTTAAACACGAATTTGGGGTGATAAAATGGGACATTGATGCTTTTTTTCTTGACGTCCGTTCACCTGTTTCTTTCGACTTAAGAACTATTAGTTATTCACAATAAAGAAAAAATATAACAATAAAGCCATTCAAATACTTTAGGAGGTGACTCCTTACTCGCCATCTTAGCGAGATAAGGAAATTTATTTGGACATATTTAGTCTGGTTCTTGTCGTTATGTTAATTGCAATAACGGCGTTTTTCGTAGCTTCTGAATTTGCCATTGTAAAGATTAGAAGCTCGCGGATCGACCAATTGATTGAGGAAGGCAGCAAACGAGCCGTTGCCGCCAAAACTCTCATTACGCACCTGGATGAATATTTGTCGGCTTGCCAATTGGGAATTACGATTACCGCACTTGGGCTTGGATGGTTAGGCGAACCTGCTGTAGGCCGCATGCTTCACCCGATATTTGAAAGCATGAATTTAGCCGATTCCGTTCAACACATTTTGTCAGTGGGAATTGCTTTTGCTCTGATTACCTTCATCCACGTAGTGGTAGGAGAATTAGCGCCAAAGTCATTCGCCATTCAAAAAGCAGAAGCTATCACTCTATTTGTGGCGCAGCCGCTCATTTGGTTTTATCGGATCATGTTCCCATTTATATGGTTGTTAAACGGTTCATCCCGACTCGTAACGAGAATCTTTGGTTTAAATCCGACATCAGAAAGTGAACTGGCCCATTCGGAAGAAGAACTGCGCATTCTTCTTTCTGAAAGCTATAAAAGCGGCGAAATCAACCAGTCCGAATATAAATATGTCAACAACATTTTTGAATTCGGTGATCGAATTGCAAAAGAGATAATGGTTCCCCGTACCGAAATCATTTCTCTTTCCAAAGATGAAACAATAGAATCCTTTATAAAGACCGTCAAAGAAGAAAAATTTACCCGTTACCCTATTATTGATGGGGATAAAGACCACATTATCGGATTAGTAAACTTAAAAGAAATCCTTACAGATTACGTGCAAAACCAAGAAAACATCCAACAAACGCTCGAATCCTATGTCCGCCCCATTATAAGAGTGATCGATACCATTCCTATTCATGATTTGTTAATCAAAATGCAAAAGGAACAAATCCATATGGCCGTTTTAATGGATGAGTACGGAGGAACGGCGGGTTTGGTTACGGTAGAAGATATTCTTGAGGAAATTGTCGGCGAAATTCGCGACGAATTTGATTTGGATGAAGTTCCCTTGATTCGGAAGATCAACGAGCATCATTTTATATTGGATGCGAAGGTGCTGGTCAGCGAAGTAAATGATCTGCTTGGACTAGAAATTGAAGAAGAAGATGTCGACACGATTGGCGGCTGGGTTTTGACGAAAAACTATGATGCCAGCCAAGGGGATGTTATTTTTTATGAAAACTATGAATTTCGTATTTTAGATATGGAGGATCACCATATCAAATATATTGAAGTTCTAAGAAAGGAATCACCTGAAGAGCAAATAGCACCGACCAAACAAATTTCGCTCGCGGAAAATGAAGCCATCTCTTAACGAAAAAGGCGCCAGGAATTCATCCCGGCGCCTTTTTCACGATTCTTACGGTGTCTTTACCCTGAATTCTCAGGCAACGAACGACCTTCAACATACCATTCAATCATAAGGTGGATTTTTTATACGCGCATACTAAACTATGTAAACACCTTTACAACTTTACAATTCCTCTGATATCTTTATATCCTTGTAGAGCTCGGAACAAATCCAAGCGAGACTTCGTTTTCGTTACTTTAACGCCCAAACTGGAAAGCTGGTTGATTACTCTTGCGATCCGCTCACTGTCCTTCACCACAACAGACACCTCTTCTTTTGAAGTTTATACTTTTTCTACGAATCAAACGGCAAACAGTTTCATCTTTTTTTGAAAAAATATTGACCTTTATCTCCTCTTCTTAACAGCCCATCATCCCTCCTCCATCCTTGCATTTAAAACGGCGGTCCTCTTGCAAACCATGATAGTACAGTTTCCTTAATAAATTCTTATCATTTAATGAAAAATCATCGAATCCTTTCCTAAACAAAAAGAAAAATAAGGTATCGTTATAGCAAACAAAGGAATATACTGATAAAATATGCTAAGTATAAAGTGTCCCCTTCTTTATACAAGATGGATGCTGCTATTTCCATTTAAAACAGGGATGAAGAATAACCAATTCAATAGCTGGAAGTTGGCGGGGATGAATATGGAAATATTGGCAATTTTATTAATTCTCTTGTTTCTTCTGAATATCCTTTTTGCTGGCGTCATTATTTTCTTGGAAAGGAAGGAACCAAGCGCTACGTGGGGGTGGCTGTTAGTATTGTTTTTTATCCCTCACGTAGGATTTATTCTCTACTTAATCTTCGGACAAAATTTAACAAGACGCCGATTGTTTGATTGGGATGATATTAAAAAAATCGGGATAGAAAAAATGATTGACCAGCAAATCGCTGCTTTAAAAGAAGACCGATTTGATTTTCGCGATCCACATGCCGCAAAAAACCGCGATTTAATTTACATGCATCTTATCAACAATGACGCGGTGCTCACTCAAGACAACGATATAGACATATTTGTTGACGGCCAAGAAAAATTTGAGGCATTACTAAAAGACATCGCCAAAGCAAAAGACCACATTCATCTTCAATATTACATTTTCCGTGCCGATCACATCGGAAAACAGCTGATTCAGCTTTTAACAAAAAAAGCGAAAGAAGGAGTCGAAGTTAGAATTCTTTATGATGCAATGGGGTCTAGGCGGTTGTCGAAAAGATCATTCCGTCATTTAATAGCCGCCGGAGGCCGAGTGGAAGTGTTTTTCCCGTCCCGCATACCTTTAATTAATTTACGATTAAATTACCGCAATCATAGAAAATTGGTCATCATCGATGGGAAAATTGGGTATGTCGGCGGGTTTAACGTGGGGGATGAATACTTAGGATTGAATCCCAAATTTGGCTACTGGCGTGACACACATTTACGAATTACCGGAAAAGCAGTTCATGCGATTCAAACACGCTTCATCCTGGATTGGAATCAAGCGGCGCCGACACGCTACGATATCCAATATTCAGACCGGTATTTTCCGGAATCCCGTCCGGCCGGACAAATCCCCATTCAAATCGTGACAAGCGGTCCTGATTCGGAATGGGAAGCCATTAAAAACGGCTATATCAAAATGATTTCCAATGCCGAAAAATCAATCTACATTCAGACTCCTTATTTTATTCCTGATGCCAGTTTACTCGACGCTCTTAGAATCGCCGCTTTGTCTGGCAAAGACGTTCGCATCATGATTCCTAACAAACCTGACCATATTTTTGTTTATTGGGCGACCCTTTCTTATATCGGGGAGCTATTGAAAGTTGGAGCAAAAGTCTACATTTACGAAAATGGCTTTATTCATGCTAAAACGATTATCGTAGACGAAAAGATCAGCTCCGTTGGAACAGCGAACATTGACGTCCGAAGTTTCCGGTTAAATTTCGAAGTCAATGCCTTTATTTATCATGAAGAAACAGCTCAAAACCTATCGGAATTTTTCAAGCAAGATTTAACGAAATGCCAAGAATTAACGATGGATCGTTATCAATTACGTCCTCTCAGAATTCGCTTTAAAGAATCGATTTCGCGCCTGCTCTCACCCATTTTATAAGGCTGTTGTTTTCTGTTGTCGTCCGCTTCCATCTCTGCCGTGTTTGGCCTATTTGATAAAAAAATAAAGATAGCAATCTCATCTCAATTTCTATATAATGGGAATAACGATTGATCGGGAGGGGCGACATTGAAACGGGCCGACATTGAATATGCCATAAAAGAAATCAAGATGGATTATATCCGCATTCAAGGCGATATAGAAAAACTGGAATCTACAGGCCAAAGCGTCTCCAATGCGGAAAAGATGTTAAAACAAATGGAAGACCAGCTTAAATATTTGAATGAACAGTTGTTAAAATGCGAAGAATGACAAAAAGTTGACCTCTAGTGGAGTCAACTTTTTTATTTCGACGATTTTAATACATCGTGGTCGACATAGCGCTCGCCGTTCATCTCGCTCAAGACATTAATCGCCACATTAGCTCCGTCGCCTGCAGTGATAATTGTATGAACGCTTGTCCCTGCCGCAACTCCGGCTGCCCAGACACCTTCCATGCTAGTCCGCCCTTGACCGTCCGTCTCAATGATCTGTTTGACGCGCGGTTCCGTTCCTGCTTTCACCTTTAATCCAAGCGTTTCGGCAATCTTCGTCAGCATTCCGGTAGCAATAATCAATTGTTTCGCTTCGTAGCGGCCTTTCTCTGTCACAATTTCAAAACCATTGTCTGTTTTCTTCACGTCTGTTACTTCCGCTTCCACCCATTCCGCACCAAATTTTTCTGATTGTTTTCGACCGATTTCTACTAAATCCGGTCCCGTTATTTCCGCAACACCGTAATGGTTTTCAATCCACGCTCTTTTGGTTACACTTTTCCCGTTATCAATAACCAACGTCCTTTTTCCGGCTTTGCTGGTAAAAAGAGCCGCACTTCCGCCGGCAGGGCCTCCGCCGATAATGGCAATTTCAAACATGTTTTCATCCCCTTTTCCTTTCATTCCTCCATTTTTATTATGACATTGCCGGTGGTATTTTTCAAAATTTCTAAACTTTTCATCCGAACGAAAACGATTCCGTTTTTTTTCGGGAAAATGGGTGTGGAATGTTTTGTTTGCAGTCGAAAATTCCATACTAATGAAATAAACACTTATGGACTTTTACTATCATCAATCGCTTACTTTTACGGAAATCAACGAGAAGATGTTGGAGCCAAGCAGCATAAAATCGTTGGTTATAGATGTTTCACCATTGCTTTCTCCAAACATGATCCCCTGCTGTCAGAGCCAATATTTATGACAATAATCGTTCTACAGCAAGTTGGATGGTCCACACTGAATAATCTTTCTATTGTACTTTTTGGAAAAGTTTGTGTATGTTCAAAGTAGACCTTGTATTTCTTACTAAAAGAAAGGTGAATACACGTTGGATAGGATATGGACTTCCATGATCATCATTGTGTTGCTCATTTTCATGAACGGAATTTTGTCCATGATGGAAACGGCCATTGTCGCTTTACGCAAATCGGAATTGGAAGAAAAAGCGAAATCAGGTGCAAAAAAAGCGAAGAGGGCCTTTCGGATAGCAAAAGAACCAAATCAGCTGTTATCTTCGATTCAAATTTGTCTGACCTTGATTGGGATGATGATTGGCGCCATTAGCAGCGTATCCATTGCTGAAGAGCTTTCTCGCTGGCTTTTCGCCGTTTTCCCGTCTATGCCATATATCGATCTCATCAGTTATGTTCTCGTGATCGTTTTGATTGCATTGCTGACCATTATTTTCGGAGAAATGGTTCCGAAAAGAGTCGCATTAAATCATCCTGAAAAAACGGCCATTGCTCTTGCCAACGGAATGTATTGGCTAGCACTAATAACCAAACCGATTGTGCGCTGTTTTACTTTTCTGTCTCGTTTTGTTCTAAAGATGTTTCACATTCAATTGATGCCGACCCGTTCGGTTACGGAAGAGGAAATTCGGCACATGATTGAACAAGGTGTATCAAGCGGAATCGTAGAAGAAGTAGAACATGAAATTGTGGAGCAAGTATTTAATTTAGGCGATTTGCGTTTAAATGATATTTTCACGCCCCGCACTCAGTTGACTTGGATCGACTTGGAAGATCCGTTAGAAATCAATTTGAGAAAAATCATCGAAGGAGGCCATTCCATTTATCCGGCTGGAAACGGAGATTTAGATAACTTTGCCGGAATGATCCACACGAAAGATTTGCTCACTCAAAGCTTGATCCAAGAACCGATTGATTTACATAGCATATTAAGGCCCGCTCTTTTCCTCCCAGAACCAATGAAAGTGTATCATGCCTTGGAAGCGATGAAAAAAGAAGGCCGCAACGAGGCGATCGTCATAGATGAATACGGAGGAATTGAAGGGCTGATCACTCTCCATGACATTATGGAGGAACTGATTGGGGATATTCCCGGGGAAGACGACCCCGATGAACCGAAAATTATAGAACGGGATGACCATACTTGGCTTGCTGACGGGCTTGTCAGCATAGAAGATTTTAAACGGTATTTTGATATCGAAGAGCTTCCTGATATTGAATCCAAAATCTCCTATCATACGATCGGCGGTTTTATGATTCTTTATTTAGGAAAAATTCCCGCCGTCAAAGATAAAATCGATATTGAACATTTGACACTGGAAGTCATCGATATGGACGATGTCCGTGTAGATAAAATTTTAATCACGAAAAAAACGGACGAACCGGATCATCAAACGGAAGATTTTTCATAAGTCATATAGAGAAAGGTTCTGCCTTTGGGTCAGGACCTCTTTATGTATACATAGACACGATGAAGTCCTATTTTTTTAAAAAACAGAAAATTTCTGTACAAAATGAATTGTATTTTCAAATGCATAGGAGTAGTATTTTTATTATGGAAAGAATTTTGAAGAGTGGTTGAATAGGTGGGATATACGTTGAGCCAAGCAGCTATCATTGCATTGAGCATCTTTATCATTACCTATATTATTATTATTCTAGAAAAATTTCATCGAACCATTGTTGCTATAATCGGTGGATTGTTGATGATTGTATTTGGCGTATTGACACAGGAGCAGGCCATTGATCATATTGATTTTAATACGATCGGATTGTTGATTGGCATGATGGTCATAGTATCGATTGCCTCAGAGACAGGCTTGTTCCATTACATTGCCATTTGGTCGGCCAAAAAAGTGAAGGCAGATCCAATCAAATTGCTTATTATCCTTTCCTTGATTACAGCTTTCGGTTCCGCATTCTTGGACAATGTGACAACGGTGCTTTTAATCGTGCCGATGACTTTCAATATTACGAACCGCTTGAAAATCAACCCGGTTCCTTATTTATTAGGAGAAGTGTTCGCTTCCAACATCGGCGGAACCGCCACATTAATCGGCGATCCGCCGAACATGATGATCGGAAGCGCCGTTAAGGAATTAACCTTTCTGTCCTTTATGAATAACTTGGCCCCCGTCTGTTTCCTTGTGTTGCTCGTTACGATCGCCATTCTCGCCTTTTTGTTTCGAAAACAGCTCACCACCTCGGCAGTTCTCAAAGAAAAGCTGCTCGCTTTGGATGAAAAAAAAGAAATAACCAATGCCGTACTTTTGAAAAAATGTTTGTCCGTCCTGCTTATCACGATTGTCGGCTTTTTTTTCCATCCGCTTCTGCATGTTGAAACAGCCGTGATCGCTCTGTTAGGAGCTTTCATACTGTTGTTATGGACGGGAGGAGAATATTTGGAATCAGCTTTGAAAAAGGTGGAGTGGACAACCCTTTTCTTCTTTATAGGACTGTTTGTCATTGTGGGCGGGCTGGTCGAAACAGGACTTATTTCCGCACTCGGCAAAAAGGCGATAGAAATAACCGGCGGGAATGTGACGATCGCATCGTTTTTGATTTTATGGCTAAGCGCGATTGTTTCGGCGTTTGTCGATAATATTCCTTTCGTTTCCACCATGATCCCGCTTGTCCAAACGATGGGCGATTTGGGAATTAAGAATCTCGAACCGCTGTGGTGGAGTTTATCTCTTGGTGCCTGTCTTGGCGGAAATGGTACGTTGATCGGCGCCAGCGCCAACTTAATCGTAGCCGGTCTTGCCGCCCAACTAGGCGTCAAAATCACCTTCACTTCGTTTTTAAAAATCGGATTTCCGCTTATGCTTATTTCGATTCTTATCTCAAGCGTCTATATTTATCTTCGTTATTTATGGTAGACCGAAAGAGAAGCCGGCACATCTTTTCCTATCAAAACAGGAGGGTTCTGTTGTCTCTTTTGATGTCGTTGAAAGACAAAAGCCCCGGCCTCTACCAATAGATTCAAAGGCGCAGGGCTCTGCCATTGGAATGGAATCGGTTTAAGGCTAGGCTTTCATCCGCATCCGTTCGGGGAGGGTTTGAATCGAATGGATAACGTCATCCAGCTTCGTCTCCACACGATACAACAGATAAAATGTCACCACGATCGGAAACCCTACATCTTGGATGAATGAAAGTAATTGTTCCATTTTCCCCCTCCTATTCTTCGTCAATGTTCGGAAAGAATGATCCCGCATGAACCTATCATACGGGATCATTCATCATGGATGGACCGGAAATTACTCAAGTGAATAGTCAGTAGTATTACGTTCTACCAACCGCGCACCTTGGATTCCAACCAATGAACCGTTTGGCGTTTGGAAAATGTTAGCCGCGATGATGCTGGTCATGGCCATTTTCATCTCTGCAGGACTGAGCGTTTCTTTCGGACTGTCCACCGTAATGGACGCTGTTTTCCCAAGTTCCGTTTTAAACTGCAGTTCAAGCGTTTTAGCCATATTTCTCCCCTCCTTCATTCATTACAAAATGTCCGACTGATCACTGCGTTCGACTCTCACAAGCGGCTTATCCGACAACGAACCTAAAGCATTGGCAGCTTGGCTCAACTGATCCGGTGTCGCTTCCAACCGGATGTTGGAAAAAGTCTTCGCTTTATAAACCGGCTTTCCTTTTTCATCCAAACCATAATCGAACACCAATCGCAAACTCGATGCTTTCAAATTAGCTTCTGCCATGTTCTCCCCTCCTTTCACTCCTTATATAGAAAAAAATGACCGGACAAGACACCGTGCAAGTAACTCTATCTCTCTAAAACTCTGAAAACTCAAAACGCGGCATATGCACTCTTCTGTTTAAACCCCTTGTCAGGAAAAGATTTTTCAGTCATACTAAAAAATAGAAAATGGAATAACGTAACCACAATCAGCGGAAAGTTGAATCTTGCGCTGATAGGTCCAAGATGAGAATTTGTAGGGGAGCCGGTAGTGCCGGCTGAGAAAGCATCCGCTAGATGCTGACCCTTCGAACCTGATCTGGTTGATGCCAGCGTAGGGAACATATTCTCAAACAGGCGGTTTTTTCTTGTTTGAAAATATGGCGTTCGGGATCAACCCGGACGCTTTTCTTTTGTTCCCATTTGCCTCCATGATAAGATTGACTTTTGCCTGATTGCGGTTCAACATCTTAAAAAATAGATTAGGAGGAACAAAAATGAAAAAATGGCTTCTTGCTCTGTCGGCTGTTTTTCTTCTTGCCGGCTGTGGCCAACAAGGGGGAAAAGATCAAACAGCCAAAGACACGAAAGATGTAAAAAAAGTGTCTGTTGTACTTGACTGGACGCCCAACACCAACCACACCGGTCTTTACGTGGCGAAAGAAAAAGGATTTTTCCAAAAGCACGGTCTTGATGTCACGATTTTGCAGCCGGGAGAAAGCGGACCGAATCAACTGGTAGCTTCCGGAAAAGCTCAATTTGGGATCAGCTCGCAAGAAGAGGTAACACAAGCGCGTGCACAAGGGATTCCGCTCGTATCCATCGCAGCTGTGATCCAGCATAATACATCCGGATTTGCTTCTCCTGTAGCAAAGCATATCCAATCACCGAAAGACTTTGAAGGAAAAACATACGGCAGCTGGGGATCTCCTGTTGAAAAAGCGGTTATACAATCGATCATGCAGCTGCAAAAAGCTGATGTTAACAAAGTGAAATTTCTCAATATCGGTAATACCGACTTTTTAACCGCTGTAAAACGGGATGTTGACTTTGCCTGGATTTTTTACGGATGGGAAGGAATCGACGCCGAATTAAAAGGGGAAAAACTCAACATGTTGTATTTGAAGGATTTTTCCAAAAAACTAGATTACTACACCCCTGTCATCATCACGAACGAAAAACTGATTCAAACCCAGCCCGATATCGTCAAAAAATTTATGGCTGCTGTTTCTGAAGGCTATACGTATGCCATCGACCATCCAAAAGAAGCGGCCAATTTGTTGTTAAAAGGAGCTCCCGATTTGGATAAAAAGCTCGTCATGAAGAGCCAAGAATGGCTTTCCCCAAGATATCAAGATAATGCCCCGCGCTGGGGAGAGCAAAAGAAAGAAGTTTGGGAAAACTACACTGATTGGATGTACGACCATCACGTATTAGACAAGCGAATTGACGTCCAAAAAGCCTTCACGAATCAATTCTTGCCAGATGCAAAAGGAGGAGAAAAATGAGCAATTCATTAGTCAGTATTCAGATCATTCCTCATACTCAAAATGGAGAAGACGTAATCCCTTATGTGGATCAAGCGATAGAAGTGATAGCCGACTCAGGAGTGAAATATGAAGTCCATCCGCTGGAAACGACAATGGAAGGAAACTTGGAAGATTTACTTCCCATCATTCAAAAAATGAATGAAAAAATGGTGGAAGCAGGATGTCCAAGCGTCATTTCACAGGTGAAAATTTTATTTCGGCCAGATGGGATAACCATGGATGAATTGACGGAGAAATATCGATGAAACGCATTTTTTCAAAGGGAGGTCGCTCTGTTGCGATCTTCCTCCTTTTCTTAGCTGTCTGGGAAACGATAACCCGGCTCGTGAATATTCCCAACTGGCTGCTGCCCGCCCCTTCCGCCATTGTCAAAACTGGAGTGAAAGTTTTTCCGGATTTTCTTCCGCATTTTATCGCTACTGTAAAACTATCGTTAACCGGCTATTTGATCGGCTGCGGGTTTGGCTTTTTAGCTGCCGTTTGTCTTCATTTGCTGCCAAAACTTAAGGAAGCGGTATATCCGTTTCTGATTTTGTCTCAAAATATCCCGATTATTGTATTGGCGCCTTTGCTCGTGATCTGGTTCGGGTTTGGAATTCTTCCGAAAATCATTATAATTACTCTCTTTTGCTTTTTCCCAGTGGCCGTCGCTGCCCTGGACGGTTTCCGGCAAGTGCCGCATGAACTGAGGTATTATATGGAAATGGCCGGTGCTACGAAATCGCAATTATTTTTAAAACTGGAGCTTCCCGGAAGCCTTCCGTCCATTTTTTCCGGATTAAAAATTTCCGCTGCCTACAGCGTAATGGGAGCAGTAGTTTCGGAATGGATCGGCGCTCAAGAAGGAATCGGCGTCTTCATGACGATTGCTTCCTCCTCTTTTCAAACGGAAAAAGTGTTTGTCGCGATATTTGTTATTATGGCATTGAGCCTCCTCTTCTTTCTTGCCATCGTCCTGTTGGAAAAGAGGCTGATGAAATGGCAGCCGAAAGGAGACGATAAAAGATGACCCACTTGGAAGTGAAACATGTATATAAAAGCTTTGAAGACAAGCCGGTTATCCAGGATCTCTCCTTTTCCCTCCAAAAAGGGGAATTTGTATCCATATTAGGGCCCTCGGGAAGCGGGAAAAGCACTCTCTTTCATTTAATCGGAGGCATTATCGTGCCAGACAGCGGAGAGATTGTGTTGGACGGAAAAAACATCACCGGTCAAAAAGGACACGTAAGCTTTATGCCTCAACATCCTTCTCTCCTTCCATGGAGAAACTTGCTGGATAATGTGCTTCTTGGACAAGAGCTGACAGGAAAAAGAGAGGTAGAAAAAGCTAGAAGCATGCTGGCGGCAGCCGGTCTTGAAGGCCACGAGAAATCCTACCCCCATCAACTATCCGGTGGAATGCAGCAAAGAGCTTCTTTTTTGCGCGCTTTGATCAGTCCGCAATCGCTTATGTGTTTAGACGAACCCTTTTCGGCTTTAGATGAATTTACGCGCTTGGAAATGCAAAAGTGGTTGATGTCGATTTGGGAGCAATACCGAAGAACGGTTTTGTTTATCACTCATAATATTGAAGAAGCGCTTTTTTTATCGGACCGAATTCTGATATTTTCCGAACGGCCGGCACGGATGCTGGCAGATATATCCGTGCCATTTTCAAGACCGCGTCAGCCATCGCTTTTTTTGGAAAGTGAATTTTTTGATTGGAAAAGAAACATTTATGAAATTCTTCGAGGCGAAAAGACGACCGGATTTTGAGATCTCGATGGACGGAGAGTCCTTTCATAAAAGTGCCGAGCATTGCTATCCAAACGAGGACAGCCTGTATGGCTGTTCTCGTTTTTTAAGACCATGGTGAATGGCAGCATTTGATGAAGGAAACAAATCAAATTTTTCCAATTATTTCGACAGGTCATGGTGAAAACGAATTTCCTCGCCTTTTGATCTATCTATCCAAAGAACTATTTTCCTAATATTACATAATATGGAACTGTTATAGAACAGAATCAAAAAAACTTGAAAAAATGAAAAATTTATCTGGAAGAAAAGAAGTGAAAAAGTTAGAATATATTTAAAATTGAATATTTAAATTATTTTCTTTCTACAGGGAGGTACTTCTATGAAAAACGGAATTATTTCTATTATCATTTGGACGGCTGTTTCCATTTTAGGCGCATCGGCGCTAGCCATTCTCGCGCTGGCCAATAATGAAACCGTTTCCGCCGCTTGGATAGTAGTAGCCGCAGTATCCTGCTACGCCGTAGCTTATCGTTTTTACAGTAAATTTATTGCCAATAAAATCTTTGCGCTGAATGATCAGCGGGCAACTCCTGCTGAAATTCACAACGATGGAAAAGATTTTGTTCCGACCAACAAGTGGGTGCTGTTTGGCCACCATTTTGCAGCTATTGCAGGGGCCGGTCCTCTTGTAGGTCCGATTTTGGCAGCTCAAATGGGATATTTGCCGGGGATGCTTTGGATTATTATCGGTGTCGTGCTCGGTGGTGCTGTCCAAGATGCCGTGATTTTGATGGGGTCCATGCGTCGTGACGGAAAATCGCTTGGACAAATTGCCAAAGAAGAGGTAGGTCCTTTTGGGGGGCTAATTGCTTCTATCGGCGTTATTGCCATTATGATCATTCTCATCGCCGTTCTGGCATTAGTTGTCGTGAAATCGCTTGTCAATTCTCCTTGGGGAGTCTTCACTATTGCTTCCACGATTCCAATCGCCATTTTGATGGGTC
The DNA here is from genome assembly GCF_038003825.1 of Bacillus sp. FSL W8-0116. Taxonomy (NCBI): domain Bacteria; kingdom Bacillati; phylum Bacillota; class Bacilli; order Caryophanales; family Bacillaceae; genus Bacillus; species Bacillus sp. FSL W8-0116. Next base: position 1,533,919 of record NZ_JBBOPY010000001.1, read on the forward strand.
TCTACATGCGCTTCTTCCGTCCGGGACGAGTGCTGGAAGGATCGCTGCTCGGAATCGTTCTGTTAATGTTGGCGCTTTGGGGCGGTCAGTTTGTGGCTGAGTCTCCTGTTTTAGCCAAAATGTTTACGTTTACAGCGCCTCAACTTGCCATCATGATTGGGATTTACGGTTTTATCGCTTCCATTTTGCCTGTATGGCTGCTGTTGGCGCCACGGGACTATTTGAGTTCTTTCCTGAAAATCGGAGTCATCGTACTGTTGGCTGTCGGTATCATTGTCGTTCTTCCTGATTTGCAAATGCCAAAGGTGTCCCGTTTTATTGACGGCTCAGGTCCGGTCTTTGCCGGTAATTTGTTCCCGTTCTTATTTATTACCATCGCCTGCGGGGCGGTTTCCGGATTTCACGCTCTCGTTGCTTCGGGAACGACGCCTAAAATGATTGAAAAGGAATCCCATGCACGCACCATCGGATACGGAGCCATGCTGATGGAATCAGGGGTCGCCATTATGGCCTTGATCGCCGCCTGCGCTATCCATCCGGGACTATATTTTGCCATGAACGCTCCGGCTTCGGTGATCGGAACTGACGCTGCTCACGCCGCATCTGTCATCTCTTCATGGGGATTCCAAATCACCCCCGATGAAATTACGAATGCGGCTAAAGAAATTGGAGAAGCGACGATTATGTCTCGTACCGGAGGAGCGCCGACGCTGGCCGTGGGAATGGCCGAAATTTTTACGAATTTCCTTTCAGGGGCTAAAGCATTCTGGTATCACTTTGCCATTCTGTTTGAAGCGGTTTTCATTTTAACGACCATTGACGCAGGAACGAGAATCGGTCGTTTCATGCTGCAAGATTTTATCGGCAACTTTTATAAACCATTCGGGCGAACTGATCATTATTTGTACAATATCATTGCATCCGCACTGATTACGCTCTGTTGGGCTTATATTACGTATCAAGGAGCGATCGACCCATTCGGAGGAATCAACTCGCTTTGGGCGCTGTTTGGAATTTCCAACCAAATGCTTGCTGCGATCGCGCTGGCCGTGGGAACTACGTTAATTATTAAAATGGGCAAAGCCAAATACAGCTGGGTCACAATCGTGCCTTTCGTTTTCTTATGCGTCACCACATTGGCTGCTGCCTTCATGAAGCTGTTCTCATCTGTACCGGCTATCGGCTTTTTGGCGCACGCAAAAATTTATCAAAAAGCCATTGATGCAGGTCAAGTACTGGCACCTGCCCCCAATATGGATGTCATGAAGCAGATTGTATTTAACGACCGGCTAGATGCTGTCATTACAGCAATCTTTATCGCTATCGTCATTCTATTGATTCTTGATTCCATCCGGGTATGGTACAGCATTATCATCAAAAAGCAAAAGATTGAATTGAGAGAAGCTCCGTTTGTTCAATCCAAATATTCGAACACTTCGATCGGAGGTTAACATTTTGGAAAAAGTAAGGACATGGATCAAAAAAACAAGATGCAACATCAAAACGATTTTTGGACTTCCTAACTACGAATTGTACTTGGAGCATCACCAAAAGGCGCATCCTGACAAACCGATAATGTCTGAAAAAGAATATTATCTGTTTGCCTTGAAAGAACGATATGAAAGCGGCAAAGTGAATCGCTGCTGCTGACTTGTTTAGAAAGGACCCCGTTGCCGTTAAAGCGTGAACTGCACCCCAATTGTTGGACACAACGAACAATTGGAGGTGTAGTTCAGCGGACGGGGCCCTCTTTTTTATTCTATAAACTGCAAAAAATCTTGGACGTCTTGAATGCAGAGGCGGATCCCCTTTTCCCAAAATTCTTCTTTTGTCGGATCTTCTCCTAAATGCTTTTTGATTAAATCTTCGACTTTCATAACCGCTGTATCACGAAGCAGAGCGATATATTTTTCTTCATACTCCGCCCCTTCTTCCAAAGCCCTCGCGTAAATGTTTAAGGCCAATAAATAGCCAAATGTATACGGAAAATTGTAAAAAGGTACATCCGTTAAATAAAAATGAAGCTTGGAAGCCCAAAAATGCGGATGGGTCACACCGAGAGCGCCGCCGAACGCTTCCTGCTGCGCCTCCTCCATCAAAGCATTTAATCTTTCCGCGGATAAGACTCCTTTTTGGCGTTCTTCATAAAAGCGAGTTTCAAACAGAAAGCGAGCATGTATATTCATGAGCAAGGAAACGCTGCGCTGAACTTTATCTTCCAGCAAAGCGATTTTTTCTTGTTTCGTTTCCGCTTCTTGCAAGGCGGCATCAGAGACAATCATTTCGGCAAGAGTAGAAGCCGTTTCTGCTACATTCATGGCATACTGGCGATTTAAAATATTGAGCGGCCGCAGGACATCGGAGTGAAAAGCATGTCCCAATTCATGAGCAAGGGTCGCTACACTTTCAAGAGTGCCAGAATACGTCATAAAAATGCGCGATTCTTCCGTTTTCGGGAAAGTGGTGCAAAATCCTCCCGGACGTTTTCCGGGCCGATCTTCCGCTTCAATCCAAGAAGACTCCAATGCGTGCTTGGCAAATGCCGAAAGCTTCGGTCCGAATTTCGCAAAATGGCGAATGATAAAAGCGGCCCCTTCAGAATAAGATCGTTTCTCTGCTGTAGAAGCAATAGGCGCTTCAAGGTCATACCAAGCGATCTTTTCCTCTCCAAGAAGTTCCGCTTTCCGACGCAAGTAGCGGACAAATGGTTCTTTATGTTTCGCAATGGCCTTCCACATCGCATCGAGTGTTGCTTTCGACATGCGATTCCCCTCTAAAGGCTCTTTCAGGAACGACTCCCATCCTCTTTTTCGATAAACATTTAAACGAAATCCGGCCAAATGATTCAAAATATCAGCGAATAATCCTTCTTTTTCTTCCCATGCTTTTTCCAGCTTTTCAAACGCTTCTTTTCTGAGGCTGCGGTCCGGCTCAGAGAACAGATTATTGGCCTGGCCGATCGAAAGCGTCTTTCCCCCCACTGTCACTTCCATGCCGCCGACCATTGAATCGTACATCTGTCCCCAGCCATGATAGCCGTCAACCGCAAGAGCCTCGATTAAAGCCTCTTCTTTTGTTGAAAGCTTTTCACGGGCTTCTTCGCGCCATTCATTCAGCACAAATTCGATTTCTTTTAAAGATTCGTCTTGAACCAACCGTGTCCAAACATCCTCTTTTGTTTGGCTGAGAATCTGCTGAAACAACACAAAGCTTGTTTGGTACTCGGCAGCAAGGGATGTTAGTTCGTTTCGCAAAGCTCCGGCTTTCGGATCGGATGTATTTTCAGCTTCCAAGCAGCTGATAAAAGATTCCGCTTCCTCCAAATCCACCAATATACTTTTGATAGATTCTATGTATTTTAGAAAGGAAGTTTTCTCGCTTTCATTCACTGATTTCAACGGCTGACCGTTAGAAACCATATCAGAAAATTTGTTCACTTTCCCTTTTAAGTCGTCTAAAAATAGACGAAAATCAGGCGATTCACTTCCGCCCGGAAATATAGAGTTCAAATCCCATACATCAGAATAAGATGTATTTGTCATTGCCTATCCTCCTCTTAGTCAATCCACATTCTTTATTATTATTCACCTTTTATGAAAAAAATTCCTCTCTTGTACTCAAAAATGGATGCACTTTCCAAGGATACATTCAACCGTTCATAAAGCAATTAAACAGCAGATGGCCGTGCATCCGTTTCGTCAGAAGAATCGATCAAATTCATTCCGGAGACACTTTATCCATCATCACAAAAAAGGATCTTCCTGCTCTGCGGTTCATGATATCCACAGCGATGGAAGATCGATCAAATCTCAGTATCTTTTCATTTGAGAAAAAAGAGTTCTCATTCATCACTGATCGCTCACAAATTCTCTTGAAAACTGATAGGATCATCCTCAAGTTTGGCATAAAAAGTCTTCAACATCCTTTTAAATCCCATTGCGGCTATTCAGTATAGAGAAAATTTCCAGTAAAAAAAGAGGCCTAGCTGCCCAATGGCGCTAGACCTCCTTTCGAATCAGCGATTTTATGCGTGGTCGATCTGCTCAGAAGTGACGGACTTTTTACGTTTGAAAAAACGTTTTCTTCTCAATTTGCTCATCCACTCATAGACGATTGGAACAATGAGCAATGTCAGCAACGTCGAACTTGTCAATCCGCCAATGACGGTGACGCCGAGATCTTTAGAGATCAATCCGCTTCCTTCCATACCGATCGCGAGAGGAATTAATGCACCAATCGTAGCGATTGCTGTCATTAAAATCGGACGGATACGAGTCGCGCCCGCCTCCAGCAGCGCTTCCCTGGTGCTGAGCCCTTCCCGTTCTTTATGAATCACTCGGTCAATCAAAACAATGGCGTTCGTTACTACAATTCCGATCAGCATCAGCGCACCTATCATTGTTGAAACGCTGATGGTTTGTCCCGCAATGAACAATGCCACTAAAGCGCCAATGATCGCAAATGGCAGCGAGAATAAAATCACAAACGGCGCCCAACCTTGACCAAAAGTGATCACAAGAACAAGATACACAATCGCAATCGCCGCAGCCATTGCCAATCCAAGCTTCGTAAACGAATCTTTTACATCCTCTGTCACCCCGCCCATTGAGATATCAACGCTTGTCGGGTGATGAATTTGATCAAGTCCTTTTTGCAGATTCACGGAAGCTTTAGAGATATCGTCCTCTTTCACTTTTCCGCTCACCTGAACAGAATAACGTCCATCTCGACGCGTGACCGTATCGGATGTTTTTCCTTCTTTCACATTGACGAGTTGTTTGATTGGAACGTCCATTCCGAGCGGTGATTGTACTGTTTGATTCGTTAAATCTTGAACAGATTGATAGTTTTTCTTGTTGTTTTCCACATAAACATTGAGCTCTTGACCCTTTTCTTTAACAGTGGTTAAAGCCGGCTGATCGCTCTGTTGATTCAGAGCCATCGCAATTTGGCTGGCTGTCAGCCCTAATTGACTTAATTTCTGTTGGTTTACTGCGAGCACATATTCATCGTACGTTTTAGCCGTACTTGCCTCCACGTCTTTAAAATCCCCTTGCTCTTTCATTTTCTTTTCTATTTGATCGACTACAGGGGTAATCTCTTTCATATCATTTCCGTAAACATACACCGTTACTTCATTATTGCCTGCGCTCGCTGAGAAATCTTGGGTGCTCCATTCCCCTTTTCCACCTAAAGTTTGCAGGTGTTTAATCACTCGATCCGGTTCTTTATCAAAATTTTTTGTGTCTTTGTCGTATTGAACAAAGAAAATGGCACTGTTGCTTTGTCCCGGATTCATCGGATTATCGCTGCCCACTGAAAACTGAACGATTTCCGCTCCTTTTCGACCGCGTAAATAATCCTCTGCCTTAAGCGACACTTTTTTGACGTCTGCAAACGTCTCGCCCGGAGCCGGCGTGTATGTGGCCACCACCATTTTGTCCCCCATATTTGGAAGGAAGCTGACACCGATGGCCGGGATCAAGCATAAACTTCCGATCAACAGTAAAATGGCTGCTGCCGATGAAATAAACTTATGATTTAACACCCAATTTAATACCCGTTTATAGAAGGACGATAATTTATTAGGTTGTCCTGACTTTAGCTGTTCTGGACGATGAATTCCTTTTTTAAACAATATGCTCGCCATCATTGGCACGATGGTAATGGCAACCAGCAAAGAAGCCAGCAGCGAGAACACGATCGCCAATGCAAAAGGCAAAAACAGCTCGCCAATCATTCCTTTAACAAGAGCGAGAGGCAGAAATACCGCAATCGTAACAATGGTGGATGACATGATAGGAATAAACATCTCTTTCGTTGCTTCCCGGATTAGCTCTTTTCCTTTCAATATTTCTTCTTTTAAGGACATTCTCCGGTAAATATTTTCAATGACAACGATCGAATCATCCACTACCCGTCCAATGGCTACCGTCATCGCCCCGAGAGTCATCATGTTGAGTGTGATATTCATTTGTTTCAAAACAAACAAAGAGATGACTAGAGACAACGGGATGGAAATAACGGCAATGAGCGTCGATTTAATATTTCGCAAGAATAAAAGAATTATAAGCACCGCAAAGACGGCCCCGAAAACAGCTTTATTGAGCATTGTATGCACAGACTCTTCTATAGGCTTAGCCTGATCCATTGCCGTAATAACGTGAAGATCTTTGTTTTTCCCTTTGATTTCATTCATTTTATCTTTAACGGCATTCGCCACATCCACCGTATTGGCATTGGCCGCTTTCACAATTTCCAGTCCGATCGACTCTTTCCCGTTTGTGCGGGAAAAAGATTCCGCTTTTCCGACTAGCTTGATATCAGCTATATCCGATAATTTCACGGTCGGAATACCGGCCGACGAAACATTTCCTTGCTGCGGTCCTCGGACGGCGGTTGACTGTTGCCCGGCGCCTTGCAATCCGCTTTGAGATGAACTCGGCTGAACTTGGGAAGATTGTCCGGTTCCCATAGATGCTCCTGCCGATAGTCCAATCGGAATTTCCATGTTTTTTAAATCTTTAATGGTGGAAATATTTCCGTCTACTTTGACCGATTTTTCGCTGTTATGAAACGTATATAATCCTAGAGGAAGAGAGACATTGGAGCCTTTAATAAAGTTTTGAACGGATTCTTCATCCAAACCGTACTTTTTCAGTTTTTCCTGTTTAAAGTCGATTTGGACTTGATCTACTTGTTGTCCGCTTATTTGCACATTCGCGACTCCGTCGATTCTTTCAAGCTTCGGCACAATATCTTCTTGTACTTTTTTCGTTAATTGCGACAACGATTCTTTGTCACTCGATAAGCTTAACGAAAGAATAGGAATTTCATTGATGCTCAGCTTTTTGATGTCAGGTTTTTTGACGCCATCAGGAAGCTGCACATCAGAAAGGGCTTGTTCCGCCTCTCTCTTAGCATCATCCATATTTTTCTCATATGTATACTCCACTTGGACAGAAGATGCATTTGCGAAGGAAGAAGAACTGACAACGTTCACCCCGTCTAAATTTTGAAGTGCTTGCTCGATCGGCTTGGTTACTTTTTCAGTCACTTCTTCAGGGGTTGCACCTGGATAAGCGGTCGTTACCGTTAGAATAGGCGTATTAATATTCGGAATGGTTTCTAATTTCATCGTTAGTCCGGCATACAGACCTGCTACCGTCACGATGATGGTCATGAGCCAAACTGCCAATTTGTTCTTCAACACAAAGTGAATAATTTTGTTCATCGATTCTTCCCCTTTATTAGGATAATATATGATCCATTATTCATATTAACACTATCATAATTGGATTAATGTCTATTCGTCAACGAATAGAAAGGTAGAATTAGGAATAATTCCTTAAGATTAAAATGAAATCATCTCCATTTTTCTTTCCATATATTTGAAATAAAACTGTATGAATGGCATCTCTCATTTGATCTCTATTGATCTGTCACTTTTCGATTCTTCCATTCACGATTAAGGATGTTTAAAGGAATGTTTTGGTTTTTTTATTACTTTTATTACATTTATATTGCAATTTTGTAAAAAGATAAATATAATAAAAATCGTTAGAGTACATGATTTCCTAAGGAGGTTGAATATAACGATGGTTCCAGTTCTTTCAAAATCTAAATGGGCGTTTTCTCTTGCAGCCGCTTTGACTCTGGCCGTATCTTTCCTTTTGGCGCCTCTGTCAAGCAAAGCAGAAGCTGCAGCTCCTGTAAAAGGGGATAAAGTTGCCGCTTACGCCAAAACACTGGTTGGAAAACCTTATAAATACGGTGGTACAAGCGAAAAAGGATTTGATGCATCCGGTTTTGTACAATATGTTTACTTAAAATCAGCAAATGTGAAATTACCGCGCACAGTGGCTGATCAATTTAAACAAGGCCAAAAGGTAGACTATAATCACCTCCAGCCTGGCGATCTTGTATTCTTCAAACTGGACGGCAAAAAAGTTTCTTTCGTTGGAATTTATTTAGGTAATAGTCAATTTATCGCCGCAACAAGCAAAGGCGTAAAAATCCAACCTCTCGGAGCAAAATATTGGAAACCGTATTTTGCATCCGGAGCTAGAATACTTTCACAAAAATAAACAAACAGGGACCGGAATCACACATCTGGTCCCTGTTTGTTTATGACAAAACGTTCAAACCAAAAGCAAGATGAACATCCAACCAACTCAACCAAAACTTCTATACATTAATACTTTAATGCACCATGGGGGTCAGGCCCCATAGCCATCAAGTTAAGAATTTGATCTTTTTTCAGCGCCAAAAACATGGTATCCTTTCTAACGAAAATCATCGTTGGAAAGGATTATTTTTTGATGGAAAAAAAGATGAAGGCATGGATAAAAACGATTCGTCAACTCTTCTCCTATGAAGAACTGACTCGTCTGGCACGGAAAGTCGGATTCATTCAGCGGCAGCGTTCATTAACAGCGGAAGCCTTTCTGACGCTATGTGCTTGGGGAGACGGATCGCTCGCCTGTCAGTCGCTTCAGCGGTTGTGTGCCGATTTGGCGCTCTGGCATGATTGCTCTCTCTCGAATGAAGGACTGAATCAGCGGTTTACGCCTCGTGCCGTGGCGTTTTTAAAAGAGGTCTTTTTTACTCTCCTGATGCATCAACGTCCGGCACTCTCTTCCATCACCGAAACGTATCGCGCTTGTTTCACCCGTCTGCGGATCTTAGACTCTACCAGTTTTTTACTTCCGACCGACTATGGTGAGGACTATCAAGGTTCGGTTTCATCTGGCGCCAAAATCCAATTTGAGTATGAGCTGTTATCGGGAACCTGTCTTCAGCTGTGCGTCCAACAGGCCAATGATTCCGATGCCCGTTTTGCTTATCATACCCAGCACACGATTTTACCGAATGACCTTTGCATTCGGGATCTGGGGTTTTTTTCACTCGCCACGCTGGCGGAGATTGATGCTCGAGGTGCTTATTATATTACCCGGTTGCGTTCCGATATCAAAGTCTATATCAAGCAGGACGGGGAGTGGCACGAATGGGATTGGGAATCGATAGGAAATCGATTGGGCGAGGGGGAAGCCGTGGAAGTGGAACACGTGTATATCGGACACCAACGCCTGTATGTTCCGCGTCTGATTTTTCGCCGTCTCACGGCGGAAGAATGGGAAAAACGGCTGGCGTACGTGCGGAAAAAGGAAAAAAAGAAAGGGAAGGCGCTGTCACGCCAAACCCTTGAACAAAAGAAATATCACATCTTACTGACCAATTTACCACAAGAATCGTTTGATGCGCAACAAGTTTATGAGCTGTATTCGCTGCGCTGGCAAGTGGAGCTGTTATTTAAGGGCTGGAAATCCTTATTTGATCTTGACCGTGTCAAAAAGATGAAGAAGGAACGATTCGAATGCCACTTATATGGGACATTGATTGCCATTTTAGTCACGCAGACTCTTCTGTTCCAAGCCCGAAGGTATTGGCATCAACGGGAGGGAATCGAGATCAGTGAATGGAAAGCGCTTAATATCCTCCAATCGTATTGGCATCGGTTTCTTTTGCATCCCCAAGCGATGGAAACCGCCCTTCCATCTCTCCTGTCTCTGTTAAGGAAACACGCGAGGAAAGACCGAAGGAAAGGAGAGGAAACGGTATCGGATCTTTTAAAGAAATTGGGGATATGGTAGTGTGGGTCATGGATATAATTGCCAAATAACCCTCTTCTTGAGGGTTATTTGGCATGCCCAGCATTTGGTTTTCTCTTCATCCTTTGATTGATTTTTCGAACATGCGTATCATCCTAAAAAATTTTATACCGCTAACTTGACGGGTATGGGGGTCAGGCCCCTTTAATTGAGTGCGGCGCAGCCTGTGTCTCCTGTTCGTATTTTGATGGCGTCGGCCAATTCGTGGATGAAAATTTTTCCATCGCCTGGTTTGCCGGTATTCAAAACACTTCTGGCTGTATCTACGACTTGTTGGACAGGCACCTCGCATACGACAATTTCTACTTTAATTCGTTCGTGCATGTCAACTTCTTTTTTCTTGCCGCGGTACAGCTCGGTAAACCCTTTTTGAAATCCGCACCCAAGCGCATTGGTTACGGTAATGCCGCTGACGCCTATTTTGGCCAAAGCCTGTCTCAATTCGTCAAATTTGGTAGGACGGGTAATGATTTCGATTTTCGTCAATACATCACTCATAACAAACACCACACCCCTATAAAAATTAGTCGTGATACGCCTTTTCACCGTGAATGGTAATATCCAGCCCAACCGTTTCTTCTTCCTCGTTCACTCGAATCGGCAAGACCAATCCGATTGCCTTAATAATGATAAAAGAAACAAGTGCAACAAATACATATGTCGCGCCAATGGCTACAAGCTGCTTCCAAAGCAAGCTGGCACCGCCGTAAAACAATCCGTTGACCCCCGCAGAGTTGACAGAAACGGTGGAAAACAAACCGGTAGCAATTCCTCCCCAAGTACCGCCGATTCCGTGTAAGCCGAATGCATCAAGAGCATCGTCATAGCCTAACTTTGCTTTTAAGTAAGAAACTCCCCAGAAACAAATGGCTCCTCCAACAAGTCCTATGATGATCGAAGCGAACGGTGTTACGAATCCGCAAGCGGGCGTGATGGCAACGAGTCCAGCAATGGCGCCAGAAACGGCTCCAAGCATCGTCGGCTTTTTATTCACCAGCCATTCCACTACTACCCATCCAATAATACCAGCAGCTGCCGCTGTATTCGTATTAATAAAAGCGATCATTGCTACATCGTTAAGGGTCAAAGCACTGCCGACATTAAAACCGTACCAGCCAAGCCAAACGAGCGCTCCCCCCATAATGGTAAGCGGCAAATTATGCGGTGTCGTATTCTGCGCATCTTTACGTTTGCCTAATACAATAGCCAGCACAAGGCCTGTGACTCCTGAAGAAATATGAACGACATTCCCGCCGGCGAAATCAAGAACACCTAATTCGCGAAGCCAACCGCCGACGCCCCACACCCAATGAGCGACAGGCGAATAAACGAACAAAGACCATAAAGTAATGAATATAAGATAAGAAGAGAAGCGCATCCTTTCCGCAAAAGCCCCTGTAATAATCGCTACTGTCAAAATGGCAAACGTGAGCTGAAACATCATAAAAAGATTATGTGGAATATCAGAACTATAATCCGGGTTCGGCTTAAAAGAGACTCCTTTCAGACCCGCCCAATCTAAATTTCCGATAAGAGCATTTCCGCCAGTGGAAAAAGCAAGTGAATAACCCGCTATAATCCAAATGATCGAAACAATGGCGATAGAGCTGAAACTTTGCATCGTTGTACTTAAAACATTCTTGCTTTTCACCATTCCACCGTAAAATAATGCAATTCCAGGTGTCATAATCCAAACAAGAAGCGTAGCAAGAAACATAAATGCAGAAGTGGCGATATCCATTTCCCATCTCCCCTTTTTATTATGTTATATTTTCTATCATATTATGTCTGTATTATTATCATAATACGTTATTCTCATTGAATCAAGACTATAAATTAAAAAAAATCCGAAAAATCTGTATTCAAATCAGTCACATCGTTAGCTTTTCTTACATAAAATAAATCCTATGTGTGTTGCGACCTTCAATACTGCTTCTTTTTACCTAGTGACCATCCCGAAAAACAAGAAAGAACTATATGAACAATCTTCAAAAACCGCCTTTTATTTTGGACAAAAAAAGAACCCTTCCCAATGAAGGGAAGAGTTCTCTTTTATCGAGCATTACGGCTGTTTCCAGAATTAGGATTAAGCCCTTGAAACTGGCGCATGAGTTTTTGGCGGGATTCTTTATTTCGAAGCAAATAGGCAGCTCCCAGAGCCAACGTTGTCCACGCTAATTTCTTCATCTTATCACTCCCCATTTTCCGTGTTCTATCTTATACTCTTCCCGCCGCAGAAGTTTTTTAATCGATCGTTCGCAAATAAGAAACAACTGCCTCATGGCGCCAGAGTCAGTGATCTTTCTCCGGGATTTTCCGAAAAAAGTATTTTCCGTTCCAGAGACCAGCTTACAAGCGAGTTTTGTCTCAACGCTTACTTTCTTTATTCTGTCTCAACTCAGTTCACGATGTGTCTCTTTTTGGCCAAATAGCCTCCCAAAACGGCAAACAGATAAGAAAAAAGCAAACTGCGAATAAAGACCCCAAACAAATGAAATCCTAAAGAAAAATGAAAGGACTGTTCTAAATTATTATCAGATGAAAAGAAAGTGGTTCCCACAGTCCAATTAGAAATTCCGGCCAAACAAAGCATAAAAAACTGTAAGTCAAACTAAAAACTGCGATTTCCTTAAAGGATAATCCATTTTTCATCGTTAGCCGATAGCCGGCGAAAAGACACAAGAAAATGGGGATTAAAACCGCAAGTTTTAAATAAATGGGAGGATCCAGTAAATTCATCAAATCCGCATCCGATGGAAGGAATTCCGGATGTGAGCTATTTAAACCGGAAAACAAGGAATATGTAAGTTCCCCCTCGCTGTCTTCCCATTTCCAATGATTAGTGAGCGGTGATAAATGCAATAAGTTCCAAATGAACGCCCCTAGCTGCGTTCCGACTAATGTGGCAAACATAGACGTATTTTCCGTCATTTTATCCATACCAGAGACATCTAAAAGGAGCGCTAAATTTTCCTTCCACTTGTTTACTTGGATCAAAACAACGATAACGGTGACCGCCATCACACTGACGAGTCCGCGAATAAACGTTGAAAACCCTTGGTGAATGGCATGTCCAAATGATACATTCCCGATTAAATGGCTGGTAAAATGGCGGTAATCTCTGGCAAATAACATGCCGATCAAACTAAAGATCGCTGCTATGAAGCCACCCGTAAAAAAGCATTGAATAAATGAATAAGAAGTATGAAAGTCCAAATGAATTTTATAATATTGACTTGCAAAAGATCGATCAAATGAAAAACCGCTAAAAAGAGAAAACACGCTTAAAAATATACCGTAAATCAATCCAATGGCTGCAGCTGTATAGATTTGCTCATAAAAGCTATCAGTCCGTTGCTTCCGTCCCTTGAAAACCCCGATGCAAAACGAGGAAAAAATCGGAATAAAAATCAATAATAAAAACAACGTATCAATATGTAATGTTCCCTTCATTGAACCTGTGTCTCCATAACCTGCAGATCCATTGACGCTAAAGTGAAAGGTAGGCTCCACCAAATGAGTAAACATCACGACATCGGTCAATCCTATTGGATGACTTAATGGATATAAATCGGTGTTTACTTCACGAGAAAGATCCTCTACAAAATTAAAATATTGATTGTTTTCGCTTATGTTTTGGATCAGGTCATCAAACTTGTGCTGCTCAAAAAGAAATAACGCAGCATTAAGAATTAACATGAGTATAAAAGCGCTAATAGACGGAATAAAGGCTTTTTTTAAATACGAAAATTGAAAAGCAGGAAATCCCAATGAAACAGCAGGTTTTATTTGCTTTTCCCGTTCAGTACCCTTATAAAGAAATAACTCCTTGCCGCAGGATTGGCAATAATTGTCCGTTTCCGCCACTTTTTCACCGCAATTCGAACAATAGACACTTTCATTTTTCGGCGTTAGCAGTTGATACGCTCTTCCATCTCCAGCTAAATACGCACCATCTTGCCAACAGTAATTACTGGAATCACTATTTTCCGCACCACATGATTTACAATACATTGCTCCACCTCCTGTCAATGCATTTTTGTCCCACAACATTTGCAAAATTGGGCGGATACAGGAACTTGTTCACCACACAAAGAGCAAGCCACTGTTTCGGGCTCTTTTACGTCTTCTTCCCGAACTACCTTCGCACCGCAGGAGCCGCAAAACTTGTCCAAAGGGGTCACTTGAGCCCCGCATTGCCGGCAAACATTATCAGATCCAAACTTTTGATTCAGTCTTTGTAATTCTTGTTTGGCCCTATAAATGGTTTGATCAAGCCCAGCAATCTCAGCTATTCTCTCACTCCACTCTTTATGCTCCCATTCGCCGGATCTCATTTTTCTATAAACCTCTTCCCCTAGCTGGAGAATAAAATCTGCCCGCTTGGCTCCGGCTTCTTCGATCACTTTTTTGTGCTGGAGGATTTCCTGGGTCAATAGGACCTTCTGCTTACCTTGCTCAAGACCACCTTTGATCTTAAACAAACCCCCTCCAATTCTAGTTTGCAATTCGCCCATTTCCATACCTCCTTATGGTCAGATATTACAAATTTATCATATAGATCCATTATTGTATATAACTATAGGCTTATGAATCTGGATAAATATAACTTCATTTCCAGAAAACATTGTGAACTTTATCTTGTTCAAGTAATATATTAATAGTCCGATTGTCATGGTTTATTTTAAAAAGGAGGGGGCTTATTTGGAAATTTATTGCAAGCAATGCGGCCAAAAATTAAAGCAAGGGCAAGGATTCTGCACTCATTGTGGCGCCGCAGTAGAAAACTCTGAGCCTGTCGGGCCGGAAACACCAAGCCCGAGCCGTAGATTGAAATCATTTTCAGGAAAAGGAATTTCTAAGAAAAGCAAAATCATTTTGTCCATATCTGTGATTGTATTGGCAGCCGCTTTTTTTGCTTACAAAATAGCGGAATCGAACCATAAACCGTCCAAATTAGTGGATCATTTCAATAAAACAGTCGAACAGGGAAATGCCAAAGAACTTGCCAACCTGTTCAATTCAGGCCAAACAGAAATGAAAGTTGACGAAGAGGGAGCCAAACAATTCATTCAGTATTTAAAGAAAAATCCGGATGAGTATACGAGCATGATCAAAAAGCTGAGGAATGATGCTCGTCTTTTGGAAAACGGGGTCGAAGTTGTAAAACCAGAAGATGAACCATTTGTCAGCATCGAAAAATCAGATAAAAAATGGAATCTGATTGACCAATACAAAATTGTTCCTCATCCGTTTTTTATTAAAGTAACGGTTAACCGAAATCATTCTCTTTTATACATTGACAACAAAAAAATGGGTTACATCGAAAAAGATAAAGAACGAACTTTCGGCCCCTTCCTGCCTTCGGAACATACGGTCAAAGCTTTTTATGAGGGAAAATACGCCAATGTTTCCGACAAAAAAGAGCTCGATCCGAAAACGGATGCAACCGATCATAATTTATACGCTGATCTGGATCTGACAGGGGATCACGTCACGATATATTCTGACTATGATGATGCTGTTGTTTATGTGAATGGAAAAAGCACCGGCAAGCGAGTGGGAGATATAGATGAGTTCGGCCCCGTGGAAACGGATGGTTCAACGAAAATTTCCGCAAAATTAAAATTGCCTGCCGGAACGTTCAAAAGCAATGAAGTGGCCATTCATGAACCTGATCAAGAAGTAGATCTCCATTTCGACAATCTTCCTCTCGCCGAAGATGCAGACGATATGGATAGCTTTACGGATAGTACAAATACTGCTAATGAGTTGGAAGACGTTTTAATGTCCCATTATGCGTATATTTCCAGCCACGAATATGAAAAAGCCTTTGATTTGTTTTCCGCTAGACAGAAACAAAAAAGAAACTATGATGATTGGGTAAACGGAATAAAAGACAATTATCAAAACGATGTTGATTCTTTTTCAGTCGTCTATTCAGACAGCAATCGGGCAACCGTCTCCTTCCACCTTACTTCATACGATTCCAAAGAAACAGGTACACTGAAACAAGAGTGGGAGGGAACATGGGGCATGGTGAAAGAAGGAGATCAATGGAAGTTAGACTCTCCTGCCATTAAAAAAATAAACTCAGAGGTTATAGAATAATGCAAAAGAAAAAGACTCTTTATATTCTTTGCGCCGTCATCGCAGCTGCATGTGCATTGGCTGTTTGGCATTTTCAATCTGTTCCCAACCCGGCTAAACTGGCCTCTGAAACAAACGAACAAAACAACAAAGAAAAGCGAGTTGATCAAGAACAAGAGCGGCTGAAAACAGCGAATGCCCAAATGGAGGCCAAGAAAAAAATCGATAAAATTCAAGACCTGAACGAAAGGTACCGTCAAGAATTTTGTGTAATGTAAATGGGGTAGGGTTTAAAAACCCTGTTCCAAACAAGGAAATTACCGATCTGATTGAACACAAATATATCGGCGGTGTTATCTATTATGATCGAAACATGAAATCGGCAAAACAAACAGCAGAATTGTCCAATTCGTTGCAGCAGTCTGCTCTTAAATCCAGCCCTTTTTCCATTCCGTTAATGATTGGAGTGGACCAAGAAGGCGGGGATATTCTGCGCATGAGAAATCATGTATCGCCTATCCCTTCCCAACAGGAATTAGGAAAATACGCTTCACCACAAGAAGTTTATTCGATCGCTAAACTCAATGGCGAAGAATTAGCGTCTATGGGTATTTCAATCAATTTCGCTCCCGTTTTGGATTTGTCGGCGAAAGATAGCCGCTCGCTTGGCAGCCAGCCCGAAAACGTTTATGAAAAAGGAACAATGGTGTTAAAAGGATTAAACGATTCCCATATTACCGGCGTCTTAAAACACTTTCCGGGAAACGGACGCAGTTCAATCGATCCGCATATTGATACGTCAAGCGTTAAAGCCAATCAACTCGACTTGGAAAACTCGGATATTTACCCATTTAAAAGGATCATCCAGGAAACGGATCCGCAAAACTTCTTTGTTATGGTGACACACTTAAAATATCCTGCCTACGACGCAAAAAAACCGGCAAGCTTATCGTCGATTATTATTCAAAAGCTGTTGAGAAACAAGCTTGGATACAAAGGAATCGTCGTCACCGATGATTTAGAAATGGGCGCAGTCAATAAATACTACTCATACAAAGACTTAGGAAAAGATGCCTTAAATGCCGGAGCAGATCTTCTCCTTGTCTGTCATGAGTATGAGCACCAATTGGAAGTGTATAACGGGATTATAGAGGCGGTTCACAAGGGAGAAGTGAAGCCATCACGCATTGACGAGGCCGTCAAACGAATACTGCTATTTAAGCTTTCCACCATTGACCAACCAATAGTGGATGCGAATAAAGCAGATCAAATAGTCGGCAGCCAACAACATGCCCTTATCATTCAACAATACAAACAAAATCACGGATTGTCTGAAGAAAAAACGAAACAACAATAGCCAAGAACAAAAAGGAGAACCATTATCCTTTTAACGTCTTTCCGAAAGAAGTCTCCCATCCTCTAGGAATGTGAAGGTGCGAATAGCACCAATGAGTAGGTGGGAGATGAATTTCGGTTGGCTTTAGCCAAAGTTATTTTTCCAATCCCTTTCTCAACAATTCTAAGATTGCGGCTGTTCTAGTTGGAATCCCATTTTCTTTTTGATATTGCTCCAATTTTTCTAATATCGTCTTAGGCATACGAATTTCTACACGTTCTTTCTCTTCTCTCATGATTATCACCTCATATTGATTGTACGGATTTTTTACGGTATAATCAATATATACGAAATTTTTCCGCACAAAGTGAGGTGAATTGATATGGCCAAGCAAAACAAAGCTTTCAAGTTTCGTTTGTTACCAAACAAAGAACAATCCGCATTATTAGCTAAGACATTTGGTTGTGTTCGCTTTGTCTACAATAAGATGTTAGCTGAACGCAAAGAAACGTATGAAAAGTTCAAGGATGATAAAGAATTGCTTAAAAAGCAAAAGTTTCCGACCCCTGCAAAATATAAAAGTGAATTTCCATTCCTAAAAGAAGTGGATTCTTTAGCTTTGGCAAATGCACAAATGAACTTACAGACTGCTTATAAGAATTTCTTTGAAGGAAATGCGGATTTTCCAAAGTTCAAAAATCGTAAAGCAAAACAATCCTATACAACTAATATGGTCAACGGAAATATTAAGCTAGAAAATGGTCATATCAAACTGCCAAAAATCAAAAAGCCAATAAAAATGAAACAGCATAGAGAGATACCTGCTGATTATAAAATCAAATCTTGCACTATTTCTAAAACAAAGACAGGCAAATACTACATTTCAATTTTGACAGAATATGAGAAAGATATTCGTCCAGTTAAAATACAGAAAGTTGTTGGTTTGGATTTTGCTATGGATGGTCTATATGTCGAGAGTGAACAGGGTAAGAAAGCCAATTACCCACGTTACTATCGGCAAGCCTTAGATAAATTAGCAAAAGCACAACGAATTCTTTCTCGAAGAAAGAAAGGTTCTGCAAGATGGGAAAAACAACACCTGAAAGTGGCTAAGCTACATGAAAAGACAGCGAATCAGCGCAGAAACTTTCTTCATCATAAGTCAAAAGAATTAGCAACAAACTATGACGCTGTGATTATTGAGGACTTAGACATGAAAGGCATGTCTCAAGCCCTCAACTTTGGAAAAAGCGTTCATGATAACGGCTGGGGGATGTTCACTACTTTCTTAGCGTATAAGCTAAAAGAACAGGGGAAACAACTTGTGAAAATTGATAAGTGGTTTCCCTCCACTAAGAAGTGTTCATGTTGCGGCAAGGAAAAAGAAATGCCATTATCTGAACGTGTATATAAATGTTCTTGCGGCTTTGTATTAGATCGCGATCACAATTCAGCAATCAATATCAAAAATGAGGGATTACGCTTATTAGCATAAAGAATAATAACTTTCGGAACGAGAGGGTTAGCTCGGTCAATTTTCTGTCATTAGACGGGATTACCCGAGAAGCCCCCACTTCAATCAAACCGTAAGGTTGATAAGTGGAGGGTAGTTCACTTGCTGCGGGTTTTGGAAGTTAAAATTGATCGGCCCGAAAACTCTTAATCGGGTTATCGGTCTTGATGTTGCAAGCGGTCCCCACGTTGACAGGGACCGCTTTGTTATTTCCATATCATCCAATCTTAAAGGGCTTTTAAATACACCGATTCATATTTTTTCGCTGCGGAGATATGGGAGTATTCCGACTCGATTTTTTGACGGGCTTTGGCTGCGAATTCCTCTCCTTTTTCAGGATGTTGGAATAAGTAAACAATAGACTCGACTAGTTCTTTGATGTTTTTCTCCTCCACGAGCAAGCCGTCTTCTTGGTGGTTGACAATTTCTTTTAAACCGCCAACCGCGCTGGCGATAAGAGGAGAGCCGGATCCCATCGCCTCTAAAGCAGAAATGGAAGTAGCCTCTTCTACCCCTGCAGAGTGGACGCTAGGAACTAATACGACATCAGAAAGGGCATAAAACTCCTTAATTTGATCGTGCGGAATGGCTCCCAAAAAGACAACATGATCGTTGAGACGGTTTTCTTCCACAATCTCTTTCAATTCATCCAACGCTTCTCCGCTGCCGGCATAAATCAGCTTGGTTTGAGGAAATTCTTTCAATACTTCAGGAAGCGCCAAGGCTGGATAAATAACCCCATTTTTTCTTGTCAGCCGGCGAGGCACAAATAAAACACGGTCATCCGCCGACAAACCATATTTCTTTCTATATTCATGTTTTTTCTCTTTATTCGGCTTAAATTGATGAATATCAATGAAATTCCGCACCGCGGTGGCGTCGATTCCGGAAACTTCTTTGACATACTCCTTCAAGCGCTGATCAACCGTGATGACTTTTCTCGCACCTCGATAGGCTTGTACTTCAATATCCTTCATGTATTCTTCTTCCGGACTGTTTTCCAGCAACGATCCCTTGCTGATGGACTCAAACGTCATATAGCCGTGAACAGTGGCCACTGTCGGAATACCTGTCGCCAATGCGGCTAATACAGTAAAAGGATCTTGAGCATTGATAAGGTCATATCCTTTTTGTTTATTGGCTTCGATCAACCCTTGAAGAAACTTGCGCCTCATCTTATGAGACCATACAATTCCTTTCCCTTTTTTGAACTTATTTAATAAGAAGCTCGGTCCTTGCGCCAGCGCTTTCCGCTTCCATGCAGGCACATCCGAAAAGGAAAGGATGTCCACTTGATGGCCAAGCTCCTCAAGTCCTGCTTTCAATGTCGTCACATGAGTGGACAGCCCTCCCGCATGAGGATAATCATAAGCCGTGGCGAGTAAAATTTTCATGATTTGCCTCCTCTTATTTATCAATAAAATGAATCTTTCATTCCATCGTTTCTCAGCTATCGCACGGGTGATCCTTTATGACTGTGCTTTCATGCTTTTTCCTTCTTCTTGCTTGCACAACAAAGAAAGATCATTCATCCGTGTCTACGTGATACATCATTAGGGCAGCACTTTCTTTATCCACGTTTCCCCTATATCACCTTTCTCTCTTGTAGGCGGATATAAACAAACGAGTGCACGTCTGAAAGAAAAACCGAATACTCAAAAAGCGCCGGCCATTCGCTTATCCACCTTACATATAAGAGTTTAGCAGAAAATAGTATCGCAAGCGATACAGAAAAAGAGAAAAGTTGTCCCTCTGCACCGGAAGAAAACGAAGGAACAGATCGAATTCCGCCAAAACCAAGAACGGATATAAACAAAAAAGGAGAGCAGGCCGCCAGCCATATACTCTCCTTTTTTCACAAAAATTTTTGCTGATACGTTTCTCATTTAAATCTTAAGGGGCGCCCAAACGTTTCTGCCGCCATAGAAGCCACTCCTCCAAGGATCATATAGAAATAGGCGGTGAACGTTTTGTCTTCCCAAATATTATAAAGCAGTCCGCAAACATAAACGGCAATTAATATCGAAATAAGCGCATCGGCGTACGGGGAAGCCGTATGTCTGTTTTTCCAGAGAAAAGCCAGCATTCCCAGCAGGAAAACGGCAAAGCCAACAACGCCAAGCACCCCTGTTTCGGCAATTACTTGAATATATTGATTATCCGAATAAATATTCAAGTTGATCCCATAATGTTTATAAATCGGCGATGAATACGATTTTGACGCTGAATCGCCAAATGTCGAAAATCCGGAACCAATAACAGGATGGTCTTTAAATATTTGCAGACCCTTTCTGACAATGAACAAGCGGCCGGTATTTTTACTTTGCTCGATCGTACTGCCTTCAAACGTCTCTTTCAGCCGTTTTTCCGCGTGTGATTCATCTCCTTGCTGATCAGGCGCCGCAATCGGCTTTTCTTTCAACACGTTCATATTCTGGACGAATTCCGTCGCTTTTGTCACCGGAATACTGATCACTATTACACTCAGCACGATGATCAGCAAAGCTTTCACAACGGTTTTCCAATTTCTCGACAAAGCCAAATAGGTGATCAAGCCGACGGCAAGGCCAATAGCCGTTCCTCTTGAATACGTCAAAATCCAAACACCCATCATCACAACTGAACCAATAAGGAGAAACAGCTTCGTTCTTTTGGAAACAAGGGTTGATAAATATAGCGTGCAAATAAAGGCGAGCGTTAAGTAAACAGCCAAAACATTTGGATTGTTAATCAACCCGTAAATGCGCTGCCGGTTTGTCGGTGAAATATAACGCTCCACCCATGTTTCCGGCATCAACAAAGTCCGCAATGATACTTTTTCGACAATTCCTTGAACGGAGAGAATCATAGACATAGTAAAAGTAATCCATAAAAAGCGGTGAATATCTTCTTTTTCAATCGACAGCCGCTTCACTGTATAGAAAATCAAGTATGTAATCACAAAAGCCCGAACTTGAAAAATAATAGCCCCTACGGAAACCCCCGTGATAAGCGCGGACACACAACCTATAAGAATGAACAAAAAGAATCCCCATTCAAACAGCGAAAATTGGAACATCTTTTTCCAATCGTTTCGTTGATCCCAAACCGCTCTTAAAAAGGCAGCAATGGCGATTAAATCACCGGCTATTTTCAAAGAGGGATTTATCTCTATTAAAAACGCCCTTGTTGGAAAGTAGATGAGCAAAAACAACAGACCGTCTTTCGGCCGAATAAACGCCAGCGCAGCTACTATGAGCGAAACGGCCAAACCGATCATACTGTTTGGAAAAAAGAGTGCCACCAAAACAAATAAAGCCATAACAAGGATGTATTGATACTTCTCTCGAAAACCAGCCATCTATTTGAACCTTCCTTTTACTCTATTTTTTCGACACGCAATGTTTGTCGAAATATTAAGGAAAAACGCAATTTTTCGCAAACACTACTTTTCCGATTATAAATGATTCCTAAGATGGTCGTCAACGACACAAGCGACTGGAATGAATGATGATTTACGCTCCGTTACGGAAAACGGGAATCCCTTTTACGATCATTCTTTCCTGCTAGACTTTTGGATCTAAAAGGAGCGCTTCTTCAACTGGAAAGGGCCGGATCCACCATGCTAAAACAGGATAACAACATCATTTATCCCCTGATCGATTCACAAAGCATGGAGGGATCAGACCCTCACACCATATGTCCTATCAGCATGTCACTTTCGACTGTTAAGACAGCAAACGTTCATATGTATTTCGAATCATTTCGTACAAATTCGTCAAGGAAAAATGTCGTGAGGCATGTTGGTAAAGGTCATCGCCCATCTTCGCCAACTCCCCTCTTTGCTTGCGGAAAATCGCTTCCTCCATTGCTTGACTGTAAAGATCGGCATCACCAGTCGGCACAATCCAACCGGTTTTTTCGTTCGTGATTAACTCATTTACTCCTCCCACATCGGTGGTGATGACGGGCAAGTGTTGATTGGCCGCTTCCAGCAGTGCCAAAGGAAAACTTTCGCTATAGGACGCCAACAGAGCCACATCCGACGCCGCATAAATTTCTTCAACATCTTTTCGAAAGCCGAGAAAGTGAACTTGACCGGAAAGGCCACGTCGGTCGACGGCTTGTTCCAACTCGCTTCGAATCGGACCGTCGCCGACAAAGAGCACTTTTACCTGTGAGTTTTCCAACTTTTGAAGAGCTTCCAATACGATTTCATGGCCTTTAATCGGATGCAGACGCGCCACCATGACAAACAAGACGTCATCCTTGTCCGCCCCAAGTTCGGCTCTGGGCACCGGAACTGCTTTTTCTTCTGTAAAATGAATGCCATTGTAAATAGTGGTAATGTGATCTCCACGAATGCCGGCGGCCATTAAATTTTTCTTAAACCGCTCAGACACCGCAAAGTAATGATCCATCTTTTTCACGGCATAAAGATGCAGCGCCGTGAAAATTTTTCCTTTCACTCCTGCTTTCATAAAATCGAGGGATGGATCGCTGTGAATCGTCGTCACCCAGCAAATTTTGGTTTTTTTCTTTAAATAAAGACCGAATAGATTGGCGCGAGGGCCATGAGTGTGCAGCAAATCAAACCGTTCTTGCCGAATATATCGGGCCAGTTTTTTTAAAACAGAAAGGTCATAGCGGGAAGTTTGCTGAAACACTTCGACATGAATGCCGTTTTCCCGGGCTTCTTTCGACAAAGCTCCTTCTTGGAAGACGGCCAAGACGACTTCATTCTTTGCAAATTGTTTTAAAAGGGTAATCACATGCTTGCGTGATCCCCCGGTTTCTCCTCCGCTGATAACATGGAGTACTTTCATCCGAACCCCTCCAAGTGGCGCTTTCTGCTTTTTAAAAGGCCAGCCATCTTCCTCTTCAACGACTGGCCAATACTTTCAGGACAAATTTCGGCAACGCCATTTGACGCTTTATCCGCTTTGGTTCTTTTATTAACCGATACAGCCATTCCAAGCCTGCTTTTCGGAAAAAGGCCGGGGCCCGTTTGACCATCCCGGAATAGACATCAAAGCTGCCGCCCACTCCTTGAAACACTTTCACATGCTTCAGCTCATTCATATGTTCTCTTATCCACAATTCCTGTTTCGGGCTTCCTAAAGCGACGAACAAAAGGACAGCTTTGGAATCGTTGATTTTTTGAATAAGAGCTGATTGGTCTTGAACATAGCCGTTTTCATAGCCGGAAATGATCAGACCGGGAATTTGCCGTTCCAAATTTTCTTTTGCTTTTGAGACAACTTCCTCTTTGGCACCGTACAAAAATACACCGTGCCCTTCCTCTGCGGCAAATCGAAGAAGCCGCCCCATCATATCAACACCTGTCACCCGTTCGCGAATTTTTCCACCTTTTAACTTGGAAGCAATAATCATGCCAACTCCGTCGGGTATTTGGTAAGTGGATTCATTGATTAATTCTTTTACAAGCGGGTCGCGGTTCGCCGCCATCACTTTTTCCGGATTGACAGCAATAACGGTCGATTTTTTCCCAGCGGCAATCCGCTTTTTAATGTCGGCAATGATTTCCTCATAAGTCAATGATGAAACGGAGACGCCTAAATATTGTTCCTTTTCCATTTTTGACATCCCTGCTTTATTCCTGAATTGCTTTTAATTTGGTCAAATCGCCGATTCGATGAAGGGTGATCCCCTCAGCGTCTTTTAGATTCGTGCAATTTTTCGTATCAAACACTACCGGCGTTTTCATACGTTGTTTTAATACGGCAGGATCCAGCTGTTTGAATTCATTGTGATCCGCTAAAATCACAACAAGATGAGCATCTTGAATCGCTTCTTCAAACGGAAGCAGCGTAAATGGCACTTGATCCGGTTGAACGTGCGGATCGTGAATCCGGATTTCATAGCGCGGATTTTGCATCAGTTTTTCTACTACTTCAAGAGCCGGACTTTCGCGGATATCGTCAATGTTGCCTTTGTAAGTCAGTCCACAAAGAGCAATCGTCGGTTTCGCCAATTCCGCCGTCAATTTCTCTACTTGCTCTACGACAAAATCAGGCATGGAGTTATTGATATCTCGAGACAACTTGATTAAGTTCGCTTCTTCCGGCGCCTTTTCTACGATAAAATAAGGGTCTACTGCCAAGCAATGGCCGCCTACGCCCGGACCAGGATGATGCAAGTTGACACGCGGATGCTTATTGGCCAGTTCAATTACTTTATG
This sequence comes from Bacillus sp. FSL W8-0116, assembly GCF_038003825.1. NCBI lineage: Bacteria > Bacillati > Bacillota > Bacilli > Caryophanales > Bacillaceae > Bacillus > Bacillus sp. FSL W8-0116. The sequence goes on from NZ_JBBOPY010000001.1 coordinate 1,558,710, forward strand.
AGCATCCACTCCAAGTCGGTTGGAGATTTTGGCCAACTCATTGGCAAGGGCGATATTGACATCACGGAACGTATTTTCCATCAGTTTCGACATTTCCGCCGTCAACGCTTCGGTTTCAATGACTTCGCCTTTTGTCACGACTTTCCGATATACATCTGCCGCTTTTTTCGCTGCTTCCGGCGTCAGCCCTCCGACAATACGAGTATTTTCCACCAACTCGATTAAAATTCGGCCAGGAAGCACCCGTTCCGGACAGTGGGCAACATACACGTCTTTTCTTGGATCCAATCCTGCCTGTTCGATCAAAGGAGCGACAATATCATCCATCGTTCTTGGCGGAATGGTCGATTCCACAATGACGATATTGCCTTTGCGCAAATAAGGGAGGATCATCTTCGTCGCACTGATCACATAACTTACATCCGCGGTTTCGTCTTGATGAATAGGAGTCGGGACGGAAATGATAAACACATCCGCTTCTTCCGGTTGTGTAGATGCGCGCAATTTTCCTTTTTTCACCACTTCTTTGACGACATCTTCCAAACCGTTTTCTTCTATATGGATCCCGCCGCTATTTAACGTTTCCACCACTTTTTCGTTTACGTCTACACCTACGACATCAAAGCCTGCCTGCGCAAAAACTGCAGAAGTAGGAAGTCCGATGTATCCTAATCCCATTACGCATATTTTTTGCATGTGAAAGACCTCTCTTTATGATGATATTGAAAAACAAAAAATTTGTTTTTAATCGCAAAATTTATAAGCATAGTATTCAACTCAAATAGTATAGCAAATTCACTGATACTTTGCACTATTTACATTGAATGTTCATAAGGCTAATGATAAAATATAAACCATCTTGAACGGATTCCAATTATCCATTATTTGACTCTATCATTATAAATCATTTATAGAATTTAAAATTTGTATACCTTGTGAAATTGTTGGGGTTCCATCCACCTTGCAGGAAAATTTTCCTCGTCATAAAGGATGAAGACTGTTCTCCATCATAACCAAAATCAACCGTTCCCCGCCGCGTTGCAAAAACACGAGATCGTGTTTACTGCGAGGCGGCTTTTCTAGGTGGATTGATTGGATCGAAAAGTGGGCAGGACCGACGTTCCATCATTTATTGGAAATAGATTGCGCTGTTCCCAATTATATGACATATGAACATATGAACTCTTCCAACAGTCGTTACTTGTAGAACGGCTGCCTTTCCGGAAGGCTGTTGCATTTTATTTTGAAGAGGTGTCTCGTTATGTCCTTGAAAAAAACAGCCATTTGGCTGACTATTTTAGCTTTCATTGTTAAACTGTCGGGATTCCTGAGAGAAAGCATTATTGCGCGGGAATTTGGAGTCAGTCATCTGACGGACGGTTATATTCTTGCTTTCTCCTTTATCAGCCTGGCAATGGACATGATTTCCGGCGGTTTTAACAATGTTTTTTTGCCGTTGTATGTCAGCCATTTCAAAATGAACGCTAAACAAACGGAACGAAATGCGAATGGCGTCATGAATTTTACGGTTCTGCTTTTCCTCGTGATTACAGTGATCGGCTATTTCTTTGTTCCTGACATCGTGCCGTTCATTTATGGCCACATGGCACCACAGACAGAAAAAGTCGCTGTGGCTATCACTCAATTTTTCTTTTTATTTATGAGTTTAGTGGCATTAAGCGGAATTTTAGATTCCTATTTACAGGCGCATCGGGTGTTCGTCCCTTCACAATTCGCCAAGCTTGTCCAGCCGTTGACCAGTGCGCTTTTCGCTCTGGTGTTTTCCAGCTATTGGGGAATTAACAGTTTAGCTTACGGGTTTATCATCGGAACTTTCATCGGCGTGGTCATCCAATTCAGCTATCTGTATCGAACGGGATTCCGTTGGCAGCCTACTCTTCATGTAGACGCGACATTTCGGAAAACGTTTCTGGTGCTTTTGATCCCTTCGCTGTTAAACTCGGTTGTCAGCCAAACCAATCTGTTTGTCGATAAGGCGTTTGCTTCCAGCATTCCGGGGGCGGCTACTTATTTAAATTACGCATCGCTTATGACATCCGTCCCGCATAATATTTACGCCACTTCGATTGCGGCGATTATCTTTACGCTTTTATCCGAACAATTGGATGATCCGGAAAAGTTTCAAGATATTTTTTATACAGGAATGCAAATTTCTCTGGTTACCCTATTGCCCATTACGGCAGGAATTTATTTAGTCGGACAAGAAGCAATCGCTTTTTTATTCCAAAGAGGAAAATTTACAGCGGTGGACACGCACTACACTTATATGGCGCTTGTTTGCTTTCTGCCCATTATTGTCACGCAAGGCATGCAATATATCGTCTCTAAAGCCATGTACGCCTTGGGGAAAACAAAAATCATTTTCAGAGTGACCGTTACGACGATCCTGCTGAACGCACTGTTGGACTGGATTTTAATCAAACCATTAGGATATAAAGGGCTTGCTTTATCCAGTTCCATCGTTTCCTTCTATTACTTGATCGTCACGGCCATTGTGATTTATAAGGATTTTCATCCGTCCCAAAAAGTGCGGCTATTTCGATTGATCGTAAAAGCTTTACCGCCGACTATTGTGATGTCGGTCGTACTGATCGCCATAAAGGAAACGCTGCCGCTTTATCATCTTTATCCTTTATGGCAGATCCTGATTTTGGTGCCGCTCGGAGTCGTCTTTTACGTCGCAGGGCTGTATCTGTTTTATCGGGAAGGTTTCTACCAAATGCTGAATTTCTTAAAAAGAAAAAAACGTGCCGTTTAAACGGAAACGGGACAAGCATAAGCGGTGTGATCCGTTGCTTTTCAGGACTCTATTAAGATTCATCCAAAAGACAAAAGACGAGGAGCTGCTCCCTCGTCTTTTTCTTGGTTATCTTCCGCTATGAACGCTAATCATGGCTACGCCTGCCACAATGAGCAGCACGCCTGCTATTTTCCAACTTGTCAACGTTTCTCCGAAGAAGAAATCATTTGCTTGTCTGCAAGAATAAAGCCAAACTTCCATCCATATAGTGATCGATTAAGTCGATTGAGAAATTTCCCTCATTTTGAGAAAACGAACAATGAAAGTGATTACGAACAGTTTTCTGTCCCAATATTGTGAAAGAAAAAAAGCATGTGTTATAAAAATAAAGAAAGCGCTTTCGATTGTTATAAGATGCATCTTCGAATGGTGGCCATCCTTGTTTTTGCTCTTTTTAGATTATGAAAATAGGAAAAAGGAGTGAATGGGTATGATGCAAAAAATCCAGCGTTTTGGCGGGGCTATGTTTGTTCCGGTGCTGCTTTTTCCATTTGCCGGAATACTTGTAGGGTTGGCGACATTGTTTAAAAATCCCGACATCATGGGATCCATCGCCGATCCGCATAGCATGTGGTCTAAAATCTGGACTGTCGTGGAAGAAGGAGGTTGGACCGTTTTTCGGCAAATGCCGTTATTATTTGTCATAGGAATCCCAATTGGTTTAGCCAAAAAAGCGCATGCACGAGCATGTATGGAAGCTCTTGTTACCTATTTAACCTTTAACTATTTTATTAGCGCAATCTTAACTATTTGGGGAGATCAGTTTGGGGTGGATTTTCACCAAGAAATCAATGGCTTCAACGGTTTGACAATGATTGCCGGGATTAAAACCTTAGATACAAACATCATTGGGGCAATCGCTATTTCTTCTATCGTGGTTTTCCTGCATAATCGTTTTTTTGATACGAAATTGCCTGACTTTCTCGGGATTTTCCAAGGATCCTCTTTTGTTGTCATTGTTGCCTTTTTTCTCATGCTTCCCGTTTCTTTAATTACTTGCTATGCTTGGCCCATGGTTCAACATGGCGTTGCCTCTTTACAAGGATTTTTATCAAGTTCCGGAGTATTTGGGGTGTGGTTATATACCTTCTTAGAGCGCATTCTGATCCCAACCGGTTTGCATCATTTTATTTACGGTCCTTTTATTTATGGCCCTGCCGTTACGGAAGGAGGAATCGCCAAACATTGGATCGAGCATCTGCAAGATTACGCAACATCTGCCCACTCGCTGAAAGAGCTGTTCCCACAAGGAGGATTCTCTCTACATGGCATGTCTAAAATCTTTGGTATACCAGGTATCGCAGCCGCTATGTATGTGACTGCAAAACCCGAAAAAAGAAAACAAATTTTCGGACTTTTACTATCTGCCACTTTAACTTCCATTATTGCAGGCATTACTGAGCCCATCGAGTTTACATTTTTATTTATTGCTCCTTGGTTATTTGCCGTACATGCTGTGCTTGCGGCTACTATGTCCGCCACTATGTATGCATTTGGTGTTGTCGGAAATATGGGGGGAGGACTGCTTGAGATAGCTAGTTCAAACTGGATTCCATTATTTAAGTATCATAGTACAACGTATTTAACACAATGGGGAATTGGTTTAGCTTTTACAGCTATTTATTTCTTTGTTTTCCGATATTTAATTCTGAAATTTAATATTCCGACTCCAGGACGCGAAAAAGATGATGTAACAGAAACTAGATTGTATACAAAAGCTGATTACAAGGCGAAAAAGCAAAGCGGTGATCTAGTAGCCAACGAATATGCAGCCCAAGCAGCCCAATATTTAGAAGCACTAGGCGGCCCGGAAAATATTGTGGAGGTTACAAATTGTGCCACACGTCTTCGCGTAAGTGTGAAAGACGAATCAAAAATCACAACGGATAGTGTATTCAAATCCGCTGGAGCACATGGTATCGTTCGTAACGGAAAAGCCATTCAAGTCATTGTGGGTTTATCCGTTCCTCAAGTACGAGAACAATTTGAAAAAATATTAGCTGAAGAAAGCAGCAAAACTGGATGATCTTCATTACGAAAACGATCGTTTCTTAAAGGGGCGTATCCTTTTCGGCTCAACAGAAATTCAAAAATACAAAATATTAAAAATTATCTGTTTGAGAAAATGTTTACCTCATGTGAAAAAGAACAAAAAGTGTGATAAGGGACAGAATGATCGATTGGTATTGTTTGGCAATTTTTTATTTGATATAAGAAGAATGTAAGCGTTCACTACGAGAAGGAGGAAGAAAAATGAAAAAATTTTCTATTGTTATTGCTGGTGGAGGAAGCACTTTTACAGCCGGGATTGTATTAATGCTATTAGATCATTTAGACCAATTTCCGATCCGTAAATTAAAATTTTATGACAATGATAAAGAACGCCAAGATATCATAGCCGGAGCCTGTGAAGTTATTTTAAGAGAAAAGGCCCCAGATATTCAATTTATTGCTACTACAGATCCTGAAGAAGCATTTACAGATGTCGATTTTGTCATGGCTCATATTCGAGTAGGAAAATATGCCATGAGGGAATTAGATGAAAAAATTCCATTGAAATATGGAGTGGTAGGGCAAGAAACATGCGGACCAGGTGGAATTGCATATGGCATGCGTTCAATCGGCGGAGTGTTAGAGTTAATTGATTATACGGAAAAATATTCTCCCAATGCATGGATGCTCAATTACTCCAACCCGGCAGCCATTGTAGCAGAAGCCACCCGACGTTTACGTCCCAACTCAAAAGTGTTAAATATATGCGATATGCCTGTAGGTATCGAAAATCGAATGGCACAAATTTTGGGGTTATCTTCTCGTAAAGAAATGACCGTTCGATATTATGGTTTAAACCATTTTGGATGGTGGACGGATATTCGCGATAAAGATGGATATGATTTAATGCCTAAGTTAAAAGAACATGTCGCAAAATACGGATATGTTGTAAAAAATGATGATGCGGAGACCAGCTGGAATGATACGTTCTTAAAAGCGCGTGATGTTTTCGCTGTGGATCCGGACACTTTGCCAAACACATACTTAAAATATTATCTATATCCAGATTACGTAGTAGAACATTCTAATCCGAATTATACAAGAGCCAATGAAGTGATGGATGGCCGTGAAAAATTCGTATTTTCAGAGTGCCAAAAAGTCATTGAAAATCAATCAACTGAAGGATGCGCCCTTCATGTGGATGAACATGCCTCCTATATTGTGGATTTAGCCCGTGCCATTGCTTATAACACACATGAAAGAATGTTATTAATTGTTGAAAACAAAGGAGCTATTTCCAATTTCGATCCAACCGCCATGGTTGAAATTCCTTGTATCGTAGGCAGCAACGGTCCTGAACCGCTGTCCATCGGCGAAATACCACAATTTCAAAAAGGATTAATGGAACAACAAGTCTCTGTTGAAAAATTAGTAGTGGAAGCGTGGATCACAAAATCTTATCAAAAATTATGGCAGGCCTTAACTTTATCCAAAACTGTTCCTAGCGCTAAGGTGGCGAAGGAAATATTGGATGAATTAATGGAAGCGAATAAAGAGTATTGGCCTGAACTGCATAAAGAAGAAGTCACAGTGTAACATGAGATCAAATAAACGAAACAAAAAGTACAGACATCCATTTGTACTTTTTGTTTCACCCCTCTTTTTTGAAATTTTTGGTAAACTATTTCAAGAGGAGGGATTAAAAAATGAAAATTGAAGAGTTGATCAATAAGCATTATAACCAACTCCATGATAATGACCTTCATATTTTAAAATATATTTTAAACAACAAAAGCTCCTGCTATGAATTAGGAATCAATAGTTTAGCAGAGAAATGTAATGTTTCTCGCTCATCCATTTTACGATTAGCACAAAAACTAGGCTTTAGCGGATATAGCGAGTTTCGAGTATTTTTGAAATGGCAAGACCAAAAAGATCCGAATATCCACAAAAGTGGAGTGGAAATTTTAAGAAACGATATTCTTGAAACATTAAAATATGTGAAGAATACAGATTTTTCCGAAATATGCCGTTTGATCTATCATACTGAAAAAATATTTGTTTACGGAACAGGAACCGCTCAATTAAATTGTGCTTTCGATTTACAACGAATGTTTCTTCCCGTGCAGAAATATTTCCATGTGATCCAATCACAAACTGAGTTTGAAATGATCATCAAAGATTTAACATTGAACGATTTGATCATCATCATTTCGTTTTCTGGTGACACTCCATCCATTTTTCCAGCCGTTCAATCGTTAGTCGCAAAAGGAATCCCGTTTATTTCCGTCACGAATTTAAAAAACAATCGATTGGCAAGAATGACTCCATACAATTTATATGCCTATAGTTCATGCAACGAACTAAAGGATGGAACAAAACTGAATACGTTTTCTTCTTTCTTTATTGTTGGTGAAATGCTTTTTCACCATTATGTAGATTTTATGAAACAAAAAGAAAGTGATCAAAACGATGAACAAGGATCCATTCATTGAAAAGCACTCAAACTCAAAGGCATTCTTCTAAGACTTTTTGGAATACGGTAATCTCCCCTTTTCATGTTATGTTATTCTATCTTACTCAAACTATTCACGAAAGATGGGTTGAGACATGTTAAAAAATGTATTTCGTAAAAGAGCCAAAAAAGTGATTGAAGAATTATATTCTCCACTAAGCGGAGAAGTGATACCATTAGAGCACGTCCCTGACCCTGTGTTTGCTCAAAAAATGATGGGTGACGGTTTAGCCATTATCCCAAGTAGCGGAAAAGTGGTTTCTCCAACCAATGGGAAAATCGTGAAAATCTTCCCTACAAAACACGCCATAGGTCTCCTCTCAGATAAAGGATTGGAAATCCTTATACATATTGGCTTAGATACAGTAGAATTAAATGGAGAAGGATTTGAAGTATTCGTTCAAAATGGACAAATCGTAAAAACCGGAGAGCCTTTATTAAAGGTGGATTTGGAGTATTTAGAAAGAAAGAATAAAGAAATAGTAACTCCTGTGATCATTACAAACATACTTGAAAAAGTGGAAAGTTTGGAATACGCCGCTCATCACGTCGTAACAAAAGGAGAAATTTTGCTGACATGTCATGTGAAAATGTGGGAAAAAGAATCTCTTTAATACGATACAATATGGCGACTTACCCATACGGCTATCACAACGAAAACCAAATAAACGCATGGCAGAATGGACCAATGGCGAATATCAAAATGTTTAGTACAACAAAGAAAAGCCCGGCGGAGAAATCTCTGCCGGGCTTTGACAAGTTTCTTGACCGGTCTTAATCGTCTCTTCCCCAAATACCGAGGATTTGAAGAATATTGATAAATAAGTTAATGAAATCCAAAGACAGAGATAATGTTAATGCCGGAACCATTTCTTCCGTAATGTGACGGTGTTTCATTTGGTTGAAATCAAAAAGTATATAAAGAGAGAAAACGATGGACCCGATGACCGACTTGCGAGCATTCCACCGGAAGTTAACGGGCTAAAAATATTAAAAATGCTAATGAACACTAACGCTAATAAGGCGACAAATAAAATGGTGCCCAAAAACTCACTTGCTTTTCAGGACACTATTAAGATTCATCCAAAAGACAAAAGACGAGGAGCTGCTCCCTCGTCTTTTTCTTGGTTATCTTCCGCTATGAACGCTAATCATGGCTACGCCTGCCACAATGAGCAGCACGCCTGCTATTTTCCAACTTGTCAACGTTTCTCCGAATAAGAAATAGGCCCCAAACAATGCAAACACGTAGGCAAGCGATTGGATCGGGTACGCCACGCTTAACGGAACTTTCGATAAAATAAACAGCCACAACACCGTAGCAGCCCCGTACAAAATCAAACCGGTCAATATATACGGCGATAGCAGCAGCTTCAAAATCCCCAAAAGAGAGGAAAAACTTTGGCCGCTTTTCATCATCCCGTATTTCCATAAAAATTGTCCGCTCACCAATATGAGAGTGTTGACCAATATCAGCACAAAATTAATCGGCGTCATGGCGTTCCTCCTTTTCCGCTCTGAGCGAATGTTTCAGATCTTCCAGTTCTTTTTCTACATAGGCCAGTTCTTGAATGACTTTGGTCAACTTTGCCTGCTGTTTGGATAAAACAATCGTATGATACATCAGCAAAGTCAGCACGACGAAAAAAGCCGCCACAAAAATAAAAGACGGCATATACGAAATGCCAACGGCCCGTGCCAATCGATTTAAAACCGGAAGCAAACATGCAATCAAGATCGCCGCAACAGACAAAACCAGCCAAAGGAACGCCTGCTGATCCTGCAGTTTATTTTTGGAAGTCAGCCACACGACTTGCACGAAAAACAACATGGCCATGACAATCGAAATGATTTGCACAAACCCCATATACATAACGCTCCTTTAAAAAACCGATCGAATTAAAGAAAAAAACGTGACTTTTAACATATAGTAAATGGATCGAAACGGTGTAATGGAAGATCGTCCGCCTTGCCGTTCATTCATTTCCACTTTAATCTCTTTTATTTTGAAATGCCGGTGCGCCAATTTCACCAATACTTCCACTTCCGGATAGTCAACCGGATAGTGGCGGACAAACTCTTTCATTACTTTGCGGTTGACAATGCGGTAGCCCGATGTCGGATCGGTTACTTTAATGTGAGCAATCCATTTTAACATATAATAAAAATAATAAATGCCCAATCTCCTGATCCAACTGCCTTTATACCCGGTTTTTTCCACAAATCGAGACCCGATGACCATATCGTAATCGGAGCCGGTGATGGCCTGCACTAATTTTTCCAAGTCTTTCGGATCATGTTGGCCGTCGGCATCCAATTGGATCGCATAATCGTATCCGTTCCTGTACGCATAAATATAGCCGGTTTGCATCGCTCCGCCGATTCCAAGATTCGCCGCCAGACTGATATGGGGAATTTGATGTTCGTTTAAAATTTCTTCCGTCCGATCGGTGGACCCATCATTCACGACAATAAAATCATAGCTGCAGGAGTTTCGAAGCCGGTTTACAGTATGGTGTATCGTGTCCTCTTCGTTGTAGGCAGGGATGATGATCAAGATTTTTTCCATAAGACAAAATCCTCCGGCTCTGTAAATTCAAAGCAGAATTTTCATGATATAATGCAAATGAAAAATGACAATAGAAAGGATCTCCATATGCCAACGATTCATAAACGAAACATAATCGGTTATGTATTCTTGTTTCTTCTTACAGAAGCAATACTACTTTTTTATTTATATCAAACCGGAAAACAATTCTTTCGCATTACTCCGGATGGTCAGCTTTATTTTAATATAGCCGAAAATTTCGTCAAGGGAAACGGGATGATCAACACCGTCCGCAAAGAGGACATTATTGTGCCCCCGCTGTTCTCCATTTTTTTAGTGCCGTTTGCGTTTTTCCACAGCGCTAAACTTTTTATTCTTTTTCAGTATGTCGTTTACGGATTCAACGGCGTCCTTCTTGCCTTTTTGGGAGAACAATTGTTTCACCGTTTCAAATCGGGCATGGCGGCCGGGCTTCTGTATGCTGTTCATCCTGTCTTGTTGTTGAACGGTCCGCAATATTTGCTGACAGAAACGCTTTTTATTACGTTTATTCTCTTGATCCTATACAGCATCTTGCGCTTTATTCGCGACGAAAAGAAAACAAAATGGCTGATAACGTCCGTAGCGCTTTTGTCGACTAGCTTATTATTCCGGCCTCATCTTATGTATGTGTTTTTGCTGCTCGGCCTGTTATGGCTCCTATATTGGCGGACAAAAAAATTGCGAGCCGCGACGATTCTCGCCTTTTTGATTCCCGTTGTTTGTTTAGCCGCCAATGGGCTTCACAACTGGTCTCTTCACGGGAAATTTGTGCTTTTGGAAAACTATAGCGGGCAAAATCTATATATCGCCAATAATCCTCATACGAAAGTGGCGTTCTTTGCAACGACCATCGTCGACCAATTTGTAGAGCCTGAGTATTTTTCATACAGCCGATTGAGCTTATCAGAAAAAAGCGAGTTGTTAAAAGAAAAAGCCGTTCATTACATGCTCTCTTACCCCGGCGAAACGATCAAACGGCTTGTGCTGAAAACCGGCCTGTTCTTCCAAGGGATTGACGCCCTCGATTGGATGACTCTCTTCATCAGCATAGCCGGAATCATCTGGAGTTTATGGAAAGAAAAGAAAATGCGGCTGGAAATTTTATTTCTGATCTTATTTATACTGGGATTTGCCGTTTTGACTTCCCTCGGTCTACTCGTCGGTGGACAACGCTACCGCGTTCCGATTATTCCGGTCTATCTGCTCTTTGGCGGCTACTTTCTCTCTTCTCTTTTGCCAAGACAGTTATTCCGCGGGAAATAATGAGAATACCGATCAACACCTGGCCCTCACTCCATCCATATAGCGATGAGAGGAACCGGAGCGGCCAGGTGTATACGATCCGATTTCTAAACATCATAATTTTTTGAATAATATAAATTTGCAAAGTCCTTTAGATGCCCGCAATATGATTGGTTTACAGCGATAAATCCTTGTTGGTTTCTTGATGTTTGGGCAACATTTTAAGAAATCGAATATATAAAATAGACACGACAAGATACCCCACTAAATAATAGAAAGAAAACAGATCGATTTGTCGGACGATCATGGTGCGGACCGCAAAGAGAACAAAAGGCAGCACAAACATCCAAGGGATGAATCTCATCGTTTTTTGAAAATGAGAGAGAAGGGTTCTATTCCACGTGAACTTTCCGAATAGGAGATAGATATTCCCTATAATAAATCCGATCACAAAAGGCAAAATGGCAGAAACATTGATGAACCCTAACAAAATGGGCACCGAAAGAGCCCCAAAAGAACCTGTGGCTAACACGGTGGAGTAGCTGAGCTTTATGACATGATGATTCAAATCTTCCCTATCATACTCTTTTAAAAGATCAGCCGCCAATTCATTCGGAGACAAAAATTCCATTAACACACTCTGAGGAATTTCTTCCGGACTAACCCCTTTCTTTTCTTTTTCCAATGCCTTTTCATATAAATCAGAACGAACCTTTTGAATAAAGGGGTGTTTTACACCTGGAGGCAAATCATGCAGCCTTTTGCACACATCATCAAGATACGATTGAACCAGCTGATGGGAGAAAAAACGATCTTTTCTCATTTCCGCACCTTTCCTTATTAGAAATTTCAGGATCTCTTTATTATGACCATACTTCCTTTTAAACCTTGCGTCATATCAGCGAACGCGAATCGAGTAGGAGGGGGTGATTAACCCCATAGCCATCAAGTTAAGAATTTGATCTTTTTTCAGCGCCAAAAACATGGTATCCTTTCTAACGAAAATCATCGTTGGAAAGGATTATTTTTTGATGGAAAAAAAGATGAAGGCATGGATAAAAACGATTCGTCAACTCTTCTCCTATGAAGAACTGACTCGTCTGGCACGGAAAGTCGGATTCATTCAGCGGCAGCGTTCATTAACAGCGGAAGCCTTTCTGACGCTATGTGCTTGGGGAGACGGATCGCTCGCCTGTCAGTCGCTTCAGCGGTTGTGTGCCGATTTGGCGCTCTGGCATGATTGCTCTCTCTCGAATGAAGGACTGAATCAGCGGTTTACGCCTCGTGCCGTGGCGTTTTTAAAAGAGGTCTTTTTTACTCTCCTGATGCATCAACGTCCGGCACTCTCTTCCATCACCGAAACGTATCGCGCTTGTTTCACCCGTCTGCGGATCTTAGACTCTACCAGTTTTTTACTTCCGACCGACTATGGTGAGGACTATCAAGGTTCGGTTTCATCTGGCGCCAAAATCCAATTTGAGTATGAGCTGTTATCGGGAACCTGTCTTCAGCTGTGCGTCCAACAGGCCAATGATTCCGATGCCCGTTTTGCTTATCATACCCAGCACACGATTTTACCGAATGACCTTTGCATTCGGGATCTGGGGTTTTTTTCACTCGCCACGCTGGCGGAGATTGATGCTCGAGGTGCTTATTATATTACCCGGTTGCGTTCCGATATCAAAGTCTATATCAAGCAGGACGGGGAGTGGCACGAATGGGATTGGGAATCGATAGGAAATCGATTGGGCGAGGGGGAAGCCGTGGAAGTGGAACACGTGTATATCGGACACCAACGCCTGTATGTTCCGCGTCTGATTTTTCGCCGTCTCACGGCGGAAGAATGGGAAAAACGGCTGGCGTACGTGCGGAAAAAGGAAAAAAAGAAAGGGAAGGCGCTGTCACGCCAAACCCTTGAACAAAAGAAATATCACATCTTACTGACCAATTTACCACAAGAATCGTTTGATGCGCAACAAGTTTATGAGCTGTATTCGCTGCGCTGGCAAGTGGAGCTGTTATTTAAGGGCTGGAAATCCTTATTTGATCTTGACCGTGTCAAAAAGATGAAGAAGGAACGATTCGAATGCCACTTATATGGGACATTGATTGCCATTTTAGTCACGCAGACTCTTCTGTTCCAAGCCCGAAGGTATTGGCATCAACGGGAGGGAATCGAGATCAGTGAATGGAAAGCGCTTAATATCCTCCAATCGTATTGGCATCGGTTTCTTTTGCATCCCCAAGCGATGGAAACCGCCCTTCCATCTCTCCTGTCTCTGTTAAGGAAACACGCGAGGAAAGACCGAAGGAAAGGAGAGGAAACGGTATCGGATCTTTTAAAGAAATTGGGGATATGGTAGTGTGGGTCATGGATATAATTGCCAAATAACCCTCTTCTTGAGGGTTATTTGGCATGCCCAGCATTTGGTTTTCTCTTCATCCTTTGATTGATTTTTCGAACATGCGTATCATCCTAAAAAATTTTATACCGCTAACTTGACGGGTATGGTGATTAACCCCCGTCCTCTCACACCACCGTACGTACGGTTCCGTATACGGCGGTTCAATTAAGATCATTGACGCAAGTCTTTATAACTTCCGTGAATAGCTGTTCTCTTTATGCCAGTGGTCACTCCACCCTCCAAGAGGTCTCCCACGGGATTCACCGCTTCCTCCCTCAAGTGAGGTACTACGTTTTCTGTGTTCATCATGACTCACTGAATACCAAGGGCTATTCTCTCTTAATTGTTCGGTCCTTCTTAGTTGTTCTAGACCAACTAATACTATGACCTCTGCTGACTTCTGACGGTTCAGCTACTTATCACTAAGTAGGTTATGAAGAGTACTTCACATATCCGCCAGACCTCCCCGGGTAAGTACATGCACTTTCACACCATCTATCCGCCTCATTTACTCGATATGACCTTCGACAGAAAGAGCTTTGTTTTGTTATGCAAACTCACTCCATCATACCTAGCCTTATATGAGGTTCGTGTTCCTCGGTCCGGTGTTTTGCCTCCAGCTTCCTTCAGATTCCGCGTCACCACGGACACCCTTGCTCTTGGCTAACCTCTACTTCTGTCTTCGGGGGTCGGGACTTACACCCTATAGTTCATGTACATGCCGGGCGCACATAAAGGAAAAGCCCCACAGAGATTTCTCTGTAGAGCTTTTGACATATTGCAGGCCGCGAAAGCAGCCTAATCTTTGCTTTGCCAAATGCCGAGGATTTGAAGAATATTGATAAATAAGTTAATGAAATCCAAATACAGAGATAATGTTAATAACGGAACCATTTCTTCCGTAATGTGATGGTGTTTCATTTGGTTGAAATCAAAAAGTATATAAAGAGAGAAAACGATGGACCCGATGACCGAGTATGCGAGCATTCCACCGGAAGTTAACGGGCTAAAAATATTAAAGATACTAATGAACACTAACGCTAATAAGGCGACAAACAAAATGGTGCTCAAGAACGATAAATCTTTTTTAGTGACGGCCCCGATCAAGCCCATGACGGCAAATATCCCGAATGTCGAACCAAAAGCCATCAAAACAACTTGCGCACCAGCTGCGGAAATATAATGGCTCACGATCGGATAAGTGGTGATTCCGGAAAGGAAGGTAAAAACATAAACAAACGTATAGCCGACGCTTTTGCTTCTTCTTAACAAAAACGCTGCGAAAATCATGACAAATTCCGCTACGGCCAACGGAAACATCAATACCGGAGGAACAAATTTCCCTGCATACATACCGACCGTTGCGAATAATAAAGAAATCACAAACGTCACAAGAACTTTTTGAAACATCGATCTTCGGTTTACTTGAACAACATCTATCATCAAACATCCCTCCTTTCTTATATTATACTTTTGTTCCTATATTATTTCCATTCTTTGTATAAAAGATGAATCTCTACTATCTACACTTTATTTTTATTTTCCATTATAGTCATCTTTTAAGAATTCATCCCCCATTGGAATAACTCATCTCGTCCAATTAAATAAAATGAATGCTCCTTTTTCCATAAACCTAGACGCTGTAACTTAAAGCGTATTAATTCTTTATTATCAAAAGATACCAACAATATCGAATAATTGAGACCTGCAGTATTTAACTCATTTGCTAGTAACTGTAAATATTTAATGTCTTTCGTATGGAAGGCTTCTGGGCTGAATTTAACCTCTGCAAACTCTCCCACTTCTCCATCCCAAAATCCAGCATCGACCGTTTGCCGATAAACATCGCTGTCATCTTCTTTTTTATAAGAAAACGACGGAATATATTTTACCGGTTTGCCATCAACCACTACCATTACCCCATATCCAAAAACACCTTTTTTACCACTGTGCCTTAAACTAAAGACTTTTTCAAATAACTTTTCCGGAACTAGCCCGCGCATTTTTTTTCGATCTTCTTCATTTTGGCACACTGAAAAGAATTCATGAGTTAAATTAATCAATTGTAAAGTATCTGGAGCTGCTTTTTTGCGATTAGGAGCTATGGCTTGAGACCATCTTTGGAGTTTTGTTTTATAATTATCAAGCGTCCATGTACTGCTGATCCTCATAAACTCACAAAAAGGCCTAAATTGACTTCTATAAGTAAATAAAAATTCGGCAATCTTTTTTGCCGTTGGTTCAAGATTAGGGTATGGATAATCTGAATGGCAGAATTGTATTCGCATCAAAGCATTCAATTTACTCACCGACCGATTGATTTTCATGATTCAGTTTCATTGATTCCAAGATATCCATCGTTGGTAACACAATTGGTGCGATTAGCATATGAGAAGTTAAAGAAGTTATTAAACTACGAGTATATGGCAATAACTGTGGAACCGTTTGTATATCTGTCCAGTATTCTAATTTTTCTGTTGAAGCAGAAGTATTAGCCTTAAAACGTCCTTTGTATACAATTTCGATTTTTAATACTATATCACCACTACCCTCTTCCCTACTATTCACAACGGTTTTTAAAAAAGTGTTAACTTCTTTTTCACTAATTGGTTCTAAGCGCTTTCCTAAAACAATTTCATTTACATATTTCCCCTTTTTAAACGGTTTCATCTTGTCTATATGTACAGATTCAAGACTTGCTTCTATTAACTGAATTTTTGTTTTAGCCAATGTATACAACTCGTAAGCCTGTTGATTATCCAATAATATCCACTCCTTTTTTTGTATAATTATAACAAAAGCCCTGCTGATTTACAGCAGAGCTTAATATAAATTCCCATTCTATATGATCCGAATCAGATTTCAGCCTATTATTAAAAAAAACGGTTTCTTCAAAAACATCTACTAAATCAGTGGCAGACGATTCCATACAACCCGTTATAAATTCATTTAGTGCTGTAAGTAATTCAGAAATAGACAATAACAGATTAGAATGGATTTCATTTTCAATGTCCATCTCTAAAAGCATCTGTCTATATGTTAAAAAGTTTAATATTTCCTCTGTATCCGGTAACGTCGTTTTTCCAATGTTTTTTACATAGCCTATACCGTACTCATTCATCCAGTCCCAAAAATACGAATTTTCATCGTCAAGATCAATTCCGTATTTTACCATTTGGGGGAACGAAACAAAATTAGCAGGTGACCATTTCATACAATGAAATAAACTGCTGATCATACTATTCATAATGAAAGTCAACAATCGATCAGATTCAGTTTGATCCGTCCTTTGAATTCCCATGAACTCCCAAACATTGACGTTCATAGTCCTTCCTCCTTCCGAACGTGCTGTTTAACTTTATTATATAGAATATACGCCCAAAACGATACTAAAAATATCGTAAAAATTTTTCGACAAAAACTCGATAAAGAAATGCTAAATTTGAGATCCTTTTTCGCTCTACCCTACGCATGCATAATAATAACGATGAATAAATAGGATCTTTTTTATCATTGTGACCTCTATACGTATCTTCTATACAGGATACTGCCATAAAACCGCTCCTTTTCCATTTGGTTGTTATTCCTATTCTATTTAAAATTGTAGAAAGAAAATTCAAAAAACAAACTTCTTTACTTTTGTCCTTACAAAATAAACTTTCAAATACAAGAAAAAAACCTGTAGAAGCTTCTACAGGACTTTTTGTATCGGAAGGACAATAGACCTAATCCATTTTTCATAGTGCCATTATCTGGATCAATGAGGACATACCAGTGCCTAAACAGAGCTTTTCAGCATACTTTACGAAGCACAACAGGCACACATACTAAGGCGTTTCATATAGAACATATCCTTGCAACGCTTTGACATAAAGATTATTTCCTACTTGGTACATTCCTCCGTTGTCTTTGCTGTAGCTGTACACTCGATAGGTCTCATATGGGTAAAGCATTCGGACGAACTTGAGCTGACCTGCTTCATTCTTGCTTTGGAGCTGTATCGGTTTTAAAATCGTCACTTTCCCTATCTGTCCATTTTTCAACTCTTTCTTCCAATTCGGTTTTGGCAGATAACTGATCGCTTGTCTGCCCATTTGTATCCAGGCCGCTTCGAAGCTTTTCCTGTTGACCGCACGATTTTTGCGATGGTACAGAGGATCATTGATATAGATATAACGATCGTCATACCCCGTTATAAGAACGGAATGTTCCCGATAGGTAATGGCAACTTTGCCTTTTCTAGTATTCCAAATACGAAACTCAGAAGAAGGGAGCTTTTTAAATTTCGAATTGACAATGACCCAAACCGGGGCACCGCGATCGATAAATTGATAAATCGTCTTTAGATCTTTATTCGATAAATTGACAGCCCGATCGTGTATATATTTTTGAGCCAATTCATAAATGAGGGGATAATAGACCCCGTAGCCGCTTTGTGTGAACGTGTACATATTTCCGACAAATCCTTCGTACGGATTGCCGTAGAGGCCGTTTTGACGAAAAGGAACTTTTTCCACTTGCTTGGCCAATGTCATTTTGTCCACTTTCACTCCTGCGTGCTGCAAAAGCATCGCCAGAGATGTGACCTCACAGCCGCGAGGCAATTGGGGCATTTGCTGAATATAGGGTGCATTTAAAATGGTTTTCGCATTCGTTTGATCTGTCCACCCCAAACAAATAAGAAAGAAAGCACTGAATAAAATGATTTTTTTCAAAAACAATTCTCTCCTTATCTAACTCTTCCTCTTTATTGTCTGCCTTTGTTCAAGAATCTACTCCATTCTTTTTCAGGGGTCAGTTCCATGAATGCCGAACCGTCAAGCGAGAGTCCAAACACAATAAAGTGAACGGTTTAACGTAACAACTTCAATTATTAAGAGCACATACGCGGAAAAATTCCGGCGGGTGATAAGGTCGCATCACAATTGTTCGAATTTCCGCAGCTGATCCTCTCTGCCAAAGACAATCAATAAATCATTGGCCAACAGTTGTTCATCTGGTTTCGGGTTGCTGATGATCGTATTTCCCCGCTTGATGGCCACAATGGTGACCCCGCACACTTGACGGAGTTTCGATTGCTTTAACGTTTGATTGACCAGTTTGGAATCTTCTCTCAGCACGATTTCTTCCACATTATAGGCTCCTTCTGAATCTTGCAAAAGGGTATCCACTAATTCCATGCTGACCGGTTTCAATACGGACATCGCCATTCGTTTTCCGCCGATGCTGGAGGTGTTAATCACTTTATCCGCACCGGCACTGTATAACTTTTTTTCCGCCTCTTCTTTCTCCGCCCTCGTTACAATGAGGATATTCGGATTGATTCCTCGTGCCGTGAGCGTAATAAACACGTTATCGGTATCGCTTGGCAGCGTGATGACAATACAAGAAGCCCGTTCAATGCCGGCCGCGATGAGAACATCATCATCGGTGGCATCTCCGTTCACATAAAGAAGATCTTCTGTTTTTTCTAATATTTGCTCGTTTTTTTCCACCGCTACAATCGGCTGATGTTCCCGTTTTAATTGAGCAACCACTTGTTTGCCGACTCTTCCCAAACCGCATACAATAATATGATGTTCCAGTTGATCAATCTTATGGTTCATTTTTCTTCGTTTCACCTCATCCGCCCATTTCCCGTCAATCACCGCACTAGCAAATCGGGCCAAAATATACGTCACAATCCCAATCGCAACCGGAATAATAATCAGGGTAAAAATCTTCCCTTGAATCGTCGCCGGTGTCATATCCCCGTAGCCGATCGTCAGCACAGAAACAACCGTCAGCCATACCGCATCAAAAAAAGACAGGTGCTCTGTCCACATATAGCCGAATGTACCAATAATAAGCGTAAGTGCAAGACAAGAAATGGGAATAATCAGCTTGCGAATATTCATTTTTCCTCCTATCGCAAAAATCATGTCTTATATTGCTTCATTTCTCAGTTCTTCTTCGTTGTATCGCCTCTTTTTCATCGCAAACAGCTTAGCGAGAAAAAGTATTGCAGCGGATTGATTCTCTTGCGGCTTCGCGCTGTAAGAAATGAATAATGTGCCCTGCTTATGTATCCAACTTCGAAATCAACATCGGTTCAATCCTTGCCGCAAACAGCAAAAGATTTCCATTTATCCACTCTTGCATTTCCTTGAGGATGTCGGATTTTGTATATTTTTCTTAAAATACCTAATCTTTCATACATATTATAAATCACTTCTATCAAAATGAATGAAGTTTTATCACCTTTCTTGCCAATTAGCCAGGCGGCAGCCGGAACGATGTTGCAAACAAAAAACGGAGGAAGATCCATTCCGCTAAGAAACTAAAAAAAGAAAAGCCTCGTGAGAGACCTTTCAGTAGATCTTTTCTTCGACATGTTTTGTTCAATCACGATCGGGTGCAGACGTCCGGCACCCAATCTGCTATTCTTTCAGTTTAAATTGAGACATCGTTGCATTTAAGGATTCGGTCAGTTCTCTTAACGAAGACACTTTTTCCACCATTTTACTAATGGAATTTTTCTGTTCCTGAGTGGAGGCAGAGATTTCTTCACTTCCTGCCGCTGTTTCTTCCACAACTGCACTGATGCTCTCTACATTTTGCAGAACATATTCGTTGGATTTTTTAGAACGATCAACCCAGCAATATCCGAAATTTGAATGAGCCAAAAACGAAAAAGGTAAACATCTATATTGCAACAAAGCAACTTCATTTTCTATATGAGTTGAAAGGTCTCTTTGAACGATGCGGAATGAATAAAGTGACGTTCCATTTTGATAGCAGAACAGTAATAGATAGCGACAAAGTAAAAGAAAAAGCGATAATGTATGCAAATAAATTAGTAGAAATTATTAAAAAAGAAGATATCATTTTACCCCAGCCAGTCGGCAAAATAACAAACTCAACAGCAATCAAAAACTTCATGAATCGACATTGGCTAAACTACAGAGAAGAAATCCTCTCAGCGTTTCAAATGCACGGATTAACAATCACCGAAAACAGCCGTAGTTGGAAATTGGTTGATTGGCTGACATACGAAACTCACTAACAATCCACATACAATATTTAAAAATCCCCAAAATGGGAATATTTTTATTAAGAAGAAAATAAAACGTCTTTCGTTTCAAATAAAAGTATCACTACTAAAATCATTACAATGAAAATTTTTATGACGTAATCTTCCTAACAAAAAGCTTATTTATCAACCATTAAAGACATTATTCAGTTAACAATGTCAGACAAATCGTAAAAAAAGAATATTTCTTATTTTACGTCAGACATAGCCGAATGAAAATGTGATTATATAAACTTTTATCGTTGAAAATAACGTCGGACAATTTATTCTTGTAACAAGAACCTACTCCGTTACATTAAAATTTGTTTAGAAGTTATGTAGTGTTAGCATTTTTGCATTTTATAAAATCATGAATCATTTCGATTCAACTCCTTGATAACAGCTTGAAGTAATTGAGGTTTGACACCGGGGTAGAAGGTGATTTTGCAATGGTTGTCTTGAATGACGCATACTGGTCTGAGTGGGCCACGACTTGTTGGGGGGGGAGTTGAATCGGATTCGGATTCCAATTTGACTGGCACGATATTTAATTTAATTGGTTAATTTTATTTCTCATTGATTCTCTACTCGGATTTAAATAAAGAAGTGTAGTATGAACATTACCATGGCCTACTTTTTTAGTTTTTCCTTTAGATCCAAAATATACTGGTTCGAATAACTTTGATACTTCTCCCTATTTAGGTGATAGAATAAATTGGGAATGGGAGAAAAGTTTTTTCTTCTTTCATAAATACAATGTTGAATCTCTTTGGCTTTATTTAAAATGTCTTCTTTGGTGAATTCCTCAATGTTTTCATAAATTTGATATAGGCTATCGTTAATATCTTTACTACTTTTAATGTTTTTATAGTTCTTATATATATAAGAAAGTCTATCTACTACAATTGTTAATATGGGGTATAGTTTTATTATTAAATTTTCTACACTATTATTCCAAAAAATAACAACATATACTGATAGCAAAATTACAAGCAATAATATATTTAGTTTTTGATACTTCATTCTTAGTTGAGTTTCCCAATCACTATTTTCTATTTGACAAAGTATAATTGCTTTTTCAATAGAAACTCCTGATACATCTGAATACCAATCCTTAACCCCTTTTTGCTGCCCATTACGACTTGTTTGTTCAATAAACTCTTTTGGAAACTTTGTTTTTAATTCCAATGCTATTTTATGCAGGCTCGTCACTTTCAGAAAAGGAGCGTATGTATCGAACCCATATAATTTTCTGTCTATAAGTTCCTGCATTGTAGCAGCAGTATTTATTCTTTCACCTTCTCTAATATATAATATACAAAAAGTTACCCCCCAAATAACATATATCGCTTTAAAATAATTATTGCTCTGAATCGTATTGATTAATCCTAAAACATAAAAAATAAGATTAACAAAAAACATTATATGAAGTGCTCTTTTACTCAATGAGTACAATTTCCTCTGGGCAAACAAATATAAAAGAATTTCTTCGGTGTTTTGCTTTATATTAATATCATTACTACTATCCATATCCATCTAATCCTCGCTATATTCTGGAAATTCGCTTCCGAATATTTCAGCCCATTTTTTAATGGCTTTCTCATGATCTTTATCATCTATTTCTGCAGAAATCGCTTCTTTTGCTTTTTCATAATCACTTTCTGCTTTGTTTGAAATTTTCAGTTTTTCATCATATGTAAGTGTGTTTAAATCTCCTTGAATTTCTTTTGGATCATTAATGGAATACCAAATGTTATCTTTGATATAATATAAAACATCTCTAAATCTTAAATCAATATAATCACTTACACTATCTACGCTATCAAAATATTGTAGTAATAAACATTCTAATACATAAGATGGCATCAATGGCATTGTAGGTCTTCTATTCCAATACTTTACCAATCTTATAGTCTCTAACATTAATCCATTATGTTTTTGGTTCAAAGTAGTTACTTTATCCCTATCTTTGCGTGGATCTGTTTTTTGCCAATTTCCCTTTCCATCTGGTATTAAATAATAATCTCGGCCATCAGATTCTTTAGTTGTTCGAAAACATGGTACAATATCAAAATTCCATTCATAAGATTTTAGTTGAAGGGTGGCTGCCGCACCATTCTTATGGGTCTCCGCTTTCTTATAATCGTTTAAATTTTTAAGTTCTTTTATAAATTTGTTAATAACTTTTGTTGAATTGAGTATGTTAGTATTGTCATTGCAACAACTCTTTTGTGGAGAATTATCATCATTTACATAAATTTTAACCTCATAGCCTGAATCATAATAAGTGCTACCGTCACCGTTAATCCCAATCATTATATCAATATCATCTAAGGGTCTTATTTTTGTTTTTCTTGCAAATGAGCCAAATGCAATATCAATGTCATGATATAAATTGAAAAAATCTTCATTAGAACCCAAACTATGTATATTATCTATAAGATTGTCCCTGCTTTTTCTTGCAGTTTTTGTTTTGTCCGGATCCAAGTTGACCTTATCTCGCATAAACTCTTTAAATGCATTATTTACAGTTGCCGCCATATTTTCACCCCTTAAAATTCATATAATCCCATAACGTTCCATTAATTCTTTAACAATATTATACACTATTCCAATTTAAAGTTCATAATTTATAAGATTTTTTACTATATTATGTATAATGTAGGTACAAAGTATCGTTATTGGAATCTGAATCGAGTAGGAGGGAGCGATTAACTCCCGTCCTCTCACACCACCGTACGTACGGTTCCGTATACGGCGGTTCAATTAAGATCATTGACGCAAGTTTTTATAACTTCCGTGAATAGCTGTTCTCTTTATGCCAGTGGTCACTCCACCCTCCAAGAGGTCTCCCACGGGATTCACCGCTTCCTCCCTCAAGTGATGTACTACGTTTTCTGTGTTCAGCATGACTCAATGAATGCCAAGGGCTATTCTCTCTTCATTGTTCGGTCCTTTAGTTGTTCTAGACCAACTAATACGATGACCTCTGCTGACTTCTGATGGTTCAGCTACTTATCACTAAGTAGGTTATGAAGTGTACTTCACGTACCCATCAGACCTCCCTGGGTAAGAATGTAATCTTTCCTTCCATCTATCTGCTTCATTTACTCTGTACCACCTTTGGCAGAAAGGACTTTGTTTTGTTTGGCAAACTCATCCAATGATACCTAGCCTTATATGAAGTTCGTGTTCCGAGAGACCTTAAAGTTTGCCGCTCGCTTCCTTCAGATTCCGCGTCACCACGGACACCCTTGCGTTAAGCTAACTGTTAATTCTGCCTTCACAGTTCGGGACTTTCACCCTATAGATTACACCCATGCCAGGCGCACCAAGAAAAGCCAAACGGAGAGAAATTCCGCTCGGCTTTTCGTTAGATTTCAGAAGGTACACCATTCCTATCTTTTAGTGACTCCTAATATGGCAGCAGCTGCTTTAATGCGAACAATCGGATCATCCGACTGAATTTCCTCTTCAAGCACCTTCCATGCTTTTTCCACCAGTTCTTGGCGATTGCCCGAATCTTGAATATCCTCCTCGCCATATAACAGCGGTTCAAGTTCCGCCATTTTAATAGGATATTTGAACTTCGTTACAGTAGCGCGATTCCGTAAAAGTTCCTGTACTTTATCATTTAAAGAACTCCGCTTCACAGTGGTGATCCAATCTACTGGACGTTGGTGACACATGCCGTCTCGATCGTTATCATACTCTTGTTTATATATATAATCTCCTAACCGTCCAATGTGGACAAAATCACCTTCAGCAATCATGACAAGATCGCCCGCCTTCATCGTATTGGCAAAGGCGTTAACAATTCCCTTATAATACGCCATTTTTTGCCCAACATAATCAGGATATTTTTTAGCCAGCCGCTCTTCAATTTCTGCAACATCTACATTTTCTAGAGAACCTATGCCCGGCCAGCCAATTGCTACAAATCCTTGTTCTAAAAATAAAGGTAGACGCTCGATTCCATGAGGCCGACTTTTCATTTGAAATAAGTTCATTTCTTTTCCCCCTCTAGAAATATGGATTTATCGACTGTTAGATTCGTTGTGTAAGTGTTTAGCCTGCACTTTAAATCATTTAAAATCCCAATTCCAGCTCATGTACATCATATTTACATTTTGTCACAATTCCACGATGGTTAATTGTCTCACGCACTTTCTCATTATACAAAGAAACCGGCTCATCGATGACTCTCCACTCAACCGATCGTTGATGACAAAAACCATCCGTTTGATTATCGAGATGCTTAACGTAATGATAAGGACCAATCATCCCGATGCTTAAAACACGGCCATTACGCACTATAACAAGATCACCGTCTTTCATCGTATCAATAAAAGCCCAAACAGCTCCAAGCACATTCCCAAGACGCGCCCCTGAATAACGATACGTCTTACGCAACCGCTCCCGTACTTCTTCTTTCTTTACATTTCTTAAATCCCCAATGCCTGGCCAGCCAATCCCGATTTTGTTATCACGAATAAATTCCTCATACCGTTGAATACCATGCGGTTTTGTTTTAATTTGAAACACATGAACCATCGTAGACACTCCTTTGGATTCCAAATGATATTTTAAGTTCATTATATATATCCTTTTATGCGATGTCAACCCTCTATCACCCTTTGGATTCCAAAAGATTAAATATGATGATCAATGCGCCAGCAAGAAACAGGCACTCAACCATGCCTATCCATAAGAAATGCTGAAAGCAAGGCCAAATAATATAGATGCATTCTCCTCAATGTCTAGCTGATTAAGCAGCATGTAAAAATCGAGCAAGTATTCCAGCTGCTTTACGTTTGATTTCGTGCCATGTCATACACCCCAATGAACCGCTCCCACCTCCACTTCGCTTAGTGGTGGGAGACTTCTCAATGAACATGTTAAAAAACAAATTCCTTGGAGAATGCTCTCCAGGGAACCGCTGCAATTATAGAATGCGCTCAGGCGTTTCCCATCTCATTTTCTTGATTGCAGGAATACCTCCTCTGACCAAATAGCTATCGGCTGATTACTCAAGGATAATTTTGCCGGTATGTTTGAAACGTTCCAAAAGCGTAAACAGCCTTGAATAACAATCTTGGATTGTTTTTTCATTTTTCTGCCGACGGGGCATACCATCCGATTCTGGATTTTTTTAAATGAATAAGCGAGCAGCAACACTTATGAAAATAAGGCGTTTCGGTTCAATCGGTGGCTAGCATGCTTCAAAAAGATTAATAGGATAAAAGAAAAGGAGAACTCGTCGCTGTAAAAAGTGAACGGCTCTCCTTATTGCGGATATAGTGGGAAATAGAAAAATCATAACAAAGAAGGGTCTATAATTCGAGTTGCTTTTAATAACGGCAGCGCCAGAGGCATGTCCACAACAGTCTTATGCTTTTATAAATCTGGACACACATGGTAGTCCCCTGTACAGATGCGAAACCTAAACGATTACTTCATCAAATTTGGCTTTAATATTTAGTTTTCCCCCTGTTTGCCGTAACATCTTCTCTAGTTTCATGATATATGTAGATTTTAAAGCCGGTGTTCTTACCCTTGTTGTAATAATTCTCGCATCTAACATATATTTTGGGAGCGATGACTGCAACTGCTCGACTGTCTTTAAAATTTGCTGAACAGCTTTCTCTATATCCGACCCTTTTAATTCGATAAAGAACGCCTTTTTATCCTCGGCAACTAAAAATAAGAAATCACATTTGATGCCTTCGTCGAGAATGCAGCCATCAACCCGATACAATGCTATTTTCTTTTTTTGATTGTTTATAAATTGTATCATCTTTCCATTTTCTTCTACCTTTGCCACATTTCTGCGATCACAGTATTTCAGACATCGCTCCCATGTTTGAACAGACATTCTTAATCCCCCAACCCCTCTACTTCCATTAGTTCATCTAATAAGCGGTTAATGATATAGGATGCTTCGTCAATCTCTTCTGGCTTAATTAACCCTAACTCATGATCTACAATACTCCGGTAATTAAATGTTTCTCCCACCCGTTCAACCATATAAGCTTTAAGTTTTTCAGAAGGAATTCGCAGTTTCTTATCGACGATAGAACGTTGGGATTTATCTAGCTTTTCACTAATTTGAGCCGCATACAAATATATATTAAATGCGGATAAAATATATGGACTATGGGTAGTGATCACCAATGTATTGTTCGACGAATTTAATAAGAGTGAAAACAGAGCTGCAATGTCTTTTTGAGCAGTTGGATATAAATGTGCCTCGGGTTCTTCAATTACCATGAATACATTTAACCGTTCTAGGATAACTGTAAAGATTAATAGTAAAATCCATACTACTTCCTGCTGACCAGAAGATGAAAATTTCAATTTTGTATATTCCTTATCATTAAAGAAGATTTTTTCACCCTGATCTGTAAATACATATTTTCCTTTCATAATTTGTTGAATGATATCGATCGCCAAATGAATGGATTCAAAATCAATTTTTTCGATTGAAAATTTTTTCTTATCTTGCACAATTTCCTCGAATGATTGAGAAAAATTCTTCTTCAATAAATTAATTCGGTCGATGAACCCCTCTGTTAATAAATCGAGCTGTCGAGAGTTAATATCTTGCAGCTGATCAGATAAAGTAGCGACCAAGCTTCGTCCCGCCGGAATAAATATGGCTGTTTTAGAATCTTCAAAAGCAGAATAAATAGCCTGTCTTGTTTTTTCAAGCAAACTTTTTTGCTTTGCTTTCCAATATGATACGTCCCAAGAATCGACAAATGATTGTTCTTCATTTTGTATTTCTTTTTTTAGATGAACAACTTTTTGAAAAGTATCAAAAAGTTCATTCTTTAGTTTTTCACTAAAATTAATTTGCACATATCCGTCTTCTAAATAAAGGCGAATCGATTTACCAGTACTGTACTCATACTGAATATGAAACGGTTTCATATGTTTAGTCGTGCCAAAATAACCTACAAATTTATATCTAAGCTGCTTGTTAAATTCAAAAAAGGGAGCTCGCTTACTTATACTCATGTTCTCCGTTGAAAGTAAATACTTAATCCATTCATCAGGAATAGAACGAAAGAAAAAAATTAATTTGCTTATGGTGCTTTTACCGCTTGCTTGTGGCCCAATAAGAATCGTCAAGTCGGCAATTTCTTCATCAAAGAAAGTAACAGGGCCAAAATTTTCTATAGTAATTTTCGGCATCCAATTCAACTCCTAAAAAGACAATCTTAGCTATTTACATTATAACCACATCAACTTTTTTTCGAAAACTAATTTTGTTTTTGGCAAGTAGAAAATGGCTCTTACGCAATCTTGGTGATAGGGAGGGAGTAATTGAGAAAATCAGTGTGCAAATAGAATTTTTTAGCTTCTCATTCTCAATTATCTCGACTTTTCACCAAAAGAACGTAAGAACCATTTTTAGTTTGCCATAAACAGTTTGACACCAGGGTAGAAGGAGATTTTACACTGATTGGATTGAATGACGCATATTGGTCTGAGTGGTCCACGACTTGCTGGGGATGGAGTCGGATCAGATTTGGACTCTAATTTTACAGGCACGATATTGAGTTTTTCCGTTGCCAAAAAAAGAACACCTCCTCTGTAATTGTTACTTTCATCTTACAGGAAGGTGTCATTGATTTATAGGCGTTGTTTGATTTCGGGCTTACGGTTTATTTTAGGATTTCTATCTGGGGTAACACCATTTTTTTAAGAATCAATATTATAGAGCCTTTTTTTATTGCACTAAAAAAGTGCTAGACTCTGTACAAATTCGTTGCACTAGTCTGCACTTTTATTATGCAATAAACACCAGTTTTCTTCTAAATGACTCTATTACTGTAGATGAGCAAATTCGCTAACATAAATTTACAACCAAACAAAAAAGAAGACATGAACCCGATTCCTTGGTTAGAATAGATGTGCCACAACTACTCACAAGGGGGTTCATGTCTCATGAATAGATTAGCACATCACCTAGGAATCCACAAGTTTTTGACGATGTTGGGGTTGGCACTTTATTTCTCAAAACCTGTCATGAAGCATCTCGTTCATATCGTGGATGCGATGATTACAAAGGGCTTTTCGGGAACACTGACCGATCTACATCACGGGAGTTTTCATCCGAACCATCGCACGACACTCAGCCATTTTTTCACGAAAAGCCCATGGGAAGAAGAGACGTTGCTTCGCAAACTCCAGCAGTGGGTGCTTCATCGTGTCGAACGCAGCTCGAAACGAGAGAATCAACCCATTTTTGTTTCGATCGATGATACGATTTGCCAAAAAACGAAGCCCTCGTCACGGGCAACACACGCCATTCAAGGGTGTGATTGGCACTATTCTCACGCAGAGAAAAAGTCGATCTGGGGACATTCTCTCGTTTGGCTCATGGTTCATACGATGACCCAAGCGTTTCCTTTTGCCTTTCGCCTCTACGACAAGACGGCGGGGAAAAGCAAAGGGGAACTCGCGATCGAGATGCTTTCTTCGTTGGATGTGAGTCGACCCGTTTATGTGCTCATGGACTCTTGGTATCCATCGAAAACCCTCGTGGGAGCCTGCTTGAAAAAAGGGTTCCACGTCATCGCGATGCTCAAGACGAATCGGATTCTCTATCCAAAAGGGACGGCCATTCAAGCAAAGGAATTTGCCAAATCTATGGAGCCACGGGATACCCGCCTCGTCACGGTGGGAAAAGAGCGTTATCGGGTGTATCGCTACGAAGGTGCTCTGAACGGTCTCAAGGATGCCGTGGTGCTGCTCGCATGGAAAGCCGATCAGCCGATGACACCGAAACATCTTCATTGCGTCTTGAGCACCGATCGCGAGCTAAGCGATGAAGACATCTTGTGCTACTATGCCGAGCGTTGGTCGATCGAATGTTTTTTCCGTCAAGCGAAAGACCAGCTGAAACTCGATGGATACCGCGTTCGCGGGCGTCGGGCGGTGAAACGGTATTGGATCTTGGTGCAACTTGCGTATGTGTACAGCATGTTCGAGTCGAACAGTGATGTTTCGGATGGGCTCGATCTCCTGCGCAAGAGAAAAGGACATAGCCTCGTGGAGTTCATTTATCGTGCAGCAAAACAAAATATTCCCATTGATGCCGTGAAAAAACAGCTCCACGTGGCATAAGGGGTACCCCGTTTGTCTCTTTTTCGTATGGTAATCATTGTTAATATATAAATTGAAATAAAGGTTTTCTCCCGTTCCACGGCGAATAAATACAAAGAGAAAATAGGGGAACGGAGAGAAAATATGATGCCAAATCACAAAGACGAGATCGAAAAGTTGTCCACTGCCAT
The DNA here is from genome assembly GCF_038003825.1 of Bacillus sp. FSL W8-0116. Classification (NCBI taxonomy): domain Bacteria; kingdom Bacillati; phylum Bacillota; class Bacilli; order Caryophanales; family Bacillaceae; genus Bacillus; species Bacillus sp. FSL W8-0116. The sequence continues at coordinate 1,588,631 of NZ_JBBOPY010000001.1, forward strand.
GAAAGAAGCAAAAAGTAAACGAGCATATGAACGCTACCAAGCGATTTATCTTCATTTGCAGGGATATACCAAAGGAGAAATCGCAACGATTATTGGTCGATCCAAGAAAACTATTTATAACTATATTCATGCCTACGCCCAGCGCGGTCTTGATGGACTGGAGATGAAATACTCACCTGGCGCCCCACGTCGATTGACCCCTGAGCAGGAAAAAGAGCTGGCTTTGATCATTGAACATCAGCTCCCCGTAGATGTGGGATTCGAAGCAAAATATAATTGGACGCTTGCGATAATCGCTGAACTCATTCAACAAAAGTGGGGGCCAACATACACGCTTCGCGGAACAAGTGACATTCTGCATCGGTTAGGGCTAAGCTATACGAAACCGACCTATACACTAGCCAATGCCGATGAAGAGAAACAAAAAGAATTCGTCGAAATCACCTTCCCTGAAGTAAAAAAAAACTGGTAGATGGGAACATCGCCCATGTCCTCTTTCAAGATGAGTCGATGATTCGTGATTACCAAGCGATTCAAAAAACATGGTTTGTCAAAGGAAAACAACGAATCATTCCGACGTTTGGAAAACATCAAGGGCTGAAGCTGATTGGCACGTTGAACTACGAAACAGGGGAAGTGTTTTGCATCGAAGAAGAATGCTATGACGCGGAAACATTTCTTCGATTTCTTCAACTTGTGTTAGAACGCTATCCCACAGGCAAAATAGTGATGATTTTAGATAACGCTCGAATTCACCATGCCAAACTCATTCAGCCATTTTTAAAAGAACACGAAGATCGGTTAGAGCTCGTCTTTTTGCCACCATACAGTCCGCAATTGAACTTGATTGAAGGGCTATGGAAATGGCTGAAATCAGACGTGATTTACAACGTGTTCTATTCGAGTGTGCAAGAAATTAGAAAGAATGTCCAAGCCTTTATTCAGCGAATCAACCAGAAACCAGAACAAACGATCGATCGTTTGTGTGTTCAGTTGTAAATCTTTAATTCAACTTATATAAAAATGCTCATCTACAGTCTATTATAAAAATTTGATATCTTCCTTGAATGAGCCATTAGAACTGTCCCTAATAATTTTCAACAAATTCCTTTACTTTTGTATATGTAATTTTATCAACTTCATAAGGTATTTCACTTACCTCGATTATATACCGAGACACCTCCCCTGAAACAATATCTTCATCAGTATAATATCGAGTTTCACGAGGTTCTATTGTAACAATCATTCCGTTAATATCTGTAAAGGTTTTTGCCATTTACATCCTTCCTTTCTTATGGTTGAAAAATAACTTATTTTGCCTTACATTCGTTACACTGTTCTTTGTCAGTCGGTTTTGTATTTGTTTTCTCCCATCCTGCTCCAGGATAACCGTTTTTCGAGCATGATAATTCCCAATGATATGTGTCGCTAGATTTCTTGTAATAGTAAGGCGCTTTAGGATTAGACATTATATTTCCCTCCTCAAAAAAAAACCACAACACGACAATTTCTTTAGAAGTTTTGTCATGTTGTGGTTTCTACTACTCTCATTCAATTTTAATAGATGAGAAAGAGCCAAAGCCCTTTACCTTCTGCTTATTTCTGGAAGTATCCTTAGTTCTGGGACGAAAAACCTGTCCCTGTGTCCCTGAATGTCAGCCTCTTGGTGGAAATGGGTCATCCCCATATGTCCATTCATCACTAATCGTACCATCTTTATTATGAACTTTCACTTGGCTAGGTATATTCTTTTTCGCCAACCGCTTTGCTTCTTCGATTGCAGCCGATTTGGTATCATGGTAACTTGATACTCTACTCGAATTTTCCTTTATCACTTTCCATTTTTCTAATTCATTTGAATAGGTAACGTGATAAACTGTTCGGCTGATTTCTCAACAACCCCTAAAATTAACATTCTAAGAAAATCCCCGCAGAGATTTCTCTCTGCAGAGCTTTCGACATATTTTGATATACTTCGAATGGTGACCGGCACCTATCTCATTCGTTGCCGATGTCTGGTAAATCAAATGTGATATCAGCAGTTGCAGCATTACCTGCTCTGTCAACTACTTTATCTTTTGCAATCTTGAGATCATTAGCGCCATTTTTATCTAAAGCTAAAGCACTGGTACCATTTTTCAAAGTAATAGTAAATGTATCAGCGTAGTTGTCACCATCTGAATCAACAGCAGTAATTGTAGAGTCACCTAGATCACCTTTTGAAGTACCAGTAACTGTCCAGTTAGAAAGTTTGACAACTTCAGTAACACTTACTTCTTCACTGAATTTAATAGTAATTACATCGCCTGCATCATACGCTCCAGGATTTCCGGCTGCTGCATTTGAAACAGTAACAGAATTTGTTTTATCCTTAGCAGGAGCCACATCATCTACTACATTTAAAGTAAATGCAACTGGATTTAATTTCAATTCATCATTGAATACTACAGTTACAGTTGTTCTACCAGCTTTAGAAACTGTCATAGTTGGCGTAGCTGAAAGGTTAGCATTAGCTACTACAGAAGTATCAGAGCTGTAAACAGCTTTAATATCAGATGGATCTACAGATTTAGCTTTTCCATCAGTACCAGTACCTTCAAGGTTACCAAGAACTGCTGACCAAGCATCTCCTGCTGATTGATTTACGTTTACTGTTGTACGTTTTACTGCAACAGAAGCTAAGTTTACAGTTGAATCTTTAACAGTAATTGTAACAGGTGAAAGCTCTAAACCACCAACAACTGGAACAAGTGTTACAGTACCCGCTTTTTGAGCAGCTACAGTTACGTTAGCCACTGCATTGTCAGTAATACCATCAGCAGTTGCAGTATCTCCGCTAATTGTTACAAAGCCATTAGTGTAGTCTTTAACTTTCCATGTTGCGTTTACTGGAGTGCTGCTTACAATATTACCGTTTGCATCAACTGCATATAATTCTAATTTCACAGTGTTATCTTGGTCTGTACCAGAAGTTTTCGCTTTATCAATTTCAAAGTCTTTAGATACTGAGTCAGAAGCGATTACCGCTTTATAACCAGCAACTGTAGAGTCTGCTTTTGTAACCGTAACGTTAATAGTTTTTGTTACAGTACCTTTTTTGAGTGTAATTGTAGCAGTACCTTCTTTACCTGCAACAGGAGTGATTCTGAAAGAAGAGCCGCTATTAACAGTTGTACTGCTTAGATTAATTACTCCGTTAGGGTCGTTTTTCTCGATAGTTATTCCTGTAACGTTAAATGAGTCACCGTATTGGTCTTTAGCTGTTACTGTAATTGCTTGATCAGGAGACTTATCAGACAAGCTTACATTATCTGTAGAAACAGCTAATTCTTTTAACTCTGAAGCTGCTTTTACTTCAACAGTGATTACTTTGCTGAAATTACCGCTAGTGATTTTCACACCTGTTCCAGCTGAAATTGGAGTAATCTCACCAGTTGAAGAGTTTACAACTAGTACAGTTGGATCAAGAGACTCATACTTATAAGCTGTTGAATTGCTGCTGAATTTTTGACCAAATTGGTTTAGGTAAGCGTAAAATAATCCCCACCTTTTAATGATAGGGATTAAATACTATTATTGTGATAAGTTATTAAAAACCCGACAATTCAAAGGAATTGTTTTGGACCAAGGAAGTAGTTGATCAAGCTCATCCATATTGCTTATATCCATATTGGGAAGCTTTTCAAATAAGTAGCGAAGATAATAAAATGGATTTAATTTATTCTCTTTTGCTGTCTCCACAATACTGTAAATGATTGAGCTGGCCTTAGCTCCTTTCGGAGTATTGCTAAAAATCCAGTTCTTCCTACCGATCACAAATGGTTTAATGGATCGTTCACTTCGATTATTATCGATTTCTAAACGTCCATCCTCTAAAAATGCCACGAGTTTTTCCCATTGGTTGAGGCAGTATGTAATGGCTTGACCTAATAGACTCTTTGGTAAAACATTGCTTTTCTCTGTTTTTAGCCATGCTGAAAAAGCCTCCAACAATGGTTGGCTGTGTTTAAGTCGTTTTTTATATCGTTCTTCTGGTGTACATTCTTTCAAATCACGCTCGATGGCAAATAGCTGATTACAGAAATTGAGTCCTTCCCGAGCTGTGACTGCTGAATGACGTTTGGATTCAGGAAGTACGTTTAAAGCCTCATCGAACTTTCTGCGGGCATGAGCCCAACATCCAACTAATGTTACGCCGGATACCTTATGGTATCCTGCATATCCATCGACATGCAGGTATCCTTTAAACCCTTTTAGGAATTCTTTGGCATGTTCTCCTGCTCTAGTTTCCTGATAGTCATAAAGGACAAGTGGTGGATCCTCTCTTCCAGTCCGATAAAGCCACATGTAAGATTTCGATGTACTTGACCTTCCAGGTTCATGTAAAACCTGAACAGTTGTTTCATCCGCATGTAGAATGTCTTTAGAGAGGAGATGCTCTTTCATTCGTTGATAAATTGGCGCAAGCCATTTTTCGGCACCATAAAGCATCCAATTGGCCATGGTTTGCCTGGATAAGATCACACCTAATCGTTTGAACTGTTGTTCTTGGCGATATAGAGGTAGCCCCTCTACATATTTTTGATTCATAATATATGCCATGCTTGACGGTGAAGCTAAACTTTTTGGATACACAGATTTTGGGGCAGGTGCTGTAACGATTGGTGTCTCTATTTCATTACGCTCACAATGACGGCATCCATAGACATATCGAACGTGTTTTAAAACTTTGACTTGAGCCGGAATAATCACTAATTCTTGTCGTACTTCTGTGCTCATTTCGTGTGTTTTTTCACCGCAACACGAACAGACCTGCTCTTCTTCGGGTAAACGATATTCAATCGTTTCCATAGGCAGGTTTTCAAACGTAGCTTGACGTTGACCACGTTTCTTTTTACGACGATATGTAATTGTTTCAACAGTTGGCTCTTCGGCTTTTACATTAGACTCTACCTCTGCTTCATTGAATAAAGGTAGTTCTAATTGATTAGGATTTGTTTTTTCGCTTGAAGAGCCAAATTTTCGTTTTTGACTAAGACGATACTGTTCTTCATACCATCGTAATTTCGCCGTCAATTCAACGATTTGCTGTTGAAGTTTTTCAATTAATTCAAATGGGTTTTGGGTAGGATTCTTTAAATTTTTCATCATGTAGTAATAATTCGACGGTTTTAGCTATTTTCCTCCAAGGTTTTTGTTAAAAGTAAAAAATTCATATAACTGTTCTAGCCTTTACTTCTGGGTGTGCTTTCTTTTGCTCCATTGCAAGACCATCCAATAACCAGCGTAATTGCCGATAACTAATTTGTATCGTTCCAGTGTCATTTTCATTTGGCCATTGAAATTTTCCTTTTTCCAATCGACGATAATAAAGCCAAAAACCATTATAGTCCCAGTGAAGAATTTTTAATTTATCTCGCTTTCGATTACAGAACACAAAATAGCTTGATGAAAAGGGATCTAAATCAAATCCCTCTTTCACCAAAGCAGCTAATCCATCAATGGATTTTCTCAAATCAGTACTTCCTTTTGCCAAGTAAACTCGTTCAGCTCTTGTACCAACTAACATGTTGATTTCAACGTCCTAACCACTTCTGAAAGAAAGGCCGGATCGAAACCAGGTTTTACTTCAATTGAAATCCCACTAATTTCAATCCGTAATGAATTTTCAACTGTTTGTGAATGATCTTCTAGGGTAACGGATGCCCATTTTGTAGACTTTCCTTGATTTTTTATTGGATTTTCAATTTTTCTTAACCAGTATTTAAACTGGTGAATACTCCATTGATTTTCCTTGCACCAGTTTACTTGAGTTTGACCGCTTTTACGATAGTCAGCGATTCGTTGTTCCCAAACCTTTCGTAATTCAGGATTCTTAGGCATAAAAAAACCTCCTTCAATTTCATCTTGAGGAGATTATCTCATGAAATTAGCACATCAAGAAGGTGTCCAAGATTTGACGCTTACATTCAAAAGGAAGTAACCATTGGCGCTTCTTATAAAAGCATTGTCATTATAAAAATAAAAGAAGGAGAGCCGACCAGCGTTATAGTGCAGTTCTCTTTCTATTTTATCCTATCAATCTTTCGATAAACTTCGCAGCGTGGCAGTGCATCTATCCGGCTCTCACAAATTCAACATATTTTTTCTTCTGTTCTGTTTTTGTTCCCGAAAAGTAATCTAATAATGCGGCAATATTCATAAATGGGGGTGGTAGGGATCTTGGATACATGTACAAATAGAAACTGCTCCAGCGATAATGTTCTGGGGCGTGCACCATATGGGCTTCTACAGGATTAAGATGAATATATCGACTCACTTCCAACATTCCGTTGTCATCGTCAATTAATTTACTAAAGTAACGCTTTTCAAATACATGCCCCGTCAAACAATAGCGAGTATTATAATAATTAGCGTACCGTTTGTTCATGAGTGCCATGACTTTAGAAATTGACTCATGTTGTGAACGTAGCTGTAAATGAAAATGATTCGTCATAAGACAATATGCGGCTATTTCAAAAGGGATTCTTTCATGAAGCTGTTGGAGGATATGAAGAAACGCGAGAAAATCATTTGTTTCCTTAAATAGAGGATCACGCCGATTTCCGCGGCAAACGATGTGATAAAACCGATGAGGCACCCAGATCCGCTTTTGCCGTCCCATCCTTTTTACCTCGCTCTTACTTGTTGCTTCGTATATGTTTTTAGTCGTCGTAGCGTCATCGCTTCCCAAAGCGATTCATCTGTGATCTCTTTTGCGCCTGTTAAATCAGAAATCGTTCTCGCTAAACGAATGATTTTCGTTTGCGCACGATTGCTCCATTGATGCTGAGATGCCCATTGTTGTAACAGCTGCCGTTGCCCTTTGGTGAGCGGACTTTTTTCCATTAATAATTCAAAGGGAACACGCCCATTCGTCATTTCTTCCCCGTAACGTTCATATTGCTTTCTTCGTGCTTCTTCTACTCTGTTTCTTATTGTTTCCGAAGACTCCGAAATCTTCGTTTCTTTTGTAAAATCAATGACTTCCAATGATAATAAAACATCCATTCGGTCATAAATCGGTCCTGACACACGATTTCGATAGGCTTGGATTTGTTTTGACGTACAGGTACAATAACGCATTCTTGAACCTAAATATCCACACGGGCACGGATTCATCGCCCCAACTAAAAGAAAGTCAGCAGGATAAGTCACCGTCGAATGAGCACGGCTAATCGTCACTTTTCCGGTTTCTAACGGTTGGCGAAGCATATCCAATGTCTTTTTTGTAAATTCCGCCATTTCATCGAGAAACAAAACACCGCGATGGGCTAGCGATACTTCTCCCGGTTTCGGATGAGAACCGCCGCCAATAAGGGCAACAGACGAGGCAGAATGATGAGGATGCCGAAATGGTGGATACCCTCCATTCATACATGGTTCTCCTGCCAGCTGATACAAACTGATTACCTCTAACTGCGCATCATTGGAAAGCCCCGGCAAAATCGTAGGAAACGTTTCCGCTAATAAACTTTTCCCACAGCCGGGCGGTCCAATCATCAACACATTATGCCCGCCTGCCGCAGCGATTTCTAATGCTCGCTTTGCTTGATGATGACCAATAATATGTTGAAAATCTCGATCATTCTTTAACGGGGAATGAAAATGTTCGGGAGTCATTTGTTGTGGAGATAATGGAAGAACATGTTGTCCTTGCAGCCATTGAACGGTTTCTTCTAACGTCTGCACAAACACACAATTGAAATCTTTCAAATGATGAAGAGGAAGTGTGGAATCATAGGGGAGATAAATTCTTTTGAAACCAAGCTTCTTTGCCGCTAATACAGCAGGAAGCATGCCATCTATCGGCTGAACCGTTCCATCTAACGATAAAGCTCCTAAAAACGCATCATCCGTAGAAATGGGCTCTTTGATCTGACCTTTCGCCTTTAAAATCCCGATCGCCATCGCCAAATCAAACATTGGGCTATGCTTCTTCCGCTCTGGTGGAGACAAATGAACAATGATTTTCCTGTCTAAAACACCACAGCCAAAAGAATAAAGCGACGCAAGAACACGTTCCTTCGCTTCTTTCACAGATGCATCCGGCAACCCAACAATCACCATCGCCGCAAGCCCCGGCACCTCCTTCACCTCCACCTGCACACGATACCCTTCTAATCCCCTTAATCCAATACTTGAAATCTTAACTGTCACTCATTCATCCCTCCTTAAAACAGAACATTAGTTCTCGTTTACTATTCTATTCCTTCTTCTTTTCTTTTTCAATTCTTAATCTTTCGACATACTTCGGGGCGTGACAGGCACGCGACCCCCGCAGAGATTTCTCTCCGCAGAGCTTTTCGACATACTTCGGGGCGTGACAGGCACGCGACCCTTAAACCCAACATTTAGTATAGAACCAAAAAGAAAAGCTCTGCAGAGATTTCTCTCTACAGAGCTTTCCTTCTAACCTATCACTCTTATATAAAAAGGGGAATGATAGACACGCATCCATTTTATTGTACGACTACGTGTACAGTAGTAGTTGCGCCACCAGCATAAGTTAATTTAACATCAAACTCTTTTCCTGAAGTTAATGAATCGCTTTTAACTGTTGCAAACTTAGTACCATTATTTGTAATATCCAATGTACCCTTAACAGGAATGATAGTTACATTTGGTTGACCTACCGATGTAGTATCAGGGAATGTAACAGCACCAGTTGCTTTAGTAGCTAACGTTTTAACTCCATATTGATCTGTTACAACAATATTGTAGCTAGAAGCTGAGCCAGTAGTTAAAGAAGCCACTGAAAAGTCATTTTTATTATCAATTGATACAGTAGAAACTGGTGAAGACTTTGTAGTATTCCCCTTCACAACTGCTACAGATTGCACTTTAGGAGCCACTTTAGAGAAAGTTACATCTTTCTTAATTTCTTGTCCATTAGCATTAATTGTAATAGTTACAGGTACTACTACCTCATTAGCGTCTTTCGCATATGTTAAATTTAACGTATCACCTGCATCAATGGTTCCATCGGCTGCATCGTTTTCAACATCTACATTACTAGAAGTAACTGTGAAATCTTTTGTAGGATCTAGTTGTACTTTGCTACCATCAGGAAGTACACCATATACTTTGATTTCTTTGTCATAGGCAGCAGCATCATAAGCTTTTGCTCCAGCCTCATGATAAACAGTTCCAATATCTTCTACAGTATATGATGCATATTCTGTACCATCAGTAACTCGGAAAGTCACATCTGCTGTACTGCTTGGAATATCATTCTTACCATCGTTTAGAACAAACTGTAATTTTTCATTTCCTTTATTTACATCATTAATTTTCGCTGATGTGTTAGCAGTAATATCCGAGTTTTTTACTTCTATAGCCGAAGAAGAAGTTGAATCAGTATCTTTAACAACAATTTTAGCATTATTGTTATTTAAATATGCTTTTACATCATCAGCACTCATTACTCTACCATATTGATCTTCTACTACTAAATCATCTACTGAAATGTTTTTAGTAGTAGTTTTTAGTAATGTTGTACTGAAGTCACTATTTACTCCGCGAATTACAGTAGGAACAGCAGCTTTCTTAACATTTAAAGTCAAAGTTGATACCTTAAATGTAGAAGACTGTGCAACTAATGAATAGATACCATCAGATTTTAATATATCTTTTGGTATTTTTACGTAAACTGCATTATCTTGAGTAACAAATGGTTTAGGTAAATCTTGACCATTTAAAAAAATTGCTACACCTTTAGTAGAATCATTTAATATTTTAGTATCTGTAACTGCTTTTCCTTGTTTATCAAATACAGACACTGGAACCAATACATCTTCTTTAGCTACCGCTAACGAAGGTTGAGATAAAGTAACGGCATCTGTACGAGTTGTTTCTGAAACTGAAATATCATAAGTAGCAGTTTTACCACTTGTAGTTGAAATCAATGTAACTTTGTTATCACCAGCTTTAACAGGTCCAGTTAGCTTTAGACCGAGCTTTGTTTCACCATTAATTTTAAGGCTAGTGAAAGATACATTGTTACCTGTTCCTGCAGTACCAACTACAGTAGGATTTGACTGAGATTTAATTAGACCTTCAGGCGCTTTAGTAGGGTCTGTAATAGTGTTACCATATTGATCTTTAACATCTACAAGTAGATAAAAATCATCTTTTGACAAATCTGAATCTTCGTTTAAAGTCTTACCGTCTTTATTATAAATTCCTGAAATAGCTACATCTGAAACAGTAGCCGCTGAAGATAACGTTAATACTTTTGAAGCTGATGTTGCAGTATCCACATCAATTAAAGTTAAAGGTACTTTATCACCTACTTTAGCATTTTCACCTAAAGTGATTGTAGCTACCCCATTAGCTAAAGAGATCTTACCATTATCATTTGTTTGTAGAGATGTTGTTTTCGTAATATCTTCACCATATTGGTTTTCTACTTTATAAGCAACTGTAGCCTTTGTTGGGTGTGCATTATCATCAACTACAGCAGTATCAGAAAGAATTTCAATTTTCGCAACATGCTCATCATCAACAGTTACTGAATTAGAAAGTGCTTGATCAGCTAATCCTGTAACGTTGACTGTATATTCACCTTTTGTAAGCTTAGTTGATAACTCAAGAATTGCAGATTTTTTGTCGTCTGCAAAAGTAACTTTTGAAATATTAGCAGTAATACCGGCTTTTTTCACTTCGAACTTAGCTTTTGTATCATCAACCGCTTTGTTGAATTTAACTTCTAACTTTTTAGCGCCAATCGCACTTACACTTTCAACTTTTGGAGCTACTGCTTTAACTACAACGTTAACAGAAGCTGTCAACTTAGTACCGTCAACTGTTCCTTCAACTTTGTAAGTACCTGGTTTAGAAGTATCCACTTTAGAAGTATCCCATTTTACGGATGCTTCTTTTTCAGATTTGTCAGAGTAAACAACCGTTACTTTTTCCGGAAGTTTAACGTCTTCTAATTTTGTTCCTTCGTCAACGGTGATGTCATCGATAGGTTTGATGCTTTCTGCCACCACTGGCTTAACGCCCATTGCTTTATAAAGCAAGTTTGCGAAATCGCCTCGGGTAATGTTTTCGTTTGTTCCGTATGTAGTACCTTTACCACTTGTAACTCCAGCACCGTAAAGAGCTTCTACATAAGGTTTGAAAGTAGAATTTAAATCTGTGAACGGTGTTTTTTTCGCATATTTGCTCAAATCAAAGGCGTTTACCAAAATTTTCGCCATTTGACCGCGAGTAAGTGGAGCATCCGGATTGAATTTATCTTTGGAAACTCCGCTGATGATTCCTTTAGCCACAAGTGCGTTCACAGCACCTTTAATCTTGCTGTTCACATCTTTGAAGCCGGCATCCGGAGCATTTTCGTGTCAAGTTCTAACGCTCTAGCGATGATGACAGCTGCATCGCCGCGTTTCAAAGTTTTGTACGTACCGAATTCAGTTTTGCTGATTCCATTAACGATGCCTTTGCTATACAATTCGCCGACAGCTTTTGCATAGTTTTGGTTTACATCTTTAAATGGAAGATTTTCAGCAGCAAATGCCGGCGTTACAGCCGTTGCTACCAATGTTGCTGTTGCAGCCGTAGCCACAAATTTGCGATAAGACTTTGGTTGGTAAGCCATTCACTATTTCCTCCCCGTTTTGTAATAATGCATATGAAAACGACTGAAAAAAACACAATCGTTTTTACCAAATCCATCTAAACCTTCCATAAGCCAATTGTTCCATAAAAATGAACAATATGGGCAAATTGGCAGTTTTAAACTCTTCTTTTATTCTATCAAATCAAGTCTTTTTTTCAAGTGTTTTTTATGAACTCGATGATTTTTTTATGATTTTTATGATTTTTTACTTATTTGTAAATAGTTCTTAATATCACTCTTAAACACTATCGTATAGACTATTGGATAGATAGAATTGTCATGTCATTACCAAATTATAGTCTTTTTTGGTTGAAAAAGAAAGTTTTTTGGTTAATTATGTCACCCGAGGAGATGTATAGCACTATTGGTATATTTCCTTTCTAAGTATTCTTTATAAACGATCCAATCTCTCTATCTTTCTCACTCCCTCATTTTCGTTCCATTTTATACTAGTCCTTATGTATCCATTGAATGTGTTTATGGCAAATGATACAATGAAGGGCAGTGTGGGAAGGGTGGAGAAGGCGGTTTTTCGTCATTCTCTCTTTTATTTTTTTCTACTTATTCCTCTTTACAGATGATGAATAATAGACAGGACGTCTCATTCTCCACAACAAAAAAGGTTCGAGAAAATCAAGCCTTGCATGAAGGAGGAAATGAGAAGGAGGAAACCAATTGAAGGTAGTTATTTCCGGCTTTTACGGCCTTGGCAATACCGGGGACGAAGCGATATTGGAAGCGATTCTCGATAACTTGCGCAACGAGATTGACGAGGTGGATATCACCGTTTTTTCCTTTTCCCCGGAGAAAACGGCAAAACGCCACAATGTCCGGTCCGTGTACCGCGGGTGGCGCCGTGAAAATAAACAAAAAGTACAAGCTTTAAAGAAGGCGGATTTATTGATTTCCGGAGGCGGCGGTCTCCTTCAGGACACGTATCCGACGAAATTTTTGTTCGGACCGCTTCCTTATTATTTATTGATCGTGTTTTTAGCCAAGTTGTGCGGAGCAAAAGTCATGTTTTTCTCCCAGGGCATTGGTCCCGTCAATACGACATGGGGAAAAATTCTCATGAAAGTCTTTGCCAATATGGCCGATTTCATCACAGTAAGAGATCCATTCTCAAAGGAGCTTCTCCACAAACTCGGTGTTAATAGGCCGGAATCAGTGGTTACGGCAGATATCGTCTTTGCCTTTCACCAAAAGGAGGACAGCGCCTGTTTGGACAGCTTGCCGTTAAAAGGCGGGGAGCGATTGGTCGCGGTCAGTGTCCGCCCTTGGTTCGGAGATACGTCTTATTACGGGCATATCGCCCAAGCGCTGGATAGCCTGATCGAATCCGAAGGCGTCACTCCTGTCTTCGTCCCGATGGAAGGGCATTATGACGTCCGGGCCTCTGAAAAAGTCCGGCAGCAGATGAAACATCGTAATCAAAGCCTTCTGCTTGGACCCGACTTTACCCCTAATCAGTATTTGAATTTTATCTCAGCTTGCGAAATGACGATCGGACTGCGTCTGCATTGCTTGATTTTTTCCTGTTTGGCAGGTGTTCCCCATATCGGGATCAGCTATGACAAAAAGGTCGAAAGTTTACTGAAGCGTTCCGGGATGTGGGATTATTCCTTCACACTTGAAAACTTGGATCCGGAAAAACTGGCGGATAATGCCCGGGAAGTATTGCGGCGCCAGGAAGAACTGAAAGAGATGATCCGTGAGAATGCCGCAGAAATGCGCAGCGAAGCAATGAAAAATATCGATTTGCTGAAGGAACGTTTTGGCCAGTAGCAGTCTCTTTTTCAAGACCGTATCGGACAGAAAAAAGTCCTGCGGGATCACCGTTCCTGATGTCCGGTTGGTCCAACAAGCGATCATTGTGGATGAGAAAAATCGCCACTGACTGAAGTTTTAGTTTACCAGTCCACTCCGAAACGTGCAGATGCAAGCTCTTCTGCACGTTTCCTTACTTAAGAGGTGTCATTCATGTCATTGAAAAAAACAGCCATTTGGCTGACGATACTGGCTGTGGTGGTGAAGCTGTCCGGTTTTGTCCGGGAGAGCATCATCGCCCACCAGTTTGGGGTCAGCCAATATACAGACGGGTATTTGCTTGCGTTTTCGTTTATTACGTTGGCGCTCGCCATGATTTCGGGCGGATTCAATAATGTGTTCCTTCCTATGTACGTCCAGCAGCTGAAAGAACAGCCAAAGCAGGCGGAACGAAACGCGAACGGAGTGATGAACTGGACGGTGCTCATTTTCCTTGTGGTCACCGTGACCGGCTATTTCTTCGTTCCCGACTTTGTCCCTTGGATTTACGGGGACATGAAGCCGCGAACGAAAGAAACGGCGATTGCCGTTACCCAATTTTTCTTCCTGTTTATGAGCTTTATTGCGCTGAGCGGAATATTGGATTCCTATTTGCAGGGCCGAAGGGTGTTCGTTCCGTCACAAATCGCCAAACTGCTGCAAACGATCATGGGCGTCGCCTTTGCCTTTTTGTTTTCAGAAAAATGGGGAATTAACAGTCTTGCCTACGGGTTTATTTTCGGAACGATTTTAGGAACGATTCTTCAGCTGGCCTATTTGTTTCGGACAGGGTACCGCTGGAGGCCGGTTTGGAAAATCGAACACGAATTTCGCAAGACTTTTCTTGTGCTGCTCGTTCCCTCCTTGTTGAATTCGGTTGTGGGACAAATTAACGTGTTCGTCAATAAGGCGTTTGCGTCTGACATTAAGGGAGCCGTCACCTATTTAAACGACGCTTCGCTCATTACCTCCATCCCCCAAACCGTCTATGCGACATCGATTGCGGTGATTATTTTTACGCTGTTATCTGAACAGCTGGATAATCAAAAAAAATTCCAAGACACGTTTTTCTTAGGAATGCAGCTGTCGCTTTTAACTTTAATGCCCATCACCGCATGGCTGATCGTGGCAGGACGGGAAACGATTGCGTTTATTTTTGAACGCGGCAAATTTACGGCCGCGGACACGTATCAAACCTATCTGGCGCTCGTGTACTATTTGCCAACCATCGTGACGCAAGGTCTGCAATATATTGTATCGAAGTCAATGTACGCTCGGGGAAAAACTGCGATCGTATTCCGAATCAGCGTGACGACTATCGCATTAAATGCGATTTTAAACTGGCTGTTTATCAAGCCATTCGGCTATCCGGGCTTAGCATTGACCAATTCGATTGTGTCCGTTTATTACTTGGTTGCTACCGCCGCTTTCATGTACAAAGATTTTGAACCCGGCGAAAAGCGGAGGCTCTTTGTCCTGTTCGGAAAAGTATTGCTGCCAACAGTCGTCATGATCGTGCCGCTGTACTTGTTCAAGCTCTATGTACCGATCGATCATCTCTACTCGCTTTGGCAGCTGGCCATCCTTGGCATACTTGGAGCCGTTCTTTACATAGTCGGATTGTATGTATTCTACCGAGAAGGCTATCACCAACTCGTGGGCATCGTGAAAAGAAAAATGCGGTCGTAGCTGGCGAAAATCAGCATCGAACTGTTTGTTTAGTAGAACTTCCGCCCTAAGAAAGAAGGCTGTCCCATCCGTTCATCGGCTTCGGGGACAGCCTTTTTCTGCTTTTAAGATTTTATTCTTCAGCACCATAGCTTTCGATCATATTGGCGATATGAGTATAAGCGCCGCCGGCCGCTACGGCAGCCGCAACAAGGATGGCTTCGGAAAGCTGTTCTTTCGTTGCGCCTGCTTTTTCAGCATTTTTGGAATGCACATCGATGCAATAAGGACATTCCGTAATATGAGCAACCGCTACGGCAATCAATTCTTTCAATTGCGCAGACAGTTTGCCCGATTTTAAAGCAGCGGCGCTGAACTGTTGATAAGCTTTAAAACCTTTGCCTGCCCACTTGCTCAAGTTTCCTACTTTATTTCGGTTTGATCTCTTATACAAAATATCATCTTGTTCTTCATCTAAAGCTGCTTGCATATGAGAGCTGTGCGCCACGGCTCCGCCGGCTTCCAATGCAGCAGAAACAAAGCCTGCTTCGGCCAATTCTTGCAAAGAAGCCCCTGCTTGTTTTGCTTTTTTCGTATGAATATCTAAGCAATAAGGACATTTTGTCGCATATGCCACTGCCACCGCAATGATTTCTTTTTCCTTCAGAGACAGCGCCCCTTCTTCAAAGACCGCACTGTTAAATTGATCAAATGCTTGCGCCTGTTCCGGCGTCCATTCATTTAATTTGGCAAGATGACGCAATGTTCCTTTTTCATAAAGCGACATCCTTAATCCCCCCTTGTTTTCCATTACTAGCCTTTATTATAGTCGACATATTTAAAAAAGAATATGAATATGCCTGTAGATTTCATTTCTCTCCGCTGCCAGAAAGTCAATGTCTTATGAACCCTTGACCTTCAAGCTTTCCGTCCGCACTCGCCAAAAGCGCACAAAAAAGCTGACCCTCGAATATCGGGTCAGCTTCAAGATGGGGCATTATTTCCCGGCAATCGGTAGAATATCGACGTAAGCGCCGGAAACATAGACGCCGTCTTTATATTGTTTTGCATAATCCAATACATCGGAATAGATTTTATACCAAGAGCCGGATGTTCCGATAATTGTCACCGGCATTCCCAGTTTATTGTATTCAAATAACAGCGTGCTGGAAGAAACTTTCGGTTGGGATCGGACATTTAATCCGTCATTTGGATCATAGCCATCCGTCAAACCGATTGAATATTTCCCGAAGTCCTTGCCGCCGAGCATTTTATCGATGCTATACATATGGCGGGCCAGTTTCTCGCCCCAGAACATATCAGAAGCATATTTGACATTAAAGCCCGTTCCCTTGTTGCCCGGAACAGCACCGTTTGCTGCCCAACCATCTACACCTGGGGGAGTTTTTTTGTTATTAACAGCGAGATACGTGTAATTGAATTTATCCGCCAGCGCATCAACACAATCTTTAGGTGATGGAAAGACATCGGCCTGATTCGGATTGCTGTCGACGGCACCATAGCCGAATAAATTGTTTTTTTGTTGAACTTTTGGGCTTAATCCATAATCGCTTTCGTTAAACGCCAATCCTAGAATTAACAACGCATTAATATGTTTCTCTGATTCTACTTGTTTCAAATGGCTGCCGAGGCCGATCAGCTTGCTTCTTTTCGTCGCATCTTTATATTTGGCGTATTTGTCTGGATTTTGTTGATACAGTTTTTCCAGTTCCGCCAATTTGGTCATAATCGCTTGATCCAGCTGTGCAGCGGTATAGCTTGTCGGAGTTCTCGCCGATAAAAATTGAAAATATTGGTAGGCCGTTCCGACTTTTCGATGATTGGCATCATAAAACGTATAGCCGTCCCAGCTGTAATAAGGCTGCCCTTCCTTTAAAAAGCTAGGCGCTTTTCCGACTGTATAAGATGTGTAGTAGCTGCTATTCCCTGTGTCGACGTACAAATAATGGACCAGCTCTCCGTTTTGTGCTTGATAGTAGTTTTGCCCCGGCGCCGCGCCGTCCGGCTCCAAAAGGACATCTTGTGGAGAAACGTATAATTGTTTGCCTCCTGCTTCCACTTTGACGTATTTCTCGGTGGAAGTGATATATTTCATTTCAGAGGAATATGTAGCTAATGGTGAAACATAAGTATATTTATTTTTTAAATTAGAATCAGAATAAAACTTGATTACATCCTTCAAAGTAGATCTGTCAGGTACGACAATCCCGCTTTTCATATACACGACTCGGCCGTTATAAGTGACAGCGTCCGATTGACCGGCATCCACGGTGTTTTTCGCATCGTTAAACGTTTTGTAAGAATTTCCGGTCGGCTTGACTTCATGATTGGAGACGACAGCCGTTTCATAAGGATTTTTAACAGGAGCCGGTTTGTTATTATACTGTTCTACAAAGGCCAGCATCCGACTGATAAAAGCTGCCGCTTCCGCTCTTGTGGCTTCATTATTAGGTTGAAATTTCAATTGTCCATTTATTTGATAGCCGTGGATTATATTGGCTTGAGCTATTTCGGCAATCGCTGTTTTGTATTCATCATTCAAATTGGAAATGTCCGTGAATTTCGTGCTTCCCGTTTCCAAAGGGACATTCAAATATTGAATGGCTCTTTTAATCATGAGCGCCATATCTTTACGCGTAATGGTATCGTCCGGATGAAAGGTTCCGTCAGTTCTTCCTTTGATAATGTTCACTTTGGCAGCCGCATTAATGCCCGGCGCCAATGCCGAATTAGGAGATACGTCTTTAAAGACATTGGACGTATTGGTCATATCGAGATTCAGCGCACTCGCTATAAACTTGGCAAATTCTCCCCTTGTCACCTTTTGGCCCGGCTTGTAGCTGCCGTTTCCATAACCGGAAATGATCCCTCTGGCAATTAAATCTCTCATTTCCTTTTCCAGCGTAATCCCCGAAATGTCATCGCTCGCCGCTCTGGACGGCTGAGGCGGGACCGCAACCGAAAAAATAAGGAGAAACATCATTACAAACAGCATGCGTCTTCGCATTTTCATCTAGTTTCCTCCTACACTAGTAATCTTTTTATATATAAAACTGTGCGAAATATAATTCATCACAGCTGGTTCCTTTATATAGAAGCTTTTCCACTGATTTCAGATTCTCCCGAAATCTGCTTTCACGCAGCAAGCAGGTCAAGATCGAAAGCGATCCTGTCCGTACGTTTCCCTCTCATCAAAGAGGACGAACTTCCCGACCGACGACCCCTCACCGATAAATGGGTAAAAAGAAATCGAAACCATTCTTTATGGCCTCGATTGTCTATTTCCTTATTTGGCATTGTAAATCGCCGCTGCAAAATCTGCTCTGGTCGTTTCGTCGCCGGCGCGGTATTTGCTCGTTTGATAGACCGTTGTTTTATCAATATTGTGGATAGTGTTAATTTCGGCAAAAGCCCAATAACTGGATGGAACATCCTGATAAGCGGGTTGGGATGATGACACGGATGCCACATTCTTTTTAAAGGCTTTTGTCACAATCACAGCCATCTGCGCTCTTGTCATCGGATCATAAGGTCTGAAAGTACCGTCGCTGTAGCCGTTAATAATGCCGGCCTTTTCAATGGCGGCAATATCTTTTGCAAACGGATTAGAAGAAGATACATCTTTAAAACTTGCGGATGACGGCGCCGCTAAATGAAGCGCTCGATTGATGATAGCAGCTGCTTGTCCGCGTGTAACTTCATCGTCTGGATGGTAAAGTCCATTGGAATATCCTTTGATAATCCCTTCACTGTTCAATTCTTTAATGGCAACCAACGCCGGATGGGTATCGCCAAGATCTTTGAAAAGGGTTCCTACCGGCTGAGACAGCACCCGCTTGGCCCCCGCATATTTGCTGCTCCAATAAGAATTGCTGAGAGAGTCTATTTCCACGCCGGATGATGCCGCGTTAATGAACTTGTTATCGCCGACATAGATTCCGACATGGGAAATGCCTGATTGATATGTATTTTTGAAAAACACTAAGTCTCCCGGCAGCAAAGAAGATTTAGATACGATTTTTCCGGTCGAAAATTGGCCTCCCGATGTGCGTGGAAGCGAAATGCCAAAATGTTTATATACATACGATGTATATCCTGAGCAATCGAAGCCGTTAGGAGTCGTTCCCCCGTAGACATATCGTACTCCTAAAAAATTTTTTGCATAATCTACTACTTGATATCCTGTAAAAGAAGCGGCAAATGCTTGCTTAAACGGAAATGCAAGCAATAAAACAAAAGCAAAAAAGACTATTTTGATCAGTTTCCCTCCTGTTTTCATGGTCACTCCTCATTATTCTTATTTTTCCAAATAATAGTCTATCAGAATAATAAGACAGTTTTTTTGCTGCAATATTACATTTATGTAACAAATTTAGCCATTTTCCAGCATGATTTCTGTTAAATTATCCAAAATCATCAAAGTCTCTCTTTTTTTGCAAACAAAAAGCCCGCTCTCTTCGAAAACGCTCGAAAAGAGTCGGGCTTTCCAGCTTTCTATTTATGAGGAGTAGGATTATCGGAAAAGCGGGTTTTCCGCTTTGGCTAAAAAGACGGAAAACTCGGCTCTGGAAATCGGTTTATACGGTGCAAAAGTATGGTTAGAATAGCCGCTGGTAATGCCGGCATCCGCCAGAGCATTGATCTCTTTGTAACCTGTCATGCCTGTTGTAACATCTTGAAAATGATTGGTTCCGTTATCCGTCAGACGATAGGCATGGCTGATCAAAACCGCCATTTCGGCCCTTGTTACAGGTTCCGTTGGATGAAAAGTGCCGTTGCGGTAGCCTTTAATGATTCCTTGCTCTAAAGCACTCTGAATATATCCTGAAGCATAATAATCTTTCGGAACGTCTTTAAAAGCGGTATTTCTTTTCGTTCCGTCCAATCCAAGCGCCCGGCCGACAAGCGCCACTGCCTCGCCTCTTGAAATGTTCTTCGTCGGCCATAGATATTGGCCGCTGTGATCGCCCTTTAAAATGGAGCGATGATAGAGATAAAGCATTTTTTCACTGAACCAGTCGTAGGCAGAGACATCTTCGATCTGCGGTTTGCTCATCGTCACTTTCACTTGTGTCTGGTACTCGCGGCCTTGGGAGTCCGTCAATGTAAAGAAATAATAATAAGTTCCGGCCGGCACATAATCATCCCAAATGCTGCCGGTTATTTGTTTTGTAATGTCGCCCTCCATTCCTCCTATTCTTTTCACGTAGATTTTTTGAATGGAATCGGGCTTATCGATCTGGAACTCCACGAGGCCGTTGTCGGCCTTTACTGCCTTGACGGCCATATCGGATGACAGCGTAGGTTGGAACGTTTTAATTTGCACCAATCCGTAGCCGTAAAGCGAATCCTTTCCGGATTTCCCCAAATCTTTGGCGTTTTGATCGAGTATTTTGCGGATTTCCGCTGCCGATTTGTCTTTATACTGCTGTTTCAGCTCTGCCAGCACCCCTGTGACAAATGGGGTAGCCATCGATGTTCCTGACAAGGCCGTATAACCGTCCTTTTTGCCGTCGGTTGTATCCAGATTGATCGGAAAGGTGCTGAACACATACTGTCCGGGAGCGACAATTTCAAGCTCCGGCCCCGTCGCCGAGAAAGGCAAACGCTGCAAGCGGCTATCGACGCTGCCGACCGCAATGACACTGCTGTATTTGGCGGGATAGAGAATGGTATTTTTCGATCCGACCGAATCCCCGTCATTTCCGGCTGCCGCCGTAATCAGAATACCGGCGTTATACGCTTTATCCAAAGCACTCTTTAACACCGGGTCGTCGGATACGGTCGTCACGCTTAAATTGATAATGTCCATATGATGCTGAATGGCCCAATCCACCCCTGCCGTAATCGAACTGGTCGACCCTTCTCCAAATTTGTCAAAAGCTTTGACCGCGTAAAGATCCGCATCCGGTGCGACTCCAACAATACCGACGCCGTTGTCTAAAGCACCGATGATTCCCGCTACATGGGTTCCGTGGCCGTTGTCGTCGTTATATCCTTTGCCGCAGTCGGAGCGGATGACGCATGTTCCTCCTTTCACCTTCAAATCAGGATGGTTCGTCGCTATACCCGTATCGATAACAGCCACTTTCACCCCTTTTCCCGTAAAAGGAGATCGATATTGGCTGTCCTCGTAAATTTTTTTATAGCCCCACGTTTCTATTTGGCTCTGAACCTTATATGTCTTATTGGCTTGAACTTTGGCGATCTCCGGTTCATTGCGCAATTTGTCGACTTGGCTCTTATCCAGTTCGGCTAAAACAGTGGGGATGGTATCATATTTTTTCTGTGCATGAATATTGTATTTTTTCAAAATCCCAGCATCTACGTGGTGGCGAAAGAGAATCATATATTCATCCGATTCCGCACCATATGCTTTGAAAGGCAAAATGACCAGCAAAAATAAGAAAAAAAATAGCCATTTCGTGTTTTTCATCCAGCAGCCTACCCTTTCTCTTAAACTTTTTCTTTATTATACTGTAGATGAGCAAATTCGCTAACATAAATTTACAACCAAACAAAAAAGAAGACATGAACCCGATTCCTTGGTTAGAATAGATGTGCCACAACTACTCACAAGGGGGTTCATGTCTCATGAATAGATTAGCACATCACCTAGGAATCCACAAGTTTTTGACGATGTTGGGGTTGGCACTTTATTTCTCAAAACCTGTCATGAAGCATCTCGTTCATATCGTGGATGCGATGATTACAAAGGGCTTTTCGGGAACACTGACCGATCTACATCACGGGAGTTTTCATCCGAACCATCGCACGACACTCAGCCATTTTTTCACGAAAAGCCCATGGGAAGAAGAGACGTTGCTTCGCAAACTCCAGCAGTGGGTGCTTCATCGTGTCGAACGCAGCTCGAAACGAGAGAATCAACCCATTTTTGTTTCGATCGATGATACGATTTGCCAAAAAACGAAGCCCTCGTCACGGGCAACACACGCCATTCAAGGGTGTGATTGGCACTATTCTCACGCAGAGAAAAAGTCGATCTGGGGACATTCTCTCGTTTGGCTCATGGTTCATACGATGACCCAAGCGTTTCCTTTTGCCTTTCGCCTCTACGACAAGACGGCGGGGAAAAGCAAAGGGGAACTCGCGATCGAGATGCTTTCTTCGTTGGATGTGAGTCGACCCGTTTATGTGCTCATGGACTCTTGGTATCCATCGAAAACCCTCGTGGGAGCCTGCTTGAAAAAAGGGTTCCACGTCATCGCGATGCTCAAGACGAATCGGATTCTCTATCCAAAAGGGACGGCCATTCAAGCAAAGGAATTTGCCAAATCTATGGAGCCACGGGATACCCGCCTCGTCACGGTGGGAAAAGAGCGTTATCGGGTGTATCGCTACGAAGGTGCTCTGAACGGTCTCAAGGATGCCGTGGTGCTGCTCGCATGGAAAGCCGATCAGCCGATGACACCGAAACATCTTCATTGCGTCTTGAGCACCGATCGCGAGCTAAGCGATGAAGACATCTTGTGCTACTATGCCGAGCGTTGGTCGATCGAATGTTTTTTCCGTCAAGCGAAAGACCAGCTGAAACTCGATGGATACCGCGTTCGCGGGCGTCGGGCGGTGAAACGGTATTGGATCTTGGTGCAACTTGCGTATGTGTACAGCATGTTCGAGTCGAACAGTGATGTTTCGGATGGGCTCGATCTCCTGCGCAAGAGAAAAGGACATAGCCTCGTGGAGTTCATTTATCGTGCAGCAAAACAAAATATTCCCATTGATGCCGTGAAAAAACAGCTCCACGTGGCATAAGGGGTACCCCGTTTGTCTCTTTTTCGTATGGTAATCATTGTTAATAAAAATGCTCATCTACAGTTATTATACTGGAATGTTTCCAGCTGTTAAATGAATATTTTTTCCCCATTCGCCGATATGTTCTTGTTTCAGCCAAAAATCAACAGCCACGGTTTGCCCTGTCATCGGTTTTGTCCTATGTTCATTAGTCTATCAGTTCATGAAAAAGAAGAACATATGAAAAAAGTATATATAAAAAAATTCCCTTTTCGCTAAAAAATTTCAATAAAATCCTTAAATTTGCTAGTCGAGTTTGGTAATCTGATAGAAAGGGTTCATTCCAAAAGTCGCAAAAAGAAAGGAGAATCCTATTTGTGTACAAAAAAATAGCCCCCGTCGCTATGGCGCTTGCTTGCCTGTTTCCGTCCCATTCTTTCGCTGCTTATACAGATGTGCCTATTACATATTGGGCCTACCATTCGATTGAGCAGTTGAGCGGAAAACAGATCATTTCGGGATATTCCGATGGAAGATTTAAACCAGGAGCCGTTATTACAAGAAAACAGGCTGCCATTATGCTAGTCCGCACCCTTTCTTTATCCTCCGATCAAACGATCGCGATCAAAGATGTGACCGAAAACACCTATGGCTACCAGGAGATAGAGGCCGCGGTATCAGCAGGTTTATTTAGCCTGAAAGACGGTCTGTTTCAACCTGACGAACCCCTGACAAGAGAAGACATGGCTAAAGCTCTCGCCATTGGCTTTCGGTTAAAAGGGGACCAAATGAGCGCATTCACCGATGTTCCTCAAACCAGCCCTTATTATCGCTACATTGATGCTTTGGCCGCTAATGACATCACGACCGGTTATACTGACCATTCCTTTCAGCCGAAAGGTGCAGTCAATCGTGCTCAATTTGCCGCTTTTATCGCTCGAACGCTGTTCAATCCCCGCGAATATGAAGTGTTGATTGACGGAAAGAAAAAAACGACCTTTCGTTCCAAGCAAGAAGCCATTCTATTTGCAGAGCCTTACGACAATGCCGTCATCCGACCTGTCAGCAACCAATATCAAACCTTTTCCAATGAATTTCTGTCACCGGAGAAATCAGGCGTAAAAAACGGCGTTTTACTGTACAACGGATACGAGATTGAGAAAAATCCTTTATACAATAGTCTTCAGAATAAAGAATTTTTCAAGCCGTATTTGGCCTACAAAGAAAATGGCCAATATGTAGATTCCATGTTCGATTCTCTTATTCTGCTAGGAAGGGAATATCCAGGGGGCGAATTCACCGAATCCAGCCAAAATAAAGCAGGATATAGCGAATGGCTGTGGTATTTGAATAAATTGTTCGGCGAAAACGGAACGATTTCCATCATCGACCAAAGCATGAAAGAGATTCCGGTCGTTGATCATGTGAACATTTTTATCGCCATTCCTTATCCACAGCGGAAAGATCCGATTGTCGATCTAAACGGTCAAACGCACCCCAACACATTGGACGAACGATTCCAACTGGTTAAATGGTACATCGATCAAGTGTATGACCAATGGGAGAACACCCAACACAACGGGTTAATCTTAAAAGGCTTTTATTGGTTAAACGAAACGGTCACGAACCCGGAAGATGAACAGCTTCTTCTCATGGTCAGCGATTATATTCACCAACAGAAAGGAAAATTCATCTATTCGCCGCATGCGCAGTCCACTAATTTTGAAAACTGGCAATCATACGGATTTGATGGGGCTTATTTGCAAAGCAACGCTCATTTTACGAATTTGAGCGAAGAAGAAACAAAAGCCAAATTACATAACAGTTTGATTGAAGCGCAAACG
This sequence comes from Bacillus sp. FSL W8-0116, assembly GCF_038003825.1. NCBI lineage: Bacteria > Bacillati > Bacillota > Bacilli > Caryophanales > Bacillaceae > Bacillus > Bacillus sp. FSL W8-0116. The sequence continues at coordinate 1,613,390 of NZ_JBBOPY010000001.1, forward strand.
AGAAACAGCGGTGTGAATTTAGAAATTGAAAATCACGGATACGCGACGGTAGACATTGGATTGGAAAAGTTTCGCCAATATTTGCACTTTGCCGATCTATACGGGGCAAGATCTCAAAGCTTGATCATCTATCAAGGCGCCTCCATGGTGAACCGTCTAGCCACCTATACCGACCCGCGTTATCAAGAAATGTATACAGAGCTCTATCATTTTTTAAAAAATAAATAGCTACATACTTAAAACAGGGTTCAGACGAAATGTCTGAACCCTTGTTTTTATAGAATGAGAGGAACGGTGATCCCGTTCCTCTCATCTGCCAACCTATTGATTCACAAGATTATACAAGCTCGAAACATTGTATCCTTTAGCTTGGTAATAATCAAGCAAGCCTAGATAAATAGCATTGGCTGCCTTTTGACGCCAAGTAGCCGAAGCCAGCTTCGCGTTATCAGACGGATTATCGATAAACCCTAGCTCTGCCAGCATGGCAGGCATGTTATTTTCTCTTAACACATGCAAATCTCCATTTTTAACGCCGCGGTCCGGTATACCCATCGCGCTGTGGAGACGGTTTTCTATTTTCGACGCTAACAATTGGCTGTCAGCCTTGTACGGGTTTTTTCCGGAACCGCCCCAATAATAGGTTTCCGAACCCGTTCCGCCGCCGGAATTGGCGTGGATGCTCAAGAATACGTTCCCTTTATTCTTGATCGCGAAATCAACGCGGCCTTGCAAACTAATAAAGGTATCCGTGCTTCTCGTCATTTTTACTTGGAACGGACTTTTGGCCAAAATATTTTTCAGCCTTAATCCCGTATCCAAAACAACATCTTTTTCTTTCAATCCATAGCCGATTGCCCCCGGATCCGTTCCGCCGTGTCCCGGATCGATAATAATCACTTGGCTACTCAGACGGCTGTCGTACTGTCCGGTAGAGGACGGCGGTGTGGATTGAAGATAAGCACCATTGACATATCCGATCAAGCTGCCGGATTTTATGTAATACCAGCCGTTCACTTTATTTGCCGCATACACTTTCGTACCGCGGGTCAACGTGCCGATGACCGCATAATTCGTCGACGGTCCTTTGCGGACATTCAATACATCGTTGCTGGCCACATTGACATAGAACGGTTGGGTGAATTGGGCGGTATTTGTATTGGACGGATCTACCCGAAAATCAGGATTCATCGCTCTTGCTAAAAAAACAGCGAAATCCGCACGAATGATAGGGTCATCGAGGCCGAACGTGCCGTCTCCTTTTCCTTCGGCAATGCCGAGCTTCATCAATGTTTCGGCTGCTCCTCCCGTCGTCGTTTCACTGGAGAAACGGAACGCTTTATTGATCATAAGCGCCATTTCGCCACGCTTCAACGTCTTCTCTGGATGGAACGTGCCATCGCTGTAACCGGACAAATATCCTTTTTCCACAGCCGATTGAATATACCCCGATGCAAATGAGCTTGCCGGTACATCGCGGAACGAAGTCGAACGCTGTGTGCCATCCAGTTTTAAAGCCCGTCCGATCATGGCGGCAGCCTCTGCGCGAGTCACTGTCTTTTCAGGCAGAAAACGATGGTCGGCTGTTCCTGTCACAATCCCTTTTTCGGCTAAATAATTAATTTCTTCAGCGGCTCTGTGGGTCGTTCCCACATCTGTAAAATATGTAGCGGCCACTGCCTGCTTCACGCCAAATAAAGGGATGAAAAGCAAAAAGGCAATTGCCGGTAAAAAATGGGCCTTTTTCACTAATATTCCCTCCTTTCCACAGTTTTCTACATTTTAACATATTCATTGACAAGCCTAAACCATTCTCACTGACTATTTTTCTGCTAATTTATGATTTTTCAACTAATTAATGGAACATTTCGCGATTATCCGCATATTTTCATTTTTTTTTCAAAGCATAATCATGAGGTGATTTAGAATATGACAAACATTTTTCGACACTTATCAGCGTTTTTTGTGCTCTTGCTGCTATTGGCCAATGGAAGTTCGCCGACTGCGGCTTACGATTCTCGCTCAAAAGCCAAAAATGTCATTTTTATGATCATGGACGGCACCAATTCCGATGTCCTCGCCTTGTCGCGTTGGTATAAAGGTTCAGCACTTGCCCTTGATGAAATGATGACCGGAGGAGTACGCACCTATTCGCTGCGGTCTGCCATTACCGATTCGGCCGCCGCCGGAACCGCTCTGGCCACCGGCAGAAAAACGTTGGTGGATCATATAGGAATGATTCCGATTTTTCCTGAAGAAGGAAAGCCTTACACCGCTTATCCCGTTCCTAATATTTTGGAAGCCGCGGAAAAAAAAGGGTTTTCGACCGGAATCGTGTCGACTTCCCCTGTACAACATGCCACACCGGCTGCTTTTTCTGCGCATGTGAACCATCGCAATCAATTCGACGACATTGCGGAACAGCAAGTTTATCAAGGGATGGAGGTTGTATTGGGAGGAGGAAAAGCGTGGCTAAAACGGGATGACAAAGTCAAATCCCGTCCTGACGGCGAAAACTTGATTTCCGTCATTCAAAAGAAAGGCTATGAATACGTGACTACAAGAAAAGAACTTCTTCAAAGCAGCGGAGAAAAAATTTGGGGAAGTTTTGCCCGGGAAGATATCGCTTATGAGCTCGACCGAAAAAAGCTGAATCCGAACCAGCCTTCTCTTGCCGAAATGACCGAAAAAGCCATTCAAACTCTGTCCAAAAACGACAAAGGCTTTTTTTTGCTGGTGGAGGGAAGCAAAGTCGATTGGGCCGCCCATAAAAACGATCCGGTAGGAATGATCAGCGAAGTGCTAAGTTTTGACGAAGCTGTTCAAAAGGCGCTCCAATTTGCCAAAAAAGATCGGCAAACATTGGTCATTGCGGTTGCGGACCACGGCAACAGCGGGTTAACAATGGGAAACCGCTCCACCAATCATTCCTATGCGAGCGAACCGAAAGAACATTTTATTGAACCGCTTAAAAAAGCCCATTTAACGGTAACCGGAGCCGTTTCTCAATTGCGAAAAGACCGCTCCAACTTGAAAGAAGTGCTGAAATCATATGGATTAAATTCTTTAAGCCATAAAGAATACAATCTCGTCAAAAAATCGAAACATCCGGAAAAAGAAATGGCCGCTTTGCTTTCTAAACGCGCAAAAATTGGTTTTACAACCACCGGTCATACCGGCGAAGATGTCTTTTTATTCGCTTACGGCCCCGGCAAACCGACTGGACTTGTCGAAAATACAGATTTGCCGAAATCTGTTTGCCAAACACTCGGTCTGAAACTCCAATCGTCCTATCAAGATGGGATTCAGTTTTATAAAAAGCGGGGATTTAAGACAACCATTTATCGAAAAAAAGAGGGAAATCCGGAATTAGTGGTGCAAAAGGGCGGGCAAACGATCCGCTACCCTGTCAATAAAAATATCCGTTTTGTCGACGGCAAAGAAGAAACGTTTTCCGCCGTCAACCTCTTTAACGGAACACATTTTTATATTGGACTTCCGAATCGTTAACGCTTCTTGGATGGAGCGTTTTTTTTCTCATCGATCCCTGTTATAATTAAAGGATAAGATATTTCCCAGACATCTTATGGGGGAGATGAAAAAATGCCACAAAACGCTTTGGAATGGCGAGACGCCATATTGTATTATTCAGAAGAATTATTGCAGCACCCCGCTGATCTAAACTCTTCCGCTATCGAGGAAGGATTGCGGCTATTCCGCCACGAAAACGTGGATAGCTTTCATATAGAAAACGAGATCATTCATGCTTTTGTCCATGATAACGGCCGATGGGAGGTCAACCTCGATTTAACCTTTCCGTCACTCAGCTTTTGTTCTTGCCGCCAAAAAACCTGTTCTCATCAAATGGCCGTTTTTTTTGCATTATACAGCCAAACGGGAAATCTCCAAGATTGGATGGAACAATGGCGCACGCTCACAAGCGTTCCGTCAAAGAAACAACCGCCTCTTGATATTCCGGGAGTATATTATGCCAGCGATCTGCTAAAAAAACGGGCGGCCAATGACGGCCCTGAAGAGTGGGGAAAAATGGTCGATCGCGCCTTTTTACAAACGGATTGGTCTCCGGTAAAAAAGAATCCCTACTTATTGGATATGAAAGCCCAAAGTCTCTATCGACAATTGATGACACAAGGTCCGTTTGAAAGAGAATGGAAACCGCTCTACCAATTATTTTGCAGCTACTTTCTCTTTCAAAAAGTGGTGGAATTATGCAGAACATTGGGGGAAGATTGGAATTTGATTGACCGGGCCTGTTCCTCCACTGTCTACTTTTTTGCCAAGGAATGCGAACATGCGGCCAGAGAGCTTTCTGTTCATGCCATTCCCTTTGCTTTTGACCGCTATCTTCTTTATTTAAAAGACGATCTCTTAAGACTCATCGACCGCGATAGCCGGTTGTTTTCAAATACTTGTATGTTGCTGTACATGCGTCTTTGGACCGTTCTTTTGAAAAAAGAAGACTGGCGAAAACAAGAATGGAATCGTCTGGAAAGCGAGAGCCCCATTTCATACGGGAAGGCCACCGCCTTATTGCATCAACTTCTCTTTTTGAATAAAAAGGAGGAGTTTTCCGCTCTTTTTCAACGTCTTGACGAATCGATTGTCGATGCTTCGTTAGTATGGTTGGATTACTTTTTTTCCGAACCGCCTTATCAAAAAGCCTGCTTTTTGCTCGAACTTGTGAAAGAGAAGCTGCCCGCCTTTTTAGATAGCCTTTCAAGCCCTTATCATAAACGCATATTTGTCGCAGATTTTTTGCGATTGATTGATGCCTCTTGGCTGGCGGAAAATCGGCCGCATCTATTGGAAGATGTGCTTTTTCAGCTTTTTCCCTACAGTTATTCCGTCCTTCATGAATTTTATATCATCACCGAACATTATCAAAAATGGACGGAATTGCAGCTATTGATGGGGGCGGAATTGGAAGAGCTTGAGCAAATGGGATTAAAGAAACTCGAAAAAGCTTCTCCCGAATGTGCTCTCCCCCTTTACCATTGGGGAATTTCCGAGCTGATCGAGCGCAAAAATCGTTCCAGCTACCAGCGAGCGGTGAAATATTTAAAGAAGCTTCGACGCCTCTATAAAAAATTGAAACGGGAGCAAGACTGGGAACGATACTGGGCCGGTTTGCAAGAAAAAACGAAACGTCTTCGCGCTTTTCACGAAGAATGCAGAAAGGGTAAACTGATCGATGCTTAAATTAAAAACGTTGACTGTTCATACGATGCCATTTGAAAATGATCGTTTCTTTGTTTTTCTTACTTCTGACAGCGGAAAAGCAGTTGACTATTCCTTAGGAAAACAGCTGTTCCTTTGGCATCAAGAAAGCTTTTTCGGCACGGAACTGGAAGTAAAGGAAGCGGATGGTATGAAAGGGTTTATGCTTTCCGCTTGGCAATGGATTAGTCTGTTAAAAAACGACCGTTTTCATTCGTTTATCCAATGGCATTTTGACCCGCTCACTCAATATGGATTGTCCGTGGCGCCCGTTCTTTATGAAGCAGTGGTGAATGGCGAATTTTCGCCCGTTTTTCATGAAACAGACATTTACTGGGAACCTCCGGCCGCCGTCTGGGAGGAGTTCAATCCTGATTTTTGGGAGCAGGACGTATGGAAAGGAATATCAGCCAGAAAAATGACCATCGACCTGTTTCAAAGATGCGTACACGATTTTTTGTCCCATTCTCCTGTTTTTCAAAAGCTTCATGAGATCGCCGATTATCTTCAAAACGGGAAATTGTCAGCCGACGATCTCCAATCTTATTGGGCAGACGGCCACTTTCGCCAATGGGCCGGTTTCGTGGAAGATCCTGTTCCGTTCTCTATAGGCTTGCGTCTGTCAGAACCTGAAAACGATCAAGATTCATGGCTATTAGAAACGGTTCTGCAAAACAAAAAAAATCCAGAAAAAATTTACAGCTTAAATGGCAGAATTCCTCCTACTTGGAAAGTGCATCTTCCTGCTGTGCTTGCAGAACAAACGCGCTGGCTGCGTTTATTGCCTGAACTGCAGGAAAACGGAAAAATGAAAACAGCGTTGACCGAAGAAGAAGCTTGGACTTTTCTGACAGAAACAAGCGAAAAACTGATCGCCCTGGGTATTGCCATTCTTCTTCCTTCATGGTGGGAATCGATACGTCAAGCGTCCTTTTCCCTTTCTGCCCGAGTCCGCTCTCAATCACATTATCAGCGGACATTTGTCGGATTGAATACGATCCTTGATTTCGACTGGCGGATTTCTCTGAATGGAGAAGAACTGGCAGAAGAAGAATTTCAAAAATTGGTGTCGGAAAAACGCCGGCTTGTCAAGGTGAACGGCCAGTGGGTGCCGCTTGATCCGAAAATGATTCAAAAAATCCAACAGTTAATGGAAGAAGCGAAGAAAAAAGGGATCAGAATGCAGGACGTTTTGACCCAAGAGTTCACCGGCGATTCAGAAGAAAATCAAGAAGAACCGTCAAACTTGTACGAACTCTCTTCGGTCCAAATTCAATTAAACCGTTCATTGCAGCAAATGATCGACAAGCTTCAGCATATCGAACAAATTCCTTTGCAACAGGCTCCGGCTTCCTTGCAAGGAGCTCTGCGTCCCTACCAGCAAATAGGAATGAGCTGGCTCTTGTTTTTGCGGTCGTTTCGTTTTGGCGCCATTCTTGCCGACGATATGGGGCTTGGAAAAACGATTCAGCTGATCGCTTATTTATTGCATGTGAAAGAAAAAGAAAAGCCGGACATGCCGGCTTTGATCATTTGTCCGACATCTGTACTTGGAAACTGGCAAAAAGAGCTTGAGCACTTCTCTCCCGACTTGCGGGTTCTTCTCCATTACGGCCAGAACCGGCTACAAGGCGAAGACTTTGCCGAATGTATTCAAAATAAAGATGTCGTGCTCACTTCTTACGGTCTGTCCCATTTGGACTTTGAGACCCTTTCAGCCGTTCATTGGAGCACCATCGCCCTCGATGAAGCCCAAAACATTAAAAACGCCCATACAAAGCAGTCTCGGGCCATCCGAAAATTAACGGGAAATCATCATATCGCCTTAACCGGTACACCGATGGAAAACCGCTTATCGGAACTATGGTCGATTTTTGATTTCACGAACCATGGCTACTTAGGAAGCTACCAAAAATTTCAAAAGAATTATATCATCCCGATTGAAAAAGAGCGTTCGGAGAAAAAAATCCGCCTCCTGCAGGCAAGAATTCGTCCGTTTTTGCTGCGGCGGACCAAGAAAGACCCGGAAGTGGAATTAAATTTGCCGGATAAGCTGGAACAAAAGCAATATTGTCCTTTGACAGCGGAACAAGCCGCTTTATATGAAGAATACGTGCAAGAAACGTTAAACCGGATTGAACAATTGTCCGCTTTTGAACGCCGAGGGGTTGTCTTGCAAATGTTAAATAAGCTGAAACAACTTTGCGACCATCCGGCCTTATATTTAAAAGAAACCCGTCCGAGTCGCGCTGCTGAACGTTCGCACAAGTTGGCCAAACTGCTGGAGTTGGTTCAAGAAATTTTGGAACAAAAGGAAGCTTGTTTGATTTTCACCCAATATATCACGATGGGAGAGATGATTCAGCAGGAAATCGAGAGCCGATTTCAAATCAAAGCACCGTTTCTAAACGGGAGCATGCCGAAGCTGCAGCGTGATCGCCTTGTCAGCCAGTTTCAGGACGGAGAATTTCCGGTATTTATCTTATCCTTGAAAGCCGGCGGAACCGGATTGAATTTAACGGCCGCCAACCACGTCATCCACTATGACCGCTGGTGGAACCCGGCTGTTGAAAACCAGGCAACCGATCGTGCGTATCGCATTGGCCAACACCGCTTTGTCCATGTTCATAAATTGATTGCCACTGGTACGTTGGAAGAAAAAATTGATAAAATGATTGAAGAAAAACAAGAACTGAACGAGAAAATCATCCAAAGCGAGCAATGGATCACGAAGCTCTCCAACCAAGAGCTGGAACAACTGCTCAAATTGGAACCGCAAGGATAAACCCTTTTTCACTATGTCTTGTATTTTATTTGAACCAAACAAAATCAGAGCCGGTACTCCCGCCGGCTCTTTTTATTTGAGGGAAAGATGGAAGGTTTCAATATCTTTTATCTCTAGAGGAAAATCAGAAAGGCCATTTTGAGGATAATAAGAGGGCAATGCGGGCATGAAACCCGTTTTTTTAAAAGGAAGAACGGAAAGTAGTTTATTTTTTTAAACTTCTTTCCATTTTGCTTTCATTCTTACTAGACAGAAAAACGATTGGATCGGAAAGCGATTGACTGGTTTCCAGCCGGCGGATGCGCTGTTCGAGAAGGTGTATGGAGGAATGACAATTTCCAAGCAAGTAAACCACTTTTTCCATCAACCGTTCCATTTTTTCCATTTTGGCATAAACGTTTGGATCCAGAAAACATTCACCTCTTTTCATTCAAGCTCCATTAATGGAAACGTTTCTTCTTGGGGCTTTGAACTTAAAAACTGCACCGATTTGGCCACGACTTCCGTGATATACACCTTCTTTCCTTCTTTATTTTCATAATTTCTTGTCTGAATACTGCCCAGCACCCCGATCAAAGATCCTTTGCTGCAATATTTGGCCGTATTTTCCGCCATCTTGTTCCAAAATGTACACAGAACAAAATCTGCTTTTCCCCCTCCTTCTTGGCTGCGATAAGGACGCTGAACCGCCAATATGACGGGAAGAAACATTTTCCCTTCCGTCGTGTAACGCAGCTCCGGATCTTTTGTCAGTCTCCCGACTAACGTCACTTGATTGATCAATGATTTATCAACTCCTTCTTCTTTTTTCGGGAGGCATTTTCATCTTATCGGGAAAAGACGCTTTCGTAAAATCGCTACTTTCCGCTTTTTCGACACGATCTTTTGTTTTCGCTGTTATTGTCAAGGAAAAAAGCGAATATTTTCGACAACTTCGGAGGCAATCAACCTTTTTTGCTTTTCTTTCCATTTTTATCTCCCCACGCTTTCTAGGTGCTGTCAATTCGGCTATGTTATAATGGAAGAAAAGCGAATCAATGGAGGCCGTCTTCTAAATGAAAACCTTTAAATTAGTCAGTCTTCAATTTATCGAGGATCAAGACGCTAAAGACATTGATTTCATTGATGGATTAATTATTAATAAAGAAGATGAAAAGCGGACGTGGCTGATTGAGCTTTTTACGGATCTATCCTATTACGATTATTTCCGTGACGTTCAACAAAGAGATAAAGACTTGGAAATTCAAGTCATCATATCCCGCCCTGAAAACAGCCCGGCTTACTTTTTCGGACATATCCATTGCATCAAAAAAATGGAATCCAACGTAAGCGTCTTGTTGCAAGGACGTTTAACCAACAGACAAAACGAATTTGCCGAACGTCTTCTTACGGATTTGGTCCAAATGGGATTGAGCGGTGAACAGCTTGTTCGAGAATTTTCCGGCAACTTAAAAAAAAGACCCGGCCATCCCGTTGCCAAGATTCGTTAATATCCACCCATCGCTGTCCGTCTGAAACATTTCAATCCGTAAATAAAAAACCCGGTCACGACTTCAAATGATCGGGTTTTCGTTTTTATGGCTTTTCGGCTCGCTTTTTCCGTTTTTTGACTTTTGATTTTTCTTGACTGTCAAAAGCGGGAGTGAACCAGCTGAAAACCGGTTCTTTCTCCTGCTTTATTTATAGGCGGCGTTTTCTTTCAACTGTTTCGAAAGAAAATCTATGTAAAACTTTGCCTCCATTTTACAGGAATAATCGTAGTCGGTTCCCAATTGTTTTTGCAGGGCATCCACCGTTTCAATTTGCTCAGGAGTCGGTTCTTCCGAGATGATTTTTTCGATGATTTCATTCATTTTGGACGCTATTTCTTCGTGAAATTCAGGGCTGCTTTTAATATCATTGCTCACTTTATGATACCAAGACGAATTGGATTGAATATATTCTTTCCATTCTTGCATAAACTCTTCAAAAGAAAAACGATGATCCTTCCATTGAATCTTAGCCATATATTGTTCAAACGCAGTCGCAATTGAGCGAGTGATACTTATTTTTACGCCGTGCGGTAAACTTTGCAACATGGAATAAGTACCTCCTACATAATACATACATCGTATCTACTTTATCATAATTAGGAAGTTGTTGACAAATTTTTTCTTTTTTTCATTAAAATGCAACAAACCCACCGTTTAGAACGGTGAGTTTGTGAATCCTTGCGGTTGGCAGCCTCCATTGGAATGGAGGCTTCCGATTCATTCCTAGCGCCTCTTTTCAGCAGCCGGCACTCCTCCATCTTTTCGTCGGATGCACCAAGCGCCTCCTGTAAAAGAGGGGCTCAACGAAAGAATTCAACCGTTGATGTTCCTTTTTCGCCATCATTCGTCTTTATTGTCTTTATCTCTTACATCACGTTTATCTTCGATTGGCTCTTCTCCCGGAGTATTTCTGTCTTTCGTCATATCCCAATCATTATTGGTGTTCTTATCATTGGTTCTTCGGTTATTGTTGTTAAAGCGGCGATTGTTGTCATTAAGATCGCGGCGGTTATCGTCTATTACACCGTTGTCGTTGTCGTTGGCAGGCGGCGGAGGATTTTGATTGGTGTTACAGCCGGCTAAAAGCAAAATAGCTAACAGCGAGCCTCCCATTAATTGCAAAAACTTGCTCATTTCTATCCTTCTCCTTTCATTATTCCATCCATTGGTAGACCGGATATTACGGGTCGGTTGTTATCTTGCGCCAGTTTCATGAAATCTATTCCGATTTGAAAAGAAGATTGCAAAAGCCGACCTGTCGGCATCAGAAAATGTGTAAACCAAGCGCGAAAACCACTTTTTTACAAAGCTTTCGCTTATTTTTTCCTTTCGCCCGAAAAAATTTCATAAAAAAAGACTCCGTTATTTGAAAATCTTTCATATGGCGACTCATTCAGTCGACTATATGAAAGACTCCCAAAAACGAAGCCTGTTAAACCATTTCAGCAAAACTTGATCCAAGCGGCTAAGCATGATCGGGATGGCTTTATTTCGATTGCGAACGATCCCCCAGTGCAAACGTAATTTCCGCTTCACAAACGATTTCCCCGTTCACTGTAGCCGTCGCTTGGCCTTTGCCGATGCTTCCTCTAACCCGCACAAGTTCCACTTCAAGGCGAAGCTGATCTCCAGGTTTTACTTGCTTTTTAAAACGGCATTTGTCGATTCCGGCAAAAAAAGCGAGCTTTCCCCGGTTTTCTTCCTTATTCAAAACCGCCACTGCTCCTACTTGAGCCAGCGCCTCTACAATAAGTACTCCCGGCATGACAGGGTAATCGGGAAAATGGCCGTTAAAAAATTCTTCATTGCCCGTTACGTTTTTAATTCCCACCGCTCTTTTGCCGTCTTCCAATTCTTCGATCCGATCAATCAGCAAAAACGGATAGCGGTGCGGGATAATGTCTTTGATCTGTTGCAAATCCAACATGCACCTTATGCCTCCTTAGACAATAACAAGTCCTTTATCGTCGAAAATAAATTCATCCACATCGATGGCTTTAAAACATCCATCGGCTTCCCATGTCCAATGACGCTATAGCCGATGACCGCCCCGACAAACGCTGTGAATGCAACTAAGAAAAGATTCACTATAAATCGTCCCAGGGGCGTTAATTTCTTTTTCTTTCTAACTTTTCTCTGCTGTTCTGTCATAAGATCACCTTTAGCGAAGACTATTCACAAGCCCCATCATTTGATCGCCAAGAGTAACCGACCGGGATTGAAATTGATAAGAACGCTGGACGTTGATCATATCCGTCATTTCTTTGGAAATATCGACATTGGACTTCTCAAGCGCTCCTTGTTGAACGCTGATTTCACTGCGAAGAGCCCCCGTTAAATCGCGTGCGACTTCCCCAATGGCTACTGTGCTGTCAGCAGGCAGACCAAGCAAGTTATTTCCTTTTTGTTCTAAATATTGAGGTCTCTCAACGGACACGATTCCCAAATTCACTGCTTGTCCTCCTCCGACCGAAAGCCTTCCCGTTTTATCCACTGTTATGTTTTGACCCGCTTGCCGGTTCAATTGAACAGGCCGATTTTGTTCATCTAACACAGGATATCCTTCGGCTGTGACAAGCATGACTTGATTGCCGTTCACAGGGGAAAGATAAAAAGCACCGTTTCTCGTAAAACGAATCTCTTCCCGTCCATTTTCCTGAACCAAAACTTTAAAGTATTGATTTTCATTTGTCAATGCCAAATCCAAGGAACGTCCCGTTGTTTGAATAGGTCCCAATTTCGTATTCATTTTGGTTTGGGCCAGTTTGGCTCCCGTTCCTAATCGAATCCCTTCCGGTGTCATTCTTCCCATTTCACTGTTTGGGTGAAGCTGATTCTGAAACTGTTGGACCAGCAGGTCGGAAAAAGTGGCTTCACGGCTTTTAAAGCCATTCGTGTCCGCATTCGCTAAATTGTTGCTAATGACGTCCAGCTGTTTTTGCAATTGGCCCAATGTATTAGTAGCATTGATCATTATGCGGTTCACTGCTGCTCCTCCTCTTCAGGCGACTAATTGATTCTCCCCACTTCATTGACGGCTTTGTCCATGCTGCGGTCATAAGCCTGCAACACCTTCTGATTCGACTCATACGCACGATAAGCGGCTAACATATCGGTCATGGTTTGAGCGGCATCCACGTTGGATCGTTCCGTAAATCCTTGCTGAATTCGAAAGCGGATATTATTCACTTGAAAAGCGTTTGGAAGCGTCCCGTTATCCAAACGATAAAGCCCATCCCCTTCTTTGACTAAAGAGTCGGGATTGGCCGCATAAGACACGCCTAATTGCGACACATACTCTCCATTATCAAAAATTCGCCCTTGTTCGTCAATTTTCAAATTATCTGTTTGAACCCTGATTGGATTTCCGTTCGTATCGAGAACATTCAAACCGTCAGCCGTTGTCAAATAGCCAAGTCCATTGACAGTAAAATTCCCATTGCGTGTATACCGTATGCCATTTGCCCCTTGGACAGCAAAAAAGACCGTTCCCTTTGAATTAGCCCCTTGATTTCCCGGCACGAATATATCCAACAGCGCCAAATCGGTTTTGTTTCCTGTTTCCTGCAAGTCTCCTTGAACAAAGTTGGGAATGGTTTCTTGCATATAGACACCCGTATTTAAGCTCCCAACCGTTGTATAAGAAGGGATTTTCGCCAGCTTGCCATATTCGTCCAAGCGGCTTAACAGCATTTCCGGAAAAGCCCGAAGCGAGGATTTATCCGTTTTATAACCGGGAGTATTAGCATTAGCCATATTATTCGTCAGCAGCTCTGTTCTTCTTTGTTGAGCGATCATGCCCGAAGCCGCTGTATAAAACCCTCTGAACATATTGATTCACCTCTGCAATGGATTGCTGGTTTTATTATACAGGAAACCATTTGGCAATGCTTTCTCTTTTTTAGAAAAAAATTCATCCCTGCCAACTGTAGTAGAAGTCCATGCCCGCCATATGGCTTGCATCCTTAAATGAATTTCCGATTGGATATTTTATCAATATGATCCAAAATGACTCCCGTACCTACCGCTACACAACTCATCGGATTTTCAGCAATGAGCACCGGCACTTTTAATTCATCCGAAAGCAGCTGGTCAATGCCGTGAAGCAGCGCTCCTCCTCCCGTCAGCATCACTCCGCGGTCAATGATATCAGCAGAAAGCTCCGGCGGCGTTTTTTCTAACACGTTTTTGGCTGCTTGGACAATGGATACAACGGACTCTCTTAAAACCCCTTCAATTTCTTTCGAGTTAATCGTTAAAGTTCGTGGAAGGCCAGTGACCATATCGCGGCCGCGGATATCCATTTCTTCATTATGACCATCCGGGTATACCGTTCCGATGGTCATTTTAATTTGTTCTGCCGTACGCTCTCCAATCAGCAGCTTATACTCTTTTTTTATGTAATTTAAAATTTCCATATCAAAGTTGTCGCCTGCTATTTTAATGGACTCGGAAGTAACAATGTCCCCCATCGAAAGCACCGCAATGTCGGTCGTTCCTCCGCCGATATCCACCACCATGTTGCCGCTCGGCTGAAAGATATCCATTCCTGCCCCGATGGCAGCTACTTTTGGTTCTTCTTCTAAATAGACTTTTTTCCCGCCGCTCTTTTCAGCTGCTTCTCGGATCGCTTTTTGTTCCACGCTCGTAATATTCGTCGGGCAGCAGATTAAAATTCGCGGTTTGGAAATAAATCCGCTTACGTTTAACTTATTTAAGAAATGTCTTAGCATGGATTCTGTAATGTCAAAATCTGCAATCACTCCGTCTTTTAATGGCCGAATGGCGACAATATTGCCCGGAGTCCTTCCGACCATGCGCCTTGCTTCTTCTCCGACTGCCAGCACTTTTCCTGAATTTCGGTCAATCGCAACGACTGACGGTTCATTTAACACAATTCCTTGTCCTTTTACATGAATAAGCACATTGGCCGTCCCCAGGTCAATCCCGATATCCTTTGAAAACATGTTGTATAAGGGCTCCTTTCCTCTTTTCTTCCATTTATGTACAATTTTTTGAAATGAAGTTCTATATCCCCAATTATCTATTTTATCATAAATGTTTTTCCAAAAGGAGAGCGAAAAAGACATGAAACTGAAAAAGAGGTGACCTTTGCAGCAACAGGTCACCTCTTTCTCCTTACCGCTTCAAAGCGGCAGGATTATGCCCGCGGTACTTTTTCTTTGTCGCTTCTCCACCCCGCAGGTGGCGGATCGATTTATGGTAATCTAATATGGCTTTCACTTCATTAGCTAGTTCAGGATTTATTTCAGGCAATCGTTCCGTTAAATCTTTGTGGACAGTACTTTTGGATACGCCAAACTCCTTCGCGATCACGCGAACCGTTTTTCTCGTCTCCACGATATACTTTCCAATCTTGATCGTTCTCTCTTTGATGTAATCGTGCACACCACTCGCCCTCCCTAAATTGGATGTGAGAAGTGTGAAATGAGACTCGCTTTCACTTCATTTAAGTACTGTATTCCCGCATGAAAATAAATTGGTGGTCCTCCCCCGCGCATGCGGCAGAAAGCGAGATCGCTTTCTATCTTTACCACGACTGATCAAGTCTTTTTGCCTTTGGATATTTGCTTTTTTAACGATTCCTCACCTCAAACACTCTCTCTAATTTTTGTGCAGGTTTGTAATCATTTTATTAGCTTGGTTAAAAATATATGCACGAAATCAGTATTAAGGACAAGGCATGAAGGGACTTTTTTACGGGCGGATACAGAATCAGTCGTGAAAATCAGCATGGCAGCAGCTCAAAAAACGGATGGATTCCTTTGTTCCAAGTTCAAATGAAAATCGAGTAGGAGGGAGCGATTAACTCCCGTCCTCTCACACCACCGTACGTACGGTTCCGTATACGGCGGTTCAATTAAGATAATTGACGCAAGTCTTTATAACTTCCGTGAATAGCTGTTCTCTTTATGCCAGTGGTCACTCCACCCTCCAAGAGGTCTCCCACGGGATTCACCGCTTCCTCCCTCAAGTGAGGTACTACGTTTTCTGTGTTCATCATGACTCACTGAATACCAAGGGCTATTCTCTCTTCATTGTTCGGTCCTTCTTAGTTGTTCTAGACCAACTAATACTATGACCTCTGCTGACTTCTGACGGTTCAGCTACTTATCACTAAGTAGGTTATGAAGAGTACTTCACCTATCCGCCAGACCTCCCCGGGTAAGTACATGCACTTTCACACCATCTATCCGCCTCATTTACTCGATATGACCTTCGACAGAAAGAGCTTTGTTTTGTTATGCAAACTCACTCCATCATACCTAGCCTTATATGAGGTTCGTGTTCCTCGGACCGGTGTTTTGCCTCCAGCTTCCTTCAGATTCCGCGTCACCACGGACACCCTTGCTCTTGGCTAACCTCTACTTCTGTCTTCGGGGTTCGGGACTTACACCCTATAGTTCATGTACATGCCGGGCGCACATAAAAAAACAGAGAGTTTATTCCTTTCACTCTCTGTGCATCTATAAATTACTGGACGGTTTTGTTGAGATATTGTTCAGGATTTAAAGGAGTGTTGTTTTTGCGAATTTCAAAATGGACATGAACACCCGCTTTTTCGTTAAACACACTGTTTCCTGCTTTTCCGATCACTTGCCCCTGTTTTACATTTTCGCCTTCTTTGACTTGTATGTCTTTCACAGATTGATATTGTGTGACAATTCCTTTTTCATGTTCAATTTCAATGACATTGCCAAGCAAAGCATCTTCTTGAATGTTCGTTACTTTTCCGCTCAACGCCGCCGTTACATCGAAGCTTTTTCCATCTTTCACACCAATATCAATTCCTGTATTGGGATAATACGTATTGTTATAAACTACTAGTGCGGCTTCTTGTTCCTTTTGGGAAACGTTTTTGTCATAAAATTTTTGCTTAATAACGGCTTCATCCGGATTTTCCAATGGAAGCTTCACGGTTTCCAGCGCCGTATTGACTTCCACCGAAGGCTCACGGCTGCTGTTGTCAGCGGATTGTTGTTGGCCCTGATCTTTCGTCGCATTGTTATCTTCAGTTGTTTGATACCATACAATACCGGCTATTAAAAGGGCAGCAATGACAAGATATAAGCTCGGAAATACCCAACGTTTTTTAAAGAAAGTTTTCATCCTTAGAGAAATTCGTTTCTTTTCTTCCTCTCTCACTTTTCATCACCTCAGCTACCATTTTGAACAGGTCGGGTGAATTCTATACCTTTTTTCAAAAAATTTTTTTACTTTTTATTTTTCGATAATCCATTTAAAATTATTCACGTAATCGCGACACCATATTCTGGGGTTTTATATTATAAGCTGTAGTTGAGCAATTTTAATTACAATAATTACCATGTAAAAGAGACAAACAGGGTACCCCTTATGCCACGTGGAGCTGTTTTTTCACGGTATCAATGGGAATATTTTGTTTCGCTGCACGGTAAATGAACTCCACGAGGCTATGTCCTTTTCTCTTGCGCAGAAGATCGAGCCCATCAGAAAAATCGCTGTTCGACTCGAACATGCTGTACACGTAAGCAAGCTGCACCAAGATCCAGTAGCGTTTCACCGCCCGACGTCCGCGAACGCGGTATCCATCGAGTTTCAGCTGGTCTTTCGCTTGACGGAAAAAACATTCGATCGACCAACGCTGGGCATAGTAGCGCAAGATCTCTTCATCGCTTAGATCCCGGTCGGTGCTCAAGACGCAGTGAAGATGTTCCGATGTCATCGGCTGATCGGCTTTCCAAGCGAGCAGCACCACGGCATCATCGAGACCTTTGAGAGAGCCTTCGTAGCGATAAACCCGATAACACTCTTCTCCCACCGTGACGAGGTGAGTGTCTTTCGGTTCGATGTAGCGGGCAAACTCCCTCACCTGAACCGCAATGCCTTTTGGATAAAGAAGCCGATTGGCCTTGAGCATTGCGATTACGTGGAATCCCTTTTTCAGACAAGCTTCCACGAGCGTTTGCGATGGATACCAAGAGTCCATCAGCACATAAACAGGACGGTGTACATCCAAAGAAGAAAGCATCTCGATCGCGAGTTCCCCCTTGCTTTTCCCAGCCGCCTTGTCGTAGAGGCGGAACGCAAAGGGAAAAGCCTGGGTCATCGTATGAACCATGAGCCAAACGAGAGAATGTCCCCAGATCGACTTTTTCTCTGTGTGAGAATAGTGCCAATCACACCCTTGAATGGCGTGCGTTGCCTGTGACGAAGGCTTGGTTTTTTGGCAAATCGTATCATCGATCGAAACAAAAAGGGGTTGATTCTCCTGTTTGGCGATGCGTTCGACACGACGAAGCATCCACTGTTGAAGTTTGCGAAGCAGCGTCTCTTCATCCCAAGGGCTTTTCGTGAAAAAATGGCTGAGTGTCGTGCGGTGGTTCGGATGAAAGCTCCAATGATGAAGATCGGTCAATGTTCCCGCAAATCCTTTGGTGGTCAGCGCATCCACGATATGAACGAGATGCTTCATGACAGGTTTTGAAAAATAAAGTGCCAACCCCAACATCGTGAAAAACTTGTGGATTCCTTGATGATGTGCTAATCTATTCATGAGACATGAACCTCCTTGTGAATAGTTTTGGTGACACATCTATTCTAATCAAGGAATCGGGTTCATGTCTCTTTTTTTGTTTGGTTGTAAATTTATGTTAGCGAATTTGCTCATCTACAGTTATAAGGTTAAAAAAAGGCAGCATTTCCCGAATAATGGTCCCATCCAGAAAATGCTGCCTGTCTTGTCTTCCAAAGAAGTGAGTCTCATTATGAAAAAGGCGAAGATCCCTCACCTTTTAAGGAATCGCCGTTTTCTTTCCGTTTTCACTTGATTTTTGCGCGGTGATCCGGTTTTTCAAATAATCGTCTGAAGAGGCAATTTGCACATGTTGATAATAATATTGTAAAATCTGTATGTAATTTTCCCCTTCTTTTGCCATTCCATTAGCACCGTATTGGCTCATACCAACCCCGTGGCCGTATCCTTTTGTCGTAATCGTCATATGATCGCCTTTTATCCCCCAGGAAAAATCTGCAGACTTCAGCCCAAGCTTTTCCCTTATCTCCCTTCCCGTAAATTCTTTCCCAGCAATCAAGACTTTCCCGACTCGATTGCCAGCTGTCCGTTGGATGACAGTACCGGCATCTTTTTTATTTTTTAAATGAACCCCTAATTTTTTTTCAAACTCTTTTACGGGGATGACCGTCTTGGAGTAATATTGCGGAGATTTTTTATCCCATGGGCTTTTGACGCTTTTTAAATACGGTATCGGCTGTTTCCAATAATCCTCCGAGTTTTCTGTATAACCGTTGCTTGTCGAAAAAAACGAAGCTAAGATAGGTTCTCCATTATAAGTTAAAATTTTTCCAGCCGTTTGACCCACCGCTTCTTCTATTTTTTTCATCTTCCACTGATAATCTTTTCCCCATATTTGTTTTAATTCCTCAGGGCTTTTGTACACTTGATCTTTCACCGTATCGGTAACATCCGCTCCGTCCGGCGCATCAGAACCTTTCATTAATTTTTTGACAATAAACGTTCTAGCCGTTAAGGCTTGCGCTTTTAATGCTTCCATTTCAAAATCCGCCGGCATTTCCGAGGCCACCACACCAGCCACATATTTTTCCAACGGCTCTTTTTCCGTTTTATGAAGTTGGGATCTATATACCGCCACTTCTACGCTTGATTGTTTTTCCAACTGAGATTGGCTCTTATTCGCTGAAATCTTTTCAGTCATTTTTCCGCTCGTCCCTTGATCGGAAAACGGAATGACAAGCAAGGCCGGTATAATCATCGCTGATGTAGTCAGAATAGCTAATAAAATAAACAGTGGGTTCCAGTTCTTCATCATGTATTACGTCCTCCAGTAACGTTTTTTGAGACAGAAAAGGCAATAGCTTTTCTCATCTCCAACATATGGCGGAGGACAAGCTTTTATGTCAGAAATTTGATGAATAGAGTCCGGATCATCGGGGCATAATGGTGGATGGATTCTTTTTCGAACGGGGAAATAAAAGAGGCCGCCCGTTGGTGGAAAACATGAAAAAAGCCCGCTTTCTATCACAAGCGGGCCGACCATCACGCTTTCACATCTGTGATGGCAACTTTTTCCGTCAAGGTTTCTTGGTCTTCTTCGTCAACGCGGATGATATCGGCTCCCAGCGAGGCCAGCTTACCATGGAAATTCACATATCCCCGGTCCAAATGCTTTAATTCCGTTACACGGGTATAGCCGTCAGCGACTAAGCCTGCAAGTATCAACGCAGCTGCTGCACGCAAATCGGTAGCCGTTACTTCAGCTCCCTGAAGTTTGCATGGACCGTTAATAATAACGGAACGTCCTTCAATTTTAATGTTCGCATTCATGCGTCGGAATTCTTCCACATGCATAAACCGGTTTTCAAATACTGTTTCCGTAATCACACTGGTACCTTCTGCTTTCAGCAAAAGAGCCATCATTTGTGATTGCATGTCTGTCGGGAAACCGGGATGCGGCATCGTTTTAATGTCCACAGCTTTTAACTTTTCCGGACCGATGACTCGGATGCCGTTCGCTTCTTCAATGACAGTCACGCCCATTTCTTCCAATTTGGCAATAAGAGAGGTAAGATGCTCAGGAACAGCTCCTTGAACCAGTACATTTCCTCCCGTAATAGCCGCAGCTGTCATAAAAGTGCCGGCTTCGATTCGGTCTGGAATAATGGCATGTTCCGCCCCAGTTAAATAATCAACGCCTTCTACACGAATCGTACCTGTACCTGCTCCTCTAACATTTGCTCCCATTTTATTGAGAAAATTCGCTAGATCGACAATTTCCGGTTCTTTGGCGCAGTTTTCAATGATCGTTGTTCCTTCTGCCAATACAGCAGCCATCAATATATTTTCGGTCGCTCCTACACTAGGAAAATCAAGGTAAATTTTCGCACCTTTCAATCGGCCGGGAACTTCCGCTTCTATAAAACCGTTGCCAACTTTGACAACAGCCCCCATTGCTTCAAAGCCTTTTAAATGCTGATCGATCGGTCTGGATCCAATTGCACAGCCACCTGGAAGGGCTACCCGCGCTTTACCTGTACGGGCAAGCAACGAGCCCATGACTAATACAGACGCCCTCATTTTTCGTACATATTCAAACGGGGCCTCTACAAAAACCTCTCTAGATGCGTCTACTATGATTGTATTGTCTTCAAAGTTCACGTCACAGTTTAAATGACGCAGCACTTCGTTAATGGTATACACATCGGAGAGAGCAGGTACATCACGAATGATACTTTTTCCTTTACTTGCTAATATTGTTGCAGCGATAACAGGGAGAACGGCGTTTTTTGCGCCTTCCACTTTCACTGTGCCGTTCAGCCTTTTTCCGCCGCGGACGATGATTTTTTCCAAGAGTATTCCCCTCCGCGTCCTAATTCTCTATATTAATATTCAACTGTAATGATTGGTGTGCCAATGACAAAGGATGTATTGGCGTCCAATTGTTCTTCTCTCAATCCAATTTGCAAATTCATCCGTTTTTCTTTCAGAGGTAAGCTCTGACTGAATTGTTTTGAATAAGCTGAAATGGAATAGAGATTGTCTTCTTTCAGTGCTTCCGTTTCTTTTGCATTTAATGCCGTCATCATAGAGGAAACTTGATTTGACAAAACTTCCTTAAGTTTACCATTGAACTTCCCCTTTATACAAGAGAAAACCAGAGGGTGGTGACTAAAAATTTTCGAGTAATTTTCTTCAAACCCTCCATGAATAAAAGAAAGATTTTCTTTTTTCAGGTCACTTCCTTCAACTGTATAAAGGACATACGATTGTTCGTTTTCATTGGAAACAATTTGAATGGTTTGGCGGATATTTCCTTTGGTTGATACAGCAGAGTATGAACTCTCATTACTATTTGTATTTTTGGACCAAGCCCAGTGTGAAAACTCCGCCTGAAGCTTCCGTACAGTTTGTCCAATTTTTTCACTTTGAATCGGTTCCCTCGTGTGTAAAGACCATGAAGAAATCGTTCCATTCATACTTTCCGCCAGATTAGCAAGTGTTTCGATTTCCGGTTTCGGATTCACCGCTATCGTGTTTTTCCCCAAAAGTACGATTGAAAAACCCATTATGCCAATAATAATGACGAAAATGATATAATTTCCTTTCATACATCTTCTCCCCTTTGGTAACAGTGTTTCCGGTTACCTGGGAGAAATACGTGGGAATAATCGTCATCTTTCAACAATGAGTCTTGTGTACATTTTCACTTGCTAATCAAGCAAACAAAAAGCAGTTTAAAAAAACTGCATCCAAAGAAAATAATAAATAAAATTTTTAAAAATTCAAGTGTGAAGAACGAACTAAATTCTCAGGACCATCCAAAATTGAAAATCGATTCATTTTCCCTATGATCAAGAGGAATCGTCATCTTTCCGGCCGCTTTTCCGATCCAAAAAAACAGAAATTATTGAAACATCATTGGCAGCTGCTGCGACCATAGCAAATAATCCAAGAAAAATTGGCTGACCACTGAACCAATAGCAATTGTCAACAAGACGTATAACAGCCTGGCTTGAAAGACTCTATTGGGTTTAATCAGCTTCTCAAACCTTAGCGCTTGCAAAGCCCAAAATGTAATCGCAATAAACACCAAATGGGAAAGAATGCTGAGGAGCGCTTGTTGTCCAAATTGTGCAACCATCCTGACCTCTCCTTCCAGGTTTTCCACCTGCCAGCTATTGTAGCATAAATCTTACATAGAGAACGACTGTCATTCCACTTTCTAATCGGTGATCCATCCTTACCGATGATTGGCCGAACAACATAGTCTCTTCTTGAGAATGATGGTTTCATTCTTTTGAAAAAAGAGATTTAATTCCCCCATGAATGATTCCTATTCTTTCAATTCAATCAAAAATCAACAGGTCAACCTTCCTCTCACTCTAAAGACCATGCCTTCTCTTTCCTGCTTCCATATTTTTCGTTCCAAACTCCCGCTGATATGACCATTTTTTCCATAAAATCAGCCTTTATTCCGTTTAACGTCTTACCTAAAAATAAACGGAAAAAGTCAGCAACCATTCTTTTTTACGGTGAGCAATAGATAAACGAAAAGCAGAATGATCATTTCATTAGTCCGATAAAAAAGCTGATCCAAACAAGAAAGCGGAAATTTCCTGTTCAGATCAGCCCAGGTTGGTCATTCCAATTATTTATGTTTGTATATATTGATGCGGTTCACAGCCCGTTTTAATGCCAATTCTGCCCTCTTATTATCCATGTTTTCTTGCCGCAGACGGCGCTCTGCTCGTTCTTTTGCTGCTTGAGCACGTTCAATATCAATATCTTCCGCCCTTTCAGCAGCTTGCGCCAAAATCGTCACTCGATCAGGACGTACTTCCAAAAAGCCTCCACTGACAGCAATCCATTGTGTTTTATTGCCATTTTTTAAACGAACAGCACCGATTTCTAAAGGAGCAACCAACGGAATATGTCCGGGTAAGATACCGAGCTCCCCACTGGTCGCTCTGGTACTTACCATTTCCGCTTCTGATTCATGAACCGGGCCATCAGGAGTGACGACAGTGACTTTCATTGTTTTCATATGAATACCTCCTGAACCCTTTTATTATACTTCTACTCCCATTTCTTTCGCTTTTTCGATTACATCTTCGATCGGACCTACAAGACGGAATGCATCTTCCGGAAGATGGTCATATTTTCCTTCCAGAATTTCTTTGAACCCTCTTACCGTTTCTTTTACAGGCACATAGGAACCAGGTTGTCCCGTAAATTGTTCCGCCACGTGGAAGTTTTGAGATAAGAAGAATTGAATGCGGCGAGCGCGATGTACAACAAGTTTATCTTCGTCGCTTAATTCATCCATCCCTAAAATGGCGATGATATCTTGCAATTCTCTGTAGCGTTGCAGCGTTTGCTGAACTTGGCGAGCCACTTTATAATGCTCTTCGCCGACGATTTCAGGTGTCAACGCTCGAGACGTAGAAGCAAGCGGGTCTACTGCCGGATAGATCCCCATTTCAGAAAGTTTCCGTTCAAGGTTGGTGGTTGCATCCAAGTGAGCGAAAGTAGTCGCTGGAGCCGGGTCAGTGTAGTCATCGGCAGGCACATAAATCGCTTGAATCGATGTAACCGAACCAACATTTGTAGATGTAATCCGTTCTTGAAGCTGTCCCATTTCCGTTGCCAACGTAGGTTGATAACCTACCGCAGAAGGCATACGTCCCAACAATGCGGAAACCTCAGAACCAGCTTGCGTAAACCGGAAAATATTGTCAATGAAGAGAAGCACGTCTTGTCCTTGTTCATCACGGAAATATTCAGCCATGGTAAGACCGGTAAGGGCCACACGCATACGGGCACCAGGCGGCTCATTCATTTGACCGAACACCATCGCCGTTTTGCTGATAACCCCGGAATCTTTCATTTCATGATAAAGGTCATTACCTTCACGAGTCCGTTCTCCTACACCGGAAAATACGGAAATACCGCCGTGTTCTTGTGCGATGTTGTTAATCAATTCTTGAATTAAAACCGTTTTTCCTACTCCTGCACCGCCGAACAAACCGATTTTACCACCTTTAATATAAGGCGCCAACAAGTCGACTACTTTAATTCCGGTTTCCAATATTTCCACTTCGGTAGAAAGTTGTTCAAATTTTGGCGCTGGACGATGAATAGGGTCGCGGCGTGCATCTTCAGGAATTGGTTCATCTAAATCGATGGTTTCCCCTAATACGTTAAATACCCGTCCTAATGTTACGTCTCCGACAGGAACGGAGATCGGTTTTCCTGTATCGATTACTTCCATTCCGCGTTGCAGACCGTCTGTGGAAGCCATGGCAATCGTACGAACCGTATCATCGCCTAAGTGAAGCGCTACTTCCAATACGAGATCAATGCTTACTTCTGATTCCGTTTTTGCTTCGTATTGTACTTTTAACGCGTTGTATATATCGGGAAGCTGGCCGCTCTCGAACTTCACGTCAACTACCGGACCCATTACTTGAAGAACGTGTCCTTTGCTCATTATGTTCCCTCCTAACTAGCTTTTAGCAGATCAAAGACTGCCACATTCAAAAATTCTATCGCTTGTTTCCGCAACGAACTAGAGTTACTCCAATGCAGATGCTCCGCTGACAATTTCCGTGATCTCTTGGGTAATAGAAGCTTGGCGTGCACGGTTGTATGACAGCGTTAAAGTGTCGATCAGTTCCAAAGCATTATCTGTTGCATTTTTCATGGCTGTCATCCGTGATGAATGTTCGCTCGCTTTAGAATCTAAAATGGCGCCAAATATCAGGCTTTCTGCGTATTGCGGAAGCAGCACATCCAATATTTCTTCCGCCGAAGGTTCGTATTCATAAGAAGTAAGCTTATTCGCCGGTGCAACATCCGTCAAAGGCAAAAGTTGCTTCTCTGTCACTTCATGTTCGATGGCGCTGACATAATGAGTGTAGTACATATGAAGCTCATCGAACGTTCCGTCTATATATAAGTTCACCGTTTTATTCGCGATGCTCCGAATATCCGTAAAACTCGGATGATCGGGCACTCCCACCATATCATAGACGACATTCATTCCTCTATTTACAAAGAAGTCTCTGCCCACTCGTCCAAGTACAATAATCGCGTACTCATCTTCTGATTTGTGGCGTTCTTTAATGGTGTTGTAAACGAGGCGAAGAACGTTGCTGTTATATGCTCCCGCCAAACCCCGGTCTGCGGTGATCACCAAATACCCGGTCTTTTTAACGGGGCGGGAGACCAGCATCGGATGTTTGATATCTTTGCTTCCGGCCGCAATGCTGGCAACGACGTCCTGCATTTTTTCCATATACGGAACAAATGCTTTGGCATTTAGTTCCGCGCGGCTGAATTTCGAAGCGGAAACCAATTGCATTGCCTTGGTGATTTGGCTTGTTTTCTTTGTAGTATTAATACGAGTTTTTATATCGCGTAACGATGCCATCCGTTCTCACCACCCTTATACTTAATGAATTCCATTTTGTTACTCGGATTTCGCAAAGGTTTTCTTAAAGCCGTTAATGGCCCCTGCCATCTCTTCGTCGCTCGGCAAGTTTCCTGTGGAACGGATTTGATCAAGCACCGCTTGTCCGTTTTCATCCAACCAAGCGTAAAATTCTTCTTCAAAGCGGCGGATATCTTCTACCGGGATGTCATCTAAAAATCCGCGAGTCAACGCATAAAGAATCATGACTTGTTTTTCTACTTTGATTGGTTTATTTAAATCTTGCTTTAATACTTCTACGGTACGGGCACCACGAGCCAATTTTGCTTGAGTCGCTTTATCAAGATCAGAACCAAATTGAGCAAATGATTCCAATTCACGATAGGATGCCAAGTCCAAACGCAAAGTACCGGCCACTTTTTTCATGGCTTTAATTTGAGCGGCTCCCCCTACACGGGATACAGACAAACCAGCGTTAATAGCCGGGCGTACACCGGAGAAGAATAAATCCGATTGCAAGAAAATTTGTCCATCTGTGATGGAAATAACGTTTGTTGGGATATAGGCAGAAATATCCCCTGCTTGTGTTTCAACAAACGGCAATGCTGTCAACGAACCAGCGCCTTTCGCATCGCTAAGTTTTGCAGCACGTTCAAGTAAACGAGAGTGAAGATAGAATACATCCCCCGGATATGCTTCACGGCCTGGTGGACGACGGAGCAGCAAGGAAAGTTCACGGTATGCAGCAGCTTGCTTGGATAAATCGTCATAAACGACCAACACATGCTTGCCGTTGTACATGAATTCTTCGCCCATCGCAACGCCGGCATAAGGTGCCAAATACAATAACGGTGCTGGTTGTGATGCAGAAGCTGTCACCACGATCGTATAATCTAATGCGCCATTTTTGCGCAGCGTTTCAACCGTTGTCCGAACCGTCGATTCTTTTTGGCCGATTGCCACATAAATACAAATCATGTTTTGGTCTTTTTGGTTGATAATCGTGTCAATCGCGATGGATGTTTTACCTGTTTGACGGTCCCCGATAATTAACTCCCGTTGTCCTCTTCCGATCGGTACAAGAGCGTCAATGACTTTAATACCTGTTTGAAGAGGTTCATGAACAGATTTACGATCCATTACCCCTGGAGCAGGACTTTCAATTGGACGAGTTTTTTTCGTATTAATCGGTCCAAGACCATCAACCGGTTGTCCGAGAGGATTTACAACACGACCAATGAGTTCTTCTCCAACCGGAACTTCCATAATACGTCCTGTACGACGAACTTCGTCTCCTTCACGAATATCCGTATATGGTCCTAAAATGACGATCCCTACGTTATTTTCTTCCAAGTTCTGCGCCAATCCCATAACGCCATTTGAAAACTCCAAAAGCTCGCCAGCCATGACATGATCAAGGCCGTGGGCACGAGCAATACCGTCACCGACCTGGATGACAGTGCCTACATCATTTACTTCCATATCCGCCTGATAATTTTCGATTTGCTTTCTTATCAGCGCGCTGATTTCTTCAGCTTTGATGCTCATGCGTTTCACCCCTTCTTATTTATAGAGCAGAATGAAAGGAAATAGCGTTATAGTTGTCGTCCCGCTATTTCACGCCATTCATTCAACGAATAAGCGAGAGACTCTGCAACGAGTGCTGCTCGCCGTTTAATGATTTATACGTATACGTTGTATAGTCTAGCTAATCAATTGTTTTAACCGATCAAGCTTTCCGCGAAGGCTGCCGTCAATAATGCGATTCCCGATTCTGACTTTCAAGCCTCCTAAAAGCTTCGGATCCACAACATTTTCAATTTTCAAAGTTTGCTTCCCGACTTTTTCAGCCAATACAGCTGACAGTGAAGATTTTTCTTCTTCATTTAATGGGCGTACACTCGTCACCGTCGCTTCTGCAATTCCACGCTCGTTATTGGCCAAGGCTATGTATTCTTCAGCCATTTCCAACAGGTGATCTTCGCGGTGGTTTTCCATCATAAGAAGCAATGTATTGACAATAAACGGAGAAGCAGTTGAAAACGCCTGTTTAACTAATTCTTTCTTTTTGGACATGTCCACTTTCGGCAGTTTCAAGAAGAACAGCAATTCCGGTGTTTGCTGTAAAACCTCTTTTACTACACTCATCTGTTCCCCAATCAGAGCTACTTGATCGTTCTCTTTTGCAACTTGGAAAAGAGCTGCCGCATAGCGATTGGCTACTATAGAATTACTCATCGCCCTTCTCCTGCCTCTTTAATAAAATCTTGGATTAATTTTTCTTGATCTTGTTCGCTCAATTCTTTTTCAATGACTTTCGAAGCAATCAATACAGATAAAGAGGCCACTTGATCACGCAATTCTGCCACTGCTTGTTCTTTTTGACGATTGATTTCAGCTTTTGCGGACTCTTTCAAGCGTTCTGCTTCTTGTCTAGCTGCGGCAATAATCTCATCTTTTTGCCGTTCACCTTGTTTTTTGGCATTTTCGATTAGAGCTTGGGCATCTTCTCTCGCTTTTTTCAGTTCTTGACGAGTTTCTTCTAAAAATTTATTCGCTTCAACACGGCTCTTTTCCGCCGCTTCAATTTCATTCGCAATATGATCTTCGCGCTGTTTCATGATTCCCACGAGCGGGCCCCATGCATATTTCTTTAACAACGCCAATAAAATAATAAACATCAATAATTGGAAGATGATATCTCCACTGTTGATGTGTGCTTCTCCCAATACAAGCGCGTTTGTCAACACGTATTATTCACTCCCTTCAAGAGTCAGCTCCCTAACCATAACAATCCAGCAAGAATACGGTACATAAAGGAATGGCGAAGGTTCGCGTGGAATGATCTTCGCCATTTGCAACTTAATTCCAGTGATTATCGATTCAAAACCATGAATGCGATAACTACGGCAATAATCGGAATCGCTTCAACTAACGCTACCCCAATGAACATAACCGTTTGAAGCATCCCGCGTAGTTCTGGTTGACGAGAAATACCTTGTACCGTACGAGATACGATTAAACCGTTACCGACACCTGCCCCAATTGCTGCCAACCCTATTGCAATTGCTGCTGCTATTACACCTAAACTCATGATTAAGTTCCTCCTTTAAAATATATAAAAAGTTCTTCTTTCAAATAATGATATAATGAATTTATGTTTAATGGTCTTGGCTGATTTTATGAGCCATGTAAACCATTGTTAACATCGTGAAAATAAATGCTTGGATTGAACCGACAAAAATACTGAAAGCTTGCCATGCAATTGTCGGAATAATGGCCGCAATAGTGCCACCGACACTTGACGCCAAACCACCAGCCAACAGCGAAAGCAAGATTTCCCCCGCGTAGATGTTTCCGTAAAGCCGGAGCCCCAGAGTCAATGTATTGGCGAATTCTTCGATTATTTTTAAAGGGAATAAAAGTTTCATCGGTTCAAAGTATCCCCGTACATATCCGCCAAACCCTTTCATCTTTACGCCGTAATAATGAGTTAATACTACAATCATAACTGCAAGCGTAAGTGTAATGGCAGGGTCGGATGTCGGCGACTTCCACCATAACTTGTGATCTACCACAACGGAAAATGGAAGACCTAGCATATTGGATACAAAAATATACATAATCAAAGTAAGGCCGAGAATATGAAAACGCCCGCCCGTTTTCCAATCCATGTTGCTTTGAATGATATTCTTTACGAAATCCATGATCCATTCCATGAAATTTTGCATTCCTGTCGGTTTCAAAGCAAGCTTCCGTGTGGAGATGACCGCAATTAAGAATACAATTACACTTGCCACTGTGATCATTAAAACATTGGACAGGTTAAAAGTAAGACCCATAAATTCCACTATTGGAGCTTCATGTTCCAATTCTTATCACCTCTCTTCCACGTTACTTAAATTAGAATGGATTCATTAAATCTATCATAATGACATTTACTGTCATTATTTCTATATTGAAATATAAGGAGAAGAATTCAACCCGGAAAGCGAAGGGCAGCAATGAGGCTGTTTTGCCTGTTAGGTAAAACGTCAAGACCTCAGCTTTTTGACAATATCGGACAGGCTCACCGAACCCCCGATAAATTCCAGGCTTGTCCATTGGCAGGCTATGCTTGTATACAAGCTATAGAAAATGCCTTGCGGAGCAGATAAATGGAGAACTGGCAGAATTCACAGTAATAATGCCATTCATAGCTTTCAAATATTTTAACGCACTAATCCCCTGAATTGAAACGGCGTATTGTACGCAGCATCGCCAGTATTCCGGCCGCTAATCCCGATAAAAGCCCAATCACTAAAAACAGAGGTTCTGTTTGGCATTTGCCATCGATCCATCTACCGAGAAATATCCCGATCAAAACAGATCCTGCCAGCTGAGATAAGATGGTGCTGTAGAGAGCCATTGCCCGAAATGGACTTTTATGTTTTTGAGCCATTCATCACCCTCACATTCAAGCGGGAGCTGACCCGAACTCCAAAAAAATACAAGCGTTTTCACCACGCTCAGTTTATTCAAATAACTTCTATTATTCCCTTTGTAAGCATACAATAGAGACCTTGCAATGTCAATGTGTTTAGAGTGAAAAGACAACATGTATTCCTTAAATTTTCACAAAGTTTTCACAAATACAGTGAACTTTTTTTGAATTATTTAATCTGAAGAGAACGATTAATCAAACCCCTTCCATTTCAGCATCCAAGAAGTCTGAACTCTCGTCCCCTTTTTGCTCTTCTCGCTCGTGATGAACAGGTGTTCATGAAGAGCCTCCCGCACGTGAAGGCTCTATGAAAAACGATCCGGTTTTTGGCTCGTTCTTTTGAAATAATAGCGCACCGCTTCCACAATTCGGCGGGATGCTTCTCCATCCCCATAAGGGTTGACGGCTTTTGCCATTTTCTCATATTCATGCGGGTCCGTTAAAAGTTCTTTAGTCAATCGATAAATACGCTCTTCTTCCACCCCGGCAAGTTTCAGTGTACCCGCTTCAATCCCCTCGGGCCGTTCGGTTGTATCCCGAAGAACCAAGACCGGCACACCAAGGGAAGGGGCTTCTTCCTGCACTCCTCCTGAATCCGTTAAGATGAGGTGGGCACGGGCTGCAAAATTATGAAAATCAATCACATCAAGCGGTTCAATTAAATGGATTCTTTCATTATCTCCGAGAATCTCCCCGGCTATTTCCCGTACAGCGGGATTCAAATGAACCGGATAAACCACTTGAACATCCTTCAATTCCTCTACAATTCTCTTAATAGCCCGAAACATATTGCGCATAGGTTCGCCCAAATTTTCTCTCCTATGGGCAGTCAATAAGATCAGCCGGTCATTTCCGACCTTCGTTAAAATCTCATGCTGATAGTCGCTTTTGACCGTTGTTTTTAACGCATCGATGGCTGTGTTTCCCGTAACGAAAATAGTGTCTTTCTTTTTGTTCTCCTGAATCAAATTGGCTTCCGCTTTGGCCGTCGGTGCAAAATGAATATCAGCAAGAACACCCGTCAGCTGCCGATTCATTTCTTCAGGAAACGGAGAATACTTATTCCATGTTCTGAGCCCCGCTTCGACATGTCCAACTGCAATTTGGTTGTAAAACGCCGCGAGACTCGCAATAAACGTTGTCGTCGTATCTCCATGCACCAAAACAATGTCAGGCTTGACTTCTTTCATTACTTTATCAAGACCTTCCAAGCCTTTTGTCGTCACATCTGTCAATGTTTGCCGATCTTTCATGATATTGAGGTCATAATGAGGTTCAATTCCGAATATATCCAGCACTTGATCCAACATTTGACGATGCTGGGCGGTTACTGTCACAATCGTTTCAAAGTCTTCCGGATACTTTTCTAATTCAAGCACAAGCGGAGCCATCTTAATGGCTTCCGGCCGGGTGCCGAAAATGGTCATCACTTTAATTGGAGCACTCATATTCGCACCTACTCTACCTTATTTTGTACCAAATAATCGGTCTCCCGCGTCTCCGAGACCCGGAACAATATATCCTTTTTCGTTTAGTTTTTCATCTAAAGCAGCGATATAAATGTCAACATCTGGATGGGCTTTTTTTAGTGTTTCAACCCCTTCCGGAGCAGCGATCAGGCACATAAATTTAATACTTTTGGCGCCGCGTTTCTTCAAGGAATTAACCGCTTCAACGGCAGATCCGCCCGTTGCCAGCATCGGGTCCACTAATATAAAATCCCTTTCCTCCACATCGGATGGAAGCTTCACGTAATACTCAACTGGCTTTAACGTTTCGGGATCCCTGTATAATCCGATATGACCTACTTTAGCAGCAGGAATAAGCTTTAAGATGCCGTCAACCATTCCAATACCGGCACGCAATATCGGAACGACCCCTATCTTCTTGCCTGATAAAATCTTTGCGTTTGCTTTTCCAACAGGCGTTTCCACTTCAATTTCTTCCAAAGGCATGTCACGGGTAATCTCAAACGCCATTAGAGTGGCCACTTCATCGACCAGTTCCCGAAACTCCTTTGTCCCGGTATTTTTATCCCTTATAAAAGTCAACTTATGCTGGATTAACGGGTGATCAAATACATATACTTTCGCCACGAATCTCGCCCCTTTGATGATTTTCACTATGTAACTTTCATCTAGCCATGACAAAGTTCTACATACTTCTGCTTATTTTACAAAAAAACATAAGGATCATCAAGAAAGGATCATAAAAACGTGATCACCGACGGGAGAGAAAACCATTTGTTCAGGAGGAAGCGCACTCTTTTTCTTTCAAAATGAGAAAGCCATTCTGTTCAACGGCCGGTTGGACAAGAAAAGGAAGAGACTTAAGCCCCCTCCTTGTCCATTTATTTCAAAACTCTTTTTAATCGATTTAATCGATTTTTACCGGATTAAAAATTCCTTCCGGCTCAAGCATTTTTTTGGTCCACAAGATTTTAGCCATTCCGCATCTTGACGCTCTCCTCCGTTTGAGGCGGAGACCATCGTCCGTAAAACGGGAAAACTTTTAGCGTACAGAAGCCCCTTCGTAAAGCGGGAATTTTTCTGTCAACGCAGCCACTCTTGCTTTTGCCTCGTTCAATTTCGCTTCGTTATCGCGATTTTTCAGAGCGAAGCCAATAATGGACGCCACTTCATCCATTTCCGCCAAACCAAATCCACGAGTAGTGACCGCAGCCGTTCCAATTCGAATGCCGCTTGTCACAAACGGGCTTTCCGGATCATACGGAATCGTATTTTTATTGACAGTAATGCCGATATCATCTAACACTTTTTCTGCTTCTTTTCCTGTCAGCCCTAATGAACGGACATCAACAAGAAGCAAATGATTATCCGTACCGTCTGAAACTAATTTCAATCCTTCTTTTTGCAGCCCTTCCGCCAGCCGTTTTGCATTATCAATGATATTTTGTGCATACACTTTGAAAGAATCTTGCATGACTTCCCCAAGAGCAACCGCTTTCGCTGCAATCACATGCATGAGCGGACCGCCTTGAATGCCAGGGAAAATGGCTTTATCGATCTTCTTGGCAAACTCTTCTTTGCACAAAATCATTCCACCACGCGGCCCCCGCAACGTTTTATGCGTAGTGGTGGTCACAAAATGAGCATACGGAACCGGATTTGGGTGTAAACCAGCTGCTACAAGACCAGCGATATGAGCCATATCGACCATTAAATATGCGCCAACTTCATCAGCAATTTCCCGGAATTTTGCAAAATCAATAATACGCGGGTAGGCGCTGGCACCGGCCACAATAAGCTTTGGTTTGTGTTTCAATGCTTTGTTGCGAACATCTTCGTAGTCAATTCGATGCGTTTCTTTGTCCACGCCATATTCCACGAATTGATATTGCACCCCGCTAAAGTTTACCGGACTTCCATGTGTTAAATGGCCGCCGTGGGATAAATTCATCCCTAGAACCGTATCGCCATGTTCCAAAACACTGAAATAAACCGCCATATTTGCTTGAGCCCCGGAATGCGGTTGAACATTCACATGTTCTGCTCCAAAGATTTCCTTTGCCCGTTCGCGTGCGATGTTTTCTACAATATCGACATATTCGCAGCCGCCGTAATATCGTTTTCCTGGATAACCTTCTGCATATTTATTCGTTAATACGGATCCTTGTGCCTCCATCACAGCTTGGCTGACAAAGTTTTCTGAAGCGATTAATTCAATTTTCGCTCTTTGCCTGTTCAATTCTTTCTGGATAGCTTCATATACAGCTTGATCTTGTTCAGCAAGTTTACCCATTCTTGTTCCTCCTTTAAGTTATAGCAACACAAAGCCTTTTCTCATTTTTCAAATTCTTTTTTATTTTAACACGATTTTTTCGGGTTATTAAAGGCGGTTTTTGATTTTTTGCTTTATCCAAATCCTGGTTTACCGGATGTTATTTTTCCCTTAAATGAAACGGGACATCCTAGTCCTTCCATTTCACCTCACCGTTTGAAAGTGTTAAGCAAAATGGACTTTTTGATAAAATCGTGCCTGTATCAAAGGTCTTCATACGTTTCCACATTTGCCCTACTCATTTTATCAAACTCTAAAGAGAACAAATTCTTTAAAGAAAAGGCTGTTCCAAAAGTCCAATAAGAGCCCTTTGGAACAGCCTTTTCCAATAAAATATCTTTTTAACAATGGATGGACTGCCATCCATCGAGTATAAAACAAAGTGAAATGCCTTTTTGAACCGATACGATACGGCGAAATTTTCAACGGCAGGTGCCGTTTTCGCTTGTTTCAACGGTATCATACACGGCCCGCGGACCACCGATCAGCTTCGGACGTGTCTTGGCAAGCGTAACATGTGCTTCTCCCAACGTTTTGACGGATACCCGAACCGGTACAGCCACATGTTTCAAATGCATTCCAATGAACGTATCGCCGATATCTATCCCTGCATCCGCTTTTATAAACTCTACAACCGTAGGGTCTTGTAAATATCGGTATGCAAAAGCTGCCATAGCACCGCCCGCTTTCGGCACGGGAACAACGGATACTTCCTCCAAACGCTCCCGAATGGCCAGCTCTTTTTCAACGACGAGCGCACGATTTAAATGTTCGCAGCACTGAAATGCCAAAAAGATTCCGTTCTGTTTCGCAAAGGATTGAAGCTTGTTAAAAATGGCTTCCGCTATGGAGATTGTACCTGATGTGCCAATTTTCTTTCCCGCCACTTCGGAAGTGGAACAGCCTACTACAAAAATTTGGCCCTTTTTCAACTGCGCTTGTTCTTGAAACTCCCGCAAAATGAGCGAAAGTTGTTTTTCCCATTCAAATCTTTCTTCTTCCGTAGCTTTCCACCGTCCTTCTATTCGTTTTTCCAAAACCTGTTCTTCTGCTGTTATGAGCGGTCATTTTTATCTGTCAAATGTTTTTCTTCATATTCTTTAATTTTTCCAATTCGACGTTCATGGCGGCCGCCTTCAAACTCCGTGGTCAGCCACACTTCGGCAATTT
Organism: Bacillus sp. FSL W8-0116; assembly: GCF_038003825.1. Taxonomy (NCBI): domain Bacteria; kingdom Bacillati; phylum Bacillota; class Bacilli; order Caryophanales; family Bacillaceae; genus Bacillus; species Bacillus sp. FSL W8-0116. The sequence goes on from NZ_JBBOPY010000001.1 coordinate 1,648,370, forward strand.
CCCTGGCAAGACCCGGTCCGATGACGCGTTCGCCCATGGCGAGAATATTGCTGTCGTTGTGTTTGCGGGTTAATTTTGCCGTATAAACATCATGTACAAGAGCACAGCGGATTCCCTTTACTTTATTGGCCGAAATACTCATTCCAACTCCAGTTCCGCAAATGAGAATGGCGCGGTCAAACTCTCCGTTCGCCACTTTTTCAGCAACAGGCAAAGCATAATCCGGATAATCGACAGAAGTTTCCGTTTCACAATTGCAGCCAAAATCCTCATAATCTATTCCTAGTTCTTCCAGTAATTTTTTTATTTCTGCTCTTATATGAATTCCGCCGTGATCGGACGCAATCGCTACTTTCATGTTTGTTCCTCCTTCTCGGCCAAAGCCGAAACCACTTTCGCAGAAATTTTTTCTTTTAACTTTATTTTGGCACACCCTACAAAAAATATAAAGTATATTCGCTCTGAGATCTCTTCCGTCCCAGATGCCGGCTGTTTTCAAAGACAGAAAACCGACAGTGGCAGTATACACACAGATGTGTCCTTTCTTTCCACAAAATCTGCCGAATGTCGCACTTTAGATGGCAGATGACGCCGTTTGAACAAAATAAAAAGAAGAGAAAAGCAGCCGGCTTTGTTGAAATCAGCCCTGCTCCTCTTCAATACGGAATCTTGTAATCGTAGATTGAAGCTGTTTTGCCTGTTCTTTCAACTCCCTGGCAACTTGTTCAACCTTTTCCATATCTGCCGCCTGCTCTTTTGTCGACTCTGTCACTTGCTGAGCTCCTGCCGACGTCTCTTCCGCTATCGCTGCTACTTCCTGAGATTGTTGGGAAGTTTTTTGAATTCCTTCCATTTGTCCATCCACTAATGTTGAAATCGTATGAACAGCATTCGCCACTTCGTTAATGACCAATGTCATTTCTTCTATCGCGGAGTTGGTGAGGCTGCCCTTTTCCGCTTCTTCGTTAGCTGATTCCACCTGTCTTGTAATTTGGCCGACCACATGCTCCACTTCTTTTTGAATGTCTTTTATCAATTCAGAAATTCCTTGAACAGCTTTAGCGCTTCCATCCGCGAGCTTCCGAACCTCTTCGGCAACGACCGCAAATCCTTTTCCGTGTTCCCCTGCCCGCGCAGCTTCAATAGAAGCATTGAGAGCCAACAGATTGGTCTGTGCGGCGATGTCCCCGACCAACTGTATGATTTGACCCACTTTTACCGCATTTTCTTCCAAGCGCTTTACCGCTTGCAAAGACTGCCTGTTATCCAATGCAAGCTGTTGAATTCCATCGATAAGAGATTGCATCGCTTCCTTGCTGTTTTGCAGTTCTTTGACCATTTCCTCTGCTTTTTGTTCCGAAGATTTTGCCTGAGTTTGAACTTCATGGGCAATTTTGGTGACATCCTCCATCGATTCGGCCGTGGCTTGGATCGCTCCGGCGGAACTTTCTGCACCCGCAGAAATTTCGTCAATCGTTTGGGCAATGTCTTCCGCATGTTTGGACGCTCTTTCGACTTCTGTTAAAATTTCAAGCACTTTCGTGTTCGTTAAAGTAAAGGTAGTCTCGATTTGCCGTACCATTTCCCGTAAATTTTGCAGCATACCGTTAAACGCCAAAGCCAGTGAACGGATTTCATCATCACTCTTTGGCACTTTTACATCATGGACAATATTTCCCTCAGCCGCCTCAAGAGCCGCTTGTTCCAACAGCTGCAAAGGCTTCACAATGATCCGAGCGGCAAAAAACGCCAGGATGCCTGACCAAATAATTCCCAACAGAAGCGTGACAATCGTGAAGACCCTGTCGTCGGCACTTGAGAAAAATATGGGCCGTATTACGTAAATGAAAAAGGCGGAGCAGGAATATGTGATAAGTGCTACTAAATAGGTAAACAAAACCAACTTTTTTCTCAGCCCGAATTTAGACCGTTTTTTCATTGTTTTCTCTCCCTACCCTTATAGTTTAGCAGCCAATTGACGAATTAAGCTTTCCAATTCGTTGTACGTCTTCCTATATAATTCAACGGGACCTCCATAAGGATCGATAACATCTTCATGTCGGCCCAATACAAACTCTTTAATAGAAAACGTTTTATCCGCTGCTTTTGGAAACATTTGCATAATATAATTTTTATGGCTGGTTGTCATCGTGAAAATATAGTCAGCCCATTCAATATCCTCTTTTGTCAGCGTCCGGCTTTGGTGGCTGCAAGGAATATTCTTTTCTTTTAAAACCGTTTGGGCATTCACGGACATGCCGGCGCCATCTGCTGCAAAGATACCCGCAGATTTCACCTCAATCTGTTCGTTGATCTTTTTTAAAATGGCCTCGGCCATCGGACTTCTGCAAGTATTACCTGTGCAAACAAAGAGAACCTTCACTTTTTATGCCTCCCTCTCTTACTCTTATTATATCGAATCCTACTTTTTTCATACAGATTGAATTCATAAATTTTCCTAATTTTCCTCCTTTTTTTAAAAGAAAAAGGAAGCGGAACCAAACAAAAGTCCTACTCCCTTTATCCCGATCATCTTCTGCCATCTCTCCACGTAAGCTTACCCTATCTGCTCCCTGCCTAAAAAGGGAGAATCAGTTTAAGCCCTATCGCCAATAGTATGCTCCCGCCGATCGCTTCACTGTAAACGCCGATTACACTCTTCGCTTTACTGCCAATCAAAAGACCAAACCAAGTTAATAATGCCGCTGTAACCCCAAAACAAACAAGAGAAACGACCGTTTTTGCGCCTAATATCCCTAGCGTCAAACCGACAGAAAAGCTGTCGAGGCTGACGCTTAAAGCAAATAAAATCAACCCAAAACCAACAGGCGTCACAAACGATTCCTCTTTTTTAAAGCAAGATAGGAACATGGAGATTCCTAACAGAATCAATAGAATCCCTCCGGCATATCCGGCAACCTTTCCGAATGTGTGCGATAAAAAATGGCCCGCTATCATTCCCATCAGCGGCATCCAAACATGGAAGATCCCAACCATCATTCCTATGTAAAAAATTTGTTTAGAGCGGAGCGCAAACATTCCCATTCCCAAACCAACAGAAAACGCATCCATACTGAGCGCAAACGCCATTAATACTAATGTTATGATTTCCCCCATATAGCTTGTCATTCTGCATCCCCCTTCGGACATCCCCTATTCATGATTATGCATGTCCGAAAGGTTTTAGAATGATAAGCCACTGGTAAGAAAAGAGGCTGAAAATAGACCAATCCCCTTATCTCTTATTTAATTGAATGGCCAGGTCGTCATTACGTCCTTCTTTTTTGAGATTCCGAATGTTTGCCCAATCGTTTACCAAAGGAGGATCGTCAAAACGTTGACAACATTCATCCGTCATCGAATCCATTTATGTCCCGCCGCTTTTTCCAGACGGTTCATCACCGCTGCACCAATACCCGTGTTTGGAAAAACTTCTGAATAGATAATGTCCACTTCCGTCTCGTTAAATTGGCGCAACACGCCATAAAGTTCATGAGCGACCGTGGACAATTCGGATCTTTTTCCACAGGAGAGAACAATATCGGCATCATAGCTGGAAGAGTTCTCCTCTGTCGTTAAGATTCCGACCTTTTTTCCCGCACTTCTTTGAGCATCCGCCAGCTGCTGAATTTTTTCGATCGGTCCTTCCACTAAATACAAAGGTGCGTTCGGAGCATAATGAGTATATTTCATGCCCGGAGCTTTCGGCTTGCTGTCTTTATTTTTTAGAGCCGGGTCAAATTCTACATGTCCAATGACATCTTCTATTTCTTCCTTTGAAAGGCCGCCGGGACGTAAAATGACGGGCGGCTCTACAGTGCAATCAAGCACAGTGGATTCTACCCCGACCCCCGTTTCTCCACCGTCCACGACACCGGCAATTTTCCCTGCTAAATCGTCCCAAACATGTTTAGCAGAAGTCGGACTCGGCTTTCCGGACCGATTGGCGCTTGGGGCAGCAATGGGGAGGCCGCACGCCGAAATCAATTTAAGCGCAACCGGATGGTCAGGCATGCGAATGCCCACCGTATCCATACCGGCTGTAGCCTTCTCGGATAGGCGTCCTGGCATTTTCTTAAAAATAATGGTTAACGGACCAGGCCAAAAAGCTTCCATCAGCCGTTTCGCTTTTTCAGGAATGTCCACAATAAGTGGTTCCAATTGGGATGTATCGGCGATATGAACAATAAGCGGATTATCGCTTGGCCGCCCTTTCGCTTCATAAATTTTGGCAATCGCCTCATCGCTCAAAGCATTGGCCCCTAATCCATAGACCGTTTCGGTCGGAAAGGCCACCACTTCATTTAACCGAAGAGCTTGTGCTGCTTCTTCAATTTGTGGATAACGAGTTTTGTTGTCCACTTCTTTATCCACAATCCAACATTTTGTTTCCATCCTTATTCACCTTACAATTTCACAAAGTTCTTTTTCGTTTTCAACCGCTCTTTGTCCTAATTATATTATGGCGTTCCTTTATTTTATCATAAAAACGCATATTCACAAATTCCCCATTATTATCCACATATGTGGATAATATAATGTTTAATCAGTGGATAACTATGTGGATAAAGTGGATAAATTTCAGAATTTACGCTTTTTTTACTATTTCATCCGCATCAAAAGTTTAATATTGTCCTATTTATATTAAAGAACCGAACCCTTGAGCGGGTCCGGTTCTTTATGACGATATAATTTTGATGTTTGGGCTTCCAATTGAATTCAAAGCATGCCACGAGAAAAGTGGATATTCAAACTTTTTCGCCGCTTTTTCAATCCACAGCCGCATTAAAAAGGAATGTTTTTCTTTCTTTCGGACATTGGTTCTTTTTTTGTCAACAGGAAGGCGGTTTTTATATTTTTCAGAGAAGAAGAAGTCCCGTACATCAGCACTCCCCCTCGATAAATTCGAGCGCCCAAGACGGCCAGAATAATGATGGAAACGATCATAATCGCAATGCCGACTAAAACTTCCCAAGTGGGAATCCCCAATAGTCCATACCTCATAAACATAATCATCGGGGTGAAAAACGGAATATAAGATGCAAAGGTAACGAAGGCTGCGTCCGGCTGATTCATCCCATACATGGACACCATAAAGCCAATCACTACTAAAAACGTCATCGGGAGCACCATTTGTTGAATATCTTCCACCCGGCTGACAAGCGATCCCAACAAAGCAGCCAATGTAGCATAAAGAAAATATCCAAGCAGGAAAAACACGATCGCGTATCCAATCGTGGAAGCAGCCATGCTGGAAATATGAAAATGTTTAATAAATGACAATACTTCCGAATTTGTTTGAAGTGCCAGAACACCGGCTGCGATTGCGATTATGATTTGCGTCAACCCCAACAGCCCTACACCCAAAATTTTGGCAAACATCTGCTTGATTGGCGACACACTGGAAATCAAAATTTCCATCACTCGAGAGGATTTCTCAACGGCCACTTCTGTGGCAATCATGTTGGCATACATAAGCACAGACATGTAAATCGCTATTAACAGAACGTATACGAGCGCACTCGCCGCTCCCTGCTGTTCTTTTGATTGGGCCTTTCGATCAAGAGGCACCTTTTCAAATGAAACAGGGGAGTTTAAAAGAGCCAGCTTATCAGAGGTAAGCTGAAGTTTTCCGGCGACCATTTGCCCCTTCACCGTTTGCAAAGCATTTTTCAACCGATCGGCCGTATTGGAGTCAGAGGATTCCGATCGGTAAACGGCTTTCGGCAATTGTCGCTCATCAAGCGACAAGACCAAATAACCATCTAATTTTCCTTCACTAACTTGTTTCTTCAAAGCGGTTTCGTCATCGCCGGATTTTTCAAGTTTTATGTCTTTGTCTACGGCTGCCAAGCTCGTTTTTAAAGGCGCAAAGATGGCGCCATTGCTTTTATCAAGTACAGCAATGTGTTTGACTTCATGGCCGTCAAAATAAGAAATGATTTTATTAATGTTGGCCATCAAAAAAATGGCCGCCACCAAAATGATCGTTGTCACGATAAACGATTTTGTTTTTAATTTAGTTCCATAAGTATGTACGAGCATCATCCAAAACTTATTCATAAGAAAGCCCCACTTTCTCTATAAAAATATCATTCAAAGAAGACTCGTCTATTGAAAATTTGCGAACAAATCCTTTTCCGATCAGACTTTCCAAAATCGGCTGTCCGACTTCTTCCGTTTCTACTTGAAGAAGAGCTCCTTCACTTGTTTTTTTCCATTTCAATACCCCCGGGAACTCCTTTAAATAATCAAGCGAAAAATCGGCCGCAATGGAAATGTTCTTTTTCCCGAATGAACGCTTGATTTCACGAAGAGACCCTGATAAAACCGGACTGCCTTTTTGCATGATGCATACATGTTCGCATAGTTCTTCCACATGCTCCATACGATGGCTGGAGAACACAATGGTTGTCCCGCTGTTTTTTAAATCCAGAACGGCCTCTTTTAATAGTTCGACATTGACCGGATCAAGACCGCTGAACGGTTCATCGAGAATTAACAGTTTCGGTTTATGAAGAACGGCTGTGATAAATTGAATTTTTTGCTGATTTCCTTTCGAAAGTTCTTCCACTTTTTTCATTTCATATTGAGGTACTTGAAAGCGGTCCAGCCATTTTTTTAATTCCTTCTCGGCGTTTTGTTTGTCCATGCCTCTTAACCGCGCCAAGTATACCACCTGGTCTTTCACCTTTAATTTCGGATACAGCCCTCTCTCTTCGGGCAAATATCCGATGTAAGGACTGGTTTCGTAGTTGATCGGCCGCCCGTCCCACAGAATGGAGCCATTCGACAAATCCAACAGCCCCAAAATCATTCGAAATGTGGTCGTTTTTCCTGCACCATTCGCTCCGAGAAATCCGAAAATTTCATTGGACGGGATTTCTAACGATAATTGATTCACTGCTGTCAAAGAGCCAAACCGTTTTGTCACATTTTCCAGTTTCAAAGACATGAAATCACTCCTTTTGAAAACAAACCGTCTATTTAGATCCTTCCTCCAGCGAAGAAGAGTGAAAATCTCTTAGCTGAGTAATGGCTGGAAGCTGGTTTCAGCACCTCTTTCTTAGGGAAAAGGACCTAGACTCGGAAAATTATTCCTCCAAATTACATTTACGTTTAAGCAGAAAATAAGTTTCTTGTTTTTTTATAATTCCCAATTTTTTCTCTATTTCCTGCCGATGCTCCCAAAATGGCACATGAAAAAACACCTCGACAACTCATTCGAGGTGTTTCCGGTTAAAAGAACTTTTTCATGACATCCACGATTAAAAAATGAACCTTTACTTTCTCTTCATCGCCGACATAAACAGGGGGTTTGCTGCTTTTTTTCTTAGAGACGCTGTTATTCTTGATGGGCTCTTCTTCCTTTTTCTTTTTTGTCTCCTTTACGTTTGCCGAATGATCTCTCGACAACTCGCTTTTATTTTCCGTTTGGCCGTCTGCGCCCGCGGCAGATAAAGAAGGCTGTTCGATACCTTCTCCCGTTGAACTTGTTTCTGTTTCATCTTTTTTTCTCGGGGCCTCGATTGGATTCTTTTCAGTCACCGTTGAATCGTCCTCTTTGTCCACTGTCGATGGTGCCGACTCGACCTCTTCTTTCTTATTCGTTTCTCTTTTTTCGGTCTTTTCTTTTTTCTCGTTCACACCCGGATTTGCCTCCGCTTCATTGCGAACGGCCACACTGTTAGAAAAGTCAAGAAAACAAAGCGGAGGATAGAGAACACACCACCAGTTGGCTCCTTTCCCTTCTCCTAATGTAATTAAAACCGCTTCATAGTCTCCCGCCGGATATAAATATTGACCGTACAGTTTGGTTGGAAACTGGATGTGCTTCCCATATTCAACTTTCACCGATTGATGAATTCCTTCCTCGTCCATGACGCGGGAAGCAATACGTTGTATTTCCGGAAGTTTGCTTTTGATCACTTTTCTTGCTTGGCTGATAGAAGTAAGATCTTTCACCCACAACTGAATATGGGCATTCACTTCATCGCGTATTTTTCTTTTCACTGCTTGGTCCTCCGGCTTATCACTGTTGGCCAAAATCCTTAATCGAATCGCCTGATCCGGGATAACCACTGTTTCCTCCGCGGCTGTTTCCTGCTTCGGTATATATAAACTGAAAATGGTTCCCATTGAAAGAATCAATAAATAGAATACTGCCGTATACTTTTTCATTTTATCCACCTCTCCCCTCTAAAAAGCAGTGTGGACATAATCACCGGCAATTAAACACGGAAAATAAAATTTCATAGAAACCTATTTTCAGTACAAGCCTTATCAGACAAAACGAAAAAGCCACCCGGGTCGTCGATCTTCCTCCCCAAGTGGCTTCCTACAGGCTTATTCACTTAAATGGTCTAACGAAAATCAAAAAGCATGGCGCATAAGGCGGTTTCTTTTTTGATGAGAAATTCAAATAGGATCTCTTTATTCTGTCAACTTCAGAGCCTCTGTTTGTTTCCGTTTAAGAAACCCTTTCGCCAGCTGCAATCACTGATGATTCTTCATCTCCATAAATACCATGCGGTCTTTGCCGTTTATATCAAACACAACCTGTATGTCCCCTTTAGGAAACACTTTTTTCAGCATATCCGCTACAGCTTGCCCTTGGCCGGCACCGACTTCGAAACCGACAAGAGCCTGTTCTTTTAATACAAGCGGAAGCTGGGTGCAAAACCGGCGATATAGATCCAATCCGTCTTGCCCTCCAAATAAAGCCAATTCCGGCTCATGATCTTTCACGACATCGGCTAACAAATCCTTTTCGGCCAGAGGAATATAAGGAGGATTCGAAAGAATGACGTCCAATTTTATTCCTTTATCAATGAATGGCGTTAACAAATCTCCTTCCACCCATTGAACATCAGCTCCTAAACGGTTTCCGTTTTGGATAGCCACATCGAGCGACGGACGGGAAATATCCACACCATAAACGATACAGTCCGGCCGTTCCAATTTGACGGTAACAGCGATGGCTCCGCTCCCGGTACCGATATCCGCAATCGTCAATCCCTTTTTGCCGTCAAATAAAACAGACATTCTTTTTAAAGCGTAATAAACCAACTCTTCCGTCTCCGGCCTCGGAATCAACACGTTTTCATTCACTGCAAAAGTTCGGCCGAAAAATTCTTCAGAACCTACTAAATATTGGACGGGGACGCCCTCGCTATGACGATGCACCCAGTCAACAAACTGTTCTTGTTCTTTTCGGCTTAAATCTGTTCGTAAATTAGCCAACAGTTTGGCTCGATCCATTTTCATGACATGCATAAGCAAAATTTCTCCCGCATTTTGATCGCGTTTATGCTCTTTTAAAAAAGAAGAAGCCCAATTAAGGGCTTCGTATAATTTCCATCCCGCCATGTCTAGTCCTCTAAATTTTCCAGTTTTTTCGATTGTTCTTCCAAGATGAGAGCATCAATCACCTCATCCAGTTTTCCTTCCAGCACTTGATCTAGCTTCTGGATCGTCAAACCGATTCGGTGATCGGTAACGCGATTTTGCGGAAAGTTATACGTGCGAATGCGTTCAGAACGATCTCCTGTGCCGACAGCGGATTTGCGTTTTTCATCGTACTCTGCCTGCGCTTCCTGCTGATATTTGTCATAAATGCGGGCGCGCAATACTTTCATGGCTTTTTCTTTATTTTTGATTTGCGACTTTTCATCTTGGCAAGACACAACAATTCCGGTTGGAATATGAGTTAAACGGACTGCCGACATGGTTGTGTTTACACTTTGCCCGCCCGGACCGCTGGAAGCAAACGTATCGACGCGAATATCCTTTTCATTGATTTCCACTTCTACTTCTTCCGCTTCCGGCAGACAAGCAACCGTCGCAGTGGATGTATGAATCCGGCCACCCGATTCTGTTTCCGGAACACGCTGAACCCTGTGAGCGCCGTTTTCATATTTTAACCGAGAAAAAGCTCCTTTACCTTGAATCATAAAAATGATTTCTTTATATCCTCCAAGTCCTGTTGGATTCGCTTCGATTACTTCTGTTTTCCAACCTTTTGACTCAGCATAGCGGCTGTACATGCGGTACAGATCCCCCGCAAAAAGGGCTGCCTCTTCTCCCCCTGCCGCTCCGCGGATTTCCATGATAACGTTTTTATCATCATTCGGATCTTTCGGAAGCAGCAGGATTTTTAATTGCTCTTCCAAATCCTCCAGTTGACCCTCGAGATCATGCAGTTCTTCTTTTACCATTTCGCGCATTTCCGGATCAAGCTTTTCCTCCAGCATTTCTTTCGCTTCTTGGTATTGCTGCTTTTTCTTTTTATATTCACGGTACGTTTGCACGGTTTCGGCTATATCCGACTGCTCTTTTGAATAATCCCGAAGCTTTTTCGGGTCGTTCACAATATCGGGATCACTCAGCAGTTCATTTAATTTCTCGTACCTGTCTTCCACTGCCTGCAAACGATCAAACATTCATGTCACCTCTACGTTCAGTCTTAAACGTTCTTATTATAGTATACAGGATGGCCAGCCACAACACCAAAAAAATAAGTGAAACTTTCATAAGCGGGGATTTTGTTAGTTGAACTTATCGAGCAGTTAGGGGCGGTTGGACCTTTTTCTTATACATATAAAAAGGACTCCCTAACGCAAGGGAGCTTATCGCTGCTTGATATCCACCTCGATCCGGTAACGCGGAAGGGCTTGGATGAGCTTTCTATGCAATCTTGCTTCCGCTTTGTCTTCATCGGACAGTTTTCTGTGGGTATTGACTTTTACCCACATCGTCCGTCCGTTGATCCAAACGGAATCAATCTCATAACGATTTGTATCATTGCGAATCACTTGCTTTGCTTTCTCAATATCAGTGCCTAAATTCGGCTGATCGGGCGCACGATCAATAAAATTAGGATTTTGGTTTGTGTTCGTCGGGTCGTCACGCTCCCTGCGCTCTTGGCTGCCGAGACGATCTCGATGGCTTACAAATTGCACTCCATGACGGTCTTCCCGTTCTCCATAGGTCGAATCCCTTTCAATCATTCCACAGCCGTTCAGCAACAAAAACACCACAGCGGCCATTAGGAAAAAACGCATAAAAAACACCTCCTTTTCTTAGGATAACCAATAAAAAGGAGGGTACTATTGCTTTATATTTCCTGAGAGGAAGCTAAGCTTTTCTTTTGTTGTTCTTTCTCTGATCCAGGAACGACGTGATGATGGCGGCACCTCGGCTCGTAACTTTCAGACGCTCCCACCAAGATGATCGGATCATCATAACTGGCGGGTGAACCGTTTATAAGCCGTTGTGTCCGGCTTGCAGGCGAGCCGCAAACCGTGCACACTGCTTGTAGTTTTGTGACCATTTCTGCCGTCGCCATTAAAGCAGGCATGGGTCCAAAAGGCTCTCCGCGAAAATCGAGATCTAATCCCGCCACGATTACACGGTGTCCTCGATCCGCTAAATGTTTTACGGCTTCAACAATGCCTTCGTCAAAAAACTGGGTCTCGTCGATCGCTACAACATCAATGTCTTCCGTGACCAATTCCACAATCTCTTGAGAAGATTCTACCGGGATTGCCTCAAAAGAAATTCCGTTATGAGAGACAACCGCTTCTTCGCTGTAACGATTGTCCAATTTTGGTTTAAATACAAGGATGTTTTGTTTTGCAAATTCTGCTCTGCGAACACGACGAATCAACTCTTCCGATTTCCCGGAAAACATGCTGCCGCATATGACTTCCACCCAACCGGAATGTTCCATGACATACATAGAAAGAGCCTCACTTTCCGAAATTCCGTTCAAGAATTTAAGAAACCAATGAGCAGCCGGGGCCTGCATCCCGCACTGCCCTCTCAAGATTTCCATAAGCTTTTACGGATCATTTCCCGTAAAAAACGATTTTGCGTTTTAGACACGAAGTCCGATCTAAATAAGTAAAAAACGATTGCAAACGGCAATGATCCTTTTATACCCGTACTGCCGTCATGCATGTCCAGGATGCAGCCCCATCCATTTTCCCGGCCCCGGAAAGCAGATCCTTCTCCGGGCAAAGCAGCTGCAAAAAAATAGAGGCAATATCGTTCATTGCCCCTATACCATTGTTTCCACGAACAAGAGACTATTATAGCTGCTTCCGCCGGGAACAAAAAACAGGCAAGCAGTTGATATAACTCGCCTGTCACTCTTTCGATTCTTATTTAAGACCGTATTTTTTATTAAATTTATCAACACGACCGGCTGCAGAAGCGAATTTTTGACGTCCTGTGTAGAAAGGATGGCATTCAGAACAAATTTCAACGCGAAGCTCATCCTTCACGGAACCACTTTCGAATTCATTTCCGCAAGCGCATTTTACTTTTACTTTTTTGTATTCAGGATGAATACCTGGTTTCATTCTTTTCATCTCCTTTTATGCCCTGAGTCATCTGAAACAGAGTTCTATGAAAGTGCGGAAACAACCGCATACTTCTTTTTTCAAAAAACACTAGTAGGATTATAGCAGAAAATGTATTTCATTGCAACAAAAGTGTTTGCCTCTTCTGGTGAAAAAAGCCACCAAATCTTTCCCCAGATCACGTGTTCATTTTCAATGCTTTTACATCAAAATCCGTTTAGACATCCCATTCGTTTTCATTTCCTCAGCAATTTGCTCAAAAAATTCACTATTGGTTTTGGTTTGTTTAAGCTTGCGCAAAAATTTCTCTGCCAAATCCGGAGAATCTGACATCGTTTTTCGAATCGCCCATAAAACATCCAGCCGTTCTTTATCAATCAACAATTCTTCTTTACGCGTTCCGGAACGACGAATATCAATCGCCGGAAAAATTCTTCTCTCAGCAAGATTCCGATCGAGATGAAGTTCCATGTTGCCGGTTCCTTTGAATTCTTCATAAATCACGTCGTCCATGCGTGAACCCGTATCCACAAGAGCAGTTGCCAAAATCGTCAAGCTCCCGCCTTCTTCAATATTGCGGGCAGCTCCAAAAAATCTCTTCGGACGATGGAAAGCAGCCGGATCAATTCCTCCGGACAACGTTCTTCCGCTTGGCGGAATGACTAAGTTATAAGCTCTGGCAAGCCGGGTGATGCTGTCCATTAAAATCACAACGTCTCTTTTATGCTCTACAAGACGCATGGCTCTTTCCAAAACAAGTTCAGCTACTTTTATGTGATTTTCCGGAACTTCATCAAATGTAGAACTGACGACTTCTGCTTGAACGGACCGTTCAATATCAGTCACTTCTTCAGGTCTTTCATCTATCAACAGAACGATTAATTCTGCCTCAGGGTGGTTGGTTGTGATAGCGTTGGCAATTTCTTTTAGAAGCATGGTTTTACCTGCCTTTGGCGGAGCCACAATGAGTCCGCGTTGGCCAAATCCCACTGGAGTGATGATGTCCATGATTCTGGTGGATAGATTGGATGGTGAAGTTTCAAGTTCTATTTGTCGGTCAGGATAGAGCGGTGTTAAAGCCGGAAAGTGCACCCTTTCTTTTGCTGATTCAGGATCATCCCCGTTGACGGCCTCTACATGAAGCAAGCCGTAATAACGTTCATTTTCCTTTGGAGGACGAACCTTTCCGGAAACTTTATCACCATTTCGGAGATCAAATCGTCGAATTTGGGATGCCGATATATAAATATCTTCAGAGCTTGGCGAATAATTAATGGGACGGAGAAAACCAAACCCTTCTGACTGGATGATTTCAAGAACGCCTTCCATGAAGAAAAAGCCCTCTTGTTCTGCCCTTGCTTTCAGTATGGCAAAAATTAATTCTTTTTTGGTTAATTTGCTGTAGTAGGAAATTTTATACGTTTTGGCTAACTCATATAATTCTTTCAGTTTCATGTTTTCTAAGCATGAGATTGTTAGTTCTTCCATTTTGACACCACACTTTTTATTATTCAGTTTTTCACAACATTTTATTCTTCATCAAATGGCAATAGTTTTAATCAAATATATGAGGAAGAGATAGAACGGAAAATTCGCGAAAGCCATATCTATTTTAACTGGTTCATAGGGATGTATCAATAAGAGAACAAAAAAGGAAGGAATAAATCGTACAAGCCGGGAGCCTGTACGATCAAAAGGAAGAACTGTTCAATTCTCTGGGCGGTTCCTTAAGGTTTTATGACGAGGTTCGGCTTTTTGTTTAAACTATGGCGTCCTTCAATAAAACGAACCGTGCCTGATTTTGCTCTCATGACCACAGAGTGTGTTGAACCATAAGTGCCTTTAAATTGAACTCCTCGTAATAATTCTCCATCCGTGACGCCGGTAGCAGCAAAGATGGCGTCATCGCCCCGCACCAAATCTTCCATGCGGAGAACTTGATTGACATCGACTCCCATGCTTTTGCACCGATTCAATTCTTGATCATTTTGCGGCATAAGTTTTCCTTGAATTTCTCCGCCTAAACACTTTAAGGCTACGGCTGCAATTACTCCCTCAGGCGCCCCTCCAATTCCGAAAAGAATATCAACGCCTGTATGGTCAAAAGCTGTATTGATGGCAGCTGCTACATCTCCATCGTTGATTAATTTAATGCGAGCTCCTGCTTCACGAAGCTCGGCGATGATATGCTCATGACGCGGGCGGTTCAAAACCGTTGCCACGATATCTTCAATGTCTTTGTTTTTTGCTTTTGCTACTGCTTTTAAATTGTCGATGATCGGAGCGTTGATGTCAATTTGTCCAACAGCTTCCGGACCGACCGCAATTTTATCCATATACATATCGGGAGCGTGCAATAGGTTGCCATGATCCGCAACGGCAATGACCGCTAAAGCGTTCCAGCCGCCGGATGCGACAATATTCGTTCCTTCCAGCGGATCTACTGCTACATCCACTCGAGGGCCATAGCCTGTCCCTAATTTTTCTCCTATATAAAGCATCGGTGCTTCGTCCATTTCGCCTTCGCCAATAACCACGGTGCCTTTCATTGGAACCGTGTCAAACACATCTCTCATTGCCGTTGTAGCAGCGTCATCCGCTTCGTCCTTTTTTCCTCGCCCCATCCACCGCGCTGAAGCAAGAGCAGCCGCTTCCGTCACGCGGACAAGTTCCATCGATAAGCTTCTCTCCATAATGGGTTCCTCCTGTATTACACATAACTAGAATTTGTATAACATAATTACAGATTTATTGTAACACATTTAGGAGGAAAATAGAGTGAATCAGGAACTTTTTATTTGTTCTAATTCTTCTTCTGATAATTTTTCACGCCAAACTGTCGCACCGAGGCCGTTTAATTTTTCCACTATATGGCTGTATCCTCTATCAATATGTTCGACACCTGTCACTTCCGTAATGCCTTCCGCGAGCAAGCCTGCGATCACAAGTGCAGCACCGGCGCGTAAATCGCTCGCTTTTACTTTCGCCCCTTGAAGCTTAACCGGACCGTCAATGATGGCGGAACTGCCCTCGACTTTAATTTTGGCGTTCATTCTTCTCAGTTCATCTATATGTTTGAGGCGTGCGGAATAGATGGTATCTGTCACAATTGATGTGCCCTTAGCTTGAGTAAGAAGGGTGGTAAATGGCTGCTGCAGATCTGTTGGGAATCCTGGATAAACAAGAGTTTTAATATCAACTGCTTTGATTTCGCCGCTTTTCCCGACAAATATTTGGTCATCTCCGATATCAATGGGTACATTCATTTCCCGAAGTTTGGCTGTGACGGACTCTAAATGAGGGGGAATGACATTGTCGATGAGAATTCCTTCTCCAATCGCCGCAGCCAAAATCATGTATGTGCCTGCTTCAATTCGATCAGGAATAATGGTATGCCGACACCCGTGCAAATGTTCCACTCCATCAATTCGAATCACGTCTGTCCCGGCTCCTTTGATTTTGGCTCCCATATTATTCAGCAAGGTGGCTACATCAATAATTTCCGGCTCTTTCGCCGCATTTTCGATCACTGTCCGCCCTTTCGCTTTCACTGCTGCCAGCATGATATTGATCGTGGCGCCTACACTGACCACATCCAAATACACCCTCGCCCCCCGCAACTCTTTCGCACGCAAGTAAATGGCTCCTTGCTCGTTTGTTACCTCAGCACCAAGCGCTTCAAAACCTTTAATATGTTGGTCGATAGGGCGTGGTCCAAGATGACAGCCTCCAGGGAGTCCAACAACGGCTTTTTTAAACCTGCCCAACATCGCACCCATTAAATAGTAGGAAGCACGCAGCTTTTTCACCCTGCCGTTGGGGAGCGGCATGGAAACCATTTCTGTTGGATCAACTGTCATCTCATTTTTTTCAAAGGTAACCTTACCGCCAATTTCCATCAATAAATGTTTTAAAATTTGGACATCAGAAATATCAGGCAATCCTTCAATGGTTACCGGAGACTCTGCTAAAATCGTTGCCGGTATAAGAGCCACAGCGCTGTTTTTTGCTCCGTCAATTTTTACCGTTCCCTTTAGTGGATATCCTCCTGCGATTTTTAGCTTTTCCATGGCAGACTCCCTTCCGATTACCTTGTTGAAAAAATTAAACGAAACTCCATCACATTATCGTTCATCATTCATTGATGACAAGTGTGATTGATCGGGATTTTTATTTCATAGGATGGCTCTATCATCTTGCAACACAACTGTTCTGGTGCCACAGTTCGCTGCCTTCCTGCTAAAACAAAAGATAACGATTTCACTACTTTTAAGAACTTATTTTTATCCATCCAAACAGAGGATTTCATGGATTCTTTTTTAGTTTAAACAAAATATCTTTTTTCATGTATAAATATTGGGATTTTTTTCAAATCATAGGTTTTTGTCTTCTGATGCGTTTTTTGGGATTACCGCTATTCCGCTAGAAGGTGCTCCGGCTAAGCAAATCAAGGAAAGTCAGACTTTCCAAAAACTTATACATCAGCAAGGGAAGCGCCCCGCTGATGAAAAATTTATTTTATTTCAGCGATCTTCCGCCCCAATCGGCAAGAAAAGCAGCAATACCTTTGTCAGTAAGCGGATGATGGAACATTTGCTTCAATACTTTAAACGGAACAGTGGCGATATGAGCGCCTTTTAAGGCAGCTTCGGTGACATGCTGAGGATGGCGAATAGAAGCAGCAATGATTTCGGTTTCAATATCATGGATCGCAAAAATATTAGCAATTTTTTCGACCAATTCCAAACCATCATGCCCAATATCGTCCAGTCGTCCCAAAAACGGAGAAACATAGGAAGCTCCGGCACGAGCGGCTAAAAGGGCTTGATTGGCGTTAAAAATAAGGGTTACGTTTGTTTTAATGCCTTCTTTTTTAAAAGTGGAAACGGCTTTTAATCCATCGGGAGTCATAGGTACTTTAATCGTAATATTAGGAGAAATTTGAGCCAATTCCCGTCCTTCCCGAATCATTCCTTCCGCATCCGTCGCAATCACTTCTGCACTGACAGATCCATCCACAAGGGATGTAATCTCACGAAGGCGATCTTGAAAAGAAACATTTTCTTTTGCTACTAAAGAAGGATTGGTTGTCACACCTGATAGAATCCCCCACGAATGGGCTTCTCTAATCTCTTCTATATTAGCTGTATCAATAAAAAATTTCATGACGCCACCACACCTCTTCCATTATTTTCAATTGAGTAATGTACGGAAACCGCCCTATTAAGATAAGGCGGTTTCAAACTGACTATTCATGATTTTAAAATGCTTTTCCTGAAGAACCAAATTCGCGGATTTTGCCGATAACCGTTTCTTTAATGGTATCGCGGGCCGGTCCCAAGTATTTACGTGGATCGTACAAATCCGGTTTTTCTGCAAGAACTTGGCGAACAGTTTTTGCAGAAGCTATTTGGTTTTCTGTATTTACGTTAATTTTAGCAGTGCCAAGAGAAATGGCTTTTTGAATATCTTTTGTTGGAATTCCTGTACCACCATGAAGCACGAGCGGAACTCCTGTTAAATCTCTTATTTCTTTCATACGGTCAAAACCAAGTTTCGGCTCTCCTTTGTACGGACCATGAACAGATCCCAGTGCAGGAGCAAAGCAGTCTACACCCGTTTCTTTCACAAGACGATCGCATTCAGAAGGAATAGCGTACATTGCTTCTGCCTCTTCAACAACAAGGTCATCTTCTTGTCCACCAATGCGGCCAAGTTCCGCTTCAACGGATACACCAAAAAGATGGGCAAGTTCCACTACTTTTTTCGTCAGAGCAATGTTTTCTTCAAGAGGGTAGTGGGAACCGTCAAACATAACGGAAGTGAAACCAGCATGAATCGCTTTTGCGCATGTTTCAAAGCTGGAACCATGGTCAAGATGGATAGCCACTGGTACCGTAATTTGATATTCTTCCATCAATGCTTTAACCATGTTTACAACCAATTTAAAACCGCCCATGTAGCGAGCTGCGCCTTCAGAAACTCCAAGAATAACAGGAGATTTTTCTTCTTCAGCTGCTTGTAGAATCGCTTGGGTGAATTCTAAGTTGTTAATATTGAATTGACCCACAGCATATCCTTCATCTTTAGCTTTGTTAAGCATTTCAGTCATGGAAACTAAAGGCATAATTTTTCCTCCTTAACTCATTCCCTGGAAGTTTAATCGGCAAAGGACCCTCCCTTACCTAAACCAACGGATGGAATTTACATTGATTATGATACCAAATTCATATCTTTTTTACCAACATGGGTACGTTTTCACAAAAAAAATTCTCCACTTGTTCAAATATACCCCGAAATTAAGAAATATATTGCTTAACGGCATTGCGTATATCATCAATGTCAAACGGCTTTGCGAAATGTGTGAGAACTCCCAATTCTTTTGCCTCTTGAATCATATCCAGTTCTCCATAAGCGGTCATAATAATCACCCTCATATCCGGGTCTTTTTGTTTCATTCTTTTGAGTATTTCAATGCCATCCATTCCGGGAATTTTCATATCCAACAACACTAAATCAGGAGAATACCGGTCGACAATTTCAAGAGCTTGTGCGCCATTGGAGGCTTGGTACGTTTCATACCCTTCTTTTTGCAAGACTTCGTTCAACAAAATTCTAATCCCAAATTGATCGTCGACGATTAATATTTTCTCTGCCATATGGATCCCACCCCTTACAATGGTTTGAATTCGTACCGGTATGTATATTGATGCCCCATCCCAACTAAATAAACAATGAAACATGAACAGCGAAAGAGGTACCTCCTCCTATCCTGAACCACATCTATCTATCTAAATCAAAACTATACTTCTCTTTTTTACGATTAAATTCCTTCTTTCTGGAGATGTTTAAAACCATAATTTTGCCATATTGTATTATAAAAGTAGATTTTAAACAAAAAAATATCCTCCACAAAATTAAGGCCCTTTTTCACGTTTCATTTTCCATTCATTCCATCCGTTTGTCTGCGACCTTCTGAAAGGATGAATGGCCCATTCACTCAAAAAGGAAACATAATCCATAATCGTGCTGATTGACTGTTTGAAAACGATCCAAAAAAACAAAACTTCTGTGCAGAAGCGGCTAACCAATTTCTGCACAGAAGTTCGATTGACCATCATTCTATTGATCTTTTTAAAAAGCCTTGTCCTCTTTCAACGATTTCATGTCAAATGATAGATGTGTTTTTCCACACATTCATTTGATCTATATCTGAATAAGATACTTTCTTATGCTTGATTTTCTATAGCGGCTTTTACAAAGTCACGGAACAACGGCTGCGGACGAGTAGGTCTTGAAGTAAATTCAGGATGGAATTGGCTGGCGACAAACCAAGGATGATCTTTTAATTCGATGATTTCAACCAAACGTCCATCCGGACTTGTACCGGAAAAAACAAAACCATGTTTTTCCATTTGTTCCCGATATTCGTTATTAAATTCATATCGATGGCGATGACGCTCATAAATGACTTCTTCTTTATACGCTTCATACGCTTTTGTCCCTTCCGAAAGCTTGCAAGGATACAATCCAAGCCGCAAAGTTCCGCCAAGATCCACTACATCCTTTTGTTCCGGAAGCAAATCAATAATCGGATATTTTGTATCAGGACGAATTTCAGAAGAATGAGCTCCTTCCAATCCCAGTACATTTCTAGCAAATTCCACCGACGCCAGCTGCATGCCAAGGCAGATGCCCAAGAATGGAACCCGATTCTCTCGGGCATATTGGATGGCAACGATCTTTCCTTCAATTCCCCGATCGCCAAATCCGCCCGGAACTAAAATTCCATCTGCTTCTTTGAGCAAATCGGATACATTTTCCGAGTTCACATGTTCCGAATTGACCCATTGAATTTCAATTTCTGAATCAAAAGCGTACCCAGCATGTCTTAAGGCCTCAACAACGGAAATATAAGCGTCTTGAAGTTCCACATATTTTCCGACCAAAGCTATCTTTGTTTTCCGCGATAAGTTTCTCACGCGGTCGACAAGTTCTTTCCATTCCGTCATATCCGCTTCATGACATTGCAATTTCAAATGTTGGCAAACAATTTCATCTAGTTTTTGTTCTTGAAGAGCGAGCGGAACGGCATACAATGTATCGGCATCTCTTGACTCAATGACAGCTTTTGGATCTATATCGCAAAACAAAGCAATTTTATCTTTCATTTCTTGCGATATCGGCATTTCTGTACGCACGACAATCACATTTGGCTGAATGCCGAGGCTGCGCAATTCTTTTACGCTATGTTGGGTCGGCTTCGTTTTCATTTCACCAGCTGCTTTTATATAAGGAATCAACGTACAATGGATGTACATCACATTGTCACGCCCAACATCATTTTTAATTTGACGGATTGCCTCTAAAAATGGCAGCGACTCGATATCGCCGACTGTTCCGCCGATTTCTGTGATCACCACATCCGCGTTCGTCGTTTTTCCTGCCCGAAATACCCGATCTTTAATTTCATTCGTTACATGGGGGATAACTTGCACCGTTCCGCCTAAGTATTCACCGCGTCTTTCTTTTCTTAATACAGCCGAATACACTTTCCCGGTTGTAACGTTGCTGTATTTATTTAAATTAATATCAATAAAACGTTCATAATGCCCAAGGTCAAGATCCGTTTCCGCTCCATCATCCGTAACAAACACTTCTCCATGCTGATATGGACTCATTGTACCTGGGTCCACATTGATATACGGATCAAATTTTTGAATCGTCACATTTAATCCTCGGTTTTTTAAAAGCCTGCCTAAAGATGCAGCCGTAATTCCTTTTCCCAAAGAAGAAACCACACCGCCAGTTACAAATATATATTTTGTCAATTTAGTTCCCCCTTCATAATGTTCGCTGATATCTGAAACAACTGTTGTATATAATGTTCCTTAGTTTTTTGGGTAAAATACAAAAACGCCCCTCTTACCTATGAACAGTAAGGGAGCGTTCTTTCTTCTTTATATACAAAAAAGTTTTTATAGAGCCCAAATAACATACTACAATTCTCATTAAAAGAAGTCAAGCGCAGAATTATAATTCCTTTTCTTTGTCAATAGTGTCTAAATCCTCGTCCAATTCGTCTTCGTCCAAATCATAGTCTTCATCCAGAAGATCGTCATCAAAATCTTCTTCTTCATCCAAATCGTCAAAATCCTCTTCGTCATCCAGATCTTCTACTTCGTCGAGGCTGTCATCAAAATCATCCAGATCTTCGAAATCATCATCCTCCACCGTATCATCGTAATCTTCGAGTTCATCTTCCACCGCTTTTTTCGCCTTTTTCTTTCGTACTTTCACCGTCGGAGCGGTTTCTTCTTCAATTTGATCAATTGGATACCACGCTCTTAACCCCCATTGGTTTTCACCTAAGGCAAGAAAACGACCGTCAATATTTAAATCCGTATAAAACTGAACCATTTTATCCTGAATTTCTTCATCGGACAACTCTAATATTTTTTGAATTTCGTTCAGTAATTGTTGGAATGGAATGGCTTGTTTTTTGTTTTCTAGAATGGCAAAGGCCAGCTCAATAAAAGACATTTCATTTAACTCATCTTTCGACAACTGTTCAAGATTCACTGTTCGCACTTCCTTTCTCTATTTCCACACTCTTTAAGGAGCGAAAAAAACAAAGTGTTGATCCATTCGGGTGCTTCCTGCTCAAGAGCACATAAAGAACACGGATTAAAACCCGGCCTTTTCTTATGCTGAAATTACGCTCTGTACATTATTGAACACTAGAATACATATTTTCCATTATAAACAATAATGCTTTGTTTATGCCATATATAATCCGCTTATTCACTCATTTTTTCACTCTTATAAGAAGTTCCCCAGATGCTCACATTCATTTTCTTCCGATCTTTTGTCTTCACTCGATAAGCAGCCGTCAGGAAAAAAATAGATAAAAACAAAAAAGGAACAGCTCCCAATTGTTTTTCATAAAGAAAGGAGGAGACAGCTACAAAGGAACCGATTGCGACCCATCTTCGCAAAATTTTCATCGCTCCACGCCCCAAGTTATCTTTCGCTGTATTATTATAGCGCGAATATTCTTCATATACTACTCCCTACTGCAGCTTCAGCAAAAGAGAGGGACCCCTCTTTTGATCATCACTTGACGTGCTTGGTCCCGTCTTTCGAAGAGATGAGCAAAATATTGAAATGTCTTATGAATGATCAGAAACCGACCGGCCTTTCCATCCGTACGACAAAATTGATTTCATCCTTTCCTCTTCTTCTTTTAACACCCTTTCGTTCCAAATGAAAGGGTGGTTTGTAAAAAAGACAGATATTCACAATTTATGTTTGTGTCTTGAATAGACGGAGTCGATTTGTTTTTTTATCAAAACGCAGTTTTTTATCGGAAAACAGACACAGAAATCTGCCGAATCTTTTTACCCTTTCCTGGTTCCAACATTTTTTAAATCCATTTTATGTACTGTGAACTACCCGCCACCTTCGCTTCGCTTAGAGGTGAGGGCTTCTATGGTAATCGCACCTAACGGTACGAAATTTACTTAGCTATCGAGCCTGTTCCATGCTCTATTTATGATGATGTTAATGCCAACAGTCGCAATCCTTCACGCTTGATATTGATAGAAGCATTCCAATCTCTATCTGCTACAAAACCACAATCACAATGGAATATGCGCTCAGAAAGAGATAGAGACTCCTTTGCTCGATTGCAACATGAACAAGTTTTGGATGATGGAAACCACTTATCTATTTTGATAAGCTTTTTCCCTTGCTCCTCTAACTTGTATTGGAGAAATTTCGTGAACATGCCCCATGCATGATCAGCAACGCTTTTGCCGAAATTGAGTGCTTGGGACATTCTCTTCATGTTGAGGTCTTCGATAACCACGCAATCATATAGTTTCGCTAATTTGTACGATTCCTTATGTATATAAATTAAAATAAAGGTTTTCTCCCGTTCCACGGCGAATAAATACAAAGAGAAAATAGGGGAACGGAGAGAAAATATGATGCCAAATCACAAAGACGAGATCGAAAAGTTGTCCACTGCCATGAAAGAAGCAAAAAGTAAACGAGCATATGAACGCTACCAAGCGATTTATCTTCATTTGCAGGGATATACCAAAGGAGAAATCGCAACGATTATTGGTCGATCCAAGAAAACTATTTATAACTATATTCATGCCTACGCCCAGCGCGGTCTTGATGGACTGGAGATGAAATACTCACCTGGCGCCCCACGTCGATTGACCCCTGAGCAGGAAAAAGAGCTGGCTTTGATCATTGAACATCAGCTCCCCGTAGATGTGGGATTCGAAGCAAAATATAATTGGACGCTTGCGATAATCGCTGAACTCATTCAACAAAAGTGGGGGCCAACATACACGCTTCGCGGAACAAGTGACATTCTGCATCGGTTAGGGCTAAGCTATACGAAACCGACCTATACACTAGCCAATGCCGATGAAGAGAAACAAAAAGAATTCGTCGAAATCACCTTCCCTGAAGTAAAAAAAAACTGGTAGATGGGAACATCGCCCATGTCCTCTTTCAAGATGAGTCGATGATTCGTGATTACCAAGCGATTCAAAAAACATGGTTTGTCAAAGGAAAACAACGAATCATTCCGACGTTTGGAAAACATCAAGGGCTGAAGCTGATTGGCACGTTGAACTACGAAACAGGGGAAGTGTTTTGCATCGAAGAAGAATGCTATGACGCGGAAACATTTCTTCGATTTCTTCAACTTGTGTTAGAACGCTATCCCACAGGCAAAATAGTGATGATTTTAGATAACGCTCGAATTCACCATGCCAAACTCATTCAGCCATTTTTAAAAGAACACGAAGATCGGTTAGAGCTCGTCTTTTTGCCACCATACAGTCCGCAATTGAACTTGATTGAAGGGCTATGGAAATGGCTGAAATCAGACGTGATTTACAACGTGTTCTATTCGAGTGTGCAAGAAATTAGAAAGAATGTCCAAGCCTTTATTCAGCGAATCAACCAGAAACCAGAACAAACGATCGATCGTTTGTGTGTTCAGTTGTAAATCTTTAATTCAACTTATATAGAAAGTCTTTTCGTTGGTTCGCAATTCTTTCATGTAGCTTCGCCACTTTTAGTCGTTGCTTGTGCCAACGATTAGAACCTTTCTTTCTGCGTGATAGAACACGCTGTTCTTTCGCTAATTTTCCCAAGGCTTGGCGATAGAAACGAGGGTAATTGGCTGTCTTACCTTCTTCACTATCGACCAATAAACCGTTCATGGAAAAATCTAAGCCAATCACAGCTTGTACTTCTTTTTGTACAGATTGATGTTCGTATTCAGTGAGAATAGAAACATAGTATTTTCCTGTTTTTGTTCGAGAAACCGTACAAGACTTGATGATATGATGTGACGGAATTTCTTGATGTTGTTTGATTTTTACAAGTTTCAGTTTCGGTAATTTGATATAACCATCCAAAAGCATAATGTTTCCGTTGACCACGTTGGTTGTGTAGGACTGTCTTGCCTTTCGGCTTTTGAACTTCGGAAATTCAGCACGACCAGATAAGAAGTTTTGGTATGCCTTCTGCAAATTCAGTTGAGCGTTTGCCAACGCAAGGCTGTCTACTTCTTTGAGCCATGGAAATTCCTTTTTGTACTTTGCAGGAGTCGGGAATTTTTTTTGCTTTTTCAAGGCTTCTTTGTCGTCCTTGAATGGTTCATATGTTTCCATTCGTTCAGCCAACATTTTGTTGTAGACGAAACGAACGCAGCCGAAGGTTTTTGTAAGAAGTTGCTCTTGTTCTTGTGTTGGGTACAGACGAAATTTATATGCTTTGTTTGCCATATCGAATCACCTCACTTCCTCCCTTGATTTTCTCTATACTGCTTTATCACTTCAATGGGCGCACCACCTGTTGTAAGTAAGCAAAAGCTTCTTGACCAAAAATACTCTTTCCAAAGTTTTCTTTTCACTTGTGGATAATGCTTTTTGATAAGTCTTAGAACTTGCACTTTTATAGGCATTGATGAACTTTGATAGTTCACTATTCGGATGTGCCTTGAACAAAATATGCACATGGTCAAGATCGTGATTCCATTCGCCCAAGGAAATATTGTAATGTTCACCAAGTCGAATAAACATATCTTTTGCATAGTCAGATATGGGGTCATCAATCACATGTCTGCGATATTTTACGACCAGAACAAGATGATAATACAAACGGAATACCGAATGATTATTATTATCTAATTTCATTGATATAACAGCCTTTCATTTATATAACACTGATTCTATCATAGCGCAAAAAAGAAACAACTTTAGGCTACGCCTAACCGAAATTCATCTCCCACTTTCACTGGTGCTTCCGCACTTTCACGTTTAGAAGTAGGAGACTTCTTTCGGAGGGAAGTTAAATTCACTTGCCATTTCTTTAGTAGTTGTGCGATGAAACTCTTTTTTAAAAAAAGGACCGTCCCTCTAATCATCTCATTTCGCCTTTTTTGAATCAGTTGTTCATCTTTTACAGAAGCATGAACTTTTCTTCCTTTCATACGATCGACCGCCTTTTCATCAGGCATAGTTTGTTCTAGTCTTGGCTGCTTTTGACCATTTGCGGTAAAAAAAGTCTGGGCTCCTTTGCGTATTCCAGTGCCATCCTTAACGGAGACCCATTTACTCTTTACGAACGCAGAGGAGTCAGACTTCCGACTTCTCGTCCAATTGGGATCATGGTCATTTTACGGGCAAGCTCTTGCCGTTGATATTTTTTCGCTTTTTATTCCTTTGTTAACATTCTGGAGATAACCAGTTTTTGAATTTCTTGTGTTCCTTCATAGATTTGGGTGATTTTGGCATCACGCATAAAGCGTTCCACCGGATAATCTTTTGTAAACCCGTAGCCTCCAAAAACTTGAACGGCTTCGATTGTGACTTTCATCGCTGTATCTCCGGCAAAAAGCTTCGACATGGCGGAAGCCTTTCCGTATGGAAGACCTTGCGATTCAAGCCAAGCAGCTTGATAGGTTAATAATCTGGCTGCTTCTACACCGGTTGCCATATCCGCTAATTTAAAAGAAATTCCTTGGTTGGCGATGATCGGCTTGCCAAATTGATGACGCTCTTTCGCGTAGGCTATTGCGGCATCCAAAGCGCCTTGAGCAATACCAACCGCCTGAGCGGCAATCCCATTTCTCCCTCCATCCAACGTCATCATGGCAATCTTAAAGCCATCTCCCTCATTTCCAAGAAGATTTTCTTTTGGAACCCGGCAATCTTCAAAAATAATTTCCGTCGTAGGCGAAGAGCGGATTCCCAGCTTTTTTTCTTTTTTGCCAACGGAAAATCCCTCAAATCCGCTTTCCACAATAAACGCACTAATGCCACGGTGCTTCTTTTCCGGTTCCATCATGGCAAAGACGACATATATATCCGCTTCACCGCCGTTCGTGATAAAAATTTTCGACCCATTTAAGATGTAGTCATCTCCATCCCGCCACGCAGTGGTTTTCATTGCACTGGCATCCGATCCAGATCCCGGTTCCGTCAAACCGTATGCTCCGATCTTTCTTCCTTCCGCCATTGGTCTTAAATATTTTTGTTTCTGCTCTTCACTGCCGAATTTATAAATCGGCCAACCGGCAAGAGATGTATGAGCCGAAAGGGTAACGCCAATAGAAGCGTCTACTCTTGACAGCTCTTCTATCGCAATACAGTACGCAAGATAATCACTGCCGATCCCGCCGTATTCTTCCGGCCACGGGATTCCAGTAAGGCCTAATTCTGCCATTTTTTCAAATAAAGTCCGATCAAAACGTTCTTCTTCGTCCCGTTCACTTGCAGTCGGCTCTACTTCCTTTTGGGCGAAATCACGTACTGTTTTTCGAATCATTTCATGCTCTTCCGATAATTGAAAATTCATTTTCAGCACCTCTTCTCACAACCGTTTACTAATGACGATTCTTTGTATTTCATTTGTTCCTTCATAGATTTGGGTGATTTTGGCATCTCGGAAATAGCGCTCAACGGGATGGTCTTTCGAATAGCCGTCTCTCCCGAAGACTTGGATCGCCTCTGTTGTGACTTCCATGGCGATATTGGATGCGAATAGTTTTGCCATGGATGCTTCCTTCTCGCATGGAAGCCCCCGGGAATGCAAAAACGCCGCCCGGTATACTAACAATTTTGCCGCTTCCACATTCGTTGCCATATCCGCCAATCGAAAGTCCACGCCTTGCTCGGAGATGGACGATTCACCTGTTGACCGCTGCTCTTTGACATAGGAGACCGCTTTTTCCAAGGCAGCTTCCGCAATTCCCAACGCTTGGGCCGCAATGCCGATGCGTCCGGCATTGAGATTGGTGATTGCCACCTTAAATCCCTCGCCTTCCTTTCCAAGTAAGTTTTCCGCTAACACTTTCATGTCTTCGAACGTCAATTGAACGGTTCGAGAGCCGTGAAGCCCCATTTTCCGTTCGTCTTTTCCTATATGAAAACCGGGAGTCTCCCTTTCAACGATAAAAGCGGAAATCCCTTTTCTTCCCGCTTCAGGATTAGTGGAGGCAAACACAATGTATGTATTCGCCTCCCCTCCGTTCGTAATGAATATCTTTGAACCGTTTATAATATAGTGATCCCCTCGTTTGACCGCTCTCGTCCTTAAACTAGCCGCATCTGAACCGGAACCTGGCTCGGTCAGGCAAAAAGCTCCCAAATACTCTCCCTTTGCCAACTTCGGAATATACTTATGTTTTTGTTGAGGAGTTCCAAAATGCAAAATGGGATTCGTGCCAACGGACGTATGAACGGATAAAATAACTCCAATGGTTGCGCTGACTTTGGACAGCTCCTGAATTGCCAAAATATAAGAAATAAAATCCAGTCCGCGGCCTCCATATTCTTCCGGAATAGGAATGCCCATTAGCCCCTTTTTTGCCATTTTGTCTACAATAAGCCTCGGAAACTCCCCTTGCTCCATTCGGTCCAAATACGGCTCTATTTCTTCCTTGGCAAAATCATGAACCGCTTTTCGAAACATTTCCTGTTCTTCCGTGAAGTGAAGCTTCATCGCTGCCCCTCCAAGAAAGTAGTGATGACAGCCTAAACAGCTCTTCCTCCTGTCCCTGTTTTAAACCCCTTTGTCCTTATTCAAACAATATTTAAGAATATTCATAAAATCCTTTTCCCGTTTTTTTGCCTAGCCACCCAGCTTTTACATATTTTCTTAAAAGCGGACATGGACGATATTTATCATCGCCGAACCCTTCATGAAGGGTTTCCATAATATACAAGCAAGTATCAAGTCCGATAAAATCGGCCAACGTAAGCGGTCCCATTGGATGATTCATTCCCAATTTCATCACTTCATCGATTGCTTCTTTTGTTGCGACCCCTTCATATAATGCATAAATGGCTTCATTGATCATCGGCATCAGCACTCGGTTCGAAATAAATCCAGGGAAGTCATTTACTTCAATCGGCACTTTTTGAAGAGATTTGGTCATGGACTCAATGGATTGATACACTTCCTCTGATGTTTGCAATCCGCGAATAATCTCCACAAGCCTCATTACCGGCACCGGATTCATAAAATGCATGCCGATTACTTTTTCCGGCCTATTCGTGGCCGCAGCGATTTCCGTGATCGGCAAGGATGAAGTATTGGAGGCCAAAATGGCGTGCTCCGGCGCATATTTGTCTAATTCGGCAAAAATGCTTTTTTTGACTTCCATATTTTCTACTGCCGCTTCAATGACTAAATCCACATCACCAGCATCTCGAATATCAATCGATTTCCTTAATCGGGAAAGCGTTTGATCTCTCTTCTCATTTGTTATCTTTCCCTTTTCCGCTTGCCGGGCTAAATTTCGGGCAATGACTGCGAAACCCTTGTCTAAAAATCCTTCCTTAATGTCGTTTACGATAACTTGATAGCCGGATTGCGCACAAACTTGTGCGATTCCAGACCCCATTTGGCCGGCGCCGACAACCATGACCGTTTTGATATCCATTCATTTCACCTCAACCATTCATTCGGGAACCATTTGATGCAAGACACTGCCAAATCTTCTTTTTCATTAGGAAGACAGCCTCCGTCTCCTTCACGCCAGCTAAAAAGGCGCAAAAAGGAGCAGCTGCCGGAGGCTTCCTTCTCCGGTTGTCAAAACGGTATCCCCATTGAATTCGTGTAATCTTTTCTATAGAATTTGAATCCCTCGCTTTTAAAGTGAAAACGATATCTGAGCCGCATCTGTCCTGACGAAAGGTCCATCAACCAAACAGGTAAAACCACGCTTTATTGTTTGGGAACGTCAATCATAACGGCATCACCTTGACCCCCGCCGCTGCAAATGGCCGCCACTCCTATTCCACCGCCTCTTCTTCTTAACTCGTATGCCAACGTGAGAACTATCCGTGCTCCGCTTGCCCCGATCGGGTGGCCGAGAGCGACCGCTCCGCCGTTGACATTGATTCTATCAAGATCGATCCCGGCTATTTGACTGCTTGCCAGCGCCACTACGGCAAAAGCTTCATTAATCTCAAATAAATCGATGTCATCAATTGATTTTCCGGTTTTTTTCAAAAGCTCATTAATGACCAATCCGGGAGTTTTCGGAAAATTTTCCGCCTCTACCGCCACAGCCTCATGAGCAACAATCCGAGCAAGGATGTTTTTGCCTTCTTTTTCGGCGCGTTCTTCGCTCATCAGAACCAGAGCCGCCGCTCCATCATTGACACCCGGAGCATTTCCCGCTGTGATCGCTCCGTCTCGATCAAAAGCCGGCTTTAATTTGGCCAGCTTCTCAATGGACGTATCTTTACGCGGCGCTTCATCATCGGACACCACCACCGGATCGCCCTTTGGCTGCGGGACTTCGACAGGAACAATTTCCTCGGCGAACTTTCCTTCCTCCATTGCCTTAATGGCCAACTGATGGCTGCGATAAGCCCATCGATCTTGTTCTTCGCGGGAAATGCCCAGTTCTTTTCCTGTCTTGTTTCCGAACGTACCCATATGGACTCCTGAAAAGGCGCACGTTAAGCCATCATAGATCATTAAATCCACCAATTTGTCATCGCCCATTCTCAAGCCGGAACGGACGTTTTGCAAAACGTAAGGAGCATTGGACATCGACTCCATTCCGCCTGCTACCACTACTTCTCCGTCTCCCGCACGAATGATTTGGTCCGCCAATGTGATGCTTCTTATTCCTGATGCGCAGACTTTATTGATCGTTTCCGTTTTGACGTTCCAAGGAATTCCCGCTTTTCTCGCGGCCTGTCTGGACGGAAGCTGCCCCTGTCCCCCTTGAAGAACGGTCCCGATGATCACCTCATCGACTTCCGCCGGTTGAACATTTGCTCGAAGCATCGCTTCTTTCATCGCGACCGCTCCAAGTTCGGGAGCCGTTAAGGAACGTAAACTCCCGCCAAGTTTTCCGATCGGCGTCCTCGCTCCCTCAACAATCACTGTTTTCACCATTTTTTCCATCTCCTTTCCCTTCTTCAGGAAACGCTTACATACAAATGAACATTCGCTCAATGTATGGAATAAGGAGAAAGGGACAAGTGCCCCTTATCATCTTTTCTTTATCTTAAATGAAATTCGGATGAAAGGTAAATATATTTTTGAAAATTCAAAATTTAATGCATTATATCGGCTTTTGATCAAGATGAAATTGGCATTTCTGCTTCTTTCGTACCAAACACTGCTCTTTCCAGAATTTCAGCAATATCCAGTGTAGACACTGTCTCTTCCACTTCTTTAGCCTTTGTACCATCAGACAACATCGTCAAACAATAGGGACATCCTGAACTAATCATTGTCGGCCGGACAGCTAACGCTTGTTCAGTGCGAGCCACGTTGATACGTTGACCTGTGTCTTCTTCTGTCCACATCAATCCTCCGCCTGCCCCGCAACACATTCCTGTTTCACGATTGCGCTCCATTTCCACCAATTTTACCCCTTTAATGGACTTCAAAATATCCCGCGGCGGGTCAAAAACATCATTGTAACGGCCCAAATAACAAGAATCATGGAATGTGATCGTTTCATTCACTTCATATTTCGGCCGGAGTTTCCCTTCCCTTACCAGCTTGGCCAGAAGTTCAGTGTGATGATAGACTTCCGCTTTGAATCCAAAATCCGGATACTCATTTTTGAATACATTGTAAGCGTGCGGGTCAATAGTGACGATTTTCCGCACTCCAATCTTTTCAAATTCCGCGATATTTTGTTGAGCCAGCTCTTGGAATAAAAATTCATTTCCAAGGCGGCGTGGTGTATCGCCGGAATTTTTTTCTTTATTTCCGAGAATGGCAAACTTAACGCCCGCTTCATTTAGCAATTTTGCAAAAGACAAAGCGATTTTTTGGCTGCGGTTGTCAAATGAACCCATCGATCCAACCCAGAATAAATACTCGAATTCCTCTCCCGCTTTCTTCATTTCTTTTACAGTCGGAACATGAACATCTTCTCGAGCATCCCGCCAATTTTCTCTATCTTTTCTGTTTAATCCCCACGGATTTCCTTGCCTTTCTATGTTCTGCATAACTCTTTGGGCATCAGGCGCCACTTTCCCTTCTGTCAAAACAAGATAGCGGCGCAAATCAATAATCTTGTCGACATGCTCATTCATCACCGGGCATTGGTCTTCACAATTGCGGCAAGTGGTGCATGCCCAAATTTCTTCTTCCGTGATGACATCGCCTATTAAAGAAGGGTTATAGTCTACAGCGGCTGCGGCTTCTATGGACCCTTCGTTTTTCGCGGCCAAAGCAAGCTGATTTCCTTTCGTATTTTGAAAAGCGAACGCCGGCACCCAAGGCTGTTTGGAGGTGACCGAGGCTCCGTAATTCGTTAAATGATCCCGAAGTTTGACGATCAAATCCATCGGTGACAACATTTTTCCTGTCCCTGTCGCCGGACACATATTTGTGCATCTTCCGCATTCCACGCAAGCATAAAGATCAACAAGCTGAAGTTGTGTGAAATCTTCAATTTTGCCGACCCCGAACGATTGTTGAGATTCATCTTCAAAATTGATAGGGTGGAGTTTTCCTTTATGGTCCAGCCGATTTAAATACACATTTGCGGGACCGGCGATCAAGTGAGCATGTTTAGATTGAGGCACATAAACAAGGAATGTCAGCAGAACGAGCAAGTGAATCCACCAGAAAATATAGAATACGGTCACAGCAGCGGTCTTGCTGATCCCCATTAGAGCCACCGCTATGGCGGAAGCTACCGGCTCGTTCCAAGTCCAGCTAATGGATGGTTCGTGCCAAATGATGTCCATGCCGTTACCCGCCAATACGGATATCATGAGCGATCCAATAAAGAGAAGTACGAGTCCCGCTTTAAAATTTCGTTTTAAACGAACAAGCTTTTCAATATATCGGCGATAAAACGCCCAACCTACCGCAAATAAAATCAGCAAACTGACGATTTCCTGAAAAAAAGTAAAACCTGGATACACCGGGCCAAGCGGCAAATGGGACCCCGGGGCAATTCCTTTCCAAATAAAATCGACCGCCCCAAACTGCACAAGAATAAATCCGTAGAAAAAAATCACATGGTATATTCCGCTTTTCTTGTCTTTCAATAATTTTTGCTGGCCGAAAACATAGACCCAAATCTTGTTCAAACGCTCTTTAACACGGTGGTCAAACTCTGTTTTTTTTCCCAGTTTGATGTATTCTATTCGCGTTTTGACCACATAGGCAAACAAATACACAGCGTAAGCAGTGACAAGAATGGCCGCAATCAAATTTACCCATAATAATCCATTCATACTTCTTCAGCACTCCCTTCCCCTAACTTTGAACAGCTCTTCTTTTCAATTATATTAGAGTAAAAATATATAATTTTCTGAATTTACTTATTTCTATTATATAATGAATGAATGTTCAGTCAATCTTTTTCTCGAACAAACTTTTTCAATCAACCAAAAACGGACAGCGGATCGAGGCTATCATTCCTGGAATTTTATCTTCAATAACAGGCTAAATGCTTCTTGAAGCAACAAGATCCTTTCATTCTCGCACATAAAATGGCTAGGAATGGGACAGACTAAAAAAAGATGACGACATATGGAAAGGGGATGGCTTTATGATATGGATGTGGGCTGTTGGATTGGTTATCGTTCTCATTATTTGGTTGACCATCGATTTTTACTTCGGAAAAAAATGGTTTAGAAAACGCGTCGCGCTGCGAAATTATCCTATACAGACAGGAGATCTTGAATTCATTACGGATGGACAGGATTTTTTCAAACGTTTGTTTAAAGATATAAACGATTCGACCAGTTCTATTGATATCCTCTTTTATATCGTAAAAAACGACGCCCTTAGCGAACATTTTTTAAAGCTTTTAGAGCAAAAAGCGAAAGAAGGAATACAAGTCCGTCTTCTATGCGATTGGGTCGGAAGCTTCGGTTTAAAAAGAAAAAGGATCAAACAATTAAAAGCCAATGGCGTTCAGTTTGCTTTTTCTAACCGCCCGAAACCCCCTTTTTTCTTTTTTACTTTTCAGCAGCGGAACCACCGCAAAATCACCATCATTGATCAAAAAATTGCTTATATCGGCGGCTTTAATATCGGCGGCGAATACATCGGGAGAAAGCTGCGTTTATCCCCCTGGCGCGACTACCATCTTCGCTTGACAGGCCCTGGCGTCTCAGATCTCCTAAAAGAATTTAGGATGGATTGGCAGGCGGCTGGTGAAAAAAATACGGAACCTGCAGACTCGTCTGTTCCAAATGCAGGAAATGGCGGAATCATGCATCAATTTACCTTTTCGGACGGAGTCGGCCTTGATGAACAATTAGAAAATGAGCTGTTGAAAGCAAAAAAGTCTATATTGATCGGCAGCCCTTACTTTATTCCAACGAAACGCCTTTTAGATGCTTTATTAAAAGCTCTCAAACGAGGCGTCCATGTCTCCGTTATCATCCCTTGTAAAAAAGACCATCCGCTTGTTCGGGAAGCCGCCTATCCTTTTCTTCAACAAATATTGAAAGCAGGAGCAAACGTTTACCAATTTCAAGCCGGTTTCTACCACGCAAAAGCGATCATCATTGATCATGAGAAAGCCATTATCGGAACGACGAACTTTGACCAAAGAAGCGTCAGCCTGAATTTTGAGTGCAATTGCTTTATTTACAACCCTTCTTTTATCCAAAACGTGATCATGAAAGAGATTCAAGAAGACATACGTCAATCGAAAATCATGACGTATAAAGAAGCCAAAAAAATGGATCCGGCAACCTATGCAAAAGCCACATTGGCTAAAACGCTGCTTCCTTTGCTATAAAATGAGGCGTTCAGCTTCTTCTTTCCATGAAAAAAGGGGGATCCCCCCCATAGCCATCAAGTTAAGAATTTGATCTTTTTTCAGCGCCAAAAACATGGTATCCTTTCTAACGAAAATCATCGTTGGAAAGGATTATTTTTTGATGGCAAAAAAGATGAAGGCATGGATAAAAACGATTCGTCAACTCTTCTCCTATGAAGAACTGACTCGTCTGGCACGGAAAGTCGGATTCATTCAGCGGCAGCGTTCATTAACAGCGGAAGCCTTTCTGACGCTATGTGCTTGGGGAGACGGATCGCTCGCCTGTCAGTCGCTTCAGCGGTTGTGTGCCGATTTGGCGCTCTGGCATGATTGCTCTCTCTCGAATGAAGGACTGAATCAGCGGTTTACGCCTCGTGCCGTGGCGTTTTTAAAAGAGGTCTTTTTTACTCTCCTGATGCATCAACGTCCGGCACTCTCTTCCATCACCGAAACGTATCGCGCTTGTTTCACCCGTCTGCGGATCTTAGACTCTACCAGTTTTTTACTTCCGACCGACTATGGTGAGGACTATCAAGGTTCGGTTTCATCTGGCGCCAAAATCCAATTTGAGTATGAGCTGTTATCGGGAACCTGTCTTCAGCTGTGCGTCCAACAGGCCAATGATTCCGATGCCCGTTTTGCTTATCATACCCAGCACACGATTTTACCGAATGACCTTTGCATTCGGGATCTGGGGTTTTTTTCACTCGCCACGCTGGCGGAGATTGATGCTCGAGGTGCTTATTATATTACCCGGTTGCGTTCCGATATCAAAGTCTATATCAAGCAGGACGGGGAGTGGCACGAATGGGATTGGGAATCGATAGGAAATCGATTGGGCGAGGGGGAAGCCGTGGAAGTGGAACACGTGTATATCGGACACCAACGCCTGTATGTTCCGCGTCTGATTTTTCGCCGTCTCACGGCGGAAGAATGGGAAAAACGGCTGGCGTACGTGCGGAAAAAGGAAAAAAAGAAAGGGAAGGCGCTGTCACGCCAAACCCTTGAACAAAAGAAATATCACATCTTACTGACCAATTTACCACAAGAATCGTTTGATGCGCAACAAGTTTATGAGCTGTATTCGCTGCGCTGGCAAGTGGAGCTGTTATTTAAGGGCTGGAAATCCTTATTTGATCTTGACCGTGTCAAAAAGATGAAGAAGGAACGATTCGAATGCCACTTATATGGGACATTGATTGCCATTTTAGTCACGCAGACTCTTCTGTTCCAAGCCCGAAGGTATTGGCATCAACGGGAGGGAATCGAGATCAGTGAATGGAAAGCGCTTAATATCCTCCAATCGTATTGGCATCGGTTTCTTTTGCATCCCCAAGCGATGGAAACCGCCCTTCCATCTCTCCTGTCTCTGTTAAGGAAACACGCGAGGAAAGACCGAAGGAAAGGAGAGGAAACGGTATCGGATCTTTTAAAGAAATTGGGGATATGGTAGTGTGGGTCATGGATATAATTGCCAAATAACCCTCTTCTTGAGGGTTATTTGGCATGCCCAGCATTTGGTTTTCTCTTCATCCTTTGATTGATTTTTCGAACATGCGTATCATCCTAAAAAATTTTATACCGCTAACTTGACGGGTATGGGATCCCCCCCCTATTGCATGAAAGGCTCCCTCTATTCCTCCAGTTTTGGCCCGTTTTTTGGACGAAATCTGTTTCTTCCGAAAAAACGCCTCGAGGAATGGGCAAGCCGAATGAAAAAGCAAAAAATGTTCTTGAATCGGTTTTTTCTTACATTTTTTCCGGTGCAGAAACACCGATCAAGCTTAATGCATTTTTAAGCGTTATTTGAACGGCTTTCACTAAAGAAAGTCGAGCCTTGGATAAAGGAAGATGATCTTGATCCAAAACTTTATTGGCATTGTAAAAGCTGTGGAAAGCAGAAGCCAACTCTTGAATGTAATTAGCTACCCGGTGTGGTGTCCGCTTTTCTGCTGCGTCAGCGATAACTAGTGGAAAATCTCCTAGTTTTTTCAATAAATCAATTTCTTTTTCCGTTCCAAGCAACGATAAATCTACTTGATCATCAATAGAAATTTGCTGTTCTTCCGCTTGCCGCAAAATGCTGCAAATTCGCGCATGAGCGTATTGTGCATAATAAACCGGGTTTTCATTAGACTGAGAAACGGCAAGATCCAAATCAAAATCCATATGAGTGTCCCCGCTTCTCATCGCAAAAAAGTAACGAACCGCATCCAAACCCACTTCTTCAATCAGTTCACGCATCGTGACCGCTTTTCCGGTACGTTTGCTCATTTTCATCTTTTCGCCGTTTTTGTATAAATGAACAAGCTGAATGATTTCTACTTCCAGATTCTCTGCATTAAAGCCAAGCGCCGAGATTGCTGCCTTCATTCTCGGAATATAGCCGTGGTGGTCCGCTCCCCAAATATTGATCACTTTATCAAACCCGCGTTCGAATTTATCGCGGTGATACGCGATATCCGGTGTTAAATATGTGTAAGAACCGTCGCTTTTAATGAGTACACGATCTTTGTCATCGCCAAAAGCGGTAGAGCGAAACCAAAGAGCACCGTCTTTTTCATATGTGTAGCCGCTTTTGCGCAATACTTCCAACGCTTCATCGATTTTTCCATTTTTATAAAGGGATGTTTCCGAATACCAAACATCGAAAGATACACGGAAGTTTTCTAAATCTTTTTTCAGTTTTTCCATTTCATATTTCAAGCCGTATTCTCTGAAAAATTGATAGCGTTCTTGCTCGTCTACATGAAGATATCGATCCCCGAACTCTTCTGCTAAACGTTTCCCGATCTGGACGATATCTTCTCCATAATAGCCGTCTTCCGGCAAATCTTTATCTTTTCCGAGCGCCTGAAAATAACGAGCCTCCACGGAAAGGGCAAGATTATGGATTTGGTTTCCGGCATCATTAATATAATACTCGCGCGTCACTTCATAACCGGCTTTTTCCATTACGTTGCACAATGAATCGCCGACTGCCGCCCCGCGGGCATGTCCAAGATGTAAATCGCCTGTTGGGTTAGCCGATACAAATTCCACTTGAATTTTTTGTCCAGCTCCCGCGTTGGACTCGCCGTAGCGGTCTTTCGCCTCTAAAATGGCCGGAATTAACTTTGTTAAATAATGATGATCCATAAAAAAATTAATAAAACCCGGTCCGGCAATTTCGATTTCTTTTACCGATGCCTGGGAACGATCGAATTGATTCTTAATTTCATCCGCAATTTGGCGAGGCGGCTTTTTTGCGATTCGAGCCAACTGCATCGCAATATTGGTCGAATAGTCGCCGTGCGCTTTATCTTTTGGAGTTTCTAACACAATAGCCGGCAACTCTTCCTCCGCTGCCAGCCCCGCTTTTAACACAGCCGCTTTAATTTCCGATTTCAACTGTTCCTGAATCTTTCCTACGATATTCATACATTCTTTACCTCCTTAAACGTGATGGTCAAGGAATATATTCCGAGGAACTTTCCTTGCATAAATAAATCGTATGTCAAAGCCAAACGGCCGTTCAACGGCTTCTCGCTGTATGTATATCGATCCATGTTCCGGGTGATCGTATTTAATAACAGTGTACCATAAGGGCTGTCGTAAGAACCGCTCATCGGGTGATTTTTATCGAAAACAAGCCTGGATTTTACCGCTCCATTTCTTAAAATGACGGCTTCTTCACCTGACATCTTTACAATCGTTCTAACGGTCCCTTCTTCTTGGACTTCCGTATATTTTAAGTAAACGGATCCGCCTTTTTCAAAGTATTCCCCAAATAAAACCAGTTCAAATTCTTCCTTTTCCTCATCGTTCGTAATCACTGTAGACAGATGAATTTTGACTGTTCTTTTTTGGTCGATCGAATCCGCCAAACCCTCCACATCCCTTTCAAAAAGACTCATTCCATTTATTTGCATCTTTAAATCAATGTCAACAGTCATGTCGAGCGGCACTTTTAATCCTCTTGGGACAATATTCTGGAAAGTGCAATGACTCGTTTTCACTTTTGCGGTGCCATGCCCAATGTTTTCATTCCTGTTCAATCAAACTAAAAAAACCGTTCCGTTTTTCGTTCACTATAACTTTATCATTATAAGAGGGATTTCTACAAAAGGCAATGTAGGGAGTCTTTAAAAAATTTTTCCACACCTTTTCTAACTAAAAGCTTGCTTAACGGAATCAAATTTTATAAAAAAAAGACCTGCCCTAAAACGGCTTAGCCGGAAAGTTGTCCTTCTCCCAGCCGTCTTGAGCAGATCCTTTTATATATAAGCCAAAATGATGATTAAAACCAGCCCAATAGCATTTCGCGAATCAATTTGCTGGCTGTATTAGCCGTTTGCTCAGAGTGGTCGTACACAGGCGCCACCTCGACAAGGTCGGCTCCCACCACTTGAACTTCGGAACGGCTGATTTCCAAAATGGATGCGAGCAATTCTTTTGAAGTAATCCCGCCGCAATCTACCGTTCCGGTTCCCGGGGCGTGAGCCGGATCCAGCACATCGATATCAATCGTCACATAAACCGGCCGGCCTTTTAATCGTGGCAAAATCTCTTTTAAAGGTTCAAGAACTTCAAATTTGGCAATGTACATACCGTTTTCTTTCGCCCATTGAAATTCTTCTTTCATTCCAGAGCGTATGCCAAACGAAAATACATTCTCAGGACCGATCAATTCAGCCACTTTTCGAATCGGAGTCGCATGGGATAAAGGCTCTCCTTCATAATCCGTCCGCAAATCCGTATGGGCATCCATATGAATCACCGCCAAATTTGGATAGCGCTTATAGACGGATTTAATGACCGGCCACGACACGAGATGCTCTCCCCCCATTCCCAGAGGAGATTTCCCGTCTGCCAGCAATTGGTCAATATACTCTTCGATTATTTTTAAGCTTCTTTCTGCATTCCCGAAAGGAAGGGGGATATCGCCGGCATCAAAATAGCGGATTTCCTTTAGTTCTCTGTCCAAATAAGGGCTGTATTCCTCAAGTCCAATCGACACTTCCCGAATCCGGGCCGGCCCGAACCGGGAACCTGGCCGGTAACTGACCGTCCAATCCATCGGCATACCGTATATGACGACTGAACTTTCCTCGTAATTTGGATGGCTGCCAATAAACACATTTCCCGAGTAAGCTTCGTCAAAGCGCATGTTTCCAGACCTCCCTGTGGCACCTCTTATTTTGTCAAATCTTGCACAAATTTCGGCAAAACAAATGCTGCTTTATGAATTTCTTTCGTATAGTATTTTGTTTCAATATCAAGAAATTGTTCATCAGGCACCGCAAGCGGGTCATATTTTTTCGAACCGATGGTAAATGACCATAAACCGCTTGGATACGTCGGGATATTGGCAAGATACAATCTCGTAATCGGGAAGATTTCCTTTACATCCTTCTGAACTTTGCGGATTAAATCGGCTTTGAACCAAGGGTTATCGGTTTGTGCGACAAAAATGCCGTCCTCTTTCAGCGCTTTGGAAATTCCGGCGTAAAAGCCTTTTGTAAATAAATTGACTGCCGGTCCAACCGGTTCCGTTGAATCAACCATGATGACATCGTATTCATTTTCACTTTGTGCGATATGCATAAAACCGTCGTCGACTTTTACTTCCACTCGTTCATCTTCCAACCCGGATGCAATCTCCGGCAAGTATTTCTTGGAATACTCAATGACCTTGCCATCGATATCGACTAAAGTCGCTTTTTTCACATTCGGATGCTTGAGCACTTCACGGATTACACCGCCGTCTCCTCCACCCACGACCAGAACGTTTTCCGGGTTTGGATGAGTAAACAACGGAACATGCGCCACCATTTCATGGTACACAAATTCGTCTCGTTGAGTGGTCATCACCATTCCGTCGAGAAGAAGCATGTTTCCCCACTCTTCCGTTTCAACCATTTCCAAGTATTGGAAGTCCGTTTTCTCTGTATGTAAAGTCCGTTTGACCTTCATCGTAATTCCAAAGTTTTCCGTCTGCTTTTCAGTAAACCAAAGTCCAGCCATTAACCTGCTTCCTTTCATTTTAAATTTGTTCTAAACATTTTCAGCCATTTTTCTCATGAAACGATAGATTTTATCCATCGTTTAGCTTATTAGAATTCCCCATTCTTATCAAATTTACAAGATGGGAGTTTTCTGATTAAAAGAGTGGAAAAACAATAAATCCTAAAAGAAAAAACCAAACATGTCAATCAGTATATTGGAAACTGCCAAAATTTCAAGAGTTTTTTTCTGCCTATGCGCTCCTTTCACCTGCCGATGTTTAAAAAGCTGACTTTTTT
The DNA here is from genome assembly GCF_038003825.1 of Bacillus sp. FSL W8-0116. Lineage (NCBI taxonomy): Bacteria > Bacillati > Bacillota > Bacilli > Caryophanales > Bacillaceae > Bacillus > Bacillus sp. FSL W8-0116. Next base: position 1,689,325 of record NZ_JBBOPY010000001.1, read on the forward strand.
TTCATACTAAAAAATGAGAGAAAACTGCTTTTATATACAAGCGGGGTGAAAATATGGAAATTATCACAAATTCAAGATCCAGTAAAACCGTGAAATACTTTCGAGCTTTCTTCTTTATTTCCCTGCTTTTATTGATATTATTTTCGGCCGGAGTTCTCGCCATATTCTCCTATGCAAAACTTTTAGGACCTCCGCCGCTGTCAGTTCCTCAATCTACTCTTCTGTATGCGGACGACGGAACGTTAATAGGAGAATCCAACCGCGGAGAAAAACGATATTGGGTGAAAATAGAGGACATTTCTCCTTACCTCCTCGATGCCACCGTTTCGATAGAAGACCAAAAGTTTTACGAACATCATGGGTTTGATTTAAAAAGAATTGCCGGAGCCGCTTTGGCTGATGTAAAAGCGATGTCCAAAGTTCAGGGAGCCAGCACCATTTCCCAGCAGTATGCCCGCAATTTATTTCTTCATCACGACAAAACGTGGAACCGAAAATTGTTGGAAGCATTTTATACGATCCGCTTGGAAATGAATTACACAAAAAAACAGATTTTAGAAGGATATGTGAACACCATCTATTATGGCCACGGCGCATATGGGATTGAAGCAGCCAGCAAATTTTATTTCAATAAAGATGCGAAAGACCTTTCTCTCGCGGAAGCCAGTATGCTGGCCGGCATTCCTAAAGGCCCCAGCATCTACTCGCCGCTTATTTCTTTTCAAAAAGCGAAAGAACGTCAATTATTAATATTGCGCAAAATGGAGAAAGACGGCTATATTACTGCCAAACAACGCCAACAGGCAGAAAAAGAGAAACTAACGATTGTCGGAAAACAATCGGATCCGAAAAACAATATAGCCCCTTATTTTCAAGATGTCGTCAAACAAAAGCTGAAAACGGATTTGGGCTTGGACGATCGAACGATTGAATTCGGAGGGCTTCGAGTCTATACAACCTTAAATTTAAAACAACAAAAACTGGCAGAAAAAGTAATCCAAAATCAAGTCTCTCCAAACTCTCAAATACAGGTAGGGCTCGTGGCAATGGAACCGAAAACCGGTTACGTCACCGCGCTTGTCGGAGGGCGCAATTATGAACAAAGCCCTTTCAATCGTGCTGTGCAAGCCATCCGGCAGCCGGGTTCCACTATGAAGCCCTTTCTCTACTATGCTGCTTTGGAGCACGGCTTTACACCTGCCACAACGTTAAGAAGCGAATATACTGTTTTTCATTACAACCATGGTCAAAACACCTACACACCGCATAATTTTAACGACCAGTATGCCAACCGTGAAATTACGATGGCACAAGCTTTAGCTGTATCGGACAATATTTACGCCGTCAAAACCAATATTTTTCTTAAACCGAAAACATTGATCGAAACGGCCAAAAAATTCGGAATTACAACCCCATTGGAAAATGTCCCTTCTTTGGCACTTGGGACTTCCGGGGTCAAATTAATCGAAATGGTGAACGCCTACTCGATGTTTGCCAACGGAGGGAAACAAATCGAGCCCGTTTTTATCAAAAGAGTAGAAGACTCCCACGGAAATGTGATTTATGATAATCACCCTTTGCAAAAGCAAATATTGGATAAACGTCTCGCTTTTGTGATGACCCATATGATGACGGGCATGTTCGATAAAAAATTAAACGGCTACGCAACGGTCACAGGAGCATCAATGCTGAAAGATCTGACAAGACCTTATGCCGGCAAATCAGGCTCGACTTCCGCCGATCATTGGATGATCGGCTTCTCCCCTCAGCTGACAACAGGGATATGGACGGGATACGATAACGGAAAGGAAATAACATTAACAGAGGACAAGAAACTTGCGAAAAAAATTTGGGCCGCTTTTATGGAAAAATCGTTAAAAGGGCAGCCTAAGAAATCATTCAAACCACCAAAAGGAGTGAAAGCGGTCGCCATCAATCCGCTGAACGGAAAACTGGCAACCAAAGACTGCCCCGTTTCCGTAAAGACTTATTTTGTTGCCGGAACCGAGCCGACCGAATATTGTACGGAACACTTGAAGAAAAAAGATCATTCAAATCCAACCAAAAAGAAAGAAGAAAAAAATTGGTTTCAAAGGTTGTTTGGCTTGTAACCAAACGGCCTGCCAACAGAAAAAGCCCGGAATCTGTCTACCGGGTTTTTTCGTGTCTTCATTATTCTTAGTGGCAAACGGTTCGAACATCCTTGTTTTTTCTAACAACTATCTTAGATTTATAAAATAATCGTCGTTCCACACAAAAAAATTATTGCAAGCCATTTTTCAATTGTTCGCTGGATCGCTCCCACATGCCTTTATCATGGCTTTCCAAAAAGTCTTTTAACACTTTTTTGGATTTGGCATCCATATGATCCAATATAAAATGTCCCTTTAACGATTTATCCAATCGGTTCACATGTTCGGGCAAAGATTTGTAGCCTCTTCTTGTTTCTTGATTGACGGTCATTTCGCAAGCGGTCGCCCCGTAATAATAAGGTCCTTCTTCTCCTTGCTGGACGGTCACCCAAACGATCCAGTACGGTTTCCCATCCGGCACTTCTTCCTTATGAGGAGTAAATTTGATTCTCTTCTCTACTTCACTGCGCGCATGCATGGCGCCTAAATCGACAAACGCTTCACCCGCCTCCACGTCAATGATGACCGGTGAAACATTGTCTAGGCTTACCGCTCCTTTTCCGAATCCTCTATGGCCATCCAGTGGATCATTTTTGATAATATGAAACCCGATATTTTTCTTTTTCTCCATGTATCCAACCTCTCCTTGAACAAGATTTTATTCTCAATATATCGCAAACGCTTTCCATATCCAAACAGAGATTTTTTTTCATTTTGAATTTACAGTTGAATCAAGCGGCTGCGCCATCCAAGCTGTGATTTGTCAACCATGCCTTCTCCATCGAATCTTCATCTTTCAAGATCATTCATTATTTTTATCTTTTATTTCAGCTTCTAATTCTTCCATTTCTAAATTCCATTTATCTCGTGTACTATACAATATTTCAAGGATGAAACTAGAAAAAGAATCTTGATTTTGATCGATTTCTTTTTTTAGTTTTCTAAGATCTTCTCTCAATTTTTCGACTGCTTCTTTTTTCTCTTCGATGGACAGATATTCATAAATTTTCCTCATTCCATAACCGCCCTTTTTCAGTCAATGAACATAATAGCGGCAATCAAGCCATAGCCTTGCAATGGCATCTACAATTAGCAACGACTATGTACTTGTTATTCGCACATTTTAAAAAAACGGAGAAAACAACGAACTAAACCCTTGCAAAATCGCCGGCACTACCATATTGAAGAGGGGATGAATCGTATAACGGTCAAGCGGAGTAATGACTAAAATTAAAAAGATCAGCGCCCCATATTGCTCATACTGGCTCATTTTGACCCGAAAAGACGGTGTTACAAGATCTTCAATAATGCGATATCCATCCAGTGGCGGAAACGGCAGCAAATTAAAGACAAAAAGAACAAGATTCAGCCACAACATCATATTTAATAAATCCACGAAAAACTGCGGCAATGCGGAACCACTTCCGGAACGGATGAAAAAAAACATGATCACATAAGAGAGAAACGCAATCAAAAAATTGCTCAAAGGTCCGGCAATCGATACGAGAACACCGGCCAGCCTCGGGTTATGAAAGCGGCTGCGGTTGACAGGTACGGGACGCGCCCATCCGAAACCAGCAATCAAAAGAAACAACGTTCCGATCGGGTCCAAGTGCGATACCGGGTTTAATGTTAATCTTCCTTCATCTTTGGCCGTAGAATCACCAAATTTATAAGCAACAGCAGCATGTGCAAATTCATGCACCGTAAAAGCCACCACTAAAGAGATAATGACAAACGGAAGTTCCTGAAACGAATAAGCAAAAAAACGATCCAAACTATCGACTCCTTTATTTGATGTTATTTTTAGACAGCCAAACTATTAGGAAAAATGACGGATGCTTCCCCTATTCAACGTGCATCTTTTGTTTTCCTGCCTTTTGAAAAACTTTCCTTTATCAACATCTTATACTAAAACTTTGAAAATTTTATCACAGATTGTTCTTTTCTTGCTGTTTCCAAAAGAAAAGCATAAAATCTGAGATAAGAAAGTATAAAGGAGTGATACATATGCCTTATGTAACCGTAAAAATGCTGGAAGGTCGTACAGATGAACAGAAAAAAGCGCTGGTGGAAAAAGTCACGGAAGCAGTTTCAGAAACGACAGGAGCTCCGAAAGAAAAAGTGACTGTTTTTATTGAAGAAATGTCCAAAAACCATTATGCCGTCGCCGGCAAACGCCTGAGCGATGAAAACTGATCCCGGAACGCCAAGCCTCAATGGGGCTTGGCGATTCCTTTTAATTCTTCAATATACTGGTACGCTTTTTCAATTTCTTCTTCCGTATAGTTTTGCTTCTTTTTTAAGGTGAAAATTTTCTCCTTTACTTCTTCCTCGGACAAATGATCGAAATACAAAACGGTAGATACCAGCTCCAGAAATCGGGCGCTTTGCTCATTCATATGGAGCACGCATTCTTTTAATTTAGGTATCTCCTCTTCATAAAGCTTTAAAAAATCCATTCCTTCTTTTGTAACGGTGTAGCGATATTGGTAATAGCCGCCTTTCTTTTCCTTTTCTTCATGAACAAATCCCATATTGCATAATTCTTCCACTCTCAACGTCAGCTCTTCTGAATAGGGTCCATAAAAATGGAACTGAAACTTTTCTTGAAAAGGAAAGGATATTTTTTTGGCAATGTAAATCATTTTTTGCAATTTTTTTCGACCGATAATTTCCCCACAGGCGGAAAAGGCACTCATCAATTTGACATGTTCTTTTAACAACGTGGTCATCTCCTACTCCAAAATTCCTTACTTACCATTTAAATGTCCAGTATCTCGCGAATTTTTCGTTTGATCGACGGTTTTGAACGGTCATCTTTGAGGAAGTCGGCAGGATAATAGAGTTTATGATCCGTCCTCCTCTTTCCAGATATCGCGTCCACAATATCCGATTCTCTTGACAGTTCTCTTAATTCCCCGTTCCTCATCAGCAAATGAATGGGCAAACGTTCCTCTTCTTCACCTGGGCGATAAAAATCGTAAGGAAGATCTGATGACGAATCCAACACCAAGTAATAATCAGGATTGATTCCGGCCTTTCGAAACAACGACTCTAATTCACTGTATTTCTTATATTCTTTAGCCGGATCAAACTCGATATATTTGAAAAGATTCCTGTTGACAAAGCGATTGGCGAGATCCTTTAAAATTGGATCTTCCTCTTCCTGCCATATTTGGAAATAATAAAGGATAATGGATTCATCCAGCTTCAAATAATCTTCAAGGGTAATATCGCCTTGAAACAAAGAATAGAAGTGAACGGGATCCTGTTTAAAAGAATAACCATTTCGATACAGTTCTTTTGCGCGGTGAAGAATTTTCGTCAACACCACTTCCGCACTTCGAGTCACAGGATGAAAATAAATTTGCCAATACATTTGATACCGGCTCATTATGTAATCTTCTACCGCATGCATGCCGCTGTATTTAAACACCACTTGATCTTCCCGAGGCCGCATAACCCGCAGTATCCGCTCCATGTCAAAATGACCGTAGCTGACGCCGGTAAAATACGCATCTCTTTGCAAATAATCCATGCGATCCGCATCAATCTGACTGGAAATCAAACTGATAACCAACTTATTATGGTATGTTTTGGCTATCACTTCCGCCACTTTTTCAGGAAAATCGCTTCCCCCTCTTGAGAGGACTTGATGGATTTCCGTATCGCCGAGAATGATTTCTCTCGTAAATTGTTCATGATCCAAATCAAAGACTTTTTCAAACGAATGAGAAAAAGGTCCATGTCCGACATCATGGAGCAAGGCGGCGCAAAGCGAAAGTAGACGTTCTTCTTTATTCCACTCAGGTCGGCCATCAAACACATCATCGACAATTCTGCGGACGATTTCATAAACACCAAGTGAATGGCTGAAACGGCTGTGTTCTCCGCCGTGAAATGTCAAAAACGTTGTACCAAGCTGGCGAACCCTCCGCAGTCTTTGAAATTCTTTCGTTCCGATCAAATCCCAAATCATTTGGTCTCTTACGTGAATATACCGATGAACCGGGTCTTTAAACACTTTTTCTTCATCTAACTTTTTTTTGGAATAGTCCATCTCACTGCGCACAGAAGACCCCCACTGTTCCATAATAGCCAGGATAAAGCTCCGTAAAAGCAGGGGGAGGAATGAGTGTTGTGCAATGGCAAAACACTCCTGTACTTCCTCCTTTCAAATTAAAATATGGTGAAATAAAAACGGATTGAACAATGACGTATGATCCGTTCATTAGATAAACGGGAGCAGCACTAGTTGTCCTGCAACCAAAAATGGAAAAACATCCTTTATAATCCCAAAAAAACGAAAAGACTTTGCAAAGATCCTTTTATATACAAAATGTCCTATTGCGGGACATCAGGATGTTTGCATCAAAAGCTTTTCTTATGCCAACACCCACGTCATTTGAACGAAACGCAAGGAATTCTCTTTCCTCATCAAACCTATTTCTATTGTATCAGCAAACAGACTTTTGCGAATCCCCCGTCTTCCATCCCAGATAATGAAAAATCACCTTTTCCGTTTGGAATGAGGTGACACGTTTCATCTATTTTAGTCTTTTCTTTACTTTTTCTATCAATTCATCTTCCGTTAATGCTGCAACCGGGCGGTTATTCACAAAGGTGAACGTTTTTTTGCGGCCTGGACCGCAGTAGGATTGGCAGCCGATTTTAATCTCTGCATCGGGATCCAAGGCTTTTAGCTTAGGCAGCAACGTTTTCAAATTGACAGCCTGACAGTCATCGCAAACACGAAATTCGTTTGCCATTCCATACAATCCCTTCTGTTTTGTCTCTTAAAGCTATCGGTATTTTACCCCTTAATTTAGCAGTTTGCAAGTTCAACGGGCAGCCTGTCTCGTTGGAAAAATCGTGATTTCTTATCATGTTCTGCGAATGGGAGACGGGATGATAGACATATGAAAAGGACTTTGATTCCCTCTCGAAAAACATGCCGGGCTCCTTTGTCTGAAATGAACGTGCTTTCTCTTTTTCATCCATAAAAAATCGTATTTGCTTTACGAATTCGTTTTATCGTCCTGTTCCCCGGCTGTCGGCATCGTCAACAATAAAAAAATCCCCATTTATATGGGGACCTGAAAAGCAAATATTTATTTCATTTTTGATACGTTCTCTTTTGTAACGAGCTTTAACGGTACAGCAATTTTCTTTTCTACTTTCTTTCCTTGTAAAACATCAATGGCCGCCTGTACGGACTTTTGACCAATCAGTTCCGGCTGTTGAGCCACGGTAGCAGATAATTTCCCTTTTTTGATGGCTTTGATCGCATCGTCATTTCCATCGAATCCAATGACTACAATATCGCGGCCTGAACTTTTGATCGCCTCGATAGCGCCTAATGCCATTTCATCATTATGCGCAAATACCGCTTGAATATTTTTTTGAGCTTGTAAAATATTTTCCATTACATTTAAGCCTTTGGATCGGTCGAAATCGGCAGCTTGCCGCGCGACAATATCCAGTTTTTTATCTGCAATACTATGGAATCCTGCACCGCGTTCACGTGTAGCAGAAGCACCTGGCTGACCTTCAAGTTCAACCACTTTTGCCTTTTCCCCTACTTGATCGATGATATAGTTTGCTGCCATTTTGCCGCCTTTTATATTATCAGAAGCTACAAATGTTGCGACATTTCCCTCGTCAGCTGAACGGTCGATCGTAATAACAGGTATCCCCATTTTATTAGCCGATTTCACAGCAGTCGAAATGGCTGCTGAGTCCGTTGGGTTAATGAGTAAAACGTCAACTCCTTGTTGAATTAAATCTTCGATATTATTGACTTGTTTGGTGGAATCATTTTGGGCATCTACGACTATGACATCCATTCCTTTTTTCTTGGCTTCTTTTAAAATGCCATTTTTTAACGTGACAAAGAATGGGTTATTTAAAGTGGAAATACTGACGCCAATTTTCATGTCTTTTAAATGGTCTTTTTTGGCTGGTTTGGCCCAATTAGGAGGCTCAAGTGAACATGCGCTTAACAAGAGAACGATACACATCATCATTATGCCTGCTAATTTTTTCATTTTGATTTTCTCCTTCAATTACGATGTTATTTTCAAAACTTGATAGGTTTTCAAAAGATTGTTTCCTTATGCTTTTCTCCGATCAATTAAAACCGCTATTAATATGACGACACCTTTTACAACTTGTTGGTAAAAGGAGGAAACACCCAATAAGTTTAACCCGTTGTTTAATGTTCCAATTATGAGTGCTCCAATTAAAGTTCCAAAAATTCTACCTCTTCCCCCGGATAAACTGGTTCCACCTAAAACAACAGCGGCGATCGCATCCATTTCATAAGCCGTTCCCGCTGTCGGCTCTGCTGAATTTAATCGAGACGTTAAAATCGCACCGGCCAAAGCAGACATCGTACCTGCTAATCCATAAATCATCCATTTTACACGATTGACTTGAATACCAGAAATAATGGCCGCTTTTTCATTACCGCCAATGGCATATGTTTTGCGACCGAATGACGTCTTATGAAGAACAAACCATAAAATGGCGAAGGTAATGATCATCGTAATCGCAGGAACAGGGATTCCCAGAAAGTATCCTTGCCCAAATAATTGAAAGGTGTAATGGTTCCCTAATCCTGTGATAGGGTTGCCGTCTGTGTAAACGAGCGTAAGTCCTCGATAAATCGTCATCGTTGCTAAAGTGGCAATAAAGGGCGCCATTTTTCCTTTCGTAATAAGCAATCCATTAAACATCCCCATGAGCGTACCGAGTAAAGCACTAACGATGATAGCCAGAATAGGATCCATGCCTGATACAATCATTCCCGCCATTAAAGCACTGGAAAGCGCTAACATCGATCCAACCGATAAGTCAATTCCACCGGTCAAAATCACAAACGTCATTCCAAAAGCAATTAATGCATTAATAGATACTTGTCGCAGTAGATTGAGTATATTTAATGGTGCTAGAAAAGATGGATTTAAAATGGCTACAACTACGAACAATAGAACAAGTGCAATCAACGGACCCAATTTTGAGAACACTTGCGACAATGGGCGTTTAGTTGTTTGTGTGTTCATGTAATTTTCCTCCAGTCGCTAACGTCATAATCGTTTCTTGGTCAGCTTCTTTTCCTTGAAGTTCACCTGCGATTTTCCCTTCATGAATGACTAGAATGCGGTCGCTCATCCCTAATATTTCAGGAAGTTCCGAGGAAATCATAATAATCCCCATTCCACGATCGGTTAATTCATTCATGAGCTGGTAAATTTCACGTTTGGCGCCAACATCAATTCCTCTTGTCGGTTCGTCCAAAATTAAAACTTTCGGGCCAATGCCAATCCATTTCGCAATGACCACTTTTTGTTGATTACCGCCTGATAAATTTCCTGCAGCTTCTTCTATTGAAGATGTTTTAATTTTTAAACGCTTGCTCATCATGTCGACGAACTTTTCCTCTTCGTCACTTTGAACGATTCCTTTAGGTGCCAAGCTAAATAAGTTAGGAAGGGAAATGTTTTCTCTAATCGAAAAGTCTAAAATTAATCCTTCCTCTTTTCGGTTTTCCGTTGCAAAAGCCATATGTTTTCGCACAGCATCATATGGATTTTTAATCGTTACTTTTTGGCCGTCTATGAATATTTCCCCTTCATCCAGCGGATCGATGCCGAATAGGCTGCGCATGATCTCTGTGCGGCCCGCACCCATCAAACCGGAAATACCCAAAATTTCCCCTGAACGAAGCGAAAAATGAATGTTTTCGAAGTAGCCTTTTCTTGTTAAATTTTTGACTTCAAACACGATCTTCCCCGGTTTAGGTCGTCTCTCCGGAAAACGATCTTTTAGTTCACGCCCCACCATTTTTTTCACTACTTCATCAAAGTTCGTTTCTTTTATCGGGGAAGTATGGACGGTTTTCCCGTCGCGCATAATGGTAATGCGGTCGCAAATCGTAAAAATTTCCTCCATACGGTGAGAAATGTACACAATCGATACGCCGTCTTTTTTCAAAGATTCCATCAACTGAAAAAGTCTTTGAATTTCCCTGTCTGTTAAAGCAGAGGTAGGTTCATCCATTATGATCACTTTGGCATCGGTCATCAAGGCTTTGGCAATCTCGATCATCTGTTGTTCTCCAACAGAACAAAGACCCGCTTCTTGTTCCAAGGGAAGAGTCATCCCAAGGCGTTTAAAAATATCTTTTGCTAACGCTTTCATTTTTTTCGTATTTAAAATTCCGAGTTTATTCGTTGCTTCTTTCCCAATAAACAAGTTTTCTAGCACGGTCATTTCCGGCCAAATATTTAATTCTTGGTGAATAAACATGATTCCGGCATCTTCTGCCTCTTTTGGACTTTGAAAATCTGTTTCTTTTCCATCGATGACAATCTTGCCGTTATCTTCTTTATGAAGACCTGTCAAGATGTTCATTAATGTTGATTTTCCGGCTCCGTTTTCCCCCATCAGTGCATGTACTTCGCCGGGTTCTAGCGTAAAATAAACACCATCAAGTACTTTATTAGCACCAAATGATTTATGAATATTTTTCATTTCAATCCGCACTTTTTTCACTCCTTTCCTGTTGAAAAAATGACGCCTGCTTGCAATATACAGTTGGAATAAGGAGTTGCTTCTCCTGTTCGGATGACCGCTTTTGCTTGTTTCATGAACTGTTTCAATTGTTCATGGGAGATAAAATCCACCATTCCGCTAAATTCAGATTCTAAAAATTGAAACTGAGCGGGATTATTCGTTTTGATTTCTTCAGCTGCAATGGCTTTTTCGACGACCATATCATCATGTATGACCTTCACAACCTCTTGAAAGGTAGGAGTTCCGATTTTTATGGCTAAATCAATTTTGGGAATATCTTTTGGCACCGGAAGGCCTAAATCACCGATGACGATCCAATCGGTATGGCCGAGATCCGCAAGGACTTTTGCAATAGAACTGTTCACGATTCCATGTCGTTTCATTTTGCAACCACCCTTTCCACTTCTTCCCGCGTCGGCATTCCACCTTGTGCCCCAAACTTGGTAACCGATAGGGAAGCAGCGCAATTCGCAAATCGCAAGCTTTCTGTTATCGATTTTCTTTCTGCCAAAGCGACTGCAAATGCGGCATTAAACGTGTCCCCGGCTCCTGTCGTATCGACCACATCGACTTTGTAAGACGGAATGGCGACTTCCTCTGTTCCGTTATGATAACGCACCCCATGCTCTCCTTCCGTAATGATTAATTTATTCGGTAAAGCGGCAAGCATCTCAGATCGTTCTTTCCCGTCAAATAAAACTTGATATTCATGTTCGTTTGGCGTTAAAAACGTTGCTTTTGATATCACTTCTGGATTAATTTTTCTGGCAGGCGCCGGATTTAAGACAAGCTTCACTTCATTCGAAGCACAAACGTCTGTCACATATTCTACTGTTTCTTCCGGAATTTCTTGTTGAATCAACACTACATCCGCTTTCTTGATGGACTCTAAGGCTTTCTCTACATAGTCTGGAGTAATGAAATCATTCGCCCCTTTTACGACAATAATGCTGTTGTTTCCATCCGCCAAAGTAATGTGGGCTGTGCCTGACTCCACACCTGTAACCGGTTTCACAAAATCGGTTGAAACACCATTTTTTTGTAAATTATCGACGATCAAACTTCCATAATGATCATCACCGACACAACCAATCAATGTCACTTCGGCGCCAAGTCTTGCCGCTGCCACGGCCTGGTTTGCTCCTTTACCGCCCGGCACGGTTTTAAAAGAAGTACCAATAATGGTTTCTCCTGCTTCTGGTCTTCTTGGTGAAGTGACCACTAAATCCATGGACGAACTTCCGACTACCACTATTTTAACCATTAAGACTCCACCTTTCTTGTCGTTTCTCTTTCTATTAATTTTACGGGCAGTTTTATCTGAGTATCCATACATTTTTCTTTTCTTAAAATAGCCAACAAAAGCTTGGCTGCTTCTTCGCCCATTTTATAGGCTGGTTGATGAATGGTGGTTAAGGGCGGAAAAACTAGTTCACTAATGGGGACATCATCGTATCCGATTATTTGCAGATCTTCCGGTATTCTTTTGCCGATTCTCAACGCCTCATGAAGGACAGCGGTTGCCACCACATCATTACATGCCAATATTCCGTCTGTTTTAGGATACTTTTGAAAAACTTCCTTTGCACTGGCTTTTGCTCCATTAAAAGTAAAGGACGTATCCATGACGTAGAAGCAAGCACTGGATTGGCTTAAAACGTCAAGAGCGGCTAGAAAACGTTCTTGTGCAGGACGTATATGCTGCGGTCCTCTTAACACCGTAATCTCTCTGCTCCCGCGTTCCAATAATGTTCTAGCTGCCAATCTCCCTCCTTGCTGATGATTGGAGTAAACAGAAGGAAATTGATCTGTCGTTCGATCGAGCAGCACGACAGGAATTTTTAAATTCAAAAAACGATCTGAATGGATCGTAGATGCAATGATGCCCATTACATGATTTTGAAGAAACGTTTCAATATAACGAAACTCCTTTTCCATATCTTCATCGCTGTTGCCAACGATCAAACGATATCCCTCATTTTGAACAGCATCTTCCACACCACGGGCTAATTCGGGAAAAAAAGGATTCGTGATATCTGGAAGCAAAAGACCGATTAGTTTGGATTCCCGCTTGTATAAAGATCTAGCCACTTCATTCGGCTTGTAGTTAAGCTTTTGAATGACTTCCAGAACTAATTTTTTCGTATCCTCCTGTACATATCCGCTCTTGTTTAAAACACGGGAAACCGTTGCTACAGAGACCCCCGCCTCTCTCGCAACGTCTCTAATCGTCACCAATTGGTTTCACCTCTACGAAAACTGTAACCGTTTACATATATCTTACTCTTTCATGCTAAAAAGTGCAATCCTTAATTTTTTGTAAAAAAAATTATGATAAATTAGTTTGTTCTCTTTCTCCAAGTTGAACGAATACATTCTCTCTTAAAACGGCTTTGCTTGCTCAGAATTTTTTAATGAACTCGAAATAGCCTCGTTCTTTTGGAAGGTTGATAAGGTTGATCTTCCCGGTCTCATGAATGCCTTCTTCTTAGCAGAGTGATTTCTTTTTGATCACCAATAAAACAAAGAAAAATTTTGCCATTAATCCTTCATTCCCAAAATCCGCAGAGTGATGATTATCGCCGAAACGGTCATTTACTCTCCTTTTTTTGCCGTCCAAAATTCCATATCAAACTATTACTCAAAATATTTTTTTGCAAATGTATAAAACTATTCGTTATTGACCAAGATGTAAATAAGAAAAAAACATTTTTACAAAAGGGAGTTGAGAACCATGAAAACACGCCAGGATGCCTGGACTGAAGAAAATGATCTGCTTTTAGCAGAAACTGTACTGCGTCATGTAAGAGAAGGAAGCACTCAATTAAACGCTTTTGAGGAAGTTGGGGACAAGTTAAACCGGACGTCTGCTGCTTGCGGCTTTCGCTGGAACGCTGTCGTCCGCCATCAATATGAAAAAGCTCTTCAGCTTGCGAAAAAGCAGCGAAAACAGCGGCAAAGGCTGTTAGGCAAAGACCAAGGAGGCAAAAAGAAACTTCTTTATCAGCCGCCTGTGCCTTCCATAGAGGAAGTGGAAGCGATGTCCCTGCCCGTGGTAAACGACAATCTAAAAACCAGAGAACAAGAAGCGGCATTGCCTGCCGTTATCGCACCAAGCGGTGAAATTACGCTGGAAAAAGTCATTGCATTCTTGCAAAACATGACCCATTCCAACTACCACGCAGATATTTTAAAAAGCGAGAATGCCAGATTGAAGCAGGAAATTGCAACCTTAAAGCAAGAAAAAGAAGAATTGGAAAAGAAAGTGAAAGAACTAGAAAAAAATTCTATGATTATGCAAGAAGATTACGAAACTTTAATAAAGATTATGAACCGCGCCCGCAAACTAGTCTTGTTTGAAGACGAGGAACCGGCTCCGACTACTTTTAAAATGGATCGAAACGGAAATTTAGAAAAAGTGGCTGAATGATTATAGAAAGATCTGTCCTCCGCCGATGCTTTGGCGTTGAGGACGGATCTTTTTTGCATTAGCAGGAGGCAGCCAAGAGCTTTTCGTTGCGTTCCGTTACCCGCTTCAGGTAGTACTGATAAAGCTCTATTTCTTCCCCTTCCAATTGGCTCATATAAAGGGTTTCACTGACCGTTTTTAATGCCGTGAAAAATCGAGTCATCACTTTCGTCATCGATAAAGCTGGGTCGATTAACTCAGCGAGGGAGGCCATCACTTCCGGCCGAATTTCGGGGTACTCCCACTTGGTTACAATGTCTTTTTTCCCAGCTTGGTAAAATTTTCGAATCAACTCCGCTCGTTCTGCCCCGCTTCCGGTAACGCCTATATAAATTTGGACGGCAACGCCATTTTTTATTCGTCTTTGCGATATCCCGGCAAACTTTTTTCCGCGAATGCTCAAATCATAGCTTCCGGGGCAGTAAGAACCTATGATTTCTCTCGCTTCGATTTCTTCAGGATAATCGTGAAACATTAATTGAACCAGCTTCCACACGGCATCATACCCTCTATCAATATCGATGCCTTTTTCCGTATCCGGAAATATTAAAGAAAGATTTAAAACTCCTTCATCAAGCAATACAGCCAGTCCGCCTGAGTTTCGGACAATATAGCGGTAGCCCGCATTTTCTAAGACTCTTAAACCATCTTGAAGAAAAGGAAGTTTCGTATCTTGGGTGCCAAGAACTACCGTCTGATGGTGAACCCACGCTCTTGCAGTCGCAGGGGAAGCACCTGCCCCAACGGAAGTGCAAAGCGTATCATCAGCCGCAAACGATTGCAAAGCGTCAAACATCGGCCCTAAACTCGATTGGTCGATAATCCTCCACGCTTTCTGTTGTAATAGAGCCAAAGCATTACTCATCAAAAAATTCTCCTTCAGTCATCGTTTCGTGATCCTATTATATCACCGCTATTTCACGGATGGAAAGAATAGAAAGCGATTGTTCGCCTGCCTAAAATAAAGGTCCACTTCTAGGAAATTTTCGGTTTCTCTCATTGTAATCCGTTACAGAAAACTTATAAAAAGTTATAATTTCCTACAACTTTTATGTTTCATTACTTCTTCATCGTGTCTGCTTTCACGTCTATCTATTAAACAGATCGCTACTTGCATTTGGTGTAACACTCCAAAGTCGTAAATTCCCGACTAACGAATCGGTACATGTCTGCATTAACTTGCATTGTTAAGATGCAGATTCTAAAACATTTTCACCATATTTTTTAAGATTTATAGACGCTTGATAATCTCGATCAACAATATTTCCACATTCGCATTCAAAAGTTCTATCGGATAACTTCAAGTCTTTTTTAACTTTTCCGCAACAAGAACACAACTTAGAACTTGGAAACCATCTATCCGCCAAAATGAAGCGAATATTATTCCAATTTGACTTGTATTCAATTTGTCTTCTAAATTCATGGAAACACTGTTGTTGAACAGATTCAGCTAAATGTTTATTTTTCATCATACCTTTTACATTCAAATCTTCTAAAACAATAAACATTGGTTTTCTGTTTACGATTTCAGAAGTGATTTGATGTATGTAGTTATGACGAATATTCGTTAGTCTTCGTGAAACTTTTAAAAGTTGCTTTTCACTTTTTATAATGTTGTTGGTTTTCCTGTAACGGTTTCCCTCCCTTCCTTTTTCATATTTTCTTGAAATTTTACGTTGCAACCTGCGCTTTTTCTTTTCTAATTGCCTAATTCTTTTTGTTTTATTAATATTTCCATAAACTTTACCATCAGAACAAACAGCTAAATCTTTTATTCCTAAGTCAATACCTATCCCTTCTGTTTTTGAAGGAGAATAATCACTATCTGTTTCTATTCCAACAGATACCCACCAATTCAAACCATCAAATGTAAATCGAGGATTCATATACTTAACATTTTCACCAAATGGAATACGTCCTTTTTCTGCTAATCGAATCCAATTTATCTTTTGTTTATTCGACTTTTTACTTGAAGCAAATCCCTCTACTTTAACATGTGTTTTTGTGAATTTGATTTTCACATTATCCTGATAAAAACTAGGTATAGATTTCTTTTTCCTTTTAAATTTTGGATATTTTGATAGTCCTTTAAAAAATCGTTTGTAAGCATCACAAGCATCTTTAATAGCTTGTTTCGTTACATTATTACTTACATTATTCAGCCAATTAAATTCATCAAGATTTTTCATTTGAGTAAACTGTTTTCTCAAAGTTGAATCATTGATGAATTTACCACTATTTTGATAATTTTCTTGTTGCTTTGCAATTGTCCAATTATAAGCAAATCTAGCTGTATTCGCATATATATAAGTTGAATTAAAGATTTACAACTGAACACACAAACGATCGATCGTTTGTTCTGGTTTCTGGTTGATTCGCTGAATAAAGGCTTGGACATTCTTTCTAATTTCTTGCACACTCGAATAGAACACGTTGTAAATCACGTCTGATTTCAGCCATTTCCATAGCCCTTCAATCAAGTTCAATTGCGGACTGTATGGTGGCAAAAAGACGAGCTCTAACCGATCTTCGTGTTCTTTTAAAAATGGCTGAATGAGTTTGGCATGGTGAATTCGAGCGTTATCTAAAATCATCACTATTTTGCCTGTGGGATAGCGTTCTAACACAAGTTGAAGAAATCGAAGAAATGTTTCCGCGTCATAGCATTCTTCTTCGATGCAAAACACTTCCCCTGTTTCGTAGTTCAACGTGCCAATCAGCTTCAGCCCTTGATGTTTTCCAAACGTCGGAATGATTCGTTGTTTTCCTTTGACAAACCATGTTTTTTGAATCGCTTGGTAATCACGAATCATCGACTCATCTTGAAAGAGGACATGGGCGATGTTCCCATCTACCAGTTTTTTTTTACTTCAGGGAAGGTGATTTCGACGAATTCTTTTTGTTTCTCTTCATCGGCATTGGCTAGTGTATAGGTCGGTTTCGTATAGCTTAGCCCTAACCGATGCAGAATGTCACTTGTTCCGCGAAGCGTGTATGTTGGCCCCCACTTTTGTTGAATGAGTTCAGCGATTATCGCAAGCGTCCAATTATATTTTGCTTCGAATCCCACATCTACGGGGAGCTGATGTTCAATGATCAAAGCCAGCTCTTTTTCCTGCTCAGGGGTCAATCGACGTGGGGCGCCAGGTGAGTATTTCATCTCCAGTCCATCAAGACCGCGCTGGGCGTAGGCATGAATATAGTTATAAATAGTTTTCTTGGATCGACCAATAATCGTTGCGATTTCTCCTTTGGTATATCCCTGCAAATGAAGATAAATCGCTTGGTAGCGTTCATATGCTCGTTTACTTTTTGCTTCTTTCATGGCAGTGGACAACTTTTCGATCTCGTCTTTGTGATTTGGCATCATATTTTCTCTCCGTTCCCCTATTTTCTCTTTGTATTTATTCGCCGTGGAACGGGAGAAAACCTTTATTTCAATTTATATAGAAATAATTTAGTTTTTTGCTTATTATTTGGTTTCAACATCCCTTTTATTGACTTTATCATTTAGCAACTCCTCATTTTCCTCAATTAATTCATCTACTAACTTTCTAGTTTTATTAGCACGTTTTCCTTGTAATCTACAACTAAATACTGTAACAATCTGTATTAAATCTTCTACAAGTTCTTGTTCATCTGTTTTTTCAGTGCTATCTAAAACTTCAATCTCACACCCATTAAGGTTTGCCATATACTCAACCAATTCAAAACCAAATCTAAGAAGCCTATCTTTATAGAATACTACTATTTTATCTACTTCTTTGTTATTTATCATTTTGATTAGTTGACGCAAACCTTTTTTCTTGTAATTAATCCCACTACCAATGTCTTGAATGATTTCATATTCAACATTTAACGATTCTAAATATTTTTTCATATTTTCAACTTGTCTTTGCAAATCATCTTTTTGTTTATTAGAAGAAACTCTGCAATAACCAACCACTTTTTGACTAGTTTCTTTAATACCAAGTACCTCTTTAAGTTGATCGTGAGAATAATATCTATAGCCGTTTGAGCCAGTATGATGTGGTTTTAATTTTCCACTTTTGTCTCAATTTCTTAAAGTTTGTGGCGTTCGATTGATTAATTTGGAAAATTCATGAATGCTATAATATCTCATGCTATATTCCTCCTTAAATTAAATATAGCATGAAAAAATTAAAGTAAATAAAATTTTATAACTTTTTATAAGTTATTTAAAACTGTTTAAGCCCTCTTTCTAAATGAAGCTTCAAGAATTAGTCACAACTGCACAGGTTTCTTTTCAGATGAATAGGGACAAACTATGGTATATTAAAAAAAGAGAAAGTTGAAGCATTTTGAATAGGAGTTGATATCGTTGAGTGAAGCTGCGCAAACACTGGACGGCTGGTACGTCCTTCATGATTTTCGAACCATCGATTGGGCCCTGTGGAAAGCTCTTTCCAGCGAAGAACGTCAATTAGCTCTGGCTGAACTTAACCGTTTCTTAGAAAAATTAGAAAAAACACAAGCTGAACAAAAAGGCAGCCATGCGCTCTACTCCATCGTGGGGCAAAAAGCCGATATAATGCTTATGACATTGCGCCCAACAATGGAAGAATTGAACGAGCTGGAAAATGAATTTAATAAACTAACAATCGCGGAGTTTACGATCCCGAGCTACTCATATGTATCCGTCGTGGAACTAAGCAACTATCTCCCTTCTGATTCCGATGAAGATCCATATGAAAATCCATATGTGCGTTCTCGGCTTTATCCCATTCTGCCAAAATCGAAATACATTTGCTTTTATCCAATGGACAAACGCCGGCAAGGAAACGACAACTGGTATATGCTTCCAATGGAAGAACGCCGTGAATTGATGAGAAGCCACGGATTAATCGGACGTAAATATGCCGGCAAAGTCAAACAAATTATTTCCGGTTCGGTCGGTTTTGACGATTACGAATGGGGAGTTACCTTATTTGCCGACGATGTTCTCCAATTTAAAAAATTGGTCTATGAAATGCGTTTTGATGAAGTAAGCGCCCGCTACGGCGAATTCGGTTCTTTCTTCGTCGGTCCGTTGTTGGAAAAAGAAAAACTTCCTCAATTTTTTCATATCAATGAATAAATCGAGATAGGTCCTTAAGAGCCAAACTCTTAAGGACCGTTTTCTTTCTCTCCGTTTATGAAAACCTGTATTCTTTCCCCCTAAAAAAACTTTGTCGCAAAATTTGTACAATTCATTAAGAAAGCTGTTCATTTTTTGAAGATGCTTGCATAAGTATGAAAATGGGCTATTTCATTAAAAAACATAAAGACGCTCTTCAAAAAGTGAGGTGAAATACAGAAAAACTGCCTATAGCGAAGATGGTGCTTTTTCTGTCTATTTTATAGGAAAGGTAAGCCTATAATCCATAAAAGATGGATGTTCCAATGCCATTGCTTTCCTGTTTGCAACTGATAAGACCTATTGGCAGCGCCATGCTTCCAACCTCCGAAGACATATCAGAAGAGCCAGAAATAGAAAATGGTTGGCAAAAGAACCATTTCACGCCGTCAAATTAAAGCGGTTGTTTCTTTAACAGTTTCCTGAATAGAACCAGGCAGGTCTATTCCTTTTACTTTCTATTAAACCTCTTGCCCAAGGTGTATAAATATTAGAATAAGGAGGATCTCGAATGAGGCAACAACCAAGTGGTAACCAACAAGTGTATTATACTTATCCGCAAGGATATCCGGCTCAAGCGGTCCAGCCAAGCCCATATCCTCATGTACCCTTTTACCCTGGAGCGAGCCAGCAACAGCAGCAAGTAGGAGGTGCTGCTCCAAGCCAACAAACTCCAACCAGCGTCGCTCAATATATTCCGGGAATGCTGCCCCTAGAGCAATCGTATATTGAAAATATTTTACGGCTGAATAAAGGGAAACTCGTCACCGTATATACGACATTTGAAAACAATCGAGAATGGAATGCCAAAATCTTCAAAGGAGTTATCGAGGCAGCCGGCCGCGATCATCTTATTATAAGCGACCCGCAAACAGGCACACGCTATTTGCTTCCTATGGTATACGTGGACTACATTACATTTGAAGAACCGATTGAGTATGAATATCCGTTTGCAGGCGGAGGCGGCGGACCAGGCGGATCGTACCAGCCAAGATAACGGGCCCTTTATTGGGGTGTTTTAAGCGTGATGATCCTGCTCGTTTAACGATTCAAATGCATGATTTCTATCCCTAGCTTCGCGGATATCACAAGCACAAAACAGAAACAATCAAAAAAAGAAGAGGCCCCTACAAAAGCGGATGGGATCGCCTCTTCCTTTTAATATTTGATTGTATTGACAATCCAATCTTTTTACATCCACTTGGTTGCTGCCAAAACAAGCAAAAACCAACCTATTAAAAACGAGATCCCGCCTAAAGGAGTAATGGCCCCCAAAATATGAACTTTCGTCAAACTGAGTACATACAAACTTCCCGAAAAGAGCACAATTCCAATAAACAAAAGCCATCCCGACCAAGAAATAAGTGAACTAGCCGGATATTTTCCCGCTAAAATGGCGACAATCAACAGCCCAAGTGCATGAAACATTTGATATTGGACGCCGGTTTTCCAAATATCCATATACTTTTGTTCCAATTTTCCTTCCAGTCCATGTGCGCCAAACGCCCCCAACGCCACAGCCAGCAGTGCATTAATAGCCCCTATTATGACAAAAATTTTCATCCTGTTCCCTCTCCCTTCAAGGTTTTGCTGCCACCTATCTATACAGCCATCTGCTTAAAAAGCATTTTAGTGTTTCCATCTCCGGGTCCAGCGGCAAAAAATTCGTTAAAAATCAAAAATGGAATCTCCGTTGGCTCCATCATCCGTTTCCAGCTTGTTTCCTTGCAAAGGCAAAGCCCTTCCTTCAGCAGGACTGACAGGCGTGCTGTTCTCTTCCAAAAATGCCGCATGGTTCAATTGTGAATCGAGCACCACTTCACACAGAGTTTTTATGGTATAAAGATGCTGATATAATGCATCGCTATTTTCTTCTTGGCGCGCCTTTTTCGTTTCCTCTTCAATTTTCTTTAAAAGTTGATAATGGCTGATCTGCAAAATCTCCACCTCCCTAAGCTCATTTTTAAACCCTTCTCTGTTTCACGGATTAAAAGTCCTCTATTGGCTTTAACGGTATGCTTTCAAAATGAAAAGGACATCATAATTCCATTATGATCGTTCTGAAATATGTAATTCAAGCGAAAAAAAACTCTTCTGTAAATTGTGGCCACTTTTTCAAATAATCCGTAAAAAAAGGCCCGAAAACCGAGTATTTTCACAGTGTGCTTTGTTTTGCTACAATATGGGTCGTATAGATCTATTCTATCAAAACAGGTCTAATTTTTACATTTGTATGGGAATCAAAAAAGAAAGGAGACGATCATGATGAACACTAATCTCGAATGGCTGCAAGAAATAGACGGGAGCCTATGGCTGACAGAAAATGACCGAAATACGCTGAAAATCAGTTATAAACTAAAAGAGATTCTTTTCTCAGAACAATCCCCCTATCAGCATGTCATGATTGTAGATTCGTATGATTTCGGAAGAATGCTGGTTTTAGACGGGGTTGTACAAACGACTTCCTTGGATGGACACATTTATAATGAAATGATTACCCATGTTCCTATTCTGCTTCATCCCCATCCTAAAAAAGTGCTCATTATCGGAGGCGGCGACTGCGGCGCAGCAAGAGAGGCAGCCAAACATCCCGGCATCGAACAAATCGATATGGTGGAAATTGACGAACTGGTAGTGAAAGCTTGTAAACAATATTTACCGGATGTTTCAGGGAACTTATCCGATCCCCGCGTTCAATTTATTTTTGAAGACGGGATTGAATTCGTGAAAAATCGCCAAGACGAATATGATGTGGTCATCATTGACTCCTCCGATCCTGTCGGGCCCGCAGAAGCATTATTTACACATGACTTTTATGCAAGCGTAGAAAAAGTATTAAAAAAAGACGGCATTATAGTATGTCAAAGTCAATCTCCTTTGTTCCATCAGGAGATTCTTAAACAAACGTTTGATCATATTCAAAATTTATTCCCTTATGCCGGTGTCTATAAAGCTGTTGTTCCAACCTATCCAGGAGGAATGTGGAGTTTCACACTAGGATCAAAAGTCTATCCGATTGATACTAACAGCAAACAAGTACCTAACCTTGATACCAAATATTTCAACGCCGAAATTTTCCAAAGCTGTTTTCTTCTCCCTCAGCAAATGAAAAACCTGCTGAAATAAACTTCTTTTTATATCCATGCATGCAAGAAAAGCTGGAAATTCACAATAGATTCGTTTGGATGATAAAAAATCCTTCAAGCATTTTGTCGAAATGTTTCACGTGAAACATTTCGACTTTTGTTGTTATTTGTCAAAAGAATGAAAGATGGTTTATGAAAGATTGGGAATTTGCCAGTCAATTTCTGTCTCACCTATTTCCCGCAAAAAGCGATTTGCTTTTGAAAACGGACGGCTGCCAAAAAATCCTCGGTTTGCGGACAATGGACTAGGATGCGGCGAGCGGATGATAAAATGCTTCGTCTGATCAATCAGCGGCAATTTGCTTTGAGCCGGACGCCCCCACAAAATAAATACCGCCGGTTTTTCTCGATTATTGATGAGCGAAATCACCCGATCGGTAAATTGCTCCCATCCTTTTCCGCGGTGAGAATGGGCTTCTCCTTGACGAACCGTTAAAACTGTATTTAACAGCAAAACGCCTTGGCGCGCCCAAGGGATCAAACAGCCGTTATCAGGAATATAACAGCCTAGATCATCATGCAATTCTTGAAAAATATTTTTTAAAGAAGGAGGGATTGGAACATTCGGTTTGACTGAAAAACTTAAACCGTGGGCCTGATTAGGTCCATGATAAGGATCTTGCCCTAAAAGCACTACTTTTACGTTCTTGTAGGGAGTAAAATGAAGGGCATTGAAAATATCATACATGTCCGGATAAACAATTCTTGTTTGATATTCTTTTTTTAAAAATTCACGCAAGCGTAGATAATATTCTTTTTCAAATTCTTCCTCCAATAACGGAGCCCAGTCATTGGATAGAATTTTCTTTTTCATTCGTTCCCACCTTTGCCTTTTCCATGAAATGTTTATTCTTGATTCAACTATACCTTATCAATTTTTGTCGAAATGCGCTACTTCTAACGAGCAAAGAAGGATTCCGTTATCTTCGCCATCAAAAAATTTTCGAAGTTGCTGTATACACAACAGAAAGCGCATCATCAGAAAAATAAAGATTTCAAAAAATTTTTCAAACATTCGTTTAAGAAAAAATACAAAAGTAAAAGAGCGGCCGGATGTTGAAACGGGCCGCCATTGTTTATGTTCATTAACAGCTATCCTAAAAGAGTTTGATAGATTTTTTTGGCCGTGGCTTCATCTTTCGTGCCGTGAATCAAAGCTCTGCCATCTTGAAATAAAACGATGCGAAGATCCTCTTTTTCAATGGATAATAAATAAGGATTCCCCTCTACATTCCAACCTGCTCTTCTCCATTGAAGAGCGAGTGCAGATAGCTCCATGTCTCGTTTTTTCCCCGGCCTTACCTGCACTGTGTCCCTTCCACAAAGAACGGTTGTTTTTGTGCGTGCTTCCCGCGACAAGAAAGGATAAGCAGGCTGTGCCCCGCAAGATAAGCAGCTTTCATCCTTTAATGCCCCCGCTTTGATTTCCAAATGATCGTTTTTCCAAAGATCAAAGCTTACAAAAGACGGACGCAAATCTTCTTGATGGTCGGTTAAAATCTTCAACGCTTCCGCCGACTGATAAGCAGCCACCATTTGAACAGCCGGTCCGATCACTCCCACCGTGTCGCAAGTCAATCCTTGCATCGGCATTTGCTTTAATAAGCATTGAAGACAGGGAGTTTTTCCGGGAACAATCGTATAAGTCATTCCAAAACTTCCCACACAAGCGCCAAAAATCCAAGGAATTCGATATTTTTGGGAAATGTCATTGATTAAAAAACGAGTTTCAAAGTTATCCGTACCGTCCAATATGAGATCGACTTCCTGCGCCAACTCTTCCAGCAATGCAGCATCTGCCTCGCCGACAATGGAATTTACATCAATGAGACCATTGATCTCTCCAAGCCTTTTTTCTGCCGCGGCCGCTTTTGGCCAGCGCATGCGAGCATCTTCCTCACTATATAAATGCTGCCGTTGCAAGTTGCTTTCTTCCACGTAATCGCGATCAATGACGGTCATCCGGCCTACTCCCGCTCTAGCCAATATTTCGGCTGTTGCAGAACCTAAAGCTCCGGTCCCCACGATCAAAACATGCTTTTGGGAAAGCTTCTTCTGTCCTTCTCTCCCAATTGGTTCAAACAATATTTGACGGGAATACCGTTCCATTGCTGCACCTTCTTTCCGTTAAAATAGCATCCTGTGGCGCTTGTTATCCCCCGCTAACAGGTGGAATAAAGGCAACGACATCTCCCTCTTTTACTCTGTAGTCTTCCGGAACGAATTCTTCATTGACAGCTGTCATAGCGGAATCGAGCCGGCTGGCGTGAAACTGTTCCACCACTTCTTTTTTTATTTGTTTGATCGTTTTTCCGGCTCCTTCTATTTCTGCTTCGGATTGCCCTGTTTCTTCACGAAGATGAGCAAAAAATAAAATACGAATCATCCCACATCCTCCATTTCTTCCTTCATGCCCGAATTGCTTGCACGTTTACTTCATCCATTTCACCAGGGACATTATGATTCCTGCGGTGGTTTCCCATCGGAATAAGCAATCGTGCCTTGCTGATTTCCAATCCACTCTTCTCCGTCTTCCCAATGCTCTTTTTTCCAAATCGGCACCATTTCTTTTATTCTTTCAATAGCATAGCGGTTTGCCTCATAGGCGTCCTTCCGATGCGGAGTGGAAACAGCAATCGCTACCGCAATATCAGAAATGTCCAGCCGGCCGATTCGATGCACGATCGCCGTTTTAGCCCCTGGCCATCTTTTTTCAATTTCCTCTCCAATTTGTCTCAATTTCTTTTCTGCCATGGATTCATAGGCTTCATATTGCAAATAAAGGGTCTTTTTCCCGTTTGTCAATTCTCTTACCGTACCTAAAAACGTCACAACCGCACCTGCTTCAGGCCGGATCACCTGCTGGACTACCTCTTCCATTTTGATTGGCTGTTTTGTAATCTTAAACATCGTTGCTTTTCATTCCTTTTATTTTCGTTTTCACCACTTTGAACGATTCGGGATCATTCATATTCCAAAAAGCATTCGCATATTCTGCTTTTAAAGCATCAGGAACATCGTGTTCCGCCACGATCTTCATATCCAACAAGCGGAGGAATTCTTTCAAACGATATTGCTTGCGCTTAAGCTGAATTTTGGCCGCTTCTTTCGCTGATGTCTTATAAACAGCGAATAAAGGATGAAGAATCCCATCCGTCATAGGGATAATGGCATCTTGATCGGTCTTTGCCAATTCGTCTATCATCCATTTCCCGATACGTCTGGAAGCGAACGGCATATCACAAGCCACAAACAAGTTCATCTCCGTATCCGAATGAAGAAGACCCGTATAAATTCCTGCAAGCGGCCCGCATCCTCGAAAAGAGGCATCGTCTGGCAGCTGGGGAAGATCCATAGAATAAGAATGACTGCCCGTCAGCAACACCATTTTAGAAGTCAACGGTTGAAACTCATCCTTTAATCGCTCCAACATGGTTTTCCCATCGACTTCCAAAAGTGCTTTATTCATCCCCATTCTGGTCGATTGACCGCCAGCCAACAAAAACACCGTTGTTTCCACTTGTCTCGTTCCCCTCTATTGCGCTGCTTACATTGAAGATTCACAAAATGAAAATCACAGATTAAAATTTATTCCGATGGTTTTTGCCTCTTTGACAAATAAACATTCTTCCCAATAGTGTAATGTAGCGTTGCATCCGTTAAAAGTTACATGAACATCTTTCAGTTGTTCTTTTTCCTTGATTTTACTATATCGTTAAACAACGAACAAACCTTTTGACAGAAAACGCTTTATTTTTCCGACAGCGTCAAAACGTCCAAAAGTATTTTCTCCCACAGCGGCATATGGAACGATCAGAACTTGTATAAGCGAAAGCCTTTGCGGTCAGCCGCCGAATTTCGGACTCTGTTCACTCGTCAGCAACGCTTCTATAGTAAGCACCGTTTGAAAAGAAGTTCAAACAATTAGTGTGAAAGAAAAGAAATTTAGAAGGGGACCATCGACCGTTACGAACATTTTGCAGAGAGTCTTTCATTGCCCAACTCTTTTCGCAATTCTATCTGTTTTCTAGTACAATGAATCTATATATTTTTGTATAGAGGTGAAGAAAATGGAGCCGATTCTCGCTGACAAGGTCCAAGAATATATCAATCAATTTGCCGGCAAAGACGTGTATATCCATGTGGAAACGACGAACGGCGCTTATGCTTCTCATTTTAACGAAGGCTTTTTTTCGGCCGGTTGTTTTATCCGGAATGCCAAAGTAAACTATGAACATGGCAAAATCGCAGGAACAGGTCCATATCGGATCGGTTTGAAGTTGGATCTCGGGTGGATTTACGTAGAAGGCCTCACCCATTTTGAACTGGATGACCAAGGAAGACTGCTTCTTTCGGGGCATGGCCATGACGGAAAATTAGCGGCTGCTTTGGAAATCAGCCACACACCGTTCGACTAAGGAAAGGAGCGATTTAAGAACATGAACAAAATCGAACAAGAGCGTCATGTGCTGGTTATTTATCCACATCCGGATGATGAAGCACTGGGGGTTTCAGGAACACTTGCCATTTATGCGAAAAACAACGTTCCTATCACCTATGCGTGTCTGACATTGGGCGAAATGGGAAGAAATTTAGGCAATCCGCCGTTTGCTACTCGAGAAACATTGCCCAAAGTCCGTAAAAAGGAACTCGAGAAAGCAGCTGAAGTGATCGGCATTCAAGATTTGCGAATGATGGGGCTTCGCGATAAAACGGTGGAATTTGAAGATGATGAAAAAATGGTCAAACTGGTGACTGATTTAATCGA
Organism: Bacillus sp. FSL W8-0116; assembly: GCF_038003825.1. Taxonomy (NCBI): domain Bacteria; kingdom Bacillati; phylum Bacillota; class Bacilli; order Caryophanales; family Bacillaceae; genus Bacillus; species Bacillus sp. FSL W8-0116. Next base: position 1,716,557 of record NZ_JBBOPY010000001.1, read on the forward strand.
AGAACTGAATCCATCGTTAATTATTACTTTCTATCCCGGCTACTCCGTCCACCCGGACCATGAAGCTACCGGACGTGCGGTTGTAAGAGCGGTGCGCCGAATTCCAGTGGAAAAACGGCCGAAGCTATACTGCACAGCCTTTTCCAAAGACTGCGAAAGAAATCTAGGTGAACCCGATATTGTAAATGATATTCGTGAAGTACAGGATATCAAGATCGCTGCTTTAAAAGCGCATATCTCCCAAACCGCTTGGATGCTGAAGGGATTGGAGGAAAGCATAGCTCAAAACAATCCGATCAGCGAACGGTTAACAACAGAACGTTTATGGAGCTATCAATGGGATCGTGACGAAGTAGATTGATCCTATCTTTGTCATAAACGCTCGTCAAAGAGTAGCACTTTGCCTTTCATCTCTAAGCGATTGTTTTATTTTAAAAAGGCAATGATCGCAAGAAAGAGTTCGATCGCAACCAATACCTATCAAACCAATTCTACACAAAACATTCATGATCGTCTCTCTCCCAACCCGTGCATGAAAATAGTTCCTTCCCGTCCATATTGGTAAAGACACAAACAGTTCATAATACGTGGCTTTTTTTGGTGGTTCGACCCTGAACACAAAACTGTTTGAGTGAATTTGGTGTTCAACCCTTTGTTAGCTCTTTCCAAATGGAAGGATGACTACGTACAGAAAAATGCTTATTTTCAAATTCACTCACTGTTTGTGATCCTATCTTTATGGAGTGATTGGATGGAAGTATTTATTGAAAGATGTGCAGGATTGGATGTTCATTCAGAAACCATAGTGGCTTGTGTTCTGATTGGTTCAAAGGATGATGAACTAATTAAGGAAACAGAAACCTTTCCGACTTTGACCAAAGATTTATTCCGGTTGTTACAATGGCTCGAAGACCATGATGTGACCCACATTGCGATGGAAAGTACGGGAGTCTACTGGAAACCCGTGTTCAATATCTTAGAGGACTTCTTCGATATAACCCTGGCGAACGCCCAGAGGATTAAAAACGTACCTGGAAGGAAGACGGATGTTTCTGACGCTGAATGGATTGCAAAATTATTGCGCCATGGATTAATTGAAAAGAGTTTTGTCCCTCCGGTAGATATTCGGGAGCTGCGTGATTTAACAAGGCTGAGAAAGAAATGGATTGGCCACGTAACTTCTGAGAAGAACAGGATTCAGAAAGTATTGGAAGCCTCAAATGTTAAATTAAGTACGGTCATTTCAGATGTGTTTGGGGTTTCAGGAAGAAAGCTGCTCAATCGCCTCATCGAAAAAGGATATGTAGATGTAAAGGATGTTGAAGAAAGAATTCATGGGAAAATGGCTTCGAAAAAGCAGAGGATTGCGGATTCCTTATTTGGAACAATAAACGAGCATCAGCTTTTTCTGATTCGTCAGTCCTGGCAGCACATTGAATATTTGGAATCCCTCATCACCGAAATTGAACAAAGAATTGATGTTTTATTACAGAAATATCAGGAAGAACTTCAATTACTTCTAACGATACCCGGCATTAAGAAAGACACAGCAGCCGTCATTATCGCCGAAATGGGTGTAGATATGAGTCAGTTTCCAACATCACAACATTTAGCATCATGGGCGGGAGTGTGTCCAGGGAACAAAGAAAGTGCAGGAAAACGGTATAGTACAAGGACGGTAAAAGGGAATCCACCTATCAAATCCGCCATGTGCGAGGCGGCTTGGGCAGTGTCAAGATGCCGAAACAGATGGTTAGCAGCAAAATATTGGTCATTGGCAGCACGAAGAGGAAAGAAAAAAGCACTCGTTGCCACATCGCATCGAATGCTTCGGATCATTTACTCCATGCTTATCAACAAGGAGGCTTTTAAAGAAAAGCAAATTAACTAGTATAACCAAAGTCAAAAAGATCTATACAAAGTTACCTACCACAGGTAGCTCTGCTTTCTTATTGACTTTTTTCGGTCTTTGTTTAGGTTTGCCTGCTTCCGCCCGTAATATACGAGGAAACCTAGGAAATTATTTTCACAGAAAAAAGCCAGCCCACTTCTTTCACGTTGGTACTGGCTTTTATTATTTTTCTTATCCACTCATCGCCTGAATCAAAACAGGAAAGAACCGATCCTATGTAAACTCTTTGGAGCGTCTTCTCTTTGACTTTGATCATCATCCTTTAATGAGGCGCCATGAGCTGGATGAAGATAGTGAACTACCCGCCACCTACGCTTCGCTTAGAGGTGAGGGCTTCTAAGGTAATCGCACCTAACGGTACGAAATTTACTTAGCTATCGAGCCTGTTCCATGCTCTATTTATGATGATGTTAATGCCAACAGTCGCAATCCTTCACGCTTGATATTGATAGAAGCATTCCAATCTCTATCTGCTACAAAACCACAATCACAATGGAATATGCGCTCAGAAAGAGATAGAGACTCCTTTGCTTGACCGCAACATGAACAAGTTTTGGATGATGGAAACCACTTATCTATTTTGATAAGCTTTTTCCCTTGCTCTTCTAACTTGTATTGGAGAAATTTCGTGAACATGCCCCATGCATGATCAGCAACGCTTTTGCCGAAATTGAGTGCTTGGGACATTCTCTTCATGTTGAGGTCTTCGATAACCACGCAATCATATAGTTTCGCTAATTTGTACGATTCCTTATGTAGAAAGTCTTTTCGTTGGTTCGCAATTCTTTCATGTAGCTTCGCCACTTTTAGTCGTTGCTTGTGCCAACGATTAGAACCTTTCTTTCTGCGTGATAGAACACGCTGTTCTTTCGCTAATTTTCCCAAGGCTTGGCGATAGAAACGAGGGTAATTGGCTGTCTTACCTTCTTCACTATCGACCAATAAACCGTTCATGGAAAAATCTAAGCCAATCACAGCTTGTACTTCTTTTTGTACAGATTGATGTTCGTATTCAGTGAGAATAGAAACATAGTATTTTCCTGTTTTTGTTCGAGAAACCGTACAAGACTTGATGATATGATGTGACGGAATTTCTTGATGTTGTTTGATTTTTACAAGTTTCAGTTTCGGTAATTTGATATAACCATCCAAAAGCATAATGTTTCCGTTGACCACGTTGGTTGTGTAGGACTGTCTTGCCTTTCGGCTTTTGAACTTCGGAAATTCAGCACGACCAGATAAGAAGTTTTGGTATGCCTTCTGCAAATTCAGTTGAGCGTTTGCCAACGCAAGGCTGTCTACTTCTTTGAGCCATGGAAATTCCTTTTTGTACTTTGCAGGAGTCGGGAATTTTTTTTGCTTTTTCAAGGCTTCTTTGTCGTCCTTGAATGGTTCATATGTTTCCATTCGTTCAGCCAACATTTTGTTGTAGACGAAACGAACGCAGCCGAAGGTTTTTGTAAGAAGTTGCTCTTGTTCTTGTGTTGGGTACAGACGAAATTTATATGCTTTGTTTGCCATATCGAATCACCTCACTTCCTCCCTTGATTTTCTATATACTGCTTTATCACTTCAATGGGCGCACCACCTGTTGTAAGTAAGCAAAAGCTTCTTGACCAAAAATACTCTTTCCAAAGTTTTCTTTTCACTTGTGGATAATGCTTTTTGATAAGTCTTAGAACTTGCACTTTTATAGGCATTGATGAACTTTGATAGTTCACTATTCGGATGTGCCTTGAACAAAATATGCACATGGTCAAGATCGTGATTCCATTCGCCCAAGGAAATATTGTAATGTTCACCAAGTCGAATAAACATATCTTTTGCATAGTCAGATATGGGGTCATCAATCACATGTCTGCGATATTTTACGACCAGAACAAGATGATAATACAAACGGAATACCGAATGATTATTATTATCTAATTTCATTGATATAACAGCCTTTCATTTATATAACACTGATTCTATCATAGCGCAAAAAAGAGACAACTTTAGGCTACACCTAACCGAAATTCATCTCCCACTTTCACTGGTGCTTCCGCACTTTCACGTTTAGAAGTAGGAGACTTCTTTCGGAGGGAAGTTAAATTAAAAAATTAAATAAAAGCGGGTCATTGTTAATTTCCATATACGGGAAGCCTTTGCGATTCATACGCTCAATCAGCGGGTAATAGTCTTCCCGTTTTTTCAATTCAATGCCTACAAGCACCGGTCCTTCATCGCGGCTATTCTTTTTCGTGTATTCGAATCTTGTAATATCATCATGCTCGCCTAGCACATCAGACATAAATTCCCTTAATGCACCAGCTCGCTGCGGGAAATTGACGATAAAATAATGCTTTAATCCTTCATAAATAAGAGACCGCTCTTTGATTTCCTGCATTCGCGAGATATCATTGTTTCCTCCGCTTAAAACGCAGACAACATTTTTTCCTTTTATTTGATCTTTGTAAAAATCCAAAGCGGCGATAGGAAGAGCCCCTGCAGGTTCGGCCACAATCGCATTTTCATTGTATAAATTCAAAATCGTCGTACAAACTTTTCCTTCCGGCACCACCACGATGTCGTCCACAACTTCTTTGCAGATTTCCATTGTTAAATCTCCTACTTGCTTGACCGCGGCGCCGTCAACAAACGGATCAATATTTTTTAAGTTCATCACTTTTCCGTTTTCCAATGATTTTTTCATACTTGGCGCCCCCTCCGGTTCAACGCCAATAATTTTTGTTTCCGGGCTGATGCTCTTTATATAAGAGCCGACGCCGGAAACTAATCCTCCCCCACCAATCGCAGCGAAAACAAAATCCACCGGTTCAGCACTGTCATTCATAATCTCTACCCCAACCGTTCCTTGTCCCGCAATAATGCGAGAATCATCAAACGGATGCACAAATATCATATCTTCTTTAGCACAACATTCTCTTGCTTTCATATAGGAATCATCAAATGTATCTCCTGTTAAAATCACTTCTACATAAGAGCCGCCAAATAATTGAACTTGGGAAATCTTTTGCCGTGGAGTCGTCGTCGGCATAAAAATTTTTCCGTAGATTCCCAAATTTTTGCACGAATAAGCCACCCCTTGAGCGTGATTGCCGGCACTGGCGCATACGACTCCTTTTTTCCTTTCTTCTTCTGTCAAGCTCTGGATGAAGTGGTAGGCACCGCGTATTTTGAAAGAACGGACGATTTGCAAATCTTCCCTTTTTATATAAATATTGCATTGATAACGTTCGGATAATCGTTCATTTTTTTGTAGAGGTGTTTTTTCCACTACATCCTTCAGCATTTGATTGGCTACTACGATGTCTTCTACACTGATTTTTGTCAAAGCTTTGCTCATCATAACGCCCCTTCTCAATATTTGAATTTTAAAAGTAATTCTAACACATTTTCGGTCAAATAGATGAACAAATTTTCTTGAAATGATGATTTTTATGATAGCTCACCTTTGAATCAAGCGCGAAAATAAACATAACATCATCTTAGCCAATGCCACTGATGATAAAAGAAAACTTACCACCAGCTAAGAATTTACATTCCCTACTGACGGTAAGTTCGATAAGCTGTTTTTGGATAGCTTATTGTCTCTATTGAATTTATTCGTATCATTCGGTCTTGGGAACTTTTAAAGAACTTCCAGTATTGCTTTTCCAACCCCATCTTCGTCATTCACCGCTGTCTCATGACTGCAAATTTTTTTGATATCCGGATGGCCATTTCCCATCGCAACAGAGCGCCCCACTCTCTCAAACATAGAGAGATCGTTCAAGTTATCGCCGATCGCCATTGTTTCTTGCATAGAGATGCCCATTCTTTCAGTAAACCACGTCAATGCGATTCCTTTTTGGGCTTTATTATGCGTCACTTCCAAATTCTCGCTTCCAGATGAACTTACCGAAATTTCCGGAAGCGCTTCTAATTTCTCTTTGACCCTCATCAATTCACTAGGATTTTTTGAAACAACAAGGAATTTATAAACAAGCTGATCATTGCTTTCGATAACGTGTTCATAGTTTTCTACAATCTGAATATGTCCTTTGGAGTATCGGTTTTTGGCCATTTCATAAATTTGATCCTCCGGCATATCTGGATTTGCCGTTTGAAAGATGTTCATTAACGTCTGAACGCCTTTTTCATAATGATCCGTATATATCCCTTTGTTAGTAAACACTTCGTAATAAGTATCCGAATGATGAAGAATTTCATAAATATCGAGGGATTGTTTGGCCGATAATTCATTTGTATGAATGATTTCGCCTTCTTTTGTTCTCACTTCTGCCCCATTCACACAAATAATTGGGCACTGTAAGCCAGCTTCCGCCAATACTGTTTGGGCTTCATCGTACGAACGCCCTGTGGCAATCACGACTTCTATTCCCTTTTCTTGGGCTTTTTTGATGGCTGTACGGTTACCCTCGCTAATCATCTGCCGGCTATTTAACAGTGTTCCATCCATGTCTGTAGCAATACATTTAATCATGCATTTCACCCTTATCTATTTCCTCATTACACTTTCAGCAATTCATTTCTATCGTTTCTATCTTACCATTTTTTAAGGACAAAATCAGTTTTCCGCACCCGTTTAAAGGCTGTCGAAACTTCAGTCCATAAAAAAACGTATGTCCCTATACATACGTTTCAGGCTGTCGACAAATCCGAAAAAACCGGATTTGCCGACAGTCTTTTTTTGTATAATTAAGATACCGTAATGAATTGAGGTGGATGAAGTGCTAACAAAAAATACACAGATGAATCGTGATCAAATAGAAATGATAGCTTTAGACCAACTTGTACCTGCAGATCATTTGGTTCGTAAAATCGACGCTGCGATTGATTTTTCATTTATCTATTCGCTTGTTCAAGACATGTATTCATCGGAAAGAGGTCGACCAAGTATTGATCCAGTTGTATTGATTAAAATGGCTTTCATCCAATATACCTTCGGTATTCGTTCCATGCGAAAAACTATAGAGGAAATCGAAACGAATCTGGCTTACCGTTGGTTTCTTGGATTTGGTTTTTATGATAAGGTACCTCACTTTTCAACGTTTGGGAAAAACTACGAGCGACGCTTTAAGGATACAGACTTATTTGAACAGATATTCTATCGCATTTTGAAAGAAGCTGCAGATAAGAAGCTGATAAGCAGTGAGCATGTCTTTATTGATTCTACTCATGTCAAAGCGAGTGCGAATAAGCATAAATTTGTGAAGAAAGTGGTTCGAAAAGAAACGAAAGCCTATCAAGCACGTCTACAAGATGAGATAAATGCTGATCGAGAAGCACATGGAAAAAAGCCATTTCCTCCAGATAAATTTGGGAAAGAAGAATATAAAGAAATAAAAGAAAGTACCACTGATCCGGAAAGTGGTTACTACGTAAAAGACGAGCGAACAAAACAGTTTGCTTACTCATTCCATGCTGCTGCGGATCGAAATGGCTTTGTTTTGGGGGCTATTGTAACGCCAGGGAATATTCATGACAGTTCCGTATTGGAGCCGCTTCTTGAAAAAGTCATAGAAAAACATGGAAAACCGGTTGTAGTTGCTGCTGACGCTGGATATAAAACTCCCGCCGTTGCCCAATACATATTTGAAAATGATATGACCCCTGCTTTACCTTATACTCGCCCTCGTACAAAGGATGGTTATTTCAAAAAACATGAGTATGTTTACGATGAATACTACGATTGTTATCTTTGTCCGCAAGGACAAGTGTTAAAATATGCAACTACGACGAAGGAAGGCTATCGTCAATATTTTTCTGATCCAGTCCAGTGTAAAGATTGTCCATTCCTCTCGAAGTGCACCCAAAGTAAGGAGCATAAAAAACTAATTCAGCGACATGTATGGGAATTTTATTTAGAGGAAGCTGATCATCTTCGGCATATACAAGAGAATAAGAGCATTTATGCAAGACGGAAAGAAACCATTGAACGTGTTTTTGCTGATGCAAAGGAAAAGCATGGTATGCGTTGGACAACCTTAAGAGGTCTAAAAAAATTGTCCATGCAGGCGATGCTAACTTTTGCTGCAATGAATTTGAAAAAGATGGCTTGCTGGACATGGAAAAGTCCAGCAATAACATAAAATAGACCCCTGGAGGGGTCTATTCCAAACATTTGAAAGCATAAAAGTGACAAAAGGCATCCGAATACACACATTCGGATGCCTTTTGTCTACACTCTGAAACGTATGTCCCTATACATACGTTTTTGTGAAATCATTAATGAATAATCTGCCTTAATTTTTCATATTGTTTATCAGTTTTACTTTTGATTTTTCTTCTTTCGATTTCCATTTCCAGCAATTGAATAAAATCTTTAGAGAGATTTTCCGTTTTAGCTCGTTCATATACTTCCATCAACTGTTCATCCCTCAGCAAAACAAGCGATGGATTCACCTTTCCCAACCTCTTTTCCCTTTTTAATTTCTTTTGAATCATGAAAAGTTCCTCAAAACAAAAAAGGGGACCCGATCCTTAAAAATATGGCAACATTCCCGTTTTGATCAAGTATTCACCATTTAAGAAATAATTCAAAATTTCTGGGTGATGATCGTTTTTTCTGGCCTGATCCTCATTTTAACATCGATATTTGATAGAAATAAAGGGTTTTCAAAAAATTCAACAAAATTTTCTTTCGACTTTATTACCGTTTAGCCAGCATTCACTGTTCCACTCGTATTCTTGACATCCATCGATCCATTAATTTCAAATTTTCACCTTCTATTTAGTCAGAGTTCATCGGGCTGTCACATTTTTTGCCGAAATGCGTCTTCATCATTTAGCAGCTTATGTTCAATTGATGTTCCCTCTGTATGGAATGAGAAGCGATTTTTCATTAACGAACAAGACTGCATATTATCAGGTAAAAAAGCATTCCATGGTCGAAGGAATTTTCAACATCCTTCCTTTTGATTTGAATAGCCATTCACGATCAAGCATCTGTTTGTTTGTCTGACCACCATCGTTTCTTACAAGAAAAGTTTGCAAAAAACGCAAATCTCCTTCTTAATCGATATATCACTTCTATATTTATTTTGCCATCAAAACAATAAAGCCTTTCTCCTCCCCAGACACCTTTTAAAGATCCACCCAAAAAACAGAATTCTTTGCGCCATTTCCAAAAAAACTCCCTCATTCACCATCTTCTGTCTATTATTGCCACCAAAAACACATGATCCAATCGAATGCTGCTGGGCAAAATAAATTTTGAAAAGATCAATGCCTGACGGTGTTTTATACCAAAAATGAAATGTTCGAATGTACATCTTATTTTCAATTTTATATAGATATGATACAATGCACACGCATTGGAGGGTCAAAAATGAGTAAAAGCGGTAAAAATATACCTTTTTTATTGTCACTTTTACTGTTATTAGCTTATATCAGTTTTCAATTATTGAATCGGTCCGAACCGGTCAATTCGCAAAATCAAACCTATATCGATCCACCGACCATTTTTGTTCATGGCTATAAAGGAACTTACAACTCTTTTAACGGAATGCTGAACCGCTTTGAATATAACTATCATTGGGGTCATCGTGTGCTGATTTGCAAAGTGGCAAAAAACGGACATCTTTTCGTGAACGGACATATCCCAAATGACAGCCATAGAATGTTCATTCAAGTCGTTTTTGAAAACAACCGAGCCAGTTTTCAGGACACTTCCCATTGGCTTTCTGAAGTGATGCTTTTGTTAAAAGAACGATACGGGATTGAAAATGTGAATATTGTCGGCCATTCCATGGGGGGAATTATTTCAACCAAGTTTCTCCTGGATCACGGCAACCAGCTTCGCTATCCTAAAGTAGAAAAATTGGTCACCATTGGCAGCCCTTTTTTGGGGATTGACCAATCCTCTTACTTTAAAGTGAATAGCGGACCAGCCGCTCTCGATTTAAAACCTGGATCTAAAGCTCTACAAGACCTATGGAGAAAATCGAACCATTTCCCACCAGACGTCAAAGTACTCGCTATTGCCGGAAAAGGCGACCAAGTAGTCAATATTTCAAGCGCCTTATCTATCCGAAGAATGGTCCCTCGCCACAATTATCAAGACAAAATCGTCCAGAATGTACAAGTGACACATAGCGGCCTGCACGAAAGCACCGAAGTCGACCATTTTATCGGAACATTTTTATGGGGCCTGACCCCTTTCACACATTAAAGTGTGAAGGGGGTCAGGCCCATAGCCATCAAGTTAAGAATTTGATCTTTTTCAGCGCCAAAAACATGGTATCCTTTCTAACGAAAATCATCGTTGGAAAGGATTATTTTTTGATGGCAAAAAAGATGAAGGCATGGATAAAAACGATTCGTCAACTCTTCTCCTATGAAGAACTGACTCGTCTGGCACGGAAAGTCGGATTCATTCAGCGGCAGCGTTCATTAACAGCGGAAGCCTTTCTGACGCTATGTGCTTGGGGAGACGGATCGCTCGCCTGTCAGTCGCTTCAGCGGTTGTGTGCCGATTTGGCGCTCTGGCATGATTGCTCTCTCTCGAATGAAGGACTGAATCAGCGGTTTACGCCTCGTGCCGTGGCGTTTTTAAAAGAGGTCTTTTTTACTCTCCTGATGCATCAACGTCCGGCACTCTCTTCCATCACCGAAACGTATCGCGCTTGTTTCACCCGTCTGCGGATCTTAGACTCTACCAGTTTTTTACTTCCGACCGACTATGGTGAGGACTATCAAGGTTCGGTTTCATCTGGCGCCAAAATCCAATTTGAGTATGAGCTGTTATCGGGAACCTGTCTTCAGCTGTGCGTCCAACAGGCCAATGATTCCGATGCCCGTTTTGCTTATCATACCCAGCACACGATTTTACCGAATGACCTTTGCATTCGGGATCTGGGGTTTTTTTCACTCGCCACGCTGGCGGAGATTGATGCTCGAGGTGCTTATTATATTACCCGGTTGCGTTCCGATATCAAAGTCTATATCAAGCAGGACGGGGAGTGGCACGAATGGGATTGGGAATCGATAGGAAATCGATTGGGCGAGGGGGAAGCCGTGGAAGTGGAACACGTGTATATCGGACACCAACGCCTGTATGTTCCGCGTCTGATTTTTCGCCGTCTCACGGCGGAAGAATGGGAAAAACGGCTGGCGTACGTGCGGAAAAAGGAAAAAAAGAAAGGGAAGGCGCTGTCACGCCAAACCCTTGAACAAAAGAAATATCACATCTTACTGACCAATTTACCACAAGAATCGTTTGATGCGCAACAAGTTTATGAGCTGTATTCGCTGCGCTGGCAAGTGGAGCTGTTATTTAAGGGCTGGAAATCCTTATTTGATCTTGACCGTGTCAAAAAGATGAAGAAGGAACGATTCGAATGCCACTTATATGGGACATTGATTGCCATTTTAGTCACGCAGACTCTTCTGTTCCAAGCCCGAAGGTATTGGCATCAACGGGAGGGAATCGAGATCAGTGAATGGAAAGCGCTTAATATCCTCCAATCGTATTGGCATCGGTTTCTTTTGCATCCCCAAGCGATGGAAACCGCCCTTCCATCTCTCCTGTCTCTGTTAAGGAAACACGCGAGGAAAGACCGAAGGAAAGGAGAGGAAACGGTATCGGATCTTTTAAAGAAATTGGGGATATGGTAGTGTGGGTCATGGATATAAATGCCAAATAACCCTCTTCTTGAGGGTTATTTGGCATGCCCAGCATTTGGTTTTCTCTTCATCCTTTGATTGATTTTTCGAACATGCGTATCATCCTAAAAAATTTTATACCGCTAACTTGACGGGTAGGGGGTCAGGCCCCTTTAACTAGATCTTCTATTTTGGCGTTGACGACTTTTTGCAAGTCTGCGGGTGACAATTCTATTTGAACTCCAATTTTTCCTCCGCTTACTATAATTTCATGACAGTTTAACGCCTGCTTATCGATAAAAACGGGGTAATGCTTTTTCATGCCGATGGGCGAACAGCCTCCACGAACATAACCCGTCCACTTTTGCAGCTCGTTGACAGGGAGCATCTCTACCTTTTTTTCTCCTGCTACTTTAGCAGCCTTTTTCAAGTCCAGTTCAGACGCCACCGGAATGACAAACACATACAGCTGCTTTGTTCCACTTTGAACCACCAGCGTTTTAAACACACAATGAGGATCTTTGCCGAGGTTTTCCGCTACCGAAACACCATCTATTTTTCCGCCATGTGGTTCATACGTATAAACCTTATAGGGAATCTTTTTAGTATCCAGCATCCTTATGGCGTTCGTTTTTGCTTTTGACATCCTAATCACCTTTCCGTCTAGTTGCTTACTCCGCCGGCGCGTCAGCCACTCATAAAAGCAACGAGAGATTCCATTCTTCCATACGCCGTCTAATACATATCGCTGTTTTCATATCTCCTGTTCCCCTGGGAAACCGCTTCTTCGTTGATTTCTTCACTCTTTATTATCCGACAAATTTCGAGCATCTTCAATTTTTTGAACCTTCAACCGGTGGAAGACCATCATATATATCAAAAATAGATCAATTTTAATGTAAACGTTCTTTTAAGCACGGAATCAAGTTGGTATAATAAATGGTAAAGGTTTTACGATTTTCGAAAAAACCTAATATTTCGACATCGTTCATACAGAAGTACAAAGTTGGAGGAGTTGACACCTAGTGGACAAATTTACCGTCGCTTCTGTAATGGGAATTCTTTCTGAATACTTGCCTAAAAACACTTCAATCGCGATTTCCGACCACAAACAATATATTTATTATAAACCAAGTAAAACAGTTGATTTAAAAATAAAGCCCGGGGACCCCGTAAAACAAGGGACCGCTGCCTACAAAGCACTGTCAACAGGCCAAAAAGTTTCTCTCTATATTGATGAAGAAGTGTTCGGCGTTCCTTATTTCGGCATGAGCATCCCTATTTTTGAAAAAGATCGTCCTGCTGGAGCGATTACAACCATTCTGCCGGCTAAACCTTCACCCATTTCTGCGAATTTCTTAACCATTAAGTTTAATGAGAGATGGTATCCTATTCCTTATGAGCAAATTGTCTATTTAGAAGCGCAAAATCGCAAAACGAAAGTCCAATCGGAAACATTGGAAGGAACTCATAAACTGAATTTAACGGAACTCGAATATCTATTGCCAAATAACTTGTTTATTAGAGTTCACCGTTCTTATATTATTAATGTTCATTTTATTAAAGAAATTCATCCTGATTCCCATTCCACTTTTTTGCTGATTATGAAAAATAACGTAAAGATTCCTGTCAGCCAAACGTACGCTAGCATTTTTCGCAGATCCCTTAACTTTTAAAAGAACAATGAAAATTTTTTCCATTTTCTTTTATATGACCCTCTTGCGATGTCAAAAGGGAAGCCTTTTTAAAAATGCATCTAGCATTAAAGTATCTAAAATTCTTTTTTGTGAAATTTTTTTCTGCTTTACAACAAAATTAAGGCTTTTCATACAAAAAATAATGAGATTTCCCCCTTAAATTGGTAGAATGTTTTAAACAATCAAAGGGGGGGATTTTTGGTGGAGAAACGTATTGCAGAACGCTTACGTGATCCTAGATTAGCTGATCGAATTGTTCCAGCTCACGAGGCTGCTTCATGGATTCAAGATGGGATGACATTGGGGTTGAGCGGTTTTACCCGCGCTGGGGATGCAAAAGCTGTTCCTCTAGCTTTAGTGGATCGTGCTAAAACCGAGAAATTCAAAGTAAACGTTTTCACAGGAGCTTCTCTCGGATTTGATATTGATAAACTAATGGCCGAAGCAGGCATTATCCATAAACGCCTTCCTTTCCAAGCAGATCCGGTAATGCGTAAAAAAATAAATCAAGGAGAAATGCTGTTTGTAGATCAACACCTTTCTCACGTAGCCGAATATGTCCGCAATGATGTGCTAAGCAAAATTGACTTTGCCATTATTGAAGCTACAGCGATTACCGAAGACGGACTTCTCATTCCAACTACATCAGTTGGAAATAATTCTATTTTTATTGAAAAAGCAGATGCCGTTATTGTAGAAATTAATTTAGCCCAACCTGCAGAATTAGAAGGGCTTCATGATGTTTATGATCTGGCTCCACAAGGAAAACGCGAACCTATTCCGTTGACAAAAGTGGATTCAAGAATTGGTCAAATCGGCATTCCTCTTGATCCGGAAAAAGTAAAAGGCATTGTGATTACAGACGCTTCTGATTCTCCTTCAACCATCGTGCCGCCGGATGAAGAGACCGCTGTTATGGCCAATCATTTAATTGATTTCCTCAGAAAAGAAATTAAAGCCGGTCGGCTGGATAACACTTTAGCTCCTATTCAATCAGGGATCGGATCCGTAGCCAATGCGGTGCTGCACGGCTTGCTAGTTTCCGAATTCGAAAATTTGGAAGTATATTCTGAAGTTCTTCAAGACGCCGTATTTGATCTAATTGACAGCGGTAAAGTACGTTTTGCTTCAGGCTGCTCCATCACGTTGTCCGATGAAAAAATGAAAGCCGTTTTTTCAAATTTGGATCGCTATAAAGACAAGCTCATTTTGCGGCCACAGGAAATTTCCAACCATCCAGAAGTTATCCGCCGCCTCGGATTAATTTCTATTAATACTGCGTTGGAAGTTGATATTTATGGCAATGTCAACTCGACACACGTGACAGGAACAAAAATGATGAACGGCATTGGAGGCTCCGGTGATTTTGCAAGAAATGCCCGTCTTTCTATTTTTGTGACTAAGTCCATCGCCAAAGACGGCAAAATCTCTAGTATCGTGCCTTTTGTCTCCCATGTAGATCATACCGAACATGATGTGGACATTATCGTAACCGAACAAGGATACGCTGATTTAAGAGGACTCGCTCCTCAAGAACGCCCACGCTTGATCATCGAAAACTGCGCTCATCCAATGTATAAAAAACAACTGCTTGCGTACTATGAAGAAGCCTTAAAAGTAGGTGGACAGACACCTCATGTTTTAGAAAAGGCATTTTCTTGGCATGCCAATTATTTAAAACACGGAACCATGCTGTTTGATCACCAATATATCAATTCTTAATTTTAAACTCCCGTTTCCAGACGGGAGTTTTTCATTTTGACTTTAGTCAGTTGAACTAGCGGCAGCGTGCGAAGCAATAAACCACCTGCTATGTGGGTGGCGACGATTGGCGCTTATGATCACCCGCAAACCTTCCCACCGAATATCTAAAAACAAAATCCCTCCTTTTACAGATTGGTAGAATCTATCTTATAAAGCCCGTCAAAACCGCCAGTCATCCATCGTTTTTATAAAAGATCTTATTATTTAGGGATGCATGGGAACGCTTTTATTGTGTCGATAACCATAAAAAGTGCATCGTTTGGCAATTAAGAGCATGCACAAAATACTGCATAACCGCTGCTTTCATGGAGCGGAAGCATAAGGCTCTCGAGTGCCTGCAAAACTTCTAAGACGCTGTCCTTTGCCAAAAATCATGACTGCGGAGGCTCCATGTCAATCATTGAAGTAGTGAAATATATTTAGTTTGATGAATACACTCATTTGCCATTTTACTACATTTTCTAATTGCCAAATACGCCTTTGTTATTCCGTTTTCTCCGCCCGCAAACACGGTATTCTTCCTCCCGCCAACGGATGATCCCTCGATTCTGCCTCTCTGTTATTCCTTTAGCGTTCCATCATAAATAACCCACACTCTTCCCCTTCTCCTTATCGCAAGTCAAAAATATTAAAAAGCGAGTTGGATATTTAACTTAAGGATAAATAAAACCTCTACTTCATTCAGTACAGAGGCAAAAAAATGGCTTTTGTTTCATTCTGCTTTTGCAAAACAAATGAAACAAAAGCCGATTCCTATAAGATGATTATGATCACGGATACGGAAAAACAAAATCTCCCTCCCTTAACAACTTGAATTGTTACAAGGGAGGGAGACATATTCAACACATCATCAGCAAGGTGATTTCTCATCTGATGAAAGTTTTAATCCTTTATTTATTTATTTTCTTTTATATTTTGTTCTGTCTTTTTGACAGAGTAATCATAATCTGCACGATTTACGGGTTTAAATCCTTTTGGATGGTGGAAACGTAGCAAGTCTCCGTATACTACTCGGTCGGAAAAATCCAGCATAGCTTTTACTTGTTTGTTTGGACGCGAACATGCATTTTTGTTTGGCACTTGTTTTCCAGTAGCATTGCTGTAGCATTTTCCGCTTACATACGTATATTGAGGTGTTACAAAGTCGCCGTTTCGGAACGGAACGATTTGGCGATGTTGTTTAGAAAGCAAGTCCGTTCCAAACTCGATGTAATCTTTCGTATCAATTCCCAACAAATGAAGAATCGTTGGACGAACGTCAACATCACCGGCATATTCATGCATTACTCCACCTTTAACACCCGGCACGTGAATGAACAATGGCACACGTTGCAATTGGGCATTTTCGAAAGGAGTAATTTCTTTACCCATTACTTTAGCCATTGCATCGTTATGGTTTTCGGAAATTCCATAATGGTCACCATACAACACAATGATGGAATTATCGTAAAGACCCGATTTCTTCAGATCGTCAAAGAATTGCTTTAACGCTTCATCCATGTAATGAGCTGTTTGGAAATAATGGTTGACAATCGAGTCTCCAAAATCTCCTGCTGGAAAATCCGTATCCCCCTCATCCAACGGGAACGGAAAATGGTTCGAAAGCGTGATGAATTTCGCATAAAACGGTTGTTTCAAGCTCTTTAACAGAGGCATGGACTCTCTAAAGAACGGCTTATCTTTCAAACCATAGTTTAGTACGTCTTTATCATTCATATCATAATAGGCAGAGTCAAAGAAATAATCGTACCCTAACGATTTATACATTTCATCGCGGTTCCAGAACGTCTTTGTATTGCCATGGAATGCCGCAGAAGTGTACCCATGCGTTTTTAAAATGGCCGGAGTGGCTTGGTACGTATTCAAAGCTTTATTCGTGAAAACTGACCCTTGAGGTAACGGGAACAGCGAGTTTTCCATCATAAATTCTGCATCAGACGTTTTCCCTTGTCCAGTTTGATGGAAGAAATTATCAAAATAAAATGTATTGTTGTCGTGAGCCAACGAATTTAAAAACGGTGTTACTTCTCGTCCATTTAATTTATAGTCAATCATAAAGTTCTGGAACGATTCCAGAGAAACGAAAATGACATTCTTTCCTTTTGCTTTACCGAAATATTGCGGGTTCGGCTCTGCATAATTGGATTTTACGTAATTCTCAATATCCGCAATATCCGAGCTGTCCGCCAGTGCTCTTTGTGCAGAAGAACGGACGTTTTGAATCATGTCATACACAGCGTAGTTGTACATACCTAAGTATTTCACAATATAGTTGCGGTCAAACGTACGCTGCAGAAGCTCAGGACGATCTGATTCCGCCAGTCCCAAGTTGACCATAAAGATGATAAAACCGGACATAAAAACACCAACAACCGGGCGCCATCCAATTTTCCCTTGTGGTTTTACCACTTTGAAGACAACCAGTAAAATCAAAATGATAGTGTCCAAGAAATAAAGAACATCATACGGCTTCATCAACGCAAATGCGCTGTCTCCCAAATTTCCGATGCTATTCGTTTTTGCCTGCGTCAAAACCGGCACTGTAATAAAGTCATTGAAAAACCGGTAATAGACAATGTTTGCATAAAGTAAAAAGGAAAGAAGAAAATTGATAACTATAATCGCAATATTTCTTCCTTTCCCTTTAAAAAACAATCCAAAGGCAAGAAACAAGATAGCGGAGCTAATGGGGTTTATAAAAAGCAAAAATTCTTGTATTTTATTGTTAATGCCAAGGTTGAATTCTACTTTGTAAGCAATATACGTCTTAATCCAGAACAAAATCACAGCTAAAAAGAAAAACGAGAGTTTCATATTAAACAACCCTCTTTTTCCTACCTTTTCCATATTCAACTTTGTTTCACTCCTTCGGATTAAAACTCTAATGACCATTATAATACATTGTTTAAGAAATTGAAATTATATTTTTAGACAAAATTTACAAACTGTGCTTGCAATTTTACAAATAGGAAGCATTGTATGTAATTACTTCTTTTAATCTCATTTATACAACGTTTACAGCCATTATGCAAACAAAAACCTTTAGATAATTTTTCCTTTTCGAAATTCAGCCATACAGCGGACGTTATGGCTGAAAACTGCAAACCAATATTACGGCCCTTTTAAATGATCATCCGCAAAACGTATCACTCTAAGCGGCTGTTCTTCATAGCATGATGATATATTTTGCGCTAACGAGGTGAAAAATAGTGAAACCAACATATCAGGACGCTCTTGCCGCTTATGGAATTGGCGGTGCTCATCCGGGGGGGCTTTCGTTAACGAGAAAGATTCTGAAGAAGGAGAACATCAGCCGGAGGTCCAAAATTTTGGATGTGGGCTGCGGGACGGGCCAAACGGCCGCCTTTCTTTCGAAATCTTTTCGATGTTCGGTCACGGCTTTAGACAATCATCCGACAATGATTCAAAAAGCCAAACAAAGGTTTTCCGATGAACGACTTCCCGTTCATGCGATTCAAGGGAACGTAGAAAGCCTTCCTTTTTCAGATGCCTCCTTTGATTTTGTGCTTTCCGAATCCGTTACGGCTTTTACAAACATTGCAGATTCTCTAAAAGAATACTGTAGAGTGTTAAAACCAGGCGGAGTTTTATTGATGATTGAAATGACAGCAGAAAAACCTTTCCAGCCGTTGGAATTGAAGGACATGAAAAAAGTTTACGGAATATCCAACGTATTTTTAGAGACCGAATGGATCCAACACTTGCATCGTTCCGGATTTGTCGAAGCTGCCGTTATCTTTTCCAACACCGTTCAATCGGAACTTCAAAAAAACTCTCCAGAAAAAGATGACTACCCGGAGTATCAAATCTCTGACCCCGTGGATCCCCAAGTGGAAGAATTGCTTCATGAACATATGAATCTTTCCCGTTTGTATCAAAACATTTTAGGATACCGTGTCTACCGTGCTGTTCGTCCATCTTTAGCAAGAAATCAAGAATAAAAGATCAAAACCTGATACCTGTGGATTATCCCTTTCGCCATCCCTCATAAGTACAGAAAAAATTTGTTTCGGTCTTAGAACAGAACCTTTGTCTCTGGCTTTAGTTTGCTGCGTGAACGCCACTAACGGGAGGATAGTTATTCAAGACGAATTTTTCTTGTCATTCAACTCTAAAAATCACCTAATCGATTCCCCTACAAAAATACGGATTAGAAAAAAATAGAGACGTATCCTCTTAGTGATCAAAATGTGCTGTAAACAGACGTTTCGACATCTGTTGCCAAGATTTTTTGTTTTGATTTTTTTCAACATCATTTTTGAATAAGCTAACGTTTGTGCTACGAAGCAGCACCAATGACACTAGGCATTCCATCGATATGACCATTAGGACAATACAACTAACCTTCCTTTGTTGCTTTCGATAATCGGACAGGGCTAAAATACCTATTCTCATCCAAAAATCTTATCACAACAGGAAATTCAAATCATGACATATATAATAGTAGAAAAACGGAAAATCCAACATACTCGCTTCCACGATTATAATGAAAGCAGCCCTTTATAATCCCCTATTTCATCACCTACAGTAGAAAGAAAAAGCGGCACCTAAAACGAAAGCGATCTTGCCAAAACATTAGAAGAGGCTGAAACTTTATGTGCCAGCCTTTCATTTTGAATGGATGAACGCACTGGGAATGAAACGATTTTTTTCCTCTCTTCTTTCACAATGCCTGGAGCGTTCGTAGCTGTTGCCAACATCATGTTCCATATCATTAAAGGTCAAGCAACTACCTTGTTAAAAATTGCAGCAAAAGACATATTTCTACAGCAGTGAAATCTTGTTGAAAACCGATAATAGCCACTGTCGGACAAGCATGATATCGGTTTGCTTTATGGCAAGACCGCATGCTTGCCGCATATCATTCGTTTCCTTCCCGGCGCTGAATATCAGAAGTGAACCTTTTAAATCCAACTGTTGCATGAAATAAAATCAAGTAAAACTTTCGATCTTTTTCACGAAAAAAATCTATTAATAGATTAAAGACGATTTGTAAAATTCAAATATCTATTATGTAAAAAACATATAAAAACAGTAAAAATATGACTAAATTTCCACAAACAAAAGATCTCTCCTATAAAGTCATCGGTTTGGATTCGCCTAAATTGCTTCAGCAAACTAAAGAAAGATTGTACGTAAAACTCTTCAACATGTTAGCCTTCCATGAACGTAAACACGAAGACATGAGATTAAAAAGTCTCTAAAAAATCATGTTTGTCATACCGCTCTCCTTGAATTCGCATTCATTTGACAATACAAGAAGAATCATTGCTTTTGCCAAAATTATACAATGAAAGGAGAAGAGGCCATGTTTTTTATCCATGTCGTGAAGCCCGGAGATTCACTTTATTCGATTTCTCAAAATTACGGGGTTTCTTTTCAAAGGCTGCAAGAAATAAACGGGGTATATCCGGGAGGTTTAGTCCCGGCCAAGATATAGTTGTTCCAAGTTCCACCTACATTGTTCAACCGGGAAATTCTCTCTATACCATCGCTCAAAAAGCATTTTTATCTGTTCAAACGATCCGAGCTGCCAATCGATTAACTTCCGATGTCATTTATCCGGGAATGCGCCTCTATTTACCATCGCACCCCAAATATTCAACTGAAGATTTAAGTTTTATTTATCCTGGTACACCTACGGAAGATGAACAGCTGATCAGGTCTTTTTCTCCCATCAGTACGTATTTTGCCATGTTTGAATATCACATTTTTCCCGGAGTCGCTTTAAGCACCTTAAATGATCGTTATACCATTCAAACATCTCGCTCGTTTCGGGTAGCCCCGCTTGCCACCATTACGAATTTAACTTCAGAAGGATTCAGCTCAGCATTGATCCGCCAAGTATTGTCAAACCCGCAGATCCGAAACAGGGTTGTGAATGAAATTGTCACGCTTGTAACACAAAAAAATTATTCAGGGGTGACCATCGACTTTGAAAGAGTGGCTGAAACAGAAAGAGACTTATTTACAGGATTTCTTCGGATTTTAAATCAACGTTTGAAAAATCGCGGCCGTTATTATCTTTCCGTCGCCCTTCCAGCAAAAACGGACGATCAAATTCCTTGGTTGAGAGGATACGACTACGGAGGGATTGGATCAGTTGTTGATTTCACGTTTATCATGGCTTACGATTGGCATACTCCTGATTCTCCTCCAGGACCTGTTGCCCCTATTCAAGAAGTGCGAAGAACCATAGAATATGCCATCAACCAAATGCCTTCAAACAAAATCATTCTAGGTTTTCCGCGTTACGGATATGAATGGACTATGTCAAACGGAAGCGTCCAAAGCGCCCGTGCTGTTTCGGTTGACATGGCCATACAACTAGCCTCTTCTCACCAAGTGCCCATCCAGTATTCAAATGAATACCAACAGCCCCATTTTACGTTCCGCGATGAAAATGGGAGAAGGCATATTGTCTGGTATGAAGATGCCCGAGCACGCGTAGCGAAGCTTTTATTAGTCCCTAGGTATCGATTAAGAGGAGTCGGAGCATGGCAGCTTGGATTGCATTTTCCTCAGTCCGGATTTATTGTCAGTGAATTGTTTGATGTCCAGAAAGTACTGTAGCGGTCCAGTTCCCCACCGTTTTCCAACGGATGGGGGGCTGATTACTTAAAATCCTTCTATAACTCTTCTATTGCTTAAAAGGTTAATACAGCGGCAAGCTTCCCTCTAAAATTCATTGCCATATCGGCAAAGCGCCATTTCCGCTCATCCTGCTTTCCACGCTATGCCGCTTTCTTTGTCCCCATTGCTATTCATTTTCTGATGTGAAAGGCTATAGTGCAGACCTTTCGGAAATATGCCAAGTCCTTTTTTTCCGAAGCTTATGCATTCCACTCCCTCACATTCTGATCGAATCCGACCTAAATATTTTTAATTCGTGAAAAATTACAAAAACTATTATAAACTAATAGTAAAAGAAGGAGATTAGGCAAAGGAATGCGGTTGAAAAGAATCCATGTTTCATTGCAAACGAAAATTCTCGGGCTCGTTTTAACACTTAACTTGTTTCTCATTGCCCTGCTTACCGGATGTTTTACCGTGATGGAAAACCGGCAAATCCAAGAACAAAAAGGACAACTAGCCTTGGATATGGCTATCACCATATCTAACATGCCTACGATTAAAAACGCATTTAAAACAAAAAATCCTTCTAAAATCATTCAGCCTTTGGCCGAGAAAATCCGTAAAGAAACGAAAGCAGAATTTATTGTCATCGGTAATAAACAAGGCATTCGTTATTCCCATCCCATCACGAGCCGGATCGGTCAAAAAATGGTCGGCGGAGACAACTACCGGGCCATAAAAAAAGGAGAAGCCTATATTTCAAAGGCGAAAGGCTCTCTAGGACCTTCTTTGCGAGGAAAAGCCCCTATTTTTAATGAAAAAGGAGAAATCATCGGACTGGTTTCTGTTGGTTACCTTCTGGAAGATGTGAAACAACAAATTGCTAGAGATACGCTTAAAGTGGGGATTGTTTCATTCATCGCTTTAGTTATTTCATTTTTGGGGAGTTTTTTGTTAGCCCGCAATATCCGCAAAGAAACGATGGGACTAGAACCATATGAAATTGCTGCACTATATAAAGAAAAGAATGCTATCCTTCAATCCGTAAAAGAAGGAATTATCGCCGTTGACCAAAACGGCTTTATCACAGCGATGAATCAACAAGCGAAAAAGCTGCTCCATATAACTGGATCGGTGCGCCACAGAAAAGTCGATCCATTTTTCCCCTGCGCTCCCCTATATGAAGTTATGGAGACCGGTATGGCAAAAATGGATCAAGAAATATCTTGGAAAGACAAAACAATCATTGTTAGTATCACGCCTATCTTGAATGAACAAGGAACAGCCGGAGCTGTTGCTTCCTTTCGCGATAAAACAGATGTAGAACAGATGGTCAACACCCTTTCAGAAGTAAAAAGATACTCGGAAGATTTGCGAGCACAAACCCATGAATTTACGAACAAATTATACGTTTTGTCGGGCTTGATTCAACTGGGCGAATACAGCCAAGCCGTTCAAATGATTCAAGAAGAAACAGCTGTATTGCAGAATCAAAATAAAATCATCTTTGACCATATTAAAGATACGAAAGTCCAAGCGATCTTATTGGGGAAAATCGGTAAAGCATCAGAGAAAAAAATTCGATTTGAAATAGATCCAAACAGTGATTTGCAAACGCTGCCAGACACGATTAAACTTTCCCATCTTATCGTCATTCTAGGCAATTTAATGGACAACGCTTTTGAAGCCGTTGCCGAAACTCCTGATCCCCGAGTTACCTTTTTTGCCACTGACTTGGGAGACGATATCATCTTTGAAATCATCGACAACGGTAGAGGAATTCCTGAAAATGACATCATGCATGTTTTGGAACGAGGATTCACGACGAAAGGCGGAAAAGAACCTCGCGGCTTTGGACTGAACAATGTTGAAAAAGCAGTAAAAGATCTAGGCGGAATCATGGAAGTCCAAAGCACTCCAAATAAAGGTTCTGTCTTTACTGTCTATCTTCCTAAGAAACAGGAAGGAGCTGATCAAGTTGGACATCATAAAAGCTGTTATTGCGGAAGATGATTTCCGAGTAGCTCATATTCATGAAAAATTTTTATCTCAATTTAATGAAATCGAAGTAATTGCGAAAGCGTTAAATGCAAAAGAAACCATGAAAATCTTAAGTGAAAAACAGCCGGATTTATTGATTCTAGACATTTATATGCCTGACAAAATGGGAACGGAAATGCTCCCAGATATACGGCAATTATGCCCCCATATAGATATCATGATCATTACAGCCGCTACCGATAAAACCTTTATTGAAAAAGCGCTTCATTTTGGTGTTGATCATTATTTCATAAAACCCGTCACTATGGAGCATTTCTGCCGCGTGATCGAGGACTATTTAAAAAACAGGAAGCTTTTGCAATCGAATGCCGCTATTAATCAAACAATTGCGGATCGTCTTTTTCGCAGAGGTTTTTTGCAAAAAGCAACAAAAGAAACCGTTTTGCCAAAGGGGATCGATGAACTTACTTTAGAAAAAGTAAAAAGCGTGCTTAAGGACGACGAAGGTCTTTCTGCCGAACAAGTCGGTCGTCTCATCGGGGCATCTAGGACAACTGCCCGACGTTATCTTGAATTTTTAATATCAATTGGAGAATGCAAAGCAGAAGCTGTCTATGGCATTGTCGGCAGGCCGGAACGGAAATATTACAAAATTTCACCATAAAAATGGCTTATCAAAAAAGTGATATTTTTACTACGAGTCATGATCACTTTTTTTGAGTTGTGAACAAAATAAACAAAATATTCATAAAATAATTTAATTTTTTTAAATTGTAAGCGCTTACTAAACCTCTTTCCATTTAATATACTTAATAAAAAACATTGTTTGAGGTGATAAGATGCTTGCTGTACTAGGTTTCCTCATGATCATTGTCTTTATGTTTCTCATTATGACAAAACGGCTTTCAGCCATGATCGCCTTGATGATCATCCCGATCCTTTTTGCTCTCATAGGCGGATTTGGAAAAGACATTGGAACGATGGCGCTTGACGGGGTTAAAAGTGTCGCTCCAACCGGAATTATGATTTTATTCGCCATTCTTTATTTTGGACTCATGATCGACGCCGGAGTATTTGATCCCATCATTGCCAAAATCCTGAAAGTCGTAAAAGGCGATCCATTAAAAATCGCCATCGGGACAGCTGTATTGACACTTCTTGTTTCGCTGGACGGAGACGGCACAACCACTTATATGATTACGATTTCCGCTATGCTGCCGCTTTATAAACGAATTGGCATGAAGCCGCTTATTTTGGCGGGCATTGCGGTTTCCGGATCAGGCGTAATGAATCTGCTCCCTTGGGGTGGACCGACAGCCAGGGCAATGAGTGCATTAAATCTGGAAACTTCTGATCTCTTTACACCGATCGTCCCTTCTATGATAGGAGGAGTAATATTTGTTTTATTGATGGCTTATTGGCTTGGAAAAAAAGAACGAAAACGAATCGGTATTATGGAGATCGATCAAAGCACTCTAGTCGAGCAAGCAGCAGCTTTAGAAGAAGATTCCAATAAACGTCCACATCTGCTGTGGTTCAACGCTTTGTTAACGGTTGCTCTTTTGATTGGATTAATTCTGGAAATTCTTCCAACTCCGATTTTGTTTATGGCGGGTTTTGCGATTGCCGCTATCGTAAATTATCCTCGTTTAGAAGATCAAAAGGAGCGAATTGCTGCTTACGCAGGAAACGCATTATCGGTTGTGTCCATGATTTTTGCAGCCGGAATTTTCACAGGTATTTTATCGGGAACGAAAATGATTGATGCGATGGCAAATGCATTGATATCCCACGTCCCGGAAGCTTTGGGCCCCCACTTTGCGATTATAACAGCGATTTTAAGCGCTCCTTTTACGTTCATTATGTCCAATGATGCGTTTTATTTTGGAGTCCTTCCGTTAATTTCAAAGGCAGCCTCCGCCTATGGAATTGATCCTGAAGCTATTGGAAGAGCCTCGCTTTTAGGCCTGCCCGTTCATTTATTAAGTCCTCTGGTGCCCTCCACCTATTTACTGGTTGGAATGGTCGGCGAAGAATTCGGCGATTTGCAGCGAGCCTTCTTAAAATGGGCATGTGGTTCCACCATTGTCATGATTATCGTAGCCGTCATCATCCAAGTGATTCCGTTTTAAGCTTTATTTAAAAAGGTTGCCGAGGCTTTCTTTTTCCAAAGAAAGCCTCCCCTAAAAATGAAGCTCAATGCTGCCTATGAAAAGGAAACAGAATCGAGGCTTTTGACAATATTGATCCATGTTTTTCCGGGAACAAATGGAAGAGAGTGCCCGTTTTCGTACGGCAAAATCCTGCCGTTTTCGTTTCTCCATTCCACTTCTCGGCACACGCCCCGTTGAATCCAATAGGCTTTTCCACCCGAAGTTAAATCAATCTCTCTCCGCCCTTTGCTGTCAATAACACGATGGATCGTTTCGATAATCAACAGATTATCCACTAAAACAGGTTTTTTCGTTTCTGCATCCATTGTTGGCTCTCCACCGGAATAGCGTTCCATTTTTTTCGATTTAGCATCGAACCGATAATCTGCATTAAAAAATGAATATTTGGAATAAGCAATATGAACGTTCTCTACCTTACGTCCGGAAAGATGCTTCGATTCGTTATCCGTATAAAAAGGGAGCGGCCTGGGCGCAGGAGTCATTTTGAATTGCTTTTCGGCAGCTCCTTTTTGAATGTTTTCAAAGGTGATGTAGGAATTGTGGGGCGCCTTTCTGTCCTTTGACCGTTTAAATAAAGTGCCATCATACTGAATGCCATTCAGATTATCAATCAAGCCCGATTGGAGCATTTGTTTCGCCTCCGGGCTATAGCCGTGAGCGATAAACAGGCTATCGTAGCCCTTCGCCAAATCAATCATGTAATCTCTCGCGCTGCGGACAGGCCCTATTTTATCGGGCTTTTGGCTTTGAAAAATGGCCAGAAACCGAGTAATATCACCTTCGGCCAGCACTTCATACACAATATCAGCTGATTGAAGCCCTGATTGCGGCCGAGCTTTCGGATGATTATTTATGACCACAGCCACTGCGCGATCACTAGGCTTTTGATTGGTCCAGATCCCAGTCAACGGGTAACGATATCGTACTTCGTGTTTGTCCGTGTCGGAAACTTTTTCTTGAATTCGGTCTCGATCATTCCGTGAATTTTCTTTGCCGCTGCCGGCACATCCCGATAATGTCAAAATCATGATACAAGCTGTTGCTAACCATTTTTTCAACATAAACATAATCCCCTATTCTTATAACCCGTGGTGCTAGTTGAGTGTCAGCGCTCAACCAGCCCTAGTGTGACCAAGGAATAAGCCAACAAGATGCCATCGAGTGCCACTTCAAACCCGGCCATGGAATTCGCTCGAATGTCGGTGATCCGGTATTGGTCTACGAGAATCGAAAACACCGTCTCGATGACTTTGCGTTTTTTCCTGATCCATTCTTCCCATGCCTTGGATGGGCCGTGCTTTTGATTGTGTCGAGACGGTGTCCAGAACGCGGCTTGGTGTTCTTCGTACAGCTTTTCTCGAAGAGCGTGGCTGATGTACCCTTTGTCCCCAAAGTTGTAGGGATGAGGGATTTGAGTCATCACCGTTTCAGCGGCTTTGACGTCGTGGCAGGACGCTTCCGTCACGACATAGCCCATGGCCAGCCCTTGATTGGTCACTTGAAGATGCAGCTTGAAACCGTAGTACCATTGCTTTTTGGAAGCACAATACCCCATATCCGCGATCCCTCGAAACCGCTTGACGCGCTGCATTCTTGCGGGATGGCACAACGGAAGAGGCAAGCTGTCGACGACCGCATAAGCATGGTGTTGGCCACGTTTCGCCAGCTCATGACGGATCCATTTGATGGCGAAACCAAGCGCCCGGCAGCGGCGGTTGTATCGGGAGCGTTCAAGAAACGAGCCGTTTGTGAACAAATTTCCCGTGACAAAACGATGCCAGGCTCGTTCGGAAGAAAAGCCCAGCAGCTTCCCCAAAAGGTGAACCGCCATGACCACTTCGTCTTCTTGCTTGACCAAGTGACGGTTGCGGCGATGAAGATACATTTGAATCAACGACAGTTGGGCAGAAACAAAACAGAAAATAGCGGCATATTGTTTTTGAAGTTTGGCTGGATCTGTAGTAAAATGAAAGTGCTCTTGCATGGGGGATCTCTCCTTTCGAATGTTGGGTGACACTTTCATTCTACTGGAGATCCGCCAGCAAGGGCTATTTTTATGCTTGTCTGAGTTTTATCTAGCACCACGGGTTCTTATAATATGGACTTCTTCCCACCATCTTTTTGAAACGGCGATGATTCTTTTCTTGATCGCTGCTGGTTGAACTCTCCCTCTCATAAGGCATATAAAATGAAATAAATTTACATTTGAAAACAGCTCGCTAAAAAACGTACATTCCCTATTGATCATTCTTGTCAAATTTCTCTGTCAGCAACCGTGTACACGTCGATTCTTAAACTATGGAACTGTCTTGCAATCGGTTTGTTCGAGAAAAAAAGCAAATGTCCGCAAATGAACCGCCTTTGTCAATATATGTTTCCGGCAGAAAACGGATAAAAGCTTATGGATTGATTTTCTTCTAAAACAAGAAGAAAGTATTTTAAAGGATGAATACAACTTGAAAACAAAATAATCCTTCTTCTTGTTACAAGGTTATATAAGCCCAAATGGAGAATACTACAAAAAACATGAACCTTGTCGCCAAGTTTTTCAAGGGAGTGAAAATATTGCTTTGCTTAGATAAGAATCACGATCCTATCAAAAATAAAGATTTGATTGCAAACCTTTTGGATACGAAAACAGATTTGAAAAATGTCATCAAGGAGACCGATGAACTTTTTGATCGATATAGCAACAAGAGAAAGCAACGAAATCCTTTCACCGCTTCTGTGCTTTCTGTCATCAAAAAAACAACAAACTTTTTACCTGTCCAAAAAAGGAACGATATTTCATGGGAGACAGATCTTGATGAGAACGGTTTTGTTTATCCAACATGGAAAAACCTTTTAGATCAAGAATACATCCATTTAATGTCCAAGATTGATAGGATCGTAAATGTGTTAGATTACGGAGCTATAGGAGACGGAAAAACCGACAATACCAAAGCGTTTCAAAAAGCGATTGGGAACGGGCGGGTAATAGTGTACGTGCCGGAAGGTAATTTTTTAATAAGAGGAATCAAACTGCCTTCTTGGACATGTTTAATTGGAAAAGGAAAAGGGCTCACAATCATCAAGCTTCATCCCGATGCTCCCATCGCGACAAGATTAGTGACGAATGCCAACCATCGGAAAGGGAATCACCATATTTTAGTAAAAGGGATGAGTTTAGACTGGAATATAGAACGGCTCGGGAACATGGAGCGTACGAGCGCGGGCGGGCATAGTTCCAGCTGCTTCACATTCGCCAATGTCAAATATGGATGGGTCAAACAGGTGGAAGCCATTAACCCCGGCCTGCATTGTTTTGATGTGTCCTCAACCCGCTATCATTACGCAGGAGACGGAAAACGCGCCCGAGGCCGAAGCCGGTACATTTGGCTTGACCAATTAAACGGATATGGGTTTGGCGATGATGGAATCACCACTCATCACAGCGACTACGTTTTTATTTCCAACAGCCACATGTGCGATCCAAGCGGAAGAGCCCATCCAAAAGGGATATCCAATTCCAACGGCATCGAAGTAGATGATGGATCCAGAAACATATGGCTCGTCCATAACTCGACGTCAAGATGCTTCGGCGGCGTAGAAATTAAAGCCCACCACAATGCTTCGGCAGCATCCAACATCTACATCATCGGACATTTATCCGTCCACGATAACCGTTCTTATAACTTCCGTCATATCGGACACCATAAAATCTCGGATCCCGAATCAAAGACGGCTTATAACATAAAGGCGACAATGATGGTGTCAATCGCGCCGATCTATACAGATTTATATCAGCATTCTTCCCCTAGAGGACTGGTTGTTTCTGCCTATCGGAACGTAGTCATCAACCATTTTACGTTAATAGGCGACCCGGATTATGACTACAAGGGAAATCCTGTGATCGCCATTCAGTATCGGGCGCGTAATATCGTGTTGAATCATGTGTCGATACGGAATTTTCATACAGCAGGTGCTGATATTAAGATCTTTGGCGGCCCACAGCGGGCAGATGATGTCACCATTCGCCATTCAACCATCCGCCAGTCCGCTCCTCTGGCCATTCAGATTGGTGCCGGAGTTCAAAATATCCACGTTCATCACTTGAAAGCCTTTAATCAAAACGGCAAATGCGGGCTGAAAACCGTAGAGTTCCCCCCTCCATTTCCAATTTTCAAGCTGTGGGCTATAAAATGCCGATTTGTATAAAATAAAAATTCCATCAGGGGAGTTTTTTCATCCTCCCCGATGGTTAGTGGAACTAATCGGTACTTTGGGGCCGTTGTTCTTACGCCAAGTCATCCGTAGTTGATCTTCATTCCCATAACGACCATATAACATCTTTTCCTGATCTGTTCAATCCGGATAGGGAAGCGGAGAGTTCATTTCAACCTTCGAAATCTTCTCTTTGCGGTGGTAATTTTTCCTTTTATTTCTTATTCCCAATTCTACTTTTCCATCATCTGCAACGAGAAAAAAAGATGATTCATGTGGGATCAAAGATCTAATGAATCTAATGATTTCCTCAGTGCATGTCGTTTATTTTTCGTCGTTTAGGTCACCATAAATATAGAGAAATGAATAGGAGGGTAAGATTTGATGAACCAACATCAACAGCAATTATTTGATTATATAACCAAATTACAGCAAAAAGTAAGCACGTTACATACAGAATATTGGGCTCAATATTCCAGTTTTCATACATGGCAATTTTGGGTGGTTGTGTTAATGCTCATCGTTCCCTTAATTGTTTTAGCTTTTACGATAGACAGAGAGAAAATTTTTTTAATTGGATTTTATGGCTTTAATATACATGCTTGGTTCGCCTATATCGATACATACGGCGTAAGGACAAGATTATGGGGATATCCCTATGAAGCCATTCCTTACTTTCCCAGTTTTTCATTGGATGCCTCCCTTGTTCCGGTCGTCTTTATGCTCGTCTATCAATGGACGTTGAATCACAATAAAAATTTTTATCTCTATTCCTTTCTTACCGCCTGTGTATTCGCTTTTATCGTGAAACCTCTTTTAGCCAGCCTTGGTTTATTAGTCGTATTTGACGGGGTGAACTATTTTCACATTTTGATCGTCTACTTGATCACATTCTTAATTTCTCGGATTGTGACAAAGATCTTTTTATTGGGTGAAAAAAACCGGCTCATTAAACCAACGATCTCTTTTTTGAGGAACGCCGTCAAAAATCATTTTCAGCCATAAGTCCACTTTCTTTTCTTACTTCCAAGTCATCAGCGATTCGTTCACACCAAAATGGCCAATGAAGATTTCATGCTTTCCAAACCATTTGAACTTTAACGATCCATTCTGAAATCGATTAAAAAAATGCTTAACAGATCCTACTTTCGATGGAGAGTGAACCCTCACTCTCCTATTTTTTGCTCCCTTGACAATTACCACCGATCATGATATCTTGACGTTACTGTTTTTTTATAATTTATAATATAAATTATTTTTTTACAATTTAATATTGTGGGAACAGGTTCCAAAGACGATTTTTGTCCTTGGATGAAAAGGGAAGCCCGGTGCAAATCCGGCACGGTCCCGCCACTGTAAGAGGCGAGCAATGCCGATGCAGCCACTGGCCGAAAAGGCTGGGAAGGTCGGCAAAAAGCGATGACCCTTAAGTCAGGAGACCTGCCTGTTCTGACAACACTGCTTTTACCTACGGGAGATAGGGAGGTGTTATGAATGGAAAAAACAGGGTATTTTACACCCTTTTTTTGGCATTTCTAACTCCTTATCAAACGTTAGAAATGCCTTTTTATTTGGGGAAATTAATTAGGGAGTGAAAAAACACATGAAATCAAGCAATCTTGGTTATCCACGTATTGGTGAAAATCGAGAATGGAAAAAAGCATTGGAACAATTTTGGAAAGGCCAAGTGGATGAAAGCCAGTTTCTACAGACGATGGAATCCATTCGGCATCAACACTTGAAAAAACAGCATGAAATCGGGATTGACCTTATCCCCGTCGGCGATTTTACGTTTTACGATCAAATGTTGGACACGGCAACTATGTTTGGATTAGTACCGGAACGATTTAATTGGAAAGGAAATGACATTCCCCTTTCTGTTTATTTTGCCATGGCGCGCGGCAGCGACACTGCGCATGCTTGCGAAATGACGAAATGGTTCAATACAAACTACCATTATATTGTGCCTGAATGGAACAACGCCCAACCAAGACTCATTGAAAACAAGCCGCTGAAAGCGTACCAAGAAGCAAAAAGGAAGCTTGGAATCTTAGGAAAACCTGTACTGATCGGGCCATATACCTTCATCAAACTGTCCAAAGGATATAAGGAAAAAGAGCTCCCTGCCCTTATTTTGCAGCTTCTTCCTCTTTATGAACAAATTTTACAGGAATTGCAAAATGAAAAGGTAGAATGGCTGCAAATCGATGAACCTATTCTCGTTACTTCTATTTCCAAAGAGGAAATGAAAACGATCCAGTTCATTTATCATCAATTGCATGAGGCGGCACCAAACTTAAAAATTATGCTGCAAACATACTTTGATTCCGTCGATTGGTATCAAGAACTAATAGAATTGCCGGTTCAAGGAGTCGGACTCGATTTTGTCCATGGCGGCGAAAACAACTTAGAATCACTGCTTACTCATGGCTTTCCCGCCAATAAAGTGCTCGCGGCTGGCATCATTGACGGACGGAACATCTGGCGGTCTGATTTGGCGGAAAAACGTCATCTCATTGAAACGATCACTTCTGTTGTTCCGGAATCGAAGCTGTGGATTCAACCCTCTTGCAGCTTAATTCATGTACCGGTAACGACGAAAAAAGAAACAAAATTAGACAAAATCATCAAACAATCACTGGCCTTTGCGGATGAAAAATTAACCGAAATTGTGTTCCTGGCAAGAGATCAACATGGGGTGGATGACGCTTATTTTCAAGAAAACCAACAAATCATCCATACATGGAAAAACCATTCGGAAAGACATCGCCAAAGTGTACAGCAAGCTCAAAAAAACTTACAACATGTATCAGCGAAAAGAAAATCGCCTTATTCCATTCGCCAATCCGTCCAAAAAGAAGCGTTCGACCTCCCCATTCTTCCGACAACGACTATCGGCAGTTTTCCGCAAACAGCTGATATCCGCAAGGCAAGGCAAAAATGGAAAAAAGGCGAATGGAATGAACAGCAGTACGAACAGTTTATTCAGCAGCAAATTGAAAAATGGATTTGTCTACAAGAAGAGATAGGACTGGATGTATTGGTTCATGGTGAATTTGAAAGAACCGATATGGTGGAATTTTTCGGGGAAAAACTGGGGGGATTCGCTTTTACCGAAAATGGTTGGGTCCAATCCTATGGCTCACGCTGTGTCCGTCCCCCTATTATTTACGGCGATGTAGAATTTTTGCAACCGATGACCGTGAAAGAAAGCGTCTATGCACAATCATTAACGGACAAGCCTGTAAAAGGGATGCTTACGGGACCGGTGACGATTTTAAACTGGTCGTTTGTTCGCGATGATAAACCTCGTCAAGAAGTATGCGAACAAATTGCGCTCGCTTTAAGAAAAGAAGTGGAAGCTTTGGAATCAGCAGGCATTGCGATGATCCAAGTGGATGAACCCGCTTTGCTGGAAGGATTGCCTTTGAAGGATCATGACAAGCAAAACTATTTGAATTGGGCCGTGCGGGCATTCCGAATCACCACCTCAACAGTCCAAGATACAACGCAAATTCATACTCATATGTGCTATTGCGATTTTGCTTCTTATTTAGAAGACATCAGCAAAATGGATGCGGATGTGATTTCAATTGAAACATCCAGAAGCCATGGCGAAATTATCCCTGTCTTTGAAAAACAAACGTACGACAAAGGAATCGGACTAGGCGTTTATGACATCCACAGCCCTCGAATACCAACTGTAGAAGAGATGGCCGCTATTATTGAAAAGTCATTACAAGTGTTGGATCCCGGCCAATTTTGGATTAACCCTGACTGCGGTTTAAAAACAAGAAGTGAAAAAGAAGCGATTGACTCTTTAAAAAACATGACGGCTGCAGCCGACGAAATCAGAAGCAAACTAAAGGAAACCATACGCTAACTTTATACGCTGAAAAGAAAGGGGCGCGGCTTGCCCCTTTTCTTTCATTATGAATCTAATAAATCTTCTCCATATCATGAAAAACACTATGTTATCGCTGTTGATGAAGGGGTACTTATGACCCCTTATGAATGAACAAATCTCACAATCTTCTATCAATCTATGAACGGTTAAAAAGAACCTTTTCAATTTTCCAAAATAATTTAGAAACCAAAGAAATAAAATGCCCCCGGATCCCCTTGTCTATACTCCCCTTTTCTCGTTCAAAACAAACGATTTTCCCATATTAGATTAGTTCTCATCTATGAAAAAATTTTCATTTTATAATAAAATGATATAAGACTGTTTTGTTTTTCTTAATAAAGGTAAATTCGTAAGGGTGTATGCACATGATGAACATTCTTGTGACACTGAATGCCAATTACTTACCCCCGCTGAAAGTACTATTACATTCACTGTTCTGCAACAACAAAGACGAGTCATTTTCCATCTATCTTCTATATTCCGACATACCGGATCAAGACATAAAAGCTTTGGAACAATACATAATCTCAAAAGGACATCGTTTCACTCCTATATTCGTAGATTCGAAATGGTTTCAAGATGCACCTGTATTTCGGCACTACACATCCGAAATGTATTATCGGCTGGCCGCTTATCAATTTTTGCCGGAGGATGTCGATCGAATATTGTATCTTGATCCGGATATTGTTTGTATTAATCCGATCACAGATTTTTATTGGACCGATTTTGAAAATTGCTTATTTGTCGCTGCCGAGCACGAACATTCCGCTAAAATGGCGCGGGCAATCAACAAATTGCGTTTGCGTACACCAAATGCGAAGGGCTATTTTAATACAGGTGTGTTGTTGATGAACATGGCGTCTATCCGAAAAGAAGTGAATATCGAAGAGATCTACCAGTTTATCGAAAAAAACAAATTAAAACTCGTTCTCCCAGACCAAGATGTATTGAATGCTTTATATTGGGATAAAATCAAGCCGGCAGACAGCCTGAAATACAATTATGATGCCCGCTATTATGAACTTTCGAAACTGATCCCTAAGCGAAAACACTCTATCGACTGGATTCGCCGCAACACCGTTTTAATCCATTATTGCGGAAAAGACAAACCTTGGCATAAACAGTACAAAAATGAACTCAAGTGTTTTTACGATCAATATAAGGAATGAAGATTTCAGAATAACGGAACCATAAAACATTGTTAACACTACAGACAATATTATTTTAATGTCTCTCATTCCAAGACTTTCAAGATAAAAAAGTAAGAGCTGTATGCGAAGATCTACGCGTACAGCTCTTTCGTTCTGTGGTGAAAAGGGTTAGAAACGCCCCATCTCTACTCGAATTTTGTTTATTAAAATTCGTTTAATTGGAATGTCTTTTCCGTAATTCGACACTAAATCCAATGATGCCAATAAGACCAGAAATAGCAAAAGTGAAAGGAATTACAGGTAGAATGAAATGACGGTGTTTCAAGAAACAAGCGATACACCCCATAAACGCATACAATAAGAGAACTTATTAACCCGATTACAGTCCTTGTCTTTATTTTGAATACCTCGTAGAACTTATGGAAAATTTTATATGGTTATATGAACACGCTTATTCAATATATTGGCAAAGTCGCTAACATGATAACAGGAATCTGCTAATATTTTCTTTTTTTCCTAAAATCACCAATGAAGTGATGTAAACCTCAATAGTTTACATATAGTATGAATGTCCACCCATTTTCAGACTAATTGTTTTTCCATTTTTGCAACTGATTCACCGTGACGAATTTGTAGCCTTCTTTGGACAAGTCCGCTAATATTCCTTCAATGGCTTTTAACTCTTTTCCCGTATCGTCATACATTGGATGCATCAAAATAATAGACCCGGGTTTCACGTTTTTCTTTACATAATCGACTTTGTCAGAAACGGAAGTATAATAGGTGTCTGGTTCAAGATTCCAAGTAATGGTATCCATGTAATGTTTATTTAAGTAATACGGTAATCCCACCAGTTTTTTGCCATTAGGTGGTCGAAAATCGATGGGCTCTTTATAACCTGTTTTTCTGATTAACGTATTGGTTTTTTCAATTTCCTGTTGAATAAAGGAAGGGGTTTTAAAGACCATTCGCTTATGAGAATAGCTATGATTGCCAATTTGATGTCCTGCTTGTGCTATTTTCTTTCCTTCCTCCAGATTCTTTTCCAACTCATGCCCAATGACAAAAAAAGTGGCTTTCGCATTGTATTTATCCAAAAGAGGCAACAGTTGATCGACATTCTTTGTAGGCCCATCATCGACTACAAAAATTCTTTTTTTCATACATTTACCTCTACTTCTTATTTAGTTTTAATGAAATGTTTAAAGATCATATTATTATATCAAAAATCGTATGGCATAGATTTTAATTGAGAAAGCCTAAACATTCGGTCGATTCAAAGCCTTGAAAATCGAGTAGGAGGGAGCGATGAACTCCCGTCCTCTCACACCACCGTACGTACGGTTCCGTATACGGCGGTTCAATTAAGATAATTGACGCTAGTCTTTATAACTTCCGTGAATAGCTGTTCTCTTTATGCCAGTGGTCACTCCACCCTCCAAGAGGTCTCCCACGGGATTCACCGCTTCCTCCCTCAAGTGAGGTACTACGTTTTCTGTGTTCATCATGACTCACTGAATACCAAGGGCTATTCTCTCTTAATTGTTCGGTCCTTCTTAGTTGTTCTAGACCAACTAATACTATGACCTCTGCTGACTTCTGACGGTTCAGCTACTTATCACTAAGTAGGTTATGAAGAGTACTTCACCTATCCGCCAGACCTCCCCGGGTAAGTACATGCACTTTCACACCATCTATCCGCCTCATTTACTCGATATGACCTTCGACAGAAAGAGCTTTGTTTTGTTATGCAAACTCACTCCATCATACCTAGCCTTATATGAGGTTTGTTCCTCGGACCGGTGTTTTGCCTCCAGCTTCCTTCAGATTCCGCGTCACCACGGACACCCTTGCTCTTGGCTAACCTCTACTTCTGTCTTCGGGGTTCGGGACTTACACCCTATAGTTCATGTACATGCCGGGCGCACATAAAGAAGCGAGTGCTAAAAACCATTGTTGGACTTAAAATAAAATTTTTCTTGCATTTTGGATCAAAATCTCAATCGGCTTACGAGTTTCATTGAAAACGATCTTTGTCAGCAAAAAAGAAGGTGTTCGCGTGAAAAAAAGGAAAATAAAAAATTGTTGGTTTTCTCGATTGTAGAAAACATCCGAGAAAGTATGTATCCTCTCGGAAGAGTATAATATAAAATAAAACGTGAGGAGATGAACGAAAATGAAAAAGGAAGTAATGGAAAGATTTATTTCTTATGTCAAAGTGGACACTCAATCTGATGAAAACAGCAACACTTGTCCATCTACTCCCGGCCAGTGGACGCTTGCCCGCATGCTTGTGGACGAATTAAAAGCGATCGGCATGGAAGATGTGACAGTGGATGAAAACGGCTATGTGATGGCCACCCTTCCGGCCAATACGGAAAAAAATGTCCCGACCATTGGATTTTTGGCCCATCTGGATACAGCGACTGATTTTACCGGTGCCGGCGTTCAACCGCAAATTGTCGAAAACTATGACGGCGGTGACATTATCTTAAATAAATCTCTAAATGTCGTACTTTCGCCAAAAGATTTTCCTGAACTGGCCAACTATAAAGGCCACACGTTGATTACCACTGACGGCACCACTCTTCTCGGCGCCGATGATAAAGCAGGGATTGCCGAGATCATGACGGCTATGGCTTATTTATTGGATCATCCAGAAATTAAGCACGGAAAAGTAAGAGTGGCGTTTACACCGGATGAAGAAATTGGAAGAGGTCCTCATAAATTCAATGTAGACGCTTTTGATGCAAAATATGCTTACACAGTGGACGGTGGCCCGCTCGGCGAACTGGAGTATGAAAACTTTAACGCTGCCGCTGCCAAAATTACGATCAAAGGCAACAACGTACATCCCGGAACAGCGAAAGGGAAAATGGTGAACTCGACAAAGATTGCCATGGAACTCCATCGTAAACTGCCGGAAAAGGAATCACCTGAATATACGGAAGGATACGAAGGATTCTATCATTTGCTTGCGATCAACGGTGATGTCGAACAAACAACTTTGCACTACATCATCAGGGATTTTGATCGAGAACAATTCAACGCCCGAAAAGCCCAATTAGAAAAGATTGTAGAAGAATTCAGAAATATATACGGGAAAGATAATATTTTGTTGGAACTCAAAGATCAATATTATAATATGAAAGAAAAAATCGAACCGGTCAAAGAAATTGTCGACATTGCGTACGAAGCGATGAAAAATTTAGACATTGAACCGAAAGTTACACCGATCCGAGGAGGTACCGACGGCGCACAGCTATCGTACATGGGCCTCCCGACACCTAATCTTTTTGCAGGCGGAGAAAACTTCCACGGCAAATATGAATACATTTCCGCCGACAATATGGTAAAAGCAACGAACGTGATTATTGAAATCATCAAACTGTTTGAACAAAAGGCCAATGCATGATCCTTACCGTTATGTTTTGGCTAAAAAACACATCAAACGAACCCATCTTACATCTGGGTTCGTTTTTCTTTTTACAGACAATCAGAAAACAGAATTTTGGTAGAAAAGAAGCTAAGATCCTTCAATTTCTTTTTGAAATAGGGCCTCATTTCCGAGAAATAGAATCAAGTATGCAGAAACGATCGATATGACAGGCCTGTTTTATGTTTCAAAATATTTACTTCTATCTGAATATTTGATACCATTTAATTTAATTATTTAAAGGAAGGAAGGGAACAACTTTGGAACAACACACAATTCAATCACTGCAAACCAAAAAACCGCCGTTTCGTGCGGATCAAGTGGGCAGCTTGTTAAGATCAAAACGGATTCAAAAAGCTCGTTCTCAAAGAGCAGCAGGCGAAATAACAGCTGACCAATTGCGGCTGATTGAAAATGAAGAAATCGCACGGATCGTTGAAAAACAAAAAGAAATCGGACTTCAAGCCGTGACAGATGGTGAATTTCGCCGAGCATGGTGGCACTTTGATTTCCTTGAAAACCTTGACGGTGTGGAAGGCTATGAAACAGAAAGCGGTCTCTCATTTCATCAAATGCAAACAAAGTCTCATGGAATTAAGGTGACAGGAAAATTGGATTTCACAGACCACCCTATGCTGGAAGATTACCGATATCTCCATAGCATCGCCGGCAGCCATATTGCTAAAATGACCATTCCAAGTCCAAGTATGCTTCATTTAAGAGGCAAAATCGAAAAAACCGCTTACGGGGACGAAGAAGAATTTTTCCATGATTTAGCTAAAACTTATCAAAAGGCGATACAAGCTTTTTATGATGCGGGCTGTCGCTACTTGCAGCTCGATGATACGTCTTGGGGCGCCCTGTGTTCAACCGAGAAAAGAGAAGAAATGCTGGCTCAAGGAGTAGACCCCGATCAATTGAGCACTACATACATGAAGTTAATAAACGAAGCTGTGGCGGTCCGTCCGGATGATATGACGATTACCATGCACATTTGCCGTGGCAATTATCGCTCGACATGGTTTTCTTCCGGCGGCTATGAGCCGGTAGCAGAAGTCCTGTTTAACGGATTGAATATAGACGCCTTTTTCCTCGAATATGACAGCGACCGAGCCGGCGGCTTTGAACCGCTCCGATTCGTGAATCGATCCGATTTGAAAATTGTGCTCGGCTTAATCACATCAAAAGCGGGAGAACTGGAAAATCCAGACGATATTAAACGGCGCATTGATGAAGCCTCCCATTATGTTGATTTAAACCAATTATGTTTAAGCACACAGTGCGGTTTTGCTTCAACAGAAGAAGGCAACTTGTTAACGGAAGAACAGCAATGGGCGAAACTGCGCCATGTCGTTCAAATTGCCCAAGATATATGGAAATAATAAAATGAATTTATAAAGACATATCATTCCGGCATTCACGGGTGATATGTCTTTTTATCAATGAAACCGAAACGTCGATTTTATGTTCTCTAAACAACACCGCCCCCCACTCTGTAACGGATCGATTTCCCATCAACACAAAATGATTTAAAACATTTCAAAAGGATCATGAACGGAAATTGTTTTTTTATTTTTGTGAATGCACTCAATGAATCTTTAGGAACTATTGTATAGATTCATTGAAATACGGAAAGAAAAGCGAGGAATAGCGATGAAAAAATACCAAGTCTTTTTGTTTCTAGTCCTAGCCAATTTATTTTGGGCAGGTAATTATGTGTTCGGAAAATATGTAGTGGCCGAAATGTCTCCTTTACAAATGACATTTTCCCGTTGGGTGATTGCGATCTTTCTTTTATTCCCTCTCGCTCATTGGATTGAACGTCCGGATTGGAAAAACGTTTGGAACCAGTGGAAAATTCTCATCGTTCTGTCGCTGTTGGGGATTTTAGGGTATAACCTTCTTTTATATGAGGCCTTGCGGTTTACGACCTCCTTAAATGCAGCGCTGGTCAATTCGATCAATCCGGCAGTCATCGTCCTTTTTTCCGCCATTCTTTTAAATGAAAGAATTTCGCTGGTGAACGGCTTCGGCCTCGTCATTTCCCTTCTGGGGGTTCTTCTTGTTTTAACGAAAGGACACTTGGAGCAAATTTTTCTCATTGACTATAACCGAGGCGATCTCCTCATGCTCTTGGACATCCTCGTTTGGACGTTTTATTCCATTTTAGGGAAAAAGATTCAAAACGTTCCCCCCATTTCTGCTACTGCGGTATCCGTTCTATTGGGATTAGTGATGCTTCTTCCTTTTATTCTTGTTTCCGGCGTCCACTTTCCTCTTAGCAAAGAAGCCGCGATAGGAATCTTATATATTGGAATTTTTCCCTCCGTCGGATCTTTTGTTTTCTGGAATGCGTCCATTCGGGAAATTGGCCCCAGCCGAGCGGGAATTTATTTGAATTTGATCACGGTATTTACCGCTCTTCTAAGCCTGCTCATGGGGAACCCTATTACTTTCGTGCAGATTTTAGGAGGACTCCTCGTCTTTATCGGCGTCTATCTGTCCAGCCAAAAAAGAAGGCAAGAACAGGCCGCCCTGTTAAACCAATAAAAAATAAGTACGAAATAGCGACACATAAATAGATTTCACCAACTAAATGCAAGCCATAAAGAATAAAACATACACACAACAAAGCGATCATAGAATGGAGATAAGTGACTTATTGCATGATCTGAGGAAGGGGAGCGTGTTTCATGGACAATCGAACTCGGAATCAGCATTATTATGGCCATGTGCCTCATCCTATAAGAGATGATGGCGCCGGTGCAACCGATTTCGGTCCGCGGGTCATCATGAGGGACCTGGAGAACCCCGACATGCTGGTTCCGCCTGCCACCGATGCCGGAACGATCCCTAACTTGAAGTTCTCTTTTTCCGACACCAATATGCAGTTAAATCATGGTGGTTGGTCACGAGAAGTAACGGTAAGACAGCTGCCGATCGCAACCACACTGGCAGGCGTGAACATGCGTCTGACCCCTGGGGGTGTTCGTGAGCTGCATTGGCATAAACAAGCGGAATGGGCCTTCATGATTATGGGCCGGGCGCGCATCACCGCCGTCGATCAGAACGGTCGGAACTTTATTGCGGACGTCGGCCACGGGGATCTATGGTACTTTCCCCCCGGCATTCCACACTCCATCCAAGGGCTTGAAGAAGGCTGCGAGTTTCTGCTTGTTTTCGATGACGGCAACTTCTCCGACTTCGACACCTTCTCCATCTCAGATTGGTTCGCGCACACACCGAAAGACGTACTGTCCGCAAATTTCGGCGTATCAGAAAACGCCTTTTCTCATATACCCAAAAAACAACGATACATTTACCAATCAAAAGTTCCCGGTCCTTTGGAGAGCCAAAAGATACCGGACCCTTATGGAACGGTGCCCAAAAGCTTCACACACCGGTT
Organism: Bacillus sp. FSL W8-0116; assembly: GCF_038003825.1. Taxonomy (NCBI): domain Bacteria; kingdom Bacillati; phylum Bacillota; class Bacilli; order Caryophanales; family Bacillaceae; genus Bacillus; species Bacillus sp. FSL W8-0116. The sequence continues at coordinate 1,758,414 of NZ_JBBOPY010000001.1, forward strand.
GCTTGCGCAGGAACCGCTCGTCACTCCGGGCGGGACAGTGCGTATAGTCGATTCCACCAACTTCCCCATTTCAACTACCGTTGCGGCGGCATTGGTAGAAATCAAGCCAGGCGCTATGAGGGAAATGCATTGGCACCCGAATAACGATGAATGGCAGTATTACCTATCGGGCACGGGACGCATGACCGTATTCGCAGCAAATGGCAAGGCGCGAACTTTCAATTACCGGGCCGGCGATGTAGGATATGTGCCGTTCGCCTTCGGACACTACATCCAGAACACCGGTGACCAAAGCCTATGGTTTCTGGAGATGTTCAAGAGTGACCGTTTTGCCGATGTGTCACTAAATCAGTAGATGGCGCTTACTCCTCGGGAGCTGGTAGCGGACAACTTGCATGCAGGACCAGAATTGATGAACGCACTACGTAAAGAAAAATGGCCGGTTGTTAAATACTCCTATCAACAACGACAAGTTTAATACGACCAAACCGTTGATCATTTCTGTGAGCTGTCTGCCGACTCCAAAATCAGCTGTCGCTTATAATGATTTTTTACATCACAAACAAAAGGAAAGATTGATAAATCCTGTGTATTCGCTAAGTCTCACTCCTTGCCCCCCATCTTCAATCTCCCAGTGAGCAGATCTTGCCTCCGCAAATGGTTATCCATGATTCATTTCACTTTATTTGAATCATTCACTGTTACACAAAGATTTCGCAACTTTATCCTATTGAACCAACAAGCACAACGCATTTTATCCGGTTATAAAAGACAAGTTTAAACCATGACTTTTTAGTCATGGTTTTCGCTCTTTTTGTCAATAACTGATTATCAATTTATTTTTTATATCAAAAAATCATCAGCTTTGGCTCATGGAGCAGCGCTTGAACGATCCCAACCTTCTTTTTGTTCCCCAAAGATAAATCATCTATTTTTTTATTCAGATCCAAATCCATTATTTCAGCTAATTCTTTCATTCTCTTGCTGCAATCTTTTTTATAAAAGCTAGCTGAATATTTCAGCAAATCTATCACCTTCATATTGTCATAATAAAAAACTTCTGAAGGCAAATAGCCGATGTCTTTTTTGATTTCAGGAGCATATTTTATACAGTCTTTTCCGAAAATCTTGGCATTTCCGCTTGTCGGATAAATGAGAGACAATAACGTTCTTATAGTCGTCGACTTTCCCGCACCATTTGGTCCGATGAATCCAAAAATCTCCCCTTGTTCAACCGTAAAACTAATATCCGTAATTCCTCTTGCCTTTCCATAGGTTTTCGTCAAGTGGTTGATTTCAATGACATTCATTCTTTGAACCCCCTTTTTTAATAATGCAGACTTTCTCAATCTTCGGTTTCATCATAAAAAGATTCCTTAAGCAGATTTAAATAATGATCCATTTCCGATAATATTTCATCCATATCGAAATGCTTCAAAGAGAATTGCTTCATCTTTTTTTGCTGTTCATTTGATAATCCTTCCATCGTCCACATGATAATTTTGATAGCTCTGTTTATATCAAGGCCTTGTTTAAATTTTGAAGTATCAATATCGGTAAATAATTTTTGATAGCTGCTGACCAATATTTCGTTATTCCTTTGCTCTAACTCTTTTTTTACCTCGTCGGATTCTTCTTGAGAGGCGGCTATAAAGAAATTGAAGATATCGGGATATTTCTTCATTAATTCAAATTCCAGGACTGCGCATTCTCGCCATCTCATGAACAAGTCTTTTTCATTCCAATCGATTTTCGCGTAAAACTCATCCATGATCATCTCTACAAAATAGTCATACAAAAATAAAAACAATTCCTTTTTATTTTTGAAATAGTGAAAAAGCAGCCCTTTTGAGATATTGGCTTCTTTTACAATCTCATTAGTGGACGCTTTTTCATAACCATGTTTGGCAAATTCTTTTAGTGCCGCATTTAAAATTCGTTCTTGCTTTTCTGGATTTATTTGAAAGAAATTGGAAAACAAATGATGATCCCCCCATTTATTTACCGTTATTGACCGATTTGGTCAATTTCATCATAATTCTATTGACCAATTAGGTCAATAGAATATAAAATGAAATTTCCTGATTCATCCTATCCTCAAGAGGAATGTTCAAAACTTGATCGGAATATCATATAAAGTTTTGTGGAAAAAATACCGTTTGTATGAAAAGGTTCATCCTGCAGATTTTTTTGACATGAAAAAAGAACGAAAAGTAGAGGATGTTTCCATAAATGAGTGAATATAACTCGTTAGTATTTAAAAAAATCGTTGATTTTTATTTCAATAGCCTTTATATTTAATGGCATGGAATTTTATATACAGTAAATATTTATAAAATGTAAATTTACCTCCAATAATTAGTAAGGAGAATCCGATTATGGGGGATATTTGTGACTACATTGCACGAATCCAATCGGCCAGTCATCTTGTTTACCAAAAAATACATCCGGAAATGTCGGAAAGTCTACATGATCATGGAATAACACCTACACAACTGTTTGTTCTGTCTTTATTAAAAACGCAAGGAAGATGTAACATTTCTCAATTAGCCGACCACCTGGGTGTAAAACCAAGTGCCGTAACATTTATGATGGATCGCCTTGAACAGAACAAACTCATTATGCGCGAGCATGATCAAAAGGATAGAAGAGTGGTCAATATTAGACTGACCAAACAAGGAGAAAATATGTTGGAAACCATTTTGGAAAACAGAAAAGCCATCATAACCAAATACCTTTCCTATTTGACAGAAGATGAACTTTCGTTTATGGCGGAGACTGCCGAAAAACTTGCAAATTACACAGAAAAAGAACAAATAGAAGAACGTACAGACTGAAAGATAAAGGATCAACATGTTGTTTCGTTAACTTAAGATAACGAAACATCCCGTTTATAGATGATACAAAAGAAAAAAGGAGCTATGGATATGGATAAAACGATGGATACAAATCATAATCGTACGATATTATTGATTGGTCTTATTATTGCGATGTTCTTTTCTGCGCTTGACGGAACCATTGTGGGAACCGCTATGCCAAAAATCGTAGGAGACCTAGGCGGATTAAGTATGATGACATGGCTTACTACCGCTTATTTGCTTACTTCTACTACTATTGTTCCGATCGCAGGAAAATTATCGGATTTATTAGGCCGCAGAGTGGTATATGTTGCAGGACTGATTATTTTTATGGGGGCATCAGCACTTTGCGGAATGGCCCATAACATGACAGAGCTAATTATCTATCGTGGAATACAAGGAATTGGCGGCGGAATCATGATGCCGATGGCTATGATTGTCATCGGGGATACATTTACAGGAGAGCAGCGCGCCAAATTCCAAGGAATTTTTGGCGGAATTTATGGCCTCGCTTCTGTCATTGGTCCGCAAATCGGCGGATGGATTGTCGACTCATTAAACTGGAAATGGGTATTTTATATCAACCTCCCTGTTGGAATTTTAGCCACCATCTTTATCGCCTTAGGATTACAAAAACACAAACATACAGGCCCTATTCACTTTGACATTGCCGGTATGTTTACGATGATGGTCGGAACCGTCAGCTTGCTTCTGGCGCTTAGTTTAGGCGGAAAAGACTACGATTGGAATTCATGGCAAATTATCGGTCTGTTTGCATTGGCAGCCATCGGTTTAGTGAGTTTCGTGATCGTGGAAAGGAAAGCGAAAGAACCGATTCTTCCTTTGCATTTGTTCAGAAATAGAACATTCGTTTTCTTGAATTTAATTGGATTCTTTATGACGATTGGAATGTTTGGAGCCGTTACGTTTGTTCCGTTTTTTATGCAAGGCATTATTGGAGTCAGTGCTACTCAATCCGGAACGATCATGACACCGATGATGATTTCCATGATTATTACAAGCATTATCGGCGGCCAGCTCGTTTACAAGATGGGCATCAAACTGCAAATCATGATAGGGATGTTCATTATGGCCGGTGGACTCTTTTTATTAACTACTTTAGATATGGATACAAGCAAGTTAGTCGCAACATCTTATATGGTTGTGATAGGTTTAGGGTTAGGGTTCGTGATGCCAACAATTACTTTGGCTCTTCAAGAAAGTTTTTCAAAGCAAGAACTGGGGGTTGTCACCTCTTCCAGCCAATTTTTCCGTTCTATTGGAGGTACCTTTGGCATTACCGTTTTAGGAGCTGTCATGAATAGCACATCCGGTACATTATTGACAGACAAACTAGTTCCATTTTTAAATACATTGCCTGCACAGGCGGGACCTATCGTATCAAAATTTAAACAGATGATAGCAGACAATCCAGAAGGTTTGTTCCAAATGCTCTTTAATCCAAAAACGTTGAAACAGATGCCTCCTGAATTGTCCAATCAAATGGTGCCGATTTTAAAAACATCCTTAATGGATTCCTTGCATAGCGTGTTTTTTGTAGGTTTATGGTTTGTCGTAGCTGGAGCAGCGTGCACCCTTTTCTTAAAACAAATCCACTTGTCGAACAAAAAAGGTGAAAAAGAATCGAAACTGAAAAATAGAAAAAAAGTCGTTGCTACCAATTCGAATTAAATGAACGAAAATATCATTCATCAAAGGGCTGTTTGCAATGATTTCAATATAACAAGTTCCATCTTTTCTTAGCAACAGCCATGCGAAAAGAAGCCGTCCATTTGGATAGCTTCTTTTTTCGTTTGGCGAAGTAATAGTTCACTTATTTTTTTTGCAAAAACAACTGCTCTTGTGTAATCAACGCCGTCTAATAAAACACTCCCAAGAAACTTATCAAATAATGCCTCCTATCTCCCTAAAATTGGAACAGTTATGGGAAACCACTTGAAAAAATCCTTCTTTTTCAAAAGCTGAGCTGAATGATTTCATGTGAACTACCCTCCACTTATCAACCTTACGGTTTGATTGAAGTGGGGGCTTCTCGGGTAGTCCCGTCTAATGACAGAAAATTGACCGAGCTAACCCTCTCGTTCCGAAAGTTATTATTCTTTATGCTAATAAGCGTAATCCCTCATTTTTGATATTGATTGCTGAATTGTGATCGCGATCTAATACAAAGCCGCAAGAACATTTATATACACGTTCAGATAATGGCATTTCTTTTTCCTTGCCGCAACATGAACACTTCTTAGTGGAGGGAAACCACTTATCAATTTTCACAAGTTGTTTCCCCTGTTCTTTTAGCTTATACGCTAAGAAAGTAGTGAACATCCCCCAGCCGTTATCATGAACGCTTTTTCCAAAGTTGAGGGCTTGAGACATGCCTTTCATGTCTAAGTCCTCAATAATCACAGCGTCATAGTTTGTTGCTAATTCTTTTGACTTATGATGAAGAAAGTTTCTGCGCTGATTCGCTGTCTTTTCATGTAGCTTAGCCACTTTCAGGTGTTGTTTTTCCCATCTTGCAGAACCTTTCTTTCTTCGAGAAAGAATTCGTTGTGCTTTTGCTAATTTATCTAAGGCTTGCCGATAGTAACGTGGGTAATTGGCTTTCTTACCCTGTTCACTCTCGACATATAGACCATCCATAGCAAAATCCAAACCAACAACTTTCTGTATTTTAACTGGACGAATATCTTTCTCATATTCTGTCAAAATTGAAATGTAGTATTTGCCTGTCTTTGTTTTAGAAATAGTGCAAGATTTGATTTTATAATCAGCAGGTATCTCTCTATGCTGTTTCATTTTTATTGGCTTTTTGATTTTTGGCAGTTTGATATGACCATTTTCTAGCTTAATATTTCCGTTGACCATATTAGTTGTATAGGATTGTTTTGCTTTACGATTTTTGAACTTTGGAAAATCCGCATTTCCTTCAAAGAAATTCTTATAAGCAGTCTGTAAGTTCATTTGTGCATTTGCCAAAGCTAAAGAATCCACTTCTTTTAGGAATGGAAATTCACTTTTATATTTTGCAGGGGTCGGAAACTTTTGCTTTTTAAGCAATTCTTTATCATCCTTGAACTTTTCATACGTTTCTTTGCGTTCAGCTAACATCTTATTGTAGACAAAGCGAACACAACCAAATGTCTTAGCTAATAATGCGGATTGTTCTTTGTTTGGTAACAAACGAAACTTGAAAGCTTTGTTTTGCTTGGCCATATCAATTCACCTCACTTTGTGCGGAAAAATTTCGTATATATTGATTATACCGTAAAAAATCCGTACAATCAATATGAGGTGATAATCATGAGAGAAGAGAAAGAACGTGTAGAAATTCGTATGCCTAAGACGATATTAGAAAAATTGGAGCAATATCAAAAAGAAAATGGGATTCCAACTAGAACAGCCGCAATCTTAGAATTGTTGAGAAAAGGATTGGAAAAATAACTTTGGCTAAAGCCAACCGAAATTCATCTCCCACCTACTCATTGGTGCTATTCGCACCTTCACATTCCTAGAGGATGGGAGACTTCTTTCGGAAAGACGTTAAATTTAAATAAAATTCTATTGATTTACGAAAAATTTTTTCATATAATTTACTTACAAAATGAAAATGCTTTCAATTATTAGTTGTGCTGCAGTGATCACATTCGGTCCCATCCGAAAAGGAAATTTGTGACCCCCTAACACAACAAGAACATGACAGTATATCGTTTTCAATTTTTTTGAAAACGATTACCGTATAAAAGGAAGGTGAAATGAAGTATGGATCTATATTTGTTGACCATTACATTTTTGGCCATTCTCATTGTTATTTTAGGAGTATCATGGTGGAAATGGCATGCGTTTATCAGCTTGCTTGTCGCCAGTTTGTTCTTAGCGATCATGTCCGGAATGTCCTTGGATAAAATCGTAACTGCCTATGAAACCGGAGTTGGGGGTGTATTAGGCCATTTAGTCGGAATTTTGGCATTAGGCATCATTTTAGGACAGATGATGTCAGAATCAGGCGCTGGAATGCAAGTGGCCAATTTCTTCGTTCGGCTTTTCGGTGTAAAGAAATTGCCCTGGGCCATGCTTCTTTCAGGGTTTATTATTGGAATTCCTGTGTTCTTTGAAGTCGGAATTTTGATTGTATTGCCATTAGTCATTTCTATTCATAAAACGACGAAACAAAACATTTTATTAATCGCTTTGCCTGTCATTGCCGGTTTATCGATCGTACACGGTCTTGTGCCGCCGCATCCGGGAGCGATTGCCGCGATCCAGATTTACAATGCCAATCTTGGAAAAGTGCTTCTTTATTCCTTGATTATTGCGCTTCCTGCAGCCATTATCGCAGGACCATTATTTGCCAAATGGGTTCATAAACGCGTCATTCCTGAAAGCGAACCGGAGTTAATTCGCGTCAATATGACAGCGAAAACATTACCTAGTACAGGACTTTCGTTCTTCATCATTTTATTGCCTGTATTGTTAATGATTTTATCGGCCGTTGCACCATATTTGCCACTGCCTAAAGGCTTCATGAAATTTTTCGAATTCATTGGAAGCCCTATCATTTCGCTTCTGATCGCTTGTTTCGCAGCATTCTACTTCCTTGGAATTCGTCAAGGAATGAGTAAAAAAGACATTAAGAAATTAACAGATCAATGCTTGCTGCCTGTTGGTTCCATCATTTTAATCATTGGAGCCGGCGGTGGATTTAAACAAATCCTTATCGATAGCGGTGTTGGTACGACCATTGGTCATATGTCCCAACATCTATCTCTGTCTCCCCTTGTTTTAGCCTTTATGATATCAGGATTAATTCGTATTGCTACAGGTTCAGCAACCGTCGCCTTAACCACAGCGGCTGGCATCGTTTCACCTATTATTGAACATATGTCCGGTGTCAATCTGGAATTGCTCGTGATCGCAACAGGTGCAGGTTCCTTAATGTTCTCACACGTAAACGATGCCGGATTCTGGATGGTAAAAGAATACCTGAATCCGTGATGAATTGAAATCGACTTTGATTTTGTTGTAATTTTGATGGATTGATAATCCATAAAACCCTTTTTATGCTTATGACCTATGTCATCTCTATTTCCGAAAATGGAACAAATCTCTTTTTTAGGTATACGAACCAAAAAAATAGACAAAAAAGCACAGGGAGTGACGTTGGACATTAGTGCACGAACATTCGTTCGTTATCTTGCCTCTCTCCATTTCTGATAGACGTTCAGTAGGGGCTCGCTATAGCCACTCCTTCGCGTCAGTTTCATCCAGATCTGTCGTGATCGACGGACGAGTCGCCCTGCCATCGTGATCACCGTCTGAATAATCGTCTTGATGCGGCGGCGTTTCACTTTGTGGTGCAACGGATGTCTCGGATCGCTTAATAGATCTTGTCCAATCAGACGAAGAAGATTGTAAACGAAGGCTCCCATGACCAACACGAGCGCATTCGTTTTCATCTTCCCAGATGGAAGCCGCTCTAAATCTAAGTCGCTCTTCAGTTCGCTATGAAACTGTTCGCATGTCGCATGGTCATGATACAACGCGAGCACATCGCTCATTCGAACATGCTCGTATCCTTTGAGCCGCACCCAATAGCTTTCCACTTCATAATCAGGAACGAGCATCAGCTGTCCATTGCGTTCCATCGTCCGTTCCGTCACTTGGGTGACTTGAACGTACGTATACGTGTTTCCATCGATCGCTGCCTTCTGTGGAAGGCATAGCTCATAGGTTTGTACTCCTTCGCTTTGTCCATCATCGACACGTTTGCCCTTTTGCGAAGCGATCTGGAACCAAAGCGCTTTCGATTCTCGGCGTAAGTTTCGCTTGATGACAAAGTCCACGTCTTCCTTTAGGCATACGTGCACATTCGCTTCTGCATCGTTTCCTGCATCCATGCGAACAAGCAGACGAGATGAAGTCAGTTGACGAGCTCGACGGATAGCGGTGACTAAAAACGAGGGCATGTTGTCTTGCACATGTTGTTTCCCTGGACGCAACTCGGCATGAACGAGATACCCTTCCTTCCCTGCATACGCAAACAACGGTGTAAAACCGTCAAATCCTTTATACGTTCGACTGACTCCTTCTTTTTTCGTATCGGAGTTGTCAAATGGGGAACCATCTATATCAAGGGGAAGCCATGTCGTCTTTCCTTTGGTCCAACAAGGGGACAAAGTGGCATGTCGTTGAATCAACAGACGTATGGACTCCTCCCAAAGAATCGTTTCGGTCATCGGAAGACAAGCGAGCTGATCGAGTCGTTGTCGCAAGGTTGGAGAGGAAGGCACGTGCTGAATCCCCATCGATGCCGAAAAGATATCGTCCTGACGATACGCTTCGATATGATCGAAATCCGTTTTTCCTGTGGCAAGCAAGCCAATCATCGAGCGAATGACATCGCTATGGGAAATGTGCACTTCTCGACGAACCGTTGGAAGCCGAAGTGCGTTTACCCGTTTATCCAGTTTCGTTCGATGGAGTAAGTAGCCAACGAGAGCAAGCCCAGCACTTGGGGTAATCGCTTCATCTGTCAATACAAACCGAATCGGGAAATCTTTCATCACATCACCTACTTGATGAAGAATCGTCAACGTCGTTTTTCCTTATCGTATCAACGGTTTGCGACCATTGTAAAGATGTTTTGTCACGGATTCAGGGAATATTTAGGATTATCCATGAAAGAAACGTTTAAAACATGGACCGTATTGGAAACAATCCTTTCATTTACCGCTTTTGCAGGCGCTTTGCTGCTTAATATGTTTGTATAAAAACAAAACTCCTTCTACACATCCGTAGAGGGAGTTTATCTCTTTGAGAATTCAACAACATGAGCTGATGAAAACAAAATAGGACAGAATATGGTATGATGCAAACGATGGCAGAAGATTGTAAAAAGGAAATGATGGAAAAATTTTTAATCCTTAAGAGATGGAGTGGCTTTAAACGGTTCATGTCATCAACCTGTGTAAAGAAAAGAACCGCTGAAAACAGCACTGGACCTTACTAATAATAGTTTGTTGCTAAAGAAAGGCGCTTATCGGAAAAGAGAGCACTTAGGTTGTCAGGTATTTGTAAGGAGGAAAAAATCATGAGTTCAAAATATGTAATCGGTGTAGATATTGGAACAACCAGTACAAAATCCGTTTTGTTTTCCGCAGAAGGATCCGTTATTTCAAGACATGGAATTGAATATTCTTTATTCTCCCCTACACCGGAAACGGCAGAACAAGATCCGGAAGAAATTTTCCGCGCTGTGGTCAACACCATTAAGAGAACGATACAAGATAGCCATGTTCAGCCATCTGATATTCTTTGCGTTTCCTTTAGTTCCGCCATGCACAGCGTCATTGCTGTGGACAAAGAAGGCAAGCCTTTAACGAATTGCATCACCTGGGCGGATAACAGAAGCGCAAAATGGGCCGAAAAAATAAAAAAGGAAATGAATGGCCATGAGATTTATCGGCGGACCGGAACGCCTATCCATCCGATGTCTCCTCTTTCTAAGTTGACATGGCTTCGAAATGAGCATCCCGAAATATTTGCACGCAGCTATAAATTCATATCAATAAAAGAATATATCTTTTATAAGCTATTTAAGGAATATGTGATAGATTATTCGATTGCCTCCGCAACAGGAATGTTTCATTTAAATTCCTTAAAATGGGATGAAGAGGCTCTACGTATCGCCGGTATATCAGAAGAACAGTTGTCACGTCCCGTACCAACCACTTATCGTTTAACAGGTTTGGATGAAACGTTTGCAAAAGAAATGAATTTGCACCCGTCCACTCCTTTTGTGGTAGGAGCCAGTGATGGCGTATTATCCAATTTAGGAGTAAATGCAATAGATCCCGGAGTTGTGGCTGTCACCATTGGGACAAGCGGTGCTATCCGAACCGTAACGAACCGCCCTGTAACCGATCCTAAAGAAAGAATCTTTTGTTATGCATTGACTGAAAACCATTGGGTCATTGGAGGCCCGGTCAACAACGGAGGCATGATTTTCCGATGGGTTCGCGATCAACTAGGTTCTTCAGAGGTCGAAACAGCGAAGCGTTTAGGGAAAGATCCATATGAAGTGTTGACAGAGATAGCGGCAAAAGTCAATCCCGGATCGGACGGATTATTATTTCATCCGTATTTAGCCGGAGAACGGGCTCCATTGTGGGATGCCAATGCAAGAGGCTCTTTCTTTGGATTAGGTTTGCATCATAAAAAAGAACATCTAATTCGTGCTGTTTTGGAAGGGGTTATTTTCAATTTATACACCGTTCTGCTTGCCTTAGAAGAATTAATAGGGGAACCGAAAAAAATTCAAGCCACCGGAGGCTTTGCCAGATCCCCACTCTGGCGTCAAATGATGGCGGACATCTTCGATCAAGAGGTATATATACCGGAAAGTTTTGAAAGTTCTTGTTTGGGAGCCGCCATCCTTGGCTTATATAGTCTAGGTGAAATTCATTCATTACACGTAGTATCTGAAATGGTAGGTGCCACCCACCACCATGTACCGAATCCAGAACATGTATCCGTCTATAAAGAATTAATTCCTATCTACATTCGTCTTTCTCGACTGTTAAAAGAAGAATATGAAAGTATTGCAGCATTTCAAAAGAAAAGAGTTTAAAGGCTCTTATTAGCAGAAATGAAGGCTATTGACATTGACAGATGAAAAAAGGGGAATCGTTCGTCAAATAACGATTCCCTTGTTTTTTATTTCCTAACCAAAAACGGTAAAGAGACCCCGCCCTTGCTTTTGGCTTAGAAAAAAGATCTCCAAGCATCTGTCAAACCGCCCATCATCCTGCCAATAGTTTTTAATACCGTTCGCCATTATGATGGAACGAATGATCTTATCATGATGCAGCAAAAAACATTTTCTTGTTCCCATTTACCGTATCCAAAGTTTAAATAAGCCTTCGGTTACACCTAAATTATACATATAATGAATTCCGAATACCGTGCTGATAAAGCCTGTTATTTGAATGAAGGCATTGTGAATACGAATCTTTTTGGCACTCAGTGTAAATGGGATCCCAATTAAAGTCGTAAAGCAAAGCATGCCCAAAACCGTTCCGGCGCCAAAAAACAGAATATAAAGAAGACCTTCCCATGCCTTTTCTACTGTACTCATTGTCAACAATACCATGGCTGCACTTCCGGCAAGTCCATGAATGATCCCAATAAAAAGAGATTTAACATAGGGAATCCCTTTATATGTATAAATAGGATGATCTGTATGAAGATGAAGACGTGAATGGGAATGTTCATGCGTTTTCTTAAGAGAAAGAATGGCTGAAATTCCAAAATAAACGAGTATGATTCCGACTAAAAACTCTAATGACATCGACCATTCTTGTGAAATTTTTTTCTTCATCAAAATAATAGTCATTCCAAATATAAGTAATGTGGATGTATGCCCGATCCCCCAAAAGACTCCGGCTAAAGAGGATCTCCAAAGTTTTTTGCTTTGACAAACAATCGTTGATACAGCTATCACATGATCCGGCTCCATAGCATGTTTTATTCCAAGAACGAATCCTAAAGTTAAAACAGAAAGCAAGTCTACTTGGTCCATCTATAAGCCTCCTAATATCATTTATTCCTCACCCTATCTCAATACTTTCGCCAAGTGACACCATTCTTGCCTAATAACTCTCGTCTGGCAAATGAATGAGCGCGAGAAATCATGTTCTCAATGATACCCGTACTACGTGCAAGTATACGTAAAATAATGCCGCTAGCCGGTAATGATGTCATACCAAATCGAACGTCGGAATCAAAAGCCTCCATTTCATCATATAAACGGTCAAGAAATGTTTTATCTGCTTTTGGATGAAAGATCAAAAAAGTGCCGATATGAGTATATCCGTCCATTTGCAGCATTCCGGACATATCTTCATCCGGCTCAAGCCGTAAATGATCAAACAACACAAGCCGGTCCTTTTTATATACTTTTAATTTCGAACGAATCCAATCATAAGGAAACAAACTCCCATCTTCCGCCCAACCCGGTGTAATGACATCGCTGTAAAAAAAACCGGCATCCTCTTCTATATGAACGGTCGTTTCTTGTATAAAACGTGCTTCTTTATAAGCAATTAAAGAATCCGGCAAGTATTCAAGAACGCTTCCTTTTTTTAAGTGAATGTTCGTTTTCTGAACAACAGGCTTCTTTGGTGTTTTATATACTTTTGTGGCGGATTGCGTTGTAACCGCCAGCTCAGCTTCTTCTTCCACGTTGAGATTGGTTAAATAAACATCCCCGTCTACATAGCCTCCGCCAACATGAATGAGATATAAGAAAGGTAGATCCTTTTCAAGATAAATGGGACGGCTCACTTTTAAGGCCCCTTCATGATAGCAAGATGAGATAATGGTTTTTTGCCGTTTTTTGGCGGCAGATACTTGTAATACTCCTGTATATTTCATGATTCCAATCCGTACAAAAGTGCATTGGTTTTAATCCATTCCAATACTTCTGCAAGACCGATTTCATCTTTTAAATTGGTAAAAATATATGGCTTATCCCCTCTCGCTGCCAGAGTATCGCGCTCCATAACCTCTAAACTGGCTCCAACGTACGGAGCGAGATCAATTTTATTGATGATAAAAAGATCCGATTTAATCATCCCTTGTCCACCTTTACGCGGAATTTTGTCCCCTTGCGCTACATCAATAATGTAAATAGAGAAATCGACTAGTTCCGGGCTGAATGTAGCGGCTAAATTATCCCCGCCGCTTTCGATAAATATCAACTCAAGATCGGGATGCCTTTCTTTTAGTTCATCAATGGCGGCAAAATTCATGGATGCATCTTCACGAATAGCTGTATGCGGACACCCTCCTGTTTCCACACCAATGACGCGATCTGCCGGCAGCACACCATGCTTCAGAAGAAATTGAGCATCTTCTTTCGTATAGATATCATTTGTCACAACGGCGATGCTCAATTCTTTATGCATGGCTCTCGTCAATTTTTCCACAAGCATCGTTTTTCCCGCTCCAACAGGCCCTCCGATTCCAATACGTATTGGTTCCACGTTTCTCACTCCTTATATTCCGAATTTTAAGACATAAATAAGCGCACATTTAAACGTTCATGGCGCATTTGAGCAATTTCCATCCCGGGACTTACCGCTCCTAAATCCTCTTTAGGCAATTGTGAAATCGTTCTTACCCCTTCCTCTAAAAGAGGTTGAATTTCAACTAAGATCCTTTGACCGTCTGTTTGACCAATCGGAATTCCACGCACCGCATTTTGCACAAGAGCAGATACATTGGCAAATAAATAGGCTCCAACTGCCGTTTCCTTTGTCACCTTTAAGTGGTAAGCGACAATCGCAAACACTATGGCAGAATGACCATACGCTTTCTTTTCTTTTATCCGGTTTGTATATTCTATTAAAATAGGAGATGGATACAGATCCACACATAGCTTGGCCATCCGTTCCCCCATCCTTTGATTCCCGCTTCTTGTTTCTTGCGCAATGTTCGATGCAAATAAAATATGATCAAGCTCTACCAACGCGGATGGTTCATTTTGTTCCATTGCTTCATAAGCCAGTCTGCAAGCAAGTCCTTCTGTGAAAAACAGCTGTTTCCGAATATAAACGGAAATAGCTTTCTTAAAGCTTTCTTTATCCGTAATCACTTTTTCTTGAATGTATGTTTCCAATCCAAAAGAGTGAGAAAACGATCCCGATGGAAAATTGGAATCACACAACTGAAAAAGCGAAAATAATCTATTCATGTCGGTGTCCTATAGGGCGAAATGCTTGTTTCATCTTTCTGTTTTCACGTGTAAATGGAATCGATAGCTTCTGAAGCAGTTCTTCTACTAAATAGTCATATTGCACAATCATTTCATTTCCTTCAAACTGCGCCGGCAGATGTCGATTGCCAAGTTGATGCGCAATTTCCCCCATTTGCTGCATGGATGTTGGTTTGATCGTTAATACATCATCTTCTAAGACCGATATCACAATCATATTGTGATCGTCCATGTATAAAATATCTCCATCTCGTAATTCCTGATGTTCTTTTAAGCGAATGCCAATCTCTTTGCCATGATCTGTCACAACTCGTTTTACCCGTTTGACTAAATCATCGCTTCGCATATAAACCCGTTCTATATGTGGAACTCTTTTCTCTAGCGTCGTGATGTTTCCGACTACTTTTTCAATCACCATGTTTTTCTCACCTCAAAATAAGAAATACCGTTGTGCCATCGGGACGATTTCTGCCGGTTCACATGTCACTAATTGACCGTCTACCCTCACTTCATATGTTTGAGGATCGACGTCAATGTTTGGGGTTTTATCATTCAAAATTAAATCTTTTTTCGTCAATTTTCGAATTCCATAGACCGGTTTCACCTTTTTCTTCAAACCCAACTGTTCATGAATGCCTTTTTCATACGCTACCTTTGAAACAAAGGTGATAGACGTTTGATATTTGGCATCTCCTTTCGCTGCAAACATCGGACGATATAAAATCGGCTGCGGTGTCGGAATGCTGGCATTGGGATCTCCCATAGTGCTGTAAGCAATCATTCCTCCTTTTAAGACCAGTTCAGGTTTCACACCAAAAAAAGCAGGATTCCACACCACTAAATCAGCTAATTTTCCCACTTCAACAGAACCCACATAATCTGCAATACCATGAGCGATTGCTGGATTGATCGTATATTTGGCAATATAACGTTTCACGCGAAAGTTGTCTCCCACACCTTTGTCTTCTTCTAATTTCCCTCTTTGCTTTTTCATCTTGTCAGCCGTTTGCCACGTACGAATGATCACTTCTCCTACGCGCCCCATCGCTTGTGAATCGGACGAAATCATGCTGAATACGCCTAAATCATGTAAAATATCTTCCGCCGCGATGGTTTCTTTCCGAATGCGTGAATCGGCAAAGGCAATATCCTCCGGAATATTTGCGTCTAGGTGGTGGCAAACCATTAACATATCTAAATGCTCTTCCAAAGTATTGATAGTATAAGGTCGAGTTGGATTCGTGGAAGAAGGCAAAATATTCGGGAAGCCGGCCGCTTTTATAATATCCGGAGCATGCCCGCCTCCAGCTCCTTCTGTATGATAGGTATGAATCACTCGACCGTCTATAGCTTTCAATGTATCCTCGACAAATCCACCTTCATTTAAAGTGTCGGTATGAATCGCTACTTGCACGTCATATAGATCCGCCACTTTCAAACATGTATCAATAGCCGCCGCTGTCGATCCCCAATCTTCGTGAAGCTTTAATCCAACTGCTCCCGCTTCTATTTGTTCCTTTAAAGGAGCCTCATCTGAACAGTTTCCCTTTCCTAAAAAACCCAAGTTCATCGGGAACTCTTCGGCTGCTTGAAGCATACGATGGATATTCCAAGGCCCTGGTGTACAAGTAGTGGCATTTGTGCCTGTAGCGGGTCCTGTTCCTCCGCCAATCATGGTGGTCACACCCGATGCAAGAGCGGTTTCGATTTGCTGAGGGCAAATAAAGTGAATATGAGCATCTATTCCTCCGGCTGTCACAATCATCCCTTCTGCAGCTATGACTTCCGTTGCCGCTCCAATCACCATATCGACCCCATCCATTAACAGCGGGTTCCCCGCCTTGCCTATGGAGGCAATCATTCCATCTTTTATGCCGATATCCGCTTTGTAAATACCTGTATAGTCAACAATAATCGCGTTTGTTAATACGAGATCGACGCATTCATCGCTTGTCGCCAAAGGATGCTGCCCCATTCCGTCTCGAATCACCTTTCCGCCGCCAAACTTTACTTCATCTCCATAGGTTGTATAGTCTTTTTCAATTTCGATAAACAATTCT
The DNA here is from genome assembly GCF_038003825.1 of Bacillus sp. FSL W8-0116. NCBI lineage: Bacteria > Bacillati > Bacillota > Bacilli > Caryophanales > Bacillaceae > Bacillus > Bacillus sp. FSL W8-0116. The sequence continues at coordinate 1,775,126 of NZ_JBBOPY010000001.1, forward strand.
GAATCCGCCAAACGAATAGCATCGCCGACAGTCGGTCCAAACATATCTGTATATTGCTTTCGAGACATCGAAAAACTCATTTTCTTTTCCCCATTTCAACTGATCCATTCGTTAAATTATTTAAACCATACACTTTTCGTTCACCTGAAAACGGAATTATTTCTACTTCTTTCACATCACCGGGCTCGAAGCGAACCGCCGTTCCAGCCGGAATATTCAAATGCATGCCAAATGCTTTTTCACGATGAAATTGAAGTGATTGATTCACTTCAAAAAAGTGAAAATGGGAACCAACCTGAACAGGTCGATCACCCCGGTTTAACACGCGAATCTTGATGCTCTGCTTATTTTGATTGCATAAAATAGGTTCTTTTTTCAATACATACTCCCCTGGTATCAACGTATGTCCTCCTCATTTAACGAATCGGGTCATGAACCGTGACAAGCTTTGTTCCATCAGGAAAGGTTGCCTCAATTTGAATATCCGGGATTATTTCGGCAACCCCTTCCATTACATCTTCTTTTGTAAGAATCGTTGCACCGTATTGCATTAACTGAGCTACCGTTTTTCCATCCCGCGCCCCCTCCAGCACTTCATATGTAATCATCGCGACAGCTTCAGGATAATTTAATTTTAAGCCCCGCTCTTTACGACGACGGGCCAAGTCAGCCGCCATAACAATCATGAGTTTTTCCATTTCACGTGAAGTCAGTTTCATGGATAACCTCCTATTTTAAGTGGTTGTTCCAAACTATGAAATTGATCTTATAAATCCCCATTTATAAGATTGAATATTTATAATTTTCTATCTAAAATTATATCAAATTTCCTTCTAATACATCCAATAGATTCTCACTCATTTTACAAACCCGCCAGCAACTGCGATTTTTAAAAAATTTTTTGTGATATATTATTGATCTTTCTTAAAAAGCTCCATCAACGGTCTGATCGTGATGAAAATACCGGCTACCATTAACCAGACGAAAGCAAGAACCGTCCAACCTTTGAAAAACGATAAACTATACTGATAATCTGTGATAAACATAATCCCGGGCCACACAAATATCAAAATAACGGTTAATCCAATAGCCCACTGTATACACAACTTTGCGTCTTTATTTATTGGCTGTTTCTCCATAGCTAACTTCCTTTCCATATTCAGATAAGTCATCATCATAGCTTTTAAACTTATCTTTTAAAGAATCAAAATCAAATTCCTGGCTGGACAGCAATCCATGACCAATGGAAATAGCACCACTAACAACAAAAACCGTTAAATTTCCAATCAACATAGGATAAAGCCCGCCTAACGATTCGATCGTAATTTCTCCTGATGTGGCATAGGCAGATGAAACCCATGCGATGAGTCCGCTGATCATTCCCAATAAAGCACCATAAAAAGATCCTTCATTCGTTGCCCGTTTCCATAACAACCCAAGGGTAACAGGAATCACAGCACTGCTTATAAAAATTCCCATCGCCATATAAACGAAACTAAGGCTTATCCCTACTTTAAAAAGCAAAATGGACAATAGCCCCATTGCCAATCCGGCGCATAGGGTTACTTGGCGGGAAACACTTAATATTTTTTGACTATTTGCTTGTGGATGAATGGAGTGAAGATAGATGTCCGTAACGATGATGTTTGTAATAGCCGTCAGTTCCGCAACACCCGTAGACATCACAGCCATAAAAAGCATAATTAAAAATAAGATAGATCCAACAGTCCCCATGACGTGGGCCGCCATAATAGGGGCAACAGAATCCGGTGAATCAACAGAAATTCCTAACCCGGCTGCACCCACACCTAGAAAAGTGGCTATGGTAAACGGAATTGAAAACCAAGCAATCCCTCCATAAATATAGGCTTTCGCTGCCGCTCTTTCTGTACTTGCAATAGCGCGCTGCCAATAAGATTGATCCACAAATACGGTTCCAAAATTACCAATAATATTGATCATTCCAAAAAACAGTCCCGGTATCGAAGCCATTGTGATCATTTGTTTGGATTCAGGGATTTTACGTAATCCTTCATAAATATCCGTAACACCGAATTTGTAATAAACAGCCGCTGCAAAAATCGCAAGAATGGCAAAGATAATAACTGTATTTAAGTAGTCTGCAATAAAGGAAGCTTTTAATCCACCGATCACCGTGAAAATCGTGAAAGTGATAGGAATTAAAAGCGCTGCAATATATACATTCATTCCCGTTAAAGAGTGTAAAGAAACCGCTCCACCCAAAATGACCATTGCCGTTACGATGATATTGGTCATTAAAGCGAATACGAGCATCAATCGGTGATTTTTCTTATCAAATCGCTGAGCGATAAATTCTAAAAATGTATGAGCATTCGGTGCTTTCCGTTTCAAATGAATGGCCACTATCGCAAATAGTAAAATTTGAATAGTAGCGCCAGCAGCATACCAATAAGGTCCACTAATTCCATATTGGTATCCGGTAGAAGAAGACATCATTAATGTCGCTGCCCATGTCCAAGCGGCAATAATGGAAGCACTCGCTAAACCCACCCCGACACTCCTGCCTGCGGTGCTAAATTGTTCTGCCGTCATGACTTCTCCTTGACGACGTTGGATCAAAACTGTAATCACTGTAAAAACAATTCCAAAGATAAGCAATATAAGATACCCGACACTCGATGATAACATTCTATCCCTCCCTCAATAAAGTTTATTTTTCTCCCGAATACTCGCTTTTTCTCAAAATTTCATAGACACTTAATAGAATACACACCTCATTTAATGGATATATGTTGAATTTTTTTAAATAATTTACATGGTAGGGGGCATCCTATCAACCAAATTGTATTTATTTGGTAAAAATAAGGTATAACCGTGCTTCATCATCTCCACATCACTCACGGTCGCTAACCCTCCCACATCTCTCCGGATTGAATTCCATACATTCCTTCGTCCTGCGTATCCATGAGGTGGAGGTTGGATATGCTCCTTTGCTGGGTCACATGCCCGTATGGAATAAATAAGCTCCAACTCTGCACTATTGGTGTTTGTCATTTGAGATAATTACGGTATTCTGAAATGATTTCATGAACTTAATAAAGCCTTAAGCTGCCTGTAATGAATCGATTTGAGGCAAACCTCTCAATAACTTTGAACCATCAAATTCACACTGTTTTTGACCAATGACAAATAAGACACGTAGTAATTTACAACACAAGGCAATCAGTGACTGCTGTTTCTTCAAAGGTCGATCAGGACGCTTTGTGTAGTATTGATGCAGGGCTTTAAACGTTGGATTATGGGCAACGAGTGGACGAATGGCCAAGTATAAAGCTCTTCGCAATCGACTTCGTCCTCGTTTTGTGATCTTGGTTTGCCCCTTAAACTTCCCGGAACTATGTTCACGTAATGACAGCCCTGCCAGATTTACTAATTGCTGGGGATGACTATACTTTGTTATATCCCCGACCTCAGCGAAGAATAGCGCGACTGTTGTAGGACCTAAGCCTTGAATATTGATCATTTCCTTCGCTCCAGGTATCGTTACTACAAGTGCTTCCAGATCCTTATCTAACTGTCCTAATTGCTCTTTGTATAGCTCATATTGATCGAGTAAATAATCCAATTCACGTTTAGCAAACTTGATACCAATTTGGATACCAATGCTCTTTTTCGCTGCTTCTATTAACTTTGTAGCTCGTTTGATTCCTACACCACGGTTTACTTCTTGTTTCCATTTCGCAAGAACTTCTTCTGATGTCATTTCTTTAATCTGAGAGGGGAATGGAAAGTTTCTTAATGTACAAAGAGCTGCCTTTCCTTCCCAGTCTTTAAATACATCGAAAAACTCCGGAAAGTAACGCTGGATGTGATTTTGAATACGACCTTCTGTGATCATAAGCTGCTGGATGAGCTGATCTCTTAATTTGACGCCTTCTCTTAGCTCTGCATAGATGCCATCTAAGAGATTTGGTACGGAGTATCGCCCATCTTTAATCAGCTGTGCAATCACACGTGCATCTTTCGTATCGTTTTTAGTTGGAGAGTTATCATCCAGCTCTTTAGTTTTTTTGACATGCATAGGATTGACCAAGACAAAGTCATAACCTTTAGCAGTCAAGAAATAGGCTAGACTCAGCCAGAAATGACCGGTCGGCTCAACACCAAAAATGACATGTGTTTTTTGGTGTTCCTTTTGATGCCTCGAAACCCAATCAAGCAGTTTTTGATAGCCATGTATGCGATTTTCAAAGATCAGTCTTTTTCCAAATTCGATTCCTCGATCATCCTGAGCTCGAGCGACGTGTTTGTCTTTGGCGATATCAATGCCTACAATTAATGTTGATGGTGTAATTTGCGAGATTTTACGATTTTGCGTATAATTCATCTTGAGTCCTCCTTGGTAATTATTAATTCGGGGTCAATGCATTGACACCCTGTACTATACCAAGAGGGCTCTTTTTGTTTCAAACCTCAAATTTCTTCATTACAGGAATAGCTCCTTTAATATGATGGTAATGTTAGAATCCAAACAAATGTTATATAACTTAACACAAAATAAATATAAAATATAACTTAATTTTTTGTCAATGCTAAATTTTCCGAAATATAAATCTGTAGTTCAGATTATTTCTCCCATTTTCGATGGTTTTGACATTATGTTCTTAACACGATATATTAAATTTTTTAACAATGAATAAAGAATAGGATTATAGAGGAAATAATGGAACTTTGTTTTTTTCACAACGTTTGAAATGGAAGATTTGGGGATTAGAGAGTGCAGATATAAGTATTGAAAAAGGACATGCGAACAATATATGGGGCATTTCGGCATTTTAAAGACCTAAAGAATAGAAAATATTTGTCACCAATCACTTTTGAATTGAACAAGAGCAGGCAAGAATGAATCCATAAATTCTTGCCTGCTCCTTCGATAAATGGTGTCCAATCCCACATGTGTCATTCTCTGATTCAATTCAATTGATGTTTCATCCGAATCTTCTCTTTACTAAGAATGTAGCCCCAGTGATTGGAGGCGACGATGTTTAAATGATGCGAAATGACCAATTGTTTTGTAAAAAATCTTTTCTTCACTAGAAGCAAGGCTTTATCATTTTTTAAAAATGCATGGAAATCTCCGCCTTGCACTTTCAAATCATTCACTAATTCAGCCGTTAGAACCGCACTTTGAGCCCATACCACCTTATGTCTTTTTGGATGGTATTTAAATAAGCTGTATCCCCTTACTCCATCCAATGACTTCGTTTTTTCAATCAAACTTAATTGATCATTCGGTATGGGGTTGTTAACATACATTAGAATTTCCCCTTCATAATAATGAGCAACAAAAAGAATGGTCGATAAAAGAACGATTTTGACCAGCCATTTACCTTTCAACAAAATTCTGCTGGCCAAAATCCCTATCATGATGGCTAGCGGAGGATAAACAGGCAAAATATACCATCTTATCTTCGTTTTAGCGAAAGTATACAGGATGAAAGGAACGACCACCCATAAACAAAGGCCTATTATATAAAATCGCTTATCAGATTCGGACATATCGTTCGATACATTTGGATGAAAAAGATAGACTAAAATCATTCCCAATAAAACAGCGAACCACAAAAAGTAAAAATGGGATAATATGACTCCATAGTAAGATTCATCGCCTACATGACCTTCAATGGGAACCGTTGATCTATGCAGCAAGTCATACGAAATCATATTTTGGAAAAAAGCAAAGCCGTCATATTGATATCGCATAACCGCCCAAATCAAAATGGGCACGATCATGCACAAACATAACATCATCCATTTTTTAAAGGATAATTTTTTGTATTTTCCAGTAATAAAGAGGTACAATCCCATAATGACGGCTATATTCCCTGCATGCCAACTTTTTGTTAAAAAAGCCAAAGCAAAGGCTAGTCCCGATACATACAGCCAATAATCCTTTTTCTCACTAAGCAGCAAAGACAGAATAGCCACTGTAAATAAAAAGACATAAAGAGAATCTGCGTCACCGGTTCGTGCACTATGATTGATTAAAAATTGAGTGCTTGTCGACAATGTTAGCATCGATAATAAGGAAGCTGCATTTCCGAAATTCTTTTTCACAAAAATGCCCACGATGATAATCGTCAACATAGCACAAATGCCTGAGATTAATCTTAATCCTAAAGCATTGAATCCCGCCGTTTTATAGCCAAGCATGATGGCCCAATAACTAAGAGGCGGTTTTAAATTCCAATAATCCATCTTATAACGATAAGTATTGACGATAAAATTTCCTTGTCTTAACATCTCATAAGCATTTACTCCGTGTCTCGCTTCATCCCAACTATAAATAGGAAATTTACCTAAATTGAAAAAGATATTATAGCAAGCAACAGATAACAAAATCAGAGCCAGCAAAAAATAAATGACGTTTCCTTTTCGATCTGACCAGTACATAAGCCAAACTCCTTGTTGTCATAAATTCAAAATCTAAAATTCAAAACCCATTATAAAAATTCCATAAAGAAACTCCATTTCCCAACACATGTTTATTGTGAAGAACAAATTTTCCTCCTACTCATGGAGTTTTATGGAATCCTTTACGCTTTTGACACTGTCGCTTAAAACTTTTTGCAAAGATGCACTCCAAAAACTTCAAAAAAGAAAAAGCCTCGTTACATAGAGATGAAAACAAGGCTAAATCTTCCAATATCATTATATTAAATCATCCTGTACAGGATGATGTATAAAATTTTGTGTAAAGCATTTTGCTAGAACAAAAGAAAAAAGGTAGGGTATTCTCTGATTGGACCAAAAATCTTAGAGAAAGGAGTACCCTACCTATGTCTAAAAGAAGTATACCGAATGTCGACTGGGCAAATCAACTGGAAAGTGTCATTCGTCAGTTTGTAAAGGAAAAATTAGAACTGATCATGCGGGAAGAAATCAAGAATTTCCTCGAAATAGAGCAGGCCGGAACATCGAATATGAGAAACGGCTACTATCAACGAAATCTAGATACGCAATATGGCCGGATTGAAGGTCTTTTGGTCCCTAGAGACCGAAACGGAGAATTTCAAACCCAATTGTTCGCTCCTTACCAACGCCATACGGGCTGGCTCGAGGAAGCCATCATCAAGATGTATCAAAGTGGTATGAGTACGCGTGAAATTGGCAAGTTTATTGAACGAATTTTAGGCAAGGCCTATTCTCCTTCAACGATCAGTCGTATGACCGATATCGTGAAAGAAGACATTGAGAAATGGCACAAACGTCCCCTGCACAAACGTTATTCTGTCTTATATTTAGACGGCTTGTATGTAAAACTTCGTCGCGATACCGTGGAGAAAGAAGTGGTTTATGTGGTGTTAGGGGTGAACGAAGAAGGATATCGCGAAATTCTTGATTTCTTTGTGGGAGGACAAGAAAGCGCCTATGTATGGCAGGAAATTCTTCAACACCTCTACCAAAGAGGCGTCAAGGAAGTGCTTCTTGGTGTCTTCGATGGCCTTCCGGGGCTGGAGGAAGCCTTTAAGGCGGTGTATCCGAAAGCCGATGTGCAGCGCTGTGTCGTGCACAAAGTCCGCAACACCCTAAATCGTGTTCGGAAAAAAGACCAATTCGAAGTGGCCGAGGATCTCAAGCTGATTTATCGTGCGCCGAATAAGGAGATGGCGTTACAAATGTTTCAACAGTTTGAGTCGAAATGGTCCAGCAAATATCCAAGAGAAGTTCAATCTTGGGCCAATGAGTTGGATGTCCTCCTTACATTTATGGATTATCCAAGCAGTATTCGAAGTGTGATTTACACGACCAATGCCATTGAACGAACGATCAAAGAGATTCGTAAACGTCTAAGACCGATGAACAGTTTGAGTAGTTTAGAAGCCGCTGAAAAAATCGTGTATTTGACGATTCAAGATTTTAACGAGAAATGGGCAGGAAGAAAGTTACGAGGATTTGCCGAAGCGCATGAAGCTCTTCAACGAATGTTTGAAGAACGTTATTGTTAACCAAATATTGTAAATAAACAAAATAAGGGGATTCTCCCTTTCCACACAAGAGACTGAATATTCAGTCTCTTGTGTGGAGAAAATCAGTCCCCTATCAATTCAAATCCATTTCAGAGAAACCCTACCCCATTTACATTACACAAAATTCTTGACGGTACCCTGTACAGAGATTGGCTATATAAGTTGAATTAAAGATTTACAACTGAACACACAAACGATCGATCGTTTGTTCTGGTTTCTGGTTGATTCGCTGAATAAAGGCTTGGACATTCTTTCTAATTTCTTGCACACTCGAATAGAACACGTTGTAAATCACGTCTGATTTCAGCCATTTCCATAGCCCTTCAATCAAGTTCAATTGCGGACTGTATGGTGGCAAAAAGACGAGCTCTAACCGATCTTCGTGTTCTTTTAAAAATGGCTGAATGAGTTTGGCATGGTGAATTCGAGCGTTATCTAAAATCATCACTATTTTGCCTGTGGGATAGCGTTCTAACACAAGTTGAAGAAATCGAAGAAATGTTTCCGCGTCATAGCATTCTTCTTCGATGCAAAACACTTCCCCTGTTTCGTAGTTCAACGTGCCAATCAGCTTCAGCCCTTGATGTTTTCCAAACGTCGGAATGATTCGTTGTTTTCCTTTGACAAACCATGTTTTTTGAATCGCTTGGTAATCACGAATCATCGACTCATCTTGAAAGAGGACATGGGCGATGTTCCCATCTACCAGTTTTTTTTTACTTCAGGGAAGGTGATTTCGACGAATTCTTTTTGTTTCTCTTCATCGGCATTGGCTAGTGTATAGGTCGGTTTCGTATAGCTTAGCCCTAACCGATGCAGAATGTCACTTGTTCCGCGAAGCGTGTATGTTGGCCCCCACTTTTGTTGAATGAGTTCAGCGATTATCGCAAGCGTCCAATTATATTTTGCTTCGAATCCCACATCTACGGGGAGCTGATGTTCAATGATCAAAGCCAGCTCTTTTTCCTGCTCAGGGGTCAATCGACGTGGGGCGCCAGGTGAGTATTTCATCTCCAGTCCATCAAGACCGCGCTGGGCGTAGGCATGAATATAGTTATAAATAGTTTTCTTGGATCGACCAATAATCGTTGCGATTTCTCCTTTGGTATATCCCTGCAAATGAAGATAAATCGCTTGGTAGCGTTCATATGCTCGTTTACTTTTTGCTTCTTTCATGGCAGTGGACAACTTTTCGATCTCGTCTTTGTGATTTGGCATCATATTTTCTCTCCGTTCCCCTATTTTCTCTTTGTATTTATTCGCCGTGGAACGGGAGAAAACCTTTATTTCAATTTATATAGCATCCTTCGTATGAATTTTAGCACTAAGATAAGGCCATGTCACGTACTGAATTTTTACGGATATGTCCAATTTTTTCAATCATAAGAGTGCGGTGCTTTCTTTTTATATGCTTTTTTCCAATTCTTCTTTTGAAGCGAAAAATAAAAAAGGGGGCTTTCTTTTGATTGCTGCATTCTTCGATATCGTCGTTTGGTTATGTATAACTTCAATACCTTCAAAAAAACAAAGAAGAACGAATCAGAATATAAAAATACTGAAACAACAATTATGGTTCCATAACTTGCGAGAACACCATGGGCCTTTATTTTTATTGAATTCCGACGTAAGAAAGATCATCAGCCATTATAATCTGCAAGATGAAATTCACCTGAAGGAAAATATAGATCGTTTAAAACAGGAACTAGAAGAATTCATCCAAACTCGAAATTTGTAAAATGACAAACTAAAAAGGTATTTTAATGAATTATAATGTCTACCAATAAAATCATTTTTTATACCACTATCCACCGCAAATTTAATCAGCAGGTGTATCAAGCCATCTCAACGTGTTCTACTTGCATAAAACAAGCAGAAAAGAAAAGTGTTTCTGCTTGTTTCAGTTTATTTGCAACATACGATCTATATATGGTTCAATATTTTTCATTTTTTGCAGCAATTCTTCGATTAGTCCTTCAAACGTCGTATGGTCCTTTAAAGGAACAAATAAAATCGAATTACTGCCATTTCGCAGTGATACTTCATTTGAAAAATCCGAATTCAACACGGATTGATGAAAAGCTTTTGTACGTTTTGAGCGGAGCATGACGTATTTTTCATAACCGGGAATACCTTCATACGTCTTTTTCGATTTATATGGATTGGGTTCATAATGGACCGAAAAGCTAGATACTTTACCGGGCGAACTTCCTACCAAATTGACCGTAACTTCGAAATGAATATTGATTGAGTTTGCTTGGAGCTCTTTTCCGTTAAATTCATTTTGCTTCCATTCTTCTTTTTGAAATAAAAACACAGCAGAATTCCTTCCATATCCTTCTACTTCTCCGAAATGCATTTTTAACGATTCAGGAAGCTGACTTTGACTTTGTTGAAAAACTTGTATCCATAAAAGTTTTCTTTGCAAAGAATCTAAGCCAGTCGTCGCTTTTTCAATATGATCTTTTAAGTCTACATTTAAAATAGGGGCGTAAAACGATTTTAAGTAAGAAGAAAAATCTTTCATGACTAGAACAGCTGTCGGATCTTGGATCAGTGTATCCCATTTCATGTCAACAAAATGTTGATAATCTCTTTTATGAAATTGCGTATTCTTTGGCAGCGTAAAAGGATCTAAAGTAAGAAAGAAAAACTCAATAGGAACCGGGGAAATCTTAAGAGCTTTAAAAAGCTTTTCCTTTCCCTGGTCGGATGCATACCGATTTGTTTGCTCATAGCCTTCTAAAGCACCTAGTTTATTTTCAATAACCAAAATCTTTTCAGCTGCTGAATCATTTTTCAATTCAATAATTAAATCCGGAGTTCCAATGCCCTTTCCTAATCCCACACGCGTATGTGCGTTCACCATCTTATATGAACCAGAAACCTGACATACATGTTCCACAAACCAGTTCGCAAACTTCTTTTCTGTATTGATTAAATTTGCCATCAGATCCGTAACCACATCTTCTCTATAAAAGCAATTCAACAGTTGAATAATGTTCATGATGGTCACCCTCTTACTAAAGCTCAGTCATAAGATGATGATGTAAATCGAAAACTATAAAAAGTACCTTGATGCTTACTTTTTTCAAAATCATCATTCTATTAAATTGAGCAAAAGCGGACTTACCACAATCAGAAGATCCAACGATAGAAATAAATTCTCCTAATCCTTACTTAATAATACATTAGATTTAAAAAGTAAAGATAGCCGTAGTTGCAAAGCACCGCAACCCCCGTTGCATCTATAAATCAGCATTGAACAAAAACAAGATTGTACGTTTTTCTGACTCAACAAATATTAACTATGAATCGATGTGGATCCGAGACTCTATCAAGAAGCTAATATATTTATGGTACGGTTCACCGTAGTAATTTAAGAGGTAAAAAATATATTTATAAATAATTAGGAGCCATATAAATTAATAAATATCTGCGCTCCTTAAATACGATATATTACTTATCCTTTTGAGGTTTTATATTTGGTCCAGACTTAGGGGGAGGGGGTGTCGCCTGCATTTTATTTGGTTGATATCCGCCATTTATTTTTTTAGGCTGATAACCAAAATGTTGCTTTGATTTTTTGGTCATAAGGTCACTCTTCCTTTCACAAAAATTCTATATACTTTATAGATTTTTCCGGAATCCAAATTCCTTTATTTTGTGGAATTTCAATCCATTCATTGTTATCATCTACATTGAATATTTTCTCTAAGTAGAGGTCTTTATCTTCACGAATTGAGGAGGCAAATGATGCGAAACCCCAATATCCAAACACTATTCCGCCATCTTCTAAATATACAATTAGATACTTATGTTCATCTTTCCTAAACTGATAATCCCAAGCCGTTGGAATAACATGAATAGTGTGAATACCTATTTTTTGTAAAATAGTACGAACCCAACCTTTATTTGATATTACAGAGATAATTAGTGCGATTATCACAGGTATTAGGAATATCGTTACCATACTTATATAAAAACTGACAGTTTCATGGGTTTGAATATAAGGAATTTTGGACAACCAACTTATTATGGGAAATACTATAGAATAATTTATAACACTAAATAATAAAAATCTTAGAAAAACGCTATGAAATGTAATATCTCTTTGTGGAACACACTTTCTATAAATGGAATCTATTATGAATCCCGGAACCACAAAAATTAAGGTGTAAAAAAGAATATCTAAATTGTTTATTGTCAATATACGTCCCCTTTCTATCTATTAAATTTGTCACTTAATCTATAAATTATATCCTTCTATCTTTTACAAGTCTCCAATAATGATAACCTAAGGCAGTTAATTTACAAGATTTTGAATTCATTGCTGCAAAATACATATGTTCTTCCCCAACAGGAATAACTAAACCTACACTTTCGAGTTTCTGTAATTCTTTGAGGATTTTTACATTCTCTGGTTTAGCATAAGGCTCTATTACTTTATGTTCAATATCTGGTGAATTTGTATCTTCGAATGATGGATCTAAATCAAATTCACTTTCCGGGGTTGGGAAATATTTAACTAAGTTTCTGATAATTGTTATTGGTACCTGTGGAGCAATTGTTCTTAAAGATGTAAATCTTGAAATATTTGTTTTAAAAACAGGCCTTTGATCCCATGGGCCTAGTGCTTGATCAATATAAGCATAGACACTTCCTGGAGTAATATGTCCTCTTAAATCTGCCGCACCACCTCTTAAAGCATCTAATAATAGAGAAGTAAAGACACCTTGTCCATTAACCTCAAGTGAACTTTCATAGTCTCTACTAGCAGTTAAAATAGTAACTCCTTCTGCAATTTGTGTTTTATTTCCTCCATCTACTTTAGGAGTTCCTAAAGCCCCAGAATGACAACAATCGAGAATTATTATTTTATCCTTTGCTTTTGAATTATTTGCAATAGTTAGTATTTCATCCATTGAAACCCCGAAATCATAGGTTTTAAAATCGGGAGTTACAATATAACCACCAATATCATCTATATAACCATGTCCAGAAAAATAAAATAAAGCTGTATCACTATCGCCTTCGAATAATTCAATTATTAACTCCTTCAATTCAGCCTTAGTAGCAACGTTAGTGAATAACCTTACATCAAAATTAGGTGAGCCATCCCCATTATTTTCTATTATACTAGCAAATGCCGAAGCATCATTAACGCATCCATAAAGCGGGGATGATGGGTATTCATTTATTCCAACAACTAGTGCTTTCCTCATTTAAAATTGCTCCTTCCCATTTATAATGAATTAATCCAATTTGCAATATTATCCCAAGTCCAATTCACTACTCTTACACCATCTAATTCTTTTGGTAGACTTGTAGGACGGTCATCTTTATATCCCCAAACCCCTCTAAGAGGAATTTCTTCTTCCTTGGCACACTTTATTTCCCATAATTGTCCATCAGCCTTTTTAGTGTTTTTTGTAACTATAACCAAAACACCATCACATCCCTTTATTCTTTTTCTACAATTTGTTTTCCAAGCTGAATCCCATGGTTTTTTGACAGACATATCAACAAATTCAAATGGGGAATTTTCATTCTTAGCTTGTCCTACTAAAAAGTCTCTTAAACTTTTATCCTCAATGGCAAAACTTATAAATACTCTCTTTTTAGACATAAAATACATTCTCCTCTCTTTAAATATTAATTTTTATAATAAGAAGGCAGCCCCCTATATCTACTGGAACTGCCTTCTGTTGGTATATCTAGTTGTTATGATCTGAGTAGCCCAATTCTTTATTTAAATCACTTTTCTTTTTTAAATCAAGGATTGAAGAGTAAAGAATTTGGCAGAAGTAATTATCACTTTAGTTCTTCATTTGAAGTAACTGAGAACAGTTTCTCTTAAACCTCATATTCACCTTTAGACTCCGCAGCCTGCAGCGTATTCCAATCCCTTACTTCCGTATGCTCCGCCATCAACTCTGCTTGTCGCATAACTGTGTCCAATGCTTTTTTCGCTTGTTCTGGTGGGTAATCGTACTTCTTCAATAGTCGCTTAATAATTCTCCTCATTCCTGCACGGGCGCTTTTTCGAACATGCCAGTCAATGGTCATGTTCCGTCTAATTGCTTGAGTCAGTTCATTGGCGATTTTGCGTAAGACTTCATCTTCCATTAACTCTTTAACTATAGACTCAGATGTTAAAGCATCGTAAAAGGCAATTTCATCTTCATTTAAACCGAGATCTTTTTCTTCTTCTCGTTCTTTTTTCATGTCCTTTGCCATTTGAATTAGTTCTTCGATTACTTCGGCGTTTGTAATGGCTTGGTTTTTATATTTGTTCAGCGACTGTTTCAGTTTTTCCGAGTATTTTTGGGATTTGACAAGGTTGCGTCTTTCCATTGTTTTGATGTTGCCTTCCAGCAATTTTTTTAGCATTTCAAGGGCTAAATTTTTATATTCATATGAACGTACTTCTTCGAGAAATTCTTCTGACAATATAGATACATCCGGATGTTTCAATCCCATCACTTCAAAGACATCCACTACTTCTTCTGAAATAATGGAACGTTCGAGTAATTGATTCACGCGTGCTTCGATTTCTTTTTTCGTCTTCCGCTTCGGCTGTTTTTCTTGTAGTTTATTTAGGCTTGCCTTAACCGCTTTAAAATAACTAACTTCAAGAGCTGCTGCTTTTCCTTCATCCGTCGCTGCACAAAGTGAATGCGCCTTCGCTAGCTCGGTTGCCGTCTTTTTGAATTCTTTTTGTTCTTTTTCACTCTTTCCAAAAATGACATTCATTCCGCCCGTGATGGCACGAATACGTCCTGCTTGGGATGAACCCATATAAGCAGAGTAATCAAACCCATGCATCATATCTTGCAAAATTTCAAGTTTCTCTTTCATTACAGCAATTGCAGCCGATGTATCGATACCTGTTGTTTTCTTATCACTTTCGGTATATTGATTTAAAGCTTTCTTTAAGCTTTCTAAAATACCGATATAATCTACAACAACACCACCCGATTTATCCTTAAATACACGGTTTACCCGTGCGATTGCCTGCATGAGGTTATGACCCTTCATCGGTTTATCGATATACATCGTATGCATGGAAGGTACGTCAAATCCAGTCAGCCACATATCACGTACAATGACGATTTTTAGTTCATCATTATTATCTTTCATTCTTTTTGCCAATAAGTCCCGGCGTTTCTTTCCGCCAATATGCGGCTGTAGGAAATCATCATCTCCAGCACTGCCTGTCATAACGACTTTAATTTTTCCTTTGTCATCATCATCAGAATGCCAATCTGGACGTAATTTTACAATTTCGTTATAGAGTGCTACACAAATACGACGGCTCATGCAAACAATCATTGTTTTACCATCAATGGTTTTTGCTTTTTCTTCATAGTGACTGACGATATCATTTGCTAATTGTTTAATACGGTTAGGTGAACCAACGATCGCTTCGAGCCTTGACCATTTTGACTTGTATTTTTCACGTGCCGATTCTTCCTGATCTTCCGTAATTTCTTCAAATTCCTCATCAATTTTCGCTAATTCTTCTTCATTTGCTTCTAAGCGGATAATACGGTTTTCATAATAAATTTTTACCGTTGCTTTGTCTTCAACCGCTCGCGTCATATCATAAATGTCAATATAATTACCGAAAACAGCCGGTGTTGACTTATCTTCCAGCTCAATCGGTGTTCCTGTAAAACCGATAAAGGAAGCATTCGGAAGTGCATCACGAAGATATTTTGCATATCCATATTTCACTTCGCCTGTTTTCGTATCTGTCTTTGCAGAAAAACCATATTGACTGCGATGAGCTTCATCCGCAATAACAATCACATTTTTACGATCGGTTAAAACCGGCATTTCGCCTTCTTCTGGTTTGAATTTTTGAATCGTTGTAAAAATAATACCGCCTGATTCCCGGTCATTTAGAAGATCATATAATCCGTTTATCTCTTTTGATTTTTCGTTGGCTTGTTGTTTTTTCTGTTCTTCATTCAATTTGCGGACATCTGCTTGTTTCGGTGTTTGTCTTAAGATATCCTTTGATTTTAAAAACGTCGAAAATAGCTGGTCATCTAAATCGTTGCGGTCGGTAATCACCACAATGGTTGGATTATTTAGCTGCTTGACAAGCTGTGCTGTATAAAAAACCATCGAAAAACTTTTACCCGAACCTTGTGTATGCCATATAACACCGATTTTACGGTCTCCATTCTCACTGGTCGCTATTTTTGTCTTTTCCACCGCTTTTTTTACCGCAAAATATTGGTGGTAGGCAGCGAGAATTTTGGCAATCGTTTTTCTTTCGCCGATTTTCTTCCCATTTTCATCCCGTTCTTCTTCTTTCGATTCCTGAAAGAGAATAAAGTTTTCAATAATATCAATAAGCCGGTCTTTTGCCAGCATCCCTCTTAACAACACTTCATATTGCGGCACTTCAAGTGGTTCAATGTTTTCCCCATCCACCGTCCGCCAATTCATAAAACGTTCTTGACTTGCAGTAATCGTTCCCGCTTTCGCATTAATTCCATCAGATAAAATACAAAACGCATTATAATAAAATAAAGATGGAATATCACGTTTATACGTTTGAATCTGTGCATAGGCATTATCGATACTCACATTTTCATCAGATGCTGATTTTAATTCGATAACGACGAATGGGATGCCATTTATAAAAATAATTAAATCCGGGCGGCGTTCTTCTTTTTCAACGACCGTAAACTGATTTACTACCAAAAAATCATTATTAGCTGGTTCTTCAAAATCAATTAAGAATGCCTTCACCGAACGGCTAAGACCATCTTGATGAAACGACACATCAATGCCTTCAGTGATTAATTTGTGAAAATGACGGTTGTTTTCTTCTAAGCTTGGACTATTAAAAGCTATAATTTGCCGAAATGCTTCTTCTATTGCTTCCTGTGGCAAATGGAGATTATGTTTAAACAAAGCATCTTTTACACGATCTTCTAAAATAACTGTACGATAATCTTTGCGTTCCGGTCTTTCCCCATCACAACTAATGTCCGGACCAAAGACATAGTCATAGCCAAGTTCCTGAAGAATCTCAATCGCAGCTTCTTCCAGCTTATCTTCCGTAAAATTTTCTAACAAATTCATCTCTCTCCCCTTTCAATCGGGATTTTATTCTATTCTTTAACTTTGTCCTGACAAAACTTCATCATCCAACGGTACACGAATTTCTCCGGACATTAGTTTAGGAAGGAGAGTATCGCGAAGTTTTTCTAAGCGCTCATTCTGTTCTTCATAAGTGGCAATTAACTCCCCAATTTTTTTTGTTCTTTGATTAAACTTATCTACTACATTCTGAGGAGGTAAAATTACTTCTATTTTTTTTAACTCTCCTCCTGAAATTTCTTTAAATGTAGAACCAGAAGCTCTATTTTTTATTGTTTCTATATTATTTTTTAAAGTTTGAAAGACGAATTCGGTTCCAAAATTTTCAAACGGAACAACAGATTTAAAACCTTGATTAGTAGTTACTTCATTACTAGCTATCGCAATGTAACCAATAGGCGCTCTTGAACTAAAAAGAACTGAACCTTTTGGTAACATTTTGGCGCTACTATTTTTATAACCTTTATGAGTTATATCAATAGATCCTTTTTTTATGTACCTCTTATTAAAACCTGATAAATCTTTCGGAGTAATCCAAGGAATACCATTAGATGTATAGTAATCATTTTTTTTCTTAGACGGTGTTCCACCACCAACTACTTCACCAATATCTTTTATTGTTCCAACTTCCCATCCTTTAGGTATCATCCCCAACTCACTTTCGACCATTTCGCCGCCACTTGATTTATAGGGCTCTCCATTTTCATTTGGAAATTCAAAGTCAACAAACCAATGTTTAAACAATGCTTGTGCCATTTCTTCAAGCTTTTCATTGATTCGGTTGTTTGTTTCGATTCTTTGGTCTAATGAATATAAAAGTGAGGAAATTTTCTTTTGCTCTTTAATAGCTGGTACTTTTATTTTTAATCTTTTCAGTATCTTTGTTGTTAAACTACCACGAATACTGTGGCCGTCAGATATTTTCCTTAACTCCCTATATCTACCTTTAAAGTTATAAAACAGAAATAAAGGATCCAAGTATGTTTCATTAGTTCTTACGGCTATTACAGATTGGTTTATATAAGTATTAATTTTACAGAAGGCAACTTGACCTCTTGTATTCCCCTGACCTGCAGAAGCAATTACTATATCATTTTTTTTTGCAAGTTTTGTAGAGGAGTTTTTTATCCCTTCTTCGGTTATAGACTTTTCAGTACTATATATAAAGTCATTTCTTGTTTCACCTGATGATAGCCAAGGAAATTCACCATTCCAATATTCATTTTTTTTCGTTGACGGTGTTCCACCACTAAATATTTTTTCAGTTATATCTTCTATATAAGTTGAATTAAAGATTTACAACTGAACACACAAACGATCGATCGTTTGTTCTGGTTTCTGGTTGATTCGCTGAATAAAGGCTTGGACATTCTTTCTAATTTCTTGCACACTCGAATAGAACACGTTGTAAATCACGTCTGATTTCAGCCATTTCCATAGCCCTTCAATCAAGTTCAATTGCGGACTGTATGGTGGCAAAAAGACGAGCTCTAACCGATCTTCGTGTTCTTTTAAAAATGGCTGAATGAGTTTGGCATGGTGAATTCGAGCGTTATCTAAAATCATCACTATTTTGCCTGTGGGATAGCGTTCTAACACAAGTTGAAGAAATCGAAGAAATGTTTCCGCGTCATAGCATTCTTCTTCGATGCAAAACACTTCCCCTGTTTCGTAGTTCAACGTGCCAATCAGCTTCAGCCCTTGATGTTTTCCAAACGTCGGAATGATTCGTTGTTTTCCTTTGACAAACCATGTTTTTTGAATCGCTTGGTAATCACGAATCATCGACTCATCTTGAAAGAGGACATGGGCGATGTTCCCATCTACCAGTTTTTTTTTACTTCAGGGAAGGTGATTTCGACGAATTCTTTTTGTTTCTCTTCATCGGCATTGGCTAGTGTATAGGTCGGTTTCGTATAGCTTAGCCCTAACCGATGCAGAATGTCACTTGTTCCGCGAAGCGTGTATGTTGGCCCCCACTTTTGTTGAATGAGTTCAGCGATTATCGCAAGCGTCCAATTATATTTTGCTTCGAATCCCACATCTACGGGGAGCTGATGTTCAATGATCAAAGCCAGCTCTTTTTCCTGCTCAGGGGTCAATCGACGTGGGGCGCCAGGTGAGTATTTCATCTCCAGTCCATCAAGACCGCGCTGGGCGTAGGCATGAATATAGTTATAAATAGTTTTCTTGGATCGACCAATAATCGTTGCGATTTCTCCTTTGGTATATCCCTGCAAATGAAGATAAATCGCTTGGTAGCGTTCATATGCTCGTTTACTTTTTGCTTCTTTCATGGCAGTGGACAACTTTTCGATCTCGTCTTTGTGATTTGGCATCATATTTTCTCTCCGTTCCCCTATTTTCTCTTTGTATTTATTCGCCGTGGAACGGGAGAAAACCTTTATTTTAATTTATATAATAAATATTCCTTCCAATTAGATGTCATACCCAATCCCCCCTAGATTCTTTCTAATCTCTTCTTCCAATCGGTGGGATTTTTCAAATAGTTCTCTTAATTCACTGGTGAGGGTTTCCATTTTTTCTTCAAATGGTATACCATCATCCTCGACATCACTTATTCCAACATAGCGTCCGGGAGTTAATACATAGTCATTTTGACGGACATCTTCTAAAGTCGCTGATTTACAGAATCCCTTGATGTCTTCATATTTCCCATCTGGTTTACGCCAGTTTCGGTATGTTCCAGCAATTTTTTGAATATCTTCCTCAGTTAATTCACGCAGGCGGCGGTCAACCATTTGACCCATGTTTCGGGCATCGATAAATAGAATTTCATGTTCACGGCTTCGGTATTTTGGATGATTTTTTTTATTACGGTTTAAAATCCATAAGCTCACTGGTATTCCTGTTGAATAGAATAATTTGTCAGGCAAAGCAACAATGGCATCGACTAAATCCGCTTCAAGTATGTTTTTACGGATTTCCCCTTCATTCGATGTATTGGAACTTAACGAACCATTTGCTAATACAATACCAGCTGCGCCATTTGGTGCAAGGTGATAAATCATATGCTGTAACCATGCATAGTTGGCATTGCTCGCTGGAGGTGTACCGAATTTCCAACGAACATCATCAACTAATTCATTTCCGCCCCAGTCACTCACGTTAAATGGAGGATTGGCAAGGATGAAATCTGCTTTCAGCGTTTTATGTAAATCATTATGGAACGTATCCGCATGATGATCGCCGATATTCCCCTCAATTCCACGGATAGCAAGATTCATTTTACAAAGCTTCCAAGTCGTGGAATTCAATTCTTGACCGTAAATCGAGAGGTTATCGATTTTTCCTTGATGGCGTTCAACAAACTTTTCACTTTGAACAAACATGCCGCCGCTGCCACAACAAGGGTCATAAATTCGCCCTTCGTACGGTTCAATCATTTCAACCAATGTTTTAACAACGCTTTGTGGCGTATAGAATTCGCCACCGCCTTTTCCTTCCGCACTGGCAAACTTACCTAAAAAATATTCATAAACACGACCAAGTAAGTCTTTTTCTTGTTTGCTGTGCAATTTAATCGTTGAAATGAGGTCTATCAGTTCTCCTAATCGGCGTTTATCAATTTCAGGACGGGCATAACGTTTATCTAACACGCCTCGCAGTGTCGGGTTTTCTTTTTCAATTTCGATCATCGCTTCGTCAATGTATTGACCGATTTTCGGATCTTTGGCATGGTCTTTAATAAAATCCCATCGTGACTTCTTCGGAACCCAGAAAATATTCTCTGCTGTATATTCATCGCGGTCTTCTTCAAAACCTTCTCCCTCTTCAACTAACTCGTTATACTTCATTTCAAACTTATCAGAAATGTATTTTAAGAAAATCAGTCCTAAGACTACGTGTTTATATTCGGATGCATCCATGCTTCCACGTAATTTGTCAGCCGCTTTCCAAAGTGTTTCTTCAAATCCAATCTTTGCTGTTTCCATCATGAAGTCTCCTTTAATCTAGTAATTAAAATCATCTAATACTTCGAATAATTCGCTTTCAAATTCATCTTGTTCTGGGCCTGTTGACACCCAATCTGGTAACACTTCTAAATAATGTGCTAAAGCTTCTATTGTTTTATGGAAAACCGGTTCATGCTGTGCCTTATCTAAAAGTTCAAGAACCAATTTAAATGTGTCGAGATAAGGTTGATGTTCAGCACGATTAAGCATGTTCCGAAATTTTTCGATTAGTTTGGCTTTTTCAATATCGTGTTCTATTTGATTCAATTCCTCTTTGTCATAAACTGGCACTTCAACAAGATCATTTTCTTCCCCAATGAGGAACTGTTCTTCATATTTCGTGATAATAGGCTGTAAATCCCGTTTTAATTTTTCTTTTTGAATCTCCAGTTTATCCAAATCAGTTAATTCTTTCGAAAAGTATTTAGCGTCTATGCCAAAAATTTGTTCCAACGTAGGTAAATGTTTTTTAGAGATCTTTTGCTTTCTTTTAATCCAAAGATTAATATTTTGCTTTTTAATTCCAAGCTTTTCGGCCAGTTCAATTTGCTGCATTCCATAAAGTTCAAGGATGTATTCTAAACCTATCAATTGATCACCTACCAAAATATTGTCTGGGTCAATATAGTTATATTGTAATAGGTAAATAGCTTCCAGTCAATCAAACATTTACTATTATAGAGTTGAGTCTGTAAAATTGTGTAAAAAGGAAATATAAAAAGAGCCACGTTGCTTTCCCTTTGATAGAATGAACATTGACCAAAACAAAAAGGGAGGTAAGCAACTATGGCTCAATACAATATATTACTATAAGCGATGAAATTCTGCATGGGTTCCTGTCGCAAGATCAACGACTGGCCAAACTATTGGAACAGGTCTTGAATCAAATCCTTGAAGCTCAGTTAACGGATCAACTTGGCGGCGTCCGTTATGAGCGCACAGAGGAGCGAAAAGGCTTTCGAAAGGGTATTATCCCCGCCAATTGACGACTCGGGTGGGACGGTTGACCTTGCGCGTGCCGCGGACAAGGGATGGGGAATTTTCCACCGAACTCTTTCAACTCTATCAACGAAGCGAACAAGCTCCGGTGCCGGCCCGCATGGAAATGGTCGTAAACGGAGTGCCTCCCCCGCAAGATCACCCCGTTTTACAAAAAAATTTTGCGGAACATCATTTTCCAAGTCGTTGAGTTCATATTATTGTGAAAAAATGTTAAAGAGAAACGCATGGCTTTTTTCTGCTGAGATGATTAAAAACATAGGCCGGCGTGTTTCATCTTTCATTTCAGGTTTATTTTTTAACATCTCATCACAAGGCACAGGTTCTTTGACCGCTTTTATACTAAAGCCAGCATGAATTAAATCATTAATATAGGTTGAAATCGTGCGATGGTATTTTACAACATTCTCGGTTAAGAAAGATGTTACACGCATGCCTTCCGATTGATAGTGGTCAACCGGCCAATGCAGTCGATTCCCTTGGTCATCGTAATACCAATCTTGTTCGTTTCGGCAAGTAAAGATCGGATGTTCTACTGAAAAAACAAAAGTACCCTCTGCCTTCAGCCAGTCATAAACCTTTTTGCAAACGGATGCAAACGGCTCAATGTAATGAAAAGCCAATGAACTGATCACAACATCAAATTGAGCGTCAGGAAAATCAACGTCTTCAATGGCCATTTTTATATACGTAATAAATGGGTCATCCGTCATTTCGCGAGCCTTTTGAAGCATTTTTTCTGAAATATCTACACCGATCACAGAACTTGCTTGTTGCTCGCGCGCATATCGGCAATGCCAGCCAAAACCGCACCCTAAATCAAGAACCCTTTTGTTTCGCAAATCTGGCAATAAAGATTTAAAAACATGCCATTCTCCCGCACCTTCAAGTCCTTTGACTGACCTAGACATTTTTTCATACGCAGAAAAAAATTCTTATCATCATATTTATTTTGTTTCACCGATCAATACATCTCCTAAAAGTCTCTCTTTTTTGGTTCCTACACATGCAAAAAACAACTGGACCACAATATTCATACTGTAGTTCGGCTTGACACTTTTAGTAGAGGACACTTGATGGCTTTTTGTCAATAAAGCAATTTAAAATTTACGTCACGACTTGAGATTTTAACTTGCCGCCAAACGGCAAGAAAAAATCATCCAGCAAAAAGAGTTGGCTTTCCGTTCGTTTATATAAAGCAGGAGCCTCCAAGCGCAAGGTTTTTTAAGAATGGATGATAAAATCCTTGCATTTGGTTTCGACAAAAAGGGATGAAAATCCTTGTAAATCGGGAAAATTCTATTTGTTCAGCAGCCCCTACTCAGGACGACAGTGCTTACATTTCTCAGCCCGAAACATTTCTCTACCTTCCACAAGACCATCAGTAAAGTAATACCAACCATTTTTGCTGGCATTTTTCAATACTTTCTCTCGGAAGTTTGAAATATTTACATATGGACAGCCTGTTGTATGTATAACTCTTCTGGTTGTGTCGATTATGACGAAATAGCCGTCTCGGTACGCTTTATAGTGCTTAAATTCTTCTTCGCTCTTAATTTCAATATTCAACTTTTTCATCCTCTTGGAATCCTCTATTAAAGACTCAATCATAAGGTTATTTATTCCACGTCTGTTCTATATTGACCTACGTTCAACAATAGTCTTGAGTTCCCTTTTAATTGTCATCTATTATATCTTTATGAAAATGATAATCTGAACCTATTTCACTGGTAATGAGGCGGCCGTCGTTGATCCGCAGGATGCGGTCACCTCGCTTGGCCACCCGATCATCGTGCGTCGCCACGAGCACCGCCGCCCCCTTTTCTTTGAGAGATAGAATCAGAGTCATCACCGCATGGGCGGTCTCGCTATCCAGGGCCGCTGTCGGCTCATCGGCGAGTACGACGACCGGATCATTGACCAACGCCCGGGCAATCGCCACACGTTGTCGTTCACCCCCCGACAGCTCCGACGGTTTCTTCTTTAAGGCCCAATCAAGACCGACTTGTTCCAGCGCTTGCCGTATCCTCGCTTGCCGCTCCTGACGGCCAGGACGGGGTCTGGCATATTGCAGCGGAATCATCACATTGGCTTCGACGGTCTCATTCTCAATAATCGCGTATTCCTGATGGACATACCCAAAAAACGCATTCCGCAGCCTGGCCCGGCCGCGCTCATTTTCCGCGGCATTTTTGCCTTGGATGAGTATGTGCCCCTCGGTGGGTCGGCTTATCAAACCCAATAGACTCAGCAATGTCGATTTGCCGCTCCCAGACGCTCCCATCAACACGACGCACTCGCCCGCGGAGAGTCGCAGGGAAACGTTGTGCACCGCCGTGACTTGCGTACGACCGCTCCCATAAATCTTTGACACGTTGCGAGCTTCAAGGATCGTTTTCATTTTCACCCTCCTATCTTTTCCGTGATGCGCACCTTGCGCACCGACGAGAACCACAACAAAACGAACGTGAGCAAGACCGCCAACATGACCCAAAGCGGCACGCCCGGCGCGGGGGCACCCGCCACATGTAGATACCAAAGGAGCAGTGAAAGCAAGGTGAGCGGCGGGATCAGGATCACGGTTGCCAAAAAACCGCCAATTCGAAGGCTGAGATGAAAGGGCGTCGCCCCATACATGGCTCTGATCTTGAAAGCTCGATGCTCCTGCCGAATCGTCAAGCGGGCGGAGGACACGAAAGCAACGAAGACCAACACGAGAAAACTCAGCATGCCCACGATATACATGGCGGAACTCATCATGATCTCGCGGAACCGTTGTGGCTGATCGACGGCGACGTCATGGGGAACGAGAAACAATCCCCCATGTGCACTCCCGGCAACGAATGTGTCCACCACCTTGGCTTCTGGAGCCAGCAGGACCGTCCGGACCAACGCCTCCTCTCGCTCCTGTACATTGAGCAAAGGCAGCAGTTTCGTCGGCGCCCGGATGACGAGACGGTTATCCAAGGGTAAGCCGGCGGCATTGGGATCAAAAAAGGTCGCTCCCGGCGGCAGCGTTCCGACCACCGGGATGCTTTCGCCTGCTATGTTCACGGCATGGATCTTATCATCGGCGAGTTTCGAGCCGCGCATGGCGCACGGCGCGGGTTCGCACAGCGGGAGTTCCGGGAATAAATCCGGGAGCACGTCACCGAAAAGTACCAAGGTGGGATGCCCACCGGCGAAATCAGGATGATTAAGACCCATGTTGTAAATGATTGCAGCGTAGGCCTTCTGGCGGTTAATTAGGTCCATCACGTATTGCACGGTCTCGTTTCCGACGTGACTCGCCTCACCCGACGGGTAGTACGGAGTGAACATGACGGCGTGACGCTCCCGTAGATGCACGGCCCCTTTCAGGACGGCGACCTGGGACACAACGTCCTCCAAGGCCAACGCGAACACCACGCAGGCGGAGGCGATCATCCCTGAAAGTCCCAGCATTACCGGCCAACGCCGGCAAGCCATAACCACCCCATCCCACACCTCACGCATCAATGTTCACCTCCTTACGCGTTTTAATGACCCCATAAAGGGTCGCCGACCACGTCACGATGACGATGAGGAACGAGACAGCAGCACTGGCAAGCGTCCGGAAGTTGCCTAGCTCCGGATTCGTTTGGCCGATTCCCGCCACCAGCAGATCCGACAAGATCACTCCCACAACGCTGCCCACCCCCAAGCCGGGTAGCCCACCCACCAGATTTTCCCGGACGAGGTCAGTGGGCAAGGCGCCATGGCGCCACCGAATGCCGAACTCCCGCGCGCGTCCGCGAATGTAGAGAGCCCAGTCCAAGATGGCGCAGACGTGGCCCATGGCCAGAAAAAGCAAGGTGATCATCAACAGCGGATTTTGAAGGAAATATGTAAGTAATGGAATCTTTTGGCTCTGCTGAGGGACAAATCCCATCCGATAGAACAGATCGAGGATATGTTTTACTTGGGTCGGGTCCGTGGTATTGATCGTGTAGCGTCCAGAGGGCAGTGGCTCCCGACCGATGGTCCGTACATATTGAAGGTTATCTGTTCCGGGGGGAGCGTCAATCACCCCGGCCACCTCGACTCCATTCGGCAAAAGGGGCGCTGTGCCCAAGGCAGACCACCGATGTGCCGTGTACGTGCCTCGAAAAAGGTAGGCACGGGCCGTCGTCGAGTCGGGACCTTCGTTGCCGGCTCTGGGCAACCACGGGAGGATATGATGCGGATCGCAAACAATCATCTCGGGACGGCCTTCGCCTACCGAGGCATAGACCAAGGCCAGCGACTGAACATTAAGATAGGCCTTTAGCGCCTCTCGCGCAGAGGCAGCATCGGCCGCTGAAACCTTCTGCGGACCCTCGAACATCGTCAGTATAGTGACCTCGCCCGGCAATCCGAACGTCACTTCCTTGCGATCTTCAAGGGTCCACTGGAAGGCCTGTACCATGAAAGCGGTCAGCATGCCGAGAAGGAGGCTGCTAAGCGCAAGTCTTAAGTTCATCAACAACTCTTTTTTTGTCTTCACGCGAAAAAACTCCTTCCTGCGGCATGCTCCCAGACAAAGTCAGTGATAAAAATTTTCAGCCAAAGATTCGAACTTAGAACCAAAAAAAGTCGTAGTAATAGTGGGTCGTGTACTTGTCACCCCAAAGCGGAGAATCCCATACGGAGTCCTCCCTGGACCGGATTTTACTGTCCGATGGTGAGCTTGCCGTTGACGTATAGAGACGACCCGTATCAAGCGAAGGTCCCGCTTCCCGTGTAAACCGGTGATAACCGCGCTTGGCGTGACGACCATGATCATTGTAGGACGCTTGGATCTGAACATGACCGTTCCATCGTGCACCAAACAATGTTTCCCATGCTTTGGCATAGTTCATGCCACTTGCATGCGCCGACACGGAGATGCTCAAGACAACCAAAATTCCGACGACAATTGATGCCAATCCAATACCGACATGGCGACGACTGGTTTCGACACTTCCGCTCATTGCTCTTATCCTTTACCCTCCCTTCTCAATAGAAGTGCTTCTGCTGCTTCTAAATCATCGCTGTTATGTAGACGTTAGACACGAAGTTATAATTATCCTCTTTTTTTGATAAAATCAGGATAAATTGACTATTTGTACAACCACTCTATTTGCTTATAGGACTTTCGTACCAGTGAAAACTAGCACATTATTTCCGTATTCCTTATTAGGATTGAATCATTTCCGGATGTTAGCATACTCTTTTTACAATTATAAATCTTTCTTTCCCTCGCCCCGACCTTCTACAGCCTCACTCCCCCAAGGCTTTGGGCCCGCTTTTGAGCTGATGGGCAATCGAGAGACCCCGGAATCCTTGCAGGCAAGGGATTGAGAGCAGAACGAAAAAGAAAAGAACCAAACCCGGTCAAGGATATGGTCCTGGTTTTGGTTCGACTGCGAATGGACTTTGGCCGATATCATATTCTATGGAATTTTGTTGAATCCAGTCTTTTCCCAGTTCATCCATTCAAACAGTCAGTCTGGCCTGTCCTACGTTTCTTTACAATTTAGGTGCTACCCTTCCACGGTTATCTCTCTATCTCGGAAACGATTTTCAAATTTTGACCATAGAAAGTAACAACCTATGCCAATCATTGCCCCTATGGTATTTAAAATCATGTCATCGATATCAACGCTTCTTCTTAATCCAAGAAAGAACAAACAATAAATAGACGTTTTGGAGAAATTGGATGCTTTCAATGGTTAGTGCACAAATCATAGAATATCCAATAGCCCGCCGATAGCTTTTGACCCATTTAAAATAAAGCATTGAAAAAGCGAAAGGCATGAGTAAAAAAACGTTGCCAAAAATTTGATAGAGTGCAGAAATAAGTGAAGGATTAATGCTTATTTCCTCAATAATACCTCTTAGAGGAATCCCATTAAATGTGTTGAACAAAGAGTGAAGACCATTTGGATAGTAATGATGTGGTACATTTAAAAAACCTCTAAAATAAATGGTTTTTTCGTATAACACACAAAAATAAAACACGAAACAGATCGCGATCCCCCAATGAAAGACGTGCTGTAAGTTTGTGCGTTTTAAAAGAAAATCTAAACAAATCACGACCACCATTAAGTTCAGCACATCCTCTAAAGAAAAATGGAGAATACTATTCTTGTAATAAAAAATAGGGATGAGTAATAATAAATATTTTTTCATGACTCTTTTATCCTTCTTTTCCGCTTAATATTCAACTTAATTGACATAATAATCAAAATATCCAACCACTATAAATGGTAAAGTAATCCCGAACCAATGACAAGCGCCTGTTTTTTTAGACTGGCTTTTCCTTTAAAAAATAAGACATAAGAACTAATGAAGGGTCTGAACCCTCTATGTGTTGCCCAGAAGAAGCCATGGTACCGATAGAAATTGTTGTTTGGGGAAGCGATCAAATCACACCGAAAAAAAAGCCACTCCTTGTGGAAGTGACCCTTCTGAAGTCTCTATTCCATTCCATTTACTGCGGACTTATCCATCACCTTACGATTTTCGTGCCAATTCCTTTATCCACTTTGTACCGCCACGCGCCTTAAACGTGTTTCCTTTCCCCTCTCGCCCTGTCTTATGTATCACCTTAAAAACGAAGAAGCCGAACAGGTGATCAGGCATGAAATCAAACCTAATTTAGTGAGCTTTTATTATAGAAGAACAACTCCTACTATCTGATAATCGGCGATAGCTATCGATTAAAGTACCGCCAGACCATTTTGGGCAAATCGTGTTCAAAGTTATTTAGAGAAAATGGTTTAAAAGTACGTGACGGTTACATTTTTCCCTTAACCTGCTTTAACGTCGCTACGATAAGAAAGCTAACAATCACTAATAAGAACCATGAACTCACCTTTCCTGGATGAACGAGACTCCATGCATCGGTTTGGTATGGATATTCCCAAGCTCCAAAGAACGTTGCGATATTTTCGGCTATCCATATGAAAAATCCGATGAGCACAAAAGAAAGTGCGAGTGGCATACGGTAACGAGTTCCATCCACCTCGAATGTGACCCATGATTGCCAAAAGACGATAAATACAAGTCCGGATAACCACCAACGAACGTCCATCCAATAATGGTGGGTGAAAAAATTCAAATAAATCGCAGCTGCAAGAGCTACAACTACCAAAAACGGGGGCCACTTCACCAGTTCAACCTTAAGCCTCCTCCACGCCTGGCAAAGATAACTCGCTACACTTACAAATCGCATCTAAAGTTGATAACCGAATGGCTTTTGCCTTTCCATTTTTTAATATAGAAAGATTAGCCATCGTGATTCCAACCCTCTCCGAAAGTTCTGTAAGGCTCATTTTCCTTTTAGCCAACATCACATCAAGATTGATTATAATTGCCAAGTGATTCACCTCAGATCGTTAAATCATTTTCCGATTTTATATCGATGGCTTCTTGTAAAAGTCTTTGGAGAACAGCAGCAAAAAAGGCGATCACCATAGAGGCGAAAATAATGACCAATCCCATTGGTATGAAACTTGGAGGGTCAACTTTTTTTCCCATGAGATAGTAGAGTGGCATACCTAGCAGGTACAAGGTACTGATCGTGATGGCACAGTATTTTATATTCTTTAAAGCCTTTAGTTGAGTCCGTAAAATTGTGTAAAAAGGAAATATAAAAAGAGCCACGTTGCTTTCCCTTTGATAGAATGAACATTGACCAAAACAAAAACAAAAAGGAAAGCAACTATGGCGCAATACAATATTACTTTAAGCGATGAAATTCTGCATGGGTTCCTGTCGCAAGATCAACGACTGGCCAAACTATTGGAACAGGTCTTGAATCAAATCCTTGAAGCTCAGTTAACGGATCAACTTGGCGCCGGCCGTTATGAGCGCACAGAGGAGTGAAAAGGCTATCGAAAGGGTCTTATCCCCGCCAATTGACGACTCGGGTGAGACGGTTGACCTTGCGCGTGCCGCAGACAAGGGATGGGGAATTTTCCACCGAACTCTTTCAACGCGATCAACGGGCGAACAAGCTCTGGTACTGGCCTTCATGGAAATGGTCGTAAACGGAGTGTCTACCCGCAAGATCGCCCAAATCACAGAAGAATTGTGCGGGACTTCGTTTTCCAAGTCCACGGTCTCCTCGTTGTGCAAAGGACTGGATCCGATGATCCAAAATTGGAATCAACGTTTCCTTCATGAACACGTGTATCCGTTTGTATTGGTCGATGCAAATTCAAGTTCTGCTAGTTCTCTAAACAAACTGAATAAAGAACTAGAACAAATTGAAAACCGCTTGTTGGAAATCCAGCAATTGCAAGACAAGTATACGGAAGTTTTTGAAAAGAATACACTCCCGATAGATATCCTACAAGAAAGATTACAAAAGGTTTCCAATGAAAAAAGAGAATTAGAACAGAAGAAAAATGAGATTACATTACATTTGAGTTCTTCTGACTCAAAAGTTATTCAACCGGAGCTTATTGAATTGTTACTTGAAAAGTTTCTATTCGTTTATAAGCAGACATCAAGAGAAAATCAAAAACAATTACTTCAATTATTGATCGATATAATTACAATTAAACAAACAGGAAAATCAAGAACCATTAAAAACATTGAACTTGAATTCGATTTTACAGAAGTCAACATTCTAAAACCTTTGTACTTATCCACGTGTTGTATCGTGAAGCGGATAATAAAACTGATTATCTACAGCCAATACACGCTTCCGACAATAAAATTCCACCTTATCTTCAACAATTTTTGCCTCTATTTATGATACAATTCACCGCAACATCTCCCGAGGCAAATAACATAAAAAACAAAGGGAAGCAAATAATATTTCTTCCCCTATAAGAACCGCTTGCAATTCCCTCATTTTATTCATCATTGTCCTTATAATTACGTAATAAAAAAAGAGCCGTATGCTGCTTCCTCTTTGTAAAATAATCCTTTTACAATAATGAGAAGGAGCACATCCATGGCTCAAAACGTATTTCCAAATACATATACAATATAAGATGCAATCATGTTCCGGCGATTTTTATCTGTATCTTCAATCATTCAGTATGTAATGATTTCTCAATTAAATTCAATACATATTCTCTATCTTCAAGATTATTTTCAAAATCGATTTGATCCACATTGATTTTTAAAACAGGAGAAAACGAATATTGCTCAAAATAATCACGATAATTTTGATTGAGTCTTTCCCAATATTCTCTTTCTACTACTTGTTCATACTCTCTCCCTCTTTTTTTAATCCTCTTTATGGCTTCATCCGTTGAAATTTCTAAGTATACCAAGAGTTTAGGCGCTTTTAAATGCTCCATCATATTTCCGAATAAATCCAAGTATATTTGAAATTCAACCTCGCTCATTTCACCATTGTCGCGCAACATTTTGGCAAAAATGACGTCGCCATATATACTTCGGTCTAAAACCGAATTTGGATATTGAGACGCTTTTTTAATTTGTTTAAACCTTTCATTTAAAAAATAAATTTGCAAAGGAAAGCTATACCTTTCTCTGTCATAATAAAATTTATCCAAAATGGGATTATTAGTGACAGGCTCTTTAAAAGCTATGTACCCGTTTTTCTCCAGAATTTCCATCAATGTACTCTTTCCAACACCTACCATTCCGTCTATTACGATCATGTCCCCATAATCCCCCTTCTTTTGATTGAGTATTTTCAACTGGTTGTAGTAAAACAAAGAGGTCACCTACTTTTCTTAAGTTTGCACCTTTGAATGAGATAGGTTTCACTTAAATTGAATCGAACGATACCCATTATCTTTTTATAAGCATGAGATATGAATGAAAAATTTTTGCTATTTTTTGTTGATATTATTTATTGGAACTCCCTTTTCGGTAAATCCGTCCATGAATGACGAATCAGTTACACTTTTCAGTAAGAAGAAAGAGTCGTTGTTGGAAGGTTTATCTCATTGTTACGCAAGATTCTATTATATTAGCGCTGCTGTTAAATGTACAGTGGAACTTTTTAGAGGGTTACTTGCCTTCTCTTTTCTTCTTTTTATTGATGGATGTGGAGGATCAATTTCCAGCTAACTCCATTGGGTAATTGCAAAAGTATGATAAAAATGACGTAAATCATATAGGGTAATGGTACTACCATATTTTTCATAAAAATCTGGTTCTTTCTGCTTTTCGAATAAGGTTTGTCTAGTTCCTTAAAAAAAATGCACATTTTTCTCCATATGCTCTTTCAATTCTCAAACACCTTTACTGCCTATAGACCACTCTTTTTCTGTATTGATTAAATTTGCCAACGAACGAAAAAAACGACTGTTTACTCACTTCGCTACCGAATTTTCATTTGTTATTCAAATAGATGATGTATAAAATTTTGTGTCAAGCATTTAGTTAGACCAAAAGAAAAAGGTAGGGTATTCTCTGATTTGGCAAAAATCTTAGAGAAAGGAGTACCCTACCTATGTCTAAAAGTATATCGAATATAGATTGGATGAATCAACTGGAAAACGTTATTCGTGAGTTTGTAAAGGAAAAATTAGAGCTGATCATGAAGGAAGAAATCCAGACTTTCCTCGAAATGGAACAAGAGGGAACGTCGAATAGAAGAAACGGCTATTACCATCGAAACCTAGACACGCAGTATGGTCGTATCGAAGGACTTTCTGTTCCAAGAGACCGAAACGGGGAATTTCAAACGCAGCTGTTTGCCCCTTACCAACGCCATACGGGCTGGCTCGAGGAAGCCATCATCAGGATGTATCAAAGTGGCATGAGTACGCGTGAAATTGGCAAGTTTATTGAACGAATTTTAGGCAATGCCTATTCTCCTGCAACGATCAGCCGTATGACCGATGTAGTGAAGGAAGACATCGAGAAATGGCACCATCGTCCACTATCCAAACGTTATTCTGTCTTATATTTGGACGGCTTGTACGTGAAACTTCGCCGCGATACGGTAGAGAAAGAAGTCATTTATGTGGTGTTAGGAGTGAATGAAGAAGGGTATCGAGAAATTCTGGATTTCTTCGTGGGAGGACAAGAAAGCGCCTATGGATGGCGGGAGATTCTCCAACAGCTCTACAAAAGAGGCGTCAAGGAAGTGCTTCTGGGCGTATTCGATGGACTACCGGGGCTGGAGGAAGCCTTTAAGGCGGTGTATCCGAAAGCCGATGTGCAGCGCTGTGTCGTTCACAAAGTCCGCAACACCCTAAATCGTGTTCGGAAAAAAGACCAATTCGAAGTGGCCGAGGATCTCAAGCTGATTTATCGTGCGCCGAATAAGGAGATGGCGTTACAAATGTTTCAACAGTTTGAGTCGAAATGGTCCAGCAAATATCCAAGAGAAGTTCAATCTTGGGCCAATGAGTTGGATGTCCTCCTTACATTTATGGATTATCCAAGCAGTATTCGAAGTGTGATTTACACGACCAATGCCATTGAACGAACGATCAAAGAGATTCGGAAACGTCTAAAGCCGATGAACAGTTTGAGTAGTTTAGAAGCCGCTGAAAAAGTCGTGTATTTGACCATCCAAGATTTTAATGAGAAATGGGCAGGACGAAAATTACGAGGATTTGCTGAAGCCTATGAAACCCTTCAACAAATGTTTGAAAAACGTTATAACTAACCAAATATTGTAAACGAACAAAATAAAGGGATTCTCCCTTTCCACACAGGAGACTGAATATTCAGTCTCCTGTGTGGAGGAAATCGAACCCCTATCCATTCCAAATCCATTTCAGAGATATCCTATCTATCTTACATAACACAAAATTCTTGACGGTACCTTCAAATACATATTACTAACAAAATGTTGTGAACTTATGACGAAAGATTACGGTTTTGATGAAAAATAAGTCTAATACTTTAAAGGAGATTTGATAGAATGCTGAATAATAGTCCTTGTGGATGACGAAGAAAATGTCATTGCATTAATGAAACCTTTTTAGAATGTAGAAGGATTTGAAACGTAACGGCAAAAACGGATAAGAGGGGATATTCGAAGCAAAAGAATAACCGTTCATTATTGACAACAGATTGGATGTTGCCGGAAGCAGATGGAACCGATGCTGACCAGAAGCTCTCAAAGGAGCGACCTTATTTGTACTATGACGTCTGCTGACTTCTGACGGTTCAGCCATCCATCGCTAGATGGGTTACCAACTCAGTTGGCGTGTCCGTCAGACCTCCCTGGGTAAGAGTACAGTCTTTCTCTCCATCTATCTGCTCCATTTACTCTGTAACATCTTCGGCAGTATGGACTTTATCTTGTTTTGCAGACTCATCCAATGTTACCTAGCCTTCTATGAAGTTCGTGTTCCGAGAGACCCTAAGTTTGCCGCTCGCTTCCTTCGGATTCCGTGTCACCACGCACACCCTTGCGTTAAGCTAACCACTACTACTGCCTTCGTGGCTCAGGACTTTCACCCTATAGACTGCACCCATGCCAGGCGCACAAAAGAGCTGGATGATACGAGAATCATCCAGCTCTATTAACCATTCCGCTAGCGAACATTTCTAATCATCTCATTCGCTTATGATACGGTTTTCTGCAACGTATATAAATTTCTCGAATAAATATTCCTCAAATATTATTCATATAATCGCATATATCTTAATTGGATCAGTGTGAGGCTGTACCAAAAATATCACCTAAACATTCTTTTTTATATCACTATTCCTTGCCAACCTAATTTATTTTTTCTTTCATCATGATGATGTTGCTCTTTTCAAGTGTGAAAGATTAGAAAATAAACCAGCTAATGAAACCAATTAAAATCAGTAAAACTAAACTGTACTTTATTGTAAACTTGAACAATTCGTTGTCTTTTCCTACCAGTCCTACAGCCGCAGCAGCCACAGCGATAGACTGCGGAGAAATCATTTTCGCCATTGTTCCCCCCATGACGTTAACAGCAACCATTGTTTCTGGCGGAATTCCGATTTGTGTTGCCGTTACAGATTGAAGAGGAGCAAATAATGATCCACTATTCACGACTGAACCGGTTAAAAATACCCCTAACCAACCAAGAATGGGTGAAAATAGCGGGAAAATCTTTCTGCTAGAAGCAAAAGCAAGACCAAGCGTCGATGACATGCCTGAATACATACAAATATAGGCGAATGCCAGTACGCTGCAAATGGTTAATATAGGTGAAATGAGTTCCTTTCCTGTTTCGACAGCCGTTTCTTTTATCAACTTCCAATCGCAGTGTAATATCAGCAAAGTAAAAATGATCGCTAATACAATAGCTGTCGTTGTGGATGAGAATAAATCAAGTTTAAAAACAGCAGGATACGGGCTTTTTTCAGGCACCACCGGCGCATGCCGAATCACTAGGTTATTTAGCCCAGGAATCGGAAAAAGAAGAACAAGTTTATTCAACGGACCGCCCGCTTCAAACAATTTTTTTATGAAAGATAGATTAAACAACGTTACGAATACAGTTAATAATATGAATGGCAGCCAGGCAAATATAATTTTATTAACAGGATATGCTTCCTTTGCTTCTGTTGCTTCCGTCTCTTCTGTCGCTGTTTCCGAGGTGTTTTCAGAGCGTTTCACCTGATAGATTTCTTTTGGTTTCCATACTCTTAACAAAAGAATAAGTGCAAGTAAACTAACAATCGCAGAAAAAATATCTGCCAGTTCAGCTCCCAAGAAATACAATACGAAAGCCTGTGTAAGACTGAATGAGCCACCGCTTACCAGTATAGCAGGGAAAGTTTGGCGTATTCCTTTAAAGCCATCCACAATGAAGATAAGCAAAAAGGCAATCATAAAGCTCACCAAAGGCAGAACCAAAGCAGTGTATCTTGCAACAGAAAGGCCATTTAAACCGGTAAGCAGTGCAGGGATGGTTACCGGTATTCCCATTGCACCGTAAGCCCCGCCTGCAATATTGGCTATCAAGCAAAGTCCTGCGGCATAAAAAGGACGAAATCCAAGACCAACAAGAATCGCAGCAGTGATGGCTACGGGCGCTCCAAACCCTGCAGCTCCTTCCAAAAAGGCTCCAAATGAAAAAGCTACAAGCAACACTTGAATTCGCTGGTCTTCCGTTACAGATGAAATACTATTCTTGATAATCGTAAATTGTCCCGTTTTCACCGTTATTTTATATAAAAAGATAGCAGCTAATACAATGGATGCCACCGGCCATATCCCGGCAAGAACACCATATACAGCAGATGCGGCAACCATAGCAGCCGGCATTTTATAGACGAAAAGAGCCACAGCTCCTGCTGCCAGAACACTTAAGCCACCTGCGACATATCCTTTTAACTTAATGAAGACTAACATAACAATAAAAAGGATAATCGGAATGGCTGCTATAGCAGCTGACAACCAAATGTTGTTCAATGGATTGTATAATTGCTCCCATACACTCATGATCGTTCAACTCCTAATTAGTAATTCCGTTTTATTCTTGCCTTTTAAAATAAACTTAGTCTGAATATTATTGTGAAATATTTCACAATCAATTCTACAATGTTAATATACCATTACTTTGTGAAATATTTCGCATTTATTTGTGAATTTAATTTGAACTTTTTCTATTTGCAGAGTTATCATCTTCAGACTTAAATGTTGAAAGAGACGGGCCGAAAAAAAAAACAACAAAATTCCCTTTAAATCAAAAACCCTTACATATAAAGGAACTGACGTTTGACTAATGATATTAGCCATTATGGAAAATCTCAATCTAGTATGACAAGTATACTTGTATAATTTGATAATAGCCCTCAAAAAAATGAAAATGAAAAGATTCAATTTAATTGGAATGACCAAACATATTGAAAACTCAAGAATCAAGATTGGGCAACCAGTCCAATATCAATAAATTGATTCTTCTGAATGAAAACGGCATAAAAAAACATTAGAGGAAGCTGATCATCTTCGGCATACACAAGAGAATAAGAGCATTTATGCAAGACGGAAAGAAACCATTGAACGTGTTTTTGCTGATGCAAAGGAAAAGCATGGTATGCGTTGGACAACCTTAAGAGGTCTAAAAAAATTGTTCATGCAGGCGATGCTAACTTTTGCTGCAATGAATTTGAAAAAGATGGCCTGCTGGGCATGGAAAAGTCCAATAATGGCATAAAATAGAACCCTTAGAGGGGTCTAATCCCAACCTTTAAAGTATAAAAATGTCAAAAGGCATCCGAATACACACATTCGGATGCCTTTTGTCTACACTCTGGGATACCGTTTTTTGAAAAACGGTATCCTTCTCGTTTCATTGCTTCCATATTCATTTATTCTTTTATACAAAAAAACAACCTATTATAGAAAAAACTCATTTACTTATGATACGTTTCACCTTAACCCCTTAAACGACGAATTTTTAGACTCTTCATAAGGAAGAGCCTAACTTGTCTTTTCACAATGAAGTTATACTCATCAAAATTCTCCGGATTTCATTGTTGTACTGCTTCAACCAGTTGATCACATCACGACATACTTCTTCGCGATTAATCCCATTTAACATCTCATGTCTTCCATCTTGATAGAGTTTATAGCTGACGTTCTGAATACCAGTTTCTCGAAATTTAAGATGGGTGTGTTATTATAATTCAGGCTAAATCAGCTAAAGAATACACTCTCTTTCAACTAGATCTATCAGTTGTTTCAATTGCTGTACACGGTGATCTAATGAAAGCGAATAGTAACGCTATGTACCCTTTTCT
This sequence comes from Bacillus sp. FSL W8-0116, assembly GCF_038003825.1. NCBI lineage: Bacteria > Bacillati > Bacillota > Bacilli > Caryophanales > Bacillaceae > Bacillus > Bacillus sp. FSL W8-0116. The sequence continues at coordinate 1,812,894 of NZ_JBBOPY010000001.1, forward strand.
TTTGTTCTATTTTCACGAGATGATTGTCGCACATGATTTTTAAATGATGGGAAATCGCCGGACAAGACAGATTCGAGTGCTCGGCAATTTCATTTACACTTAACGACTCTTGTTCAGCTAGTAAAAAAATAATATCTTGCCTTGCCGGATCACCTAAGGCGTTAAATAACGGTATACATGCCCTGAATACATCAATAGCTTATTGTGCCATAACTCGTTTATCCCTCTCCTTTCAAAACCAAGATCAGGAAAAATTACTTTTCTCCCACGACATACTTGGCGATTTTAGCGGCCAGACTTCTCGGCACGAATTTAGCCCCAAGTGCACCTGCCTTATTCAACACTCCGGTAACAATTACACGTTTCCCTCTCATCATTGCCTTATACCCTTTTTTAGCAACGATATCGGCGGCCATCGCCCGGCTGAACATTTTCGTATCCTCAACACTGGCAACGGAACCGAAATTGGTTTTCGTTGGACCAGGACAGAGGGTTGTAACCGTGACGGAGCTATCGGACAACTCTTCAACAAGTGCTTCTGAAAACGAGAGCACATAAGCTTTCGTCGCATAATATACACTCATCAATGGACCAGGCTGGAATTCCGCGGTGCTTGCTACATTTAAAGTTTTGCCACTGTCCCTTCGCTTCATTTGTTGCAGAAAATAATAGGTCAATTCAGTTGATGATGTATAAAATTTTGTGTCAAGCATTTAGTTAGACCAAAAGAAAAAGGTAGGGTATTCTCTGATTTGGCAAAAATCTTAGAGAAAGGAGTACCCTACCTATGTCTAAAAGTATATCGAATATAGATTGGATGAATCAACTGGAAAACGTTATTCGTGAGTTTGTAAAGGAAAAATTAGAGCTGATCATGAAGGAAGAAATCCAGACTTTCCTCGAAATGGAACAAGAGGGAACGTCGAATAGAAGAAACGGCTATTACCATCGAAACCTAGACACGCAGTATGGTCGTATCGAAGGACTTTCTGTTCCAAGAGACCGAAACGGGGAATTTCAAACGCAGCTGTTTGCCCCTTACCAACGCCATACGGGCTGGCTCGAGGAAGCCATCATCAGGATGTATCAAAGTGGCATGAGTACGCGTGAAATTGGCAAGTTTATTGAACGAATTTTAGGCAATGCCTATTCTCCTGCAACGATCAGCCGTATGACCGATGTAGTGAAGGAAGACATCGAGAAATGGCACCATCGTCCACTATCCAAACGTTATTCTGTCTTATATTTGGACGGCTTGTACGTGAAACTTCGCCGCGATACGGTAGAGAAAGAAGTCATTTATGTGGTGTTAGGAGTGAATGAAGAAGGGTATCGAGAAATTCTGGATTTCTTCGTGGGAGGACAAGAAAGCGCCTATGGATGGCGGGAGATTCTCCAACAGCTCTACAAAAGAGGCGTCAAGGAAGTGCTTCTGGGCGTATTCGATGGACTACCGGGGCTGGAGGAAGCCTTTAAGGCGGTGTATCCGAAAGCCGATGTGCAGCGCTGTGTCGTTCACAAAGTCCGCAACACCCTAAATCGTGTTCGGAAAAAAGATCAATTTGAAGTGGCAGAGGATCTCAAACTGATTTATCGCGCACCGAATAAGGAGATTGCGTTACAGATGTTTCAACAGTTTGAGTCGAAATGGTCGAACAAGTATCCGAGAGAAGTTCAATCTTGGGCCAATGAGTTGGATGTCCTCCTTACATTTATGGATTATCCAAGCAGTATTCGAAGTGTGATTTACACGACCAATGCCATTGAACGAACGATCAAAGAGATTCGGAAACGTCTAAAGCCGATGAACAGTTTGAGTAGTTTAGAAGCCGCTGAAAAAGTCGTGTATTTGACCATCCAAGATTTTAATGAGAAATGGGCAGGACGAAAATTACGAGGATTTGCTGAAGCCTATGAAACCCTTCAACAAATGTTTGAAAAACGTTATAACTAACCAAATATTGTAAACGAACAAAATAAAGGGATTCTCCCTTTCCACACAGGAGACTGAATATTCAGTCTCCTGTGTGGAGGAAATCGAACCCCTATCCATTCCAAATCCATTTCAGAGATACCCTATCTATCTTACATAACACAAAATTCTTGACGGTACCATTCAGTTAGGGCAGCTATGTTTAATTGAATCATATCTAATTGTTTCTGGATATCCAGCTCATCAAACTTACCCAATAGTAAATAAATCGATATAAAGTTAACACAAATTAATTTTCTTTTTCAATAACTTCTATTAAAAAATCTTTTCTCTTTACAAAAATGAAATATTATATAATAATAAATTTGTAATTATAATAATTTTAATTTACTGTCATAAAGGAGGAATATTTACTATGTCACTAATTGGAACTAAAGTAAAACCATTCAAAGCAAAAGCTTATAAAAATGGTGAGTTTATTGATGTTACAGATGAAAGCCTATTAGGTCAATGGAGTGTATTTTGCTTTTATCCTGCGGACTTTTCATTTGTGTGCCCAACAGAACTTGAAGATCTTCAAAATCATTACGAGGAACTAAAGAAACTTGGTGTTGAAGTGTACTCCATCTCAACGGATACTCACTATACACACAAAGGGTGGCACGATAGCTCAGAAACAATTGGAAAAATTCAGTACGCAATGATTGGTGACCCTTCACAAACTATCTCTCGCAACTTTGAGGTACTAAACGAAAAAGAAGGTCTTGCTGATCGTGGTACTTTTATCATCGATCCGGATGGAGTTATTCAAGCTGTTGAAATTAACGCAGATGGCATCGGTCGTGATGCAAGTACTCTTATTAATAAAATTAAGGCTGCACAATATGTGCGCAATAATCCGGGTGAAGTTTGCCCTGCAAAATGGCAGGAAGGAGCAGAAACCCTTAAACCAAGCATAGATCTTGTAGGAAAAATTTAAGGAGTTCGATTGAGAAATGGTCCTTGAAGCAGATATTAAAGCACAGTTAAACCAGTACCTTCAACTTATGGAAGACGATATCGTGATTAAAGTAAGTGCAGGTTCTAATGACGTATCGAAGGATATGCTAGCTCTTGTCAATGAGCTAGCTTCCATGTCATCTAAAATTACGATCGAGAAAACTCAATTAACGAGAACACCGAGCTTTAGTGTGAACCGTTTAGGCGAAGACACAGGTGTCATTTTTGCTGGTGTTCCTTTAGGCCACGAATTTACGTCGTTAGTGCTAGCTTTACTACAAGTTAGTGGGAGACCACCAAAAATCGATCAAAGTCTCATTGATAAAATCAAAAACATTAAAGGCGAATATCACTTTGAAACCTTCGTTAGCCTAAGTTGTCACAACTGTCCAGATGTCGTTCAAGCACTAAACATTATGAGTATTCTCAATCCTGGTATTACCCACACAATGATCGATGGAGCAGCCTTCAAAGAAGAGGCTGAAAGCAAAAACGTGATGGCAGTTCCATCTGTATTCTTAAACGGTGAGTTCTTTAGTGGTGGTCGTATGACTCTTGAAGAAATCCTTTCCAAGTTAGGCAATGGTCCAAGTACAGAAGAACTGTCGACTAAAGAACCATATGATGTGCTTGTCATTGGAGGCGGCCCAGCCGGAGCGAGTGCAGCCATCTATGCAGCACGTAAGGGAATTCGTACAGGTATTGTTGCTGAACGTTTTGGCGGACAGGTCCTTGACACAATGAGCATTGAAAATTTTATCAGTGTCAAACATACTGAGGGGCCTAAGCTCGTTGCAGGTCTTGAAGAGCATGTGAAAGAGTATGATGTTGATGTGATGAATTTACAGCGTGCTATTCGCTTAGAAAAGAATGACCTTTTCGAAGTTGAACTTGAAAATGGTGCAATTCTAAAGAGTAAAAGTGTTATCATTGCAACAGGGGCTCGTTGGCGCAATCTTGGTGTGCCTGGTGAACAAGAATTTAAAAACAAAGGTGTAGCCTATTGTCCTCATTGTGACGGTCCATTGTTCGAAGGTAAACATGTAGCAGTTATTGGTGGAGGCAATTCTGGTGTTGAGGCAGCGATTGATCTCGCAGGTATTGTGAAGCATGTAACACTACTAGAGTTTATGCCAGAACTAAAAGCTGATGACGTATTACAAAAACGCCTATATAGCCTCCCAAATGTAACAGTCTTAAAGAACGTTCAAACAAAAGAAATTACCGGTATAGACAATGTCAACGGTATTACCTACGTTGAGCGTGACACAGGGGTAGAGAAACACATCGAATTACAAGGTGTATTTGTGCAAATCGGACTTGTACCAAATACTGATTGGTTAGAAGGAACGGTTGAACGTACACGCTTTGGTGAAATTATTGTAGATAAGCATGGAGCTACAAATATCCCTGGAGTCTTTGCTGCTGGAGATTGTACAAATAACCCGTACAAACAGATCATTATTTCAATGGGTTCAGGAGCTAATGCAGCTTTAGGAGCATTCGATTACCTTATCAGAAATTAAGATGGTCGGGACACAACACCATTTTAAAACGCCAAAGAATCATTATTTCTTTGGCGTTTTTTCAATTCACGCTTTTAAAATTTTCCTGTTTGCAAGAAATGGATGTTCTTAAGATTTTTATTAATGATCTTTCTAATTTTCATTCTTAGTAATAGATTTCTTGACCGATATTGAATAAGCAACCATTATCACGACGAATTCCGAATACTATTTATATATGAATAATTATTGAAGTAACAAGGAGCTTTAGTTGAATAAGCAGAGAACTTTTATTGCTCCGAAGTTCCCAAATAAATATAACCCTATCCAATAACCTTTTCCATTTCTCCTTATTTACAGTTACCTATATACTTTGGATTTACCACTATTTATGGTACGGTTCACCTCTCATAATCCGAAACGCTCGATACACTTGTTCGAGTAAAATGAGGCGCATGAGCTGATGAGGGAAGGTCATTTTAGAAAAGGAGATGGTTTCGTCGGCTCTTTTTAGCACTTGGCTACTTAATCCAAGAGAGCCTCCGATGATAAAAGCAATTTTGCTTTTACCGTATGTAGCGAGCTGATCGATGTGGGCAGAAAATTGTTCCGATGTGTACATTTTCCCCTCGATGGCAAGAGCGATGACATGAGTGTCCGGATGAAGTTTTGCCAAGATGCGTTCGCCTTCTTTTTGTTTGACTTGCTCCATTTCCGATTCACTTAATGTTTCCGGAGCTTTCTCGTCCGCTACTTCGATGATTTCCACTTTTGCATAAGCGGACAGCCGTTTTAAATATTCTTCGATTCCTTGTTTTAAATACTTTTCCTTTAATTTACCGACCGTGACAATTGAGATATTCACACTTTCTCCTCACTTTACAAACAAGTTATTCACAGCACTTATCCACATATCCACATTTTTTATCCACATATTGTAGGGGAATATTAGTTTGCCACAACATATATCGCCCGGTTTTGACAATATTCACAGGTTGTTGACAATTGTTGCTCCTCCGGCAGTTTCTCCATGTTCGGAGCCGTTCCATGCTCGTCAATGGCAATTTCTAATGCCAATTCCACATGTTCTTCACAACAATAAATCATTTGAATCCCCTCCTCTAAAAATGCTTTTTGTCCATAGTTTAAACCATTGCCGGCGTGTCCAAAAACCTTTTTCGACAGGCCTTTCACTTCAACAAACGAAAAAAAGAATGAGCGTCCTATCGAATAAAAGCTGTGCGAAACAATAGTATCCCCCTTCTAATAACCCGATCAAAACTCATGAAGTGCCGGAAAGTCCATTATCAGTAAAAAAGAGCGGAAATGGATTTCGCCCCTTTGCTTCAGAATTTAGAAGGAATTCTCACTTGTTAATTTTACAGTTGTCGTTTTCAGTTTTCCTTCCCGATAAAATTTGACTGTGATGGTGTCTCCCGTTTTCTTATTGTTATACAGGTATTTGCGTAGTCCGAGAATGTCATGGATCTTTTGATCATCCAGCTGAACAATGACATCTAATTCCTTTAATCCAGCTTTATCTGCCGGTGAATTAGGCAAGACTTGTTCGATCATGACGCCATCTTTCACATTGCTCGGCAATTTCAATGTTTCTTGTTGATGGTAGGCGGAAATTTCGTTTACATTCCTTAAGGTTACACCCATTGCCGGACGTTGTATTTTCCCGTACTTTTCAAGGGAGCTTATAATTGGCTCAGCGTAATTGATTGGAATGGAAAATCCGATGCCTTCCACTGCTTCTTGGGAAATTTTCATCGAATTGATTCCCACCACTTGACCAGCTAGATTGATCAAAGCGCCGCCGCTGTTTCCTGGGTTGATGGCTGCATCCGTTTGAATAACTTCTGCTTGCCAATCTTCTACGCCGTCTTGATCGATATCGACCGGAACGGTTCGTTCAAGCCCAGACACAATTCCTTCGGTAACAGAACCGGAAAATTCCAGTCCAAGCGGGTTTCCGATAGCGATAACCGGTTCTCCTTGTTTTAAAGCACTGGAATCGCCAAATTCCGCCACTTTCTTCACGTGCGAACCGTCAATTTCAAGAACGGCCAAATCCGTCCATATATCCCCACCGCGGACTTTGGCTGGAACTTTTGTGCCGTCTGCCAGGGTGACTTCCAATTTTTCAGCCCCTTCAATGACGTGATAGTTGGTGACGATAAAAGCACGGTTTCCCACTTTTTTATAAATCACACCTGAACCAGATCCAGCTTCTTCTGATTTCGTTTCTCCTGTATCCCAAAAGCTGGTTGATTGAATGTTGCTAATTCCAACAACGGCATCCTTTGCCTTGCTGACCGCTTTCGTCACATCCGTTGTCACATTCACCGATACTTTTTTATGACGGACTGTTTGATTCGTTTCGGTATTGTCTGTACCCGTGCCACTGTTCAAAATAGATTGATCCGTTAATCTCGGCAGCGCTATAAGGACCAAGAGCGCTCCCACAATAAGCCCAGCTAGGCTGGCTAAAAAATAGCCTCCTTTTCCTCGGCCTGTCTTTTTTTGAGCCGGGTCCTCATCGTAAAAGCCCATTGCCTATCATCCTTTCTCTTATCGCTTTCACCTGTTAGTTTATTCTTCCTTTTTTCCTATAAGAATAACCCCTCATAGTGAAAAAAGGATGAAAACATCCGCTTTTATTTTAAACAATATCGGAATATTCACAAAGCGATTTGCCTTTCCCATCCCAAAAATAGGACGGGTCGTTATGTATTAGGCTCTAGCTGTCGAAAAAGGCAACGGAATCTTTGCGGCTTATGATATGCTCATAAGCTGATCCAGATCTATTTCTTGACCAGGAATCTATAAAGAAGCCGTTCACACTAGGCAATAAGCTTGCTTCTCGAAGCACCGTTTCAATGAAAAAGTTCTTTGCCGACAGAACCCTATCATCGGTTATAAAGAAAAATGTACAAAACAAGGAAGTGAAAAAGAATCTAATACATCTGGCGCTATGAAAAGTGTTGCTTTATACTGCCGTCAAAGTCGTCGGGATTTTAGGATCGGTATCCATCAGCCTCACTTGCTCTCCAACAACGATCCCGCGCTGTTCCAGTGTTTGAGAAACGCTCATTCTTGCCAGTTCTTTCATGTTATTGTCTTGACTGAGGTGAGCAAGATAGATTTGTTTTGTCCGATCGCCGATGACTTCACTCATAGCCAAAGCGGCGTCTTCGTTGGATACGTGTCCCACATCGCTCAAAATTCTCCGTTTAATGTTCCAAGGATATTTCCCCATCCGCAGCATTTCCACATCATGATTGCTTTCAAAAACAAACACATCGGCATTCCGGATCGTTCCTTTCATGCGGTCGCTTACATATCCGGTATCGGTAATTAAAGCTAGTTTTTTTCCTTCATGATGGAAAATATAAAACATCGGCTCCGCTGCGTCGTGGGATACCCCAAAAGACTCAATGTCGCAGTCTCCGAATGTCTGAACCGATTCCATTTCAAACACAAATTTTTGGTCAGTAGGGATTTCTCCGACCAGCCCTTCCAACGCTCTCCATGTTTTTTCATTCGCATAAATCGGAAGCTGGTATTTGCGGGCCAGCACTCCCAAGCCTTTAATATGGTCGCTGTGTTCATGCGTGACCAAAATACCGGTCAAATCGCGAATATTGCGGCCTATTTTCGAAAATAATCCTTCCATTTGCTTTCCGCTTAAACCTGCATCGACTAAAAACGAATGCTTATCTGTTTCTACGTAAATGGCATTTCCAGTGCTTCCGCTGGCAAGTACACTAAATTGAATGGCCATGGTATCCTCTCCCAATTCATTCTTTATCTGTTTGCTGAATAGAGCCATCAAAAGCGTTGACAAATAGATGGTTCACTTTTCCTCTATGTTCGATGGCAAAATGCCAAGTAGGGGAAAGAACTTGAGACTCCGTTAGCTGAACCAACGTATAATAGCCGAGTTCGGCTTTTTTAATCGTACTGTTCGGCTTCAGCATTCCATTTTTATATAAATTATTGACTGCTTGCGTTGCCGGAAGGACGCTTTCTTTATTATTTTCTTCGATTTCTTCCAGCATGGTCTGTTCATAAGAATCAATTTCATTGTTGTCATTTACTTCAAACAATATCTGCCCGCTGCCGTTTTTAAAAAGCTTATTTCCTTTGAATACTTGAGAAAAAATGATTTGGTTTTGATCCTTGTCGTAACCCCAATATTCATAATGATCTCCATACAACACTTCTTCTTTTACAAACTTCTTTAGATTTTCCTTCCAATCTTTATCTAAAGGAATCGATTTATCCAAATGGGAAACGATCATCGTTTGATCGCTCGTCAACGCTGCTTTTTGTTTATTCAATCCGGCTACTTCTTTTTTGGTAAATGTTTTGGCTTTGGCAGTAATCAGAGGGGGTTTCCCCACCTCGCCCGGCAGCTTATCGTATTTAATATCATCGTTTTTTAGTTTGTCTTGAATAGACGATTCTTCGATAATATCAAATTGGCTGGCCGAATGTTTGTTCAAAAAAACCGTCAGCAAAAAAATATCGAGTATGAAAAAAACAAAAATAAAAATGGTTTTCGTTTTACTCCAATCCACTTTGATTCCCTCCTCCCGAATTTTTATTCGTGAGCGGGAACCATGACTCGCCGTACTTATAGTACCAAGCCGGCTCCAAGATCAATATTTTAGGGGTTTTTGGACTATGGATTAATTGGTAGCCAATTTCCATATCCTCCAGTAAATCCGGATTAAAATCCGGCTGTTTGGAAAGAAAATCCAACGCCTCCTGAGCAGACGGCAACGTGATTTCCACAGTTTCCGATGGCAGTGAAATATTAAGAGTAAAGTAAGGGCGCTCATATTTATAAATTTTCTCTTTTCCCCAATATTGCTGAATTTCCGCCATTCCATTTTCATTAAAAACGGGATACCCATTCACGAAAAGCCGATACACAATCTTTGACTCCTTCAAGTCGCTGTCAAAATAGCGATATTTATCTGTCCAGCCGCCATGTTCATTCACAAATTGAATGCTTTTCCCTATTAAATCATTCAGATCGGATATATGGCCCAGTTCCGCTTCCTGGGCAGGGTTGACATAAAACATCATATTATTGGTGTAATTGACCCTCATCAAACTCGAACCATCCGTATATTCTTCCCCTTCGGAATTGACATTCTTTTTCACAAAATGGGGATCGCTAAAGAGGGCATCTTTAAATTTTTCGGTTTCTATAAAATCGGGAATATATTTATAACGAATCATCGTTGTTTTTTCTTTCGGCAAGTAAACGGTGCCGGTTTTAAACTTATAGGCGCTGTATTCCTTCTTGTCATTGACTTTGGTTAGATAAATTTTTTTCCATTCTTTCAGTTGACTGGAAGCGATTGTGGTTTTATAAACAGCTTTGTTATGAACAGATACGAAATAGACCGTTGCCTCACTTCCAGCCGTGTTCATATCGTTCAAAATAATATGATCAAAAGTGCCGTTGGGCAATTTCTTATCTTCAAAGTGCAGTACATTTTGATACATTTTGAGCGGAACTTGTGCCGAATATTCAATATCCACTCGGCCGTTTCCATTGACCAGCCTTTGCAGTTCCTTCTGGTTGAAATAGCGAGATACATTGCGGAAATCATAAAATTTCCACTTCATCAATTCCTTCATCATGGTATCGATATCTCGCTCATTCACAGTGCCGTAATGTGCACCCTCTTTATGGAAGATGATCTTGACAGGTTTAATTAAACTGGAAGCATCGCGATTTTCGCTGATCTCCACTTCATATAAATAGTGATTGTTAATCGTCTCATAATCCGGCTGATACGTCCATATGTTCCACGTTAAAATCGCGCTGGCAACCACCAACACTGCTAAAATGACGGATTTGATGTTTTCATACTTCTTCATGACCAATCTTCCTCTTCTGATGGTTCATATGGCAACGTCAAATAAATAGTCGTACCTTTTCCTTCCACACTGGTCGCCCAAATTTTTCCGCCATGAGCAGTGATCAACTGTTTAGCGATTGCCAGTCCCAGTCCTGTTCCTCCCATTTTACGAGAACGTGCTTTATCCACCCGGTAAAAACGCTCAAAAATCTTATCCAAGTTCTTTTTCGGTATACCCATTCCTTGGTCTTTAATGCTGACCTCAATATAATGATTCTTTTCTTCCGCCTTGAAAGTAATTTGACCGCCTTCCGGAGAATATTTCAAGGCGTTGGAAATAATGTTGTCCAGCACTTGAGTCAATTTGTCCGGATCAAACTCGACATATAACGGATAGTTTGGAAGTTTTCTTTCAAAAACGACATGCTGCTCTTTCGTCATTTCAAAACGATCAATAATTCTATGGAAAAACTTCACAAAATCTAGTTCTTCTTTTTCCAGTTTAAAATCGGTATTGTCCATTTTTGAAAGCTGAAGAAGATCATTAACAAGCCGAATCATTCGTTCTGTTTCATTTTGCGCGACTTCTAAAAAACGCGGTGCAATTTCCGGATCTTTCCACGCTCCATCTGCCAGCGCTTCTAAATAGCTTCGCATGGTGGTTAATGGAGTTCTCAATTCATGAGACACATTGGCGACAAACTCTTTACGTTCCATTTCGATTTCTTCTTGTTCTGTAATATCATGCAGAACGACAATCAGTCCGTTTAAAAACCCGGTTTCTTTTTGTAAAATCGAAAAATTGGCTCTTAAAATATAAGGACGATCTTTCGTGCTGAAATCGAGATTAATGGAATCTTTCATATTCAGTAAGTCCTCGAATTCATATTGGCCCTCTAAATGAAGCAGAGTGACAATCGATTCGGACATTATTGTTTCACGTGAAACATTCAACATTTCAGTAGCCGGCTTGTTGATTAAAATAACGCGCCCTCTTCTGTCGGTCGCAATGACACCGTCTGTCATATAAGATAATACGGAAGATAATTTTCTTCTCTCGCTTTCAGTGGAAGCTTGGGCTTCTTGCAAACGTTTTGTCATATTATTAAACGTTATCGCCAGCTGACCGATTTCATCATTGCCATATACTTTTACTTTTCTCGAAAAATTCCCTTTTCCCATTGCAAGGGCCTGCCGCCTCATTTCAGTAATCGGTTTTGTAATCGTATTGGCAATCAAAATACCGAGAAAAGCAGTTATCAATAAAGCGATGATGGTTCCTGATATAAAGATTTGTTTAATTTCATTCATTTGTTTAAAGACATTTTCAATTTTGGCAACCAGATAGACGGCCCCGATTACCTCTTTATTGGAGACAATGGGGGAAGTATACACCCAAATGCGGTTGTGGGTCTGCTGATCCAAATATATCTTGTCTTCTTCCGAACCGACAGCAAGCGTTCTCTTGACCGCCAGCTCTGTTGTTCTTTGTCCGACAATTCCTTGGTTGTTAGGATCAGAAGTCCCGATAATCCGATTGTGGTTATCAATCACTCGCACTTCTGACACGTCAGAAGCTGCAAAATCCCCCAAAATTTTGCGAATGTCTTTTTCTAATATCGCCGAATTTTCATTCCGGTCTTTGAGCATTTCTTCGCGCAAATTATACTCTAGTAAGTCGACTCGTTCCTTCAATGAGTTTTTAAAATTGGTGACAAGTTTTGTTTCCAGTTCACGGGCAAAATAAACGCCGATCACCTGCGTGGCAAACAAAATCAAGAGGACATAGATCACAACAAATTTGACCCGGATTGAGCGAAAAAAACCAACTTTTTTCATCGAATTCTACTCCTGATCCGGAGTACGCAAATAATAACCTACTCCACGACGTGTGACAATCCATGTCGGGTGGCTTGGATTATCTTCAATTTTTTCACGCAAGCGTCGGATGGTGACGTCTACTGTCCGAACATCCCCGTAATAATCGTATCCCCAAACTGTTTGAAGCAAATGCTCTCGGGTCATAACTTGGCCGATATGTTTTGCCAAATAATGGAGCAGTTCAAACTCGCGATGCGTCAATTCAATGGTTTCTCCACGTTTTGAAACAACATATGCATCAGGATGAATGACTAATGGTCCAATCGTAATCTCACTGTTATTCTCTTCTTCATTTGATTGTGTCGACACATTTTGATGGCGACGCAGATTTGCTTTTACACGAGCTAATAATTCCCGTGTACTGAATGGTTTTGTCACATAGTCGTCGGCTCCCAATTCCAAACCGAGAACTTTGTCAATCTCAGAATCCTTTGCCGTCAACATGATTATCGGCATTTCGTATTTTTTCCGCACTTCCCGGCAAACTTCTATGCCGTCTCTTCCCGGAAGCATAATATCAAGCAATATCATATCTGGTTGGATATCCTCCACCATTTGCATGGCTGTTTCCCCATCATAAGCACAATGTACTTCATAACCTTCTTTTTTTAAATTAAACTCCAATATATCTGCAATCGGTTTTTCATCGTCTACAACAAGAATTTTCTTTTGCATACTTACTCTCCTCTTTTATTGAGAATCCTACAATTTATATATTATCAAATCATTTCAATGTAAAATAGAACAGGTCTTTTATTACTTTAACACTTTCTTGATACCTTTTCATCCGACCTGTTGATGGAAAAATCAACACTATTCGTCATTTCTGAATTTGAATGTTGTCAAATGGACATCGGCGGTATATGAAAAAAGAAGCACTGCGAGAGCAATATGTCATCGCAATGCTTCTTTGAGTGGCTTGGGACGGAATCGAACCGCCGACACAAGGATTTTCAGTCCTTTGCTCTACCGACTGAGCTACCAAGCCGCAATAAAAAATTTGATCTGCTTATTCATTCGTCCATGCATTCATTCAACGATTGCCGCGCCAAATTTTGACGAAACAAAGCAAAAGTTCAATTTTTGAAAATGGCGGTCCCGACGGGAATCGAACCCGCGATCTCCTGCGTGACAGGCAGGCGTGATAACCGCTACACTACGGGACCAATATTCATCATGAAAGGAAGTTGGCAGCAAGAAGCTTTTCTTCTGGCAAGTGACCCGTACGGGATTCGAACCCGTGTTACCGCCGTGAAAGGGCGGTGTCTTAACCACTTGACCAACGGGCCGAAATGGTGAGCCATGGAGGATTCGAACCTCCGACCCTCTGATTAAAAGTCAGATGCTCTACCGACTGAGCTAATGGCTCTTTATTAAATGTGAATGCTTCTTATGTATAAAGAAGTTTGGACAAAGAAACCTAATCATTACGGCTAGAACCGCTTGTCCTGTCTTTTCATCAATGAACAGCTCAAGCTGCCAACATCCTTTTGCCGCCCGCTCTCGAATGACTAATTTCAATAGGTGTTTGTACTGTGTATCTGAAATCGCACCGGGAGCATGATCTTTCAAGATATGATTAGCGGCGACGTTGTTAATAATAACACAACATTTGATATTTAGACAACACCTTTTTAAAAGATTTGTCGAAAAAAAGAATGGGATGTAAAAAAAAGCTGACCTCATCTAAAGTTTGAACTCCTCCTTCACAATATACTCGATAATCTGCTTTGATCATCTCCATATATCGTAAACTTCGGAGGAGTCCAATCTTTTAGAAGTCAGCCTATTTTTGTTTAATTTTGCGACCAGACGCTGCGCACCACATTTGTTTGCGAACGATCTGGACCGACCGAAAAGAGGGAAAGAGGAATACCGGTCAACTGCGAAATGCGTTCCACATAATGACGAGCATTTTCCGGAAGTTCATCCAACGTTTTACAACCGGTAATATCTTCTGTCCATCCTGGCAATTCTTCATAAACCGGTTCGCATTCTGACAGCACGCGCAAATTGGCAGGATAATGGCTCAATATTTGGTCTTTATACCGATAAGCAGTGCAAATTTTTACCGTCTTTAACCCTGTCAGCACATCGATCGAATTCAGTGATAAATCCGTTATGCCGCTGACACGGCGAGCATGACGTACCACTACGCTATCAAACCAGCCGACACGACGCGGACGGCCGGTTGTGGTTCCATACTCGCGGCCAACTTCACGAATATGGTCGCCTATTTCATCATGCAGTTCTGTTGGAAAAGGACCGTCTCCAACACGGGATGTATAGGCTTTGCACACACCGACAACATGATTGATTTTAGTCGGACCTACGCCAGATCCAATAGTCACACCGCCAGCAACCGGGTTAGAAGATGTCACAAACGGATATGTACCTTGGTCGATATCGAGCATGACTCCTTGAGCCCCTTCAAAAAGCACACGGCGTCCTTCATCAATCGCATCGTTTAATACTACGGACGTATCACACACATACTTTTTGATCTGCTGTCCGTATTCGTAATACTCATCTAAAATGTCTTCCAATTTAAAGCCTTCTGTTTCATAAAAACGTTCCAATAGACGATTTTTTTCTTTCAAATTGTGGGCAAGCTTTTCTTCAAATATTTCTCTATCCAGCAAATCCGCAATGCGAATGCCGACTCGCGCCGCCTTATCCATGTAAGCAGGACCAATTCCTTTTTTCGTCGTACCGATTTTGTTGGCTCCTTTGCGCTCTTCTTCTACTTCATCCAGCTTCAAATGATAAGGAAGGATCACATGAGCCCGGTCGCTAATACGCAAGTTTTCTGTGGATACACCGTGGTCTCGCAAGTAATTGAGCTCTTCAACAAGCGCTTTTGGATCAATCACCACACCGTTTCCAATCACGCATATTTTTTCTTTATAAAAAATCCCTGAGGGAATTAAATGAAGTTTATATGTCACTCCATTCACACGGACTGTATGGCCGGCATTATTGCCTCCTTGGTAGCGAGCAACCACTTCAGCATGCTCGGACAAAAAGTCCGTTATTTTTCCTTTTCCTTCGTCCCCCCACTGGGTTCCAACCACAACTACTGATGACATTCTCCGCACCTCCGCAAGGTCCTTTTATCGTTTCTATTGTTTAAACCGGCAGAAAACTCAAAAGTCATGTTTGAGATCCCGGTCTGAACAACTTCCATGTTCAAGATACCACCATCACTTGGAAGATGAACTTTTAGTTTTGGCACCTTTTTTATTTTACCAATATCTTCTCTTGTTAGTCAATTCAAAATCCGAACATTTATTTTTATATAAATTGTTTTCGTTCGTAAAAATCATTTTCACGAGCAGAAAAATTCCGTGATGACAATAGAGAGCAAGCGAAAAGGCCCCATTTGGCTAATTTCGTTTTATTCCTTCAATACCTAATGATTCACAAATAATACTTTTTTTCTAAAACCCAAAATAAATCTCAATATTAGAGTATTTAACTGCATAAAAAAAGAGAGGCATTTTTTCAGAAGATATGCCTCTCTTATGCTCCCGGCGGAATGGAAGCTTCATCATACCGCCGTTCCAAATTGACAAATTTATTGTATTCTTTTATAAAAGCCAGTTGAACAGTGCCGACAGGACCGTTTCTTTGCTTTGCAATGATGATTTCAATAATGTTCTTATTCTCAGATTCTTTATCATAATAATCATCCCGATACAAAAAAGCTACAATATCGGCATCTTGCTCTATAGCTCCCGATTCACGGATATCCGACATCATCGGCCGTTTATCCTGGCGCTGTTCCACTCCACGAGACAGCTGAGATAAAGCAATGACAGGGACTTCCAATTCTCTTGCCAACGCTTTTAACGAGCGGGAGATTTCCGACACTTCCTGCTGGCGGTTTTCTCCAGAGCGTCCGCTGCCTTGAATCAGCTGCAAATAATCAATGACGATCATGCCAAGCCCATGTTCTTGTTTTAAACGGCGGCACTTGGCCCTAATTTCGTTGATGCGAATGCCCGGTGTATCGTCTATAAAAATGCCGGCATTGGACAAGCTTCCCATTGCCATCGTTAATTTTCGCCAATCTTCTTCCGTCAATGTCCCTGTCCGCAAGTTTTGGGCATTGATATTCCCTTCCGCACACAACATCCGCATGACGAGCTGCTCAGCCCCCATTTCCAAACTGAAAATGGCTACATTTTCATCGGTCTTTGTAGCGACGTTTTGGGCAATATTGAGTGCAAAAGCCGTTTTCCCGACAGATGGACGGGCGGCGACAATAATTAAATCGCTGCGCTGGAATCCCGCGGTCATCCGATCCAATTCAGCGAATCCAGTCGGAATTCCGGTTACATCGCCTTTGCGATTATGAAGCATCTCAATATTGTCATACGTCCGGACGAGTACGTCTTTTATATTGTGAAACCCAGAAGTATTTTTTCTCTGGGCAACTTCCATAATTCTTTTTTCCGCATCGTTTAACAGATCGTCAACATCGTCTTCTCGTGTGTAGCCTTCTTGGGCAATCTCTGTCGCTGTTCGAATTAACCTTCTCAACAACGATTTTTCTTCAACAATTTTAGCGTAATATTCAATATTGGCGGCTGTCGGTACGCTTCCGGCAAGTTCAGTCAAATACGCTACCCCGCCGACATCCTCCAAATTGTTGGAAGCAGCCAATTCTTCTGTAACGGTAATCACATCCACCGCTTTTCCTTCATCACTTAATTTCAGCATCACACTAAAAATTTTTTGGTTGGCGCTTCGGTAAAAATCAGTAGGACTTAAAATCTCCGACGCGGTGATCAAAGCAGAAGGTTCTAAAAAAATAGCCCCTAAAACGGCTTGTTCCGCTTCTATATTTTGCGGGGGAATTCTATCCATCAATAGATCACTCATCATAACCACTCCCAAATGGTTAGAAGGTATTCAGAGTCCCTCATGAAAAGAAGGCCGACTCACAGAGTTCGCCCTCCAAATTCACAATATATAGACAAGGATGATGGATATAGTTTATCTATATATTGTCAAAGGGATCTTAACCCTCTGAATCAGCCCTTTTCTTTTTAACTATTTTATCATGAAAACAAGCCGAACGGTTTGGTAAAATTAGTTGTCTTCTGAAACATGAACTTTTAACACGGCCGTAACGTCAGGATGAAGCTTAACCGGAACGTTCGTATATCCCAATGAACGAATGGCATCGTCCAATTCAATTTTCCGTTTATCCAGTTTAATTTTATGGGTTTTGTTTAATTCTTCCGCGATTTGTTTGCTTGTGACAGAGCCGAACAATCGCCCGCCTTCTCCAGCTTTTGCTTTTAATTCCACCGTCGTGTTTTCAAGAACTTCTTTTAATTTTTTAGCATTTTCCAGTTCTTGCTTTGCCAATTCCGCTTCTTTTTTCTTTTGTGCTTCCAAAGCTTTTAAATTGGCTGGCGTCGCTTCGATCGCCAAATTCTTTTTGAATAAGAAATTGTGGGCGTATCCATCTGCCACATTTTTAATTTCTCCTTTTTTTCCTTTGCCTTTTACATCTTGAAGGAATATTACTTTCATGATTCCATTCCCCCTTCTACATATTTTTGAATAGCTTTCCAAAGTCGAACTTCGACTTCCTCGATGGTCGTATCCTCCAGTTGTGTTGCGGCGTTGGTCAAATGTCCTCCGCCTTCCAATTCCTCCATAATTAGCTGTACATTGACGTCACCAAGAGAACGGGCGCTGACTCCCACTTTGTTATCTTTCCGCTTGGCAATGACAAAGGAGGCTCTCACGCCGTCCATCATAAGCAACGTGTCGGCTGCCTGCGCGATCAAAACGGGATCGTATTCCTCTTCTTCGCTTCCCACGGCAACCGCAATTCCATTTGGCTGGATGGATACAGTTTCAATTAGTTTCGAACGCTGAATATACGTATCAATATTTTCTTTTAAAAATTTTTGAACTAGAGCGGTATCAGCTCCTTGTGCCCTCAAGTAGGAAGCTGCATCAAATGTCCGTGATCCGGTTCTCAATGAGAAGCTTTTGGTGTCCACCGTAATTCCGGCAAGCAGAGCCGTCGCCTCCAGCATGGAGATTTTTTCTTCTTTTGGCTGGTACTCTAGTAATTCCGTTACCAACTCTGAAGTAGAGGAGGAGTATGGTTCCATATAGACGAGCATCGGATTTTGGACGAAATCCTCCCCTCGGCGATGATGATCGACTACCACTATCTTCTCTATTTTACTCAATAATTTCTCATCAATCACGAGCGAAGGCTTATGAGTATCCACTACTACCAGCAACGTTTTTTCTGTGACCATTTCCAACGCCTCATCCGGAGTAATAAAGCGCGAATAGAGGTCAGGGTCTTTCTTCACTTCCGCCAGCAGCCGTTTCACACCCTTATCTATTTGAGAAAAATTTAATACGATATAGCCTTCCTTCTGATTCATACGAGCCATTTTGCTTATCCCAATTGCCGCGCCGATTGCGTCCATATCCGGAAATTTATGGCCCATCACCATTACTTTATCGCTGGCAATCATCAATTCCTTTAACGCGTGAGAAATCACTCGCGCGCGAACTCTAGTCCTTTTTTCCATTGGATTGGTTTTTCCACCGTAAAACTTGACTTTTCCGCTCGATTCTTTAATGGCAACTTGGTCGCCTCCACGCCCAAGGGCTAAGTCCAAACTGGATTGTGCCAACGTCCCCAGTTCCGGCAGAGACATTGCGCCCGTTCCAATTCCAAAACTCAAAGTTAGCGGAACATTATGCTTAGAAGTCAATTCCCGTACTTCATCTAATACAGAAAATTTTTCTTTTTCAAGTTTCTTTAAAATCCCCTCATTGAAAACGGCAACAAATCTTTCTGTAGAAGTTCTCTTCAGAAAAATTCCAAACTCTTTTGCCCACTTATTTAATAGAGAAGTCACCATACTATTTAGGCTGCTTCGAGTTTGATCATCCATTCCTTGTGTAAGATCATCATAATTATCCAAATATATAATTGCAATCACCGTTTTAGCGTCTTTAAATTTCCTGACCATTTCTTGATGGTCCGTTTCATCAAACAGATACATAAGCCGTTCTTCCGGCTTAAACACCACCCGAAACTGCCTGTCATGTAAAGTCACAATCTCTTCCCTTGATTCCTGTTTGATCATCGGTACGAGTTCTTCCGCTACTTCATAAAGTGACCGTCCTATTAACGTTTCTTCCTTAAAATAAGAAGCAAAAAAAGGATTTGTCCATTCAATGTAGAGATCCTCGTTAAAAAGCAAGATCCCAATCGGCATTTCCGTCAAGGCTTCTTCTCCCACTCGTTTGACACGATAAGAAAGCGTTGAGATATACTCTTCAATTTCGTGGGAAATCAATTGCTCTGAACGGAAAATTTGAAAAAATAAAGCAGCTATAATGATAAACCCAACGAGGCTTAACCACCAGTAAAATAGCGCTAGCACAGATAACAAAGCAATGGACATAATGATTAATCCGATCAACGGATACCTTATGTTCCGCCTGTTATAATAAGAAAGCATAACTTCAGCTCCTAAGTCATGGTTTTTGTTGGAGGCGCTGTTTTAAATCAAAACCTAAATCCATTATACCTAATATCCGAACAAGATAAAGCACCGGAAAAAAGAGAAAAGAAAGAACTGTCAGCGCTGTTGGGACCGCTTTCGGCCAATTTTTTAAGTTCCCGAAAAAGTAAAGAAACGAAATCCCTTGAATGGTGAGACAGATTTGCAGCATAAATAACAAATTTATATAAATCATATACCACATACTCCCATTTTCAGGAACAAAGATAATGGCTGCGATTAAAACGATGATATAATACCATAATACGCTTTTCGGCATTTGCCATTCACGGATAGGCTTCCAAGAGGGAACCTCAACCCCTAATCTTTTCAAAATCGGAAAATGGATGACTGTAAACAGGAAAACCATGACAAACGAAGAAACGACAAATATACTTGGCACAAGAGCACGGAAATAGTCCATGCCAAATTCGAATTGCTCCATTGCTTTGTCAGGAACGGGCTCTCCCAGTTGATCCATCATATGAACGGATCGCTCAAACGATTCTCTCAACATTTTCATGGAATCATCAATAAAATTAAAATGGAAGAAAAGAACAGCGACCACGTATTGAATGATCGTATTGGCCAAAAAGACCAAACTTCCCGCCATATAAACAGAGAACTTCCCTTTTTTTCGATAAAGAAAATAACCCATCGCCGCACCTGTTGTTCCATAGGCAAACCCAATCGAAACAGCGACAATATTTCCCGTTATCATAGATATGATAATGGCTGCAATGATGAGCATGACTGAGTTTTTGGCAGGGTATTTTGCGCTGTATATGAAAAATGGCAATATAAGAAAAAAGCTTGATGCAATCCAAAGTACCGGTATGTAAAGAGTGATGAGTAACAGGACTGCATAGAGAGCGAGCATCATCACTCCTTTTAATATTTGCGTATTTTTCACAAAAACACCTCTCTATGTCATGGTAAGTTGCTTAAGTTCATCACTTACCATTTTAGCTTTCATATCACGATGATTCAATATTCTTGGCAGACTGTTGAAATCGCTCTGTTTTATGGAATGTGCAGAAGAAACACAGATTTCATCCTATTAAACAGATGGCGCTTATTTTACAAATAAGCAAAAGCAGCAAGGATTCCATTCCCTGCTGCTTACTAAGAAAACCTTATTTATCTTCCGCTACATATGGCAGAAGTGCCATTTGACGTGCCCGTTTGATGGCACGAGTTAATTGCCGTTGATATTTAGCACTCGTTCCCGTTACACGACGTGGAAGGATTTTTCCACGTTCAGAAATGAACTTTTTCAAAAGATCTACATCTTTATAGTCGATGTGCGTAATTCCATTTGCTGTGAAATAGCACACTTTCCGACGTCTACGTCCGCCTCTGCGTCCAGCCATGTCATTCCCTCCTTTGTCCAAATTTCTTTAAAATGGGAGATCATCATCAGAAATATCAATTTGTTGTCCGTCATTGGCAAACGGATCTTCATCCACACGTGTATAATCATCGTTTCTACGTTGATTCTGATTAGGGCTAAAAGGAAAATCCTGAGGTTTTTGGCCACCATATACTCCCAATTCACCGCTGCGGTCGGCTGTATTAGAAGAAGCGCCGCGTGGTTCCAAAAATTGAACGCTTTCGGCTAACACTTCCGTCACGTATACACGTCTTCCGTCTTGCGCTTCATAGTTTCGTGTTTGCAAACGGCCATCCACACCAGCTAAGCTACCTTTTTTCAAATAGTTTGCCACATTTTCAGCAGGTCGTCGCCATACGACACAATTAATAAAATCCGCTTCTCTTTCACCCTGTTGATTCGTATAATTACGATTGACAGCAAGAGTAAAAGTTGCAACTGCCACTCCATTCGGTGTATACCGAAGCTCAGGATCCCTTGTTAACCGACCGACTAAAACGACACGGTTCATCATCAGAATCAACCTCCTTTTTTACACGTGTTTCACGTGAAACATATATGATCGAGATTACAAAAATTCATCCGATTATTCTTCTTCTCTAACAACGATGTGGCGAATGATATCGTCGCTGATTTTAGCTAAGCGATCGAATTCTTGAACAGCTTCCGGATTAGAATTTACATGAACAATGTGGTAAATTCCTTCGCGGAAGTCGTTAATTTCGTAAGCTAAACGACGTTTTCCCCACTCTTTCGAATCGATGATTTCCGCTCCGTTGGAAGACAAAATGTTGTCAAAACGTTCTACGATTGATTTTTTCGTTTCATCATCAACATTTGGGCGGATAATGTACATTAATTCGTACTTTCTCATCATTCTTTCACCTCCTCATGGTCTATACGGCTCTTTTAGTAAAAAGAGCAAGGAGTAATAATCTTTCATTACTCACAAGTTGATAGTATACCATAGTTTTAACGAAAAAGCAATTTCCCATAAATGTTGTGCAGTATAAAAAAACGATGGTAATGTGTATCTATCATTGTCTTGTTTATTATACCATAAACAGAACGAATGTTCCTGATTATTTTTTAAAATCTGAAAAAAAGATCGCTTTTCAACTGAATCTTGTATTTTCAACTGTTACAAAATAATTTGTTTCCTTAATATACACTGAAAAGAAAAAATCCGCTAAAAACACAGCGGATTTTCCCATCAACTTCATTATACGTTGAAACGGAAATGAATGACATCTCCATCCTGCACGACATAATCTTTTCCTTCCAGTCGCACTTTGCCGGCTTCGCGGGCCCCAACCATAGAACCTGCTTCGATTAAGTCTTCATAAGAAACTACTTCCGCCCGGATAAATCCTCGTTCAAAATCCGAATGGATAATACCGGCGCATTCCGGTGCTTTCATTCCTTTTTTAAACGTCCAAGCGCGCACTTCCGGCTCACCCGCCGTAAAATACGTCGCCAAACCGAGCAAATGATAAGCAGCGCGAATCAATTGATCAAGCCCTGATTCTTCGATGCCTAGTTCTTGAAGGAACATCGCTTTTTCTTCATCCTCCAATTCGGCGATCTCTTCCTCAATCTTTGCACATACCACGATGACTTCAGCATTGTCTTTTTCTGCAAATTCACGTACTTGCTGTACATATTGGTTGTTGGAGGCGTCCGCTGCATCGTCTTCTCCTACATTGGCGACATAAAGAACCGGTTTCATCGTCAACAATTGGAAACCTTTCACAAGTTTTTCTTGTTCTTCGGTGAATTCTACCGTACGAGCCGGTTTTTCCGCTTCAAAGGCTTCTTTTAATTTGCTCAACACTTCAAATTCAGCCATAGCTGCTTTATCTTTTTGCTTCGCGATCTTTTCCACTTTTCCAATTCGCTTTTCAACTGTTTCCAAGTCCGCCAAAATTAATTCTAAATTGATCGTTTCTATATCGGCAATCGGATCTACTTTTCCAGCAACATGGGTAATATTTTCATCGGCAAAACATCTTACGACATGACAAATCGCATCCACTTGGCGAATATGGGAAAGAAATTTATTTCCTAATCCTTCCCCTTTGCTGGCACCTTTTACAATTCCGGCAATATCTGTGAATTCAAAAGTGGTCGGAACGATTTTTTTGGGATGAACGATCTCTGCCAATCGATTAAGACGTTGATCCGGAACTTCCACCATTCCTACATTGGGATCAATCGTACAAAATGGATAGTTCGCTGATTCAGCTCCCGCCTTTGTAATCGCATTAAATAAGGTAGATTTTCCAACGTTCGGCAAGCCGACAATTCCGGCTGTTAAAGCCATAAATAGTCACTCCTCTATTTATATAACTTTCATCCATAATTGTTCTGCTTTCTAAAAACGGCTGCAACAAAGAAAAAGATATTTATAAATGAGCCTCTTTCCTCTTGAAAAAAGAATAAAAAATTGTCAGTCTACAATAAAACCTTTTCCAATTATAGAGATAAGAAAGAAAAATGACAAGAACCGCGTCTTGGCATCTCTTTTAATCCTGTTCCGAATACTTCCAATGAAAAAGAGTGAACGTCTTTGTCATCAAGAGATAGGCTTTTTTGTGATTCAAGAAGCATCTCAAATGACAAACCATTGTCATATCGTGGAAACATTACAAAACAGCTGTGTGGCAAAGGAAAACTTTTTTGACAAAGAAAAAGACCTGAGTGGTTCTCATCAAAGATTGTAAGATTTCTCCATTTTCTCAATGGACAAATAAGAGGCCAATTTTAATAGAGGGGACAGCCCCTCTGAAAATGGCCTCATTTTCGTCTAGTTTTCCTGATCAGCCGATTCCAATACCCTTTTCATTTTTTTCACAAACTCTTTTCTTGGAATCAACACACTATGTCCGCAGCCCTGGCATTTTATACGGATGTCCATCCCCATTCGGATGATTTGCCAACGGTTCGTTCCACATGGATGCTGCTTTTTCATTTCTACAATATCATGCAGCTGAAAAGTTTTGGTGTCCATACACGATCACCCTCCTAACTCCTTTCCGTGTCTTTTTTTCCAATCATGCTTTCTTTTTCTTCACGAGAATACATGACAAGATGCGGAAATGGGATTTCGATGCCTTTTTCATCTAGACACAATTTTACTTCTTTTCTTATCATCCGGGCAATATACATATGATTCATGGGCGTTGTTTCGGCAACAATTCTCAATACTACTTCCGTTGCCCCCATGTTTTGGATGCCAAGCAGCTGTGGTGGAGCAACTAACTCTTCGTATTTATCAGGAAGGGTCTTTAAGAGCTCTTCAATCGTTTGCTCCACTTCCTCAATATTTTCTTCATAAGCAACGGTAACGTCGACAATCGCTAAACTGTTGTGCAAAGAAAAGTTCGTCACTTCTGTTATACTGCCATTAGGCAAAATATGAAGCTCGCCTGTCCAGCTTTTGATTTTTGTCGTCCGCAGCCCGATTTCTTCCACATATCCTTCATATTTGCCAATGCGAATATAGTCGCCTACTGAAAATTGATCCTCGAAAATAATAAAAAATCCCGTAATGACATCTTTAACTAAACTTTGCGCTCCAAAACCAACAGCCAGACCAACTACTCCAGCACCCGCGATCAAACCTTTTATATCAAATGTCATAATCGACAGTATATTAACAAAAGCGATAAAATACACCACATAGGTAAGAACATTTTCCAGCAGCCTTAATAAGGTGTTTTCCCTTCTTTCCGAAAAGTTTAAAAGAGATTTCGCACGCAATTTAAAGATATTACGGATCATCACTTTTCCGATTCGAATCACAATAGCTGCCAGCAATATCGTTACGATGATTTTCAGCGCTCCTTCACCAATGGACAGCCATAAATCTTCATTGGTCAATCTTTCCCATAACCGCTCAATCAATCTATCCCAAGTTTTCAAGTCGGTCCCCCCTTTTGGTTATCATTTAACGAAAACATTGATCTATTTTTGAAACGAATATTCCTTTTTTATCCAACAATGGATATTGCAGATAGATATTTTGGCAAGATTGTGCATTCCCACGTATAGAAAAATTGGTTTATCCGTATACTATAATACATCCGGAAGGGAGCGGTATAAATGAATATAAAAAATTGGCTGGACAAGAAAATAGAGCCTGTAAAAATTCACTATGAAGATGAAAACGCCGTCCAAATCATTTCAAAACAGCTTGTCTCACTTCTGCCTAAACAAAATCGGCCGATCGTATTCATATGTATCGGAACCGATCGGTCTACTGGCGATTCATTAGGGCCTTTAGTTGGGACATTGCTGGAAGAAAAACAGCTTTCTTCTTTTCATGTTTTGGGAACGTTGGACGATCCGGTTCATGCGGTAAATTTACAGGAAAAATTACATAAAGTACACAGCACTTTTGACAATCCGTTTATTATTGGAATCGACGCATGCCTGGGCCGCTTAAAAAGCATTGGATGTATCCAAATCAATCTAGGGCCCGTCAAACCTGGAGCGGGTGTTCAAAAAGATCTGCCCCCTGTAGGCGATGCCCATTTAACTGGCATCGTGAACGTCAGCGGATTCATGGAGTTTTTTGTTCTTCAAAATACCCGTCTAAATTTAGTGATGAAAATGGCCAAAATCATATCGCGAGGCATTTTAGAGGCGTCCTACCTTTATCCCGTCAAAAAATCTTTTTATCCATTGGAACTGAAAGAAAGGCAACAGCTCCCATAAAAATACTGGCTGCCCACTTTACTATGATCATATCATTAGCAGTTATCAAACAAAATAGTAAAAAATGACAAGAATGACCGTCACCACAAGGCTTGGCAAAAAATTGGCCACTTTGATTTTCGTTAACCCAAGAACGTTTAAGCCAATCGCGAAGATCATAATTCCTCCAACCGATGTCATTTCGGTAATAAAGGAATCTATCATTTCTTTTGGGACGAAATGGTTAATTTGTGTGGCAAACAAAGCGATCAAACCTTCATATAGAAAAACAGGTATAGCCGAAAATAAAACTCCCATTCCGAGAGTGGAGCTTAAAATAAGCGCCGTAAATCCATCCAGAATGGACTTCGTAAACAGCACTTGATGATTTCCCCTTATACCGCTGTCTAAAGCACCCACAATGCCCATGGCGCCAATAACAAAAATGAGCGTAGCGGTCACAAATCCTTCAGAAATGCTCCCACTACGGTTTGAATGATTGCCTATTTTTCTTTCGATCCATATGCCTAATTGATTTAATTTGTCTTCCAACGCCATCCATTCTCCGATGACAACACCGGCAACTAAACTGATCACAACGGCCAAAAAATTTTCGCTCTTCAATCCCATTTGCAGACCAAGCACTAATACAGCCAATCCGATCGCATGCATTACCGCATTTTTAATGCCTTCCGGTATATTGTGTAAAAATTTCCCTATAATCGAGCCGGCTAAAATGCTCAATCCGTTAACCAACGAGCCCAAAAGCACCATTCCAATTTCCTCCAATACTTCCGAAGTTGTTACAATCTTGAAGCGGCATTGTCATTATCTTGCGTTTTCGATGATATCGATAAGAATTCGCAGGAAATCTCGATTTAAAACAAAGCCCCAAAAATAAACCATCGTTGGATGGTTTTCTTTATCTTTCTTGCTGATCGAGCAGCTGAAGGATTCGATTTAAATCCTCTTTTGAAAAAAATTCAATCTCGATTTTTCCCTTTTCTTTATTTTTTCCTTGGCGAATCACCACATTGGTTCCCAGTCGATCTCGTAAAATGCTTTCTTGCTCTTTCAGAAAGACATCTTTTTCTTCTTTTTTCTTTTTTGTTTCACGTGAAACATTTTCGTTTAATTGCTGAATTAATTTTTCAAGCTGGCGGACATTGAGATGTTCTTTCATCACTTTTCCGACTAAATAAGGCAGCTTTTCTTTTTTCTTTAACCCCAGCAACGCTCTCCCATGTCCCATGGAGATTTTCCCGTCCGAAATATAAGCTTGAATTTCAGGTGGTAGAGAAAGAAGACGAAGATGATTGGCTATATGTGGACGGCTTTTTCCTAATCTATTCGCTAATTCTTCCTGAGTTAAACCAAGTTTATCCATTAGCATTTGATAGGCGGCTGCTTCTTCAATAGGTGTTAAATCCTCCCGCTGCAGGTTTTCAAGAACAGCCAGTTCCATCATTTGCTCATCTTTCATTTCTCGTACAATCACCGGGACTTTTTCCAATCCCGCTTCTTTTGCCGCTCGAAAACGTCTTTCCCCTGCAACAATCTCATATCCCTTTATACTCTTTCTGACAATCAACGGCTGCAGCACTCCATGTTCTGCTATGGATTGCTCTAATTCTTTAATTTTTTCTTTATGGAAAATTTTCCGTGGCTGATAAGGATTAGGGCGCAGTTCTTTTAATTTTACTTCTTTGATGACTTCTTCATTGGCCGGTTCCAAATTTTTAAATAGGGCGTCTATTCCTTTCCCGAGTCCCTTAGCCATTCATGGCCACCTCCTTGGCAAAATCTAAATAAACATCTGCTCCCCTTGATTTGGGATCATAAAGTATAATAGGCTTTCCATGGCTAGGCGCTTCACTCAGCCGGACATTGCGGGGAATGATCGTTCGATAGACTTTATCCTGAAAATATTTTTTGACTTCTTCAATGACTTGAATACCCAGATTCGTCCGAGCATCCAGCATGGTAAGAAGAACGCCGTCAATAGTAAGATCATGGTTTAAATGTTTTTGGACAAGACGAACGGTATTTAAAAGTTGGCTCAGCCCCTCGAGAGCATAATATTCGCATTGAACGGGAATAATTACGGAATCAGCTGCTGCCAATGCATTAATCGTTAACAAACCTAATGAAGGGGGACAATCTATAATAATGAAATCATATTCATGCTTGATTTTATCCAATGCGCTTTTCAATCGCACTTCCCGGGAAATAGTGGGGACGAGTTCAATCTCAGCACCTGCAAGATTGATCGTTGCCGGAACAACATACAAATTTTCAACAGCGGTCGGGTTCACTATTTTGGCTATATCAGCATCATCAACTAAAACATCATAAATGCATTGCTGAATTTCTCCCTTTTCAATACCGGCACCGCTCGTTGCATTTCCTTGAGGATCGATATCTACGAGCAGAACCTTTTTTCCTATGTAAGCAAGACAAGCGCCCAAATTGACGGATGTCGTTGTTTTCCCCACTCCTCCTTTTTGATTTGCAATTGCTATGACCTTGCCCACGGTTTTCACCTACCTTTTTGCTCTACCAATTATGTAATCTATTTTATCAAAGGCTGTGTTAAAGTACAGTGCAGATTTAACCACGATAGAATAAAGCGAAACTTACTTTTTATAAAAGATTCTTAAATCTAAATTATTTTTTTAAAATCAAAATTTTTTGTTTATTTAAGAGGGAGAAAGATTAGGAGGAGACTGGTCGTATCGATGCAATGAAGACAAATGTGAAAAGTCCATGAAAAAGTGAGAAACATTTATGAAATTGAATGCTTCTCACTCACGTAATCTATGATTTTTTTTTCGGGATTCGAATGGTAATTTGATAAAACTCTCCTAAATCTTTTTCTTCTGAATCCAGCTTGATTCCACTTTTTGCAACCATGGTAAGGGACTGTCTGATCGTATTAACCGCAATTCTCATATCTTTGCTGATTGCTTTTTTTCTCGGTTTCGGTTTTGCCGGTGTTTTGTCTAACATTTTGGCAACTCGTTCTTCGGTTTGTTTGACATTCAAATTTTTCTCGATAATTTCATTCAACAGCTGAATTTGTTTTTCAGGATCTTTGAGAGGAATGAGCGCCCTCGCATGTCTTTCTGTAATGTTTTTTTTCAATAAAGACTCTTGGATTTCTTGAGGCAGTTTTAGGAGACGAAGCTTATTGGCCACAGTGGATTGACCTTTTCCCAGCCTTTGAGCTAAAGCCTCTTGAGTTAAATTATGAAGCTCTAACAGCTTGCCGTAAGCCATTGCCTCTTCTATGGGTGAAAGCTCTTCCCTCTGTAAGTTTTCGATTAAGGCCACAGAAGCTGTTTCCGTATCATTTAAATTCTTTATAATAGCCGGTACCGTTTCCCATCCTAATTTCTGGACAGCCCGCCAACGTCTCTCGCCAGCAATGATTTCATATTTTCCTTGCTCAAATTCCCTGACAACAATCGGCTGAATAATCCCATGCGTATGAATTGTTCTGGATAATTCTATTATTTTTTCATCATCAAAAATCGTTCTCGGCTGAAAACGATTGGGGATAATTTGGGATATGGGGATGTGTTTTACTTCTTCTCTCTCACTCATTATTTCTTGCGTTTCATCAACTTCTTTTTCACCCAAACCAAAAAAACGAGAGAAAGGATGCTTCATCGTCCTCCACCACCTTTAGGAAACTCCCTTATTACATATTCTTTATCTTGACGACAAGTTCCTGCCATACCAATGGTCAATTCGTGTTTTTCAGTAATCTTCTTTCGACATTTTTTATATATTTCCCGGAAAATATTTTGACGGTCCGGACTTTTCCCTCTCTATAATAACTTTTTTCTCCTTATTATGGAACGTTATTCCAACGGCATTTTATTAGGCACTCCAGGCTTGCGCGGATATTTTTTAGGCGTTTGTTTTACTTTTTCAATCCAGATAATATTTCTTTCGCTTTGTTCGTACGGCAACAGAAACGATCCAATTTCTTTGATTTTGCCTCCCAAAGTGGAGATGGCTTTTTCAGCCGCACGCAGTTCTTCTTGGGCATAGGCAGCTTTCATCGCCAAAAAGGCTCCATTTTCTTTCACAAGCGGCAAACACAGTTCGCTCAACACCGACATTCTGGCAACGGCTCTAGCCGTGACCACATCGTAATGCTCGCGATGCTCTTTCTTTTGTCCAAAACTTTCTGCGCGGTCATGGTAAAAGGACGTATTTTCCAATTTCAATGTTTTGGCTAATTCCTCCAAAAAGGTAATTCGTTTTTTTAAAGAATCGACAATGGTTATTTTTAACGATGGAAATACGATTTTTAAAGGAATGCTTGGAAAACCGGCCCCCGCTCCCACGTCACATACCGACCATTCTTTGCGAAAATCGAAATAAAAAGCAGCGGAAATCGAATCATAAAAATGTTTTAAATAGACTTCTTCCCGATCGGTTATGGCAGTCAAATTCATTCGCTCGTTCCAGTCCACAAGCATTTCGTAATAGCGTTCGAATTGCTCAAGCTGAAAAGAAGTCAATATAATTCCTTTTTCTTTAAGTTTTTCTTGAAATTGATCAATGTTCATGACTTCATCATTCCCTATTTTGATTCTCTCACTTATAGGCAGTCATCCCCCACTTGTTCAAATCGACAAAAAGTGGGGGACATTTTTGAAAAAAACTATTTGCAGTGTCTTTCACGGAACTTTTCTCCCACAATGCTTATCGTATTCGTTCAGCTTGACGCTTCCGGGAAAATGATCCGATCCATATTCATTTTAATTAGCGATGCGTGCAATTTTTCCTTG
This sequence comes from Bacillus sp. FSL W8-0116, assembly GCF_038003825.1. Taxonomy (NCBI): domain Bacteria; kingdom Bacillati; phylum Bacillota; class Bacilli; order Caryophanales; family Bacillaceae; genus Bacillus; species Bacillus sp. FSL W8-0116. Next base: position 1,843,555 of record NZ_JBBOPY010000001.1, read on the forward strand.
TTCAATATAAACAAGCAAAATGGAAATATCCGCCGGATTGACGCCGGAAATACGTGACGCTTGAGCAATCGACAACGGCCGCACTTTTTTTAATTTTTGTCGAGCTTCTGTGGCAAGACCGTTGATGGCATCATAATCAATATCTTCCGGAATCTTTTTATTTTCCATTTTTTTCAACTTATCAACTTGCTGCAGCGATTTTTGAATATATCCTTCATATTTAATCTGAATTTCAACTTGTTCTTCGACTTCTGGGCTTAGCTCTTTTTCGGCCGGAACGATTTTTTTGATATGGTCATATGTCATTTCCGGTCTTTTCAGCAAGTCTGAAGCTCGGATCCCATCCTTAAGCGGGCTTCCTCCTGCTTCTGAAATCAGCTGCTGTACCTCTTCATTCGGCTTGATGATAGTAGATTTCAGCCGCTTCATTTCATTTTCAATGTCTTGCTTTTTATTTAAAAAGGCTTGATAGCGTTCTTCTTTAATTAATCCAAGCTTGTAGCCAATTTCCGTTAAACGAAGATCGGCATTATCATGACGGAGTAGCAAGCGGTATTCAGCCCGCGATGTCAGCAAACGATACGGTTCGTTCGTTCCTTTTGTCACCAAGTCGTCGATAAGCACTCCAATATAAGCATCGGATCTGCTTAAAATCACTTCTTCTTTTCCAAGAACCCGACATGCTGCATTAATACCTGCCATAATCCCTTGTCCAGCTGCTTCTTCATAGCCGGATGTTCCATTAATTTGACCGGCAGTATACAAATTCTTAATTTTTTTCGTTTCTAGAGTTGGCCACAGTTGTGTTGGCACGATCGCATCATATTCGATGGCATAGCCAGCACGCATTAATTGTGCTTTTTCAAGACCGGGGATAGTTTGCAAAATACGATGTTGCACATCTTCCGGCAGACTCGTAGACAAACCTTGAACATATACTTCCTCTGTATTTCGTCCTTCCGGTTCCAAGAAAATTTGATGACGTGGTTTGTCATGGAAACGAACGACTTTATCTTCAATGGACGGACAATATCGCGGTCCAGTCCCTTTAATCATACCGGAATACATTGGAGACCGGTCCAAGTTGGCATTAATGATTTTGTGTGTTTCCTCATTGGTATATGTCAGCCAGCAAGGGAGCTGGTCGGTGATAAATTTGGTCGTTTCATAACTGAAAGCTCTTGGTTCTTCATCGCCCGGTTGAATTTCCGTTTTGCTGTAATCGATAGTCTTGCTATTGACGCGCGGTGGTGTACCCGTTTTAAATCGAACAATGTCAAATCCAAGTTCTTTTAAATGCTCAGCAAGGCCTATCGAAGGTTGTTGATTATTCGGGCCGCTCGAATATTTCAAGTCTCCGATGATAATTTCCCCGCGCAAATAGGTTCCTGTCGTTAAAACGACTGTTTTTGAACGATACACCGCACCTGTTTTCGTTATAACCCCTTTACATTCATCATTTTCGACAATTAATTTTTGGCTAGTTGTATAATCAAATGCAACAAGCATAAAAAATGAAAAACCATAGATAAACCACGTATGATTAAGTCGACTAAAACAATATCGATACGGAGGATTTATCTATGGCAATTACTAATTCTACCATAGGAGCTCGGCATTTCAAACACTTAACGGCTTATGACCGTGGGAAAATTGCGGCCTTACACGCTGCTGGTAAGACTCAACAGGAGATTGCAGATTATGTTGGTTGTCACAAAAGCACCATCTCCCGTGAGTTAAGAAGAGGTACAGTGCCACAAAGAAAAAGCAACGGGAAAATTGTTCATGTCTATTTTCCAGACACAGGTCAACTTCTCTATGAGAGAAACAGGAAAGCCTGTGGCCGCAAGCTAAAACTAGACGATGCCATCGAGTTTATTAAGTATGCCGAAACTCAGATCCTTGATAAGAAATGGTCTCCTGATGCGGTATGTGGGAGAGCCAAACGTGATGGGAAATTCAAAGACAAAATGGTTTGCACCAAGACCCTTTATAACTATATTGATCTAGGACTTATAGGCGTTAAAAACATTGACCTACCTATGAAAATTACCCTGAACACCAAGAAAAAACGTAACCGGAAGAATAAGAAGATCTTAGGACGCAGTATCGATGAGCGACCAATTGAAGTCAATGAACGCCAAGAGTTTGGTCACTGGGAAATTGATACGGTTATAGGCAAGAAGACTAAAGATCAGGCCTTATTGACTCTTACTGAGCGCAAAACCCGTAAAGAAATAATTTTGAGAGTGACAGCCAAGGATAGTCTATCCGTTTCAGAAGTCATATCTCAGTTGAAAGTGTCTTATGGTAATCGGTTCTCTAAAGTGTTTAAAACCATTACGGCTGATAACGGTTCTGAATTTGCTGACCTCGGCCTTAGTGTTGAAAAAGATCTAACAGAGGTTTATTTTACACACCCTTACACATCCTGTGAACGAGGAACCAACGAGCGTCATAATGGCCTTATTAGGCGCTTCATACCAAAGGGGAGACCCATTTCCTCTGTGGCAGACGAAACCATTACCTATGTTGAAAATTGGTGTAACCATCTTCCAAGGAAGATCCTCAATTATCGTACACCTGAGGAGTGTTTCCAAATAGAGTTAGCTGGCTTAGCTTCTTAACCTTAAGCCAGCTAACCCAAAGGGTTGGTTTTTAGCAACTTGACAAAGAGCCTCTGCGGGCATGGCTACCAGCCATGAAGCCAGGTATACGGTACTGGCTGGGCCAACCAGGCTACCATGCCCACCACTCCACGTCAAGTCGCGCAGAGTGTCCCGATTCTACTTAATCATGGGTTATCTGGTCTTTCAATACTTGTTGCATTTAATATTGCAATTTAAGACAATTAATTTTTCAACCATTCCTTGAACTAATGTTAAATTCGGTTCGTTTTCCAGCGTTTTTTTCATTTCCCGCTGATATAAAACTTTATCCGCTTGCGCTCTTAGCGCACGGACGGCCGGACCTTTACCTGTATTTAACATTCTCATTTGGATATAGGTTTTATCAATATTTTTTCCCATTTCCCCGCCCAATGCGTCAATTTCGCGGACAACAATTCCTTTTGCCGGACCGCCGATTGACGGGTTGCAAGGCATAAATGCGATCATATCCAAGTTGATGGTAATCATTAACGTCTTAGCACCCATTCTGGCAGCAGCCAGGCCTGCTTCGACTCCAGCATGTCCGGCACCGACGACAATGACATCATATTGGCCTGCTTCATATTGCTGCATCGTAATATTCCTCCTCTAAAAAGTACTGATCATTATTTTCCAAGACAGAATTGTGAAAACAGCTGATTGATTAAACTTTCATGGACGCTATCCCCAATGATTTCACCGAGCAATTCCCACGTTCTTGTTAAGTCGATTTGCACCATGTCGACCGGCATAGACGCTTCCACTCCTGCAATCGCATCATTGATCGCATTAAGCGCTTGGTTCAGCAAAGCGATATGGCGACTGTTGGATACATAAGTAGCGTCCTGCGATTCGATCGACCCCTCGAAAAATAGTGAAGCAATCGCCTCCTCCAATTCATCAATTCCTTGTTCTTCCAACAGAGATGTCGTTACGATCTTATGGTTGTTTGCCAGTTTCTGTACCCGTTCCATATCAATTTTTTGGGGAAGATCGGTTTTGTTGACGATGACAATGACGTCCATTCCTTTTGCCGCTTCAAACAATTTTTCATCTTCCGGCGTCAGCTCTTCTGAATAATTTAATACGAGTAGAATTAAATCTGCTTCTTTTAGTACTTGCCGCGACCGTTCTACCCCTATACGTTCGACGATATCTTCCGTTTCCCGGATCCCCGCTGTATCCACTAATCGAAGAGGCACGCCTCTTACATTTACATATTCCTCAATTACATCGCGCGTTGTTCCCGGAATATTGGTGACGATCGCTTTATTTTCATGAACAAGAGCATTCAACAGCGATGATTTTCCTACATTCGGCCGGCCAATAATAACCGTTGACAATCCTTCTCTTAAAATTTTTCCTTGCTGAGACGTCCGTAACAGTTTTTCAATTTCTTGTTTGACGTATAAAGATTTTTTCAAAAGCAGCTCGTGGGTCATTTCTTCCACGTCATCATATTCCGGATAGTCAATATTCACTTCCACGTGAGCGAGCACTTCTAAAATTTCCTGACGAAGTTTACGGATCAACTTGGAAAGGCGTCCTTCTATTTGATTAAGAGCCACATTCATCGCTTTATCGGTTTTGGCGCGGATTAAATCCATCACTGCTTCTGCCTGCGACAAGTCAATACGTCCATTTAAAAAGGCTCTTTTTGTAAATTCACCCGGTTCTGCCATCCGGGCTCCCGAATTTAGTACTAGCTGCAATACACGATTCACCGAAACAAGGCCTCCGTGGCAGTTAATTTCCACCACGTCTTCCCTTGTAAACGTTTTGGGAGCCCTCATGACCGATACCATTACTTCTTCGACAACATTTCCGGTTTGTGGATCATGCAGTTGTCCGTAATGGATCGTATGGGTAGGAACGTCCGCCAATTTTTTTCCATTGGGGCTGTGAAACACTCGATCAGCAATAGAAACAGCATCGGGGCCGCTTAAACGAACGATCGCGATCGCTCCCTCCCCAAGCGGTGTCGAAATAGCTGCAATCGTGTCGATATCCATATCGACTCACCTCTTTTCGTCTCAAACTTTTGATCTATATAAATAAATTGGATTGGTTTTAAATCCTCTAAATTATTAGGTTACCACATAAGGTATTTCAAAAAAAGAACCTTGCTTTTTGTCAAGGCTTGGTTCAGATCTCATTTTATGATTTTCTACCCATAAGTGTATCAAAAAATATCCACAGTATAAACGGATAATGGTATTATTTTAACTTATTCACATGTGAATAACAATAATCAGATCGACCTTCGAACAGTGGCATTATAAACATGTGAATATCTTCGGAAGAAAAGACAGTTTTCAAAGTAAAACGAAGAGAATTAAGTGAGCGGGAAAGAGAAAGGATTGAAATGAGAGATAAGGAGAAAACTTTCACAAAAAAAACGACACAAGCCGTCTAGCTTGTGTTTTTCGTTTATAGAAATTAACAAATTTATACTTAAAATTTCCCTATATTATACAGTTATGAACTTTTCTTGAAATTAGAGCTTCTTTTTCACGCTACAAATATTAATTTCCACCCGATTTTTGGAGACGGAACGGTGAAAATTTTCTTTTATTTTGAGAGAAATGACGACAAAGAGATGGCGTTCCGCTCATTCTGAATGAGTCATCGTACAAGCGAAAATGTCTTATTCAACGGCGCCCCGTTTCACTCCCAAGCGCGCCAAAGACTGTTTGCACGTTTTCTTTAATGATTGGTCCGATCACCGTATATTCGTTCATATTTTTCTTCCCGTCCCTGACCGTCGTTCTTTATGCTGATTCTTTCCGCAAAAAAAACGGACATCTGTTTGAAGAGTGAAAAGCACGAAAAAGTCAGCAAGGTATACCTTATCAATCAATGATTGTCTGCCTTCCTACTTTAGGACTAACATTCACTTGAATTTTTGTTTAAAACCTTCGCTTTTTTTAAGACATGTACCAAACTTTTTTTGGTTTCATGAAAATCCATCTCCGCCGTAGGCTTTCTCGCAATCACCACAAAGTCGAACCCAGGTTTAATATCCTCTTTCAAATCACTGAATGTTTGCCTTATGTATCGTTTAATCCGATTTCTAATGACCGCTTTCCCTACTTTTTTACTGACGGATAACCCGATCCGAAAGGGCACCTTCTGCTCTTTTGGAAAATAGTACAAAACAAACTGACGGTTTGCCACTGAATTTCCACCTTTAAACACCATTTGAAATTCTTTATTTTTCTTGATCCGAAAAGCTTTCTTCATTTTTCTCATCCACCTATTTGATCCTTTACAGACGCTTTTCTTTAGCATCTATTTGCCCTAAAGCGAAAAAAGACCACTGAGGTTTTCAGTGGCCTATGCAGACAATACTTTTCTTCCTTTGCTACGACGGCGTGCCAATACTTTTCGTCCGTTTTTCGTGCTCATGCGTTTACGAAAACCATGAACTTTGCTTCTTCTCCGTTTATTCGGTTGATATGTTCTTTTCATTTTTATTACACCTCCCTGAGGATCGGTTAGTCAACAGTAAAAGACAGTCTAATTCATTATAAAGATCTTACGGTATCATTGTCAACTTGTTTCCAAAAAGCATCGATCAGCGTCCGGTGAAACAATCAATTATTTTCCATACGTCTGTGTGAAATGGGGATTTGAGATCCATTCAAATAGCAAGTTCTATCATTCTAGCAAAAAAATCTTTTTCATATTCAAAACAGCTTCTGAATAGATTTGTGGATATCTTTCGACAGTTTTTTTCTTATCCACATGGAATATTGACAAGTTTTAAACACGTCCCCTGCTTGTGGAAAACCGTTTTTGCACACCTTTTTGAAATTGTGGATAAACAGAGAAAGTCATTGCAACGACTAACATTATCTGCTATTATTAATGTGTTTTTACTCTGGATAGCTTTTCGGGATAAACTTACTTATCCACAACTGTGAATAACCTGTGGAAAGTTTATTCCACAACCTTGCAAAAAATTTATCCACATATTGCGGATTTTGTCGAAAAGCTATTTATATCATTATTATATAATTATCCACTATGCATAATATGCATAATTATAAATTCTACTAAAATGTTGCTATATGAATTTATAAAAGTTGATCATGCCCTAAGGAGGGGACGGCATGGAGAATATCGAGGATTTGTGGAATAAGACGCTTGCCAGTATTGAAAAAAAAATCAGCAAGCCAAGCTTCGAAACATGGCTAAAGTCTACCAAAGCTCATGCGCTTCAAGGCGACACATTAATCATCACCGCTCCCAATGAATTTGCCAGAGATTGGCTCGAAGGGCGTTATTCGCAGCTAATTGCGGGAGTTATCTATGAATTGATTGGTGAAGAACTAGAAATAAAATTTATCATCCCTCAAAATCAGGAAGAAAAGGATTATGACATTCCCGTTCCCAAAAAAGTCCAACCTAAAGATGATGAGTATGACTTTCCTCATAGTATGCTGAATCCAAAGTACACATTTGACACTTTTGTCATTGGATCCGGAAACCGTTTTGCCCATGCCGCTTCTTTAGCAGTGGCCGAAGCACCTGCTAAAGCATACAATCCTTTGTTTATCTATGGGGGAGTTGGATTGGGCAAAACCCACCTTATGCATGCGATCGGACACTATGTTCAAGAGCATAATCCTTCAGCGAAAGTTCTTTATATAACATCCGAAAAATTCACCAATGAATTTATTAATTCAATTCGCGATAACAAATCCGATGAATTTCGCAATAAATATCGAAATGTCGACGTTCTTTTAATTGATGATATTCAATTTTTAGCAAAAAAAGAACAAACACAAGAAGAATTTTTCCATACCTTTAATACGCTGCATGAGGAAAGCAAACAAATTGTCATCTCCAGTGACCGTCCTCCTAAAGAAATTCCAACTTTGGAGGATCGGCTGCGATCGCGTTTTGAGTGGGGATTAATTACGGATATCACCCCGCCTGATTTGGAGACAAGAATTGCCATCCTCCGCAAAAAAGCGAAAGCAGAAGGTTTGGACATCCCTAATGAAGCCATGCTTTATATAGCCAATCAAATAGATACAAATATTCGGGAGCTGGAAGGAGCTCTTATTCGTGTTGTTGCCTATTCTTCCCTTATCAATAAAGACATAAATGCCGATCTGGCAGCGGAAGCATTAAAGGATATTATTCCAAGTTCCAAGCCAAAAGTAATTACCATTCAAGAAATTCAACGTGTTGTAGGTGAACACTACAATGTAAAAATAGAAGACTTTAAAGCGAAAAAACGAACAAAGTCCATCGCGTTTCCAAGGCAAATTGCTATGTATTTGTCAAGGGAACTGACAGATTCCTCGCTGCCTAAAATCGGGGAAGAGTTTGGGGGCCGTGACCATACAACGGTTATTCATGCGCATGAGAAAATTTCGAAGCTGCTGCAAACGGATGAACAATTGAAGAGAAGTATTGCGGAAATTGAAAATAAATTGAAATCGTAAAAGGGAATACTGTGAATAACATGAGCAAGGCTAGCCACAGTCTGTCCACATGTGGATAGGCTGTGTTTTCGTGTAATTAACAAGTTTATCCACATATCCACAGGCACTACTATTACTACTACGATTTTTTTTAAATAAAAAATATATATGTTTTTAACAAAAAATTATTCTCATGGAGGCTATTAAAATGAAATTCGTCATTCAAAAAGACCGTCTTGTTCAAAGTGTTCAAGATGTAATGAAAGCAGTTTCCTCACGAACAACAATCCCCATATTAACTGGTATAAAAATTGTAGCCGATCACAGAGGAGTTTCTTTAACAGGGAGCGATTCCGACATTTCCATTGAATCTTTTATTCCTACGGTAGAAGAAGATGATCAAATAGCGACTATACAAGAAAGCGGCGCTGTTGTTCTACAAGCTAAATTTTTCAGTGAAATCGTCAAAAAGCTGCCGCTCGACACAGTGGAAATTGAAGTCACCAATAAAAGCAATTACCAAACTGTCATACGGTCAGGGCAAGCGGAGTTCAATTTAAACGGATTGGATCCTGATGAATACCCGCATTTGCCGCAAATCGAAGATGGGAAAGTCTTTCAATTGCCAGCGGATTTAATGAAAACCATTATTCGGCAAACTGTTTTTGCAGTGTCCACGTCAGAAACACGTCCAATCTTTACAGGTGTCAACTGGAAAGTGGAAGGAAATGAACTTATTTGCGTAGCCACGGATAGCCATAGGCTTGCGCTGAGAAAAGCGGCTGTAGAAACTGAATTTGAAGAAGCATACAGCGTGGTGATCCCGGGAAAAAGTTTAAGCGAATTAAGCAAAATTTTAGATGATTCATCGGATCCAGTAGAAATTGTGTTTATGGAGAATCAAGTTTTATTCAAAATGAAACATATTTTATTCTTTTCAAGATTGCTGGAAGGGAATTATCCGGATACATCTAGACTGATTCCTACCGAAAGCAAAACCACCATTGAATTAAATACAAAAGAGTTTTTGCAAGCTATTGACCGCGCTTCTCTCCTTGCAAGAGAAGGACGAAATAATGTTGTCAAGCTATCCACCGTAGAACAAAATGAAATTGAAATTTCTTCTAATTCTCCTGAAATCGGGAAGGTCATTGAATTGGTAAAAAGCCAGCGAATTGAAGGGGAAGAGCTAAAAATCTCATTTAGCGCCAAATATATGATGGATGCTTTAAAAGCGTTGGAAGGCACCGAAATTCGTATTCAATTTACGGGAGCTATGCGCCCCTTTGTGATAAGACCTATTATGGATGACTCAATTTTGCAGCTTATTTTGCCGGTGAGAACGTATTAATTTCGTCATTAAACTGTTTTCGATCCATTTGAAAGCTGTCCGCTTTGCGGTGCCTCAACGATTACCGCAAGGCGGATCTTTGTTTAAAGCATTATGCTATAGGGTGGCTTGAGATTAAATCACTGCAAACAAAATGTTTAAAGGTTTTGATACAGAGTTTTCACTATTTGCTGGTATCTGACTCTTAAGGTTCTTCCTTCTATAGTGGATTTTATGGCGAAGGCAGGCCTTTAAAAGGGTCAGTTTTTTATTGGATGATCGAAAGAGAAAATCAGTTGCGGCCATCTCTATTTAATTCCATTCTTGGATTTGGGTGTTTTGAGACAAGTATAATTTTGAATTTACCTGATTATTTTAGTAAAATTAAATTTTAGATACTAAAATCGGAAAGCAGTGAGCACGAATGGCAGAAAAGGTTTTTATCGATACAGACACCATTACTCTTGGACAATTTTTAAAATTGATCAATGTGATTTCTACGGGTGGAATGGCTAAATGGTTTTTGAGTGAAAACGAAGTGTATATAAACGGAGAACTGGACCAACGGAGAGGGAAAAAATTAAAACCAGGCGATACCGTTGTCATTCCTTCCGTCGGTGAATTTGTCATTACACGAACTTAAAAAGGGTGTCGCGTAAATGTACATGAAAGAGTTGATATTGGAAAATTTTAGAAATTACGAATCTTTGCAATTAACTTTTGAGAATAAGGTGAATGTGATACTTGGGGAAAATGCTCAAGGAAAAACAAATGTACTCGAAGCGATTTATGTACTGGCGATGGCTAAATCCCATCGCACGTCAAACGATAAAGATTTGATTCGCTGGGATGAAGAGTATGCTAAAATAGAAGGTAGAGTGGAAAAACGGCATACCTCGATTCCATTAGAATTAACGATTTCAAAAAAAGGGAAAAAAGCGAAATCCAATCATATTGAGCAGCAAAGATTAAGTCAATATGTTGGAAATTTGAATGTCGTGATGTTTGCTCCTGAGGATCTTCATTTAGTCAAAGGAAGCCCGCAAGTTAGACGCCGTTTTATTGATATGGAGATCGGACAAATCTCTCCTGTCTATTTACATGATATTAGTCAATATCAAAAAGTTTTACAGCAAAGAAATCATTATTTAAAACAGCTGCAGGCTAATAAGCAGCACGACAAAACGATGCTGGAAGTTTTGAATGAACAGTTAATTACGTTAGCGGTAAAGATTGTTCAAAAACGTTTTGAGTTTATCCGGCTTTTAGAAGAATGGGCTCAGCCGATTCATTCCGGAATCTCCAGAGGACTTGAAAAATTAAAAATCGATTATCGTCCGTCTATCGATGTATTAGAAGATGACGATTGGTCAAAAATGGTAGAAGTATTCGAAGAAAAAATTTCTTCTCAAAAGGAGCGGGAGATTGAGCGCGGGGTCACGTTGATAGGCCCTCACCGGGATGAATTGGTTTTTATGGTGAATGGAAAAAACGTTCATATCTTTGGATCGCAAGGACAGCAAAGAACGACAGCTCTTTCTGTAAAATTGGCGGAAATTGAGTTAATTTGCTCGGAAATCGGCGAATACCCTGTGCTGCTTTTGGATGACGTTTTATCGGAATTGGACGATTTTAGACAGTCGCATTTGCTGAACACCATTCGCGAAAAAGTTCAGACATTTGTCACTACAACTAGTACAGACGGCATTCATCATCAAACGTTGAAAGAAGCAGATACTTTTCATGTGGTGGCCGGCAGGGTGTCAAAACAAGATGGAGGTTAAAAGAATGTATTTGCATGTAGGAGATGATTGCATAATACATGCAAAAGATATTGTGGCCATTTTGGATCGGAAAGGTTCGGATATTCCCAGCCTTTTGCAGTATTGGAATAGAACGGGGAAGATCCCGGAATCATCGGTTTTGCCTCCTGACTGTAAATCGATCGTCATTACAACGGAGCAAATCTATTTTTCACCGTTTGCCTCAAGTACTCTGAAAAAACATTTAACCCGCATAAATGGTCATTCAGTTTTTAATTTTTAATTTCCTTAACAAGAACGGATTCGGGATTTGCTGTCCGGAAAGGTTTGTTCAACAAACTTCCGACTTCCGACGAAATGGAGAAATTTCCTCCTGATCCACTCGACCCGGCTCATTTATGCGAAGTATACAGATCTTTAGATCGTTTATATAAATCAACATTGGATGCCCGCTTATGTTGTGTCGGGCTTTTGCGGTTATTTCCCCGTTTTTTGACGGGGCTGTACGAGCAGTGAAAGCAGGAAAAGGCATTGAAGAAAGAGCAGGTGATTGAATTTGGCGATAGATAAGAACGAACAAAATTCTCAATCGTATGATGCTAGCCAAATCCAGGTATTAGAAGGTCTGGAAGCTGTAAGAAAACGACCTGGTATGTATATTGGATCAACAAGCAGCAAAGGTCTTCACCACTTAGTCTGGGAAATCGTTGATAATAGTATTGACGAAGCACTTGCCGGATATTGCAGTGAAATCAATGTCATTGTTGAAGAAGACAACAGTATAACGGTGATTGACAACGGCCGCGGTATCCCAGTGGACATTCAAGAAAAAATGGGCCGTCCGGCAGTAGAAGTCATTATGACCGTTCTTCATGCCGGCGGGAAATTCGGCGGAGGTGGGTATAAAGTATCCGGGGGCCTTCACGGAGTTGGTGCTTCCGTTGTTAATGCCTTATCCACTGAACTGGAAGTGTTTGTCCATCGGGATGGCAATATTTATTATCAAAAATACCGGCGCGGTGTCCCAGTAGAAGATTTGAAAACGATCGGTCATACCGATCGAACGGGAACAACCGTTCATTTTAAGCCAGACCCGGAAATTTTTACGGAAACCACCGTGTTTGATTATGACGTATTAGCGACAAGAATTCGTGAACTTGCTTTTTTAAACCGGAATATCAAGATTACCATCGAAGATCGCCGTGAAGGGCAAAAAAGAAAAAATGAATATCATTACGAAGGCGGAATCAAGTCTTATGTCGCTCATTTAAATCGTACCAAGGAAGTACTTCATGAAGAACCCATTTATGTTGAAGGTTTAAAAGATGATATTCAAGTAGAAATTGCCTTGCAATACAACGAAGGTTTTTCCAGCAATATTTATTCATTTGCCAACAACATTCATACGTATGAAGGCGGAACTCATGAATCTGGTTTTAAAACAGCCTTGACTCGAGTAATCAATGATTATGCCCGCAAAAACGGACTGATAAAAGATTCGGATCAAAATTTATCAGGAGAAGATGTCAGAGAAGGGCTGACCGCCATTGTTTCCATTAAACATCCAAATCCTCAATTTGAAGGTCAAACGAAAACAAAATTAGGAAATTCAGAAGCTCGCACCGTTACGGACGCTCTTTTCTCTGAGCATTTTGAAACCTACCTACTTGAAAACCCATCCGTGGCCAGAAAAATCGTAGAAAAAGGATTGATGGCGGCGAGAGCGCGGCTGGCAGCTAAAAAAGCACGTGAATTGACAAGAAGAAAAAGTGCATTGGAAGTTTCCAGTTTACCGGGAAAACTTGCCGACTGTTCTTCACGCGATCCATCCATCAGCGAATTGTTTATTGTGGAAGGGGACTCGGCAGGAGGATCTGCCAAGCAAGGCCGCGATCGTCATTTCCAAGCCATTTTGCCTTTGAGAGGAAAAATTTTGAACGTGGAAAAAGCGCGGTTGGATAAAATTTTATCCAACAATGAGATCAGAATGATCATTACCGCTTTAGGCACCGGAATCGGGGAAGAATTCGATATTTCAAAAGCCCGCTACCATAAGGTGGTCATCATGACGGATGCCGATGTAGACGGTGCTCATATCCGTACGTTATTATTAACCTTTTTTTATCGTTATATGCGCCAAATCATTGAAGCGGGCTATGTTTATATAGCACAGCCTCCTTTATATAAAGTTTCTCAAGGAAAGCGAATTGAGTATGCATATAATGATCGGCAATTGGACGAAATTTTATCCAGTCTTCCAGAAAGTCCAAAACCAGGCATTCAACGTTATAAAGGTTTAGGGGAAATGAATCCGGAACAATTATGGGAAACAACAATGGATCCTGAAACAAGAGCAATGCTTCAAGTTAGTTTGGAAGATGCCATAGAAGCTGACGAAACATTTGAAATGCTGATGGGAGACAAAGTAGAACCGCGCAGACAATTTATTGAAGAAAATGCTTTGCACGTAAAAAATCTAGATGTTTAATACAGCAGGATAGATGAAAAGTCTATCCTGCCTTCGTAAAGAAAACAGATTCTTACGGCTGACACGCCGGGAACTGTGTGTATGAAGGAGGTTCTTAATAAATGGCAGATATGCCTAGTTCTAGAGTACAAGAAGTGAATATCAGCCAGGAAATGCGTTCTTCCTTTCTTGATTATGCCATGAGCGTCATCGTCTCCCGTGCTATCCCCGATGTCCGCGATGGTCTTAAGCCGGTGCATCGCCGTATTTTATACGCGATGAACGATCTTGGAATGACGCCGGATAAAGCATATAAAAAATCGGCTCGTATTGTCGGCGAAGTCATTGGGAAGTACCATCCTCACGGTGATGCCGCCGTTTATGAAACGATGGTCCGTATGGCTCAAGATTTCAGCTACCGCTATATGCTTGTGGACGGACATGGAAATTTCGGTTCCATTGACGGTGATCCCGCTGCCGCTATGCGTTATACGGAAGCCCGTATGTCCAAAATTTCGATGGAATTATTAAGGGACATAAATAAAGACACGATTGACTATAAAGATAACTATGATGGATCTGAAAAAGAGCCTGAAGTGTTACCATCCCGATTCCCTAACCTGCTTGTAAACGGATCATCAGGAATTGCGGTTGGAATGGCAACCAATATCCCGCCTCATCAGTTGGGAGAAGTCATTGATGGCATTTTAGCATTAAGCAAAAACCCGGACATTACGATTTCAGAGTTAATGGAGTACATTCCGGGGCCTGATTTCCCAACAGCAGGACTTATTATGGGAAGAAGAGGCATTCGTAGAGCGTATGAAACCGGCAGAGGGTCGATTACACTACGGGCGAAAGCGGAAATTGAAACAAAATCCAACGGAAAAGAAGCCATTATCATCACTGAAATTCCTTATCAAGTCAATAAAGCCAAATTAATTGAAAAAATCGCAGAACTCGCTCGTGATAAAAGAATAGATGGCATTACGGATTTAAGAGATGAATCAGACCGTCGCGGTATGAGAATTGTCATCGAAGTGCGCAAAGATGCCAATGCCAATGTATTGCTTAATAATTTATATAAACATACAGCTTTGCAAACAAGTTTTGGCATCAATTTGTTGGCTCTTGTAGACGGTCAACCTAAAGTATTGAACTTGAAGCAATGCCTGCATTATTATCTCGAGCACCAAAAAGTTGTCATTCGCAGAAGAACGGAATTTGATTTGCGAAAAGCAGAAGCGCGTGCACATATTCTGGAAGGATTGCGCATTGCACTCGATCATATTGATGAAATTATTAATCTTATCCGCTCCTCTCAAACAACGGATATTGCCCGGCAAGGATTAATGGAACGTTTTTCTTTATCCGAAAAACAAGCCCAAGCCATTCTTGATATGAGGCTGCAGCGGTTGACAGGTTTGGAACGGGAAAAAATTGAAGAAGAATATCAAAATCTGATTCGTTTAATCGCTGAACTAAAAGCAATTCTTGCCGATGAAGAGAAAGTACTGCAAATTATCCGCGACGAACTTTTAGAAATTAAAGAACGTTTTAATGATAAACGCCGTACAGCGATCATGGATAGCGGAGTCGACGAAATTGAAGATGAAGACCTGATTCCCGAGGAAAATATCGTGATTTCGCTCACTCATAACGGTTATATTAAACGCCTTCCACTTTCTACTTACAAAAGCCAAAAGCGCGGCGGCAGAGGCATTCAAGGCATGGGAACGAACGAAAATGATTTTGTGGAACATCTCATTACGACGTCGACCCATGACACGATTTTATTTTTCACTAACAAAGGAAAAGTGTATAAAACGAAAGGGTATGAGATACCGGAATTAGGAAGAACCGCAAAGGGAATTCCAATCATCAATGTGCTTGGAATTGAGAAAGATGAATGGATTAATACCATGATAGCCGTGGAAGAATATCATGAAAATTGGTATTTAGTCTTTACGACCAAGCATGGGATTACAAAACGAACGCCGCTGAGAGAGTATGCTCATATTCGTACGAACGGCTTGATTGCTTTGACATTAAGGGAAAATGACGAACTCATTTCGGTTAAATTGACAGATGGAAACCAAGATATTGTCATTGGAACAAAGAACGGCATGATGATTCGGTTTAAAGAAACGGAAGTTCGGTCGATGGGTAGAACTTCTACTGGTGTGAAAGGAATTACGTTGGATGATGACGATGAAGTTATTGGAATGGAATTGCTGCATGATGGCGAAGAAGTTCTGATCGTTACTCGAAACGGTTATGGAAAACGAACAAATGAAGCTGAATATCGAATTCAAGGGCGCGGAGGAAAAGGATTGCGCACTTGCAGAATCACTCCGAAAAACGGTCCTCTTGTCGCTATAAAAACGATTTCTGGTGAAGAAGACATCATGCTCATGACTGCTGGTGGTGTTTTAATTAGGATGGATGTTCAAGACATTTCTCGAACGGGAAGAAATGCACAAGGAGTAAAATTAATTCGCCTTGACGAAGATGAATATGTCGCCACCGTAGCCGTTGTTGAAAAAGAAGAAAGCGACAAAGAAGAAGATCAAGAAACGGAAGAATAGGTCAAATTTCTTCTTCAGGACAATTCATTAAATTTTCCGCTAACTGTAATGATGTGAGGAAACATATAAGCTAATCGATTTATATATATTCATTAGGTGGTCTTAAAAATGGTGTATCTTCTCTCTCGATTGAAGAAAGAGAAGATAGACCTTTTTCTTTTGTCTAATTTCCTTTGTATACTGGGATGAAAAAAAGAACTATTTTAGACCGATTAGGAATGAATGAAAAATTGTAAAATTAATAATTTTTTGCTATATTTTTTAATTCTCTCCTCATTTCGGAGTTTTTTTGGTAAATTGGTAATAGATAATGATGGAGGGATTCTTAATGGAGGTAAGAGTGGAAGAGCTGGAAGAGGGTCTGACTTTAAACAGCGATGTTTTAGGTCTTTCAGGCTATCCTATTATTCCTAAAAATACAGTACTAACAGATGAGCATATCGAGATCTTGAAAGCCTTTTCCATATCATCTGTCGATGTAAAAGGCAAGGAACGGAAGAATTCATTCACTAAATCCAAAAATCAATCGCCAGTGTCAGCCGTTCGAACGCAAGAATTTGAAAAAAATACGAATAAGCAAACAAACCTTTTTGATTTGTATATGAATGGGGTAGTGTCGTACGAAAGAGAATTCAAAAAATGGCAGTCCGGATTGGGAATTGACATAAATGCTGTAAGAAAGATTATTCTGCCTTTAATAAAAACGATCGAATTTCAAAAAGATAAATTGATTGAAATTCTTGATTTTACGACAAAAGAGAAATATTTATTTCATCATGCAGTATCTGTAGGCATGATCAGCAGTTCCTTAGCCCAAGAAATGAAGCTTGGAAATGGGACGTCCATTCAAGTGGGACTAGCGGGTTTATTAGCGGATTGCGGCATGGCTAAAATCAATGGTACTCTTTTAAAGCCGGATAAACAATTATTTTCTCAATATAATGACATTAAGCAGCATGTCATGCATAGCTATAATATGGTCAAAAACATTAATCTATTGAGGACGGAAACGAAGCTTAGCATTCTCCAGCATCATGAAAGACTAGATGGAAGCGGTTATCCTCTAGGTGAAAAAGGTAAGAGAATCCATTTACTTTCACAAATAGTAGGTATTGCGGATCTTTTTCATCATATGGTTTCAGAAAGAGTTCATGAGAAAAAACAACCGTTATTTAAAGTGCTCGAAACGATTCGTCATGATTTGTTCGGACAATTTGATATTCAAGTTGTTAATGCTCTTTTAAGTGTTTTCGCTCGTCTATCGATTGGCACAAGAATCCAGCTGATGGATCAAAGGATCGCAACGGTTCTATTTGTAAATGACAATGAAAAAACAAGACCGATTATTAAAATAGAGGGTACAAACGAAGTGATTGACATGGCGGCTAAAAGAAATTTGGTCATTGATAAGGTTCTTTAAAAGAGTTTAAAGCTCAATCACGGAGGTCTATATTCTTTTATGTTATTTTAATCAAATTACATTTAATGGATGATTGAAATTCGAGCTGTTTCGCAGTTCATTGAAAATAGGAGTTTAACTATTGTTTTAAACTATACTTTTGAAAAAACAAAAACAGACATTATACGAAAATAGGGGTTGAAATCTTTCAAGATCATTGTTATCATATCTAGCGGAAAGTTTTTTGGTCATGTTTTTTCTTTTAAAAAAATATTGACTCACTAATTTGAATGTGATAATATATAAAAGTCGCTTAATTGATCTTTGAAAACTGAACAAAACGAAGCGTAAACCAATGTTTCGATAGAAACAAGCCAAGTCAAATTTCTTTTTGGAGAGTTTGATCCTGGCTCAGGACGAACGCTGGCGGCGTGCCTAATACATGCAAGTCGAGCGGACTTTCAAGAAGCTTGCTTTTTGAAAGTTAGCGGCGGACGGGTGAGTAACACGTGGGCAACCTGCCTGCAAGACGGGGATAACTCCGGGAAACCGGGGCTAATACCGGATAATACCTTCCTTCGCATGAAGGAAGGTTGAAAGGCGGCGCAAGCTGCCGCTTGCAGATGGGCCCGCGGCGCATTAGCTAGTTGGTGAGGTAACGGCTCACCAAGGCGACGATGCGTAGCCGACCTGAGAGGGTGATCGGCCACACTGGGACTGAGACACGGCCCAGACTCCTACGGGAGGCAGCAGTAGGGAATCTTCCGCAATGGACGAAAGTCTGACGGAGCAACGCCGCGTGAGCGAAGAAGGTCTTCGGATCGTAAAGCTCTGTTGTCAGGGAAGAACAAGTACCGTTCGAACAGGGCGGTACCTTGACGGTACCTGACCAGAAAGCCACGGCTAACTACGTGCCAGCAGCCGCGGTAATACGTAGGTGGCAAGCGTTGTCCGGAATTATTGGGCGTAAAGCGCGCGCAGGCGGTCTCTTAAGTCTGATGTGAAAGCCCACGGCTCAACCGTGGAGGGTCATTGGAAACTGGGAGACTTGAGTGCAGAAGAGGAGAGCGGAATTCCACGTGTAGCGGTGAAATGCGTAGAGATGTGGAGGAACACCAGTGGCGAAGGCGGCTCTCTGGTCTGTAACTGACGCTGAGGCGCGAAAGCGTGGGGAGCGAACAGGATTAGATACCCTGGTAGTCCACGCCGTAAACGATGAGTGCTAAGTGTTAGAGGGCTTCCACCCTTTAGTGCTGCAGCTAACGCATTAAGCACTCCGCCTGGGGAGTACGGCCGCAAGGCTGAAACTCAAAGGAATTGACGGGGGCCCGCACAAGCGGTGGAGCATGTGGTTTAATTCGAAGCAACGCGAAGAACCTTACCAGGTCTTGACATCCTTCGCTACCTCTAGAGATAGAGGGTTCCCCTTCGGGGGACGGAGTGACAGGTGGTGCATGGTTGTCGTCAGCTCGTGTCGTGAGATGTTGGGTTAAGTCCCGCAACGAGCGCAACCCTTGACCTTAGTTGCCAGCATTCAGTTGGGCACTCTAAGGTGACTGCCGGTGACAAACCGGAGGAAGGTGGGGATGACGTCAAATCATCATGCCCCTTATGACCTGGGCTACACACGTGCTACAATGGATGGTACAAAGGGTCGCGAAACCGCGAGGTGGAGCCAATCCCAAAAAACCATTCTCAGTTCGGATTGCAGGCTGCAACTCGCCTGCATGAAGCCGGAATCGCTAGTAATCGCGGATCAGCATGCCGCGGTGAATACGTTCCCGGGCCTTGTACACACCGCCCGTCACACCACGAGAGTTTGCAACACCCGAAGTCGGTGAGGTAACCCTTACGGGAGCCAGCCGCCGAAGGTGGGGCAGATGATTGGGGTGAAGTCGTAACAAGGTAGCCGTATCGGAAGGTGCGGCTGGATCACCTCCTTTCTAAGGAAGAAGAAAAGCAGAGGCGACTGTTCAGGTGCGACAAGCACAAGACAGCTTGCGAGGAGGTAGTATTTCAACCACCGCAGCAAGATGGATTGTGACCTCGAGCACCTAGGAGCCGGAGCTGGACAGATATCAATTGTACGCTTTCGTTTTGTTCAGTTTTGAAGGATCAATCCTTCCTGGTGGGGGCCTGTAGCTCAGCTGGTTAGAGCGCACGCCTGATAAGCGTGAGGTCGATGGTTCAAGTCCATTCAGGCCCACCATGTGAAAACCCAATAGAAATGAAGGGGCCTTAGCTCAGCTGGGAGAGCGCCTGCTTTGCACGCAGGAGGTCAGCGGTTCGATCCCGCTAGGCTCCACCAAATCTGATTGTTCCTTGAAAACTAGATAGAAGAAAGAAGCAGCATAAACCGAGTATCGCCATCTAGGATAAAACCAACATGGTTAAGTTAGAAAGGGCGCACGGTGGATGCCTTGGCACTAGGAGCCGATGAAGGACGGGACTAACTCCGAAAAGCTCCGGGGAGCTGTACGTAAGCGTTGATCCGGAGATTTCCGAATGGGGAAACCCGCTGCCCGTAATGGGGCAGCATCCTTGCCTGAATCCATAGGGTAAGGAAGGCAACCCGGGGAACTGAAACATCTAAGTACCCGGAGGAAGAGAAAGCAACAGCGATTCCCTGAGTAGCGGCGAGCGAAACGGGAACAGCCCAAACCAGAAGGCTTGCCTTCTGGGGTTGTAGGACACCAATGGTGGAGTCACAAAGGAACGAGGTAGACGAAGAGGTCTGGAAAGGCCCGTCAGAGAAGGTAACAACCCTGTAGTCGAAACTTCGTTCCCTCCCTGGTGGATCCTGAGTACGGCGGGACACGAGGAATCCCGTCGGAAGCTGGGAGGACCATCTCCCAAGGCTAAATACTCCCTAGTGACCGATAGTGAACCAGTACCGTGAGGGAAAGGTGAAAAGCACCCCGGGAGGGGAGTGAAAGAGAACCTGAAACCGTGTGCCTACAAGTAGTCAGAGCCCGTTTACGGGTGATGGCGTGCCTTTTGTAGAATGAACCGGCGAGTTGCGATCTCATGCGAGGTTAAGTCGAAAAGACGGAGCCGCAGCGAAAGCGAGTCTGAACAGGGCGCATGAGTATGGGGTCGCAGACCCGAAACCAGGTGATCTACCCATGTCCAGGGTGAAGGTGAGGTAACACTTACTGGAGGCCCGAACCCACGCACGTTGAAAAGTGCGGGGATGAGGTGTGGGTAGGGGTGAAATTCCAATCGAACTTGGAGATAGCTGGTTCTCTCCGAAATAGCTTTAGGGCTAGCCTCAAGGAAAGAGTCTTGGAGGTAGAGCACTGTTTGGACTAGGGGCCCTCATCGGGTTACCGAATTCAGACAAACTCCGAATGCCAGCGACTTATCCTTGGGAGTCAGACTGCGAGTGATAAGATCCGTGGTCAAAAGGGAAACAGCCCAGACCGCCAGCTAAGGTCCCAAAGTATACGTTAAGTGGAAAAGGATGTGGAATTGCTTAGACAACCAGGATGTTGGCTTAGAAGCAGCCACCATTTAAAGAGTGCGTAATAGCTCACTGGTCGAGTGATTCTGCGCCGAAAATGTACCGGGGCTAAACGTATCACCGAAGCTGCGGGTGGACACCTTCGGGTGTCCGCGGTAGGAGAGCGTTCTAAGGGCAGAGAAGCCAGACCGGAAGGACTGGTGGAGCGCTTAGAAGTGAGAATGCCGGTATGAGTAGCGAAAGAAGGGTGAGAATCCCTTCCACCGAATGCCTAAGGTTTCCTGAGGAAGGCTCGTCCTCTCAGGGTTAGTCGGGACCTAAGCCGAGGCCGACAGGCGTAGGCGATGGACAACAGGTTGATATTCCTGTACCACCTCTTTTCCGTTTGAGCGATGGGGGGACGCAGGAGGATAGGGTAAGCGCACGGTTGGATGTGCGTCCAAGCAGTGAGAGGGGCAGCGAGGCAAATCCCGTTGCCACTCACCTCAAGCTGTGACGGCGAGGGAAATATAGTACCGAAGTTCCTGATTCCACACTGCCAAGAAAAGCCTCTAGCGAGGAAAAAGGTGCCCGTACCGCAAACCGACACAGGTAGGCGAGGAGAGAATCCTAAGGTGTGCGAGAGAACTCTCGTTAAGGAACTCGGCAAAATGACCCCGTAACTTCGGGAGAAGGGGTGCTTTTTGGGGTGCATAGCCCCGAGAAGCCGCAGTGAATAGGCCCAGGCGACTGTTTAGCAAAAACACAGGTCTCTGCGAAGCCGTAAGGCGAAGTATAGGGGCTGACGCCTGCCCGGTGCTGGAAGGTTAAGGGGAGCGCTTAAAGCTTTGCTTGAAGGTGCGAACCGAAGCCCCAGTAAACGGCGGCCGTAACTATAACGGTCCTAAGGTAGCGAAATTCCTTGTCAGGTAAGTTCTGACCCGCACGAAAGGCGTAACGATCTGGGCACTGTCTCAACGAGAGACTCGGTGAAATTATAGTACCTGTGAAGATGCAGGTTACCCGCGACAGGACGGAAAGACCCCGTGGAGCTTTACTGCAGCCTGATATTGAATTTTGGTACAGCTTGTACAGGATAGGTAGGAGCCTTAGAAACCGGAGCGCCAGCTTCGGTGGAGGCGCCGGTGGGATACTACCCTGGCTGTACTGAAATTCTAACCCGCACCCCTGATCGGGGTGGGAGACAGTGTCAGGTGGGCAGTTTGACTGGGGCGGTCGCCTCCTAAAAGGTAACGGAGGCGCCCAAAGGTTCCCTCAGAATGGTTGGAAATCATTCGCAGAGTGCAAAGGCAGAAGGGAGCTTGACTGCGAGACCTACAAGTCGAGCAGGGACGAAAGTCGGGCTTAGTGATCCGGTGGTTCCGTATGGAAGGGCCATCGCTCAACGGATAAAAGCTACCCCGGGGATAACAGGCTTATCTCCCCCAAGAGTCCACATCGACGGGGAGGTTTGGCACCTCGATGTCGGCTCATCGCATCCTGGGGCTGTAGTCGGTCCCAAGGGTTGGGCTGTTCGCCCATTAAAGCGGTACGCGAGCTGGGTTCAGAACGTCGTGAGACAGTTCGGTCCCTATCCGTCGCGGGCGCAGGAAATTTGAGAGGAGCTGTCCTTAGTACGAGAGGACCGGGATGGACGCACCGCTGGTGTACCAGTTGTCTCGCCAGAGGCATCGCTGGGTAGCTATGTGCGGAAGGGATAAGTGCTGAAAGCATCTAAGCATGAAGCCCCCCTCAAGATGAGATTTCCCATTTCTTCGGAAAGTAAGATCCCTGAAAGATGATCAGGTAGATAGGTCCGAGGTGGAAGCGTGGTGACACGTGGAGCTGACGGATACTAATCGATCGAGGACTTAACCAAAAGAAAGCGCGAAATCGGTGAAACTGCTTCTTCTATCTAGTTTTGAAGGAACAATCGTTCCGACAACTGCATACCGTCTGGTGGCGATGGCGAAGAGGTCACACCCGTTCCCATCCCGAACACGGAAGTTAAGCTCTTCAGCGCCGATGGTAGTGAGGGGTTTCCCCTTGCGAGAGTAGGACGCTGCCAGGCAAAAGAGAAGGACTTGTTCAACAAGTCCTTTTTTGTTTGAAAGAAGTGATATACCGTTTTGGCTTGTTGTGATGCCGCTTGAATGAGAGAAACTAATGTGTCTCTTTTTCTAAATAAAACAATCGACTGCGTTTACTTTTGATCGACTGTTCCATTTTTTTAATCAGGCATGTTTCCCAAGTTGCTCGCACTTAGCATAGCGGGATTTCAAGGTCAAATTGAAAAAAGAAGAAATCGAGTAAAGATGTGAAAAAAAGAATGGTGTGCTAAATATTTCAATAAAAAATCTTAAGAAGATAATCCTATTTTTCCATTGGCCATTGCTGCAAGTAGTGAGCAATAAAAATTGGCACCTTGTGAGAAGATACTGACATGAATTGGGTAATAAAGGGATAGTCTTCATTGGGGTTGGTTTTTATCAGTTCAAGCCACCACTCTGTTTCATATCTCGCGATCATACTAAGATTGTACAACAAGGCATAGTGAACCATTAGTTCTGGTAGAAAAAAGTTCCTTTTTTCTATAGGGAAGGCGAGTGTTTGATTTTCAAAGTGGTATCGCAGCGGAGGATACTCTAATTTATTCCCTTGAAAGGTAAGCTGAAAATAATGGTCATCATGTTGTTCAATGTTCATTTCTTCTCTTATTTTACTGTTCAGGTAATCGATGAATCTTGTTTCGGTCATATGAAAACCGTTTAATATATTTTTTGTCAATAAGAAAGATTGGTGCTGTTTCTTTTCAAGAAGAATAAAGCTGTTTTTTCCGAAAAGAAATCTGAAGGCATTCGATAGTTCAGGTACTTCAAGCAATAGATGTTTCATAACAAACTTTTCTCCTTCTAGTTGTTTCACGTGAAACAATTTATTGGCAAAATGCATAAATAAACCGTTTTTTTGGATTTTCACTTCATCATCTAGAAATTGATAATTTTGTTTTTTTCTTTTTCTGGTGGAGAGGCCGTGTGCAAGCACAGATGTATTTTCCGGATAATAAGGGTCTACTGTTAATAAACAAGCTTTGATGAATTGAATGGTGCCGTAAAAAAGCAAAATAGGCTGCAAAGAAACAGGCGACTGTCGTACTTGTTGAAAATAGGATATTCCATGTTCGATAAAGTGCATAAATCGGGTGCAATTATGAAAACTGAGGGAAGTGGCTTGTTCACGATTTAAGGATTTATAGCATTGATATAGATATTTTTGAGAGGTGGAAGCGGACTGAAAATAATTTAAAATTTGGAATGGATCAAAATGGTTCTCTATCATGATAAACTGCCTCCCAAAATGTTTGAAAAATCAAACTTATTGTGGATATCTTGACAGTATTTTATCCAATTGATAACCTACTAATAATATTTTGGACTAGGAGGGCGAGAAAAAATGTGGGAAACCAAATTTGTAAAAGAAGGACTAACTTTTGACGATGTTCTGTTGATGCCTGCAAAGTCGGATGTATTGCCAAGAGACGTGGATTTAAGTGTTTCTTTAACAGAAACATTGAAGTTAAATATTCCTATTATCAGCGCTGGTATGGATACCGTAACGGAAGCGGAAATGGCGATTGCCATGGCTCGTCAAGGCGGATTGGGGATTATTCATAAAAATATGAGCATTGAACAGCAGGCGGAGCAAGTTGATAAGGTGAAACGGTCAGAGAGCGGCGTCATTACGGATCCTTTCTTTTTAACGCCTGAACATCAAGTGTATGATGCTGAACATTTGATGGGCAAGTATAGAATTTCCGGGGTCCCGATTGTAAACAATGAACAAGAACAAAAATTAGTCGGCATTATTACGAACCGGGATTTACGGTTTGTACAAGATTATTCCATCAAGATTTCTGAAGTGATGACAAAAGAGAATTTAGTAACGGCTCCGGTTGGGACGACATTAGAAGAAGCTGAAAAAATCCTTCAGAAGCATAAAATTGAAAAACTGCCATTGATTGATGAGAACGGTGTATTAAAAGGATTAATTACGATTAAAGATATTGAAAAGGTGATTGAGTTTCCGAACTCTGCGAAAGATAAGAAAGGACGGCTTTTAGCGGGTGCTGCTGTAGGTGTTACGAAAGACACGATGAAACGTGTGGAGATGTTGGTAAAGGCGAATGTCGATGTCATTGTCATTGATACCGCGCATGGCCATTCGCAAGGAGTTATTAATACCGTGAAAGAAATACGGGCCGCTTATCCGACACTCAATATTATTGCCGGTAACGTTGCAACTGCAGAAGCGACAAGAGCTTTAATTGAAGCAGGGGCAGACATTGTGAAAGTTGGGATCGGACCTGGTTCGATTTGTACGACGCGCGTTGTGGCTGGAGTAGGCGTGCCGCAAATAACAGCGATATATGATTGTGCAACGGAAGCAAGAAAATACGGAAAAGCGATTATTGCGGACGGTGGAATCAAATATTCCGGAGACATTGTCAAGGCGTTGGCTGCCGGAGGGCATGCTGTTATGCTAGGAAGCTTGCTGGCTGGAACTTCCGAAAGCCCTGGAGAAACGGAAATTTATCAAGGACGACGTTTTAAAGTGTATCGAGGAATGGGTTCGATCGGTGCGATGGAAAGTGGTTCAAAAGACCGTTATTTCCAAGAAGATGCCAAAAAATTAGTTCCGGAAGGGATTGAAGGTCGTGTTCCTTATAAAGGACCGCTTGCTGACACGATTTATCAGCTGGTTGGCGGAATCCGTTCGGGCATGGGATACTGTGGCACCAAAAATTTGGAAGAATTGAGAGAAAATGCTCAATTTATCCGGATGACAGGTGCTGGATTAAGAGAAAGCCATCCGCATGATGTCCAAATTACGAAAGAAGCCCCAAATTATTCTTTGTCTTAATGATTGAAATCTGTTTTTGATGTCAACATGACAAATCTCGAGGCGGTAGGGAAATAGCCCTGCCGCCGTTTATTTTTTCTGGTCTAAAAGTAGGTCACAATGAAAGGGAGTCCTTTAGTAATCTAATAGAATTCAAGTTTTAAAAATCATAAAATCAGTTTTCATTCTTGCCGTAAACGAAATGAACCAGATTACTTAATACATTTCAAATAAGCTGAAAGGAAAAAAGATTCTACGGATATAGTCATGCCTATGGGCCCATTGTGATCGTTTCGAAAATAAAAAGTAGTCCAATCCTCTGTCTACTTTTTGTCTTGAGAGTATGATAAAATATCGAAGGTGTACATATAAAGATGGAGGGCTATTGAGTGAGAAAGAAGAAGGTTTACAAAAGTATCGCCTGTTTAGTCAGCTTGTTGCTATTGACCGTTTTACTTCAATCTCCCGTTCAAGCTCAAGCGGAAGAAACTCCAAATATTAACGCTGCAGCTGCGATTTTAATAGATGGAGATACCGGGAAAATTTTATACGAAAAAAATGCTGATAAAATGTTGGGAATTGCAAGTATGACTAAAATGATGACAGAATACTTGCTTTTGGAAGCGATTAAAGAAAAAAAGGTCAGCTGGGATACGGAATATCGAGTAAGTGATCGTGTTTATAAAATTTCCCAGGAAAGAAATTTTTCAAATGTCCCACTGCGATTAGGAGAAAAGTATAAAATACGAGAATTATATGAAGCCATGGCAATTTATTCTGCCGATGCCGCTTCAATAGCTATCGCCGAAACCATTGCTGGCTCCGAAGAAAACTTTGTGAAATTAATGAACCAAAAAGCGAAAGAACTTGGCTTGCAGTGCAAATTTGTGAATGCAACCGGTTTAAGCAACAAAGATTTAAAAGGAATGTATCCGAAAAATTCAGGGCCAAACGATGAAAATTTGATGACAGCAAGATCTACTGCAAAATTAGCTTATCGACTTATAAAAGATTATCCGGAAGTGTTAAAAACAGCCAGCATTCCCAAAAAGAAATTTCGCCCTGGAACAGCCGATGAAATCAATATGGAAAATTGGAACTGGATGTTGCCGGGATTAGTTTTTGCTTACAAAGGAATGGATGGTTTAAAAACAGGGACAACCGATTTTGCTGGATATTGTTTTGCAGGTACGGCCAAGCGAGGAAATGTACGTCTTATTTCTGTTGTGATGAATGCAAAGGATCCAAGTGGAAAAGGTTCTTATAATGCCAGATTTACCGAAACGAAAAAACTGTTGGATTATGGGTTTAATGAGTTCTCTCGACAAAAAATTTATCCGGCTAAATTACAATTAAAAGGATACGAAACGATAAAGGTTGAAAAAGGAAAAGACAAAGAAGTGACCATTTATACAAACAAGCCTTTTTATGACCTCGTAAAAAAAGGTGAACCTAAAAAATATACCGCTTCTTTCACGCCGGATAGGTCAAAGATTGATAAAAACGGCGCTTTGAAAGCACCTGTTCAAAAAGGTGAAACAGTCGGCTATTTAACCTTCCATTCTGAAACCAACAATCCGTTGGGATACTTGTCAAAAGAGGAAGAAAAAAAGGCTAGCATCCCGGTTGTAACGGCAAAAGCGGTGGATAAAGCGAACTGGTTCATCCTTTCACTACGAAGTATTGGGGATCTTTTCGATGGAATGTTTTCCACAGTTAAAAGCTGGTTTTGATAGTTTTTGACCTCCTTGTATTGACAGGAGGTTTTTTTTGTTGTTTATTTAAATTCAAGGGAATCATATGATCCTCCAATCATATCAGAAAACCCGGATATTTCAAAATTTTTAACAAATAATCATATAGACGTCCTTGTCTGAAGGGGGAATTACAAGTGAGTACAGGTACAGATCGGGTTAAAAGAGGAATGGCCGAAATGCAAAAAGGCGGAGTCATTATGGACGTTGTCAATGCTGAACAGGCCAAAATTGCTGAAGCAGCAGGAGCAGTGGCTGTTATGGCATTGGAAAGAGTCCCTGCTGATATCCGAGCAGCCGGTGGAGTAGCAAGAATGGCAGATCCGCGCGTTGTGGAAGAAGTTATGAATGCTGTTAGCATTCCAGTCATGGCAAAAGCAAGAATTGGTCATATTGTGGAAGCTCGTGTGCTGGAAGCGATGGGTGTAGACTATATCGATGAAAGTGAAGTATTGACACCGGCAGATGAGGAATTTCATATTAATAAAAAAGAATTTACGGTTCCATTTGTATGCGGATGCCGTGATCTTGGAGAAGCTGCCCGTCGTATTGGGGAAGGAGCGTCTATGTTAAGGACAAAAGGAGAACCTGGTACCGGAAATATTGTGGAGGCAGTTCGCCATATGCGCAAAGTCAACGCGCAAGTTCGAAAAGTAGTTCATATGAGCGAAGACGAGCTCATGACGGAAGCTAAGAAATTAGGAGCTCCTTATGAAGTATTGCTTCAAATTAAAAAAGAAGGTCGTCTTCCAGTTGTCAACTTTGCGGCTGGTGGGGTTGCTACACCTGCTGATGCAGCGCTTATGATGGAATTGGGAGCGGACGGAGTATTTGTCGGTTCTGGTATCTTTAAATCTGAAAATCCGGAAAGATTTGCAAAAGCGATTGTAGAAGCAACGACTCACTACCAAGATTATGAATTAATTGCAGAATTATCGAAGAATTTAGGAATTCCGATGAAAGGAATGGAAATCTCCACGCTTTCTCCGGAAAACCGGATGCAAGAGCGCGGTTGGTAAGGGGTTAAACAACATGAAAATTGGAGTACTAGGACTTCAAGGTGCTGTTCGTGAACATATTCGATCTGTAGAAGCATGCGGCGAAGAAGCGTTTGAAATTAAAAAAGTCGATCAGTTGAAAGATTTGGACGGGCTGATTCTTCCCGGGGGAGAAAGCACTACAATGAGACGGCTGATCGACCGCTATGGATTTTTAGAACCTATTAAAGAATTGGCCAATAGCGGAAAACCGATTTTTGGAACATGTGCCGGCCTTATTTTACTGGCGAAAGAAATTGTCGGTTATCAACAACCGCACTTAGGACTCATGGATGTGACGGTGGAACGAAATTCATTTGGTAGACAGCGGGAAAGCTTCGAAGCTGAACTTGATATTAAAGACGTTGGCGAGTCTTTCCCGGCAGTATTTATTCGTGCTCCGCATATTGTGAAAGTCGGCCCTAATGTCGAAGTGCTCGCAAAACATGAAGATCGGATTGTAGCGGCACGGGAAGGCAATCTATTAGGATGTTCTTTCCACCCGGAATTAACGGATGATTATCGGTTTACGAAGTATTTTTTGAACATGGTAAAAGAAGCCAAACAAGCTCGCGTATAAACAACTTGCGAGAGAACGAAAATTATAGTAAATTGGTCTTGAAAATTAAAGAAGATCAAAGCAATGACAGGAAATAGTAGCAGGACATCCCTGGCATAGAGAGTCGATGGTCGGTGGAAATCGAACCGGGATGCTTGTGAATCCATCCTGGAGTGGAATGCTGAAAAAATGAGTAGGCATTTCCGGTTCTCGCCGTTATCCAGATGAAGTGGAAAGTGTGCAACTTTCAATTAGGGTGGCAACGCGGGTTACTCTCGTCCCTTATACAGGGATGAGAGTTTTTTTGTGGATTCAGAGAAACCGGTTGAGCCTGGAAGCTTCAACGTCTAGTTGATTGTTCGAATTCATGGATATAAAAACGTTGGAAAGGAAGTGGCGATAATGTTAGACATCAAGTATTTACGCAATCATTTTGAAGAAGTAAAAGAACGTCTGCAGCACCGTGGAGAAGATTTATCTGATTTTGAAAAGTTTGAAACGCTAGATCAAAAGCGGAGAGAGCTTCTTACGAAAAGCGAACAATTGAAAAGCAAAAGAAATAATGTGTCCCAACAAATTGCTCAAATGAAGCGAGAAAAGCAAAATGCTGACCATTTGATTCAAGAGATGCGAGAAGTCGGGGACGAAATTAAAGAGTTGGACCATCAATTGAAAACTGTAGAAGAAGAACTTCAGCAGTTGTTGTTATCCATTCCGAATATTCCACATGAAAGCGTACCGGTTGGCGATTCTGAGGATGACAACGTGGAAATCCGCAGGTGGGGAGATATCAAAACCTTTGATTTTGAACCGAAACCGCATTGGGATCTTGCTGATCAATTAGGTATTTTAGATTTTGAAAGAGCGGCTAAAGTGACAGGAAGCCGGTTTGTGTTTTATAGAGGGTTAGGCGCCAGACTGGAACGAGCGTTAATCAGTTTTATGCTCGATCTTCATGTGGAAGAGCACGGATACGAAGAGATTCTCCCTCCTTATATGGTCAATCGCGCCAGTATGACAGGTACTGGACAATTGCCGAAATTTGAAGAAGATGCCTTTTTAATTGAAAAAGAGGATTATTTCCTCATTCCTACAGCTGAAGTGCCTGTCACCAATTACTTCCGGGATGAAATTTTGGATGGCGACCAGCTGCCCATTGCATTTGCTGCATACAGTGCATGCTTCCGGTCTGAAGCGGGTTCGGCGGGAAGAGATACGAGGGGATTAATCCGTCAGCACCAATTTAATAAAGTCGAACTTGTCCGCATCGTCAAACCTGAAGATTCTTATGCAGAATTGGAAAAATTGACAGGGCATGCAGAAAAAGTTTTGCAGCTTTTAGGACTTCCGTATCGAGTCATGAGCATGTGTACGGCGGATTTAGGATTTACAGCGGCTAAAAAATATGATATTGAAGTATGGCTTCCAAGCTACAATACGTTCCGCGAAATTTCTTCTTGCAGCAATTTTGAGGCCTTCCAAGCGAGAAGAGCGAATATTCGCTTCCGCAGAGAAAAAAATGCAAAGCCGGAACATGTCCATAC
This sequence comes from Bacillus sp. FSL W8-0116, assembly GCF_038003825.1. Taxonomy (NCBI): domain Bacteria; kingdom Bacillati; phylum Bacillota; class Bacilli; order Caryophanales; family Bacillaceae; genus Bacillus; species Bacillus sp. FSL W8-0116. Next base: position 1,874,423 of record NZ_JBBOPY010000001.1, read on the forward strand.
GTTAAATGGATCTGGCTTGGCTATTGGACGTACCGTAGCAGCCATTTTAGAAAATTATCAGCAAGCGGACGGAAGTGTGATCATTCCGGAAGTACTCCGTCCTTATATGGGAGGAAAAGAAGCGATCCGCCCGGAAAAATAAAGGAAAGGGACCTGATTGAAAAGATGCTTTCAACGGGTCATCGGAACTTTATAGGCAGAAGGAAAAAAACTTCTGCCTTCTTCTTATATTTTTGGTTATTGACACTATTCATTGATTGTGATAAATTATTTTTTGTCCGTATGGAGGAGTACCCAAGTCTGGCTGAAGGGATCGGTCTTGAAAACCGACAGGCGGGTTACACCGCGCGGGGGTTCGAATCCCTCCTCCTCCGCCATCACTCACAAGCGCATAATATTGGAGATATTGTACAAAATTCGTTACAACTATGTAGCGAATTTTTTTATGTGCGCCCGGCATGTACATGAACTATAGGGTGTAAGTCCCGAACCCCGAAGACAGAAGTAGAAGTTAGCCAAGAGCAAGGGTGTCCGTGGTGACGCGGAATCTGAAGGAAGCTGGAGGCAAAACACCGGTCCGAGGAACACGAACCTCATATAAGGCTAGGTATGATGGAGTGAGTTTGCATAACAAAACAAAGCTCTTTCTGTCGAAGGTCATATCGAGTAAATGAGGCGGATAGATGGTGTGAAAGTGCATGTACTTACCCGGGGAGGTCTGGCGGATATGTGAAGTACTCTTCATAACCTACTTAGTGATAAGTAGCTGAACCGTCAGAAGTCAGCAGAGGTCATAGTATTAGTTGGTCTAGAACAACTAAGAAGGACCGAACAATTAAGAGAGAATAGCCCTTGGTATTCAGTGAGTCATGATGAACACAGAAAACGTAGTACCTCACTTGAGGGAGGAAGCGGTGAATCCCGTGGGAGACCTCTTGGAGGGTGGAGTGACCACTGGCATAAAGAGAACAGCTATTCACGGAAGTTATAAAGACTTGCATCAATTATCTTAATTGAACCGCCGTATACGGAACCGTACGTACGGTGGTGTGAGAGGACGGGAGTTAATCGCTCCCTCCTACTCGATGTCTTTTTGCCCTGCTCTTGAAACAGAATCTTTCATCCGTTTAGACTTTTATTGGAGGCACAGCTGATCTGTACCGAAGAATGCAGGCAGCCAAACTTTCAATGACGCTTTTATTTTTTGACGGGATTGAAATTGTCAGCTAGAAGCAGCCAATTTTGAGGGAAAGAAAGACCTAGTTTCCAATAGCTCATGCCTCTTAAATTGAGTTCTTTCACTAAATCAAATTTTGCTTGAATGGAACGAGCGTCTTCAAACCATACTTTATGCCTTCGATTTTGTTCATCGATGTAGTCGATATACGGGGCTTGAGCTTGTTGGTCATATTGAATGGCGGCGTTGTATTTCACTGCCAAAAGAATAGCCTGCTGCGGGCTAATGGCTTTTGCCGTATCTCTTCCCGGCACAAACGGCAAAGTCCAATCATAACCGTACAAATTCTGCCCCATTAAAATTTTTTGCGAAGGAATTTCTGAAACAGCATATTGAAGAACTTGACGTACAGGTTCAATAGGTGATACGGCCATTGGAGGGCCGCCGCTGTATCCCCATTCATATGTCATAATGACGACAAAATCAACGATGGCTCCGTGGGCTTTATAGTCGTGTCCTTCGTACCATCTCCCTTTTTGGTCTGCACTTGTTTTTGGAGCAAGAGCAGTGGAAATGAACCATCCTTGGCGAGAAAAGAGGTCTTTTGCTTTTCTTAAAAATTGATTATAGGCTTCCCGATCTTCGGGGCGAAGGTATTCAAAATCAAAGTGGATGTCTCGAAAGTGGTATCTGTTGGCAAGGGAGATAATATTTTGGAGAAAGCGGTTTTGAATTTGTTGATCGTTCAACAAAATCTGACCCAACTCGGCACTGAATTGGCCCTGTTCTTGATTCGTAATGACCATCACGAGAATATTGCGGTATTGTGAAGCAATGGCCGCCAAATTGCCCAGGGGAGGCGTGTCCAAAGTTCCATCCCTTTTTGCTCGAAAACTAAAAGGAGACAAAAAAGTCAAATAAGGAGCGGCTTCTCTTGCGCTGGATTCGAGTTCTGGCGATACAGAGGTTCCAAAAGGCTCAACATAGGCGTTAAATTCTGCATTTCGTTTCCGCGATGGGGGGATAAACAGGCGCAATCCTTCTCTTAGCACTGTGTTTACTGAAATTCCGTTTACGCGAGCAAGTTCTTCAGGAGATAAGCCATATCTGCGGGAAATGGACCAAAGGCTGTCCCCCCTACGAACAGTATAAAAGCTCCCAGAAGTAGGAATGACAATCGCTTGCCCGATTACCAGATGATCGGGATTCGGCAATTGATTGGCCGTTTCAATAGCATTTGCGTTTATGTTATACTCTCGGGCAATGCTAGTTAATGTCTCATTTTGTCTAACCACATGAATTTGCAATCCGATTCCCCCTCTAGATGTATTCATTAGTAAATGTTTATGACAGAGACGAGCAAGATATTCGAAAGTTTTGACTATTCATTCGGATCCGCTTTTCCTGTGCAATATAAAATATGATTGACTGTACATATGTTCATTTTTCTGTGCGAAAAGAAGATTCTTCCCCGCGCCGCTTATTGGGTTTTGCCTTTCGTATTTTATGAGGATGTGATTTTTCCCTGTTTAAGGTGAAAAGTGTTTATGATCGAAATGATTGTCCCTTGAAAACGAATATGAGGAGTTGTTCCACATGAAAGAACAAGATCTTTTTTTTATGAAAATAGCGATCGAAGAAGCAAAAAAGGCGGAAGAAATCGGCGAGGTTCCGATAGGCGCAGTCATTGTTATGAACAATCAAGTCATAGCCAAAGCTCATAACAAAAGGGAAACGTCCCAAAATGCTGTTGCCCATGCAGAGGTGTTAGCGATTCAAGAAGCTTGCAGAAACGTTGGCTCTTGGAGGTTGGAGGGAGCGACATTGTATGTTACGTTGGAACCATGTGCCATGTGCAGCGGGGCGATTGTATTGTCACGGATAGAACGTGTGGTATACGGAGCTAAAGATCCAAAAGGAGGCTGCGCAGGCACGCTGATGAATCTATTGACGGAAGATCGCTTTAATCATCAATGCGACGTGACCGCCGGAGTGCTTGAACAAGAGTGCGGGGCAATATTGACGGATTTTTTTCGAAAATTAAGAGAAGAAAAAAAGAAAAATAAGGGATAAATATAAAATATCAATGATAGGATGAAAATCTTAACATCGGTTGCTTTTTTATAGTCGACCTAGTATACTAATATATGCACCAATAAGGTGCTTAATATGGTATCAACTATGCCGTGCTAGGTGGGGAGGTAGCGGTGCCCTGTACCCGCAATCCGCTCTAGCGGGACTGAATCCCTTCCCCCGGTCGATATTCTGCAGGGTCTGCCTTAAGAAAGTGGTGTTGACGTTTGGGTCCTGCGCAATGAGAATCCACGAACCATGTCAGGTCCGGAAGGAAGCAGCATTAAGTGGACCATCTCATGTGCCGCAGGGGTGCCTGAACCGAGCTAACTGCTTAAGTAACGCTTGTGGGAGTCGGTCAAAGGAAGGTGCACGGCAGTTTCATACATAATAAAAAAAGTCCATCCTTTCATGGGATGGGCTTTTTCGCTTTTGATTACCTAATCGTCTCTTTGTATTGGTGTAAAAAGTTTTTTCTATAGGTTATAATAAAGTGAAGCTTTTATTATTTGGAAATCGTATATTGTAGTGGCGATTCGTTGGCTCAATCAGACATACTCAGGCAGAAAATTTATGTTTTTTTATTTGGGGCCAGTAAGACTCCTGCATTAAGGATCCGAAGCAAAAATGATCGTTTGGCGGTGTTGACTGTCTCTAAATGTCTGATAGGTTCATTAATCATCAGTGGAGATGATAGAACTCTTTTGCTGGAAATTTCATTTCAATCGATAAGAGAGATTCTTCTGCCTGATCAGATAATGGAATCATAACTTTACGGAGGGGGAATCATGAGTTATCAAGCTTTATACCGTGTCTGGCGTCCGCAAACTTTTGCTGATGTCGTAGGCCAAGAACATGTGACGAAGACATTGCAAAATGCCCTCCTTCAACAAAAAATTTCTCATGCTTATTTGTTCACGGGCCCGCGAGGAACGGGGAAAACGAGCGCGGCTAAAATTTTGGCAAAAGCCGTCAATTGTGAGCATGCACCAACTATGGAGCCTTGTAATCAATGCAGCGCATGCAAAGGAATTACGGATGGATCGATACCGGACGTAATAGAAATTGACGCCGCTTCCAATACGGGAGTGGATGATATTAGGGATATTCGAGATAAAGTCAAATATGCGCCGAGTGCGGTTCCTTTTAAAGTATACATTATTGATGAAGTTCACATGTTGTCGATTGGCGCTTTCAATGCTTTGCTGAAAACGTTGGAAGAACCGCCGAAACATGTTATTTTTATTTTAGCTACAACGGAGCCTCATAAAATTCCGCTGACCATTATTTCAAGATGTCAGAGATTTGATTTTAAGCGTATTACAACCCAAGCGATTGTGGAAAGAATGAAGCTGATCGCAGATGAGTCTGGCGTTTCGTACGAAGAAAATGCTCTGCGGATCATAGCTCGGGCAGCGGAAGGTGGAATGAGGGATGCTTTAAGTTTATTGGATCAGGCGATTTCCTTCAGCAATGAAAAGTTGACGGAAGAGGATGCCCTTGTAGTCACCGGATCCGTTGGACATAGCACATTGAATCATCTTGGGCGGGCTATTTTGGAAAAAGATATTGCATCAGCAATGGAAGGGTTGGAAAGTCTATTCATGAAAGGGAAAGACCCTTCAAGATTTACGGAAGATTTCATTCATTATTTTCGAGATCTCCTTTTATATAAAACAGCCCCTCAGCTCGAAGATACTTTAGAGCACCCTGCTGATGAAGAATTTATTTCTTTGGCTCGAGAGTTTCCGACTGATTTCATCTATGATTGCATAGAGATTTTAAATCAAACTCAACAAGAAATGAAATTCACGAATCATGCTAGAATATATTTGGAAGTAGCTTTCGTGAAAATGTCTCAAGCGGAAACGAAACCAGTCACATCGCAAGTTCAGCCGGACTTGTCGAAACTGCTTAGCAGGATCGAAACACTAGAGCAAGAGTTGCATGAATTGAGAAGCAGAGGACTTTCCCCGGAAGAAACTTCCCCTGTGAAAACACCGCCAAAGAATCCAATACGGTCGCACCATGACTATAAAGTGCCAGTGAAGAAGATCGAGCATATTTTAAAAGAGGCGACCAAACAGGATTTGCAATTATTGAAAAGCCGGTGGGGAGAAATGCTCGAAATTCTCAATCAACGCCAAATGCGGTCACAGGCGGCATTACTGAACGATGCGGAACCAGTAGCTGCTTCGCCGGATTCGTTTGTATTAAAATTTAAATATGACATTCATTGTAAAATGGCGATGGAAAATGCAAAATTTGTAGAAGCGATTTCTTCGGTGTTTGGGGAATTGACGGGAGTTCGCTATGTGCCGGTGGGTATTCCGGAAGAAAAATGGCATATCATTCGCGAAAATTTTATCAGACAACAAAAGGAGAACATCGCCGATGACGGCAGCCGTAATGAGGAAGATCCTCTAATTGCCGAAGCAGTGAAGCTTGTGGGAGAAGACTTGCTAGAGATTAAAGATTAATATTCATGGTATATCACATCCTGGCTTAGTCTTTTTAAGAAATATGTATTTTGGTCAGCTTATTTTTAGTGATAGGAATGCTCCTGCTCATTGAATAATTACCTTTCTAAAGCAGGTCATGGAGCAGATAAAAATGGAGGATGATAAAAATGATGCGTGGAATGGGCAATATGCAGAATATGATGAAGCAAATGCAAAAAATGCAAAAGAAGATGCAGCAAGCACAAGAAGAACTCGGTGAAAAAAGAGTAGAAGGTACGGCAGGCGGCGGCATGGTAAAAGTGGTTGTTTCTGGCCATAAAGAAGTGCTGGACGTAATCATAAAAGAAGAAGTAGTGGATCCGGAAGATGTTGAAATGCTGCAAGATTTAGTGCTTGCTGCTACAAATGACGCACTCAAGAAAGTAGATGAATTGACGAATGAAACAATGGGGCAATTTACAAAAGGGTTAAACATCCCAGGGTTGTTCTAGGAGGAAATTATGCATTATCCAGAACCGATTACAAAACTCATCGATAGTTTTATGAAACTGCCAGGAATCGGGCCGAAAACTGCCGCCCGACTGGCATTTTTTGTTCTCGACATGAAGGAAAATGAAGTATTGGATTTTGCCAAAGCGCTTGTCGACGCTAAACGAAATCTTGGATATTGTTCCATCTGTGGGCACATCACGGATCAGGATCCGTGTTATATTTGTCAGGATGAAAGAAGAGACCGAAGCGTAATCAGCGTTGTCCAAGATCCAAAAGACGTGATTGCCATGGAGAAAATGAAAGAATATAACGGATTGTATCATGTACTTCACGGGGCTATTTCTCCTATGGATGGCATCGGACCGGAAGATATCAATATTCCTAGTTTGCTAAAAAGGCTGCAAGATGAAACGGTTCAAGAAGTGATTCTTGCCACCAACCCCAATATCGAAGGAGAAGCAACGGCAATGTATATTTCTCGTCTTCTAAAACCGACCGGTATCAAAGTAACGAGAATTGCTCACGGACTTCCGGTTGGAGGAGACTTGGAGTATGCGGATGAAGTAACGTTGTCGAAAGCCCTGGAAGGAAGAAGAGAGATATAGGCGGTGAAGGTAAGTGCTGATTCGGAAGAAACATAAATTAAAAGCGGAATTTGACAACAAACTTATTGAACAGATGGAAGCGGCGCGGCAAGAATGGCTGCAGCAAAGCAATTTTTTAAAACTAAGCATGGAGCAAAGCCTCGATTTGATCACGCGAAAGAAAATCGCTGAAGCCAAATATTTTTTTCTCTATCGAGAAGCTAAAAAAAGAAAAATTATCATAAAAAGATAGCCTGGTTCATAAGATCTCCTAAGTGGACAAACTTATGAGATTGGAGGGGCTTTTTTGGAATTTGCTTATTCATTGGGGATATTGGCGATCTTGCTTTTGTTGTGGATTGCTTTTAAAGCAAATGTCAAACCGTTAAAATTTTTAGGCAACATTGTTATAAAGGGGGCCATCGGTGCTCTATTCTTATTTCTTCTGAATTTGTTCGGCAACCAGTATAGTTTGCATGTCCCTATTAACCTAGCAACTTCTTTTATAGCCGGTCTTTTGGGAATTCCGGGAGTTTGCGCCCTTGCCGCCATTCAGTTATGGATTCTTTCGTAATGTTTGTACGATGATTGAATCGATACCTGCTTTTCAGCTGAGCTGTTTGCACGGGCGGGTATGTTGGAATTTGAGATATTTTCTTTTCGTAATGGAAATCATCATTTATTTGGAATTTCTTTAAATGTTTTTGAAAGGTATGTTGAACCAGACAGAGACGTCCAACAAGGGCGACTCTGTTTTGTTATGACTTTAGTAAGTTGAGCTCGCGATAGCGTGCGAAACAATAAACCACCTGCTATGCGGGTGGCGCCGATTTGCTTTTTCATTTTGCTTATCCCAATTGTTTTTTACGATTATCTTTTTGTTACACGGCTTCTTGTTCAAAGTGAAGGCATGCTTTTGAAAAATCTACTGGATATGATCGAATGGACTTGTGAAACTAGATTTCATTCTCTTTGTTTTTGTTATTAAGAGCTGTAACTTAAGTAAAATGATGATATTACCATATTGGACCGAATAATTTTCCTTAAATTGCAATATTAAATGCAACAAGTATTGAAAGACCAGATAACCCATGATTAAGTAGAATCGGGACACTCTGCGCGACTTGACGTGGAGTGGTGGGCATGGTAGCCTGGTTGGCCCAGCCAGTACCGTATACCTGGCTTCATGGCTGGTAGCCATGCCCGCAGAGGCTCTTTGTCAAGTTGCTAAAAACCAACCCTTTGGGTTAGCTGGCTTAAGGTTAAGAAGCTAAGCCAGCTAACTCTATTTGGAAACACTCCTCAGGTGTACGATAATTGAGGATCTTCCTTGGAAGATGGTTACACCAATTTTCAACATAGGTAATGGTTTCGTCTGCCACAGAGGAAATGGGTCTCCCCTTTGGTATGAAGCGCCTAATAAGGCCATTATGACGCTCGTTGGTTCCTCGTTCACAGGATGTGTAAGGGTGTGTAAAATAAACCTCTGTTAGATCTTTTTCAACACTAAGGCCGAGGTCAGCAAATTCAGAACCGTTATCAGCCGTAATGGTTTTAAACACTTTAGAGAACCGATTACCATAAGACACTTTCAACTGAGATATGACTTCTGAAACGGATAGACTATCCTTGGCTGTCACTCTCAAAATTATTTCTTTACGGGTTTTGCGCTCAGTAAGAGTCAATAAGGCCTGATCTTTAGTCTTCTTGCCTATAACCGTATCAATTTCCCAGTGACCAAACTCTTGGCGTTCATTGACTTCAATTGGTCGCTCATCGATACTGCGTCCTAAGATCTTCTTATTCTTCCGGTTACGTTTTTTCTTGGTGTTCAGGGTAATTTTCATAGGTAGGTCAATGTTTTTAACGCCTATAAGTCCTAGATCAATATAGTTATAAAGGGTCTTGGTGCAAACCATTTTGTCTTTGAATTTCCCATCACGTTTGGCTCTCCCACATACCGCATCAGGAGACCATTTCTTATCAAGGATCTGAGTTTCGGCATACTTAATAAACTCGATGGCATCGTCTAGTTTTAGCTTGCGGCCACAGGCTTTCCTGTTTCTCTCATAGAGAAGTTGACCTGTGTCTGGAAAATAGACATGAACAATTTTCCCGTTGCTTTTTCTTTGTGGCACTGTACCTCTTCTTAACTCACGGGAGATGGTGCTTTTGTGACAACCAACATAATCTGCAATCTCCTGTTGAGTCTTACCAGCAGCGTGTAAGGCCGCAATTTTCCCACGGTCATAAGCCGTTAAGTGTTTGAAATGCCGAGCTCCTATGGTAGAATTAGTAATTGCCATAGATAAATCCTCCGTATCGATATTGTTTTAGTCGACTTAATCATACGTGGTTTATCTATGGTTTTTCATTTTTTATGCTTGTTGCATTTGATTATACAACTAGCCACCGAATAATTTTCTTTACACTTTTTAAAAAAATGTAGTATTAGTATTGACAGCTATATTTAATGGTGATAATATATATATCGTCGCTGTTAGTTCTTGAAAAAAAGAAAAAACAGTAGACATAAACTTAGATTTGTGATATTATTTAAAAGTTGACAGGAAATTGATCTTTGAAAACTGAACAAAACGAAGCGTAAACCAATGTTTCGATAGAAACAAGCCAAGTCAAATTTCTTTTTGGAGAGTTTGATCCTGGCTCAGGACGAACGCTGGCGGCGTGCCTAATACATGCAAGTCGAGCGGACTTTCAAGAAGCTTGCTTTTTGAAAGTTAGCGGCGGACGGGTGAGTAACACGTGGGCAACCTGCCTGCAAGACGGGGATAACTCCGGGAAACCGGGGCTAATACCGGATAATATCTTCCTTCGCATGAAGGAAGGTTGAAAGGCGGCGCAAGCTGCCGCTTGCAGATGGGCCCGCGGCGCATTAGCTAGTTGGTGAGGTAACGGCTCACCAAGGCGACGATGCGTAGCCGACCTGAGAGGGTGATCGGCCACACTGGGACTGAGACACGGCCCAGACTCCTACGGGAGGCAGCAGTAGGGAATCTTCCGCAATGGACGAAAGTCTGACGGAGCAACGCCGCGTGAGCGAAGAAGGTCTTCGGATCGTAAAGCTCTGTTGTCAGGGAAGAACAAGTACCGTTCGAACAGGGCGGTACCTTGACGGTACCTGACCAGAAAGCCACGGCTAACTACGTGCCAGCAGCCGCGGTAATACGTAGGTGGCAAGCGTTGTCCGGAATTATTGGGCGTAAAGCGCGCGCAGGCGGTCTCTTAAGTCTGATGTGAAAGCCCACGGCTCAACCGTGGAGGGTCATTGGAAACTGGGAGACTTGAGTGCAGAAGAGGAGAGCGGAATTCCACGTGTAGCGGTGAAATGCGTAGAGATGTGGAGGAACACCAGTGGCGAAGGCGGCTCTCTGGTCTGTAACTGACGCTGAGGCGCGAAAGCGTGGGGAGCGAACAGGATTAGATACCCTGGTAGTCCACGCCGTAAACGATGAGTGCTAAGTGTTAGAGGGCTTCCACCCTTTAGTGCTGCAGCTAACGCATTAAGCACTCCGCCTGGGGAGTACGGCCGCAAGGCTGAAACTCAAAGGAATTGACGGGGGCCCGCACAAGCGGTGGAGCATGTGGTTTAATTCGAAGCAACGCGAAGAACCTTACCAGGTCTTGACATCCTTCGCTACCTCTAGAGATAGAGGGTTCCCCTTCGGGGGACGGAGTGACAGGTGGTGCATGGTTGTCGTCAGCTCGTGTCGTGAGATGTTGGGTTAAGTCCCGCAACGAGCGCAACCCTTGACCTTAGTTGCCAGCATTCAGTTGGGCACTCTAAGGTGACTGCCGGTGACAAACCGGAGGAAGGTGGGGATGACGTCAAATCATCATGCCCCTTATGACCTGGGCTACACACGTGCTACAATGGATGGTACAAAGGGTCGCGAAACCGCGAGGTGGAGCCAATCCCAAAAAACCATTCTCAGTTCGGATTGCAGGCTGCAACTCGCCTGCATGAAGCCGGAATCGCTAGTAATCGCGGATCAGCATGCCGCGGTGAATACGTTCCCGGGCCTTGTACACACCGCCCGTCACACCACGAGAGTTTGCAACACCCGAAGTCGGTGAGGTAACCCTTACGGGAGCCAGCCGCCGAAGGTGGGGCAGATGATTGGGGTGAAGTCGTAACAAGGTAGCCGTATCGGAAGGTGCGGCTGGATCACCTCCTTTCTAAGGAAGAAGAAAAGCAGAGGCGACTGTTCAGGTGCGACAAGCACAAGACAGCTTGCGAGGAGGTAGTATTTCAACCACCGCAGCAAGATGGATTGTGACCTCGAGCACCTAGGAGCCGGAGCTGGACAGATATCAATTGTACGCTTTCGTTTTGTTCAGTTTTGAAGGATCAATCCTTCCTGGTGGGGGCCTGTAGCTCAGCTGGTTAGAGCGCACGCCTGATAAGCGTGAGGTCGATGGTTCAAGTCCATTCAGGCCCACCATGTGAAAAGCCAATAGAAATGAAGGGGCCTTAGCTCAGCTGGGAGAGCGCCTGCTTTGCACGCAGGAGGTCAGCGGTTCGATCCCGCTAGGCTCCACCAAATCTGATTGTTCCTTGAAAACTAGATAGAAGAAAGAAGCAGCATAAACCGAGTATCGCCATCTAGGATAAAACCAACATGGTTAAGTTAGAAAGGGCGCACGGTGGATGCCTTGGCACTAGGAGCCGATGAAGGACGGGACTAACTCCGAAAAGCTCCGGGGAGCTGTACGTAAGCGTTGATCCGGAGATTTCCGAATGGGGAAACCCGCTGCCCGTAATGGGGCAGCATCCTTGCCTGAATCCATAGGGTAAGGAAGGCAACCCGGGGAACTGAAACATCTAAGTACCCGGAGGAAGAGAAAGCAACAGCGATTCCCTGAGTAGCGGCGAGCGAAACGGGAACAGCCCAAACCAGAAGGCTTGCCTTCTGGGGTTGTAGGACACCAATGGTGGAGTCACAAAGGAACGAGGTAGACGAAGAGGTCTGGAAAGGCCCGTCAGAGAAGGTAACAACCCTGTAGTCGAAACTTCGTTCCCTCCCTGGTGGATCCTGAGTACGGCGGGACACGAGGAATCCCGTCGGAAGCTGGGAGGACCATCTCCCAAGGCTAAATACTCCCTAGTGACCGATAGTGAACCAGTACCGTGAGGGAAAGGTGAAAAGCACCCCGGGAGGGGAGTGAAAGAGAACCTGAAACCGTGTGCCTACAAGTAGTCAGAGCCCGTTTACGGGTGATGGCGTGCCTTTTGTAGAATGAACCGGCGAGTTGCGATCTCATGCGAGGTTAAGTCGAAAAGACGGAGCCGCAGCGAAAGCGAGTCTGAACAGGGCGCATGAGTATGGGGTCGCAGACCCGAAACCAGGTGATCTACCCATGTCCAGGGTGAAGGTGAGGTAACACTTACTGGAGGCCCGAACCCACGCACGTTGAAAAGTGCGGGGATGAGGTGTGGGTAGGGGTGAAATTCCAATCGAACTTGGAGATAGCTGGTTCTCTCCGAAATAGCTTTAGGGCTAGCCTCAAGGGAAGAGTCTTGGAGGTAGAGCACTGTTTGGACTAGGGGCCCTCATCGGGTTACCGAATTCAGACAAACTCCGAATGCCAGTGACTTATCCTTGGGAGTCAGACTGCGAGTGATAAGATCCGTGGTCAAAAGGGAAACAGCCCAGACCGCCAGCTAAGGTCCCAAAGTATACGTTAAGTGGAAAAGGATGTGGAATTGCTTAGACAACCAGGATGTTGGCTTAGAAGCAGCCACCATTTAAAGAGTGCGTAATAGCTCACTGGTCGAGTGATTCTGCGCCGAAAATGTACCGGGGCTAAACGTATCACCGAAGCTGCGGGTGGACACCTTCGGGTGTCCGCGGTAGGAGAGCGTTCTAAGGGCAGAGAAGCCAGACCGGAAGGACTGGTGGAGCGCTTAGAAGTGAGAATGCCGGTATGAGTAGCGAAAGAAGGGTGAGAATCCCTTCCACCGAATGCCTAAGGTTTCCTGAGGAAGGCTCGTCCTCTCAGGGTTAGTCGGGACCTAAGCCGAGGCCGACAGGCGTAGGCGATGGACAACAGGTTGATATTCCTGTACCACCTCTTTTCCGTTTGAGCGATGGGGGGACGCAGGAGGATAGGGTAAGCGCACGGTTGGATGTGCGTCCAAGCAGTGAGAGGGGCAGCGAGGCAAATCCCGTTGCCACTCACCTCAAGCTGTGACGGCGAGGGAAATATAGTACCGAAGTTCCTGATTCCACACTGCCAAGAAAAGCCTCTAGCGAGGAAAAAGGTGCCCGTACCGCAAACCGACACAGGTAGGCGAGGAGAGAATCCTAAGGTGTGCGAGAGAACTCTCGTTAAGGAACTCGGCAAAATGACCCCGTAACTTCGGGAGAAGGGGTGCTTTTTGGGGTGCATAGCCCCGAGAAGCCGCAGTGAATAGGCCCAGGCGACTGTTTAGCAAAAACACAGGTCTCTGCGAAGCCGTAAGGCGAAGTATAGGGGCTGACGCCTGCCCGGTGCTGGAAGGTTAAGGGGAGCGCTTAAAGCTTTGCTTGAAGGTGCGAACCGAAGCCCCAGTAAACGGCGGCCGTAACTATAACGGTCCTAAGGTAGCGAAATTCCTTGTCAGGTAAGTTCTGACCCGCACGAAAGGCGTAACGATCTGGGCACTGTCTCAACGAGAGACTCGGTGAAATTATAGTACCTGTGAAGATGCAGGTTACCCGCGACAGGACGGAAAGACCCCGTGGAGCTTTACTGCAGCCTGATATTGAATTTTGGTACAGCTTGTACAGGATAGGTAGGAGCCTTAGAAACCGGAGCGCCAGCTTCGGTGGAGGCGCCGGTGGGATACTACCCTGGCTGTACTGAAATTCTAACCCGCACCCCTGATCGGGGTGGGAGACAGTGTCAGGTGGGCAGTTTGACTGGGGCGGTCGCCTCCTAAAAGGTAACGGAGGCGCCCAAAGGTTCCCTCAGAATGGTTGGAAATCATTCGCAGAGTGCAAAGGCAGAAGGGAGCTTGACTGCGAGACCTACAAGTCGAGCAGGGACGAAAGTCGGGCTTAGTGATCCGGTGGTTCCGTATGGAAGGGCCATCGCTCAACGGATAAAAGCTACCCCGGGGATAACAGGCTTATCTCCCCCAAGAGTCCACATCGACGGGGAGGTTTGGCACCTCGATGTCGGCTCATCGCATCCTGGGGCTGTAGTCGGTCCCAAGGGTTGGGCTGTTCGCCCATTAAAGCGGTACGCGAGCTGGGTTCAGAACGTCGTGAGACAGTTCGGTCCCTATCCGTCGCGGGCGCAGGAAATTTGAGAGGAGCTGTCCTTAGTACGAGAGGACCGGGATGGACGCACCGCTGGTGTACCAGTTGTCTCGCCAGAGGCATCGCTGGGTAGCTATGTGCGGAAGGGATAAGTGCTGAAAGCATCTAAGCATGAAGCCCCCCTCAAGATGAGATTTCCCATTTCTTCGGAAAGTAAGATCCCTGAAAGATGATCAGGTAGATAGGTCCGAGGTGGAAGCGTGGTGACACGTGGAGCTGACGGATACTAATCGATCGAGGACTTAACCAAAAGAAAGCGCGAAATCGGTGAAACTGCTTCTTCTATCTAGTTTTGAAGGAACAATCGTTCCGACAACTGCATACCGTCTGGTGGCGATGGCGAAGAGGTCACACCCGTTCCCATCCCGAACACGGAAGTTAAGCTCTTCAGCGCCGATGGTAGTGAGGGGTTTCCCCTTGCGAGAGTAGGACGCTGCCAGGCAATAGAGAAGGACTTGTTGAACAGATCCCTGTTGAACGAGTCCTTTTTTGTTTGAAAGAAGCGATATTCAGTTTTGGCTTGTTATGGTGTGCTTTAACGGATGGCTGTTAAGATTCTTTTCTTATTTTAATGAATGAAAGGGACATCATTTCTGAAAAAATCTACTTCGTCTAATTAGTGATCTTTCGTCAAAACAATCTTTCTTAGAAGATCAAAGTCTCTTTTTTCTTGAACGCTTTTCTATAAAGGTGTTGTTAGAAATAAAAGCTGTTCTCTTAAAGTAGAGAGACTTTAACTGTGTTTGAATCAACAACAATGACAACAAATAGTCCTAGAAGGTTTAAATTCCGTCCCAAAAAAGCAAATGGAAGCGGCGCGATTCTTTGGATTAAAACGCTAAGGTTTGAAAAAATGATGACCCTTGGTCGCCCAGTTCCTTTCACTATAAAAAAGACCATCGCTAGATATGCTTTATCAGAACGATTGCATAATGCGAAAGTGATCCACAAGGAAATATATTCTATTTTCGTATAAAAAGGGAGAAAATGGGCAGAATGATAGAGAAGGGGAGGTAGATGAAATGAAGAATCAGAGAGACAGCGGGGAGATTTGTATCATTTGCGAAAATCAAAAAACGGAAGGCATTCATGTATTGGAGTCTTTTATTTGTACGGATTGCGAAAAAAAGATGACTTCTATTGAAACGACACATTCGGATTACTCCTACTATGTACAAAAATTAAAAAAAATAAAATCATCCAATGTCTATTCATAAGTACTGTTATGTTGCTATTTTCATTGAAAATAACATTCTGTTTATAGTATGAGGATTGGAATCAATTTTTCAGCAGCAAGTGTTCTTTCTATCGCCGGCTAGTCCAATAGAGTGGAACGGTCGATATACCAATTTGCTATTTTAAGATGGATTATTTCAAATATTTCGGAATCCCGTGGTTGATTTTTTGCACGGGGTCTTTTTGTATAATGATGAGTAGAAAACAAGAAAGGACAAAAAGACAAGATGGAACAAGAAAAAATGCCTATTATAGATGCGTTAATCAAACATCAACAAAAACGGCCTGTTTCTTTTCATGTACCCGGTCATAAATTTGGAACAGTAATAGGAGAGATTCCAGACGATTTTCGGACGATTTTATCTTATGATGCTACCGAAATTACCGGCCTTGACGATTTTCATTCTCCCGAAGGAGCGATCCTGGAGGCTCAGACTCTTTTAACCAAACTATACGGTTCTAAGAAAAGCTATTTTTTAGTAAACGGAAGCACCGCCGGCAACCTTGCCATGATTTCCAGTTCTTTTCAGAAAGAGGATATTGTATTGGTACAAAGAAACTGCCATAAATCCATCATCCACGGATTGATGCTGGCCAACATTCGCCCTGTTTTTCTGGAGCCGGAATATGATGAAAAAACAAAAAGCCCTGCAGGTGTTTCTTTGGATACATTGAAGCTTGCATTGGAGCGGTTTCCAAATGCCAAAGGACTGATTCTTATCTATCCCAGCTATTACGGCGTATCTTACCCGATCAAGGAACTGATCGATTATGCCCATCAAAAGGATTGTATCGTATTGGTCGATGAAGCTCACGGGCCTCATCTCGTTCTCGGGGATCCATTTCCTCCATCGGCTTTGAGCATGGGAGCAGATATGGTCGTTCAATCGGCGCATAAAATGCTTCCGGCGATGACAATGGGTTCTTTTTTTCATGTCGGCACGGAGAGACCTTCGTTAGAAAAAGTGGAATTCTACTTATCGCTTTTTCAATCGAGCAGTCCCTCTTATCCGATTATGGCTTCCTTAGATGCTGCCAGACAGTATTTAGCATTGATAAAGGAAGAAGATGTGGCTTTTACGTTGGAGGAAAGAGAGCGTTTTGTGGAATGGCTTCAAAAAGAAAAGGACTTGCAAGTAGCGGTGTCTGAGTTCCCGTATGATCCATTGAAGCTAATAGTGCGGAGTCCAAACAGCGATGGTTTTCAGCTGAAAAAGGATATTGAAACAGCAGGAGTTTTTCCTGAACTGGCCGATCCTTATCAAGTTCTTTTTACGCTGCCATTACTTAAGGAAGGAAATCGTATTTTTTATCAGCAAGCAAAAGAAGCAATCGCCAGAGTGACAATAACAGAACGAAATGTACGACCTGTGGAGTTGCCGGCACTTTCCCATTCTAAAGTATCATCTGTTCCCGTTTCTTTCGAAAATTGGAAGGAAAAAGATAAGAGGTGGGTAAAGCTTTCCGAAGCGGAAGGAAGCATATCCGCCGCCATGATCATTCCTTATCCACCGGGGATACCGCTCTTAATGATGGGAGAAAGAGTGACGAAGGAAAAAATCGATTTTATTGAAGAATTAGTAGCAAGAGGTGCTCATATACAAGGAGATCATCAGCTGAATGAGGGATTCATCGCTGTATATTAGTGAGAAAACATGGCGGCAAATCCTTTTCTTAGTGAAAGCTAAATTTCTTTTCGGTTTTCCTTATCTTTTGCTATTTTCCTAACATATGAAAACCAGTAGAATAGAAAGGACGATATTTATGTTGAAAAAGCTTCGTCTACAAATTAGAGTTCCTGTAGAGAAGCTTTTGTTTTTTATAAATTAACATCATGAAGCCCTTTGAAAAGCGTGATTCATCTCACTATTGAGATCGTTTTGGTTGGATCAACTGGAAAAATAAACGCGGTACGATACCTTCCTGTTTTCCGGTTCGATCAGGTATACTTAAGTACGTGTTTGGAGGCATAAGAATCCGGAGGTTCGAAAGATGATAAATAATGGTATTTTTATTACGGTGGAAGGTCCTGAAGGCGCCGGAAAAACGACGATCGCCCAAAGGATCGTAGAAAATTTAAAACGAGAAGGCTACCAGGCTATGTACACAAGAGAGCCAGGAGGCATTTCCATTTCTGAACAAATTCGACAAATTCTTTTAAATAGCCAAAATACTGCAATGGATGGCCGTACAGAAGCGCTTCTTTATGCAGCGGCCAGACGTCAGCACTTGGTAGAGAAGGTGATTCCAGCGCTGGAAGAAGGAACCATTGTAGTATGCGATCGATTTATTGACAGTTCTCTTGCCTATCAAGGGTATGCCAGAGGGCTTGGCGTAGAGGAAGTATATAAAATCAATGAATTTGCCGTAGATGATGCCATGCCCCATTTAACGCTATACTTCGACATTTCTCCTGAAATTGGTTTGCGTCGAATTCAACAGAACAAAGGGAGAGAAGTGAATCGGCTTGATCTTGAAACGCTCGATTTCCATCAGAGAGTGAGAAAAGGATATTGGCAGTTGCTTGATCAGTTTCCGGAAAGAATGGTCAAAATTAATGCTGAACAGCCAATTGAATCAGTGTTTCAAGACAGCTGGAAAACGGTTCTGAAGTTTCTCCTCAATCGTTGAGAATCTCCCCCCACATTTCTCAAAATTTCCAGCGTTTCTTGCTGATTCTTTATACTCAAAAGTTCAATGGAACGGAAAGGCGGCCTAACACGGTATGTTGGTCCCTTTCGGTCGTTCCAATACGGTTTGGTTTTCAAAGATTTTCTGCTTTTTCCAGCAAGCGCATCCCCATTCTCCGCGTTTGTATCTTTTCTCTCTGTTCGTTTATTCTACAAGCATGATCAAGTATAATAAAAGAAAATGCTTTTTAAAGAGGCCTCTTGATGAAACTTGCTTTAGCTGATGAAAATCGGAAAAGCCATTCATTAATTGCGCTTTCCTGTTATATCCTTTTCGGCAGATGAGTTTCATCAATTTGAACGGAGGTTGTACAGGATGAAAATAAACCAAGATCTTCGGATCGGAGCGGAAAATTTTCGAGGAGACATAAAGAGAACACCAGCTGTTCATGGCCAGTTTTCAAATCTGGTACAACAATATGATCAAAAATTAAAAGATGAGCAGCTCAAACAGCTAATGGCCAATATTGATGAAGCTGGAGAACGGTTGGCTAAATCCAGAAATCTTCAAGATTTAGTAAAATATAAAACGTTAATTAAAAAATTTATAAAGGAAACAGTCGATTATGGAATGGAGTTGAGCAGTTCACATTCCTGGAACTTATACGGCGAAGGCAGGCAGCTGAAAGTAGTCAAGACGATAGATGAAAAATTAGTAGAATTGGCCGAGGATCTAGTGAATAAAGAAAAGTTGACGATTGATATTTTGGGCAAAATAGGGGAAATTAAAGGCTTGCTTATCAATTTATATGCGTAGGAAGGGATTAGTGTTGTTAAAAAATTGGGATGAGTGGAAAAACATACAGCCACAGGCAGCCAATATGCTGCACAATAGTTTGAAAAAAGAACGCATAGCCCACGCTTACCTTTTTGAAGGAGAAAAAGGGACCGGCAAAAAACAAGCTGCCCTATTTTTGGCCAAAAGCCTATTATGTGAACAGCCTCTTCCTGATTATACGCCTTGCGGACAATGCAGCCATTGCCGCAGAATTGAAAATGGCAACCATCCTGATCTTCATTTGATTGAAACAGAAACGGACAGTTTATCGATTAAGAAACAGCAAATTGAAGCACTGCAAAGGGAATTTGCCAAAACGGCGGTAGAATCAAAACGCAAGATTTATATAATCGAACATGCAGATCGAATGACGACAAGTGCCGCGAACAGTTTATTGAAATTTTTGGAAGAACCTCATCCGGGAACAACTGCCATTTTGTTGACTGAACAGTATCATCGAGTACTTCCAACCATTATATCCCGCTGTCAAACGATTACGTTTAAACCATTGCCGGTTGATTATCTTGAAACTCGTCTGAGGGAAGAGCAGGTAGGTGCCAATATGGCTGCTTTAGCCGCTCGTCTTACGAATAACCTTCAAGATGCGCTGGAGTTGAGCGCAGATGAGTGGTTTGCGCAAGCGCGTAAAATAGTGTTAAAATTATATGAAGCGCTTAATAAACAACCTCTAGAAGCCATGATCAAACTTCAAGAAGAGTTTCATCAACATTTTAAAGATAAGCAGCAGATAGAAAGAGCCTTGGATTTATTGCTCCTTATATATAGAGATTTATTATCCATCCAAATAGGCAAAAGTGACCATTTAGCCTATCCTGATCAACGTGCACATTTTGAAAGCAGGTCCCTTCAACTATCGATCAAGCGTCTTACGGAATGTATGGAAGCCATTTTTGAGGCGAAGCGCAAGCTGCAAGCCAATATGAATTCTCAGCTGTTAATGGAACAGCTTGTGCTAAAATTACAGGGAGGGTTCACCTTTGTATGATGTAGTAGGTGTCCGATTTAAAAAAGCGGGCAAAATATATTATTTTGATCCGGGCGATTTTTCGATTGAAAAAGGAGACCCGGTTATTGTAGAGACGGTTAGAGGGATCGAATATGGCCATGTGGTAGTAGGCCGCAAAACGGTGGATGAAAATGACGTTGTTCTGCCGTTGAAAAAAGTCATTCGGCCGGCGGATGAAAAAGATCATCATATTGTGGAAGAAAATAAAAAAGCTGCACAGGAAGCGTACCATATTTGTAATGAAAAAATTATGGATCATCAGCTGGAAATGAAGCTGGTCGATGTAGAATATACGTTTGACCGCAATAAAGTGATTTTTTATTTTACGGCTGACGGCAGAGTGGACTTTCGTGAACTAGTAAAAGATTTAGCGGCAGTGTTCCGGACGAGAATCGAGCTTCGGCAAATTGGAGTTCGGGACGAGGCCAAGATGCTGGGCGGGATCGGGCCGTGTGGAAGAATGCTTTGCTGTTCCACATTTTTAGGAGATTTTGAACCGGTGTCCATTAAAATGGCAAAAGATCAAAATCTTTCTTTAAATCCAACAAAAATTTCCGGTTTGTGCGGACGGTTGATGTGCTGCCTAAAATATGAAAATGATGAGTACGAAACGGCGAAAGAAGAACTCCCTGACTTGGGGGAAGTCATTAAGACGCCACGTGGAGTCGGCAAAGTAGTGGGACTAAACATTTTGGAACGGGTGCTTCAAGTAGAGCTGGCTGAACACGATCGGGTGTTGGAGTTTACTTTGGAAGAAATTTTTAATGAAGGTGCCTTTTCATCGCAAGCCACAGAGTAATTGAGGTGGAACCAGTGGATAAAAAAGAGTTCTTTGATTCAGTCAGCCATATGGAAATTCAAATCGGAAATTTGTATCAACAACTGGGGGAATTGAAACAAAAACTGGCAGAGTTATTGGAGGAAAACAATTCCCTTAAACTGGAAAATGAACATTTGCGCCGGAGACTGGAGCAAATGGAGAACTCTGGTGAACAAACCGCATCGTCTGAAAAAAACAGCCGTTTTTCTCCCAAAACAATGGATATCGGGGAAGGGTACGATAACCTTGCCCGACTTTATCACGAAGGTTTTCATATTTGCAACGTCCACTTTGGAAGCCCTCGTCAAAATGAAGATTGTTTATTTTGTTTATCCTTTTTGAATAAAAAATAAATCAAAGCTTTCGTTGTACGTTGTCTTTTATAACCAGTATAATGGGGACAGACTGCCAATATATAAAGAAGCGAATTTCCTCTGAGGAATTTTTCCAAAGATGAATGTCGATTTAAGCTTTGCATGGCAGCATTGATTTAATAAGTTTTAACAATTGAAATAAGCGATGCTCTCAAAAATTTAACGGTCAGTGATCTTTCCATTTGGATTTCATCCCCCGATAAAATAAGACGTTAGAACGGCATTCGATTGGTGCTGTTTTCTTTTTTTGTGGAGATGATCGTGTGGCTTTCTGTTTTGGAATATGAGTTTATTTGAGATACTACTTGGAAGCGGAGGTTTTTCATTGATGTTAAAAGAGGACGAACGCTTGGACTTTTTGCTTGCTGAGGATATGCGGATCATCCAGAGTCCAAATGTGTTTGCCTTTTCCCTTGATGCTGTGTTGCTTGCCCGCTTCGTATACGTTCCCATTCAAAAAGGAAGTTTGGTTGATTTATGTTCGGGGAATGGAGTTGTTCCTCTGTTGTTAAGCAAGCGGACGAAAGGAACGATCGTCGGTGTCGAAATTCAAGAAAAGTTATACGACATGGCGGTGCGAAGCATTGAATACAACCACCTGGAACATCAAATTCAAATGGTGCACGGCGATTTAAAAGATGCTCCTCGAGTGCTTGGATATGAAAAACATGATGTTGTCACTTGCAATCCTCCTTATTTTTCAACTCCTCCTACTGGGGAAACGAACCTCAATGAACATTTCGCCATTGCCCGCCATGAAATTATGTGCACGCTTGATGACTGTGTGAAGGCGAGCAGCGAGCTTTTGAAACAAGGCGGAAAAGCAGCTTTTGTCCATCGGCCTGAAAGGCTGCTCGATTTGGTGACAGCTATGCGCAAGTATCGATTGGAGCCGAAACGATTGCAATTTGTCTATCCTAAACCGGGAAAAGATGCGAATACCATTTTGCTTGAGGCGATTAAGGACGGAAAACCGGGAATGAAAATTTTGCCGCCTTTGACGGTTTATCGCGAAAATAATGAATATACGGAAGAAGTTAGGAAGATTTTATATGGAGAAAGCAAGTGAACATTATTTTTACGTTTTAAAATGCGGCGATGGTTCGTTTTACGGCGGGTATACGACGGACGTTCAAAGAAGAGTTCGCCAGCACAACGACGGAAAAGGGGCAAAATATACGAGAAGCAAAGGTCCGGTTAAGCTTATTTATACGGAAGCTTTTGAGACAAAAGGAGAAGCGTTGAGGGCGGAATATCGTTTTAAGAAGTTGACGAGAAAACAAAAGGAAAAGTTTTTGGGGCTGGCAGGTGATCGAGATGATCAGTAAACAACGCAGTTATGTCGAACAAGAGAATCGGGGAATTCTTTATTTAGTGCCGACGCCAATCGGCAATTTGGAAGACATTACGTTTCGGGCGCTTCGCATTTTAAAAGAAAGCAGCGTCATTGCTGCCGAAGATACAAGGAATACAAGAAAACTTTGTCATTATTATGACATCCACACTCCTCTCATGAGCTACCACGAACATAATAAAGAAGCGAGCGGACGCCAAATCATAGAACGGTTAAAACAAGGAGAGCAAGTTGCATTAGTGAGCGATGCCGGTATGCCAACGATATCCGATCCGGGGTATGAACTGGTAAGAGCAGCCGTTGCTGAAAAGATTCCTGTTGTGCCGCTGCCCGGCGCCAATGCTGCTCTTACTGCATTAATTGCTTCAGGGCTTCCAACACAGCCGTTTTATTTTTTTGGGTTTCTGAGCCGGCAAAAAAAAGAAAAAAAAGAAGAGCTGAACAGGTTAAAAAATATCACGGATACGATTATTTTGTATGAATCTCCACATCGTCTTAAAGAAACGTTGGAATACATGCTTGATATTCTTGGCAACCGTCCCATTACATTATGCAGAGAGTTGACCAAAAAATTTGAAGAATTTTTGCGCGGAGACATAAAAGCAGCGTTGAATTGGGTAGAAAACGAAAAAGTCATGGGAGAATTTTGTCTAATTTTAGAAGGGGCAAAAGAACAAGAGGCTGAAACAGGGGAAAAATGGTGGGAGTCGCTGTCGATTGTGGATCATGTCAATTTTTACATTGACGCAAAGAAAATGGATGCAAAAGAAGCGGTGAAACAAACGGCAAAAGACAGAAATATGCCAAAGCGGGAAGTATACCAAATGTATCATAATACATAAAAATAGGAAGCGAATCAGGCAAAATAAAAGAGGCTGTATCGGCATAATCCAGTGTCGATACGGCCTCTTTGCATTTTCTAACAAAAATTATTTATTCGCTGCGGACAGGTGAAAAGCTTCTTCGATTTCTTTTAACAACAATTCGGCGCCTTCACGGCTTAAAATTAATTTTCCGCCTGCCAATTTTACGTTGTCATCAGAAACTTCTCCAGTGATTTGGCAGGTCATGCTCGGTTTATATTTTTTTAGAATAATCTTATCATCATCTACATAAATTTCCAAAGCGTCTTTTTCAGCAATGCCTAATGTACGACGAAGCTCTATAGGAATAACCACGCGGCCTAGTTCATCAACTTTACGAACAATGCCAGTTGATTTCATTTGTCAATTCTCCTCTCATTTCATTTTTTGTTCTCTATATTTCTCTCTGATTCGTCAAATTTCGACAAATTTTGTTTATATTTTAATAATACCAATGCTGCCAAAAATAGTCAACAAGAAAAATGAAATTTTTCTAATAAATGTCAGACTTCTAGTAACTACTATCATTTGTAAATAAAGGGGATTTGATAAATGCTGTTTTTAAGAATTTTTAAAATCTCGGGACGAAATCATGGAAAACTTTTGTCCCTTTGTATTTACATTAAGGAAAGAATGCGAGAAAATAAAAAGAGGATTCGATTATTTGCAGAAGCTTATCAGATTATGTATATTTTGATGTTATAAGAGGAAATGATGTAGCATAAATGGTCTTTTCATGCAAATGGAATGGACTGATCGGATGCTATTACCGTGTTAGGAATTTCCGCTTCGGTTTTTTTCAGCTTCTGTGAGATCAGCGTACGGCAAGCAAAAATCGTGACGATTGATTATGAAGCATTTTGATGGGAGAGATGGACGACCCCGCTTTTTATGCAGGATGCCTTATCGATCTCGAATGCAATCGGTAGGAGGCAACCTCTTCTCTCATGGCAAGGTGCACATTTTATGTTGTTAAAGGGGGTTATATGAATGAAAAAAACTTTTTATTTGACAACGCCAATTTATTATCCAAGCGGAAATTTACATATTGGGCATGCTTATACAACGGTAGCCGGTGATGCGATGGCACGTTACAAAAGGATGCGCGGCTATGACGTGATGTTTTTAACGGGGACGGATGAACACGGGCAAAAAATTCAAAGAAAAGCGGAAGAAAAAGGGGTTACCCCTCAACAATATGTCGATGAAATCGTTGCCGGCATCCAAGAATTATGGAGAAAACTCGACATTTCATATGATGACTTTATTCGCACGACACAAGACCGCCATAAAAAAGTGGTTGAAAAGATATTTAAAAAATTATTAGATCAAGGCGATATTTATCTTGATCAATATGAAGGCTGGTATTGTACACCGTGTGAATCTTTCTTTACTGAAAGACAGCTTGTAGACGGTAAATGCCCTGATTGCGGCCGGCCGGTTGAAAAAGTGAAAGAAGAATCCTATTTCTTCAAAATGAGCAAATATGTCGACCGTTTGTTGCAGTTTTATGAAGAAAATCCTGATTTTATCCAGCCTGAATCCCGAAAAAATGAAATGATTAATAACTTTATTAAGCCGGGATTGGAAGATCTAGCAGTTTCCCGCACTACCTTTGATTGGGGGATTAAAGTGCCGGGAGATCCAAAGCATGTCATTTATGTTTGGATTGATGCTTTGACCAATTATATTACCGCCATTGGATACGGAAGCGAAAATGAATCAAAATTCAAAAAATATTGGCCTGCTGATGTCCATCTAGTCGGAAAAGAAATTGTCCGCTTCCATACTATTTACTGGCCGATCATACTAATGGCGCTGGATTTGCCGCTGCCGAAGAAAGTATTTGCCCATGGCTGGCTGCTTATGAAAGATGGAAAAATGTCTAAATCAAAAGGGAATGTTGTCGATCCGGTAACATTGATCGACCGTTACGGACTTGATGCGCTGCGCTACTATTTGCTGCGCGAAGTTCCTTTTGGATCAGACGGCGTCTTTACACCAGAAGGGTTTATAGAACGGATCAACTATGATTTGGCAAATGACCTCGGAAACCTGCTCAATCGGACAGTTGCTATGATCAATAAATATTTTGATGGGCGGATTCCGGCTTATAAAGGATCCGAAAGCGAGTATGAACGTCAGTTGCTGGAAGCTAATAAGGAAACGGTAGAAAAATACGAAGAAGCGATGGAAAACATGGAATTTTCCGTTGCATTGACGGTCGTATGGCAGCTGATTAGTCGAACGAATAAGTTTATTGATGAAACTCAGCCTTGGATTTTGGCAAAAGAGGAAGATAAACGCGAAGAGCTGGCCAGTGTCATGGTTCACTTGGCAGAATCTTTACGTCGTGTAGCTGTTCTGCTTAAGCCATTTTTAACAACGGCTCCGAAAAAAATCTTTGAGCAGCTGAACCTTTCTACGGAACAGTTTACATCTTGGGAAAGCTTAGAAACATTCGGCGTCATTCCAGATGGCACAAAAGTAGTGGAAAAAGGAGAGCCGATTTTTCCGCGGCTGGATATTGACGAAGAAGTGAAATTTATTAAATCGAAAATGCAAGGCGATTCGCAACCCGCTGAAGTGAAAAAAGAAAAAACAAATGACTCTTCTGCAGAAATTTCAATTGATGATTTTATGAAAATTGATTTAAGAGTCGCTCAAGTCATTGAGGCTGAACCGGTTAAAAAAGCGGATAAGCTGTTAAAACTGCGCCTTGATTTAGGAGACCATAAGCGCCAAGTGATCTCAGGAATCGCTCCATATTATAAGCCGGAAGAGTTGATCGGTAAAAAAGTGATTTGCGTAGTCAATTTAAAACCAGTTAAATTAAGAGGAGAATTATCAGAAGGAATGATTTTAGCCGGAGAAAAAGACGGCGTATTATCATTGGCGAGCGTCGATGAAAATCTTCCAAACGGTGCAAAGGTTAAATAATAAGACTAAGAAACATAGAATGTTTCACGTGAAACAAGATTCGACGGAAACTTCTATGTTTCTTTTTTCTTAGACGTTAAATCCATTCATTAGTAAAACTGTCCAGTATGTATATTCTTCCGTTTTGGCTATTCTTCTTTTTCCGCTCAACCGCTGATCAAGGAATTTGATTGAAAGGTATATGCTTTAAAAAATAGGAATCGAAAAATATACATGATATTTTGATGACAAATGAACCGCTATTGTCATCATTTTGTCATATGGATGGAAGAAAAGGAAAGGATGGACAAAGGACCAGACGACACATCTTCCTCTGTATTTTGAGGAAAACTACCTATGATGATGGGCGTGTTCTGGATTTTTGGCATAAAGGGAAAATTGTAATCTATTTGACATGTCTTTTTTGAAAGGAAACAATGTAGAGTAAAGGAGAGAGCAAAAGATGTTGTTTGATACTCATGTTCATTTGAACGATGAACAATTTTCCGATGATTTGGACGAGGTGATAGACAGAGCAAAAGAAGCCGGTGTCGAAAAGATGGTGGTGGTAGGTTTTGACCGACCTACGATTGAAAAAGCGATGAAACTAGTAGATCAATACGATTTTCTATACTCCAGTATAGGGTGGCACCCGGTGGATGCTATCGATATGACAGAGGCTGATTTGGAGTGGATTGAAAAATTGACCTCTCATCCAAAAGTAGTAGCAATAGGAGAAATAGGGTTGGATTATCATTGGGATAAGTCCCCAAAAGAGGTTCAAAAAGAAGTGTTTCGCAAACAAATTCGACTAGCCAAAAAAGTAAAATTGCCGATTATTATCCATACTCGAGAAGCGACACAAGACACTATAGAAATTTTGAAAGAAGAAGGAGCGCATGAAGTAGGAGGAATTATGCACTGCTTCAGCGGCAGCGTTGAAACAGCACGAGAATGTATCAATATGAATTTTTATATTTCTTTGGGCGGTACGGTAACATTTAAAAATGCGAAAAAGCCAAAGGAAGTTGCTGCTGAAATTCCTTTAGAAAAACTATTAATCGAAACAGATTGTCCGTATTTAGCTCCGCATCCTTACCGCGGCAAACGAAATGAACCTGCACTCGTAAAACTCGTTGCCGAGCAAATTGCCGAATTAAAGGGCATTCCTTATGAAGAGGTAGCCCGGAAAACGACGGAAAATGCCCAAAAATTATTCGGTATTGTCTGACGGCAAATTTTGTCGCATTGCTTTACAATTTGTTGTCAACTTTCGATTTTCTTGAAAGTTCTACAAGCCTCCTTTCATTCATACACTAAGCCTGTCGATAAGTCTTTCTATCATTTTTTTATCCAGCTATGCATAATAGTTGGAAAAAGAGAGAGGACAGAGCGATAGATTCTCTGTTTGAGGAAAGGATGACAAAGGGGGCCTATTTTGAATGACAGTAAACGAATTTAAACAGGATCGTTCAAGATTTAAGTCGAGAAAAAGTTTTTTATTGGCAGCTGGAGTAGTTCTTCTATCATCTACAAGTGCTTATTCTTATTATGAAAGCACAGAGAAAACGGTTGAGGTCAAAATCAACAACTGGGAGAAAACGATTGAAACAAGGGCCGACACCGTGGCAGAGGTGGTGAAAGAACTCAAGCTGCCTGTCAAACCAAAAGATTATTTAGTTCCTTCAAAACAGACCAAAATAAAAGACGGAATGAATATTGAATGGAAGCCATCCAAGCAGATCCATCTTACGATCGAAGGCAAGAAAAAGACGGTTTGGACAACAGCCGATACGGTGAAGGACTTTCTGAAGGAAGAACA
This sequence comes from Bacillus sp. FSL W8-0116, assembly GCF_038003825.1. NCBI lineage: Bacteria > Bacillati > Bacillota > Bacilli > Caryophanales > Bacillaceae > Bacillus > Bacillus sp. FSL W8-0116. The sequence continues at coordinate 1,902,422 of NZ_JBBOPY010000001.1, forward strand.
TTTGTCCATTTCTAAATTCGACAAAGTGGCTCCTTCGTTTAATCAAACCCTTCAAAATCATATGAATGTCAAAATCAATAAGGCGTTTCCGGTGACGTTAGTGGACGGAAACAGGAAAAAAACAGTATGGACTGCTTCGACTACTGTCGGTGATTTTTTAAAACAACAGGGGATCACTTTTGGCAAATGGGACAAGGTAAAGCCTGGATTCGACGATTACTTGCATTCAAACAGCTCCGTGAAAATCGTTCGAGTTAAAAAAATCACCGATGTAGTGGAAAAGTCTAAAGCATTTGCTATCACCATCCAAAAAGATTCAAGTCTTATGGAAGGAGAGAGAAAGGTTCTTCAGGAAGGGCGAAACGGTACAGTAATAAACACATATGAGTCTGTCTATGAAAATGGTCGGCTCATCTCTAAAAAACTTTTAGAGCAAAGGACGATAGTGGAAGGTCGAAATAAAATTATTGCGGAAGGCACGAAAAAGAGAGATGGTCAATTTGCGGCTGAAACAGCGTCGACCGCTGGCACTAGAGGAAGAGAGCTTTTGGTAACGGCCACTGCCTATACCTCCAATTGCAGCGGCTGTTCAGGAATTACGGCGACAGGCATAAACATACATTCCAGTCCTAATATGAGAATCATTGCTGTCGATCCGGGGCTTATTCCCCTTGGATCAAGGGTATATGTGGAAGGATACGGCTATGCCGTTGCGGCGGATACGGGAGGAGCCATCAAAGGCAACCGGATTGACATTCTTATGCCTTCCCAATCCGTAGCAGCACAATGGGGTCGGAAACAAGTCAAGGTTCAGATTATCGATTGATTCTTGATGAAGCGAGGGGAACCTCGCTTTTTCTATTTATATAAAATATAATAGACAAGTATTCATCGGATGATAAAAGTACTCAAGCGGCTGACGGAGATGATTTTTTAAGAATATTTTCATTTCCGCAGCTTTGAAAAATTGGTTTGCCCGCCTCATTTTGGATTGGGCGGATAAGAATTATTTTTATGGAGGAAATGCATGAAAATAAAAGAAGTGATCGTTGTAGAGGGGAAAGATGATACAACGGCGATCCGGCGTGCCGTTGATGCCGATACAATTGAGACAAACGGATCTGCTGTTTCGAAAGAGACGATCGAAAAGATTAAACTGGCACAAGAAAAAAGAGGGGTCATTGTTTTTACAGACCCGGATTATCCCGGCGAGCGGATCAGGCACATTATTTCTCAAGCGGTTCCCAATTGCAAGCATGCTTTTTTGCCAAAGGACGAAGCGAAGCCGAAGAATGGAAAAGGAATCGGAGTCGAACATGCCAGTCCTGAAAGCATCAGGGAAGCGTTAAAAGAAGCGCAATGGATGGAAAAAGAAGCAGAAGAGCAAATAAGGAAAGAAGATTTGATCACTGCCGGATTAATCGGTGGAGTAAATGCCAGAGAAAGAAGAGAAAAATTAGGAATTAAGTTAAAAATAGGCTACACAAACGGAAAACAGCTTTATAACAGGCTAAAGATGTTTCAAATTACAAGAGAACAGTTTTTGAATGCCATGGAGGAAGTGCTGCAGGAGGAAAAACGATGAAAGATATTGCTACACCGTCCAGAACGAGAGAAATTTTAAAAAAATATGGCTTTGCGTTCAAAAAGAGTTTAGGGCAAAACTTTCTCGTCGATCCTAATGTGTTAAATCGGATCACAGAAGCTGCCGGTTTGACGAAGGAAACAGCTGCCATTGAAATCGGCCCGGGTATTGGCGCTTTAACCGAGCATTTGGCGCGAAAAGCGGGAAAAGTGGTGGCATTTGAAATTGACAAGCGGCTATTGCCTATTTTGAAGGACACGCTTTCCCCCTATAAGAACGTAGAAATTATTCACCAAGACGTTTTGAAAGCGAATGTAAAAGAGGTTATTAAAGAAGAGCTTTCCGGATATTCCGATATTATGGTGGTGGCTAACCTTCCTTATTATGTCACCACTCCAATTATTATGAAATTATTGGAAGAATGTTTGCCGATTAGAGGGCTGGTGGTTATGATGCAAAAGGAAGTCGCTGATCGGCTTTCGGCACAACCAGGTACGAAAGAGTACGGCTCTTTATCCATCGCCGTACAATATTATACGGAAGCAAAGACAGCGTTTGTCGTACCTAAAACCGTTTTTATCCCTCAGCCTAATGTCGACTCTGCTGTCATTCATTTAAAAAGACGAACAAAGCCCCTCGTGGAAGTGGATAATGAATCTTTCTTCTTTTCTCTCGTCAAAGCGGCTTTTGCGCAAAGAAGAAAAACGTTAATCAATAACTTAACTTCGCAAATGCCCAATGGCAAAGAAAAAAAAGAACAAATTCTCAACATTCTAGCTGAAGCGGAGATTGATCCTTCCCGCCGGGGTGAATCTTTATCCATACAAGAATTTGCTCGTTTAAGCAATTTGCTTTATCCGTTATTTTCTTAACAAGGAGAACTCATCATTTGGATTTCCAACTCTTGTAAAAGAGGCAAATTTTGTGGCGGTCCCCTTCATACACGCTTCCTTCCGCGATTGAATATGCTGGCAAGGAAATATTTATTTTTGCCTGTGGAGATGACGGTTATGGGGATCAAAATCAATGATATGGTCGGCCGGCAGTCTTACAAATGCGATTTGTTGTTTCGGGTTATCGATTTCACAAATATAAACGGAAAAGAGATGGCGATTTTATACGGTGAGGATTTTCGATTAATGGCAGACGCCCCGATTGAGGATTTGATCGTCATCGAACAAAAAGAACAGCTGGAAGCGGCTCGCCAAATCAGAACGCTGGAAAAACAATCATTTGAGCTTTTTCAACGAGACCTCCATTTGCTGAAGGAAAGGCAAGAATATGAAGTTACAGGGGGCTACAACGAGGAAGGATCCAATATATTTCAGATACCTGGAAAAGTGTTGCATTTAGACGGAGATCCGGCTTTTTTAAAAAAATGTCTGGCTGTCTATGGACAATTTGGAGTTCCCGTCAAAGGCATACATTGCAGTGAGAAAGATATGCCGGTAAAAGTGTTGGAGCTTTTGGAACGGCATCGGCCAGAGATTCTTGTCATAACGGGACATGATTCCTATTCAAAGTCAAAAGGGAAAAAATCGGATTTAAATGCTTATCGAAATTCCAAATATTTTGTTCAAACCGTAAAGGAAGCTCGAAAAAAAATACCGAGTCTTGATCAGTTAATTATTTTTGCGGGTGCTTGCCAATCCCATTTTGAATCATTAATTAGGGCCGGCGCCAATTTTGCCAGTTCGCCGTTTCGAGTCAACATTCATGCCTTGGATCCTGTCTATATTGTAGCTAAAATCAGTTATACCCCTTTTCATCAATCGGTTAATGTGTTAGATGTCCTTAAGAATACATTAACTGGAAATAAAGGGTTAGGCGGTGTAGAAACGAGGGGAGTTTTAAGGACTGGAATGCCGTACCATTGGAATTTAGATGATTAAGCTGTAATGAAAGGAGTTTCATTACAGCTTTTTATATGTGCGCCCGGCATGTACATGAACTATAGGGTGTAAGTCCCGAACCCCGAAGACAGAAGTAGAGGATAGACAAGAGCAAGGGTGTCCGTGGTGACGCGGAATCTGAAGGAAGCTGGAGGCAAAACACCGGACCGAGGAACACGAACCTCATATAAGGCTAGGTATGATGGAGTGAGTTTGCATAACAAAACAAAGCTCTTTCTGTCGAAGGTCATATCGAGTAAATGAGATAGATGGTGTGAAAGTGCATGTACTTACCCGGGGAGGTCTGGCGGTCTTCATAACCTACTTAGTGATAAGTAGCTGAACCGTCAGAAGTCAGCAGAGGTCATAGTATTAGTTGGTCTAGAACAACTAAGAAGGACCGAACAATTAAGAGAGAATAGCCCTTGGTATTCAGTGAGTCATGATGAACACAGAAAACGTAGTACCTCACTTGAGGGAGGAAGCGGTGAATCCCGTGGGAGACCTCTTGGAGGGTGGAGTGACCACTGGCATAAAGAGAACAGCTATTCACGGAAGTTATAAAGACTTGCGTCAATGATCTTAATTGAACCGCCGTATACGGAACCGTACGTACGGTGGTGTGAGAGGACGGGAGTTCATCGCTCCCTCCTACTCGATTGGATGAAAAAAATTAAAGCGGTGTTTACATAAAACATCAGTGAAGTGGCATATTAGAACTGTAGAAAAAAGAAATATTTTGAAAAAATAAAAATGTTGACAGTAAGGGTTTTCGTTGATAAAATTATTAATTTATTTGACCACATGTACAAGCTGTGCTATAATAAAGGACAGTGAGGTGGAAGCAAATGCCGAAAACATTAGCCGACATTAAAAAAGCACTTGATTCCAATCTTGGAAAAAGACTTTTGCTAAGAGCAAATGGTGGTCGGAGAAAGACCATCGAGCGATCCGGTATATTAGCTGAAACGTATCCAGCTGTGTTCGTCGTTGAATTGGATCAAGACGAAAACTCTTTTGAAAGAGTGTCGTACAGCTATGCGGATGTGTTGACAGAAACAGTGGAGTTAAAATTTTACGAAGATTCAACAGGGAATATGGTATTAGGGCAGCAGTAGACATCATGTTTGCTGCTTTTTGTTTTCCAATATTGGCGGCAGCCCCCTGTTATAAATAAAGTACTTCGAAACAAACTAAATATGCGGCATAGCTACAACTTTCATCGATTCTTTATGACCGATGAGTGAACCGATCTTGCTTTTTTCGAGCTCTTTTCTCTGTATAGAGTAGGGGTTCGTTAAAGCAAGATAAAAGGGGGATGCTTATATGGGCAAAAGACGAGGAGTTATGTCCGATCGTTTCAAAGAAGAACTTGCCAAAGAACTTGGGTTTTATGATGTCGTCCAACGAGATGGTTGGGGCGGCATAACGGCAAGAGACGCAGGAAACATGGTTAAACGAGCTATCGAAATGGCCGAACATCAGCTCATTAATAAGCAACAATCTGAATAAAAGCCGCACAAAGGCCGGGAAATCAAATTCCCGGCCTTTTTTATGTGCGCCCGGCATGTACATGAACTATAGGGTGTAAGTCCCGAACCCCGAAGACAGAAGTAGAGGTTAGCCAAGAGCAAGGGTGTCCGTGGTGACGCGGAATCTGAAGGAAGCTGGAGGCAAAACACCGGTCCGAGGAACACGAACCTCATATAAGGCTAGGTATGATGGAGTGAGTTTGCATAACAAAACAAAGCTCTTTCTGTCGAAGGTCATATCGAGTAAATGAGGCGGATAGATGGTGTGAAAGTGCATGTACTTACCCGGGGAGGTCTGGCGGATAGGTGAAGTACTCTTCATAACCTACTTAGTGATAAGTAGCTGAACCGTCAGAAGTCAGCAGAGGTCATAGTATTAGTTGGTCTAGAACAACTAAGAAGGACCGAACAATGAAGAGAGAATAGCCCTTGGTATTCAGTGAGTCATGATGAACACAGAAAACGTAGTACCTCACTTGAGGGAGGAAGCGGTGAATCCCGTGGGAGACCTCTTGGAGGGTGGAGTGACCACTGGCATAAAGAGAACAGCTATTCACGGAAGTTATAAAGACTTGCGTCAATGATCTTAATTGAACCGCCGTATACGGAACCGTACGTACGGTGGTGTGAGAGGACGGGAGTTCATCGCTCCCTCCTACTCGATGCAGAGAAGAGATCCTCTTTATTCCTCGACTGTGTCCTCTTTATCACTTCAAAATAAATAACACGCAAAGATCACAGAAAAATTTCGATGAAGCGACAACCATGATAGACGGATTTTCTGATACAGGGAAAGTAAAAGTTCATGAAATGATATCGATTTTTTTCATCTAAACCTTGGTTTTGTGTGAAGTAAAACGACTCTTTTGCATTGAATAGGAACTGTCCGTGTTTTTAAGTCATTCATGATGCATGTTTACGAGGATTTTATCCGTTCGTTTTGTCTACTGTTTATTGAAAAGCTTCACAATGATATCAGCTAAGAGATAGAGTTCATGAACCCGGTCTTTTCATTGTTTTTTGAAAATGGTAAAATAACATACTTGAATGGCTATAATGTGAAAGAATACATACATTTGCATAACAACGTTTTATTTTTTCTTTAGTAAATGATTGATTGACAAATACATCGAACGTTCGATTGGGATGAAGGAAAGGCACATGGGTGTTCTTTTCTGTCTCTAAATACCTTCCGATTTCAAACTGCTCAGGGCGGTTTCCAATATCAAACCATCATTCTTCGGTTCAATAGAGTAGGTGAATAAATGAAATTGCATGTAAAAGCACCGGCGAAAATCAATTTATCTTTAGATGTCCTTCATAAGAGACCTGACGGCTATCATGAAGTGGAAATGGTAATGACGACCATTGATCTGGCAGATCGAATAGAGTTAAAAGAATTACGACAAGATGAAATTAGAATTGACTCTCATAACCGTTTTGTTCCCGACGATCATCGCAACTTGGCGTTTCAAGCAGCTAAGTTGTTAAAAGAAACGTATCACATCAAAAAAGGCGTCTCCATTTCCATTGATAAAGCGATTCCGGTAGCGGCCGGACTTGCAGGAGGGAGCAGCGATGCCGCGGCTGTGCTTAAAGGTCTTAATCAACTGTGGCAATTAGGTCTCTCTCTAGAGGAACTGGCCGACCTAGGTTCTCAAATTGGATCTGATGTTTCATTTTGTGTTTTTGGAGGAACGGCGCTTGCAACCGGTAGAGGGGAAAAAATTACCCCGCTTCCAACACCGCCGAATTGCTGGGTGGTTTTGGCCAAACCCCAAATAGGAGTCTCTACCGCGGAAGTTTATCGAAATTTGAAATTGGAAGAGGTTCGACATCCGAATACGAAAGCAATGATTGAAGCGATTGTCGAGCAAAATTATGAAAAAATGTGCCAAAATGTAGGAAATGTATTGGAAAGTGTCACTTTAAAAATGCATAAGGAAGTGGCGCAAATCAAAGAACAAATGATTCGATCGGGAGCGGATGCAGTATTAATGAGCGGAAGCGGGCCTACTGTTTTCGCTCTTGTACAGCATGATTCACGAATGAATCGGATTTACAATGGGTTGAGAGGATTCTGCGGCCAAGTTTTTGCGGTTAGAATGCTGGGCGGACCGCCGACCATTGTGTAAAACCGTATATTAATGTATATTTAAAAGAAAATATTCGGTTTTAAGGAGGCGCGGTGATTATATGAAATTTCGGAGAAGTGAACGGCTCATTGATATGACTTATTATTTATTAGAACATCCCCGCGAGCTAGTATCTTTAACTTTTTTTTCGGAAAGGTACGGTTCCGCCAAATCCTCCATTAGTGAGGATTTGGGAATTTTGAAAGAAACGCTGGAGCAAAGAGGGATGGGCACTTTACAGACCATTCCCGGCGCTGCAGGTGGGGTCAAGTTTTTTTCAAAAGTAAAAGAAGAGGATGCAAGGGCATTTATTAAAGAATTATGTCAGCAATTAGAAAAACCTGAGAGGCTTCTTCCCGGTGGATATTTATTTATGACAGATCTCATTGGAAACCCGCAAATCATACACAAAATTGGGAAACTATTAGGATCCGCGTTTTCTGAAATCGAAATAGATGTGATTATGACGGTGGCCACCAAGGGTATCCCAATCGCTTACGCTACAGCTGCCCATTTAAATGTGCCAGTGGTCATTGTCAGAAGCGACAGTAAAGTAACAGAGGGACCCACTGTAAGCATCAACTATGTTTCCGGTTCGACAAAACGGATACAAACCATGGTGTTGTCAAAACGAAGTTTAAAAGAGGGATCAAGAGTGTTGATCGTGGATGACTTTATGAAGGCCGGCGGAACGATCAACGGAATGAAAAGCATGCTGGCTGAATTTAATGCCGAAGTGGCAGGCATCGCCGTTTTGGTTGAGTCCGAGCATGCAGAGGAACGATTGGTGGAAGATTATATTTCACTTGTAAAATTGCGGGATGTTGATGTAAAAAAGAAGGAAATAAAGGTAGATGAAGGGAATTATTTTACTAAAAATATTCATTTTATTTAAGGAGAGAAAAGAAGGATGAAACAAGTTGCTACGAAGAATGCCCCTGCTGCCATCGGCCCTTATTCCCAAGGAATCATTGTCAATAACCTCTTTTTCAGCTCAGGTCAGATTCCGTTGACGCCTGAGGGAGTATTGGTGGAAGGAAGCATTGAAGAACAGACAAGGCAAGTGTTCCGCAATCTGCAAGCTGTATTGCAAGAGGCAGGAGCGTCGCTGGAAACCGTTGTAAAAGCAACGGTATTTTTAAAGGATATGAATGATTTTTCCGTTGTAAACGACATTTATGCGGAGTTTTTCGGGGACCATAAACCGGCTCGATCTTGTGTGGAAGTGGCTCGGCTGCCAAAAGACGCAAAAATTGAAATAGAAGTGGTTGCACTCGTGAAATCATGATGGATAAAAAACTGTCGACATCGTCGGCAGTTTTTTTTCATTGGACTCCTTACACATAATGATTCAGCTTCTTTGATGGTTGGAAATAGAGATGGGTTCATCCATCATCCTCATTTTTTTACCGGCTGTTTTACAAAATTATTTTGGAGACGTTAAGAGAAAAGGAATGACTACTAAAAATTTTTAAAAAATTTTCCTATTAAAAGAAGGAAAATTAGAAATACTGTTGAATATATTTATTAGATTTTCACAAAGGAAGGGTGGTGAACAGAGTGGAAGTAACAGATGTTAGACTCCGCCGTGTCAACACGGACGGTCGTATGAGGGCAATCGCTTCCATCACTCTGGACAACGAATTTGTTATTCATGATATTCGAGTAATTGATGGCAATAATGGCTTATTTGTCGCCATGCCGAGCAAACGGACACCGGATGGTGAGTTCCGTGATATTGCTCATCCAATTAACTCCAATACTCGCGGTAAAATTCAAGACGCAGTATTGAGCGAATATCATCGTTTAGGAGAGTTAGAAGAAATAGAATTAGAAGAAGCCGGAGCTTCCTAATCACATATGAAACAGCATGAGCCTACTTCATAAGTAAGGCTCTTTTTTTGCGCTTCTACCCCCCATCATTTACCATCCTTTTCTTTCCCACGCTGAAAGCATGAGTTTCCCAAGCAACCTTGAAAAGATTGTGTATTTAGGATATTATTCAATATGGATAAAAAGGTTATTGGGGGACCCTGTATGACAAATATATATGCCATTATTTTGGCTGCCGGCCAAGGCACAAGAATGAAGTCTAAGCTTTATAAAGTATTGCATCCTGTATGCGGCAAACCAATGGTAGAGCATGTAATCGATCAAGTTTCGACTTTGAATACAGATAAGATTGTTACAATTGTAGGCCACGGCGCGGAAGCAGTAAAAGCGCAGTTGGATGGAAAAACGGAGTTTGCAGTACAGGAAGAACAATTAGGTACAGCTCATGCCGTTATGCAAGCGGAAGGGCTTTTAGGTGATAAAGAAGGAATGACATTAGTGATTTGCGGTGATACGCCGCTTATTCAGGCTGATACAATGAAAGCGCTTATCGAACACCATCAACAGCATCAATCAAGCGCTACGATCTTAACGGTTCATATGGATCAGCCGGATGGATACGGCAGGGTAATCCGCAATCAGGAAGGCTTTGTTGAGCGGATTGTTGAACATAAAGACGCAACGGAAGAAGAGAGAAAAGTACAAGAAATTAATACTGGCACTTACTGTTTTGACAATAAAGCTCTTTTTGAAGCATTAAAGAAAGTAAGCAACGATAACGCTCAAGGAGAATATTATTTGCCGGATGTCATTGAAATTATGAAATCGGAAGGAAAAACCGTTGCCGCTTATCAAATCGATGATTTTGAAGAAACGCTCGGAGTCAATGATCGAGCTGCTTTAAGCCAAGCAGAGAAAATTATGAGAAGAAGAATCAACCTTCGTCATATGAAAAATGGTGTCACTATCGTTGATCCCGACCACACCTATATCGGAACGGACGTAGTGATCGGACAAGATACGATCATTTACCCAGGCACGATGATCACAGGTCACACTGTAATTGGAGAAGATTGTGAAATTGGGCCTAATAGTGAGATAAAAGATTGCACCGTAGGGGATCGAACATCGATTCGCCAATCGGTTGCATACGATAGTGCCATTGGCAGTGATGTGAAGATTGGCCCGTTCGCGCATATCCGCCCAGATTCCCAAATTGAAGATGAAGTAAGGATCGGGAATTTTGTTGAAATTAAAAAGACGGTATTTGGCCGCGGAAGCAAAGCTTCACATTTAAGTTATATAGGAGATGCAGAAGTGGGCAAAGGAGTGAACATCGGCTGCGGCTCCATTACCGTAAATTATGATGGTAAGAATAAACATAAGACGAAAATAGAAGACGGGGTTTTTGTCGGCTGTAACTCAAATCTAGTTGCTCCTGTGACAATCGGCAAAGGCGCCTATATAGCTGCAGGCTCCACGATTACGGAAGATGTCCCTGGGGATGCTTTAGCGATAGCGCGCGCCCGCCAAATCAATAAGGATGGCTATGTTCAAAAATTAAACCATAACAAATAATTTCGGAGGTCCATCATGTATAACCAGTATTTAGATCCAAATTTGAAAATCTTTGCCCTCAATTCCAACAGGGCATTGGCAGAAGAAATTGCCAATTTTGTCGGAGTGGAGCTTGGAAAGTGTTCTGTTAAACGTTTCAGCGACGGAGAAATCCAAATTAATATTGAGGAAAGTATTCGTGGATGCGATGTCTATGTCATTCAGTCAACCAGTTCTCCGGTGAATGATAATCTGATGGAACTGTTAATTATGATCGATGCCTTAAAACGGGCTTCTGCCAGAACGGTGAATCTTGTGATTCCTTATTACGGTTATGCACGACAAGATCGAAAAGCGCGCGCTCGCGAACCGATTACAGCAAAATTAGTGGCAAATTTATTGGAAAAAGCCGGTGCGACCCGTGTCATCACATTGGATTTGCATGCCCCGCAAATTCAAGGATTCTTTGACATTCCTATTGATCATTTAATGGGAGTAAAAATTTTAGCCGATTATTTCAAAAAGAAACAGTTTGACGACGATATTGTGATTGTTTCTCCTGACCATGGCGGTGTTACACGCGCTCGAAAAATGGCGGAACGCATGAAAGCACCGATTGCCATTATTGACAAACGTCGTCCAAAACCAAATGTTGCTGAAGTCATGAATATCGTGGGAAATATTGAAGGGAAAATTGCTATTTTAATAGATGACATCATTGATACAGCTGGTACAATTACATTAGGAGCAAACGCCCTTGTAGAAAACGGGGCTAAAGAAGTGTATGCATGCTGTACACATCCGGTATTATCCGGGCCGGCGATTGATCGGATTCAAAATTCCAATATCCGGGAACTTGTTGTAACCAACTCTATTGCTCTTCCCGAGGAAAAGAAAATCGATAAAATCGTGGAACTTTCCGTTGCACCATTAATGGGTGAGGCCATTATTCGTGTTCATGAAGATCAATCTGTCAGCATGCTGTTTGATTAATCCATCATCGAAAATAGGTCTTGCGGATGGTATGGATTCCAAAAATAAGGAGCAAAAGAATGAAGGGTGTGTTCGAAGCAATAATGGGCGGCTTTCCATACAGAATATATAGACACCTTCTAGTCGCCCCATTCAAGTCTTTTCGAAGCTGGATTCTGGCTTTCGGCTCCGTACTTTTCAACTAGCTACCAAGCCGATTGACTATCACCATTCTTGTTTTTCATGTAATGACCATGTTTAAAGATTGCCTGTTTAGGCAATTCATATAAAAGGGTTTTTACATTAAAAAACTAGAACGGGAGGATGTCTAATATGAGTGCAGTACTAGAAGTGAAAAGACGGAATGACTTGAGAAAATCGACATTAAATAAACTTCGGCGTGAAGGAAACATACCGGCCGTTATATATGGAAAGGGATTAGAAAATCAAGCGGTTTACGTAAGCAGAACAGATTTGCTAAAAACGATTAAAGAAGTGGGAAGGAATGGAATAATCACCTTAAATATTGATGATCGTGAGCAGAGCGCTGTTTTACACGACTATCAAGAAGATACGCTCACAGGCGAAATGATTCATGCTGACTTTTTTGCTGTCGATCCTTCCACGGAAATCTCCGCTGAAGTTGTGGTGGAATTAAAAGGGGAAGCTCCAGGTGTAAAAGATGGCGGTGTTTTGCAGCAGCCGTTATTTGAATTGACTGTAAAAGGCAAAGTGACCGATATACCGGATGCCATTCAAGTGGACGTTTCCCAATTGCAAGTCGGTGATACGATTACCGTAGGAGATATAAAAGAACATTATCCATTTGAGATTCAGCACGGCGATGAAGAGACGATTGTCTCTATCTTGGCTCCGCGTCAAGAAGAAGAAATCAGCACCGGCGAACAACAAGAGCCTGGCATACCGGAAAATGAAGAAGGAAGGGAAACACCGGCAAGCAAAGAAAGCGAAGGTTAATAGGTGTAAGGGCACAGCATGAAAGGCTGTGTCTTTCTTTCATAGTTGTGTTTATTACTGAAATATAACTGTGTTGGCAAAAATTTTTTACGATGAAAATCATAAGGGGTTCTATGCTTTTATCCGCTTCCCATTTCAAGCATCTATTTTGCCTTAATAGAGAATCTTCAGTTGAAGATAAGAAAAAGAAATTTTTACGAAAAATGTTATTTTTTCAAGCAGGGCGGTTGCCTCGCTTTTTTTGTACATACTGCATAATATGTTAGAATGTAAAGAAGGAACTTGAGGTGTTTTTGGATGATAAAATTAATAGCGGGGCTTGGAAATCCCGGTGAAAAGTATAGAGGAACAAGACATAATATTGGATTTGATGTGATAGATGAGCTTGCACATCGATTGCAATCTCCATTGACAACTGCGAAACACAAAGGAATTTATACGATTGTACGGCCAGGCGGGCATCAAGTTTTGCTGCTCAAACCTCTTACTTATATGAATTTGTCAGGGGAAAGCATTGCCGAAGTCATGCGTTACTATAAGATAGATATCGAGAATTTATTGGTTGTGTATGATGATTTAGATCTTCCGCCCGGAAAAATTCGCTTGCGCCAAAAAGGGAGCGCAGGCGGGCATAATGGCATAAAATCAGTCATACAACATACAGGTACAGAACAATTTAAAAGGATTCGGATTGGCATTGGACGCCCTGACGGAAATAATACGGTTATTGATTATGTATTAGGAAAGTTTGACAAAGAGCAGCAGTTGATCATGAATGAAGCCGTTAAAAAGAGTGCGGATGCTTGCCTTGAATGGTTAGAGAAGCCATTTCCCGAAGTCATGAACCAGTTTAACTCCTGAAGAATGAATATCCTCGTTTCGATGTGTACATACTAAGAATAAGATGTGCACACGGAGGAGGACGTAATGGCTATTCATTATTATTGCCGGCATTGCGGCATTAAACTAGGCAGTTTGGAAAAACATATTATTAGCAGTGAAAAGCTAGGTCTTCATAAACTTGCGGACCATGAACGAAAAGAGATGGTTCAATATGAAAGTAATGGCGATATTTCTATAAAGTCTATTTGTGAAGATTGCCAGGAATCGCTTGAACGATATCCGGATTTTCACCAAAATGATTATCTTATACATTGATTGAACAAGCTTTGGATGCGGTCCAAAGCATTTTTCTGTTTTTTTGTTTGGACGCCAGGAGGGGAGAATAATGTTAAAAAATTTAGAAAATTTACTTCTTACTAATGATGAAATTCAATCCATCACTCAAGGTGTAGAAATAGGGCTTTCAGAGCAGCTTATTGCCGGATTATCAGGCTCTGCGCGCTCTTTGCTCATCTCTTCCGTATATCACAAGACGAACCGTCCGACATTGGTCGTGACCCATAATTTGCTGCAAGCGCAAAAACTGTATGACGATCTTATTCAAAGCATCCCTGAAAACGAAGTGTATTTATATGCGGCCAATGAACTGATTGCGGCGGAAATCTCTATTGCGAGTCCAGAGTTAAAAGCCCAAAGGATTGAAATGTTGAATCATTTAACGACAAGCACTAAAGGTGTGTATATCGTACCGGTAGCCGGTTTGCGAAAGATCTTGCCTCCAAAAGATGTTTGGAAGAGATTTCAAAAGATGCTTTCTGTCGGGGATGAAGTAGATTTAGACAGCTTTTTGCAAGAATTGGTCGTAATGGGTTATGAACGAGCCGATATGGTGAACACCCCAGGCGAGTTTAGTTTAAGGGGAGGCATATTAGATATCTACCCGTTGACAACCCCTGATCCCATTAGGATCGAATTTTTTGACACGGAAATTGATTCGATTCGCACGTTTTCCATTGAAGACCAACGTTCCATAGAAAATTTAAAGGAAGTCAGCATTGGCCCGTTTTCCGAAATGCCGCTCGATCGTGATCAATTGGTGATAGTGGGCGATAGGCTTCAAACAGCGCTGGCAAACAGCTTGAAAAAGGTGAAGAATGAAAAAACAAAAGAACTTCTCACTCAAAATATTGGAAATGATGTTGAGAGATTAAAAACAGGCAGCCTTCCAGATCAAATGGCCAAATATATAGCGATTGCTTATGAACATCCTGCAAGTTTAGTAGATTATCTTTCGGACAGAGGAATCGTGTTTTTTGATGAGTTAAGCCGAATTAATGAAATGAATGACTCGCTGGAAAAAGAGGAAGCAGAATGGTATACGTCACTCATTGAAGAAGGTCAAATGGTACATGACTTGCAAGTGTCCCATTCGCTAGCGGATCTCCTGTCATCGATAAAGATGCCACGGCTCTATTTTTCTTTGTTTTTAAGGCATATTCCTCACACCAATCCGCAAAATATTGTGAATTTGTCTTGCAAACCAATGCAAAACTTTCATGGCCAAATGAATGTCTTAAAGGCGGAAACGGAACGATGGAAACATGGAAAATATACAGTTGTCTTTTTGTGTTCCAGCAAAGAACGAATGAAAAAATTCCAAAGTGATTTAGAAGAGTATGAGATTGAAGCTTCATTGTTGGAGGAAGAAGAGAATCTGTTTATCGGCAATCATCAAATTCTATATGGGAATTTGCAAACGGGGTTTGAACTTCCTTCTTTGCGGCTTGCCGTGATTACAGAAGAAGAATTATTTAATAAAAAGGTAAAACAGTCCAAGAGAAGGCAAAAACTTTCGAATGCCGAGAGGATCAAAAGCTATTCGGAATTAAACGTCGGGGATTATGTGGTCCATGTGAATCATGGGATCGGAAAATATTTGGGGATTAAAACATTGGAGATCAACGGAGTCCATAAAGATTATCTCCATATTAAGTATCAGGGAACGGATCAATTATATGTACCGGTTGATCAAATTGACTTAGTTCAAAAGTATATTGCTTCCGAAGGAAAAGAACCGAAGATTTACAAGCTAGGAGGCAGTGAGTGGAAGCGGGTTAAAAAGAAAGTACAATCGTCTGTTCAAGATATAGCCGACGATTTGATCAAGCTTTATGCAGAAAGAGAAGCATCAAAAGGATATGCTTTTTCTCCTGATGGCGACTTGCAGCGGGAGTTTGAAGCGGCTTTCCCTTATCAGGAGACGGAGGATCAATTGCGCTCTATTCAAGAAATTAAACGGGATATGGAAAGAGAACGACCGATGGATCGATTGTTGTGCGGAGACGTTGGATATGGAAAAACGGAGGTAGCTCTAAGAGCGGCTTTCAAAGCAATTATGGACGGAAAACAGGTGGCTATGCTTGTTCCCACCACGATATTAGCGCAGCAGCATTATGAAACGATGAAAGAGCGCTTTCGAGGATATCCGATCAATATTGGAATGTTAAGCCGATTTCGAACACGAAAACAAATTCAAGAAACCATTAAAGGAATTAAAAATGGAACGATTGATATTGTAGTCGGCACGCATCGGCTATTGTCCAAGGATGTTCAATACCATGATCTAGGCTTGCTGATTGTCGATGAAGAACAACGTTTCGGAGTGACGCATAAAGAGCGGATCAAGCAATTAAAAACGAATGTAGATGTATTAACGCTAACAGCTACCCCTATTCCTAGAACTCTGCATATGTCGATGTTAGGCGTAAGGGATTTATCGATCATTGAGACTCCTCCGGAAAACCGGTTCCCGGTTCAAACGTACGTGATGGAGTATAACGGAACGGTTGTCAGAGAAGCGATTGAAAGAGAATTGGCGCGGGACGGACAAGTTTTCTTCCTTTATAACCGAGTAGAAGATATTGAGCGGAAAGCGGAGGAAATATCTTTACTTGTGCCGGATGCGCGCGTTACGTATGCCCACGGACAAATGACCGAGTCTGAGCTGGAAGATGTCATTTTAAGCTTTCTGGAAGGCGAATACGATGTGTTGGTGACAACAACCATTATTGAGACGGGAGTCGATGTCCCAAATGTCAATACACTGATTGTATATGATGCTGACCGGATGGGGCTATCGCAGCTATACCAATTAAGAGGCCGAGTGGGCCGATCCAACCGAATCGCTTATGCTTATTTTATGTATAGAAAAGATAAAGTTCTTTCTGAAACGGCAGAAAAGCGTCTGCAATCGATCAAAGAGTTTACGGAATTGGGGTCGGGATTTAAAATCGCGATGCGCGATTTGTCGATTCGGGGAGCAGGAAATTTATTAGGTCCTCAGCAACATGGATTCATTGATTCAGTGGGATTCGATCTATATTCGCAAATGTTGAAAGAAGCGATTGAAGAAAGAAAAGGAATCACTGTGGAAGAAAAACCGCCTGTTTTTGAAGTGGAACTGGATATCGATGCTTATATTCCGGATGCTTATATTCCAGACGGACAGCAAAAAATTGAAATGTACAAACGGTTCCGTGCTCTTGAAACGTTGGAAGAAGTGGCTGAATTGCAAGAGGAAATGGTCGATCGTTTTGGTGAATATCCGAAAGAAGTAGAATATTTATTCCGAGTGGCGGAAATGAAAATCTTTGCGAAAGACGTTCATTTAGAGTCCATTAAGCAGACAAAAAATGAAGTGACGATTCTAGTCAGTGAAAAAGGGACACCGCTTTTAGACGGATCAAAAGTAGTAGAATTATGCCAAACATACGGTCGGATGATGGGATATGGAATGGACGGGTATAAATTAAAAATTACGATGAATATTAAAAATGTTCCTGTAGAAAAATGGTTTTCTATTGCTTACAACATTATTCAAAATTTAAAAGAAGCAAAAAAGAAAGCCTCTTGAATAAGTCGGCACCCGAAAGGAGCCATTGACCTGTTTGCCGTGAAGTGAATGCTGTTTTTTGATCCGTTCCTCTTATGCAAAATGATGAAAAATTTTTATGGATAACTGTTGAAAAGAGTATAAACTGAAAATAATGCCTCGCTTGAAATATTTTTTTTCAATAGAAAATTCTCACTGAAAGTGAATAGAACTTCTAAGTTGTTAGATACTAACATCAACAAAAAGAATGATTGTAAAACTGGCAAGCAAATAATGGATTGCCAAAATATCATCTGATGAAAGCGAGGCAGCAAAAATGAAAGCAACAGGTATTGTTCGTCGTATTGATGATTTAGGACGTGTAGTCATTCCGAAAGAAATTCGCAGAACTCTTAGAATCCGCGAAGGAGACCCGCTTGAAATTTTTGTGGACCGGGATGGTGAAGTCATATTAAAAAAATATTCCCCGATAAGTGAATTGGGTGATTTTGCTAAAGAATACGGACAAGCATTATATGACAGCCTAGGATGTTCGATCCTCATTTGTGACAGGGACGCAGTAATTTCTGTGGCCGGGGTGTCGAAAAAAGAATATTTAAATAAAAACATTAGTGATTTGATTGAAAACGCTATGGAAGAACGACAGTCGGTGATCCAAACAAACCAAGGTGAGGTCTCTTTTGTTGATGGCCACGAAGAAACGGTTCAATCATACACCATTGCCCCAATTATCGCTAATGGCGATCCAATTGGAGCCGTTATTGTCTTTTCCACTGATCGAACGATAGGCGAAGTGGAGAAAAAAGCCGCGGAAACTGCTTCAGGATTTCTTGCACGGCAAATGGAACAATAAGAACGGGAAGAGCAGCTTGAAAAAGCTGTTCTTTTTTCATAAGCAGGAGAAAACATACGAATTTTACACATCGTGAATCAGGAACGCCGCTTTTGCTTTAGATAAAAAGAAAAGAGAATTATTGGTATTCTGCAAACCTCTCATTTTGATATAATACATTCGACTATAGATGCTTATTATATGGAAGAAAGGCGGCGTTCTTTTGTCGAAGCAATCATCACAGATATTTATGAAAGGAGCGCTAACGCTGACCGTTGCAGCACTTGCTGTCAAAGTGCTCAGTGCAGTTTATAGAATTCCTTTTCAAAACATTGTCGGGGATGTAGGCTTTTACATATATCAACAAGTATATCCGATTTATGGAATTGCGGTTGCCTTTTCTACTTATGGTTTTCCTGTGGCCGTTTCAAAATTGATAGCGCAAGGAGAAGAAAAGGACAAAAGCAGAATATTAACTGCTTCTTTTGTATTTTTGTCGCTGCTTGGAGTGCTATTGTTTTTAGCACTTTATTTTCAAGCAAAAACGATCGCAGCGGTAATGGGCGATCTAAAATTGGCAAGGCTCATTCAAATCATTTCACTATCCTTTTTGCTGATGCCGTTTTTATCCGTTGCAAGAGGACTGTTCCAAGGAAAAGGCGATATGGTGCCAACTGCCGTTTCCCAAGTGACTGAGCAATTGATAAGAGTTGGGGCTATATTAGGCTTTTCCTATTGGTTTATCCATTTAGGCAGTAATTTGTATACGGTCGGCGGGGCTGTCCTTTTTGGATCGATTATGGGTGGACTGGCTTCCTCTATCGTGTTGATTTTTTTCTTAAAGCATCGGAGAGAGTCCATTTTTTATGTTCACCGCTTTTCATTTGGCGAAATGGAAAGACGGTTGATCCAAACTTTAGTGCTGGAAGGCGTTGCGATTTGCTTATCTAGCATGATGCTGGTTCTCTTTCAATTTATGGATGCTTTAAGTTTATATTCGTCGCTAGTTGATTCAGGGATATCGAAATCGGCTGCAAAAGTTGCGAAAGGCGTCTATGACCGAGGGCAGCCGCTTTTGCAATTGGGAACGGTGGTCGCAACCTCTTTTTCATTGACGCTTGTGCCGCTTATTAGCGCCAGCTATCAAGAAAGCGATTATGAGTCTGTTCACAAGAGCGTTCGCATTGCCGTAAAAATCAGTTTTGTCATAGGCCTTGCTGCCATGGTTGGGTTGTTAAATATTCTTGTTCCAACCAATATCATGCTGTTTGAGAATGGATTTGGGTCCAATATTTTGGCGTTCTTTAGCGCTGGCATTTTGCTTAGCTCAATGGCGCTTACCCTTTCGGGAATTTTGCAAGGGGTAGGATCGCCGTATTTTCCTGCTATCGTCCTCTTCATCGGTCTTGTCGTTAAATATGTCGGGAACTTATATTTTGTCCATCTGTGTGGAGCGGTGGGAGCAGCTTTTTCCACGGTTCTTTCTTTGATGTTGACATCCTTGATTTTGTTTTTGAAAATCAAAACATTAATGCGCATTCAAGTGCTGACATGGTCATCCGTTGGTCAAAGTCTTCTAGCGGCGGCAGCTATGACTGTTCTTTTACAAGTATGGGCGTTTCTTTTCCGATGCTTGGATTTTTCCGGCACCCGCATGCAAGCGGCGCTGGAAGCAGTCGGTGGTGTTTTTCTAGGCGGCACCGTTTTTCTAGTGCTTATCTTAAAAATGAAGATATTCTCCAAAGAAGAATTGGTGTTGTTTCCGTTTGGCGGGAAATTGGTTCAAATAAGTGAAAAACTGAATGGGAGAAATGTATAATGGGTTATAAAATAACGATTGTTGGATTGGGAGCAGGTGATATAGACCAGCTCCCATTAGGAGTCTATAAACAGTTGAAAAAAGAGTCTTCCGTCTTTTTGCGGACAAAGGAGCATCCTGTCGTCCGACAGCTGGAGGAAGAAGGTGTTTCGTTTATCAGTTTTGATTCTGTTTACGAACAACACGACCAATTTGAACAAGTGTACGAAGAAATAGTCGAGCGTTTGTTGAAAAAAGCAAAAGAGGAAGATATTCTATATGCTGTTCCGGGGCATCCCCTTGTGGCTGAAAAAACAGTCCAGCTTTTGCTTGAAAGGGGAAAAGATGCGGATGTGGACGTGGTGATCGGCGGCGGGCAAAGCTTTTTGGATTCGTTGTTTGCTGCTCTGAAAATCGATCCTGTAGAAGGATTTCAATTTTTGGACGGGACTGATCTGCATAGAGACGATATACATGTCCGCGGGCATATCATCATTGGGCAGGTGTACGATTCTTTCGTAGCATCCGATGTGAAGCTGACACTAATGGAAAAATACCCGGACGACTATCCGATTTATATCGTTCAGGCGGCAGGATCGAGCGAGGAAAAAATAGCGAAAGTCCCTCTTTACCAATTGGATCATGAAATTTCTTCCGTCAACAACCTAACCTCCATTTATGTACCGCCGGTGAAGGATGACTTTGTTTACCGCGAATTTTCTTCATTGAGGGAAATCATTCGCATATTGCGGGGACCAAATGGTTGTCCCTGGGATAAAAAGCAGACTCATCAGTCGTTAAAAAAATACTTAATCGAAGAATGTTATGAACTTTTATCCGCCATCGATCATGATGACATTGATAATATGATTGAAGAGTTGGGAGATGTTCTTCTTCAAGTGATGCTTCATTCTCAAATCGGCGAGGACGAAGGTTTGTTTTCGATAGAAGATGTACTGGAATCCATATCCCGAAAGATGGTGCATCGGCATCCACACGTATTCGGAGATGAAACCGCTAAAACGGCGGAAGAGGTTGTGAAAAAGTGGGAAGCCATTAAACAGAGCGAAAAGGGCAGAAGCGCTAAAGGCGGCGGTATTTTAGATGAAATCGAAAAAGGACTTCCGGCCGTTATTAGAGCGTACGAAATTCAAAAGAAAGCAGCAAAAACAGGCTTTGATTGGGAGAAAGCGGACGAAGCAGCTCAAAAAGTGGAAGAAGAATGGCGGGAATTTTTAGATGAAGTCAAAAGCGGCGACAAAAAGAAACAAGTGGATGAATTGGGGGATGTGTTATTTGCATTAATCAATACAGCGCGCTTTTTCTCCATTCATCCGGAAGAAGCCCTTGCTCAAGCAAATGATAAATTTATTAGGCGGTTTTCTTATGTGGAACAGAAAGTGAAGGAAAGCGGTCAATCTTTCCAAGATTTCTCCTTAACGGAACTTGACCGTTTTTGGAATGAGGCAAAAGAAAAAGGACTTTGAAAATAGCAAATCTTTTATAACAAACCATCTAAATGTGAAAACACTCTTTAAAAAGGGGGAGAAGCAATGGAAACGATGCGGTTGGATAAATTTTTAAAGGTTTCGCGCATTATTAAAAGAAGAACGTTAGCAAAAGAAGTTGCGGATCAAGGCAGGGTATTCGTGAACGGACAGCAAGCAAAAGCGAGCACGAATGTAAAGGCAGGAGACGAATTGACCATCCGTCTTGGACAAAAAATCATAAAGGTTCGTGTTGAAAGTCTTCAGGAATCTACCCGGAAAGAAGACGCAGCGAGTCTCTATTCCGTATTGTCCGAAGAAAAAATAGAAGAATGAACTGAGGCTTTCTCCAAAGCCCCTTTTTAACAAGAAGACCCGCCGAGATATATCTATTTATCTCGACGGGTTTTTCTTTTGGGTGGCTTTCTTTCTGAAGCAGGCGGTTCTTTTCCTCCACTTGTTTCAGAAGATTGTAGGTGATGGCAATCAGCCCGATTCGATTGTACCAATCCAGCTCTCCCAGCAAGGTACGGGAGTCTTGCGGGGCCGTCCGCGGAAATCAAGTGAAATTCTCGATTGTCAACGCTCCCCCGAAAACCATTCCTTCCATAAAAAACAGGCTTGTTCTATTTCTTCTCTTGCGTGCATATGTATTGTTACAAAGCATGTACTTTTTCAAGGCTTCCGTTTATAAGTAGATCCCTTTGGTTTCTCAGTTGGTTCAGACTAAAAAACAAATACAAATGACCAAGACGATGACGGACAAAGCCTTTTAAAAAGCGATGAAAGGAAGCGTGGGAGAAACTATGGCGCAATTTCAAGAGTCTAAAAATAATGGATCATATCAAGAACACGATGTCATTATGAGGGGCAGAAAATTGCTTGATATCACAGGCGTAAAGCAAGTAGAAAGTTTTGATAATGAGGAGTTTTTGCTTGAAACAGTCATGGGTTTTTTGTCTATTCGAGGTGAAAATCTTCAGATGAAAAATTTGGATGTCGATCAAGGAATTGTATCGATCAAAGGGAGGGTATATGACCTTATTTATTTGGATGATCAGCATGGGGAGAAAGCTAAAGGGTTCTTTAGCAAGTTGTTTCGATGAGCTTGACAACTCAGTTTTATACTATGCTTGCCATGATTGCAATGGGAAGCTTTTTTGGTGCATCGTTTGATACGTACAACCGATTTTTAAAAAGAAGCAAGCGGAATAGGTGGATCGTCTTTTTTCACGATGTGCTTTTTTGGGCCGTGGAAGGACTTCTTATTTTTTACATTTTATTTCTTGTGAATTATGGGGAAATTCGATTTTATATTTTTCTTGCTTTATTATGCGGTTTTGCTGCTTATCAGGCGCTTTTGAAAAGAGGATTTTTAGTCATATTGGAAAGTGTCATAACATTTGTAGCTACTGTTTACAAATTTATGTTAAAAATTCTTTACAATTTCATTTATATTCCAGTAAAGTATATTTTTTTGTTTACTCAAACTGCTATAATAATAATGGGAAAATCAATATTGATGTTAACGCTTGCCATATGGAAAGTATTGTTTTGGCTTTTAAAAGGCGTTGCATTACCGTTTCATTGGATTCTTAAAGGATTTTGGAAGTTATTGCCGGAATCGTTTAAAATATTCGTCGATAAGTTCTTGGCACGTTTAAAAGGAACTTTTGGAAAAATAAAGAATACTATTACTAAACTGTTGGACGGAGTACGCAAAAAGAAGTAAATACTGGAAAGGGAGGTTTGGAATGGCGGTTCGAAATATAAAGGGAATCACTTCCATTAGAAACACATATGTGGAAAACGAAGAAAAGAAACAATATTTGATGCAGCAACGAAAAAAGAAACTATACAGAAGATTGATTGCTTTTTCCTCCTTATTCTTAATCATCACCATCCTTTTAGTTTCGACACTTATATCTCAAACTTCCCGTTTGGAAGAAAAACAGCGGCAAAAAGCACAATTGGAACATTCGTTGGCCAAACTTGAAAAAAAACAGGTTTTACTGAAAGAAGAATTGGCAAAATTAAAGGATGACGACTATGTTGCCAAGCTAGCCCGTGAAAAATATTTTTTGTCGGATAAAGGTGAGATCATTTTTTATCTCCCCAAGGAGAAAAAGAAAGAAAAGGATGTGGAGTAGTCTTATTGACACTCCTTTTTTCCGATATATAATATAAGATAAGCTTGATATTTTTTAAGGAGGAACAATTTTTTTATGTCAATTGAAGTAGGCAGCAAGTTACAAGGAAAAGTAACAGGCATCACGAATTTTGGAGCGTTTGTTGAATTGCCTGATGGCTCCACGGGGTTGGTGCACATTAGCGAGGTTGCCGATAATTATGTAAAGGATATCCACGATCATTTAAATGTCGGTGATCAAGTAGAAGTAAAAGTGCTCAACGTTGAGAATGACGGAAAAATAGGGTTATCGATCCGTAAAGCAAAAGATCAGCCCCAACATTCAAGCCATAATCATCATGGAAACCAGCGTCCACAGCGGCACAACAAAGGAAATGATCATCGTTCCAAAGAAAGTTTCGAACAGAAGATGGCCCGCTTTTTAAAAGAAAGTGAAGATCGTCTGTCTTCTTTAAAACGTCATACCGAATCCCGTCGTGGAGGCAGGGGGGCAAGAAGAGGCTAACTTGCTGTCTATTTCAAGCAGGGGCCGTAAGATTTTTATTGTTCTTATAAATAAACCTATTTTTCCATAACGGGGTAATCAGCCTCATTTTATGATGAGGCGTTTTGCGTGCTGTTGTTGGATCTTTGGAAGAATGAACTTTGTGTCGTTTCGATGACATACGGTTTTCAAAGTCAGATCCTTTTTTCAAACGATTGAAGAGACCCGTTCTAAATGAGAATGGAAAAAAGTTTGAAAAAGGACTGGATCCCTATTTTGAAGAGAAAAATAGGATTTATTTAACGCTTTAATATGAAAGCATTGCTTTTTATATACAAAAAGCCAAAGAGATTAATCCCTCTTTGGCTTTTTTTTACTTAATCGATCGATAGCGGCGGAGGGAATCGAACCCCCGACCTCACGGGTATGAACCGTACGCTCTAGCCAGCTGAGCTACGCCGCCAAAGTATGTGATTTGAAACACAATGAATATATTAATGGCAACATCAAAAAATGTCAAGAGGTAGAATGGTGGCTTTTTGTTTTTCCTTGTCAAAAAAATGAGACATCGAGATGGATCCCTTTCAGCTGGCGCGAAGATCATCTTTTTTTCCGACAATCATTTTACGGATCAGATAAATTAATCCTATCGTAAGGGAAAAAGGGTGATGTTTTTACAATTCCTTTGAAGTTTATTCACAGGTTTTGCTCTGAAGCACCTCTCTGCGTGATCAATTTGTTTCCTTTTTGAAGATTAGGCTGAAAATAGTCGAACTTTTCTTGAACGGGAACTGGTCATTTTGACAAAGTTTTATGCTTGTCCCCTTTATAATGTCTTCAATAATACGAGTTGGGGAGGATTATTTGATGGAAAGAGTAGAGCAAAACGTAATGGAGCCGGTAGGAAACGTCAATCTGGAAGAAACGAAATTGGAAGTGACAAGGAGGTTTAAAAGATTTCTGTTTAAACTGGAATTGGCTCTTCAACAAAAAGGAATGATGTTGTTTTTAATAGGTTTTCTGTTAGGAAGGGCTCTCATTTTATCCCATTTAACGCCGTTTGCATTGCCATTTTTTGCGTCTGTTTTCATGATTCGAAGAGACCGGGCACCGATCGTTTTTATTGGACTGTTATCGGGTGCTTTAACTTTATCGATAGGAAACTTAGTCTACACCTTTGCTGTCATCTCTTTGTTTTTAATCGCTTTTCGGCTGTCTAGACAATTTCGTAAAGAAGAGTTAAATGCTTTGCCGTTCTTTGTGTTTTTTACTACTATAACAGTTAAACTGGCTTTTACCTACGTCAATCAGCAGCAAACGTTAAGCCTCTATGATGGTCTTATGGCACTGATTGAGGCGGGCTTGACCTTTATCCTTACTTTAATTTTTATGCAAAGCATCCCCTTATTATCCATTCATAAACGAAAAACTTCATTAAAAACAGAAGAAATTGTCAGTCTTATCATTTTATTAGCATCCATTTTGACAGGAACCATCGGTTGGAGATTATATGGATTATCCGTTGAACATATCTTTTCACGTTATTTGGTGCTGCTATTCGCATATGTTGCCGGTGCCACTGTAGGATCGACCGTAGGAGTCGTGACCGGGTTAATTTTTAGCCTAGCTAACGTTTCGAGCTTCTATCAAATGAGTTTATTGGCTTTTGGCGGATTGCTAGGCGGTCTTTTGAAAGAAGGGAAAAAATTCGGTGCTGCAGCCGGAATGCTGGTGGCTACGTTGTTGATAGGGATGTACGGGGAAGAAAATGTTTCTTTAATACCCACTCTTTATGAAACTCTGGCTGCTATTATGCTGCTCTTTTTAACGCCCAGAAATTTAACAGAACGAGTCGCGAAGCATATTCCCGGCACTCCGGAACATTCCCATCACCAGCAGCAGTATTTGAAAAAGATCCGTGATGTAACGGCGAATCGAGTGGAGCAATTTTCTTCTGTCTTTCAGGCTCTATCCAAAAGCTTTGCCCAGTCCGGACGGCTTCATGAAGAAACATCTGAAGAGCGCGAGTTGGATTATTTTCTGGGCAATGTAACGGAAAAGACTTGTCAGACATGCTTTAAAAAAGAACAGTGCTGGACCAAAAATTTTCATAAAACGTACGAATTAATGAGGGAGGCTACGTTGGATTTGGAGGAAGGAACGCTGTCCGGCTCTGTAGCAAGAGAAATGGAAAAGCATTGCGTCCGGGCTAAACGGGTTCAAGAAGTGATTCAGCAGGAGCTCGCTCATCTTCAGGCGAATCAAAAGTTAAAACAGCAAGTTCAGGAAAGCCGAAAGCTTGTTGCCGATCAACTCTTGGGCGTTTCTAAGGTGATGGACGATTTTGCGAAAGAGATCCAGAAAGAGCGTGAAAATCACCATAACCAAGAAGAGCAAATACATGAAGCTCTGCAATCCTTTGGACTGGAGGTAGAAAAGATTGACATTTACAGCCTCCAAAAAGGAAATGTAGATATAGATATGGTCTTTCCTTATGCGGGCGGTCACGGTGAATGCGAAAAATTGGTAGCGCCCATGCTTTCGGATATTTTAGGAGAAACGATTTTGGTGCAAAATGAAGAATATACTGGATTCCCGGGAGGCTATTGTTATGCGACTTTTCGTTCGGCAAAAGCATTTGTTGTAGAAACAGGAGTCGCCTTTGCGGCCAAGGGGGGAGGCTTGGTTTCAGGAGACTGCTATTCAACGATCGACTTAGGGGTTGGAAAATATGCCGTTGCCATCAGCGACGGTATGGGAAATGGCGTAAGGGCCCATCATGAAAGCAATGAAACGTTAAATCTTTTGCAAAAAATTCTCCAATCCGGCATTGATGAAAAGGTGGCGATCAAGTCTATTAATTCTGTTTTGTCTTTAAGAACGACGGATGAAATTTTTTCGACGTTGGATTTGTCGATTATTGATTTGCAAAACGCAACAGCTAAATTTCTGAAAATTGGGTCATCTCCAAGTTTTATTAAAAGGGGAAGCAAAATTATAAAAATCGAAGCAGGCAATTTGCCTATGGGCATCTTACGGGAGGTGGATGTAGATATCGTTTCGGAACAGCTGAAAGCAGGAGATTTGCTCATTATGATGAGCGACGGCGTTTTTGAAGGAGCGAAGCATGTTGAAAATCATGATTTGTGGATGAAAAGAAAAATTGGAGAAATTGAAACAAATGATCCTCAAGAAGTAGCGGATTTAATTATGGAAAAAGTCATTCGTGCAGGGGGAGGCGGCATAGAAGACGATATGACAGTCGTCGTTACAAAGATTGAGCATAATATGCCAAAATGGGCCGCTATTCCGGTAACAAAATTGAAAAAGAAGAAGAATGCTTCATGACTTTTTCTTGAAATGTATAATCGCCCCTCCGGTTGGAAAAAATGGTAACGATAGTGCAAGATTGGAGGGGACCTTATGAAAACAGGTACGCTGCGGCAAATTTTGCTGATTACAGACGGCTGTTCCAATTATGGAGAAGATCCTATTGCCATGGCGGCTCTTTCAAACGAGCAAGGGATAACCGTCAATGTCATTGGAGTGCTAACGAACGATGCGATGGATGATAAGGGAATGAAAGAAATTGAGGGAATTGCCAAATCGGGCGGCGGGGTCAGCCAAATTGTATATGCAGCTCAGTTATCGCAAACCGTTCAAATGGTGACGCGTCAAGCGATGACGCAAACTTTGCAAGGATTGGTAAATCAAGAATTAAAACAAATTTTGAACAGGGATATTTCCATGGAAGAACTTCCCCCCGAAAAACGCGGAGAGGTAATGGAAGTGGTAGAAGACCTTGGTGAAAAGGCTAATTTAGAAGTATTGATATTGGTAGATACTAGCGCAAGCATGAAAGAGAAATTGCCGATCGTGAAGGAAGCTCTTTTGGATCTTTCTTTAAGCATGAATGCAAGAATGGGAAATAACTTGTTTTCTGTCTATATATTTCCCGGGAAACAAAGAGAAGTTGAAAGAATTCTGGATTGGACTCCTAAGATGGAATCGCTCACCAGCATCTTTTCAAAACTGACCCCGAGTGGAATGACTCCAACTGGTCCTGCTATTCGGGAAGCATTAGGACAATTTATGAAAAAACGTTCGGCAAGGAGTTTGCTGTCAAGTGATGATGAATTCTTTGAAGAATCCGTTTAATTTTCCAAAAGGTACAGTCATTAAGGGAAAATGGAATCAAAAAATGTATGTTCTGTTAAAAGAACTTGGATATGGTGCAAACGGAACGGTTTATCTAGTTCAAAATGAAAATGGGTATGCGGCTTTAAAAATGAGCAAAAACAGCATGTCCATCACATCGGAGGTAAATGTTCTAAAGGCTTTTCGAAGGGTCCAAGGGTCTTCCCTGGGGCCTTCTTTATTAGATGTTGATGATTGGATCATAAAAGGGTCTGCCATCCCTTTTTATGTAATGGAGTATATTCAAGGGCCTAATCTTCTTGATTTTATTAAGCAAAAAGGGCCTTCTTGGATTGGGGTTTTGCTCAGTCAATTGTTAAGAGATTTAGAATCGCTGCATGAACAAGGATGGGTATTTGGTGATTTAAAGCCTGAAAATTTAATTGTTGCCGGTCCTCCTTATCGCATTCGTTGTATAGATGTGGGTGGGGCAACCATCCAAGGAAGGGCGATCAAAGAGTTTACGGAATTTTTCGACAGAGGCTATTGGGGAATGGGGAATAGAAGAGCTGAACCGTCATATGACCTTTTTTCGGTGGCTATGATTGCTTTAAATCTTACTTATTTAAAAAAATTTGAGAAGCGGGTAAACGGTCAAGCGGAAATTGTGCAGATGTTGATGAAAAGACCGGAATTACAGTTGATGAAACACGTGTTGCTGAGAGCTGTCAACGGGCATTATTCTTCCGCTAAAGAAATGAGAAAAGAACTGCTGTTAGCACTATCTTCACCAGCTAATCAGAAAAAGTCTGAAAAAAATGAACATCTGGCCAATTCGGCAGCGAAGGCCGCGGCAAAACCGCTTCCGTCCAGAAAAGCCATCCATAAAAAGAAAAAGAACAGGAAGCTGCTTGAAACTTTTTTGATCATCGTGAGTCTGTCCTTCCTTTATTTAGTCTACTTGTTTTTCCAGTTGATCTAAATCATGTATCATACGTTCGACTTTGAAAATGTTTATTCAAAATATAAACATTTTTGTGATCAATAAAGTTAAATGATACTATTATAAGTAAATAAAAGATAAACTTGAACAGGTGCTTTATGGCTTTATCTAGTGAGGGGATTTCGGAGGAATGCTATTTTACGGAAAAAAGGCCTAAGCCTCATTTGTTTTTAAGTCGACAAAAGCAGTGTCTAATAGGAACTGCATTGCTGTTTTTACGTTCACCACGTTCATGCTTATTTAGCGAGCGTTTTATTGTATAACAGAAAAATGGTTTCTATTCCGAATATCCCACATGGTGAAACCTTTCACCTGCTTTCAAGATAAAGGACGAATTGCGATGCTTGAGTATGAAGAAAAGGTCAGACAGTTTATTAAGAAACATCAATTGATTGATAAGGGCGATAAAATAGTCGTCGGGGTATCAGGGGGGCCAGATTCTTTATCTTTGTTGCACTATTTGGCGAGAAAACGAGATTTTTATGGGATCGATCTGTTTGCCGTTCACCTTGACCACATGTTTCGCGGGCAGGAGTCGTATGAAGAACTTCTGTTTGTTGAAGAATTTTGTAAAGAATTTCATATTCCGTGCTTATCCAAGCGGATCAACGTTAGTGAGATCATTCGAGACAATGGAACAGGGCTTCAAGAAACCGCTAGAATGGTGCGTTATCAAGTTTTTCAACAGGCAATGACCCAGTTTGCGGCTAATAAATTGGCGCTTGCGCATCATGGGGATGACCAGGTAGAAACGATCTTAATGCGGTTGACAAGAGGAACATCCGGGAAAGGAAGGGCAGGGATTCCTTATTTGAGGTCTTTCCACAATGGATGGATCATCCGTCCGTTGTTAGGCATAACGAAAGAGGAGATTTTAGCCTACTGTGATTTTTACAGACTGAATCCTCGGATCGACCCCAGCAATTCGAAAGGGGCATATACACGCAATCGTTTTCGTCTCGAAGTGCTTCCTTTTTTGAAAACAGAAAATCCGAAAGTTCATGAACATTTTCAAACATTTAGTGAGGAAATGCTGGAAGATGAACGTTTTTTGCTAAAATTGACCTATGAAAGAATGGAAAACATATGGACGCACAAAA
The DNA here is from genome assembly GCF_038003825.1 of Bacillus sp. FSL W8-0116. Taxonomy (NCBI): domain Bacteria; kingdom Bacillati; phylum Bacillota; class Bacilli; order Caryophanales; family Bacillaceae; genus Bacillus; species Bacillus sp. FSL W8-0116. The sequence goes on from NZ_JBBOPY010000001.1 coordinate 1,932,631, forward strand.
ACGACGGAATTTCCTTGGATATTGAAGAGTTTCAAAAAATGCCTTTGTCTTTACAAAGAAGAGGGATTCATCTAATATTAAACTATCTTTATAAGAAAAAAACCCCATTTACAAATGTACATATTCGTCAAATTTTGCAATTGATCCAACATCACCACCCCTCTGGAAGCCTTGATCTTCCGGAAGGATTGAAAGTGATTCGGCAGTATCAGGAATGTTTTTTCGGTTTCATAAAGGATGAAACAAAAGAATATTCATATGAATTAAAAACGGAAGGAAAAGTTGTCCTTCCGAACGGTGACCAATTGATCCTGACAAAAAGGAAGAACGCGGACAAATTTCCATCAAAAGATGACCAATTTTGCCTGAATCGAGAAGCAGTCGCAATGCCGTTGATTATCCGTACGCGAAAACCGGGCGACCGCATCGCATTAAAAGGAATGAACGGATTCAAAAAGGTGAAAAAGGTTTTTATTGATTTGAAAGTACCACGTTCTTATCGTGATCATTGGCCAATTGTGGCCGATTCCAAAGGGAAAGTTTTATGGATCCCGGGTCTTAGAAAATCGATCTTTGAAAAACAAAACGAAAATGAGAATGATGATATTTTAATTTATATTAAGCAAACATCATCTGGGGGGCAAACAAAGTGCTGAATCAGGATATTGAAAAAATTTTAATCACAGAAGAAGAGATCCAAGAAAAAATTAAAGAATTGGCTGGCCATTTGACAGAAGAATACAAGGACAAGTTTCCGCTTGTGATCGGCGTTTTGAAAGGAGCCATGCCGTTTATGGCGGATTTGTTGAAACGGGTGGACGCCTATTTGGAAATGGATTTTATGGATGTTTCCAGCTATGGCAATTCCACCGTTTCATCCGGAGAAGTGAAAATTGTGAAGGACCTTGATACTTCTGTCGAGGGGCGGGACATACTAATCGTTGAAGATATCATCGACAGCGGATTGACTTTAAGCTATTTAGTCGAGCTTTTCCGTTACCGTAAAGCAAATTCGATCAAGATCGTAACGCTTCTAGATAAACCGACAGGACGCAAGGCGAATATTGAAGCGGATTATGTTGGCTTCATCGTTCCGGATGAATTTGTGGTTGGTTACGGTTTGGATTATGCTGAAAAATACCGGAATTTACCTTTCATCGGGGTTTTAAAACCTGAAGTTTATAGGAATAATGAAAGCAAATAGGTAAAGTGGGTTGTGCGAATGAAAAAACGAATTCAAGGGATGATTATTGTTTGTAACACTAAGATTCAATGTGATACTATTATATATAGTTTTCTTGATGGTGGGAGGAGGTAAGGGATGAATCGCATTTTTCGCTATACCATATTTTACTTGCTAGTCTTTTTAGTGATTATTGGCGTTGTCGGTTATTTTAATAACAACAACCAGCCAACTAAAAATATAACGTATAACGAGTTTATTTCTCACTTGGAAAATAATGATGTAAAGTCTTTTTCCATGCAGCCTGAGCGAGGCGTTTACGAAGTTCGCGGTCAATTAAAAGGCGATGATGGCAATTATTTTCAAACGTATGTCATGAACAGCGACACTCTTCTTAACCGCATCGACAATGCTGCGAAGAACGCCAGAGTGGAAGTGCTGCCTGCTAAGGAAACTAGCGGTTGGGTCTCCTTTTTTACTACAATTATTCCATTTTTGATTATCTTTATACTATTTTTCTTCTTATTAAACCAAGCGCAGGGCGGCGGAAGTCGTGTCATGAACTTCGGAAAAAGCAAAGCCCGGTTGTATAATGACGAGAAGAAAAAAGTACGCTTTCGGGATGTAGCTGGAGCTGATGAGGAAAAGCAGGAGCTGGTTGAAATTGTTGAATTCCTGAAAGATCCGCGTAAATTTTCCGAATTAGGAGCTCGTATTCCGAAAGGTGTGCTTTTAGTCGGACCTCCTGGAACAGGGAAAACTCTGCTTGCTCGAGCTGTAGCAGGCGAAGCGGGAGTCCCGTTTTTCTCCATTAGCGGTTCCGATTTTGTAGAAATGTTTGTTGGGGTTGGTGCTTCTCGTGTCCGGGATTTATTTGAGACAGCCAAAAAGAATGCCCCCTGTATTATTTTTATAGATGAAATTGATGCCGTTGGCCGTCAACGCGGTGCAGGTCTTGGTGGCGGACATGACGAAAGAGAACAAACGTTAAACCAATTGCTTGTTGAAATGGATGGATTTAGCGCAAATGAGGGGATTATCATCATTGCAGCAACAAACCGTCCGGATATTCTCGACCCAGCATTGTTGCGTCCGGGACGTTTCGACCGTCAAATCACAGTAGATCGTCCTGATGTGAATGGAAGAGAAGCGGTTCTTCGAGTTCACGCCCGCAATAAACCTTTAGATGATTCTGTAGATTTAAAGGCGATTGCGCAAAGAACTCCCGGTTTTTCTGGAGCAGATTTGGAAAACTTGTTGAACGAAGCGGCACTTGTTGCGGCCCGTGCAAACAAGAAAAAAATAGATATGTCCGATATTGATGAGGCAACAGACCGCGTCATTGCCGGACCGGCCAAACGCAGCAAAGTGATTTCAGAAAAAGAACGAAGAATTGTGGCTTTCCACGAGGCTGGGCATACAGTGATTGGACTTGTACTGGATGATGCGGAAATGGTTCATAAAGTAACGATTGTCCCGCGCGGTCAAGCTGGTGGATATGCGGTTATGCTTCCGAAAGAAGATCGTTATTTTATGACAAAACCAGAATTGCTGGATAAGATCACAGGATTGCTTGGGGGTCGTGTATCGGAAGAGCTTACCTTCGGAGAAGTGTCGACTGGTGCTCATAATGATTTCCAACGCGCTACAAGTATCGCTCGCAGAATGGTAACCGAATTTGGAATGAGCGATAAATTGGGTCCGCTTCAGTTCGGACAATCTCAAGGCCAAGTGTTCCTTGGACGGGATTTAAACAGTGAGCAAAATTATTCGGATGCAATCGCTTACGAAATTGATCTTGAAATTCAGCGTATTATTAAAGAGTGTTATGAGCGCGCTAAAAAGATTCTGACTGAAAACCAAGATAAAGTGAAATTGATTGCTACAACACTGTTGGAAGTAGAAACGCTGGATGCGGCTCAAATTAAACATTTAGTGGAACACGGCACTTTACCGGACCGTTCCGCTTCAACTGACAAAAAGGCAACAAACAATGATAATGTAAAGGTAAATATTCAGAAAAAAGAAGAGTCGCCGACGGAAGAATCGAATCAATATGATTCAACAGATCAGAGTGAATCGACTTCCAATTCTGATAAAAATCCCCCGCATTCAGGGAACGATGGGGACAAAACAGTTTAAGATCGACTCCTTCAAGAGGAAAGCAAGCTTGCTTGGAAGCTTTTTTGGGCATAAAGTAAGACGACAATGATATAAAGCCTCCCGGATATCAAAGATGGAACAGCTTTGATATCCGGGAGGCTATTTTTGAAATGAAGCAGATAAACTTTCGCGGCAAACTTGTTTCATGAATACAGATGGGAAAAGAGCAGAATGGTTTTTAACGACTTTTTTGAGTTGGATGTTTGCGATGAACGAATATGGATACGTCTCTGCAGTAGATGAACATGGATTTCAACAAGTTGGATTTTTCGTTTAGTTTACGGCTAGTATCAACGGGTATGTTCGGAAACTTTTCTGCAAGAGCCAATCTTTACGAAAATCGGATATTCTGTGATATGATGTTGACAGGAATTTTTAAGATTAATATGTGTGGTGAGTGGGTTGATTTTTGTATTGGATGTAGGAAATACTAATACAGTATTAGGGGTATATGAAAAGGACGAATTAAAATTCCATTGGCGAATCGAAACGAACCGGAGTAAAACGGAAGATGAATACGGCATGTTGGTGAAATCTCTTTTTGAGCATGTGGGGATTCGGTTTGAAGATATTCATGGTATTATCATTTCATCGGTAGTCCCTCCTATTATGTTTTCCTTAGAGAGAATGTGTCAAAAGTATTTTCATGTGAACCCGCTGATTGTAGGTCCAGGAATTAAAACGGGGCTGGATATTAAATACGACAATCCGCGTGAAGTAGGAGCGGATCGAATTGTGAATGCGGTTGCCGGGATACACGAATACGGAAGTCCGTTAATTATCGTCGATTTTGGTACGGCAACTACTTATTGTTATATCAATGAGAAGGAACAGTATATGGGAGGAGCTATTGCCCCGGGCATTGGTATTTCCACGGAAGCTTTATATACTAGGGCATCAAAACTGCCCCGGATAGAAATTGCGGCACCCGACCATATCATTGGAAAAAGTACGGTTGCAGCCATGCAGTCCGGGATTTTTTATGGGTTTGTAGGACAGGTTGACGGCATTGTCAGTCGAATGAAAGCATATAGCAAAATTGAGCCGAAAGTGATTGCCACCGGGGGATTGGCCTCGCTTATTGCCAATGAATCGGAAACCATCGATCACGTTGATCCGTTTTTGACGTTGAAAGGCTTGAGACTCATTTATAAGCGAAACATGGAATAGGAAAGGAGAAACATATGAGTGATTATTTAATAAAAGCCCTTGCTTTTGATGGCAAGGTCCGTGCTTATGCTGCCAATACAACCAACACAGTCGGAGAAGCACAAAGAAGACATTACACATGGCCTACAGCATCTGCAGCATTAGGGCGTACTATGACAGCCGGGGTCATGATGGGTTCCATGATGAAAGGAAACGCCAAAGTGACCATTAAAGTGGATGGCGGAGGCCCTATCGGGATTATTTTAGTAGACAGCGACGCGAACGGAAATGTCCGCGGCTATGTCACCAATCCTCAAACCCATTTCGATTTAAATGAACATGGAAAACTTGATGTCCGCCGTTCTGTTGGGACCTCAGGAACACTTACAGTCGTGAAAGATCTTGGATTAAGAGAAAATTTTTCCGGACAAGTTCCGATTGTATCCGGTGAACTTGGTGAAGATTTTACTTATTATTTTGCTTCCTCTGAACAAATCCCTTCTTCTGTCGGTGTGGGAGTCTTGGTGAATCCTGACAATTCGATTCTGGCTGCCGGAGGATTTATTATTCAATTGATGCCTGGCACCGATGATGATACGATTGACAGGATAGAAGAACGACTCAAAACGATTCCGCCCATTTCAAAGCTCATTCAGAATGGATTAACTCCGGAAGAAATTTTATTTGAAATTCTTGGGAAAGACAAAGTAAAAATACTGGATAAAATACCTGTTCAATTTAAGTGCAATTGTTCTAAGGAACGTTTTGCGACTGCCATTATTGGGCTGGGAAAAGAGGAAATTCAAGACATGATCGATGAAGATGGCCAAGCGGAAGCGCAATGTCATTTTTGCAATGAGAAATATGTATTTACTAAAGACGAATTGGAAGCCATGCTGCAAGAAGCAAAATAAAGACCATCTATTGGGCGGGAAATTTTCCCGCCCGTTTTGATAATAGGGCTGTTGTTCCTTTTTTGGATACTTAAGATAGTATTCTCTATTAGATCATATTTTTTTAAAATAATGTATTTTCCGTTTAAATCCAAAGATTTTTTTTGTTTTATTATAAATTTCAGACATTATCAATTGACATTTTGATAATTTATTGGTAAATTATCTACGATAATACCAATAAAATTACTCGGTTTTGAGGTGATCGAAGTGGCAAAAATTGCAAATTCCATTACAGAATTGATCGGGAATACGCCGATTGTAAAGCTGAACAGAATTGTCGATGCCGATTCAGCTGATGTTTATTTAAAATTAGAGTATTTCAATCCGGGCAGCAGCGTAAAAGATCGTATTGCATTGGCCATGATCGAAGCGGCTGAAAAATCAGGAAAACTTCAACCTGGCGGAACGATCATTGAGCCTACAAGCGGAAACACCGGGATCGGACTTGCTATGGTAGCTGCGGCGAAAGGCTATCCTGCGATTTTTGTTATGCCGGAAACGATGAGTTTAGAACGTCGCAACCTTCTGAAAGCATATGGAGCTCAACTTGTTCTTACTCCAGGTCCCGAAGGAATGAAAGGCGCCATCAAAAAAGCAGAAGAGCTCGCTAAAGAAAATGGCTATCTGTTGCTTCAACAATTCGAAAACCTTGCTAACCCGGAAATTCATCGTCGAACGACCGGTAAAGAAATTGTAGAACAGTTCGGTGATGAACAACTGGACGCATTTGTAGCCGGTATCGGTACAGGCGGAACCATTACGGGAACAGGCCAAGTGCTGAAAGAAAAATATCCGAATATTAAAATTTATGCAGTAGAACCAGCAGATTCCCCGGTTTTATCCGGAGGACAACCTGGCCCACATAAAATTCAAGGAATTGGGGCAGGCTTCGTTCCTAGAGTTTTAGATACCGATGTTTATGACGAAGTGATTACGGTAACTACTGAACAAGCATTCGATTCTGCAAGAAAAGCTTCACTGAATGAAGGAGTGCTCGGAGGCATTTCTGCTGGCGCTGCCATTTATGCGGCTCTTCAAGTCGCCAAAAAGTTAGGAAAAGGCAAAAAAGTTTTGGCGATTGTTCCAGACAATGGGGAACGCTACTTAAGCACACCGCTTTATCAATTTGAAAACTAAGCTTTGAAAAAGCAAGCCGAAATGGCTTGCTTTTTTTTATGTGCGCCCGGCATGTACATGAACTATAGGGTGTAAGCCCCGAACCCCGAAGACAGAAGTAGAGGTTAGCCAAGAGCAAGGGTGTCCGTGGTGACGCGGAATCTGAAGGAAGCTGGAGGCAAAACACCGGTCCGAGGAACACGAACCTCATATAAGGCTAGGTATGATGGAGTGAGTTTGCATAACAAAACAAAGCCCTTTCTGTCGAAGGTCATATCGAGTAAATGAGGCGGATAGATGGTGTGAAAGTGCATGTACTTACCCGGGGAGGTCTGGCGGATATGTGAAGTACTCTTCATAACCTACTTAGTGATAAGTAGCTGAACCGTCAGAAGTCAGCAGAGGTCATAGTATTAGTTGGTCTAGAACAACTAAGAAGGACCGAACAATTAAGAGAGAATAGCCCTTGGTATTCAGTGAGTCATGATGAACACAGAAAACGTAGTACCTCACTTGAGGGAGGAAGCGGTGAATCCCGTGGGAGACCTCTTGGAGGGTGGAGTGACCACTGGCATAAAGAGAATAGCTATTCACGGAAGTTATAAAGACTTGCGTCAATTATCTTAATTGAACCGCCGTATACGGAACCGTACGTACGGTGGTGTGAGAGGACGGGAGTTAATCGCTCCCTCCTACTCGATCCCTGTATTTCCTTGCATCCATCAACCCCCCTTAAGCTCGTAGGAATAACAACGCGGGGCATTAGTCTATCATTTTCCCTCAAAAAACCTTCCGGAATCGATTTCCACAACTTTACATGAATAGTAGCAATGAATAGTTTTTCGTTGATTACGGGCTGTTTTTGGTTTATAAAAACACCCGCGCGGCTTGCATCTGATTTGCCATCGTTTTTTCAAAAATTATGCTACAATAAGTCCAAAAGAGAAGTTCTAACGTGCTAAGGGGATGATTCATATGAAAATGCTTGCGGGGCGCTTTCGGTTCGATTTTGATAAAAAAACGTATATTATGGGGATTTTAAATGTAACCCCTGATTCTTTTTCGGATGGCGGCAAGTTTTATTCGGTGGAGGATGCAGTATCTCATGCTATCGAGATGGTACAAGATGGAGCAGGGATTATCGATGTAGGAGGAGAATCTACACGTCCCGGCCATAAGCCTGTTTCGATAGAGGAAGAATTGCGAAGGGTGATTCCGGTCATTCAAGAAGTATCCAAGCGAGTAGATGCGCCTATTTCCATTGACACCTTTAAGGCGAGGACGGCAGCGGAAGCGATTGAAGCAGGTGCCCATATAATTAATGATGTTTGGGGGGCCAAACAAGACCCGGAAATTGCGGATGTGGCAGCGGAAAAAAAAGTGCCGATCATTTTGATGCATAACCGCCCTAATATGGATTATGAAAATTTTGTAAGAGATGTTTTGTTTGATTTATATGAAAGTATTGAGATAGCGAAAAAAGCGGGTGTTCCCGACGATAAAATCATTTTGGATCCGGGTATTGGTTTTGCAAAAGATAGAGATCAAGATATGCTGTTGATGCAAAATCTCGATAAAATTGTGGCTCTTGGCTATCCTGTACTTTTAGCTACTTCTAGAAAAAGAGTAATTGGGCATGTGCTGGACCTTCCGGTAGAAGAAAGGATGGAAGGGACAGGCGCAACTTGTTTATTTGGCATGCAAAAAGGATGTCATATCGTACGTGTACACGATGTGAAACCGATCAGCCGAATGGTGAAAATGATGGATGCACTAATGGGAAAAGGTGAGAGGATTGGATAAAGTGATCTTAAAAGGGATGGGATTTTACGCCTATCACGGGGTCTATCCCGAAGAAAACCGGCTAGGACAACGGTTCGAAGTGGACGCAGAATTACGGTTATCTTTAAAAAAAGCAGGAGAAACAGACGATTTAACTCAATCAGTCAATTATGCTGAAGTTTACATGGTTTGTAAAGAAATCATGGAGAAACAGACTTTTCGATTGGTGGAAACGGCTGCGGAGACAATCGCTAGACAAATATTAGAAAAGTTTCCGATTGTAAATGAATGCACCATTAAGGTGGTGAAACCCAATCCTCCCATCCCGGGCCATTACAATTATGTAGCGGTAGAGATTACTAGAGGCAGGGAAAATCATGAATAATATTGCATATTTATCGCTTGGTTCAAATCTCGGCGATCGGATGAATTATTTGAAACATGCCATTCAGGCATTGGCTTGTCATCCGAAGATAAACGTTCTGGCCATTTCTTCCGTTTATGAAACGGATCCGGTCGGATATACTGATCAAGGGAAGTTTTTAAATATGGCAGTCAAAATAAAAACATCGCTTGATGCCGAAGAATTGCTGGAAACTTGCCTGGAAATTGAAAAGTCGCTAGGGAGAGTAAGAGAAACAAAATGGGGGCCAAGAACGATCGATCTTGACATTTTGCTTTATAATAATGAAAATAGGAAAACAGATCGTTTGATCATACCGCACCCACGAATGCACGAAAGGTTGTTTGTACTTATTCCGATTTTAGAAATCGATCCTTTTTTAAAGATCCCGACAATAGATAAACCTTTAATTGACATATTAGAACAAATTCCAAACAAAGAAGGGGTACGGTTATGGAAACAGATAAATGGGGAAGACGTATACGCGCTTTTCGAAAGCTAAAGGGATATACTCAAGAGGGATTGGCGAATGAATTAGGAATTTCGGTTTCGGTTTTAGGAGAGATTGAAAGGGGAAACCGCTTGCCGACAGAGGATTTTTTAAGGCAAGTGGCTGAATGCCTGCAAATTTCAATGGAAGAGCTTAACCCTTCCGACTAAATAAACGTAAAAGGGGATAGAGCATATGCTTAAAATAGGAAATATCGAAATGAAAAACCCGGTGGTTCTTGCGCCGATGGCTGGCGTTTGCAACTCGGCTTTTCGATTGACAGTAAAAGAGTTTGGCGCAGGGCTTGTTTATGCGGAAATGGTGAGTGACAAGGGAATAATTTTTAAAAACGAAAAAACAATGAACATGCTCTATATTGATGAACGCGAAAAACCGCTTAGTCTGCAGATTTTTGGGGGAGAAAAAGAATCCCTCGTAGAAGCGGCCAAGTTCGTTGATAAAAATACGAACGCTGATATTATTGATATCAATATGGGATGTCCAGTGCCAAAAATTACAAAATGTGATGCTGGGGCAAAATGGTTGCTTGACCCCAATAAAATTTATGAAATGGTAGCCGCTGTTGTTGACGCAGTGGAAAAACCGGTTACCGTTAAAATGAGAATAGGCTGGGATGAGGAACATATCTATGCAGTGGAAAATGCGCAAGCAGTAGAACGCGCAGGTGGACAAGCGGTTGCCGTTCATGGAAGAACAAGAGCTCAAATGTACGAAGGCACGTCAAACTGGGACATTATCCGTGAAGTAAAACAAGCTGTAAGCATCCCTGTCATCGGTAACGGTGATGTCAGTACGCCGCAGGATGCAAAAAGAATGCTTGAAGAAGTAGGCTGCGATGGCGTCATGATAGGGAGAGCAGCACTTGGGAATCCTTGGATGATTTATCGGACCGTTAAATATCTCGAAACTGGAGAGTTAATTGGTGAACCTACCCCGAGAGAAAAGATCGATGTCTGCATTCTTCACTTGGATCGTTTGATTGCTTTGAAAAATGAAGAAATTGCTGTTAGAGAAATGAGAAAACACGCGTCATGGTATTTAAAAGGAATTCGCGGAAACGCCAAAGTCAGAAATGCGATTAATGCCTGCACGACTCGAGACGAACTCGTCAATCTGCTGACTTCTTTTGTGGAAGAACTAGAAGAAAAACAATCTGTTCAAGCAGGATGAATAGAAACTGCCAACTTATTGGCAGTTTTTTTGTAAGGAAGTTTTCCATAAACATTGCTATTTGGGACAAATAAATTATAAAATAATAGGGATGTCTATATATGAAGAACATGCACAATCGTAAATGTATAAACGTGCGACCATCAATAAATAAATATCAGATGTAGGAGTGAAAAAAATGAGTCATGAAGATACACATGATCAATTTGCTGTAAGAAGAGAAAAATTAGAATCTCTTCGCAGTAAAGGAATCGATCCGTTCGGCAAACGCTTCGAACGCACGCATCTATCTCAAGAAATAAGATCTGAATATGAAGCTCTTGAAAATGAAGAATTAGAGAATAAAAACGTAAAAGTAGCGGTGGCCGGAAGAATTATGACAAAACGCGGCAAAGGGAAAGCAGGTTTTGCTCATATACAGGATTTGACCGGCCAAATTCAAATTTATGTACGCAAAGATAATGTTGGAGACAGCGAATACGATTTGTTTAAAACAGCAGATTTAGGAGATATCGTTGGCGTTACAGGTACTGTTTTTAAAACAAAAGTCGATGAACTATCGATCAAAGTGGACCACTTTGAACTCTTAACCAAATCTCTTCGCCCGCTCCCTGATAAATTCCACGGATTAAAAGATGTCGAACAACGCTACCGCCAGCGCTACTTGGATTTAATCGTCAATCCTGAAAGCAAACAAACGTTTATTACAAGAAGCTTAATCATTCAATCGATGCGCCGGTATTTGGATGCTCACGGCTACCTTGAAGTAGAAACGCCTATGATGCATGCGATTGCCGGAGGAGCAGCAGCCCGTCCATTTATTACTCATCATAACGCTTTGGACATGCCTTTGTATATGCGCATTGCCATTGAGCTTCATCTAAAGCGCCTAATTGTTGGAGGGTTAGAAAAGGTATATGAAATCGGACGAGTTTTTAGAAACGAAGGGATTTCAACTCGTCATAACCCCGAGTTCACCATGATAGAGTTATATGAAGCTTATGCTGATTATACGGATATCATGAAGCTTACAGAAAATTTAATCTCTCATATAGCGCAAGAAGTGCTGGGAACTCAAGTTATCCAGTATGGGGAACATACGGTTGATCTTACCCCTGAGTGGAGACGTCTGCACATGGTCGATGCTATTAAAGAATATACAGGCGTTGACTTCTGGAAACAAATGAGCGATGAAGAGGCTCGTGCGTTGGCGAAAGAACATAATATTGAGATAACAGATAATATGAAATTCGGTCATATTGTTAATGAATTTTTTGAACAACGAGTGGAAGACAAACTCATTCAACCTACTTTTGTTTATGGCCATCCTGTGGAAATTTCTCCTTTGGCTAAGAAAAACGAAAAAGATCCAAGATTTACGGATCGCTTTGAATTGTTTATTGTTGGTCGCGAACATGCCAATGCATTTACGGAATTAAATGACCCGATTGATCAGCGTCAGCGTTTTGAAGCTCAGTTAAAAGAACGCGAACAAGGCAATGATGAAGCTCATATGATGGATGAAGATTTTGTGGAAGCTCTGGAATACGGAATGCCGCCTACAGGCGGTTTGGGAATCGGTGTGGACCGCTTGGTTATGTTGTTAACCAACTCACCGTCCATTCGGGATGTGCTGCTTTTCCCATTAATGCGTCAAAGAGATTAAGAGAGACTGTGGCTGCTGAAACTGCTGCGTGCATTATTTTCAGCAGCCGTTTTTTATTAAAAAAATACTTGCGCATTTTCTGAACAGGTGATATATTTATTTTCGTTGTCGCTGTTAAATCACGCACGATCAAAGATCTTTCAAAAAAAGTATTGACGTTGTGTGAGAAGAGTGATAATATATAAAGGTCGCTGATTTGCGAACAGAATGGATCCTTGAAAACTGAACAAAACGAAGCGTAAATCAATGTTTCGATAGAAACAAGCCAAGTCAAATTTCTTTTTGGAGAGTTTGATCCTGGCTCAGGACGAACGCTGGTGGCGTGCCTAATACATGCAAGTCGAGCGAACTTTCAAGAAGCTTGCTTTTTGAAAGTTAGCGGCGGACGGGTGAGTAACACGTGGGCAACCTGCCTGCAAGACGGGGATAACTCCGGGAAACCGGGGCTAATACCGGATAATACCTTCCTTCGCATGAAGGAAGGTTGAAAGGCGGCGCAAGCTGCCGCTTGCAGATGGGCCCGCGGCGCATTAGCTAGTTGGTGAGGTAACGGCTCACCAAGGCGACGATGCGTAGCCGACCTGAGAGGGTGATCGGCCACACTGGGACTGAGACACGGCCCAGACTCCTACGGGAGGCAGCAGTAGGGAATCTTCCGCAATGGACGAAAGTCTGACGGAGCAACGCCGCGTGAGCGAAGAAGGTCTTCGGATCGTAAAGCTCTGTTGTCAGGGAAGAACAAGTACCGTTCGAACAGGGCGGTACCTTGACGGTACCTGACCAGAAAGCCACGGCTAACTACGTGCCAGCAGCCGCGGTAATACGTAGGTGGCAAGCGTTGTCCGGAATTATTGGGCGTAAAGCGCGCGCAGGCGGTCTCTTAAGTCTGATGTGAAAGCCCACGGCTCAACCGTGGAGGGTCATTGGAAACTGGGAGACTTGAGTGCAGAAGAGGAGAGCGGAATTCCACGTGTAGCGGTGAAATGCGTAGAGATGTGGAGGAACACCAGTGGCGAAGGCGGCTCTCTGGTCTGTAACTGACGCTGAGGCGCGAAAGCGTGGGGAGCGAACAGGATTAGATACCCTGGTAGTCCACGCCGTAAACGATGAGTGCTAAGTGTTAGAGGGCTTCCACCCTTTAGTGCTGCAGCTAACGCATTAAGCACTCCGCCTGGGGAGTACGGCCGCAAGGCTGAAACTCAAAGGAATTGACGGGGGCCCGCACAAGCGGTGGAGCATGTGGTTTAATTCGAAGCAACGCGAAGAACCTTACCAGGTCTTGACATCCTTCGCTACCTCTAGAGATAGAGGGTTCCCCTTCGGGGGACGGAGTGACAGGTGGTGCATGGTTGTCGTCAGCTCGTGTCGTGAGATGTTGGGTTAAGTCCCGCAACGAGCGCAACCCTTGACCTTAGTTGCCAGCATTCAGTTGGGCACTCTAAGGTGACTGCCGGTGACAAACCGGAGGAAGGTGGGGATGACGTCAAATCATCATGCCCCTTATGACCTGGGCTACACACGTGCTACAATGGATGGTACAAAGGGTCGCGAAACCGCGAGGTGGAGCCAATCCCAAAAAACCATTCTCAGTTCGGATTGCAGGCTGCAACTCGCCTGCATGAAGCCGGAATCGCTAGTAATCGCGGATCAGCATGCCGCGGTGAATACGTTCCCGGGCCTTGTACACACCGCCCGTCACACCACGAGAGTTTGCAACACCCGAAGTCGGTGAGGTAACCCTTACGGGAGCCAGCCGCCGAAGGTGGGGCAGATGATTGGGGTGAAGTCGTAACAAGGTAGCCGTATCGGAAGGTGCGGCTGGATCACCTCCTTTCTAAGGAAGAAGAAAAGCAGAGGCGACTGTTCAGGTGCGACAAGCACAAGACAGCTTGCGAGGAGGTAGTATTTCAACCACCGCAGCAAGATGGATTGTGACCTCGAGCACCTAGGAGCCGGAGCTGGACAGATATCAATTGTACGCTTTCGTTTTGTTCAGTTTTGAAGGATTTCATCCTTCGCACTTGTTCCTTGAAAACTAGATAGAAGAAAGAAGCAGCATAAACCGAGTATCGCCATCTAGGATAGAACCAACATGGTTAAGTTAGAAAGGGCGCACGGTGGATGCCTTGGCACTAGGAGCCGATGAAGGACGGGACTAACTCCGAAAAGCTCCGGGGAGCTGTACGTAAGCGTTGATCCGGAGATTTCCGAATGGGGAAACCCGCTGCCCGTAATGGGGCAGCATCCTTGCCTGAATCCATAGGGTAAGGAAGGCAACCCGGGGAACTGAAACATCTAAGTACCCGGAGGAAGAGAAAGCAACAGCGATTCCCTGAGTAGCGGCGAGCGAAACGGGAACAGCCCAAACCAGAAGGCTTGCCTTCTGGGGTTGTAGGACACCAATGGTGGAGTCACAAAGGAACGAGGTAGACGAAGAGGTCTGGAAAGGCCCGTCAGAGAAGGTAACAACCCTGTAGTCGAAACTTCGTTCCCTCCCTGGTGGATCCTGAGTACGGCGGGACACGAGGAATCCCGTCGGAAGCTGGGAGGACCATCTCCCAAGGCTAAATACTCCCTAGTGACCGATAGTGAACCAGTACCGTGAGGGAAAGGTGAAAAGCACCCCGGGAGGGGAGTGAAAGAGAACCTGAAACCGTGTGCCTACAAGTAGTCAGAGCCCGTTTACGGGTGATGGCGTGCCTTTTGTAGAATGAACCGGCGAGTTGCGATCTCATGCGAGGTTAAGTCGAAAAGACGGAGCCGCAGCGAAAGCGAGTCTGAACAGGGCGCATGAGTATGGGGTCGCAGACCCGAAACCAGGTGATCTACCCATGTCCAGGGTGAAGGTGAGGTAACACTTACTGGAGGCCCGAACCCACGCACGTTGAAAAGTGCGGGGATGAGGTGTGGGTAGGGGTGAAATTCCAATCGAACTTGGAGATAGCTGGTTCTCTCCGAAATAGCTTTAGGGCTAGCCTCAAGGGAAGAGTCTTGGAGGTAGAGCACTGTTTGGACTAGGGGCCCTCATCGGGTTACCGAATTCAGACAAACTCCGAATGCCAGCGACTTATCCTTGGGAGTCAGACTGCGAGTGATAAGATCCGTGGTCAAAAGGGAAACAGCCCAGACCGCCAGCTAAGGTCCCAAAGTATACGTTAAGTGGAAAAGGATGTGGAATTGCTTAGACAACCAGGATGTTGGCTTAGAAGCAGCCACCATTTAAAGAGTGCGTAATAGCTCACTGGTCGAGTGATTCTGCGCCGAAAATGTACCGGGGCTAAACGTATCACCGAAGCTGCGGGTGGACACCTTCGGGTGTCCGCGGTAGGAGAGCGTTCTAAGGGCAGAGAAGCCAGACCGGAAGGACTGGTGGAGCGCTTAGAAGTGAGAATGCCGGTATGAGTAGCGAAAGAAGGGTGAGAATCCCTTCCACCGAATGCCTAAGGTTTCCTGAGGAAGGCTCGTCCTCTCAGGGTTAGTCGGGACCTAAGCCGAGGCCGACAGGCGTAGGCGATGGACAACAGGTTGATATTCCTGTACCACCTCTTTTCCGTTTGAGCGATGGGGGGACGCAGGAGGATAGGGTAAGCGCACGGTTGGATGTGCGTCCAAGCAGTGAGAGGGGCAGCGAGGCAAATCCCGTTGCCACTCACCTCAAGCTGTGACGGCGAGGGAAATATAGTACCGAAGTTCCTGATTCCACACTGCCAAGAAAAGCCTCTAGCGAGGAAAAAGGTGCCCGTACCGCAAACCGACACAGGTAGGCGAGGAGAGAATCCTAAGGTGTGCGAGAGAACTCTCGTTAAGGAACTCGGCAAAATGACCCCGTAACTTCGGGAGAAGGGGTGCTTTTTGGGGTGCATAGCCCCGAGAAGCCGCAGTGAATAGGCCCAGGCGACTGTTTAGCAAAAACACAGGTCTCTGCGAAGCCGTAAGGCGAAGTATAGGGGCTGACGCCTGCCCGGTGCTGGAAGGTTAAGGGGAGCGCTTAAAGCTTTGCTTGAAGGTGCGAACCGAAGCCCCAGTAAACGGCGGCCGTAACTATAACGGTCCTAAGGTAGCGAAATTCCTTGTCAGGTAAGTTCTGACCCGCACGAAAGGCGTAACGATCTGGGCACTGTCTCAACGAGAGACTCGGTGAAATTATAGTACCTGTGAAGATGCAGGTTACCCGCGACAGGACGGAAAGACCCCGTGGAGCTTTACTGCAGCCTGATATTGAATTTTGGTACAGCTTGTACAGGATAGGTAGGAGCCTTGGAAGCCGGAGCGCCAGCTTCGGTGGAGGCGCCGGTGGGATACTACCCTGGCTGTACTGAAATTCTAACCCGCACCCCTGATCGGGGTGGGAGACAGTGTCAGGTGGGCAGTTTGACTGGGGCGGTCGCCTCCTAAAAGGTAACGGAGGCGCCCAAAGGTTCCCTCAGAATGGTTGGAAATCATTCGCAGAGTGCAAAGGCAGAAGGGAGCTTGACTGCGAGACCTACAAGTCGAGCAGGGACGAAAGTCGGGCTTAGTGATCCGGTGGTTCCGTATGGAAGGGCCATCGCTCAACGGATAAAAGCTACCCCGGGGATAACAGGCTTATCTCCCCCAAGAGTCCACATCGACGGGGAGGTTTGGCACCTCGATGTCGGCTCATCGCATCCTGGGGCTGTAGTCGGTCCCAAGGGTTGGGCTGTTCGCCCATTAAAGCGGTACGCGAGCTGGGTTCAGAACGTCGTGAGACAGTTCGGTCCCTATCCGTCGCGGGCGCAGGAAATTTGAGAGGAGCTGTCCTTAGTACGAGAGGACCGGGATGGACGCACCGCTGGTGTACCAGTTGTCTCGCCAGAGGCATCGCTGGGTAGCTATGTGCGGAAGGGATAAGTGCTGAAAGCATCTAAGCATGAAGCCCCCCTCAAGATGAGATTTCCCATTTCTTCGGAAAGTAAGATCCCTGAAAGATGATCAGGTAGATAGGTCCGAGGTGGAAGCGTGGTGACACGTGGAGCTGACGGATACTAATCGATCGAGGACTTAACCAAAAGAAAGCGCGAAATCGGTGAAACTGCTTCTTCTATCTAGTTTTGAAGGAACAATCGTTCCGACAACTGCATACCGTCTGGTGGCGATGGCGAAGAGGTCACACCCGTTCCCATCCCGAACACGGAAGTTAAGCTCTTCAGCGCCGATGGTAGTGAGGGGTTTCCCCTTGCGAGAGTAGGACGCTGCCAGGCAGAAAATCCCATTACAATCGTAATGGGTTTTTTTGTGCACCAAGAATGGGAGCAATTTATTTGCGTTAAATTTCATTGAAACGCCGTCTATCGGACAGGAGGTGCTAATCCCCTTTTTTCGTACTCAATTATCGAGCAAAATCTAGTATTTTTTAATTTGTTCTTTTCTTTTTGCGCCAAAAAAGAATAAAATGGCCGAGAATTGTTAACATTATTGATCGTAAGAATAAAATAACTGTAGATGAGCATTTTTATTAACAATGATTACCATACGAAAAAGAGACAAACGGGGTACCCCTTATGCCACGTGGAGCTGTTTTTTCACGGCATCAATGGGAATATTTTGTTTTGCTGCACGATAAATGAACTCCACGAGGCTATGTCCTTTTCTCTTGCGCAGGAGATCGAGCCCATCCGAAACATCACTGTTCGACTCGAACATGCTGTACACATACGCAAGTTGCACCAAGATCCAATACCGTTTCACCGCCCGACGCCCGCGAACGCGGTATCCATCGAGTTTCAGCTGGTCTTTCGCTTGACGGAAAAAACATTCGATCGACCAACGCTCGGCATAGTAGCACAAGATGTCTTCATCGCTTAGCTCGCGATCGGTGCTCAAGACGCAATGAAGATGTTTCGGTGTCATCGGCTGATCGGCTTTCCATGCGAGCAGCACCACGGCATCCTTGAGACCGTTCAGAGCACCTTCGTAGCGATACACCCGATAACGCTCTTTTCCCACCGTGACGAGGCGGGTATCCCGTGGCTCCATAGATTTGGCAAATTCCTTTGCTTGAATGGCCGTCCCTTTTGGATAGAGAATCCGATTCGTCTTGAGCATCGCGATGACGTGGAACCCTTTTTTCAAGCAGGCTCCCACGAGGGTTTTCGATGGATACCAAGAGTCCATGAGCACATAAACGGGTCGACTCACATCCAACGAAGAAAGCATCTCGATCGCGAGTTCCCCTTTGCTTTTCCCCGCCGTCTTGTCGTAGAGGCGAAAGGCAAAAGGAAACGCTTGGGTCATCGTATGAACCATGAGCCAAACGAGAGAATGTCCCCAGATCGACTTTTTCTCTGCGTGAGAATAGTGCCAATCACACCCTTGAATGGCGTGTGTTGCCCGTGACGAGGGCTTCGTTTTTTGGCAAATCGTATCATCGATCGAAACAAAAATGGGTTGATTCTCTCGTTTCGAGCTGCGTTCGACACGATGAAGCACCCACTGCTGGAGTTTGCGAAGCAACGTCTCTTCTTCCCATGGGCTTTTCGTGAAAAAATGGCTGAGTGTCGTGCGATGGTTCGGATGAAAACTCCCGTGATGTAGATCGGTCAGTGTTCCCGAAAAGCCCTTTGTAATCATCGCATCCACGATATGAACGAGATGCTTCATGACAGGTTTTGAGAAATAAAGTGCCAACCCCAACATCGTCAAAAACTTGTGGATTCCTAGGTGATGTGCTAATCTATTCATGAGACATGAACCCCCTTGTGAGTAGTTGTGGCACATCTATTCTAACCAAGGAATCGGGTTCATGTCTTCTTTTTTGTTTGGTTGTAAATTTATGTTAGCGAATTTGCTCATCTACAGTAAAATAATTGAAAAGAGAAATGACTTTTGCGGCAAGTCGATTTGCAGCATTCATTTTTTTGTTATGAAAAAGCGGATCATACATACTTAAAAATTGCCAAACAAGAGTTATTTCCGTTATAATTAATGTCAAATATAGTCAAAGTCAGAAGAGGAGGAGGCTTGGTGAGAAACATATCGGACATTATTGAAAATTACTTAAAAAAAGTTTTAGAAATGAGCGAAAGTGAAATTGTAGAAATAAAAAGAAGTGAAATTGCCGATAAATTTCAATGTGTCCCTTCTCAAATTAATTATGTGATAAACACAAGATTTACGATTGAAAGAGGCTATTTAGTGGAAAGCAAAAGAGGCGGCGGTGGATATATACGCATCATGAAAGTTCAGACTCATGATCAATCCCACTTAATAGACCAGTTGATTTCCTTAGTCGGGAATCGAATTTCTCAAGCGAACGCCGAACAGATTGTATATAGATTAGTGGAAGAAGAGGTTATTTCCAAAAGGGAAGCCAAAATTATGATCAGTGTTATGGATCGCTCTGTTTTATATATTGATTTGCCGGAGCGGGACGAGTTAAGAGCGAGAATGCTTAAGGCGATGCTTTTAACTTTAAAATTCAAGTAATGGAGAGGTGAATATTGTGATATGCCAGGAATGTCATCTGCGCCCAGCCACTCTTCATTTCACAAAGATCATTAACGGAGAAAAAACAGAATTTCATTTGTGTGAGCATTGTGCAAAAGAAAAAGGGGAATTTTCTTTTTTTGGAGGAAGCCAAGGGTTTTCCATTAACAACCTTCTAGCGGGATTGTTTAACGTTGAGCCTGTTTTTCAAAAGGTAGATCAGAATCCTTTTGTTCAGCCGGATGAATTGCAATGCGACTATTGTCATATGACGTTTCAACAATTTGTGAATACAGGGAAATTTGGCTGTTCGCATTGTTACAAAACGTTTGCGGACCATATAGATTCTATATTAAAACGACTACATGGAGGAAATAATGCTCATCATGGCAAAATCCCTAAACGAAAAGGAGGAGCCCTGCACTTAAAAAAGAAAATTGCCCATTTGAAGCAGCAACTTCAGTCGTTAGTAGCTAAAGAGGAGTTTGAAAAAGCGGCGCAAGTCCGTGATGAAATTCGCTCTCTTGAAAGTCAAATCAATCAAGAGGGAGGAGAAAATCATGTCTCTTGAGAAATTTATTAATCATGCTGTAAGTTCTTGGATGAAAAACGAAGGCCCTCACTCTGACATCGTATTGAGTTCCCGAATCAGGCTGGCTCGGAATTTAGAAAATCATCAATTTCCTACCGTTTTTTCTGGCGATGAGGCGATGAAAGTCGTGCATGAAGTGGGAGAGGCTTTAAAAAGGTTTCCCGGGATGAATGAAAATCCTCTGGAATTGCTGTTAATGAATGAACTGCAGCCGCTTCAAAAAAGAGTGCTTGTAGAAAAGCATCTCATTAGTCCTCTTCTCGCAGAAGGTACCAATTACGGAGCTGTTTTTTTGTCAGAAAATGAAGATATCAGCATTATGGTGAACGAAGAAGATCATATTCGTATACAATGCCTGGCTTCTGGATTACAATTAAAGGAAACTTTAGTTAAAGCCAACCAAATTGATGATTTGATCGAAGAAAAAGTTCCATATGCTTTTGACGAAAAAATCGGCTATCTCACGAGTTGTCCCACAAATGTTGGCACCGGCCTTCGCGCATCCGTCATGGTTCATCTTCCGGCACTTGTCATGACTCAACAAATGAATCAGATCATTCCGGCAATTAATCAATTAGGACTGGTCGTCCGAGGAATTTATGGTGAAGGAAGCCAATCAGTGGGGAATTTATTCCAAATTTCTAATCAGCTGACATTAGGGAAATCAGAAGAGGAAATCGTTAACGATTTAATAAGCGTTGTTTCCCAAATTATTGATCAAGAAAGATCCGCTAGAGAAGCATTGGTCAAAACAAATCATATACAATTGGAAGACAGGATTTTCCGTTCCTATGGAGTGTTGGCCAATTCGCGTATTATTGAATCAAAAGAAGCAGCTCAATGTCTTTCCGATGTTAGATTAGGTATAGATTTAGGTTATATTAATACTATTTCTAAGAATGTTTTAAATGAATTATTGATTTTAACTCAGCCGGGATTTTTGCAACAGTATGCAGGAGCTTCGCTTCGCCCCGAGGAACGAGATGTACGCAGAGCGACATTGATTCGGGAAAAATTAAGACAGGAACATGGATATTAAAGGAGGAGAAAAGAGATGATGTTTGGGAGATTTACCGAAAGGGCTCAGAAAGTTCTGGCATTAGCTCAAGAAGAGGCAATCCGTCTTGGACACAATAATATCGGAACCGAGCATATTTTATTAGGGTTGGTAAGGGAAGGCGAAGGAATTGCGGCGAAGGCTCTTTACGGTTTAGGTTTGAGCCCTGAAAAAATTCAGAATGAAGTGGAGAATTTAATTGGGAAAGGCCAAGGAGTCGCCCAAACCATTCATTATACGCCAAGGGCTAAAAAAGTAATTGAGCTTTCAATGGATGAAGCCAGAAAACTGGGACATTCTTATGTTGGAACCGAGCATATTTTACTCGGGTTGATCCGAGAAGGCGAAGGTGTTGCGGCCCGCGTATTGAACAATTTAGGAATTAGTTTAAATAAAGCTCGTCAACAAGTGCTGCAGCTTTTAGGAAGCAATGAAACGCATGGGCATGCATCAGGATCGTCCGCCCATGCCAATACGCCGACACTGGATAGCTTGGCTAGAGATTTGACAGCTATTGCTCGCGACGGAAAACTTGATCCTGTGATCGGACGCAGTAAAGAAATTCAACGTGTGATTGAAGTGTTAAGCCGCAGAACGAAAAACAATCCAGTATTGATTGGTGAACCGGGTGTTGGGAAAACAGCCATTGCGGAAGGATTAGCCCAACAAATAGTCAATAATGAAGTGCCGGAAACTCTTCGTGATAAACGAGTTATGACATTGGATATGGGGACCGTTGTAGCCGGAACGAAATATCGAGGAGAATTTGAAGACCGTTTGAAAAAAGTCATGGATGAAATCCGGCAAGCAGGAAATATTATTTTGTTTATCGACGAGCTCCATACTTTAATCGGTGCGGGAGGAGCAGAAGGCGCCATTGACGCATCCAATATATTGAAGCCGGCATTGGCAAGAGGCGAGTTGCAATGTATTGGAGCAACAACATTAGATGAATATCGCAAATATATCGAAAAAGATGCTGCTTTGGAAAGACGCTTCCAGCCTATTCAAGTAGATGAACCGACCATTGAAGAATCGATTCAAATTTTAAAAGGGCTAAGAGATCGCTACGAAGCACATCACCGTGTATCCATTACAGATGAAGCGATTGAAGCGGCGGTTAAATTATCGGATCGTTATATTTCGGATCGTTTCTTGCCGGATAAAGCGATTGACCTTATTGATGAAGCAGGCTCGAAAGTAAGATTACGCTCCTTTACCACTCCTCCGAATTTAAAAGAACTGGAGCAAAAACTTGAAGAAATTAGAAAAGAAAAAGATGCAGCTGTACAAAGCCAAGAATTTGAAAAAGCAGCTTCTTTAAGAGACGCTGAGCAAAAATTGCGCGAGCAGTTGGAAGAAACGAAAAAATCTTGGAAAGAAAAACAAGGAAAAGAAAACAGCGAAGTGACGGTTGAAGATATTGCGACAGTTGTTTCCAGCTGGACAGGAATCCCTGTTTCCAAACTGGCACAAACTGAAACAGAAAGATTGTTAAATCTTGAAGAGATTTTACATTCGCGGGTCATTGGCCAGGAAGAAGCTGTAAAAGCGGTGGCTAAAGCTGTTCGCCGTGCACGGGCAGGATTAAAAGATCCAAAACGTCCAATCGGCTCCTTTATTTTCCTCGGACCGACCGGAGTTGGGAAAACAGAGCTGGCTAGAGCATTGGCGGAAGCCATGTTTGGCGATGAAGATGCTATGATCCGAATCGATATGTCAGAATATATGGAGAAACATTCGACTTCTCGTTTAGTTGGTTCTCCTCCTGGTTATGTCGGATTTGAGGAAGGCGGACAATTAACAGAAAAGGTTAGACGTAAGCCATATTCTGTTATATTGCTAGACGAAATTGAAAAAGCGCATCCGGATGTTTTCAACATTCTTCTTCAAGTATTAGAAGACGGCCGTTTAACTGATTCAAAAGGTAGAACGGTTGATTTCCGGAATACAGTTCTGATAATGACGTCCAATGTGGGCGCTGAAGCGTTGAAGAAAAACAAGTATGTTGGATTTAATATTCAGGACGGCGAGCAGGAATTTAAAGATATGAAAGGGAAAGTGCTGGAAGAACTCAAAAGAGCATTTCGTCCTGAATTTTTAAATCGAATTGACGAAATTATTGTGTTCCATTCGTTGGAAAAAGATCAATTGAAACAGATTGTTTCGTTAATGTCTGATCAATTAACCAAACGTTTGAAAGAGCAGCATATTGAGCTTGAACTGACCGATAAAGCAAAAGAGAAAATTGCCGAAGAAGGATACGATCCTGAATATGGAGCTCGTCCGTTGCGTCGGGCGATCCAGAAACATATTGAAGATCGGCTGTCGGAAGAACTTTTAAAAGGCAATATCCATCCAGGACAAAATGTCGTGATTGACGTGGAAAATAACGAATTCGTAGTAAAAACAAAACAACCGTCAATTGGAGTAATGGAATGACATCTAAAAAGTACCCTATCCCGATTCTGGAAGAATTCGGATCTAAAGCCGTTACAACCTCCCTTTGATGCCCGGAGATATCGAAAGTTATTTGGCTTCGTTAAAGTTATCAGTTAGCAGGTCAGGGAGTTATCAGGCTTTTGAATAAAGGACCTTTTCCCAAGGAAATTTGAGGATGATGTCTGTCCAGGGGGGAAATCAACAAGAGGTACGCGTATGATAAGCATCCGTGTACCTCTTTTTT
The DNA here is from genome assembly GCF_038003825.1 of Bacillus sp. FSL W8-0116. Taxonomy (NCBI): domain Bacteria; kingdom Bacillati; phylum Bacillota; class Bacilli; order Caryophanales; family Bacillaceae; genus Bacillus; species Bacillus sp. FSL W8-0116. Next base: position 1,956,508 of record NZ_JBBOPY010000001.1, read on the forward strand.
ATCTTGGATTGTTATAATAATCTCACACATCTGTAAGGCAAATTCCAGAGGAAATGAATTGTTTCACATGAATGTTCAAATGTGTTCATAATATAAAGGAAGAGGATCCATATGGTAAAGAAAAAAACAAAATTTATTTGTCAATCATGCGGATATGAATCGCCGAAATGGATGGGGAGATGTCCCGGATGCGGGGAATGGAACCAAATGGTGGAAGAAGTGGATATGACGGGGCGACAAAAGAAAACATTTATTCATTCCGAATCTTCGCGGATTTCGAAGCCATCACCGCTCATTACAGTACAATCAACGGAAGAGCCTAGAACGACAACCAATATGAAAGAATTCAACCGTGTTTTAGGCGGAGGAATCGTCGCCGGCTCTCTTGTTTTAATCGGAGGAGATCCGGGTATCGGAAAGTCGACATTGTTGCTGCAAATTTCCAGACAGCTAGCGAGCGGGGGCCATAAAGTTTTATATATATCCGGAGAAGAATCGGCGAAACAAATCAAACTGCGTGCGGATCGCTTGAATGTGGATTCTAGCAATCTCTATATCTATTCAGAAACCAATTTGGAATTAATAAACCTTGCGATCGATCAATTAAATCCAGAATTTGTCATCATTGATTCGATTCAAACGGTCTACCACCCTGAAGTTACTTCCGCCCCGGGCAGCGTTTCCCAAGTGCGGGAAAGTACGGCTGAATTCATGAGAATGGCGAAGGTCCAAGGAATGGCTATCTTTATTGTAGGGCACGTAACGAAAGAAGGCTCGATTGCCGGTCCTAGAATTTTGGAGCATATGGTTGATACAGTTCTTTATTTCGAAGGGGAGCGGCATCATTCTTACCGCATTTTAAGAGCGGTTAAAAATCGCTTTGGTTCTACAAATGAGATGGGAATTTTTGAAATGAAGGAAACCGGACTCATAGAGGTGGAAAATCCGTCGGAAATCTTTTTGGAGGAGCGTGCGCAAAGTGCATCGGGGTCAACGGTAGTTGCTTCTATGGAAGGGACACGCCCCGTGTTGGTTGAGATACAGGCATTGATAGCACCGACCAGTTTTAATTATCCGCGTCGAATGGCCACAGGGATCGATCATAATAGAGTGTCTCTTTTAATGGCGGTATTGGAAAAAAGGGTCGGCCTTCTTCTTCAAAATCAAGATGCTTATTTAAAAGTGGCTGGGGGAGTCAAGCTTGATGAACCTGCCATTGATTTAGCGGTTGCTGTCAGCATTGTGTCCAGTTTCCGCGACAAGCCGACACGATCAACAGATTGTATAATTGGAGAAGTAGGATTAACCGGCGAAGTCAGAAGGGTAACGAGAATTGAACAGCGAGTGCGAGAAGCAGAAAAGCTGGGATTTTCCCGTGTCATTATTCCGGCCCATAATCTTGGTGGTTGGAATACTCCAGGGAAAATAGAGGTGATTGGAGTTTCAACAGTAGAAGAAGCATTGGAGTATGCGTTGGGAGGATAGAGAATGGAGGATAAAAAGGAGAAAAACATCTCAGATATTCTAAAATTAGTGGCTCCTGGAACACCTATTCGTGAAGGGATAGACAATGTTTTAAGAGCCAAAACGGGCGGCCTAATTGTCATGGGCTACAATGAGAAAGTGAAAGAATTGGTAGATGGCGGCTTTTATATAGATTGTGATTTCACACCGAGCAATTTATATGAATTGGCCAAAATGGATGGAGCGATTATTTTGAATGAAACGGGTACGAAAGTCATTTTGGCGAATGCCCATCTTGCTCCTGATTCGTCCATTCCTTCATCGGAAACGGGGATGCGCCATCGGACGGCTGAGAGAGTCGCCAGGCAAACGAATTCATTAGTCATTGCGATTTCACAAAGAAGAAATGTCATTACTTTATATCAGGGAAAGTTCCGTTACGCGCTAAAAGACATTGGAGTCATTTTGACTAAAGCGAATCAAGCCATACAAACTTTGGAAAAATATAAAATGGTCCTCGATCAAGCCATTGCCAATTTGACCATGCTGGAATTTGAGGAATTGGTTACATATAGCGATGTTTTGCAAGTTCTCCATAAAATTGAAATGGTTCTGCGGATTAAAAAAGAATTGTTGGCTTATTTAAACGAGCTTGGTGTGGAGGGGCGTCTGATACAACTGCAGATGAATGAATTGCTGTCTGACATGGAAGACGAAGCCATGCTGATTATTCGCGACTATTCAAAAGACCGTCAAGTTAAACCGTTTGAAGTACTCTCCAAATTTCAAGAGCTGGTGACGAATGAACTGCTGGATGATTCGGTTTTATTAAAGCTTCTTGGTTTTTCGGGCCACGTTCCGATCGAAGAAGGAATATGTCCCAGAGGCTATCGCGCTTTAAGAAAAATTCCGCGCCTTCCTATCGTCATCATCGAAAATTTAATTTCAAAGTTTAAATGGCTGCCGGAAATTGTGAAAGCGGATGTCGATAAACTAGATGACGTAGAAGGGATTGGAGAAGTGCGGGCGCGAAAAATAAAAGAAGGATTAAAGTTAATAAAGGATCAAATGTTAGCTGATCGTCAATTATAGAGAGAGGCATTCATTTAAATTGACAGTTGCATTGTGGGATGTTACTCTCAAGTTACTAAGATTTTCCTGAAATTAGACGGCAAATTTTTCAAATGTAAAGAAAATTTTTCATCTATGTTATAATAAAAAAATTATTCTCTTTGCAAAGGTTATAATAAAAGAAAAGTGTTTATAATGGTAAAGAGGAGGTGAATGTTGTACATGCTAAGACGTATTGTGCAAGCCATTTTTATCATTTTGGGTGGAACATTAAGTCTGTTTGTTTTGCCGGAATTATTTCATTTATTGAAATTGCCTGAGACAAGATTATTGTACAATCCATACACAACTACTGTTTTAGGAGCCATTATATTTTATTTATTGACTTTCTGGGCTGTGGATTATGTTGTGAATTTTGTAAAATGGATCGAAGACCGGTTGGTTAAAATGCCGGTTGTGGATATGATATCAGGATGTGTTGGGCTGATTGTGGGGTTGATTGTCGCTTATTTATTAGGGATCCCGCTCAACAAAATTGAAATTCCCATCATTAATACAGTTGCCCCGATTTTTTTGACTTTGCTTTTAGGGTATTTAGGTTTTCAAGTGGGTTTTAAGAAAAGAGATGAAATCAAAGCATTATTTACGTCGAATAGAGTAAGCAGAAGAAAGGAAAGCGAGCCCGAATCGCCTGAACGGAAAACATTTAAAATTTTGGATACGAGTGTCATCATTGATGGCAGAATTGCGGATATTTGCCAGACTGGATTTTTGGAAGGTGTGATCGTGATCCCTCAATTTGTTCTTGAAGAGCTTCAGCATATCGCCGATTCGGCGGATGCGCTGAAAAGAAATCGGGGACGAAGAGGGCTGGATGTATTAAACCGAATTCAAAAAGAACTCCCAATTGAAGTTCAGATTTACGAAGGAGATTTTGAAGAAATCCAAGAAGTGGACAGCAAGCTTGTGAAACTGGCAAAAGTAATGAACGGAATCGTTGTCACAAATGACTATAATTTAAACAAAGTATGTGAATTTCAAAAAGTTCCGGTTTTGAATATTAATGATTTAGCTAATGCCGTGAAGCCAATTGTTCTTCCGGGTGAAGAAATTAACGTTCAAGTGATTAAAGATGGGAAAGAACATAATCAAGGCGTTGCTTATTTAGATGACGGAACCATGATTGTGGTAGAGGAAGGAAAAGACTTTATCGGAAAACAAATTGACGTTCTAGTCACAAGCGTTTTGCAAACATCTGCGGGACGAATGATTTTTGCCAAACCTAAATTATTAGAAAAAGCATTATAAGCGATAATGGAGTTGGATAAGTATGAATTATCAAGTAGTCATTCCGGCAGCCGGGCAAGGAAAACGGATGAGAGCCAAAAAGAACAAATTGTTGATGGAATTGCGCGGCTTGCCGGTGATTGTTCATACTTTAAAAGTTTTTGAAAGCGATCCTTGGTGTGAAGGGATTATTTTAGCCACTCAACCAGAGGAAAAGGAAATATTTTTATCATTGGTGAAACAACACGGAATTACAAAGGTTCAGTCCATCGTTGCGGGCGGACGAGAACGACAGCATAGTGTTCGAAGCGGCTTGAATATGTTAAAAAACTGCAAGGCTGTTCTTGTCCATGATGGAGCCCGTCCTTTTATCACCATCAACGTCATTCATCGATTAGTGGATCGGTTAACGGAGTTTCCTGCTGCGATCGCTGCTGTTCCTGTGAAAGATACGATCAAAAAAGGGACAGATGGTTTGGTGTCTGAAACGATTGATCGATCAAGCTTGTGGTCAGTACAAACGCCACAAGCTTTTCGTGTGCCAATTTTGTTAGAGGCACACGAAGCGGCAGAACGGGATTCTTTTCTAGGCACGGATGACTCTTCCTTAGTAGAAAGGCTTGGAATTCCGGTTCAAATTGTCGAAGGAGATTATGATAATATTAAATTGACGACTCCAGAAGATTTATTTTTTGCTGAAGCTATTTTAAACAAACGTTTGAATGAACAATGACAAAGGAGTTAAAAGAAATGTTTCGAGTGGGACAAGGATTTGATGTTCATCAATTGGTGGAAAACCGGCCTTTGATAATAGGCGGTGTCCGTATTCCTTATGAAAAAGGACTGCTGGGTCATTCAGATGCGGATGTTTTGCTGCATGCCATAGCAGACGCCTGTTTAGGGGCTATTGGAGAAGGAGATATAGGATCCCATTTTCCTGATACAGATCCTGCTTTTAAAGATGCTGACTCATCTTTTTTGCTTTCCCATGTATGGAAATTGGTGCAAGAAAAAGGGTTCCGATTGAGCAATGTCGATGGCACTATCATCGCTCAAAAGCCTAAAATGGCCCCTTACATTGGACAAATGCGGGAAAACATTGCAAGAATTTTAGAAGCAGATATCAGCCAAGTAAATATCAAAGCTACGACCACGGAAAAACTGGGATTCCCCGGGAGAGGAGAGGGGATTGCTTCTTTGGCTGTGGTCCTGATTGAGAAAGAATGAGAATAACCTTTATTCAATAAGGCAAAGATGATAAAATACTACAGGAAGAAAACGTATAGAGAATTTTTATTGATCAGGATAGATGGCAGTTTCTGTTTTCTGCTTTTTCAGCAAAAGAGTCGAAACAACGGCGGCAGAAACATACATCGAATCGATTAGCGTTTGAATTCAAGAGGAGGCATTCAAATAATGGCTAGTGAAATACGTGTGCGATATGCTCCGAGCCCGACAGGACATTTGCATATTGGAAATGCACGCACCGCATTGTTTAATTATTTATTCGCCAGAAGCCGAGGCGGAAAGTTTGTGATCCGGATTGAAGATACCGACCAAAAACGGAATATAGAAGGCGGCGAGCAAAGTCAGTTAAAATATCTAAAATGGCTTGGAATGGACTGGGATGAAGGTGTTGATATCGGCGGTCCATATGGGCCATACCGTCAGTCGGAACGCACGGATATATACAAAAAATATTATGAAGACCTGTTAGAAAGAGGTCTTGCTTATAAATGTTATTGTACGGAAGAGGAATTAGAAGCAGAACGGGAAGCTCAGCTTGCCCGAGGAGAAATGCCGAGATATTCGGGTAAATGCCGCCATTTAACAAAAGAACAGCAGGAAGCTTTGGAAGCGGAAGGACGTCAGCCTAGCATTCGTTTTCGCGTGCCAGAAGGAAAAATATATGAATTTGATGATATTGTCAAAGACCATGTGTCTTTTGAATCGGACGGAATCGGCGATTTTGTCATTGTGAAAAAAGACGGAATGCCGACATACAATTTTGCGGTTGCGATCGATGATCATTTAATGGGCATGACTCACGTTCTCCGCGGTGATGACCATATTTCTAATACGCCTAAACAATTGATGATTTACGAAGCTTTTGGTTGGGAGCCGCCGAAATTTGGTCATATGACTTTGATCGTCAATGAAAACCGCAAGAAATTGAGCAAACGCGATGAATCCATTATTCAGTTTATCGAACAGTATGAAGAACTTGGCTATCTGCCGGAAGCGTTGTTTAATTTCATTGCATTATTGGGATGGTCTCCAAAAGGAGAAGAAGAAATTTTCTCAAGAGAAGAGTTCATCGAAATTTTTGACCCGGCCCGTCTTTCTAAATCTCCTGCTGTTTTTGACAAGCAAAAGCTTATGTGGATGAATAACCAATATATGAAACAGCTGGAATTGGACAAGGTAGTGGAGTTGTCTCTTCCACATCTTATTAAAGCGGGTCGCGTTTCGGAAAACTTGTCTCCGGATGAAGAACAATGGGTAAGAAAATTAATCGCTCTTTATCAAGAACAAATGAGCTATGGAGCGGAAATTGTAGAGCTATCCGAGCTGTTCTTTAAAGATAAAATTGAGTATAATGAAGACGCAAAGGCCATTCTTTCCGAAGAGCAAGTGCCGGAAGTCCTAGAATCCTTTTTAAATAAAATTCGTGAACTCGATGTGTTTGAAGCTGCTGAAATTAAAAAGACGATTAAGGCTGTTCAAAAAGAGACAGGCCATAAAGGGAAAAAGCTGTTCATGCCGATTCGTGTGGCTGTGACGGGGCAAATGCACGGTCCTGAACTTCCGAACACGATTGAGCTTCTCGGAAAAGACAAAGTGGTTGAACGAATTGAAAATCTTCTTCGTTAACATTATTTTTCGAAAAACAATATATTGAATACTATAAAGGATAAAGCGTTGATGAGGAGAAGTAGAAACCGATGTTTGACAGAGAGAACCATCATCGGCTGAAAGTGGTTTAAACCTCTCGGTTTTCGAAATGCACCTCGGAGTCCGCATCTGAAATGCCTGATAGGGTTAAAGTAAGATGCGGCGGCAGCCTCCGTTACAGGAATTGAGTTTGGGGAACAGGCCAGTCGGCTGATGTTCTCAAACAGAGTGGAACCGCGCTGAAAGCGTCTCTGTCTTTTACAGGGACGCTTTTTTGCATAAAGGGGAGGGGGTTTCTTGTTTGCAGCTGGCTATTTAAAAAGCTGAATGCTTAGCCAAATTAGTCTCCTTTTTTGCATGAAAATAAAAAATCGGGATGAAGAAAAAGCACCTAATAAACGACAATAAAAGTCATAGCCGAATACAGGATCTGCTTTTATTGCTAATCTTGATAAGGAAGCAAGAGCAGTAATTAGCTGTACAAAATCATGAATGTAAAGGAGGAGAGCTGAATGTTTAAAACATTAAAAGAAGATATTGAAGTGGTTTTCGAACAAGATCCAGCTGCAAGAAGCTATCTTGAAGTCATCTTGACTTATTCTGGCTTGCACGCCATTTGGGCTCATCGAATTGCGCATGCTTTGTTTAAAAGAAAGTTTTATTTTCTTGCGAGAGTGATTTCGCAAATAAGCCGTTTTTTTACCGGAATTGAAATCCATCCTGGAGCCAAAATTGGCCGCAGATTATTTATAGATCATGGAATGGGAGTTGTGATTGGCGAGACTTGTGAAATTGGTGATAATGTGACACTTTATCAAGGTGTTACTCTCGGCGGCACAGGGAAGGAAAAAGGAAAACGCCATCCAACCATTAAAGATAATGCGTTGATCGCCACAGGCGCAAAAGTCCTCGGTTCGATCACGATTGGCGAGAATTCTAAAATTGGGGCGGGTTCTGTTGTTTTAAAAGATGTTCCCCCGAACTCCACGGTGGTTGGTATCCCCGGAAGAATTGTCGTCCAAAATGGAAAGAAGATCAAAAAAGATTTAAATCACCGTGATTTGCCGGATCCAATTTCTGATCGAATACATGAAATGGAACAGGAAATTAAAAGACTTCGAGAGGAAATCGAAAACCTGCGGAAAGGGGAAAAAGAAAATGCCAATTCAACTTTATAATACGCTCACCAGACGCAAGGAAACCTTCGTTCCCCTGGAAGAAGGAAAAGTGAAAATGTATGTGTGCGGTCCGACCGTATACAATTATATTCATATCGGAAACGCCCGCCCCGCGATCGTCTTTGATACAGTGCGAAGATATCTGGAATTTCGTGGATATGATGTCCAATACGTTTCCAATTTCACAGACGTGGATGATAAATTGATACGGGCGGCAAGAGAACTGGGAGAAGATGTCCCGACACTTGCCAATCGGTTTATCCACGCTTATTTTGAAGATGTAGAAGCCCTCGGTTGCAAACGGGCGGACATTCATCCTCGAGTTACGGAAAATATGGACATCATCATTGAATTTATTCGAACGTTGGAAGAGAAAGGTTATGCTTACGAAGTAGACGGTGATGTTTATTACCGCACGAGAAAGTTTAAAGACTACGGGAAGCTTTCCCATCAATCCATTGATGAATTGAAAGTGGGAGCCCGGATCGAGGTTGGCGAGAAAAAAGAAGACGCTCTTGATTTTGCGTTGTGGAAAGCGGCAAAGGAAGGCGAAATTTCTTGGGATAGCCCGTGGGGAAAAGGACGTCCCGGATGGCATATTGAATGTTCGGCGATGGCTCGCCATTATTTAGGAGATACTATTGATATTCATGCGGGAGGGCAAGATTTAACGTTCCCTCACCACGAAAACGAAATTGCTCAATCAGAAGCTCTTTCCGGCAAGACATTTGCTCGTTATTGGATGCATAACGGTTATATTAATATTAATAATGAGAAGATGTCCAAGTCGCTAGGAAATTTCGTTTTGGTCCATGATATTATTCAAAAGCATGATCCCGACGCATTGAGGTTTTTTATGCTGTCTGTCCATTACCGCCATCCGATCAATTACAGCGAAGAATTGCTGGAAAACGCTAAAACATCGCTGGAACGGTTGAAAACTTCTTATCAAAATTTAAAACACAGGAAAGAAGCCAGTACCAATTTAACCGAAAATGATCATGAATGGATGGAAAAAATTCAAAAGCTTCACGATGAGTTTGTGAAGGAAATGGATGATGATTTCAACACGGCGAACGCCATTTCGGTTTTGTTTGAACTGTCTCGGCAAGCCAATTACTATTTGATGGAGAAACATACGTCTGAAAAAGTCATTTCCACGTTTATGAAAGAATTCGAAGATCTCTTTTCCATCTTGGGATTGAAGCTGGAAGTGAATGAGTGGCTGGATGAAGAGATCGAGCAGCTGATTGAAAAGCGGAACCAAGCACGCAAGGAGCGCAATTTTCAGCTGGCGGATGAAATTAGGGATCAATTAAAGAATATGAATATTATTTTGGAAGATACGCCGCAAGGGACGAGATGGAAAAGAGGATAAAAGAATGATGGAATTTGAACAAATGGAGGACGCTGAACAATTAAATGGACTGGCGCTGGCTTATATGGGCGACGCGATCTATGAAGTATATGTTCGCCGACATCTTTTAGTAAACGGATATGTAAAACCGAATCGTCTGCACAAAGCTGCCACTCATTATGTTTCAGCCAAAGCGCAGGCTATGATTTTGAAAAAATTGATCGATGATCACGTTCTTTCCGAAACGGAGTTGTCTATAGTAAAAAGGGGAAGAAATGCAAAATCCGGCACGGTTCCGAAAAATACCGATGTGCAAACCTATCGCTACAGCACTGCTTTTGAAGCACTGATCGGCTATTTGTTTTTAACGGGGCAGTCATCCCGATTGAATGACATCATCGATCAATCTTTGCAAATACCAACAGATTAAAAGGAGGAGGAGCCCCATTGGATAAGGAATTAATTGCCGGCAGGAACACTGTGTTGGAAGCCCTTCGATCCAAGCGGGAGATCAATAAAATATGGATTGCGGATGGTGCTCAAAAAGGATCTATGACGCCGATCATTAAAGAAGCAAAAAAGGCGAACATTCTCGTTCAATTTGTCCCGAAACAAAAGATTGATCAACTAGTGAACGAAAACCATCAAGGTGTTGTCGCACAAGTGGCAGCATACAAGTATGCAGATATAGATAAATTGTTTCAAGTGGCCGCTGAAAGAAAGGAAACGCCTTTTCTTTTAATTTTAGATGAAATCGAAGATCCGCATAATTTAGGCTCTATCATGAGAACGGCCGATGCTGTCGGTGTCCATGGAATTATCATTCCGAAACGAAGAGCGGTAGGACTGACGACGGCGGTAGCGAAAGCTTCCACCGGTGCCATAGAATATATCCCTGTTGCCCGCGTTACGAACTTGGCCCGGACAGTGGACGAGCTTAAAGAGAGAGGCCTTTGGATTGCGGGGACAGATGCTCAAGGCAATGAGGATTATCGAAGTCTTGACGGAAAGCTTCCGCTTGGTTTAATTATTGGCAGTGAAGGGCGAGGAATGAGCAGGCTGTTAAAAGAAAAATGCGATTTTCTCTATCGACTTCCGATGAGAGGCCATGTAACCTCATTAAACGCATCGGTTGCAGCCGGATTGCTCATGTATGAGATTTTTAGAAATCGTTATCCTTTAGGGGATTAAGATGAACATCCTATTAGTCGACGGCTACAATATTATCGGAGCCTGGCCGGAACTTCAGGAATTGAAGAAAAAAGATTTAGCGGCAGCAAGGGACCGTTTAATTGAAAAAATGGCAGAATATCAAGGATACAGCGGATTTAAAGTGATCGTCGTGTTTGATGCCCACTATGTAAAGGGGATTGAAAAAAGATATCAAAATTATCAAGTCGAAGTCGTCTTTACGAGAGAAAATGAATCTGCCGATGAATGGATTGAAAAAAAGGCGATTGAATTGACGAATATTCGCAATCAAGTATATGTAGCAACATCCGATTATACGGAACAATGGGCCATTTTCGGGCAAGGGGCGCTTCGTATTTCAGCACGGGAATTGCTGATCGAGATGAAAGAAATCGAGAAAAAAATAAAAAAGAAAGTGAAGAAAACGCAAGAAGCGAAATCTGTTTCAAAAATCTTTCTTAGTGACGAAGTGGCGGAAATTTTTGAAAAATGGCGCCGTGGTGAAAAATGATTCGTTGACGTTCAAAAAATTTCTACTGTATAATGTTTCTATATAAGTTGAATTAAAGATTTACAACTGAACACACAAACGATCGATCGTTTGTTCTGGTTTCTGGTTGATTCGCTGAATAAAGGCTTGGACATTCTTTCTAATTTCTTGCACACTCGAATAGAACACGTTGTAAATCACGTCTGATTTCAGCCATTTCCATAGCCCTTCAATCAAGTTCAATTGCGGACTGTATGGTGGCAAAAAGACGAGCTCTAACCGATCTTCGTGTTCTTTTAAAAATGGCTGAATGAGTTTGGCATGGTGAATTCGAGCGTTATCTAAAATCATCACTATTTTGCCTGTGGGATAGCGTTCTAACACAAGTTGAAGAAATCGAAGAAATGTTTCCGCGTCATAGCATTCTTCTTCGATGCAAAACACTTCCCCTGTTTCGTAGTTCAACGTGCCAATCAGCTTCAGCCCTTGATGTTTTCCAAACGTCGGAATGATTCGTTGTTTTCCTTTGACAAACCATGTTTTTTGAATCGCTTGGTAATCACGAATCATCGACTCATCTTGAAAGAGGACATGGGCGATGTTCCCATCTACCAGTTTTTTTTTACTTCAGGGAAGGTGATTTCGACGAATTCTTTTTGTTTCTCTTCATCGGCATTGGCTAGTGTATAGGTCGGTTTCGTATAGCTTAGCCCTAACCGATGCAGAATGTCACTTGTTCCGCGAAGCGTGTATGTTGGCCCCCACTTTTGTTGAATGAGTTCAGCGATTATCGCAAGCGTCCAATTATATTTTGCTTCGAATCCCACATCTACGGGGAGCTGATGTTCAATGATCAAAGCCAGCTCTTTTTCCTGCTCAGGGGTCAATCGACGTGGGGCGCCAGGTGAGTATTTCATCTCCAGTCCATCAAGACCGCGCTGGGCGTAGGCATGAATATAGTTATAAATAGTTTTCTTGGATCGACCAATAATCGTTGCGATTTCTCCTTTGGTATATCCCTGCAAATGAAGATAAATCGCTTGGTAGCGTTCATATGCTCGTTTACTTTTTGCTTCTTTCATGGCAGTGGACAACTTTTCGATCTCGTCTTTGTGATTTGGCATCATATTTTCTCTCCGTTCCCCTATTTTCTCTTTGTATTTATTCGCCGTGGAACGGGAGAAAACCTTTATTTTAATTTATATATCTATGTTTTTGCGGTCGAGGGGATGGTGTGAGCTTGAATAATCGGAGCTTAAACGGCGGGGTATTGGAAAAGATGGATGACGAAGAAATTATCGAATTGGTTCATCAAGGGAATAGTGAAGCATTGGATTTTCTGATTCACAAGTACAAAAACTTTGTAAGGGCCAAAGCTCGTTCTTATTTCCTGATTGGCGCCGATAAGGAAGATATTGTTCAGGAGGGAATGATTGGCCTTTACAAAGCCATCCGTGATTATAAAGAGGACAAGCTTACAACCTTTAAAGCTTTTGCGGAGCTTTGCATTACAAGACAAATTATAACCGCTATTAAAACAGCTACGAGACAAAAACATATACCTTTAAATTCTTATGTATCACTTGATAAACCGATTTATGACGAAGAATCAGACCGGACGCTTATGGACGTCATTTCGGGGACAAAAATGCTTGATCCGGAAGAGCTGTTAATCAACAGAGAAGAATTTGACAGCATCGAGGAAAAAATGAATGAGCTATTGAGCGATCTTGAAAGAAAGGTATTGGCACTGTATTTGGACGGTCAGTCTTATCAAGAGATTTCCGAAGAGCTGAACCGCCACGTCAAATCGATTGATAATGCTTTACAAAGGGTAAAAAGAAAACTTGAGCGCTATCTTGAAATAAAACAATTATCTATTTAAACGTTTGTTTGACATTTTACAATTATAGTGATATTTTTTTAACATTTCAACGTTATAATCTTATTAGGTGACCAAAAATGAGAAAAAAAGTCGTTTTAGCTTGCTCAAAATGCGGTTCAAGAAATTATTCTGTTAACGGGAGCAACTCTGCTCAGCGTTTAGAAGTGAAAAAGTTTTGCAAATATTGCAATCAACATACGATTCATAAGGAGACGAAATAATCGTAAGAGCAAGCATTATATGGAGGTTTCGACATGTCACGTATTGCCCAATTTTTCCGTAACGTCGCGTCTGAGATGAGAAAGGTCAGCTGGCCTAATCGGAAAGAATTAACGAACTACACCATAACAGTTATCGCGACCGTCGCGTTTTTGGCCGTTTTTTTCGCGGTCGTGGACTTGGGAATTTCTTCGATCGTTCGCTGGATATTAAAATGATGGTAAAATCTTTTTATTTCCCTTGAATATACCTTCTTCATACATGGTATAATGAAAACAAAATAGTCAAGATGCAGAAAAAGCCCGGGATATTCGGGTTTTTTCATTTGGATAAAAAGAGCGAACTGACCACATGTGTTTTCATCGAAAGTCTAAAACCATGAAGATACAGATATTTCTTTACGGTTTTCAATCGAACGCACTAATAAGCTAATGTGGCAGGTCTGTAGAAAATGATCTTCCTGCAATGAAAAATGATCCGTGGCTGTCCACAGAGAGCTGTATAACTAGGAGGAGGGAAGGACGCTAAGTCCCTTGGAAATGGAGAAAAATTGGTATGTAGTACACACGTATTCAGGCTACGAAAATAAAGTAAAAGCAAATTTAGAAAAAAGAGTTGAATCAATGGGAATGCAAGACAAAATTTTCCGTGTAATTGTGCCGGAGGAAGAGGAAACGGATGTAAAAAACGGGAAAAAGAAAGTAGTAAAAAGAAAAGTTTTCCCCGGTTATGTACTGGTGGAGCTGGTCATGACTGACGATTCTTGGTATGTAGTACGAAATACTCCTGGTGTCACCGGTTTTGTCGGATCTTCTGGTTCTGGATCTAAGCCGACTCCTCTTTTGCCGGAAGAAGTAGAGGCCATTTTAAAACAAATGGGCATTGAGGAAAAACGGCTTGACGTTCACTTTGAAATTGGTGAAGTGGTAACGGTGAAAGAAGGTCCGTTTGCGAATTTTGCCGGAACCATTGAAGAAATTGACTATGACAAAGGAAAGTTGAAAGTTCTGGTGAATATGTTTGGTCGGGAGACGCCAATTGAACTTGATTTTGATCAAGTCGAGAAATAATTTTGTAACCAACTTGAATTTTCGCTAAAAAAATGGTACTATTTCATAAGTCAGTGTGTCTCTCGATTGGGAGGCTGATTTTGATAGATGACTGCATGAGTGGGAGGAGATTGGATTCTCCAAGTACCACATCACGGACTTAAGGAGGTGTGTCTCGTGGCTAAAAAAGTAATCAAAGTAGTTAAATTGCAAATCCCTGCAGGTAAAGCAAATCCTGCTCCGCCAGTAGGTCCTGCGCTTGGTCAAGCTGGTGTCAATATCATGGGATTCTGTAAGGAATTTAATGCTCGTACAGCAGACCAAGCAGGTTTAATCATTCCGGTTGAAATTACGGTTTTTGAGGACCGTTCATTTACATTCATCACCAAAACACCGCCTGCTGCCGTATTGCTTAAAAAAGCAGCCGGTATCGAATCTGGTTCTGGTGAGCCAAACCGCAACAAAGTAGCAACAATTAAACGCGACAAAGTACGCGAAATCGCTGAATTGAAAATGCCGGACCTTAATGCAGCCAGCGTGGAAGCTGCTATGCGAATGGTTGAAGGTACTGCACGCAGCATGGGCATTGTGATTGAAGACTAACGCTTAAGTGATTGTTGACAAGGTTGCGAAGTTGAATGTATTGGATTACTTTCACTCGCAGCCTTTATTAGTGGGAGGATTTCCGTTAATACCACATAAGGAGGATATTGAAATGGCTAAAAAAGGAAAGAAATATTTAGAAGCTCTTAAGCTTGTTGATCGTTCGAAAGCTTATTCTATTGAAGAAGCAATTGATTTAGTAAAGAAAACGAACTATACCAAATTCGACGCTACGGTTGAAGCTGCTTTCCGTCTTGGCGTTGATCCGAAGAAAGCGGACCAACAAATTCGCGGAGCTGTTGTTCTTCCGAATGGAACTGGTAAAACAGCGAAAGTTCTTGTGTTTGCGAAAGGTGAAAAAGCAAAAGAAGCGGAAGCGGCAGGCGCAGACTACGTTGGCGATACAGAATATATCAACAAAATCAGCGAAGGCTGGTTTGACTTTGACGTGATTGTGGCAACCCCGGACATGATGGGTGAAGTCGGTAAACTAGGTCGTATTTTAGGTCCTAAAGGTTTAATGCCGAACCCTAAAACAGGAACCGTTACTTTTGATGTAACGAAAGCAGTTCAAGAAATTAAAGCCGGTAAAGTAGAATACCGTGTAGATAAAGCTGGAAACATTCATGTTCCTATTGGTAAAGTTTCATTTGATAATGAAAAGCTTGTTGAAAACTTTGCAACGATCTTTGAAACTTTATTAAAAGCAAAACCAGCTGCTGCTAAAGGAACATATATGAAAAATGTTTCCGTTACTTCTACGATGGGACCTGGAATTAAAGTAGATCCAGCTTCCGTTGCTGTAAAATCAAATTGACAATTTGCATAAGTTATAATATAATGAAACACGTTTAAAAAACGAATAACATTTGTACCGTAGACAGCAGGTGCTTTCTTTGAAGCTTAATTTCCTGCCGAGGTAAGATTGGATAGATGTATGTCCTTTTGACATTGTCTTCTTTGCCTCCGTGTCTACGCATGGAGGTTTTTTATTGGCTCGCGCGGTATAAATGTTCATCTGCCATATATAGGAGGTGTAAAGATGAGCACTGCAATCGAAAAAAAGAAACAAATTGTGGAAGAAATTACGGAAAAATTTAAAAACAGCGTTTCGACCGTTGTGGTAGATTACCGTGGATTAAACGTTGCGGAAATTACAGAACTTCGTAAACAACTTCGTGAAGCAGGTGTGGAATTTAAAGTATATAAAAATACTTTAACACGCCGTGCTGCTGAAGCGGCTGAATTGGCGGAAATCAACGATGTGTTGACAGGTCCGAACGCCATCGCTTTCAGCAACGATGATGTTGTAGCTCCGGCTAAAATTTTAAACAACTTCGCTAAAGAAAACGAAGCGCTTGAAATTAAAGTTGGGGTCATCGAAGGAAAAGTTGTTTCCGTAGAAGAAATCAAAGCGTTGGCTGAACTTCCGTCTCGCGAAGGTCTGCTTTCAATGCTGCTTAGCGTGCTTCAAGCACCAATCCGCAACTTTGCTCTTGCGGCTAAAGCTGTGGCTGAACAAAAAGAAGAACAAGGCGCATAATCCTTATTGCTATGATTATATGACTGCATTGTGATAAAATAATTTAAGGAGGAAAATAAAGATGACGAAAGAACAAATCATCGACGCTATCAAAGAAATGAGCGTTCTTGAATTAAACGACTTAGTAAAAGCTATTGAAGAAGAATTTGGCGTAACGGCTGCTGCTCCTGTGGCTATCGCTGGTGCTGCTGGTGGTGGCGCTGACGCTGCTGAAAAAACAGAATTCGATGTAATTCTGACTGATGCAGGTTCACAAAAAATCAAAGTTATTAAAGTGGTTCGTGAAATCACAGGTCTTGGACTTAAAGAAGCAAAAGAACTTGTTGACAATACTCCGAAACCAATTAAAGAAGGCGCTTCTAAAGAAGAAGCTGAAGAAATCAAAGCGAAACTTGAAGAAGTTGGAGCTGGCGTTGAAGTTAAGTAATTACAATTTTATGAAAAAGCTCGCTGAATCAGCGGGCTTTTTTGCACTTTTTCTTCTTAAACCAATTCTTCGCAATCACTCCTTTGGAGGGGATACAATTTGGCAGATCATTATTTTTCGCGTTCCCCCGAAATCAAAAGCAACCCGATTTACTGGGATTATCAATTAAAAAATCATTCCTTTCATTTTAAAAGCGATGCCGGAGTTTTTTCTAAAAAGGAAGTCGATTTTGGCTCGCGTTTACTGATTGAAAGTTTTCGAGCGCCTCGTTTAGAAGGTCCGGTACTCGACGTCGGATGCGGCTACGGTCCTATTGGGTTGGCGGTTGCTGCTTATTGTCCCGAAAGAACGGTGCATATGGTCGATATCAATTTGCGCGCTTTGTCGCTTGCAAAGGAAAACGCAGATATGAATGGCATTGAAAATGTACAGATTTATGAAAGCGATGGTTTGGATAACGTAAAAGAGTATGGCTTTGCTGCTATACTGACCAATCCCCCGATAAGAGCGGGCAAGGCGATTGTCCATAAAATTTTTTCGCAAAGCTATGATAAACTTCAACCCGGAGGAGAGTTTTGGGCGGTGATCCAAAAAAAACAAGGCGCCCCATCAGCAATGAGAAAACTGGAGGAACTGTTTCAATCCGTTTCCGTTGAAGAGAAAAAGAAAGGTTATTACGTTTTAAAAGCAGAAAAACATTGACGACAAATAATGGTTGTGTTAATATTATAAAATGCCAATATATTATCCAAGTCTTAATTGAAAAAATAAGCTAATGGTTAAATTTTGGGTATTATGGAAAAGATAATATAATAACTAGTTCATGTGAATTTGAGGTTTTCTAAGAAAAAACCTTTTTCTTTTTGCCTTAGTTGTTAGGGGCTATCCCCGACATAAAAGGATAGATGCAACTAAAACGCTTGATTTGAGGGGTGAATCAGTTGACAGGTCAACTAGTTCAATACGGACGACACCGCCAACGCAGAAGTTATGCACGTATCAGTGAAATTTTAGAATTGCCGAATCTTATTGAAATTCAAACATCCTCTTATCAATGGTTTCTTGATGAGGGACTAAGAGAAATGTTCCAGGATATTTCGCCGATCGAGGATTTCACTGGAAACTTATCTTTGGAATTTATCGACTATAGTCTCGGTGAACCAAAGTATTTGGTGGAAGAAGCGAAACAGCGAGATGCAACTTACTCTGCTCCTCTTCGAGTAAAGGTGCGTTTAGTCAATAAAGAAACAGGCGAAGTGAAAGATCAAGAAGTATTCATGGGTGACTTCCCGCTTATGACGGAAACGGGAACGTTTATCATTAACGGTGCTGAACGGGTCATTGTTTCCCAATTGGTCCGCTCGCCAAGCGTTTACTTCAACGGTAAAATGGACAAAAACGGAAAACAGGGATTTACAGCAACTGTTATACCGAACCGCGGAGCTTGGCTTGAATACGAAACAGATGCCAAAGATATCGTATATGTACGTATTGATCGGACAAGAAAACTGCCTGTTACGGTTCTTCTACGGGCTCTTGGTTTTGGCTCTGATCAAGAAATCATCGAGTTGCTTGGTGACAACGAATATCTTCGAAATACATTAGAAAAAGATAATACAGACAATACGGAAAAAGCTCTTATTGAAATATATGAACGCCTGCGTCCGGGCGAACCGCCGACGGTTGAAAACGCTAGAAACTTATTAATTTCCCGCTTTTTCGATCCGAAACGGTATGATTTGGCCAATGTAGGACGCTATAAAATTAACAAAAAACTTCATATTAAAAACCGCATTTTCGGTCAACGTTTGGCAGAAACACTTGTTGATCCTGAGACGGGAGAAATTATTGCCGAAGAAGGAACCGTTTTAGATCGCCGGACTTTAGACAAAATTTTGCCTAACATCGAAAATGGTATTGGTTTTAAAACCTATCGCCAAACGGGCGGTGTCTTGGAAGACGATATCGTGGTCCAATCCATAAAAGTTTATGCCCCCAACAGTGATGAAGACAAAGTAATCAACATTATCAGCAATGCGGTGCCGGATGAGAATGTAAAACACATCACTCCAGCTGATATCATTGCATCTATTAGTTATTTCTTTAATTTGCTGTATGGTGTGGGACATACTGATGATATTGACCATTTAGGAAACCGTCGCTTGCGTTCGGTAGGTGAATTGCTGCAAAATCAATTCCGCATTGGTTTATCGAGAATGGAACGTGTTGTTCGTGAAAGAATGTCCATTCAAGATACCAATACGATTACGCCTCAGCAATTAATTAACATTCGACCAGTCATCGCGTCGATCAAAGAATTTTTCGGAAGTTCTCAGCTGTCTCAATTTATGGATCAAACCAATCCTCTTGCAGAATTAACACATAAACGTCGTTTATCAGCATTGGGACCAGGTGGA
This sequence comes from Bacillus sp. FSL W8-0116, assembly GCF_038003825.1. Taxonomy (NCBI): domain Bacteria; kingdom Bacillati; phylum Bacillota; class Bacilli; order Caryophanales; family Bacillaceae; genus Bacillus; species Bacillus sp. FSL W8-0116. Next base: position 1,975,584 of record NZ_JBBOPY010000001.1, read on the forward strand.
TTGACGAGGGAACGTGCGGGCTTTGAAGTACGGGATGTTCACTATTCCCACTATGGTCGTATGTGTCCAATTGAAACCCCTGAAGGTCCGAATATCGGGTTGATTAACTCTCTTTCTACTTACGCAAAAGTCAATCGTTTCGGTTTTATTGAAACTCCGTATCGCCGCGTAGATCCGGAAACCGGAAGAGTGACTGACCAAATTGATTATTTAACGGCTGATGAAGAAGATAATTATGTCGTTGCACAGGCAAATGCCCGTTTAGATGAAAACGGAGCGTTTGTTGATGATGAAGTCGTTGCGCGTATCCGAGGCGAAAACACGGTCGTCAAGAAAGAACGTGTTGATTACATGGATGTTTCGCCAAAACAAGTTGTGTCTGCGGCAACGGCATGTATCCCGTTCCTTGAAAACGACGACTCCAACCGTGCTTTAATGGGAGCCAACATGCAGCGTCAAGCAGTACCGCTCATTCAGCCTGAAGCACCAATTGTTGGAACAGGAATGGAACATGTTTCAGCAAGAGACTCAGGGGCTGCTGTTATCTGTAAGCATGACGGTATTGTTGAACACGTAGAGGCAAGAGAAATTTGGGTTCGACGTGTATCAGAAGTGGATGGCCAAGAAGTAAAAGGCGACTTGGATAAATACCGTCTTCTTAAATTTGTTCGTTCTAACCAAGGTATGTGCTACAACCAACGTCCTATTGTCCAAGTTGGAGATCGAGTGAAAAAAGGTGAAATTTTAGCTGACGGTCCGTCCATGGATAAAGGTGAATTAGCGTTAGGCCGTAATGTTTTGGTCGGATTTATGACTTGGGAAGGTTATAACTATGAAGACGCTATTATCATGAGTGAACGCCTCGTAAAAGATGATGTTTATACATCGATCCACATCGAGGAATATGAATCCGAGTCACGCGATACAAAACTTGGACCGGAAGAAATCACCCGCGATATTCCGAACGTTGGAGAAGATGCGCTGAAAAATCTTGATGAACGTGGAATTATCCGCATTGGCGCTGAAGTAAAAGACGGTGACCTTCTAGTAGGAAAAGTAACTCCTAAAGGCGTTACAGAATTAACGGCTGAAGAACGTTTGCTGCACGCCATTTTTGGTGAAAAAGCCCGCGAAGTCCGAGATACTTCTTTAAGAGTGCCTCATGGCGGCGGCGGAATTGTCTTGGATGTAAAAGTCTTTAACCGTGAAGATGGAGACGAACTACCACCTGGCGTCAATCAGTTGGTTCGTGTTTATATCGTTCAAAAACGGAAAATCCATGAAGGAGACAAAATGGCTGGACGCCATGGTAACAAAGGGGTTATCTCACGCATTTTGCCTGAGGAAGATATGCCGTTTTTACCGGACGGAACCCCTCTCGATATCATGCTTAACCCATTAGGGGTGCCATCACGGATGAACATCGGGCAAGTGTTGGAACTCCATTTGGGTATGGCTGCCCGTAAGCTGGGAATCCATGTTGCAACTCCTGTATTTGATGGTGCCCGTGAAGATGACGTATGGGAAACGATCGAAGAAGCAGGAATGCCTAGAGATGGCAAAACCATTCTTTACGATGGCCGGACTGGGGAACCGTTCGATAACCGTGTATCAGTTGGTATCATGTATATGATCAAACTGGCTCACATGGTCGATGATAAACTGCACGCTCGTTCAACAGGACCATACTCACTCGTCACCCAACAACCACTTGGTGGGAAAGCACAGTTTGGTGGGCAACGCTTTGGAGAAATGGAAGTGTGGGCGCTGGAAGCATATGGTGCAGCTTATACGCTACAAGAAATCCTCACGGTGAAATCCGACGATGTAGTTGGCCGTGTAAAAACATACGAAGCTATTGTTAAAGGAGAAAATGTTCCTGAACCGGGAGTTCCTGAATCTTTCAAAGTATTGATCAAAGAACTTCAAAGTTTAGGCTTAGATGTCAAAATTCTTTCAGGCGATGAAAAAGAAATTGAAATGAAAGAGCTGGAAGATGAAGACGATATTCAGCAAGTTGACTCTTTAAACATTGTGACGGAAGGCAATGAAGAATCGGAAAAAGTCGGCACTAAAGAATGATGCTCAGTCGTTCTATAGACTCAGAAAAGATTTTTGGCAGATAGGTCGTTCCTCCCGGATGACCAAATAGGGAGGAACGATTTAAAACTTGCAAAGCTCTATATAAAAAGGGAGGTAGGCCCCTTGCTAGATGTAAATAATTTCGAGTATATGAAAATCGGTCTAGCGTCTCCGGATAAAATCCGGTCTTGGTCTTACGGTGAAGTAAAAAAACCCGAAACGATTAACTATCGAACTCTCAAACCAGAAAAAGACGGCTTATTCTGTGAACGTATTTTCGGTCCAACAAAAGACTGGGAATGCCATTGCGGAAAATATAAAAGAGTGAGATATAAAGGTGTTGTATGTGATCGTTGCGGTGTGGAAGTCACCAAATCGAAAGTTCGTCGGGAAAGAATGGGCCATATTGAATTGGCTGCGCCAGTGTCCCACATTTGGTATTTCAAAGGAATTCCAAGCCGCATGGGACTTGTCTTGGACATGTCGCCTAGAGCCCTAGAAGAAGTTATTTATTTTGCTTCTTACGTTGTGACGGATCCTGGGGAAACAACTTTAGAGAAAAAACAACTCCTCTCTGAAAAAGAATACCGTACGTATAGAGAAAAATACGGAAATAAATTCCAAGCATCGATGGGTGCAGAAGCTATTAAAAAGCTTTTACAAGACATCGACTTGGATAAAGAAGTAGAAACATTAAAAGAAGAATTAAAAACGGCTCAAGGGCAAAGAAGAACACGTGCTATTAAACGATTGGAAGTATTGGAAGCTTTCCGTAATTCCGGCAATAAACCGGAATGGATGGTTTTAGATGTTCTTCCGGTTATTCCTCCTGAACTGCGCCCAATGGTTCAACTTGACGGAGGACGTTTTGCTACTTCCGACTTAAATGATCTGTACCGTCGGGTTATCAACAGAAACAATCGGTTAAAACGTCTTTTAGATTTAGGTGCTCCTAACATTATTGTTCAAAATGAAAAAAGAATGCTGCAAGAAGCAGTCGATGCTCTTATCGATAACGGACGTCGCGGTCGACCTGTAGCTGGACCTGGAAATCGCCCGCTCAAATCTCTTTCTCATATGCTGAAAGGGAAACAAGGTCGTTTCCGTCAAAACTTGCTAGGAAAACGTGTTGACTATTCTGGCCGTTCTGTTATTGTTGTAGGTCCGAACTTAAAAATGTATCAATGCGGACTGCCGAAAGAAATGGCGCTTGAACTATTTAAGCCTTTTGTAATGAAAGAGCTTGTTGAAAAAGGATTAGCGCACAACATTAAAAGCGCTAAAAGAAAAATTGAACGAGTTCAACCAGAAGTATGGGATGTACTAGAAGAAGTCATTAAAGAACATCCTGTATTGCTGAACCGTGCCCCAACGCTTCACCGTTTAGGAATTCAAGCGTTTGAACCAACATTGGTAGAAGGTCGCGCCATTCGTCTTCATCCGCTTGTTTGTACAGCTTATAATGCGGACTTCGATGGAGACCAAATGGCTGTTCACGTTCCGTTGTCTGCGGAAGCACAAGCAGAAGCTCGGATGTTGATGTTGGCCGCTCAAAACATCTTGAACCCTAAAGATGGTAAACCAGTCGTAACGCCATCTCAGGATATGGTGCTTGGTAACTATTATTTAACGCTTGAACGGGAAAATGCAGTCGGAGAAGGAATGGTCTTCAAAGATGCGAACGAAGCTTTGATCGCTTATCAAAATGGCTATGTCCATTTGCACTCTCGTATTGCGGTTCATGCCGGTTCGCTTCATAACCAAACCTTTACAGAAAAACAAAATAAACAATTATTGATTACGACTGTAGGAAAACTTATTTTCAACGAAATTTTGCCAAACACATTCCCATACATTAATGAGCCAACAAAAGAAAATTTGGAAGGTAAAACGCCGGAAAAATATTTTGTGGATCCAACGGTGGATGTGAAAGAACATATTAAAAAACAACCGCTTATCCAACCGTTTAAGAAAAAAATCTTGGGAAGCATCATTGCGGAAGTATTTAAACGTTTCAAAATCACGGAAACTTCGAAGATGCTTGACCGGATGAAAGACCTCGGTTTCAAATATTCTACAAAAGCAGGAATTACGATCGGTATTGCCGATATCGTCGTACTGGCTGAAAAACCGCAAATTTTGCAAGAAGCTCAAGCTAAGGTCGATACGGTCATGAAACAATTCAAACGAGGTCTTATTACAGAAGATGAACGTTATGATCGGGTTATTTCCATATGGAGTGCTGCCAAAGATCAAATCCAAGGCAGACTGATGGAACACTTAGATAGAACAAACCCAATCTTCATGATGAGTGACTCCGGTGCCCGTGGTAATGCTTCGAACTTTACGCAGTTAGCTGGTATGCGCGGTTTAATGGCAAACCCGGCTGGCCGGATTATTGAATTGCCGATTAAATCCAGCTTCCGTGAAGGTTTAACCGTACTCGAATACTTCATTTCCACTCACGGTGCTCGTAAAGGTCTTGCTGATACGGCGTTGAAAACTGCCGACTCTGGTTATTTAACACGACGTTTGGTCGACGTAGCGCAAGATGTCATTGTCCGTGAAGAGGATTGCGGAACGGATCGTGGTTTGTTAATTTCTTCAATCAAAGATGGTACAGAAGTAATCGAGCCTTTAGAAGAACGTCTTGTTGGCCGCTACTCCAGAAAAACGGTCAAACATCCGGAAACAGGAGAAATTCTTGTTCGCGAAAACGAATTGATTACAGAAGATACAGCAAGAGCTATTGTAGATGCTGGAATTGAACAAGTTTGGATTCGTTCTGCCTTCACTTGCAACACACGCCATGGCGTATGTAAAAAATGTTACGGAAGCAACTTGGCGACTGGACAGGAAGTGGAAGTCGGCGAAGCTGTCGGTATTATCGCTGCTCAATCCATCGGGGAACCTGGTACGCAATTAACAATGCGTACATTCCATACAGGTGGTGTAGCAGGAGACGACATCACGCAAGGTTTGCCACGTGTCCAAGAGTTGTTTGAAGCCCGTAATCCGAAAGGGCAAGCGGTCATTTCTGAAATTGACGGTGTCGTTACAGCGATTAACGAAGGTCGAGATCGTCAATACGAAATAGTGGTTCAAGGCGAAGTTGAAACTCGAACTTATACAGCTCCTTACACCGCAAGATTAAAAGTAAGTGTGAATGATAAAGTAGAACGTGGACAGGAAATCACGGAAGGATCCATCGATCCGAAAGAATTGCTCAAAGTTCGCGATGTGTCTGCTGTTCAAGAATATCTGTTGAAAGAAGTTCAAAAAGTTTATCGTATGCAAGGGGTTGAAATCGGCGATAAACACATTGAAGTTATGGTAAGACAAATGCTTCGGAAAGTACGTGTCATTGATGCCGGTGATACCGATGTACTTCCAGGTTCATTACTGGATATACATCAATTTAAAGAAGCAAACCGAAAAGTATTATTGGAAGGTAAGACCCCTGCAACCGGTCGTCCGGTGCTGTTAGGAATCACAAAAGCATCTTTGGAAACAGAATCTTTCTTATCCGCAGCTTCGTTCCAAGAAACAACTCGCGTGTTGACAGATGCTGCCATCAAGGGCAAACGGGACGAATTGCTTGGCTTGAAAGAAAATGTCATCATTGGTAAGCTTGTTCCAGCAGGTACGGGAATGCAGCGTTATCGCAAATCAGAACCGGTTGTTACAAAAAAAGCTAAAGAAAAAGAGGAACAGCCTGTAGCACAAGATTAATCACCTATCCGGCGCCGGTCTTCACCGGTGCCGGATGAAAATTTTCATTCTGACGTTGACATTAAAAATTGAAAGTGTTACTATATTCAAGGTGCTCCTATCTATACCTTGTTACTTTGGAGGATGTTTCAATATGTCTTATGAAAAAGTAGCACAGGCAAAAAAAGTGATTATAGGAACAAAACAAACAGCAAAAGCCATCAAGAATAATCGTGCCCTAGAAGTAGTCGTTGCTTCCGACGCTGATAGCAGAGTCGTCGAAGCAGTGATTCAAGAAGCGAAACAATCGAATGTACCTATTACTTATGTCAGTTCGATGAAAAAGCTCGGAAAAGCTTGTGGGATCGATGTTGGTGCAGCGGCTGTTGCTATTGTCAATGAATAGCGTTTTTGTAGATGACTACAAAAACTTTGTTTTTGCCAAAAAATGAACCACCTGGATGTGTGGGCTTAAACAAAAACGAAGGGAGGAAAATTTCATGCCTACAATTAACCAATTAGTACGTAAACCTCGTAAATCTAAAATAACTAAATCTAAATCTCCGGCGCTTAATAAAGGATTAAACAGCTTTAAGAAAGTACAAACAGATGTATTTTCGCCTCAAAAGCGCGGAGTATGTACACGTGTTGGTACAATGACTCCGAAAAAACCGAACTCTGCATTGCGTAAATACGCTCGTGTTCGTCTGTCAAACGGTATTGAGGTTACTGCTTATATTCCTGGTATCGGACATAACCTCCAAGAACACAGCGTTGTGCTCATTCGTGGAGGACGTGTAAAAGACTTACCAGGGGTTCGTTATCATATTATTCGTGGAGCATTAGATACTGCGGGTGTTGAAAACCGCAAACAAGGCCGCTCAAAATACGGTACGAAAAAACCAAAAGAGAAAAAATAATGCACAAATAATCAGTATCGAAAGGAGGAAATCATATGCCTCGTAAAGGACCAGTGGCAAAAAGAGACGTTTTGCCAGATCCCATTTACAATTCAAAGCTAGTCACTCGTTTGATCAATAAAATTATGATCGACGGAAAAAGAGGAAAAGCGCAAAAAATTCTTTACTCTGCATTTGATATCATTCGTGAACGTACAGGCAAAGATCCTATGGAAGTGTTTGATCAAGCACTTAAAAATATCATGCCTGTATTAGAAGTAAGAGCACGTCGTGTTGGTGGAGCCAACTATCAAGTTCCGGTTGAAGTTCGTCCAGAACGTCGCACCACTTTAGGACTTCGTTGGTTAGTGAACTATGCTCGTCTTCGTGGTGAAAAAACAATGGAAGAACGTTTAGCCAACGAAATTATGGATGCTGCCAACAACACAGGTGCAGCAGTGAAAAAACGCGAAGATACTCACAAAATGGCTGAAGCTAACAAAGCTTTTGCACATTATCGTTGGTAAGAATGGACAGACACTTGCTGTTTCTTGAAATTTCGTCAGAGGGGATTTCTTTATCCCCTTATGATGGATAAGGGTGTTGGACCTGAATTTTTGTTCTGAATCTCCTTGAAACTTACGAGATGATCGGGAGATTGCTAGCGGGATTTATTTTATTATTTTGTGAAGGAAGGAGAAAGACAACATGCCAAGAGAGTTCTCCTTAGAAAAGACTCGCAATATCGGTATCATGGCTCACATTGACGCCGGTAAAACAACAACAACTGAGCGTATTCTTTTCTATACGGGACGCATTCATAAAATTGGGGAAACCCATGAAGGTGCATCCCAAATGGACTGGATGGAGCAAGAACAAGAACGCGGTATTACGATCACTTCTGCCGCTACGACTGCTCAATGGAAAGGTCATCGTATTAATATCATCGATACTCCTGGGCACGTGGATTTTACTGTAGAAGTTGAACGTTCCTTGCGCGTACTTGACGGTGCCGTAGCTGTTCTTGATGCCCAATCCGGGGTTGAACCGCAAACAGAGACTGTTTGGCGCCAAGCTACTACATACGGAGTTCCCCGTATTGTGTTTGTCAATAAAATGGACAAAATCGGAGCAGACTTTTTATATTCTGTTAAAACGCTTCATGAGCGTCTTCAAGCAAATGCGCACCCTGTCCAACTTCCAATTGGTGCGGAAGATCAATTTGAAGCGATTATTGACCTGATTGAAATGAAAGCATACTATTATGCTGACGATTTAGGTTCTAGTATCGAAGAACGTGAAATTCCAGATGACTACAAAGAACAAGCAGAAGAATATCGCAACAAACTAATCGAAGCTGTTGCGGAACTGGATGAAGACTTAATGATGAAATACCTTGAAGGTGAAGAAATCACAAACGAGGAATTAAAGGCTGCTATCCGTAAAGGAACAGTAAATGTTGAGTTCTTCCCAGTGTTCTGTGGTTCTGCGTTTAAAAACAAAGGTGTTCAGCTAATGCTGGACGGTGTGATCGATTATCTTCCGTCTCCAGTGGATATTCCATCTATTAAAGGAACGATCCCGAATACAGACGAAGAAGAAGAACGCCATGCAAGCGATGACGAACCATTCTCTGCTTTGGCGTTTAAAGTAATGACTGACCCTTATGTTGGTAAATTAACGTTCTTCCGTGTTTATTCTGGAACGTTGAACTCTGGTTCTTATGTATTGAACTCGACGAAAAATAAACGTGAACGCGTTGGACGTGTTCTTCAAATGCACGCTAACCACCGCCAAGAAATCTCAACCGTTTATGCGGGAGATATTGCAGCGGCTGTTGGTTTAAAAGATACTGGAACTGGAGATACTCTATGTGATGAAAAGAACCCAATTATTTTGGAATCCATGGAATTCCCGGATCCGGTTATTAAGGTTGCTATTGAGCCGAAATCAAAAGCCGACCAAGATAAAATGTCCATCGCATTAAGCAAGCTGCAAGAAGAGGACCCAACATTCCATGCCCATACTGATACGGAAACAGGTCAAACCATTATCGCAGGTATGGGAGAACTTCATCTTGATATTATCGTCGACCGTATGAAACGGGAATTCAAAGTAGAAGCGAATGTAGGTGCTCCTCAAGTTGCTTATCGCGAAACGTTCCGTAAATCTGCTCAAGTGGAAGGAAAATTCGTTCGTCAATCCGGTGGTCGTGGTCAATACGGACATGTTTGGATCGAATTTTCGCCAAATGAAGAAGGAAAAGGTTTCGAGTTCGAAAATGCGATTGTCGGAGGAGTTGTTCCTCGTGAATATATCCCAGCTGTACAAGCCGGTTTGGAAGACGCTATGCAAAACGGTGTTTTAGCTGGTTATCCTTTAATTGACATCAAAGCAAAACTCTTTGATGGTTCTTACCATGATGTCGACTCCAGTGAAATGGCGTTCAAAATTGCGGCGTCTATGGCGTTGAAGAACGCTGCTTCGAAATGTGATCCGGTTCTTCTTGAACCAATCATGAAAGTAGAAATTGTTATTCCTGAAGAATATTTAGGAGATATCATGGGCGATGTCACTTCCAGACGCGGAAGAGTGGAAGGCATGGAAGCTCGCGGAAATGCTCAAGTTGTAAAAGCGTTTATACCACTCGCTGAAATGTTTGGTTACGCAACATCCTTGCGTTCCAACACTCAAGGCCGCGGAACATACACTATGCACTTCGATCATTACGAAGAAGTTCCGAAGAGCATCGCTGAAGAAATTATTAAAAAAAATAAAGGCGAATAATTGATTTATAGTGAGCAATAAAGTATAAATAACATTGTAAGTTATGGTATCTTTGAAGATAGGGACACTTCTATCTTCAAAGCCCCATATATATATACTTAACCTTATTTTGTAAAAGGAGGATTCCCTAATGGGTAAAGCAAAATACGATCGCTCAAAACCACACGTTAATATTGGTACAATCGGTCACGTTGACCATGGTAAAACAACTTTGACTGCTGCTATTACCACTGTTCTTGCTAAACAAGGTAAAGCAGAAGCTCGCGCATATGATCAAATCGACGGTGCTCCTGAAGAACGTGAACGCGGTATTACTATTTCTACTGCACACGTTGAATATGAAACAGACAACCGTCACTATGCACATGTTGACTGCCCAGGACATGCTGACTACGTTAAAAACATGATCACTGGTGCTGCTCAAATGGACGGGGCTATCCTTGTTGTATCTGCAGCTGATGGTCCTATGCCTCAAACTCGCGAACACATTCTTCTTTCTCGTCAAGTAGGTGTTCCTTACATCGTTGTATTCTTAAATAAATGCGACATGGTTGACGACGAAGAATTACTTGAATTAGTTGAAATGGAAGTTCGCGATCTTCTTTCTGAATATGAATTCCCTGGTGACGACATTCCTGTCATCAAAGGATCTGCTCTTAAAGCTTTAGAAGGAGATCCTGAATGGGAAAGCAAAATTATTGAATTAATGGATGCAGTAGACGAATACATCCCAACTCCAGAACGTGAAGTTGACAAACCGTTCATGATGCCAGTAGAAGACGTGTTCTCTATCACTGGACGCGGTACTGTTGCTACTGGTCGTGTAGAACGCGGTCAATTAAAAGTTGGTGACGAAGTAGAAATCATCGGTCTTTCCGACGAACCTAAGAAAACTACAGTTACTGGAGTAGAAATGTTCCGTAAACTTCTTGACTATGCTGAAGCTGGTGACAACATCGGTGCCCTTCTTCGTGGTATTTCCCGTGAAGAAGTTCAACGTGGTCAAGTATTAGCAAAACCAGGAACTATCACTCCTCATACTAAATTTAAAGCACAAGTATACGTTTTGTCTAAAGAAGAAGGTGGACGTCATACTCCATTCTTCTCTAACTACCGCCCTCAATTCTATTTCCGTACAACTGACGTAACGGGAATTATCACTCTTCCAGAAGGCGTAGAAATGGTTATGCCTGGCGACAACGTTGAAATGACTGTTGAATTGATTTCGCCAATCGCGATCGAAGAAGGAACAAAATTCTCTATTCGTGAAGGCGGACGTACAGTAGGTGCTGGTTCTGTATCTAGCATCCTTGAATAATCGATAGTCAGTTAGTATTTATAATATGAAGCAACAGCGCGACTAATGTCGTGCTGTTGCTTTTTTTGTTTCATCGTTTTTATCCTTACAAGTTAATCTGCGGCCATTGATTATCCACCATCTTGAATTTGCGGCAATACCCCAGTATAATAGTGGAGGCTATTTCTATTGTCTGTTTAAATTGTGTTGCATTTGCACCATTTTTTATGTATAATAGACAATGTTGGTTTTTGACTGCGATGAAGTGGAAGGTTGCTGACACACCCGGCCGCTTTGCCATGGCGAGTGTGTGAGGAAATTTCCATGGAGAATGTCTATTTGAAAATAGGCGGAGAAGGAGGGAAAATAATGGCAAAACAAAAGATTCGCATTCGTTTAAAAGCTTATGATCACAGAATTTTAGATCAATCTGCTGAAAAGATTGTGGAAACTGCGAAACGCTCTGGCGCTGCAGTATCTGGTCCGATTCCGTTGCCAACGGAAAAATCGGTTTATACAATTCTTCGTGCGGTGCACAAATATAAAGATTCTCGTGAACAATTTGAAATGCGTACTCATAAGCGTCTGATTGATATTGTGAATCCAACACCACAAACTGTTGATTCACTTATGAGATTAGATCTTCCATCTGGTGTTGACATTGAAATTAAATTGTAAAGATAAAGCAGATCATTATTAGGAGGTGTGACTGATGACCAAAAAAGGAATCTTAGGAAGAAAAATTGGCATGACGCAAGTGTTTGCAGAAAATGGTGATTTAATTCCGGTAACTGTTATCGAAGCAACTCCGAATGTTGTGTTGCAAAAGAAAACAGTTGAAACGGACGGTTACGAAGCTATTCAATTAGGATTTGAAGATCTACGCGAAAAATTAGCTAACAAACCGCAAAAAGGCCATGCTGCAAAAGCAAACACTGCTCCTAAGCGCTTCATTCGCGAAATTCGCGGGGTTGATCTCAGCCAATATGAAGTTGGTCAAGAAGTCAAAGTTGATATTTTCGCTGAAGGCGATGTAGTGGATGTTACAGGAGTAACTAAAGGAAAAGGATTCCAAGGGGCTATTAAACGCCACGGACAATCTCGCGGTCCAATGGCTCACGGTTCTCGTTATCATCGTCGCCCTGGTTCGATGGGTCCAATTGCTCCGAACAGAGTATTTAAATCAAAAGAACTTCCTGGACGCATGGGCGGAGAACAAGTAACGATTCAAAATCTTGAAATCGTAAAAGTGGATCCTGAACGTAATGTGATCCTTATTAAAGGCAATGTTCCTGGACCGAAAAAATCGTTAGTAAAAATCCAAACTGCGGTTAAATCATTATAAAATCTGACGAAAGAAAGGAGGAAACAGGAATGCCAAAAGTAGCTTTATACAATCAAAGCGGAACTAAAGTAGGAGATATCGAATTAAATGATTCCATCTTTGGTATTACACCAAATGAACATGTATTGCATGAAGCGGTCGTAATGCAAAGAGCTTCATTGCGCCAAGGCACACATAAAGTGAAAAATCGCTCCGAAGTTAGCGGTGGAGGACGCAAACCATGGCGTCAAAAAGGAACCGGTCGCGCTCGTCAAGGTTCGATTCGTGCACCACAATGGCGCGGAGGTGGTACCGTATTTGGACCAACACCACGCAGCTACAGCTATAAACTTCCGAAGAAAGTTCGCCGTTTGGCTATCAAATCTGCACTTTCTTCTAAAGTGAATGAAAATAACATCGTAGTAGTGGATGCATTGAATTTCGATGTTCCAAAAACAAAAGAATTCACTAAAGTTCTTAAAAACCTTTCCGTAGATACTAAAGCACTTGTTGTAACGGACGGTTCCAACGAAAACGTGGTTCTGTCAGCCCGCAACATTCCTGGTGTGACTGTCATTGATACGAACGGCATCAATGTATTGGACGTACTTGGTCATGACAAATTAATCATGACGAAATCTGCCGTTGAAAAAGTAGAGGAGGTGCTTGCATAATGGATGCTCGTGATATTATTAAGCGCCCCGTTATTACTGAACGTTCAATGGAACAAACTGCCGAAAAGAAATATACTTTTGAAGTTGACGTAAAAGCGAACAAAACTCAAGTGAAACAAGCTGTCGAAGAAATTTTCGACGTGAAGGTAGCAAAAGTCAACATTATGAACTATAAAGGAAAATTCAAACGCATGGGACGTTTCGCTGGATATACAAACAAACGTCGCAAAGCGATTGTTACATTAACTCCTGATAGTAAAGAAATCGAATTATTTGAAGCTTAATTTAGCAGAAGAGGAGGGAATCAAGAATGGCGATCAAAAAGTATAAACCAACCAGCAACGGTCGTCGCGGCATGACGGTATCTGATTTTGCTGAAATTACGACTGATACCCCGGAAAAATCCTTGCTTGCGCCTTTAAATAAAAAAGGCGGTCGCAACAACCAAGGAAAAATTACTGTTCGTCATCAAGGCGGCGGTCATAAACGCCAATACCGCATTATCGATTTTAAACGCGATAAAGATGGCATACCAGGACGCGTTGCTACGATCGAATATGATCCAAACCGCTCCGCCAATATTGCTTTAATCAACTATGTAGATGGAGAAAAACGTTATATCTTAGCTCCTAAAAATTTAAAGGTCGGCATGGAAGTAATGTCTGGACCTGAAGCGGATATTAAAGTCGGAAATGCATTGCCGCTTGCTAATATCCCAGTTGGTACAATCATTCACAATATTGAATTAAAACCAGGTAAAGGTGGACAATTAGTTCGTTCTGCCGGAACATCTGCACAAGTACTTGGGAAAGAAGGAAAATATGTACTTGTTCGTTTGACTTCCGGTGAAGTAAGAATGATTTTAGCTGCTTGCCGTGCTACGATCGGCCAAGTTGGTAACGAACAACATGAATTAATTAATATCGGAAAAGCCGGACGTTCTCGTTGGCTTGGTAAACGCCCAACTGTTCGCGGATCTGTTATGAACCCGAACGACCATCCACACGGTGGTGGGGAAGGACGTGCTCCAATTGGACGTAAAACTCCTGTTACGCCATGGGGTAAACCGACTCTTGGATATAAAACTCGCAAGAAAAATCATAAGGGCGATAAATTTATCGTTCGCAGACGCAAAAAATAATAAGATTGCACTACGGTTCGATTTAAGAGCCGTAGAACAATCGAGAAGGGAGGTACCAATATGGGTCGCAGCTTGAAAAAAGGACCTTTTGTTGATGACCATTTAATGAAAAAGATCGAAAAATTGAATGAAAGTGATAAGAAGCAAGTAATTAAAACTTGGTCTCGTCGTTCAACAATTTTTCCATCTTTTGTCGGACATACAATTGCTGTTTACGATGGCCGCAAACATGTGCCTGTATACATTACTGAAGATATGGTAGGTCATAAGTTGGGTGAATTTGCACCAACTCGTACTTTCAGAGGCCATGCCGGTGACGACAAGAAAACAAGACGTTAATGAGAGGAGGTTATCCTAATGCAAGCAAAAGCTGTTGCAAAAACAGTTCGAATTGCTCCTCGTAAAGCTCGCTTAGTGGTTGATTTGATCCGAGGAAAGCAAGTAGGTGAAGCTGTTGCGATTTTACGCCTTACTCCAAAAGCAGCATCTCCTATCGTTGAAAAAGTATTAAAATCTGCTGTTGCGAATGCAGAACATAACTATGACATGGACGTAAACAATCTTGTGGTTTCTGAAGCCTATGTGGATGAAGGTCCGACTTTAAAAAGATTTCGTCCTCGCGCTATGGGAAGAGCTAGCCAAATTAATAAACGCACAAGCCACATTACGATCGTGGTATCAGAAAAAAAGGAGGGATAATTCGTGGGTCAAAAAGTACATCCTAACGGTTTGCGTATTGGTGTAATCCGTGATTGGGATTCGAAATGGTACGCAGAAAAAGATTACGCAGACCTTTTACACGAAGACTTAAAAATTCGTGAATATATTGCAAAACGCCTAGAAGATGCATCCGTTTCCCGTGTGGAAATCGAACGTGCGGCAAACCGTATCAACATCACGATTCATACTGCAAAACCTGGAATGGTTATTGGTAAAGGCGGTACTGAAGTTGAAGCTCTCCGCAAAGCTTTAAACGATTTAACCGGAAAACGAGTTCACATCAACATTGTCGAAATTAAGAAAGCTGATTTAGACGCTAAATTAGTTGCAGAAAACATCGCTCGTCAACTTGAAAACCGTGTATCTTTCCGTCGTGCACAAAAACAAGCAATCAGTCGTGCTATGCGTGCAGGCGCTAAAGGAATCAGAACAATGGTTTCAGGACGTTTAGGCGGTGCTGATATTGCTCGTTCTGAACATTACAGTGAAGGAACTGTTCCTCTTCATACTCTTCGCGCTGATATTGATTATGCTCATGCAGAAGCAGATACAACTTATGGAAAACTCGGCGTGAAAGTATGGATTTATCGTGGAGAAGTCCTTCCTGCTAAGAAGAAATCTGAGGAAGGAGGAAATTAATATGTTAATGCCAAAACGTGTTAAATATCGCCGTGAACATCGCGGAAAAATGCGCGGACGAGCAAAAGGCGGTACAGAAGTTTCATTCGGAGAATTCGGCCTTCAAGCTCTTGAATCGGCTTGGATCACAAACCGTCAAATCGAAGCTGCCCGTATTGCGATGACTCGTTATACTAAACGTGGCGGTAAAGTTTGGATTAAGATCTTCCCTCATAAACCGTATACGGCTAAACCGTTGGAAGTACGGATGGGTTCCGGTAAAGGGGCTCCTGAAGGATGGGTAGCTGTTGTAAAACCAGGCAAAATCATGTTTGAAATTGCCGGTGTATCAGAAGAAGTTGCACGCGAAGCGCTTCGTCTTGCATCTCACAAACTGCCGATTAAGTGCAAGATTGTAAAACGTGAAGAAATTGGTGGTGAATCAAATGAAGGCTAATGAAATCCGTGAACTTACCACTGCCGAAATTGAACAAAAAATCAAGTCTTTAAAAGAAGAGCTCTTTAACCTTCGCTTTCAATTAGCGACTGGTCAGCTTGAAAATACTGCTCGTATTCGTGAAGTACGTAAAGCGATCGCTCGTATGAAAACTGTTATTCGCGAAAGAGAGATCGGTGTTAACAATCGATAATTGAAAGGAGGTTTGCCTAATGAGCGAACGTAATAACCGAAAAGTTTATACTGGACGCGTTGTTTCTGACAAAATGGATAAAACGATCACCGTTTTGGTGGAAACATACAAAAAACATTCACTTTACGGGAAACGGGTTAAATACTCGAAAAAATATAAAGCTCATGATGAATTAAATGAAGCAAAAGTAGGCGATATTGTTCGTATTATGGAGACTCGCCCGCTCTCTGCTACGAAACGTTTCCGCTTAGTGGAAATTGTTGAAAAAGCTGTTATCATTTAATTAATTTGTTCGGATTGATGCTCATTCCGAAGGGAGGTTACACAAATGATCCAACAAGAATCCAGATTAAAAGTTGCTGACAACTCTGGAGCTCGCGAAGTTCTTACGATCAAAGTTTTAGGTGGTTCCGGACGCAAAACCGCTAATATTGGTGATGTGATTGTGTGTACGGTTAAACAAGCAACACCAGGAGGCGTTGTCAAAAAAGGCGACGTTGTAAAAGCGGTAATTGTACGTACAAAACGCGGTGTTCGCCGTTCTGACGGTTCCTACATCCGTTTTGATGAAAATGCTTGTGTCATTATTCGTGATGACAAGAGCCCTCGCGGAACTCGTATTTTTGGACCTGTGGCACGCGAATTGCGCGACAATAACTTTATGAAAATCGTATCTCTTGCTCCAGAAGTAATTTAATAAACCAAATATTTTTCAGGCCTTTCAAGGAGGTGCTACAAAATGCATGTAAAAAAAGGCGATAAAGTAATGGTGATCTCCGGTAAAGATAAAGGAAAAACTGGGGTTATCCTGGCGGCATTTCCTAAGAAAAACCGCGTGATTGTGGAAGGAGTAAACATTGTTAAAAAACATGCGAAGCCTTCTCAATTGAATCCTCAAGGCGGTATCATCAGCCAAGAGGCACCTATACATGTATCAAATGTCATGCCTTTAGATCCGAAAACGAATGAGCCTACCCGAGTAGGCTATCAAATTGTGGACGGTAAGAAAATTAGAATTGCTAAAAAATCTGGTCAACCATTAGATAAATAGTTTTTAGATGAAGGGAGGTATTCTAAATGAACCGCCTAAAAGAAAAATATCTTAAAGAAATTACTCCTGCATTAATGAAAAAATTCAACTACAAATCTGTTATGCAAGTACCTAAAATCGAAAAAGTAGTTGTCAACATGGGTGTAGGTGACGCTGTACAAAATGCTAAAGCATTAGACAATGCTGTAGAAGAATTGTCACTTATTACGGGACAAAAACCTCTTGTTACCCGTGCAAAAAAATCAATTGCT
This sequence comes from Bacillus sp. FSL W8-0116, assembly GCF_038003825.1. Lineage (NCBI taxonomy): Bacteria > Bacillati > Bacillota > Bacilli > Caryophanales > Bacillaceae > Bacillus > Bacillus sp. FSL W8-0116. Next base: position 1,992,789 of record NZ_JBBOPY010000001.1, read on the forward strand.
GGATTCCGTCTTCGCGAAGGAATGCCGATTGGTGCGAAAGTTACCCTTCGCGGCGAACGCATGTATGAATTTCTTGATAAACTAATTTCCGTTTCTCTACCTCGTGTAAGAGACTTCCGTGGTGTTTCTAAAAAAGCGTTTGACGGCCGTGGCAACTACACATTAGGAATTAAAGAACAATTGATTTTCCCTGAAATTGATTACGATAAAGTAAGCAAAGTGCGCGGAATGGATATTGTTATTGTTACGACTGCCAATACAGACGAAGAAGCACGTGAACTGTTGACTGAATTTGGAATGCCATTTCAAAAATAATCGCTCTTAACATACAAAAAGGAGGCGACATCGTGGCTAAAAAATCAATGATCGTGAAACAAAAACGGCCTCAAAAGTTTAAAGTGCGTGAATATACACGCTGCGAACGCTGCGGACGTCCACATTCCGTTTATCGCAAATTTAAACTTTGCCGTATTTGTTTCCGTGAACTCGCATATAAAGGTCAAATTCCTGGCGTGAAAAAAGCTAGCTGGTAATACCCGAATTAGGGAAGGAGGTAAAAACCTATGGTAATGACAGATCCAATTGCAGATATGTTGACTCGTATCCGTAATGCGAATATGGTTCGTCACGAAAAATTAGAACTTCCGGCTTCAAAAATCAAAAAAGAAATCGCTGAAATCTTAAAACGTGAAGGTTTTATTCGTGACGTTGAATACATTGAAGACAATAAACAAGGCATTATCCGTATTTTTCTGAAATTCGGACCGAACAACGAACGCGTAATTACTGGTTTGAAAAGAATCAGTAAACCAGGTTTGCGTGTTTACGCAAAAGCGGACGAAGTGCCTAAAGTGTTAAACGGCTTAGGAATCGCAATTGTTTCCACTTCTCAAGGTGTGTTAACAGACAAAGAAGCACGTGCTAAAAAAGTGGGCGGAGAAGTTTTAGCTTACATTTGGTAATAATTCTCTTTATGAATGGAGGTGCAGCTTAAATGTCTCGTATCGGAAAAAAACCTATTGAAATTCCATCAGGCGTTACTGTTACCATTGAAAAAAATACCGTAACAGTAAAAGGGCCGAAGGGAAGTCTTACCCGGACCTTTAACCCAGATTTGAACATTGAAGTAGGAGAAAAAGAAATTATTGTAACACGGCCTTCTGATTCAAAAGAACACCGTGCTCTCCACGGAACGACTCGCGCACTTCTGGCCAATATGGTCGAAGGTGTTTCAAAAGGATTTGAAAAATCCCTTGAATTGATCGGGGTTGGATACCGTGCGCAAAAACAAGGTAAAAAACTTGTTTTAAACGTAGGTTACTCACATCCAGTAGAAATAGAACCTGAAGAAGGCATCGAAATCGAAGTTCCTTCTAATACGAAAATCGTCGTTAAAGGGGTAAGCAAAGAGCGTGTAGGCGCCCTTGCTGCCAATATCCGCGATGTTCGTCCACCTGAACCTTACAAAGGAAAAGGTATTCGCTATGAAGGAGAATATGTACGCCGCAAAGAAGGTAAAACAGGGAAGTAATGCCGCTTAGGTAAAGAAAGGAGTGAGCTTTGGTGATTACAAAACCAGATAAAAACAAAGTGCGCAAAAAAAGACATGCACGTGTACGTACGAAAATTTCCGGTACTTCTGCTCGTCCGCGTTTAAATGTTTATCGTTCCAATAAACACATTTATGCTCAGCTGATCGATGATACGAAAGGAGTAACTCTTGCCAGCGCTTCAACATTAGAAAAGGATTTCGATTTAGAATCCACTGGTAATGTCGAAGCTGCAGCGAAAGTGGGAGAACTTATCGCTAAAAAAGCTGTTGAGAAAGGAATTACTTCTGTTGTATTTGACCGTGGTGGATATTTATATCATGGTCGTGTAAAAGCATTGGCTGATGCTGCACGCGAAAATGGCTTGCAATTTTAAGATAAAAGGAGGGAAACTTGAATGCGTCGCATTGATCCAAACAAGCTTGAATTAGAAGAACGCGTTGTTACCGTAAACCGTGTTGCGAAGGTTGTAAAAGGTGGTCGCCGTTTCCGTTTTTCTGCTCTTGTGGTTGTAGGTGACAAAAACGGCCATGTTGGATTCGGAACTGGAAAAGCGCAAGAAGTTCCGGATGCTATTCGTAAAGCGGTTGAGGATGCAAAGAAAAATCTTTTTGAAGTACCAAGAGTAGGAACGACGATTCCTCATGAAGTAATCGGACACTTTGGTGCAGGGGAAATTCTTTTAAAACCTGCATCTGAAGGTACGGGTGTTATCGCCGGCGGTCCTGTTCGTGCCGTATTGGAATTAGCAGGTGTAGGAGATATCCTTTCCAAATCCCTAGGTTCCAACACGCCGATCAATATGGTTCGTGCAACAGTAGACGGATTGAAACAATTAAAACGTGCTGAGGATGTAGCGAAATTGCGCGGTAAATCAGTAGAAGAACTGTTAGGATAAGGAGGGAGTAAAATGGCAAACAAGTTAGCAATTACCCTCACTCGCAGCTTGATCGGTCGTCCAAAAGATCAACGTGAAACAGTTAAAGCATTAGGGCTTCGTAAACTGCATCAAACCGTTGAACATGATGATAATCCAGCCATTCGTGGTATGATCAACAAAGTGTCTCATCTTGTAACTGTGAAAGAACAATAAGGATCAATCATTGAATAAGGAGGTGCTCGAAAAATGAAACTTCATGAGTTAAAACCTGCTGAAGGGGCTCGCAAAAAACGCAATCGTGTAGGCCGTGGTATTGGTTCAGGGAACGGAAAAACGTCTGGAAGAGGTCAAAAAGGACAAAACGCTCGTTCCGGCGGTGGTGTGCGTTTAGGTTTTGAAGGTGGGCAAACACCTTTATACAGAAGACTTCCAAAACGCGGCTTTACGAATATCAATCGAAAAGAATATGCTATTGTGAACTTGGAAGCATTAAATCGCTTTGAAGACGGTACAGAAGTAACTCCAGAACTTCTGATTGAAACAGGGGTTGTCAGCAAAGAAAAAGCAGGTATCAAAATTTTAGCGAAGGGTGCTATTGAGAAAAAATTAACGGTAAAGGCTCATAAGTTCTCTTCCGCTGCTAAAGAAGCTATTGAAGCTGCCGGCGGTAAAGCCGAGGTGATTTAATGTTTCGTACAGTCTCCAATTTTATGCGCGTGGGTGATATAAGAAAAAAAATTATATTCACCCTTCTTATGTTGATTGTGTTCCGTATCGGAACCTTTATCCCAGTGCCGAACGTTAATGCCGATGTATTTAAAATGCAAGAGCAGGCCGGACTTGTTGGCTTTTTAAATACTTTCGGGGGTGGTGCATTGAAAAACTTCTCCATTTTTGCAATGGGGATCATGCCCTACATTACTGCCTCCATTATTGTTCAATTGCTTCAGATGGATGTAGTTCCGAAATTCACGGAATGGTCGAAGCAAGGTGAAGTAGGAAGAAGAAAACTGAATCAGTTTACTCGTTATTTTACGATTGTACTAGGCTTCATTGAAGCTCTGGGAATGTCGTATGGATTCAATCGTTTATATGGAGGGCTATTAATTGTAGGTAATGGCATTGGCACCTATCTCCTGATTGCTCTTGTATTGACGGCCGGCACCGCCTTCTTAATGTGGCTGGGAGAGCAAATTACCGCTAAAGGGGTCGGCAACGGAATCTCAATCATTATTTTTGCGGGAATCGTAGCAGGTATTCCAAACGGTATTAACCAAATTTATGCGCAGCAACTTCAAAATGCTGGAGATCAATTGTTCTTAAAAATTATTGTCCTACTTCTGATTGCTGTCGCCGTCTTAGCGATTGTGGTCGGTGTTATTTTTGTTCAGCAGGCTTTGCGAAAAATTCCTATTCAATACGCTAAACGTCTTGTTGGAAGAAGCCCTGTTGGAGGACAATCTACGCATTTGCCGTTAAAGGTTAATGCAGCCGGAGTAATCCCGGTTATCTTTGCGATCTCGTTTCTCATTGCTCCTCAAACGATTGCAACTTTCTTTGGGAACGAGAAAGTCACAAGTACGATCCATAATATTTTTGATTATACAAAACCTGTCGGCATGTTGATTTATGTCGCATTGATCATTGCGTTTTCTTATTTTTACGCTTTTGTGCAAGTGAATCCAGAACAATTAGCAGATAATCTAAAAAAGCAAGGCGGGTATATTCCGGGTATTCGGCCCGGCAAAAATACGCAAGATTATTTAACACGCGTTTTGTATCGTCTTACCTTTGCAGGGTCCATATTCCTTGCAGTGGTAGCTGTACTTCCTGTTTTCTTTGTTGATATTGTAGGACTTCCCCCTTCATCACGTATTGGAGGCACCAGTTTGTTGATCATTGTCGGGGTTGCCTTGGAAACGATGAAACAATTAGAAACGCAGCTTGTAAAACGTCACTACAAAGGGTTTATCAAATAGCTTGTATCGTTGATATATATGAACTTATTTAACCTGAGGGGGTAGAAGAGTGAATCTTGTTTTAATGGGGCTGCCGGGTGCCGGAAAAGGTACGCAAGCCGAAAAAATTGTCGAGAAATACGAAATCCCTCATATTTCTACTGGAGATATGTTCCGTGCAGCTATGAAGGAGGGTACGGAGCTGGGTTTAAAAGCCAAGTCTTATATGGATAAAGGCGAGCTAGTTCCCGATGAAGTGACTATTGGCATCGTTCGCGAACGTCTAAGCAAAGACGACTGCAAAAAAGGGTTTTTATTAGATGGATTTCCAAGAACCGTTGCTCAGGCTGAGGCGTTAGAGTCCATTATGAGCGATCTTGGAAAAAAAATCGATTATGTGATCAACATTGATGTCGATAAAGACTTATTGTTGGAACGGTTGACAGGACGCAGAATTTGCAAAAGCTGCGGATCCACCTATCATTTAGTCTTTAATCCTCCTAAAGTGGCTGGCAAATGTGACCGATGCGGAGGAGAACTGTATCAACGGGCTGACGACAATGCGGAAACTGTTCAAAACCGCTTGGATGTCAATTTAAAACAAGCAAAACCTTTGCTTGATTTTTATGGTGAAAAAGGCTATTTGAAAAATATTGACGGCACGCAGGAAATAAATAAGGTATTTGAAGATATCGATCAACTGCTAGGCAAGCTTGCTAATTAATATATTGTTGTTTAGGATTGGTCATAAGTTTCTTATTGAAAAGCGACCCGTTCAACGGCTATGAGACGTTTTTCAAATTGGTTATCAAGATGAATTCATCATGTTTAGCTGATGGTAAGAATGGTCAACAGTGAAAATGAACATTTTTTCAAGATCGGTTCCACTAGTATGGTGCCGCTTCCTGTTGTGTTTTACAGGAAAGATCGTTTTTATTGACCGTTGCGATAAGAGTTGATTTGTGATGAATTGGGTGATAAAATAAGTGTTTGATCGCCTTGTAGTTTCATTTTCATGAGTGAATCTGTTTTAGGCGGTTGCTGTTTTGTTTGACCACCTGATCAAACGGCTTAAACATACCCTTTTTTAAGTGGTTTTACTTCATATAGATGGTTGTGGCTGTCAGCATGTTTTTTGCAGCTTCGAGCAATGCTTAGACGATGAATCGTGAAGCGGGTCCTACAAGAAGGAAGAAGGGAGACGATACGATGGCGAAAGACGATGTTATTGAAGTAGAAGGTACCGTTACTGAGACTTTGCCAAATGCGATGTTTAAAGTGGAATTAGAAAATGGTCACACGGTGCTTGCGCACGTTTCTGGGAAAATCCGTATGCACTTCATCCGGATTTTGCCCGGGGATAAAGTAACGGTTGAGTTATCTCCGTACGACCTGACACGCGGTAGAATTACGTACCGTTATAAATAGTTTTGCACTCCGAAATAATTAAGGAGGTTTGGAAAATGAAAGTAAGACCGTCTGTTAAACCGATCTGCGAAAAATGCAAAGTCATTCGCAGAAAGGGAAAAGTTATGGTAATCTGTGAAAATCCAAAACATAAACAAAAACAAGGTTAATTTTGAAGGAGGTGCTCTTATATGGCACGTATTGCTGGTGTAGATATCCCGCGTGATAAACGTGTTGTGATTTCTTTAACTTATATTTATGGTATCGGTAAATCTACTGCTCAAAAAATCTTGGCAGAAGCTGGTGTTTCTGAAGATACTCGCGTTCGTGATTTAACAGATGAAGAAGTGAACAAAATCCGTGATCTTGTCGATAAATTAAAAGTTGAAGGAGATCTTCGCCGCGAAGTATCGCTGAACATTAAACGTTTAATGGAAATCGGCAGCTATCGTGGACTTCGTCATCGCCGCGGTTTACCTGTTCGTGGACAAAATACGAAAAATAATGCCCGCACACGTAAAGGTCCGCGCAAAACTGTAGCGAACAAGAAAAAATAATAGGTAAAGGAGGTAACACCAACAATGGCTCGTAAAACAACTACTCGTAAACGTCGTGTCAAAAAGAATATTGAAACTGGAATTGCGCACATTCGCTCTACATTTAACAATACGATTGTCACTATTACTGACGTCCATGGGAATGCTGTCGCTTGGTCAAGTGCAGGGGCTCTTGGTTTCAAAGGTTCCCGCAAATCCACTCCATTCGCAGCACAAATGGCAGCAGAAACAGCTGCAAAAGCTTCCATGGAACATGGAATGAAATCTCTTGAGGTAACAGTAAAAGGACCTGGTGCTGGACGTGAAGCTGCGATTCGTGCACTTCAAGCTGCCGGACTGGAAGTTACAGCAATTAAAGATGTGACTCCTGTACCTCATAATGGATGCCGTCCGCCAAAACGTCGCCGTGTTTAATTTTTCTGTATATTATTTGTATCTCTGTCAATAATGGGATACTAATGATATTTTTGTTTAAACAGAAAAAATCTTTTCATTGTGCACAATCGGGAACGAAAACATGGGGAATTTCGGTGATTGTTCTAGCCGGGGTTTCGACGTTTTAAAGGAGGGTATAATTGAATGATCGAGATTGAAAAACCAAAAATTGAAACGGTTGAGATCAGCGATGATGCCACTTATGGGAAGTTCGTCGTAGAACCACTTGAGCGTGGATATGGTACAACTTTGGGTAACTCCTTACGTCGTATCCTATTATCCTCACTCCCAGGTGCCGCTGTCACATCTATTCAAATAGACGGAGTTTTGCACGAGTTTTCAACAGTTGAAGGCGTCGTTGAAGATGTAACATCCATCATTTTGAACATAAAAAAATTAGCTTTAAAAATATATTCTGATGAAGAAAAGACGCTTGAAATTGATGTGCAGGGTGAAGGTGTTGTGACCGCTGCAGATATTACCCATGACAGCGATGTGGAAATTTTAAACCCTGATTTACACATTGCTACATTGGCGGAAAACGGCAGTTTGCGCATGCGGTTAACAGCGCGGCGTGGGCGCGGCTACACTCCAGCTGATCAAAACAAACGCGAAGATCATCCAATCGGCGTGATCCCGATAGATTCTATTTATACTCCAGTTTCAAGAGTGAACTATCAAGTAGAAAAGACGAGAGTTGGTCAAGTCGCCAACTACGATAAACTTTCGCTTGATGTCTGGACTGACGGCAGTATTGGACCGAAGGAAGCCGTTTCCCTTGGCGCCAAAATTTTAACAGAGCATTTAAATATCTTCGTTAATTTGACCGATGAGGCTCAAAATGCTGAAATTATGGTCGAAAAAGAAGAAGATCAAAAAGAAAAAGTTCTGGAAATGACGATCGAGGAATTGGATCTATCCGTTCGTTCCTACAACTGTCTAAAACGTGCGGGCATCAATACAGTACAAGAATTGGCAAATAAAACGGAAGAAGATATGATGAAAGTCCGAAACCTTGGACGAAAATCATTAGAAGAAGTAAAAGCCAAGTTAAATGAACTTGGGCTAAGTTTGCGTAAAGACGATTAATCATACGATTTTGTTATAGATAGCTCAACAAAGGAGGGAATCTTCATGTCTTATAGAAAGCTAGGACGTACAAGCGATCAGCGGAAAGCATTGCTTCGCGATTTGACAACAGATTTAATCATTAACGAACGCATTGAAACAACAGAAGCGCGTGCAAAGGAATTGCGCTCTGTCGTAGAAAAAATGATTACACTTGGCAAACGCGGAGATTTGCATGCTCGCCGTCAAGCAGCTGCCTTCTTGCGTCATGAAGTAGCAGATACTATTGAAGTAGAAGGTGCAGATGGAAAGAAAAAGGAAAAACCGGTTTACGCTTTGCAAAAATTGTTTAACGACGTCGCACCTCGTTATCAAGAACGCCAAGGCGGTTACACTCGCATTATGAAAATCGGACCTCGTCGTGGCGACGGTGCACCTATGGTCGTTATTGAATTAGTTTAATGACGAAGGTAGACCATTGGGGCGGGACAGTTGACAGCAACTGACCACTGCCCTTTTTCTATATTTTTAATGTACGCGATTGCAACAAAGCTTGAGCGTTATGATGAGCAATGATAAGACTCGTCTAGCTCGTGCGCCTCTTTCATTCGACATTCGTGAAAAGAGGCGCGGGCTTTTTTTGTATTTTGCGAAAATTATAATAAGATCATGCTGCTCTGCGGGCTGCAAAACAACGGTTTGATGGTGGGCTGATCTTCAGAGAAGAGATAATGCTTAGCCTGTTAAAGAAGTACTTAGCAGTGGATGTTTGGTTTATTTTGCAAGGTTCTGTTTTTCGCCGGTTGTGCGGCAATCTGAGGGCGCTTTTCGTCTCTTTAGAATCCTGTTAAATGAACCAAATATCTACCTTGGGCGCGCCAGCTTTTTATGGCACGTTTTAATGATGTCGATATGTGTCCGACTTTTGCTTCATCGTTTTGTCAAACCGTGGTATAAAGGAAAAGAAAGCAGGGACGGGTTCGTTTAGGGGGGATTCGAATTGAAAAGAGAAATAGTTGTTCAGATTGAGCACGTATTTTTTCGTTATCCTGAACAACCGAGATATGCTCTTGAAGACGTAAGTCTATCGATCGCGAAAGGGGAATGGCTGGCGATCGTCGGCCATAACGGATCCGGGAAATCTACTTTGGCCAAATTACTAAACGGTCTTCATTTTCCTGAAAAAGGGAAAATTGTGGTGGGCGACATTTTGTTAGGGGAAGATACCGTTTGGGATATTCGCAAAAAAGTGGGGATGGTGTTTCAAAATCCTGACAATCAATTTGTAGGTACAACGGTGGAAGATGATGTCGCGTTCGGTTTAGAAAATAATGGTGTAGATCATGATGAAATGGTCATAAGAGTGCAAGAATCCTTGGAGAAAGTAGGAATGAGCGCTTTTGCCAGACAAGAACCGCATCATCTTTCTGGAGGGCAAAAACAGCGTGTGGCGATTGCCGGCGTTCTGGCGTTAAGACCGGATATTATTCTCCTAGACGAGGCTACATCTATGCTGGATCCCCGTGGCAGAGAAGAAGTTTTGGCTACGGTAAGAGAATTGAAGGAGGATCGCAATCTAACGGTTGTGTCGATTACACATGACTTGGAAGAAGCGGCCAAAGCGGATCGTGTGATCATTTTAAATAAAGGAAAGGTTTATAAAGAGGGAACTCCTGAGGAAATTTTTCAAATGGACGAAGAGCTGATAGCGCTCGGTCTTGATATCCCCTTTTCGGTCAGAATGAGCAAAGAGCTACGTTCACGGGGACTTCATATTCCCCAAAATCATTTGACAGAAGATGAGTTGGTGAATGATTTATGGACATTAAACTTCAACATGTAGAATATCGATATTCGGCCGGAACTCCATTTGAACGTTTTGCGCTCAAGGATGTTTCATTCGATATACCGGAAGGGACATTTCTTGCTGTCATCGGCCATACCGGTTCCGGGAAATCAACTCTTTTGCAGCATTTAAATGCTCTTTTGCAACCGACAAGCGGGCAAGTGAAAATAGGAGAGCGAGTGGTTGAGGCAGGCAGAAAAAATAAGAATTTAAAACCGATAAGGCAAAAAGTAGGGATTGTCTTTCAATTTCCGGAACACCAATTGTTTGAGGAAACCGTTGAAAAAGATATTTGTTACGGACCGATCAATTTTGGGGTGCCGGAAGAAGAGGCGAAACGGCGAGCACGTCTGGCAGCTAAGAAAGTAGGGCTGCCGGAGGATGTACTGCAGAAATCTCCATTTGACCTGTCAGGCGGCCAAATGAGAAGAGTGGCGATTGCTGGCGTACTGGCAATGGAACCGGAAGTGCTCGTTCTTGATGAACCGACCGCTGGTTTGGATCCGCGGGGAAGGCGGGAAATCATGGATCTCTTTTACAAGCTTCACCAAGAGAAAAAAATGACAACCATTTTAGTCACCCACAGTATGGAAGATGCTGCCTTATATGCTGATGAAATCGTCATTATGCATCAAGGAAAACTGGCCAGAAAAGGAAAGCCAGAAGAGATCTTTTCTTCCCCCGAGGAATTGTTTGGCTTAGGATTAAACGTGCCTGATGTTGTGAAGTTTCAATACATGTTTGAAAAAAAATCAGGAATCCGTTTAGGAAAAACGTGTTTATCCGTTCAAGAATTAGCTGATGAGTTGGAGCGGTTGTACAAGCGGGGTGGTCAGCCATGATGGAAAAGATGATTTTTGGACGCTATGTACCGGGAGATTCCATTGTACATAGGCTGGATCCGCGCTCAAAACTTGTCTTTGTGATTGCTTTTGTGTGTATTGTGTTTTTGGCCAATAATATGGCGACCTATGGCATTTTAACCGCATTTACGGTTTTCCTTATCTTTTTGTCCCGCATTCCGTTTCGTTTTTTGCTGGCGGGGTTGAAGCCGATTTTATGGTTGATCTTGTTTACGTTTTTACTTCAACTCTTTTTTACAAGAGAAGGGCCTCTCGTTTTTCAGCTGGGATTTATCAAATTTTATCAAGTGGGAATCCAGCAGGGAGTTTTTATCTCGTTGCGCTTTTTCATTCTGGTGTTGGTCACATCTTTATTGACGCTGACGACGACACCGATTTCGATTACGGACGGGCTGGAAAGCCTTCTTGGACCGTTTAAAAAAATCAAGCTTCCTGTCCACGAACTGGCGTTGATGATCTCGATAGCACTGCGGTTCATCCCTACTCTTATGGATGAGACAGAAAAAATTATGAAGGCGCAGACGGCTAGAGGAACTGATTTTTCCGGAGGGCCGCTTAAAGAAAGGATCAGAGCGGTTGTACCGCTATTAATTCCGCTGTTTGTCAGTTCTTTTAAACGTGCGGAAGATCTTGCCGTGGCCATGGAGGCGCGAGGCTATAAAGGCGGAGAAGGACGTACCAAATATCGTCTGTTGACTTGGAAACTTCGCGATACTTTTGTTCTTGTGATCATCATTATTTTTGCTGTGGTGCTATGGCTATTAAGAAGCTAGATGGAGTGTCCTATATGGTTAGAATGAAATGTGTGATTTCGTATGATGGTTCAGGCTTTGCCGGTTATCAAATTCAACCGGCTAAAAGAACGGTCCAATCGGAAATAGAATCAGCATTAAAGGTCCTACATAAAGGAGAAGCAGTAAAAGTGACAGCATCGGGTCGGACCGATGCTGGCGTTCACGCTCGCGGTCAAGTGATCCATTTTGATACGTCCCTTCCGATTCCGGAAACAAAGTGGGTGCAAGTGTTAAATAGCATTTTTCCTGAAGATATTGCAGCCATTCAAGTAGAAGCGGTCGACGATGCCTTTCATGCCCGCTTTTCTGCAACGGGCAAAGAATACCGTTACCGACTGTATACCACTCCCCACCGCGATCCTTTGAAGAGGTTTTATGCCTATCATTTCCCTTATTCATTAAATATAGAGGCGATGGAAGAGGCAGCTCGTTATTTAACGGGAACGCACGATTTTACGAGCTTCTGTTCAGCCAAGACGGAGGTCAAGGATAAAGTACGAACCATCCGCAAAATAGCGATTGTCCAAGAAGGGGAGGAGATTGTTTTTCAGCTGGTCGGAAACGGTTTTTTGTACAATATGGTCAGGATTATCGTCGGCACTCTTTTGGAATGTGGGACAGGAAAACGATCTCCAGAAGAAATCCCTGAAATCTTAGAAGCGAAGGACAGATCGAAAGCCGGGAAAACCGTTCCGCCAGAGGGATTGTATTTATGGAACGTATTCTATGACAACTAATCCAGGCGTAACATTTTCTTGACATTGCTTTTAGAAACCTTTATCATAGATATGGTATGTTATTTAGCCCCACGATAAGCCCCGGAAACTTATTCGTGTTTTTAAATAAATCATATGAAACGACTTTGATTATATGGGAGGGTAAAAAACATGCGTACGACGTATATGGCGAAAGCAAATGAAATCGAACGTAAATGGTACGTTGTAGACGCCGAAGGCCAAACTTTGGGACGTCTTGCAAGTGAAGTAGCATCTATTTTGCGCGGTAAGCATAAACCAACTTACACACCGAATGTTGATACTGGTGACCACGTAATTATTATTAATGCGGAAAAAATTGAATTAACTGGAAAAAAATTAACGGACAAAATTTATTATCGCCACTCTCAACATCCAGGCGGATTAAAAGCTCGTACAGCTTTAGAAATGCGGACGAACTATCCTGAGAAAATGCTTGAATTAGCCGTTAAAGGAATGCTTCCAAAAGGCTCCCTTGGACGTCAAATGTTTAAAAAATTGCATGTCTATGCTGGTCCGGAACATCCACATCAAGCGCAAAAACCGGAAAATTATGAACTTCGCGGATAATTGAAAGAGGAGGGTATTAATTTGGCACAAGTTCAATATTACGGAACAGGTCGTCGTAAAAGCTCAGTTGCTCGCGTTCGTTTAGTTCCTGGCGATGGACGTATCGTCATTAACGGCCGCGATGTTGAAAATTATATTCCATTCGCAGCTTTACGTGAAGTGATTAAACAACCTTTAGTGATTACAGAAACGCTTGGAAATTATGATGTATTAGTAAACGTAAAAGGCGGCGGTTATACTGGTCAAGCAGGCGCTATTCGCCACGGAATCGCTCGTGCGCTGCTTCAAGCTGATCCGGAATATCGTCAACCACTAAAACGTGCAGGACTCTTGACTCGCGATGCACGCATGAAAGAACGTAAAAAATACGGTCTCAAAGGCGCTCGTCGTGCACCACAATTCTCAAAACGTTAATTGTACGTATCAAAGGCTCTCAACCTTCATGGTTGGGGGTCTTATTTATTTAGAAGAAATTATATTCACTCTAGATGGCAGTAAAGATTCTCCCTTCTACGCCAAGGGAACAAGCATCGTATAGTTTCTTTTTTTTGTCGAAAAATAGGACAAAGGAGGATTCTATCGATGACTGTTATTACTTCCTTTACAGAACGATTGCGAAAAAAGGAAATTCAACTTGAACGAAGTCTGTTAAAGGAACTTTCTATCCAAAATTTGCAAAACAGCATTCGAATGTACTTTGGCACGATCCATCTTTTTGGAAATGTTTTGATGGATCCGGGATTTGAGGATGCTTGTTTTGATGTGGGGATCGAATCCTACTTATTAGGAGCTATTCCTGTAATGAAGAAATTTGAGGTTTGAAACAAAAAGAGCCCTCTTGGTATAGTACAGGGTGTCAATGCATTGACCCCGAATTAATAATTACCAAGGAGGACTCAAGATGAATTATACGCAAAATCGTAAAATCTCGCAAATTACACCATCAACATTAATTGTAGGCATTGATATCGCCAAAGACAAACACGTCGCTCGAGCTCAGGATGATCGAGGAATCGAATTTGGAAAAAGACTGATCTTTGAAAATCGCATACATGGCTATCAAAAACTGCTTGATTGGGTTTCGAGGCATCAAAAGGAACACCAAAAAACACATGTCATTTTTGGTGTTGAGCCGACCGGTCATTTCTGGCTGAGTCTAGCCTATTTCTTGACTGCTAAAGGTTATGACTTTGTCTTGGTCAATCCTATGCATGTCAAAAAAACTAAAGAGCTGGATGATAACTCTCCAACTAAAAACGATACGAAAGATGCACGTGTGATTGCACAGCTGATTAAAGATGGGCGATACTCCGTACCAAATCTCTTAGATGGCATCTATGCAGAGCTAAGAGAAGGCGTCAAATTAAGAGATCAGCTCATCCAGCAGCTTATGATCACAGAAGGTCGTATTCAAAATCACATCCAGCGTTACTTTCCGGAGTTTTTCGATGTATTTAAAGACTGGGAAGGAAAGGCAGCTCTTTGTACATTAAGAAACTTTCCATTCCCCTCTCAGATTAAAGAAATGACATCAGAAGAAGTTCTTGCGAAATGGAAACAAGAAGTAAACCGTGGTGTAGGAATCAAACGAGCTACAAAGTTAATAGAAGCAGCGAAAAAGAGCATTGGTATCCAAATTGGTATCAAGTTTGCTAAACGTGAATTGGATTATTTACTCGATCAATATGAGCTATACAAAGAGCAATTAGGACAGTTAGATAAGGATCTGGAAGCACTTGTAGTAACGATACCTGGAGCGAAGGAAATGATCAATATTCAAGGCTTAGGTCCTACAACAGTCGCGCTATTCTTCGCTGAGGTCGGGGATATAACAAAGTATAGTCATCCCCAGCAATTAGTAAATCTGGCAGGGCTGTCATTACGTGAACATAGTTCCGGGAAGTTTAAGGGGCAAACCAAGATCACAAAACGAGGACGAAGTCGATTGCGAAGAGCTTTATACTTGGCCATTCGTCCACTCGTTGCCCATAATCCAACGTTTAAAGCCCTGCATCAATACTACACAAAGCGTCCTGATCGACCTTTGAAGAAACAGCAGTCACTGATTGCCTTGTGTTGTAAATTACTACGTGTCTTATTTGTCATTGGTCAAAAACAGTGTGAATTTGATGGTTCAAAGTTATTGAGAGGTTTGCCTCAAATCGATTCATTACAGGCAGCTTAAGGCTTTATTAAGTTCATGAAATCATTTCAGAATACCGTAATTATCTCAAATGACAAACACCAATAGTGCAGAGTTGGAGCTTATTTATTCCATACGGGCATGTGACCCAGCAAAGGAGCATATCCAACCTCCACCTCATGGATACGCAGGACGAAGGAATGTATGGAATTCAATCCGGAGAGATGTGGGAGGGTTAGCGACCGTGAGTGATGTGGAGATGATGAAGCACGGTTATACCTTATTTTTACCAAATAAATACAATTTGGTTGATAGGATGCCCCCTACCATGTAAATTATTTAAAAAAATTCAACATATATCCATTAAATGAGGTGTGTATTCTATTAAGTGTCTATGAAATTTTGAGAAAAAGCGAGTATTCGGGAGAAAAATAAACTTTATTGAGGGAGGAAAGTACAGCAAATTTGGATTTTATGGTGAAGACACCAATGTGGTGAAAAATAGGTGTCAGCAGGAAACCGAATATTTGACGGATACGTTATATCATTTTTGGCTGTATTGGTGGAAAATCGGCGTGGCTGATAACATCGATGAATCCACTTTCTACAATTGCAGCCAGTTTGTTGATTACTGGTGGAATGAAGGGTACTCCCAAGGAAAGAAACGGTTAAAACTACGGCTTCATTAACTCGGTCATAAGAAAATAGCTTTCGGATTGTTCTAAAATCCCCCCTTGTCCCATATGTTGAAAAGTAGAGAGAACAAGGAGGGGACGCGCTCTATGCACCGGAGATTAAAGTGGGGAGTTTATATATTAGGCTGTGTGCTCATTTTTTTACTAATCCAGTTTAAATTTTTGGAAAACCACTCATGGAAACCTTGGAATCTGCCGTTATCGGGAAAAATCATTTATTTGGATCCTGGGCATGGCGGTCCTGACGGCGGCGCTACAAAAGACGGTACGCAGGAAAAAGACATTGCTTTAAATGTAGCCAAAAAGGTGAGAGATTATTTACAACAGCAGGGAGCGCTCGTCGTGCTGACACGGGAAAAGGATAAGGACTTAGCAAACCAAGATACGAGCGGACTAAGCCGACGCAAAACAGAAGATTTGAAAAAAAGACTGGATCTCATTAATAAATCGGATGCCGACCTTTTTATAAGCATTCATTTAAATTCTATCCCTTCCCCGCATTGGAGAGGAGCCCAGACGTTTTTTTCCCCGCATTATAAAGAAAATCAAAAAATCGCAAAATTAATCCAAGACGAACTAGTTTCAAACTTGGAAAACACCAATCGTTTAGCGAAAGCCATTGACCATGTATATATTTTAAGATATGCGAAAAAGCCAGGAGCTTTAGTGGAAATCGGCTTTTTATCCAATCAAGAAGAAAGAGAACAATTAAAAACGGATGACTATCAGGAAAAGGTGGCAGCGTCCATTTATAAAGGAGTTTTAAGATATTTTACCGAATAGCCGGAGGGAGGAGAATCCAATGGCTTTTTATTTTGGCCTTTCTGCTTTCCACTTAGAGAATCATAAAGCGAAGGCGGCGATAATTGCGGATGGCGGGGAATCGGTTAACATTACGGAAGCGACTATACGGGAAAATGGACATAGTAGCGAAGTTTTATGGATTGTCTGAATATATGCTATACTATTGAAAAGGAATGAAAAGGAAGGTGTAGAGCATGATTAGCGAACAAGAAGTGCGGGAGTTACTAAAAAAGGTACAAGATCCATTTTTACATAAAACGTTGGAAGAGACCAATGGAATTATGGAAGTCAAAATAAAAGAAGAAAAGAAACATGTAAGTGTGAAGGTGGCTATTTCCAAAACGGGAACCTCTGAGCAATTACAGCTTCAAATGGAAATTGTCAATCTCTTGAAAAATGCCGGGGCAGAAACGGTTGGGATTCGCTTTGCGGAACTACCAAAAGAAGTGCTGGAAAAATTCAAAGGACAAGCAGGGGATTCCGGACATGATTTGCTTTCTCCTGCCAGTAAAACGGAGTTTATTGCCATCGCGAGCGGTAAAGGGGGAGTAGGAAAGTCCACGGTATCGGTTAATTTAGCCGTTGCGCTGGCCCGCCTCGGCAAAAAGGTCGGACTTGTTGACGCCGATATTTATGGATTTAGTGTTCCGGATATGATGGGGATCACTCATCGCCCGCTCGTCAAAGGCAATAAGATTATACCTGTGGAACGATTTGGGGTCAAAGTCATTTCAATGGGATTCTTTGTAGAGGATAATGCGCCTGTCATTTGGCGGGGGCCGATGCTTGGGAAAATGCTCAACAACTTCTTCAAAGAAGTGGAGTGGGGAGAATTGGATTATTTGATTTTGGATTTACCTCCGGGAACAGGAGATGTGGCATTGGATGTTCATACGATGATTCCACACAGTAAAGAAATTATTGTATCGACTCCTCATCCGACAGCAGCCTTTGTAGCGGCCAGAGCAGGAGCAATGGCTTTAAGGACCAAGCATGAAATACTTGGTGTCATTGAGAACATGTCTTACTTTGAAAGTAAAAAAACGGGCGAAAGAGAATATATTTTCGGCAAAGGCGGCGGCGAAAAGCTGGCAGAGGAATTGCAAACCGATCTTTTTGGCCAAATTCCGCTTCAACAGCCTGACTGGAATGAAGCAGATTTTGCTCCGTCAGTCTATTCAGAAGATCATCCGATCGGAAAAATTTACATGGATATTGCAAAGAAAGTGGATCAAAAACTGGTCAGCCAAAATTAAGCAAGAAAAGCCGGCAACTTCAGAGCCGGCTTTTTTCTATGGACTAAACTTTTGGCCGCCGCTCGTTGTTTGGTTTTGCTGATCGTTTTTGCCGTTGAGCTGATCATTAGCCTCTTTCACCAGTAAATCCGCTACTTTCTTTTTATATAAAGGGCTCTCAAACGTCTCGAGCATGATTTTTTGAAGGTGCTGTCTGAAATCTTTGCTTTTTAAAAGCTTCATGACTTCTTGTTCATAGGACGGATCTTTTAAAATATCCAACATCATCGTTTGGTACTCAGGGTCTTTCATTAAACTTTTTAATAACTTTTCGTTTTCTGTTTTTACGCCATTCGCAAAAGAATTTGAAAAGTTAGGGTCTTGAAATGACTTTTCCCAAAATTTTTTGCCTTTTTCCGATGTTAGTGTTTGTTCGATCGTTTTTGTGATTTCCGGTTGCTCCATTACTAAATTTTTATTCAAATCTTTATCCTTCAATACCTCTTTTATGGCTTTTTTGCCGTCATCGGTTTTCAATATGTCAATGACCATTCTTTTCGTCTCATCATAATTCATGCGGCTGCTAATTTGTTCATCGCCAGAACAGGCCGTTAATAAAAAAAATACGAGAAGAAGAGGCCGTACAATTCTCATGAAAAAAAGCTCCTTTCTAAGAACTTTCTTATCGTTAGGATAATCTAAGGGCCAAAATTTATTCTTTGGGAAGGATTTATCAACTGGATTTTTTGCTCCTCTGTTGGTAAAATCAATACAATACTGGAAAAATGGGGGAACTCGGCGTGACGATTCGAAATTGGGTTCGTTTTTTTATACATACGCTGTTTATTGGGGGAATAACGGCTGGAATTATGGGGTTTATAATTCGTTGGGATGAGTTTTCTCCCTTGTTTCAAAAAGGGGATGTTCTTAACATTTTCTCGGTATTTATATGGCTTGTCGGTGTAGGATTCACGTTTAGTGTGATCAGCCAAATGGGGTATTTTGCCTATTTGACCATTCATCAATTCGGACTGCGCATGTTTCGTTCCAATTCTCTTTGGAATGCTGTTCAAATGATTTTAGTGGCGTTTGTATTGTTTGATTTGGTGTATTTTCGCTTCCAAGCTTTTGCGGATAAAGGAGAATCACTTATCCCTTATTTTGGATTGGCGGCTTTTTTATTGTCCTTTGCGATTGTGGTCGCTTGGATCAAAACAAAACAATCCAATAAAAAAATGTTTGCTTCTGCTCTCTTTTTTATGGTGGTGGCCACCGTTCTGGAATGGCTGCCGGTTTTAACGGTGAATGAAAAAAGCTGGCTGTATTTAATGCTGTTTGCTCTCCTGTTCTGCAATGCTTACCAGCTTCTTATGCTGCCTAAATACATTGAGAGATCCCAAGAAGAGATCTCCCGAAAAAAGAAGGCTATCGTCTATCCGTCAAATGAAAAAAATCACCCTGCTGTAAAAGGAAAATAGTGAATTTTCTTAAAATAAAAAGGATGAGCGGATGTTTACTGTATGGACTCTTTTGTTCGTAGCACCGATAAAAAGGAATGGCTTCCTCTTGGATGAAGGAAGCCAAACCTGTCGTTTACCCGCAAATGCCATATGTATATTCGGAGCTTTTTCCAATGCTCCCGCTAATTTTTAAAGTCTAATGAATGCTGTTCATGTTTTTTCCTCTTTCTCTTTTCAGCGGTTCTGTTTATTCTCCTGATTTATTTCTATTATCTTCCGATTTCAGGCAGTTTGTTGAAGGAGCTAATGAAGAATTAAGGGATTAATGTAGTATCGACATTGCCGTTTGCAATCATTTCCGAAATGGTCACAAATTTTCCTTTATGCTGAAGTGTCTTGAGGATTAAAGGCAAAGCTTTTTTGGTTTGTTTAGCGGAATCGGAAGCATGAAGCAAAATGATATCACCGTTTTTCGCCTTTGAAACATTTTTGACAATATGATCTACTCCGGGATTTTTCCAATCTTCAGAGTTAACGCTCCAATGAACAATCGTGAATCCGAATTGATCGGCTGTTTTAATCACTCTCTTGTCGAAGTGGCCGGTCGGTGTACGGAATAAATGAACATTTTTCAACTGAAGTTTTTTAAATGTTTCTTTCGCTTTTAAAAATTCCTTTTTCAATTCTTCATCTTCCAAAGCGGTATAATCTTTGTAACTGTAACCTAACATTCCAATTTCGTATCCATGATCGGCTATTTTTTTGACTAAATCGGGATGTCTTTCTGCCCAAGAACCCGAAAGAAAAAAAGTGGCCGCCTTCACTTTGTTTTTAATTAAGACGTTGATAATCGGCTCTGCTCTTTCATCTCCCCAGCCGATATCAAACGTTAAAGCAATTCCTTTTTCACCTCTGTAGATTGCTTGAGGACCTTCTTTTCCCGCCAAAACAGGAATATGGAGTATATTTTGAGTAAACAATAATAATGCAGTAAAAAATGAAATAATAACAATCAATAATGTTTGTTTCACTCTTTTATCCTTTATCACATACCAAAAATTCATTTTCGGCCCTCCATTAGACAAGTCTTTGCTTCTATTTGTATGACGGCCTTGCAAACGTTAGAACCAGTTCCCGGGTTTTTTCGCAACGCATAAGACACTTATCAAAAGGAGTGACCTACATGATCGGAATACTAATAAATGAAAAGGAAAAAGAAGAGATCTATTATTTGTTGAAAAGGGAAATGGACGAAATTCTGTTTGATCTTAATGATCACAGAATTGATCATGTTGTGAAAAGGGCAATGAAGGAGAGGTATAACATTTTATTCAATTTATTTAAGAGAGTTGCGAGTCATCATGAATGTATGAAATATTTACGAGTAGGAAAAAGAACCAAAAGCAGAGAATAAATTTTTTTTGAAAAAAGATGTTGACACTCCATCATTATGCTGATATAGTATTACTTGTCCTTGATGGACAGCATTAAACAAGAAAAAGTTATTGACATTCCTTTAGTGGGATGTTACAATAGAAGAGTCGCTCGCTAAAAAGAGTGACGAATATGGATCCTTGAAAACTGAACAAAACGAAGCGTAAACCAATGTTTCGATAGAAACAAGCCAAGTCAAATTTCTTTTTGGAGAGTTTGATCCTGGCTCAGGACGAACGCTGGCGGCGTGCCTAATACATGCAAGTCGAGCGGACTTTCAAGAAGCTTGCTTTTTGAAAGTTAGCGGCGGACGGGTGAGTAACACGTGGGCAACCTGCCTGCAAGACGGGGATAACTCCGGGAAACCGGGGCTAATACCGGATAATATCTTCCTTCGCATGAAGGAAGGTTGAAAGGCGGCGCAAGCTGCCGCTTGCAGATGGGCCCGCGGCGCATTAGCTAGTTGGTGAGGTAACGGCTCACCAAGGCGACGATGCGTAGCCGACCTGAGAGGGTGATCGGCCACACTGGGACTGAGACACGGCCCAGACTCCTACGGGAGGCAGCAGTAGGGAATCTTCCGCAATGGACGAAAGTCTGACGGAGCAACGCCGCGTGAGCGAAGAAGGTCTTCGGATCGTAAAGCTCTGTTGTCAGGGAAGAACAAGTACCGTTCGAACAGGGCGGTACCTTGACGGTACCTGACCAGAAAGCCACGGCTAACTACGTGCCAGCAGCCGCGGTAATACGTAGGTGGCAAGCGTTGTCCGGAATTATTGGGCGTAAAGCGCGCGCAGGCGGTCTCTTAAGTCTGATGTGAAAGCCCACGGCTCAACCGTGGAGGGTCATTGGAAACTGGGAGACTTGAGTGCAGAAGAGGAGAGCGGAATTCCACGTGTAGCGGTGAAATGCGTAGAGATGTGGAGGAACACCAGTGGCGAAGGCGGCTCTCTGGTCTGTAACTGACGCTGAGGCGCGAAAGCGTGGGGAGCGAACAGGATTAGATACCCTGGTAGTCCACGCCGTAAACGATGAGTGCTAAGTGTTAGAGGGCTTCCACCCTTTAGTGCTGCAGCTAACGCATTAAGCACTCCGCCTGGGGAGTACGGCCGCAAGGCTGAAACTCAAAGGAATTGACGGGGGCCCGCACAAGCGGTGGAGCATGTGGTTTAATTCGAAGCAACGCGAAGAACCTTACCAGGTCTTGACATCCTTCGCTACCTCTAGAGATAGAGGGTTCCCCTTCGGGGGACGGAGTGACAGGTGGTGCATGGTTGTCGTCAGCTCGTGTCGTGAGATGTTGGGTTAAGTCCCGCAACGAGCGCAACCCTTGACCTTAGTTGCCAGCATTCAGTTGGGCACTCTAAGGTGACTGCCGGTGACAAACCGGAGGAAGGTGGGGATGACGTCAAATCATCATGCCCCTTATGACCTGGGCTACACACGTGCTACAATGGATGGTACAAAGGGTCGCGAAACCGCGAGGTGGAGCCAATCCCAAAAAACCATTCTCAGTTCGGATTGCAGGCTGCAACTCGCCTGCATGAAGCCGGAATCGCTAGTAATCGCGGATCAGCATGCCGCGGTGAATACGTTCCCGGGCCTTGTACACACCGCCCGTCACACCACGAGAGTTTGCAACACCCGAAGTCGGTGAGGTAACCCTTACGGGAGCCAGCCGCCGAAGGTGGGGCAGATGATTGGGGTGAAGTCGTAACAAGGTAGCCGTATCGGAAGGTGCGGCTGGATCACCTCCTTTCTAAGGAAGAAGAAAAGCAGAGGCGACTGTTCAGGTGCGACAAGCACAAGACAGCTTGCGAGGAGGTAGTATTTCAACCACCGCAGCAAGATGGATTGTGACCTCGAGCACCTAGGAGCCGGAGCTGGACAGATATGAAGGAGCGCTTTCGTTTTGTTCAGTTTTGAAGGATTTCATCCTTCCAAGTTGTTCCTTGAAAACTAGATAGAAGAAAGAAGCAGCATAAACCGAGTATCGCCATCTAGGATAAAACCAACATGGTTAAGTTAGAAAGGGCGCACGGTGGATGCCTTGGCACTAGGAGCCGATGAAGGACGGGACTAACTCCGAAAAGCTCCGGGGAGCTGTACGTAAGCGTTGATCCGGAGATTTCCGAATGGGGAAACCCGCTGCCCGTAATGGGGCAGCATCCTTGCCTGAATCCATAGGGTAAGGAAGGCAACCCGGGGAACTGAAACATCTAAGTACCCGGAGGAAGAGAAAGCAACAGCGATTCCCTGAGTAGCGGCGAGCGAAACGGGAACAGCCCAAACCAGAAGGCTTGCCTTCTGGGGTTGTAGGACACCAATGGTGGAGTCACAAAGGAACGAGGTAGACGAAGAGGTCTGGAAAGGCCCGTCAGAGAAGGTAACAACCCTGTAGTCGAAACTTCGTTCCCTCCCTGGTGGATCCTGAGTACGGCGGGACACGAGGAATCCCGTCGGAAGCTGGGAGGACCATCTCCCAAGGCTAAATACTCCCTAGTGACCGATAGTGAACCAGTACCGTGAGGGAAAGGTGAAAAGCACCCCGGGAGGGGAGTGAAAGAGAACCTGAAACCGTGTGCCTACAAGTAGTCAGAGCCCGTTTACGGGTGATGGCGTGCCTTTTGTAGAATGAACCGGCGAGTTGCGATCTCATGCGAGGTTAAGTCGAAAAGACGGAGCCGCAGCGAAAGCGAGTCTGAACAGGGCGCATGAGTATGGGGTCGCAGACCCGAAACCAGGTGATCTACCCATGTCCAGGGTGAAGGTGAGGTAACACTTACTGGAGGCCCGAACCCACGCACGTTGAAAAGTGCGGGGATGAGGTGTGGGTAGGGGTGAAATTCCAATCGAACTTGGAGATAGCTGGTTCTCTCCGAAATAGCTTTAGGGCTAGCCTCAAGGAAAGAGTCTTGGAGGTAGAGCACTGTTTGGACTAGGGGCCCTCATCGGGTTACCGAATTCAGACAAACTCCGAATGCCAGCGACTTATCCTTGGGAGTCAGACTGCGAGTGATAAGATCCGTGGTCAAAAGGGAAACAGCCCAGACCGCCAGCTAAGGTCCCAAAGTATACGTTAAGTGGAAAAGGATGTGGAATTGCTTAGACAACCAGGATGTTGGCTTAGAAGCAGCCACCATTTAAAGAGTGCGTAATAGCTCACTGGTCGAGTGATTCTGCGCCGAAAATGTACCGGGGCTAAACGTATCACCGAAGCTGCGGGTGGACACCTTCGGGTGTCCGCGGTAGGAGAGCGTTCTAAGGGCAGAGAAGCCAGACCGGAAGGACTGGTGGAGCGCTTAGAAGTGAGAATGCCGGTATGAGTAGCGAAAGAAGGGTGAGAATCCCTTCCACCGAATGCCTAAGGTTTCCTGAGGAAGGCTCGTCCTCTCAGGGTTAGTCGGGACCTAAGCCGAGGCCGACAGGCGTAGGCGATGGACAACAGGTTGATATTCCTGTACCACCTCTTTTCCGTTTGAGCGATGGGGGGACGCAGGAGGATAGGGTAAGCGCACGGTTGGATGTGCGTCCAAGCAGTGAGAGGGGCAGCGAGGCAAATCCCGTTGCCACTCACCTCAAGCTGTGACGGCGAGGGAAATATAGTACCGAAGTTCCTGATTCCACACTGCCAAGAAAAGCCTCTAGCGAGGAAAAAGGTGCCCGTACCGCAAACCGACACAGGTAGGCGAGGAGAGAATCCTAAGGTGTGCGAGAGAACTCTCGTTAAGGAACTCGGCAAAATGACCCCGTAACTTCGGGAGAAGGGGTGCTTTTTGGGGTGCATAGCCCCGAGAAGCCGCAGTGAATAGGCCCAGGCGACTGTTTAGCAAAAACACAGGTCTCTGCGAAGCCGTAAGGCGAAGTATAGGGGCTGACGCCTGCCCGGTGCTGGAAGGTTAAGGGGAGCGCTTAAAGCTTTGCTTGAAGGTGCGAACCGAAGCCCCAGTAAACGGCGGCCGTAACTATAACGGTCCTAAGGTAGCGAAATTCCTTGTCAGGTAAGTTCTGACCCGCACGAAAGGCGTAACGATCTGGGCACTGTCTCAACGAGAGACTCGGTGAAATTATAGTACCTGTGAAGATGCAGGTTACCCGCGACAGGACGGAAAGACCCCGTGGAGCTTTACTGCAGCCTGATATTGAATTTTGGTACAGCTTGTACAGGATAGGTAGGAGCCTTGGAAGCCGGAGCGCCAGCTTCGGTGGAGGCGCCGGTGGGATACTACCCTGGCTGTACTGAAATTCTAACCCGCACCCCTGATCGGGGTGGGAGACAGTGTCAGGTGGGCAGTTTGACTGGGGCGGTCGCCTCCTAAAAGGTAACGGAGGCGCCCAAAGGTTCCCTCAGAATGGTTGGAAATCATTCGCAGAGTGCAAAGGCAGAAGGGAGCTTGACTGCGAGACCTACAAGTCGAGCAGGGACGAAAGTCGGGCTTAGTGATCCGGTGGTTCCGTATGGAAGGGCCATCGCTCAACGGATAAAAGCTACCCCGGGGATAACAGGCTTATCTCCCCCAAGAGTCCACATCGACGGGGAGGTTTGGCACCTCGATGTCGGCTCATCGCATCCTGGGGCTGTAGTCGGTCCCAAGGGTTGGGCTGTTCGCCCATTAAAGCGGTACGCGAGCTGGGTTCAGAACGTCGTGAGACAGTTCGGTCCCTATCCGTCGCGGGCGCAGGAAATTTGAGAGGAGCTGTCCTTAGTACGAGAGGACCGGGATGGACGCACCGCTGGTGTACCAGTTGTCTCGCCAGAGGCATCGCTGGGTAGCTATGTGCGGAAGGGATAAGTGCTGAAAGCATCTAAGCATGAAGCCCCCCTCAAGATGAGATTTCCCATTTCTTCGGAAAGTAAGATCCCTGAAAGATGATCAGGTAGATAGGTCCGAGGTGGAAGCGTGGTGACACGTGGAGCTGACGGATACTAATCGATCGAGGACTTAACCAAAAGAAAGCGCGAGATCGGTGAAACTGCTTCTTCTATCTAGTTTTGAAGGAATAATTTTTTCCTAAATATCCATTTGTTATTGCAATCTGCATGATTTATGTTATAATATTACCTGTCTTGAATGTCTGGTGACAATGGCGAAGAGGTCACACCCGTTCCCATACCGAACACGGAAGTTAAGCTCTTCAGCGCCGATGGTAGTGAGGGGATTCCCCTTGCGAGAGTAGGACGTTGCCAGGCGATATCGTTCCGCAGTAGCTCAGTGGTAGAGCAATCGGCTGTTAACCGATCGGTCGTAGGTTCGAATCCTACCTGCGGAGCCATGCTTCCATAGCTCAGCAGGTAGAGCACTTCCATGGTAAGGAAGAGGTCACCGGTTCGAGCCCGGTTGGAAGCTTTCCTGTGATTTTTTTGGCCCGTTGGTCAAGTGGTTAAGACACCGCCCTTTCACGGCGGTAACACGGGTTCGAATCCCGTACGGGTCATCCTCAATGGAGGTTTAGCTCAGCTGGGAGAGCACTTGCCTTACAAGCAAGGGGTCGGCGGTTCGATCCCGTCAACCTCCACCATACTTAAACAAGCCGGCTTAGCTCAATTGGTAGAGCAACTGACTTGTAATCAGTAGGTTGTGGGTTCAAGTCCTACAGCCGGCACCAGCAGCGGAGGGGTAGCGAAGTGGCTAAACGCGGCGGACTGTAAATCCGCTCCCTCAGGGTTCGGCGGTTCGAATCCGTCCCCCTCCACCATTTAATTTTGAATAGTTTTTGTATCGTTGGATATCCTAATAATGTTCACTCATCATTGGGCTATAGCCAAGCGGTAAGGCAACGGACTTTGACTCCGTCATGCGCTGGTTCGAATCCAGCTAGCCCAGCCATTATTGTTGATCCTTTTGAAGGATTTTTTATTGTTTTTTGATGAGCCATTAGCTCAGTAGGTAGAGCATCTGACTTTTAATCAGAGGGTCGGAGGTTCGAATCCTCCATGGCTCATTTTTTTGTATTTGCGGAAGTAGTTTAGTGGTAGAACACCACCTTCCCAAGGTGGGGGTCGCGGGTTCGAGTCCCGTCTTCCGCTCTATTTGCCGGAAGATATGGGGCCTTAGCTCAGCTGGGAGAGTGCCTGCATCGCACGCAGGAGGTCAGCGGTTCGATCCCGCTAGGCTCCATTTTCAGTTCAGATAGGAAGCTTACGTTTTTTGCCTTAAACCGTTAGGTTTGAGGCTTTTTCTATTTGGATCAGCTCTAGATACATTATCATTTGATTCTTAATTTAAGTAGGAAGAAAATGTTTCTAATTTTAAGACAAAATAATGATATTCTTGATTTTAATCTAATAGACTTTCGTTTGGACGAACTTTCGCATTGCGGATGTTGTTTACAAACAAAATTGTTCGAAGAGTGGGAAAGATTCTGCTGTACTTGAAATTCAAAAAATCTCTTCCAAATATCAAGCGGCCATAGCAGCGGCTGCATTTATGTCCATTTCATAGACAGCAGCCTCCTGCATACGAGGTTGCTGCGTTTATTTTGGACTTTGAGATTCATACAGATTCAAAAGCTGATCCAGCTTTACACTTAATGCAAGCACTTCATCATTTGCAAAAGAAGTTTTCATTGCCTGGGAAATCATTTCTACTCGGCAGTTTTCAATTTGAAGAAGCAAGTCATGTTCTGTTGTTGACATTGTCTATCACCGCTTTTGCTGATTTTTATTATTATCATATCCGTTTTCAAAAATGTGCAAACTTGATTAGGTCAATATTTGTTATGATGGAAGAGAAGATTTTTGAAACTTTCTTTTTCGTTGATTCGTATTTATATATTGCCGCTGGAGCGGGGGTACAAGTGAATGGATGTTTTTATTAGAAAAAAAATAAGGCAAGTGCTTAAGGGCGATCAGAACGCATTTGGAGAGATTGTGGAAATTTATAAAGATAAAGTGTATCAGCTTTGTTATCGGATGCTGGGAAATCGGCATGAGGCAGAAGATGTAGCACAAGAAGCGTTTTTACGTGCTTATCTCAACATTCGACGGTATGATGAAAATCGAAAATTTTCAACCTGGCTGTATCGAATTACGACCAATCTTTGCATTGATCGAATAAGAAAGAAAAAACCGGACTACCATTTAGATGCAGATATAGAAGGATCTGAAAATTTAACGCTGTATTCGCAAATTGCTTCATCCAGCCACCTGCCGGAGCAAGAAGTAGAACATATGGAATTACAAGAGTCGATTCAGCATGCGATTTTAAAGATTTCTGAAAAATACAGAGCGGTCATAATATTAAAATACATGGAAGAATTATCTGTCGAAGAAATCGCAGGAATATTAGATATGCCGGTTGGGACGGTAAAAACAAGATTACATAGGGGCCGAGAAGCTCTTCGAAAATATTTGCGCAAATTATAGCGAGGGGATGAGCTATAAGATGAACGCAGACTGCCAAAAAGAAATAACGCGCTATATGCATGAGTATTTAGATGGTGAACTGCCAAAAGAACAAGTTGTCAAACTAAGGGAACATTTGGAGCAATGCCAAGATTGTCATCAGCATTTTCAAGAATTGAAACAGTCTATTATGTTTGTGAGGGGTCTTTCCAATAGCGTGAAAGCTCCTGAGCATTTTACCGAAAATGTTTTATCTCTGTTGCCAAAAGAAAAAAGAACGATAAAACTGCAGAGATGGTTCCACCTCCATCCATTTTTGACTACTTGCGCTATATTTTTTGTGTTTATGATGGGGGCGTTTGTCGCTTTATGGGAGCAAGATCAACAGTTTTCATTTACGAAGCAGCCCAATCTTGTTGTGAAAGGAAATACGGTCATTGTTCCAAAAGGGAAAACAGTGAAGGGAGATCTTGTTGTTCGGAACGGAGACATCCGAATTGAGGGAGAAGTGGATGGGGATGTTACGGTCATTAATGGTGAAAAATATATGGCGTCTGCCGGAAAAGTGACCGGGAATATACAAGAGATTCATCAGATGTTTAAATGGCTTTGGTTTCATATGAAAGAATTGGTAGCGCAGTGAAAGGCATCTTAAGCTCTTAAAATAATTCCAATCTTGTCCCATTGTTTGATTTAAGTTCGATGTCTGAAGTATGATATAATAAATTCATTGGAAAGAGGCCCCTATACGGCTATTTTTCATTACATTATTGGAGGATGTAATATGCCGTTTTTAAGGAATTTTGATAATTTTTCAATACTGGATTATTTATCCAATATTATAGATATTTTGCTTGTTTGGTTTGTCATTTACAAAATACTGACCCTTATACGTGGAACAAAAGCTGTTCAGCTGCTGAAAGGAATTTTCGTCATCATCATTGTTCGAGGTTTCAGCGGCGTCCTTGGCTTTCATACTTTAAGTTGGATGATGGAACAGGCTTTGACATGGGGTTTTTTAGCCGTCATCATCATTTTTCAACCGGAACTCAGGCGAGCGCTGGAACAGCTGGGGCGGGGAAGATTCTTTTCGCGCCGCAGTTTAGCACAAGAAGATGAAGAGCAAATGCATCTCATTGAATCCATGGCCAAAGCGGTGAACTATATGGCTAAGCGTAGAATTGGCGCGCTCATTTCCATAGAAAGGGAAACGGGGATGACCGATTATATTGAAACGGGGATCCCTTTAAATTCTAAAGTATCCTCCGAATTATTGATTAACATTTTTATCCCTAATACACCACTACATGACGGGGCGGTCATTATCCAAAAAAATCAAATTGCAGCTGCTGCTTGTTACCTGCCGTTGTCTGAAAGTCCCTTTATCTCTAAAGAGTTAGGAACTAGACACAGGGCTGCCCTCGGTATCAGCGAAGTGACCG
Source organism: Bacillus sp. FSL W8-0116 (assembly GCF_038003825.1). Taxonomy (NCBI): domain Bacteria; kingdom Bacillati; phylum Bacillota; class Bacilli; order Caryophanales; family Bacillaceae; genus Bacillus; species Bacillus sp. FSL W8-0116. The sequence goes on from NZ_JBBOPY010000001.1 coordinate 2,022,030, forward strand.
ATAGTTTAACCATCGTGGTATCAGAGGAGACAGGCTCCGTTTCAGTCACGAAAAATGGAGAGCTGCATCGAGATCTATCTGCAGAAGACTTCCGACAACTTTTGGAAAAAGAACTGCTCCTGGGAAAATCGAAACATGGATCCTCGACTCTGTGGAGCTGGAGGGGAAAACGAAAAAATGGATAGATGGATTGAAAGCCCTTGGGTATTGAGAATTTTAGCGCTGTTTTTGGCAATATTATTATATATGTCAGTTAACGCGGAAGAAGTGGATTTGAAGAAAAAAACGGAAAATGTTCCTAACGATAATGTTGCGACGATAGAAGATGTGCCGGTGGATGTATATTACGATTCGGATAATCTTGTGGTATCCGGAGTCCCACAAACAGTAAGTGTAACGATCGAGGGTCCAAAAAGCATTGTACAGTCCACAAAAGCGCTGAAAGATTTTAAAGTGTATGTGGATCTATCCAATCTAGGGGTAGGGACTCATGATGTTCCTATAAAATATGACAATATATCGAATCAATTAAAAGTGAAAATTGAACCTGCTTATGCAGAGGTTTCCATTCAAGAAAAAGTGACAAAAGAATTTAAAGTGGGAGCGGAAATCAGCGATGGCATGCTGGGGAACGGCTACCAAGTGGATAGTTTGTCCGTCAGTCCTAAAACAGTGGAAATCACCGGGGCTAAAGACGTAATTAATCAAATTGCGTATGTGAAAGCAACCCTTGACAGCGATGAGCTGATCGATGGTGAATTTACAGGAAAAGCAAGGGTGCGTGTACTGGACAGCGAGTTGAATAAATTGGATGTAGCTGTCGATCCCGAGACGGTGGAAGTAACAGTAAAAGTCAAAAATCCAAATAAAAAAGTGCCCGTGTCTGTAAAAGAAATAGGGAATCCTCCGGAAGGCGTGAGCATTAAGGATATCGACATAGATCCAAAAGAAGTAACCGTCTACGGCAAAGAATCGGCATTGGATAAATTAAATAATGTGGAAATCAATATAGATTTAAGTAAAATAAAAAGGGATACGGTAAAAGAGGTTCCAATTCATTTGAAAGAAGGCTTGAATTATGTTTCGCCTCAAAAAGTAAAAGTTGTCGTTTCAGTGGATAAAAGAACCAAGCCAAAAGAGGACGAGAACGGAACTGCTGAAATTACGCCTGATGACAATCAAACTCAAACAAACGACACAAATTCACCGAATTCCGTCATAACGAAAACGATTGCTGATATCCCGATCGAAACTCGAGGGTTAAGCAATGATTACGTTCTTGATTCGATGTCTCCCTCAACTGTAAATGCGGAGGTGACCGGGGAAGAGAGCGTCGTCGACAAATTGAGCAAAGACGATTTTTCCCTGTTCATAGACCTTTCCGGTTTGACAGTGGGGGAACATCAGCTAAAGATTGAAGGAGACGGACCCAACAATACAGATTGGAAACTATCGGATGATCAAGTAAACGTTCAATTATCGGTAAAAAAACGTTAGTATACCTGGATGGATAGTTTATAAAGGAGCGATGAAGATAATGGGAAAATACTTCGGTACGGATGGAGTTAGAGGGGTGGCTAATTCGGAGTTGACGCCTGAGTTAGCTTTCAAATTAGGGCGTTTTGGCGGCTATGTGCTCACGAAAAACGCGAAACGACCTAAAGTATTAATTGGGCGAGACACCCGTATTTCCGGCCACATGCTGGAAGGAGCGCTCGTAGCAGGTCTGTTATCGATTGGAGCGGAAGTGATGCGTTTAGGTGTTATCTCCACTCCGGGTGTTGCTTTCTTGACAAAAGTAATGGGAGCTCAAGCGGGCGTTATGATTTCTGCTTCTCATAATCCAGTGGCTGATAATGGCATCAAATTTTTTGGTCCGGACGGTTTTAAACTTTCCGATGACGAGGAATTGGAAATTGAAAAGCTTTTAGATGCGAATGAAGACAATCTTCCTCGCCCGATTGGAAAAGAACTTGGACAAGTAACGGATTATTTTGAAGGCGTGCAAAAATATATTCAGTATTTAAAACAGACTGTGGATGAAGATTTTGAAGGAATACATATTGCGTTGGATTGTGCTCACGGCGCAACCTCTTCGCTGGCCACTCATTTGTTTGCGGATCTTGAAGCCGATCTGTCGACAATGGGTGCGTCTCCAAACGGATTAAATATCAATGACGGAGTAGGGTCTACTCATCCGGAAGCGCTGGCGCAATTCGTAAAAGAAAAAGGCGCGGATGTAGGTTTGGCCTTTGACGGTGACGGCGATCGTCTTATTGCAGTGGATGAGAACGGCCAAATCGTCGATGGCGATCAAATCATGTACATCTGTGCAAAGTATTTACAACAAGAAGGCCGTTTAAAGCAGTCGACCGTTGTGTCAACCGTTATGAGCAACCTTGGGTTCCATAAAGGACTGGAAGAGTTAGGAATCAAGAGTGTACAGACGGCTGTCGGCGACCGCTACGTTGTGGAAGAAATGAAGAAAAACAACTACAACCTAGGGGGCGAACAGTCGGGACATATCATTTTCCTTGATTATAATACAACGGGCGATGGCCTTTTGACCGGGCTGCAGCTGGTGAACATTATGAAATTAACCAAAAAACCGTTATCCGAGTTGGCAGCAGAAATGAAAAAATTTCCTCAAAAACTTGTAAACGTCCGTGTTACCGATAAACATAAAGTGTTGGAAAATGAAAAGGTGAAAAAAGCGATTCAAGAAGCGGAAGAAGAAATGAAAGGAAATGGCCGTATCCTTGTCCGGCCGTCGGGAACGGAACCTCTTGTCAGAGTGATGGCGGAAGCTCCTACAGAAGAAGAATGCAATCGCTATGTTGAAAAGATCGTCAATGTGGTAAAAGAAGAAATGGGGTTAGATTAATATATAGATAAATGATATGCATAAGGAAACATTTTGATTCCTTATGCATATTTTTTATAAAGAATGTGTATTTCTTCGCAATCTTTGATGTTTTTAGTTGACGAAATCCAAAAAAATAGTGTATGATTAACGTGTTTTGAATAAGTTTCCAAAAGGAAAGGAGGATCAAGGTTTAGCACGTTGTTTTGATAATAATAGCGCCCGAACTAAGCCCAGAGCGGAGAAAACAGGCTTAGTTGACGAGGAGGAGGTTTATCGAGTTTTCGGCGGATGCCTCCCGGTTGAACGCACAGCCGTGAATTCTCTTCTTAAAACATCAGGGCGACCTGGTGGACAAAGGAAGGGAAATGCGATTTCAAGATAGCAGTCGGATGTACTGACGAATGTTGATAAAATTGAAAACGGAGATAAGGGGGCAGAAACGCCCCCGCGATTTCTTGCCCCCTTGTCTAAAGGGAGGAAGAACACCATGTGCGGAATTGTTGGTTATATTGGTAATCAAGATGCGAAAGAAATTTTGTTAAGAGGTCTGGAAAAACTTGAATATAGAGGCTATGATTCTGCTGGAATTGCCGTGAATAACGGCGAAGGCGTTCATGTGTTCAAAGAAAAAGGCCGTATTGCCGATCTGCGCAACAGTGTGGATAATAGTGTGAAAGCGAATATCGGAATTGGGCATACTCGCTGGGCTACACACGGAGTGCCAAGCAAAAGGAACGCCCATCCACATCAAAGTGCTTCAGGCCGTTTTACGATCGTTCATAACGGTGTAATCGAAAATTATGAAGAATTGAAACAACAATATTTGCAAGATGTTCCTTTGCAAAGCGATACGGATACGGAAGTCGTTGTTCAATTAATTGAACTGTTCGTCAACGAAGGTATGGAAGTCGAAGAAGCTATTAGAAAAACATTGAAACAAATTAAAGGTTCCTATGCAATTGCAGTGTTGGATGAACAAAATGCGGATACGATTTTTGTAGCGAAAAATAAAAGCCCGCTTCTTGTCGGCATCGGCGAATCCTTTAATGTAGTCGCTTCTGATGCGATGGCAATGCTTCAAGTAACGAATCAATTTAAAGAATTGATGGACCAAGAAATGGTCATTGTAACAAAAGATCGTGCAGTGATCAAAAATCTTGATGGAGAAGTAATCGAACGCGCTCCATTTACAGCTGAACTTGATGCAAGCGACATTGAAAAAGGTACTTACCCTCATTATATGTTGAAAGAAATTGACGAACAGCCGCTAGTTATCCGCAAATTGATTCAAGCTTACCAAAACGAAAACGGGGAATTAGAAATTGATCCTAAAATCGTAGAAGCCTTGAATCAATCGGACCGTCTCTATATTATAGCGGCCGGTACGAGCTACCATGCTGGTCTTGTTGGAAAACAATTGATTGAAAAAATGGCAAAAATTCCTGTGGAAGTTCATGTTGCCAGCGAATTTAGCTACAATATGCCGCTTTTATCTGAAAAACCGATGTTTATTTTCATTTCCCAAAGCGGTGAAACAGCAGACAGCCGTGCCGTTTTAGTTGAAACGAAAAAATTGGGCTATCCGGCGTTGACGATTACCAACGTACCGGGTTCGACATTGTCACGGGAAGCCGATTATACATTGCTTCTCCATGCCGGTCCGGAAATCGCCGTAGCATCGACAAAAGCGTACACAGCACAAATTGCTGTACTTGCTATCTTGGCGAACGTAACAGCGAAAGCACGCAATATTGCAGTTGATTTTGATCTAGTGAAAGAGCTGGGAATCGCAGCCAACGCAATGGAAATTCTTTGCGATGCCAAAGATGAAATGGAACGAATCGCTCGGGAATATTTGGCAACTACACGCAATTGCTTCTTTATCGGCCGTTCTATCGACTATTTTGTCTGCTTGGAAGGTGCCTTAAAGTTAAAAGAAATTTCTTATATCCAAGCAGAAGGTTTTGCCGGCGGTGAACTGAAGCACGGTACGATTGCCTTAATTGAGGAAGGAACGCCTGTTATCGCACTGGCTACACAAGAAAACGTGAACTTAAGTATACGCGGAAATGTCAAGGAAGTCGTTGCTCGCGGCGCTAACCCTTGCGTGATTTCCATGAAAGGATTGGAAAGGGAATCAGACCGTTTCGTCATTCCGCAAATTCACGACTTGTTAACACCTCTTATCTCTGTTGTTCCGTTACAGCTTATTGCTTACTACGCAGCTCTGCATCGCGACTGCGATGTCGATAAACCGCGCAACCTGGCAAAAAGCGTAACGGTGGAATAAAATAAGTTTTGTTCGTTGTGACCTATTGTTAAGTGACAAAAAAGTTGTATACTGAACAAAAAAGTCGTATACTCGACAAAAAAGTTGTATACTCCATTTTGATTCGCCAAAATATTTTAGGATAATAATTTAAATAAAAAATTATGCCTCTAACGTTTTAACGTTAGAGGCTATATTTTTAGGAGGAAGATCTAGATTGAATAAAGAAAAATTTTTAGCTATCTGTCAAGTTGTTTTTGGCAATTTAAAATCACATAATTATACTTTCATCAGGATCACTATTTTCAATAGTTTTTGTTAACCTTGTAGTATCTGGACCTAGATACACTTCATCTCTATCTTCACTCTCGATCGTAAAGGTGCGTTTAGTGGTATCGGGACCTATAAAATACTCATTTTCATCACTATTCTCAATTGTTGCTGTTTGACGCGTTGTTTCTGGGCCGAAATACATCTCGTCTGGATCGATGTTTTCAGTTGTCTCTGTCATTATTGTTGTTTCTGGACCTATTCTTAATGCTTTTATGTTCTTTTGCTCATCAATATAGTTTATTTGTGTTTCATTGTCATAATACAGAACTGGAACCTTCTTTAAGTAGTATTCTTCAGCGTAATTAACTATTTCATTAATAACGAAAACCTTAGTAAAAAAGAGACAGCAAGAAGGTTAAATGTCAGTATTGAGACAGTAAGGAGATATTTGAATGGTTTTGAAAAACAACCCAAAAAGGAAGCGCCTACAATAAAAAAATTAGATGAACTAAAAAAGCGATGGTTAAATCTTGTTGAGCAATATCCGAACTATTCTCAAAATCAAATTAGGGAGTTAGATAAGGGGTTGTATACATTATTATATTATTACGCTAAAGAATGGTTACAACAAAATTCTCCGAAGGGAAAAACATATCATAACGGAAATAAAAGATTTAATTGGGAGGAAAGAGATAAACAGGTATTACCACTAATTAAGAAAGCTATAGAGAAAATTCTAAATGAAGAAAAGCCTATCCGAGTAACACTCTATCGAATTGCGCAAGAAGCAGGTATTTCAGGATTAAAATCAAAGTTGGAAAAAATGCCGGAGACTAAACAGTATATTCTGTCAAAACTTGAAAGTGTCGAGCAATTTCAGTTAAGAAGAGCAAAATGGGCAATTGAAATGATAAAAAAACAAGGAATGCATGTTTCTAAGAGCAAGGTTATGGAAATGGCTAATCTGCACAAAGCATCAATCGAAACTATGTCTAAAATTGATAAATTAAAAGAAAGTTACAATTGCTAAATAAAAATGGTTCTTACGTAATCTTGATGATATAGGGGTTAATAATCAAGAAATGGGCATATAACATTTTAGATTAACTTAATGTCTAGTTTTCTTTCTCAACTCTAAACGACCTTATATTTCCTGCAAGATAACGTAGGGACCGTTTTTTATTACATAGGCTCTTAACTAATTATTTTGATTATAAACGAAAAGAGCACATAACTGGTTTTTTGGTGAATCATTTATCTGTCTCGATTTTTAATGTGATGCTATTTATATAGCTAAGTTGGGAAGAATTGCAAAAATAAATCAAAATGATAGACGCACGAGCAAAGATCAATGCCAAGGGTAATATGTTTAATTACATTTACAAATTATTATCGATATTCTGGAAAACGACTTTTTTGATAGTTCTCAGCTTTTGAGGTTGTTTCAAACTCTAAGGAACTAAAAAATGAAAGCTAACGTTAAGCTAAAAAGTAACGAATTATGGAATTAAAAGAGCATGAGGTTGGTGAAAAAATGTCGAAAAAAGGAGAATTATATCGTATAATATAGTAGTTATAAATACCTAATCTGTTATTCCTGTATTGTGATAAGGATAAGCCACTTTCATAATAAAGGAATAGGGGGAGCAATATGTTAGACGAACAAGGGATGGCTTTACAGGGCACTATACTTTTAGATGACATTATACAAAATAAAAAGTTTTATCATGTATTCCAACCGATTTACGCATTGAAAGATTGGCATTTATTTGCCTATGAAGCTTTATTGCGCTGCGAGTTTGTTCAAAATCCTGAATTGCTTTTTCAACTATATAAGTTGAATTAAAGATTTACAACTGAACACACAAACGATCGATCGTTTGTTCTGGTTTCTGGTTGATTCGCTGAATAAAGGCTTGGACATTCTTTCTAATTTCTTGCACACTCGAATAGAACACGTTGTAAATCACGTCTGATTTCAGCCATTTCCATAGCCCTTCAATCAAGTTCAATTGCGGACTGTATGGTGGCAAAAAGACGAGCTCTAACCGATCTTCGTGTTCTTTTAAAAATGGCTGAATGAGTTTGGCATGGTGAATTCGAGCGTTATCTAAAATCATCACTATTTTGCCTGTGGGATAGCGTTCTAACACAAGTTGAAGAAATCGAAGAAATGTTTCCGCGTCATAGCATTCTTCTTCGATGCAAAACACTTCCCCTGTTTCGTAGTTCAACGTGCCAATCAGCTTCAGCCCTTGATGTTTTCCAAACGTCGGAATGATTCGTTGTTTTCCTTTGACAAACCATGTTTTTTGAATCGCTTGGTAATCACGAATCATCGACTCATCTTGAAAGAGGACATGGGCGATGTTCCCATCTACCAGTTTTTTTTTACTTCAGGGAAGGTGATTTCGACGAATTCTTTTTGTTTCTCTTCATCGGCATTGGCTAGTGTATAGGTCGGTTTCGTATAGCTTAGCCCTAACCGATGCAGAATGTCACTTGTTCCGCGAAGCGTGTATGTTGGCCCCCACTTTTGTTGAATGAGTTCAGCGATTATCGCAAGCGTCCAATTATATTTTGCTTCGAATCCCACATCTACGGGGAGCTGATGTTCAATGATCAAAGCCAGCTCTTTTTCCTGCTCAGGGGTCAATCGACGTGGGGCGCCAGGTGAGTATTTCATCTCCAGTCCATCAAGACCGCGCTGGGCGTAGGCATGAATATAGTTATAAATAGTTTTCTTGGATCGACCAATAATCGTTGCGATTTCTCCTTTGGTATATCCCTGCAAATGAAGATAAATCGCTTGGTAGCGTTCATATGCTCGTTTACTTTTTGCTTCTTTCATGGCAGTGGACAACTTTTCGATCTCGTCTTTGTGATTTGGCATCATATTTTCTCTCCGTTCCCCTATTTTCTCTTTGTATTTATTCGCCGTGGAACGGGAGAAAACCTTTATTTCAATTTATATAGCAATGAAAAAAAACAGATTGTATGAATTAGATATTTCTTCAATTTTCCATGCTTTGACTTTGGCTCGCATGCAATATATTCAATTATTTATCAATGTTTATCCTTCGACTATAATTCATCCATCATTTCCCGATTTTTTACGAAAACTAAAGAGGATACGCTCCTCTCACCGAAATATTGTGCTAGAAATTAATGAATCGGAAAAAATATCGGATATTGATTTACTAAGGAAAGCGATACATTTTTTACGAACTAATGGTTTTTCTGTTGCCCTTGACGATCTTGGAAAAGGGGAATTTTCCCTATATACCGTCATGGAGCTTGAACCAGATTTTGTGAAATTAGACCGATATTATTCTATCGATTTATCGATTTCTATAGAAAAACAAAACGAAATTCAAATGATTTTGAACGTTTGTCAACAAAAGAATATTTATTTAGTGTTAGAAGGAATCGAGGAACCGAAAGATTTAGCGATGGCTAAAAAATTAGGCGTTCATTTAGGACAAGGATATCTATTAGGAAAACCATTGCCAATCAACAAGATCCGCTAAAAGAAGGGGCAATTAGTGGTATGGAAATAGCAACATTGGAAAGTATATTGATTATGCTTCTGATGGTGCAGCCACTAATACACTGGTTTTATGCAAGACAATTAAGAAAAAAAGACTACCAAAAATTGATACATTGAAAAAATCATTGACCGATCTAAAAGCGAAGTGGAACGAAGTAGAAAGAAGGAGAGCGTTTCGCATAAAACTCCTAGATCAAGAATGTAAATTCGAATCAATTGGGTTTGGTGACAAATTGCTGGAACCATTAAAGCATAAAAAAGGAGAAGGAAAGATAAAAGATATCAGTTACTTGGGCATGAAATTGAGCTGTAAGTTAGATTTTCCTGTTAGAAAAAAGATTTTTTTGCGTCTCCATTTTGTTCTCTGTGATGAAGAGTTTTCTTTGAAAGGAAAAATTGTGAGAAAAGAGGAACGAATGGACGATATTTTTTACGGAATTGAATTCATTGAACTGCATCATCAAGATCAACAACGTTTATATCAAGTCATAAGAAAATTAGAATTAGAAAGAAAGAAGAAATAAATGTTACACGAGCTGAAACTACAGCAAATCATTTTCAAACAAAAGTTTAAACATATGAATATTCGCTGTATACCGTTGATCTGAAGAGAAATTTTAGTTACCAGGTGAAGGGAGGGGGAATGAATAATGGGGGTAAGTCCATATATGTATTTATTTTCACATCGTTAATAGCAACTTTAGTTATTAATTACTATTTTTCTTTACTATCGCTATGGATGCTTCTTTTAATACCTGCTGTTGCAATTGTATTTTTATCACCAACATGGAAAACAACCATCGTTGTTGGGATATTAGGGTTTATTCTTATCATTCTTTCCGAATTTTTATTTCATCAAAGGCATCTATTGTATCAAGACATAATTTATCTCATCATAACAGGAATATTAGAATGGATCATATTCACGGTTATTGCCTTTTTTCAAATAAAGACGGAAAGAGTGATAATCGAACTGGGAAATTTTGCGTTAACCGATCCGCTTACTGGAATCTACAATCGTAGATATTTGGAATTATATATGGAAAAAATAATCCCTTTATCCCAAGAACAAGAGCAAACAATGACATTAATCATGTTTGACATCGATCATTTTAAAAAGATTAATGATACCTATGGTCACCACGCTGGAGATATGGTGTTACAAAAAATAGCTAGGGTTATAAAAGGGGTTATTCTTCATTCTGACGTATTTGTTCGGATAGGTGGGGAAGAGTTTATCATTCTTTTACCAAATTGTTCATTAGAGCATGGAATAAAATTTGCTGAACGAATTCGAAAAACCGTTGAAAACACCAAATTTATTTATAAGGGAATACGTATATTCGTAACGATTAGTATTGGAGTTACCGAATACACGGAAGGGCAAGACTTAGAGAAATTTTTGAAAAAAGCAGATCAAGCGTTGTATCAGGCAAAAGAAACGGGCAGAAACAAAGTAGTATGGGGTGAATAACACGATGGCATTCCAAAGCTAGAACGGTAACTCAACTTTATACAAGTGCACAGCTATATTTATAGACTTACTTTCACAATTATTTTTTTCTTAAGCAGATTGAAAAGTTTTCGCTAACTAATTGAAGAAGCTACTGTACAAACATGCTCATGTTATGTCAAGAAAATAGACATGATAAACAGAGCGAAATAGCTGAACCTATGTAGCCACTCGTTTCTGATTAGCGTAGTAAGTAGCTTCAAATTGGCATGGTGATACGCTGAGCGATGAATGACTGTAAAAATATCAATATTGTCTGAGTCACAAAGCTCATACTATTATTTTCTTTGTATTCGGTTACCCAACGGTTGAAGGGGATGTTATAACCTGAATCCGTGACAAAACATCTTTACAATGGTCGCAAACCGTTGATACGATAAGGAAAAACGACGTTGACGATTCTTCATCAAGTAGGTGATGTGATGAAAGATTTCCCGATTCGGTTTGTATTGACAGATGAAGCGATTACCCCAAGTGCTGGGCTTGCTCTCGTTGGCTACTTACTCCATCGAACGAAACTGGATAAACGGGTAAACGCACTTCGGCTTCCAACGGTTCGTCGAGAAGTGCACATTTCCCATAGCGATGTCATTCGCTCGATGATTGGCTTGCTTGCCACAGGAAAAACGGATTTCGATCATATCGAAGCGTATCGTCAGGACGATATCTTTTCGGCATCGATGGGGATTCAGCACGTGCCTTCCTCTCCAACCTTGCGACAACGACTCGATCAGCTCGCTTGTCTTCCGATGACCGAAACGATTCTTTGGGAGGAGTCCATACGTCTGTTGATTCAACGACATGGTACAGCCTTTCATCGAAAACTTCCGCCATGTCCTCTATAGTCCATACGTCTGTTGATTCAACGACATGCCACTTTGTCCCCTTGTTGGACCAAAGGAAAGACGACATGGCTTCCCCTTGATATAGATGGTTCCCCATTTGACAACTCCGATACGAAAAAAGAAGGAGTCAGTCGAACGTATAAAGGATTTGACGGTTTTACACCGTTGTTTGCGTATGCAGGGAAGGAAGGGTATCTCGTTCATGCCGAGTTGCGTCCAGGGAAACAACATGTGCAAGACAACATGCCCTCGTTTTTAGTCACCGCTATCCGTCGAGCTCGTCAACTGACTTCATCTCGTCTGCTTGTTCGCATGGATGCAGGAAACGATGCAGAAGCGAATGTGCACGTATGCCTAAAGGAAGACGTGGACTTTGTCATCAAGCGAAACTTACGCCGAGAATCGAAAGCGCTTTGGTTCCAGATCGCTTCGCAAAAGGGCAAACGTGTCGATGATGGACAAAGCGAAGGAGTACAAACCTATGAGCTATGCCTTCCACAGAAGGCAGCGATCGATGGAAACACGTATACGTACGTTCAAGTCACCCAAGTGACGGAACGGACGATGGAACGCAATGGACAGCTGATGCTCGTTCCTGATTATGAAGTGGAAAGCTATTGGGTGCGGCTCAAAGGATACGAGCATGTTCGAATGAGCGATGTGCTCGCGTTGTATCATGACCATGCGACATGCGAACAGTTTCATAGCGAACTGAAGAGCGACTTAGATTTAGAGCGGCTTCCATCTGGGAAGATGAAAACGAATGCGCTCGTGTTGGTCATGGGAGCCTTCGTTTACAATCTTCTTCGTCTGATTGGACAAGATCTATTAAGCGATCCGAGACATCCGTTGCACCACAAAGTGAAACGCCGCCGCATCAAGACGATTATTCAGACGGTGATCACGATGGCAGGGCGACTCGTCCGTCGATCACGACAGATCTGGATGAAACGGACGCGAAGGAGTGGCTATAGCGAGCCCCTACTGAACGTCTATCAGAAATGGAGAGAGGCAAGATAACGAACGAATGTTCGGGAACTGATGTCCAACGTCACTCCCTGTGCTTTTTTATCTATTTTTTTGGTTCGTATACCTAAAAAAGAGATTTGTTCCATTTTCGGAAATAGAGATGACATAGGTCATAAGCATTAAAAAGGGTTTTATGGATTATCAATCCATCAAAATTACAACAAAATCAAAGTCGATTTCAATTCATCACGGATTCAGGTTTCTTTTCTAATTTGAAGATTATGTGAAAAATAAACAACATAGATAATACAGGTAAGACTACAAGTTAGAAAGGATGGAAGAATTAAATGGAATTAAGAATGACATACTCGAGTTGGCTTATTTTGTTCACTCTTATAGGTTTTGAAACAGTTCAATATCTTACTCAATATTTGCTTGAGGATATTATCGGCGGTAGGATTACTTCTTTGGTTATATCTGTGGTGTCAATTCTTGTGTCTTTTGGAATTCTCCAATATTTTTTAGTAAAACCGATTTCCCAGTTAATCGAACGGACGCAAGCTATTATAAATGGTGATGTAAGCCAAACGGTTCAAGTCGATGCAAAAGGCGATCTTGAAGTACTGGCTAGAACAATAAATAATATGACTGAAAGCTTACGAAATCTTATTATAAAGCTTCAAAACGATTCAAATGAATTAGCTAATTTCTCTAGTTCGTTATCTGAATCCGTAAATCTATCTATGAAAGCAACAGAAGAGTTATTTGCAGCTATCCAGCAGAGTTCCGCAAGTGTTCAAGAGCAAAGTGCTAATATTGAAGAAATTCAAGCAACGATTGAAGAGATAAACGCTGCTATTGAGGAAATCAATGCTTCCGCACAACAAGCGAATTCTGTTACGGATGCATCCCTAAAAACTTCACAAGAAGGTGTTGACGCAGTCGAGTATGTTGTTCAACGACTAACATTGGTTGCGTCCGACTCTGAAAAATTAAAAAATACGATTTCAAGACTCAGTGACGAGTCTAACGAAATTGAACAACTTGTGAGTGTAATTACGAATATTAGTGATCAAACCAATTTACTTGCATTAAATGCAGCGATTGAAGCCGCCCGTGCTGGTGAGTATGGGAAAGGTTTTACCGTTGTAGCCGAAGAAGTTAGAAAACTAGCCGAAGAAAGTGCAAAAGCTGCAAAAAATATTATTGAAATTGTTAGTCGAAATAAGAAGAGTACAGATGAAACCGTATCTGAAATCGATAAAGTTAGAGATGAAGTGATAGAGAGTCAAAATTTAGCTTATAAAGCAAAATCAGCACTCACCGTCATCATGTCTGTGACAGAAGAAATTAACGCAAATACTACAAATATTGCAGGTGCTGTGGAGCAGCAAGCTTCAGCAATAGAACAATTAAATCGTGCTATTGATTCCATCGCAAGTGCTGCTCAACAAATTTCGGCTGGAACACAAGAGTTAAATGCGACTGTTGAGGAACAAGTACATACTGCCCGAAATTTAGATGCATCATCAAGCGTACTCCAAGAAATGTCTAGAAATTTAGAAGAAGTTACAAAAGGATATGTTGTTACGAGTGATGCTGAAAACAAATAGATCGTAAAATAGCCCTTTGCTTGGAGCCCTCGTCAAATGAAAGTGGACAAATGGTATGTCAACACTAAACATTGGAAAAAGGACATTTCCAAAGAGACCCTTATTTTTATCCGAAAGCAAACCCGGAATTCGTCCAAGGTCAACAATTTTTAGATGGCTTTTTTGGTGACAAACGTCCATTAGCCTCGACTGAAATAATCGCTTTATCACTGAATATGAAAAAGAAAATTTTAGAAAAGTCTCTGTCTATGGGATTTAGCTAGGTTACTCAGTCAGAAGAAGTTAGGATATTTTTAAAATCAGCACAAAAAACTTCAGATGAACAAATTCAATCATTGGGTAAAATATTACACCAAGATAATTTACCTATACCGATGTCTTGGGAATCAGAAGTCACCGATTCTACAGATTCTCCATTTTCGGATAAATTAATGTTGCATCACATTGGTTTCTTATTACAAACAGCTCAATCCTACCATGGAGCAGGACTTGCTTCAGCCATGCGATTAGACCTTGCAATGGCTTATGAAAAAATCATTTTGAAAAACCTAACAGTTACAAAAGAATGGTTCAACTTAATGACCAAAAATAAGTGGTTAGAGGAACCACCACTTGCTCCAAATAGAAAAGAAATTGCAAAAGATAAATAAAACTTTAATTGCCCACGCAAACAGCATAGGGCATTTTTTCAACTCATTTTTTTATGAACTAAACCTATAGTTTAAGTGTAAATCTTCGCAATCTTACTTCTATCTTAACATATATATCCAATTTAGCTCCTGTAAAAAAGGGATGATGTATAAAATTTTGTGTAAAGCATTTTGCTAGAACAAAAGAAAAAAGGTAGGGTATTCTCTGATTGGACCAAAAATCTTAGAGAAAGGAGTACCCTACCTATGTCTAAAAGAAGTATACCGAATGTCGACTGGGCAAATCAACTGGAAAGTGTCATTCGTCAGTTTGTAAAGGAAAAATTAGAACTGATCATGCGGGAAGAAATCAAGAATTTCCTCGAAATAGAGCAGGCCGGAACATCGAATATGAGAAACGGCTACTATCAACGAAATCTAGATACGCAATATGGCCGGATTGAAGGTCTTTTGGTCCCTAGAGACCGAAACGGAGAATTTCAAACCCAATTGTTCGCTCCTTACCAACGCCATACGGGCTGGCTCGAGGAAGCCATCATCAAGATGTATCAAAGTGGTATGAGTACGCGTGAAATTGGCAAGTTTATTGAACGAATTTTAGGCAAGGCCTATTCTCCTTCAACGATCAGTCGTATGACCGATATCGTGAAAGAAGACATTGAGAAATGGCACAAACGTCCCCTGCACAAACGTTATTCTGTCTTATATTTAGACGGCTTGTATGTAAAACTTCGTCGCGATACCGTGGAGAAAGAAGTGGTTTATGTGGTGTTAGGGGTGAACGAAGAAGGATATCGCGAAATTCTTGATTTCTTTGTGGGAGGACAAGAAAGCGCCTATGTATGGCAGGAAATTCTTCAACACCTCTACCAAAGAGGCGTACAGGAAGTGCTTCTGGGCGTATTTGATGGCCTTCCGGGGCTAGAGGAAGCCTTTAAGGCTGTTTATCCGAAAGCCGATGTGCAGCGCTGTGTCGTTCACAAAGTCCGCAACACCCTAAATCGTGTTCGGAAAAAAGACCAATTCGAAGTGGCCGAGGATCTCAAGCTGATTTATCGTGCGCCGAATAAGGAGATGGCGTTACAAATGTTTCAACAGTTTGAGTCGAAATGGTCCAGCAAATATCCAAGAGAAGTTCAATCTTGGGCCAATGAGTTGGATGTCCTCCTTACATTTATGGATTATCCAAGCAGTATTCGAAGTGTGATTTACACGACCAATGCCATTGAACGAACGATCAAAGAGATTCGGAAACGTCTAAAGCCGATGAACAGTTTGAGTAGTTTAGAAGCCGCTGAAAAAATCGTGTATTTGACGATTCAAGATTTTAACGAGAAATGGGCAGGAAGAAAGTTACGAGGATTTGCCGAAGCGCATGAAGCTCTTCAACGAATGTTTGAAGAACGTTATTGTTAACCAAATATTGTAAATAAACAAAATAAGGGGATTCTCCCTTTCCACACAAGAGACTGAATATTCAGTCTCTTGTGTGGAGAAAATCAGTCCCCTATCAATTCAAATCCATTTCAGAGAAACCCTACCCCATTTACATTACACAAAATTCTTGACGGTACCTTTTTTACCATCGCTGTCGAAAATCCTCCCACCCCTAATTCCTGCGGCATTCAATGCTATTTTTAGGTTAACGATTGGATCAATGTTCACCGCTACATTGCCCATTGTACCACTCAAGAACCACAATTAAATTAAAGATTATTCTTGAGTCAAGTAATTAAAATGTTTATCAGTGATATATGTTAGATCAATGTCAAAATTCATCTTATCTAAGATAGGTTTAATATACTCTATTAAATGTGTGCCAGCCTCAAAATTATCAGGGAATTTACTAATATAAAAAGAATTATTATTATCACAATTTGGCTTATGTTCAACTAACCCTTCGATTACCTCAGCAATTTGGTCCACAATATTTTCTTCTAATTTTTTTTCTGAAATTATTACCGTGTGGATATAATTCTCCGCGCCTTCAAATGAATCCTCATCCTCTATTTCCTTTAAAATAGGAAAATCATCTAAAACACTAGGTCTTCTGTAATCTAAAATCAATAGCATACAGACAGTTTCATTATCTTGATTATCTAAACGAAACAACTCTAGGTCTCGCAATTTCAACATTCTTACCAATTTGAACATTAATATCACCTCTTTAACTTTGAATTCCCTTTTTCATTGCTATCTTTTCAAAGTAATTAAACATAATTAATCCGATTATAAAGTATACCAAAGAATTTAAAAGAACTATACTTAATGAACTAATAGGAAAATCCGATATTTTATATTCATTTAAGATTATATCCCAAATTAATCCTTTCGCATATGAAAAAGGAATAAAAATGTTTTCATTTTGTTTAAACAATAAATAAATAAATAAATCCAACCTTAAATAAACTTATTATTGCTTTAATATCTTTAAATACAAGAGATAGACTTGAAAAAGCTATTCCTATGCCATACAAACCAATAAGTCCAGTAAAAGTAACTCCAATTAAAGATGCTAAATTTATGTTAATCTTCAATAAAATTACTATAAAAACAAGCATTATAAATACTGTAGCAGTTGTTTTGAAGCAATGAATTAAAGATCTAATTATCACAAACGTTACTAATTTATTATGAGATAATAAAAAATGATTTATTGTACCATTGTTAGCTTCAAGATAAACAATATTACTTGTAAATGAAAAAGAAGAAATTAAAATAACAAACAGTAAATAAAAAATAGATGATAAGGCAATTTTTTGATAAATCCTGTATCAATAAAAGGTTACTATAAAGTTGCTGTAGAGAAAATAATTTTTACCGAAAGCGAATATTTATCATCTATGTTTCGAAATAACGATATATATAAATTGAAATAAAGGTTTTCTCCCATTCCACGGCGAATAAATACAAAGAGAAAATAGGGGAACGGAGAGAAAATATGATGCCAAATCACAAAGACGAGATCGAAAAGTTGTCCACTGCCATGAAAGAAGCAAAAAGTAAACGAGCATATGAACGCTACCAAGCGATTTATCTTCATTTGCAGGGATATACCAAAGGAGAAATCGCAACGATTATTGGTCGATCCAAGAAAACTATTTATAACTATATTCATGCCTACGCCCAGCGCGGTCTTGATGGACTGGAGATGAAATACTCACCTGGCGCCCCACGTCGATTGACCCCTGAGCAGGAAAAAGAGCTGGCTTTGATCATTGAACATCAGCTCCCCGTAGATGTGGGATTCGAAGCAAAATATAATTGGACGCTTGCGATAATCGCTGAACTCATTCAACAAAAGTGGGGGCCAACATACACGCTTCGCGGAACAAGTGACATTCTGCATCGGTTAGGGCTAAGCTATACGAAACCGACCTATACACTAGCCAATGCCGATGAAGAGAAACAAAAAGAATTCGTCGAAATCACCTTCCCTGAAGTAAAAAAAAACTGGTAGATGGGAACATCGCCCATGTCCTCTTTCAAGATGAGTCGATGATTCGTGATTACCAAGCGATTCAAAAAACATGGTTTGTCAAAGGAAAACAACGAATCATTCCGACGTTTGGAAAACATCAAGGGCTGAAGCTGATTGGCACGTTGAACTACGAAACAGGGGAAGTGTTTTGCATCGAAGAAGAATGCTATGACGCGGAAACATTTCTTCGATTTCTTCAACTTGTGTTAGAACGCTATCCCACAGGCAAAATAGTGATGATTTTAGATAACGCTCGAATTCACCATGCCAAACTCATTCAGCCATTTTTAAAAGAACACGAAGATCGGTTAGAGCTCGTCTTTTTGCCACCATACAGTCCGCAATTGAACTTGATTGAAGGGCTATGGAAATGGCTGAAATCAGACGTGATTTACAACGTGTTCTATTCGAGTGTGCAAGAAATTAGAAAGAATGTCCAAGCCTTTATTCAGCGAATCAACCAGAAACCAGAACAAACGATCGATCGTTTGTGTGTTCAGTTGTAAATCTTTAATTCAACTTATATAGATCTACTTTTAAATGGTCGTAAAAGAAGCGCCCTCTCCACAGTCATTAAAATAAGAGAGGGCTTTCTTTTTATTCCCATATTGAATCAATAATACCAATCATCGATCAATGGTATTGGAAGTCAAACGAGAGAAATACATAAACAGCCGAAAGTTTTGATGCTTTTGTTTTCATCACTATGAAAATAGAGGAAAATTGATTCATATTCCATGAACAAACTGAAAATCAAACTAGTTCTTATTTAGAGACCGGAATCGGACAAAAGCAATCAATCCATTCGGTTAATAATTTTTGCAATTCATTTACACCGATGAGGAGGTCTGATTCTTCTTGATCGTCAGGGAAGAGCTGCAAAAAATAGCCATAATCCGTATTAAATAATACTTCTTTATAATCGTCGCCGGGATATATACAAACAACTTCTTTGACAATATTGAATTTTATTTTTCCTTTGTCATCGGTATATTTAATTCCTCTATAATCGTCCATTTGCTCCATCGTGGAGGTGGAACCATACTCCTGGAATATATTGTATAATGGACGGTATTTGACTTCCAGAACAAATGAAGATTGGAAGATCTTTTGATGATCTTGCATTTTATATAAATCAACTTTAATATCAGGCTTTTTTCGGAATTTTGTACTGAAAAAATGCTTGTTTTTCTCAATGGCTAATCGTGAATTATATTCCAGTTCCTCGTTATAAATGACTTCAATCAAACAACGGCGTTCCTCGTTTTCGAGAGTAATCTTTGTTCCGTCATCTAATCCGTCTTTATATAATGACAGCTTTAATTGCTCCTTTAAATCATAATCAGCAGGAAAATGAAAATTTAAATATTGCAGACTTTCAATGACAACAAAGTAAACAAAATACTCATACAACAAATACGTAGGTTTATAGGCTGGAATGATCCATTCCTCTGTGTGAGCTGGATTTGACTGTTGTTTTAATTGTTGCATGATATGATCAAATAACAAGTAACTTTTTTTATGAATTTTTGTTTTTCTTTTTACTTGGTGGTGGCAAATCGATTTCCAAAACGAATGCTCTAAAACGGCTTGTAATCGATTACTCGATTTTTTCACCCTTTCCATCAAGTTTAATAACTGTTTTTCCTCGATCCGATATTGTTGCAACTTTCTTTCCAGCCGATGATAGGTGTTTTCGATTTTTTTCTTATGTGAATAGGTGATCGTGTTTCGATTCGAAATGCTATTTATTTCTGTTTTTATTTGGTTTAAATCTTGTAATGTGTTCTCTATTTTTTGTTTTTGTTTGGATAAATAAGGATTCAATTCGTTTTTCCCTTCTGTTAACCGTTTTAGTAATTCATGTATTTTCGTTTTTACCATTCGATTATTGTCCGTATCCACAGATGTGATATATTTACGGTTTAAATATTTAGACTGTTTGAAAAGAAAGCCTTTGGAACTATTTTGCCATTTAATGCTGGTTGAATCGAGATGTTTAGGGATATTCTCGACCACGTAATCATAGATGATGGTTGATTCGCTTTCCTTTTGAATGCTGTCAAGGGAGGCAAATAATTTTTTCTCCGCTTTCTCATACCATTTATAAAAAGAAACAAAATGACTCTTGTCAAAGATCGATTGCTCTCCTAATCCATGATTAAAATTCATTATATCTTCAGTAATCCCTTGGATTTTTTCATTTAATAAATTGTGAATTTTTTTTAACTGGATTTTCGTGACATTTTTTGGTGTGATCGAAAAAGCACCATAATAGCTTTGTGAATGATAGCGAATTTCAAAAATATAAGTTCCACACCGCCATGGATAAACGGTATTTTCGTTTTCTTGATATAACACTTTTTGGTTGTTTAGATTATTTAAAATGAAAACATCATAAAAATCTTTTTCGTCTTCTCCGAATATTTTGTTCCAAATGACTTCTATTTCGATATCATTTCCTTCACTATTTAACACCACTGCTAGCTTTTTATATTCCTCAATTTCATATACATAGTTCATAACATTTTTGATGTCTGAAACTAAATGGCCGATCGGTTGCTTGTGATTTCCTATTTCTAAGTGCAGATGAAACGGTAAGCGATGTTTTTTATCTATTACCATACAATTATTGAACGTATCCATATAGCATCAACTCTTTAGCTTTCTGTTTAATAAACTTAATTGAATTGGTGAAATTTGATACTTTTTGTCCGGTTTCTGACATGAAGATTTTAACTAATGCTCCTTCTTCATACTGATTTTCATCCACATATGTTCCTACTAGCGGACCTACAAATGTTTCAATTCCTTTGATTTTCGATAAAATTCGTTGGACGACTTGAAAATCGAAAGCTTCCTCTCTTGATATCATGGCTTCTCCCTCTTCATTAACGGGGACATTGGCAATAAACCTTGCAATTCCGTTGACCGTTCTAAACGAAACACCTTTCTGTTTGTCATAGGTTTGAAGCAATTCATGAATTTGATCAAGCAAGGTTAATTCATCTGTTGATAATAGATTTAACAAATCATCATCTAAGCTGGAATTTTTCAAAAACGCTTTATGAATCACGTTTAAAGGTTCAACTTCTTTTACTTTTTGATATTTTTTATAATCATTTTTTATTCCGATAAAGCTTCTTTTTCTCGGATAAATGACGTTCGCACGATCTAATAGACGGTCTGAAAAATCTGTGGTCGTTTCATCAAAATTAACCGTTCCAACAAAAATAATGTTGTTATGAATTTTGATTTTGGATTTGTAATGGCCATTAATGCAACGATCTTGATCACTAAAGAGTGTTAAATACCTTTCTTCCTCATTTAATTCTAATAGGGATATAAAAGGACTAAACCAGTGTTCGACTTGTGATAAGTTCATTTCATCAAATATCACCATATGAATGCGATCCGGATGTTTTTCTGCTTCTAATAATAAACTGACTAGCCCAGTTTCGCTTTCATGATAAACACCTGTTGAAGGATTTAAAAAACCTAGTACGTCATTTGGTTCTTTATATGACGGAGAAACAGGAATGATCAACATTCTTTTTCCAAGCTCAAGACCTAACGTTTCTCCATAAATTTTGGCTAGCTGCGTTTTTCCTGTCCCGGACATTCCGCCAATAATCGTTAGCATGTTTGTTTTTACACTGACATGGAAGGAGATCATATCTTTTTCATCGTAAAACAATCGATATTGGTTTTGAGCTTTTTCAATAAACCGCTGCAAAAATTCATATTCTTCTTTATTAAACGTACGCTTTACATTTTGGTCTGTAAAATGATCTTCAATTTCCTGTTCAATTCCTTCTTCCGGTTCGGAATATGAAAATTGCTCAATTAAGCTTATCCCTTCTTTATAGACTTTATCTTGTAAATTCGACAATTCCTTGTTTTCGATAAAATATAAATCATTGTCAATTCTAGCGTGAACGATTTCTGCAAATTCATCTTCTATTTCAATAAAACGGACATCCACTCCATCTTTTTGTGAATACGTTGTCGGATTGTTCGATTTATTGAATGATACTTGATATAAAGTACCTTCATAATAAATAAACTTAGGAGAATCGAAGATATTAGGATAAGAATTGAGCGTAATCGGATATCCTTTTTTCACCAATTTCATTTCTAAATCTTTTTTCGTTTCTTCCACCTTTAATTGCGGACCAGGGATTAACGCATACTTGCTTTTTGGCTCGATATTTTCCACTTTCACAATATCTACATAAACAAACTCCGGCTTAGGATCCAGCTTAAATACAAGGAGCTTTCCTTCCAATAACTCTCTGACTTTCTCAAGCCTTTCATAAAACATAAGATGATCGTAGTCGATCAACTCGTTAAATAATTTTCTATTTTGCCTGCTGCGAGTATTCCCTGTTAAAATTTTGTTTTGAAACGAAAAATGTTTTGAAACTTCTTCAGGGATAGGTGATAAACATTTAATATAAAATTGGATATCTTCATTATATTCATCTTTATATTTCAATGCTTCATCCAGCAATGTTCCTGCTATTTCGCTCTCTGAAACCAATCGTCCGACAAAATATGCATCCTTTAATTTTCGTTCAACTTCTGGATTCATTCTAGTTAACAACCTCATAGCGCAATTCCCCTTCTAAATATGAAATGATTGAACGGATAATGTTTTGTGTTCCTTGGCTTACCAATCGATATTGGATTTTATGATGCTCTTTTAATAGCTTTTCAATTTTAAATATATCCTTCGTTGAAATACCGTCTGTTACGATAAATACAAGTTCTTTTTCGATCATTTTTAACTGTTCTGAAAAATGATCGATTGAAGAAAAGTAGCAAACGCGTTCTTTCCCAATCAGCGTTTCTATAATTTCATCGTTTTTTGACAAAAACACTTTAATGTCTTCTCTGATTAATTGAAAAGGTTGGACTCTATTGTTTGATTCTTCTTGAATGGAATACATTTTCTCCATTTGTTTATGCAATTGTTCAATTTCTTTTTTATACTGATGCTCAGAAATTTCTTTTTCTTTTATGATTTTTTGCAGAACCAGTTCTTTGTTTGTCACTTCTTTTGCGAGTTGTTCACGTTCTGTCTTCATAGCCTTCATTTCATTTTTTATCATTGTTAGTTGTTTGTTTAACCTTTCATTCATATCTTTTAATTGCTGAATTTTGTTATCTTGTAATTTCATTGAGCGTTCATTGCGGTCCAATTCCTCCTCCCATTTTTCGATCAGTTTTTGAATGAATAAAATGCATATATGTAAATAACTTTCTTGATTTAACTGATCAATATCTATACCGTGAAATGTATCTTTCTCCATTTCTTTTAATACTTTAAAAAATGGATAAACGACTGATTTCGTATCGCTACTATCTAAAAAAACTTGCTCTATATTCGGGAAAATTGTGGAAAGCCTTTCCTCCAAATCATTCATGGAAAGAGCAGCAAGAGCTTTTAACTCTTTTTTTATATCTTTTTCCCCTAACAAAGCTTCAGCTAAATTACTCTTTTCTGATAGACTTTTTATGATTGTATCCTTTTCATTTTTATACAGAGCAGGGAAATAATAAGTAAGTAATATTAGTTTGATAGGGGGCTCGATTTCCTTGTCATTTTCCAATTTATATAGAAATTCTTCTTGCGGAAGCCCGCTATATTCATTTTCTGTGGCTTCGATCACACTTGTGAATAATATTTTGGCATTATTTACTTTTTGCAACTTTTTTTTTAAATGGTTTCTTAGTACTACTTCAGGGATTGTTTTGACTTTGCTGCTAGAAAAACCGGGAACCTTTAATTTTACCATTTTTGTCGTTTCTAATAAAATTTTTTTTGACATTAACTCGATCACTTGTTCAACAAAAGAGCTCTCATACATTTCCTTTGGAAGTTGTTTCATTGTATTCGCCCCTTCATATCCTTTGTATAAAGATTTCAATACCTTCAATATCTGCTTTTTTGACAATAATTATCAAGTTTCTCATAAATTCATCTAATACCTCCATTTTTTACATATAATTATAGCATTTTTAAGCGTTCACCATCCAAAGTTTGTCGAAAACCTTGTCATGGTATAACCCATTTTAGCTAAAAATGACATTTCCTTCCAACAAGAAATTTAAAAGCAAGAAAACAGTTTTATGGAAGTGTAGTAAAAGGGCTCTTTGCGCTATAATAAGAAAAATTCATTAGTTTAAATTCTTTGTATAATGATTGTGGCCATAAGCTTTTTTTATTTGAAATGTTCACGCTTTTAGGTGTATCCATTTTTTTGAAAAAACGAAACTGAATGTCCGGAATATATGGACAAAAAACCGATATTAGTGACATATTTTGCAATGGGGAAAACAGGGTCATTAATTGAATACGAAAAAGGAGTGAGATTCCATGAACTTTCAAGATCAAGTGGTAGTTGTTACAGGAGCAGGGAGCGGAATCGGCAAAACCATCGCAGAACAATATGCGAAAAAAGGGGCAAAAGTGGTCATCGCTGAGCTGAATGCAGAGACAGGAAATGAAGTTGCCAGACAAATCAAAACGCAAGGAGGAGAAGCGGTTTCTATTCAAACCGATGTGCGTGAACCGAATGATATTATCCACTTATTTCAGAAAACCAATGAAATGTACGGCAAGGTGAATATTTTAATTAATAATGCCGGAGTTTCTCGATGGAAAGATCCGCTAGAGCTGACAGTGGAAGAGTGGGAAGATATCATCCATACGAATTTGAGGAGTGTCTTTCTCTGTTCACGTGAAGCGGCAAAATATATGAAAAAGAATGAAAATGGCGGTGCGATTGTGAATATGGCTTCGACTCGCGCCTTTATGTCGGAGCCTCACTCAGAAGCTTATGCGGCGACGAAAGGTGGAATCGTTGCATTATCTCATGCGTTGGCTGTTTCATTTAGCCCTTATCATATTCGTGTCAATTCCATAAGTCCGGGTTGGATTGAAACGAAAAATTACGAGAATTTGAACGAAATCGATCACTCTCAACATCCTGCGGGGCGAGTAGGCCGACCGATTGACATTGCGAAAGGCTGTTTTTATTTAACCGATCCTGAGAATGATTTTATTACTGGACAAAACATTGTTATAGACGGTGGCATGACGATCAAAATGATCTATGAAGAATGAAGTGTGGGTTTTATTTAGAATATAGGTGCTTATGGACACAGCAATAGAATATGGAGAGAAGGGCGCCCCGAAAGTGGAAAGATGGGGCACCCTCTTCATTTTTAGATCAATTATTTTGCAGAATGATTGGCCTTTACGAGATAAGCACAAACCCGCATTTTATCCGCCCTCATAGTTTCTTTTGTCCAATCAAACTGTAAAATATTCGCTTTTATAACTTCAATCGGGTAAAATGAAACCATTTTCCAGTATATTCGTAGAAATACAAGAAGAGAAAGGAGAATGGAAATGGGATCAATCATATTGTTATCCATTATCATTGCTTTTGGTACAGCGGTGCTTGTTGTACCGATGACGGGGGGAAATAAAAAAGGAAAGGCATACATAACGGGGAAAGGGAAGTTCTTTATAAGCATCGTCGCGGTTGTTTTTATCGTGGCCGTTATCGTGTATTATGTGACGAACATCGACCGCAACTGGACGGCTTTATGGCCGTTATTCATGATAACGACTTTATTCGGGTTTTTCTTGGCGGATGGGAAAGAACGGCTCATCAAAGGGGTTCTTTTTTTAGGAAGTTTAATCGTGGCTGTCTATATGCTTTCAGCGCCATTATGGAATGCGAATGAAAAATATAAAGTTGCCAAAATGGATCAAAAAGTAGATATAGAACCATTTGATGAAAAAGAGAAGCCAGCCAGTGTTCCGCCTAAATTTGCGCGGAATAAAATGAAAAAAGCGTTTGGGCAAGTTCCGAATGCGAGCTATTATGAGCTGGGAAATTTGCAAATTCAAAAAGTAAAGGGCGAATATGTATATATCGCACCGGTAGAGTTTTCTGGTTTTTTTAAATGGTGGAAAGGGAAAGTGACCCCCGGCTACTTTATGATGAGTGCGACCAATGCAGACGATAATCCGAAATTTGTAAACAGAGAAATGGCGTACACACCATCTTCTTTCTTCCAAAAAAATGTAGAACGGCATATGCGCTTAAAATACCCGACGAAAATTTTTTATGGCGACCCGCAGTTAGAAATTGACGATGAGGGAAAACCTTATTACATTCGTACGTACGGGCATTTTATCTCAGCACGGAATGGTTTTCAAACAACAGGAGTCGTTGTCGTCGATCCGGCAACGGGTGATACAAAATCTTATTCTTTGAAGAAAGTGCCGGCTTTTATAGATGGCGCAGTATCTCCTGAGGCTGTCAGTTTGCAAAATCGTTATTTTGGTAAATACGTTCATGGTTTTTGGAACAGTATTTTCGGAAAAAGAGATGTCAAATTACCAACTGATGAAGGAACCGAAGCCAATGTAAGTCCTGTTTTTGATGATCATGGAAATATGTACTACTTTACCGATTTCACGAGTCCTAAAAAAGATGTTGACTCCATGCTCGGCTATTCATTGACCAATGGCAGAACGGGAAAAGCGACGTATTATACAGGGAACTTACAGGAATCGTATATGGATTCACAAGGAGATTTGCAAATTATCGAGAAAAAATTTATTGAGAAAAAATGGAAAGGTTCGATGCCGATTCTTTATAATTTTTACGGTGAAGCAAGTTGGTTAACACCTGTGCTAGATTCGAACGGCTTTTTGCAAAAATATTTCATCGTCTCTGCTGCCAACCCTGAAGTATCTGTATACGCAGACACACCAAATGAAGCACTAAAAATGTACAAAACGGCTCTTCAACGCAGCGACAGCACCGTAAACGGCAGTTCAAAAGCAGATGCTAAAACCGTTGCTGGCACGGTTGTACGTGTATTTAAAGAAAGAGTGGGTGATTATACGAACGTATCATTCTTATTGAACAATAAAGAGAATTTTGTTGTCAGCTCAGAACTTGTTCCGCTCGCTATTTACTTGCAGCCGGGAGATCGAGTAAATGTGAAATATTTAAATACGGGAGAACTATTTTTGCCAGTAAAAGAGATGACGATTAAAGGTCTCGAAAAATAAGGAAAAGTGTTTTTGTTCTCTGGGAGATAGAGTTACAGCTTGCCGCTTCCCTTTGATGATTAGATGTTTGTGGAGCTCAAACAGATCAAGTCTGAAATCGAGGGAGCGGCAAGTTTTTATTTGAGCATTTTGCATATTTTTTGACCCAAGAGCCATAAGGATTTCAAAGACACAAAAAAGGACTTCACCCCTAAAATGTAGAATTTTTGAAGTGACGAAAGCACAAAAATTCAAAAGGAGGAAGTCACTTTGTATATTCTACAAGAAAGCCTATTTTCCTTTGAAGAACTGCAAAAATTAGAGTCAAAAGAGAAATTACCTATCTTTTTTAGCTCGCTTGATTTACGCCCTTATGCTAAACAGTTGAGAAGTTCTTCACCCCGAGGGGCTGACGGTCATTCCAGAGAAGGGATTCTAAGGGCTCTCATCGCTGCCCCACTCGAAGGCATCGACACCTTTACCGCCCTTCATCATCGATTGGATAAAGACCTTCGTTTCCGTTATCAATGCGGTTTATCGATTGATCGCCCCGCACCGTCTATCTCCACTCTCAGCCGGGTTTTTGCGGCACTTACCAAAAAAAAGCTGGCTGAAAAGATCTTCCTTGACTTGGTACAGTTAGCTCAGGAGGAAGGAATAATTGACGGCAGCCACCAGGCCATCGACAGTGCCGCCATTGATGCCTATGAAAAGAAACAGCCCAAAAAGCGTAGTGAACAAACGGGTAATGCCAATTGGGGCGCAAAATATGATTCCTTCGGCAATAAAATTACCTGGTTTGGCTATAAGATGCATCTTTCAGTCGATACCGCAAGCGAACTGCCAATGGCCATAAAAGTAACCCCTGCCCATGTGAACGATGGAGAAGTCGCACCAGAATGAATAGAGCAAGTGGCAGAGCGTACCAAATCCAAAATTGAATTTCTGATCATGGATGGCGGATATGACCAACTAAAAAACTATGAATCAGCCAAAAACATTGGAGCGCAAGCCATTATCCCGCTCAATTTGCGCAACGAAAAAGAGCCTCCTGAAGGGATTTCTTCCAATGGAACTCCGCGTTGTTCCATGGGTTATGAAATGACTTATTGGGGAGCTGATAAGGACCAGCTCAAGTTCAGATGTCCTCACGCAACCGGCAAAGTGGATTGCCCATTAGGAATGGCAGCCTGTTCATCTTCCAACTATGGAATGGTGGTAAAAGTCGACATCAAAAAGGATGTGCGCCGATATTCCAATCCGCACCGTGATACAAAACGTTGGAAAGAGCTTTACAACGAGAGGACAAGTGTAGAACGCTGTAATTCAAGAATGAAAAGCTACCTTACGGCGAACTCCCTACATGTATGGGGAATTGAAAAAGTAAAGACCCATATTTACCTGAACGCTATTGTATTACTTGTTTCAGCGCTAGCGATGGCAAAGGAAAATAAAGGGAAGAAAGCCGCTTAAAAAAATTCAATGTGAAAAATTGCTGATCATCGTTCCTGTTGGAATCGTTCTTCTGTTAAAAATAATTGCAGGCGGTGTGTTGAGAGATTGTCCACATTTTCATATCGGGAATAAACGAATAGGAACGTTATATGAATGTAAATAGTCATTTTTGAAATAAAAAAGGGCGGAATGGAAACTTCCGCCATCATCAAGAATACTTATGAATTGAATGACTTTTCATCGATTTTTCCATTCAAGCAATACTTCCAGCAAATGGAGAAAGATTTTTTGATTTTCAATGCTCTGTGTTTGTAAGCGAGTAATGATTTGGGACAGTGTGTATTCTTGAGAGTTAGGATTTGGGTGGATTGAACGAAAGAGGTCTTCTAAAGAAATCTCCAGAGCCTTAGCAACCTTTTCGATGCTTTCCAGAGTGGCATTCTTTTCACCTCTTTCCAATTGTCCTATATATGTAGCGTGTAGATTGGCTATATCAGCTAATTCTTCCTGGCTCAATCCCTTTTCTTTTCGAAAAGTTCGAATCCGCTCTCCAATAATCCTTGGCAATTCACTCATATTTTACCACCTCTTAGGTAACTGTAGCTTTAATCATTAAGCTTCCCAAGATACCATGGATATTCAAAATAAATTATGATATACTATAAATAGTATTTTCTGGGAAGGGACGAGATGCCTATTTTATGTAGCAACCATGTCGAATGACGTCGAAATGACTAGAATTTAGGCATATCCGCCCATGATTTTGTTCTTAAATATCTTGATCCAAAATGGAATTTCAAATGATGGTATAGGTGCAATTTATTTTGGTCCCAAAACAATCAGAATTCTTTTAAGGACAGCATAGAGATGCTGTAAGAGTGTCGGAATGATGTCTAATGAATGGGCAAGTGTAAGGATATGAAGTTGAATTTGATGGGCGGGAAAATGACGGCGCCAATGAAAAGACGGTTATAGTTGTTCTGTGATCGTGACTTCATTAAGTCACGGATAAAATGATGGATGAATTTTTTCTTCTTTTGCCCCCCTTCTTTTTAATTTTCGCTAAAACTCAAGAGAATTTTTCTTTTCTTATCGAAGCAATAGGTTTAAAATGATCAAAGTATAAAAAATAATTTCTGGAATAATAAGGGGATTGCTAATGCAATGAACCATTTTGCAAAATCATTGAAAGTTCATTACGGACAGTCACTATTGTAAGACGATGCCAAACAGTCAAAAATCTTAATAAAAGAAAGGGTAAGGGCTTAAAATAATTGGATTAAAGGAAGAACAATGATAAAACGAAAGTTCATGTATGCATTTATTTTGTTGTCTTTGTCAATCGTTTTGGTGGTGAATTACTATTCGTCTTTGGAATCGTTATGGATGCTTATCTTGATCCCTGCTGTTACGACCGTCATCTTATGCCCAACGTGGAAAGCAGCCATAACGGTTGGATTTTCAAGCTTCATTTTGATGGTGATAACCGAATTTGTATTTCATCGGGTACAACCTTCATTTCGGGATGCGGTTCATCTTATGATCACAGGAGCAGTGGAATGGATTATATTCATGACGGCTTCTTTTTTTCAAATCAGAACTGCAAAGATGATCGCGGAATTGGGAAATCTTGCATTAACAGACCCGCTCACTAAAATTTATAATCGCAGATATTTAGATTTGAATTTGGAAAAGAGCAGTTTGTTTCAAAACAAAGAAGAGTCGATGACGTTGATCTTGTTTGATATCGACTATTTCAAAGCCATTAACGACACATTTGGCCACAATGCAGGAGATATGGTCTTAAAAAAAGTATGTAGAGTCGTTAAGGAAATCATTCGTGAATCTGACATATTTGTTCGAACGGGTGGAGAAGAGTTTCTGATTTTTTTGCTAGATTGTTCATTAGAACAAGGCATTAAACTCGCCGAGCGCATTCGAAAGACAGTGGAAGAGACGGATTTTGTATATAAAGACAAACAGATATATGTAACGATCAGTGTGGGGGTCTCAGAATACAGCAAAGAGAAAGACTTGAAAGAGTTTATGGAGAAAGCGGATAAGGCTTTGTATCAAGCAAAAGAAACGGGACGCAACAAAGTGGTTGTCATTTAAAAAAGAATGATTTTGAAAAAATGTTGAGATTGGAATCTTTGGAAGGGTAGTCAAATGATCTCCCATCTTTTTTTTCTGTAAAAAGACGGGTCAGAAGGTAGACCGAAGTGGATAGTCTTACTTCTCGAAATTTCTTTGAGAATACGTTAGAAGTATGGGCAAAACGTGAGAATCGTGTTTTCTGAATGAGAAAGTATTAGGAAATGGCTTTTTCTTTTCATTTGGTCGAAAAACATTTCCGGAGAATAAGCATCCTGTATTTTTGAAATATTCGATTATTATGTAATCTACAAAGACATGTTGCCTTTTTAAAAATATGGCAAATAAATTATAACAGTATATGGAAGAAAATAAAAAGAGAAAGTACTCGTTCATTTGTGCGGTCAACTGCAAAAAAGATCTCGAATATGGTCGAAAAGGCTGGCTCCAACCGAGTCAGCTTTTTTCTAAACATAGGTATCGGTAGTTTTTTACTGATCTTTTCTGAAGATGATGCTTCTTTTTGTCGTTTTTTCGAAAAATTCTAACGAAATCTGTTTTCAATGGTACAATATAAAAAACAAATGATTTACACGGCACGTTCGAAACGCTGACAGGAATTTTGATTAAAGAAGCAAAAGAAATCGTCAGATGGTTCATGGACAGTCCCCATTCTTTAAAAGTTTCGGAGGTGTTTTCGGGTGAAGATACGGCGGGAAGGGGTCAAAGAATTATGGAAGCGCTTTATTTTTGAAAATGAATTAGATGATGAACTTTCTCCCATAGTGAAAGAGTCATGGATTCGATCAAAAAAATGGAAAGTCAACCCTTTTCAACCGTTCGGTCCTATCAAAAAAATCGAAATCGAACGATATCAATCTCTTATTGATTGGGCCATGCCATTAATGGAAGGGCTTTATTCCATCGTAAAGGGTTCCGGCTTTTTAGTCATCCTTTGCAACGAAAAAGGTCAGCTGTTAAAATCGATCGGTGACCCGGACACGTTGTTAATGGCTGAACAAATCGGTTTTGTGGAAGGAGCCGATTGGAGCGAACAATCCGTCGGCACCAATGCGATTGGCACATCCATTGTCATGGATCAGCCCATTCAAATTGTTGCAGAGGAACATTATTCCGAAATTTGTCAATCTTGGACTTGTTCCGCTGCGCCGATCCATGATGCAAAAGGCAATATTATCGGCGTATTAAATGTATCCGGTCCTTATGAAAAAGTGCATCCTCACACATTGGGAATGGTTGTTTCAGCGGTTAAAGCGATAGAGTATCAAATGGCATTGAATGAAAATGCGGAAAAAAATAGTATGATGCAGAGATTTCTTGAAGCGACCACCAACAATATGAAAGAAAGCATTCTTATCACCGACACGGAAGGAAACATTATTAAAGCGAACGAACAACTGAAGAAAATGATGAATCTTGACCCATCCGGTTTGGAAGGAAAAAAGATCCAAGAACTTTTTAAAAATCAAACGATCGTTTCCAATGGTCCCATCTATCTTCAAAATGAAGAACTGCATGTTGCAGTCCGGCCATCAAGAAAAAACTATCATGTTATGGTTGATAAAATCCCCATTTATAAAGACAAACAATGGATCGGTTCGATGATCATGATGAAAGAAATTCATAAAGTGCGTCAATTTGTGAATCATTTATCCGGAAATCAAGCCAAAATTACATTCGATGATATTATTGGGCAGCATCCCCTTTTTATTCAAAAAATTCAAGAAGCGAAATTAGCGGCAAGGACGGATTCAAACGTTTTAATATTGGGAGAAAGCGGAACGGGGAAAGAAATGTTCGCACAAGCCATTCATCATGAAAGTGATCGAAGAAACAAACCGTTCATTGCCATCAACTGTGGTGGAATTCCCCGTGATCTTCTGGGCAGTGAATTATTTGGCTATGTCGACGGTGCTTTTACCGGGGCCAAAAAAGGAGGAAGTGCGGGGAAGTTTGAACTGGCTGACGGCGGCACTCTGTTTTTAGATGAAATAGGAGAAATGTCTTTGGAAATGCAGGTTCTTCTTTTACGGGTTATCCAAGAAAAAGAAGTGATGCGGATCGGCGGCCATAAAGTCATACCGGTAGATGTCCGAATTATCGCCGCTACGAACAAAAATCTTCGCGAGGAAGTCCAAAAGGGGAGCTTTAGAGAAGATTTATTTTTTCGGCTCCATGTCATGCCCATCACCTTGCCGCCTTTACGAGAGAGAAAAGAGGATATCCCGCTTCTGGTCCGCCATTTTATTGATAAACTGAGCAAAAAATTAAACAAGCCGTTTCCGGACATCAGACCGGATTTTTTGCAAGCACTACTTCAATACGATTGGCCGGGGAACATACGAGAATTGCAAAATATTATAGAAAGAACGTTAAATCGACAGACAAAGCCGGTTTTATCGGCAAAAGATTTGCCGGAGGAAGTGTTCCATCTGTTTTCCGGGCAAAAAGAAGAAAAGTCGTTCATGCATAAAGAGGATATAAAAAAACAGGCCATTCTTCAGGCGTTATGCCTATTTCATGGAAATGTCACAAAAGCAGCCAAGCATTTAGGCATTTCCAGAAGCACGTTTTACAGACAAATGAGAAAATTTCACATTACTTATTAAAGCAATTGTTTCATTTTGTATCAAATTGTTTCAATATGTTGCAACAAAGTGTTCCATTTTGGAACACTTTTTTTGAAAAACAAGAGTGAAAACGAATATCAAGGAAAAATCGTTTCCACTTATTTTAGGAAAAATAATAAAATAATTCTGATTTTTCGAAAATATGTGTTTTTTTCTTATTTTTTGGCACATTTATTGCACTATCAACCAATGAAAGCGTTTTATTTCCGCAAAGGAGGAGAGCAAGTTGACGATTTCCAGGGAACATCTTATTTGGATGTATGAAACGATGTACAAGATTCGTTATTACGAGGACAAAATGGCAGAAGCTTATGCCGAAGGAAAAAATCCTGTCTTTAATATCGGTGCAGGGCCTGTACCGGGTGAAATGCATCTGGCAACAGGGCAGGAACCGGCCGCAGTTGGTATATGTATTCATTTAACAAAAGAAGACACTGTTTCGTCTCCACATCGTCCGCATCATCATGCCATCGCAAAAGGGGTTGATTTGAACAGAATGACAGCTGAAATTTTTGGAAAAGCGACTGGGCTCGGAAAAGGCAAAGGCGGACACATGCATTTATTTGATCCGAATGTGAAATTTTCTTGCGGAGGAATTGTAGGCGCCGGCATTCCACATGCATTGGGGGCGGCCCTTGCAGCGAAGAAAAAAGGAACGGATTCCGTAGCGGTGGCTTTTATTGGGGAAGGAGCTGCCAACCAAGGGGCTTTTCATGAGTCATTAAATATGGCGGCATTGTGGAATTTGCCTCTTATTGTTGTCATTGAAAACAATCAATACGGAATTTCTGTTCCAAAGTCATCATCCACATCCGTTTCCTCCAACGCTATAAGAGCCGCCGCTTATGGAATTCAGGGATATTATGTGGAAGAGAATGATCCGATCGAAATGTATAAAGTGTCAAAAGAGGTGGTAGAAAAAGCAAGAAAAAATGGAGAACCAGCCATCATTGAAATTGAAACGTACCGTTATTTAGGACATTTCCAAGGAGATCCTGAAGTTTACAGAGATAAAAACGAAGTGACTTTACTGAGGGAAAAAGATCCGATTGTCCGAATGCGCTCCATCTTATTGACAGAACACGGAATAGAAGACATGCAGCTGGCGGAATTGGAACAAAGAGCGAAACAAGAAGTCGATGCTGCTTATCAGTTCGCGCGTGAAAGTGAATATCCTGAACCGGAAGATGCTTTAAAAGACTTATTTGTCTAATAATGGAAAGAAAGGAGCGATCCAAAATGCAAAAAACAAAACAGCGTTTGTTATCAGGAAATAAAGCAGTGGCAGAAGCGATTCGGTTAGAGTTGGAAAGAGATCCGAACGTGTTTGTGATGGGAGAGGACGTGGGCGCATACGGAGGGATATTTGGAGCAACGGAAGGATTATTTCAAAAGTTTGGTCCCGAAAGAATCATGGATACACCGATTTCTGAAACCGCTTTTATCGGAGCGGCCGTTGGAGCTGCTGCAGATGGAATGCGGCCGATCGTTGAATTAATGTTCGTCGATTTCTTTGGTGTTTGTATGGACCAAATTTATAACCATATGGCCAAAATTCCGTATATGTCAGGCGGTCGAATCAAGCTTCCGATGGTGCTGATGACCGGTGTCGGCGGAGGATACAACGATGCTGCTCAGCATTCCCAAACATTATACGCCACTTTTGCCCATCTGCCGGGAATGAAAGTGGTGGCGCCTTCGACTCCGTATGACTTGAAAGGCTTGATGATTTCCGCCATCCGGGACGATAATCCGGTCGTCTTTATGTTTCATAAAACATTGCAAGGACTGGGCTGGATGGATCAATTGGACGCATCCGTCGGACATGTCCCGGAAGAAGCGTATACAGTTCCGATCGGCAAAGCCAAAGTGGTAAGAGAAGGAACCGACATCACAATTGTGGGCATTCAAATGACGGTTCATCACGCTTTAGAAGCAGCGAAAAAGTTGGAGCAGCAAGGAATTCAGGCAGAAGTCATCGATTTGCGTTCGCTCGTACCTTTAGATCGCGAAACGATTCTTCAGTCGATTAAAAAGACACATCGCTTATTGGTCGTTGATGAAGATTATTTATCATACGGCATGACTTCAGAAATTGCAGCCATTGCGGCAGAAGACGGTTTATATGATTTGGATGCACCTGTCAAAAGATTGGCCGTTCCGGATGTGCCGATTCCATACAGCCGTCCACTTGAACAATTTGTTTTGCCGAATGCCGATAAAATTTTTCTTGAAGCCATCAAGCTAGTAAATGAATAAAATGGATTTTCCATACAGGAGGTAGCCATGTCAATCTCAGTTCAATTGCCTCGACTATCCGATACTCATGATGAAAGTTTGATCACCTTTTGGCATGTTTCAGAAGGGGATGAAGTCAAAAAAGACGATACGATCGTGGAAGTTCAAACCGAAAAAGCCGTTTCGGAAATTCAAGCTCCGGAGTCAGGGATCATAAAAGAAATCAGGAAAAAAAGAGGAGACACTGCCGCCATCGGGGATATATTGGCCATCATTGAAACCGTCGAAGAAACGGTTCAGTCTGATTCAAAAGAGGAACAGCAAAAGTCTCTACAAGACGTTCATGTAGAGAAAAAAGCGACTCCGCGCGTCAAAAAGTTGGCGAAAGACCTTGGAGTGGATTGGCGTCTTGTCACGCCCACCGGTCCTAACGGTAAAGTCACGGAAGAAGATATTAGGAACGCAGTACAAAAAAGCACCGATGAAAAGCCGTCCAACCGATTCTTTATCGCGGCTCCGTCTGTACGCAAATTTGCCAGAGAACACAATGTGAACCTTGAGGAAGTGACTCCGAGCGGGCCAAACGGAAGAATCGTAAAAAGTGATATTGAAGCGGTCTTGGCCAATCGAAAATTACAACAGGCAGAGGCGGAACAGGAAGCGGCGGCCGGCAAGGAAACAACGAATGAAGAAGTCATCCCGCAAGGCCAACGAAGAATACCGCTTTCCGGCATACGAAAAGTGATCGCAAAAGCCATGGTTCATTCGAAGTCCGTCATTCCGCATGTTACTCATTTCGACGAGGCCAATGTCACAAAGCTTGTTTCCCACCGCCAAAGGGTAAAACCGTTTGCAGAAGAAGAAGGCATCAAATTGACGTATTTAGCTTACACAGTTAAAGCATTAACGGCCGTTCTTAAAAAATACCCGATGCTTAATGCTTCGTTGGACGATGAACGCGATGAAATCATTTTGAAGGATGAATACCATATCGGTTTTGCAGCGGACACCGATCATGGTCTTGTCGTTCCGGTCATTCGACATGCAGACAAAAAGTCGTTGTTTCAAATCGCCAAAGAGATCCAAGAACTTGCGAAAAAAGCAAGAGATGGATCGATCAAAGCCGATGAAATGACAGGAGCCACTTGCACAATATCCAATATCGGATCGGTAGACGGTTCTTGGTTTACTCCAATTATCAATCATCCGGAATCATGTATTTTAGGCATTGGCAGAATGGAGAAAAAACCGATCGTAGTTCATGATTCGATTGACATTGCTTCGATGATGGCTTTGTCCCTCAGCTACGACCATCGCCTGATCGACGGCGTTTTAGCACAAAAAGCTTTAAATGAACTGAAAAAATATTTAAGCGAACCGGATTTGTTATTTGTTCAGTAAATACTTCATTCGTAGTTCTAAAAAATTGAAGTTTCATCAATAAAAACAGAAACAGCGGAATGACATTTTCACAAAGGTTTAGTGGGCTGTTGTTCTTCATGCTCATTGAAAGGGAGACATATATCTTTTCATCTATGAAACAACTAAAATTTTTCACGGTTTTCCAGCAACATTTCTTGTTTATATTGAATAAACAAAGGGGGCGTTACTTTTGAAAACAATCGAAAACGCTTATTATACTCATGAAGTTCACGGTGATTATGAAATCTTTGAACTGGGAGACTTTCAGTTGGAAGAAGGAGGCACTATTCGAGACTGTAAATTGGCCTACAAAACGTTCGGCAAGCTGAATGAAGCGAAGGATAATGCGATCCTGTTTCCCCACATGTATTCCGGAACCCACAAGGCGATGGAAATTTATATCGGAGAGGGGATGGCGTTAGATCCAAGCAAATACTTCATTATTCTACCGAATCAGCTTGGCAATGGTTTATCCAGTTCACCTCACAATACTCCGTTTCCATTTGGCCGAGGGGATTTTCCCAAGGTGAGGATCAGCGATGATGTCCGGGCTCAACATAAACTGGTCACCGAAAAATTCGGAATCAACACTTTGCAGTTGGTGGTCGGTTGGTCCATGGGAGCTCAGCAGACCTATGAATGGGCGGTGCGGTATCCGGAAATGGTGAAGCGAGCGGCCCCGATTGGCGGGACGGCTAAAAATACACCTCACGATTTTCTTTTTACCGAAACTTTAATCGAGGCAATCACTTCTGACCCTTGCATTTCAAGACGGATGGTATGAAGATCATCAACAAGTCCACCGTGGTTTGCGCCGCCACTCCCGAATTTGGGCAGTGATGGGGCTATGTACCGAGTTTTACAAGCAGGAACAGTGGAGTCGTCTCGGCTTCTCATCTTTAGACGACTTTTTGGTGGGATACTGGGATAATTGGTTTTTGCCGATGGATCCAAACAACTTGCTGTGTATGGCATGGAAATGGCAGCAGGGAGATGTGAGCCGCAACACTGGCGGAGACTTGAAAGCGGCTTTGGAACGGATTCAAGCGAAAGTATATGTGATGCCGTTTGAAGAAGACATGTTCTTCCCTGTCCGAGACTGCAAAGCCGAACAAGAGATGATTCCTAACAGCGAACTGCGAGTCATTCCCAGCTTGTGGGGACACTTCACCATGATGGGATTTTTTGAAGAAGACAAAAATTACATCGATGCCCAGCTGAAGAACCTTTTGTCTACACCCGTTTGAGAACGGCTGCAGAGCGGATTCTAAACAAGGTCATATAGTATGGCCGAAAGTTGAAGAACCAGAGCAAAACCGGCTCTGGTTCTTTCTGATGTAAAGGTCAGGGGAAACCACCTCTCTCTCAAAAAAAACTGTTTGAATAAAGGAATGGAATAAAAATGACTCATTAATGAAATGCACTTCTGTCAATGTAGTCAACAATGTTTGTCCAGTTGCTTTGGCATAATCTGTTTTCGATAAAAATTAATCATCTGGACAAAATAAGGGAGACGAAAAATGAGTAAAAGATGTGTGATGTGAATAGCGAACGAAAGAACGTTTCTATTATCTAAAAGTGTAAAACCTGATATCATCCCTTTTGTTTTCCATGAAACGTATGTTGCTGTCCGATGTTATTTCGTTTGTTTTAACTCCATTCTGTTCAACGTTTCTTGTTGAAGGGTCTAAGTCCATAGAGATTGCTCCGCTTTTGACAGATGTGAATTGGGAGAGAGTTCCATTCTTTGTTGGCATCGTATGTAAACGGTGCTTGAATTTTTTCCATTTGAATGGATGTGAAAAATAACAATGGAAGAATCATTCTTGCAGACATGATTTTGAAACATCCTAACCTAAACAACGAATTTACACAAAAGGTGTTGTTGCTTGATGATCAACAAAAAGTTCGTCCTATGGTGTATCTTGATCATAGGTTGTTCGGTTGCTCTGTCGTTTATTTGTACAGTTTTCGTAAAAGCGAACGATTTGAATAGAGGCCGAAAGTTTTATGAAGAACACGGAAAAGCCATTTGGGAAATACCGACCAAACAAAAAGTCATTGCATTGACATTCGATGATGGACCTAGTTCAAAATATACTCCGCAAATTCTGGATATTTTAAAACAATATCATGCTAAAGCAACCTTTTTTGTGGTGGGGACCTGTGTAAAAGCTCATCCTGATGTAGTGAAACGAGAAATTTTGGATGGACATGAATTAGCGAACCATACATACCATCATTCCGTTTTTAGGGGGCTTAGCGAGGAAGAAATTAGAAATGAATTAAGAAAAACAAAACAAACGATTACGCAACTGACTGGATATTCTCCTAAATTGTTTCGCCCGCCAGGAGGTTATTATAATGAAACCATTATTAATGTTTCGAACCAAGAAGGTTATACGGTTGTGATGTGGTCGTGGCATCAAGATACGTATGATTGGAAAAAACCGGGCGTTCATAATATTGTAAAAAAGGTTTTATCTAACGCCCGAAATGGGGATATTGTCTTATTTCATGATAACGGCGGAGACCGTCGTCAAACGATTGAAGCACTAAAAAAAATTTTACCGGAACTTCAAAAAAGAGGATATAAATTTGTGACCGTATCAGAATTACTACAAATGCATCCAAAGTATAGATATCTTGACTGGACGTCAGGATAAAGAATGAGTCGGAGGACGGAAACGTCGCTAATCCGCACTCAAATTTTATTAAAGCAAAATTCATGTCCACGGCTCTCGACTGCAAACCTTTTCTAATAGTGTACTGTTATAAAGATTACATGCGGAAGAGAGCCACAAAACCATTATTCTTGAAAAGACATTTTATTATTTAACTCATGATTGAATTCATCCATCGAAAGAACTTCCATACGATGATCATAAAAAGACCATATCCAAAAAAAGAATAGGAATGTTTCCATTGATTATGATGAACAAACCACCCGAATGCTTCTGATTGTTTTTCAACAAATGACATTGCTAGACTTGCCATGATGATAAAAGCCCCTTTTTTCCAAATGTTTAACTTTTCCATAAAATATAGAACCTGAATCCGTGACAAAACATCTTTACAATGGTCGCAAACCGTTGATACGATAAGGAAAAACGACGTTGACGATTCTTCATCAAGTAGGTGATGTGATGAAAGATTTCCCGATTCGGTTTGTATTGACAGATGAAGCGATTACCCCAAGTGCTGGGCTTGCTCTCGTTGGCTACTTACTCCATCGAACGAAACTGGATAAACGGGTAAACGCACTTCGGCTTCCAACGGTTCGTCGAGAAGTGCACATTTCCCATAGCGATGTCATTCGCTCGATGATTGGCTTGCTTGCCACAGGAAAAACGGATTTCGATCATATCGAAGCGTATCGTCAGGACGATATCTTTTCGGCATCGATGGGGATTCAGCACGTGCCTTCCTCTCCAACCTTGCGACAACGACTCGATCAGCTCGCTTGTCTTCCGATGACCGAAACGATTCTTTGGGAGGAGTCCATACGTCTGTTGATTCAACGACATGCCACTTTGTCCCCTTGTTGGACCAAAGGAAAGACGACATGGCTTCCCCTTGATATAGATGGTTCCCCATTTGACAACTCCGATACGAAAAAAGAAGGAGTCAGTCGAACGTATAAAGGATTTGACGGTTTTACACCGTTGTTTGCGTATGCAGGGAAGGAAGGGTATCTCGTTCATGCCGAGTTGCGTCCAGGGAAACAACATGTGCAAGACAACATGCCCTCGTTTTTAGTCACCGCTATCCGTCGAGCTCGTCAACTGACTTCATCTCGTCTGCTTGTTCGCATGGATGCAGGAAACGATGCAGAAGCGAATGTGCACGTATGCCTAAAGGAAGACGTGGACTTTGTCATCAAGCGAAACTTACGCCGAGAATCGAAAGCGCTTTGGTTCCAGATCGCTTCGCAAAAGGGCAAACGTGTCGATGATGGACAAAGCGAAGGAGTACAAACCTATGAGCTATGCCTTCCACAGAAGGCAGCGATCGATGGAAACACGTATACGTACGTTCAAGTCACCCAAGTGACGGAACGGACGATGGAACGCAATGGACAGCTGATGCTCGTTCCTGATTATGAAGTGGAAAGCTATTGGGTGCGGCTCAAAGGATACGAGCATGTTCGAATGAGCGATGTGCTCGCGTTGTATCATGACCATGCGACATGCGAACAGTTTCATAGCGAACTGAAGAGCGACTTAGATTTAGAGCGGCTTCCATCTGGGAAGATGAAAACGAATGCGCTCGTGTTGGTCATGGGAGCCTTCGTTTACAATCTTCTTCGTCTGATTGGACAAGATCTATTAAGCGATCCGAGACATCCGTTGCACCACAAAGTGAAACGCCGCCGCATCAAGACGATTATTCAGACGGTGATCACGATGGCAGGGCGACTCGTCCGTCGATCACGACAGATCTGGATGAAACGGACGCGAAGGAGTGGCTATAGCGAGCCCCTACTGAACGTCTATCAGAAATGGAGAGAGGCAAGATAACGAACGAATGTTCGGGCACTGATGTCCAACGTCACTCCCTGTGCTTTTTTGTCTATTTTTTTGGTTCGTATACCTAAAAAAGAGATTTGTTCCATTTTCGGAAATAGAGATGACATAGGTCATAAGCATAAAAAGGGTTTTATGGATTATCAATCCATCAAAATTACAACAAAATCAAAGTCGATTTCAATTCATCACGGATTCAGGTAGAAAACAAAAGGTGAAAATGGCTGAATAGGGTCTTAACGGAAAGCTGTACCACTCGTTTCCGACAAAATAAAGATCCAAATAAGTTCCTATCCATGAGGCGAACAAAGCGGTCAAAATATAGGCAGCAATTGTTTTGCTTTTAACGGAAAATGGCTTTCTTCGCGATAACCGCAAGTTCCATTTTTTCGATCGTTTCACAATATTCATCGGCAATCTCCCCGTTTATTTCTTCATCTAGCTTGTTGAAATAATCCGTAATCGTCCAGTCATGGAACCAATCTCCAATGTCTGCTTTCTCATGTGAAACGTTTTTCCATGCGTACTCTAATCTTGGACTATAGATTCGAGGGACCCCTTTTTGTATTTGGCCGTTTTTCATACGGCGTCGATAGGGCCGGCCCGGAATCGATTCACGAACGTCATGAAATAGGTGGGGCCAGTAATCTTTGCGAGATCCAGTGTGAGGGCAAGAAACGGCCCAACGAATGAACGTGTCTACCCCCTCTTTATTATAAAAAAGCAAGGAATATAACCGTTTTCCTAATAAAATCCGTTCATGAAGGGAATCGAAACGTTGCAATGTTTGCCCCATAAGACCGATACTTCGCTTCTCATTTTCTTTATAGTAAGGAAACAAAATATGGTTTAATCGAAGAAAATCTTGAAGCTTAAACTCTATTGTATGAAAGACGTTTTTTTGAAAAAGGGCATTTTGAATGACTCGCTTTTCTAAATAGCTTTGTTCATTTATGACA
Source organism: Bacillus sp. FSL W8-0116 (assembly GCF_038003825.1). Classification (NCBI taxonomy): domain Bacteria; kingdom Bacillati; phylum Bacillota; class Bacilli; order Caryophanales; family Bacillaceae; genus Bacillus; species Bacillus sp. FSL W8-0116. Next base: position 2,064,486 of record NZ_JBBOPY010000001.1, read on the forward strand.
AGAGCAATGGCGAGAATATAAGGGTCACGATATTTCCAAAAGTGGTTCCAGATCGTTTCCATAAAAGTGGAGACATGAAAAAAAAGGGAGAAGGGAAAAAAGCGGTTTTTTTCTTTTTATGCTTTCTTCATAAAGCAAAAACTGCGGGTATATATCTTGAAAAATAAGCCAATTTCCACGTTCCAAAAAGGAAAAGAAAAATTGTTGTTCCTGTTCCGTTAATAAATGGGACAAGAGATCACCTTTTAAGTCAGTCATATTCCAACCGCCGTTTCTGGAAACCATATGTCCCAAAAACGCCCAATGAATTTCCGGATGACGCAAATAAACATCCAAGTAGCTTTTCGTTCTGGTGATATTGTTTTGATTTTTGATTTCGGTTTGGATGAGTATTTGTTGGATGAGTTTTCTTTCCTCTATCGTTAAATCAGATTCATTTACCGCGGCCATTTTGAAACCTTTGCCCTTTTTCTTTAACTCCTCATTGATTTCAAGAAGAAATGGGGGTGTATTCCGTTTTTTCTTTTTCTTTATCAGCCCCAAAATGTCTACCCCTCCCTCAACAAAACATTTTGTTAAATGAAAGGGATGGCAAGTGTGACGTTTAGCGTTCCAAACGAAGTCCACTGAGTCTTGAATACATGGAAAATAGATAATCTAAAGAGGTCATACCAATGGAAACGAGATGTGTATATGATCATCTTATTACGTGCTTTGAAAATAAATGATGAAGACTTTATGAAAGCACTGCCGGCAAAATTCGAAAATAAAGAAATAAGGCAAACAGGAATTAAGAAACGTAACTGAGTGGGCAGAAGGGTAGGAAGCGTAGATCAGGCGAAAAACGTTCATCGCAAAATGGGAGGGCAGGACCAAAACAAGAACGAAGATCATTTTTTTAGTCATCGTTGTCAATAAATGGATAAGGATGTTTAGCTTTCCCGTGAAAGGGTATTTGAAATGCAGTTCTTAGTGATTTAGGTTAGAGCGTTTTTATTGTTTTTCCGGAATTCAGCTATGGGGAAAGTTTACATCATTTGGATTAAAAATAAAAAAATGGAAATTATGTATGAATAATAAACTTGCACAGCTGCATGCAGGGTGGGCAGTGATTACTCCCTTGAAGAAAGGGGGGTATCACTGATGATGACGGTTTCCGATGCGTTGACGTTAATGATTTCGTTTGCGGCCTTAATCGTTGCCGTCATTTCTGTGTCGAAAGACAAAAAGTAACCCACCCTGCCGAGCCTAAGTAAGGGTGGGTCATATCCGCGAATACGAGGGCCACTGCACTTCTTGCAGTAAGCTGTGTATGTTAGGGCATTGGTGACCGCCAATGTCTTTTTTATGTGCGCCCGGCATGTACATGAACTATAGGGTGTAAGTCCCGAACCCCGAAGACAGAAGTAGAGGTTAGCCAAGAGCAAGGGTGTCCGTGGTGACGCGGAATCTGAAGGAAGCTGGAGGCAAAACACCGGTCCGAGGAACACGAACCTCATATAAGGCTAGGTATGATGGAGTGAGTTTGCATAACAAAACAAAGCCCTTTCTGTCGAAGGTCATATCGAGTAAATGAGGCGGATAGATGGTGTGAAAGTGCATGTACTTACCCGGGGAGGTCTGGCGGATATGTGAAGTGCTCTTCATAACCTACTTAGTGATAAGTAGCTGAACCGTCAGAAGTCAGCAGAGGTCATAGTATTAGTTGGTCTAGAACAACTAAGAAGGACCGAACAATTAAGAGAGAATAGCCCTTGGTATTCAGTGAGTCATGATGAACACAGAAAACGTAGTACCTCACTTGAGGGAGGAAGCGGTGAATCCCGTGGGAGACCTCTTGGAGGGTGGAGTGACCACTGGCATAAAGAGAACAGCTATTCACGGAAGTTATAAAGACTTGCGTCAATTATCTTAATTGAACCGCCGTATACGGAACCGTACGTACGGTGGTGTGAGAGGACGGGAGTTAATCGCTCCCTCCTACTCGATTTTATGCTATTCCATTTTATTATAATCATAAAACAGGAAAGATGACAAGAAATGACGCAGGTGAGGATGAATCCGTTTGTATAGAAATTTTCGCTGTAAAAATAAAGGAATTTTCAACTTTTGAAGGATTTTAATTAAATCGCGATAAATCCAAAGTCAAGTAGAAGGAATTTTTTTCGTTATATATCGCTTTGTGGTGCTGTTGATCGTGATAATTGAAAAAACAATATTCAAAAAAGATTGACAAATAAAAAGCAAGCAGAGTTGAATCGGGCATTATTGGAATGGAAGGTTCTTTTCTTTCGCAACCAAAAAATCACGAGTGAACAGCAGCGGACGTTTGCTCGGCTGTGGGGTGAATTAGAAGTTCATCCATTTTATCCTGTTGAAGAAGATCAATCTGAGGAGATTGTTCGCTTTTCCAAAGGGAAGAAAGAAACTGGAAAAGAAAATATTTGGCATACGGATGTCACTTTTCGCCCCAATCCTGCGAAAGCAGCGATATTAAGATTAATAGAAGTTCCTCCTGTCGGGGGCGACACGTTATGGGCAGATATGGCCGCTGCATATGATAATTTACCTGACGAAGTGAAGGAGCGTATTGATCACCTTACTGCCATTCACGATTTTACTCCTGCTTTCAGCGATTTATTGACACCGGAAGAGTTAGCGGTTCAACAAGAAAAATTTCCGCCTGTTGAACATCCGATCGTTCGAACCCATCCGGAAACTGGACGGAAGACTTTGTTTGTGAATCCATCGTTCACGACTCGAATCGTAGGTCTGGACCCTGATGAGAGTGAAGAGCTGCTTCAGTATTTGTTCCGTCAAGCTCACATTCCTGAATATCAGGTGCGTTTTCGTTGGGAAAAGGACTCCATCGCTTTCTGGGATAATCGTGCAACCCAACATTATGCGGTATCGGACTATTATCCAAATCCGCGTAAGGCTGAACGCGTTGCAATCGTTGGGGATCGTCCATATTAAGCAATATCATTGGAACAACGAATGGAACCTTTTTAGGTTCCATTCGTTGTGTTCTGATCACAATATCATGCACGGATTATTTCAACAAATGCGAAAAAAGTTTGACCAGGTCCGATTTTCAAGCTCAAACCGAAGCGCCAAGAACAAGATTTATCGCGATTGCACATGTATTATGGTACCCTTCTTTGTAAAGGCATCAATGTGATGAAAATTTCATAATATCCTTTCATGATATGTACTTCTGAAAAAGGGAGGTGAAACGTTTATGAGTTGGATTTTGCTTTTATTAGGAATTCTTTCGGAGGTTTTAGGCACAACTTCAATGAAAATGTCAGCAGGATTTACGAAGCTCATTCCTTCTGTACTCATGTTTGTATTTTATGGAGCCAGCCTTACGTTAGTTACATTGGCACTGAAAAAGATAGATGTAAGCATCGCTTATTCCATATGGTCCGGACTTGGTACTGCGATTATTGCCATCATAGGCATTTTATACTTCAAAGAACACTTTTCTTTCTTAAAGATGGTGGCCATCTTAATGATTATTGCCGGTGTGATTATCTTAAATGTCAGTGGAGAAGCGCATGGAAAAGAAGTCTCTTCAGTCCCTTCATCGAATCTACATATAAAATAATGAAAATGGCGAACAGGAATGGTCACTGTTCGCCTTTAAATTATCCAACATACCTTTGCAAGATTCGATCGACGGAAGCTCCGTATGTTTCTCCAAACAGATTCAGGTGAACGAGCAAGTAAAACAGTTGATACAGCTCTTTTCGATCCTCATATTCCGGAGAAAGTGGCTGAATTTCGTTGTACGCGCGATAAAAAGCATTTGGAAATCCGCCAAACAGTTCCGTGAAGGCAATATCCATTTCTGAATGCCCATAAAATACTGAAGGGTCAATGAGATAAGGAATTCCATGTTCGCCTGCCATCCAGTTTCCGCCCCAAAAGTCGCCGTGCAATAAAGATGGCTTACATGTAGGTGGGAGCCATTGATCAAGCGACTGTAACAATGCTTCCATTTTCTTTCGTCTATATGTTGGCATTCTTCCTTTTTGTTTTGCCAATTGAACTTGCGGAAGAAGCCGCCGTTCCCGAAAATAATCGATCCAGTTTTCATATTGTCCGTTTTTTTGAGGAAGACGGCCAATGAAGCTATCTTCGGCTAATCCGAAATACTGACCGTAACATTGATGAAGGCGAGCTACTGCCTGACCTAGCAAAACCGCAGTTTGATCCGTTTCTTCACCTTCAATCCATTCAAGCAACAGCAAACCATAAGATCCGTCTTCGGCTTCCACGCAATGATATACTTTTGGAACACGAACGACATTCGTTTGCCTCAGCAATTCAAGACCGGCTGCTTCACTTTGAAAAAAGCGAGGAGGAATACGCTCATTGATTTTGGCAAAATAGGAACGATGTTCACTTCTTACATAATAGGCAGCGTTGATATCGCCGCCGGATACGCTTTTGCATTGGACGATCGCTGTTTTGTCGCCGATTTGATCAAGCGCTTCTCGTAAAATCGAAGAAAGGTTCATACTACTATCTCCTTTCATTGTGGCAAACTAGTGAAACGAATCATAGGGGGTGTATGGATCGAAAGGGTATAAGAGATTGAATTTTCGATACTCGTTAAAAGCAAAGGTGTTGAGAACGAATCAAATAGCTTGTAATTTATTATATATCAGAAAATCTTTTTATAGAGTTCATAGGAACATATGCTTGTCATATTGAAACATTTACTGCATTGGGATAAATTTAAGAAATTACAGTTTGGATGAAGCATCTTTATCCAAAGAGACTGATACGAATCAGAATCATCCAACAAACTCCGAACTCGAAATTAGAGTTCGGAGTTTTCAATCCATGAAAGGCAATCTGACGATGAAAGTGGTGCCTTTGCCTGGTTGGCTTTCTGCTTCTATTGTGCCGCCATGGGCTAATATGAATTCCTTGGCGATAGCGAGCCCCAATCCCATACCGCCCCTGTTGCGTGTTCGCGCTTCATCTATACGGTAAAACCGATTGAAAAGTAGAGGACGTTTTATCTTTTTACTCATTATTCCTACGTGAATTTGGCCTAAAAATCATGGAAAGAAAGCATATATAAATTTATCCCCCTAACCATCACGATGACGGAAGGGGGAATGGAACACCAAGTTTTCTTTCTTAAGTTTATACTCTATTATTTTGCTGGCAAAGTGTCTTAATAATGCTGGACACGAAAAGTGTTGCCAATTGTCTTGTTGAAAAATGATAGATCTAAAACATCTGTTGTAACATTCATGAAGAGAATATCGGCTTTGTTGCCCCAGAATACAACCTTATTTTCCTTCATTGATTTTAACTGGTTGTGCTCTGAAATTGGTGGATAGTTGATCATTCGTCATAAACATTACAAATAATAATTTCAGCAGCGCTGGAATAAGACTCCACACAAAGGTATGGGCAATGGAAGATGACAACGCTGATGTGATTTTATCAAGCACTGGTTCTGGAATGTGGGAGCGCGTGTCCGGCGATAGTATCGCTCTTGGATCTTTGAAATTCAAGTTTTGTGGTGCTTGCGACATGCCACTGAATGTGTCCGTTAAATTATGTTTAAAAAGATTTCTTTGAATAATTCCAAACACCGTGACCCCAATCGTCATTCCAAGCGAACGCAAAAAGGAATTGGTTGAACTGGCCGCCCCACGATCTTTATGCTGAAAATGGTGGATAGCCGCCATACCTAAAACGGAAAAAGAAGCGCCTACCCCTAATCCGGTTATAATCATATACAAGGTAATCATAAGGCGAGAAGTATGGACTGTTATTGTGCTTAATAGAAACATGCCGATAATGAAAATCGATGTAAAGATGATCATGACGTTTCGATAACTCATTTTATTGGCTAAAAAACCGCCTAATTGAGCGGATACCGTCGTCGCCAACATCATCGGCAGCAAAACCAGCCCTGAATTCGTTGCTGAACCGCCGATCACTCCTTGGATAAAAATTGGAATGTACACGGTGGCAACTATATAGGTAGCTCCGGAAAAGAACCCTACAAGATTGCTTGCTACAAACAAACGTTTTCTAAACATATGATAGGAAATAATGGGTTCTTTTGCCTTTGTCTCCACATAAAGAAACAGCAAAAATAAAACAGCGAAAGCGGAAAATAAACCGATGATGACTTTGGAGCTCCATTCATATTGGTTTCCGCCCAGTTCAAGAGCAAACATTAGGCAAATGATCGCGGGAACGAGTGTAACGACTCCCCACCAATCAATTTTTTGCTTCGCATGAACAGGCGATTCGCGGTAAAAAAAGGTAACGAAAAAGAACGATAGAAGACCAATAGGGATGTTAATATAAAATACCCAGCGCCAATCGAAGTAATCCGTGATATAAGCGCCAAGCAATGGTCCGAATATGCTCGACAAACCAAATACCGCTCCAAAAAAACCCCCCATTTTTCCGCGTTTTTCAGGCGGAAAAAGATCAAACATAATGGCAAAGGCAATAGGAACTAACGCACCGCCGCCAATTCCTTGAATCGCTCGAAAAAGGCTGAGCTGAACAATGTTTTGGGCAACGCCGCATAACATCGAACCGGTTAAAAACACGATTAGCCCAAAAATGAAAAACCGTTTTCGGCCATACATATCCGAAAGTTTTCCAAAAATCGGCATCCCAGCCATCTCGGCCACCATATAAGCGGATGTTACCCAAACAAATTTGTCCAGTCCTCCAAGATCCGCTACAATGGTCGCCATAGCCGTTGCCACAATGGTGTTATCGATTGCCGCAACGAAAATTCCTAATAATAAACCTGCCACAACCCACGCTATGTTCGTTTCTTTCTTTTTCACCGAAAGCCACCTCCCCTTAAATGGAACGATTCGATTCTATACTTTTTTACTATCTATTACAATCGCTTTTTCATCTTGTTGAAAGCTGGTTTGATATTCTACTAGGTCAATCTCACAACCTGGACCAATCGTTACTTCTTTTCCTCTGACGACTTTTGCTTTCGTGTATTCTAAATAAATGTCATCTCCTTCAATGCTTTCTGCAACGAGCTTGGCGGAATCATGTCTAAATCGTTTTAGAAAATTGATGACATTAAATGCTTTGCTTTTGGTGACGCGAATGACTTCTCCGCCAATTTCTTCAATACGGCTATCCTCAAAATGAAGATAGAGAGATACTTTTTCTGCATTTAACGTTCTGCCAATGGCGACGGCTCCTTTTAAGGAAATAGAATCGGCTTCACAATCGTTTTCAATCTTCAATTCGCCATAACCATGAATATGTCCTCCGACTAAACGTTCTTTTATATGAACGGCTCCACGAAGGTTTAAATCTTTCAACGTGACATGACCTTCTATATCGGCTTCTCCAAAAATCTTGATGGATTCTGCCTCTACATTTCCCTTCATATTTGCCTGACCGAAAATGTCAATCGTTTTTGCCTTGACGAACCCGTTCGCATCGGCGGTTCCAAACACTTTCCATTGAACGCAATGCAAGTCTCCATTAATGGTGCCTTCTCCGCGAATTTTTACTTTGTTGAAAGTTCCTCCAGAAGTAATACCAGTACCGGTCACCGTTAAATGACGCAGCGTATCATTTTCCACTGTCGGTCTCCCTCCTCTATAATTTTTTGCTGGTTTTGACTTTTGATCTTTTATCGCATTGAAAATGATTTTTATATTCCACAAATTCTATGTCGCAGCCAGGACCAAGTATCACTCGGTTTCCTCTCACTACTTTTGCTTTTGTATTCTCCAAATAAATTTCGTCTCCTTCAATGCTTTCAGCGTTTAATACGGCATTGAAAAACCACTTTTTAAAAAAAATCCTTCTTTGTTTTTTCACTTCAATGTTCTCGCCGCCAATTTCTTTTGCCTGACAATTTCCAAACAACTGAATTTGAATGTTTCCTGCATTTAATAATCCACCGACACGGAAACTCCCGTTTGTTTCAAATACTTCTGATGCACAATCACCTGAGATCGTCGCTCCGCCGTGAATACGCAACTCTTCCGCTGTTACATTTCCTTTCACTTTTCCGCTTCCGTTAAAACGAACTTCTTTGCACTCCACATCTCCGACAATGCTAGCTTTGCCCTGGATTTTTATCTTCTCTGAGTGCAGCGCTCCGTGCATATTCGCTGTCCCGGCAACATAGGTTGTTTCTGATTTCACATTGCCATAAATTTTGGCATTTCCTTGAATGTTCAATTCGATACAATCAAGATCGCCTTGCAATTCACCATTTCCGGAAATTTTTACAAGGTTGTAATTTCCGCCGGAAGCATTTCCGAAACCTGCGATCACTAAATCCTGTCTTTCCACCCGTTATCCCTCCAATATTTTCATTTTTAATTCCTCCATGCAGCTTGATAAATGAAGACGGGCCACTACTTTTACATCCTCTTCAAAATACACGTCGTTTCCGTTTGCCACTATCATACAGGTCGATATCCCCATTTTTCGTATCAAAATCAATTCACCACTCCGACCTTGAAGTTTTGGATAATGGGTCTCTAATACATTCAAGATGATTTTGCCCTCTTCCAAACTGATATCTCCGGATTGGAGAAGCTTTTCCAGCGCATAGAGTTGAAACAGTTGAACAAATGAAAATGTTTCATGTTCTCCTTTTTGTTCTTTATAAAAACGCAATGTCATTAACGAAATAATGTTTCGATTAAGAAGTTCGTCTTTTTTGAGTGTGATGTCTGCGGGGTTAGAAGAAAACATACTCGCCAATTCATCCAACGATAAATCGTCTTTCATATTTTTAATGTTTTCTATTCTTGTTAATATTTTTTCTTTCGGGAAAAACGTTTCTTGTCCGGTAAAAGTCGATTTTCGAATGAACCATTCTTCAGGAATTAGCTTTTTTCGTTTCCAACGATACAGCTGTCCGTAAGAAATTCCGGTTAATTCGAGCAGCTCTTTTTTAGAAATCAATTCTTGATCCACTACACGGCACCTCCTTCACACGAAAAATGTAACATAACAATGTTACGTTGTAAATAAAAGATACAAAGAGCTACGAAATGAGCCAAGAAGTCTCTATCTGATACAAAGTACATCCGAAAAATATCGGGTATTTCTCAATGAGTTATAGTGAGTCTGGACATGCTATAATGTTTGTAAAAACTTAACGGGAAATATATTTGATCATGTTAGGAATTCAATGATAGTGGTTAAGAAACTTGTGACTAAGCCACCAAATATAGGATTGGTTGATAGTGCGTTGTCTTCTGATTTTAGTCAAATTAAGGTATTGGATTAAAAATAATGAAAGAGGATTTCGCTCATGAGTCTGATTGATGTTAGTCGGTGGGAAAAGGATGATGAAAAACAAGCTTCAGGAACTAGGCAGAAGTTTTGGTTGATTAATCCGATGAACAGACGTACTTATTTGTTTAAAATACCTAAGGAGAGTACAGGAGAAGCTTGGGCAGAGGTAATTGCGTCAAAAATTGGACAAAAAATAGATTTAAAAACAATGAAAGCTGATTTAGCGATTTATAACGGTGTATTAGGTGTTTTATCGGAAAACTTCATCCGTGATGGGGAAGAGTTTTATGAAGGCGGTGATTTATTTTTTGCCATTGCGGAGGATTTTGATAGATATAGTTTAAAATATTACGATTTTCCGAATATAATAAAAGTATTATCTGAATTTAGCCTCGAAAGAGATTTTATACAAATTCCAGTATTCGATGCGTTCATTGCTAATCAAGATCGACATTGCGATAATTGGGGACTCATTGTTGATCAATCAAATTATCAGCTTGCTCCTATATACGATAATGGGGCATCATTAGGATATCAATTAAGGGAAGAGCGTATTTTGAAAATGTTTCGAGATCAAAGAATGTTTGAAGCTTTCACAAACCGAAGTTACTCTTTAATTGGATTACCACACAAAAAGAAGCCGAAGTATAGAGAATTGTTAACTTTTATTAACGAATTATTCCCGTGCGAAATGAAAGAAATGATTGAACGAATGAGTCAAATAAATAAAAACGAAATATCTGATATTTTAAGTTCGATTTCAGACAAGGTAATGAATAGAGTTTATAAAGAATGGGTATTACAATTATTAAAATACCGGAAAGAATGGCTAATGAATTGGTATACGGAGGTGAAATAATGTTTCGTCCTTTTGTGCTTTGGCTCATTTGGCAAAATGAACGTACTCGACAACGTTATCATATCGGGAATTTAGTACACAATGAAGATAAATATGTTTTTTATTATAATAAGATTAGACGAAGAAGAGGGTTATTAGAAGCGATAGAGAACGGATATCAACCGCATCTGGCATTTCGAGATATTGATAAAACATATATTTCTGATAAGTTATTCGGTCCTTTTGCACGTCGTTTGCCGGATCATCGGCGACCAGATTTCCAGGAAATTCTACGAACACACGGTTTGTCCAACGATTATACGGAAATGGATTTATTGAGAGTTACCGGCGGAAGGCTTGCAACTGATTCATATGAGTTTGTTGCCCCTATTTATGTATACGGAAATTACTTTGACTTTAATTTTTACATTGCTGGATGGAAATATTATGAAGGAGAACAGATCGTTGGACAACTGAAAATCGGAGAAAAGGTACAGTTTCAACTAGAGCCAGATAATTTACATGATTCAAAAGCAGTAATTGTATTAACTAGTGAAGGGCGGAAATTGGGTTATATCCCAGCCTTTTATAGTGAATTTATGTTTCAACTTATTAAGAAACGTGGTGATTATGAGGCAAAAATTCACTCCATTCAGTTAGAAGCACTTCCGCAATTAAAAGTGAATGTAAGCGTCTGTGGAATTCTTCCCCCTTTTCTTAGAAATATAAATTTGGATATAGTCTATGATATACCGTTGGAAACGGTATAAAGCAATAAATGGTGAACCGTCCCTATTACGTGGGGTAGTTGTTTTTGAAAAAAATAAATTTCGGTCTATGTCAATTGCTGGGGGACACTCACTTATCGAAGTGCCCCCTTTTTGTCTGTCACTAGATGGATGAATAGAGAGCTTTATTTCTAAAATTTCGACTGCCGTATGACATTCGTTTGATAATGAAGAAGAAAAATTATCTATAGAAGTGTTTGAGGATGATTATGAACGATATCATGAATATGTTTTATAAGTGTAAAAAGTATTTCATCTTTGGAAAGGGTAAAGAAAAAAAGAGCATCAGAAAAAAGCTGTTGTGAACCGGCGCATTCCAATTTGTGACAGTATCCTTCGGACCATACTCTGAAACGGAAGGACAAAATACAAACTTATTTAAAATTGTTATTCATTTTTGGAATGATGCGTATGCAATTGGCGCTTTCACTAAAATAAAAGGCAGCCACTTCAAGATGGCTGCCTATTCTTGTATAAAACGATAAATTTTGTTCACTTTTTCCCGAAACGGCTCTACATGAACAAATCGCACTTCCCGAAGTACTTCTTTCCCATCTACAAATAACAACAAAACGGGGGCGGTGAAAATGGTAAAACGCCCTGCAACTTCCGGAACGTGATCGGCATTGACAAGAGCTAGTTGAATATCAGGGAAATCGGCCATGACATTTTGAATTTTTGGCAATAAATCATGGCACACACTACAATGATCTCTGGATATATATAAAAACGCTAACTCGTGACGGTCAACAAAATCATCGACTTCTTTGACAGAAAATAGTTCTTTCATGATATTCAAAAGTAGATCTCCTTCCGTAAAGGGATAAAACCATAAGGTATAGTGATTATAACACGGCACATCACATCAACAGATCGTTGGTGCTCAGGGTGTGTCAAGATGATACCGATGAAACGTTGGAGTTGGTAAGGCAACAGAGCTGTCTAGTCTTTTGATACAATTCGTAATGAAATCATTTCATTATTTAGAGGTGACGGTATTGAAACATTTACAGCAAAAAATTATTGAATTTCGCGATGCTCGGAATTGGAGTCAGTTTCATAATCCAAAGGATTTAGCGATTTCATTGAGTTTAGAAGCGGGGGAGTTGCTGGAGAATTTTCAATGGAAAAGCAGCGAGGAAGCCGTAGAAGTGAACTTTGAAAACATCAAAGACGAAATAGCCGATGTAGTCATTTATGCACTGTTGCTTTCGCATGAATTAGAAATTGATTTAGAGGAAGCCATTGAAGAAAAAATAAAGAAAAACGAACAAAAATATCCCATTGAAAAATCTTTCGGATCAAAAAAGAAATATACTGAATTAAAGTAGTAGGGGAGAAAGGCGATTATTCTACACACCATCCATCTCATTGTTAGTCTTTAATGATGAGAACAAAAAGCTTACCATTCTATTAGAGGGCAGAGGTAGCGAGGGCTGATTTTGCTGCCATCTGCCCAATAAAGGATGAACCGATCAGTAACAAGAAGAATGTATGCCCAATCACATAGTGAGCTTATTCTGTTAAACGAAGCTTATTATACACTTTAAAATAAACCCAAACTGCGTTTATCAGCAACAATGCACCAGTAATAAGGAAGACATATCTGATCCCCAAATAGGCTGCCACTTGCCCGCCCAATATCGAACCGCCAAATACGCCTAAATACCCTGCTGACATGCTAAAACCAAAAATTCTGCCTGTAAGAGAATCTGGTGTTATTTTCTTAACAAGGGCATTAACAGAAGGAACCAACCCTGCCGTTGCTAATCCTAATAAAAAGCGAAGCGCCATGAACTGCCAAGGGTTTTTGACAAAGGCTTGTGGTATAAAAAGCAGTCCTGACATTACAAGTGCAACTAATATCACTTTCTGAGCTCCGATTTTGTCAGAATTTTTCCCTAGTCTTGGAGCGGCAATGATATTTGCCAGACCTGAAGCCGAGAAAGTGATTCCGGCTAACAGAGCAACGTGGCTGGTATTTTGGGATAACTGGGTGACATACACGGTTATGATTGGTTCAACAGAATATAATGCTAGATATATGACAAAAAAAGTCACAAGCATGATAATAATCAGGCTTTTTTTAGGAATAGTATTCCATATTTCCTTTGTACTAAGCGTCTTTTTATCTTGACGAGTAAAAGATTCCTTTACAAATAAAGCGGTTGTCACAAAGGCAATCAACAGCAGTGCACCTGTTATAAAAAATACATTTCGCATGCCGAAGTGATCCTCAATAAAACCACCAATCGTTGGTCCAAGCAAAGAATCTGCTATATTTGCTGTTGAAAGGGTACCCAAAGCCCATCCAGCGTGCTCTTTGTCTGTTTGAGTAGCGATCAAAGTCGTACAGGCAGTACTATAACCTGTGATAATGCCCTGCAACACTCTTAATCCAATCAATTCATATACATTCTGCGCAAAACCTATGCAGAATACAACTATTGCCATACCAAGGCTTGCTCGCAAAAGCATGGGTTTTCGTCCGAATTTGTCAGCAGCATGGCCCCAAATAGGTGAGAAAACAGATGAAATGATAAAGGTAACACCAAAAGCAACCCCTGAAAATTGATCGATTAGAGTTGTATTATGAACTCCGAGATTTTTTATGTAGAGAGGTAAAACAGGGGCAATTTGACTCATCCCTATACTGGTTACAAACATTCCAAACCAACAAACGATTAAATTCCTTTTCCAAATCGGCATGAATATAAGCCTTCCTTTTGCTATACTTGCTCTTTTTCATTGCTAGCGAATCAATCATGAACAATGATCATTGAACCATGCTTGTATTTTTTCGTCAGGGCCCGCGGACGCGGGTGCTATATTTTTAATCCAAGGTACCAATCCAATCGTCGACAGTCAGCACCTCTGCCTGACGAGGGAACACTTTCTCCATGAGAACACGGTGAACTTCAGGATCATGATCAAGACATGCATCTGAAAGCACCGTAAGCGCAAAGTCTTTATCCGCTGCTTCCCGCAATGTCGATAGAACGACTCCACTTGTGGCAATACCGCTGAGAATCAGCGTGTCGATTTGGCGGGATCGTAGTATGACTTCAAGGTCGCTGCCTGCAAACGCGCTAAAACGAAGCTTTGTCACAACGGGCTCGTCTGGTCGGGGCTGCACCGATTCATGAATTTGCGTTGATGCGTCTGAGACGGTCATGCCACCAAGTCCAGCAATGGCTGAGAACGACTTATTCCGTGGGCTGATCTCGGGATAGCCTTCGCGAAATGCGACTCGCACAAAAATAACTGGGATGTTGTGCCGGCGAGCAGCTTCCACGGCTTTTTGGAACGGGAGCAGCACTTTCTCATTTTCTGCAAAACGCGATACAATGCCGTTTTGCACATCCATGACCAACAGAGCAGTTTTATTGTGATGATTCTGCATATATTGTACACTCCTATACATTATGTTAATATTAAGCGGAGAATTCTCCACTTGTCAAGGCGGTTGGTAATTGAATATTAGGGAGTGATGGTATAGTGGATGATGCGGATGCAAACCACACTCGTTCTGAACGTCGTGATGCTGCCGAGAATCGTCAGCGTATATTAAATGCGGCTCGTAGGCTATTTGAGCAATATGGGGTTGAACAAGTCAGTATGAATCAAATTGCCACAGAAGCACAGGTCGGTTCGGGAACGCTCTATCGTCGTTATAGAAACAAAGGTGAATTATGTTTGGATTTAATCAAGGACAACATTTCCCTGCTTTTTGAAGATATGGAAGCGTACTTGAATCAGAACCGGACAGAGCCGCCAAGTAAACGATTGAAAGGGATCCTCAGCTTATTTATCCGTTTTCGTGAGAAAAAGGCACAATTGCTTAAAGGAGTCGAGGACTCCGCACCAACCAATCGACTTAGATACCGAACTCGAAGTCCTTTATATAACAAATTGCATCAATTCATCGTCGAACTTTTTGATGAGATGTCTGCAGCCGAGCATACCCATCTTCACAATGTCTTTAGAGCGGATATATTGTTGGCGGCTTTAAGCAGCGATTCCTATTTGTTTCAAAGAGAGGTGCGTGGCTATACGCCTGAGATGATTTTGGAACAGCTCTGTTCTATATTTATTCCGCCTCAATGAGTGCTTTTGACCAAAAGCTACACAACTTGTAATAGTTGAACTACAACATCCTGTTATATTCTCAGGTATTAAACACACCTTACAATTTCATGGGCAGATGGCAGCGAAATCAGCCTTCGCTGCCTCTGCCTTTCTTACATTAGAGAGGAAGTTTCACGCTGATTAAGTGGCTTGCATTTGAAGTGAGCTCATATTCATATTGATTCATTCGCAAAAACAAAAACGACTAAAACTTCAATCCAAAGGTAAATCACAATTTTGTATTGCATATATTCAAAAAAAAGGATGAAAGCGCATCCATATTTATGTTTGCTGGTGCTACAATGTGTGTGAAAAGAAAGGAGGTATACAATGCAGCTTGACGGGAGAAGTAGATATCTCCTAAAAGAGGTGATGACAAACCCGAATATTAGGAGCAAGGAATTAGAGAAAAAATATCAATTAAGTCGAAGACAGATTGGATATAGCATTGAAAAAATTAATGGTTGGCTTAAAAGTCGGAATCTTCCTGAAATTGATAGAACAAATAAAGGCTATTTTCTTGTAGATAAAGGCTTAAAATCTAAGTTTCGTCTAGATGAAGAATGGGAATGTGGCAATGTAAATGAGTTATCAAAAATAGAACGTGTGAACATCATTTTATTAATGCTGTTATGTTGCGATGAATTGTTATCATTAATTCATTTTACGAGTGAATTAAAGGTAAGTAAGAATACGGCCTTGGATGACTTGAAACGGGTTAAGAATATTGTTTCTGAATACGGTCTTGAGTTTCGTTATTCACGAAAATTTGGGTATTTAATCGAAGGAAAAGAGCTCAACATTCGTAAATTGCTGGTATCGACGATTGATAAAGTTATAAAAATGGATGAAGGTAAAGAAAGAATAAAGAGAATGGCTTGTATAACGGATGAAGAAATAGCAGAATTCCAAAAGAAAATAGAAAGAGTGGAAAAACGGTTAAATTTAAAATTTACGGATGAAAAAGTTATATTAATGCCCTATATTTTGTTGCTTATATTAAAACGAATTAAGCAAGGGAATCAAATCGATTCTTTTTATATCCACTATGAAGAAATTTCGGATACAAAGGAATATTTGGCGACGGAGGAAATTCTTCATGATTTTAAAGATGTGCCGGAAGAGGAACGTCTTTTTATCACGCTATATTTACTCACAACGAATGTATATTGGTCAGAAGGGTTAACACAAGAAATCATACCTGATCTAGTTCAGGCATTAGATGAGCTGCTTGTATTGTTTGAAAAGAATACATGTATTTTTTTAAAAGACCAGGAACAGTTGATTCAGAAGTTGCTTCTTCATATGAAGCCTGCTTACTACCGTATTAAATATCGCTTAACTGAAGCGAATAATATGCATGAAGTTGTGAACAAGGATTTTAAAGAACTCCATCATCTTGTGAAAAAATCTATCCAACCGCTAGTTCACCTAATCGGATGTGATATTCCGGAAAACGAAATCATTTATTTCACGATGTTGATATATAAGTTGAATTAAAGATTTACAACTGAACACACAAACGATCGATCGTTTGTTCTGGTTTCTGGTTGATTCGCTGAATAAAGGCTTGGACATTCTTTCTAATTTCTTGCACACTCGAATAGAACACGTTGTAAATCACGTCTGATTTCAGCCATTTCCATAGCCCTTCAATCAAGTTCAATTGCGGACTGTATGGTGGCAAAAAGACGAGCTCTAACCGATCTTCGTGTTCTTTTAAAAATGGCTGAATGAGTTTGGCATGGTGAATTCGAGCGTTATCTAAAATCATCACTATTTTGCCTGTGGGATAGCGTTCTAACACAAGTTGAAGAAATCGAAGAAATGTTTCCGCGTCATAGCATTCTTCTTCGATGCAAAACACTTCCCCTGTTTCGTAGTTCAACGTGCCAATCAGCTTCAGCCCTTGATGTTTTCCAAACGTCGGAATGATTCGTTGTTTTCCTTTGACAAACCATGTTTTTTGAATCGCTTGGTAATCACGAATCATCGACTCATCTTGAAAGAGGACATGGGCGATGTTCCCATCTACCAGTTTTTTTTTACTTCAGGGAAGGTGATTTCGACGAATTCTTTTTGTTTCTCTTCATCGGCATTGGCTAGTGTATAGGTCGGTTTCGTATAGCTTAGCCCTAACCGATGCAGAATGTCACTTGTTCCGCGAAGCGTGTATGTTGGCCCCCACTTTTGTTGAATGAGTTCAGCGATTATCGCAAGCGTCCAATTATATTTTGCTTCGAATCCCACATCTACGGGGAGCTGATGTTCAATGATCAAAGCCAGCTCTTTTTCCTGCTCAGGGGTCAATCGACGTGGGGCGCCAGGTGAGTATTTCATCTCCAGTCCATCAAGACCGCGCTGGGCGTAGGCATGAATATAGTTATAAATAGTTTTCTTGGATCGACCAATAATCGTTGCGATTTCTCCTTTGGTATATCCCTGCAAATGAAGATAAATCGCTTGGTAGCGTTCATATGCTCGTTTACTTTTTGCTTCTTTCATGGCAGTGGACAACTTTTCGATCTCGTCTTTGTGATTTGGCATCATATTTTCTCTCCGTTCCCCTATTTTCTCTTTGTATTTATTCGCCGTGGAACGGGAGAAAACCTTTATTTCAATTTATATAGGGGGATGGATGATACGGCAAGGAGAAAATATTGGAAAAAGAATGAAAGCTGTTGTCGTCTGTCCAAAAGGGGTTTCGGTTTCCAGATATATGTTTAGTACTTTAAGAAACTTGTTTCCGGAATTTATATTTTTGGATTCATTATCCATTCGAGAATTTCAACAATATCCGATGGACTATGACATTGTATTTTCACCAGTTTTTGTAGAAACGAAAAAGAAATTTTTCTATGTAAATTCTTTTCTTGGATATGACGAGAAAAAAAGACTGCGGAAGCAAGTCATGCATGAATTGTACGGATATGTGCCAAATGAATTAAATATAGAAGATATGATGGAAATCATCCAAAAATATTGCGTTATCAAAGATAAAAAAAATTTGTCTAAGCAGTTAATGGAGTATATCCGTCAAGACCATTCTTACTTTGATTATGGGTGGAATAACAGAAACCCCAATTTATATGAATTAATCACTCCTTCCACGATTACATTTCGTCATTCTGTTCATTCTTGGGAGGAAGCTATCAGGCTGGCCTCTCAGCCATTATTAAAAAGCAAACATATTACTCATCAATATGTCGAATCCATGATTCAACGCTGTCACTCTGATCCTTATATTGTCATTGGTCCCAATACCGCGATTCCTCATGCAGCTCCAGAGGAAGGAGTCAATGAACTGTCTATGAGTATGCTTCGATTAAGAAAAGGAGTATCATTCGCCACTGATTATACTATCCAGTTAATCATCATTATTGCTGCGTTAGACAAAGACCAACACCTTAGAGCATTAATGCAGCTAATGAAGCTAGTAAGGAATGACCGCGATCGTGAGCAAATCATTCATGCCCAGTCCGTTCAAGAGATACAAGCAATTATGGAGAAATATGCAGTAGACGAATAAATAGTTTTTCAGAAAGTCTGGAGGAGAGAATGAGTGTGTGGAATTTATTTGGATGAATCATTAATTTTGACGGATCTGGAGGTTACGGATAAAGAAGAATTATTGAAAATGATGGGGACTAATTTAATGGAAAAAGGATTAGTAAAAGAAAGTTTTATAAAAGCGATCATCGAAAGGGAAAAAAACTATGCGACCGGTTTACCGACGAAAAGTGTATCTGTAGCGATCCCTCATACAGATCCTGAGCATGTAAATAAGAAAGCTATTAGTCTAGCAATATTAAAAAAAGAAGTTCATTTTGGCATCATGGGAGAGAAGAATGCCGAAACTCCTGTTAAATTAGTGTTTATGCTTGCGATCGATAAGAAAAGGTCACATGTAACCTTTCTTCAAAAATTAATGGAAATATTTCAAAACGAAGAAGAATTGAATTATCTATTGTCAGAAGAAAATAAAACCAATATTAAAAATCGATTAATTCATGATTTACGAGTACAAAAAGGAGAGGAATAAACATGAAAAAGAAAAAACAAGTATTGGTTGCATGCGGTGCGGGAATTGCCACATCTACGATCGTAAATAAGGCGCTTGAAGAAATTTGTAAAGAAAATCATATTGATTGCGATATTATCCAAATCAAAATTACCGAAGTAGGGTCGTATGTTGATTCGGCAGATTTATTAATTAGTACAACGATCGTGCAGCAGGAATATCCGTTCCCGGTCATCAATGCAAGAGCGTTTTTAACTGGAATTGGATTAGACGAGGCGAAAAAAGAAATTTTAGAGGAATTAAAAAAATAGGGTATGAAGGATATAAATTTCATGTTGAACCCATGAAATCTAACCAGTTGACATCGGGAGGGCAATGAAATGAAGGGATTTTTTGATGCTATACAAGCATTTTTGGACCTGGGTGCTACCGTTATATTGCCTATCGTCATCTTTTTATTGGGTCTATTGTTCGGACAAAAACCGGGAAAAGCTTTTCGTGCGGGTCTTACAATCGGTGTAGCTTTTGTAGGAATTTTTATGGTAGTAGATTTACTCGTTAACAATCTTGGTCCAGCGGCTCATGGGATGGTGAAAAGATTTGGAATTCAGTTAAATGTAATTGATGTCGGGTGGCCGGCGGCCGCTTCGATCTCATGGGCTTCTAAGATTGCGGCGTTTGTTATACCGCTTGGGCTGTTAGTGAATATATTGATGCTTGTGACGAAAACAACTAAAACCATGAACGTAGATATTTGGAACTTTTGGCATTACGCGTTTACGGGAGCGATTGTTTATACTCTAACAGGCAGTATGATTCAAGGCTTAATAGCAGCGATTTTATTCCAAATTGTTTGTTTAAAAGTCGCTGATTGGACTGCACCTATGCTAGAAGATTATTTTGGATTACCGGGCATATCGGTCGCTACAGGAAGTACCATCTCTTATGCTGTGCTTGGGATCCCGTTGGTGAAATTGATTCAAAAGATTCCGGGAGTTAAAAATCTACACGCCGATCCTGAAACGATACAAAAAAGATTCGGAATATTCGGTGAACCGATTTTTATGGGACTTATTCTTGGAATCGTGTTGGGATTATTGGCTGACTACTCAATTGGTAAAACGATTCAAATCGGCATATCAATGTCAGCCGTGATGGTTCTCATGCCTAGAATGGTGAAAATTTTAATGGAAGGACTTATGCCTATTTCAGAATCGGCACGAGAATTACTTCAAAAGAAGTTCGGAGCGAAAAATATTTATATTGGGCTGGATTCAGCTGTTGCCATTGGCCACCCCTCCGTCATTTCAACTGCGTTGATTCTCGTACCGATCACGGTTGTATTAGCTGTTATTTTGCCAGGCAACAACGTACTCCCATTTGGGGATTTAGCAACTATTCCATTTATTGTTGCATTTATCGTTGGCGCTTCTCGAGGGAACATTATTCATTCGGTGATTGTAGGAACGATTCTGATTGCTTTATCTCTTTACATGGCGACAGATCTAGCGACTCTTCATACGCAAATGGCTATCGATGCCAAATTCCATATGCCTCATGGAGCGAGTAAAATATCTAGCATTGACCAAGGTGGAAACTTAATTAACTACTTGATTTATAAGCTATTCTTCTGGATCCATTAATCTGTCTTTATTGATCGTGAGCAAGGAGGAATTTTAATGAAAGCGCTGTTAAAAACAAAACTTGGTCCCGGAAACTTAGAAGTGGCAGAAGTAGAAGAACCACAAGTAGGAAAAGATCAAGTCAAAATATTGGTGAAATATTCTGGTATATGTGGTACCGATATTCATACGTTTCAAGGGCATTATAAAGTGAGTGCACCGGTTATTTTAGGACATGAATTTTCGGGTGAAGTAGTTGAGGTTGGCAAAAATGTCACGGAGTTTCAACCTGGAGATCGAGTGACATCCGAAACGACGTTTTATATTTGCGGCAAATGTAAGTACTGCCAATCAGGAGATTACAATTTATGCAGCAGTCGAAAAGGATTGGGAACGCAACAAAATGGAAGTTTCACTAAGTATGTGATTGCTAGAAAAGAGAGCGTTCATAGACTGCCTGAACATGTAGATTATTTATCTGCAGCGATGACGGAACCTTTGGCATGTGCTCATCATGCTGTTTCGAAATCGGCGATAAAAAAAGGCGATGTTGTCGTTGTATTAGGACCTGGACCGATTGGCTTGCTTACTGCTCAAATAGCGAAAACTTATGGAACAACCGTTGTCATCACGGGTTTATCCAACGATAAAATTCGATTGGAAAAAGCAAAAGAACTAGGGATTGATTATGCTGTCAATATTCAAGAAGAAGATATCAACGCTCTTGTACAAAGTTTAACGGATGGATATGGTGCTGATATTGTTTTGGAATGTACCGGTGCTGTTCCGGCTGTGAATATGGGACTGGACTTGTTGAAAAAGAAAGGACAATTTGTCCAGGTCGGTATTTTTAAAAACCCGGAAATCCCTATTGATTCTGAAAAAATTATTCAAAAAGAACTCACATTCATTGGATCGAGAAGCCAAAAGCCAAGTGATTGGGAACCGTCATTAGCTTTAATGAATGAAAAACTCGTCAATGCCAAAGCGCTTGTGACTCATCAATTTGATATAACACAATGGGACGAAGCATATAAGGTCATTAAGAACGGTGAGTCCATTAAAGTAATATTAAAACCGACAGAATAATGGATGAAAAAAGAATGCTCGATTGCAGCTTGTACGAGAATAGAAAATGATTTTGGTAGATATTCGGGGGAAACGGAAGGCGGGCGACATAAACGTATATGGTTGAGAAATTTCTTGATTTTGTACTCGGGCAGTACGGCAGATCAATGAGCGATTTTTATTTTCAACATCAGCTGTTGATCAACTCTATCGTGTTGGGTTTGGCACTAGTATATAGGTTTTATCCAAAAAATAAGAGCGCTCGACGGAAACTACAGGAGGTTATGGAGACTGATCGGAAAGGAAGTACACTTTCATGAAAGCACTAAAGCTTTATGGAAAAAAAGATTTAAGATTCGAAGAAGCAGAAAAGCCGGTTATTGAAAAAAGCAACGAGGTGATTATAAAAGTAAAAGCAGCGGGGATATGCGGCTCTGATGTGTCAAGATATGCCAAACTAGGCCCTTACGTTGAAGGAATGATATGGGGGCATGAGTTCTGTGGAGAAGTAGTGGAAATTGGTTCTGATGTCCATCATGTTCAAATAGGGGATCGTGTAGCAGGATGTCCTACATTTTATTGCGGAAAGTGTGACAGCTGTAAAAAAGGAATATTATCACAGTGTGAAAAATTGACCGTGATCGGGTCGAGATATCCGGGGGCATTTGCAGAATATGTAAAACTTCCTGAGGAAAATGTTCTTCCTTTACCGGATACGATTGATTTTGATACGGCTGTCTTTATTGAACCTTCAGCTGTCGTTGTCCACAGTCTTTATCGCACAACAAGGATACCTGAAGCAGAGATCGCCGTGGTGGGATGTGGAAACATTGGGTTGCTAGCTGTTCAATGGGCCAAAATATTTGGCGCTAGCAAAGTCTATGCAATCGATATTGATCAAAAAAAATTAAACATCGCTAAAGAAGTAGGAGCAGATGTCGTGATGAACTCACTTGAAAAACCAGCTTATGATCAGTTGATGGAATGGACGGATGGAAAAGGTGTAGATATAGCGATTGAGTCAGCTGGTTCTCCTATTACATCGGCACAAGTTTTTGCGTTAGCCAAACGAAGAGGCCAAGTTGTTTTTATGGGAATCCCTTACGGCGATGTCAACATTGAGCGATTTTACTTTGAAAAAATTGTAAGAAATGAATTAACCGTATTAGGCTCATGGAATGCGATTTCTGCTCCATTTCCAGGCAAGGAGTGGAGCACGACCATCGATTATATGAAAAAAGGAAAAATGAATGTCAAACCGTTAATATCTCATCGACTTTCGCTTAAAGAAGGCCCGGAAATTTTTTCAAAAATCACGAACAAAGAAGGATTTTACGGAAAGGTTCTGTTTTATCCGGAAATGACGTGAATAACGGTTATTTAAAAGGATGACTGGGAAAGTAAGAAAAAATAATTTTTCCCGGTCATTCTCTTTATTACAAAGGGAATGTTTTTCTTTTTTACAAAAAGAGTGCCCCCAATCTTCCGCTTTTGGGACACTCTCTTCAATCAATTGGAACGAATATGAGAATGAATTTTTGGGCGATGGACACTGAGTTTTGCTGGTTTTTTGTCTGCAAATAAAATCAGACATGAACCAATCATAATGAAAACAATTCCGGCTGCTGTATTGGCAGAAATAGCTTCATTCAAGAGAAAGAAGGCTAAGATCGGAGCTAATGCCGGTTTGATAAAGAACACCGTAGAGGCTGTAGAAGCGGATGTGACGTCCATTGCTAAAAAGTAGAAAGCAAATCCAAGTCCCGTCACAAAAATACCGATATAAATTAAGCTAGGCAATGTACTCCATGTAATTCCTTGGGTGACAGGCACATTCGCAAACACATCCAGTCCAATGCTTGTAAGCCAATTAGATACAGCATTTATTTTTGAAATAAGAATGAGAGCCAGAATCTCTAAACTGCCTGTTACAAAACTGAAACAAGTTAAGATAACGCCATCGCATTTATATTGTTGAATTCCTTTTTTGCCTACAACGCTGTAGAGGGCAAATGAAACGGCTGATAATAGTGCATAAACAATGCCTGCTGGATTAGAAATTTCGAATGGATTTACAATGCTTAAAATGCCGATCAAGCTAATGATTAATGCCCATATGGTTCGCTTAGTCAGTTTCTCTTTTAATAGAAAATGGGCAAGCGGAACGACAAAAAGTGGATTGCAGCTGAATAGTATTGCTACGGTTGATGCCTTTGTATAAACAATCGCTAATTGATAAAACGTCATACTAACGACAACGCATAAAAAACCTGTGATGATGAAAAAGAATAGATGTTCTTTTTTAAAAGTAAATCCGCTTTTTTTCATATGTTGAATAGCAAGAGGAGCTAAAATCATCGCTCCAATAAAGAAACGAATAAGATTCAGTTGAATAGGATGAAAGTCAAAGTCACTAGACATGACTTTAATCACAATCTCCATCGTACTAAAAAGAACAGCCGATAGAATGATATATAGAAAACCTTTTTTCATCTTGATTACCTCGATTTTTTAGAATCGTGCAGTCGTCTGAGTATTAAATGTAGACAACTATTCATTATTCCTTTTGACACAAACATCATTATAGTTCAGTATTTCACAAATGAAAAAGAGCAGTTATGTGAATTACTGAACAATATACCCGCTTTGAATAAAATGAAAACGATTGTTTAAAAGATATCTTAAGAATGCTCTGTTTTTTGAGCACTTTTATGGTTTTGGCATTAAAAACATATATTGGCATTTTTTCTGTATTTATAACACTTGTAATGAAGGTCAAAAAAGGTTTATGAAAATTTATAAATATTTTAGAACTTAGGAATTTTTCTTCCTAAGAGTATGTTAAAATGAAGCGAAGGCAGAAAAGAGAATCTTCTGCCTCTTATTCTTTGCCTCTCCATATCATGATGTTGTGAAAGATTGGAGGAAATTCATGTATCGACTGATCAGTACGATCTTATTGTTGTTAGTGAAAATGTTTCGCCTTTTAAAGGTGAAGGGGAAAGAGCATATTCCATCTGATGAACGATTTGTGGTGACGTGTTCTCATAGGGGATGGGTCGATGTCATTATGTTGGCTCTTGCTCTTTATCCGATACCTGTCCATTATATGGCGAAGCAAGAGCTCTTTAAGGGAAAATGGAGAGATCGTTTTTTCCGCTCTATTAACGCATTTCCTGTCAATAGGGAAAATCCGGGGCCGAGTGCTTTAAAAATTCCTATGCAGATCTTGAAAAAGAACCAATGTGTAGGCATATTTCCGAGCGGGACGCGAACAAGTGAAGATGTTCCTTTAAAAAGAGGGGCTGTGACTGTCGCATTAAAATCGAATGCCCCTATATTGCCTGCTGCTTATAAAGGTCCAACCAATTTCAGCGGATTATGGAAGGGAGAAAAATCGCACGTTCTATTCGGTGAACCCCTTATCTTTGATAAAGAAAAACAAGAAATGAACCGAGATGAATTAATCGACTATGCCTTAAAACGATTAGAGAACAAAATAAAAGAATTGGAAAATGAATTAGAAAAGGAATAAAAGAAGATGCCCATCGTTGAAATGATGGGTATTTTTATTGATTGATGAGCGCGAATGAGCACCATAGGTTGATTCATTAAAGAGGAAATCAATAACACTTAAAAAACCATCCCGAACCACTTAAATCAAGTGATGCTGGATGGTTTTCTCCGTCGTTTTGAAACAGTCTCATGTGGAATTTCTTTTTAAGATCAATCCCTTACTGTACTTTCACATATCGAACTCCACTTTGATTTCCGGCTTTATCTTTCGCATAAATTTTTAAAGTCGTGCCTTTTTTCTGTTTGGATATTTTGATTTTGTAATTTCCTTTAGAGTCGGCAATGGCCTTGCTGATATATTTATTCCCGTTGTATACGTAAACGGTTGATCCAGCTTCAGCTTTCCCTGCAATCACTGTGGACTTAGATGTCACTTTATTAGCCGTTGGAATACTTGGCGCCGTTTTGTCTGCTACTTTAAAAGCCTTGCCTGCACTTTTGTTGCCGGCTTTGTCCGTGGCAGTTGTGCCTGCTTTTTGCTTAGATTTAATAAGAACTGAAAAGACTCCTAAACTATTGGCAGTGGCTTTTCCTAGTAGGGTATTGCCGGAATAGATTGTGACGGTTGATCCGGGTTCAGCTTTTCCGGTTATGGTTAATTGGTTGTCGCCAAAAATATTGACTGTTGGGCTTGCCGGCGGGGTTTTATCCAGCACATTCACTGCAACGGCAGCACTTTTATTTCCGGACGCGTCTTCGGCGAATACAGTTAAGGTCGTGCCTGCTCTTTGTTTCGTAATCGTTACTTTAAATTGACCGCTTTGATTTGCTGTACCAATTCCAAGTGTGGTGTTGCCTGTTTTTACGGTTACTTTGGCATTTGCTTCGGTTGTTCCTGTGACAACTGTATCTCGGTCGCTTACTACGTTGACTGCCGGTTTTGTCGGCGCGGTGTTGTCACTCACCGTTACAATGGTTTCTTCACTTTTGTTTCCCACCGAATCTTCCGCATATACATGTAATTCAGTGCCCGCTTTTTGCGCAGGAATGGCGACGGAAAAACGGCCATTTTCATTTGCATCGTCAGAACCAATCACATTACCGCTTGCCTCTACTGTTATTTTATTACTGTAGATGAGCAAATTCGCTAACATAAATTTACAACCAAACAAAAAAGAAGACATGAACCCGATTCCTTGGTTAGAATAGATGTGCCACAACTACTCACAAGGGGGTTCATGTCTCATGAATAGATTAGCACATCACCTAGGAATCCACAAGTTTTTGACGATGTTGGGGTTGGCACTTTATTTCTCAAAACCTGTCATGAAGCATCTCGTTCATATCGTGGATGCGATGATTACAAAGGGCTTTTCGGGAACACTGACCGATCTACATCACGGGAGTTTTCATCCGAACCATCGCACGACACTCAGCCATTTTTTCACGAAAAGCCCATGGGAAGAAGAGACGTTGCTTCGCAAACTCCAGCAGTGGGTGCTTCATCGTGTCGAACGCAGCTCGAAACGAGAGAATCAACCCATTTTTGTTTCGATCGATGATACGATTTGCCAAAAAACGAAGCCCTCGTCACGGGCAACACACGCCATTCAAGGGTGTGATTGGCACTATTCTCACGCAGAGAAAAAGTCGATCTGGGGACATTCTCTCGTTTGGCTCATGGTTCATACGATGACCCAAGCGTTTCCTTTTGCCTTTCGCCTCTACGACAAGACGGCGGGGAAAAGCAAAGGGGAACTCGCGATCGAGATGCTTTCTTCGTTGGATGTGAGTCGACCCGTTTATGTGCTCATGGACTCTTGGTATCCATCGAAAACCCTCGTGGGAGCCTGCTTGAAAAAAGGGTTCCACGTCATCGCGATGCTCAAGACGAATCGGATTCTCTATCCAAAAGGGACGGCCATTCAAGCAAAGGAATTTGCCAAATCTATGGAGCCACGGGATACCCGCCTCGTCACGGTGGGAAAAGAGCGTTATCGGGTGTATCGCTACGAAGGTGCTCTGAACGGTCTCAAGGATGCCGTGGTGCTGCTCGCATGGAAAGCCGATCAGCCGATGACACCGAAACATCTTCATTGCGTCTTGAGCACCGATCGCGAGCTAAGCGATGAAGACATCTTGTGCTACTATGCCGAGCGTTGGTCGATCGAATGTTTTTTCCGTCAAGCGAAAGACCAGCTGAAACTCGATGGATACCGCGTTCGCGGGCGTCGGGCGGTGAAACGGTATTGGATCTTGGTGCAACTTGCGTATGTGTACAGCATGTTCGAGTCGAACAGTGATGTTTCGGATGGGCTCGATCTCCTGCGCAAGAGAAAAGGACATAGCCTCGTGGAGTTCATTTATCGTGCAGCAAAACAAAATATTCCCATTGATGCCGTGAAAAAACAGCTCCACGTGGCATAAGGGGTACCCCGTTTGTCTCTTTTTCGTATGGTAATCATTGTTAATAAAAATGCTCATCTACAGATTACAATATAATTGGGATATTAGTTCTCTTTCAATAATCAAAAATGAAAGATATGTCGGTTATGGTACACTTCTTGTAAATGTGTCGGATAAAATTCTAGGAGGAAATGGTATGCACGAAAATAGTACAGATCTACGTGTCATTCGAACAAAAGAATCCATTCGGGATGCTTTAGTAGATTTAATTGAAGAAAAGGGATTTGAAGCGATTACAGTTAAAGATATAACAACAAGAGCTAAAATAAACAGAGGTACATTTTATGCACATTATCAGGATAAATTTGATTTAATGACAAAGTGTGAGGAAGAAATTATGCATGAAATGACCCGAATTGCTAAACAAAACTTTCCAAGGCTTATTGAGGTACTTGAATCCAATTTACCTACGCAAGCACCAAATCCTATTGCCATCTCAACGCTTGAATACATCAATAAGAATAGTAAATTTATGAAAGCTATGTTAGGGCCGAAAGGACATTTAACTTTCCAATCAAGACTGAAGGATTTTTTGTGGAAAACAATATTTACGGATGGTCCGAATTCATTTATTCAGGAAGAAAAGTTACTTGTTCCTGGACAGTATTTAGCCTCTTATATTGCATCTGCACATATCGGGGTGATTCAAAAGTGGTTAGAAAACGGCATGAAAGAATCACCTTATGAAATGGCCCATATTCTTTCGACCATGACAGTCAATGGACTTGTTTATGCAGCAGGTTTAAAATCTAAATAATGAATGCCTTTAGGACAATACCATTAAAAATAGGAATTGTCCTTAAAGGTGAATTTTGCAACGTTTAAAATCTAATGTAAAATTATGCTTACAATTTCATTATTCGATCCGACTCGCATTGGCATCCCCCACGTTCCAACGCCCGAAGTAACGATAACATTTGGACTGTCGGCATCTTTTTGATAGTATCCATAGTCTACTTCAAACACCGCATTTGTGATTAAGTTCCCTGGGAATATTTGTCCCCTATGTGTATGACCTGCAAGCATGCTGGTAGCTATTTGTCGAGTGCTTTATTTTTTATACTTTTATCCAAAAAATCTAATTTTGCAAAATGCTCTATTGAAAAAATGAAAAACAGCCCATGAAATTTCATTCCAAAATTTCATGGGCTGTTTCCATTTTAGAGGGGGTTTTGTCCCAGCCTCGCTCTATAAGATCACATTTTGGTTATTATTTTTTGTAGTTCGTTATTTAGCGAACAAATACAATAAACAATGTTGATAAGGTTATGAGGGAAAATATCATCGATACAACAATAGCTAAAGATGTCTGTTTAACCAGTTGATCATATTTTTGAGCAAAGACATAGACACCAGCGCCTACAGGTAATGCAGACATTATGATCGTGACTGTCCTCCAAAGTGGATCCAGCTGGAATACATATAAGACTAACAAAATGGTCAAAAGTGGTTGAAAAATTAACTTTAGCCCTACTAGTAGACTTACTTCTGGGCTTATAATGTTTGATTTATTAAATATATCTTTTTGATTAACAAAACTTAATCCAATTGCGAATAAAGCTGTTGGTCCGGAAGCATCCGCAAGAAAACGAGCAAAAACATCTACTGAAGTAGGTAGCTGAATACCTAAAAATGCAATAACAGCCCCTAAAACTACAGAAATGGTCAATGGGCTAATTAATACTGGCTTTGCGATATCCCTTACAATTTTAATAAAATTTGTTTTTTCGTCTTTCTGAATAACCCTAGAAGTTTCAAATATAAGCATTACTAGCGTTATGACAGGGATATTATGAATTAATGTTGCAAGAGCGGCTGGAAGAGCCGCCTTCTGACCAAACGCCGCAATTAACAATGGGATTCCCATATAACCAGTAGTTCCATATGAAGCATTCATTCCGTGAATCGCAAGAACCGGAAAACTTTTTTTAAAAACCAGTTTTGCAATGAACATTGAAAGCAAAAAACTCGCTAGGATACCAATAAGGTTAGCGCTTATAAACGCCACATTAGTCAGTTGCTCAATAGGCGCCTTTGCGACTGAATAAAAAAGCAAGGCCGGTAGAGTCACATAGAAAACATAATTGTTCAGACTTTTAGCTCCATCTTTAGAAATAACTCCAAATAAACCTGATAGATATCCACAGAGAATAATCGCAAATACTGGCAATATGACATTAAAAAGAACTTGCATATGAACGCACCTTTTTACCTTTCTGAATATTGAAATACTTTCTGCTCTAAAGTACGTTTCTCTAAAGCGCATTGTTCAGCTATTTCTTGTATATCTTTAGCACCCAGCACTCCAGTTGAATAAAATTCATAGATTTCCGAGACGATTCCTTCAAACTTACTTTGTTTTTCGGCGGCAATAAGCATCATCTTCTCTTCGACTTTTTCTCTTACCTCTTTAATAAAATCAGAATTATTAATTAGCGATTCGCTAAAGCCACCAGACTTAAGTGCTTTTTGCACGGTTCCCAAATGCAATCCAACTTTATTAAGGAAATAATCTGTTTTTCGCTCAACACCCAGATAATCAGGTATATTAAGCACACCTAAATTTTCTTTATTCACAACTAATCCACTTTCAGGTCTGTAAATATTGGGGACAGTCATGAAAATTTCATCCGTTCGGATGGCTGCTTCCTTTAACTTTTCCAGATCTAAATTTGTATTTTTAATGGTAATATTTTTTTCTGAGAAAATTCTAACGAGTGTTTCAATAGCTGGAAGTCCAGAACGGTTTCCGTAACCCGCCACAGCACCTTCAATCATGTTAAAACCGTTATAAATGGATATCAAGGCATTCTGTAGACCTAACCCTCTATCGTTATGAGCGTGTAAACAGAAATTCAAGTTAGGATAATCATATACGAGATTCGCTGACAAAACTTCCATAGCCTCTGGATAAATAGTACCAAGGGAATCATTAATTCGTACTGTGTCAAATCCTTCATTGACACAACGGTTAATGTGATGAGTAATTTGTGCGTACTTATCTTCGTCTACACCGTTTGAAAAATTGTTTAGTAAACTAGCTCTAAATTTCGTAACCCCTATTTTCCTAAATTTTTCGACAACTCTTTCGAAAAGTTGATGCTCTTGTTGATATTCCACCATTCCAAAGCTAATCGTTAAATCATTTAGAAATTCTTTTGGGAAAGATTTGAAGGTTTCATATAACGGTTCCCATGAGTTGAGAAGAAGAATAAAAGCAAAATTTACATCTTCAGGTAATTTACCGAAATCATGTTTTGCAGATAAACATTTAAATATTAGAGATGGATCCTTTGGACCTGATCCAATTATAATATCCCTAATTCCAGAATCTACTAGCTTTTTAATCAATTCATATTTCTTATCTTCATCTACGGCGAATAGACAACGTTCCGCACCTTCTCGAAGTGTTTCATCAAGAAAGCCATCGATCTGAAAGTTATTCTCCCTTTTTTTATGGTTCTTTGGTAACTGCATCGCCATAAATATCACCCTCCTATAAGGTTTGGTTTATATTTCCATCATACAATCTATTTGATATAATTTGAAATGAGTGTTAAAGAATTTAGATATCATTAAAAATAATAGGAAAGGAGGATCATGCCAAATGATCGATACTAAGGACCTTCTCATTTTTCAAACGGTTGCACGAACGGGGAGTTTTTCCAAAGCTGCTCAAGAACTATGCTATGTTCAATCGAATATAACCGGGAGAATTCATAAATTAGAAGAGCAATTCAAAACAACCCTTTTTCATCGACATGGTCGGGGAGTAATATTAACCTCAACAGGAAAGACCTTACTTTCTTATGTAGGGCAAATACTCAATTTGCTTAATGAAGCACAAAGAATGATTCAAGATGAGGAAAATACAAGCGGTAGTTTGTCAATTGGCGCAACTGATATCACAACTGCTGTAAGAATACCATCGATCATATCTGATTTTCATGATCATTATCCGGATGTCCATTTAACCCTAAAAACTGGATATACAAAAAAACTGGTTGACTCGGTTTTAAAGTATGAAATTGATGGAGCTTTTATTACTGGTCCTATAGATCATCCCGAAATTTTTTCTGAAGTTATGGTAGATGAAAAAGTAGTTTTAATACATTCGTTTAAAGAACAAATGAAGAGCATTTCTGATCTTTGCGGGAAAACATTACTAGTATTTGGACATGGATGCACCTATCGTTTGATGCTTGAAAACTGCCTGCAAGAAAATGGTATCATTCCTTCGAATAAAATTGAGTTTGGAACAATTGAAGGAATGTTGGGATGTGTTAAAGCTGGATTGGGAGCAACTGTAGTGCCTGAAATCATTTATCAGCAATTAAAGGATGAAAAACAAATTTTTTGCTGTCCACTACCGGAAAAATATTCAAAAGTACAAACCGTTTTTATAAGGCGTAAGAATGTACATGAGTTTTTATCTCTAAAGAATTTTTTGAAAAGTGCAAAAAATGTTGTGAATAAGGAAGGCAGATTTTAAATTAAAACTTGGTTTATAAGAACCAAGTTTTTTTCTGTTTTGTTTTCATCATTAGAATTTCGCTAGAAAAAACATAAAACCTTGGTTCGCAAGGTTTTATGTAGCAATAAATTATATTTAATCTTCTTATTTCTTTAATTCTAAATCATAAAAGAGGTACCGCCAAGAATTTTGTGTTATGTAAGATAGATAGGGTATCTCTGAAATAGATTTAGAATAGAGGGGAAGACTGGTTTCCTCCACCCAGGAGACTGAATATTCAGTCTCTACTGTAGAAAGGGATAATCCCTTTATTTTGTTCGTTTACAATATTTGGTTAGTTATAACATTCTTCAAACATTCGTTGAAAGGCTTCATAGGCTTCGGCAAATCCTCGCAACTTTCGCCCTGCCCATTTCTCATTAAAATCTTGAATGATCAAATATACGACTATTTCAGCGGCTTCTAAACTACTCAAACTGTTCATCGGCTTTAGACGTTTCCGAATCTCTTTGATCGCTCGTTCAATGGCATTGGTCGTGTAAATCACACTTCGAATACTGTTTGGATAATCCATAGATGTAAGGAGGACATCCAACTCATTGGCCCAAGATTGAACTTCTCTCGGATACTTGCTCGACCATTTCGACTCAAACTGTTGAAGATTTCTTCCTTCATGATCAGCTCTAATTTTTCCTTTACAAACTCACGAATAACGTTTTCCAGTTGATTCATCCAATCTATATTCGATATACTTTTAGACATAGGTAGGGTACTCCTTTCTCTAGAATGTTTGCTCAAATCAGAGAATACCCTACCTTTTTCTTTTGGTCTAGCCAAATGCTTGACACAAAATTTTATACATCATCACCAAGAGGTCGTTGTACACTGTTATTCATTAAATTCAATACAAGAAGATAGAATATTTTACTACTGTAGTTGAGCAATTTTAATTACAATAATTACCATGTAAAAGAGACAAACAGGGTACCCCTTATGCCACGTGGAGCTGTTTTTTCACGGTATCAATGGGAATATTTTGTTTCGCTGCACGGTAAATGAACTCCACGAGGCTATGTCCTTTTCTCTTGCGCAGAAGATCGAGCCCATCAGAAAAATCGCTGTTCGACTCGAACATGCTGTACACGTAAGCAAGCTGCACCAAGATCCAGTAGCGTTTCACCGCCCGACGTCCGCGAACGCGGTATCCATCGAGTTTCAGCTGGTCTTTCGCTT
The DNA here is from genome assembly GCF_038003825.1 of Bacillus sp. FSL W8-0116. Lineage (NCBI taxonomy): Bacteria > Bacillati > Bacillota > Bacilli > Caryophanales > Bacillaceae > Bacillus > Bacillus sp. FSL W8-0116. The sequence continues at coordinate 2,097,931 of NZ_JBBOPY010000001.1, forward strand.
GACGGAAAAAACATTCGATCGACCAACGCTGGGCATAGTAGCGCAAGATCTCTTCATCGCTTAGATCCCGGTCGGTGCTCAAGACGCAGTGAAGATGTTCCGATGTCATCGGCTGATCGGCTTTCCAAGCGAGCAGCACCACGGCATCATCGAGACCTTTGAGAGAGCCTTCGTAGCGATAAACCCGATAACGCTCTTCTCCCACCGTGACGAGGTGAGTGTCTTTCGGTTCGATGTAGCGGGCAAACTCCCTCACCTGAACCGCAATGCCTTTTGGATAAAGAAGCCGATTGGCCTTGAGCATTGCGATTACGTGGAATCCCTTTTTCAGACAAGCTTCCACGAGCGTTTGCGATGGATACCAAGAGTCCATCAGCACATAAACAGGACGGTGTACATCCAAAGAAGAAAGCATCTCGATCGCGAGTTCCCCCTTGCTTTTCCCAGCCGCCTTGTCGTAGAGGCGGAACGCAAAGGGAAAAGCCTGGGTCATCGTATGAACCATGAGCCAAACGAGAGAATGTCCCCAGATCGACTTTTTCTCTGTGTGAGAATAGTGCCAATCACACCCTTGAATGGCGTGCGTTGCCTGTGACGAAGGCGTGGTTTTTTGGCAAATCGTATCATCGATCGAAACAAAAAGGGGTTGATTCTCCTGTTTGGCGATGCGTTCGACACGACGAAGCATCCACTGTTGAAGTTTGCGAAGCAGCGTCTCTTCATCCCAAGGGCTTTTCGTGAAAAAATGGCTGAGTGTCGTGCGGTGGTTCGGATGAAAGCTCCAATGATGAAGATCGGTCAATGTTCCCGCAAATCCTTTGGTGGTCAGCGCATCCACGATATGAACGAGATGCTTCATGACAGGTTTTGAAAAATAAAGTGCCAACCCCAACATCGTGAAAAACTTGTGGATTCCTTGATGATGTGCTAATCTATTCATGAGACATGAACCTCCTTGTGAATAGTTTTGGTGACACATCTATTCTAATCAAGGAATCGGGTTCATGTCTCTTTTTTTGTTTGGTTGTAAATTTATGTTAGCGAATTTGCTCATCTACAGTTACTACTACTGTTATATCACCGCTTTATTTGTATCGAAGAAATTCTTTTAACTTTTAACGAATGCTAAAAGTCACCTTTACTGCCTGCGACAAATTCTTACCATTTTTTGATTTAATGGCATCGTCAATATATAAGGTATAAGATTCCCTAGATACATATGCATTCACTGGTTTTATAATAAGAGTTTTATTATCACTAGCTAGTTGAAGATCTATATCCACTTTTTCATTTTTTTGTTAAGAACAAAAACCGTTTCCTTGTTAACAGTAGAACGGTCTAATTCCGTTGTAAAATTAATTGAAAAGGCTTGGTTTGGTCTTACATTAGGAATTGGTTTGAACAGCTCTTTATACTTTTTGAGTTGTTCAGGGGATATAGGCGTTCCAGTAGTTTCTTTTGCTACCTTAATAATAAATTTTGAAGGTCTATTAAAATCAAGAAAGGGATGCATGGGATTGACTTCGAAAACAGACAAAATCGCGGAGAGCTTCATCCGACTTCTTCCGCTGATTTACAACAAGATGAACAAACCTGTCGCAAATCATAAGGCTGCACCCAAAACGTCTGATTTGACCCATTTGCAATTTCATATACTGGAGGAATTGTTTCATACTAAGGAGGGTATCTCCATGACCCAACTAGCGCAAAACATCAACATTTCAAAGCAGCAGTTGACCCCTCTGATCGCTAAGTTGGCGGAAAACAACTATGTGGAAAAAGCGAAGAACGATCGCGATCGGCGATTTGTCAAACTGATGTTAACCGAAAAAGGAAAAGAAACAGTAAAAAAGCGCTGGGAAGACTTCTATTATCTATTCTGCGAGAAAATAGGTCAACTTGACGAAGAGGATTTGATTGATTTTGACTATGCGATCCATAAAATCATTCGAATCTTAGAAAAGCTCGATTGAATGATCTGAAGTAAAATAAATTGCCATTTTTCATCCCTTCCGTTTAGTGATCGAAATATCCAATTGAAGATAAAAGGAGTATGAATTATGTCTAAGAAAAACGGTGAACGGAATATCCACTTGATATCCTTTGGTGCAATCATTGGCGCCGTCATTGGTGTTGTACTAGGTCACATAGTTACTGCCGTTGCGATTGGAGTGGCATGGGGGCTGTTTTTCATGTGATCAATAGAAAGAAACAGAAGTGAAAGACCCTCTCCAAGAGAGAACTTTCTCAATTGAACAGTTAGTTCAAATCAAATAAAGAGAATTTCCAACAAAAACGAGGCTTGATCTCAAAAGTCATTTTGCTTTTGAGTCAGCCTCGTTTTTCTATTACCGAACCTGCATTGAATTGAGCCGTTTTTGAAGCCTTGTTTTTTCTGACCCCTTTGGAAGTTTGTTAATATAAGATTGCGCTACTGATTTGTAAGATTTTTTCCTTTTTTTCCAAGATCCATTGCTTCCTTCTCCGCCTCTGCCCGCAGCTGGCTATTCAATTCATTAGGATGCATTTGTTTTAATAGAGCCAACATGCCGGCCACATGAGGAGCCGCCATCGAGGTGCCGCTTCCGACTGCATACTCTCCATTCAAATAAGTGCTGACGATATTTTCACCCGGTGCAGATACTTCAATTTCCGGACCAGTTGCGGAAAAAACAGAACGATTTTTATTTGAATTTAATGAAGATACCGCTACAACACTGTTGTATTTGGCCGGATATTCCACCGTATCTCCTGTACCGGATGAATTCCCGTTATTTCCTCCTGCTGCGACAAGCAAGATGCCGCTTTTATATGCCTTATCGACTAAATCATGAAGGATTTTGGAGTCGGTGCTTGTCCCAAAACTCATGTTAATAATGTCCATCTTATTTGCAATCGCCCAATCCAGAGCTTCTGCAATATCTTGCAAGTTTCCGTTTCCGTTCTTATCCAACGCTTTTACGGCATAAATCTGAGCATCCGGTGCGACACCGGCGATCCCTACGCCATTACGTTTAGCGCCAATGATCCCGGCCACATGAGTACCATGTCCATTATCATCTTTATAGGAAGAGGTATAATCGACAGTGGAAACTCCGCCTGCAATATTCAAATCCGAATGAGGGGCAATCCCCGTATCAATCACGGCGATTTTGACGCCTTTTCCGGTCACCCCGTTTTCCCAAGCTTTGGATGCATTAATCGCCTGCATGTCCCAAGTTTTTTCGTTGGAAGAAACGGCGCGGCTTGTACTTAACGTTTGAAAACTCGAATCAGCCAATTGAAACGGAACATTCTCTTCCACATAGGCAATATTTGGATTCGACTCTAATTGACGAACGTCTTGTTTGTCCGCCGTAACAGAAACGGCCGGAATGCTTTTAAATTGATGTTCTACATCATGGCTGTTTTCAATAGCGGCCTCTTTTCCTTTCATGTTTTTATAAACGACGACCACTTCTTTTTCGCCTTTTTGAGAAGAGGGCTGGTCATTCGCCGAGGCAATCCCCGATTCCACATTCAACCCTAAAGCCAAAGAAACCGACAGCAATAAAGCATAAAATGCCGTTTTTTTTTCATCTTCCATTCCCCCAGAGGCACACATTTTTATTCTATGTAAAAACAAAATTAGAAAGATATTACAATCTTTTATTTTCATTATATCACCTAACATCTGCTCTACAAAACAGTATAAATGGAAACTTTTGCATCATCGGCGGAAAAAGAGACTAGTGATTTTCCTATGTACAATCTATCTCTATTTATTCCTCAATCGCTTCCTTAAATTTTTCAGGTTACAGCAACATCTCCATAATTGGTGTTATTTTGATCATGATGTTCTCTTCACTACGTCCTCAAAGAGATTTCGGGCAACATTAATCGTTGTCAAAATATAAGTGGAGCAGAATCTCATGTTGAACGTGTTCATACTGCTGTTCAATTTCAAAAAACTATTCATTGGAAATCCAGCATAAATATTACATCTTTTTCGCCAGGAGTAAAATCCTTATAATATGTTAATTTTGACAAAATATCAGGTCTTTGGACTGATTTAATCTTATTTTTCAAAATTAATAGTGACTATTTAGAGCTTTTTCTCTTAAAATAGAACAACAAGCACTTTTTACAAAAAAAGGAGGATTATATGAAAAAAGTTATTCCTATTCTAGCCTTGCTGTTGGCTCTTCTTGTGCCTTTCAAAATGGTGTCGGCCGCTGAAAAGACTTCAGACATGTACTATCCTGAAGATGTGGATGATGATTATTGGGCACATGACGAGATACAGGACTTTTTATCTGCTGATATTATTGATGGAAAGATACAGTATGATGAAGATGGATTCCCTTCCGTCTATGTAAAGCCAAATGAAAATATTACGAGAGCTGAATTCACAAAGATGATTGTCAATGCAATGGGACTGGAGTTAAAAGGAAAAGCCAAGTCTTTTGCTGACGTAAAATCCGGCGCTTGGTATTATCCATATGTTCAAATTGCAAGCAGTAACGGCATTATTAGTGGACGAAACGATGGAACATTCCATCCGGGAGACAAAATTAAACGCAGTGAAATTGCTAAAATGGTGTACAATGCTTTCCAAAATACCATTCAGTTTAACCCCATTCGTAAAACTTTTAGCGATGTGCCAAAATCAAGCTTTGCTTATGAGGCCATTCATAAAAATGCGGCCAACGGAATCATCCAAGGCTATGGAACTACTTTTAAGCCGAATGATTTGGCAACTCGAGCACAAGCCATTGTTATGATTTATCGTGCTTTGCACCAAGAGACAACAGCACTTCCTGACAAACAGCAATTAATTGATTTTGTAAAGCAATTTGAATCAAATGAAAGCCAATATATAAAAAATCAGAATTTTGATGCTTTGACTCAATTGTATAAAGACAATACAATCGGCTATTACCGAGCATCAGGTTTAGAATCAATTGACTTTTATCAATCGTTGAAGAATGAAAATGCTCAAATCACGATTGAACCTATCGGTGATCCTACTTATAACGTAAAAACTTTAAATAATCGTTATGCAACAGTAGAATTAACCAATGCAAAAGTCAAAATCACATTAAAATCTCCAGACTTTAATTTTGATGTAACCGAAGATCTATCTGGTCTATTCTTTTTAAAGCTAGATTCAAAGAGTCAAAAATGGAAAATCTATGATTTCCAAGCATATAGCACAGATCCGGACGAGCTTCCGCTTTTCGGACTCTGATATGATTTTTTCTTAAGGCTAAAACCTCCTGTTTTTTATGAACAGGGGGTTTGTGAACTACCCTCCACTTATCAACCTTACGGTTTGATTGAAGTGGGGGCTTCTCGGGTAATCCCGTCTAATGACAGAAAATTGACCGAGCTAACCCTCTCGTTCCGAAAGTTATTATTCTTTATGCTAATAAGCGTAATCCCTCATTTTTGATATTGATTGCTGAATTGTGATCGCGATCTAATACAAAGCCGCAAGAACATTTATATACACGTTCAGATAATGGCATTTCTTTTTCCTTGCCGCAACATGAACACTTCTTAGTGGAGGGAAACCACTTATCAATTTTCACAAGTTGTTTCCCCTGTTCTTTTAGCTTATACGCTAAGAAAGTAGTGAACATCCCCCAGCCGTTATCATGAACGCTTTTTCCAAAGTTGAGGGCTTGAGACATGCCTTTCATGTCTAAGTCCTCAATAATCACAGCGTCATAGTTTGTTGCTAATTCTTTTGACTTATGATGAAGAAAGTTTCTGCGCTGATTCGCTGTCTTTTCATGTAGCTTAGCCACTTTCAGGTGTTGTTTTTCCCATCTTGCAGAACCTTTCTTTCTTCGAGAAAGAATTCGTTGTGCTTTTGCTAATTTATCTAAGGCTTGCCGATAGTAACGTGGGTAATTGGCTTTCTTACCCTGTTCACTCTCGACATATAGACCATCCATAGCAAAATCCAAACCAACAACTTTCTGTATTTTAACTGGACGAATATCTTTCTCATATTCTGTCAAAATTGAAATGTAGTATTTGCCTGTCTTTGTTTTAGAAATAGTGCAAGATTTGATTTTATAATCAGCAGGTATCTCTCTATGCTGTTTCATTTTTATTGGCTTTTTGATTTTTGGCAGTTTGATATGACCATTTTCTAGCTTAATATTTCCGTTGACCATATTAGTTGTATAGGATTGTTTTGCTTTACGATTTTTGAACTTTGGAAAATCCGCATTTCCTTCAAAGAAATTCTTATAAGCAGTCTGTAAGTTCATTTGTGCATTTGCCAAAGCTAAAGAATCCACTTCTTTTAGGAATGGAAATTCACTTTTATATTTTGCAGGGGTCGGAAACTTTTGCTTTTTAAGCAATTCTTTATCATCCTTGAACTTTTCATACGTTTCTTTGCGTTCAGCTAACATCTTATTGTAGACAAAGCGAACACAACCAAATGTCTTAGCTAATAATGCGGATTGTTCTTTGTTTGGTAACAAACGAAACTTGAAAGCTTTGTTTTGCTTGGCCATATCAATTCACCTCACTTTGTGCGGAAAAATTTCGTATATATTGATTATACCGTAAAAAATCCGTACAATCAATATGAGGTGATAATCATGAGAGAAGAGAAAGAACGTGTAGAAATTCGTATGCCTAAGACGATATTAGAAAAATTGGAGCAATATCAAAAAGAAAATGGGATTCCAACTAGAACAGCCGCAATCTTAGAATTGTTGAGAAAGGGATTGGAAAAATAACTTTGGCTAAAGCCAACCGAAATTCATCTCCACCTACTCATTGGTGCTATTCGCACCTTCACATTCCTAGAGGATGGGAGACTTCTTTCGGAAAGACGTTAAATAATCCTTATCTACCAACGTTATTCTGTTTCAACATGAAAATCTGCTTGAATTACTTCATCTCATCCATTTGGCAGAAGAAATATAAAAAAGCCAAAAGTTTAAATCAGATAGGAAGTTGCTATACTGAAACTATCGCTTCTGAGTGGCAAAGGATAAAATATGAAAAGCGTCAATCCTTATATCATTGTGGAAAATTGTCAAGAGGATTGAATTATTATCAAGAAGTATTGGGCGGAGAAATTAAAAATGTTCAATTAGCAGACGATGTCGAAATGTTTAAAGGCCATGAAGGCAAATGTTTGCATGCCAAGCTGCATCTTGGAAACAGCATCATCCATTTCTCCGATCCTTTCGGCCGTGTGGAAAAAGGGGATAATGTCAAAATCACGATCGAATTTGACAGTGAAGAAGAAATTCGTAAAGTATATCAATCATTGGTTGCCGACGGCCAAGCGATTTTAGAACTGCAAGATACGTTTTGGGGCGCTCTCCATGCCAATGTAATAGACAAGTACGGCATAGGCTGGCTTTTGAATTATCAAAAATAATGGCAAAAAAAGAAGCCCTTGATCCGTATCAAAGAGATTCTGAAATACGGATGGAGGGCTTTTTAAAAAAGACTATAGGTTTTTCAAAGCATCCGCAATCGGAATTTCACCGGAAATAAGATCAAAGGAGCGATAATACGTATTTTCCTCATCCAGAGAGGCTACAATCGTTTTCGCCACATCCTCCCGCGAAATCGTCCCTCTATTTAAATTTTCAGCCGCAAAAATCTTTCCTGTTCCCGGTTCGTTCAACAATCCTCCCGGCCGGATAATGGTATAGGCTAAACTGCTTTGTTCCAGCATAATATCCGCATAGTGTTTAGCCACATAGTACGGCTTGATGGCCTCGTTCCAGTTTTTTCGATTGTGGGCCTGAATGGCGCTCACCATAATAAACCGCTTGATCCACAATTTTTCGGCAGCGTCCATTGTTTTCACAGCTCCATCCAAATCCACCAACAGCGTTTTGTCTGCTCCTGTATGCCCACCGGAGCCGGCAGTAAAGACAATGGCTTCACAGCCTTCCGCCGCTTCCGCAATTTTGTCCACGCTGTCTTCCAAATCGGCAATAGCTGTTTCTACACCCAATTTTTCGAAAGATTGAGCCTGTTCTTCTTTTCTGACCATCGCTCGCACTGTATGTTCATTGCTTTCTTTTAATAACCGAACAACATGCTGCCCAACTTGGCCATTCGCTCCAACAACCAAAACTTTCAAGATTCCCAACTCCTCCCATTCTTATCCTTCTTAAACAAAACCTGATGTTTCATTGCTTTTTATCTCTTCTGGCCCGAGCTATGCAAACGAAACAAACCGATATATTCCATCCACTATCATGGGACATACTCCCCATTTACGTTTCAATTTATTATATCATGCATCGTTTGATCACTTGCAATGTCCACATCAGCTTCAACAAAAAATTTACAATAGGCGCCCTTTGCTGATATCGAATCATTCTGTACAAAAGTTTAGATCATTAGCAAATGAATCACCGCTTCCCACGTTCAACTTTTTATTACTAAAATGAATGGTAAGAAACAGCTCTTTCCCTCCGGCGCCTAAATGTCTGAGCCATTCTTTTATTTCAATGAATCAGGAGTAGACTTTTTCTCTATAATTTCATCAAAAATATTTATTTGGGAGCTTTCTTTAGATTCTTCATTCTTTATATAGGCTTGCATCAACTTTTTAAACTCCCCCACGGTTAAAGGCTTGGCATCCTCTGTCAACTCATATCCTAATTGTCTGCTTGGTTCAATCGTAGCTGTTTTTATATCAGAAAAATTGGCAATGCCTTGCTGACGAAGACGCAATTCCAACTGATCCAATGTTAATCGAAGTTTACGCAGCGCATCCGTTTGAATTTGTCCATTTTGAATGACGACCATCGCTTTTCCGGATATAAATGTTTCCAATCGATTCAACTTCATCTGCAAAAATTCGGTCACGACCAATGCCACGATAAATGTGGAAGACGCCAAAATGGTGCCTAAGAGGCTTTCTTGCGCCACCGGCTCTACAATAATCGTCCCTATCGATATGATGATAATCGTTTCCGGCAACGTCATTTGTGAAATAGTTTTTCTTCCTGCAATCCGAAGGAGCAGTATGCCAGCAAAGATAAGAAATAAAGCTTTTCCAATAGTACCAAGAAACACCATAACTCCCTTCTCGTCCCATTATTCAATAATATGTGTAGGCTGCGCTTGGAACATGCATGTATGAATCCAGATGCCCAAAGGTGCTATGAGTGTGCTGCTTCCGATATGAACCAAGTTCTTCTTTCCCTTTCTTGAAACCATTTAATTTCTCATCCTAAATAAAAAAGCACAGTTGACTCAGGTTTTCCACTGAATTCAACTATGCTTGAAAAAGATCTTGCATCAATGGTCAGAAATCCTCTACCCTTCGAGACACAAAGGTCAAACGAAATCCAGGCGGCGGAGAAACTACCCCGAACAGCTCGTTATCTCCAACCAACCATTTGCGGGAGTTGACCCCTTGTAGATGGTCATCTTATCTTATTTCTCCTTTTCCAATCGTTCAATGGCCTTTTCCGCCCTGTTTTTTAAGTCCATCAATTCCGACTCCACTTTTAAAATCTTTTCCTTTTTCTGTTCAATGAGCAATAATTGCGCATCGACTGTATTTAAAAGATCGGTTAAGGCTTGAATTAAATCCTCCGCTTTGTCTTTTTGTTCGCTTGTTCCTTTTACCTGTCTGTATTTTACTCTCTGCTGTTCCAATGTATTGCTTAAAGAAATAAAATGTTGCAGCTCTTGAAGAGTAAATCCCAACACTTCTTTTGCGTTCGTAATTTTCTTTAAAAACTCAACATGCTGTTGTGAATAAAGTCTAATTCCCCCTTTGCTTCTCGGAGGAGAAGGCAGAAGCCCAATTTGTTCATAGTATCGAATCGTTCGTTTCGTTAAACCGCTTTGCTTGGCCACGTCATCTATTTTTAATTCATCCATGTTCCTCACCTAAATCTCCTTCTGACTGCATCTCCTCGATGAAGGGGATGAAATCCGTTCTTCTATTTATTATACATGAAAAACGGGAACCGATATGAGCGCTTTCCCCTGTCCAAAACCAAGTTCACAGAATTGTTCTATCTCTCTTTCATACGGAATGCTCGTCTTTTCCAACGAAAAAGACAAAATAAAAAGCCCTTACTTCCAGGGCTTCATTCACTCCATGATGCAATCAACCAAGCAATAATCGAAACAACGGGAATAACAATGAAAGAAATTTTTAATGTCTTTTTTGGCCGCTTTATAAAATTGACAGCATAAATGGGAATGCCCAATGTGACTGTATCCAAAATGGCTAAGACGATGTTTTTTGAAAGAGATCGCTCCGCATCTTTCACTATTTCATCTCCTCTCTCTTTTATCGTTTCCAAGAATTTTTTCGCGCGGCATCCGGCACGATCCACTGAAACCCGCTCCGCAATAACACAAAAATCCTTTGGGGATCATCCCTCTTTATCGTGATCAAATGGTTGAAGCCTTGATCCTTAGGGAAATTCCGAACCTTTGGATTTATATGATGCCTCGTTCATCGCGCGCATCGTTGCGAATGTTAAAAATTTATGGATACTTGCCCAATTACTTTTCCCCGTTTTTCGTAGTACAAAAACGAAATCGGAAACAAAAAAATTTCAGACAAAACGATCGATTCGTTTTGAGAATTTTTAGAATTGATTTTACATTTATTAGATTAGAAGTATACTATTTGTATGCAAAATACTTATTTTTAGCGCAAAAGAACTATTTTTTTATATTTCAATCTGTTAAAATACGGAAAAATGAATTAAAATTTAAAAGATAGCATATCTAGGGAGGAATCGTCTAGCGGTCATTAAAAAAATGGAGCTACTTACTTCATTCCATTCTATTAGTGTTTTCATTGCCTATAGGAGCGCATGCAAATGAAAAGGGTATCAACAAGCCTTCAAAAATCTTATATCCAGAAAAAATTTCTAATCAATTTACTAAGCCTTTGAAAGCTAAGCAAGAAACGGATCAAGATTATAAGAATCCTGATGATTACCCATTCGTTTCACCTGGACAATACCTTGGAGTTTTATCGGATAGCTACGGTCAATCTCATTACCTGACTTACAACAACACAGTTGATTATTCGAATTCGGATATGGAAGTCCTACTTGGGTATCAAAGTAATACAACAAATAAAGATGCCTATCTTAATATCGAATTTTATAAGAATGATAATGGTTCCATGTCGTATTTAGGAAGCTCAACTTTTAATGTGAAGTATCTGGTGGGCAGCTTTTCTTTAGAAACCATTATCGGTAAGTCGGTCTATGAAAATGATCCTTATATTTATATGAGAGTAGGAGTTATACCTAGCTTATATGCTTCATACTACTCTGATGTCACTTATTTTAAAGTGAATAATCCATTTTGTAAAGAATCAACGACCTCAGATTCTAATCATTATGTGTTGATTAGCAACGAATCCACCAATGGCGATCAAATCGAAAATTCCGGTTCATTTAAAATCAATAATGATCAATATTCGTTAAACAAAAACATCGCAAAAAGCGCCTATAAAATGGACTATGTGAAACCTTTTGACGCCAAAAAATATAAAAATAACTTCATAAAAAGAGAGGCCAAATCAATCCGCCCATTATATCAAGTAGGAGACAGCAAGAATTTTTGGGTTTCCAATCTTGTAACGAATCAAGATTATCAAATTAAGGCAACTTTGAGTTATAGTGGTTCACACTCAAACGTATGGGTAAATAATAATCAAATTACACAAGAAGAAGCAGAGCAACTCGGAAAAGAATTTGACGATAAAATTCACCCTTTAGATGTAGAAAATTTCGGGAATGAATCAGATGTAGACGGAAACGGAAAAGTGGATATTCTTGTGTATGATATACAAGATGGATTTAATGAAAGCGGAGGCTTAAACAGTTTTAAATAACTTATAAAAAGTTATAAAATTTTTATTTACTTTAATTTTTTCATGCTATATTTAATTTAAGGAGGAATATAGCATGAGATATTATAGCATTCATGAATTTTCCAAATTAATCAATCGAACGCCACAAACTTTAAGAAATTGGGACAAAAGTGGAAAATTAAAACCACATCATACTGGCTCAAACGGCTATAGATATTATTCTCACGATCAACTTAAAGAGGTACTTGGTATTAAAGAAACTAGTCAAAAAGTGGTTGGTTATTGCAGAGTTTCTTCTAATAAACAAAAAGATGATTTGCAAAGACAAGTTGAAAATATGAAAAAATATTTAGAATCGTTAAATGTTGAATATGAAATCATTCAAGACATTGGTAGTGGGATTAATTACAAGAAAAAAGGTTTGCGTCAACTAATCAAAATGATAAATAACAAAGAAGTAGATAAAATAGTAGTATTCCATAAAGATAGGCTTCTTAGATTTGGTTTTGAATTGGTTGAGTATATGGCAAACCTTAATGGGTGTGAGATTGAAGTTTTAGATAGCAATGAAAAAACAGATGAACAAGAACTTGTAGAAGATTTAATACAGATTGTTACAGTATTTAGTTGTAGATTACAAGGAAAACGTGCTAATAAAACTAGAAAGTTAGTAGATGAATTAATTGAGGAAAATGAGGAGTTGCTAAATGATAAAGTCAATAAAAGGGATGTTGAAACCAAATAATAAGCAAAAAACTAAATTATTTCTATATGCGAATACAGCTAGATTTGCTTATAATTGGACAATTGCAAAGCAACAAGAAAATTATCAAAATGGTGGTAAATTCATCAATGATTCAACTTTGAGAAAACAGTTTACTCAAATGAAAAAGCTTGATGAATTTAATTGGCTGAATAATGTAAGTAATAATGTAACGAAACAAGCTATTAAAGATGCTTGTGATGCTTACAAACGATTTTTTAAAGGACTATCAAAATATCCAAAATTTAAAAGGAAAAAGAAATCTATACCTAGTTTTTATCAGGATAATGTGAAAATCAAATTCACAAAAACACATGTTAAAGTAGAGGGATTTGCTTCAAGTAAAAAGTCGAATAAACAAAAGATAAATTGGATTCGATTAGCAGAAAAAGGACGTATTCCATTTGGTGAAAATGTTAAGTATATGAATCCTCGATTTACATTTGATGGTTTGAATTGGTGGGTATCTGTTGGAATAGAAACAGATAGTGATTATTCTCCTTCAAAAACAGAAGGGATAGGTATTGACTTAGGAATAAAAGATTTAGCTGTTTGTTCTGATGGTAAAGTTTATGGAAATATTAATAAAACAAAAAGAATTAGGCAATTAGAAAAGAAAAAGCGCAGGTTGCAACGTAAAATTTCAAGAAAATATGAAAAAGGAAGGGAGGGAAACCGTTACAGGAAAACCAACAACATTATAAAAAGTGAAAAGCAACTTTTAAAAGTTTCACGAAGACTAACGAATATTCGTCATAACTACATACATCAAATCACTTCTGAAATCGTAAACAGAAAACCAATGTTTATTGTTTTAGAAGATTTGAATGTAAAAGGTATGATGAAAAATAAACATTTAGCTGAATCTGTTCAACAACAGTGTTTCCATGAATTTAGAAGACAAATTGAATACAAGTCAAATTGGAATAATATTCGCTTCATTTTGGCGGATAGATGGTTTCCAAGTTCTAAGTTGTGTTCTTGTTGCGGAAAAGTTAAAAAAGACTTGAAGTTATCCGATAGAACTTTTGAATGCGAATGTGGAAATATTGTTGATCGAGATTATCAAGCGTCTATAAATCTTAAAAAATATGGTGAAAATGTTTTAGAATCTGCATCTTAACAATGCAAGTTAATGCAGACATGTACCGATTCGTTAGTCGGGAATTTACGACTTTGGAGTGTTACACCAAATGCAAGTAGCGATCTGTTTAATAGATAGACGTGAAAGCAGACACGATGAAGAAGTAATGAAACATAAAAGTTGTAGGAAATTATAACTTTTTATAAGTTTTCTGTAACGGATATGTTGCAGGTTATTTTAATCCAGCGGATCTTTATGCTGTTCCTGATTCCAATCAATCTGAAATCTTTTATATCGATACATATCCAACGATGGGGACGAGCTCAAATAAAGATGTCTCTGCTGCTTACTCGACGCTTGTCCACGAATTTCAACATATGATTAATTTCAACGAGAAAGTATTGATTCAAAAGAAAGATCCTATGGATACATGGATGGACGAAGGGCTTTCCATGGCCGCCGAACAAATTTACGAAAATCAAGCTCTGCAAGATCGAATTGATTACTATAATTATGATACGGATATTACAAATGGACATTCACTCCTATATTGGGATTATGATGGGGATACTTTAGCCAATTACTCTCTATCCTATTTGTTTATGCAATATTTCAAGATTCAATGCGGACAAGGGAATCGAATTTTTAAAGAGCTGATAGATGATCCACACAGCGATTACCAAGCCGTGCACGATATGATCCAAAAATATATTGATCCAAATCTTACATTTGGAAAATTTATGACAGATTTTAGAGCGGCGCTTCTATTGAAACAAAAATCCGGATTATACGGATTTAAAGGGAATCCGGCTTTCGACTCACTGCAGGAAAAAATCTACAGCGGAAGTTCACTTTATTTGAATGGCGGGGGAGCGGTTGTTAAAAAGGTTCGTTCGCCTGAAGACTATAGTATCCCTGCAGATAAAGGATCAGATGTTACTTATACGTTTTTAACAAAAGATCAAGGCACCACTGTACAACAACCTACGAAACCATCCGTGAATAAAGTCGGCGATCATGACACGTCTGTGACCGGAACCGCTGATCCAAATAATAAAACTGTAGATGAGCATTTTTATTAACAATGATTACCATACGAAAAAGAGACAAACGGGGTACCCCTTATGCCACGTGGAGCTGTTTTTTCACGGCATCAATGGGAATATTTTGTTTTGCTGCACGATAAATGAACTCCACGAGGCTATGTCCTTTTCTCTTGCGCAGGAGATCGAGCCCATCCGAAACATCACTGTTCGACTCGAACATGCTGTACACATACGCAAGTTGCACCAAGATCCAATACCGTTTCACCGCCCGACGCCCGCGAACGCGGTATCCATCGAGTTTCAGCTGGTCTTTCGCTTGACGGAAAAAACATTCGATCGACCAACGCTCGGCATAGTAGCACAAGATGTCTTCATCGCTTAGCTCGCGATCGGTGCTCAAGACGCAATGAAGATGTTTCGGTGTCATCGGCTGATCGGCTTTCCATGCGAGCAGCACCACGGCATCCTTGAGACCGTTCAGAGCACCTTCGTAGCGATACACCCGATAACGCTCTTTTCCCACCGTGACGAGGCGGGTATCCCGTGGCTCCATAGATTTGGCAAATTCCTTTGCTTGAATGGCCGTCCCTTTTGGATAGAGAATCCGATTCGTCTTGAGCATCGCGATGACGTGGAACCCTTTTTTCAAGCAGGCTCCCACGAGGGTTTTCGATGGATACCAAGAGTCCATGAGCACATAAACGGGTCGACTCACATCCAACGAAGAAAGCATCTCGATCGCGAGTTCCCCTTTGCTTTTCCCCGCCGTCTTGTCGTAGAGGCGAAAGGCAAAAGGAAACGCTTGGGTCATCGTATGAACCATGAGCCAAACGAGAGAATGTCCCCAGATCGACTTTTTCTCTGCGTGAGAATAGTGCCAATCACACCCTTGAATGGCGTGTGTTGCCCGTGACGAGGGCTTCGTTTTTTGGCAAATCGTATCATCGATCGAAACAAAAATGGGTTGATTCTCTCGTTTCGAGCTGCGTTCGACACGATGAAGCACCCACTGCTGGAGTTTGCGAAGCAACGTCTCTTCTTCCCATGGGCTTTTCGTGAAAAAATGGCTGAGTGTCGTGCGATGGTTCGGATGAAAACTCCCGTGATGTAGATCGGTCAGTGTTCCCGAAAAGCCCTTTGTAATCATCGCATCCACGATATGAACGAGATGCTTCATGACAGGTTTTGAGAAATAAAGTGCCAACCCCAACATCGTCAAAAACTTGTGGATTCCTAGGTGATGTGCTAATCTATTCATGAGACATGAACCCCCTTGTGAGTAGTTGTGGCACATCTATTCTAACCAAGGAATCGGGTTCATGTCTTCTTTTTTGTTTGGTTGTAAATTTATGTTAGCGAATTTGCTCATCTACAGTTGTAAATACAATACAAAAACAACACGTTGTTTGTTTGGGTATAAAAAAGGAGGATTAAAATGTTTAAAAATAAATTAGTATTAGCTTTGCCGCTCATTGCATTGGCAACTATTTTTCTGTTTTCAATGACATTATTTCCATCGGTCCAGCCACAACCGAAGAATCTACCTATTGCCATCGTTAATGAGGATGAGGGAGTGGAAATTCCTAATCAACCAACGATGAATATGGGGCAAACAATTGTTGACATGATACAAGAATCTACGGCATCAACTAAGGATGAAGATTCTGTCGTAAAGTGGATAGAAGTAAAGAGTAATGAGGAAGTACAAAAAGGGTTAGACGATCAAAAGTATTATGCGGCTTTAGTCATTCCAAAAGATTTTAGTGTGAAGCTAGCATCATTACAGACACCAGTACCATCGACACCTGAAGTACTAATATTTATTAATCAAGGAATGAATATGCAAGCTGCTACCATAGCGGGGCAAGTCTTAAATGGAGTAGTGGACAACATGAACAACTTTGTCCGCCAACAAGTGCTTGCTGGATTTGAAAAACAAGGAGCAACTTTGACAACTAAACAGGCAGAAATCCTTGCAGTTCCAATCTCAAAGAAAGTCACAAATGTAAATGAAGTTGGAACCCATACTGCAAACGGAAACGCTCCTATGATTTTGTTCCAGCCATTGTGGATGGGAAGTTTGGTTACTGCAGCTATTCTCTTTTTTGCCGTTAATAAAATGACACTCGCTACTAGAAAAGAAAGACTTTGGACAAAAATAGGGCAAATTTTAATGGCTACTTTTGTATCAATAGTCATCGGCTTTGGCTTTACCTGGATAGCAGGGGGGATAGTCGGGCTCAATATTCCAGATTTCATGGATACAGCATTATTCTTGGCTGTTTCATCATTTAGTTTTATCTTAATGATGTTAGCAGTATTTTCATTGATCGGGTTTAGAGGAATGCTTCTCTTTGTCTTAATATTATTCTTCGGAGCCCCTTTACTTGCATTAGCACCTGAAATGATGTCTTCATTCTACAAAGATTGGGTATATCCTTGGCTGCCAATGCGATTTATGATTGAAGGTTTACGAAAACTTTTCTTCTTTAGTACAGAAATATCATGGGATATTGTTTCAACACAAGTTTGGATTGGGTTAACAAGCATGATTGTCATATTGGCTACTGTTTTCAAAAAGAAAAAAGAAACTGAAACTGAATCAGTAACTGATTCTCAATAGTAAAGAAATAGAAAGATGCTAAATCTGTAACTCCATACGATAGACTATCGTATGGAGTTTACAGATATACTTTTGCTATTAAAGGAGTGGAAACGTGATGAAAGTATTAGTAATAGGTGCAACTGGCAGAACTGGTCAAGAATTAGTGAAACAAAGTTTAGAAAAAGGTTACGAGGTAAGCGTTTATGTCAGACGTCCTGAGGCTATACCAACACAAAAGAATTTAACAGTTTTCAAGGGTAATTTAGATGATATTGAATCGTTGACTGCAGCACTGAAAGGCGTTGATGCCGTGTTGATGGCAATTGGCAACTCTATATCAAATCGCAATGATAAATTATTTGAATGGGTGATACCAAATTTAATTAGAGCAATGAAGGCTGCAAATGTAAAACGAATCGTAAGTTTATCCGCTTTAGGTGTTGGAAATACATTTGATAATACACGCTATCCTTATCGGTTCGCTGCACGCAGCTTCTTAAAAGGGAATTTTGAAGATCATTTGGCAGGCGAAATCAAATTTAAAGATTCCGGATTAGATTGGACAACGGTTCACCCCGGTCCATTATTTAACGGGGAGAAAATGGAAAATCCACTTGTTCGTGACGCAGCTACTGGTTATAAAATGCCTAGAGTACCTCGAACAAATCGCGCAGATGTGGCACAAGTAATGCTTAAAGCATTACTAGATCCATCTACTTATGGAAAAGAACTTGTCATGGCGTCAACACCGAATAAGAATTAGTAGAATAAAGGAAATTGAACAGATAGAATGTTTCATCAAAGAAAGTAATTTTACAGTAGTTGTCACTTATGCAGGAATTTCAAACGCATCGGGCATTAAAAGAGGCTGGGACAAAACCCCCTCTAAAATGGAAACAGCCCATGAAATTTTGGAATGAAATTTCATGGGCTGTTCTTCATTTTTCAATAAAAAATAAGGACCTCTTCTGTTAAAATTAAGTTACCACCAAAACTAACAGAAAGAAGGGTCCTTATGTTTAAATATTATAACATGAATCAATTAGTTTTGCCTCTAGATTTAGAAATAAAATTACAAGAAAATGATATTGCCTTCCACATTCACCATTTAGTTGAAAGTATTCCAGATGAAGCCTTCCAGCCGTTTCTTCGAAATACAGGTTGTCCTGCTTATCATCCACGCATGATGCTAAAAATTATTTTGTGTGCCTATTCGCAGTCTGTCTTTTCAGGTCGAAAAATTGAAGCGCTATTAAAGGACAGTATACGAATGATGTGGTTGGCACAAGGATATGAACCAAGTTATCGGACGATCAATCGTTTTCGTGTGCATCCGGAAGTAAAAGAATTAATTCGTCAATGTTTTGTCCAATTCCGTTGCCAACTGGTGGAAGAAAAGTTAATCGATCAAGAAGCCATTTTTATCGATGGTACGAAGATTGAAGCGAATGCCAATAAATTTACTTTCGTATGGAAGAAATCCATTGAAAAATACAACCAAAACTTAATTGAAAAGTCCAATCAGTTATACAACGAACTATTAGAAAAAGAAATCATCCCTGAAATGGAGCGGGAAAATGAGGGAGAACTGTCCGTTGAAGAACTCGCTCAAATGGTGCAACAAGTCGATGAAGTCATTAAGGAATATGACCAAAAGATAGAAACATCGCCCGATGCCACAGAACGAAAAGCATTAAGAAGCGAACGAAAATATCCAAAACAAGCGTACAAACAATTAATAGACTTCATTCTACGAAAACAAAAATACCAAAAAGACTTGGACATCTTGGGGGAACGGAACAGTTATTCCAAAACAGATCAAGATGCAACGTTCATGCGAATGAAAGACGACTATATGAAAAACGGTCAATTGAAAGCTGGATACAATGTACAAATCGCAACAGAAGGTCAATACGCACTAGCTTATAGCATCTTTCCAAATCCTACTGATACACGCACATTAATTCCGTTCTTGAATAAGATAGAAAAGGATTATTTTCCGTTGCCAAAGTATATTGTCGCAGATGCTGGTTATGGTAGTGAACAAAACTATGAAGACATCCTTTCGAATCGAAAATGTGAGGCACTCATTCCATATACCATGTATGAGAAAGAACAAAAGAAGAAATATAAACAAAATCCATTTCATCCAGACAATTGGATGTACGACGAAGAAAGTGATACCTACATTTGTCCAAATCAGCAGCGAGTAACCTTCCGTTATCGTTCTGTACGTACAGATAAGACCGGTTTCAAACGAGAATTGAAAATCTATGAATGTGAAAACTGTTCAGGATGTCCATTTCGTTCATCATGTACAAAAGCAAAGGAAGGCAATCACCGAAAGGTCATGGTGAATGAAAAATGGGAACAACAAAAAGAATATGTAAGAGCGAAGCTTTCAGAAGAAAAAGCTGGTTCTATTTTCCATCAACGTAAAATAGACGTAGAACCAGTTTTTGGATTCTTGAAGGCTAATTTGCGTTTCACTCGATTTTCCGTTCGAGGAAAATCGAAAGTGGAAAATGAAATGGGCATTGCCTTAATGGCCGTGAATTTACGAAAATACACGGCCAACAAAGATCAACTAACCAAAAATAATGGGGATAAATGGAAAAAGGAGAATTTGAGTTGGCTCAAATTCTCCTTTTTCCTATCTAGAAGCTAGTTTTGTCCCAGCCTCTTTTCTTGTTTTAAAGTAAAAATTGTTTTAACAGTATCCAATCGTTCTTTGCTATCATGATATTTTCACAATAAATTATAAGATTTTATTTTAAAAAAATTCTTTACAGTTTTACAAGACATGTTATAATGTCTAGGAGTTAATAAAAAAAAATAAAAATGATTAACTCAACTTTCGCACACAGAAATATGGAGACAGTCCTTGATATAACGAGGTAAAGAAGTAATCCAATTGGACAGTTGACACTGAAAAATGTCCATACTCAAATAAACCTTAGCTTCAGCCAAAGTTTGGAAAAGAGAAATCAATTGTAGTAAAGCCGTTTTAAAGTCCATCTCCTTTACTTCGTCACATAGAAACAAGAATAAGTTGCCCATGGTCTTCGGATCCTCTTCTTTCCGAAGTTGCCAAGCAATCAAGATATACCGAGTGAAGACAATGGTAGTATGGCTAATCATCATGTCATAGGAACGACCTTGAAACTCTTTGGCTAAATGTAAAAACGATTTACTGAATTTAAAAAAGGTTTCAATGTCCCAACGCATCCCATAGATTCGAACGATTTCTTCATTAGACAGCGTGGTATCTGTACTCAAAATGGCTAGCCATTCACTTTGGTTGTTTCGATTCCGCACAAACACGATTTTCACTGGTAAACCCGTATGAAGGGTTGCGTGAATCGAGCCGAGTGTTTCTTTTTTGCCAATGTCTCGTTTCGCTTTTCGATACAGTTGTTCCAAGGTTAAACGTTCTCCGTTGAAAAGATACCGTTGTTTCAGCTGTTTGACCATACCAATGACAAAAAGGCCTTTGGAGTGAATCTTCTCCACCAACGGGGCATGAGTAAACCATGTATCCATGAGCACATAATCAGCGAAAATTCCTTTATCCAATGCATGTTCTACTAATTTCAACACCATGTTTGGTTTTGCTTCCAATGCCTCGAGCCGTCGTTTGTAGCCTGTGGTTCGTTTATCAATGGACGAATGGATTTCGTTCAAGCGATTCTTTTGGTTCGCTGAACTCAAAAGAGCGAAATCGATAGGTACAAATGTAAAGCCATCGGACCATCCGAGCGTTAATAGTTGAAAACCATTGACAAACTGACGAGTGGAATGATCGAATACTTTAGCTAGAAGCTCAACCGATTTACTACGGTTACGAGAATAAATCGAATCGTCTACAATAAACACGGTAACACGGCGCTTCGAAATCGTTTGTTTCACACGACGAATCACTTCGGAGCTCAGAGATAGTAAAAAGGTTCTCCAGTTATACGTAGACGAGTTCAAAAAACGATAAATGGTATCTTTTCCTGGTAAATCGGCAGCCTTTTTGCTTTGTAAGGCGTGGTACCAGTTTCTGTATTGAAAAACAAGAAGAAATAATAGTTGAAAAATCGATAAACAAGAATAACCACAAGCCTTGATAATTCCTGTTTTTCTTAAATGATTACCAATTTGTAATTCAGAAAATCCGTCTTTTATTTCTTTTGGTAATTGCGCAAAATACTCTTTTTTCGTTATCATAATGGTGACACCTTTCTTTCTTTGGTTTTTTTGGTTTGGTCACCAATAGTTTACCAAAAGAAAGAGGTGTCTTTTTGTTTTTTAGACGAATTTTTTCAGTGTCAAGTGAATATGAGATACCCAAAGAAACCTATCAAATCAAGGATTATTCATAAATTTTTCACTGCGAAAGTTGAGTGATTAATTAAAAAGGGATAACCCCAATAAGTGTATGAATGTTTGCTGCATATTATTTTGTGCAGACCGATTTATTCATACGTTTATTGGGGTTTTTGTGTTTTATATATTTTACATGAAATAAGAAAGGAGTTGAATTAAGTGAATAAACAGCTAAGTGTATTTTTTTTAAGTTCTATCATTTTATTAAGTGGTTGTTCTGCTGGGGAATTATCGACTACAAATGATGATCAGTTTGATCAGAAACTAAATAACATAACCGGACAAACAAAAAAACTAATGAACAATACCAAACAGAAGGAACCTAAAAAGGTTGAAAATGTAAAAACATCGTTTTGGCCAACGAATCCTCAATTTAAAATGAAATCAGCAACCGTTACAAAGGTAAACGATGATGGAACTGTTGAAATCAACCAAAATGAAAAAGTTAAACTATTAGGCGTTCGTACTACGGAAGAAGAAAAACATACCCGCACTTATCAGAAAATGACTCCTCATAAAGCAGAAGCATTTATAAAAAAAAATTTATTATACAAAAAGGTTTATCTGGAAATAAACCCTACTTTTGAAACCAACGATAAAGGTGAAACACTCGCATATATTTGGATAGGTGACAATAAAGAATTAAAAAATTTTAATGCCTTACTTTTAAAAGAGGGTTTAGGCGTTACCGAAAGATAAAAAAACATTACGCAGAATCTTTTAAATCATCACCGTACGGGTCTAACTACCTTGTAAATATCACTTACTACCTATAAATTGAGAATCAGGAGCGATAAATTATGCTGAATAACGAACTATTTTTGTGGAGTTAGAAAACATATATGAATTCATTTTTCACTGGGTTTTTCCTTTTTTGAATGAGAGATGTATAATAAAAATGGTTGCATCTGATCGTTTGCATCGAAAGAGAGTCCTTTCAAGTAAAGGAAAATATGTTATAATGTATTATAAAACAGAATAATTTTTGACGAGGAGGAGTCTGTCACCAAGGGATCGTTGTGTCCTTTGGTTACAGGCTCTTTTTTTATTTTTTGAGAAAACAAAGAAGGAAAGGTGGTAAGGGGATGCTTGTTTTGCAATTAGCGTTGATTCTGGCAGCTTCCAAATTGGCAGGCAATATAAGTGTTAGGCTCGGTCAGCCATCTGTTTTAGGTGAACTGTTGGTTGGAATCATTCTTGGGCCTTCGGTACTGGGGGTGATTCATGATACGGACATTTTAAAGGAGATGAGCGAGATCGGTGTTATTTTGCTCATGTTTATAGCCGGGTTGGAAACTGATCTAAAAGAGTTTCTGCGCTCCGGAAAATCTTCCACGTTGGTGGCTGTCGGCGGCATCTTGGTTCCGCTTTTAGGAGGATATTTTCTCGGAAAAGCATTGGGCTTTTCATCCGAACAATCATGGTTTATGGGATTATTGCTTTCAGCAACCAGCGTCAGCATTTCAGTTCAAGCGTTAAAAGAAATGGACCGATTAAAATCACCCGAAGGTACTGCAATTTTAGGGGCGGCAGTGCTCGATGACATTTTAGTGATGATCGCTTTAGCCTTTTTTATGAGTATGATAGGAGGAGAAGTTCATTTTGGAACCATGCTTTTAACAAAGGGATTGTTTTTTGCGGGAGCGATATTCGCTGCATGGAAAGTTGTTCCGTGGATTTTAGAAAAACTGGCGCTCTTAAAGGTGGACCAATCCGTCCTTTCTGCAGCTCTCATCATTTGTTTTCTATATGCTTATTTAGCCGATTTGTCGGGAGTATCCGCTATTATCGGCGCATACATGGCCGGAGTTGCGATAAGTGTAACAGAATTTAAACATGAAATATTTGAAAAGACAGAAACCATTAGCTATTCCTTATTTGTTCCTGTATTTTTCACTTCGGTCGGAGTGGCAGCTTATTTTCATGGTATTGGTGAAAGTTTCTGGCTATTGGTCATTTTGAGCATTTTAGCGGTTTTCACCAAATTAATCGGCGCATCATGGGGAGCAAAAGCGGCCGGATTTTCTTGGGGTAGTTCATTGGGAATTGGCGCCGCCATGGTGTCTCGCGGAGAAGTGGCTTTAATTTTAGCCAATATTGGTTTGGAACATCAATTGGTCAGTCAGGAGTTGTTTACCGTTTTGGTTGTTGTGGTTCTGATCACCACGATTGCAACGCCGCCGATGATGAAATGGTTTTTCACAGTCGGATCGAAAGGAAAGACTTTAAAAAATACAGGATGAGATCGATGGAATACAGGAGTGTTGAAGTTTTTAGGATTTTGGTCACAGTTCTTTTTGTAAGAAGACTATGATTATTGGGCGAATGGGAAATAAAATGGATTAAGAAACCGAAATTTTCCATTCGCCCTGTCAAGTTGTATGTAGGATTTGTCTTTTCTGAAAAAACATTTGTCTTTATATTATAGAAAATCCTTGATTCCTATATGGAAAGAGTCCATAATGGAAATTAATCATTTAACTGAAAATTCTAAAATGAGCAGGGGTTGTCTTTATGAAAGTGGTCAAATTTGGCGGAACATCGCTTGCATCAGGAAAACAAATTCAAAAAGTACTGAATATTGTCATTTCTGATCCGAAAAGAAAGATTGTGGTGGTTTCAGCACCGGGAAAACGGTTTGCGGATGACACGAAAGTAACCGATTTGCTGATTGCGTGCGCCCGCAAGAAATTACGCGGCGAGGATGCGACAGATTGGCTGGAAGCGGTAGTGGAAAGATTCGCAAGCATTGCAATGGATTTGGAGATGTCAAACGATATCGTAAAGGAAATCCGTGCTGATTTAGAGGAGCGGCTACGAGGGTACAAAGGGGATCCGGAGCGCTTTTTAGATCATATGAAAGCGGCAGGGGAGGATAATAATGCGAAGCTGATTGCCGCTTATTTTCAAGAGAGAGGAATAGAGGCTAGATATGTTAGTCCGAAAGAAGCGGGATTAATCGTCACTGACGAACCGGGGAATGCACGGGTATTGCCGGAATCCTACAAGCGATTGTATTCGTTGCGGGAGCAAAGCGGAATCATTATTTTTCCCGGATTTTTCGGCTTCAGTAAAAACGGGGATGTGGTGACATTCTCCCGCGGCGGTTCGGATATTACAGGCTCTATTTTAGCCAATGGGGTGAAGGCGGAGCTTTATGAAAATTTTACGGATGTCGATGCTGTGTATGCCGTGAATCCGACTTTTGTTTCTCACCCGACGGAAATTCAAGAACTGACTTATCGGGAAATGAGGGAGTTGTCCTACGCCGGATTTTCTGTTTTTCATGATGAAGCCTTGATTCCGGCTTTCCGCGCCGGAATACCGGTCAACATCAAAAATACGAACAATCCTTCTGCGCCGGGGACCAAAATTGTCAATGAACGGGAAACGAAAAACGGACCGGTCGTGGGCATTGCGAGCGACGAAGGATTTTGCAGTATTTATATTCAAAAATATTTAATGAATAAGGAAATCGGATTCGGTCGGAAACTGCTGCAAATTTTAGAAGATTTCGGCCTTTCCTATGAACATATTCCTTCCGGTATTGACGATGTGACGGTTATTTTACGGGAAAATCAACTCAATCAGGAGCTAGAACAAGCGATATTGCACCAAATAAAAGAGAAACTAGATGCTGACGAAGTGAAAATTCAACATCGTCTTGCTTTGATTATGTTAGTGGGCGAGGGAATGCGCCGTAATATTGGAACAACGGCCCGAGCCGCGAGCGCGTTAGCAAAAGCGGGAGTGAATATTGAAATGGTGAACCAGGGATCTTCCGAAGTCAGTATGATGTTTGCTGTAAAGGAAGAAGTGGAAAGACGGGCGGTCCAAGCTTTATATGAAGAATTTTTTGTCAGCGTCCCGGTTTGAATCATAAGAGCAATAGCAACGAAAAGCCCTTACTATTCTAAGCTGCAATCGTTCGCCTTCTCGTTGTTGAAACCCGTGAGGCGGACGAGTCTCTCTTCCGACTGAAAACAATGATGGCACATTTGAGGAAAACAACTTTTGAGATTGCTTGGGAATTTTTAAGCGCCGCTTCGTTTTTCCGTAGGAGAACGAACATGAGATCTGATCAAAGCCCCGAAAAGCACACTTGGTCATATCATTGATCAGAATGCGTGTAACCCTTTATGCAATTATAAAATCTTTCTTTTTCGTTTTGTATGAAATCGCTATCAAATCAACTCGCTTTTCATTATTTAAGATCCGCAAAGCTCGGGTGGAAAAACCACAACAACAAGGCATAACGGGGACCGTTAGTATGATAGCTTTGACATTACTTCGATGGTGAAGGCGAAGCATGGTAAATAAGATAAAATAAAATAAAAGACCACATGGCATTCCATCCGTTATGATATAAAAACAGCCCTTTTTGGTGGAAAAAGAATTCGATTACTGTAGATGAGCAAATTCGCTAACATAAATTTACAACCAAACAAAAAAGAAGACATGAACCCGATTCCTTGGTTAGAATAGATGTGCCACAACTACTCACAAGGGGGTTCATGTCTCATGAATAGATTAGCACATCACCTAGGAATCCACAAGTTTTTGACGATGTTGGGGTTGGCACTTTATTTCTCAAAACCTGTCATGAAGCATCTCGTTCATATCGTGGATGCGATGATTACAAAGGGCTTTTCGGGAACACTGACCGATCTACATCACGGGAGTTTTCATCCGAACCATCGCACGACACTCAGCCATTTTTTCACGAAAAGCCCATGGGAAGAAGAGACGTTGCTTCGCAAACTCCAGCAGTGGGTGCTTCATCGTGTCGAACGCAGCTCGAAACGAGAGAATCAACCCATTTTTGTTTCGATCGATGATACGATTTGCCAAAAAACGAAGCCCTCGTCACGGGCAACACACGCCATTCAAGGGTGTGATTGGCACTATTCTCACGCAGAGAAAAAGTCGATCTGGGGACATTCTCTCGTTTGGCTCATGGTTCATACGATGACCCAAGCGTTTCCTTTTGCCTTTCGCCTCTACGACAAGACGGCGGGGAAAAGCAAAGGGGAACTCGCGATCGAGATGCTTTCTTCGTTGGATGTGAGTCGACCCGTTTATGTGCTCATGGACTCTTGGTATCCATCGAAAACCCTCGTGGGAGCCTGCTTGAAAAAAGGGTTCCACGTCATCGCGATGCTCAAGACGAATCGGATTCTCTATCCAAAAGGGACGGCCATTCAAGCAAAGGAATTTGCCAAATCTATGGAGCCACGGGATACCCGCCTCGTCACGGTGGGAAAAGAGCGTTATCGGGTGTATCGCTACGAAGGTGCTCTGAACGGTCTCAAGGATGCCGTGGTGCTGCTCGCATGGAAAGCCGATCAGCCGATGACACCGAAACATCTTCATTGCGTCTTGAGCACCGATCGCGAGCTAAGCGATGAAGACATCTTGTGCTACTATGCCGAGCGTTGGTCGATCGAATGTTTTTTCCGTCAAGCGAAAGACCAGCTGAAACTCGATGGATACCGCGTTCGCGGGCGTCGGGCGGTGAAACGGTATTGGATCTTGGTGCAACTTGCGTATGTGTACAGCATGTTCGAGTCGAACAGTGATGTTTCGGATGGGCTCGATCTCCTGCGCAAGAGAAAAGGACATAGCCTCGTGGAGTTCATTTATCGTGCAGCAAAACAAAATATTCCCATTGATGCCGTGAAAAAACAGCTCCACGTGGCATAAGGGGTACCCCGTTTGTCTCTTTTTCGTATGGTAATCATTGTTAATAAAAATGCTCATCTACAGTTCGATTATTTCAAACAGTATAACCCTAACCCATCCCGTAATGTACACAAACATTTTTTTCCCTTCAGGCAAAAAAGATAAATAAAAATAAATGGCAACCGGTATGATCAAAAATGTAAAGATTAGATCAATGATTGTGTGGTTTAACCATTCTGTTTCTACAGAACGGTATTCCCATAACGTATGGTCGTAAAAAGAAAATTATAAAGCAAATCGCAAATCACATAATACTGGATCGTTGTATAATATTTTTTCCATTTTGTCCATTCCGTCCATGATTTCCTCCCTGAAATGGAGACCGTTACAGAAAAGTGGGGGTATAAAATCGAATCTCACGCATCCGTAGACGAAATTGATCCTGCTGACTTTGATGGGCTGATTATTCCCGGAGGACGCGCGCCTGAATATATACGTCTAAATAAAAAAGTTCAAGAAATCGTCGCTCACTTTTTAAAAGAAAATAAACCGCTTGGAGCCATCTGCCATGGACAACAAGTTTTAACGACTGTAAGAGAATATATCAATGGCAGGGAAATGACGGCATTCTCCGCTTGTCGGCCGGAAGTGGAAGCGGCAGGAGCTATTTACGTGGAAAAATTGCTTCATGTGGACGGAAATTTGGTGTCTGGGCATGCTTGGCCGGATTTGCCGGGATTTATGAAAGAATTCTTTGCATTATTAAATGTAAAAAAAGAAGCTTCTGTTTAAAGAATAGCTAAAAAGGGCTGAATCAAAAGAGTTTGGTTCAGCCCCTTTCTCTTTTTGTTTGATTACAGCCTTCTTTTATCCATCTCATGATGGGAATGAGAATTCAATAACATGAGTGATATATAAAATATGACAATTCCTTCTGTGGTTTTCGGATTGATTCCGGTTAGCTCTTCGATTTTATTTAAACGATAATGCAGAGTATTAATATGTATATTCATTTCTTCTGAAGTTTTTTTGATCGATTGATTATTATGCAAATAGTGCTGCAAAGTATCGATGAGTATTGGATCTTCTTTCAAAACGTCAATCGTTCTTCTTTGAAAATCCTTTTGTATTTCGATGGGAATGTCTTCTAAGATAATTTCTAATATGAGATCTTCATAAAATACAATCCCAAGATGTTTTTGAGCCACTTTTAATGCTTTCATTGCCTTTTTAAATGATCTATGGATAATCTGTCTGCACATTGTCTTTCCTACACCAATTGCTAAATGGTGGTGATATTTCCTTTCGAATCTTTCTTTAAAGTTTTTTAATTGGCTATGGAAATGATTCTTGTTAAAAGTAGAGCCAATCTTTTTTAACAGCAAGAAACGTTCTTGCCCCCAGCGAATGAGGAAATGATTTTCTTTCCCGAATACAGAATAGAACAATTCCATGATTTCTTTTTGAATTCTGGGAATGTCATAGTGATCGAGTGTTTGTATTTCGGATTGTATGAGGGCGCAAATATGCGTGTCGTAAACGGGGATTCCCAGCATGACACCTCGCTCTAAAAATTCTTTATCAACCGATGTAGAGTTGATCCATTCATACAAATAAGATTCTATACCGCGTATTTCCCATTCGTTTCTCTCGGTATAATAAGCTTCTTGTATAATGAGTTCTGTCATTCTTCTAATTAATTCCGCAAACGGTTCCACTTTTTTAGGCTTTCCTGTTATTCCGATGACGCCGATTACTTGCTTATTAAACATAATGGGCATGTTGATGCCTGCTTTTACTCCTTTTAGAATTTTTGCTTTGTCCTGATCAATATAAAGTACTTTTTTTGTTTTAATGACAATGGTCGCTCCTTCATGAAAGGTGCCAATTCTGCTTTTTTCAGTGGAAGAAATGATGATTCCTTTTGTATCCACTAATATAATATCTTCTTTCATTACTTGCTGAACTTCTGAAATAATTTTAGAAGCTAAATTGGTTGATAAATGCATGGGGCATCGACCGCCTTCTTTTGGATTAAAAAACAATAAAAACGGTATATTTCACATTTTAATCATATGATCATACATAGATTAAATACCCAACTTTCTTTATAATATAATAAAACGAAAATTAGAAAAGCGAGGGTTTTCAATATGATTCCTTCTCATGTGAAGAAGCGTTTTGTGGATATCGTAGGAAGGGAAAATTTCGAAGATTCAGAAGTAGAGCGGTTAGTTTATTCATACGATGCCACCCCTAATTTTCAATCTATTCCTGACGCGGTGGTTTCACCCAGAAATACGGAGGAAGTATCCGAAATATTAAAACTGTGCAATGAATGGGAAATACCGATTGTTCCGAGAGGATCGGGAACTAACTTGTGTGCCGGCACTTGTCCTGTTGAAGGAGGAGTTGTTCTTCTGTTTAAACATATGAACAAAATTTTAGAAATCGATGAAGAAAATTTAACCGTGACTTGTCAACCGGGAGTTATAACACTTGATTTAATCAATGCGGTTGAACAAAAAGGTTTATTTTATCCTCCTGATCCAAGTTCTATAAAAATATCGACGATCGGTGGGAATTTAAACGAAAACTCCGGGGGATTAAGAGGACTGAAATATGGAGTAACCCGTGATTATGTATTGGGATTGGAGGCAGTTCTTCCTAACGGAGATATCATCCGGACAGGAGGAAAATTAGCAAAAGATGTAGCGGGGTATGATTTAACTCGATTATTGGTAGGTTCAGAAGGCACACTGGGTGTGATTACAGAGGCGACGTTAAAACTGATTCCGCTTCCTGAAACAAAAAAGACAATGCTTGCTTTATATCAAGATTTAGAGGCTGCAGCTCGTTCCGTTTCCAAAATTATTGCGAATAAAGTTATTCCAGCGACTTTGGAGTTTTTAGATCAACCTACATTACAAGCGGTGGAAGACTATGCACAAATCGGTTTGCCGACGGATGTTCAAGCAGTGTTGCTAATCGAACAAGATGGAACCGCTGAAAATGTAAACAAAGATATGAAGATAATGGAAGAAATATGCAGAAGCGAAAATGCTGTCTCTGTACAGATCGCACAGTCTGAAGAAGAAGCGGAGGCGCTGCGTGCGGCCAGACGTACGGCTTTGTCAGCTTTAGCTCGACTGTAGCCGACAACTATTTTAGAAGATGCCACCGTTCCCAGATCAGAAATAGCCAAAATGGTGAAAGCCATCAATGACATAGCGCATAAATATAACGTCAATATATGTACATTTGGCCATGCCGGAGACGGGAATCTTCATCCTACATGCACAACCGATATTCGTAATAAAGAAGAGATGGAGAGAGTGGAAAAAGCTTTTGCTGAAATCTTTGAAAAAGCGATTGAATTGGGCGGAACCATTACGGGGGAACATGGAGTGGGAGCTATGAAAGCGCCTTATTTAGAATGGAAACTGGGAGTATCAGGCATCCAAGTGATGAAATCGATCAAAGAAGCATTAGATCCCCATAATATTATGAATCCAGGGAAATTATTCGCAAAAGATACACGAAAACGGGTGGTGATATCAAAATGATGTCGGAATCCGAAAAGAAAAGTATTCAAATAGCCTTCAAGGAACGTATGAATGAAGATGAGTTATTAAACTGTATGAGATGCGGTTTTTGCTTGCCTTCATGTCCGACATACTTGGTATCTGGGTACAAAGAAAGCCAATCACCACGCGGAAGAATCGCTTTAATGAAGGCAGTTTATGACGGAGTGATACAACCGGATGATGAGTTTGTGAACTCATTGAACTTATGTTTAGGCTGCCGTGCGTGTGAGCCGGTCTGTCCGTCAGATGTTCATTACGGCCATTTATTGGAAGAAGCCAGAGACATCATAAACCAAAATAAAAAACATTCTTTACCCGTTCGAACGGTTCGTAAAGTAGTCTTTGAAAAATTATTTCCCAAAAAAAGCAATCTAATAAATGTCACTAGCTTGGTTGGGGTACCGTCAAGAATTTTGTGTAATGTAAATGGGGTAGGGTTTCTCTGAAATGGATTTGAATTGATAGGGGACTGATTTTCTCCACACAAGAGACTGAATATTCAGTCTCTTGTGTGGAAAGGGAGAATCCCCTTATTTTGTTTATTTACAATATTTGGTTAACAATAACGTTCTTCAAACATTCGTTGAAGAGCTTCATGCGCTTCGGCAAATCCTCGTAACTTTCTTCCTGCCCATTTCTCGTTAAAATCTTGAATCGTCAAATACACGATTTTTTCAGCGGCTTCTAAACTACTCAAACTGTTCATCGGTCTTAGACGTTTCCGAATCTCTTTGATCGTTCGTTCAATGGCATTGGTCGTGTAAATCACACTTCGAATACTGCTTGGATAATCCATAAATGTAAGGAGGACATCCAACTCATTGGCCCAAGATTGAACTTCTCTTGGATATTTGCTGGACCATTTCGACTCAAACTGTTGAAACATTTGTAACGCCATCTCCTTATTCGGCGCACGATAAATCAGCTTGAGATCCTCGGCCACTTCGAATTGGTCTTTTTTCCGAACACGATTTAGGGTGTTGCGGACTTTGTGAACGACACAGCGCTGCACATCGGCTTTCGGATAAACAGCCTTAAAGGCTTCCTCTAGCCCCGGAAGGCCATCAAATACGCCCAGAAGCACTTCCTGTACGCCTCTTTGGTAGAGGTGTTGAAGAATTTCCTGCCATACATAGGCGCTTTCTTGTCCTCCCACAAAGAAATCAAGAATTTCGCGATATCCTTCTTCGTTCACCCCTAACACCACATAAACCACTTCTTTCTCCACGGTATCGCGACGAAGTTTTACATACAAGCCGTCTAAATATAAGACAGAATAACGTTTGTGCAGGGGACGTTTGTGCCATTTCTCAATGTCTTCTTTCACGATATCGGTCATACGACTGATCGTTGAAGGAGAATAGGCCTTGCCTAAAATTCGTTCAATAAACTTGCCAATTTCACGCGTACTCATACCACTTTGATACATCTTGATGATGGCTTCCTCGAGCCAGCCCGTATGGCGTTGGTAAGGAGCGAACAATTGGGTTTGAAATTCTCCGTTTCGGTCTCTAGGGACCAAAAGACCTTCAATCCGGCCATATTGCGTATCTAGATTTCGTTGATAGTAGCCGTTTCTCATATTCGATGTTCCGGCCTGCTCTATTTCGAGGAAATTCTTGATTTCTTCCCGCATGATCAGTTCTAATTTTTCCTTTACAAACTGACGAATGACACTTTCCAGTTGATTTGCCCAGTCGACATTCGGTATACTTCTTTTAGACATAGGTAGGGTTCTCCTTTCTCTGGAATGTTTTTCGTCCAATCAGAGAATACCCTACCTTTTTTCTTTTGTTCTAGCAAAATGCTTTACACAAACTTTTATACATCATCTTGGTTGGATATTACCAAAGATCAGGTCTTCAAAAAGTGGCGCGTAAAATAGGATTTATGAAATTATTTCCTGATAACCTGAGAGAGATGGAAAAAATTCTGCCGGATATTCCTAAGAAAAAAGAAATGATCGATAGGGATGAACATTTTGCGCCCGCAGGTTCGAAAAAGGCGACTGTAGCTTTTTTTTCAGGATGTTTAATGGATACGATGTTTCTGGAAACCAATCATGCTACGATTCAATTATTGCAAAAAGCCGGATGTGAAATTGTGATTCCTAAAACGCAATCATGTTGTGGTGCTCTGCACGGTCATGGCGGAGAGAAAGAAATCGCAAAAGAACTGGCGAAGCAAAATATTGAGGCATTTGAAAAACACGACGTCGATTACATTATTACAAACGCAGGCGGGTGCGGAGCTTTCTTGATTGAATACGACCATTTGTTGAAAGATGAACCGGAATGGTCAGAGCGGGCCAAAGCATTCGTGGCTAAGATAAAAGATATTACGGAAATTTTATATGAACTGGATTTTCACAAGAAATACAGCCTCTCTCTTCCGGAACAAATAGTAACCTATCAAGATTCTTGTCACTTAAGAAACGTCATGAAAACTTCCAAGGCTCCCAGAGAATTGCTTCGTTCTATTAAAGGAATTACGTTCAAAGAAATGGAAAACGCAGATAGTTGCTGCGGATCTGCCGGTATCTACAACATCGTAGAACCGAAGACATCCATGGAAATTTTGGATCAAAAAATGGTAAAAATCAAGAAAACAAAAGCAACAACGATCGTTACAGCGAATCCAGGATGTTTGATGCAAATGATGCTGGGAATAGAAAGAGAGAAGTTAAAGGATGTAAAAGCTGTTCATATTGTGGATTTATTATTAGAGGCGACAAAATACTAATATTTCAAGCTGCGGAAATGGAATGCCTGAGAAAGCGGGAGCCGTCACAGAAAAATCAGGAGATGTCGGAAGCTCTCATCGTAAAAGGATTGGGTATGAGCAATTCCTCTTTGCAAATCATTCATGCCATTCTTAAAATTTGAATGATCAATGATCATGAAATAAGTAGCCGATTCATGAATAATGCCAGTCCCACTCTAAATCACGGAGAAAGGGGCTGGTGATTTTTAAAATAGATATTTTTCTAGCCATCTTTGCTGTTGATTCCTGACAAAACAATCTTTTTTAGGCTGAAACGCTTCGAAAAAGAAAAGGACCATTTGTTGAGTAATAAAAAAGTTGTTTAAATTATAAAAATGTCATTTAAAAAATAAAAAAGTCGTTTAGTTGAATAGCGTACCAGTTATTTTAAAGGAAAATACTTATAATTAACGGGATGTTGCACAATAAGCCCAATATACTTCTTTTGATGTTTTTTGTGTTTGATATTCTAATTTTAAGAAGCATCTCTGTGAAATCAGAGATGCTTCTATAATTATATGAGAATCAATGGTAAGGTTTTCCCGACTTCAAGTTTTTGTTCAAGTTTAACAACAAATTTTTATCAATATTTAATAAATTTTTATTGCGAAACGATAAATAACGTATTAAAATTTATTCAAAAATAAATAAGTGAGGTGCTTTTTATGAAACAAAGATCAACATTGTTTTTAAAAATAGCTGTTTTTATTATCGGAACTCCAGTTCTTGCTTTATGTATATTTGGGTTGCCTATGTTAGCTAAAGAAGCAGCAGAAAATAATTCGGAGTACGCTTATGTACTATATGGCTTTTTAATCGTTATGTATGTATCGGCGATACCATTTTTCTTCGCTCTGTATCAGGCTTTTAAACTTTTAAGTTATATTGACAAGAAAAAAGCTTTCTCGGAATTATCCGTAAAGGCTTTAAAGAATATAAAATACTGTGCGGTCATAATCAGTATCTCGTATGTGCCGGGTTTGCCCTTCTTCTATATCGTTGCGAAATTAGAAGACGCCCCAGGTATCATGCTAATCGGATTGGGCATTATTTTTGCTTCAACGATTATTGCGGTCTTTGCTGCTGTTCTTCAAAGGCTTTTACAAGAAGCCATCGATATAAAATCAGAAAATGATTTAACGATCTGAGGTGAATAATATGGCAATTATCATCAATATTGATGTGATGCTGGCTAAAAGGAAAATGAGCGTCACAGAACTTTCGGAGAGGGTTGGAATCACGATGGCTAATCTTTCTATATTGAAAAATGGAAAGGCAAAAGCGATTCGATTATCAACTTTAGATGCGATTTGTAAGGCTTTAGAATGTCAGCCTGGAGATATCTTAGAATACCGAAGTGATGAAGACATCCAAGATTAATAAAGTAGGAAACATTGAAAGGAAAAGAAAGTTATTCGGCGGTGAGCTAGCTACTATACTAAGCAGGACTTGCATATATTCAGAAAAAACTTTGGAGGAACAAATCATTGAGAGCACTAAAACAACTCGTTCGTTTTGGTTGGGAGCAGGCCCTATCATGTTTGTTTCCTGTCGTTATTTTTGCCTCTTTGGCTTTTACAAAAATCATGCCACTTCCCTTCCTACCACGGTATGACTGGCTGCTCATCATCTGTCTTCTGATGCAGTGGTGGATGGTGCGTTCTGGGCTTGAAACACGGGATGAACTTAAGGTTATCATATTGTTCCACCTTATTGGACTTGCTCTTGAAATTTTCAAGGTACATATGGGCTCCTGGTCTTATCCAGAGGAAGGATATTTCAAAATTTTTGGAGTGCCTTTATATAGTGGATTTATGTACGCAAGTGTAGCGAGTTATCTTTGCCAGGCGTGGAGGAGGCTTAAGGTTGAACTGGTGAAGTGGCCCCCGTTTTTGGTAGTTGTAGCTCTTGCAGCTGCGATTTATTTGAATTTTTTCACCCACCATTATTGGATGGACGTTCGTTGGTGGTTATCCGGACTTGTATTTATCGTCTTTTGGCAATCATGGGTCACATTCGAGGTGGATGGAACTCGTTACCGTATGCCACTCGCACTTTCTTTTGTGCTCATCGGATTTTTCATATGGATAGCCGAAAATATCGCAACGTTCTTTGGAGCTTGGGAATATCCATACCAAACCGATGCATGGAGTCTCGTTCATCTAGGAAAGGTGAGTTCATGGCTCTTATTAGTGATTGTTAGCTTTCTTATAGTAGCGACGTTAAAGCAGGCTAAGGGAAAAATTCAACTAGGAGAAACTAGTAATAGTCAATTTTTATAACTGTTAAGAACCCTTTTTTAAAAAGTCGGAACCTTAGCATAGTAAGGAATTCGACTTTTTTAGGTTGAAGTTCTCCTAGCGTACAAAATTTCGAATAAGATAAATTGGAAAAAGCAACGTTGAATTGTTACTTTTTTCTCTAAAAATAGCTTGATCATTCTGCCGGAATGCATTTATTAGGGGTTTTTGTGAAAATATTCACTTGAAACTTTAGCGTCCTAAATCAGAATGGGGTTTTGTGTGTTTGAGGTTATAAAATTAAATAACTTTATTGTAATCTTACACCATATCTATGGAAAAAGAATTTCAAAAAAACTATTTACAAAAATAAAATACAATACTATAATAATTCATGTCTTTTTGATAAGCATTTTAATAAAGCGGGTGTAGTTTAGTGGTAAAACCACAGCCTTCCAAGCTGTTGTCGTGGGTTCGATTCCCATCATCCGCTCCAAAAAATAGTTCGGGCCTATAGCTCAGCTGGTTAGAGCGCACGCCTGATAAGCGTGAGGTCGATGGTTCAAGTCCATTTAGGCCCATTCTTCATATTGTATACTGATGCGCAGTAAAATGAATGGATTCGCAATCGGCAGTTGACATAAACAAGCAATGGTCTGTGAAGAGTGGGGAGAGCTGTCCGAGTGGTCGAAGGAGCACGATTGGAAATCGTGTAGACGGTCAACGCCGTCTCAAGGGTTCGAATCCCTTGCTCTCCGCCATGAAATATTTTGGCCCGTTGGTCAAGTGGTTAAGACACCGCCCTTTCACGGCGGTAACACGGGTTCGAATCCCGTACGGGTCATCCTCAATGGAGGTTTAGCTCAGCTGGGAGAGCACTTGCCTTACAAGCAAGGGGTCGGCGGTTCGATCCCGTCAACCTCCACCATCACCATGTAACTTTTTTGAAGTGTAGTGGACATCAGGATTTGGTTTTCATGCCTTTTATAAGGTCGTGCGGAAGTAGTTCAGTGGTAGAACACCACCTTGCCAAGGTGGGGGTCGCGGGTTCGAGTCCCGTCTTCCGCTCTTTTTTTATTTCAGTAAGGGAATGAAAAATTGAAACTGATCATGATCATACTTTGAGCCTTTTTTCGATATACTTGCGCCCATAGCTCAATTGGATAGAGCGTCTGACTACGGATCAGAAGGTTAGGGGTTCGACTCCTCTTGGGCGCGCCATGAAAAATTTTCAGTTTTAATAGCTCGTTCTATAACCGTTATGTGCAGAAATTTAATATTAAGTCTTTTTGGTTTTAAAAACTTTTTTCAAGGTCCCGTAGTGTAGCGGTTATCACGCCTGCCTGTCACGCAGGAGATCGCGGGTTCGATTCCCGTCGGGACCGCCATGAAATCAAAAGAGGTCGGTAAAGGAAAAAACCGATAAAGCATTTTTTCTCAGAGAAAATTTTCCCCTTGCATTTCTTTTGTGTTGGGTGTATAAATAAATAGCTGACTTAAAAGAGATGATCAAAACTTAAATTGCAATATTAAATGCAACAAGTATTGAAAGACCAGATAACCCATGATTAAGTAGAATCGGGACACTCTGCGCGACTTGACGTGGAGTGGTGGGCATGGTAGCCTGGTTGGCCCAGCCAGTACCGTATACCTGGCTTCATGGCTGGTAGCCATGCCCGCAGAGGCTCTTTGTCAAGTTGCTAAAAACCAACCCTTTGGGTTAGCTGGCTTAAGGTTAAGAAGCTAAGCCAGCTAACTCTATTTGGAAACACTCCTCAGGTGTACGATAATTGAGGATCTTCCTTGGAAGATGGTTACACCAATTTTCAACATAGGTAATGGTTTCGTCTGCCACAGAGGAAATGGGTCTCCCCTTTGGTATGAAGCGCCTAATAAGGCCATTATGACGCTCGTTGGTTCCTCGTTCACAGGATGTGTAAGGGTGTGTAAAATAAACCTCTGTTAGATCTTTTTCAACACTAAGGCCGAGGTCAGCAAATTCAGAACCGTTATCAGCCGTAATGGTTTTAAACACTTTAGAGAACCGATTACCATAAGACACTTTCAACTGAGATATGACTTCTGAAACGGATAGACTATCCTTGGCTGTCACTCTCAAAATTATTTCTTTACGGGTTTTGCGCTCAGTAAGAGTCAATAAGGCCTGATCTTTAGTCTTCTTGCCTATAACCGTATCAATTTCCCAGTGACCAAACTCTTGGCGTTCATTGACTTCAATTGGTCGCTCATCGATACTGCGTCCTAAGATCTTCTTATTCTTCCGGTTACGTTTTTTCTTGGTGTTCAGGGTAATTTTCATAGGTAGGTCAATGTTTTTAACGCCTATAAGTCCTAGATCAATATAGTTATAAAGGGTCTTGGTGCAAACCATTTTGTCTTTGAATTTCCCATCACGTTTGGCTCTCCCACATACCGCATCAGGAGACCATTTCTTATCAAGGATCTGAGTTTCGGCATACTTAATAAACTCGATGGCATCGTCTAGTTTTAGCTTGCGGCCACAGGCTTTCCTGTTTCTCTCATAGAGAAGTTGACCTGTGTCTGGAAAATAGACATGAACAATTTTCCCGTTGCTTTTTCTTTGTGGCACTGTACCTCTTCTTAACTCACGGGAGATGGTGCTTTTGTGACAACCAACATAATCTGCAATCTCCTGTTGAGTCTTACCAGCAGCGTGTAAGGCCGCAATTTTCCCACGGTCATAAGCCGTTAAGTGTTTGAAATGCCGAGCTCCTATGGTAGAATTAGTAATTGCCATAGATAAATCCTCCGTATCGATATTGTTTTAGTCGACTTAATCATACGTGGTTTATCTATGGTTTTTCATTTTTTATGCTTGTTGCATTTGATTATACAACTAGCCGAGATGATCAAAACAACTTTTAATAAAAAAAGTTGTTGACACAAATGCAAGAAGGTAATATAATATAAAACGTCGCTTTTGATAATGCGATTTTGATAGATTCAAAAGTTGGATCCTTGAAAACTGAACAAAACGAAGCGTAAACCAATGTTTCGATGGAAACAAGCCAAGTCAAATTTCTTTTTGGAGAGTTTGATCCTGGCTCAGGACGAACGCTGGCGGCGTGCCTAATACATGCAAGTCGAGCGGACTTTCAAGAAGCTTGCTTTTTGAAAGTTAGCGGCGGACGGGTGAGTAACACGTGGGCAACCTGCCTGCAAGACGGGGATAACTCCGGGAAACCGGGGCTAATACCGGATAATATCTTCCTTCGCATGAAGGAAGGTTGAAAGGCGGCGCAAGCTGCCGCTTGCAGATGGGCCCGCGGCGCATTAGCTAGTTGGTGAGGTAACGGCTCACCAAGGCGACGATGCGTAGCCGACCTGAGAGGGTGATCGGCCACACTGGGACTGAGACACGGCCCAGACTCCTACGGGAGGCAGCAGTAGGGAATCTTCCGCAATGGACGAAAGTCTGACGGAGCAACGCCGCGTGAGCGAAGAAGGTCTTCGGATCGTAAAGCTCTGTTGTCAGGGAAGAACAAGTACCGTTCGAACAGGGCGGTACCTTGACGGTACCTGACCAGAAAGCCACGGCTAACTACGTGCCAGCAGCCGCGGTAATACGTAGGTGGCAAGCGTTGTCCGGAATTATTGGGCGTAAAGCGCGCGCAGGCGGTCTCTTAAGTCTGATGTGAAAGCCCACGGCTCAACCGTGGAGGGTCATTGGAAACTGGGAGACTTGAGTGCAGAAGAGGAGAGCGGAATTCCACGTGTAGCGGTGAAATGCGTAGAGATGTGGAGGAACACCAGTGGCGAAGGCGGCTCTCTGGTCTGTAACTGACGCTGAGGCGCGAAAGCGTGGGGAGCGAACAGGATTAGATACCCTGGTAGTCCACGCCGTAAACGATGAGTGCTAAGTGTTAGAGGGCTTCCACCCTTTAGTGCTGCAGCTAACGCATTAAGCACTCCGCCTGGGGAGTACGGCCGCAAGGCTGAAACTCAAAGGAATTGACGGGGGCCCGCACAAGCGGTGGAGCATGTGGTTTAATTCGAAGCAACGCGAAGAACCTTACCAGGTCTTGACATCCTTCGCTACCTCTAGAGATAGAGGGTTCCCCTTCGGGGGACGGAGTGACAGGTGGTGCATGGTTGTCGTCAGCTCGTGTCGTGAGATGTTGGGTTAAGTCCCGCAACGAGCGCAACCCTTGACCTTAGTTGCCAGCATTCAGTTGGGCACTCTAAGGTGACTGCCGGTGACAAACCGGAGGAAGGTGGGGATGACGTCAAATCATCATGCCCCTTATGACCTGGGCTACACACGTGCTACAATGGATGGTACAAAGGGTCGCGAAACCGCGAGGTGGAGCCAATCCCAAAAAACCATTCTCAGTTCGGATTGCAGGCTGCAACTCGCCTGCATGAAGCCGGAATCGCTAGTAATCGCGGATCAGCATGCCGCGGTGAATACGTTCCCGGGCCTTGTACACACCGCCCGTCACACCACGAGAGTTTGCAACACCCGAAGTCGGTGAGGTAACCCTTACGGGAGCCAGCCGCCGAAGGTGGGGCAGATGATTGGGGTGAAGTCGTAACAAGGTAGCCGTATCGGAAGGTGCGGCTGGATCACCTCCTTTCTAAGGAAGAAGAAAAGCAGAGGCGACTGTTCAGGTGCGACAAGCACAAGACAGCTTGCGAGGAGGTAGTATTTCAACCACCGCAGCAAGATGGATTGTGACCTCGAGCACCTAGGAGCCGGAGCTGGACAGATATGAAGGAGCGCTTTCGTTTTGTTCAGTTTTGAAGGATTTCATCCTTCCAAGTTGTTCCTTGAAAACTAGATAGAAGAAAGAAGCAGCATAAACCGAGTATCGCCATCTAGGATAAAACCAACATGGTTAAGTTAGAAAGGGCGCACGGTGGATGCCTTGGCACTAGGAGCCGATGAAGGACGGGACTAACTCCGAAAAGCTCCGGGGAGCTGTACGTAAGCGTTGATCCGGAGATTTCCGAATGGGGAAACCCGCTGCCCGTAATGGGGCAGCATCCTTGCCTGAATCCATAGGGTAAGGAAGGCAACCCGGGGAACTGAAACATCTAAGTACCCGGAGGAAGAGAAAGCAACAGCGATTCCCTGAGTAGCGGCGAGCGAAACGGGAACAGCCCAAACCAGAAGGCTTGCCTTCTGGGGTTGTAGGACACCAATGGTGGAGTCACAAAGGAACGAGGTAGACGAAGAGGTCTGGAAAGGCCCGTCAGAGAAGGTAACAACCCTGTAGTCGAAACTTCGTTCCCTCCCTGGTGGATCCTGAGTACGGCGGGACACGAGGAATCCCGTCGGAAGCTGGGAGGACCATCTCCCAAGGCTAAATACTCCCTAGTGACCGATAGTGAACCAGTACCGTGAGGGAAAGGTGAAAAGCACCCCGGGAGGGGAGTGAAAGAGAACCTGAAACCGTGTGCCTACAAGTAGTCAGAGCCCGTTTACGGGTGATGGCGTGCCTTTTGTAGAATGAACCGGCGAGTTGCGATCTCATGCGAGGTTAAGTCGAAAAGACGGAGCCGCAGCGAAAGCGAGTCTGAACAGGGCGCATGAGTATGGGGTCGCAGACCCGAAACCAGGTGATCTACCCATGTCCAGGGTGAAGGTGAGGTAACACTTACTGGAGGCCCGAACCCACGCACGTTGAAAAGTGCGGGGATGAGGTGTGGGTAGGGGTGAAATTCCAATCGAACTTGGAGATAGCTGGTTCTCTCCGAAATAGCTTTAGGGCTAGCCTCAAGGAAAGAGTCTTGGAGGTAGAGCACTGTTTGGACTAGGGGCCCTCATCGGGTTACCGAATTCAGACAAACTCCGAATGCCAGCGACTTATCCTTGGGAGTCAGACTGCGAGTGATAAGATCCGTGGTCAAAAGGGAAACAGCCCAGACCGCCAGCTAAGGTCCCAAAGTATACGTTAAGTGGAAAAGGATGTGGAATTGCTTAGACAACCAGGATGTTGGCTTAGAAGCAGCCACCATTTAAAGAGTGCGTAATAGCTCACTGGTCGAGTGATTCTGCGCCGAAAATGTACCGGGGCTAAACGTATCACCGAAGCTGCGGGTGGACACCTTCGGGTGTCCGCGGTAGGAGAGCGTTCTAAGGGCAGAGAAGCCAGACCGGAAGGACTGGTGGAGCGCTTAGAAGTGAGAATGCCGGTATGAGTAGCGAAAGAAGGGTGAGAATCCCTTCCACCGAATGCCTAAGGTTTCCTGAGGAAGGCTCGTCCTCTCAGGGTTAGTCGGGACCTAAGCCGAGGCCGACAGGCGTAGGCGATGGACAACAGGTTGATATTCCTGTACCACCTCTTTTCCGTTTGAGCGATGGGGGGACGCAGGAGGATAGGGTAAGCGCACTGCTGGATGTGCGTCCAAGCAGTGAGAGGGGCAGCGAGGCAAATCCCGTTGCCACTAACCTCAAGCTGTGACGGCGAGGGAAATTAAGTACCGAAGTTCCTGATTCCACACTGCCAAGAAAAGCCTCTAGCGAGGAAAAAGGTGCCCGTACCGCAAACCGACACAGGTAGGCGAGGAGAGAATCCTAAGGTGTGCGAGAGAACTCTCGTTAAGGAACTCGGCAAAATGACCCCGTAACTTCGGGAGAAGGGGTGCTTTTTGGGGTGCATAGCCCCGAGAAGCCGCAGTGAATAGGCCCAGGCGACTGTTTAGCAAAAACACAGGTCTCTGCGAAGCCGTAAGGCGAAGTATAGGGGCTGACGCCTGCCCGGTGCTGGAAGGTTAAGGGGAGCGCTTAAAGCTTTGCTTGAAGGTGCGAACCGAAGCCCCAGTAAACGGCGGCCGTAACTATAACGGTCCTAAGGTAGCGAAATTCCTTGTCAGGTAAGTTCTGACCCGCACGAAAGGCGTAACGATCTGGGCACTGTCTCAACGAGAGACTCGGTGAAATTATAGTACCTGTGAAGATGCAGGTTACCCGCGACAGGACGGAAAGACCCCGTGGAGCTTTACTGCAGCCTGATATTGAATTTTGGTACAGCTTGTACAGGATAGGTAGGAGCCTTAGAAGCCGGAGCGCCAGCTTCGGTGGAGGCGCCGGTGGGATACTACCCTGGCTGTACTGAAATTCTAACCCGCACCCCTGATCGGGGTGGGAGACAGTGTCAGGTGGGCAGTTTGACTGGGGCGGTCGCCTCCTAAAAGGTAACGGAGGCGCCCAAAGGTTCCCTCAGAATGGTTGGAAATCATTCGCAGAGTGCAAAGGCAGAAGGGAGCTTGACTGCGAGACCTACAAGTCGAGCAGGGACGAAAGTCGGGCTTAGTGATCCGGTGGTTCCGTATGGAAGGGCCATCGCTCAACGGATAAAAGCTACCCCGGGGATAACAGGCTTATCTCCCCCAAGAGTCCACATCGACGGGGAGGTTTGGCACCTCGATGTCGGCTCATCGCATCCTGGGGCTGTAGTCGGTCCCAAGGGTTGGGCTGTTCGCCCATTAAAGCGGTACGCGAGCTGGGTTCAGAACGTCGTGAGACAGTTCGGTCCCTATCCGTCGCGGGCGCAGGAAATTTGAGAGGAGCTGTCCTTAGTACGAGAGGACCGGGATGGACGCACCGCTGGTGTACCAGTTGTCTCGCCAGAGGCATCGCTGGGTAGCTATGTGCGGAAGGGATAAGTGCTGAAAGCATCTAAGCATGAAGCCCCCCTCAAGATGAGATTTCCCATTTCTTCGGAAAGTAAGATCCCTGAAAGATGATCAGGTAGATAGGTCCGAGGTGGAAGCGTGGTGACACGTGGAGCTGACGGATACTAATCGATCGAGGACTTAACCAAAAGAAAGCGCGAAATCGGTGAAACTGCTTCTTCTATCTAGTTTTGAAGGAACAATCGTTCCGACAACTACATACCGTCTGGTGGCGATGGCGAAGAGGTCACACCCGTTCCCATCCCGAACACGGAAGTTAAGCTCTTCAGCGCCGATGGTAGTGAGGGGATTCCCCTTGCGAGAGTAGGACGCTGCCAGGCGAATGAAAAAGTCCGAGATCTAATTGGATCCCGGACTTTTTCATTTGTTAAATTTTTATGTTGATAGCTTACAGAATAAGACTGTATGGATTGACAAAGCTTATAATCCTCAATTTTGATCCAGCCATTCTTTATTGTTCCATTCAGCAGACATCCCGTCCAAATTTGGAAAGTCTATTTTGGCATCATTTGATTGCACGAAAGCAATAAGTTTTATGTCTTCAAGTAGAAATCTCCAAGAATTGTTTTGAATGATATCCAAAATGTCATAAGCAACTTTTGGATCTCTTTTGGAGAATATATCATAGTTTTTGAATACTAAAACAAAACCTATTCCATCGGAACCACATCTGATAAACAATCGTCAAAGGCATTTAAGTTTTTACCATAATCATTTGGAAAGTGGGGACAGATGCCAAATCTTTATGGTAGTT
Source organism: Bacillus sp. FSL W8-0116 (assembly GCF_038003825.1). Taxonomy (NCBI): domain Bacteria; kingdom Bacillati; phylum Bacillota; class Bacilli; order Caryophanales; family Bacillaceae; genus Bacillus; species Bacillus sp. FSL W8-0116. The sequence continues at coordinate 2,142,348 of NZ_JBBOPY010000001.1, forward strand.
TCGAGAATTCCAATTTGAACAATCAAAAATGTAAATTTCAAATCCTTCTTGAGAGATATCTGCTATAAACTGATATAGAATTTCGTTTTTCCAAAATAGCTTTACACAGCCGTTTAAAAGAAGTTGTTTCCATAACTCCATGTTTGCGCCTCTCTTCATTTTACAATTTGACCAAATTCCCATGAATGATAAGAAACATACCATCGAAGAATCTGATCAATCCATACAGTTTTCAAGATATTTTCGATTTGTAGACCATTATACCTTTAATGTTCTATTCTTTTTTACTTCAACATTTTTCAAACTTAATTATAAAACAGCGGGTACTAAGAGGTCTTTATTTATAACTGTAGATGAGCATTTTTATTAACAATGATTACCATACGAAAAAGAGACAAACGGGGTACCCCTTATGCCACGTGGAGCTGTTTTTTCACGGCATCAATGGGAATATTTTGTTTTGCTGCACGATAAATGAACTCCACGAGGCTATGTCCTTTTCTCTTGCGCAGGAGATCGAGCCCATCCGAAACATCACTGTTCGACTCGAACATGCTGTACACATACGCAAGTTGCACCAAGATCCAATACCGTTTCACCGCCCGACGCCCGCGAACGCGGTATCCATCGAGTTTCAGCTGGTCTTTCGCTTGACGGAAAAAACATTCGATCGACCAACGCTCGGCATAGTAGCACAAGATGTCTTCATCGCTTAGCTCGCGATCGGTGCTCAAGACGCAATGAAGATGTTTCGGTGTCATCGGCTGATCGGCTTTCCATGCGAGCAGCACCACGGCATCCTTGAGACCGTTCAGAGCACCTTCGTAGCGATACACCCGATAACGCTCTTTTCCCACCGTGACGAGGCGGGTATCCCGTGGCTCCATAGATTTGGCAAATTCCTTTGCTTGAATGGCCGTCCCTTTTGGATAGAGAATCCGATTCGTCTTGAGCATCGCGATGACGTGGAACCCTTTTTTCAAGCAGGCTCCCACGAGGGTTTTCGATGGATACCAAGAGTCCATGAGCACATAAACGGGTCGACTCACATCCAACGAAGAAAGCATCTCGATCGCGAGTTCCCCTTTGCTTTTCCCCGCCGTCTTGTCGTAGAGGCGAAAGGCAAAAGGAAACGCTTGGGTCATCGTATGAACCATGAGCCAAACGAGAGAATGTCCCCAGATCGACTTTTTCTCTGCGTGAGAATAGTGCCAATCACACCCTTGAATGGCGTGTGTTGCCCGTGACGAGGGCTTCGTTTTTTGGCAAATCGTATCATCGATCGAAACAAAAATGGGTTGATTCTCTCGTTTCGAGCTGCGTTCGACACGATGAAGCACCCACTGCTGGAGTTTGCGAAGCAACGTCTCTTCTTCCCATGGGCTTTTCGTGAAAAAATGGCTGAGTGTCGTGCGATGGTTCGGATGAAAACTCCCGTGATGTAGATCGGTCAGTGTTCCCGAAAAGCCCTTTGTAATCATCGCATCCACGATATGAACGAGATGCTTCATGACAGGTTTTGAGAAATAAAGTGCCAACCCCAACATCGTCAAAAACTTGTGGATTCCTAGGTGATGTGCTAATCTATTCATGAGACATGAACCCCCTTGTGAGTAGTTGTGGCACATCTATTCTAACCAAGGAATCGGGTTCATGTCTTCTTTTTTGTTTGGTTGTAAATTTATGTTAGCGAATTTGCTCATCTACAGTTTATAAAATAAATTTTAAAAAAACAGAAAATATAGTAGGAAATAAAGCAGTTTTTGGCGAAAAAAAGAAATATATGACCAATGTTTTCATCGGTTCAATTGGCGAGAGGTAAGTTATGGTGGAAAAAACTTATTGATTTTGGCACAAAGAAAAGTTCAAGGAGAGCTATGAAAGAATGAAAAAAGCTATTTTTTTTGATTTGGATGATACTTTATTAAACGATCGTAAGAGCATACAGCGTGCGTTTGATGTGACATGTGGGGAACTGGCAGAAAAATATGGATTGGATTCTGCTGAACTGGAAGCGAATGTCCGTGATTGTGCAAGGAAAGTATATTCCACTTATCCATTCTTCGAGTTTACCCAAAAAATTGGCATCAACCCATTTGAAGGATTATGGGGGAGATTTACGGATGTCCACCATTGGAAATTTCGGGAGATGGGAATGTTTATTTCAGACTATCAATTGAAAGCGTGGAAAGAGGGCCTTCAGCTTTCCGGTGTTCCGGAAGAGGAGGCGGAAGGGGCGAAAAAAAGGTTTCAAGAAGTTCGACGTTCTACATCGTTTGTGTTTGACGATACTTATGAAGTTTTGGAGCAATTAAAAACAAGAGGTTTTCGGTTGCTGCTGTTGACGAACGGCTCACCTTCCCTGCAGCTGGAAAAGCTGGCGATGGAGGAGCGTTTGATTCCATACTTTGAACATATTGTGATTTCCGGCAACTTCGGTTTTGGCAAACCGGATCCTCGTTTATTTCAACATGCTCTCCGCTTAATGGAGATTTCAGCAAAAGAAGCCATTATGGTGGGGGATAATGTGAGTACTGATATTTTAGGGGCCAATAACGCCGGAATCGATTCGATCTGGATTGATCACGGAGACGGCAAAAAAATGGAGGGAGCAAAACCGACCTATCGTGCAGAGCGATTGAAAGACGTTTTGGATACGACCGTTCTTCTTTCTCGATAAGATCATGATCGTTTGCTATGGCTGATATTTGTGCAATTCTTAATCGATCGATGTCTTTTCATCGGAAAGCAACAATAGCATCGTTTTGATCCGTCAGAACATGTAGACCTGATTTTATTCATTAAAACAAGATTCCCTCTAAAGTAGACGCAAAAACAAGAGTGACCTGCTTGTTATGGGTGGTTGCTAACTGAGATCTGCTTTAGAGGGTTTTTATTAAGTAGATCTATTTTGTGAAAACCGGCAAAATCGTTCTTATGTGTGAAAAGAATGACAGTGGTTTTTCTCAAATATGAGGACTGAATAGCCATTGCTTTTATAGAGTGCAAATCGAGCGTTGAGTGAACATCTTATAATTCAACGCCTCCTAGTTTCATTATTTACTGCATGACCCTTTAGGACTACTTTCTCTTAGATTTTTCCGTTTTCCATTTCACGAACGTCTTTGCTTAATAGTCTATTAATATAAGCAAGGCTGACCCTATACTAGAAAAATACAGACATAAATATTTAAGAAAATTATTGCTCTTTAATAACCATTCGTACAGAATGACGAGCAAGTTTTTTGTGCGAGTGATCATGATGATTTATTAAGATGGACCTAGGTAAAAAGAGATGACAATTTTCCCGAATAATAGAAGAAAAACTAGATGAACACTTGGAAATCAATCTATTTCGAGTAGGTAAATGAGTATTTTTATTCATACAAAAAGAATAAAAATATTAAAGAATGACTGGACTAAAAGGAAAGAATAATATACAATATTTTCAGAATATTAATATATATCAAATAATTGTAATATTTTATTAGTATAAGAAGGAGGTCCGCGTCGTTCATTCATTTGTTGGGAAAGAAATAAAAAATGGGGGAATTTTTATGAAGAAAAAATTTTCTAGTATTACGCTGACTTTATTATTATCAACCGTACTCATGGCAGGGTGCGGAGCCAGCAGCACCACCGGCGGAAGTGCATCGAACGGCAAAACGATCAAGGTGGGCGCCGATCTTGAACTATCGGGGAATGTGGCATCGTATGGGCAATCCATTGCTGAGGGATTTGCTCTCGCATTAGATGATATTAATAAAAAAGGAATTGATGGGAAGAAAATTGAATTAATCAAAGCGGATAATAAATCTGATGCGGCTGAAGCTACGAGCACCGCCATTAAGCTGGTGAGCCAAGATAAAGTAGCGGTCCTTGTAGGTTCTGCAACAAGTACCAATACGCTTGCACAAGTACAAGTGGCGCAAGATAACAAGATTCCTTTAATTACGCCGACAGCCACGAATCCGGAAGTGACTGTAAAGGGTGGAAAGCTGAATGACTATGTGTTTCGGACTTGTTTTATCGACCCATTTCAAGGGACGGTCGCAGCGAATTTTGCAGCCGATCAACTGAAAGTGAAAAAAGCGGCGATTCTCATTGACAGCTCGAGTGATTATGCAAAAGGGTTGGCAAGTGCTTTTGAAAAATCCTTTAAGAAAACGGGCGGGAAAATCGTTTCAAAAGAAGCGTATGTAGCAAAAGATACAGATTTTCATGCTACATTAACAAGAATCAAAGGCGAAAATCCACAGTTTATTTACTTGCCGGGCTACTATGAAGAAGTAGGGCTGATTGTAAAACAGGCTCGTGAAATTGGTTTAAACGTTCCGATTATGGGCGGAGACGGTTGGGATTCACCAAAACTGGTGAAAATTTCCGGGCCAAAGGCATTGAATAATACTTATATTACGAATCACTATTCTTCCGGAGATCCGGATCAAAAAATTCAGAAATTTGTGAAAGAATTTAAAGCAAAATATAATGGAGATTCTCCAGATGCCTTTAATGCGCTTGGCTATGATACGGCTTACCTGTTGGCAGATGCAATAAAAAGGGCGGGAAGCACAGATCCGGAGAAAATCAAAAAAGCACTGGAAGACACAAAGAATCTTGAATTGGTGTCAGGCACCTTGACTTTTGACAAAGATCATAATCCGATTAAATCCGCCTCTATCTTAGAATATAAGGATGGTAAGCAAGTATTTAAAACAAAAGTGAATCCATAATCTTGAAGAAAGGGGGAATCTTTCGATGATGTATAAAAGTTTGTGTAAAGCATTTTGCTAGAACAAAAGAAAAAAGGTAGGGTATTCTCTGATTGGACGAAAAACATTCCAGAGAAAGGAGAACCCTACCTATGTCTAAAAGAAGTATACCGAATGTCGACTGGGCAAATCAACTGGAAAGTGTCATTCGTCAGTTTGTAAAGGAAAAATTAGAACTGATCATGCGGGAAGAAATCAAGAATTTCCTCGAAATAGAGCAGGCCGGAACATCGAATATGAGAAACGGCTACTATCAACGAAATCTAGATACGCAATATGGCCGGATTGAAGGTCTTTTGGTCCCTAGAGACCGAAACGGAGAATTTCAAACCCAATTGTTCGCTCCTTACCAACGCCATACGGGCTGGCTCGAGGAAGCCATCATCAAGATGTATCAAAGTGGTATGAGTACGCGTGAAATTGGCAAGTTTATTGAACGAATTTTAGGCAAGGCCTATTCTCCTTCAACGATCAGTCGTATGACCGATATCGTGAAAGAAGACATTGAGAAATGGCACAAACGTCCCCTGCACAAACGTTATTCTGTCTTATATTTAGACGGCTTGTATGTAAAACTTCGTCGCGATACCGTGGAGAAAGAAGTGGTTTATGTGGTGTTAGGGGTGAACGAAGAAGGATATCGCGAAATTCTTGATTTCTTTGTGGGAGGACAAGAAAGCGCCTATGTATGGCAGGAAATTCTTCAACACCTCTACCAAAGAGGCGTACAGGAAGTGCTTCTGGGCGTATTTGATGGCCTTCCGGGGCTAGAGGAAGCCTTTAAGGCTGTTTATCCGAAAGCCGATGTGCAGCGCTGTGTCGTTCACAAAGTCCGCAACACCCTAAATCGTGTTCGGAAAAAAGACCAATTCGAAGTGGCCGAGGATCTCAAGCTGATTTATCGTGCGCCGAATAAGGAGATGGCGTTACAAATGTTTCAACAGTTTGAGTCGAAATGGTCCAGCAAATATCCAAGAGAAGTTCAATCTTGGGCCAATGAGTTGGATGTCCTCCTTACATTTATGGATTATCCAAGCAGTATTCGAAGTGTGATTTACACGACCAATGCCATTGAACGAACGATCAAAGAGATTCGGAAACGTCTAAAGCCGATGAACAGTTTGAGTAGTTTAGAAGCCGCTGAAAAAATCGTGTATTTGACGATTCAAGATTTTAACGAGAAATGGGCAGGAAGAAAGTTACGAGGATTTGCCGAAGCGCATGAAGCTCTTCAACGAATGTTTGAAGAACGTTATTGTTAACCAAATATTGTAAATAAACAAAATAAGGGGATTCTCCCTTTCCACACAAGAGACTGAATATTCAGTCTCTTGTGTGGAGAAAATCAGTCCCCTATCAATTCAAATCCATTTCAGAGAAACCCTACCCCATTTACATTACACAAAATTCTTGACGGTACCAATCTTTCCCCCTATTTTGAATTTTCAAAGGGATTAAGCCACAAGGATGGGAGGAGCATGCATAATGGAATTCGTTCAACAATTAGTAAACGGAATATCGCTCGGCAGCATCTATGCTTTACTTGCCCTCGGATATACCATGGTTTATGGAATCGTGAAATTGATTAATTTTGCGCATGGTGATGTTTTTATGGTAGGAGCCTTTATCGGATTTTACTCCGTCACCGTGTTTCATTTCAGTTTTTTCCCGGCTTTGCTGTTGGCGATGGCGGTTTGCGCAGTGTTTGGCGTACTCATTGAACGCATTGCCTATAAGCCATTGAGAAATGCTACGAGAATTGCCGCGCTGATCACAGCGATTGGAGTTTCTTTGTTTATTGAATACGGCACGATCTATTTGCGCGGAGCACAGCCGGAGGCATATCCAAGCAATGTTCTTCCTGAAAAAAATATCAACATTTTCGGGGTTACGATCAATAGTCAATCACTGCTGATCCTTTTCACCTCCATTGTATTAATGATCGTTCTTCAGTTTATCGTACATCGAACAAAGGTAGGAAAGGCCATGCGGGCCGTTTCCTATGATGCGGAAGCTGCACGATTAATGGGAATCAGCGTAGACCGCACCATATCGGCCACTTTTGCCATCGGTTCTGCTTTGGCAGGCGCTGCCGGAGTTATTTTTGGAATTTACTATACCAAAATTGATCCACTCATGGGGATTATTCCAGGACTGAAAGCTTTCGTCGCGGCCGTATTGGGGGGTATAGGGATTATTCCGGGAGCCATGGTGGGAGGTTTACTTCTCGGTGTCATTGAATCGTTGGTCAGTGCAATGGGCTTTTCATTATGGCGCGATGGGGCAGCATTTATCGTTTTGATTCTGCTGTTAATTTTTCGACCGTCCGGCTTGTTTGGAAAAAATGTAAGAGAAAAAGTGTAGGAGGAAAAAATGATGACGATCAGACATACAAAAGGCTTTTGGCTTTCCATCATATTGGCGCTCGCGGCATTTGCAATGGTTCAAATTCTTATTAACGGGCAAATTCTTAATTCCTTCTATTTAAACACACTATTTTTAATTAGCATCAATATCATATTGGCGGTCAGTCTTCACCTTATTATTGGCATTACAGGACAATTTTCGATTGGCCATGCCGGGTTTTTAGCGGTGGGGGCATATGCATCGGCGATTATGACGATGAAGTTTCAATTGCCTTTTTCGGCAGCCCTTTTGATAGGCGGAGTGGCAGCAGCTGTGGCAGGATTGATCATCGGGATTCCGACGCTTCGCTTAAAAGGAGACTATTTGGCCATTGCCACACTGGGATTTGGAGAGATATTGCGGATTGCATTATTGAATATTGATTATGTCGGGGGAGCAAGCGGGATGCAAGTCTCTCATTTTACCACGTGGCCATGGGTATTTGCCTGTACGCTGATTGCTATTGTAGTGATAGCCAATTTTACGAATTCCAGACATGGACGAGCATGTATTTCCGTCCGTGAAAATGAAATCGCTGCTGATGCGATGGGGATTAATACTACTTTTTATAAAGTGGTGGCATTTGTGATAGGGGCGTTTTTTGCCGGGGTGGCCGGAGGTTTATATTCCCACAACTTTTACATCATTCAGCCGACTAACTTCGGATTTTTAAAGTCTTTTGATATCTTGATTTTTGTTGTATTAGGTGGATTAGGGAGCATGTCTGGAGCGGTTATTTCAGCGATCTTGCTGACGATTATTTCCACGTTTCTTCAAGATTATCCGGAAACCCGCATGGTGATATATAGTCTTGTTTTGATTCTCATGATGTTGTTCCGCCCTCAAGGACTGATGGGGACAAAAGAACTGGCGACATTTTTCAAGAAACGTGCAGCTGAAGGGGGAACGAACCATGACAACAAACAAACCGTTGCTTAAAGTGGAGAATGTCGGAATTCGATTTGGCGGCTTAAAAGCTGTGGCCGAGGCCAATATGGAAATTTATAAAGGGGAGCTTGTCGGGCTAATCGGACCAAACGGAGCCGGCAAAACTACTTTTTTTAACCTTTTAACCGGCGTATATGTACCGACGGAAGGAAATCTTTTGTTTAACGGTGAACGGTTAAATGGAATGGCGCCTTTTAAAATTACACGAAAAGGCATCAGCCGCACTTTCCAAAACATTCGACTGTTTCAGGACCTTTCTGTTCTTGACAATGTGAAAGTGGCTTATCACTCTTCAGCGAAAAACTCTATTATCAGCTCCATTTTTCGCCTTCCTTCCCATTTTAAGAATGAAAAGGAAATAGAAGAAAAATCGCTGGACATTCTAAAGCTTTTCAAACTGGAAGGTTATGTACACGAAAAGGCAAAAAACTTGCCATACGGACAGCAGCGGCGTTTGGAAATTGCGAGAGCTCTCGCAGCGAATCCAAAGCTTTTATTGCTTGATGAGCCGGCAGCCGGAATGAATCCGCAGGAAACTCATGATTTAATGAATTTGATTGCGTTTATCCGCGATCAGTTTGAATTGACGATCTTGTTGATTGAACATGATATGAATTTAGTCATGGGTGTTTGCGAACGGATTTACGTCCTCGACCACGGACAGCTGATTGCCCAGGGAACACCGGAGGAAATTCGAAACAATCCGAAAGTCATTGAAGCCTATCTGGGCGAGGAGGTATCGTAAATGCTGAAAATAGAAGATATTCATGTTTATTATGGAAATATTCATGCTTTAAAGGGTGTGTCTTTGGATATTCATCAAGGCGAAATTGTGACGCTGATAGGAGCGAATGGCGCTGGAAAGAGTACACTGTTAAAAACGATTTCCGGATTGCTAAAGCCGAAATCAGGAAAAATAGAGTACGAGAATCAATCTATTATGGGAAAACCGGCTCAAGCAATCGTTAAGATGGGGATTTCTCACGTTCCGGAAGGACGTCGAATTTTTGCGAATATGTCTGTTCAAGAAAATTTGGAATTAGGAGCTTTTTTAAGGAAGGATAAAGATGAGATTCGTAAAGATTACGAAAAAGTTTTTCAGCTGTTTCCGCGGCTGCAGGAACGTTGGAAGCAGCAGGCGGGAACTTTATCGGGCGGAGAGCAGCAAATGCTAGCCATGGGCCGAGCATTGATGGCTCGTCCAAAACTGCTGCTGCTGGATGAACCTTCCATGGGATTAGCGCCTCTTTTAGTGAAAACCATTTTCCGAATTATTCAGGAAATCAATGAAACTGGTACAACCATTTTGCTGGTGGAGCAAAATGCCAATATGGCTCTGTCAGTAGCCGATCGAGCTTACGTGATTGAAACAGGGAAAGTCGTCCTGTCCGGAACTCCGGAAGAACTGAACGAAAGCGATCAAATCAAACATGCTTATTTAGGAGGGCAATAATGGACAAAAGTTCTGATTAAAACACTTCCGTCTGAACAAGGCGGAAGTGTTTTAATCATTTCAATGGTTTCTGCTAATATTATAGAAAAAATGGTGAATGTGGAGTGTTGTATTTCATGAAAGATTTGTCTCTCATTGGAAAAATAAGTATTGTATCAGGAATTTTTTTTGCTTCGTATGGCCTTTTATTATTCATAAAAGATATGAAAGAAAAGTCTACATTAATAAATTTTCTCGATTCAAGCGGACTTATTGCTCTTGGTATATCTATATTTTTATCAGCATTCTTTTACAAGAAACGAAAATAAAAGTCGAAGTGCAAAACGGACTATGGAGGGATTTATGGGACGTAAAACGAAAAGAACTTCGGAAATTTTAAATATACTATGATGACTAGAGGGTATTATGTTCAGTTTAAGGACATATATCCTCTTTTTTCATACATAATAGATATATCGATGTTGGATGAAAATTTAAAATAATTAGTTTTTTAGGAAAGGGCATAGCTCACAGCGGGAGGCGTAGCGAAGTCTTTCGACCGATTGTAAATAAGTAAGGCTTTTTTAGAGAATAACAGCAGGAGATAATGTATTAGTGGTGAAGTGGGATTTCCTTTGATTCCTCGTGGAGTATCTGAACTATTTAAATACAACAGGGAAACGCAGTAATACAGTAAAAACTAAACCGTTATGCTTTAAAGCAATATTTTATGTATTTACGGGAGAAAAAGACAGATTACAGGGAGATTCGTTTAAGAAGACTTGATGGAGTTTGTCCCATGGTTGAGGAATCCATATGAGAGTGCAAGGGCCAATCCCCTGCAACTTGTTAAAGCAAAAAACAGACAAGACGATTCATCTAATGAAGAAATTCAAAATGATATGGTCGGTAAGTTGATGAAACATTGTTTACGGTTAGAATAATTTTATTTATGAGGGGGATTTTTATGGAACTAATTACAAGTAAAGTAATGATCATCTCTTCATTTTTATTATATAAGTTGAATTAAAGATTTACAACTGAACACACAAACGATCGATCGTTTGTTCTGGTTTCTGGTTGATTCGCTGAATAAAGGCTTGGACATTCTTTCTAATTTCTTGCACACTCGAATAGAACACGTTGTAAATCACGTCTGATTTCAGCCATTTCCATAGCCCTTCAATCAAGTTCAATTGCGGACTGTATGGTGGCAAAAAGACGAGCTCTAACCGATCTTCGTGTTCTTTTAAAAATGGCTGAATGAGTTTGGCATGGTGAATTCGAGCGTTATCTAAAATCATCACTATTTTGCCTGTGGGATAGCGTTCTAACACAAGTTGAAGAAATCGAAGAAATGTTTCCGCGTCATAGCATTCTTCTTCGATGCAAAACACTTCCCCTGTTTCGTAGTTCAACGTGCCAATCAGCTTCAGCCCTTGATGTTTTCCAAACGTCGGAATGATTCGTTGTTTTCCTTTGACAAACCATGTTTTTTGAATCGCTTGGTAATCACGAATCATCGACTCATCTTGAAAGAGGACATGGGCGATGTTCCCATCTACCAGTTTTTTTTTACTTCAGGGAAGGTGATTTCGACGAATTCTTTTTGTTTCTCTTCATCGGCATTGGCTAGTGTATAGGTCGGTTTCGTATAGCTTAGCCCTAACCGATGCAGAATGTCACTTGTTCCGCGAAGCGTGTATGTTGGCCCCCACTTTTGTTGAATGAGTTCAGCGATTATCGCAAGCGTCCAATTATATTTTGCTTCGAATCCCACATCTACGGGGAGCTGATGTTCAATGATCAAAGCCAGCTCTTTTTCCTGCTCAGGGGTCAATCGACGTGGGGCGCCAGGTGAGTATTTCATCTCCAGTCCATCAAGACCGCGCTGGGCGTAGGCATGAATATAGTTATAAATAGTTTTCTTGGATCGACCAATAATCGTTGCGATTTCTCCTTTGGTATATCCCTGCAAATGAAGATAAATCGCTTGGTAGCGTTCATATGCTCGTTTACTTTTTGCTTCTTTCATGGCAGTGGACAACTTTTCGATCTCGTCTTTGTGATTTGGCATCATATTTTCTCTCCGTTCCCCTATTTTCTCTTTGTATTTATTCGCCGTGGAATGGGAGAAAACCTTTATTTCAATTTATATAGTTATCACAATGATTGAGACTTTGGCCTATTCAACGAGGATTTCAGGGGCAAGAGTAAAGTTAATCGCAACTGCAATATCTTTGTTTAGTACATTAGTGGTCGTTTCAAGATTATCTACAACCATTCAACAACCTTTAACAGCAAAACTTATTGCAGAAGCTCCAGATATAAATAGATTACATTTTATAGAGGAGCAGTATAGAATTTTAATGGGATTAACTTCAATTGGAGTTTTACTGGGAATTTTTCTTTTTCCGACATTTATCAACGTCTTCTCAAGAGCGATCGTTCAATTGTCAAATGAACGAGGTTCGATGATCACTTTATTTTTTAAGTTCTTTAATATAGAAGGTTTTAAAAAAGTTTTGAAATGTTTTAGATTGCCGAGATTTACCTACCTAAATGGGATTACCTTAAAAACAATACCTAAACGTCTTTTTGTGATAAATATCATTATTTCTGCTATATTTACAACTGGTGTACTCTCTTCCATATATGCTTCATTGTTAGTTCCGAAAGATTATGCACAGGCTGCATTAATATCATCTGGGATTATAAATGGAATAGCGACCATTTTGTTAACTTTGTTTATTGATCCAAAAGCTTCTGTATTAGCAGATAGAGTAATGAAAAATCAAATTGATTATATTTATTTAAAAAGTTACACTTTGACAATGGTTAGTTCAAAATTTTTAGGCACAATCGTGGCTCAATTTTTGTTTATTCCCGCTGCCTACTATGTCGCTTGGTTTGCCAAGTGGATTTAATGAAGACGTTATTCCACAAAAAGGACATTACATTTTAGCCATATAAAATATGTAATGTCCTTTTATTTATCTTTTTAAAATTTGTTCTTGATAAAAAACTTAATGTCCTTATTTATTGGCCTGATAAAGGTCTAAGATAGGAGTAGAAAAGAACCACGATCTAACGTGATGATGTAAAAGCCCGAAGGAGGCGTATGGCCCCCATTCGGGCTTTTCTTTTAATCTTCTTTTGCAGCTTCAATGTAGATGGCTACTTTAACGTCATCGCCGACAAGAACACCGCCGGTTTCGAGCGGAGCGTTCCAAGTCAGGTTGTAGTCGCTACGTTTAATCACGCCATTAGCGGAAAATCCTGCTTTTTCTTTACCGCTCATAGGATCTTTCGCCAAGCCTTCAAACACTACTGTAAATGTTTCTGGGCGAGTGACGCCATGAAAATTGACATCTCCCGTTACTTCATACTCTCCATCGCCTTTTTTGTGAATGTTTGTAGTGCGAAATGTCAATGTTGGGTATTTTTCGATGTCAAAGAAATCAGCGGACTTTAAATGTTGATCACGGTCACTGTTGCGAGTGTCAATGCTGGCTAAATCGATTTCTACTTGAATCTTTGCCGTTGTTAAATCGGTTGGATCCGCTTCAATGGAAGCATTGAAGTTTTTAAATGCGCCCCTTACTCTCGATATCATCATATGTCTGACAGAAAAATCAATGTTACTATGGGCCGGGTCCACGATCCACCTGGATATGGTCATTTTGATTCCTCCAATTCACCAATATTATTACTAAAAGTAAGTTTGTGTAAATAAATAATATAATGCGATAATTAAAGTGTAAGAGTGATAGTAACAATTGTCAATTTAAACAGTTTTTTCATACAAGCGCTCGTAAGATAGATGTTTAAAGGAGAAATGAAACAGTATCGGGAGAAGGGTTTAGGAAAAAGATCAACACATTGGATGAAAAAATAGACTTATTCATTAACTTTTTTTAAACAATTTTTGATGTCTTTTGAATATGTTGTATGGAGAGGAGATGAAAAAGCATGAAAATAAGGAGCATCAAGAGAGAAGCGCGGCAGGCGCTAAAAAACCATTGGGGATTTGCAGTGCTTTTAAGCATCGTCGTCTTTTTGGTTTATTCAGTGGTCCCTTATTTAGTAGAAGTCATTTTAAGCGGCGGTTTTACACGATGGGCAACTGAAGAGCAAAACTGGCCTGCCATTGTGTCTCAAATCCTCACATTGTTGTTAACACCGGTTACGGTTGGATACAGTTGGGTATTTTTACGATTGGTGAGAAAAGAACCTGTTCAAATAAAGAACACGTTCGAGCTGTTCTCCGGCAAGTTGTACTGGAAATCGCTCGGCTTGACCATTCTCATAACCATTTACACGTTTTTATGGTCTTTATTATTAGTCATTCCAGGTATTATTAAGAGCTTCGCTTATTCTCAAGCTTACTTTATTTTGAAAGATCATCCGGACTATTCATTAAATCAAATCATTACAGAGAGCAGAAAAATGATGAACGGATACAAATGGAGATACTTTCTGCTGCAATTAAGTTTTATTGGCTGGTTCATCCTCAGTTTGATTACTTTAGGTATCGGGTTTCTTTGGTTAGTTCCTTACGTCTACAGCTCATTAGCCCGTTTTTATGAAGAAATCTCTCAAAAAAAGGAAGAAGTTCCCCAACCATAATCGAAGGATTACATGCTGCCGCTCATTTACAAATGGGTGGTTTTTTTCGTAAGAGAAAAAGCGTTGTTCACACTTTTTTCACAGCGATTGCTTCCCGTATTTTTTGAAGCGTGCCTGCGGCTTTTTCTTTTCTCTCCTTCATGACGTTGACAAATAAAGCGTCAATGATGGACAATTGGGCAATGCGCGAAGCGAGAGCTTCTGAACGATATTCGGTTTCTTGTGAAACGGTATGCAAGGATAGATCGGCCTTTTGAGTGAGCGGCGATTTCGAAAAACTGGTAATGGCAATGGTTTTACAGCCGGTTTTTTTAGCAACATCCACAATTTCAAGCAAATCTTTATTCATTCCGGAATGAGAGATAAAGACCGCGACATCTTGTTTGGACAGCAAGGAGGCGGACATGATTTGAAAGTGGGCATCCATAAATGCCTCTGTAGGGATGCCTGTTCTCATAAATTTGTGCTGAGCATCCAAAGCCACGATGGCTGAGCCGCCTGTGCCGTAAAATGAAATTTTTTTTGCCTGCAGGAGATACTCAACCGCTTCCCCAAAGTGTTGAAGGTTTAAAATGTTCAGAGTATCTTGCAATGTTCGGATATTGGATTGGAACACTTTTTCAGCGACTTGATCGCTTGTATCATCTTCTAATATGTTTTCATGTATATCTTGAATGGGGGTCACAATTTCAGATGCCAAGGCGATTTTCATTGCTTGAAACCCTTTAAAACCTATACGTTTGCAAAAACGGAAAATCGTAGCTTCGGCCACTTGAAGGTCGTCAGCTACTTGGTTGATAGTGCTGTGGATAACTTCTTGCGGTTTTTCCAAAAAGTAATCGGCAATCGTTTGTTCCTTAGGACTAAAGCTGGAATAAGCAGATCGAATGGTTTGCAAGCAAGATCGGGTGGCCATAAGTCACTCTCTCCTTTTTCGTGTTTTTAAAACAGACAAGCAATCCAAAGCAGGGATGATCATAGTGCATCGGCTGAATCTGCAGGTTCTTTGGCTTTGTTAACCATAATCTTGTGAACGCTTCCATTAAACGGTTTTGATTTCTTGTGTTTTGCACTTCCCGAAGGTCTTGTCTCCATATGATGATAAGCTCCGTTGCCTGCCTTACGTAGTTGGAAAAATTTTTGACGATTGCTCTTTGATCCTATTTCGTCCCGGATACGTTATCGGGTTGTCGAACGAAAGTTTCTTATTTTAGTGTACATGAAAAAAGCTGTGAATAAAATATATTTTCATTGCCATCTTTGAATTAAAAAATTTTTATTATAAAATAATGATAAAAAGAAAATTTTTTCTATTAAGATAGGAGAATGAATATGAAAATTGGATTAATCGGTTTAGGAAAAATGGGGCTGAATTTAGGCCAAAACTTAATCGACCATCGCCACGAAGTGGTAGCGTATGACGTCAATCCCAAGGCGGTGGAAGAAATCCAAAAATATGGCGCTCAAGGAACTTCCAGCTTACAAGAACTGGTGGACTCGTTGGAAAAGCCAAGAATTGTCTGGATCATGGTGCCGCATGGTGTGGTGGATTCCGTCCTCAGCGACCTGAAGCCGCTTTTGGAAAAAGACGATATTGTGATCGAAGCGGGGAATTCCCACTATAAAGAGTCGATTCGCCGCTACAACGAGTTCAAAGAAGCAGGCATCCGCTTCATGGATGCCGGTACTTCCGGAGGCATGGAAGGAGCTCGCCATGGGGCTTGTTATATGGTAGGGGGAGATCCCGAAGCTTGGAACATCGTGGAACCGATTTTCCGGGATACCGCTGTGGAAAACGGCTATTTATATGCCGGCAAACCGGGCAGCGGCCACTTCTTGAAAATGGTCCACAACGGCATTGAATACGGGATGATGGCCGCCATTGGAGAAGGATTTGAAGTGTTGGAGAAAAGCGACTTTGATTTTGACTATGAAAAAGTCGCGAGAGTATGGAACAATGGGTCCGTCATTCGTTCCTGGCTGATGGAATTAACCGAACGCGCCTTCTCGAAAGATGCGAAATTAGACGGCATCAAAGGCGTGATGCACTCTTCCGGTGAAGGAAAATGGACGGTGGAAACGGCTCTGGATTTACAAACGGCCACACCGGTTATCGCCCTGTCCTTATTGATGAGATATCGTTCGCTCGAAAACGATACCTTTACTGGAAAAGTAGTTGCTGCTTTACGAAATGAATTTGGCGGGCATGCAGTAGAAAGATCTTAAACTATTCTTTTTCAGGACCGTTAACTACACCTAAAAGCGCGGATCATGAGTGATTCGTTGAGAAAGGATGTAGTTGCGGTCTTTTTTAATGGATGATTTTTTCCATCGATTGACGGTCCACCGATATTGATAAAGGGATTAAAAAAGAAAGCCATTAAAGCATTAGGTAGAGAGGGCGGGGGAGCGTTCCATAGGGTTTTGATGGCTAGCCTTTTATCAATGTATAGCAGGCTGAGCAAGTTTTGTTTTATGTAAACTTTGTTATTTTTCAGTTTACATAAAAAGTATTGTTTACTATAATGCTAGTATCATACATCATGAGGAGGATGAAGATGAAAACAAGAGATATGGTGCTAGCGGCGATGTTTACAGCTGTGGTGGCGGCGCTAGGGTTGATACCGCCAATCCCAAGTCCGTTTTCGCCAGTTCCGATCACAGCTCAAACATTTGGAGTGATGCTGGCTGGGGCGGTCCTTGGTCCCAGATTGGGAGGTTTGAGTTTGTTATTATTTGATCTGTTAGTAGCAATGGGCGTTCCGGTATTATCAGGTGGAAGAGGAGGTATGTCCGTACTCCTTGGCCCGAGCGGAGGATATATTATGTCTTATCCGATTGCGGCGTTTTTGATCGGTTATTTGGCGGACCGCTATCGAAATAATCTAAATGTGTGGAAGTTGCTTCTTTTTAATATTTTAGGTGGGATGATTTTCGTTTACTTATGCGGAGTAACGTATTTATCCGTTGTTACCGGTACGCCATGGCTGGCGGCGATGACAGCAGCTCTGATTTACTTGCCGGGAGATTTGACGAAAGCGATCGTGTCGGCTGTAGTAGCCATTGAATTGAGAAAGCGTTTATCCTTCAAAAGGTTTGCGGATGAAGGATGAGCCGGCCATGTATATAGGAGAATCATTATCGCACTATGCAGAAACGCAGCCAGATACACCGGCTGTTTGTTTTGAACACACACAGATTACTTATAGGGAATTCCGGGATCACATCAAAGGAATATCCGATAAGCTTCTTCAAATATTAGGAGAGGGAAGAAGACGAAAAGTCGCTTTATGGCTAGGAAATAGGCCGGAATTCCTCGAAGCCTTTTTTGCGATTATTCGTCTCGGTTGGATCGCTGTCCCTTTAGATAGAAAATGGACGACGACGGAATTGCGTCATGCCATGAGTATTGCCTGTCCTGATGCGGTGATTGCAGAGAATGATTCTCCTCCGGGATGGCAAGAAACTTTGGTAATACCGGTCGAACAGCTGTATCAGTATTCTGCCGGCAGTTCGAATTTGCCAAAGCCTCCGACAGAAGACGACTTTTTTTATTTGGGATTTACTTCAGGTACGACGGGAAAACCGAAAGGCTATGTTCGCAATCATGGTTCATGGCTTAAAAGCTTTTCCGCCGGAGAGACAGCCTTTGGTTTTCATAGCGGCCATAGCGTTTTGGCTCCGGGGCCTTTATGCCACTCTTTGGCGTTGTTTGCCGCTGTTCATGCCGTTCATGGCGGCAGCACTTTTTATATGCTTGAGTCGTTTGATGTGGACAAAGTCTGTCGTCTGTTGAAGCAAGGCTGTGTGGATATGCTGCATGTTGTCCCGACGATGCTGGAAAAAATAATGGCTCAATACCGATGGAAACCCATCATCCATCAAAGTGTTAAATGGATTTTGGCTTCCGGTGCTTATTGGGAGGAAAATTCAAAGGAGCGGGCAAAGCAGTTTTTTCCGCAGGCAAGATTGTTTGAATATTATGGAGCTTCGGAGCTAAGCTTTGTCGCTTATCAAGAATATCCGGCTAAAGAAAAAGGAAGCAAGCCATTTCCGGGTGTTCACATTCGCATTTGTGATCAAGCAGGACGGGATGTCGAACCGGGGGAAATCGGCCAAGTCTACATAGACAGCCCATTATTATTTTTCCGGTTATGTAAAAGACGAGAACGAAACGAAAAAAGTGTTAACCCATTTTGGGGCCACTGTTGGCGATATGGGAAGAATGGATTCACAAGGCGCCTTCATATTGTCGGGCGACGCAAAAATATGTTTAAAAGCGGAGGGCTGAAAGTTTACCCAGAGGAAGTAGAGCATGTCATTAAAAAGCATCCTTCGGTAGAAGAAGCGGTGGTCATTGGAATAAAGGACGAGTATTGGGGCGAAAAAGGCGTCGCGTGTGTGCAGTGGAGAAAAAAAGAATCGGAAGAAGAAATCAAGCGTTTTTGTAGGCAGCATCTCGCTGCTTACAAATGCCCAAAACAATGGGTTGAAATGGATCATTGGCCTTTGACCAAAAGCGGAAAAGTAGATCGCTTCACATTAAAACAGTGGCTGGAGAAGGTGTTGTCATGCCAAGAGCAGTGATTGTGGCAGCAAAAAGAAGTGCTGTTGGAAAAATTGTCAGAATTTTCCGTAATGTTCTGCCGGAAGTGTTGGCAGCGAAAGTGATTCAAGCAGTGCTGGAGGAATGCCCTGTTCCTGCGGCAGAAATAGATGATGTGATTTTAGGGAACGTGGTGGGACCTGGGGGTAACATCGCGCGGCTTTCCGCTTTAACGGCGGGTTTGCCTGTTGAAATACCAGGAATGACCATTGATCGTCAGTGCGGATCGGGGTTGGAAGCCATCATTACGGCTTGCCGTTTTGTCCAGGCTGGTGCAGGGAATATTTATTTAGCAGGTGGAGTGGAAAGCACAAGTTTGGCGCCGTGGAAAATAGAAAAACCAGCTTCTTTATATTCGACGACCGCACCGCGAATTTATACGCGCGCACGATTTTCTCCAGATTGGATCGGGGATCCGGAAATGGGGATCGCAGCGGAAAATGTGGCACGAGTGTATCATGTGAGCCGAGAAGAACAGGATGAGTATGCACTACGAAGCCATCAAAAAGCTGTCAAGGCTCAAGAAAATCAATTATTCGCTGAAGAAATTGTCCCGATAAACAATAAGAGTCAAGATGAATGTCCTCGTCCCGGACTTACTCTTTCTTTATTGAGAGCACTAAAGCCCGTTTTTCAAGAAGATGGGACGGTGACAGCGGGAAATGCGTGTCCGATCAATGACGGAGCGGCCATCGTCCTTGTGATGTCTTTGGAAAAATGTCGCGAACTGAATCTGGAGCCGGTGATGGAGTTTATCGACAGCGCTGTAGCAGGTGTCGATCCGAATCTGCTTGGAATCGGACCGGTTCCAGCGGTAAAGAGATTGCTGCACAGAACGGGAATCAGCCTACAGGATATTGACTTGGTTGAATTTAATGAAGCTTTTGCTTCTCAAGTGATTGCTTCCATTCGCGAATTGGGGTTGCCGGAAGAAAAAGTGAATATTCACGGAGGCGCCTTAGCCATTGGACATCCTTATGGGGCATCAGGGGCCATTATTGTGACAAGGCTTTTTCATGAAATAAAGCGTGATTTTGGAGAAACGGGCCTTGCCACTTTAGGGATAGGCGGTGGAATTGGACTTTCGGCTTTGTTTCAACGTTTCCGATCATGACTATTGATCATCCCCTTCTCCCGCACTGTATCCGTGAGCGGGAAAAGGGGATTTGGCAGGTATAGGCTGGGTTTAGATTTTAGAAAGTTGTTATATGGTCGGAAAGGGATTAAGGCACCTCATGTCCCATGGAGCTGTGAAGTATTTCGAACCATTGGTCGTGTGTTAATGTATGCTCTAAAGATCGGACCGCTTTTTGGATGCGTTCTTTTTTTCCGGACCCCACGATTGGCATAATCTTGGCCGGGTGGTTCAAAAGCCAGGCATACAAAACTTCGTCTATGCTCTCCGCTTGAATTTCCCGGGCAATTTTCGCTAATGTTTTTCTCATTCGCACTGCCTTTTTTTCTTGGGACGAGAAAATGGCGCCACCGCCTAAAGGCGACCAAGCCATAGGTGGTATCCGTTTTTTTAAGCAAAAATTCAAAGTACCGTCCTCGAAATTTTCTAAATGATAAGCGGAAAGCTCTAATTGATTGGTAATCAATTTTTCTTCTAAATAAGACTCAAGCATTTCAAATTGGTGGTCTTTGAAATTGGATACTCCAAAATAGCGAACTTTTCCGGCTTTTTTTAATTCGGCAAAGGCTTCGGCAGTTTGTTCGGGATCCATAAACGGGTCGGGGCGGTGGATCAACAGTACATCAATGTAGTCAGTTTGAAAATTTTTTAATGACTGATCGACGGAACGAATGATATGTTTTTTGCTGGTGTTATAATGATGTGATAAATGTTCCGGCTGGTTTGGCGAGGGAAGGACAATGCCGCATTTTGTGACAATTTCCATCTTTTCTCGCAAACTTGGCTTAAGGGCCAATGCTTCTCCGAATAGCGCTTCACATGTGTAGCTACCATAAATATCAGCGTGGTCAAAGGTCGTAATGCCTAGTTCAAGACAATATTCAATGATTGAAAGAGTTTCTTCTTTTGACTTTTTCCAATCCGCCAACCGCCAATAACCGTGGATGATTCGAGAAAATGATAAATCACTGGCTAATTTTATTCTTTCCATTCATCATTCTCCTTCTGT
Source organism: Bacillus sp. FSL W8-0116 (assembly GCF_038003825.1). NCBI lineage: Bacteria > Bacillati > Bacillota > Bacilli > Caryophanales > Bacillaceae > Bacillus > Bacillus sp. FSL W8-0116. The sequence continues at coordinate 2,163,285 of NZ_JBBOPY010000001.1, forward strand.
GAATAAGATAAACGATAATACAGATTTATCTTAACCTCTCCAACATTTCCTGTCATTACCAAACCATTCATGAACTATGCTTCTTTTTTGCTAATGGGAATTCATAATTGAGCTATAGCTAAGTTTTGAAATCATGACAAACCACGTGATTTTCTTTTGCTTTATCATTCATTATGGAGTGGTTAGTTTAACGTTGGCGGTGAATTTGTGTATTTAAATGAATAGATGATCTTCTTGTCTTAGGATTTAGAAGGGATGGATCATGAACGGCAAAATAAAAGGAACATCGTCAAAAGCAGTGCTTTTTCGAAATGAAATATCGCAAAAAAGAAGGAATTAGCAACGCAAAAGGAGAATTATTTTCTGATATGGAAATTTAGAATAAAGGGGGATTCGACATGGAGAAATTTCGTGCCTTAGTGGCGGACAAACAGGAGGAGGCTTTTTCACTAAAGATAAAAGAGCTGACAAAAGAGGATCTTCCAGAAGGCGATGTTACGATAAAAGTTTATTATTCCAGCGTGAACTATAAGGATGGGCTGGCATCGATAAACAACAGCACAGTGGTTAGAAAATATCCTATGGTTCCGGGGATCGATCTGGCGGGGAAAGTTATTGAATCCAAAAATGATCGTTTCAAAGAAGGAGACGAAGTGTTAATTACGGGTTATGACTTAGGTGTGGCCCATTTTGGCGGATACAGCGAAGTGGCTCGTGTTCCCGCTGATTGGGTTGTTCCGTTGCCGAAAGGTCTTTCCATGAAGGAAGCAATGGCAATAGGCACGGCTGGTTTTACGGCTGCTCTTTCCGTCCATCGACTAGAGGAAAATCATCTTTCTCCAAGCCAAGGACGGGTATTGGTGGCTGGAGCGACTGGAGGAGTTGGAAGCCATGCCATTTCCATACTGAGCCGACTTGGTTATGAAGTAACGGCAAGTACTCGCAAAAAAGCGGAGCATGACTACTTAAAGCAGTTGGGTGCAAGAGATTTTGTTTCTCCAGAAGAATTTGTCATGCCTGAAAAACGCGCCTTGTTGAAGCAACAGTGGGCTGCCGCTGTCGATCCGGTCGGAGGACAATATTTGCCGTACATATTAGCGTCGATTCGATACGGAGGTTCTGTTGCTTTAAGCGGAATGACGGGTGGAACCAACTTTCAATCTACCGTATTTCCATTCATTTTGCGTGGGGTAAACTTGCTTGGCATTGATTCGGTCTTCTGCCCAATGGAGACTAGATTGCATCTCTGGGAGAAGTTGGCTGATGAGTGGAAACCGGATCATCTACTGGATTCGATCAGCCATGAAGTTACGCTCGATGAATTGCCGGATGTATTGGCTAAAATCTTAAGAGGCGAAATGCGCGGAAGAACGATTGTAAAGTTATAATCGTTGGAAAAATTTTTTAAGACCTAAAATCTAAAAATCTTTCAAAAAAAGGTAGGTGCATATTATCATGCATAATATGTTTGCTTGCCTTTTTCTTATGAATGAATAAGCATTGGGGATTTTATAAGTTTTCAGGCAAATAATGTTGATACATGTTTAACGCATTGGTGTGTTTTTCTAAAACGGTAATGGTTTTTTGGATGATGTATAAAAGTTTGTGTAAAGCATTTTGCTAGAACAAAAGAAAAAAGGTAGGGTATTCTCTGATTGGACCAAAAATCTTAGAGAAAGGAGTACCCTACCTATGTCTAAAAGAAGTATACCGAATGTCGACTGGGCAAATCAACTGGAAAGTGTCATTCGTCAGTTTGTAAAGGAAAAATTAGAACTGATCATGCGGGAAGAAATCAAGAATTTCCTCGAAATAGAGCAGGCCGGAACATCGAATATGAGAAACGGCTACTATCAACGAAATCTAGATACGCAATATGGCCGGATTGAAGGTCTTTTGGTCCCTAGAGACCGAAACGGAGAATTTCAAACCCAATTGTTCGCTCCTTACCAACGCCATACGGGCTGGCTCGAGGAAGCCATCATCAAGATGTATCAAAGTGGTATGAGTACGCGTGAAATTGGCAAGTTTATTGAACGAATTTTAGGCAAGGCCTATTCTCCTTCAACGATCAGTCGTATGACCGATATCGTGAAAGAAGACATTGAGAAATGGCACAAACGTCCCCTGCACAAACGTTATTCTGTCTTATATTTAGACGGCTTGTATGTAAAACTTCGTCGCGATACCGTGGAGAAAGAAGTGGTTTATGTGGTGTTAGGGGTGAACGAAGAAGGATATCGCGAAATTCTTGATTTCTTTGTGGGAGGACAAGAAAGCGCCTATGTATGGCAGGAAATTCTTCAACACCTCTACCAAAGAGGCGTCAAGGAAGTGCTTCTTGGCGTCTTCGATGGCCTTCCGGGGCTGGAGGAAGCCTTTAAGGCGGTGTATCCGAAAGCCGATGTGCAGCGCTGTGTCGTGCACAAAGTCCGCAACACCCTAAATCGTGTTCGGAAAAAAGACCAATTCGAAGTGGCCGAGGATCTCAAGCTGATTTATCGTGCGCCGAATAAGGAGATGGCGTTACAAATGTTTCAACAGTTTGAGTCGAAATGGTCCAGCAAATATCCAAGAGAAGTTCAATCTTGGGCCAATGAGTTGGATGTCCTCCTTACATTTATGGATTATCCAAGCAGTATTCGAAGTGTGATTTACACGACCAATGCCATTGAACGAACGATCAAAGAGATTCGGAAACGTCTAAGACCGATGAACAGTTTGAGTAGTTTAGAAGCCGCTGAAAAAATCGTGTATTTGACGATTCAAGATTTTAACGAGAAATGGGCAGGAAGAAAGTTACGAGGATTTGCCGAAGCGCATGAAGCTCTTCAACGAATGTTTGAAGAACGATATTGTTAACCAAATATTGTAAATAAACAAAATAAGGGGATTCTCCCTTTCCACACAGGAGACTGAATATTCAGTCTCCTGTGTGGAGGAAATCGAACCCCTATCCATTCCAAATCCATTTCAGAGATATCCTATCTATCTTACATAACACAAAATTCTTGACGGTACCAATGGAAAGCATGTAAGTAAAAAAAATAAAAAAAATAAGTGTACATTTCTTTTGAATGGTCTTATACTACTGCCAACTCAGGCATAGCCAAACTTATTCGGACTTACACAAACACTTAGAAGCCTTATTCCAAGAGACGGAATATGGCTTTTTTTGTTTGTTTAAGTTTAAAAGAATCATAAGGGGTGATAAAAGTGGCAAAGAAACAAACGGAAAAGAATCAAGAGACTAAAGGGCTTATTGAACAAAAAAAGGAGGAATTGGAGCGTATTTACGAGCAAATTAACGAGAATGTCCAGCAATGTAAAGCTATTTGGGAAGAAAGAAACGCTTGTCTAGACGTTGGGGATTATATGAAGGCAACACAGCTAGAAGGCAGATACTATCGTTTGCGAGATGTTGACGGCAAAGAGCTAGATAACAAGCGCATTGAGATTCACAATGAATTGGATAGCTTGCAAGCAGAAGCAAACGATCTAAAACGAAAACTAGTGTCGGATACTCGTATTTTAGAACGTCAGAAACAAGAGCTAGAAGAGATTAAAAAAGAGTACCAAAGAAGATTGGCTGATAAACAGCAGTCAATAACAGAAACCGAGTTTATTCTAGAACAATCAGAAAAACGCTTGTTAGAGCTTGAGGGGGTTGAATGATGGAACAAAAGTTACTGGAAGCTAAACGCAAATATCAAAGAGAATACATGAGGAAATGGCGAGAAAAGAACAAAGAAAAGGTAAACGCCTATCAAAGAAGGTATAGGCAAAAAAATAAAGAGAAATTTCAGCAATATCAAATAAATTTCTGCACTCGATTGGCAGCAAGGACAACAAAGGTGAGGCACAGATGAAAATTAAAAAAAAACTTGATTTTAGGGTTAAGCAATTAGGGCAAGAAGATAATAGGATTTTACGTTTTATCGGCTCAAATGAAGCGAGAGACCGCGATGGAGACATTATTTTAGCAAGTGGATGGGAACTAGATAATTACAAGAAAAATCCTGTATTCCTATGGGCTCATGATTACACTATTCCACCAATTGGACGAGCATTGAGCGTGGAAGTAATTAAAAACCAACTTATTTTTGATATTGAGTTTCCTGAAAAAGGCGTTTATTCATATTACGGTTATTTTTCTCCCGATTCCTTGGTTATTTTTTCGATTTCTTTCTTTATCTCGTCTAAATTATCTCTCGTTATTCTTGGTATATTTCCTTTTTCGTTTCCGAACATACGGCGGATTTCTTTTTGGATTTCCTTCATATTTTCTTTAGTGATACATGCAATATTTCCTTTTCTCCATAAGGGAGCATCTATACGGTCCTTTGAAATTGTACGAAAATGTTCAACCATAGCGGTGTTATTAAACCCATCAAGGTCAATATGGTACCAATATTTGTCATTTAGTCTTTGGGTAGTTAGTGGTACAACGTAACATATAGGTGAATTATTTTCACTTCTAACAACTACTACAGGTCTATGTTTGTCCTCTTCACTGCCTATATTTACTCCCATATGAGCCCAGTACACTCGTTGGTAAAGGATAGACGAGCCCAAATCGAGGAACTTAAGCGCCAGCAGCAACAAAAACAACAAACGATTAAGCCTTCACCTCATGCTATTTTTTATAACTGGCTTGAAGGCAACAAAACCACAAAAGAAAATAAAAGTGATCTGGATACTCTAGGTGTCTATTAATTGAAAAAGGAGATCTTCTTAAATGTCTGTTATTGATCATTTAGAAATTATAGACGGTTATTTTGATGGTGATCGGTTTATTATGAGAAGTATCGCTGGATATTCAGTTGACGGAGCGTACAAAGCTAAGGGATTACGTTCTATGGCTAGATTAATTGATGGAGATGATCCGATTAACTTAATCATCGACGAAGAAAGAACTATTTTCGTTCCAGTTGAGAAAAATGAACAATTAAAACAAGAATTATTCATGATTGCGGATGAGTTGGATAAATGTTGAAACTAGATTGTAATCATGGTTTTAAAGGATACGATATGACCTGTGTTGAAATATGTATCTAGAGGTGAATGGGTCATGAATAGCGACAACGCAGGGAAAGAATACGGCACTAAAGATATAGCGAATATGGTCGATATAGCGGAATCGACTGTAAGAAAATACGCACAAGCATTGGAAAAAGCAGGTTATAGATTCATAAAAAACGAAAATGGATTCAGGATCTATACAGAAAACGATGTTTTTGTTTTCAATGAGGTAAAGAATTTATCTAAAAAGAACGCTATGCCAGTGGAACGTATTGCGAAAATGATCGTGTTCAATCAGAAACAAAAGATACGAGATGAAGCGGAAAGCGATACGCTTAAAAAAATCCAGTTAAATCAACAAGAATCAAGCGATATAGTACAATATGATAACCGATTCAATAAGTTGATGAATCAGTTGGATAAACTCAACATGATTGAAGATATCGTAAAAGAGCTTCAAGAACTCAAGGAGGTCAATAGACAATTAACGGAACGAGTTCAAGAACAAGAAAAATTCATCAAAGAGTCATTGGAAAAACGTGATCGACAACTCATGGAATCATTGAATCACGCTTTAGAATTTAGGCAAGCTAGAATCGAAGCCGCCATAGCAGAAAAAGAGATACAAAAAGGTTTTTTTTCACGTTTATTTTCCAAAAAAAGGGAAGAAAAATAAGAAAGTCGATACGAACGTGTATCGACATTCAAAAGAACTAAAAAATTTGTGTTTTTGTGAGGCTCTCAGGCAGAGTTATCTTTCGTTATATGTATAAATGCTTTGCTAAATGCAAAATTCGGTTTTATTTTGGTGGCGAGGTTTGCAGGGCAACAGTGAAACAATATGTGCGGAGGACGGCGATTTGGTCAGAATTGACGAGGAAAACGACGAGGTTGCAAATGGAGCATTTGAGGTTATGGCTTACTGGCATCCTGGTATTAAAAATTACATAATTGAAAAAGGATAAGGGAAATCCCCTTATCCTTTTTGATTTCTTCTATAAATTGCAGATGAGATTAAAGTTATAAGAACAATAACAAATCCAATGACTGATACTGAGTTTTTTATAGTATCGTCTTTGACGCTAAAATTTGTAACTATGATAGCAGCTAAACAGATGATCACAATCAGATAGCTATATTTTTCTAAAGTCTTCATGAAATCTCCTCCAATTGAACAAGTTTATGGATATTGCCCCAATTAATATAACATGATATTTTTACCATACATTCTAGAAAAATCAAAAGGAGTATGGTAGAATGACAGCTTTTTTGGATAAAAAGAATATTTTATTTGTGATGGCGTTGGTTTTATTATTGTCATCTATTGGTTCTGTAAGTGCAACAGCAGTAAGTCCTAGTCCTGAGATGGATAAAGAGTATCAAGATTTAGTAGAGGTTTTTTCTGCTATTGAGGCTTTGCCTGATAGTGTTATTGCAGAGGGCGATCAGGCAGTAGTTGATTGGTTGAAAGAAAATTCTAATATACCAGTTCAACAAAAAGGTGAGTTTGTTACTTTGGGGGTAGTAGGTTGTGTTTCCGCAGTTGGTTTGGCGATTGCTTCTAACCTTATACCGATCGCAAAAGTAGCAAAAATAAAGTCTGCTATAAAAGCGGCTGGAGGTGCTACAAAGTTTGTTAAAGCTTTGATTCCTGCTTATAAGGCTGCAAGAAGAATGGGGAAAAGCAAATATAATTCTGTGAAAGCTGCAGTAAGTAAAGCTGCAAAGAAAGCTAGTCCTGAAGCAAAAAGAGCACTTATTGATTTATTTAATCTTGGAAGTGTATATTCATCATGCTTTGAATAGTCCTCCCTATGAGGGAGATCAAGTGAAAAGAGGGAGAGAAATTCTATCGGGAGAGGGCAAATTATGGGGAAGTGTCAACGGTACCGGACTGAGCGAGGAAACTTTAATGAAAAAACAAATTATCCAGGTAACTGTTGCAACAGCACTTTTACTTTCTGTATCTACATCTTTTGCAGTAAATGCAAAAGCACAGACGGTAACAAACCAAGAAGCGAATACAAAACTATCTCAAAAAGAAATTCAAAAGCTCATAGAGTTAGAAATTGAATTGCAAAAACATGGAATTTCGGCAGAAGATATTCAATATGGTATCCAATCCAATCTTCCACAACAAGCACAACAAGATAGTGGTATTACTACTCTAGGTGTAAAATCAACTGCTGCAAAAGTTGCCGCAAAATCTATGATTAGTAAACTGCAAAAAATTGGAAGAGTGTCTTGGGATAGAACAGTTAGAAATTACATAGCCAAACTTCCAATTTCAAGTAGTGCAAAAAGCACACTAAAGAAAAGTATTGGCGTGTCAAGTTGGTTAGCAGGAATCACAGCTAGAGCAATTGTATTTTTACTATTCTAAGCAAATAACAGGAGATGGAAATAATGAAATCCCTTTTGAAATTTCTGATTGTTGTAACAGGTTCGTATTGTCTCGGTCATATCTTTTTTGATTATTCGGAATTAAAAATAGTAACAAATGTGATTCAAACATTATTCTTCCTTTTTGCATTTATTTATTTTACTGTTTATCGGAAAACACCCAAAGATAAAAGTTCTAATTAAAAACCTACGAAACTTTAAAAAATAAAAAACACCTATTTCTCTTGCAAGAATTGAGCAAACCTCACTTTCGACTGTGGTGAGCGTTTAGTCCCTATGTAAAGTTCTTTTTGTCAGGTCGAAACAAAAAGTTTCGACAATGCCAAATGCCAAGAGGGTGTAAATCATGCGCTCGTGTCAACTCCTTAAATTCTCCCTCGCTCGTTCCTCGCTCAGTCCGATTTACCGTTGACACTTCCTCATAATTACTCTTTACCTAAAAAAAAGAAGGACTTTCAGAAATTAGAAGCCCTTCTTTTACAATTCAATTCAATACATTATATGCAATTAAGTTAAAGATAAATGGGATTGCAACAATTCCTAATGATACAGCTATTAGAATAAATAGATTTCGTTTTTTCATTATCGTCATGTTGTTTTTCCACCTCCATGTTAATTATTCCAGTATTTTGCATACGTTCTTTTTCCGTTTTTATCCCCCTCACATTTTAAACGTTTTGACATTTGAAATACAGTCGAACCATAAGCTTTTCCCTTTAATCATTCGCACGTGTCAACTCCTTAATGCTCAAAAAAAGACAGCCCCCTTACAGGGACCGTCTTTTTTCTCCGCTTACCGTTGACACTTACTCTTTATTTTTCTTCTAAGCACTTAATAATTTCTGAGAATATACCATCTTTTTTACACCCTTTAATAACTTCTTCTAACGAAATACCCCATTCGTTTTCAAATAAAGATGATAACTTTATTTTTATTTCTTCATCATCCACATCAGGTAATTTTAGATACTTATATTCTTCTCTTATTTTGTTTAATACAGGTTCACGTTTTCTATCAAGTAATATTATATTGTAAGTTGCAAAAATATCATAAATAATTCCCCGTATTTCTTGGGTTGAATTTGGAATATCTACAAAACTCATAGGAATATCCCCCCGTATTTCTTGGGTTGAATTTGGAATATCTACAAAACTCATAGGAATATCCAATCTGCTGCTTTAATAGCATATGACACAGCATTAGCAATCATTTGTTGAGTTCCTTTATCTTTAATTCCCCAACTTTTTAACTTATTAGGCAATTGGCTTTTAGCCATTGCTGCAGCATCATCTCCAGCACTTGCAAGTGATTCTACGAATTTTCCTACTTTACCTGTTACTTTTTTAAAACTTTTCGCTGCTGCAGCATCTAATAACCCCAAGTCTTCTAAAATATTAACTGTTTTATTCCCTGATTTTATTAACATTTCAGCTACTTTAAGTGCTGCTTTTGATTTTATTCCTTTGGTTTCTATCACAGGATTTTCAGAGTCTGTTCCTAAATTTTCACTAACGTATAACGCATTCAACTCTAAAGCCAACTGTTGTATTTCTTGTTCAGATAACTGTTTTACTTGTAAATCAGTATCTACTACATTATTTTCTGCAGCCAAAGTTTTACTAGGAATTACAAAAGCTACAATTAAAGCAATCACTAGACTTGGAATAACTAAGAACTTACCAAATTTCCTCATTACAGGAATGCTCCTTTATTTAGAATGTTCTATATGCAGTAGTGAATTTCCTTCTATTCAAAAAATAAAAATTTGCTAGTTGAGTAGGAGGCTAATCATTATTTGATTAGACGACCTCTCCCCCGTACCATTCACGTTTCCACCTCCCGATAGCTTGCTTTGACTTGTTCATCAGCCTTACTCTGTGAGAGTCTGATGATGTTCGTGTTCCTCGGGTTGGAATTTTGCCTCCAGCTTTCCTTCAGATTCCATCTCACGGACACCCTTAATAACATTATAAAATAATGTCTATACTTTAATTTTACGGTGTGGTGGGATTCTTGTCTGACTAAGCGTTCGCAGTTCGCAGTCCATCTCTGTTTTGAACAGGCCTAAGCGTACATCGTTTTTCATGTATTTTATCGTCTTTTACTTGACGACACACATATTGTTTTATCGACGGCATGAATTAGGCTACCGAACCTACTACAATATCCAGTTCGCAATGAACAAGAGTTTGTCTATATGGAAAATGTACCGTTTCAAATGCTTAATGTACAGAACTCATCTTTGGTATTTATCTACACACTGCGAAGACATGAAATGGGCCTTGAAACGGTTTTGCAGCCAGCGCGACTATATTTTATTTCTGATTGGGATTAACACGGGCTTGCGGATCGGGGATTTGCTCCAGCTGAAGACTAAGGAAGTACGCCGGAAAAAAAGAATGGTGATTTTGAAAGGAAAAACGAAAAAGCCCCGGACGATCCACTTCGAAAACATCTACGAGGAAGTCCAGGACTACGTCAAAACACTGGATACTAAGTGGCTGTTTTCTTCCCGGAAGGAAGACAAGCCGATTTCGGTTCAGGCGTACAGGCAGCTCAACAAAGCTGGAGATATGGCTGAGATCACGGAAGGGATCGGTACCCATACCATGCGGAAAACGCTTTTATAACCGATTTGCTCAACCCCACTCATAGAATAGCGAAATTTGAACCATATTCAACGTTTGAGCATGTCCAAATGGTTTAATAGATGATTATACTAGTAAGCCCGAAATCAGCCTGAATCGAGCCGAAATCCTCACAAAACAAAACTCTCCAAATCTTTTTCTATTTCTTCTTCCGTTATTCCAATGTACCGTAAAGTGATACTCGGATGACTATGATTTAAAATTGCTTGGAGCTTGGCCACGTCTTTTGTCTGTTTGTAAAACCCAGTACCCGAGGCTTCATTTTGTCGACGAATTTTGGAGACCTTGCTCAGTGGTTAGAAGGGAGTGAAGACTCATGAAATATTCAAAGGAGACGTTACAAAAGAAATTTGCATCTGTAAAAGCTTCACTTGAAATCGAAGGCTTAAAAGTAACGAAAGAAATTGAGGATCTAGTCATTGCAAAAGCAGCAGGAGAGATTTCTTTTGAACAGTTTAAACGTAAAGCAATTAGGTTGGCAGGGAAACAGTGAATCGGTATGCTGCCCTCGACCTCTGTTTCAATACTGTCTTTTAACCAAAAAAATAATCCACCCTTGAGTTTATAGGCCACGGGTGGATTATTCTGCCTAAAGCCGATCCCCCCTTGAAGATCGTATCCGTATTATACACGATTACAATTGTATCGCGAAATTGATAAAAATATTCTGAAATATCTGATATTTCAGCGTGGTAGAAAAATGCAAGAGCATAAGGAGTTTTTGCCCCCACCGAAGGTGTGGGATCAGGCAGTGCCTGATAAAACGATGGGTACATAAAAAAGGCGATTCGCCCACAAAAAGTCCACTAAAGTCCCATAAATGGTCCACGCTTATCCCACGTTTGTCCCACTTTTTTTTGCTGTCATTTTAGACGCATACAAAACACATATTTTCACATACAAAACGCATATAAATAGCCGAAAAACGCATACAGAACGCATACAACCGAAAAAAAGTCTTCCCACAATTCACAAACTATATAAGTTGAATTAAAGATTTACAACTGAACACACAAACGATCGATCGTTTGTTCTGGTTTCTGGTTGATTCGCTGAATAAAGGCTTGGACATTCTTTCTAATTTCTTGCACACTCGAATAGAACACGTTGTAAATCACGTCTGATTTCAGCCATTTCCATAGCCCTTCAATCAAGTTCAATTGCGGACTGTATGGTGGCAAAAAGACGAGCTCTAACCGATCTTCGTGTTCTTTTAAAAATGGCTGAATGAGTTTGGCATGGTGAATTCGAGCGTTATCTAAAATCATCACTATTTTGCCTGTGGGATAGCGTTCTAACACAAGTTGAAGAAATCGAAGAAATGTTTCCGCGTCATAGCATTCTTCTTCGATGCAAAACACTTCCCCTGTTTCGTAGTTCAACGTGCCAATCAGCTTCAGCCCTTGATGTTTTCCAAACGTCGGAATGATTCGTTGTTTTCCTTTGACAAACCATGTTTTTTGAATCGCTTGGTAATCACGAATCATCGACTCATCTTGAAAGAGGACATGGGCGATGTTCCCATCTACCAGTTTTTTTTTACTTCAGGGAAGGTGATTTCGACGAATTCTTTTTGTTTCTCTTCATCGGCATTGGCTAGTGTATAGGTCGGTTTCGTATAGCTTAGCCCTAACCGATGCAGAATGTCACTTGTTCCGCGAAGCGTGTATGTTGGCCCCCACTTTTGTTGAATGAGTTCAGCGATTATCGCAAGCGTCCAATTATATTTTGCTTCGAATCCCACATCTACGGGGAGCTGATGTTCAATGATCAAAGCCAGCTCTTTTTCCTGCTCAGGGGTCAATCGACGTGGGGCGCCAGGTGAGTATTTCATCTCCAGTCCATCAAGACCGCGCTGGGCGTAGGCATGAATATAGTTATAAATAGTTTTCTTGGATCGACCAATAATCGTTGCGATTTCTCCTTTGGTATATCCCTGCAAATGAAGATAAATCGCTTGGTAGCGTTCATATGCTCGTTTACTTTTTGCTTCTTTCATGGCAGTGGACAACTTTTCGATCTCGTCTTTGTGATTTGGCATCATATTTTCTCTCCGTTCCCCTATTTTCTCTTTGTATTTATTCGCCGTGGAACGGGAGAAAACCTTTATTTCAATTTATATAGAAAACCAATAGGCACAGCCTATTTCACCACTTTTTTTATAAAGTGGGATTCGGTTTCCTTATGCTCTTTTTTTATTTCTTGGTTTTTAAAGCGTTTAAAACGATTCAGAATCGCTTTTAATGATTTTATGTAGTTGAATTCATTAGAAAAAAATAAAGCGTTTAAAACGAATTCTGAACGTTCTGAGACGTATTTTTTATATCATTCTATGATTTCTTTATGGTTTTTTTAGTTAGAGCAAAAAATAATTAGTTAGTAGATCGTAAGGAGATTTTTAAAATTTGACGAGATATAGGGGAATTTAACGAGGCGTGGCGAGGAAAAAATGCAGGGCAGCGGGGATGTATTCTCAGATTTTAGCGAGGCATAGGGAGGCGTGGTGAATGTAAACGAAGACTTTTTGATACTTTGGTTTTTTCTCGTGAACGGTGGAGGTGGTTATCTGGCGTTTGTCCAACGGTAAGCGGAACGTAGTGAGCATTAAGGAGTGGACGAACTTGCTACACTGAAGACCCTCTTGTTGTCTCCCAAACTTTACGTTTGGGGGCTGGCTACCGCCGAGGGAGTCCTTCCGAGATCGGAAGGGTTGGGTAGGTTGAGTTTTTGTCTTACGGATCATCTAAAAAAAAGATAATGAAATTAAGATTTAACAAAGTTAAATATTCCCTTTTATATATGTTTAATTTTACTATATATAGAATTTAAAAACCATACTTGTATTATATTTCCATCAATCTTAGAATTTAGGAAAAACCAATGCGAGGTGTTTTGAGATGAAAAAAATGGTACAAGTTTTATTAGTTAGTTTTCTTGTTTTAACTTCAGTTGCATTTGTTAAACCTTCTTCTTCGTATGCTTTAGATTGTTTGGGAAGAGATAGGCCGACTTGTGCAAAATGGGATTATTTAAGAATACTTCAAAAGATACCTAAATCTTTAAAAAAATCTAATGAAGTTGTTGATTTGAAGAAGTTTTCGCAAAAAATTAGAGGTACTAATGATTACAAAGATCCTAAGTCAGGTTGGATTATTTCTAAAAATAAGGGTAAATCACATGGTGGTTCAGCGTGGAAGTTGTATAATAAAGGCAAAAAGGAACGTATTGCTTCTTTAACGAGTAGTGGAAAAGTGTTAAGAGAATAAAAAAATATTAAGGGTGATTGTTTTATGGCTAAACCTTTGTTTTGTCCTAATTGTGGAGTTAAATTAATTGATGAAGATTTTTATGTAAAGAGTTTTACTAGTTATGAAACTAAAGATCGTAATAACAATGTAGTTGTAATTGATTTAAATGGATGGGGATGTGAATGTGCTTCCTGTAATTGGGAAGGTGACATTTTACCTTACGATGAAGACACTGAATATAATTGATTTACTAAAAAAAAGTAGAGAGGAAAACGATTCGTTTTCCTCTCTACTTTTTTGCGATTTTCCGGAACGGAAAATCGTGTTTTTTCTTTTCTTGATACAAGGGTAACTATTTCGGCGGCGAAATAGTTACCCTTGTATGCCTTAAAGCCTTGTGGTTGTAAGGTTTTCAATAAAAAAAAGACTTGCTTTTTCAGGCGGATAGATGGTGTGAAAGTGCATGTACTTACCCGGGGAGGTCTGGCGGATATGTGAAGTACTCTTCATAACCAACTTAGTGATAAGTAGCTGAACCGTCAGAAGTCAGCAGAGGTCATAGTATTAGTTGGTCTAGAACAACTAAGAAGGACCGAACAATTAAGAGAGAATAGCCCTTGGTATTCAGTGAGTCATGATGAACACAGAAAACGTAGTACCTCACTTGAGGGAGGAAGCGGTGAATCCCGTGGGAGACCTCTTGGAGGGTGGAGTGACCACTGGCATAAAGAGAACAGCTATTCACGGAAGTTATAAAGACTTGCGTCAATTATCTTAATTGAACCGCCGTATACGGAACCGTACGTACGGTGGTGTGAGAGGACGGGAGTTAATCGCTCCCTCCTACTCGATTTAAAACAACTTATTTGGCAAATCTTTTAATATAGGCATTTTCATAGATTTATAAAACATTACTTGTAAATGATGCAGGTCGCCCATCTATAGGCGTTACAAGAAAGGTCTCGATCACTCTTCCTGAAGAATACTGGCAGGCGATTGAGGACGATCGAGGCGATATGAAGCTGTCTGCGTACCTGAGAGAGCTCATTATTGGAAAGATGGATGAAATCCTATGAAAGATCCCATAAAGGATCCCAAAGTCCTGAAAGAAGCCTTAGAATATGCCAGGCATTCCCTATATTTATCAGGCATGGACATGACGGAGGAAGATATGAAAAATGTAATGGCCGTACTAACCGGAAAAATGACCATGCAGGAATTGATTGAAAAATTAAAGGAAGTATAACACCTCTATATAGGGCTTATTTGCCCTATATTCGTCCATATGGCGATTTTTATAGACTGATAGACCTTTTTTTAAGGGGTAAACCTTAAAAGCGCTTAGAAGCCAAAATAAAGGCTTATACGGTTTTGCTTTCCCCCTTGTTTTGAGGTGGGAGGCTGGCTGGGGGTGTGGGGGCTAGCCCCCACGGTCTTTTTGCGTGTTTAAATATGGCGTAAGAACGTCGCCACGGACGGATGAGCTGGGCGGTTCGGCGGGTACAACGCTTATCCCACGTTTGTCCCACTTTTTTTGCTATGAATCTAAGAATAATTTTCCTGCAATAGGCTCCTTACATAACGTCAGAGAGTGGCGCTTTTTTAAATTTATAAAAAAAATCGTCTTATGCTCTTAAAAAGAAACAATTCAGCTACTAAAGTATTTGAAATTGAATTTAAAGAAGAGAATACCCTACCTTTTTTCTTTTGGTCTAGTAAAATGCTCTACATAGGACTTTACGAAAAAGCCAAAGGGTCTTATACTTGTGCTAACAAATATTGGAAGGTGTCGTTGCTATGGAAAAAGTTTTTGGTTATGTTCGCGTTTCAACGGAAACTCAGGCAGAAAAGGGTTACGGAAAAGACGTTCAAGAAAATGCAATCAAAGAATATTGCAAGGCTAACGGATTACAGCTTGTTGAGATTTTCCGGGACCTGGGCGTGAGTGGAACTTTAATCGAACGTGATGGGCTTTCAGATATGCTTGCTGCCCTTTCAGAAGGTGAAGTAAAAAAGGTCATAGTAATGAATACTAGTCGGTTATGGCGGGAAGACATGGCGAAGGTTGTAATCAAGCGTGAATTACAAAAGATCAAAGCTCATGTTATCAGTATTGAGCAAAAGGATTACAACATTTATAGCAAAGACCCTAACGATTTTTTGATTAATGGCATAATGGAATTGCTCGACCAATACGATCGTCTAAGTATCAATAAGAAGCTGGCGAAAGGCAGACGACAAAAAGCCAAAAGTGGAGTAAAGGCTTGCGGTAATGCACCAATCGGTTATAAGTGGAAACATGAAGGAGTTGGTAAGCCCATTGTAGTAATTGATGAAGAAAAAGCACCCATTGTCAAAGAAATTTTTAAGAAGTATTTAGAGTGTAAATCACTTTTAAAAGTTCAACGTTATTTGAAAGAACAAGGATACAAGACACAACAGGGCAAAGATTTTTCAACTATGGCAATTCGCCACATTTTAACCAACCGTTTTTATTTGGGTGAAGTAAAGCATTCAGATGTGAACGTCGAAGGTCAGCACGAGCCATTAATCAATAAAATTATCTTCGGTAAAGTACAGGCTCAACTACAAAAGAACAATCGAAAGGGGGCGTAAACGTTGAAATTTGATCTTGAGAAAATAAATGATCTTCCAAGAAGGATCATCTGAGTATACTATTGCTAGCAATCTGTTTGCCCAAAACGAAGAGGAAAGAGGAGAATATATGACTTTAGGGATTATCTTAATTATAATTGGAATTATTTTGTTACCATTCGGAATTATTTTATTAAAAGACAGTTGGGAAGAAAAAAAGGATTTAAGCTTTACAAAAAAAATGATTGTTATCTTCTTAGAGATTTTAGATATTTTCTCCATACCTGTTCTTTCAGCTTGGTTGTTAGGATTGTCGTTTCTTATGATTTTGGGAGGTTTAGCGATGATTTTTTTGAAAATATGAAAAACAACAAATATATTTACATTTACAAATATTTGTATATAATGATTCTATATTTGGAGGGTAAATATATGGGTAAAATTTCTCAGTTAGTTCACAAAGCTTTTCCAAATGATCCGAAATTCATTCAAAAATCCATTGCTAAGGGTGCTGCCAGAGGAGGAGCTATAGGCGCGGCAACTGGTGGGACAGTTGAATTGGTTCTGAGTGGCGGTAACAAAAAGAAAGTTAAGTTAGGTACTGCTGGAGGAGCAGTATTTGGATCGCATACGGGTGCCATAGGTGGAGCTATTTCGGGAGGCGTTAGATACGGAATAGGTGTAGCTCTCTTTGGCAAAGCCAAGTAATTAATCAAAAAACCTTTGAGAATTCTCAAAGGTTTTTATTATTGGAGGTTCTAGAGTCATGATCGAATCTATTATTGTTTGTGAACATACAACAGAGGATTTTAAACCAATTAATAAAAAAAATATCTTTTTTCCCAATGATTTTTCAGTACAAATATTGGTTAAATTGTCTTTAATTGAAAAATATAGTAAAATTGTATTTCATTGGTATATTAATAGCGAACCTGATGAACCTATCTCATCTTATGAAATACCTTTAAAAGCCAATTCAAACACGCAAAGATATGCTGTTGGAGGATTGGAGATTGCCCACTTACTTACTCAAAAAGAGTTTAATGTTTTTCAAAAATGGTTTGTATTAGTTGAATATCAAGGAATATTTCATAGGGTAGAATTTGAAATAAGACCCCTTAACATTGGAAGTGATAACAAAAGTTATTCCCCTGTATCTCGTTACTCATGGAGTGTGTAGACTCATATGTTATAGGGGGTGATGAATTGATGAAGATTCAATATAAATCGACTTTAGCAATATTATTATTATTCTCAGTCTTAATCGTTGAAATCACTTTGAGAATATTAGAAGTTCCAATGTATGGATTAAAAAGCATGGTATATTTTCTAACTTTTTTTATCTCATTACTTGGTTCTTTATTTAATTTATCTTTTGGTTTACTTTTTTGGTATTAACAATTGACGTATAATTAAGTTTCATTGCGTGTTTTTAAGGCTTGTCCATCTATAACATAGCTTAAATCGTATTCTTTATTTATGACAGGGTTTGGAAAACTACACAACCCTGTTTTTGTTTTTAAGCCGTTTTATCATTCTCAAAGGGTTTTATATTACACGCCGGTTTAAAAACGATTCTCGGCCTATTCTCGTGGCAAAAATCTGCGAATATGCGAATTGGTCATTAGGATAAAAGGGGAATTTTGTCTAAATACTGTTTAGATTGTCAAAGTCTAACTTTTAGTCTAGCAATCTTAGATGTATAATAAATAGCAAATAAACTTTTGATTAATGGAACGAAAAAGAAAAAGAGTCACTCTTTCCGTCGCCAAACTTTAAGAGTGACTCTGTACCGGACAATAAACAGGGGTAAACCCTGTCTATTGACATATACAATTTTCGCTAGTGTTATTATAACACGTCATAGACAGGTTTTAAACTGTAAAAAGAAAAATATTATGATGTAATATCACCATCTTTTTCCTGTTTATTGTCCTCCATGAAAAAGGGAGGGCTTTTTATGTTGGCAAAAGATTATATTGAACTACACCACAATGATTCACAATGGTATATTTGCTTGGCTGAAAAACAAGGCGATGAATGGAATCAAGAAATGTTCCATATATCTAAGGTTAAGGAAATGCCGAGTGATGACCCACATTTTGTAGGGGCAGATAAATACTTTAGCCTAAACTCTTTTTATCGACCTTCTAGAAAAGGTGAAGATGTAAGACATATTAGAGCATTATACGTTGATATAGATTGCTATAAGGTCGGTTTAAAGCCGCATGAAGTAGCGAAAAAACTGCAAGATGAATATTTTGAAAAGAAAATACCAACACCTAACGTTATTACTTTTACAGGTAGGGGAATTAATTGTATTTGGTGGATTAAACATGCTCCAAAAGGTGCCATGAAATCATGGTCACGCATGAACAATTATCTTTTTGAACAGTTAAAGCCTTTAGGTGCTGATAGCAGTTGTGCAGTTGATGTTGCCCGAGTGTTTAGACTACCAGGAAGCATTAACAGTAAGAGCAATGAAAAGGTTCAGGCATTTATCAGAAAGCGTGATAAATACCACTTAGGCACACTTTTGGAACAATGGGCTCCGTGGACTAAAGAAAAGCGTGAGAAACTAACGGTTAAGAAAAAACGTACTGTCAAAAGTAAGTTTACGTTAAAAACATTGGCTCGAGCCCGTATTAAAGATCTTGAAACACTTCAATTTTTAAGAAATCAAGATGGTGTCGTTGATGGTTACAGGGAAATTGCTTGCTTCTTGTATTTTTACAATAAATTATGCTTAATGGTGAACGAGGAAGCCGCCTTTAATGACGTTTTAGAGTACAATAAGGGATTCATTAAGCCACTGAATGAAAATGAGTTAAAAGGTATTAAACAATATACAGAGAAAAAAGCAGAAGAATGGAAAATAGCTTACAACCTAAAAGCGTTTATGTCCAGAAAAAATGATGATGTATAAAAGTTTGTGTAAAGCATTTTGCTAGAACAAAAGAAAAAAGGTAGGGTATTCTCTGATTGGACCAAAAATCTTAGAGAAAGGAGTACCCTACCTATGTCTAAAAGAAGTATACCGAATGTCGACTGGGCAAATCAACTGGAAAGTGTCATTCGTCAGTTTGTAAAGGAAAAATTAGAACTGATCATGCGGGAAGAAATCAAGAATTTCCTCGAAATAGAGCAGGCCGGAACATCGAATATGAGAAACGGCTACTATCAACGAAATCTAGATACGCAATATGGCCGGATTGAAGGTCTTTTGGTCCCTAGAGACCGAAACGGAGAATTTCAAACCCAATTGTTCGCTCCTTACCAACGCCATACGGGCTGGCTCGAGGAAGCCATCATCAAGATGTATCAAAGTGGTATGAGTACGCGTGAAATTGGCAAGTTTATTGAACGAATTTTAGGCAAGGCCTATTCTCCTTCAACGATCAGTCGTATGACCGATATCGTGAAAGAAGACATTGAGAAATGGCACAAACGTCCCCTGCACAAACGTTATTCTGTCTTATATTTAGACGGCTTGTATGTAAAACTTCGTCGCGATACCGTGGAGAAAGAAGTGGTTTATGTGGTGTTAGGGGTGAACGAAGAAGGATATCGCGAAATTCTTGATTTCTTTGTGGGAGGACAAGAAAGCGCCTATGTATGGCAGGAAATTCTTCAACACCTCTACCAAAGAGGCGTCAAGGAAGTGCTTCTTGGCGTCTTCGATGGCCTTCCGGGGCTGGAGGAAGCCTTTAAGGCGGTGTATCCGAAAGCCGATGTGCAGCGCTGTGTCGTGCACAAAGTCCGCAACACCCTAAATCGTGTTCGGAAAAAAGACCAATTCGAAGTGGCCGAGGATCTCAAGCTGATTTATCGTGCGCCGAATAAGGAGATGGCGTTACAAATGTTTCAACAGTTTGAGTCGAAATGGTCCAGCAAATATCCAAGAGAAGTTCAATCTTGGGCCAATGAGTTGGATGTCCTCCTTACATTTATGGATTATCCAAGCAGTATTCGAAGTGTGATTTACACGACCAATGCCATTGAACGAACGATCAAAGAGATTCGGAAACGTCTAAAGCCGATGAACAGTTTGAGTAGTTTAGAAGCCGCTGAAAAAATCGTGTATTTGACGATTCAAGATTTTAACGAGAAATGGGCAGGAAGAAAGTTACGAGGATTTGCCGAAGCGCATGAAGCTCTTCAACGAATGTTTGAAGAACGTTATTGTTAACCAAATATTGTAAATAAACAAAATAAGGGGATTCTCCCTTTCCACACAAGAGACTGAATATTCAGTCTCTTGTGTGGAGAAAATCAGTCCCCTATCAATTCAAATCCATTTCAGAGAAACCCTACCCCATTTACATTACACAAAATTCTTGACGGTACCGTTTTTTGGATAGGTTTCTTATAGATGATGGGGAAATCTTTTTCGTCATACTTTTCTTGGATTGGAAATGCTAAGATTTCTTGATCGATAGAAAATTCTGCTTGCACTCCTGGTTTGTTTCCACGAGCATCTAGACGAATCCACCGATTGAATGAATTGAACGAAGAAAAACACGATTCAATGCATGAAGGGAATAACCCTTGTCAGGAGTATCAAATATCATAAGCCGTTGATAACAAAAACCTGTTGGTATTCGTTGCGATCTTAATAAAGCTGCTAATAAATTCGCTTTGGCGTAACAAATTCCTTCTTTATATTTAAGCACCTCAGACGCTTTACACGTAACTCTTGTGCTCTGTATATCCCATGAATGAGAAATTTCGTCTCTTACAAATTCAAAGGCAATTTTGGCTTTATCTATATCTGATTGTCCCTCATGAAACAGTTCGTTCCTTTTTTTTCTGAATGAGAGGATGCGAAAAATCGATCACTTCTGATTCTTCCAGATAGTCCAGTAAATGAGCGGACTCGGGAATTAACTCCATTTTTAGCACCTCTTATCTAATGAGAATTTACATAATTATACGAATATTCAATCAAAATTACAATGATAATTTTATTTTGGAGAGCAAATAGCCCACCTGTGCTTTTTGTCTTCAAAATCAGAGATGGTACACGAAGTCGTTTTTGCGAATTGGAGGGAGATATACAGCTTTGACAGCAAAAGGGAGATTGCTTTTGGCGATGGGTGTTGTGCAGATGCAAAAAAAATTATGGAAATCTGCAATTTCTACTTGAATTTTGGAGCAAATAGAGGTAAATTATATATTGGCCGTTGCGAAAAGCGGTAAATTCCATATCATGCTGGTGTAGCACAGCTGGTAGTGCACTTCACTCGTAATGAAGGGGTCGCAGGTTCGAGTCCTGTCACCAGCATAAGAAAAATGTTGATATAACGCGGTTTCTCATTAACTGAGAGACCGCGTTTCTCTTTTCTAAAATAAAGTTGGTGACCAATTGGTGACGAAATCATATTTTTACTCTTTTTTTCCTCTTAAAATGGCTTCAAATTTTTCTGCATTGTTGTCCTAATATCAGCATGACCTAAACGACTACTAATTATTTTGGCATGTACACCACGATTAATTAATAAAGTAGCGGATGTGTGGCGTAAATCATGGAATCGAATAAATCGAAACCCGGTTCTTTTAATAAATCTTTTCCACCATCTTGTAGCAGCCATAGGAGTGTAAGGTTGTCCATTTAATTTGGAAAATACAAAATCATATTCAACGCCTTCCCAAAAATCGCCTAATTTTTCTTTTTCTCCAGCCGGGGAGGGATTTTGAAATCATCGGTCATTTCTTTGAAATTGCTGACTGATTTGGCAATGTGGTTGTCTTGCGGAAAGTTGGAAAATACCTTTCAACATCAGTTTATGAGCAAATTAAATGGGCTATCTATATAAGTTGAATTAAAGATTTACAACTGAACACACAAACGATCGATCGTTTGTTCTGGTTTCTGGTTGATTCGCTGAATAAAGGCTTGGACATTCTTTCTAATTTCTTGCACACTCGAATAGAACACGTTGTAAATCACGTCTGATTTCAGCCATTTCCATAGCCCTTCAATCAAGTTCAATTGCGGACTGTATGGTGGCAAAAAGACGAGCTCTAACCGATCTTCGTGTTCTTTTAAAAATGGCTGAATGAGTTTGGCATGGTGAATTCGAGCGTTATCTAAAATCATCACTATTTTGCCTGTGGGATAGCGTTCTAACACAAGTTGAAGAAATCGAAGAAATGTTTCCGCGTCATAGCATTCTTCTTCGATGCAAAACACTTCCCCTGTTTCGTAGTTCAACGTGCCAATCAGCTTCAGCCCTTGATGTTTTCCAAACGTCGGAATGATTCGTTGTTTTCCTTTGACAAACCATGTTTTTTGAATCGCTTGGTAATCACGAATCATCGACTCATCTTGAAAGAGGACATGGGCGATGTTCCCATCTACCAGTTTTTTTTTACTTCAGGGAAGGTGATTTCGACGAATTCTTTTTGTTTCTCTTCATCGGCATTGGCTAGTGTATAGGTCGGTTTCGTATAGCTTAGCCCTAACCGATGCAGAATGTCACTTGTTCCGCGAAGCGTGTATGTTGGCCCCCACTTTTGTTGAATGAGTTCAGCGATTATCGCAAGCGTCCAATTATATTTTGCTTCGAATCCCACATCTACGGGGAGCTGATGTTCAATGATCAAAGCCAGCTCTTTTTCCTGCTCAGGGGTCAATCGACGTGGGGCGCCAGGTGAGTATTTCATCTCCAGTCCATCAAGACCGCGCTGGGCGTAGGCATGAATATAGTTATAAATAGTTTTCTTGGATCGACCAATAATCGTTGCGATTTCTCCTTTGGTATATCCCTGCAAATGAAGATAAATCGCTTGGTAGCGTTCATATGCTCGTTTACTTTTTGCTTCTTTCATGGCAGTGGACAACTTTTCGATCTCGTCTTTGTGATTTGGCATCATATTTTCTCTCCGTTCCCCTATTTTCTCTTTGTATTTATTCGCCGTGGAACGGGAGAAAACCTTTATTTCAATTTATATACATGTGAAATTGGAGAATGAATTCTATTTTGGTAAATCTCCTCTAATCATTAGACACAAAAGAACAAACACAGCTTTTTATTTCTACTGTGTGGATGACCCGATGAAAATTAAATCAGCGAAGATTGCTAAAGGCTATGTTATGGATTCGAAAAATTGAGAAGTACAAAGAAAACGACTACGACTATTGGCGATGGATGTACAAAGGCGAGGTCATCGTGCTTGGCGATATGGTTTACAATATGAATCTTTTCTACTGGATTGATGAAATGCCGAGCGATGATGATCTGTTGTTGATTGACATTGCTATTTAGAGTGGTTACCAAACGTCAGCAATCACATTGCTGTCGAAACTACAAAGCAATACAAAGCCGGCCAAGACAAATCTAAGCAACAGTAAATTAACCACAAATCCAAGTGTAGTTTTGGGTAAATTCCGTCTGATGACTTGTACATTTAAAAATAAAACTAATCTTCACAATACGGCATTAAAGTTGAAAGCTAAAGAAAAAATTGCGGTTTATGAGGTCGACAAAAATGGTTTACGATTGATGACTGGAACCTACTGAAAAAGAAGATGCCGATCAGATGGTAGTCAAAATTAAAAAGGAATTCGGATGGGTTGTATATGTGAAAGAAGCGTAAATTAGACAATATTAATGCGAAAAAGCGAGCAAGACAGTTAAGCACTAACACACTGTCTTTAATATAGTGTTAGTGCCCTCTCTATAATACATAATAAAAATGGTATTATATTGTCCCGATTATTACATTTGTCTTTTAGACTAAAGGAATTTTTAATTAAACATTTTTGGCTAGTTGTATAATCAAATGCAACAAGCATAAAAAATGAAAAACCATAGATAAACCACGTATGATTAAGTCGACTAAAACAATATCGATACGGAGGATTTATCTATGGCAATTACTAATTCTACCATAGGAGCTCGGCATTTCAAACACTTAACGGCTTATGACCGTGGGAAAATTGCGGCCTTACACGCTGCTGGTAAGACTCAACAGGAGATTGCAGATTATGTTGGTTGTCACAAAAGCACCATCTCCCGTGAGTTAAGAAGAGGTACAGTGCCACAAAGAAAAAGCAACGGGAAAATTGTTCATGTCTATTTTCCAGACACAGGTCAACTTCTCTATGAGAGAAACAGGAAAGCCTGTGGCCGCAAGCTAAAACTAGACGATGCCATCGAGTTTATTAAGTATGCCGAAACTCAGATCCTTGATAAGAAATGGTCTCCTGATGCGGTATGTGGGAGAGCCAAACGTGATGGGAAATTCAAAGACAAAATGGTTTGCACCAAGACCCTTTATAACTATATTGATCTAGGACTTATAGGCGTTAAAAACATTGACCTACCTATGAAAATTACCCTGAACACCAAGAAAAAACGTAACCGGAAGAATAAGAAGATCTTAGGACGCAGTATCGATGAGCGACCAATTGAAGTCAATGAACGCCAAGAGTTTGGTCACTGGGAAATTGATACGGTTATAGGCAAGAAGACTAAAGATCAGGCCTTATTGACTCTTACTGAGCGCAAAACCCGTAAAGAAATAATTTTGAGAGTGACAGCCAAGGATAGTCTATCCGTTTCAGAAGTCATATCTCAGTTGAAAGTGTCTTATGGTAATCGGTTCTCTAAAGTGTTTAAAACCATTACGGCTGATAACGGTTCTGAATTTGCTGACCTCGGCCTTAGTGTTGAAAAAGATCTAACAGAGGTTTATTTTACACACCCTTACACATCCTGTGAACGAGGAACCAACGAGCGTCATAATGGCCTTATTAGGCGCTTCATACCAAAGGGGAGACCCATTTCCTCTGTGGCAGACGAAACCATTACCTATGTTGAAAATTGGTGTAACCATCTTCCAAGGAAGATCCTCAATTATCGTACACCTGAGGAGTGTTTCCAAATAGAGTTAGCTGGCTTAGCTTCTTAACCTTAAGCCAGCTAACCCAAAGGGTTGGTTTTTAGCAACTTGACAAAGAGCCTCTGCGGGCATGGCTACCAGCCATGAAGCCAGGTATACGGTACTGGCTGGGCCAACCAGGCTACCATGCCCACCACTCCACGTCAAGTCGCGCAGAGTGTCCCGATTCTACTTAATCATGGGTTATCTGGTCTTTCAATACTTGTTGCATTTAATATTGCAATTTAAGATTAAACATTTTTATTGTTGTGTTTATTTTGTATACGATTAATCATAATTGTATACAGCTTTTTAGATGCTATGTAAATTAAATGCAACGTTAAATACAAAACTAGTAAGAATAAAGCAACGTACAAGTTACCATTATGTTTTATGATGATATCATCATTTACACGACAATATATCATGACAAATAAATAAAAAACTAAAAACATTAGGGCTACTTCGGACAGAGTATTAATAACTCCACTTTTTGTTTTAATTAACTGAGAAAAAATAACATCTACAATACCTGTAATAACAATTGTAGTAACAAAAAACTTAAAAATAATCTTCAAAGAAGAAAAAGTACCCGATGCATTTATATCTACATCTGGGGTTAAAGAGATACAATACAATACAAAATAGAAACATAGAAATGGTATTGAGATAATTACTAAGCACATTAAGGTTACAGTAGTTATAGCAAAAACATGATCCGATACAGTATATTGTTCCCGGCTATTTTTTGTCATTTTTTCAAAATTCTCCTTTTCCTTTCTTTTTTATATGGTAACATTTTACATGCGATAATACCATATTTTTGAAAGGAAGGGAATTATATGGAAAGTAATCGTTTTTTTAAAGGAATTGTTTTAACAACCTCTTTATCAATTCTAATAACAGGTCTAGCACCCGTAACAGCGACATTCGCGGAAGAATATGATAATACTCCTGTTGTGAACAGCAACCAAAATACAACAACGCCGAAGTCACTTTTAGACTACATATACGCTGAAGGGCAACCAACTAGTGTTGAAGATACTAGAGACTTTATACAATATGCTTCTACTACAAAAGAATTTAAAAGCTATATTGGAAAAGATCAAGAAGATGCTGTACATGCTTCTGGTGTTGTTGGTGCTTCCTTGAAAGCTATTAAAGCATTTGGTTGGATTTGTAGAGTAGGCGGCAAATCTTTAAAATATGCAATTAAACCACTTTCTCCATCAAAAGCAAGATTAGTTGATCACTATGCTAGACAAATTGCTTATGCAACAGAAAGACTAAACAGCGCTACAAAAGGTGCTTTAGTTAAAGCTCTACAAGCTGCCGGAGTACCTGGCAAAACTGCTGAATCTTTAGCAGAAATCATTTTATGGTTAGTATAGGGTTCAAGGTTCCCGATGGCTCAAGTTAATTTTTGAGCCATTATTTTTTATATTATTTGATTTTCCATTAAAATTAAAGAGGTGATTATCCTGATTAAAGGAAAAAGTACATATTAGTATATACTTCACTATTAGTTTTAGTAGTATCCATTTTTTATATCCAAAATATGCATAAACAAAAGGAAATAGAAAGTAATACTAAACTATTAAAAGATACAACAAAGAAAACTACAGACTTAGATATATTAAAAGAAAAAAATTATAATCAAATACAAACTTGGGGATATAACAAAGTAATAAACTCAAATGTTGGTAATAATGGAACGGGAGTTAAAGTAGCCATTTTAGATAGTGGAGTAAATAAAAACCACGAAGACTTAAAAGGACAGATAATAAAAGAAATTAATATGATAAATCCAAAAAAATCCGCGGAGGATAATTTTAATCATGGAACCGCAATTGCCGGTATTATTGCCGCAAAAAATAATAACATTGGTATTAAGGGTATAGCTTCGGGAGCAAAACTATATTCTGTAAAGATACTAGATGAAAATGGAGATGGAACTCTTAATAATCTTATTAAAGGAATTGATTGGGCTATCCAACAAAAAGTTGATATCATGAATTTGAGTTTTGGTTTGGATACAGACAATCCTAAACTTAAAAATATAATTGATAAAGCCGTTAAATCAGGAATAATAATTGTTGCTGCAAGTGGAAATAATTACATCAAAAATGCTGATTATCCAGCAAGGTATGAAAACGTTATTTCAGTAGGATCAATCGATGAAAATTTATCTAAGGCAAAATTTTCATCAATAGGAAAAATTGTATTTTCAGCACCAGGAAAAAACATATTATCAACAGATAATAAAGGTAATTATTCCTTATTTAATGGAACTTCGTTTTCTGCTGCATACATAACAGGTCTGATAGCATTATACATTTCTAATTATAATCGTGCTAAGAATTCTAAAGATATCATAAATTCTTTAAAGGAAAACACCGAGCATATAGGATCTAAAAACATGTATGGCTATGGTATCTTAGAATATAAATAACAGTAAGTACTGTTTCTAATAAAAATAGACATAGCGTTACGTACGCCGTTATGTAGGCATCTGCTGTATTAAAGATAAACCCCTTCTCTATTGAGAGGAGGTTATTTTTCTGTCTTGAACGAGAACTAATGTTTGGTCTGGAAGGAGAACAAATGTTCTTGTAAAGGCGGTTCGATGAAAGGACTGTTGCTCAATGCGAAAGAAAATATAATCCCTTTGCTGATGATCTATATGAATGATCAAGGCGTCATTACTGAACACTTCATAACCATTAAGGACTTTAATGACTATAAATGCTTACTGTCACTGGAAAAAGCAATACCGTACATTCAAGCGTTGCAACATCCTTTCCATCGGACCAGTTCGACAAAGAAGGGTGGGGGCTTAAAAATGATGAATTGAAATATTATGATTTATATAAGTTGAATTAAAGATTTACAACTGAACACACAAACGATCGATCGTTTGTTCTGGTTTCTGGTTGATTCGCTGAATAAAGGCTTGGACATTCTTTCTAATTTCTTGCACACTCGAATAGAACACGTTGTAAATCACGTCTGATTTCAGCCATTTCCATAGCCCTTCAATCAAGTTCAATTGCGGACTGTATGGTGGCAAAAAGACGAGCTCTAACCGATCTTCGTGTTCTTTTAAAAATGGCTGAATGAGTTTGGCATGGTGAATTCGAGCGTTATCTAAAATCATCACTATTTTGCCTGTGGGATAGCGTTCTAACACAAGTTGAAGAAATCGAAGAAATGTTTCCGCGTCATAGCATTCTTCTTCGATGCAAAACACTTCCCCTGTTTCGTAGTTCAACGTGCCAATCAGCTTCAGCCCTTGATGTTTTCCAAACGTCGGAATGATTCGTTGTTTTCCTTTGACAAACCATGTTTTTTGAATCGCTTGGTAATCACGAATCATCGACTCATCTTGAAAGAGGACATGGGCGATGTTCCCATCTACCAGTTTTTTTTTACTTCAGGGAAGGTGATTTCGACGAATTCTTTTTGTTTCTCTTCATCGGCATTGGCTAGTGTATAGGTCGGTTTCGTATAGCTTAGCCCTAACCGATGCAGAATGTCACTTGTTCCGCGAAGCGTGTATGTTGGCCCCCACTTTTGTTGAATGAGTTCAGCGATTATCGCAAGCGTCCAATTATATTTTGCTTCGAATCCCACATCTACGGGGAGCTGATGTTCAATGATCAAAGCCAGCTCTTTTTCCTGCTCAGGGGTCAATCGACGTGGGGCGCCAGGTGAGTATTTCATCTCCAGTCCATCAAGACCGCGCTGGGCGTAGGCATGAATATAGTTATAAATAGTTTTCTTGGATCGACCAATAATCGTTGCGATTTCTCCTTTGGTATATCCCTGCAAATGAAGATAAATCGCTTGGTAGCGTTCATATGCTCGTTTACTTTTTGCTTCTTTCATGGCAGTGGACAACTTTTCGATCTCGTCTTTGTGATTTGGCATCATATTTTCTCTCCGTTCCCCTATTTTCTCTTTGTATTTATTCGCCGTGGAACGGGAGAAAACCTTTATTTCAATTTATATAGGTAACAAGAAATGGACCTCGTTTTTTATTCCGGAGCATATGGAGATGTTGAGATTTGCTTATAGAGACTATTACAAAACACCAAAACCAATGCTCGATCCGTATCATGTATAGGAATTTGAATCAAAAATCCATTATGCTTTAAAGTTTCATTATCCGGTCAAATTTGACGTCTGGTATGATGGATTTGTGGAAAGAGTGAGCGGCCACATTCATTATCTGGATCCGATTCTAAAGGAAGTCAGGATAAAAGACGATGAGGGTAATGTGGAGAAGCCTCGGTCATCTTGAAAACGGGCAACGTGCTTTTCTTTAGCTACATCAATACCTACAATGAGAGTTGATGGTGTAATTTGAGAGATTTTTTGATTTTGTGTATAATTCATTTTGAGTCCTCCTTGGTTTATTGAAATTCGGGGTCAACGCGCATTGACACCCTGTACTATACCAAGGGGACTTTTTTTTATCAAACCTCAAATTTCCTCATTACAGGAATGCTCCTATTTTTAATTATTACTTAATTAAAGTTTTACCTGTTCTGGGCATAATAATTAGTATTGGTGTTGGAATACTTAGTATTCTTAGAACAATCCTAAATTTTTGAGGAAGACTGTAAGAGTCACTCATCATAGCCATCATGCGAATAGAATAACAAAATTAAAAAATTTTCACATATAGGAGATTAGATATGCAATTCTCACAGCTTGCAGTTTCACCGTTGTATATTATAGTGGTCTTAATGTCTATTGGATATCTGATTTTTTGTATAAAAGAAAAAGGCTGTCTTGCTGCCTTGTACAAAATCATCGCCATTTTGCATGTATGTATCTATAAACCCGTGGTGCTAGATAAAACTCAGACAAGCATAAAAATAGCCCTTGCTGGCGGATCTCCAGTAGAATGAAAGTGTCACCCAACATTCGAAAGGAGAGATCCCCCATGCAAGAGCACTTTCATTTTACTACAGATCCAGCCAAACTTCAAAAACAATATGCCGCTATTTTCTGTTTTGTTTCTGCCCAACTGTCGTTGATTCAAATGTATCTTCATCGCCGCAACCGTCACTTGGTCAAGCAAGAAGACGAAGTGGTCATGGCGGTTCACCTTTTGGGGAAGCTGCTGGGCTTTTCTTCCGAACGAGCCTGGCATCGTTTTGTCACGGGAAATTTGTTCACAAACGGCTCGTTTCTTGAACGCTCCCGATACAACCGCCGCTGCCGGGCGCTTGGTTTCGCCATCAAATGGATCCGTCATGAGCTGGCGAAACGTGGCCAACACCATGCTTATGCGGTCGTCGACAGCTTGCCTCTTCCGTTGTGCCATCCCGCAAGAATGCAGCGCGTCAAGCGGTTTCGAGGGATCGCGGATATGGGGTATTGTGCTTCCAAAAAGCAATGGTACTACGGTTTCAAGCTGCATCTTCAAGTGACCAATCAAGGGCTGGCCATGGGCTATGTCGTGACGGAAGCGTCCTGCCACGACGTCAAAGCCGCTGAAACGGTGATGACTCAAATCCCTCATCCCTACAACTTTGGGGACAAAGGGTACATCAGCCACGCTCTTCGAGAAAAGCTGTACGAAGAACACCAAGCCGCGTTCTGGACACCGTCTCGACACAATCAAAAGCACGGCCCATCCAAGGCATGGGAAGAATGGATCAGGAAAAAACGCAAAGTCATCGAGACGGTGTTTTCGATTCTCGTAGACCAATACCGGATCACCGACATTCGAGCGAATTCCATGGCCGGGTTTGAAGTGGCACTCGATGGCATCTTGTTGGCTTATTCCTTGGTCACACTAGGGCTGGTTGAGCGCTGACACTCAACTAGCACCACGGGTTATCTATAAGTTTTGCTCTATAAATATTTAACTTTTGAAAATCGTACATCGTTTATACTCGTGTCTTTCGTAGCGCTGATTCTTTATTTAGTTATCAGAGAGAAAGAATAAATCAATAAATTAGTATTAATTTATATGAGTCACAATTCGGTATCTGTAGACCAGATCAATTTTTCGCACCTATTAAGGTGTATTTTTTTATCTTCAGTGTTGCAAACAAAAATGCAAACATAATTGCTAACACAGTATGGAAAAAATGATGTGTACATATTAAAACGATGGTTATAAATAGGGAGAATAATAACTATTTGGAGTTATAAAAATGCATTAAATTATAACACTCCGAACTCGTAATGAAGGGGTCGCAGGTTCGAGTCCTGTCACCAGCATAAGAAAAATGTTGATATAACGCGGTTTCTCATTAACTGAGAGACCGCGTTTCTCTTTTCTAAATTAAAGTTGGTGACCAATTGGTGACGAAATCATATTTTTACTCTTTTTTCCCTCTTAAAATGGCCTCGAATTTTTCTGCCAAACTTTGATCGGTGCTTTTGATAGCATGTTCGTGGTTGTCCTGATATCGGTAGACCTAAGCGACAACTGATAATTTTGTTATAAACATCATGATTATTTCATCGAGTTGCGCAGTGTGGTGTCAATCATGGATTCGAATAAATCAAGAACTTCATCGTTATTTATTCAACATTTTCCTTTTATTAAACAAGTATACCATAGGTCTTTTTTCTGAAACTTGATCCTCTTTTTGCGATGTCAAATACGTATACAATGCGCCCATAAATAAAGCACCGCCGACAATATTGCCTAATGTCACAGGAATGATGTTATGCACTACCCCGGCGATGTTGATCGTATCCGGATGTGATACGGCTAATGCGAGTGAAAAGAGGACGAAATTGGCGATGGAGTGTTCGTATCCAGATGCAAAAAAGATAAAAACAATCAAAATCATCGACAATATTTTGCCCATATCGTCTTTCATTTGCATCGGAATAAAAATGGCCAAGCAGACAAGCCAGTTACATAAAATTCCTTTATAGAAGAGCTGCATCGTGGTGGCTTGTATTTTTTTCTCCGCCGTTTGAAATAGCAAATGATCTAGAGGGAGATGATCCAAAACGCCGGCTTGCGAAATAAGAAAAGCAAAAAACAAAGCACCTATTAAATTGCCGCTGTAACAGGCGAGCAAGTTCCTCAATGCATCTTTGATTGTCGTTTCTTTATGCAAGGTGCTGATTGTAAAAAACATCGTATTTCCGGTAAATAGTTCTGCCTCGCCGTAAACAATTAATACTAAAGCGATGCCGAAAAAAATGCCGCTTACTAAATACGTAGCAGGAGAATTCGCTTCACGAAAAAATTCCCCTACACGAAAACAAAGAATGAGAGCAAATCCAATGTACACGCCTGCCAAAGCAGCTCGCATGACATATTGGATAAGGGAACGATTTAGAATGTTTCTTTTTTTTAAAGCCAAGTCTTTGCATTTTTGAATTGCTTCCATCTCACCGACTTCTCCTATTCTATTTTGTGATATTTTTCACATTCGTTACGATATATAACTTATGCTTTTCCCATCTAATTTTTCAATATATCGATGTAAATGTTTAAATAAATGTCAATACTTTCGGTTGTAATCGTTTACTTAAAAAATCGTATAAGATTGGTTGAATCATAGTTCCATAGAATATATAGATAAAGACAATAAATTTGTTTGATAACAAGCAAAAGGGACATCCGCTATTTTATAATGGAGATCAAAAGCGCTATATGAAACAGCCTGAATGGAGAGTATAAAAGATGGCAGTTATTTTAGGAGTGGTCATTTTTATTACTGGAATCTTATTTTCTGAGAAAACTCATAGTAACCTTTGA
This sequence comes from Bacillus sp. FSL W8-0116, assembly GCF_038003825.1. Taxonomy (NCBI): domain Bacteria; kingdom Bacillati; phylum Bacillota; class Bacilli; order Caryophanales; family Bacillaceae; genus Bacillus; species Bacillus sp. FSL W8-0116. The sequence goes on from NZ_JBBOPY010000001.1 coordinate 2,195,832, forward strand.
TAAAAACGGTCTTCCCGCAACAGATGATTTGTCAGGTATTGTGTTCCTTACTATTGTTGCCATTTTAGGATTGTTTCCGTGGTATGTCATGAAGTCTTTGATTATTTTACTTAGAATCTTCATTATGTATTTGGGACTTTAATTGATCAATATGTTCACAATTGAAAAAGGTATTCTACATATCGGAAGTATGAATGCTTCTTTTGGTTGTTCTCGTTAGTTTCAAAAATGGTTAGGTGGTTATATGGGTCCAGGAGTTAAGTGCCGATATAATGCGGTTTTCCACAAGGAAGAACCGCATTTTTTAATGAAAAAATTGGGACAGTAAACAATGGGAGCTCTTTTGTGAGCTTGTATAGTAAGGTTCCCATTTGGGCAAAATAACATATTAACGATTACTTTGCACCTATGTTCACAAAATATCCACAACCGTTGCAATTTCTTGAATTCTTGGTTGGTATAATAAAATTGTCAATAAGAAAAGTTAAGGGTATGGTGAAATGAAAACAAGAATTTATGTTGTTTTTTTCCTTTTGTTGTGCTTTTTGTTTCCGAATTCGAAAGTTCATGCGGAACAAAATTTGCAATCCATGATTCAGCAGGCTAAGCCGGGTGATGTGATTCAACTGAAGGGAAAGACGTACAAAGGACCTATTACGATTTCAAAGCCTATTACCCTTGTAGGCCAAAAGAACACAGTGATTCAATCAAACGGTAAACGTCCGACCATTTCTTTAAAAGGAAACACCATTCAGTTGAAACAGTTAACCGTTCAACAGCTGTCAAAGGACCCCAAAATTCCTGCTATCTCTGTAAAGGGGAACGGTCATCTCATAGAAGGAGTGACGGTCCATACGAAGTCGTTAGGAATCGATATGGAAAATGTCCACCGCTCCAAAATTGCCCGTGTCACCATAAAAGGCAGTGGCAAGGAAAACGGGATCATTGTTTCGAAATCTTCCAAAAATATCATTCAAGATTCGTTTATATCCCGTATGCTGGATGCCATTTATATTGAAAACAGCGATCATAACCGTTTCCTGAGAAATACATTGGAGAATTCCCGATACGGTTTTCATTTGATGTTTTCCAAAAACTTAACCATAAAAGAAAACAAATCAGAGAAAAACTATATTGGCGCGATGATCATGGAAACGGCGAAAAGTACTATTGAAAACAATACGTTTTCTTACAATGCGCAAAATGTGAATTCGTACGGCTTGCAATTGTTTGACACCACTTATACGAAAGTGGCTCATAACGACTTTTCTCATAATAGAATCGGCATGAAAGTGGAAAAATCGGAATACAACCAAGTATTTCAAAATACGGCATTATCCAATTTTATCGGTATTCAATTTTATAAAGCCCATTCTAATACTGTGACGAAGAATACATTTGTAGGAAATGTGAATGATATTCAAGCAGTGAACAGTAAAGAAAATGATGTTAATCAAAACTATTGGGATGGTGCTTGGAAGCTGGATATTCGGAATTCCGGCGTGAGTATGATTCCGTATAAAGCAGATCCATTTTTTCTATCTTTAACACAGGATGTTCCTGAATATCAGATCTTTTTCCAATCTCCAGGAATGATCCTTTTGCAAAAGATGCTGAAAAGTCCAGATCAATTAGTATTATCAGATCATGCGCCTTTAATGACAGCCCAACTGAACGAAAGCAAGAATACTTTCACCTCTCCTATAGGGGTATGGATCGTTAGCATTGCGATGATAACGATTAGTTTTTCACTTATTACATTAGGGAGGAAATCAATATGAAAAAAGTATGGTATGCGATAGCGTTATTAGGTTTGTTTTTGATCATAAGCGGCTGCGGGAAAAAAGCAGAACCAGTGGCCATTAATGAAAAAACGGATACTTGTGCTTATTGCAATATGGCGATTATGGACAACCAGTACGCGACAGAGGTTGTGTTGGCCAATAATAAGACGATGAAATTCGATGATCTTGGCTGTATGTATAAATGGATAAGCGAAAATAAAGATGAAAAGATTCAGGCGAAATTTGTTCGTGATTACAATACGAAGAAGTGGCTCGAAGCTGAAAAGGCTACCTATGTTTATGGGAAATCTTTAAAAACTCCTATGTCTTACAATGTCGTTGCTTTTAAAAATAAAAACGATGCCCAATCGTTTGCAAAGAAACATAACGGAACAGTCTTATCCTATGATGACCTGAATTCTCATAAATGGGTAAAGAATAAAGATATGATGAAAAAGATGAAAGGCAATATGTGATCATACGTATGACGAAAATGGCCATGCCTGCCAAAGGCTTCTTAACGGGTTTCATCATTAATAAAAACGGGCTTTAGTGTAAAAGACAATCGGAAAGGTTGTCTTTTACACTATTTGTATGAAAGAAGAAAGATTATGTTCACCTGAGGGGAGTGAGAATCGATGTGGAACATTTGGCGCTCAGAACTTATGTTATCGTGTAGACAGCGAACGTATTATTCTTTTGTGATTTTGTGGGTGGTGATTCTCGGGTTTTTATTTTTGCTTCAAGGGACGTCCCCTGCTTTTAGCGGATATACCAATATAACCGGAACGATCATGAACCTTCTTCTCTATATCATTCCGTTGTTTATGCTGATTAACGGGTCGTTCTCGATCGCAAACGAAATGGAAAATGGCCAATTTCGCTTATTATCCACCTACCCGCTTTCCAGTATTTCTTATGTCATTGGAAAAGTGGCGGGCCAATTTACTTCGCAGTTGCTGATTTTTACCTTAAGTTATGGGATAAGTTTGATGATTGGATTGATTTGCGGAATACCCTTTTCCATGAAGTGGATGCTTGCGCTCTATTTTTTTGCCGTGGGTCTTATATTTTTTTTCCTCCTGATGGGGATCGTCATAGGCTCTTTTACTTCAACGCGATGGCAGGCATTGTCAATTTCGGTTTTTGTCTGGTTTTTCCTTATCATGCTGTGGCCTACAGCTTTGATTAGTGTGTTAAACCACATCCCTTATCAGCTGATTGGTCTCGTTCTAAAAAGCCTTCTTTTTGTGAATCCGGCTGAACTCATTCGATTCATTTTTGTGATTCAGCTAAATGGAGGTTCTATTTTCGGCCAAGCATATGACTCGCTTGTGTCCTTCTACGAACATTGGCTGTCATGGGCGGTGCTTTTCTATTACACTGTAGTGGTTTTGTTTATCAGTATAGTAGTTTCTGATACCAATCTAACGATGAGGAGAAGAAAATAATGTTTGTTGTCCAAAACATATCGAAAAAATATAAACATCATGTCGCATTGGCTCCTATGTCTTTTGAAGCCGACAGTGGAGATTGCGTTGTACTTTGTGGCGGCAACGGTGCGGGAAAAAGCACACTGATTGATATGTTGTCTGGAATCTCTATTCCTTCCAGCGGCACCGTTTCATTCAATGAATTATCTTTGGAAAAAAACCGGAAGGAATATTTGTCTCAAATCTCTTATATGCCGGATGATTTTTTTGCACAAGGCCACTTGAAAGTGAAAGAATTTCTCTCATTTTATGGTTCTCTCCGAAAGATTCCAGCAAACAGAATAGATGAAGTGTTTTCGATTGTTGGGCTGTTGGAAAAGAAGAATATTAAAGTCAATCAATTATCAAAAGGGATGAGGCAACGCCTTTTATTTGGCCAAGCGCTGTTGCCCGAGGCGAAAGTGATCTTGTTGGATGAACCAACAAACGGTTTGGATCCATATTGGATTAACCAATTTGTTCAAATTATGAAAAAGCTGAAAGAACAAGGAACGATTATTATTTTTTCTACGCATATGATGGATGTGGCGGCTGAATTAGGAGATCGGATTATCTTTCTTGAAAGCGGTAAGGTAGTAAAAGAACTGGAAAATCATCATGATAATGTTCAAGAATTTACATTCAAACTTCTTACGATGTATCGTGAAATGAAAGGCGGCCCTAATACGGTTAGCTGAAAAATTTTTTGAAAAACAAATTTCCATCTATGAAAAAATGCGTTTCCTGTGATTTTGAGCTCTTCTATATTCTAAATGGTGATGTTAAAATGAGTCATAAAAGAATAATTTGGAATTAGGGGATGTAGGAGGCTTTAGCATGGGATTTCATGGGCAAAAAATTTTACCGGCGATTCGTTCCATGAAGGATTTTGAAAAAATGCTGGAGATGCCGTATCAATATGGGGTATTTCTTGACCTTCATCTTGGAATGGTAAAAAGCGTGTATGAGTATGCACGCCGATACGACAAAAAGATGTTTTTACATATTGATTTGATACATGGTTTAACGAGCGATGAAAATGCGACGGAATTTATCGTCCAGTACGCCAAGCCTTACGGGATCATCTCCACAAAAGGCAGCGTCATTTTGAAAGCAAAGCAAAAAGGGATTTTCGCGACACAACGCGCTTTTATCATCGATTCCAGCGCTCTTGAGAGAAGCGTTAAATTAGTTGAAAAAACCAATCCGGATTACATAGAAGTGCTTCCCGGTGTGGTGCCGAAAATTATAAAGGAACTGCATGTAAAAACAAAAAAGCCAATATTTGCCGGTGGGCTGATCGAATCCGCGGAAGAGGTGGAACAGGCTTTAGCAGCAGGGGCTTGTGCGATTACGACTTCCAATGTGGATTTATGGAAACAATTTATATAGGGCGGCTGAAAAATGCCGGGAATGCCTTAGACGGGAAAAGAAAGGCATTCCGCATTTTTTATAAAAAGTAGATTGAAAATTTCAAATTAACGTTGACAACGCTTTCATCCGTCGTTATGATGGAGTTAAGTTAATAAATCGTGACGGAGAAGAAGAGACTCACAAAATCCTCATATGAATGGGTGATTTCGTGGGTTTTTTATTTTTTTAAAATGAAAATGTAAAGGGGATGATGGGATGTCATATATTGGCGAACTAGTAGGTACGGCCATCCTGATCATATTTGGAGCCGGTGTATGCGCCAATGTGAATTTGAAGAAAACATTTGCTCACAATGCGGGTTGGCTTGTTATTACTATTGGTTGGGGGCTTGGTGTCACAATGGGGGGGTATGCGGTTGGAAAATTCAGCGGTGCCCATTTAAATCCGGCGGTCACCATCGCCTTGGCCTTCAATGGAGATTTTCCGTGGTCCAAGGTGCCAGGCTATATTTTGGCTCAAGTCATCGGAGCCTTTATTGGAGCCTGTATAGTGTATCTTCATTTTCTGCCGCACTGGAAGGTGACGGAAGATCCCGCCGCGAAGCTGGGAATTTTTGCAACGGGGCCGGCGATTCCCAATATTTTTGCTAATTTATTGAGTGAATTTATCGGAACTTTTGTATTGATGCTAGGAATTTTGACAATCGGAGCTAATAAATTTACTGATGGATTAAATCCGTTGATTGTCGGCCTTTTGATTGTGGCCATAGGGGTATCGCTCGGGGGAACGACGGGGTATGCCATTAACCCGGCGCGCGATTTCGGACCGAGGCTTGCTCACTTTTTGCTGCCCATCCATGGAAAAGGCTCTTCTAATTGGGGATATGCCTGGATTCCTATTGTCGGCCCTATATTGGGAGGTTCTGTCGGAGCTTTATTCTATCGAGCTGTATTTCTAGGGGAAGCAACAGGGGCTTTATGGGGAATGTTGGCCGTATCTGTGATTCTATTATTCAGTTCTTTTTTAGCGGAGAAAAAAAGAAATTACCGCATCCAAGTAAAAAGTGAAAAATGGGAGGAAATCTAATGGAAAAGTACATTTTAGCATTAGATCAAGGAACGACTAGTTCCAGAGCGATTTTATTTGATAAAGAAGGGAAAATTGTCCATACGGCGCAGAGGGAGTTCCATCAACTGTTTCCGCAGCCGGGCTGGGTAGAGCATAATCCTAATGAAATATGGGGTTCTATTCTTGCTTGCATCGCAACCGTACTCTCTGAAGCAGGGATTGAGGCGAAGCAAGTAGCGGGGATTGGGATCACCAACCAACGGGAAACGACGGTCGTTTGGGAGAAGGATACCGGAAAACCGATCTACAATGCTATTGTATGGCAGTCAAGGCAAACAGCTGACATATGCGAACAATTAAAGGAAAAAGGGTATAATGAGCTGTTTCATAAAAAAACGGGATTATTGATTGATCCGTATTTTTCCGGAACAAAAATCAAATGGATATTAGATCATGTGGAAGGTGCACGCGAACGGGCGAAAAAGGGAGAGTTGCTGTTTGGAACGATTGACACTTGGCTGATTTGGAAACTATCCGGCGGAAAAGCCCATGTGACGGACTATTCGAATGCTTCCCGCACGTTGCTTTACAACATCCATGAGCTGAAGTGGGATGAAGAGCTGTTGGAAATTCTGGACGTGCCGAAAGAAATGCTGCCGGAAGTCCGGCCGTCATCGGAAGTTTATGCCAAAACGGTTTCTTATCATTTTTTTGGCGAGGAAGTGCCGATTGCCGGGGCTGCCGGGGACCAGCAGGCAGCGCTGTTCGGTCAGGCATGCTTTGAAGAAGGGATGGCGAAAAACACCTATGGAACCGGCTGTTTTATGCTCATGAATACAGGCGATAAAGCGGTAGAATCGAAACATGGTTTGTTGACGACCATTGCCTGGGGGATCGACAATAAAGTCGAATATGCGCTGGAAGGCAGTATTTTTGTAGCCGGTTCGGCCATTCAATGGCTTCGGGATGGATTGAGAATGTTAAAAAGTGCTCCGGAAAGCGAAAGTTATGCGACTCGTGTGGAATCAACGGAAGGAGTTTATGTCGTACCGGCTTTTGTGGGTCTCGGAACGCCTTATTGGGACAGCGATGTCCGGGGGGCTGTCTTCGGGTTGACACGAGGTACGTCCAAAGAGCATTTTATTCGGGCCACGCTGGAATCGCTGGCTTACCAAACAAAAGATGTACTGACTTCCATGGAAGCAGATTCGGGAATCTTCCTGAAAACGCTCAGAGTCGACGGGGGAGCAGTCATGAATAACTTTTTGATGCAGTTCCAAAGCGATATCCTTAATGTACCTGTCGAACGGCCGATTATTAATGAAACAACAGCCTTAGGAGCTGCTTATCTGGCTGGGCTTGCTGTTGGCTTTTGGAAAGATCGCCAAGAAATATCTTCTCAATGGAAACAGGATCGGCAATTCACGCCGACAATGGCTCAAGAGAATCGTGAAACATTGTACAACGGTTGGAAAAAAGCGATTGAAGCGGCACAGGCTTTTAAATGGTAACAAAGTATGCTATAATGAAGACAAGTTAATAATAAGTCTAGAGATTAGGAGAGACCAAGAAGCATTATAGGTTGCTGTAATGTTTTTTTGGTCTCTCCTTTTTTATGGGCTTATGTACATTCGGTAAGGGGAGGGAGCTGTCCATGATTTTTTCCTCAGAAAATCGTGACGAAGTGATAGAGAAGATGAAAACAGATACATTTGATTTGCTAGTGATTGGCGGCGGAATTACCGGCTGCGGGATTGCTTTGGATGCTGCCGCAAGGGGAATGAAAACGGCATTGGTCGAAATGCAGGATTTCGCAGCAGGAACATCAAGCCGTTCTACCAAACTCGTGCACGGCGGTTTGCGGTATTTAAAACAATTGGAAATAAAAATGGTGGCCGAGGTTGGGAAAGAACGGGCGATCGTCTACGAAAACGGGCCGCACGTGACGACACCGGAATGGATGCTTCTTCCTTTTCATAAAGGCGGGACGTTCGGTGCGTTTACGACAAGCATTGGGCTGCGTGTTTATGATTTCTTGGCAGGGGTCAAAAAATCGGAAAGAAGGACGATGCTTTCCGCTGAGGAAACCTTGCGCAAGGAACCTCTCATTAAGAAAGAAGGCTTAAAAGGCGGTGGATATTATGTTGAATATCGCACGGACGACGCCCGGCTCACCATTGAGGTAGCGAAAAAAGCAGTGGAGAACGGCGCTTGCTTGCTGAATTATGTCAAAGCGGAACAGTTTTTATACAGCGGCAAAAAAATGATTGGTGCTCGCGTAAAAGATTGTGTTACAGGAGAAAGTTTTGAAATTCGTGCCAAAAAAGTGGTCAATGCCGCCGGGCCGTGGGTGGATGAAGTGCGAAAAAAAGACCATTCGATGAATGGTAAACATTTGCGTTTGACAAAGGGAGTTCATATTGTCATCGATCAATCTGTATTCCCGCTAAGGCAGGCGGTATACTTCGACACCCCTGATGGGCGAATGGTGTTTGCTATTCCACGAGCAGGGAAAACGTATGTTGGTACAACCGATACGTTTTATGACGGTGATGCTCGCTATCCCAAACCGCTTAAAAAAGACTGGGAATATTTGTTGAACGCTATTCACTTTATGTTTCCGGATGTCCAAGTAAGCGAAAAAGATATTGAATCCAGCTGGGCAGGAGTAAGACCGCTTATATACGAGGAAGGGAAAGACCCTTCGGAAATTTCCCGAAAAGACGAAGTATGGGAAGGAGACAGCGGCCTGATTACCATCGCCGGTGGAAAATTGACCGGATACCGCAAAATGGCGGAAACCGTGGTAGATCTTGTGGCAAAAGAATTAGCGTCAGAAGAAGGAAAAACGTTTAAGTCTTGCCAAACCCGCTATTTGCCGATTTCCGGAGGTGATGTCGGCGGATCGGACAACTGGCCGATTTTCGTGGCGCAAATGGCAAAAAAAGCGACGCAGTATGGCTTGAAAGAAGAGGAAGGCCGCAGACTGGCACAGCTGTACGGTTCCAATGCCGAAATTTTATATAAGATCGCCAGTGAATATCAAAAAGCATCCGGTGAAAAGCTGCTGCCGGCTGCTATATACGCTCAGCTCCTGTATGCCATCCGTTATGAAATGGCTGTAAAACCTGTTGACTTTTTTATTCGAAGGACTGGTTCTGTTTTCTTTGATATAAAATGGGCAAAAAAATGGAAAGAACCAGTTGTAGCGACGATGGCAGAAATTTTTCAATGGGATGAAGAAACGAAAGAATCTTATATGGAAGAATTGGAAAAAGAAATCACCGATGCGGAAAGACCGGTGGATGCAACGGACATACACAGTTAAATCGATTTTGAAATCGAAATCTTTGGATTAGAAAGGGCAATGGAAATTTGCTTCATCCTGCCCCGACACAACTTCTTATAAGTCGGGGCTGCCTTAATTGCGTGGAATGACAAGTTTTTGCCTTTTCGACAGATTAATAAGAATTTTTCGTCATTTATTGAAGGGCTGTACAAAATAGCTTTGTTTCGTATATAATATATTTTGCGCTAATGAAAGAGGTCATATGGAGAAGTACCCAAGCGGCTGAAGGGGACGCACTCGAAATGCGTTAGGACGGGTGACCGTCGCGTGGGTTCAAATCCCACCTTCTCCGTTACCCATTTGACAAGAGGTTCTCGGGTTGATTCCGGGAACCTTTTTGATTTATGACATTAGTCAGTTGAGCTTGCGATAGCGTGCGAAACAATAAACCACCTGCTATGCGGTGGCGCCGATTTATACTAGATCATATAAAGAAGTCCCTCCTGCATTGTCAAGGAGGGACTTCTTTATGTGCGCCCGGCATGTACATGAACTATAGGGTGTAAGTCCCGACCCCCGAAGACAGAAGTAGAGGTTAGCCAAGAGCAAGGGTGTCCGTGGTGACGCGGAATCTGAAGGAAGCTGGAGGCAAAACACCGGTCCGAGGAACACGAACCTCATATAAGGCTAGGTATGATGGAGTGAGTTTGCATAACAAAACAAAGCTCTTTCTGTCGAAGGTCATATCGAGTAAATGAGGCGGATAGATGGTGTGAAAGTGCATGTACTTACCCGGGGAGGTCTGGCGGATAGGTGAAGTACTCTTCATAACCTACTTAGTGATAAGTAGCTGAACCGTCAGAAGTCAGCAGAGGTCATAGTATTAGTTGGTCTAGAACAACTAAGAAGGACCGAACAATGAAGAGAGAATAGCCCTTGGTATTCAGTGAGTCATGATGAACACAGAAAACGTAGTACCTCACTTGAGGGAGGAAGCGGTGAATCCCGTGGGAGACCTCTTGGAGGGTGGAGTGACCACTGGCATAAAGAGAACAGCTATTCACGGAAGTTATAAAGACTTGCGTCAATTATCTTAATTGAACCGCCGTATACGGAACTGTACGTACGGTGGTGTGAGAGGACGGGAGTTAATCGCTCCCTCCTACTCGATGGAATTCATCACTTTAAAAGATTCCGTCCATGAGGGCGGCAAACCAGTTTTCCTTTTGAATTTCTTCTTTTACCGTTGCTTTTACTTGAGCCTTTTTCTCTAATTTCGTCGTTAAATATCCGTAAGAACCATCCCGCAACGTAATTTTCCCAATAACGGTCCCTTTTTGAATAGGAGATTTAACGTCTTTCCGAAAGAAGTCTCCCATCCTCTAGGAATGTGAAGGTGCGAATAGCACCAATGAGTAGGTGGGAGATGAATTTCGGTTGGCTTTAGCCAAAGTTATTTTTCCAATCCTTTTCTCAACAATTCTAAGATTGCGGCTGTTCTAGTTGGAATCCCATTTTCTTTTTGATATTGCTCCAATTTTTCTAATATCGTCTTAGGCATACGAATTTCTACACGTTCTTTCTCTTCTCTCATGATTATCACCTCATATTGATTGTACGGATTTTTTACGGTATAATCAATATATACGAAATTTTTCCGCACAAAGTGAGGTGAATTGATATGGCCAAGCAAAACAAAGCTTTCAAGTTTCGTTTGTTACCAAACAAAGAACAATCCGCATTATTAGCTAAGACATTTGGTTGTGTTCGCTTTGTCTACAATAAGATGTTAGCTGAACGCAAAGAAACGTATGAAAAGTTCAAGGATGATAAAGAATTGCTTAAAAAGCAAAAGTTTCCGACCCCTGCAAAATATAAAAGTGAATTTCCATTCCTAAAAGAAGTGGATTCTTTAGCTTTGGCAAATGCACAAATGAACTTACAGACTGCTTATAAGAATTTCTTTGAAGGAAATGCGGATTTTCCAAAGTTCAAAAATCGTAAAGCAAAACAATCCTATACAACTAATATGGTCAACGGAAATATTAAGCTAGAAAATGGTCATATCAAACTGCCAAAAATCAAAAAGCCAATAAAAATGAAACAGCATAGAGAGATACCTGCTGATTATAAAATCAAATCTTGCACTATTTCTAAAACAAAGACAGGCAAATACTACATTTCAATTTTGACAGAATATGAGAAAGATATTCGTCCAGTTAAAATACAGAAAGTTGTTGGTTTGGATTTTGCTATGGATGGTCTATATGTCGAGAGTGAACAGGGTAAGAAAGCCAATTACCCACGTTACTATCGGCAAGCCTTAGATAAATTAGCAAAAGCACAACGAATTCTTTCTCGAAGAAAGAAAGGTTCTGCAAGATGGGAAAAACAACACCTGAAAGTGGCTAAGCTACATGAAAAGACAGCGAATCAGCGCAGAAACTTTCTTCATCATAAGTCAAAAGAATTAGCAACAAACTATGACGCTGTGATTATTGAGGACTTAGACATGAAAGGCATGTCTCAAGCCCTCAACTTTGGAAAAAGCGTTCATGATAACGGCTGGGGGATGTTCACTACTTTCTTAGCGTATAAGCTAAAAGAACAGGGGAAACAACTTGTGAAAATTGATAAGTGGTTTCCCTCCACTAAGAAGTGTTCATGTTGCGGCAAGGAAAAAGAAATGCCATTATCTGAACGTGTATATAAATGTTCTTGCGGCTTTGTATTAGATCGCGATCACAATTCAGCAATCAATATCAAAAATGAGGGATTACGCTTATTAGCATAAAGAATAATAACTTTCGGAACGAGAGGGTTAGCTCGGTCAATTTTCTGTCATTAGACGGGATTACCCGAGAAGCCCCCACTTCAATCAAACCGTAAGGTTGATAAGTGGAGGGTAGTTCACGTTTCTTTTGATCTGTTAAAAATTTGGGCATAAGCGTCAGCTTGGCTTTGATCGAATGGCTGTTTTTAGGAACCAATTCAGTAACGGTTGTTTTAGATGTAATGGCTGCTTTTTCTTTCGTCCCGTTTTCTACGGGGATCTTTTGCTGGTTCGTTGGTAAGAATTTTTCCGGTGAAATTTTTTGATAGTCCCAATGGGTAAAGCCGTAGTCCAGCAATTTTTGAGCCTGCATGTAACGGGCTTTTGAAGATCGTTTTCCTTTTTTATTTTTGGCGTCTATGATGACGGCAATCAATTCGCGTTGTCCTCTTTTAGCTAATGCTACGATGCCGTAGCCTGCTGCGTCATTCATGCCCGTTTTCAAACCGATGGCGCCTTTGTAAGGATATTTTCCATTTGGCAGCAATTGATTTTTATTGCGAAGAGGGATGCTGTACGAATCTGTAACAGGAAACTGATCAAGTTCTTTTTTTTCGATATCCATTTCATTCGGGAAAGAATGAATGAAATGGTATGCCAATAAAGCGAGATCACGGGCTGACATCTTATTTTCGCCATCGGAAGCTGTTCCTTTCACTTGGTAAGGAGCAAGATCCTGGTTGTTTAATCCGGAAGTATTCACAAAAGACGAATGTTTCAAGCCAAGCTGTTTGGCTTTGTCATTCATCATTTGGACAAAGTGCTTGTCCGATTTGCCGGCCATTCGACCAAGAGCACGGCTGGCGGCGTTGGCCGACACCAGCGTCATGGCATTATATAAATCACGCACGGTGTACGATTGCCCTTGATACAGAGGAACATTTCCCAGCCCCGGCCTAGTGGACAAGTCTTGGTCGGTGGCATCCGCATGGTAGACATCATCCCATTTGAGATCGCCTTTTTGGATTTTTTCTAAAATGAGATATTGCGTCATCAATTTAGACATGCTAGCGACCGGCAGCGATTCATCCATATTTTGGCCAAAAAGAATTTTTCCGGACTTTGCATCCACTAAAATCGCCGCTTTGGCATGAACGCTCATGTCACTGGCTGCTTCTGCTTTCGAATGGCGGCCGCTTGGAAACGACATACTGATCCCGGCGACAAGAAGGATCGCTACCAAATACATATGTACATATCGAATCATAAAACTTCCCACTCCTTCCCCCTTATTATATCTCGTTTTCTGTATAGCCGAATAAAAAAATAGAAGTACTTGTTCACCTTGCTCCCTTTGCTTTCCAATTGTCGCAAGGATTCGCCGCTATTTAGGAATAGCAAGAGAAGGTTTGCGGGAAGAAAAACAGTCAAAAGAAAAAATCCATTTTATAGAGAAGAGTGCTCTTGGAAGTTTGTGAAAAAAATGAAACTAGTATACCATAATAAGAAACATGATCTTTGGGAATGTGGAGAAAGAAGGAGGAAACAGAAGTTGGCGATTGTTTTGACCATGTTTGCCATGGGGCTCTTGCTCGGTTTTATAGGAGCAGGGGGGTCTGGCTTTATTATTGCTATATTGACTGTTCTATTTAACATCCCGATACATACGGCGCTGGGAACGTCGCTTACGGCAATGGCGTTTACCAGTTTATCAGGAGCTTATAGCCATTTTAGAGAAGGCAATACAGCTGTCGGTGTCGGACTGGTTGTCGGAATTTTTGGCGCGATAGGTTCTTACATCGGATCTAAAATAGCGACTGTTATCCCTGCCGGTGATCTTCATTGGCTGACAGCGGGAATGCTGTTTTTATCCTCCATTTTACTGTTAGTCCGTTTATCTCTGTCTAAAAAGGCCGAAGAGACAAAAACGAAAGAAGTGAAGTGGAATCAGCCGCTGACAATGATAAAGGCGATAATACTTGGAATAGTAGCCGGAATTTTATCAGGAACATTTGGAATCGGAGCCACTCCATTTATTCAGTTGGGTCTCTTGACGATGCTTGGTTTGACGATCCGCCAATCGGTCGGGACTACTATGCTGGTGATTTTGCCGATAGCGATTGGAGGCGGAACGGGGTATAGACAGGCTGGATACTTGGACTGGATATTGCTGTTGGAAGTATTGGTAGGTACCATGACGGGGGCTTATGTAGGAGCTAAATTTACCAATTTGGCCCCGAAAAGTGTTTTAAAAGTAGCCATGGTTTTAACGCCGGCCGTAGCAGCGTTGCTGTTGTTAATACAATAGTTTCACAGATTGCTTTTAATGGATTTATAAGGGTTCATGAAGCGGAGAGCGTTTTTATTGGATGAACCGGAATTCTGCCTATAACTTTAGTTTGTTCCCTTCTATAGGAAAAATGAAGAAAAAGTGTATGAAAAAACGGACTCCCTTCAAAAGAAGTTCTGTCCGTTTTTTCATTAGTTTTCTTTTGTTTGTAATTTCCGCAAAAATTGTGCTTCTTGAAACTGCCTTCTCAGTTTTTTGGTGTCATAAAAATTTTTCAACTTTGGATACACGATTGGAGCAATCAGTGCACCATATAAGAGCCATTTTTTTGCTTTTGAATTGGCCATATTCATCATCCCTTTTCCTTTGAATTCTCGTTAAATAACGCTGTGCTTCAAAAATTTTCATCCAACGGTTTGAAAACCGAAAGAAGGAAGCCAGGACCTTATTTTCCTTCGGCAACTTTAAACAAGCCATTTTATTAAATACTGTTCCGAATTAAATATACTATAAATATAGTTGGAATAAAAGTATGGATGTTTTTAAAAGTGTGATAATTTTTAAAATGATTATAATCAGGGTAATGTTGATAAAAAATGATAATCGCTTTAAAGTTCGTGCACGTCCATCAGTCAGAGATGAACAAACGATTCTTTTTTTAGCTAGTGCCTGCATTTGAGATGAAGCGGCGAGAGAGTGTGATCTTAAATTCAATGCTGTAAGATAAACTGAAAAAAGGTTGAGAGGAACATTAATATTCCCTTTCATCCTTTTTTCATTTTCGCCTTTTCTTTTAATTTTCGAGGGTCTTTTTGAAATGTATTTGTTTGGAAGTGTACATTGATGATAACGTCTATCCGATTTTCATTCATTGCCCCGAAAATTTTACATATCGCCTGTCGCCAAGCAAAAAGATTGGTTGGGGGATCACTGTTTGAATACTAGATTGTTTTAATCTTCGTTCGAAATATGCAAGATTTCGAACAATTTAAAGAGCAAGCTTAGTAGAACGGCCACGACTGTAGCCAATGCCATGCCTTTTATCGAGAAAGATCCCCATGTAAAAGTCGTTCCGCTGATCCCGATCACAAGCACGACCGCTGTCAAGATCATATTGATCGGTTTGGAATAATCGATTTGCGATTCGACCAGCATTCTCAATCCAGAAACGGCTATTACTCCAAACAATAGCAAGGAAATACCGCCCATAACGGGTGTAGGGATGGACGAAATCAAGGCAGCCAGTTTCCCGAAAAAGGACAGGAGAATGGACAGAACGGCAGCTCCTCCGATCACCCAAGTCGAGTACACTTTCGTCAGTGCCAATACACCAATGTTTTCCCCATAAGTAGTATTGGGCGTGGATCCTACAAAGCCTGATAAAGTGGTAGAGATTCCGTTTCCGAGAATAGAACGGGCAAGACCGGGGTCTTTCAATAAGTCTTTCCCCACAATATTTTGCGTGACCACAAGGTGTCCAATATGTTCAGCGACAACTACTAGAGCGGCTGGAACGATGATGGCGATGCTTGCCCAATCCCATGATGGAGCATAAAAATCAGGGATCGCAAACCATTTCGCTTCTTTGATCGGTTGAAAATCGACCATTCCAAGGGATAAGGCGCTGATATAGCCAACCGTGATCCCGATCAGAATAGGGATGATTTTCAAAAAGCCTCGGAGCACTACGTTTCCAAGAATCGTCACTCCTAACGTCAAAAGAGAAACGAAAATGGTTTTTCCGTCCGGCGACCAATGAGCGGGTGGATGGCTTAAAGGTTTAATCAACCCCGCCATGTCAGCCGCGGTAGGAACCAGTTCTAAACCGATAACCGTAATAATGGCTCCCATCGCTGCCGGCGGAAAGACGACATCGATCCACTTTGTTCCGGCCAGATGAATGATAAGGCTGATCAGAATAAAAATAATTCCTACTGCTATAAAGCCACCCAGGGCTTCATGATAGCTCTTTTCTCCCAAAACAACAAATACGGGTGAAATAAAAGCAAAGCTGGAACCTAGAAAAGCCGGTATCTTGCCTTTCGTAATGAATAAATAAAGTAAAGTGCCGATTCCGTTCATCAGCAAAATGGTGGCCGGGTTGACATGAAACAAAATAGGCACCAACACAGTTGAGCCGAACATCGCAAATAGATGCTGCAGACTCAACGGAACTAGAGCTGCAAAAGACGGCCGCTCATCTACATCAAATGTTTTCATCGATTGATTAAGCTCCTTTTGTATAAAAATTGTGAAGATAAATTTCTTGTACTATTATACGACAAAATTCGAAAAATTCCTTGTCCAAATGTGAAAGAAGTCGATTTCCTTTATGTGCCACTGACAAAACTTCTTATGAATCTCCAAAGTTAGTGAAAGGCTTTTAGACGGCTTTGTTGAATATCCTTATTTAGAAGGAAAAACGGGAGGGAACTAGTGTGGAGCAGGCATATTTTAGTTCGGAAGTAGCAAAAAGCTTAGGGATCGGGGCGAGCACACTTCGCAAATACGCTTTGGCTCTTGAAGAGAATGGCTATCATTTTGAGCGAGGCATCAACCATTCACGTGTCTTTTATCCGAAAGATGTGGCAGTCATTCAGCGGATCATTGAAGCGATCACAAAAAATAACGTTTCCTTTGAAAAAGCGATTCAAATGGCGGCCGAACAAAGCCGGGAGCAACAAGAAAATCAAGCGATTGATTCTCCAAAACGGGAAATTCATGTTCAAAGTCAAGATGTTTATGAACGTTTGCAGCAGTTGGAAGAAGGACAAAATCGACTCATCGAGATTAATCGTGAGCTGATTTGCAAATTAGAACAGCAACAATTGTGGATCAAGCAAAAA
Organism: Bacillus sp. FSL W8-0116; assembly: GCF_038003825.1. Classification (NCBI taxonomy): domain Bacteria; kingdom Bacillati; phylum Bacillota; class Bacilli; order Caryophanales; family Bacillaceae; genus Bacillus; species Bacillus sp. FSL W8-0116. Next base: position 2,212,728 of record NZ_JBBOPY010000001.1, read on the forward strand.
ATGGAAGAAATCAAAATTGAAGAACGAGACCGTCATTTAATTCAGAGCTTAGGGACAACGCAGGAAAATAAATCAAAAAAATGGGTTCGCCCTTTTGAAAGTTTAGCCACCGTGTTGTTTGGAGAAAAAAAGAAACGCAAGCGAAATAAAACAGGGCTTTCGATTAGCTGAGGATGCAAGTCATTAATCGACATGGACAAATGTTAAAGACATTTCAAGGGAAAAAGCTGGAATGAAATTTACAAAAATACCGGGATTCTTCAGTGAACGTGGTAAATAAGAAAACCCGCCGAGATTGATATTATCCCTCTTGTGTAGACAGTTGGAAAAAAACCCATACTGTTTTGCATAGGAGGGATTTGTTTTGGCAAAAAGGGACCAAAATTCATAAACTATTCAGTTGAGTTCAAACTATTCGCTGTAAATAAGTATTTTGAAAGGGAAATGGGATACAAGGCCCTGTTTCAGAACGTGTATGGGTGACGGCAACCCACCAGAATTGGATGTTTTTCATTTGTCAAAGTTAAGATTTTACTGTGATCGTGAAAGTGACGAGATTTCTGCGGAAAAGCGAGTCGGGCGAGACCCTACTGCGGGGGACAAATAAGAGGCTTCGGGACCGCCCGCGGAAAGCAATGCCCGATACCGATCTTTACATGAATAAAGGGATGCACCGGGAGCGATTATGAATCGTCGGACAGCCTCGGATTTGTGATGGTATTGAAAAAATAGTTTTGATAGGAGATTTTGATGATTTAATAAGCTGTATGAAGGGCAGAAGAATGACACGGATCACGCTGTTTCGTCAAAGTGGGTGCCATTCTTTTAAAAATAATTAACCATATTTTAACGGAAAATTAATAATATTTTAATATAATATTTTTTTGTCTGGCTGCCGTTTTTTATAGAAACGTCTTGGGACTGGATTACAACTATTTACAGTCGTATTCGAAAAGAGGAAAATTGACATTTTTTCCATGCAAAGCAGCAAGTTCATACCATATTTTGTAGAAAATTGGATGAACTGAATAGGAGAATTACATATTGAGAAAATAAAAATAATAAAAAAATCAATGAAGAAACAGAAAATCAAAGGGAAAATTTGTATAAATATGTAGATTATTAGATGTTTTTTTCCTATAATGAGTAAATGGAGGGAATCTTTTTCATAGCAAGAGAACTGCAAAAAGATTCGTCAAAAAAAGTCGTGCCAGGAAGGAAAACGGTTTAAATGTCCATTTTTTTGCAGAAAATTATGAAGACATGTCGATAAAACAAATGGCCAGTCACGACCTATTGACAAGGCTCCGCAACCGAAATGCTTTCATGGAAGATTTGAATAGATGGATCGATTGCAACGGTGGGATGTTTGCTGTTTTTTGCTTCGATTTGGATAGCTTTCAAAAAATGAATGATGCACTAGGCCACAGGATCGGAGATAAAGTGTTGGAAAAAATAGCCGAACGGTTGCAAGAAGTCATCGGGAAACATGGGACGGTCTATAGGGTCGGCGGAGATGAATTTGTTGCTCTAGTGAAATACGGAGAAAAAAGGGAACCGTATGTTCAATTAGCGCAGCAAATAATGGAAGTTATTGGCAGAAAAATGGAAGTGGAAGAATACGAAGTTTTTATCACTACCAGCATTGGATTAAGTTTTTATCCTAACGATGGTGAAGATCCTGACACATTGTTTCAAGTCGCAGAAGTGGCTTTATCCCGGGCAAAAGAGTTCGGTAAAAATAATTGCCAAATCTATGTTTCGTCTATGAAAAGATCGACGTTTAAAATGTATCATCTAGAAAAAGAGCTGCGCAAAGCTTTAAAAAACGAATACTTATCGATCGAATATCAGCCGCGTATAGAAGCCAACACGAATCAAATTGTTGGTGCAGAAGCTCTTTTGCGTTGGCATCATCCTGAATGGGGGACCGTGCTGCCATCGGAGTTTATTCCGTTGGCGGAAGAAGGAGGATTAATTAACGAGATCGGCGACTGGGTGATAAGGAAAGTATGCGAACAAATCCATGAATGGCAAAGCCAAAACATTGAAGTTCCAACGATCTCTATTAATATATCAGCAAAACGGTTTTTGAAAAAAGGTTTATATGAAACGATCCTGCAAGCAACGACGGACCACCAAATCGAACCTTCGCAGCTGGAAATGGAAATAACGGAGTTGTCTTTACTTCTTTTGAATGACCTGGTATTGGAACAATGGAGAAAAATACAAAACTTAGGAGTGCGGATTGCTTTAGATGACTTTGGCACAGGGTATTCCTCCATTAATAGCTTAAGAAAATATCCGATTGATACATTAAAAATCGACCGTTCTTTTATCCAATATTTAGAGGAGAACGTTATTGATCAAGCCATTATAAAAGCGTTGATCGAGATGGCGCATGCAATGGGAACGCGCGTCGTGGCAGAAGGAGTAGAGACAAAATCGCAGTTGCAGTTTTTGCAGCAATGCCGTTGTGATGAAATTCAAGGATTTTTATTTAGTAAGTCGCTGCCCGGCAAGGAGATTGGACAGTTGTTTATCCAAAAAATGGTTATTCCGCGAGAAATGATTTCTAGTGAAAAAAGGAAAAACATTCAATCCAATCCATCGAATTCTTTTGTTTGTTACTTGTCAGCCAATAAAACAAAACAAACAACGGACAATGAATAATAGATGGCTTGTCGACGATCAGGGTTTATAGAGGATGGCTCGTTCATAAGCGTAGTTCGTGAAAGAATGGGTTGTCATAGAGTGAGAGATTGGACGAGCTCAATTTTCAACTTTAAGGCGGAGATCATTTCCTTGGCTGTTCATCGAGAGACATAGAAAAACATAGTAGTGAAAAAAGGAAAAAATACGAATCCATGAAAGCATAGGGCTTGCTCAAAAGGGAGTCAACTTATAATGAGCCGGCTTTTTTTGCTTTTTAAAGGATCAATTGGACGAAAAAAGATCTTTTCTTCGAAAGGGGAAAAGTACAGGCTTTTTACGCATAGATTGTCGATTTGCCTTTCTCATTCTGTTTTATGCTTAGTTAAGGTTCATAATGCAGAGAAAATTCTTGTAAATCAGTCAAAAACAAACTATGATAGACACGTATTGACAAACATTTTAAGTTGAAAGGATGGAGGGATATGACAAAAGAACAGCAAATGTTTTTATCGATTTTAAAAGCAGCTTATGAAGAAGGATATAAAAAAGATAGCAATTTGGAAAATATTTTAAACTTGATCAAAACACAGATGGTGAAATTAGAATCGAATAACTCTTAAATGAAACATGGTATTTACATAGAAAAATAGAGTGCAAAAAAGAGACCGGTTTGGAAGAAAAGGAACCGGTCTCTTTTTAATCTGAAAAAGTTGGAAAAGATTCCATTCTTTTCGGTGCGGGAAGAAAGCAGCCGAGCGATCTATTGGCAAGGCGGCAGATGGAACACGATATTTGTCCGTTTTGGATTGCGAAAGTAAGCAGATGGCTTCCGAATCTGGGCATGATGAAAGCCGCCTTTACGGAAGAAATGGGAGGGAGAAAGTTTCCTATAAAAATAGACATCCGTTTCTGCTGTGAAAGCACAACTAAATGAGTTTTCTTGCAAGTGGATCTTGATAGTTGGAGTGTTTTGGCGTATAATTTTTAAATATTATTATAGTATAAATTTTCAGAATTGAAATCACAAGTAAAATGAGGAGAAGTGGAATGGAGAGAGTCTTTAATTTTTCTGCAGGTCCGTCGATGTTGCCGTTGCCCGTTTTGGAAAAAGTCCAAAAAGAATTGCTCAATTATCGTGGAACTGGAATGTCTGTAATGGAACTCAGTCATCGATCCAGTGCATTTGAAGAAATTATTCAGGAAGCAGAAGTTTTGCTGCGTGAATTAATGAGCATTCCTGACAATTACAAAGTGTTATTTTTGCAAGGGGGCGCTTCTTTGCAGTTTGCGATGATCCCCATGAATTTGCTTGTGAAAAATAAAAAAGCGGATTTTGTACATACAGGTTCATGGTCGAAAAAAGCCATGGCGGAAGCAAAAAAATTCGGCGAAGTTCGTGTTGTCGCCTCTTCAGAAGATAAGAAATTCAGTTATATTCCATCCTTGGATCCGGCTATGTTTTCCGAGGATGCAGATTATGTCCATATTACGACGAATAACACCATTGAAGGAACTTGTTATTTCTCAGTTCCGGATACGGGAAGCATCCCTCTCGTTGCGGATATGTCTTCCAATATTCTTGCACAGGAATATGATGTGTCCAAATTTGGTCTGATCTATGCGGGAGCACAAAAAAACATTGGCCCTGCCGGTTTGACCGTCGTCATAATACGGGAAGATCTCATTGGAAACGCACCTGAGAATTGCCCCGTCATGTTAAACTATCAGACCCACAGTGATAAAGGTTCGTTGTATAATACGCCGCCGACGTTCAGTATTTATGTAGCAAAACTTGTTTTTGAATGGTTGAAAGAACTGGGCGGGGTATCCGTGATGGAAAAAATCAATCGAGAAAAAGCCCAGCTGCTTTACGAATTCTTGGATCAATCCGAGCTATTCCATTCCCCTGTGGAAAAAGAAAGTCGCTCGTTAATGAATATTCCTTTTACACTGCCTTCTGAAGAATTGAACACTCAGTTTATTAAAGAGGCAAAAGCGCAAGGATTGGAAACATTAAAAGGCCACCGTACCGTCGGAGGAATGCGTGCAAGCATATATAATGCAATGCCAATTGAGGGAGTAAAAAAGCTGGTGGAATTTATGAAAAGCTTTGAGGCAAAAACAGCTAGGAGGAATAGAAGCAATGTACACAATTAAAACTTACAACAGCATTGCCGAAAGTGGTTTAAATATTTTACGTCAAGAGAATTTTACGATTAACAATGATGATGACCAACCGGACGGCATTATATTGCGTAGCTTTAATTTGCATAATGTTGATATTCCGAGGAGTGTAAAAGCCATCGCGCGTGCAGGTGCGGGGGTGAACAACATTCCGGTGCAAGCATGTTCAGAACGAGGAATTGTGGTTTTCAATACGCCTGGAGCCAATGCAAATTCTGTGAAAGAATTGGTATTGGCTGTTTTGCTTGCTTCCTCAAGGAACTTATTTGATGGCGTGGAATGGGCGAAAACGCTTCGGGGGCAAGGTGATCAAGTTCCTTCCTTGGTGGAAGCAGGTAAAAAAGAGTTTGTCGGAACAGAGATTAAAGGGAAAAAATTAGGGATTATTGGCTTGGGTGCCATAGGGGCCCTGGTGGCTAACGATGCCCTCGAACTGGATATGGAAGTCATTGGATTTGATCCATTTATTTCCGTCGATACGGCTTGGAACTTGTCCAGAAACGTCCAAAGGGCTATGAACATTGAACAAATTTTTTCCGCATGTGACTATATTACCGTTCATGTGCCGCTTACGGATCAAACGAGAGAAATGTTCAATCGAGAAGCATTTAGCCAAATGAAGCCAGGGGTACGGATTTTGAATTTTTCTCGTGGAGAACTAGTAAACGAACATGATTTGAATGAGGCGATTGAAAAAGGGATTGTGGCTAAGTATATAACGGATTTTCCAAATGACCGCATATTAGGCATGAAGAACGTCATTGCAGTCCCGCATCTCGGAGCTTCCACGAAAGAATCGGAAGAAAATTGCGCCATCATGGCCGCCAAACAGTTAAAAGATTATTTAGAAACAGGGAATATTAAAAATTCTGTTAATTTCGCCAATGTAGAGCTCCCTTATGTCGGCAGAAAACGGATTACGGTGATCCATCAAAATATTCCAAATATGGTGGGACAGATGACTTCCATTTTAGCAGAAAGCCATCTCAACATTGCCGATATGCTGAATCGAAGCAAAGGCGAGTGGGCTTATACGTTGATTGATATTGACAATAAAGTGAATGGCGATGTTCTGCCAAGTGTAGAAGCAAGAATAAAAGAAATCAAGGGGGTTGTGGCTGTTCGGTCCATTTGATCTGCCAGTTTAAAAGATTTTAGAAAATAAAAAATAACCTGAAACAGAGGACTTATAGGCAGGCGACGTCACGATCGATGGATAGGGAGTTTCAGGCTCAAACTGTTATTCTAGTATTCTTTCTTTTAATCTTTCGAGGTTTATTAGCAAAAAAAGTTCACGGAACATATGGATTCCGTGAACTTTTTTCTGTGAAAATAATTTCCTAGGTTTCCTCGTATATTACGGGCGGAAGCAGGCAAACCTAAACAAAGACCGAAAAAAGTCAATAAGAAAGCAGAGCTACCTGTGGGAGGTAACTTTGTATAGATCTTTTTGACTTTGGTTATACTAGTTAATTTGCTTTTCTTTAAAAGCCTCCTTGTTGATAAGCATGGAGTAAATGATCCGAAGCATTCGATGCGATGTGGCAACGAGTGCTTTTTTCTTTCCTCTTCGTGCTGCCAATGACCAATATTTTGCTGCTAACCATCTGTTTCGGCATCTTGACACTGCCCAAGCCGCCTCGCACATGGCGGATTTGATAGGTGGATTCCCTTTTACCGTCCTTGTACTATACCGTTTTCCTGCACTTTCTTTGTTCCCTGGACACACTCCCGCCCATGATGCTAAATGTTGTGATGTTGGAAACTGACTCATATCTACACCCATTTCGGCGATAATGACGGCTGCTGTGTCTTTCTTAATGCCGGGTATCGTTAGAAGTAATTGAAGTTCTTCCTGATATTTCTGTAATAAAACATCAATTCTTTGTTCAATTTCGGTGATGAGGGATTCCAAATATTCAATGTGCTGCCAGGACTGACGAATCAGAAAAAGCTGATGCTCGTTTATTGTTCCAAATAAGGAATCCGCAATCCTCTGCTTTTTCGAAGCCATTTTCCCATGAATTCTTTCTTCAACATCCTTTACATCTACATATCCTTTTTCGATGAGGCGATTGAGCAGCTTTCTTCCTGAAACCCCAAACACATCTGAAATGACCGTACTTAATTTAACATTTGAGGCTTCCAATACTTTCTGAATCCTGTTCTTCTCAGAAGTTACGTGGCCAATCCATTTCTTTCTCAGCCTTGTTAAATCACGCAGCTCCCGAATATCTACCGGAGGGACAAAACTCTTTTCAATTAATCCATGGCGCAATAATTTTGCAATCCATTCAGCGTCAGAAACATCCGTCTTCCTTCCAGGTACGTTTTTAATCCTCTGGGCGTTCGCCAGGGTTATATCGAAGAAGTCCTCTAAGATATTGAACACGGGTTTCCAGTAGACTCCCGTACTTTCCATCGCAATGTGGGTCACATCATGGTCTTCGAGCCATTGTAACAACCGGAATAAATCTTTGGTCAAAGTTGGAAAGGTTTCTGTTTCCTTAATTAGTTCATCATCCTTTGAACCAATCAGAACACAAGCCACTATGGTTTCTGAATGAACATCCAATCCTGCACATCTTTCAATAAATACTTCCATCCAATCACTCCATAAAGATAGGATCACAAACAGTGAGTGAATTTGAAAATAAGCATTTTTCTGTACGTAGTCATCCTTCCATTTGGAAAGAGCTAACAAAGGGTTGAACACCAAATTCACTCAAACAGTTTTGTGTTCAGGGTCGAACCACCAAAAAAAGCCACGTATTATGAACTGTTTGTGTCTTTACCAATATGGACGGGAAGGAACTATTTTCATGCACGGGTTGGGAGAGAGACGATCATGAATGTTTTGTATGTGCGCCCGGCATGTACATGAACTACAGAAGTAGAGGTTAGCCAAGAGCAAGGGTGTCCGTGGTGACGCGGAATCTGAAGGAAGCTGGAGGCAAAACACCGGTCCGAGGAACACGAACCTCATATAAGGCTAGGTATGATGGAGTGAGTTTGCATAACAAAACAAAGCTCTTTCTGTCGAAGGTCATATCGAGTAAATGAGGCGGATAGATGGTGTGAAAGTGCATGTACTTACCCGGGGAGGTCTGGCGGATAGGTGAAGTACTCTTCATAACCTACTTAGTGATAAGTAGCTGAACCGTCAGAAGTCAGCAGAGGTCATAGTATTAGTTGGTCTAGAACAACTAAGAAGGACCGAACAATGAAGAGAGAATAGCCCTTGGTATTCAGTGAGTCATGATGAACACAGAAAACGTAGTACCTCACTTGAGGGAGGAAGCGGTGAATCCCGTGGGAGACCTCTTGGAGGGTGGAGTGACCACTGGCATAAAGAGAACAGCTATTCACGGAAGTTATAAAGACTTGCGTCAATGATCTTAATTGAACTGCCGTATACGGAACCGTACGTACGGTGGTGTGAGAGGACGGGAGTTAATCGCTCCCTCCTACTCGATTTACTGATCAAAATAAAGGAGAATGCCTTCGCATTCACATAATATGGATACTATTTTTCTTTCCATTTGAGCCAGTCATAGGATTCCAAGATGGACAGGAACGTGACTAAGCGTTCCAGAACGGGGGAGGCTTTGTCCCCCAGCTTTGTTTCTACGACATTCGCAAGCTCTAAAACTGTGCTTTTCCCGTCTATATGTCGGATGACAAAGAACCCTAAGTCATCCAATTGGATTTTTCTTTCTGACGGCTGCTTTAAAAATCTGACGGAAAATCGTTCGATCAGATTAGTACGTGGAACGATTAAACGCTGATTTTCATGGTCGATCTTTAGATTGTCTTTCAGTACCGGCACCATTTCCAAGAGATTTTTCTTCCGCCGGATCATTTTTTAGCCAGCCCTTTTTTGCTGGTAGAAGCCATGTATAACATCACGCATATGATGATAAATAAAAGAAGAGGCAGCCATTGGTTTTCGGTTGCTACATTTTCAGGAACCGGCACTTTCAGCCAAATTAAAATAGCGATGATCACGCCGACGAGAGATTCTCCCGCAATCAGACCGGATGCAAAAAGAACTCCTTTTTCGCTGCGTTTTTCTTTTTCTTCTTTTGATTTTGAAAGTACTTCTACAAGCCAGCGGACGATTCCTCCTGCCATAATCGGAACGCTTGTGTGAACAGGCAAATAAATACCGACAGCGACGACAAGGGAATTCAATCCTAAAAATTCAATTACGATTGAAATAGAAGCACCGATTAATATCAGTTCCCAAGGCAAGTTTCCACCCATAATTCCTTCTACTAATATTTTCATCAACATAGCTTTCGGAGCAGGCAGAGCAGCTGATCCCATCGTATAGGCTTTATGCAGCATCACAAGGATGAAGCCCATTACAAGACCGGAAGCCAAGACACCGATCATCATGGCAACTTGTTGTTTCCACGGTGTTCCTCCGACAAGATAACCGGTTTTTAAATCTTGGGAAATATCACCTGCTACGGCAAGTGCCGTACAAACAATGGCAGCGACAGTAAGGGCTGCAACCATTCCTTCTTTTCCGTGATAACCTGTCAGTTTAAAAATAAGCGTGACGATGAGCAGTGTGGCGATCGTCATTCCAGAAACCGGAGAAGAAGAACTTCCAACGATTCCGACTATTCTGGAAGCGACAGTTACAAATAAGAAGCCAAAAACGGCGATAGCGAGCGCTCCGAGAATTCCTACCTTCACAAACGGGTCAAGAGCAATGATAACGATGAGAACGAGTGCACCTAAAATTACGTATTTCATCGGCATGTCCCGATCGGTTCTGTCTAAGGACGCTTGGCCATTCGATCCATTGGAAAGATTTTTAAATGTGGCAGCCGCGGTTTGATATAATGTCGGGATTGATTTGGCCAATGTAATAATCCCGCCGGCTGCAACCGCACCTGCACCAATATAGCGGATGTAGTTGTCCCAAATTCCCCACGCATCCAAATGTTTAATCGGTTCTGTCGATGGGAAAATGGCATGGGTGCTACCTGCACCGAAAAATCCGATGAGAGGAATGATGACAATCCAAGCAAGCAATCCTCCCGCCAACATTTGACCGGAAATACGAGGACCAATAATATACCCAACACCGAGCAGAGCTGGATAAACATCGGCTCCCACTACCGCATTTTTAAATTTATATATGCCGGTTTCAATTTCTGTTTTAAACAGTTTAAAGCCGTCTCCCAAAGCTTTCATAAAACCGCCGATCAAAAGACCGGACGCAACCATGATGGCATTCGATCCGCCTTTTTCACCTGTGATTAACACTTCGGCACAGGCTGTTCCTTCAGGATAAGGCAATGTTTCGTGTTCTTTGACAATTAACATACGGCGCAGTGGAACCATCATAAAAACGCCTAAAAAGCCCCCGGTTAGAACAATGAAAATCAGCATAGACTGACTGATGGGGATATCCCATAAAAAGAGTGCCGGAATGGTGAAAACGGCGCCCGCCCCAAGCGCTTCACCGGCAGTTGTCATGGTTTGCACGATATTATTCTCTAAAATAGAATCTTTTCTGAAAATTCCGCGCAAAATTCCCATAGAAATGACAGCTGCAGGGATGGAAGCTGATACTGTCAATCCAACTTTTAAACCTAGATAAGCGTTCGCGGCTCCGAATAAAATGGATAAAACAATTCCTAATATAATCGCTGTGACAGTAAGCTCAGGCAGCGACTTTGACGCCGGAACGTAGGGGACGAATTTTTTTCCGTTTTTTTCAGACATAGACAAACCCCCTGAATATTAAATTTTGTTAAAAAATTAAAACGGGTTTTAACCTAAAACGGACAATAATTATACTCTTTTTTCTTCTTTCAATCAAGACAAGCGTCTCGACATGATCATTTCCATTCATAACAGGAAAGTCGGCCGTCAACATGTTATATAGAAAAATAGATTTCTTTCATTCTATATAACATGTTTTGACTTGGCCAACCATTCATCATTATTTTAGGAAAGTACACCTAACATAAAATACAGGAGCATATCTTTTTTGCGTACGTTCTGAATCGCTTTTTTATCTGTATCAGAGAATTTAAGCGGTGTAATAAAAGGAGAGTTGACTTTCTGAATATCCTTTGGATGTGGAAGGACCGCTTCTCCTTGTTTTACACCTCGAATGATTTCTTGTTTTTGTCCGACATGAATCCCCTTCGTTATTTCACGTTTTTCTACGATTCCTTCTCGGTTGAGAACGAGTACGTAGTTTTTCTTATGATCTTGAAAAACGCTGGATGATGGCACCATTAACGTACTTAAAGATTCTTTCGTTATGATGGTAATGTTTGCTTTTGAACCGGGTAGAAGAGGTTCGTTTGAATCTTTTACATTGAACAATTGGGCTTTAAAAGGATAATAGCTATTTTTATGTACAGAAGGTTCATTTTCCGGATAAGAGTCTACTTTTATGATTTTTCCTGTATATTGTTTTTTCTTTGTATCAACAGAAACTTTGACTTTTAATCCTTCTGTTACCTTTTTGCGCTGCTTTTCGTTCAATACCCCTTGGACGGCCGGTTTCAAGGAGCGGATCGTTATGATTGGGTTGTTTAATCGATCGTCGATTTTTTCTACATAGCCTGCATAAGGACTTTTTACAGTAAGTTGTTGTTTTCTTTGATCAAGTTCGCGGAGAAGAGTATCATACTTTTTCACTTCTTCTTGTAATTTGCCGATTTCCGCTTGCTGTTCTAATATTTGACTTTTAACTGTCACCTCAGCAGCGCTTGGCGTTTGATCAGAGCTTTTTAGAGAAGATTGTATGTTTTGTAACTTTTGCACTTCCTCCGTGACCAGATCTATTTCTCTTTGTGCCTGCTCTTTTTCTGCCAGCCATTTTGCTCGTTCTTCTTCTATTTCAGCCGGCGAATATTGAAAGAGTTCCGTCCCGGGAGAAACTTTATCCCCTTTTTCTACTAAAAACTTGCTGAATTGCCCCATGGAAGGATCGAAATAGACCGGATATTCCTCTTGTGGTGTAATAACGCCCGATGTATGGAATGTTTCAGCCAGATTGCCGATTTTAACCCGCGCCCATTTGTCTATCCACTGCGTTTTCTCGATTTTGCTATCTTTTTTAAAAATCAAGTAAAGATTGCCTGCTATTAAACAAGCACACAAAACGGCGATGATCATATTTCTCGTTGTTTTTCGCACGATTCTGCCCTCCTATCTTAAATAAGTTTCTCGATATGTATGGAAGTGAAGAAAGCGGTAAAGGCCCAAAAGACAATAGATAATCCTGCGATCACAGCCGCAATATAAAGCGGTTTATGATCCGTCATTCTTTTTAAGAATCGATATTGCAGGACTAATGTCCAAATTTGGAAAAGAGAGATGCTTCCAAAAAAGCGAATAAGGATCGAATGATCGGTCAAATAGCGAATCGCCGTTCCTAATGCGAAAGGAGAATAGTACCATTTCAATCCGTATAGAAACTCAAATGGCAAAAGAATAACCCTTTCTCCTATCAGAATGGTTAGAACAAAAAGCTGCAAGACAAGTGCTTTGCGGAAGTCTACTTCCATTAAGCCCCAAAATAACAATGACGGAACGACTAACACTAACAAAACAAAGAGGATGCCCCAAAATACGCTTCCTAAAACAAAAAAGACTTTTCTTGCAGCCAATTCATTTGCGGTCCAATCCGCTAATCGATGCGAAAGGTCTTCACTTCCAATGCCAAGGCAGCTGCTTACAGCCGATAGAATGACGCTAATCACCAGCAAGATGATGATTCGACTGCTTAACCCTCGGATGGTTTCAGCTTGTTCCAGCTCATAAAGCACATTCCGAGTCTTAAAAACTCCCTTCCAAAGCTTTACTTGATACATAGTTGCAACATCCTCCATAACAGGTTATAAATAACAGCAATTATTTATTATATAGAAACGGCAAGACACATACCAGACGAATATACCATAATCTCTGTGTGTGACTGCCTCCTCTTTCTACTATTATAACCAATTATTCTATCATGTTAAGAAAATGAAACATTTACGTAATAAAAAGATAATGAACTGTAAAATCACTAGTAGTTTAGTCATGATAGAATGATACTCGTTAATAGAAAAGGAGGTTATGGTGTGAAGAAAGCAATTGCCGCTCTCTTTACTGCAGTAGTATGTTTCAGCTTTGCTCATTCCTCGAATGCGGCAAGCACGACATATACTGTCAAAAAGGGAGATACATTATGGAAGATTGCCAATGCTTATAAAACGACTGTCGATAATATAAAAAAATGGAACCATCTAACATCTAACAACATTACTGCAGGAACGAAATTAATCATTCAATCTAGTTCGACCGCAACAGCCAAGAATACGTCTACAACATCCGCCGTAAACTCTACTGCGGGAAAGAAAGTGATCGTCGTTAAGGCCACTGCTTATACAGCATCTTGCAAAGGATGTTCCGGCGTTACAGCGTTGGGAATCAACTTGAAAATAAATCCGAACGCGAAAGTGATTGCAGTGGATCCTAAAGTTATTCCGCTCGGTTCAAAAGTATATGTGGAAGGATACGGCCAAGCAATCGCAGCCGATAAAGGATCTGCTATTAAAGGAAATAGGATCGACGTGTTTGTTCCATCCCTTCAAAGTGCACGTAATTGGGGAGTAAGGACAACGAAGGTGACGATCTTACAATAAATTTTCTCCGTTTATCTTGATCGTGTTAGCTCATTTCGTGTGAAATCTTGGCTTCTCACGAAATGAGCTAAATTGTTGGGCGAACTCCTGCCCACGGGAGTGAACGCAGCAGAGAAAACCTATTAAAAATCGAATTTCAAACGTCTGGAAGCAACAAAATTCCAGACGTTTTTATGTGCGCCTGACATGGGTGCAGTCTATAGGGTGAAAGTCCTGAGCCACGAAGGCAGTAGTAGTGGTTAGCTTAACGCAAGGGTGTCCGTGGTGATACGGAATCCGAAGGAAGCGAGCGGCAAACTTAGGGTCTCTCGGAACACGAACTTCATAGAAGGCTAGGTAACATTGGATGAGTCTGCATAACAAGATAAAGTCCATACTGCCGAAGATGTTACAGAGTAAATGAAGCAGATAGATGGAGAGAAAGACTGTACTCTTACCCAGGGAGGTCTGACGGACACGCAAACTGAGTTGGTAACCCATCTAGCGATGGATGGCTGAACCGTCAGAAGTCAGCAGACGTCATAGTACAAATAAGGTCGCTCCTTATTTGGAAGGACGGAACAATCAAAGAGGGTTTTCTACTCGGACATTCTAATGGAGCAATGACACAGACAATCCGAAACGGACTTACTTGAAGAGAGTAGTGGTGAATCACACGAGGGACTTCAAGAGGGTGGAGCTTATATTAGGTCTATGGAAGAGAATAGAAAACACACGCAAGGAGTCCTATTTATGAGAATGGAACAGGTTTTATCACGTGAAAACTTACTAGAGGCACTTCACCGAGTGGAACGAAACAAAGGAAGTCATGGTGTGGACGGAATGAGTGTATCCGAATTACGACCGTACATGATGGAACATTGGCATGAAATCCGCACGTCTCTACTGGAGGGAACCTACAAACCGCAACCAGTCCGACGAGTCGAAATCCCGAAACCGAACGGCGGTAAACGGAAACTAGGTATCCCTACTGTGATAGACCGTTTCATTCAACAGGCTTTAAACCAAGCATTAACACCCATATTTGATCCAGGATTCTCAGAGAATAGCTTTGGATTCCGCCGCAATAAACAAGCGCACCAGGCGGTGCGGAAAGCGAGATCCTATATCAAAGATGGTTATCGTTGGGTCATTGACATGGATTTAGAAAAATTCTTTGACTATGTAAATCATGATAAACTCATGCATTTAATCGGTAAGAAAATCAGAGATGGAAGAATCCTTTATCTAATCCGAGAATTCTTGAAGGCAGGCATTATGGAAAACGGGCTAATCACTTCCAATCTCGAAGGACTCCCCAAGGGGTCCATTAAGTCCACTTTTATCCAACATAATGCTGGACCCCTTAGACAAAGAACTCGAGAGAAGAAATCTGCGATTTGTAAGATACGCAGATGATTGTAATATCTTTGTCAAGAGTAGGAAAGCCGGAAAGAGAGTAATGGAGAACATGACAAACTTCATAGAGAAGGGTCTAGCACTCAAGGTCAACAGGGAAAAGACGGCATTAGACCGCCCTTGGAAAAGGGATTATCTAGGTTTCAGTTTTACTTATCATAAAGAACCAAAGATAAGAATCGCTCGGAAGAGCATTCGGAAGATGAAACATAGAATCAGGAAACTAACCTGCCGTTCTCACTCTATCTCAATGGAAGAAAGAATCAAAAGACTAAACCAGTACCTAATGGGATGGTGTGGATACTTTTCACTAGCTGACACTCCTACTGTCTTTAAGAATCTTGATAAATGGATAAGAAGAAGGCTCCGAATGATTATCTGGAAACAGTGGAAGAAGCCGAAAACGAAAATAAAGAAACTTATACAACTCGGAGTTCAACCATATAAAGCATATGAATGGGGAAATTCGAGGAAATCATATTGGAGAATCTCTAAAAGTCCCATATTACACAAAACCCTTGGCAACTCTTATTGGAGTAGCCAAGGGCTGAAAAGCCTGTACAGTAAATATGGCGAAAAGCGTCATTTATTTGATTGAACCGCCGTATACCGAACGGTACGTACGGTGGTGTGAGAGGACGGAGGTACTCGATTTTCATCAAGTAGAAAAGGCATTTCATCTACTAATCTGTTTGGAATGACCATGTATTACCAATTGCTTCTTTTTCCATCTAAGTTATATCAATCCATAATCATTACATGAATGTTACAAAGAAAGGGGAAAAAGGGGAAGTGAAATGATTGCGTAACATAATGGCAAGGAAACGTAATCGGTTTTTAAAATCACAGTGCTGTTTTTCATGTTAAAATGAACGTCGTCAGTGAATAAAGGAGGTTAATTACGTGAAAAAATCTGTAATTGCTCTAGCAGCCACAACGATGTTATCAGGTGCTTTTGTTGCCGATGCATCTGCTGCTTCGTACAAGGTGGAGCGAGGAGACACATTATGGAAGATTGCACGTGAACATCATACTACTGTAGATAAGTTAAAGGAAATGAATCACCTTTCCTCTGATTTAATCTTCCCAAATCAAGTCCTAACTACTTCGGATATACCTGAGTATTATACAGTTCAAAAAGGAGATACATTAAGCAAAATTGCCAAAGCTTACGGTATGTCTGTCCAAACTTTAAAATCAATCAATCAATTAAACTCTGATCTTATTTTCCCGGGAGATCGCATTGTATTAAACGGTTCAAAAGCAGTTCAGCAATCTGTTGAGAATAAATCGGTACAACAACCTGTTCAAAGTCAGGCTGCACAGCAACCTGTTCAAAATCAACAAGCTAATCAAACCGGTCAAACTGAAACAAAAGCGACAACAGCAGCTGTTCAACAGCAAAATACAACGGCACAACCAAGCCAGTCTATACAGCAATCTGAACAGCCGGCACAAAATGCTCAACAACCGGTACAAAAATCTCAACAATCAGCTCAGGAAGTTCAATCTCAGCCGGCACAGCAGTCTAATACACAACCAGACAATGCTGCTCAAGGAGAAACCTTTACTATGACGGCCACAGCTTATACAGCTAATTGCGGTGGTTGCTCCGGTGTAACAGCAACGGGAATGAACTTAAAAGCCAATCCGAATGCGAAAGTCATTGCGGTTGATCCGAGCGTCATTCCATTAGGAACAAAAGTATATGTTGAAGGATATGGTGAAGCGATTGCCGGGGACACTGGTGGAAGCATTAACGGAAACAGAATCGACGTTTTCGTTCCAAATGATCAACAAGCTCGTAATTGGGGAGTTAGAACGGTAACAGTAAAAGTACTTAAATAATAAGGAACCTAAATTGGAGGAGAGGAACCATGCCCTCCTTCGAAATCATTTGAGATGACACCCTTGATAGATGAATTGATTTTCCTGTTGGCATATGTGTTCTATTGTAGTAAAAGAGTAGATTTTGAAGCAGAATGAAAAAGACCAGTCATGCTGTTTGTATATGGATAAATGAATGAGAATACTCGTCCTTTTTGGATTCTCAATGGATAGCCACAAGGTTTAGGTTGGCTAGCTATTGAGAGTGGCAAAAGGACGAGTTTTTTTTATGGAATCCTTTTGATCGAAACAGAACCTGTAAAAGCAGCCTTTTAGATGAAAAACGAAACTTCAAATAAAAGGCTGCTTTCAAAATTCCATTGGAAATGTAAGATCGAGCCGGGGGCTTAATACTTTATTGATTTCACAATAAATGTTTTATTCTTTCACGGGATGCGTTTCGAATTTTCGGTTCATCATCAGTGCGATAAAGAGAGAAGGTATGACCGCTGCTGCCATTCCGGCAAACGCCAACCCAGCCGACTTGGAGTAGAGATAGCTTCCCAGAAAAGTGAAGACGCTGATGCTTAGCCCCATAGCTAGAGAGGCATAGATGCCTTGAGCCGCCGGAATGAGTCGATTGTCTAATTCCTCATTAAGAAGGCGTATAAATGCGTAATGGGCAAGTGCAAATGTAAGAGAATGCAGAAACTGGGTGAAAATAAACATCCATACTGTTGGTACAAGATAGACGAGCCCCCAGCGTACGATCGAAGCCGCCGCGGAAATGGCAAACATGCGAGAAGTGGAGACTTTTTGAAAAATGCGATCCGCCGTCATAAAGAACAATGTTTCAGCAAGGACGGCCAAGTTTAAAATCATGCCACTCCAAAAATCTCCGGCATTCAATTTTTGTAAATAAATAAATCCGTAATTATAGTAAGAGGCGTGGGCTCCTTGAATGAGGATACACACTACCATCGCCGCCATAAACCGTTTGGATTGAAACAGAGGACGATAGGAAACCGACTGTTCTTGGTGCTTGGCCATAAGCGATTTCGGCGTTTGGACATGAGCCGCAATGGTCATAAGACAACAACTGGCAAACATGGTCCAAAAAATAGAACTCTCACTGTAAAAAGACAAAATTGCTCCGACGGCTACTAGTGCGGTCGCATAGCCGATGGAGCCGAAAGATCGGCTGATTCCGTATTGAATTTGATCTGTCTTCATCATGATCGATCCTAGGCTTTCGGAAATTGCCAACATCATGGGATAGACAAAACTGAATAAAATCATGACCACCAAAATCCATCGGAAAGAGTGGACCGGCAAAAATAATAAAAGGATTAGTGCGGAAAGCAAGGAAATCATTTTCATTTCATGACCGATCGCCATTTTCTTGCTTAAAAATGGGAATACAAAAAATGTACTAAATGCGCGAATCAATAATCCGACCGCAATGATCGTACCGGCGGCTTGAATAGAAAGCCCTTTTTCATTAATCAGCCAAGTATTCCAATAAGGAGTAAATACTCCCCAAGTAAAAAAGAACAAGAAAAAATTAATCGACAACCAAGTTTGTGGTTTCAAAAGAATCCAACCTTCCTAGCATACTCTGAAAAAATTATATCGAAAAAGAAAAAGACTGTCATGAAATCGAGAATGTTTCCGAATTGCAAAAAAAGACGGACAAACCGTCTTTTTTAAAGGCTCTTACTTTAAATCTTTAATCGCCTCAAAAATTCTGAAAAGTACTTTAACTTTTTTTCTGGATTCTGCCTTTGGCAAGTAAGAAAGGTTGGTAATCATTTTTTTGATCTCCGGGTATTCTTCTACCATTTTTTCTACGCGCTGAAGTTCTGCTTCTTTTAATTTTTCCCGCAAAACTTCTGGAGTAGTGGAAGAGTATAAGTCTGAGGATTCAAAAAGCATTTCTGCGAAAAGATCAGAAGGGATTTCGTAAGCGGCTTTAAAATCTTTCAGCATGTCCGCGGTAATTTGAGCTCGACCATTTTCATACTTGGACAAAGCGGATTGCGAAAGCTTTAAACGAAAGGCTACTTCCTTTTGGGGAAGTTGTAAAATTTCTTCTCTATATTTCTTTAATTTTTCGTGAAAATGCATAAAGACCCACCTATGAAAGTTTTACCATGATTGATTATTAAGATAGCGATTTTTCTGTAAAAAGAACAAATAGTTTCCGGATTGAAATTATAAAATACATTCCATTAAAGAATAACGAGCTGCTTCGACATGTTTTTCCTATATGATGGGAATAAAGGAAAATATATCTATCACAAAGGACTTATTGCTCAAATATTTTAAATGGGAGGGGGCGAGATCGAGTGGAAAAGGAGCAATCTTTTCTTATTTTCAATGGAAAAAAGAAAAATAGGGATTGCGTTCAGTTATTGTCTATATGTGGTTTTTACGATGTCATCACCAATATTTACTCTTCTAAGAAATTTTTTTATCGAATCCGTAACACGAATTATGTTGAATTGCCTCTTCACGAAGGGTACGATTCCTTTCTGTTAACAGTGGGATGGGGGCTGGATGAGTGGACATTCAAAATGGAGATTTATTTAAATAAAAGGCTCATCAAACTATCAAACTTAAACGAACAGTGGGTACCGGAAAGAGTAGTAGAAAAGGTATTAACCAGTTTTTTGTTGAAAATTGGAGAAGTTTTCTATTTTATCGCGTATCTTCCTCACCAAAAGCATTGCCTTCAAAGAAAAACCAAATTCCAGCGCCGTGCTTCTCAGAAAGAACCTCACCGTTTATCAAGTTCTATTTATTTATCTTTAAATTTGATAACCCGGAACGATGCAAAAATTTAAAAAGAAACAACAAATTTCTTCAAATGACTTTCCCATTCAGTTCGAAACACCAGCATGGATTTATTCGTCTATCCAACTGTATCATTCCTTTTGTTGCTGCCAAACAGACAAGATGTTTCGTATGATGTACATAATGAGTCACGAAAAGGGATGATTAAGCGCATGAAGAAAAAATCAATCATTCATTTTTTTAGACGAAAGCAGATATTCACCCGATCATGACACCATTGTCTTTGAACACGAATATTTAATTTAAAGCGAGGCTGAAAGACGCCTCGCTTTTTTTCCTAGTTCCAGATTTTGATATAATGAAATGGGATGAAAGGGGGATTAAATTGAAACGCTTTCGAAATCTGACGCCCGTTTTTTTGTGCTGTTATTCGTTCTTTCCATGGCTGCATGCGAGAAAACACCGAGTCCGGAAGAACGGTTAGCTGATTATGTCAAGCTATGGAATGATCAGAAATTCAGCCAAATGTACCATGATTATTTAACGTCTTCCTCTCAAAAAAAATATAAAATAGAGGATTACGCAGATCGGTATAAAACGATTTATAGGGATCTAGACGTGAAGCATTTAAAAGTGACTGTGTTATCAGCAAAAGAAAAGGATTGGAAAGATGCTGACCGGGCAGAACTGCCGATTGACGTAAAAATGGATACTGCTGCCGGTCCGATTCATTTTAAAAAGAATGTCCATTTGAAACTGGAAGAAAAAGAAGGAAAAAAGAATTGGTACGTCGATTGGAATACAACCTATATTTTCCCTGAGCTTGGAAAAGGAGACAAAGTCCGGCTTGAAACCGTCGAGGGAAAACGCGGCGAAATATTTGACCGAAATGGCAATGCCTTAGCCATTAATTCTAAAGGTTATGAGGTAGGGATCATTCCTAAACAATTTGGTCATGATGCCGGAAAAAAAAGTAAGCTTGCTCATTTGCTTGGGGTTTCTGTCCATTACATCGATCAACAGTTAAGCCAAAGTTGGGTGAAACCCGATTATTTTGTGCCGCTAAAAGATGTTTTGTATGATGATGGAAATATCAATCAATTGTTGAGTATTCCGGGCGTGCTGGCTAATGAGAAGCTTATTCGAGAATATCCTTATCATCAAGCTTTGGCCCATTTAACCGGGTATGTTGGTACCATCACAAAGGAGGAATTAGCAAAGCAAAAGCAAAAAGGATATAAGGAAGGCGATTGGATAGGAAAGCGTGGCTTGGAGGAGCTGCTTGAAGACAAACTGCGAGCGACAAACGGCCAAAAAATAGTGATTGAAAAATCGGATGGCAATCAGGTTGTTCTCGCCGAAACGAAAGCAAAGAACGGCAAATCCGTGAAATTGACGATAGACGCCGAATTGCAAAAAATCATATACAACCAAATGAATGGACAACCGGGGACCGCTGCGGCTATTGATCCTAAAACCGGGAAGGTTCTTGCCCTTGTAAGTTCGCCGGCCTTTGATCCAAATGAATTTATTTCAGGATTGTCTGAGAGCCGTTATCAACAGATGCAAAATGATCCGGCCAAGCCTTTTTTGAATCGGTTTGCAGCTACTTATGCTCCCGGTTCCTCCATCAAGCCGATTACAGCGGCGATTGGGCTGAAAACAGGAAAGCTGGATCCGTTTAAAGCGCGCAATATTAAAGGGCTCAAATGGCAAAAAGATGCTTCATGGGGAAATTATCACGTGACTCGAGTGACAGACCCGGGGAAGCCGATAAATCTGGAAAGTGCCCTCGTTTATTCGGACAACATTTATTTCGCCCAAACGGCTTTAGAAATTGGAAAGCAAGATATGGAAAATGGGTTGAAGAATTTTGGATTTGAAACCAAGTTGCCGTTTGCTTTTCCTATCCGCTCTTCGCAGATATCGAACAGTGGCCATTTTGACAAGGAAAGGCTATTAAGCGACTCCGGATACGGCCAAGGTGAATTGTTAGTCAGCATGCTTCATTTGGCTTCCATGTACGGAGGCATTGTCAATCAAGGCACAATGATGAAGCCGATTTTGTATAGCGATGAAAAACCGCAAGTATGGAAAAAAGACTTGATCTCTCAAGAAGATGCAAAAATTCTGCAGAAGGATCTGAGGCTTATCGTAGAAAAAGGAACGGCAAAAAAAGCGAATCATCCGTCTTTAAAACTGGCAGGAAAGACCGGAACGGCTGAATTAAAATCCAATTTTGGACAATCGGGAAAAGAGAATGGTATTTTCGTTGCCTATGACCAAAACAAGCCGAATATGGTTCTCGCCATTTTAATGGAAGGAGTCAATTCCAGAGGCGGCAGCAGTTCTGTTGTTCAATTATCCAAAAATATCTTTCTTCAATGGGAACAAATGAACCCTCTATAAAGAAAAAAAGGGGCAGTTTCAAAAGAAACCGCCTCTTTTTTAGGAATATCATTTTGCATACCATCCTTTTAAGAAGGAACAACAGTAGATATAAAGCCTTAAAAAGTGTGTTTTACTACATACTATAGACTGACAAAGAGATCCCTTTAGCGACACGAAATTAGCATTACGTGAACGCCATAAGATAACATATTCTCCAATTTATGTTGATCATACAGAAAAAAAGTAATAATAATTACCAATATTATACAAAAATATGATCTATATAAATTGAAATAAAGGTTTTCTCCCGTTCCACGGCGAATAAATACAAAGAGAAAATAGGGGAACGGAGAGAAAATATGATGCCAAATCACAAAGACGAGATCGAAAAGTTGTCCACTGCCATGAAAGAAGCAAAAAGTAAACGAGCATATGAACGCTACCAAGCGATTTATCTTCATTTGCAGGGATATACCAAAGGAGAAATCGCAACGATTATTGGTCGATCCAAGAAAACTATTTATAACTATATTCATGCCTACGCCCAGCGCGGTCTTGATGGACTGGAGATGAAATACTCACCTGGCGCCCCACGTCGATTGACCCCTGAGCAGGAAAAAGAGCTGGCTTTGATCATTGAACATCAGCTCCCCGTAGATGTGGGATTCGAAGCAAAATATAATTGGACGCTTGCGATAATCGCTGAACTCATTCAACAAAAGTGGGGGCCAACATACACGCTTCGCGGAACAAGTGACATTCTGCATCGGTTAGGGCTAAGCTATACGAAACCGACCTATACACTAGCCAATGCCGATGAAGAGAAACAAAAAGAATTCGTCGAAATCACCTTCCCTGAAGTAAAAAAAAACTGGTAGATGGGAACATCGCCCATGTCCTCTTTCAAGATGAGTCGATGATTCGTGATTACCAAGCGATTCAAAAAACATGGTTTGTCAAAGGAAAACAACGAATCATTCCGACGTTTGGAAAACATCAAGGGCTGAAGCTGATTGGCACGTTGAACTACGAAACAGGGGAAGTGTTTTGCATCGAAGAAGAATGCTATGACGCGGAAACATTTCTTCGATTTCTTCAACTTGTGTTAGAACGCTATCCCACAGGCAAAATAGTGATGATTTTAGATAACGCTCGAATTCACCATGCCAAACTCATTCAGCCATTTTTAAAAGAACACGAAGATCGGTTAGAGCTCGTCTTTTTGCCACCATACAGTCCGCAATTGAACTTGATTGAAGGGCTATGGAAATGGCTGAAATCAGACGTGATTTACAACGTGTTCTATTCGAGTGTGCAAGAAATTAGAAAGAATGTCCAAGCCTTTATTCAGCGAATCAACCAGAAACCAGAACAAACGATCGATCGTTTGTGTGTTCAGTTGTAAATCTTTAATTCAACTTATATATTTTTAGTAGATTTGGATAAATATGTCCTTTTTACCTTTTGATTTTTGTCGCTCTATGATAGTATATTGCTGTGTGTTGTTAAGAATATTCGACGAAATGTATGAAATTTCCAAAAGGAAATGACGAAAACATATCGAAACAGAAGTGTAGATCATTTTATTCTACAATTTTACACAGAATTAAAAAATTTTCAACTATTAATCTGTTAATATGACACCGAAAAAACCGATATTAAACGTGAATATTCAATTAGGGAGGCACAAAATGAGAAAAGCATTATTTACTTTGTCCACAGCTGCGATTATCTCAGCAGGATTTGCTTCAAAGAGCGAAGCAGCTATTATCAATTATCAAGTTCGATCCGGAGATACATTATACAGCATTTCAAAAAAATATAATACAACGATTGATTCTATTAAAAACTTAAACCATTTGTCTACAAATACGATTTACGTTTCTCAAGTTTTAAAAATTGATGACGGGAAGAGTTCAACGCAATCTCTCAGCACCAGCTCGTCCAGCACGTCCTCTGGCACCGCTACATACACCGTGAAATCTGGAGATACACTTTCCCAAATTGCAAGAGCTTATGGGACTACCGTCCAAAATTTGAAAAGCTGGAACGGTTTGAGTTCTGATACAATTTATCCAGGACAGGTTTTAAAAGTGAAAGCTTCTGCTGCAGCTAGTTCAAGCTCGGGGGCTCAATCTTCCGGAACAACCAACTCCAATTCCTCTTCAGGTTCTAAAACCTATACCGTTGTTAAAGGCGACACACTAACCAAAATAGCTTCTAAATATGGTACAAGCGTTTCAGCAATAAAATCAGCCAATCACCTTTCTTCTGACAACATTTACGTTGGCCAAAAACTTATCATTCCTAGCGGCGCGGCAAATAGCAGTTCCATAGAGCAAACTGGAAGCAACGTCAATACCGCAGTGGTTGCGGAAGCAAAAAAATATATTGGCGTCCCGTATGTTTTCGGAGGTTCTTCTCCATCGGTAGGATTTGATTGCAGCGGGTTTGTCTACTATGTATTTAACAAAGTCGGAAAAAGCATCCCACGAATCAGTGCGGAAGGATACTACAGCCGTTCCTACTATGTCTCCAACCCACAACCTGGTGATCTTGTCTTTTTCGATAATACATACAAACAAGGCGTCTCTCATATGGGAATCTACATTGGAAACAATCAATTTATTCATGCCGGAGGAGACCAAGTTCAAATCAGCAGCTTGAGCAATTCCTATTATCAAAGCCACTTCGACAGCTTCAAGAGATTTTATTAATTAGGAATAAGCCTGACCCTTTAAAACTTTGTGTAGAAGGGAGTTCCATGAATTGGATCCTGCCCTTTAGGTGAATGGGTCAGGCTTTTTAATGAAGTCGCGATTCAGGACTATGGAAAAATGTATGGACAAAATGATCTATAAAAGAAAGTGGTCCAAATCAAGGAAGTTTTGAATCTATGATTGTGTAGAATACGAGAGACCCCTAACAGGAAATGTTGTGCATCGGACGGATGTTTCCTGCTAGGGGTCTTTAATAGTGAGTGGTTCTTTGATGGGAATGATGGATTCCAATCCATTAATTTAGGTTTAATTGGTCTTTAAATATTTGGGAAAGGCGCTGTTTTTCTGAATCGGAAACGATATAGTAGTATACACCGTTTATTTTGGTACCTTCTCCTTTTATTTCGTTTTGCTGAATATGATTTCGGGCTGCTTTGTAATTTTTTTGGATTTTCATCATATCATCCATTGTTAAATTGGTTTTTACATTTTTTTGTAATGCGTTTAAAATATCACCATATTTCCATAAGGAAGAGAAATCAATCCCTTTTGCGAGAATTCCTTCAAGGATTTGTCTTTGACGAAGCTGCCTTCCAAAGTCTCCGCGAGGATCATCATAACGCATGCGAGAATATTTTAAAGCTTGTTCGCCGTTTAAATGCAATGTACCTTTCGGAAAATGTTCTCCTTCATAAGTAAAATCCAAATCGTTTTGTACCGTTACTCCGTCCACTGCATCGACAATATCTTTAAATCCTTCCATATTGACTTTAATGTAATAGTCGATCGGGATATCCAAAAATTTTTCCACTGTTGCAATCGACATCGGTACACCGCCAAAAGCATAGGCATGATTGATTTTATCTTCCGTTCCTTTTCCGACAATTTCTGTTCGCGTGTCTCGTGGAATGCTTAAAAGTTGAACAGACTGCTTTTTCGGATTGACGGCGGCTAAAATCATCGTATCGGAACGCCCTGTATCGTTTTGCCGCTCGTCTACACCTAATAACAGAACGCTAAACGGATCTTTGTTATCCAGCGACACCGGATGTGTACGTTTATTAGCTTGATCATGAGCAATCGGTGCATGCATGCTTTCTACCGCTTTGTTCACAGAATGGTAGATGGAGTACGCGTACACACCGGCACCCGCTAAAAGAATGGCTAAAACGGTAAGTAAAATTTTTAAACCGCGTCTTTTCTTTTTTTTATGTTTATGTCTATCGCTTCTCATATTCTCTTAAATCCCTTTCCTTCTAGTTTCTTCTCTATCTACAAGAATATCAAATATTACTGAAAGAACAATAGAAATGGTCATGATTTTTACTTTTTAGAGCATGGGCTGGTTCAAAAATTCAAGTGATTTTGAAGGAGCTGCGAATACTGTGAAAAGAATGTGCCATGGCGGAAAAAACAAATGAAATGTTATTCTATGTAGGTAAATTGAGGCATTAGATGAAAATATTTCTTGTCAAAGTAAAAGGTTGTGGTACAATAAAAGAGTAATGTTTTCCGTTTTGTAATGTTCGAGAGAGAATGAGGCGACGGTTGGTGATGGCCGAAAAGGCACCTGCATGTATACACATGCAGGTGCCTTTTTCTTTCCCTTTAAAAAGTCTGTAATATCTGTACTATGGATCCATAAGGAAAATGACCGTACCCGTTGAGGTTGAATAGGATGTTTGAGAACAGAGAATAAGAAAAGGGGAACGGGGAAAGCCAATGACTCCCAAAAAGGATTTTTCGTTTTAACGAAATGAACTGGAAATGGTGATGAAGTCGGACAGATTTATTTCCTGATTAAATGGAAAGTCTTAGGTTCATTCAGCTATAAAAGAGGAGATAAGTCCAAACTTAAGGTTATGGTTTAAAGCTGGAGGAGGGAAGAATCGGGAAGAATCCCCCCTAATGGAAGTTTCACTGTATCCCGCATTAAGGGGCAGTAAATCCCCTTCTCAGGATTGGCAGGGAAGAAATAAACTTGTAGGGTCTAACTGCCCCTAAAGGCCCGATTGGTTCAACTAACCATCAGAAGGGGAAGAAAAACCCCCTTCTGATGGAAGTTTCACTGTATCCCGCATTAAGGGGCAGTAAATCCCTTTCATAGGATTGGCGGGGAAGAAGAACCCTTGAGGACTAACTGCCCCTAAAGGCCCGATTGGTTCAACTAACCATCAGAAGGGGAAGAAAAACCCCCTTCTGATGGAAGTTTCACAATATCGGCTAGTCCTGTTTTTGGATTACAACAGCCTTCCAAGAAGACAAGTCAGGAGCAGATTTTTTTATATTGTTTTTCGGAAAAATAAAGGTCCACGGTTTTGTTGTATTTGGCTTGATTTCCAATTGACCGATATTGAATTGCCCTTCAGCCGCAATGGCATCGTTCGCATCGATAATTCTCAGCGGAAGTTGTTGTATTTGAATCGCTTTTTCGTAGCCGTTTCGGATCAAGAGAGTCACGGCCAAATCTCCCGATTGCAGCATTTTGGCTTCTAATCCCATAAAATTGAGTTCATTTTTCTTTGGAGGCTCCAATTGGCTAACGAGCTGTTGAAGCTTTTTCTTTTCTTCGTCAGGCAAACTTTGTTCCCAAGAAGGTTCTAAATCGAGTTGATGTTGTTTTGTGCTTAAATCGAAGGCGAGTGTCCAGCCTTCTTTTTGCAGATGATCTTTCAACAAAGACTCTTTAGGGAAAACAAAAGTCCACGGTCGGCTGCTTTCGGCCGGGATTTCTCCTGCATCATGAAGGTTAAAGGTGTGTTTAGCCATAACTTCCCGATTTTCATCTAATAGAATAAGGGGAACTTCTTCCAATTGGATCGGCTTTTTTAATGAATTACGAATAAAGGCGGTCACCGAAAGCCCTTCGGGTGTTTCTTCCCATTGAATGCCGGACAGAGAAAGTTGATTGGGCTTCAGTGTTGGCAGCTCATTATTTAAAAAACGAAATACATAGTATTGTTCTTTTGAAACATTCCATAACGGGTGGATGGAAAGTTCGGTTTTCACTTCTGAATCTTGATCTCCTTGTTGTGGAGAGTCGACTAATTCAGCGGAGTCGATGGTATTAGTCAAGCCTTCTAATTGGATATCTTCTTTCTTTTTTTTTCGAAATAATGGAAACATGATCAGCTACTCCTTTGTTTGCATCTCTTTTAAAAAAGCGGCGATTCTGACAGAGATCTCTTTTTCAATTTCATGGTACGTTTCTAAAAAGATTTCATATCCTTCTTTTTGGTAAAGCCTCATAGGATCTTCTTGTTGATACGATCTTAATCCGATTCCCTCTTTCAGACGCGTCATGCTTTCCATATGATCGATCCAATGTCGGTCAATGACAGAAAGCATAATTTCTTTTATATAACTGGCCCATTCTGCAAAATTTAATTGTTCAATTCGTTTTTTGTAAGAAGCAACGGCAGGGAAGACGGCTTCTTCCACATCCTTCAGATCTTCCAATCCTTCCGGCAAGTTGACAGTCTCACCGGGAATGAACGATTGAATCGTCGAAAGCAATTGATTCAGACGCCAATTATCCGGTGTTTCTGTCTCCGGACAAAGTCGTTGTATTTGTTCTTTTACAGCCGAATCAATCATTTCAAAATATAGTTTCAACAGATCGCTTTCATCAATAATTTTATTTCTTAGTCCGTAAATGACATTTCGCTGCATGTTAATGACATCGTCCAGTTTTAAATTGTATTCACGCACAGAAAAGTTTGAGCCTTCCACTATTCGCTGAATTTTGTTGACAAACTCGTCCATTTTTTTATTTAGCACTAAGCCGGTAGAATCGGTTTCGATTTTTTTGGATAATTTTTCCATTTCTTTGGAGGCGAAGCGCTGGAACATGTCATCTTCTAATGAAATAAAAAACTGGGTGGAACCGGGATCACCTTGGCGGCCGGCGCGCCCTTTTAGCTGATTATCAATTCTTCTGCTTTCATGCCGCTCTGTTCCGATGACATGAAGGCCCCCAAGCTGGGCGACTCCCTCTTCCAAAATAATATCTGTCCCGCGTCCAGCCATATTGGTGGCGATCGTAATCTGTCCTCGTTGTCCGGCTTTGGCAATCAGCGCTGCCTCTTGATCAGCGCTTTTAGCGTTCAACAGTTCATAGTCTAAATGCTCTTGGTCCAAATACTTCGCCAGTTTTTCCGACTGAAGAATGGAAGTAGTCCCGATTAAAACCGGCTGTCCTTTTTCATGGCGCTTTTTTACTTCTTTCGCTACAGCGGTGTATTTATCGTGTATCGTTTTATAAATCCGGTCCGGCAAATCGATGCGTTGTTTTGGTTTGTTGGTGGGAATTTGAATGACTTCCATATTGTACACTCGAAGGAATTCTTGTTCTTCCGTTTTTGCCGTTCCGGTCATCCCCGATAAATACGGGTACATACGAAAATAGTTTTGGATGGTAATGGACGCTTGAGTTTTGTTTTCTTCTGTAATTTCCAGCCCTTCCTTAGCCTCGATAGCTTGATGAAGTCCGTCGCTCAGCGTTCTTCCTTCCATGATGCGGCCTGTAAAACTATCCACGAGAAAAATTTTGCCGTCTTTCACAATGTAATCTACGTCGCGTTTAAACATGACATGGGCACGTACGGCTTGGATGACATAATGGTACAGTATTTGATGTTCCAAGTCGTACAGATTATCGATACCGAAGGCATTTTCCACTTTCTCAATTCCTTGATCGGTTAAGCTGACCGCTTTTGTTTCCATATCGAAGGAATAATCCTCTTCGTTTTTGAATTTTTTTGCCAATTGAGCTGCAATATAATGCAATTCAGAACTTGCCCTTACTTTACCCGCGATAATGAGCGGTGTTTTTGCTTCATCGATTAATATACTGTCCACTTCGTCGATAATGGCAAAATGATAAGGGCGTTGGACTCGATCTTCAGCCCGGGTAGCCATATTGTCACGCAGATAGTCAAAACCAAATTCTGTTCCGACGCCGTAAGTGATATCGGCAAGATAGGCCTGTTTTTTTTCGCTTTGCTCCATAAGCGGTAAATTTAATCCCACTGTTAATCCAAGGAATTCATGGATAGGGCCAATGATTTCGCGATCGCGCTTTGCTAAATATTCATTGACGGTAATGACATGGACACCTTTTCCTTCCAAAGCTCGTAAATAGCTGGGAAGGGAGGCTACCAATGTTTTTCCTTCACCGGTAGCCATTTCAGCAATATTGCCTTCGGTCAATACAAGGCCGCCGATCAACTGGACATCGTAATGGCGCATGCCGAGAATCCTTTTGGCTGCTTCTCTGACTGTCGCAAAGGCTTCGACTTTAATATCATCAATCGTTTTTCCGTTTTGCAGCTGTTGTTTAAACCAAATGGTTTTTTGCTGTAATTCTTGGTCTGAAAGTTTTTCAAACTCTGGTTCTATCTCGTTGATTTTCTCAACTAATTTATAATATTTTTTCAATCTTCTTTCGTTCGCATCGACCATATTTTTGATAAGTGAGATCATATTAGGTACGCTCCTTGAAGAAAAATCCTAATCTTCTATTATATTAATATCTTACCAGAACCAATGCTTTTTTACTATAAACAGTACAAGATGTAAAATAAAGGTCGAGAACAAGATGTAAAATAAAGGTCGAGAATAAAAGAAAAATAGCATGAAATGAATTTTTAAAGAATTTGATATAGATATTATGACCAATCCGTTTTATAATATTGAAATTGAAGTGGTGGAAATTCTTTGCAGAAGAAATTTTCCAAATGAGAGATAGAATACCGATTTTTTTGAATGCAATAACAAATTTTGCAATGAACTTTAGTTGCTTTTTTGGGCATGCTAAGAAAGAGGAGGTACGGCATGGTTTACCTTACCTTTGTACTATGTTTTATCGCTTCGCTTCTGCTGACTCCTTTGGCGAAGAAGCTGGCGATCGCTATCGGAGCTGTTGACAAGCCTAATTACAGAAAAGTGCATCAGAAAATAATGCCCCGTATGGGTGGTTTGGCGATTTTTTTAAGTTTTCTTATTGGACTTTTGGTTTTACGTCCGCAAGATCCTTATAACTGGCCGATTATAATTGGCAGCTTTATTATTGTCCTTACAGGATTACTGGATGACAAGTTTGAGCTTTCGCCAAAACTTAAACTAGCTGGTCAGCTGCTGGCAGCCATTGTCGTGGTCGTGATCGGCGGGGTGCATGTGGAATTTATTAATTTGCCTTTCGGAGGCCAATTGGAATTTGGATTGTTAAGCGTTCCGCTAACCATTTTATGGATCGTCGGTGTGACCAACGCCATTAATTTAATCGACGGATTAGATGGACTGGCTGCCGGGGTTTCTTCGATCGCTTTAATTACCATTAGCTTTATGGCTTTTCTTAAAGGCGACGCATATGTCATGAGTATTGCACTCATTTTGCTTGGCAGTACATTAGGTTTTCTGATTTACAATTTTCATCCTGCCAAGATTTTTATGGGAGATACAGGAGCTCTCTTTTTAGGATATATGATGTCCGTTGTGTCGCTGCTTGGATTTAAGAATGTAACAGTTCTTTCATTTGTCATCCCTGTTATTATTCTCGGGGTGCCAATTTCCGATACGTTTTTTGCGATTATTCGCCGTTTTATCCATAAGAAGCCACTCTCAGCGCCTGATAAATCTCATTTGCATCATTGTTTGTTGCGAATGGGATACACCCACAAACAAACGGTGCTGATCATCTATGCCATTTCAGCCATGTTTGGACTGGCAGCCATTATTTTTTCAATGGCTACCATATGGGGGGCTCTTCTGTTTGGCGCTATTTTGATTATAGGAATTGAACTTTTCGTCGAAAGTGTTGGCTTAGTCGGATCCGATTACCAGCCGTTGTTGAGATTAGTCATGAGAAAAAGCAGATAATCCAATTTCGCTTAGAAGCGGAAAAAGAAAAGGGTGTCCTGAAAGCAAGCTTTTGGGGCACCTTTTTTTATCAATAAATGGGTTAGAAATACTCTTGATATCGGTGTAATCAAGTAGCTTGGCTTTGGCTTTGCGAAGTATAAAAAGCGCGGCAGAGCGTAGCGTGGTCGCGGTGAATTTTACCGATATCATACGTTGTTTTTGTACGATTTTGTATGAGATGCATAATACGAGTCGTAAGCTGATCTTCCCATAATGGGGATTGATCAACCTTAGGAAAAAGGAGAAGGAACGGTGGTTGCTTCCTTTTATATTAAGGAAATTCCATTTTTCTTTCTGACGGTCATTATAATTGCAATGTTAAGTTAATGGCTAGAAATGGGATCTGAAAACAGATAAGAAATGGGATAAAAAAGACTGTCGCAAAAGGCTCCATTGAGGGCCTTCACGACAGTCTTTTTTAGTTAATACCTAATTGACGTTTTAAAATTCGTTTTGTCACTTCCAGTTCAACATCATCTAGCTTATAAATATAAGCACCGTTATTCGGATCATGACCGTCCGTTCCCTTTAAGGTTAAATGGTCTATTTTTAAGTCGCCGGATGTACCGAAGCTAACGAGCGACTTCATCTGAGAGAACGAAAGGTTTGTTTTCATATTTTGTCCGACTGCTTCAATTACGTCCGGATACTTAGTGACTGCATTGACGGATTTGGCTTTTTTGACAATCGCCTCTAAAATCATCTGCTGACGTTCGCCGCGCATAATATCGTTGTCATGTTTTCTTGTTCGGGCCAACGCCAAGGCTTCTTCTCCGCTGAGATTATGAACTCCGGGCGTTAAATGGACGGGTTCTGAGTCGGTTGAATTTTTTTCAGTGAATTCATACGGTACTTTTACTTTCACTCCGCCTAGAGCATTTACCACATCCACAAAACCTTTGAAATTCATTTTGACATAAAAGTCTACCGGAACATCAAGCAAGTGTTCTACTGTATCGATAGTTGCCTGAGTTCCTCCATAGGCATGAGCATGGGTAATTTTTTGCTTTTCTCCAATAATGGGAATATACACATAAGAATCACGAGGGATGCTTAACAGTTTTACACTATGATTCTTTCTATTTAGTGTTGCGAGAATCAGAGCATCTGATCTTGTCTTTTGTTTGAAATCGGGACTTCTGTCATCCACTCCTATAAATAAAATGCTGATATTGTCCTTGCTAGGATCCACAGCTTTATCTCTCAAATCAGATTTTTCAACAGCTGGGTCATAAGAATCGGTAAAAACCGTTTCTGCTTTTTTATATAAATAGGCTCCATAACCTGCTGCTGTAGATGCCACTAGAATGAAGGGGAGTAGTAGAAAGAACATGATTCTTCTTCGTCGTTTTCTCCGGTTTCTCCGTTCTCTGATCTGCTGTCTCTGTTCAGCCATACCATTGCTCCTTTTGCGAATAATGAAATAAAGCGAAATCAACAAATTTTTTCAAATTTCAACAAGTCTTCTAAACTCCATTTTACTATGAAGAAGCATTGTTCGTAAATTATTTTATGGAAATCGCTTAATAGACTTTGTTTATTTTCAAAAATTCTGCAGAAAAAATAGGTCTCCTTTTTGAAGGAAACCTCTCCATACAGATCGGAAAAACAAGCGGCATGGTCGGAAGCTCATAAATAAGATTAAATGAAATAGGACTTTTACCGGTGTTAAAAAAGGAAACAGGGATTTTCTTTGATGAAGAATTTGACGTACAGACCGGGCACCTGGAAGTTCATGATTGGCATGTTTAAGCTGAGTTTCTGGAGAAAGTTTTTAAACTGAATGTAAAGAGCTTCAGCTTTGTTACATTTCGATATCCTTTTCTAAATAAAACATATCGCCTTCCGTAATGGCTGCCTGTCCATTCGTCAGCTCAGTCATCCACTTTTTGAACGTTTCTTTATCTCCTTCTTCGACAAATGTTTCAATGGTGACTCGGTCCAAGTAATGAATATCTTTTATATCATAAACTGAAGACCTTAACTCATTTTCTACTTTTCCGAGAAGGTGGTAATCCAATGTAGTATGCATGACCCTCGTCAATCTTCGTTCGACAATACCGGTATGGTTAAGCCCCTCGGAGACTGATTTGCTGTAGGCACGAATTAATCCACCGGCCCCTAGCTTGATTCCTCCGAAGTATCTGGTAACCACTACGACTGTATCTTTTAAATTTCGTTTTTTAAGCACTTCCAGCATCGGAACACCTGCGGTACCACTCGGCTCACCGTCATCATTTGCTTTTTGAATCTGATCATGCTCGCCGATCATGTAGCAAGAGCAATTGTGAGTGGCGTTCCAATGCTTTTTTTTGATTTCCGCGATAAAATTTATTGCCTCTTCTTCTGTTTCCGCTCGATTGACGTGGGCGATAAACCGTGACTTTTGTATAACAATTTCGTGTTCTCCATATCCTTTTACTGTATAGTAATTAGGAAGCAAAGCTCTCACTCCATCATGTTTCATTTTCAAAATAAACGGGTACCGACATCCTTATGATATAGAAAAATCTTCTTTGTGCAAACGAAAAGCCTCTGAAATACAAATATAGAAAAAACCCGTGGTGCTAGTTGAGTGTCAGCGCTCAACCAGCCCTAGTGTGACCAAGGAATAAGCCAACAAGATGCCATCGAGTGCCACTTCAAACCCGGCCATGGAATTCGCTCGAATGTCGGTGATCCGGTATTGGTCTACGAGAATCGAAAACACCGTCTCGATGACTTTGCGTTTTTTCCTGATCCATTCTTCCCATGCCTTGGATGGGCCGTGCTTTTGATTGTGTCGAGACGGTGTCCAGAACGCGGCTTGGTGTTCTTCGTACAGCTTTTCTCGAAGAGCGTGGCTGATGTACCCTTTGTCCCCAAAGTTGTAGGGATGAGGGATTTGAGTCATCACCGTTTCAGCGGCTTTGACGTCGTGGCAGGACGCTTCCGTCACGACATAGCCCATGGCCAGCCCTTGATTGGTCACTTGAAGATGCAGCTTGAAACCGTAGTACCATTGCTTTTTGGAAGCACAATACCCCATATCCGCGATCCCTCGAAACCGCTTGACGCGCTGCATTCTTGCGGGATGGCACAACGGAAGAGGCAAGCTGTCGACGACCGCATAAGCATGGTGTTGGCCACGTTTCGCCAGCTCATGACGGATCCATTTGATGGCGAAACCAAGCGCCCGGCAGCGGCGGTTGTATCGGGAGCGTTCAAGAAACGAGCCGTTTGTGAACAAATTTCCCGTGACAAAACGATGCCAGGCTCGTTCGGAAGAAAAGCCCAGCAGCTTCCCCAAAAGGTGAACCGCCATGACCACTTCGTCTTCTTGCTTGACCAAGTGACGGTTGCGGCGATGAAGATACATTTGAATCAACGACAGTTGGGCAGAAACAAAACAGAAAATAGCGGCATATTGTTTTTGAAGTTTGGCTGGATCTGTAGTAAAATGAAAGTGCTCTTGCATGGGGGATCTCTCCTTTCGAATGTTGGGTGACACTTTCATTCTACTGGAGATCCGCCAGCAAGGGCTATTTTTATGCTTGTCTGAGTTTTATCTAGCACCACGGGTTAGAAAAAACATTTAATCTATTGGTAACCAAACTTTAATCCTATGCAAAATATGACATGATATAATGGAATTGTCTGTAAAAGTGATTGTATTTTTACCAGGAGATTTTGCTTACTTTTTATTCAGCAGTTCAAAGGTTGCAGATGAACAAATATCATTTGTTTTTAAAATCAGTAACCACGAGGAAGGCTTAAACAGTTTTAAATAACTTATAAAAAGTTATAAAATTTTTATTTACTTTAATTTTTTCATGCTATATTTAATTTAAGGAGGAATATAGCATGAGATATTATAGCATTCATGAATTTTCCAAATTAATCAATCGAACGCCACAAACTTTAAGAAATTGGGACAAAAGTGGAAAATTAAAACCACATCATACTGGCTCAAACGGCTATAGATATTATTCTCACGATCAACTTAAAGAGGTACTTGGTATTAAAGAAACTAGTCAAAAAGTGGTTGGTTATTGCAGAGTTTCTTCTAATAAACAAAAAGATGATTTGCAAAGACAAGTTGAAAATATGAAAAAATATTTAGAATCGTTAAATGTTGAATATGAAATCATTCAAGACATTGGTAGTGGGATTAATTACAAGAAAAAAGGTTTGCGTCAACTAATCAAAATGATAAATAACAAAGAAGTAGATAAAATAGTAGTATTCCATAAAGATAGGCTTCTTAGATTTGGTTTTGAATTGGTTGAGTATATGGCAAACCTTAATGGGTGTGAGATTGAAGTTTTAGATAGCAATGAAAAAACAGATGAACAAGAACTTGTAGAAGATTTAATACAGATTGTTACAGTATTTAGTTGTAGATTACAAGGAAAACGTGCTAATAAAACTAGAAAGTTAGTAGATGAATTAATTGAGGAAAATGAGGAGTTGCTAAATGATAAAGTCAATAAAAGGGATGTTGAAACCAAATAATAAGCAAAAAACTAAATTATTTCTATATGCGAATACAGCTAGATTTGCTTATAATTGGACAATTGCAAAGCAACAAGAAAATTATCAAAATGGTGGTAAATTCATCAATGATTCAACTTTGAGAAAACAGTTTACTCAAATGAAAAAGCTTGATGAATTTAATTGGCTGAATAATGTAAGTAATAATGTAACGAAACAAGCTATTAAAGATGCTTGTGATGCTTACAAACGATTTTTTAAAGGACTATCAAAATATCCAAAATTTAAAAGGAAAAAGAAATCTATACCTAGTTTTTATCAGGATAATGTGAAAATCAAATTCACAAAAACACATGTTAAAGTAGAGGGATTTGCTTCAAGTAAAAAGTCGAATAAACAAAAGATAAATTGGATTCGATTAGCAGAAAAAGGACGTATTCCATTTGGTGAAAATGTTAAGTATATGAATCCTCGATTTACATTTGATGGTTTGAATTGGTGGGTATCTGTTGGAATAGAAACAGATAGTGATTATTCTCCTTCAAAAACAGAAGGGATAGGTATTGACTTAGGAATAAAAGATTTAGCTGTTTGTTCTGATGGTAAAGTTTATGGAAATATTAATAAAACAAAAAGAATTAGGCAATTAGAAAAGAAAAAGCGCAGGTTGCAACGTAAAATTTCAAGAAAATATGAAAAAGGAAGGGAGGGAAACCGTTACAGGAAAACCAACAACATTATAAAAAGTGAAAAGCAACTTTTAAAAGTTTCACGAAGACTAACGAATATTCGTCATAACTACATACATCAAATCACTTCTGAAATCGTAAACAGAAAACCAATGTTTATTGTTTTAGAAGATTTGAATGTAAAAGGTATGATGAAAAATAAACATTTAGCTGAATCTGTTCAACAACAGTGTTTCCATGAATTTAGAAGACAAATTGAATACAAGTCAAATTGGAATAATATTCGCTTCATTTTGGCGGATAGATGGTTTCCAAGTTCTAAGTTGTGTTCTTGTTGCGGAAAAGTTAAAAAAGACTTGAAGTTATCCGATAGAACTTTTGAATGCGAATGTGGAAATATTGTTGATCGAGATTATCAAGCGTCTATAAATCTTAAAAAATATGGTGAAAATGTTTTAGAATCTGCATCTTAACAATGCAAGTTAATGCAGACATGTACCGATTCGTTAGTCGGGAATTTACGACTTTGGAGTGTTACACCAAATGCAAGTAGCGATCTGTTTAATAGATAGACGTGAAAGCAGACACGATGAAGAAGTAATGAAACATAAAAGTTGTAGGAAATTATAACTTTTTATAAGTTTTCTGTAACGGATGTTTCATTTACGCTTAGGAGTTCAATGCACCTAAGTTTTCGAATATCAGGGACTGACTGTAAAGAGCCATAACTATGGCTTTTCAGTCGGCCCCATTTTTTTATGCCTGTTTTCAAGAATATATCGAGGACTTTTGAACGGTGGGA
The DNA here is from genome assembly GCF_038003825.1 of Bacillus sp. FSL W8-0116. NCBI lineage: Bacteria > Bacillati > Bacillota > Bacilli > Caryophanales > Bacillaceae > Bacillus > Bacillus sp. FSL W8-0116. The sequence continues at coordinate 2,250,253 of NZ_JBBOPY010000001.1, forward strand.
TACATTTCCTCTCTCTTTATCATTCTACCACTTTACTAAACTAAAGAATTTGTTGTAAAATAGTAAAGTCAAATCAAGATCCCGATGAAAATGATCGTTTTTTCTCAATAAAGGAAGAAGGATTGGTTTTGAGATAATGAATCAGAAAGGTGAGCAGAATGAACAATAAAAAATGGGGATTATGGATTTTAACCATGTTTGTTGTTGGAAATATGGTAGGAGGCGGCGTTTTTATGCTTCCAACTAATTTGGCCCAAGTGTCCAGTCCGTGGGGGGCCACTCTCGCCTGGATAGCAACCGGGCTGGGGGTTTTTATGATTGCGCTCGTATTTGGAAATTTGTCTATTCGAAAACCGGAGCTGAAAGCGGGGCCGCAAAGCTACGCGCAAGCGATGTTTTCTTCGCCTAATGCCGGACGGGTTGCCGGCTACAGCATGGCGTGGGGATATTGGGCAGCCAACTGGGCTGCGACCGCTTCGGTCATCATTTCTTTTGCCGGTTATTTAACTACCTTTTTCCCGATCATGCAAAGCAAAAAACTTTTATGGTCAGCCGGATCGTTTCAATTGGAAGTGGGCAAACTGATCACTTTTTTAGTGTGTACGGTGATGCTGTGGGGAATTCAATGGATTCTGACTCGCAGCTTTGACGGTGCCGGGAAAATCAATTTAACGGCGACTGTTGCGAAAGTGCTTGGATTTACCTTATTTGTCGTTTTGACTATTTTTGCTTTTGATCAAAGCAACTTGGGAAATGCCAAACATTTTGTGGATTCGACCGGAAAGGCAGTGTCTTTGGGCGGACAAATCAATGGTGCAGCTATTTCCGCGTTGTGGGCTTTTATCGGCATCGAATCGGCCGTAATGCTTTCCAACCGGGCAAAGTCGCAAGGAGATGTTAAGAAAGCAACCCTTTTAGGATTATTGATTTCGATGCTGATTTATATCGGGATTACACTGCTGACGATGGGGGCTCTCTCTCAAGATGAACTGAGAGAATCGCAAAAACCGCTTGTCGATGCTTTAGGACAAGTGATTGGAAGCGGCGGTACTTATATTATGGCAATTTTAGCGTTAATTTCTTTGTTTGGATCGACTGTAGGCTGGATTGTCGTCAGTTCCGAAGTGCCTTATCAAGCGGCAAAAACGGGACTATTCCCTGCTTTTTTCGCCAAAACCAATGGAAAGGGAAGTCCAAGAAACTCTTTAACCCTCACCAATTTGATGACGCAGATTTTCTTGTTTTCGACCATATCCCATACGGTGAACCGAGCCTATAATTTTGTCATTGTAGTGGCGACGTTGGCCTATTTGATTCCGTATCTTGTGTCTGCCGTCTATCAATTAAAGTTGGTGATTACCGGAGAAACTTATGGCTTAGCGCAAGGAGCACGGAGAACAGACGGCGTGATTACCGTTCTCGCATTGGTGTACTCCATTTGGGTCATTAAAACAGGAACGGCTGATATGAGAACTTTCTTGCTAGGCATCGGTCTATTTGTGGTCGGATTGCTGCTGTATCCGTTCATTATGAGAAATCCGCAGCCGATCAACAAAGAAGCAGAAAGCCGGTTATAACATTGTCATGAAAGCCGTATAGGAGAAAAGAATGACCGTCAACAGGCGGTCATTCTTTTTAGTGCGATTCCAATTTTCATTTATCTTTTTGTTTTCATATGGTTAGAAGCGTGGTCAAAGCCGATTTCTTGGAGTGCCTGCTGAAGGTCGGAGCGGGTTTCCAGCTCTTCTCCGATTTCGATGCCGAGTTCGATCATCGTATCGGCGATCTCCGGACTGATTCCGGTTAAGATGGTGGAACATCCCAACAGTTTAATCCCTCTCACAATTTTAAAAAGATGGTTGACGACAGCGGTGTCAACGAAGGGAACTCCGGAGACGTCAATAATTAATTTGCGCGCTTTAAACTCTTTCACTTTAAAAAGAGTCTTCTCGCGAATTTTTTTCGCTCGATATGTATCGACAGTGCCCACAATCGGAAGAATGCATATTTTATCGGTGATAGGTATAACGGGCACGGACAACTCATCGACGGTCTCGCGCTGGCTTTTCAGCAATTCGTCTTTATATTGAACATAATAAGCTGTGTAGGAGTTAATCATCATATCAATAATATTATTGACTTTCCGTTCGAGTGAAAAAAACTCATCGATGACCAGACCGGTGCCGGTTTGTTGATAAAAGGAATGAATGGCCTCCCAAATCATGCTCCGGGAAGATTGGAAAAATTCCCAAGCCAGATGAATGGGAAAATCGGTTTTGGCCCTTGATGTACCAAGCTCTTTCGACCAGTCCATGATTTCTTCCGCTTTAATTTCCGGAATGCTTCTTACGACAAGGCTTATAAAACGCTTACAATGATTGAACTGCTTCTGCGTCGCTGCTTACGTGAAAGTGATTATAATAGCTTTTATGTTCTTGTAAATATTGAACCCATTGTTTCGCATATTGATCGATGTTTTGAATTAAAAATTCAGTTAACTCATTTTCTAAAGAAATTGTTTTCGCCATAATATCCCTCCTGGAGAATGGATCTAAATGCCGGATGCCTTTTGGAAAGTGCAAACAAAAAGCAGTTCCTTTTCCTTCTTCGCTTTCTACTTGAACGAATGCATTATTGTTTTGCATGGCTGAAAACACTTGCGCCACTCCCATTCCCGTTCCGTCTTCCTTTAAACTGAAGAAAGGGGTGCCGAGCATTCGTAATTTATCCTTCGGGATGCCGACGCCGGTATCCGCAATTCTGATATGGACTCCTTCATGATCTTCATACTGTTCAATCGTCAAGATTCCACCTTTGGGCATCGCTTCGATCGCATTTTTCACAATGTTGAAAAGCGCTTTTTTGATTTGGCCCTTTCTCCCCGTAATGACGGCGCTTGGATGTTCCAACTTTTTGACGACTTTAATGTTATAAAGCTGGTTTTGAAACAGAAGCAAAATCGATTCAATTTCAGCGGCGATGGAAAACGTGGTTCGTTTTTCTTGATCAAATTCCGGTTTGGAAACGCTCATGAGCTCATTTAAAATGGTAATCGCCCGTTCCAGCTCGCTTTGAGCAATTTCGATATACTCTGGTTTATAGGATTGATCCAATAATTGCAAAAACCCTTTTACAGCTGTTAAAGGGTTTCTTACTTCATGAGCGATGCCGGCTGTCATCTCACCGATGGAAGTTAATAAGCTCTCATTCCAATTATGGTGATTTTCTACATTCTTCAGCTGATCAAGGCTGAAGATATACAAATAATGACTTGAGGGCGGATGACCAATGCCTTTATGGAACAAAAAAAGATGAGGTCTGGAGTGAACATGAGCGACAAATTGTTCGCAAGTCCCGCCTATGCAATCGTGCAGCTTTTTGCTGATCTCTGGATGGGAAAAGCACTGAAAAATATTTTTCGGTTCGGACTGGCTGTTATGTCCTGTTAATTTCTGTGCCTTGTCGTTCATATATTCAATTTGGCCGTCCGGCTTAAGCAGAATCAAACCATAGTGTACTTCTTCATGTTTCAATTGTTTATTAATGATGGTTCCCCTGCCTTTCATTTAACCACTTCACGGCGCGGATTCTCGTTCCTATGTTTTCTTTACTGGTGATTTCAAATTCATCCATTAACCGCTGTACTCCGGATAAACCGAGGCCGAGCCCTTTTTTGGAACGTATCTCACTTTTCAGAACTTTCTCAATCTCTTTGATTCCCGGCCCTTGGTCGATTGCCACAATTTCAATTCCGTAATTGGGAACGGGAATAATAAAAATTTCCCCTTTTGCCGCGTAATAGATAATATTACGTGCCAATTCCATGATCGAAACGACCAGCTTGGTTTGTTGAATTTTGTCCAGTCCAAATTCTTCCGCCACTTTTTTTCCGATGGAACTGGCCATATACACATCTCTTTCATCATCAATCGCTACTCTGTACACATTTTCTTCGTCCTTTGCTCTTACTGGTAGTCGATCAGAGTGTAAGCGGATACCCTCACTGCCGCTTATTGGAAACTACAGATCAAGATTAATTCTATCAAAATAACTGGTTTTATCTAGTATTTTTTTTGAAAAAATCAAAAAATAAAATCATGATCGTGCTGTTTAAATGTGTAGACGCTCTATAGATGGTTTTAATTTTGCTTTATAAGTGATAGCTAGAAGAATGGAGGCAGGAGGAAGCTGTAGTTCGATTCCAAAAAGAAAAAGCCCCTTTCGAAGTTTAGGGGCTTTTGGCTATTTCTTGAAATGGTAAGGAACAGTGGAGACGACAACGTTTTTTGTACGAAGCAAATAGGCTCTAAGCAGCAAACTCGACTGGTTATGCAAAATATGGTGCCATCTTTTGCGCGGCAAAAACTGCGGTATCAAAACGGTTACTTGATAATTGTGATCTTCTGCTTTGTCTTCGATAAAATCAACGAGCCTTCCTATCGGATGAACCAAACTTCGATATTGAGACACAAAGGTTAAAAGCCGCACATCAGGCTGCCATTCTTTCCATTTTTCTTGCATGGCTTCTTCGCTTTCGCGGTCGAACGCCACATAGACAGCAATGACATAATCGCCGATCGATTGGGCATATTTTAATGAGTTTTCCACTACTTTCGTGATTCCGGCGACCGGAACGATGACGACATTGCCCGCAATAGGCGGAGTTTGTTCATCAGGGTTGATCCGCAATTGTTCTCCCACGTTGATATAATGATGCTTAATTTTATAAAACATGGTAATGATTACAGGCAAAAAGACGAAAACAGCCCAAACATGAGTAAATTTTGTAATGAACAACGTCAGAACGACCGTAAAGGTTATAAACGCTCCGACAAAGTTAGTCACAAGCTTCCATTGCCATCCTTTTGGTTTTTCCCGAATCCATTTCACAATCATCCCGGTTTGAGAGAGGGTGAAAGGAATGAAAACGCCAACCGCATATAAAGGAATTAAGTTTTCCGTTTTTCCTTTAAACGCGATAATCAGAATCATGGAAGCAATGCTTAAAAACAAAATGCCATTTGAATATCCAAGTCGGTCGCCACGAATGGTAAACATACGCGGCAAATATTTATCTGTCGCCAAGTTGACCGCGAGAAGAGGAAAAGCAGAAAAACCGGTATTCGCTGCCAACACGAGAATTAAGGCGGTCGTTCCTTGTACAAAGTAATACAACGGCGTTCGGCCGAATGTTTCATCCGCAATTTGAGAAACGACGGTTTCGTCCGCTTTCGGACTGATACCGTACCAATAAGCTAAAAAGGTAATGCCGGAAAACAAAATTCCGAGCAAAACGCCCATCATCATAAGCGTGCGGGCCGCATTTTTTTCTGCGGGATCTTTAAAATTCGGAATCGCGTTCGAAACGGCTTCGACGCCTGTCAACGCAGAGCATCCGGATGTAAAAGCTTTTAACAATAAAAACATGCTGACGCCATCCACCCAATGTCCCATCGGTTCATGGGCAGTAGCTGGGATTTGGCCGGTGGCGACTTTCTGAATTCCGACCGCAATTAAAATGAATAATGCCAATACGAACAAATAGACCGGATAAGATAACACGGTTGCTGACTCTGACAGCCCACGCAAATTTAAAATAGTAATAAAGAGCACAAGAAGAATAGAAATCAGAACGCTGTGGGCGTGCAGGGAAGGAAATGCCGAAGTGATGGCGTCCGTCCCTGCGGAAATGCTGACGGCAACGGTTAAAATATAGTCGACCAAGAGCGATCCGCCGGCGACGAGACCGGTTGTTTCGCCCAAGTTATTTCGAGATACGATATACGCTCCACCACCGTGGGGGTAGGCGTAAATAATTTGCCGATAGGAGAGGATGAGCGCTATGAGCAGTATCAAAATCCCCACTGCGATTGGAATGGAGTACCAGTAAGCCGCGGCTCCGACAGTAGCTAAGACGATCAGCACCTGTTCAGGTCCGTATGCAACGGAAGATAAAGCATCGGATGACAAAATAGCCAGCGCTTTCCTTTTGCTTAATTTATGCTCGCTTAGAGCATTGGTTTTCAGCGGCTTTCCTATCAGCAATCGTTTTAATGTCGTATACATAATGGTTCTGCACCTCTTGCTTCAAAATATTGGTGAAAGTGGAGATTTCATTTTGCGCAAACAAAAACCGCAGAGGGGAAAATGACTCTGCGGCACTAAAGAGCATAGGCAAAGAGACATCTCCTCTTTTCAAACGCCTACGAGGTTAGCTGTCGGATTAGGGTGGAAAGAGTCACCCCTCCTAAATATTAGGATTCACCCCATGCAGCCTATAAGGCCGCGATTGGTTTCCCCCGCTTCATCATCATGAATTAAGCGATAAAAGATGCTTGGATTAACTTTATTATTTTTAGAATGTTCATATCTTAATCCTGGAAGAGTGAGAATGTAAAGGGAAAAAAATGAAGAAAAACAATCATTTATCATTATTAAAGCGCTTACAAAATGGATTATCTTTCGTATTCGCCTTTTCTTAAGTACTACCTGCCCTAATGTAAAAAATAGCCTCTCCAAACTTTACAGTATAGAAAAAACGGACCGTTTTTCCATACATTGCAAGAAAGTTTGAAGGGGCCATTCTTTTCCGGAAGCGAGTCTCAGCTGCTTTGATAAGGCGTCTTCTATTTGATTGAAAAAAGTTCCGTATTCCATTGAGAAAATTTGGCTCACCTTGAAGAAGGAATCAAAGAAAGAACCACACAATCTTCTTGATTGGAAGAATCTGTTGGACAAGGATAAGCATAAGCACTAGTGCAACAGAACACATACATCATTATTGTCGAGGGCTGGATAAATGGCTATGCTTTCTGGCGTAGATAAAGTAAACGAGCGTTCCGAACGCCAGCCAAATGAGAAAAGAAATCCAAGTGACTTTTGGCAAGCTAAGTGACAAGTAAATACAGATCAGAGCACTGATAGCCGGAAGCACAGGAACAAATGGAACGCTGAATGAAGGTTTTAAGTCAGGATATTTTTTCCGTAATACGATAATCGAAATGGAAATGAGCGAAAAGGCTGCGAGCGTTCCCATATTGACAAGATGAGCAAGAGTAGTTAAATCCACGAATCCTGCAATAAAGGCAGCGATAATTCCTGTGATCCAAGTGTTGACAAACGGCGTTTTGTAAGTTGGGTGAACACGGCCAAGCACTTTTGGAAGCAGACCGTCACGGCTCATCGCATAAGAAAGCCGGACTTGTGCGTAAATCAAAGCGAGCAGAACAGTAGTGATTCCGGCAACGGCGCCTACAGATATAATCCCGGCCAACCGGTCTTGACCGACAAATTTAAGAGCAAAGGCGACCGGGTCGGCGACATTCAGTTTTGTGTAAGGGATCATTCCCGTTAGAACAAGAGAAACACCAATATATAAGATCGTACAAATGGCTAAGGAAGCGATAATTCCAATAGGCATATCCCGCTGCGGACGTTTCACTTCCTCGGAAGCAGTGGCAATCACATCAAAACCGATATAGGCAAAGAAAACCGTCGCTGCACTCGTAACGACTCCGCTAAAACCGAATGGCATAAACGGTGTCCAATTATCCGGCTTCACATAGCCAGCGCCCGCAACGATAAAAGCGAGGATCACGGCAAGCTTCACAAGCACCATAATATTGTTGAAACGAGTGCTTTCTTTTACTCCTTTACTGACTAAAGCAGTAATTAACAAAATAATCAGAATTGCCGGTAAATTTACTACTCCGCCATGCCCTGATCCGGGAGCTGAAGAAAGAATGGCGGGTATTTTTATACCAAATCCCTCAATAAGCGATTGAAAATAAGCCGACCAACCTGTTGCGACTGCTGAAATGGCCAGAACGTACTCCAACATTAAGTCCCAGCCGATCAAAAAGGCGAAAATTTCGCCAAGTGTCGCGTATGTGTACGTATAAACACTTCCGGAAATCGGCACAGCTGATGAAAATTCTGCATAGCAAAAGGCAGCCAACGCGCAGGCAATTCCGGCAAGGATAAAGGAAAGGATAATAGCGGGACCTGCACTTTGAGCTGCTACAACTCCCGTTACTACAAAAATGCCTGTCCCAATTACACAACCGACGCCAAGAAAGATCAAGTCCAGCAATCCAAGCGATCGCTTCAACTCTTTCTTCCGGCTCTGCATAAGCATCTCATCGATCGATTTTTTTCGAAATAGTGTACTCATGATGTCCTCCTATAAAAATAGTTGAATTTTCAGAAATCTCAATATTACTACTTTTTGAGTATAATGTCGTACGATGTCGAAGTCAAGATGGAAGCATTAGTGAAAGCGTTTGAAAAATAAAAAAAGAAAAATTTAATAAAAAATTATTTTATTTAAAAAAGGATGCCGCGTGGATCGACATCCGAAAAGCAGAGAGATTATCAATTGTATAAGATGAATTTGGTCAGCTTAATTCTTTTTTCTTTGAGTGTAGAGAGCGCTAAAGAATTCTTTCACCATTTCCGGTGTTTGCTTCGCCGCTGTTGCAGCAGTTTCCAATGAATTCCTGGTGTCTTCGATCTTTTCCAGCATTTGACGCTGATATTCAGAAAGTTTGATGGCTTCCGTTTTGATAAGATCGGTTTGCTCTTGCATACGTTTGATCGTCCCTTGAATATGTTCGACTTTCGGCCGGGCGGAGCGGTATGTTTTAACGGCAACACGGTCCAAAAAGATCAGAACTCCGATAAAAAGAATAAGGCTTGCATATAAAATGAAAATCATGAATTTGTTTCCTCCTTCTTTCTCTGCGTCCACTGCATTTATAAAAAGTGTATCGGATTTTGGCGAATGAGGAAAGATCCACATGAAATTCTGTTACGCTTAGGCTAATGGGATTCGTTATATTCTTATGGAAAGAATGGATTTTCAACCATTACAGCCGCCATTGATTTTTTCCGGAAACCGTCCTAAATAAACGAACGGAAAAAAAAAAGGGATAAGTACGGACAATCCATCATAAGAATAGTAAAAAACGTAAGGCCGGATTCTTTTTCAAGCGGAAAGGGAATTCGGCTTTTTCGCTTTAGTGGATGCCATATGTTGGAGGTGCGGCGCGATCGGAACGCAGGTTTGTTTTTCAGAATTTTGGGAAAAAGAAGAGAAGAAGTGGTTGAAATAAATGAAACATGGACATCGTGAATATGATCGGGGAGTGATGGGATGGCAGAACAAGACTCATTCATGCAGCAGCTGCAATCGCTGTTTTGGAAGTACGGGGAAGTGCCATAGGGCAAACGGAACGTCCCCATGATATTCTCTACCACTACACCAATTTGGACAGTTTCATGGGAATGATCGACAACAGAAGCATCTGGATGTCCAAAGGAAATTTCTTAAACGATTCGGGCGAGTTGGTCTACATTCATCATATTGCCCGCCATGTGCTTGAATTATTTGAACAACACATCAACCAAAAGTACGGAAATGACGTGGAACTTTTGAAATGCCGGAATCGATTTGTGGGAAAAATGAGATGGGCTCTTTCTAAATTTTTGCATGAGATTCATTTGGATCATTTGGAAGTGTACGTTTTGTCTTTGACTCCCAATCAAGATTCGTTAACCCTCTGGTACAACTACTCGGGGGGTGACGGCTACAATATCGGCTTTTCTTACGATAAATTGTTGGCGGAAATCAACCGCCTTTCGGAAAACATGGGACAAGAATTCAGCGTTGTTTATGGAAATGTTCTGTACGAAAAAGAAAAGTAGGAACAGACTCTCCTTCATTCTTTGATCCGATCGTTTGAATTCCTCCTGCAGCACCGCAGGCAGTTCAACGATGATGAAATGGTTGCCAAACTGCCGACATATTTTACGGAAATCATTACATCCTGTTCGATTTTTTTCAAACATGAAGCTTTCAAAAACGAAGAAGAATACCGCATTGCCTTTACACGCAGAAGAAAAGCAAATACCGGCGACGGCAAAGTCTTGTTTCGTTCGGCTAACGGCATCATTATTCCTTATATTTCGATTGAATTGAAAGAAAAGCTGCCGGTGAGGCATGTCACCATCGGTCCTAAAAATAATATCGATATTGCCAAAAACGGCGTGGAATATTATTTGCGGAGCAGAGGGTATCCGTTGGAGCATATCACCGTCAGCAAATCAGTCGTCTCGCTCCGGTATTAGAACGGGAATGAGAATGTACCGGTCGGCCATTTTTCCATTTTAGACGTTGCCCCTATCTTTCTTTATTCACATTCGACGGCAATAATCCAGCCAATTAAAAGCCTCTCCGACAAACGTGTGTGAATGTCGGAGAAGGACGGTTTTAATCAGAAGACTGGGGTTGTTTTTTCAGGCGCAAAGAGGAAAGCATAACGCCAACTAAGCAAATCGCAAACGCCGTCCAGAAAACGGTATGAAGTGCTTGCATCATCAAAGCAGCGTCGCTTTCGTGAGCGGAAACTTGCCCTGAATGGCCGCTCAGCTGATTCATGCGGAACGTCAGCAAAGTGACGGAGAACGAAACGCCTAAAACCATTCCGACATTGCGGACAAGCGCATTCAGCCCTCCAGCCGTTCCCAGCTGCGGACGCGGAACGGCACCCATCACGCTGGAATTGTTCGGCGACTGGAAGAAACCGTGGCCAAGCCCGAAAATCGCTAAGTGCAGAGCCACGACCCACATGCTTTCTTTCATCGACAACGTATTTAAAAGTGCGAATCCAATCGCATTCAGAAGCAATCCCCCGGTCGTTAAATACGACGACCCGATTTTATCGGAAAGCCAGCCCGCAAACGGAGCGACAACCGCCATCACCATCGGGTACACCATCATCGCATAACCGGTTTTTTCCGGAGAGAATCCGAGTATGTTTTGCAAGTAAAACGGCATCATCACGTTCGAGCAGAAAAGAGCAACAAACGACAATAACGCCGTGATATTGCCGATACGGAACGCGCGAATCCGGTACAGAGAAAAGTCAATCATCGGAAAGCGCGTTTTTCGTTCCCAAATGAAAAACGCAAATAAGAAAATGATTGCCAGAAGACCGAGCGAAAGCGTTCTGTTGGACCCCCAGCCCCATTCTTCGCCTTTAGAGGCCGTGTACAAGAAGGCGACCATTCCGATCATAAACAAAACCGAGCCCGTATAATCGAAAGGTTCTTGATGGCTGTTTCTTTTTGAGCGGGGCAAAATAAACCAGCCGGCAATAAAGCCGATGATCCCAATGGGAATGTTCACGAAAAAGATCGCCGGCCAGCCAAAATGGCCGATTAAAATCCCGCCGATCCCCGGACCCGTCAGCGATCCGATCGACACCATCGCTCCTGTAATCCCCATTGCCCGGCCGCGGTCGCCGCTTGCGAATGTCACCGATACAATCGCTTGGTTGTTCGCCATCATACAGGCCGCACCGATCGCTTGAACGATTCGGGCCAGTATCAATCCTGTAAGCGAATGAGAAAGTCCGCACCATAACGACCCCAGCGTAAAGATCAAAAACCCGTCATTATAAATCCGCGTACGTCCCACCATGTCGGAAATTTTCCCCACAACGGGCAAAAGGGCGCAAATCGTCAGCAGATACGCGTTTAACACCCACTGCACATCTCCCATGGACGTATGAGTGTCGCGGGCAATCGACGGCAGCGCCACATTGGCGATGCTGCCATCCAGCGTGGCCATAAACGTCCCGATCGACACCGTCGCCAAAATCCACCAGCGTCTTTTCGACGAAGCCGCTTGCCCTGCTGCCGGACTGCCGTGTCTGTTTTCTTCCATATAAAAACCCTCTCCACCTGAGAATGAAAAACGGAATCAAGCATTTTTATGAAAAAATCGTCCTTAATTTTATGTAAAAATATCACAAATGGAAAGGAAATATCAACTGATGGGCATAGAAGATACAGAAAAGATGATATTAAAAAATCCGGCAGCTCGGCTGTCGGATTTTTTAAGTTAAATCCTTACATCAATCTTTTGACCGGATGTCGGATGGGGAGCGGGAACGGCTGATTGCTGAATCATGTTGATCATTTCTTGGCTTTGAATTTGCGCCGTATCCATCGCTTTTTTCGTTAGCGCAATTCCGATGTTTTGCTGCAGCTGGATTTGATGCAATCCAACCGATAACGCGGCAATATCCATAAAGCTCCTTTTAACCAATTTAGCTCATTTTAGCATAAAGACGAAAAAATTTTTTTAAAACTATTAAACAATCTTTCCCGGCGCCGATATTAAACACGAGCGAGGAAATAGGGCGGCCGACCTATTATCCTCACATTCACACGGATGTGAAGCAAAACCCATTCAAGGAGGAAAAGAACATGATTATCAACCACAATATCGCAGCGTTAAATACGTTAAACCGATTAAATGCTGCCTCTAATGCCCAATCAAAATCGATGGAAAAACTATCTTCCGGTCTTCGCATTAACCGTGCCGGAGACGACGCAGCAGGGCTTGCAATCTCCGAAAAAATGCGCGCTCAAATTCGCGGCTTAGACCAAGCATCTCGCAACTCGCAAGACGCAATTTCACTAATTCAAACAGCTGAAGGTGCTTTAAATGAAACACATGATATCCTTCAACGTATGCGCGAATTGGCGGTTCAAGCGGCTAACGATACGAACACTGCATCAGACCGTGCAGAACTTCAAAAAGAAGTTGATCAGTTGTCACAAGAACTAAGTCGGATAGGAAATACAACCGAATTTAATACACAAAAGCTTTTAAATGGATCTTTTAAAGGTACTTTCCAAATTGGTGCTAATGAAAGTCAAAATTTAAGCTTACAAATTTCTGATATGAGAGGTTTCACACTTGGAGTAGCAGGCGATGTTACTTATACTGCTACTGCTACACTAAGTGGTAACGCAAATAAAACACAAAATGATAACGATGGAACACAAAATAGTAACGCAAATAAAACACAAAAAATAGCTAATGGAACATATACAGTTAAGAAAAACGACACTACAGGTAAATATGAATTGATCGATAGTAATGGTCTAGCAGTAGCATCTAGCACAGATGGAAAAACTTTTACTGCTGCTGGTTCTAAGGATGATGTATGTACTTTTGCTGATGCAGTTACAAGTGGTACCGTAAAAATAGATAACTCCAAGGCCACTGGTACTGCTGCCGCTACTAACAATGGTCTCGAAGCTGGAACATATTCTTACAATTCAACAACAAAAGAACTCAAAAATTCTAGTGGACAAGTAGTAGCAACTTCTACTGATGGTAAAACATTTAAAGATGCGGCGGGTAATATTTTATTTACTTTGGGAACTGCTGTTAATTCTGATACTACTTTCGAAGTAAAAGGTGTTGACATTTCAAGTCAAGAAGCAGCCAATGCAGCTATTACTACTATTAATAATGCCATTGAAAAAGTGTCGGCTGAACGCTCTAAACTTGGTGCTTACCAAAACCGCTTAGAACATACAATTAACAACCTAAGCACATCTTCCGAAAATTTAACAGCTGCTGAATCGCGTATCCGTGACGTAAATATGGCAAAAGAAATGATGGAACAAACAAAAGCTTCTATTCTTGCTCAAGCTGCTCAAGCTATGTTGGCTCAAGCGAATCAACAACCGCAAGGAGTATTGCAACTTCTTCGTTAATTTTAGATTACATGAAAGGGACTCTAGTTTCGCTAGAGTCTCTTTTTATCCTTGATAAGGGGATGGAATAATGATCCTTGTCATTTTTTCTGTAGTAAACGTGGCAGTAGTTTAGTCGATAGTGGTTTTGATACTGAAACTACACTTAAGAGTGCTGAATGTATCAACAGAGGGAAATACAAAGTAAGTCAAGTAATTCTGAGTTCTGAAGAAGTGGAAAGAATATGAACTCAAGCAAAAGGTAATACAAATATGAAAGGGATGAATATATTGAAAAATTATAATATTATAAATATAGAATACCGAAATAGTTACGGTAAATATATAAAATTAAGTTGTTCAGGTATGAAGCTATTGGATAATACTGAGGAATATGAAGGTTATTGGGAAGTTAACTTAGGAAAGATTAAAGATTTTGCATTGAATGAAGGTGATAGAACCACTTTTATTTTTGAAACAGATAAATGTATTTGGTTGATAGGTGAGGGTAAATTACAATGTAACCGTAATGGTGATTATATTTTGATTATATTTTGATTGGCGAAAAAATAAGATTAGGATGAAGTCAAGTACTTAAACCTCGAAAGATGAGAGCTTAGTTAATACTTTGGATGACTATTAAGCCCAAAATTTTGTAAGAAAATTAATATCTTGAGGTTTAAGAAACTAAGATTAAAAACGCTAAGACAAATCATCTTAGAGTTCAACTTATGTACTTTCTTCTAAATTTTTAATTCTGATTGTACTAAGTCATCACGATTTATTAGATAGGTCGTAAGGTGGATAAAGAGATACTAGATGCAGTCCAGCTTTATCTCTTTTTCATCATGTGCTTTCTAGTTCAGCTATTTGGCTACGCATAAGGTCTTTACTCCTTCATAATTCGATACACAATATTTACCAGTCTCTGTTTGGCATAGACTACTCCTTGTTTCTTCTTTTGTCCTTCCTTGCAATTGTAGTTTCGTTCTCTGTGTGAATAATAGAATTGCTATATGATTCACTAGGATATTACGTTCATACTGAGACCGATGTCCCACAGCCTCTTTTCTTAACCGATTTTTTTGTCATTTATTCCACTTTCTTTTCTTCCGTTTTTAGGAAAATGAATAAATCCCTGCTGTCTAAATCGTTAATCAGGGCTTTGTAATGCACAATGCTGAACCAAGATTTATAATCACAGCTACCTGTATGTCATCATTTCTATTACTAAGTTCCTCCCCGGCCACCTACTAAATCTCCCGTAGATTGGCAAATAGCGGATTATCTTATTTAATAGCACATTCATCGAGTTCATCTGGTTTGTTTCGATAGAGTTCCATTTGCCATTTTAGTGGCTTTAGCATCACTTTTTTTATTATTGAATGAATGTAATCATTAGCAGAGGATGGAAGAGGAGTTTGAAGAATCCATTCTTTTAGGTCGAAAGTATTTGAGAAGGGAAAAGAGAATTGTCATGTTGATTATAAATAATTTCTAACTTTGGTCCGTTTTAGAAATGGATCGAAGTGTTATATGATGTACCATGCAAATGAATGGAACAAAAAAGGAGAAAAGTGAAGCTGGAAGCGATCCCCTTTTCATATATTTTATGTTGGTACCAAGACCAAATAAAGGAGTATTTTCCCAAAAATGAAACAAGAGAAATCCACACCTAGATTTATTTTTTATGATGCAAAAGGGAGAAGAAAAGTAATTTTTAATTGGTTTCTATGTGTCACAATAATCATTATGATTATTGTTTTTTATGTGCGCCCGGCATGGGTGTAATCTATAGGGTGAAAGTCCCGAGCTAAGAAGGCAGAAGTAGCAGTTAGCTTAACGCAAGGGTGTCCGTGGTGACGCGGAATCTGAAGGAAGCTGGAGGCAAAACACCGGACCGAGGAACACGAACCTCATATAAGGCTAGGTATGATGGAGTGAGTTTGCATAACAAAACAAAGCTCTTTCTGTCGAAGGTCATATCGAGTAAATGAGGCGGATAGATGGTGTGAAAGTGCATGTACTTACCCGGGGAGGTCTGGCGGATAGGTGAAGTACTCTTCATAACCTACTTAGTGATAAGTAGCTGAACCGTCAGAAGTCAGCAGAGGTCATAGTATTAGTTGGTCTAGAACAACTAAGAAGGACCGAACAATGAAGAGAGAATAGCCCTTGGTATTCAGTGAGTCATGATGAACACAGAAAACGTAGTACCTCACTTGAGGGAGGAAGCGGTGAATCCCGTGGGAGACCTCTTGGAGGGTGGAGTGACCACTGGCATAAAGAGAACAGCTATTCACGGAAGTTATAAAGACTTGCGTCAATTATCTTAATTGAACCGCCGTATACGGAACCGTACGTACGGTGGTGTGAGAGGACGGGAGTTAATCGCTCCCTCCTACTCGATTAGTTGTGGTACTGTTCCATAAAGTTGGTAATAACGAATATTGTTTCATTTTAGAGTAAATCGTTTCTAGGAACGTATCACATCGTCATGACTCATAAAGTTTCTTGAATATAAATTTTTAAGGAAATACAATAAATTTAACGAATCTAAATTTTGCACATGGGGGCGGGGAAAGTGAAATGGCAAGAAGTACGTGAAATTTATCCTGATCAATACGTTTTATTGTCAGTTTTAGATGCCCATGTAGTCGGAAATAAAAAGATTGTCGATGATGTCGCGTTGATTCGTCCAATCAAGGATTTACAAGAAGCAACGAAGGAATTATTAAAATCAAATAAAAATACCATTGTTTATCACACAAAGAATGATGAGCTTTTTATTGAACTAAGACAACCATCTGTATTTAGAGGATTCAACAGATGAAGTTGCGGTATGAACGTTTTGACGACATGAATCAATATGAGGACTTCATTCAAAAGAAGCCCTCAACAATTGGCACGTTCATTTATGTTTTATTCCTCTTATTATGAAAGCTTTCAGAAATGATTATCCCTTCGGTTTGTAAATTCGGCTTCATTTACGAGCTCCTCTTCTAACACGTTTTTCATATAAACTACTTCATTTCTGGAATTAGCTGCAATTTTAAAAATTGATATCATACGATCTACTTTTAATTGATTTTGCCATCCTCTAACGCTACTAAGACACCCTCTTTTCCGAAGCTTTAGCTTGTTTTCGATAATAGTGGTCCACGATGTGTCCGTATGTGGAGGCGAGGATTTGCTGGAAGAGCATGCCGATCACAACGGGAACGGCGGCTTTGGCCGGGAAGTAATAAACTGCGACGACCGCACCTGCGCTGATGTTGCGCATGCCTCCAAGGAATGTGATCGCGACCACTGTGTCTTTTTTCTGTTTGAATATCCGGCCGATAATAAAGGACAGGTAATAGCCGCTAAAAGCGATCAAAAATACAGCCGCCGCAATTTCGACCAGTTTCCAATCGATATGGCGCAAATACGGAGCAATCACTGAGCTGTTGATTAAGACGACGATTCCTAAAAAGATTCTCGAAAACGGGGCCAAGCGAGGGGCAAGCACTTCCTTGGCTTTTCCTTTTGAAATTTGGTTAACCAGCATGCCGATCAGCGACGGAATGACGATCATTCCGATCAGCCCGCTCATTATATCCATCGTGTTTATTTCCACTTTGGCTCCGATGAAGAAGGAAACCGTATAAGGAACGATAAACGGCGAGAGGAACGTGTCGATCAAAATCACCGAAAGAGTAAGAGGAATATTTCCTTTATAAATGGAAACTCATATAAAGCTTGTGATGCCGGTCGGAATGGCCATAGCCAAAGTGAGCCCCGTGATCGTGTAAAGATCGCCGTGAAAAGCAAGATGGCCAAAAGCCCACGCTCCAAGCGGCATTAGAATATGGAGGATGGCCATCGTCAGAAAAATGGGCAGCGGGTGCAAAACGGCCTCTTTAAACGATCGAAAATTCGAACTTAAGCTGCCGGCAAAGGTCATAAACGCAAAAAGCCACGGAACTAAAAAAGCAAAGGAATGCAAAGAATGGGCGAATAATACGCCAAGGATCACGCTGACCGGCGTGATAATCGGCATTCTTTTTTCCAGTTGTGCATTGAACTGTTGTAACATGATTTTCGCCTCTGTCATCCAAAATATCTGTTTCTTTATGAAAACGGATATTTCCATTTTATCGAAAAGACCGAAAAGAAAAAAGTTTAGATACTTCCTGTTCTTCTTTTTGGCCATGACGATAACGGTTCAACGACTATATCCTTATTGTATCCTTGTGGGGAAAAAAGAGTGCTTTTGAAGCTTAAGAAGTTCAGAGATAATGGAAGAGATAGGTACGAAATGAAGATGAGATTGGTTGGAAGAAGCAATAAACAAAAAAGGCCGGCTTGTTAAGCCGACCTGTGAGGTGGTTATAGTCTTATGAAAAGCCAATCAAGATTATCCGGAGATTTTTTTGCTTTCCACGGGGGCGATGGTGATGCCGGATGCTTCAATTAGTTTAAATACTTCATCCGAAGTGGCTCGGCTGGCATCGGTTGTCTTAAGCAATCCGCCGCTCACCATATTGATGGTGATGTTATATGGGCCTAATTCCTGTGCCATGTTTCTTGTCAAAGCAAGCAATGCCGCCTTGGCTGTTGTATAGTCATGATAGGAAACGACGGGATTTTGAAAAAGATTGGTTCCGATGGTGATGATTCGGCCGAATTTGGAGGCTTTCATTTTTTCTAAACCGGCTTGAATGATGTTCAGCGCTCCACGTACGCTGCCTTCCAGCTGCTTTTGAACATCTTCCCATTCAATCGTAAAGGCGTCTTTTTTGTTATCGGAATCAAATTGAAAATCAATTAGGGCATTATGAATAATGGTCGTGACCGATTTTCCGAAATGCTCTTCTGCTTTTCGAAACAGGTTTTCCATATCTTCTTTGCTGCGGACGTCTCCTTGCAGCGCCAATGTACGAGGTCCGAGTTCTTCCGCCAATTTTTCAGCTTTTTCTTTGCTTTGGTAATAATTGATGATGACTTGTGCTCCTTCTCGGACAAAAGAACGGACTATTGCCGCTCCAAGACCTCTGCTTCCGCCGGTTACTAATACGAGCTGCTCTTTGATCTTCATTTGTTCTTCTTCCTCTTGGCAAAAAATTTTTGAAGGGGTTCCTTCATTCATCATTATGGATCTTTTCAATTTGTATGGCAGGATTGCCGTTCAAGCAAAATAAAAACTGCTTTCCCGAAAAAGGAAAGCAGTGCATGAACGAAGATTTGCTTCCCTCTGCGGTGCAAACTGGATCCGTTTCAATATTTGAAGTCTTCTTCATACGACCATTTCAGTACTTCCGTTGAAAGTGGCAAATAACACTTTGGCTGAATCAGCTAATAAATGAGGAATCTGACAACTGTGAAAACAAGGACGGTCTCGTTATGCTCCTTTTAGATGGGAAGCTCCTTCAAAAAAAGTTTGCAAAATTTTGATATTAGCGGATTCGTTTTTGCGAAGGGCGTCTTGAAAGTTTGGATCGAAATACTGATCGGGCGAGAATTTCGCTTCTCCGCAAATGTCCATTCCGTATACGTTTTTATATTGCAGCAGTTCCTCTATATAATGGAGCAATGAAGCGAGAGACATTTGTCCTTGATCCCAGTTGGTGATGGCGTCTGTTTTCTTGAGCACATCTTTATCGATGCTGATATAAACGGTGTTTGTTGGTATGTTGGAAAGAATCATCTTGGAAGAAACTCTGTGGCTGTTGTATGGAAAAATGGTCACGTTAGGCAAAGAAGAATCCTGATTCTTAAGAGAGGTTGGTCCAATGATCACGGCTTTTTTCAGCATGGGAATGTTCTTTAGGGCATAGGATACCCATGATCCGCAAGAAAGCAATGTGTCTGATTCGTCGGAACGGCCGATGTCAGGATGGTGATCGAATAAGACAAGCGTAAAGGGCTCTTTGATTTCTTTTAACAAAGAGGATGTGACATAATGGTAGTTTCCGCTTCCGATCAGCGTCATCCCTTTTTTCCGTCTTTCGGCAAGACGTTGTTCAATTTTGGTTAAAGAATCTTGTTCGCAGTATAAGTTCACGTGTTGGAGATCGTAGAAGTCAATGTTTTCGTGAGGAAAAAGCTGAAGTTTTGACTGCAGTTTGTATGTTTCATCAAAATGTAAAACCGTCATACCCTTATTCACTAAACCCATTGTTTTCATCTCCCTTTGGTTGAATCATAGGTTTTGAGAATGAAGCGACATTCGGTTTTCTATTCTATTACTATAGCACAAAACACACAGCGAATGAAAAAAGGACTCCTCCTTTATAAGGGGGCTTGGAGGAGACCACGTGCTTATTTTCTTTTCGTTAAGTTTTCTTCTGCCAATTGAATCAATTTTTTCACCATATTTCCGCCGATCTTTCCTCCGATTTTTCCGGCTTGTTCAGATGTCAGATCGCCGTTATACCCTTTTTTTAACGGAACGCCCGCTTCTTTTGCAGCTTCAAATTTGGCATCTTGGGGACGAGAAGTGCCGGCGATATTCGCTTTCAGCTGGTCGAGCGCTTTTCTGGCACCGGGTACAAGAGGTCTGTTGTTTCTTGCCATGATCGCATTCCTCCTTTCGTTGATAGTGTGTCCGATTCGAAAAAATTTTGGCTTC
This sequence comes from Bacillus sp. FSL W8-0116, assembly GCF_038003825.1. Lineage (NCBI taxonomy): Bacteria > Bacillati > Bacillota > Bacilli > Caryophanales > Bacillaceae > Bacillus > Bacillus sp. FSL W8-0116. The sequence continues at coordinate 2,270,423 of NZ_JBBOPY010000001.1, forward strand.
ATAAATGGGAAAGTTTATACTTGAAGGGAGAAAGGCGTTCGGGAAGGGGAAATGATGGATGGCTGACATCCGGTTTGAACACGTTTCTAAAGTGTATCACGGCGGCATAAAGGCGGTAAGGGATTTTTCATTACATATTTCAGATCAAGAGTTTCTCGTGATAGTAGGTCCGTCTGGAAGCGGAAAATCAACGGTGCTGCGAATGGCTGCGGGGCTTGAAGAGATTACAAAAGGGAATTTATATTTAGACGGAAAATTAATCAACAACATTCCACCGAAAGACCGTGACTTGGCCATGGTGTTTCAACATTACGCTTTGTACCCCCATATGACCGTTTACGGAAATATGGCTTTCAGTTTGAAGCTGCAAAAACTTCCTAAATCAGAGATCGATAAGCGGGTGCGATGGGCGGCAGATGTGCTGGGGTTAAAAGGAAAACTGGATCGGAAGCCGAGGGAGTTGTCGGGAGGCGAGCGGCAGCGAGTAGCGCTGGGAAGGGCCATCGTTCGTCATCCGCAGGCGTTTTTATTCGATGAGCCGCTATCCAATTTAGATGCGATGCTCCGGGTTCAAATGCGAAATGAAATTAAAAAGCTTCATCAACAATTAAAAACGACTTCTATTTATGTAACGCATGATCAGGTAGAAGCCATGACGTTGGGTACAAGGTTGGTTGTTATGAAAGAGGGGGAAATTCAGCAGGTGGGAACACCGCAAGAAGTGTATGAAAATCCGGCTAATCAATTTGTCGGCGAATTTATCGGTTCCCCCGCGATGAATTTTTTCGTTGGAAGGTTGGAAAATGGTTTCTTTCAGATCGGTGACCTGCTTTTTAAGCTGCCGGAACAGAAAGCATCGTTTCTGAAAGCACGCGGGTATGATCGGCAAACGGTCCTTCTAGGCATTCGCCCGGAGCACATTATCACGGTTTCTGAGGGGATGACAGATTCTGCAACCGTGACGGCGAAAATTCAATTAGTCGAGTTTATGGGCGCCGAAACCATCTTGTCTTTTCTCGTCGGAGGTCAACCATGTTTAGCCAAAGTGCCTTCCGATAAAGGATGGAAAGCGGGAGAACAGGCGGCGTTTCGTTTTCAATTGGAAAAATCCTGCTTTTTTGATGTGAAAACGAAATGGCGGATTGATAAAGCCGGCTCCTAAGCAGGAACCGACTTTTTGTTCGACGTTGATCTATCCTGCTTTCAAAAAGGGATCATTTTTCTTCGGACAAAACCTCGTCGATGACTTGATCAAGCTTTTTATATAATTGGTAAAAGGTCATCAATTCCGCGTTGGAAAAATGAGAAAAAAAGGTGCCCATCAGTTGACTGAAAGATACACTGACAGTTTCCACCAGCTCTTCGCCGGCTTTCGTCAATTGCATCATGACTACTCGTCGATCTGTGTCGGAGTGGCACCTTTCGACAAGCCCGCGTTCAATTAATCGATCAATGATCACAGTAATGGCGCTTGGTTTCACATTCATCATGTCCGCTAATTGAGTCGCTCGGGCAGGACCTTCGCGCTTCAACATTTTCATGATATGATACTGGGGCCCGGTAATCCCGAATGGCTGCATTTTTTTTTCTATATAAATTAAAATAAAGGTTTTCTCCCGTTCCACGGCGAATAAATACAAAGAGAAAATAGGGGAACGGAGAGAAAATATGATGCCAAATCACAAAGACGAGATCGAAAAGTTGTCCACTGCCATGAAAGAAGCAAAAAGTAAACGAGCATATGAACGCTACCAAGCGATTTATCTTCATTTGCAGGGATATACCAAAGGAGAAATCGCAACGATTATTGGTCGATCCAAGAAAACTATTTATAACTATATTCATGCCTACGCCCAGCGCGGTCTTGATGGACTGGAGATGAAATACTCACCTGGCGCCCCACGTCGATTGACCCCTGAGCAGGAAAAAGAGCTGGCTTTGATCATTGAACATCAGCTCCCCGTAGATGTGGGATTCGAAGCAAAATATAATTGGACGCTTGCGATAATCGCTGAACTCATTCAACAAAAGTGGGGGCCAACATACACGCTTCGCGGAACAAGTGACATTCTGCATCGGTTAGGGCTAAGCTATACGAAACCGACCTATACACTAGCCAATGCCGATGAAGAGAAACAAAAAGAATTCGTCGAAATCACCTTCCCTGAAGTAAAAAAAAACTGGTAGATGGGAACATCGCCCATGTCCTCTTTCAAGATGAGTCGATGATTCGTGATTACCAAGCGATTCAAAAAACATGGTTTGTCAAAGGAAAACAACGAATCATTCCGACGTTTGGAAAACATCAAGGGCTGAAGCTGATTGGCACGTTGAACTACGAAACAGGGGAAGTGTTTTGCATCGAAGAAGAATGCTATGACGCGGAAACATTTCTTCGATTTCTTCAACTTGTGTTAGAACGCTATCCCACAGGCAAAATAGTGATGATTTTAGATAACGCTCGAATTCACCATGCCAAACTCATTCAGCCATTTTTAAAAGAACACGAAGATCGGTTAGAGCTCGTCTTTTTGCCACCATACAGTCCGCAATTGAACTTGATTGAAGGGCTATGGAAATGGCTGAAATCAGACGTGATTTACAACGTGTTCTATTCGAGTGTGCAAGAAATTAGAAAGAATGTCCAAGCCTTTATTCAGCGAATCAACCAGAAACCAGAACAAACGATCGATCGTTTGTGTGTTCAGTTGTAAATCTTTAATTCAACTTATATAAAACAAAGACAGGCAAATACTACATTTCAATTTTGACAGAATATGAGAAAGATATTCGTCCAGTTAAAATACAGAAAGTTGTTGGTTTGGATTTTGCTATGGATGGTCTATATGTCGAGAGTGAACAGGGTAAGAAAGCCAATTACCCACGTTACTATCGGCAAGCCTTAGATAAATTAGCAAAAGCACAACGAATTCTTTCTCGAAGAAAGAAAGGTTCTGCAAGATGGGAAAAACAACACCTGAAAGTGGCTAAGCTACATGAAAAGACAGCGAATCAGCGCAGAAACTTTCTTCATCATAAGTCAAAAGAATTAGCAACAAACTATGACGCTGTGATTATTGAGGACTTAGACATGAAAGGCATGTCTCAAGCCCTCAACTTTGGAAAAAGCGTTCATGATAACGGCTGGGGGATGTTCACTACTTTCTTAGCGTATAAGCTAAAAGAACAGGGGAAACAACTTGTGAAAATTGATAAGTGGTTTCCCTCCACTAAGAAGTGTTCATGTTGCGGCAAGGAAAAAGAAATGCCATTATCTGAACGTGTATATAAATGTTCTTGCGGCTTTGTATTAGATCGCGATCACAATTCAGCAATCAATATCAAAAATGAGGGATTACGCTTATTAGCATAAAGAATAATAACTTTCGGAACGAGAGGGTTAGCTCGGTCAATTTTCTGTCATTAGACGGGATTACCCGAGAAGCCCCCACTTCAATCAAACCGTAAGGTTGATAAGTGGAGGGTAGTTCACTAGCAAAAGGATCGTTTCCGTAAAGGATAAAAAAACTTATCCATATTTTTCTGAATCGGAAAATGATAGTAAATTTTGCGTGAAAAGCAGCAAAAACGGCATTCCTTCATGTTTCATCCTGGAATAAGGAAAAATCAGGCGGAATAGAAGATATTGTATCTTTTTCTTGAAACGTATGAAACAACACTCGAAACCACCTATGCAATTGGTGTATAATTCAAAAGCAGATAAGTGCGTCATCTTCATATATGATTTAGTGGTTTTATGAAAAATTCCGTCTCCACACCTTGAATGGATGTTTTAAAAGTGTTGTGAATCATTTTGTGTCGGAAAGAGAGTGGAACTTCATGGGACGTAAATGGAATAATATAAAAGATAAAAAAGCTGCGAAAGATGCAAATATGAGTCGTATTTATGCGAAATTTGGACGTGAAATTTATGTAGCGGCCCGGCAAGGAGAACCGGATCCGGAAGCCAACCGTGCGTTAAAAGTGGTACTGGAACGTGCGAAAACGTATAATGTGCCTAAAGCGATTATTGAACGTGCGATTGAAAAAGCGAAGGGCGGTTCCGATGAAAACTACGATGAACTTCGTTATGAAGGATTCGGACCAAATGGATCGATGGTGATTGTGGACGCACTTACGAATAATGTGAATCGTACGGCGTCAGAAGTGCGTGCAGCGTTTGGAAAGAATGGCGGTAATTTAGGTGTGAGCGGGTCCGTAGCTTATATGTTTGATGCCACGGCGGTTATTGGAGTCGAAGGGAAAACAGCGGATGAAGTGCTGGAATTATTATTAGAAGCAGATGTGGACGTACGGGACGTATTTGAAGAAGATGACACGGTTATCGTATATGCTGACCCTGATCAATTTCATGCCGTTCAAGAAGCATTCAAGAATGTGGGAATAACGGATTTTAAAGTGGCGGAATTAACGATGATTCCACAAAATTACGTCACCCTTTCAGAAGAAGATCAAGCAAAATTTGAAAAAATGATTGACGCATTAGAAGATTTAGAAGATGTTCAGCAAGTGTACCACAATGTGGATTTAGGGGAATAACTTCCGAGTATTTGCCCAAAAAGAACGATCCAGCAACAACAAAGGTTGCTGGGTTTTTTTATGCTTTAAAAATGTACTAAAGGGAATAAATAGGATTTTTTCTCGAAGGATGGAGAGTAGACCAATCGAGGCATAAAGGGCGAGTGTTCTCAGCAGGATGTAATCAACGCTCTTTTCTTGTAAATAAGGGATAAATTTTCTTCCGTTTTTTGCACATATTAAGGAATGCATGTTACCTATATGCGAAGGAGGGAGTTCGTTGGCTAAGAAAAAAGACGGCGGAACGAAACAAAACAGCAAGCAAAAGCCGAAAGGGAAAACATCCGGTTCAGCTAATGGCCAAAACGGCTACCATTAGGTGCATTTTAATGTGACGATCTCAAAATGGGCGAGACTCCTGCGGGAAAAGCAAGACTAGGCGATACCTAGCAGCGAGGGACGAGCGAGAAGGCTGCGGTTCGCTCGCAGAAAGCGAATGAAATTCGCGATCATACTATAAAAAGATTTACATTAAAAAGGGTGCCCCGGGTTATCTAACTGACTTCCGGGGCACCGTTTTTTTGCGAGAAAAAATCGTTCAATATTCATTCAAAATAGCTTGTAATCACACGATAAAACGATCGAACCTATACTCGACCGCTTAGCTCTTGGCGTATTCGATTAAAACGAAAACGCCAGAAAAAACAATAAAAACGATCAAAGAAACGTAACAGATATGTACGATGTGTGAAAGATAAGAGGTACACCACTGCTTATTTAAGCGGTTCGCCAAAGCTGCCTTCAAAGATGGATTCTTTCACAGGCCGGCGAGTGGATGGCACTTCTCTTTCTTGCAAGTGTGGTGGCAAAGCTTCCTTTTCTCCTTGATAGCCAATGGCGATAAGAGCATCGATCGCATAGTCTTCCGGAATATTCAATACTTCACGAGCTTTGTCAAAATCAATTCCTGTCATCGGATGCGTAATCAAGCCTTTTCTCGTTGCTTCCAAGGATAAATAACCCCAAGCGGCGCCTGCGTCGAAAGCGTGAGAACCGATATTGCCCCTTTCACTAGTCAATTGAGAGATAATCAAAGCGAATGCGGGAGCTTTTTTGCACCAAGTTTGGTTAAATTCACCGATGAACGTCATGAATTTTTCACGGTCTTCTTTAGTCCGAGCCAGAATAAAGCGCCATGGTTGAAGGTTGAAAGCAGACGGCGCCCATCGTGCCGCTTCAAACAGGCTAAGCAGGATATCTTCCGGCACCTCTTTTTCTAAAAATGAACGTGGAGACCAGCGCTCTAAAAATACAGAATCAATTTCGTATTCCGGCTGACGTACGACTTCCGTTTTCCCCATAGGAACCCCTCCTACCATGTCGATTATATGAATCTAATTCTATTGTAAAACAGTTTTATTTTTCAGACAAATAATTGGTTTTTTCTCTTTTTCGTTGGATTTTTGTGAAAAATGAATGAAAATAGTATTGAAAATGATTCTCATTATTATATATAATACATTTGTAACGGTTTGATATTTTATTCGATTGATAGAATACATATTCATCTATAGAGGAGGAAAAAGAAAAGTGAAAATTTGGAAAGCTGCATTCGTGACATTGTTATCATCCAGCCTGTTATTCGGCTGTTCTCAATCTTCTAAAACAGACTCTGAGCCTAAGAAGACGGACAAAAGTGCTTCAACGCAGCAGTCAAAAGAATTGGCGCAAGTCACAAAAGAGTATCGTGGCTATGCCATTGGAGAAATAGATGAACTTGTAAAAGACACGGAACAATTTACAAACGCTGTCAAAAGCGGTGACATAGAAAAGGCAAAACAAATTTATCCGCTGGCTCGGATGCATTATGAGCGGTCAGAACCGATTGCAGAAGTATTTGGAGACCTCGATCCTGAAATTGACGCCCGTGAAGGAGATGTTCCGGCATCGGAATGGCGGGGATTCCATCGAATTGAAAAAGGTTTGTGGAAAGAGAACACGACAGTTGGCTATGAGCAATATGCAGACCAATTGTTGAAAGATGTAAAATTGCTGCGTGCCAAAGTAGAAACGGTCAAAGTGACGCCGGACATATTAATTACCGGTGCGGTTGATTTATTGAATGAAGTGTCGACATCGAAAGTAACGGGGGAAGAAGATCGCTATTCCCGTACTGATTTATACGATTTTGCCGCAAATGTCCAAGGAGCTGAAAAAATTTATGAGTTGCTGAAGCCTGCTTTAGAGAAAAAAGACAAGAAGCTTTCGGATGAAATCGGAAGTCATTTTGATCAAGTCAACCAATTGCTCAATCAGCATAAAAAAGGCGACGGATATGTTCCATACACTGAGTTAACGTCCGCAGAGGTAAAAGAATTAAGCCAAGCGATTGATGCACTGGCAGAGCCTCTTTCCAAAATGGGCATTGTTGTGGAGGAATCATAATGACGGAACAATCGAAGAAACAACCGGAAGAACCAACTTTTTTGTCTAAGCAGATTTCCCGCAGAGATATGCTGAAAATAGCGGGAGCCGGAGGAATTGGCCTTGCGCTTGGGGCTAGCGGCGCCGGAAGTCTGCTCACGATGACGAACTTATTCCCGGAAGCGGCCGAAGAAGATAAAGAGGACGAAACCGTTCCTTTTTATGGTGCCCATCAAGCAGGAATTGCGACACCAATGCAAAATCATGTGTACTTTGCTGCAATGGATGTAACAGCTGAGAGCCGATCAGAATTAATCCAACTCTTTCAAGATTGGACGAAAGCCGCCGCTTTGATGACGGCCGGAAAGCCGGTCGGAGAGAATTCCGGCAACGACTTTTTGCCCCCTAAAGATACAGGAGAAGCAGCGGAGCTTTCGCCTTCTAATTTAACGATTACCTTTGGTGTGGGGCCCACGCTTTTTGTAAAAGATGGAAAGGATCGCTTTGGCTTAAAGCGTAAGCAACCCGGAGAATTAAAAGAACTGCCGAAGTTTCCTCTCGATGCGTTGGATGAGAAATGGTGCGGAGGAGATTTATGCATTCAGGCATGCGCAGACGACGCCCAAGTGGCCTTCCATGCGGTTCGAAATTTGGTCAGAATCGCCCGCGGCAAAGCGACGATCCGCTGGGCGCAAGCCGGATTTCAGCGTTCCAAGCAAGCGGCTTCTTCCAAAAAAGATACGCCGCGGAATTTATTTGGATTTAAAGATGGAACGGTCAATCCGGATGTGCACAATGCAAAAGAAATGAATCGGTATGTATGGGTTCAGCCGGGAGACGGGCCTAATTGGCTAATCAACGGATCTTATTTAGTCGTCAGAAGAATTCAAATGCATATTGAAGTATGGGACAGGTCCAGTTTGCGCGACCAGGAAGAGACTTTTGGCCGTCATAAAGCAAGCGGGGCTCCGCTTGGTCAAAAAGATGAATTCGATCCTCTTGATTTAAAGAAAAAACGGCCGGATGGTCAATATTACATTCCGGTCGATTCACATGTTCGGCTGGCGCATCATGACGGAACGGAAAAAATTTTGCGTCGTTCGTATTCTTATGCCGACGGGATGGATCCAAAAACCGGAAGTTTGGACGCAGGCTTGCTCTTTATGTGCTACCAACGCAAGCCTAGCCGGCAATTTATTCCCATTCAATCCAGGCTTTCTCAAAACGACAAATTAAACGAATATATTACCCATCGCGGAAGCGCCATTTTTGCCTGCTTCCCCGGTGTAAAAAAAGGCGGCTATATCGGAGAGTCTCTGTTTGAATAGAGTCTCGTTTGGAAATGAGGAGATGATATTTTGAAACGATCTCACATCATCATCGTCGTGATCGGCATATTGGTTTGTTTTCTAAAGATTTCTCCTGCTTATGCCGAGAAAGGGTATGATGAATTGTATGTTCCTATCGGTGATGCGTTAACGCATACGCAATCATCAGCTGACTGGGATGTCATTCAAAAGGATATCCAGCAATTTGAGCAAGAATGGAATACGCTTCAAAAACCAAGCGGCAAACAGGTAAAGCGGATCAACCAAGAACTGGAAAAGGCGAAAAAAGCTTTACACGAAAAAAATGCAGGGGATCTCCGTCATGCTCTCTCCGCTTTATCAAGCCAGCTGATTCTTTTGGAAGAACAGCAATCAAAAGGTAATAAAGAGGAAGAAAAAGATAAAGTCCGTCAACTGCAGCCGATGATGGAACAAATGAAAACTTTGATTGAAAGTAAAAAATGGGAACAAGCCTATAATCAATATCGCCAATTTGAGACCGTATGGAATCGAGAGGCGGAAATGGTTGTTCGACAACAAAGTGTTGCCTCTTATGGAGAAATCGAAAAAAATATGTCCTTTTTGCGTATTGCTCTTACCCAAGAGCCAGTTGATCAAAAAAAGGCATCAGACAGCCTTCAGTCATTGAAACAATCGGTTGATGACTTTTTATCCGGAAAGGCGTCCGCCAAAACGAACTCAAAAGAGTATACTCTTTCCGATTTAAACCGACTATTAGAGGATAGTGTCCAAGCGATCCAAAAGGATGATAAATCAAAGGCCGTTTCCTCCTTAAATGAGGTTTTAACGATTTGGCCGATGGTGGAAGGGGAAGTTCAAACTCGGGACGCTGCATTGTACAATGACATGGAGACGAAAGTACCGGCGGCAGTCAGTATTTTAAGCTCCAACAGCGGTGATATCCATAAGGCAGAAGCCATCATCAATGACTTACATTCCCGCCTCGAGTCTCTAATGAAACAAACAAGCTACAGCATTTGGGACGCCGCTTTGATTTTGCTGCGTGAAGGCATGGAAGCATTGCTTGTGATTGCGGCTCTTGTCGCCTTTTTGAAAAAAACGAATCAGGCGGAAAAACAAAAATGGATATGGGGAGGGGCCGGTACCGGTATTCTCGCCAGTGTATTGTTTGCGGTTGTGTTAAGTTTGGCCTTTTCCAAAATGACAGGTGCTTCCAGCCGTGAGTATATCGAAGGGTTTGCCGGAATCGCGGCTGTTGTCATGATGTTAACGGTAGGGGCATGGCTGCATAATAAGTCCAATGTTCGTCAATGGAATCAATATATTCAGCAGCAAATGAATCAAGCGCTTGAAGGCGGCCGTCTTTGGACGATGTCGTTGATCAGCTTTCTGGCTATTTTTAGAGAAGGAGCAGAAACCATCATTTTTTATGTTGGGATGGCTCCTTCGATGAGTGTCGGCCGATTGCTGGCAGGAATCGGAATAGCGTTGGTCATCTTGTTCATCGTTGGGTTTTTGATTATTCATTTCAGCGTCAAAATCCCGGTTCGACCGTTTTTCTTGGTTGCTACTGTGCTGATTTACTTTTTATCGTTTAAAATTCTCGGAGTAAGCGTCCATGCCTTGCAAGTTGCCAAGTTGCTTCCGGCGCATACTTTGGCATCTTTGCCTAATATTGAATGGATCGGTTTTTATCCGACAATGGAAACGATCCTTCCGCAGATTGTGCTGGTTGTCCTCATTGCAGGAGCGGCTTACTGGGTAGAGAAATCAAACCGTAAAAGTGAGAAGGCGGCTTAACCTAATAAGGGGAGCGTTCCGTATGAATCACCGGTCGCCTTCTCTTGATGTCGATTCAATCCATATCGGAACATTCGCGCTCCCCGGATTTTTTGAGGTAAAACTTTCATCCGTAAAGGCTTGATTTATAAAGTAAATTATGGTAGTATAATAGATATTCTTAAGAAGACGGGGCATTAGCTTAGTTGGGAGAGCGGCTGACTCTTAATCAGCAGGTCGCAGGTTCGAACCCTGCATGCCCCATTATAAAGTCCAAAAAAGCAAGGCGTTTTAAAGGCGCCTTGCTTTTTCGTTTGTCGGCAAATCCGAAACCGGGATTTGCCGATAGCTTTTTTGTGTGTCATTAAAAAATAGAGATGGATGAAATGCTGGCAAAGATACTTTTGCTGCGATGAATGTGAAGAAGGTGGCTTGCCGATCATCGAAAAGTCCGGTAATAGCATAAAATAGACTTTTTGGCGTGGTCTGACCGCCATCTTTAAAAGCATGAAAATGACAAAAGACATCCGAATATGTCCATTCAGATGCCTTTTGTCTATACTCTGGAAGGATAATGCTTTGATTTCTGGTCATTTTTTATTGCTCATCGTTTTTTGTCATAGTTTCGAAGCAAAATCGCTATAACAAAGAACAAAACAAAAAGCCCCCATGCTGTCAGCCCTTGTCTTTTGATAATTCCGAATATAAGAACTGAAATGCCGGACAATACAAATGAAATTTGGCTTAAAGTGTTTTTATTCATCCTATTCACCATCCTATTGCAATTTTTAATTGTCCTTAATGTTTCATGTCCCTATCAGACCCCTTAAAAATCCCTTTTTATCAGCAGCAGTTTCAAAATACAAGGAAAATTTTTATCAAAAACAACTTTTTCCCAATAAGAATAGTCATTTTTTCACCATTCTGGTATATGCTCTCTTTCTTAAAGTTCCGATTTGGTAACATTGAAATGGATCGTTGCAATCATTTTCTCTTAACTTTTAGTTCTTTTATTTCCGTTTTCCCTACTCACAATATAACAGATCTATTATTGTTATGTGTATTTTCTTAATATTTTTTGCATTAAAGGGGAACGGATCCCCTTTCTTTTATGAATTCTACCCTCTTTCGGACGTTTGTGATGGCAATAAAAAAGAGGATTCAATATCAAATTCCCAAAATGTTTTAGCTGCTATTTTCGAAGGGGCTGATGATAGTCCCTTTAATAATTTCAGAGGAATTGTGCATGATTATGGTCTCTGGCATATTAAGCGGGCGAAATTGCTATAATAAAGGCTGGTGGTGATTGAATGGAAAGAAAAATCAGAAGGATAGGCAACTCATTAGGTGTCAATTTGCCTGCAGATATGCTGAAAGAAATACAATTAAATGAGGGCGACACCGTTGAAGTCGAGTTGCGAAAAGACAAAGGTGAGATCGTACTAAGAAACCATAAAATAACGCCTATCAATAGTGATTTTGAATCACGAGTGATAGACGTTGTGGAAAAATATTTTGACATAACAAGGAAGTAGAAACCTGTACGAATTCATGAGAATAGGGGGCGGGCAGACTCTATTCTCTAGTTATATGTTATTACATAGTTATAACATTGTAAATACTTTTTGTTTAAAAAATTATCCTCGGCTGTATTGAAGACTGATTAAGTTTGATGCGGCCTCAGAGAGTGTAGACAAAAAGGCGTCCGGTTATGCCCATTCGGATGCCTTTTTGTCTACATTCTGAAGCAAGGCGTTTTAAAGGCAGGTGCCTTGCTTTTTTTAGGTTTTTTCTTTGTAATGAAAAGAAAAGCGAATTTCGATAGTATCATCATGAAGCTTGGAATAACAACAAAGTGGAGGAAAAAGAAATGGAAGGGCATATGAAGTATCAACCATTGCCGATAGAATTTTTCCAGAAGCCGACCCTTGAATTGGCAAAAGCCTTGCTTGGCTGTTTGCTTGTAAAAGAAACGGAAGAGGGAATAGCCTCTGGCTTTATTGTAGAGACGGAAGCATATATGGGTCCGACCGACCGCGCAGCCCACAGCTATGGCAACAGAAGGACAAAACGGACGGAGATTATGTTTCATGAACCCGGGTTGGCTTATACATACGTGATGCATACCCATTGTTTGTTTAATGTTGTAAGCGGCGGCAAAGAACAGCCGGAAGCGGTGCTGGTTCGTGCTCTTGAACCTTATGACGGCATCGATTTGATGTTTCAAAGAAGAAGCAAGATTAAGGACGTGCGCCAGCTGACAAACGGTCCCGGCAAATTGACGAAGGCTTTAGGGATTACAATGGCAGACTATGGCCGTCCTCTTCAAAAACCTCCCTTGTTTATAGCAAAAGGATTTGTACCTGAGGCAATTTCACAAGGAAAGAGAATCGGCATCGAAAATACGGGAGAAGCAAAAGACTACCCATGGCGATTCTGGGTAAGTGGAAACCGATTTGTTTCGAAATAGATCAAAATTCCACCAAAAACGATGACAGAAGAAGTGTTTGACGCAGGGATGATGGTAAGAAAAAAATCGATGTGATGGAGAGGGGGCGATCTATAGATAGTATCTATCCGATCATTTGATTTTAAATGAAGCTGAACTTTTGGAAATCATGGAAAGTCTTTTACGATAGAATGCTTCAAAATCAGGAGGAGTTCAAAGTTGCACTTATTGATCCATTTAATCGATCAATATGGATACATCGTCCTTTTCTTTTCGTTAATGCTGGAGCTGATCATTGTTCCTGTCCCGAACGAAATTCTTATGAGCTATGTCGGTTTTCTTGCTTATCAAGGAAAAGTCCATTTTGCTCTCGCTGTCTTTTTTGGGGGCTTGGGGGGAATTGTAGGAGTCACGATTTCCTATTGGATTGGATTTAAATTGGGAGCCCCTTTTTTCTATAAATATGGAAGCAAGTTTCATTTAGGACCGGAGAAAATAGAAAGAATTTCAAGATGGAATCAAAAATACGGAAGAAGATTATTGTTATTTTCTTTTTTTATTCCCGGCGTTCGTCATGTGACTAGTTTATTTTCGGGAATCACCCGCTTGCCTTTTCGATCTTTTGTTGTTTTTGCGTATATCGGTGTGTTCTTGTGGGTTGGGACGTTCATTTTTTTGGGAAAAATTTTCGGCCCAAAATGGGAGCAATTTCATCAAGAGGCCAAATTATATATGATCATTGGCTGCGTCGTAATTGGTCTTGTGTATGCTATATACTTGTACATTAAAGTAAACATCCGCAAGATTCGAGAAAACTTGATTTTGTTATTTGAAGCCATGTTTAAACGATTTCACAGCTTCCTTGGCATGAAGCTGCTGATTTTCGGGATGGCCATTGTGTTTATCGCTATGTTCAGTCTGATGGTAGGGATGATTCAAGATTTTATCGAAAATGAATTTGGACAATTTAATACCATCACGAAGGCTGTCGTTTCGTATATAGTGGATCCACGCTGGAAGCAGCCGATCGATTCTATGTATTCCTTATTGTCGCGAAACTCTCTTTTGTTTGTGGGTTTTTTAACGATTATATGGATTTTCTTCAAAGGAAAAAACAAATGGTTGGAATTCCAATATTATGTCATTTGCATATTGGGAGCTCTTATTTTAAGCAAAGGCCTCCATATTTTGTTCAGCTATATTGCGGCTGCAAACATGTTCAGCCAATCTTTCCCGAGCGAATTAAGTTTTTTATGGGTTGTGCTTTACATCTTTTTTCTGTACATCGTGCTTCGGCATAGTCAAAGAAAAATGGGAAATGTTTTGATTGTTGTATTAGAAATGCTGATATTTGCACTGATCTCAGTCAGCAGCATTTATTTAGGGTCGGAAAATCCAAGTGATTTAGTGGCGGGCTATACGTTTGGAGGAGTTTGGGTAAGCTTGATCATTTTGATGATCGAAATTTCCAGGCTCTTAAATATGATCAAAGCTTCCAAACGAGGTCATTTGGAGAAAACGGAATAAACGGGCGAAGAAGAAACTTCCCGCCCGTTTTCCAGAAAATTTTTATCTTTTTCGATGATGTTGGGAGCGTTTTGGGAGGACTTTTATAGGACGTTTATCGATCATTTCATCTAAACGGACAAATTGAATGTTACGCTGCCTCAACTCTTTCAAAACTTCTTTTAATGCTTTTAACATATAGTAGGGAGCGTCAATATGGGCGCCCGGCGTGTCTCCGCAATCATGCAGCAAAACGACGTCCCCGGGCTTAATCCTTTTCAGAAGCTTATTCTGTATAATTAAGCTCGTTCCTTTATTGCGCCAATCGCCTGCCATAACAGACCATAAAATAATGCGAAACTCTTTGTGCAGAAAAAAATCAAAGAGATTCATCAGACCCCAAGGCGGACGGTAATAAGACGGCCGAACGCCGGTGATATTTTGAACAATGGCCGCGGAGTCCCGCAAGTTGCGGACAACGGACCAAGGAGTCATCAGCCAATTGGATCGATGGACGTAATTATGAATTCCGATCAAATGACCCTCTTTGTGCATTCGTAAGATGAGTTTAGGGTATTTTTTCGCTTTCGATCCGACGACAAAAAAGGTGGCTTTGACCCCATATTTCTTTAAAAGATCAAGCAGTTGTGCTGTGTACACGGGATCGGGGCCATCGTCGAAAGTGAAAGCGACTTGGCTTTCACCGTTCCCTTTTCGAAATGCTCCAACACCGAACCAAAAGGATAATAGATAAGGAATAAACATATAAAAACATAAAAAGACAAAAAAGCAGATCATGATTTTCTCCATAAATCAAAATCCTTTCTTCTCTACAAGGCCTAGGAAGATTCATAGATGACACAGGAATCTCCCTATCTTTATCCTATTATAACGGTTCAGCCGTTGATGTGGAGGATAGACGTTCTTTTTTTAAAAAAACGTGCTGATTTCCGTTTTTTCAATTGGAGTCCATTTGCCACGATGTAAGTAGGGTGGCTTGTCATGGCCATTAGTTGATAAATGGCCAACACCGCATCGAATGCAGCGGCTTTTTTTTGGATTTTTTCAGAGTTCTTTTTCATCTTCAGCAGGAGCGGCTTATTTTTTATCAAATTGGAAATTTGATAGATTAAGTCATCGGGATTTTCAGACAGAATGGCTGCTCCGGATTTTGTTAAATAACGAGCGTTTTCTTGTTCTTGACCGGGCAGAGGATGATAGAGAATCATAGGCAGCTCCATGGCCAAAGCTTCTGACGTGGTCACTCCTCCCGGTTTTGTGATAATGATGTCCGAAACTGCCATCAGTTCATGGACATATTCTACATAACTGAATAAATGAATCCGATGTTTAGACTGTTTTAGTTCTACTTCCAACTTTTGTTTTAATTTCTGATTGCGTCCGCACAAAATAATCAATTGCAGAGTTTCCGGGATGGATTCAAGCGTCGGCAAATTGAGAAAACCTTTGCCAAAAAGGCCATCTCCGCCTCCCATAATCAAAACGGTAGGAAGCTCGGCATCTAGTCCGTGCTTGACAATAAATTCATCGCGTTTATAAGGAAAAAGAAACTTTGTCTGAATGGGGATTCCCGTACTGGCAATTTTCTCTTCCGGGACATTTCGTCTGAGCAATCTCTTTTTCCCTTCATTGGAACCTACTATGTAAAGATCCGTAAAAGGGTGAATCCAACAACTGTGATCCGTATGATCTGTAATCACGGTCACAAAAGGGATATTCGTTAATCCATATTCTTTCAGTTTAGAAAGTATTCCGGACACAAATGGATGGGTGCTGACGACGACCGCGGGTTTCTCTTTCTCCAGCAATTGGAGCATCTTTCTTAGTCCAACGAAAAACAACGACTGTATTCTTGTTGAAAATACGCTTTTTGGATGGGTTTTTTGATAAAAAAATCCATATAGTTGAGGAAAGACTTTCAATCCTTTTATGTAAAGATAATTGCTAATTGGATACATATGAGGATGAGCCCATGCAATAAAATCAAAAACAACAGGTTGGACATTTGGAAAACATAGCTGAACGGCTTCTTCCAGAGCCTTGGCAGCTTGGAGGTGTCCTTGTCCGAACGTACCTGAAAGAATAAGGATTTTGTTTTTCGTCACTTTTGACATTTTTCTTCCCCCAATAATCTTTGTGATCAATAGAAAAAGACTGAGGCTGTCCATAAAAAGTTCATGTCAGAAAAAAGCGGGCTGAGGAAGAAAAAACAAAAACCTTTTATGAATTAATCAGAGTTTTTGCTTTTTTTCCTTTCAAAGAGCGGTTTTGAAAAAAGCCATGTCATGGCAATGCCCAATGAAAACCATATGAGCAAGAGCAGACAGACACTTCCAACGACAGGAAAATTAATCATAGAGACTGCCAGCGTTGAACCGAAGAGCAATTTCAGCCATTCAGGTTTGCCATCCATGAATTTCAATTGTTTGCCCAATTCTTTGCTGAATACAAGCAATCCGATAAAAAAGGAAAGAGCGCTTGCGACAAATACCAACAAGGCAACCGGTATGCCAATAATGGTGAGAGCCAGAAGCGTGCATAACGTTGTCAGCGCTAAGCTTGCCATAAATCCGATGATCAACGTTTTACCGGGTCTTTTCATTAAAAGTTCTTCGTGACTGAATGTTCTGCGTTTCAGAATGATTCCTAACAGTACGGTGCCAATCACTAATATAATACTAAAAGCAAGCCGTATGCCCCAAGTGAATAAATAAAGAAATCCGCCGAAGATAAAGCTGTTTTGCATAGGATCGTTTAGATTAACGGTGATGAGATGCTCGGAGATACGAGCCCCTTTTTCTTGATGAACATGACCGCCGATCACAATGACAGGACCGCCTACAACGGCTGTTTTGTTCATCGTAAGGTCACCGTTCACGACGATGACTCCGACTTTGACATGTCCGCTGATCTCGGCGTCATTTCCAAGTACAACCACATTTTCCACTTTTTCTTTTTCGGGAACGATGACCTCTTTTTTGTCTATTATAAGTTTATCTGCTGCCAGAGCAGGGTGAACGATCAGCAAAGTCAAAACCATGATGGAAAGAAAGGCACTCAAAATGTTAAACCCTTTCATGTTCTACATCTCCCTATTCTAGACTTTTTACCCTGAGCAAAAACTGAATGGCCCAAATCGATGTTCCTAAAATAACCATGGAAATGATAACACAAGCGAGAAAGAGCAATGGAATGGACGAAAGAACCGAGGCCAGTGCATGAGTCACGCTTAATCCGATATGCACAAAGGAAGTGGCCAGTGTAATTCCTACATAAAACACGTTCCCCATTGTCGAGAGAATGAAGGCAGCCATCAGTAGGGCGATGAAACTCATAGTCCAACGAACATATCGATTCATTGGGCGATACGGCGAGGAGATTTGTTTTATTTTCCGGACAACAGAGTGTTCAAATTGAACATTCGGTATTTCGATGAAATGATAAACGGCAAACAGTTCTTCTATCAGCCATTGAAATTCTTTTAGCTCAGTGCTGCATTGACGGCATTCTGCTACATGGTCTGCTACTTTTTTTCTTTCCTCTTCGTTTAATTCTCCATCAATAAACGCTGACAGGAGTTCATGAACATGGTCATTCATTGTGCTCGCCTCCGAAAATTTCTTTTTTCAACGCGATTCTGGCCGAATGGATACGGGATTTCACTGTACCAAGGGGAATGCTTAACATTTTGGAAATTTCGTCGTACGAATATCCTTGGATGTCGCGCAGCGAAAGTATGGTGCGCTGGTCCGGGGATAATTTTTGCATCGCTTCCTGAATTTCAAGCTTCAATTGTGTCCGATCGATAGATGAGGTCATACTCATGTGTTCGGCTCGATCCTTGCTTTGCAGCTGCAATTTTTGTATTTTTTTTCTTTTTTTTAATTTGTCGTAACAAATATTCGTCACGATTCTTGTCAGCCAAGAAACAAAGGCAAAGTCATTATCCAGTTTGGATAGCGATGAGTAAGCTTTTACAAAAGCTTCCTGAGCGATATCTTCCGCTTCCATTCGGTCATTCACGATCGAAAAAGCATGGCGGAATACTTGGCCTTTATATTTGGAAACCAGTGTAGAGAACGCCTCCAAATCCCCGCTCCTGGCCTTTTGTATTAAATTGGTGAGTTCTTGATCCACCTTTTTTCAACCCCCTGTGAAGAAAAGCTCGAGCCTTCTATGGTTGATAGATCGGAACGACATTTCTTGCTAAAATAATGGGACGCCTTCTTATATGGAGATTTAAGGATCCATTTGCCGGTGCCGGAATTCAGATGCGGAAGATCGGGGAAAATCGGGTGGAAATCACTCAAATTTCCCTTATAATATGGACTGTTTCGTCTTTTTTCTCAAAAATCGATCGTCCGTTTCTGTTCTTTACAAAAGACGCCGTTCAAATAAGATAGGTTCATTTTTACCGAAAATCATTTTCAGCATTCTTAGGTAATGACGACGTGAAATACTTTTTTGAGGAAAGAAGGCAAATAAATAATTGTATAGAACCTTTTCTATGCTTTCAAAGCTGATTTTTCCATAAGGAATTTGTCGGATCATGGTGAAAATGGAAAGTATTTTATCATATTTCCTGAAAATTTACAATTCTATTTATTCTTGTCGTTTTCTTTTATATTTAGTGGGATCATAATATTTTAGGGGGGATTTTATTGAAAAAAGTTGCTGCCGTCATTATGTCTGCCGCTATTGTTTTGTCTGTAAATCCTTCGCTTGAGCTTGCTGCACCGCCAGAGAAAGAACTGACTCAATATCTTCAAAAAATAGGAATGTCGAAAGAAGTAGTCAATAGTCAATTGGAAAAATTTTATGGCGAAGATTTAGATTCATTTGATTCGGTGGAAGAGGTAAGACAAGTTCTTGGAAATCCGATTAACGATCATGATTTGCAAGATTTATTGACAAGATATGGTTTTTCTTCTGAAGATGAATTGGAGCAAATGCTTGTGGAATACGGCGAACTGGAAAAAGGCCAAGATATCCGCGATGTTTATAAATTTATGAACCCGTTGGAAGACACCGTTTCGTTTTATGCGCTTATGCCGGAAAACAAAGAAAATTGGCTGGATGTCGATTCGATTGCCGATGCCCTTTCCCCGTTTGGATTGACTAAAGAGGAGACACAACGGCTGATCGATCATTTGAAGTCTTTAAACTTAGACGAGCAACAGTTGCTGCCATCATTGGAAGAATTGAATCGTCGGATGGAAGCGATTGGGGAATTCGATAGCGCCTCTGATCTAACGGACGCTCAACTTACTGAACTTGCAGATATTTTTCACGACTTCTTGAGTCTTTTTCATATGGATGCCCGTTTTTACTTAGAGAAAAACGGCCGGAAAACCCCGCTGTCCTGGAAGCAATTGATTACGTTGGAAAAAACGAATGGAAGCAATTTGCTCATTGAACTTTATAATGATCATGGAGAATTTTTGGCAGATATGATTTTTACGGCTGATCTGTTTGGCTCGGATGTGATTGAAAATACGGTGAATAAAGCCATAAATGGCAGCGCCGCAAAAGGGCAGCCGAAAGCGCATCTGATCAAACATACTGTTAAAGGCGGACTGATGCCGAAAACGGCCGGCCATTATATGGAACAGCTACTCGCCGGAATTTTCGCATTGTTGATTGGTGCCGTATTACTGCGCAAATGGCGCGTGAACCATTCATGAATCTTTTTTTACAAAAAAATGGACTGATTTTTATCGCCGCTGTTGCTTTCCTGATCGGTGGCCTTTACCTAACCGGGAATAGTTTGAAATCTCTTTTCTTTTCTGAAAAATACGAAAATGAAAAGGCTGTTCAGGTCGACGCAAAACAAGCTGTACAGCCTCTAAAAGAAGAACCGTTCTATGCAGCCCGGCCAAAACAGGGTGAAAAGTTTGGCGAACTCTTTATTCCGAAGCTCCATGCTAGTATGCCGATTTACGAAGGGACAAATGAGGATGAACTGGCGAAAGGTGTCGGTCATTTTGCCGAAAGTGTATTGCCGGGGGAAAAGGATAATTGTGTGTTGAGCGGTCATCGGGATACGGTATTTCGAAAATTGGGAAAGGTTAGGGAAAATGATTTGTTGATTG
This sequence comes from Bacillus sp. FSL W8-0116, assembly GCF_038003825.1. Classification (NCBI taxonomy): domain Bacteria; kingdom Bacillati; phylum Bacillota; class Bacilli; order Caryophanales; family Bacillaceae; genus Bacillus; species Bacillus sp. FSL W8-0116. The sequence goes on from NZ_JBBOPY010000001.1 coordinate 2,290,543, forward strand.
CTGAAACATCTGCGGGAACGTTTACTTATAAAGTCTACAAAGTTCGCATCGTTCCAAAAAACGATCGTACAGTTATCGTTCCGAAGCCGCGGGCGACATTGACGCTGACGACATGCTATCCATTCCACTATATTGGCAGCGCACCGAAACGTTATGTGCTGGTGGCTGCATTAATCTCTGAAAAATTAAAGGAAAGAAGAATTCATCAAGAGAAGAAAGCGGGATAAGAAGCCTGTTCTACTTTTTCCAAATGGAGACAGGATCTTTCATCATAATGACTTGCTCCGCAGAAAAAGATGATGCATTTTTAAAATTCCCGAAAAAATATGCAACAACCCATTCAAATGGCATTATTTTATTGATATTTGGAGACGGACGATCAGTCCGTCTTCTTTATTGGTTTGATTCATGGAAAAATGTTTATGGATAGACTGATGACTACGGCATCCGATGATTGAAGAGCGTCGTGCGTGGCCCTTTACTTGTTTGGAACGAAAAGAGATGTCTAAATCATCGAATGATGATGATTGGCCAACGGCTTTTGAAAACGATAAAAGGAACGGGAAGAACCTATACAATGTTTATTTTTTCATGCAGCTTTAAGACTCATATATGCAATCTCGCTAATAAAGAAGCTATACAATGTTTATTTTTTCATGGTGGAGTACATGTATTGATAGGCTTTTGCTTCTTCCGTCATTCCTAAATGACTATATATTTTGGCCAGCCACTGAACAGGTTTCGGATCGTTCGGGTGAAGCTCCATTTCCCAGCTGAAGCAGTCGATTGCTTTCTTGGGCTGTTGAAATTCATAATACAGTTCGCCAAGCAGAAACTGTTGATCAGGGTCGTCTTGGATGGCCAGCATGCGATTGATTTTGGCTGCTGAAGGCAAAGGGATATGCTTTTCTTCAAAAGGCTGAAGCCATTTTTTTACATAGTTCAAATCGTGTTTTTTCAGCAGAAGAGGAATGATCAATCGGATCGTTTTTTCTATTGTCCCTGCGTTCTGTTTGTTGACAGGAAGGGTATTAATTTTTTCCAACTGAATTTCATCCATTTGAATGGCGGGATCAGCCAAGATAGAGGCAAATTGTTGAGATTGATATTCCGTAATCGGGGAGTGCTGATCAAAAAGAAAGTTGACCGCACGTTCATACCAATGAAGCTTGAGAAGCAGATCAAATAGATCATACTCAAGGGCCGGAAATGCTGCACCTTGTTGATGAAGCTGGAGCAAAACGAGGGCTGTATCTTGGTCGGTTAAAAAGGTCGAGAGTGTCGTGCGCAATGATTCATAATCTTGCTCCGGTGCGCGGGAATGCAACAGGCGATGGATGGATAAAGCCGCTGCATCGATCAACCGATTTTGTTCGAGAAACTCGGATTGAAGCTTTGCATAGGCTTTTTCATCATAGGCGGTACGCTCAAAAAAGAGTTGTTCAGCCATAAGCTTATCTTTTTCCCATAAGGCATCATCGTTTTGATAAATGTCGTCGTATTTTCGGAAATCAAGATCGTTGGCTATTTGTTCTACCCATGGATTTTCCGGAGCATACTGTTTTAACAGGCGTATGACTCGATAGGCAAGAAAGTATTTGCCGTTTCGCCGGTATTCATAAAAAATGTCTCGAACCAGCTTGATAATCGTCTCTTTTTCAAGAATGGAGTCGAATAAAGGGAGAATGTGGGCAATTTCGAGAGAAGAATATTGATGTTGCCATTGTTTCAGAAGATGTTGGAAACTTTGAATCGCAGAAGGGCGATTTTGGTGAATGAGGGTGTCTATAAAAGGATGAGGGGCCTGAAATACGATTCCGTTTTGAAAGGCTTTGTACAATTGGGAATGATTGTTGAAACGCAAAGGTTTTATAGCAGCAAGCAATCGGTTTTTAAAGTAAATCAGAAAGAAAGTCTGTTTTTTGGAATCCGACGCCTCGATCAACTTAAACATATGGTACACGGCCATTCTTTTTATATCCAACTTGTTCGCTTTATGATGATCGAGAACGGTTAGCGTATAATTTTCTGTCATTCTTTACCCCTCCAATAGTGAAAATACTTTTTATTTTCTTATTTGATTTTATTGTACCATGATTGCAACACAAACTCGAGCACAGTCTCTAAATCGTTTGGTATTGCCGCATGTCTGTTTACTCCCATTCCCCTTTGTGACATTTTGTACGCCTAAAATGATATTTTCAAGCACAACCGGAAGATTCCTTATGACGGTTTGATTGTCAGGAATTCATCGTCTAATCGTTGTTTTTCCGAGCACTCGCGGAAAATTCAAAACGAATAACCCTTCAAATTTCATCGCATTCTAAACAAGGTTATGCCGCCCAATCTTGAAAGGAGCTATTCCTGTAATGAAGAAATTTGAGGTTTGAAACAAAAAGAGCCCTCTTGGTATAGTACAGGGTGTCAATGCATTGACCCCGAATTAATAATTACCAAGGAGGACTCAAGATGAATTATACGCAAAATCGTAAAATCTCGCAAATTACACCATCAACATTAATTGTAGGCATTGATATCGCCAAAGACAAACACGTCGCTCGAGCTCAGGATGATCGAGGAATCGAATTTGGAAAAAGACTGATCTTTGAAAATCGCATACATGGCTATCAAAAACTGCTTGATTGGGTTTCGAGGCATCAAAAGGAACACCAAAAAACACATGTCATTTTTGGTGTTGAGCCGACCGGTCATTTCTGGCTGAGTCTAGCCTATTTCTTGACTGCTAAAGGTTATGACTTTGTCTTGGTCAATCCTATGCATGTCAAAAAAACTAAAGAGCTGGATGATAACTCTCCAACTAAAAACGATACGAAAGATGCACGTGTGATTGCACAGCTGATTAAAGATGGGCGATACTCCGTACCAAATCTCTTAGATGGCATCTATGCAGAGCTAAGAGAAGGCGTCAAATTAAGAGATCAGCTCATCCAGCAGCTTATGATCACAGAAGGTCGTATTCAAAATCACATCCAGCGTTACTTTCCGGAGTTTTTCGATGTATTTAAAGACTGGGAAGGAAAGGCAGCTCTTTGTACATTAAGAAACTTTCCATTCCCCTCTCAGATTAAAGAAATGACATCAGAAGAAGTTCTTGCGAAATGGAAACAAGAAGTAAACCGTGGTGTAGGAATCAAACGAGCTACAAAGTTAATAGAAGCAGCGAAAAAGAGCATTGGTATCCAAATTGGTATCAAGTTTGCTAAACGTGAATTGGATTATTTACTCGATCAATATGAGCTATACAAAGAGCAATTAGGACAGTTAGATAAGGATCTGGAAGCACTTGTAGTAACGATACCTGGAGCGAAGGAAATGATCAATATTCAAGGCTTAGGTCCTACAACAGTCGCGCTATTCTTCGCTGAGGTCGGGGATATAACAAAGTATAGTCATCCCCAGCAATTAGTAAATCTGGCAGGGCTGTCATTACGTGAACATAGTTCCGGGAAGTTTAAGGGGCAAACCAAGATCACAAAACGAGGACGAAGTCGATTGCGAAGAGCTTTATACTTGGCCATTCGTCCACTCGTTGCCCATAATCCAACGTTTAAAGCCCTGCATCAATACTACACAAAGCGTCCTGATCGACCTTTGAAGAAACAGCAGTCACTGATTGCCTTGTGTTGTAAATTACTACGTGTCTTATTTGTCATTGGTCAAAAACAGTGTGAATTTGATGGTTCAAAGTTATTGAGAGGTTTGCCTCAAATCGATTCATTACAGGCAGCTTAAGGCTTTATTAAGTTCATGAAATCATTTCAGAATACCGTAATTATCTCAAATGACAAACACCAATAGTGCAGAGTTGGAGCTTATTTATTCCATACGGGCATGTGACCCAGCAAAGGAGCATATCCAACCTCCACCTCATGGATACGCAGGACGAAGGAATGTATGGAATTCAATCCGGAGAGATGTGGGAGGGTTAGCGACCGTGAGTGATGTGGAGATGATGAAGCACGGTTATACCTTATTTTTACCAAATAAATACAATTTGGTTGATAGGATGCCCCCTACCATGTAAATTATTTAAAAAAATTCAACATATATCCATTAAATGAGGTGTGTATTCTATTAAGTGTCTATGAAATTTTGAGAAAAAGCGAGTATTCGGGAGAAAAATAAACTTTATTGAGGGAGGGAATTTTAATGGAACAGCCAATCCATCAAAACAACGCTCCTTCTATGCAAAATATACCTGGACAAATGTATCACGGTGGTCATGAGTTGTTTGAAATTCATGAATTGCTGTCCAACACGATCATCCTTCTCGACCAATATATGATATTGCGCCAATTGGCAAAAGATCCGGAATTAGTGGACATGATGAACCGTCAGTATCAATTTGTGTCCGATAGCTACAACATTACAGTAGAAGCTTTGAAAACGGGGAATAAACCGTCCCATCCAACGCAGACATATATGATGAAACAAGATCATAGCACCGTTTATGGGATAAAGCCTTCCAATCCGGCTAAAGCAGCGCAATCCGTAACGGAAATCAATGACCAAAAAATTTCTACTCAAATGCTGCAAATGATGAAATCGGCTGCCTTTCTTCACACGATAGCGGCATCCGAAACGGTCAATCCGGTTTTAAGACGAATATTGGCTGACAATGTTCCAAACTATTTGGAAATGGCGTATGAAATTTTCTTGTATCAAAATAAACGCGGTTATTATCAAGTACCTCAATTTGATAGACAAACGACGGAGACAACTGTCAATCGCTTTGCGCCGCTACAAACAAACCTTCCGCAAAATCAAGTGACAGGCTATAACCAAACACACTAAAAAGAAATAGTCCCAAAAGAGTGGCATCCTTTCATGTCAAGATTTCTGTCGGGCGTTGTTGGATCGCGGAATTCATTTGCCTTCCGCGGGTGATCCGTGATCCTCCTCGCCCGTTTCATGCCTGAAGTCTCACCTGGCTTGTTTTTCCTAGAGTAGTCTCGCACGTTTCGCGTTGATTTCGTTCAAATTTCGATTGGAGCTTCCTGCTAAGGGGCTCCGAATATTATGGCTCAATGTTGTATACAGCTGTCTAATACATGGAATTTTAACTGTTGCATGATCAAGGGATTTTTGGATGAAAGGAGCATTTGTATCGTTGATTTTACATAAAAAACCTTGATTATTCATTTTGAAAATGCAAAAAGGATAGTGAAAAAGGCCATCGATTAATATAATAGCCGGGCAGTACATATGACGGCGTGAGAGGAGGGGGGGCTTTTTCCGGGCTTTTTCCTCTCCTCTAACTCGATTTTCGGTGAATGGATGGCTATCGAGATGCCGGCAGGGAAAGATCAATTTCAGGAGACATAGTCACTTTAAACCTTTCCATCGTTCTGACAGATGTCTTAACTCTACAGCGAGATCCGCCACTTCTTTGATCCTGTTTGCCACTTCTTTTGTCGTCGCTGATTGTTCTTGAATGGAAGCGGCGGCTTGTTGTGAACCGGAAGCTAATGAAGCGGCAGTATATGATACCGCTTCCATCTCTGAAAAAACTTTTTCGATTCCTTTCAGCGTATCGTGGCTGGCATCCGTCATTTTTTTCGTTTCTTCTGATACAGTGTGCATGATATCAGAGATATTTTGAAAGGCGTTGTCAAGTTGTTTGGATAATTGTTCTTGTTGATTGGTTACTTCGTGTATCGCTTTGGATTCTAAAGCGGAAGTATGGACATAATGTTGTATCTGTTTCAGCATTTCGTTTACTTGTTCAACGGATTTGGAAGTTTCTTCTGACAAAGAACGAATTTTTTCGGCGACAACGGCAAATCCCTTTCCTTGATCTCCGGCTCTGGCTGCTTCAATGGCCGCATTTAATGCTAATAAATTAGTTTGATTGGCGATGTTGCCAATTAATTGCAGAATGTTGTTTGCCTTGGAGGATGCTTGTTTCAGCTGGGAAGTGGCTTCGTTCAAAGATTCAGCCATTTTGACGCTTTCCATGATCGTGGCATTGACTTGCTTGACTTTTTCTCTTCCTTCGTAGACACGATGATCGGCCGTGTTGACCACTTCGTTTAAATAATTAGACCCTTGTTCAACCTCTTTTATGTCTTTCACCATTTTTTCCATTGTCGTTTTTGAGATATCGGCTCGGTTGGCTTGATCGGTAATTCCGTTTGACAACTCTTCAATAACGGAGGAAAGGGTGTCAGCATTTCCGGCCAACATATGGCTCGCTTTAGCGATTTCGTCCGACTCATCAGAAAACCGTACGGCATACTCTTTTACATCCAATAAAATATTTCGAAGACCTTTCAACATTTTGTTCAATCCATGTGAAACGATCCCCATTTCATTTTGAGAGCGATACCCGGATCTTTTAGATAAATCGACTTTATCTGTGACGGAACGGATCGTTACATCGAACTCCCGCAGCGGCTGTTGAACATGTTTCGAAGTATAGGAAAGAAAAAAATAAGAAATCAGTAGTCCCCAACATAAGCAAAGAATCATAGCCGTTGTGACGGAAAAGGTTGTGAAGAGAAAAATGGTCAGTCCCATTGTCATAAAGACTAATAAAAAAACAGAAAAAACAAAAAAGGATCGGAAGCTTTTAAACAAATCGGTCCCTCCTCATATTTCTTTTTACCTATTTTTACTATTTTCATTATATCAAAACGATAAAATATAAGACAAAATTTTCAGAATAAAACAACTGGAGAAAATTATAAAAAAAGCTTTTTCTGAACTGTTACAATCAGGAGGTTTTTATGGCTATTTCTTACTCCGTTTATAGTAGAAAATGCAAATTATGACGAAAAATTTTAGAATACGGTTTGATTTTAGAATTTCTCAAACGGCGGAAAAAAATTATGTTGAATGATTGAAAGGCATTTTTTTGTGAAAGATATAGCCTTTTTCGTTACTAGCCGCCGAATGACATGATGGCATGGAATAAAAAAGGAGAGATGGATGCTTCATTTGTTTTTAAAAGAAGTGCGGTGGACTTGCACCCATATAGTCAAAGATTCATAAAATAAGAATATGAGGAAATCGTTTCATTTTCCGTTTTTAAACGAATGGAATTGCGGTCGTGGTTACTTAATTTATTTAAAACTTTTTAATGACAGTTAAATGTAAATATCGTTGCGCAGTGGCAGCAATATGATTCCCGGTAGCAAGCAATAAAAAAAGTTAAATAAAGATATTGACTTTATTTAAATCGGGTGATATTATGTAATACGTCGCTTGGTGAGTGACGCTCCATGGTAGACTTAAATAAACATGGTTCTACAGATGTTGACAAATTAGTATTATTGTAATAAAATATAATTCGTTATGATGATCCTTGAAAACTGAACAAAACGAAGCGTAAACCAATGTTTCGATAGAAACAAGCCAAGTCAAATTTCTTTTTGGAGAGTTTGATCCTGGCTCAGGACGAACGCTGGCGGCGTGCCTAATACATGCAAGTCGAGCGGACTTTCAAGAAGCTTGCTTTTTGAAAGTTAGCGGCGGACGGGTGAGTAACACGTGGGCAACCTGCCTGCAAGACGGGGATAACTCCGGGAAACCGGGGCTAATACCGGATAATATCTTCCTTCGCATGAAGGAAGGTTGAAAGGCGGCGCAAGCTGCCGCTTGCAGATGGGCCCGCGGCGCATTAGCTAGTTGGTGAGGTAACGGCTCACCAAGGCGACGATGCGTAGCCGACCTGAGAGGGTGATCGGCCACACTGGGACTGAGACACGGCCCAGACTCCTACGGGAGGCAGCAGTAGGGAATCTTCCGCAATGGACGAAAGTCTGACGGAGCAACGCCGCGTGAGCGAAGAAGGTCTTCGGATCGTAAAGCTCTGTTGTCAGGGAAGAACAAGTACCGTTCGAACAGGGCGGTACCTTGACGGTACCTGACCAGAAAGCCACGGCTAACTACGTGCCAGCAGCCGCGGTAATACGTAGGTGGCAAGCGTTGTCCGGAATTATTGGGCGTAAAGCGCGCGCAGGCGGTCTCTTAAGTCTGATGTGAAAGCCCACGGCTCAACCGTGGAGGGTCATTGGAAACTGGGAGACTTGAGTGCAGAAGAGGAGAGCGGAATTCCACGTGTAGCGGTGAAATGCGTAGAGATGTGGAGGAACACCAGTGGCGAAGGCGGCTCTCTGGTCTGTAACTGACGCTGAGGCGCGAAAGCGTGGGGAGCGAACAGGATTAGATACCCTGGTAGTCCACGCCGTAAACGATGAGTGCTAAGTGTTAGAGGGCTTCCACCCTTTAGTGCTGCAGCTAACGCATTAAGCACTCCGCCTGGGGAGTACGGCCGCAAGGCTGAAACTCAAAGGAATTGACGGGGGCCCGCACAAGCGGTGGAGCATGTGGTTTAATTCGAAGCAACGCGAAGAACCTTACCAGGTCTTGACATCCTTCGCTACCTCTAGAGATAGAGGGTTCCCCTTCGGGGGACGGAGTGACAGGTGGTGCATGGTTGTCGTCAGCTCGTGTCGTGAGATGTTGGGTTAAGTCCCGCAACGAGCGCAACCCTTGACCTTAGTTGCCAGCATTCAGTTGGGCACTCTAAGGTGACTGCCGGTGACAAACCGGAGGAAGGTGGGGATGACGTCAAATCATCATGCCCCTTATGACCTGGGCTACACACGTGCTACAATGGATGGTACAAAGGGTCGCGAAACCGCGAGGTGGAGCCAATCCCAAAAAACCATTCTCAGTTCGGATTGCAGGCTGCAACTCGCCTGCATGAAGCCGGAATCGCTAGTAATCGCGGATCAGCATGCCGCGGTGAATACGTTCCCGGGCCTTGTACACACCGCCCGTCACACCACGAGAGTTTGCAACACCCGAAGTCGGTGAGGTAACCCTTACGGGAGCCAGCCGCCGAAGGTGGGGCAGATGATTGGGGTGAAGTCGTAACAAGGTAGCCGTATCGGAAGGTGCGGCTGGATCACCTCCTTTCTAAGGAAGAAGAAAAGCAGAGGCGACTGTTCAGGTGCGACAAGCACAAGACAGCTTGCGAGGAGGTAGTATTTCAACCACCGCAGCAAGATGGATTGTGACCTCGAGCACCTAGGAGCCGGAGCTGGACAGATATGAAGGAGCGCTTTCGTTTTGTTCAGTTTTGAAGGATTTCATCCTTCCAAGTTGTTCCTTGAAAACTAGATAGAAGAAAGAAGCAGCATAAACCGAGTATCGCCATCTAGGATAAAACCAACATGGTTAAGTTAGAAAGGGCGCACGGTGGATGCCTTGGCACTAGGAGCCGATGAAGGACGGGACTAACTCCGAAAAGCTCCGGGGAGCTGTACGTAAGCGTTGATCCGGAGATTTCCGAATGGGGAAACCCGCTGCCCGTAATGGGGCAGCATCCTTGCCTGAATCCATAGGGTAAGGAAGGCAACCCGGGGAACTGAAACATCTAAGTACCCGGAGGAAGAGAAAGCAACAGCGATTCCCTGAGTAGCGGCGAGCGAAACGGGAACAGCCCAAACCAGAAGGCTTGCCTTCTGGGGTTGTAGGACACCAATGGTGGAGTCACAAAGGAACGAGGTAGACGAAGAGGTCTGGAAAGGCCCGTCAGAGAAGGTAACAACCCTGTAGTCGAAACTTCGTTCCCTCCCTGGTGGATCCTGAGTACGGCGGGACACGAGGAATCCCGTCGGAAGCTGGGAGGACCATCTCCCAAGGCTAAATACTCCCTAGTGACCGATAGTGAACCAGTACCGTGAGGGAAAGGTGAAAAGCACCCCGGGAGGGGAGTGAAAGAGAACCTGAAACCGTGTGCCTACAAGTAGTCAGAGCCCGTTTACGGGTGATGGCGTGCCTTTTGTAGAATGAACCGGCGAGTTGCGATCTCATGCGAGGTTAAGTCGAAAAGACGGAGCCGCAGCGAAAGCGAGTCTGAACAGGGCGCATGAGTATGGGGTCGCAGACCCGAAACCAGGTGATCTACCCATGTCCAGGGTGAAGGTGAGGTAACACTTACTGGAGGCCCGAACCCACGCACGTTGAAAAGTGCGGGGATGAGGTGTGGGTAGGGGTGAAATTCCAATCGAACTTGGAGATAGCTGGTTCTCTCCGAAATAGCTTTAGGGCTAGCCTCAAGGAAAGAGTCTTGGAGGTAGAGCACTGTTTGGACTAGGGGCCCTCATCGGGTTACCGAATTCAGACAAACTCCGAATGCCAGCGACTTATCCTTGGGAGTCAGACTGCGAGTGATAAGATCCGTGGTCAAAAGGGAAACAGCCCAGACCGCCAGCTAAGGTCCCAAAGTATACGTTAAGTGGAAAAGGATGTGGAATTGCTTAGACAACCAGGATGTTGGCTTAGAAGCAGCCACCATTTAAAGAGTGCGTAATAGCTCACTGGTCGAGTGATTCTGCGCCGAAAATGTACCGGGGCTAAACGTATCACCGAAGCTGCGGGTGGACACCTTCGGGTGTCCGCGGTAGGAGAGCGTTCTAAGGGCAGAGAAGCCAGACCGGAAGGACTGGTGGAGCGCTTAGAAGTGAGAATGCCGGTATGAGTAGCGAAAGAAGGGTGAGAATCCCTTCCACCGAATGCCTAAGGTTTCCTGAGGAAGGCTCGTCCTCTCAGGGTTAGTCGGGACCTAAGCCGAGGCCGACAGGCGTAGGCGATGGACAACAGGTTGATATTCCTGTACCACCTCTTTTCCGTTTGAGCGATGGGGGGACGCAGGAGGATAGGGTAAGCGCACGGTTGGATGTGCGTCCAAGCAGTGAGAGGGGCAGCGAGGCAAATCCCGTTGCCACTCACCTCAAGCTGTGACGGCGAGGGAAATATAGTACCGAAGTTCCTGATTCCACACTGCCAAGAAAAGCCTCTAGCGAGGAAAAAGGTGCCCGTACCGCAAACCGACACAGGTAGGCGAGGAGAGAATCCTAAGGTGTGCGAGAGAACTCTCGTTAAGGAACTCGGCAAAATGACCCCGTAACTTCGGGAGAAGGGGTGCTTTTTGGGGTGCATAGCCCCGAGAAGCCGCAGTGAATAGGCCCAGGCGACTGTTTAGCAAAAACACAGGTCTCTGCGAAGCCGTAAGGCGAAGTATAGGGGCTGACGCCTGCCCGGTGCTGGAAGGTTAAGGGGAGCGCTTAAAGCTTTGCTTGAAGGTGCGAACCGAAGCCCCAGTAAACGGCGGCCGTAACTATAACGGTCCTAAGGTAGCGAAATTCCTTGTCAGGTAAGTTCTGACCCGCACGAAAGGCGTAACGATCTGGGCACTGTCTCAACGAGAGACTCGGTGAAATTATAGTACCTGTGAAGATGCAGGTTACCCGCGACAGGACGGAAAGACCCCGTGGAGCTTTACTGCAGCCTGATATTGAATTTTGGTACAGCTTGTACAGGATAGGTAGGAGCCTTAGAAACCGGAGCGCCAGCTTCGGTGGAGGCGCCGGTGGGATACTACCCTGGCTGTACTGAAATTCTAACCCGCACCCCTGATCGGGGTGGGAGACAGTGTCAGGTGGGCAGTTTGACTGGGGCGGTCGCCTCCTAAAAGGTAACGGAGGCGCCCAAAGGTTCCCTCAGAATGGTTGGAAATCATTCGCAGAGTGCAAAGGCAGAAGGGAGCTTGACTGCGAGACCTACAAGTCGAGCAGGGACGAAAGTCGGGCTTAGTGATCCGGTGGTTCCGTATGGAAGGGCCATCGCTCAACGGATAAAAGCTACCCCGGGGATAACAGGCTTATCTCCCCCAAGAGTCCACATCGACGGGGAGGTTTGGCACCTCGATGTCGGCTCATCGCATCCTGGGGCTGTAGTCGGTCCCAAGGGTTGGGCTGTTCGCCCATTAAAGCGGTACGCGAGCTGGGTTCAGAACGTCGTGAGACAGTTCGGTCCCTATCCGTCGCGGGCGCAGGAAATTTGAGAGGAGCTGTCCTTAGTACGAGAGGACCGGGATGGACGCACCGCTGGTGTACCAGTTGTCTCGCCAGAGGCATCGCTGGGTAGCTATGTGCGGAAGGGATAAGTGCTGAAAGCATCTAAGCATGAAGCCCCCCTCAAGATGAGATTTCCCATTTCTTCGGAAAGTAAGATCCCTGAAAGATGATCAGGTAGATAGGTCCGAGGTGGAAGCGTGGTGACACGTGGAGCTGACGGATACTAATCGATCGAGGACTTAACCAAAAGAAAGCGCGAAATCGGTGAAACTGCTTCTTCTATCTAGTTGTAAAGGAGTACATATAAAGGTTTTACTACATAAAGAATCGTTAAAGAAGAAAAATTTATTCTTGAAAATTAAAAATAATTTGTTATAATAATATTTATCTTACGACAAACTAGAGTAACTAGTCTGGTGGCGATGGCGAAGAGGTCACACCCGTTCCCATCCCGAACACGGAAGTTAAGCTCTTCAGCGCCGATGGTAGTGAGGGGATTCCCCTTGCGAGAGTAGGACGCTGCCAGGCAAAAGAAAAGGAGAATAGCTTATATGCTATTCTCCTTTTCTTTTTACTCTGATTTCATGGTAAGATGATGGTAAAAGAGATGGATGTCTTTTCCATTAAACGATGTTCTTGCTTCATAAAGAACGGAAATTATTGGAGGGTGAACATATGCTTAAGTCATTTATTACAGGAATCATTGTGAGTTTTATCATTTGGATAGCAGGTGCTGTAAGCAATTTAAATGTAAGCCGAATCTTTTTTATTGTTTCTATCCTTTTGATCGTATTAGCCGTAGTACTATCCGGATTGGGAGTAAGTGGAGATAGAATTCGTGCTAACGCAGCAACCGAAACAAAGGAAGATAGAAACTGGAGAATAGACACTTCTAAAAATATCATCCTTATAGCTCTTCCAAGCATCATCGGATTTTTTCTTTCTTACTCTTTACACTGAAATTTTTGTGTCACTCTTTTTCTTTTGTTAGTGGACACTTCTCAGAGGGAGATTATGGAAAACGATAGGAGAATCAATGTTGAAAAGAATTTTATTGATTCTATCCACGGTATTTTTAGTAATAATCCAATCGACTGTTTTCTACTTTTGGATAATGGATTGGAGAAAACTTGTAACATATGACGGGTTGATCGTTTGGAGTGCCTCTATTATTTTAGGAATAATCGTTCACCGATTCTATTCATCGATAAATTCTCGTGAAAAATCGTTCGAAATATTAAAAAAGGTTCATTTGATATCAACTTCAATAACGATATTTCTGGGAATTCTTTCGCTGCTTATTGAATCAGTAACAAGTTCAATGCCTTAAAAAGGAATATTGATACAAGCATCTGTGTATAGATTCAGAAATCGATTCATCGGTTCATGAAAGGGGAGCAAGGAATGTATCCTGAATCGCTGGTGAAAGAGTGCCAAAAAAGAATCGAAAAATATCCTTGTGAAGGTTTTGTTTATGGCCAGGGGCCGGAGAAGGCGGAGATTGTGCTCGTTGGGGAAGCTCCGGGGGAAACGGAAATCCATAACGGAATCCCTTTCAGCGGCCGAGCGGGAAAACAATTATCCGAGTTTTTAGATTACTTGGGGATTTCACGTGAAGATGTATTTATTACCAGTGCTGTTAGAAGCCGCCCTTATAAGGTCGTGAAGAAAGAGAAAGATGGACAAATAATTGAAAAGAAATATAACAGGACGCCGACTCAAAAGGAAATTTTGGCTCATGCTCCTTTATTGGATTATAACATTTGTTCCATTCAGCCAAAAATTATTGTTACGTTGGGGAAAATTGCGTTGGAAAGAGTAACGGGGATGAAAGGAAACCTGGAAAAGATTCATGGCAAAATGATGATCACGCCGGTGCAAAAATTAAAAAGGTTGGATAGCAGCGAAATGGTATGGACAGATCGTAAATATAAGATTTTTCCGCTGTACCATCCCGCTGCCGTTTTTTATAATCGACGTTTGCTTCAGGAGATTTATGAGGACTTAGATCAATTGAAAAATTATATAAAAGAAGAAGGGATTCGTTTAAACGGTGCTATGTAAAAGGGGAGGATGAGAATCCTCCCTTTTATGAAAAGGTGATCTAATAGCCTCCGTATCCGCCACCTACAAAAGAGGCGCCTACGATAATCAACAAGATGAACAGCACGACAATCAAAGCAAAACCGCTTGCTCCATAGCCAGACATACTTTCACCCCCCAACAGATTGGTTAGTATAATTTATGAAATAGCTTGTCACTGTGTTTGGACAAGATAGCCAATTAAAAAAACTTAGTCATATGAAATATGATTTAGCGAGCTGAGCCCATCATTGTCTTTGAATTGGAATTCTTGCTTAGGTAAGGAATTTTGCTTCAAAAAAGCCATTAGCAAAGCATGCTAATGACTTTCAATTTACAAGTGTTTCCTTTTTTTTAAAAATCTTTGTTTTTTTTCATTAGGGAATATTTGTCCGTCAAGCAGGCGATTATCTTTCTCGCTTGCAGAGAGGAAAAGGAAGTGGAGGAGACATAAAGCCGACAAGCTCATTGCTTGCTGTTTTCCGGCAAAAATGAAATGGGAAGATGTTTTTTAATGAAGATAAGATATAGTGAAGGTTTATTTTTTCTCATGAGAGAGTTTGTTCTTTTGATCGGCTGTCGACAATTGGTTCATCTTTTCGGCTAACAGCTGTTTGGCCTCGTTATAAGTAAGGCCGGATTGAGCGTTAAGTCTTTTGACTTCTTCAATATCGGTACCGGCAACGGTATAGCGTTTATCCGTCAATTGGTTCACCTCTTTTCAGAAGGTTTACCAAAATTATTCCCGATTCAAACTACATTATGCGGAGTATGGGAGAGGTGGTTCAATTCCATTCAAAAGTTAATAAATGTTCATTTCGAACGTATTCAGTCGTTTTAAATGGGATTGCCTGGCTGTCATCCTTAAATTCGGAAAAATTTTGGAAAAGCGTGTTTTTGCGGAAAATAATTCTCATCTCACCAACGAAAAAAGACAAAAGAAAAAGCGGTAAGACCGCTTGATAAATTAATATCTTTTTGCCGCGATATAAGCTTTCTTCCAATAAGGATTGCTTAATCGATCAATCCGCACACCTTTGGAGGCAGAATGAATGAATTGTTGTTTTCCGATATAAAGGGCAACATGAGAAGGACCTTTTTTATAAGTAGTGAAAAAGATTAGATCTCCTGGACGTAAACTTGATTTAGAAACAAATTTTCCCTTTTTGTACAATTGAGCCACTGTGCGAGGAAGAATTTTTCCGACCCGCTTATGCGTATAATAAATAAATCCCGAACAATCGAATCCACTTGGTGTCGTGCCTCCATATTTGTAAGGAACACCTATGTATTTTTTGGCAATGCTCACTACGGCAGTTGGCGAATAAGCAGCATCCGCTTCTTTTACCGAAAACAGACTTCCAACAGACAACATCAATGCAAATACCACTGAAATTATAGCGTATTTCCTCATAGATTTCTCCCCGTCAAATATTGTCGTTTTTTCTTTCTTGATGACATTGTAACAAGAAAATAGGCTGTAACCATTTACAGATTAGTTTATTTTTCGTTACAGCTATATTACGGAAGAAAAACAATAAAAAGAGGAAAATAAAGGAATAAAAAGGTTTTTTCATCATAAAAGTACAAAGAAATCATCTTTATACAGTCATGAAGGTTGTCGAAGGAGGATGGGAAATGGAAGATTCCAGCTTTGCAATTCATCCCGAAAATGAAAAAAACGACAAAAAGCAGGAATTTGTCGATATTGGAAAGATGAAAAAATGGTTCTCTGACGGAGAAACGGTCCGATTTCATTGTGAAAACGGCTTTGTCAACATCCGTTTTTATCGTGACGATATCGCTCGAGTAGTGATGAATCCCCAGAAGGAACCGACAATGGAACAAAGTTTTGCGGTCGTGAAATCACCGGAAAAGGTGTCATGGGAAGCGGAAGAAAGAGAAGGCATTGTGACTATAAGAAGCAGTAAACTAATTGTTACCGTCCATCCCCATCCTTTACGGATCCATTTTTATGGCTCCGACTCCCGCTTTTTATTAAAGGAAGGCAGGCGAGGAATGGCCTTTGGTGTAAAAGGAGAGGTCATTTGTTTTAAAGAGATGGCAGAAAACGATCATTTTTACGGCTTTGGGGAAAAAACAAGTTTTTTGGATAAACGCGGCGAAAAAATGACGATGTGGAACACGGATGTTTTTGCCCCCCACAATCCGGAAATTGATGCGATGTACCAGTCGATTCCTTATTTTATGACCATCCGCAACGGAAAGGCGCATGGCCTTTTTTTCGATAATACGTTCAAAACCGTCTTTGATATGAAATCAAACCGCAGCGAGTATTCTTTTTGGGCAGAAGGCGGGGAACTGGATTATTACTTGCTGGCCGGACCAAGCCCGAAAGATGTGCTCGACCAGTACACCACTTTGACCGGACGAATGGAACTACCCCCCAAATGGGCGATTGGCTACCATCAATCGCGTTACAGCTATAAAACGGAAGCGGAAGTTCGTGATCTCGTCAAAACCTTTAAGGAAAAAGAAATTCCGCTTGACGCAATCTATTTGGATATTCATTACATGGACGAATACCGCGTATTCACATTTGACAAAAGGCGCTTTCCGAACCCAAGAAAGCTGGTTCAAGATTTGAAAAAAGCGGGTATCCAAGTTGTGCCGATCGTAGACCCGGGGGTGAAAGAAGATCCGGAATATCCGATATACCAAGAAGGCATCCGCCTTGATCGATTTTGTAAATATATGGAAGGGGATGTTTGTTTCGGCGATGTGTGGCCGGGAAAAAGTGCATTTCCTGATTTTTCTCAAGAAAAAGTGCGAAAGTGGTGGGGAAAAAAACAAACATTTTACACAGATCTCGGTATAGAAGGAATTTGGAACGATATGAACGAACCGGCCGTTTTCAACGAAACAAAGACGATGGACTTAAAAGTCATCCATGAAAATGACGGAAACCCGAAAACTCATCGTGAACTCCATAACGTCTACGGTTTATTTATGGGAGAAGCTACGTATAATGGATTGAAAAATCAGTTAAACGGCAAACGCCCATTTGTCCTTACACGTGCCGGTTTTTCGGGGATCCAACGATATGCGGCCGTTTGGACAGGGGATAATCGAAGTTTTTGGGAGCATCTGCAAATGACGATGCCGATGTGCTTAAATCTTGGCATGTCCGGGATAGCTTTGACCGGTTCGGATGTCGGCGGTTTTGCTCATGATGCAACGGGAGAGCTGTTAGCCCACTGGACGCGGCTCGGCGCCTTTATGCCTTTTTTCCGCAACCACAGCAATATTGATACCGTCCGTCAAGAACCTTGGGCTTTCGGCGAAGAAATTGAATCGATCGTGAAAACCTATATTCAGCTTCGTTATCGCCTGCTTCCCTACTTTTACACACTTTTCCGCGACGCTCACTTGACTGGTGTACCGGTGATGCGCCCATTGGTAATGGAATATCCGGATGATCCGAATGTGTTCAATTTATTCGATCAGTTTTTAGTCGGAGAACATCTTTTGGTCGCCCCGATCACTCTTCCAAGCACGTATCATCGAGTGGTATATTTGCCAAAAGGGATTTGGTACGACTACTGGACAAACAAAACATACGAAGGCGGAACTTATATAATGGTGGAAGCGGACCTTGCTACTTTGCCGCTGTTTGTGAAAGCAGGATCGATCATTCCGGAAGAAGAAGGAAAAAAATCAGCTTACGAGAAAACAGATACGCTGACGGTAAACATTTATCTTCATTCCGATCCTTTTATGGGAACGATCTATGAAGACGACGGCGAAACATTTCAGTATCGAGAGGGGAAGTATTGGGAAGAAAGCATTCGTGTGCAAAAAGAGGGAAAAAGCGTCAAAGTGGATTGGGAAGAGGTTCACGGAGGATACAAGCCGCATTGGAAGAACTTCACTTTGAAAATCCACGGAGCGGATGAATCAATAGAGATTTGGGTGAGCGGAAAGAAAGTGGAAGACAAATCCATTGTCAACGAGAATGGAGCAGCGACGGTTAATGTCCCGTTTTCTTCATAGCAGAGAGGTGTGTTCTTGCCATACATTTCTTGTTTACAACATTGAACCAAGCCGGGTGGCACTAAAAATGGACCAGTTGGGCACGGATATGGGATCAATACGAGAAAGAAAAAGGGAGGAAATCAAAATTCCATTGTCGTCGACCCTCAGTGCTGTTCAAAACCCGGGGGATCGACGACAAACTGAATGATAGAGAAAACAAGAGAAAAAAGTGAAAAAACAAAGAATACATTGGTTTTTTCACTTTTTGTTCATTTAAAGGAAATCATTTACAACCCAAAACCAATTTGTTAAAATTGGCTCAACCACAAAGTTTTTTGGGGTTTTGATCTTACCTATGAGGAATTGAAATTATAAAATTCAAAAACATTTAATGGGTGAAAAAACGTTTTAATCTTACCTATGAGGAATTGAAACTTAATATAGCTATCTGGATTGCAGACACGATCAGCTTCGTTTTGATCTTACCTATAAGGAATTGGAAACTTCGAGGATTCGGGGAAATTACAGATATGTTTGATTCGTTTTTATTTTAACTATGGGGAATAGAAACGCATAATTTATATGTTGATTATTTTCTTGTTGTTTACCCGTGGTGCTATATAAAACTCAGACAAGCATAAAAATAGCCCTTGCTGGCGGATCTCCAGTAGAATGAAAGTGTCACCCAACATTCGAAAGGAGAGATCCCCCATGCAAGAGCACTTTCATTTTACTACAGATCCAGCCAAACTTCAAAAACAATATGCCGCTATTTTCTGTTTTGTTTCTGCCCAACTGTCGTTGATTCAAATGTATCTTCATCGCCGCAACCGTCACTTGGTCAAGCAAGAAGACGAAGTGGTCATGGCGGTTCACCTTTTGGGGAAGCTGCTGGGCTTTTCTTCCGAACGAGCCTGGCATCGTTTTGTCACGGGAAATTTGTTCACAAACGGCTCGTTTCTTGAACGCTCCCGATACAACCGCCGCTGCCGGGCGCTTGGTTTCGCCATCAAATGGATCCGTCATGAGCTGGCGAAACGTGGCCAACACCATGCTTATGCGGTCGTCGACAGCTTGCCTCTTCCGTTGTGCCATCCCGCAAGAATGCAGCGCGTCAAGCGGTTTCGAGGGATCGCGGATATGGGGTATTGTGCTTCCAAAAAGCAATGGTACTACGGTTTCAAGCTGCATCTTCAAGTGACCAATCAAGGGCTGGCCATGGGCTATGTCGTGACGGAAGCGTCCTGCCACGACGTCAAAGCCGCTGAAACGGTGATGACTCAAATCCCTCATCCCTACAACTTTGGGGACAAAGGGTACATCAGCCACGCTCTTCGAGAAAAGCTGTACGAAGAACACCAAGCCGCGTTCTGGACACCGTCTCGACACAATCAAAAGCACGGCCCATCCAAGGCATGGGAAGAATGGATCAGGAAAAAACGCAAAGTCATCGAGACGGTGTTTTCGATTCTCGTAGACCAATACCGGATCACCGACATTCGAGCGAATTCCATGGCCGGGTTTGAAGTGGCACTCGATGGCATCTTGTTGGCTTATTCCTTGGTCACACTAGGGCTGGTTGAGCGCTGACACTCAACTAGCACCACGGGTTTGTTGTTTCTTAATTTGTATAGGGAAATTGGGATTAGTATTTGAAGTAAGGTATTGGAAAGTCTCTTATGATTGATTGGATTTTAGGAACACCTGAAAGGGGGGCATCCACGATTGGAAAATTTAATAACTTTTTTGCAAGAAAATGAAGTTCAATTTGAAATTATGTATCACGAAAATCCAATCCGTACAGCACAGGAAGGCGCTGCATATTTTGGAATTGAAATAGGTCAAACAGCACCAACATTGATTCTTAAGTCTGAAAAAGGTTATTTTGCGATGATTATTTCTGGAGGTCGTCGGCGTGTAAATTTAGAAGAAGTCTCAGAAATTCTGGGATGTAATCAACTAAAATTGGCAAAACCAAAAGAAATCAAGCAAATAACTGGATACACTGTTGGCAGTGTTCCTTTAGTAGGCCTTTCAATGCCTTGTATTTTAGATAGAAATATTTTTCGTTACCCATTTATTTATGGCGGAACAGGAGAACCAACTTCGACACTGAAAATTACTCCAAACGCTTTGGAAAAGCTGAATCAAGTTGTTGCTTTATTGGATTAAATTTAGTTTAAGTAAATCACCCGGTTTCAACGCAATATTTTTGGGGGTTAGATCTTACCTATAAGGAATTGAAACATCACATACATGGTAGGGAGAATACCAGCTACAATTAGTTTAGATCTTTCATATAAGGAATTGAAACAACTTTCACAATTAGCTTTTGCTTGGGTTTTACGTCAATCGAACGTGGCGAACGCATTAATTGAAGCAAGCAAACCAGAGCAAGTAGAGGAAAACGTAAAAGCTGTGGATGTTCAACTTTCTGATGAAGTCATTGAAAAATTGAAGAGATTCTTGCATAAGGATCACATTGGATGAGGCGAGCAACCGTTTTGTTTCAATGTATGTTCAGTACAGAAGGCAAACTCTGAGGTTTGTTATTTGTACCGGATAACGAAGACGCCATTCTTTTAGATTGTCGAAAAGTTGTAGCATAAAAGATAAGGAGATTTTATTCTCTCCTTAATTCATTAAAAGGCCCATTCATGACCGGTTCACCTCCGGCTGCCTATTTCACCCCTGTTCGTACCTCCTCATTATTTATTTGATAAAGAACGCCTTCCGTGTGATTCTTGGAAGGATTCGCTTCTCGATCATTCAATTACCATAGAATATTTTCGCTAAATTCATCATGGAGAGATAATTTATAAAACACCCTTTCCGTTTTTCTTATCAAGGCTGCATGTTTACTTCTTTCCGCATTACCGATCGTTCCCATAAACCAAAAACAAAAATCAGATTTTTGTACCATTATGGATTTCAGGCTTGTCTTCTTTCTGTTCATTATAGGTGTCATAATGGTATATAAATTGACATTATAGATAAAGAAAAATGATTATTCTTATTTTGTTTGTCAGAAAATATGTCTGAATAGAAATCTTTTTGCCAAGATAAATCGCTTTTTAACAGATCTTAACGTTTGATCGGTTTTTTTGTGTAATATAATATAACACAAAAGATTGACTAATTAAACGCAAACAAATTAAAATGAATTTAAGTTTAGAAAATTAAGAAAATAATTCAGTGAAGGTTTTCCGTATATTCTCATGGTGTAAATAAGGATGATGTATAAAATTTTGTGTAAAGCATTTTACTAGATCAAAAGAAAAAAGGTAGGGTATTCTCTGATTGGACCAAAAATCTTAGAGAAAGGAGTACCCTACCTATGTCTAAAAGAAGTATACCGAATGTCGACTGGGCAAATCAACTGGAAAGTGTCATTCGTCAGTTTGTAAAGGAAAAATTAGAACTGATCATGCGGGAAGAAATCAAGAATTTCCTCGAAATAGAGCAGGCCGGAACATCGAATATGAGAAACGGCTACTATCAACGAAATCTAGATACGCAATATGGCCGGATTGAAGGTCTTTTGGTCCCTAGAGACCGAAACGGAGAATTTCAAACCCAATTGTTCGCTCCTTACCAACGCCATACGGGCTGGCTCGAGGAAGCCATCATCAAGATGTATCAAAGTGGTATGAGTACGCGTGAAATTGGCAAGTTTATTGAACGAATTTTAGGCAAGGCCTATTCTCCTTCAACGATCAGTCGTATGACCGATATCGTGAAAGAAGACATTGAGAAATGGCACAAACGTTATTCTGTCTTATATTTAGACGGCTTGTATGTAAAACTTCGTCGCGATACCGTGGAGAAAGAAGTGGTTTATGTGGTGTTAGGGGTGAACGAAGAAGGATATCGCGAAATTCTTGATTTCTTTGTGGGAGGACAAGAAAGCGCCTATGTATGGCAGGAAATTCTTCAACACCTCTACCAAAGAGGCGTCAAGGAAGTGCTTCTTGGCGTCTTCGATGGCCTTCCGGGGCTGGAGGAAGCCTTTAAGGCGGTGTATCCGAAAGCCGATGTGCAGCGCTGTGTCGTGCACAAAGTCCGCAACACCCTAAATCGTGTTCGGAAAAAAGACCAATTCGAAGTGGCCGAGGATCTCAAGCTGATTTATCGTGCGCCGAATAAGGAGATGGCGTTACAAATGTTTCAACAGTTTGAGTCGAAATGGTCCAGCAAATATCCAAGAGAAGTTCAATCTTGGGCCAATGAGTTGGATGTCCTCCTTACATTTATGGATTATCCAAGCAGTATTCGAAGTGTGATTTACACGACCAATGCCATTGAACGAACGATCAAAGAGATTCGGAAACGTCTAAAGCCGATGAACAGTTTGAGTAGTTTAGAAGCCGCTGAAAAAATCGTGTATTTGACGATTCAAGATTTTAACGAGAAATGGGCAGGAAGAAAGTTACGAGGATTTGCCGAAGCGCATGAAGCTCTTCAACGAATGTTTGAAGAACGTTATTGTTAACCAAATATTGTAAATAAACAAAATAAGGGGATTCTCCCTTTCCACACAAGAGACTGAATATTCAGTCTCTTGTGTGGAGAAAATCAGTCCCCTATCAATTCAAATCCATTTCAGAGAAACCCTACCCCATTTACATTACACAAAATTCTTGACGGTACCTAAATAAGTAATAAAATAGTGGAGTTATAAAACTGACATTCTAATTAATAAAACTGCTTAGCCAATAGAGGACACCATCATTTTAGAATGTTCAAGAGGGGATGAGCGACATGTTCTCGCTTTCTGACAAAAAGATTAAACCTATCGTTTCCGTTTCAATCGATAATCATGTAGAAGATTGGTTCGACATCATTAGAAACTGTCAAGAACCGTTCCTTTTTCTAAAAAAGAAGAATCAATTATTTGCTTATATATATGTTAACGACTTTTTGTTGGACGGGGGACATAATGAGGTCATCACAACAGATGCCATGCTATCTCGTGCCGTCTTGCTAACCAGTGTGTGCAAATTGAGTCAAACCATTTCACTGCCCGTACTCTTCCAAATTATCGGCGAATCCATCGCGCTTGTACAAAACGACAAAGGTGAACCGATCGGCTATATCAGAAGAGAAGATGTTTTAGCGGAATTATTTAAACAAGAAACGAAAAACGTTGATTTGCTAAAGGTCATCTTGACATCCATTCCAAGAGGGATATTTATTGTTGATCGTGAAAAAAGAATCGTCAATTATAATGAGTCGGCATTAAAGATGATTCGGGCAACTCCGGATAAAGTGCTCAATGTACCAGCTGAGAATATTTTCAACGGAAAACATATCGAAAACGTTTTTGCTACAGGTGAAACTGTGTTAAACCAGTTGCACATTTCAGAGGAGATGAGCGTGCTGGTTGACTACAGTCCGATTATTCATTTTAACAATGAAGTAGACGGAATGGTCATTATTGTTCAAGATTTGCCGATGGTTGAGGAAATGGCCATGGAAATTGAAGACATCAAAAATTTGAATAAAGATTTAAATGCCATTTTGTCCACCATTTATGACGAGATACTTGTTGTCAATCATAAAGGAGAACTCATTCGCTACAGCGATAATGTCATTTCGGAATTTTGGAATGTGGATCTAAAAGAACTTTTAGGTAAAAGTCTATTGGAGTTGGAAAATACAGGTTTGTTCAGCCCGTCGGTAACCAGGCTTGTAATGGAACAAAAGAAAAAAGTATCGGTTGTTCAAGAGACAAAGAACGGAAAGAAAATACTTGCGGTTGGCAACCCGGTTTTCAATGATGACGGGGAAATTTCCAGGATTATCATTGCTTCAAGGGATATTACGGAAACCACTAGACTTAAATCAGAATTACGCGAGATGAAAAAAATATCAGACCAATACAAACGAGAATTGGACAGCATCAAAAGCAAAGATCGATTTTTCAAAAAATTGATTTATTGCAGTCCGAAAATGGAAAAAATTATGAACCATGTAAAAAAGGTCGCTCATTTTTCATCGACCGTGTTGATATACGGAGAGTCAGGAGTAGGAAAAGAAGTCATTGCGCAGGCGATTCATCAGTTAGGAAGCCGTTCGGACAAGCCATTTTTAAAACTGAATTGCGGTGCAATCCCTGAAAACTTGCTTGAAAGCGAATTATTTGGATATACAAAAGGATCATTTACAGGGGCCGATAAAAATGGCAAAAAAGGGTATTTTGTACAAGCCGATGGAGGAATCTTGTTTTTAGATGAAATCGGTGAACTGCCGATGCACCTGCAAGTGAAATTATTGAGAGTTCTTCAGGAGCAAGAGGTCGTCCCGGTTGGAAGCACTGCTCCGATCAAAATCAATGTGCAAATTGTCGCAGCTACGAATAAGCGGTTGGAAAAAATGGTTGAAGAAGGGACGTTTCGAGAGGATTTGTTTTACCGTTTAAATGTCATTCCGATTCACGTACCTCCGCTGCGTGAAAGACCTGAAGACATCCCGTTACTGGCATTTCACTTTTTGCAGCAATTAAATGAAAGATATCATAAAAACTATCATTTGACACCTGATGCGCTAAATTTGTTAGAAGCGTATTCATGGCCCGGAAATATACGGGAATTACAAAATATGATTGAACGGTTGGTTGTTTCCGCCGATGACGAAACGATCAATGCTCAATTTGTCAGCAAGTTTTTATCGCTTGGCAATGAGTTCAACAAATCAAAGCTGATCATTTCTAAGGTTCTCCCGCTTCAAGAGGCTCTGGATTATGTTGAAGAACAGCTAATATTATTGGCAATGAAACAATATAAAACGACGACGAGAGCTGCCAAAGCGCTTGGCATCAGTCAATCTTCCGTTAGCCGTAAATATCAGAAATTTCTTAACAAAAAGAAAGTGAAAAACGAAAGTATAGCATGGTATTGATTTTCCAAAAAGAACGTTACGACAAGTTGTTCATTTTAAAAAAGTAATTAACTTATGATTGAACAGCAGCTTTTTAAGCGAAAGAAGCAAAAAATCATGCAAGTGTTGTGAAGTTATGCATTTTTGCATAACTTTTTCATTCAAAAACATTTCTGCGATAGAAATGCATATGTCCGTAGTATGAAATCAAAAATTTTTCACAAGTATTGGGCAGTTAACTTTGATAAAAAGGTCCGCATCATACAAGTAAGTTTCATATGAAATTAGGAATCTCAATGCTTGGCATGGAAATTGCATAAATTTTGGTATAACTACAATTAATGGAGGAATGAAAACAGATGCAATATCCACTTACACCGGATGTAAAACCTGAGTTTTGCTCGACGGGCTCGTTTATGCGGTTACCCGCTTATCGTGAGAATGCGAAGCTCGCTATTTTAGGAATGCCGTTTGATACGGCTGCATCCTTCCGTGTTGGAGCAAGGTTTGCTCCTCAGGCAATTCGCCAAGCATCCATGACATTGTTTCCTTACCATCCCATCCATAAAGTATATCCTTTCGAAGATACGAACGGCATTGATATTGGTGATGTACCGGTGATTCAACAAAATATTCATAAAAGTTATGAACTCATGGAAAATACCGTATTAGATCTTATGAAAAAGGGAATCGTTCCGATTGGATTGGGAGGAGATCATTCCATTACTCTCGCAAATTTGCGTGGAGCGGCTAAAATACATGGACCTGTTGCCTTGATACATTTTGATTCTCATACAGATACATGGGATACGTATTATGAAGAGAAATATTGGCATGGCTCGCCGTTTATGCGTGCACATGAAGAGGGACTACTAATACCGGATAAAGTATTTCAAATTGGCATTCGCGGCACACTGAATCATCCAGGAGACATAGGTGCCAGCCTTGAACTTGGATACAACGTGATTACAACCCAGGAGTTGGTTAAACGCGGTGTAAACGATCTCGTTCAAGAGATGAAAGAGACAATCGGGGATACTCCTTGTTTTTTAAGCTTTGATATTGACTTTGTTGATCCTTCGTTTGCGCCGGGAACGGGGACACTCGAAGTAGGTGGTTTTAGCAGCCGTGAAACCCTTGAAATCGTTCGTTCACTTACAGATTTTAACTATGTAGGATTTGATCTCGTAGAATTAATTCCTGCGTACGATCCAACCCAAATCACTGCACTTTTAGCAGCAACGCTTGTACATGATTTTGCAAGTATTGTAGCTTTAAAAGAAAAACGCAAGGCTCAAAATTAACATCAAAAAAGAAGTGCAGGAACGGTTTTCTTCCTCCTATTCCAGATGAATCCATACAATTCCTTAAACATCCTTAAACAATAATCCGCATTATAAATGGTCGGTGTAAAACGGGGTAGTAAGGTACTCCGTTTTTTTATGTTCATTTGATTAAGTATTACAAGCTGAATAAAGTATGCAGAAATAAATGATTGGAATCAAAAAAAGCTATTCATTTTTTCAGATCTTTTTCACGTAAGGCAGTATGGAGCAATGAATGAATTTTTAATTGTTGGAACGAATATTGCATGATATCTTATGTAATCGGAATTTTCAGAATAAAAAGTATTCTTTATTAACAGGTTGTTTGTATCGAAACATTGTCGCTAGCCATTTATTTTGAAAACAATAAGGGAGGAATGATACATGGAGAATGATGCACGGTTAAAGCGTACTTTAAAGTTGTGGCAAGTTGTAATGATGGGGTTGGCGTATATGACCCCAATGGTTGTATTTGATACATTTGGTATCGTATCCGGTATAACGGACGGACATGTCCCCACGGCATATATAGTAGCTTTGGCTGTAATGTTATTTACAGCGGCGAGCTACGGAAAGCTGGTGAAAGTTTTTCCCCAAGCAGGGTCAGCTTATACGTATACACAAAAAACGATTAGTCCTCATATTGGTTTTCTTGTCGGATGGTCTTCCTTGCTCGACTACCTATTCTTGCCGATGGTGAACGCATTATTGGCCAAGATTTACCTTTCCGCTCTGTTTCCTGAGGTACCGTCTTGGATTTTGGTTGTCGGTTTTGTTGGAATTGTAACTTTTCTTAACTTACGGAGTGTAAATGTGCTGGCTAATTTCAATACGATATTAGTAATGATTCAAATTGCGATCATGATCGTATTTATCATATTGGTGATCAAAGGGCTTCATCAAGGGGAAGGTGCTGGAAAAGTATTAGCCATACAGCCATTTTTTACTGAAGATATGAAATTCACAGCATTGGTAGAAGGAGCGACTGTCCTTTGTTTTTCATTTTTAGGATTTGACGCGGTGACAACACTTTCGGAAGAAACACAAAATGCCTCCAAAACGATCCCGCGTGCCATCTTCCTTACTGCTTTGATCGGAGGGATCATATTTATAACAACATCGTTCTTTATCCAATTGTTTTTTCCTGATATTTCACGGTTCAAACATCCCGGACAAGCGTTGCCGGAAATTGCTCTATATGTCGGCGGAAAACTCTTTCAGTCTGTTTTTTTAGTCATAACATTTGTCAATACCCTTGCCTCAGGCCTCGCCTCGCACGCCAGCGTTTCCCGTCTTTTGTATGTAATGGGCAGAGACAATGTGTTTCCGTCTAAATGGTTTGGATATATCCATCCGCGTTGGAAAACACCTGCTTTTAACGTTGTATTAGTGGGAATTATTTCCTTGTCAGCTATTTTCTTTGACTTGGTGACAGCGACTTCTCTTATTAATTTTGGAGCATTAATCGCTTTTACGTTCGTTAACTTAAGTGTGATCAGTCATTTTGTTATCCGTGAAAAGAAACATAACACACTTAAAGGTTTTATGACTTATCTTGTTTCACCCTTGATAGGAGCAGCGTCGGTTGCCGTCTTATGGGTTAATTTAGAATCAAGTTCGTTCATTATGGGTCTGGTTTGGGCCGCCATTGGATTCTGCTATCTACTATACATCACAAAATTTTTCCGTTCAGCACCACCTCAAATGGAAATGGACGAATTGCAAATGTGACGACAGATACCAAGTACCCGGTATCTGTTTTATGGTTGGGCCTGCGAAAGTATGCACACGTTGCTAATCCTATGCAAAATTGCATAATTTCATGAATTGTATTTAATTGAAATACTCTTTTACACGTATAACGGTCGTCTGGCTATTGTTGGCATAAGTTTTGCATACATTTAAGACGAGGAGGAATGATGATGCTTGATTTAAAAATGTATATCAATGGAGAGTGGAGAGATTCGCGGAATAAGCAAAAGAGAAAAATCATAAATCCGGCAAATGGTGAAATTTTTGCCGAGGCAGCCGAAGGGACAGTGGAAGACACTAAAGAAGCAATCAAGGTGGCGAAAGAAACTTTTGAAAGCGGCATTTGGTCTGAAATGCCTGCATCTGAACGAGCATCCTATTTATTTAAGATCGCGGATAAAATTAATGAGTATTCCGATGAGCTTGTCCATCTTGAAACAACGGACAATGGTAAAACGCTTCGAGAAGCACGTTTTGACGTGGGGGATGCAGCAGCTTGCTTCCGTTACTATGCAGGGTTGATCACTAAGCCGGACGGACAAACGTATCATGTGGCAGACCCAGTGCAAGCGATGGTTGTACGTGAGCCGATCGGTGTATGCGGTTTGATTGTTCCATGGAATTATCCTCTCTTAATGAGTGTTTGGAAAATCGCTCCGGCATTAGCGGCGGGCAATACGATCGTTTTCAAACCGTCTGAAGTGACACCCGTAACTCCAACAAAGTTGTTTGAAATCTTGGAGGAAATTGAGCTGCCTAAAGGCGTTGCCAACTTGGTGTTGGGGGCAGGCCCTGTCGTTGGCAACGAAATTGCAGAAAGTCATGATGTCGACCTTGTGTCCTTCACGGGCGGCACGAAAACCGGGAAACACATCATGAAGGCAGCAGCCGGAAATGTGAAGAAAATCTCTCTGGAATTAGGCGGAAAATCGCCAAACATTATTTTTGCAGATGCGGATTTTGAAACGGCGGTTGATTATGCCTTATTTGGAATTTATTCCGGAGCAGGGCAAGTATGTTCTGCAGGTTCACGCATATTAGTTGAGGAAAGCATTTATGAAAAATTTGTTGAAAGATTTGTCGAACGAGCAAAACAAATCAACGTGGGTCCCGGGGATGATCCTGCTTCTGAAATGGGACCGCTTGTCAGCCAAGAACATATGGAAAAAGTTCTGAAATATATCGAGATTGGAAAAAAAGAAGGGGCTCGTCTCGTTTGTGGCGGAAACCGTATCACAAAGAATGGTTTAAATAAAGGGTTTTTTGTTGAGCCAACCGTATTTATCGATGTAAAACCCGATATGCGGATCGTACAGGAAGAAATTTTCGGCCCGGTTGTTGTTATTCAAAAATTCAAAGACGAGCGAGAAGCGATTCAACTTGCAAACCATACAGATTACGGACTTGCAGGAGGGGTGTTCACCGTTGACGGTGCAAAAGCATTACGGGTTATTAAAAAGCTCCGAGCAGGCATTACGTGGATCAATACGTATCACCCCACTTATAATGAAGCTCCGTGGGGCGGCTATAAACAAAGTGGAATCGGACGTGGACTCGGGACATACGGACTGGAAGAATTCCAGGAAATTAAACAAATCAACATTAATTTACAAGTTGAACCCATTGGCTGGTTTTCTAAATAAGTAAAACAAAACCTAAAAAGGGGAGATAATATGAGTCTAGAAATCGAAAACAATCAAACATTGCAGAAAGAAGTGCCTGTAAGGGAATACATTAAAAAAGTACTGGAGCTTATCGAAAAAGACGAGGTGACGGGCGAAGAAGCCAAGTGGATTACAAAACAAACAGTAGATAACTTTCGTGAACATGTTAATCCGGGATTTCTGGAATACCGCAAAACGGTTACACAAGGTGGACAGTTTGCGGCCGTTGAATGGACGGATGAAGGAAACTGTTTTAAAGATGTAAACGGGAAGAAATATATTGATTGTTTAGGAGGATTTGGGATTTACAATGTTGGACACCGAAATCCGAAAGTGATCAAAGCGGTTACCGATCAACTAAAGCGTCAAGCTCTTCACAGTCAGGATTTACTTGATCCGCTTCGCGCGGTGCTTGCGAAAATCTTAGCTGACATAACGCCCGGAGACTTAAAATACTCATTTTTTACAAACAGCGGAACAGAAAGTGTAGAGGCTGCGTTAAAACTTGCAAAAATGTATAATGAGCGCTCGACTTTTATATCAACAACGCGGGCGTTCCATGGAAAGAGTCTTGGTTCATTGTCAGGTACCGCCAAAGGCGTGTTTCGAAAGCCATTTTTACCATTAATCCCGGGATTCCGTCATGTGCCGTTTGGCGATATTGACATGATGAGAAAAACATTTGAAACTTGTCACTTAGTAGGAGAAGACGTAGCAGCCGTCATTTTAGAACCGATTCAAGGGGAAGGAGGGATCATTCTTCCTCCTGAAGGCTACTTAAAACAAGTAAGAGAACTATGTGATCAATACGGTGCATTGCTCATTTTCGATGAAGTACAAACAGGAATGGGACGCACCGGGAAAATGTTTGCTGCTGAATTATATGATGTTGTACCGGACATTCTTTGCCTTGCAAAAGCTTTTGGCGGCGGGGTTATGCCGGCAGGAGCAGTTGTGGCTAAAGAAAAAGTATTCAAAAGCTGGTTTCCAAATCCGTTTATGCATACAACTACATTTGGCGGGAATCCGCTTGCATGTGTGGCGGCCATCGCGACCATAGATATTTTGTTGGAAGAAAAATTACCTGAACGCGCAGCCGAAGTCGGTAAGTATTTCTTGCAAGGTCTAAAAGATGCGGCGAAAGGTCATGAAGATAAAGTTCTTGAAATTCGTGGAATCGGATTAATGATCGGTATTGAATTCCATAAAGACGAAGTCGGATATGAAGTGTCTAAAGCAATGTTCGACAAAGGCATTCTTGTGGCCGGAACCCTTGTGAATTCCAAAACCATTCGTATAGAGCCTCCTTTAACGATCAGCTATGAAGAAGTAAATGAAGTTATTAGAGTCTTTAAAGAAGTATTGCCTAATGTAAAAGTTAAGTAAAGAAAGCAAGAAAGAAAGTTCTTTTCTCATAATGAAATTATTTTATGGATTATATGCTGCTTTATGGCGGTATACGTGAAGCTTTAAAATAATCCGTTTAAGAAAAATGAGACTTATTTTTTGTCTCTTCGGAAAAATGGTTCACTAGAAAACTTAGAGGGTTTTCTACGGCAAACAGGGCACTTCAAGATATGTTTGAAGAAAGATACCGAAAGACCCAATGTTGTTCATGAGGAACAGAGTCTAGGGAGACTAGGCTGTCTAATATAAGACTGAATATTCAGTCTTATATTAGACAACTAAACACCTCCTCCAAGATTTAAAAGCGTATCTAGAATACTCTCTTACACAAAATTCTTGACGGTACCATAAATCCTTAAAACAAATAAAAAACGCTTCAAATGGGGGATTGAAGCGTTTATTGTATTTAATATTATAAAAATTGGATCTTTTTTATTTGTATTTTTTGTCTAATGATATCCTAAAAGAAAGTAATTTATATTACTGTAGTTGAGCAATTTTAATTACAATAATTACCATGTAAAAGAGACAAACAGGGTACCCCTTATGCCACGTGGAGCTGTTTTTTCACGGTATCAATGGGAATATTTTGTTTCGCTGCACGGTAAATGAACTCCACGAGGCTATGTCCTTTTCTCTTGCGCAGAAGATCGAGCCCATCAGAAAAATCGCTGTTCGACTCGAACATGCTGTACACGTAAGCAAGCTGCACCAAGATCCAGTAGCGTTTCACCGCCCGACGTCCGCGAACGCGGTATCCATCGAGTTTCAGCTGGTCTTTCGCTTGACGGAAAAAACATTCGATCGACCAACGCTGGGCATAGTAGCGCAAGATCTCTTCATCGCTTAGATCCCGGTCGGTGCTCAAGACGCAGTGAAGATGTTCCGATGTCATCGGCTGATCGGCTTTCCAAGCGAGCAGCACCACGGCATCATCGAGACCTTTGAGAGAGCCTTCGTAGCGATAAACCCGATAACGCTCTTCTCCCACCGTGACGAGGTGAGTGTCTTTCGGTTCGATGTAGCGGGCAAACTCCCTCACCTGAACCGCAATGCCTTTTGGATAAAGAAGCCGATTGGCCTTGAGCATTGCGATTACGTGGAATCCCTTTTTCAGACAAGCTTCCACGAGCGTTTGCGATGGATACCAAGAGTCCATCAGCACATAAACAGGACGGTGTACATCCAAAGAAGAAAGCATCTCGATCGCGAGTTCCCCCTTGCTTTTCCCAGCCGCCTTGTCGTAGAGGCGGAACGCAAAGGGAAAAGCCTGGGTCATCGTATGAACCATGAGCCAAACGAGAGAATGTCCCCAGATCGACTTTTTCTCTGTGTGAGAATAGTGCCAATCACACCCTTGAATGGCGTGCGTTGCCTGTGACGAAGGCGTGGTTTTTTGGCAAATCGTATCATCGATCGAAACAAAAAGGGGTTGATTCTCCTGTTTGGCGATGCGTTCGACACGACGAAGCATCCACTGTTGAAGTTTGCGAAGCAGCGTCTCTTCATCCCAAGGGCTTTTCGTGAAAAAATGGCTGAGTGTCGTGCGGTGGTTCGGATGAAAGCTCCAATGATGAAGATCGGTCAATGTTCCCGCAAATCCTTTGGTGGTCAGCGCATCCACGATATGAACGAGATGCTTCATGACAGGTTTTGAAAAATAAAGTGCCAACCCCAACATCGTGAAAAACTTGTGGATTCCTTGATGATGTGCTAATCTATTCATGAGACATGAACCTCCTTGTGAATAGTTTTGGTGACACATCTATTCTAATCAAGGAATCGGGTTCATGTCTCTTTTTTTGTTTGGTTGTAAATTTATGTTAGCGAATTTGCTCATCTACAGTTATATTATTTATATCTTTTAAAGATAAAATAACACTTAGATATTCTTTTAAATTCTATTTCTAATTAACGGAAAATTAAATTCTAATAGATACACTTTAAACAATCGACGACTCATTATACAGCTTTTCATAGATCTTAACACAATATCAAATGAACGTTATATAGCTTCAATGAAAAATTTAAAAGATTTACGCCGCATCAAAAAGAAAAGTTTTTACTGGTATCAAAATGTCATAAAGACTAATGGTGCGATCATTTCCAACAGCAAATAAACCGATCATGAAAAAGACGGAGAAGGGAACACTTTCTCCGTCTTTTTTGCTGTTTCAAAGTGAACGGTGGAAAGAACGGAAACAACGCGTGATTCTGCGTACGGGTCACGTGTGACAGAACATATTTTTTCACCATAAT
Source organism: Bacillus sp. FSL W8-0116 (assembly GCF_038003825.1). Taxonomy (NCBI): domain Bacteria; kingdom Bacillati; phylum Bacillota; class Bacilli; order Caryophanales; family Bacillaceae; genus Bacillus; species Bacillus sp. FSL W8-0116. The sequence continues at coordinate 2,323,798 of NZ_JBBOPY010000001.1, forward strand.
AAGTTCACCAAATGGATCGGTATACATTCCAATCAATTCTTTGATTGAAATGATATTGACATTTAGTTTATATTATCGTTTCAAAATTCCTATAGGATTTATGTACCGATGTTTCACAAAAGAGTTATTTTTATATAAAAAATAAATTCAAATATTGGGAATAAAGGATTGAAATACTAGGTACAAAGTGCTAATTTTTATTTAAAAGTTTGAAATAGTAAAAAATGGAGGTGTCATATGCGATTTTCTGTCAGCTATCAAGTCAACAAACTTGAAAAAGCTTACCGAATGAGGGTGTACAGTTTAATCAAAGAAGCCGTGCGCACGGTAAATAAGCCCTATTACAACAAGCTTTTTTTGCAGTTCGAAAAGAGGATAAAACCATTTTCGTTTTCTACATATTTGCACAATTTTACATTGGATGACACCACGATTACCCTTGATCGAATCACCATCACCATCAGCAGTCCTGATATGGAGTTTGCCGTTCATGCTTTTAACGGTCTTCGAAAATTAAAGGAATATTCGGTGAATGGTGAAGTGTGGCGTCAATCAAACTTTCAATTGCTAAAGGAGCCTACCATTATAAGTCGCAAGGTAGTATTTCGGACGTGCTCCCCTATTTTAGTTGAAGATAAAAATGGAAAGCCGCTGGCTCCAACGGACCCTGGCTATGAACAAGAACTGAATTATTATGCAAATTTACAAATTCAACAATTTACGGGCAGAGATCTTTATGAACCTCTTCATTTTACCCCGATACAAATGAGGAAAATGGTGATTAAAGAAAGAAATCGACATATAGATAAAAATGTTTATCTATATTTCACTACTTATCGAGGTCTATTTATGTTGGAAGGAAATCCTCAAGACTTGCAATTACTTTATCAGTTGGGTATTGGTAAAAGAACTACTTATTTTGGTTTAGTGGAATATGAATGTGAGAAGGTGTAACAATGCAAATTCACATTGACGGGGAACAGTGGCCGATGGCTGCCGGATGTATAGGTTTGGCTAAGCTCTACTCGGAAGAAGAGTTACCGCGAACTTCCACCGGTGTTCAGTTAAATGATAAAATTCTTGATACTCTTGCAGAAAAATTTATCAGAGGTTTGATTGATCAGTTTAGTGTTGTAAAACGTGATGTCAGAAAAATGATGTGGTATTCCAATCAAGCCAAAAAACAACCGGAACGGACAAAAGAATTCGCAGCGGAAGTTCGAAAAATTCTAAACGAACAATATAAAAAAGTGAAAAAATATTTTTCTGAAACAGAGGAATGCCAGAGATTAAAAGAATTATTGGAAAAGCTAAAAGAAATAAAAAAGCCCGAGGAAGCTTCCTTCATTAAAGAATGCATAGAAGAATATGGCGACATTGCTTCTACTCCGTTTATTAATGAAAAGCTAACGTTAAATTATGTAAAATCAATGATTTTAATCCCTTTTTATGGACAAACGTCCATTCTTCAGAAAAGTTTTTTTTCTAAAAGCACAGAAGAGCATATTCGAAAAATTGAAGCAGATTTTATTCAACCAGCAAAACTAGAGTTGATGTTCGCTGAAAAACTTGATTCAGCGACCCGCATTGAAGAGATTGTTGCTTTTCTTGAAGAACATAAAAACTATAAACCTTTTAAAAATTTGTTAAAGCCAATCAAGAAGTTTACAGATAAAGAACAAGTTATGGACTATCTTCATAATGAAATGTTACCTTGTTCTTTTATAGAAGGATTAATTGCGACTCAATCTTATGAAGAAAAGATTTTTTTACCTCTTGCTTTTTCAAAGGACAATGCTGTTAATTTCAACTGGAATTTTGATAAAAAACTCCCGGTTCCCATAAGTGCTGTGGCTCGATTAGTCATGTTTATGGCTCCTTTTGGGATGGCGTTCTATTCAAGAAGATTAGGAAATGAACAAGCGAGTGAAACTCTTCGCTACGCGGGAATGATTCTTTCGCAAAAACATTTTGCGGAAGTGATTAAAGAAAATCTTACTTACCAAAAGCTTCGAGGAGAAGGTTCCAGTTTTGAGGAAGCAATTGTTGGACTTTTGCAAGAATCAATTGATAAAGCGAAGAAAATAAAAAGTTCTTATTTTTTTCTTGAGTTTTATTCAAGTAATGATACAAAAATAAAAAAAACTTTACTTGATTATTATCATATGCCGGCCTATCTTACTCAATATATTGCGAATTATGGAAAATCGTTGGAATTACTTTATTACCGTGAATTTAAGGATGCATTTTTTAGAGCCATATTGAAAGGAATTGATCCGAAAGAAATTATTTTTGACTATTTGCGTGTGGCGATTAAGAATCCTTATCATGCAAAAGGAGCCCTTTTTGCAACACGTGAACGAAAACGAATTCTTCAAGCGAAGAAAGGAGTGGAAGATATGAAGAATTATGATAAAACGATATCTTATGTTTATTATCGCGGGTGCGATTTGCGAAATGAATTAATGAAAGACCGTATGGCTGAACAGGGAGAGCCTTATCGAGCCAGCGGCAAGAAAAAGATAGATGGAATTGCTTATCGTTTGCTGAATGCGGCAAAAGCGGGGAATAAAAGTGGATTTATGGACACGATTTTCCGTATACATATGGCTGCGGGACTTGATGTACCTTCTATTTTTGTGGACTCGTTTAAAGAAGAGGGATTGGACTTTGAAACGATATCAAGTGCATTTATTGCCGGTCTAATTGGACAAGAACAAATCAAAATTGAAGGAGATGTAACAAATGGGTAAGGCATTATCTTTTACAGTCGTATTTCAAGGAAATTCTTTAAATTATGGCGAAGGAATTGCCAACATTTCAGAATTAAAGAAGATTCACAGGGGAAATGGAGATGTGCTAACTTTTGCTTCAAGGCAAAGCATTCGTTACGATATTGTCCGTCTTGGAAATGAGTGGTTTGGTTGGAATCTCCAAACGGTCGATAAGACAAAAGGTACATTGCAATTTCGCGAGGATGTGACCATTGCTGATTCCGTGGAAATGGACTTTTTCGGTTATTTAAAGACAGGAAAATCATCTCAAAAACGTCCGGCCGTTGCACGGCTTTCCCATGCCGTTTCCCTCGAACCATACCGTAGTGATATGGAATTTCTCAATAATATGGGGCTTGCCGAGCGGATTGATGAAACTCCGAATCTCGCCAATATTGAACAACATGAAAGTCTCTACTCCTATACAATGACCATTGATTTAGATAAAGTGGGGATCGATGGAGATATAGAGTTGAGTAAAGAAATCCGGTACACCCGTGTAGAACAGTTACTTGAAATTATAAAATTATTAAATCGCAATATCCGTGGCCGCCAAGAAAGCTTAGCTCCTCTTTTTATCATAGGCGGCTTGTATCCGGTTGCTAACCCATTTTTTTTGGGGAGGATCAAGCTAGAGAACAAAGCTCATCATTGGATACTGAATGTTAAAGGATTAAAGGATGTATTAGAAACAACTTTTGTCGGCCAATCCATTCGAGATCAAACCTATATTGGATATGTCTCAGGCGTATTTGGAAATGAAGCAGAGTTTGACAGTGTATTAAACAGAAAGGCAGGATCAATAGAAGACTTTTTTACGGAGCTGAAAAATGAGGTTCGATCCTACTATGGAGTGAATCAATAATGAAGGCACTTCGTTTAAAACTGTATCAGCAAACAGCTTGTTATAAGAAGCCGTTTGCTTTCAAAGTGTCGGAAACGTATCCTCTTCCTCCTTATTCAACTGTCAAAGGGATGCTTCATGCGGTGTTAAAAGCAAATTCTCTCATCCCAATGAAAATCAGCATCCAAGGAAAATATGATACGTTGGTCACTGATTATCAAACTCATTACTTTTTTAAGAAGGATCAAACGAAGGAATTTGCTCTAACTTTTGATGGTCTAGGATACGAACCTATTTTGGTAGATGTGACGACAATGCCGATCTATATGCATATGCTCTATGATGTTGAACTGCTTATTCATGTACAGGCTGATGAGGATGTCCTGTTGGATCTTGAGCGAAACTTAAAAACCACTACCACTCATTTAAGTCTGGGAAGATGGGAAGATTTAGTTCGAATCGATCGTTGTGAAATGGTTGAATTAAGCGATTGCGAGGATGAACCTGTTTTAAAATACAATGCTTATGTGCCAATGAAAATGATAACAGATGAAACTTACTTTCCGTATAAGCTAAATTGGACGTACCGCATTATTCAAGGTGTAAGAGTATGGAATAAAATTCCTGTTGGATATATGCTGGCCGGGGAACCTATTGGAGAGTTTGACTCTTTGTCGCTGGATCCATATGGGGATTTGGTTTTTTTCCCTTGAAAAAATCTTGTGATAGAGGAAAGTTTTCATCGCTTTCCTCTATAAATAGGAGGAATTGGATGATTTTTTATGCAAAATCTTCTCCAGTGGAAACGATTCAAGAACATACCAATGAGCTACTGATACGTTTAAAAGATTTTAAGAAATTATACCAATCTTCAATTCCATTGTTATCGGAACGAGATTGGGAGCTGCTTGAATGGGCGGTAAGATACCATGATATCGGAAAAGTAGATGCGGTTTTTCAGAATAAAATCCGAAAGGTGATAGGAAAATCCCTTTTATCAGAGGCTAGTTCGTACAATATCCCGCATAATTTGCTATCTGTTATGGCGATTCCTTTTCAGGAATTAGGCTTGGATAAAGAGGAAACCAAACTGTTAGCTCAAATTGTAGCTTATCATCATGAACGGGGAATTCTACCGGATAAACAACAAATCATAGCCAATTATGAGCAAAACATTTTGCCGTTAAAAGAGGAGATTGAAAAACAATTTGGTTTGCCCATCGATGGAAAAATCCGAAGATCTAAAATTAGTAAAATTGAGCGTAGATTTCTTCCTTCCGACGAAATGTACTATCGGTACATACTTTTAAAAGGTTTTTTGCATCGTCTTGATCATGCGGCTTCAGCCCACGTTCCCATTGAACTGGCATCCGAAATGGATGTAGGAGACCATGTAACCAGATACTTCCGTGAGCGATTAAAAGTAAATAAAAACCCTCTTCAAGTATTTACCGAGTCTCATCAAGATTATCATTTAGCGGTTGTTGCTCAGACAGGTATGGGAAAAACAGAAGCAGGTTTACTGTGGTTGGGAAAAAAGAAAGGTTTTTTTACTCTTCCTCTACGTGTGAGCATTAACGCTATGTATAATCGGATCACGAGAGAAGATAATATAGCTTTTACTAAAAAAGATGTCGATCTGGGAGAAGAAGCAACAGGCCTACTTCATTCCACGAGCCTCGATTATCTTTATGATCAAGTAGAAGGAAACGACAAAATATTAGAAAAAGTACATAGCCAGTCAAAAGAATATGCGAATAAGCTCGTAATCTCAACGATCGATCAAATATTAAAGTTTCCTTTTTATTATCTTGGTTTTGAAAAAGAATATGCCACAATGGCTACATCAAAAGTCATTATTGATGAGCTTCAAGCTTATGATCCTAAAATTGCTGCTGTTCTGATTAGAGCCATGACCATGATTGATAAAATCGGGGGCTCTTTTATGATTATGACAGCGACTCTTCCAGATTTTTATTTTAAAGCACTTCAAAGAGAACTTTCATCATCAAATCTGCCTCTTATATATAAAGAATTTATTAACGATTCAGTTAAAAGACATAATGTATTGGTAAGAGACCAATCGATATTAGAAGATTCTGTTTTGGAGGAAATCGCCAACAATCATTTTTCAAAGCAGATTCTCGTCATTTGCAATACCGTAGATCGGGCTTGTGAAGTTTATGATCAATTGTCAAAAAGGGATACATCCGTTTGGTTACTGCATTCCCGTTTTACTAAAATGGATCGCGCCCGACTGGAGAAACAAATCATGGACTTTACAACAAGCAATGAATGTGGAATTTGGGTTACAACTCAACTTGTTGAAGCCAGTCTTGATGTTGACTTTGATTTACTGTATACAGAAATGTCCACACTAGATAGTCAATTTCAACGTTACGGACGGTGCAATCGTAAAGGGTTAAAACCTGTTGATAAAGCTAATATTCATGTTTTTACAGAGGATGTCTCCGGAATAAGTAAAAATAAATCGGGTGGTGTGTATCATCGTGATATTTATGATCGAAGCCTCGCATTGCTGAAAGAACATCCAGGCGGTTTGTTATTGGAGTCAACAAAGCAAAAAATGATACGAGATCTTTATGATGAGAAAAATTTGAAGAATAGTAGTTTTAAAAAAGAATTTGATCAAACATTAGAAGAATTAAAGAATCGACCTCATTATGATCCTGATTTCAAAAAAGGAAAAGCTCAGGAGTTATTGCGGGATATCCATCAAGTGCAGGCCATTCCTATTTCGTTTGCAAAACAAGAAGAATTTCAAGAAAAACTGGATGAATGGCAGAATGCTCAAACTTCACAAGACAAAAGAAGATATCGAAATAAAATTGAAGCATACAGTGTAGGAGTGAACAAGTTCCGGGCAGAAAAAGTCGGATTAACAGAGCTGGAAGGACTAAAGGGATTATATTATATTCACTGTGATTATAATCCTGAGAAGGGTTTAGTCCTCCAATCGGAATCGATTTTTCTGTAGAAAGGTGGCATGAAAATAAATGCAGCAAACGGCATCGGTGGGTGGAGTTGATCTTGCTTATTATCGTTTATGTAAACGAAAATTGTGGTTATACAAAAAAGGAATTGGAATGGAAGATGAATCTGAACGAGTATTGCAAGGCAGTGTGCTTCATGAAACCGCTTATCCTCGCCTAGAAAAAAAGGAACTTTTAATAGACAATGCTTTTAAAATTGATGCAATAGATGGCGAATATATCAGAGAAATCAAGCTTTCCAGCAAGATGATGGAATCAGATAAGCTGCAAATGCTCTTTTATTTATACCAGCTTTCATTAAGAGGAGTTGTGAAAAAAGGCTTAATCAGTTATACAAAGGAGAAGAAAACAGTGGAAGTCATTTTAACAAAAGAAATGGAGAAAAAAATGAAAAAGGCGATTGCCGAAATCTATCAAATTATCAATAAACCATCTCCGCCAGCTGTGATAAATGTTCCTTATTGCAAGTCTTGTGCCTATTATGGTTTTTGTTATGCAAAGGAGGTGGACGAAGATGATGCGTGATCATTATGTTTTTTCAAATGGTAGATTAAAAAGAAAAAACAATACGGTTTACTTTGAAGACGAGAAAGGAAATCAGATTCCTCTACCCATTGAGAAAATTAGAACGATACATTTGTTTGGCGAAATTGATTTAAATAGTAAATTATTAACATATTTAAGTCAGTATGGAATTTTACTGCAATTTTATAATTACTATGATTTTTTTGCTGGAACATATTATCCGAGAGAAAGAAAGGAATCAGGATATGTCATTGTCAAACAAAGCGAGCATTACTTAGATAAGTATAAAAGATTATATATTGCTTATCAATTTTTGCATGGGGCTGTTCATCATATGCTGCGAAATTTAAGAAATTATAAAGCACAGACGATGGAGTACATTCAGGACATTGAAGTTTTATACGATCAGTTGTCAAAGGCAACAACCATTCAGGAATTAATGGGAAGAGAAGGACAAATTCGACATATATACTATCAAGCCTTTAATCATATTTTTAAGCAAGATTTTGTACTAGAAAAACGGGAAAAAAATCCTCCTAGGGATCCTATTAATGCTCTTATTTCACTGTACTTAGTGAAATTTATAAAACGCCATTGAATCCTACTATAAGTTATTTGCACGAACCATCTACAAAACGATTTTCTTTAAGTTTAGATATTGCTGAAATTTTCAAACCGCTTATTGTAGACCCAATTATATTCTCGCTTATAAACAAAAAACAGCTGACGAAAAAGCATTTTGATTATTTGGAAGGAGAAATATGCCATCTTAATGAAGAAGGGAAAAAGAAGTTTATTATGGCATGGGAAGAACGTTTAAAACAAACGGTTAAGCACAGAACCCTTAAACGAAGTACTTCTTACCGTTACTTAATTCGATTAGAATGCTATAAGTTAGTGAAGCATGTCATAGATGATGAAAAGTATAAACCTTTAAAAGCGTGGTGGTAAGGGTGTTTGTGATTATTACTTATGATGTTGACAAAAAACGAGTTGGAAAAGTGTGCAAAAAACTTCGTGAGTATCTAGACTGGACACAAAATTCTGTGTTTGAAGGGGAAATTTCAACTGGAAAATTAACGAAATGTATGTTTGAATTGAATCAGATTATTAACAAAAAGGAAGATTCCATTTACTTATATCAAGTGAATAACCCAAGAAATATTAAGAAAGTGGTTTATGGTCAAGAGAAGAATCCTTTAGATTTATTTTTATAAAAGCGATTCAATGTAATAAATACAATCCATGAAATGTGGAGTCGTCTTAAATTTAAAAAAAGTGACAGTAGGATCCACAAAGAATTTTAAAACTTTATAAAAAATGTTTCTGATCTCTTCAATTGATGTTTTGCAGCGAATCTCGTTTTTAAAAATCACCCTAATCTCTTGCTGCTTAAGGATTTTGATAGCTTTTAAAGATCTAGTGAAAAACACAACTACCGATTTGCTGCAAAACTAATATGTTCGTCGAAACATTGAAGTATCCCTAGTCCTTGATAAATAAGGATTTTTTGAGTGCCAAATTGTAGGGTTTTATCTGAACGTAGTGGGATATAAAGTTTATCAACATTTCTACATCCGCTTTTACATCTTCCGTTTTATCTGAACGTAGTGGGATATAAAGTAAAAATGACGAATTGAAGGGCCTCAAACTGAAAAGGTTTTATCTGAACGTAGTGGGATATAAAGACGAACGAATCACGCTGCTTGCTGGCCGGGCGTTGTAGTTTTATCTGAACGTAGTGGGATATAAAGCGGCACCTCATTAAACGGTGTATTCGCGAACAGTGTTTTATCTGAACGTAGTGGGATATAAAGACATCGGAGTCTAAAAAATCATCAAAATCGAGCCCTAGTTTTATCTGAACGTAGTGGGATATAAAGCTAAAAATTTGAGAATAATCAAAACCTCCAGACATCGTTTTATCTGAACGTAGTGGGATATAAAGCGAAAATCATCTATTGCAATGTCAAATCTCGTGATATTGTTTTATCTGAACGTAGTGGGATATAAAGGAAATATGCAAGGAAAAGGATATACCAGTGTGACACAGTTTTATCTGAACGTAGTGGGATATAAAGCTGGGACCGAGACCGCACGGTTGACGATCGCGTCATGTTTTATCTGAACGTAGTGGGATATAAAGTGTGGTAAGCGTTAGCGGGTTGGGGGGAGGCTTGGGTTTTATCTGAACGTAGTGGGATATAAAGTAGCAATAATTGTAAAAGATAATCATTAAAAGAAGTTTTATCTGAACGTAGTGGGATATAAAGAAAAGCTCGACAACATCTTTTGGCGAACTGACATTTTGTTTTATCTGAACGTAGTGGGATATAAAGTTCAATCATTTAAAGATTACAGCGACTATGCAGAGTTTTATCTGAACGTAGTGGGATATAAAGCGCGCTTTATCTCGACTAGCTTTTTATGCAACCGAAGCGTTTTATCTGAACGTAGTGGGATATAAAGTCGGTAGCACAAACGCAATGTATCCGCCGGGCTTTACCGTTTTATCTGAACGTAGTGGGATATAAAGTGTTCAACGATAAAAAAGCGGCCGATTCCTACACGGTTTTATCTGAACGTAGTGGGATATAAAGTGTTCAACGATAAAAAAGCGGCCGATTCCTACACGGTTTTATCTGAACGTAGTGGGATATAAAGGATCACAGGTGAACCTAATGAACCTGTGGCGGCGGGTTTTATCTGAACGTAGTGGGATATAAAGGTATGCGCTGGGCAGGTTCGGACGGATGGAGACGGTAGTTTTATCTGAACGTAGTGGGATATAAAGGTGTCGGGAAACTCGACAGTTACGCCATACGGTGGTTTTATCTGAACGTAGTGGGATATAAAGAGCTATACGGAGTGCTTCTACAAAATACTCTTTTACCGTTTTATCTGAACGTAGTGGGATATAAAGACGCAAAAAGACTACGTTTTTTTCTGCGTCATAAGTTTTATCTGAACGTAGTGGGATATAAAGAAACGGTTTCCACATTTTCGGCCGTGACCTTATTCCGTAAGCGTCAAATCTTGGACACCTTCTTGATGTGCTAATTTCATGAGATAATCTCCTCAAGATGAAATTGAAGGAGGTTTTTTTATGCCTAAGAATCCTGAATTACGAAAGGTTTGGGAACAACGAATCGCTGACTATCGTAAAAGCGGTCAAACTCAAGTAAACTGGTGCAAGGAAAATCAATGGAGTATTCACCAGTTTAAATACTGGTTAAGAAAAATTGAAAATCCAATAAAAAATCAAGGAAAGTCTACAAAATGGGCATCCGTTACCCTAGAAGATCATTCACAAACAGTTGAAAATTCATTACGGATTGAAATTAGTGGGATTTCAATTGAAGTAAAACCTGGTTTCGATCCGGCCTTTCTTTCAGAAGTGGTTAGGACGTTGAAATCAACATGTTAGTTGGTACAAGAGCTGAACGAGTTTACTTGGCAAAAGGAAGTACTGATTTGAGAAAATCCATTGATGGATTAGCTGCTTTGGTGAAAGAGGGATTTGATTTAGATCCCTTTTCATCAAGCTATTTTGTGTTCTGTAATCGAAAGCGAGATAAATTAAAAATTCTTCACTGGGACTATAATGGTTTTTGGCTTTATTATCGTCGATTGGAAAAAGGAAAATTTCAATGGCCAAATGAAAATGACACTGGAACGATACAAATTAGTTATCGGCAATTACGCTGGTTATTGGATGGTCTTGCAATGGAGCAAAAGAAAGCACACCCAGAAGTAAAGGCTAGAACAGTTATATGAATTTTTTACTTTTAACAAAAACCTTGGAGGAAAATAGCTAAAACCGTCGAATTATTACTACATGATGAAAAATTTAAAGAATCCTACCCAAAACCCATTTGAATTAATTGAAAAACTTCAACAGCAAATCGTTGAATTGACGGCGAAATTACGATGGTATGAAGAACAGTATCGTCTTAGTCAAAAACGAAAATTTGGCTCTTCAAGCGAAAAAACAAATCCTAATCAATTAGAACTACCTTTATTCAATGAAGCAGAGGTAGAGTCTAATGTAAAAGCCGAAGAGCCAACTGTTGAAACAATTACATATCGTCGTAAAAAGAAACGTGGTCAACGTCAAGCTACGTTTGAAAACCTGCCTATGGAAACGATTGAATATCGTTTACCCGAAGAAGAGCAGGTCTGTTCGTGTTGCGGTGAAAAAACACACGAAATGAGCACAGAAGTACGACAAGAATTAGTGATTATTCCGGCTCAAGTCAAAGTTTTAAAACACGTTCGATATGTCTATGGATGCCGTCATTGTGAGCGTAATGAAATAGAGACACCAATCGTTACAGCACCTGCCCCAAAATCTGTGTATCCAAAAAGTTTAGCTTCACCGTCAAGCATGGCATATATTATGAATCAAAAATATGTAGAGGGGCTACCTCTATATCGCCAAGAACAACAGTTCAAACGATTAGGTGTGATCTTATCCAGGCAAACCATGGCCAATTGGATGCTTTATGGTGCCGAAAAATGGCTTGCGCCAATTTATCAACGAATGAAAGAGCATCTCCTCTCTAAAGACATTCTACATGCGGATGAAACAACTGTTCAGGTTTTACATGAACCTGGAAGGTCAAGTACATCGAAATCTTACATGTGGCTTTATCGGACTGGAAGAGAGGATCCACCACTTGTCCTTTATGACTATCAGGAAACTAGAGCAGGAGAACATGCCAAAGAATTCCTAAAAGGGTTTAAAGGATACCTGCATGTCGATGGATATGCAGGATACCATAAGGTATCCGGCGTAACATTAGTTGGATGTTGGGCTCATGCCCGCAGAAAGTTCGATGAGGCTTTAAACGTACTTCCTGAATCCAAACGTCATTCAGCAGTCACAGCTCGGGAAGGACTCAATTTCTGTAATCAGCTATTTGCCATCGAGCGTGATTTGAAAGAATGTACACCAGAAGAACGATATAAAAAACGACTTAAACACAGCCAACCATTGTTGGAGGCTTTTTCAGCATGGCTAAAAACAGAGAAAAGCAATGTTTTACCAAAGAGTCTATTAGGTCAAGCCATTACATACTGCCTCAACCAATGGGAAAAACTCGTGGCATTTTTAGAGGATGGACGTTTAGAAATCGATAATAATCGAAGTGAACGATCCATTAAACCATTTGTGATCGGTAGGAAGAACTGGATTTTTAGCAATACTCCGAAAGGAGCTAAGGCCAGCTCAATCATTTACAGTATTGTGGAGACAGCAAAAGAGAATAAATTAAATCCATTTTATTATCTTCGCTACTTATTTGAAAAGCTTCCCAATATGGATATAAGCAATATGGATGAGCTTGATCAACTACTTCCTTGGTCCAAAACAATTCCTTTGAATTGTCGGGTTTTTAATAACTTATCACAATAATAGTATTTAATCCCTATCATTAAAAGGTGGGGATTATTTTACGCTTACCTTATTCCCGTTTTATCTGAACGTAGTGGGATATAAAGATCTGTTAAGATTTTTCCAATCGTCTTTTCGGGTACGTTTTATCTGAACGTAGTGGGATATAAAGTAATAAGTCGTAGCCACTAAACAAGGTTTATTATCCGTTTTATCTGAACGTAGTGGGATATAAAGAAAATTTTGTATTCCTCACCGTTTTCATCTTGGAATGTGTTTTATCTGAACGTAGTGGGATATAAAGCGAAGTGGGGGGTTCCCTACCGTCGGCTGCCCGCCTTAGTTTTATCTGAACGTAGTGGGATATAAAGTACGTTTCTTTTTTAGTCATGCTCCAATTCCTCCCTTGTTTTATCTGAACGTAGTGGGATATAAAGAGAAGGTGTGTTTATTACGGAAGATAAGAAACTACGTTTTATCTGAACGTAGTGGGATATAAAGTGTAAAAATTGATATTGAATGGCATTGGCGGGTAAAGGTTTTATCTGAACGTAGTGGGATATAAAGGTGTCGTCAAATATTTGGAAGTATAGGCGTGCGTCTTGTTTTATCTGAACGTAGTGGGATATAAAGTTGGTTTAAATCGTTTATCTGTTTTTAGTTTTCCGTTTTATCTGAACGTAGTGGGATATAAAGCTTACTACTAATACATAATAAAAGCGATAAAAATAGTTTTATCTGAACGTAGTGGGATATAAAGGAGCGTTCTAAAGTGAGAAAGAGAGTAAATAATCATGAAGTTTTATCTGAACGTAGTGGGATATAAAGGAAAAACAGCATTAAAAGCTAAAATCAATAAACGCGTTTTATCTGAACGTAGTGGGATATAAAGACGTAAGGGCTAGCGTTGCAATTCGTTTAGTTAACTTGTTTTATCTGAACGTAGTGGGATATAAAGAATGACCTCTATATAGCGCTTGGATGCCCGGAAAACGATTCGTTTTATCTGAACGTAGTGGGATATAAAGTTGGTAAGAAAATAGAGGAAAGGGAGGAATAATGTGTGAGTTTTATCTGAACGTAGTGGGATATAAAGACGCTCAAATGCTTTTTCCGCAGCCGATTGCGTTGCGTTTTATCTGAACGTAGTGGGATATAAAGTTGCAGCACGAATCCATTGGGTGACATTTCCTTTGCCGTTTTATCTGAACGTAGTGGGATATAAAGTGACAAGACTAAACCCAACACCAACGTAAGCGTAAAATAATCCCCACCTTTTAATGATAGGGATTAAATACTATTATTGTGATAAGTTATTAAAAACCCGACAATTCAAAGGAATTGTTTTGGACCAAGGAAGTAGTTGATCAAGCTCATCCATATTGCTTATATCCATATTGGGAAGCTTTTCAAATAAGTAGCGAAGATAATAAAATGGATTTAATTTATTCTCTTTTGCTGTCTCCACAATACTGTAAATGATTGAGCTGGCCTTAGCTCCTTTCGGAGTATTGCTAAAAATCCAGTTCTTCCTACCGATCACAAATGGTTTAATGGATCGTTCACTTCGATTATTATCGATTTCTAAACGTCCATCCTCTAAAAATGCCACGAGTTTTTCCCATTGGTTGAGGCAGTATGTAATGGCTTGACCTAATAGACTCTTTGGTAAAACATTGCTTTTCTCTGTTTTTAGCCATGCTGAAAAAGCCTCCAACAATGGTTGGCTGTGTTTAAGTCGTTTTTTATATCGTTCTTCTGGTGTACATTCTTTCAAATCACGCTCGATGGCAAATAGCTGATTACAGAAATTGAGTCCTTCCCGAGCTGTGACTGCTGAATGACGTTTGGATTCAGGAAGTACGTTTAAAGCCTCATCGAACTTTCTGCGGGCATGAGCCCAACATCCAACTAATGTTACGCCGGATACCTTATGGTATCCTGCATATCCATCGACATGCAGGTATCCTTTAAACCCTTTTAGGAATTCTTTGGCATGTTCTCCTGCTCTAGTTTCCTGATAGTCATAAAGGACAAGTGGTGGATCCTCTCTTCCAGTCCGATAAAGCCACATGTAAGATTTCGATGTACTTGACCTTCCAGGTTCATGTAAAACCTGAACAGTTGTTTCATCCGCATGTAGAATGTCTTTAGAGAGGAGATGCTCTTTCATTCGTTGATAAATTGGCGCAAGCCATTTTTCGGCACCATAAAGCATCCAATTGGCCATGGTTTGCCTGGATAAGATCACACCTAATCGTTTGAACTGTTGTTCTTGGCGATATAGAGGTAGCCCCTCTACATATTTTTGATTCATAATATATGCCATGCTTGACGGTGAAGCTAAACTTTTTGGATACACAGATTTTGGGGCAGGTGCTGTAACGATTGGTGTCTCTATTTCATTACGCTCACAATGACGGCATCCATAGACATATCGAACGTGTTTTAAAACTTTGACTTGAGCCGGAATAATCACTAATTCTTGTCGTACTTCTGTGCTCATTTCGTGTGTTTTTTCACCGCAACACGAACAGACCTGCTCTTCTTCGGGTAAACGATATTCAATCGTTTCCATAGGCAGGTTTTCAAACGTAGCTTGACGTTGACCACGTTTCTTTTTACGACGATATGTAATTGTTTCAACAGTTGGCTCTTCGGCTTTTACATTAGACTCTACCTCTGCTTCATTGAATAAAGGTAGTTCTAATTGATTAGGATTTGTTTTTTCGCTTGAAGAGCCAAATTTTCGTTTTTGACTAAGACGATACTGTTCTTCATACCATCGTAATTTCGCCGTCAATTCAACGATTTGCTGTTGAAGTTTTTCAATTAATTCAAATGGGTTTTGGGTAGGATTCTTTAAATTTTTCATCATGTAGTAATAATTCGACGGTTTTAGCTATTTTCCTCCAAGGTTTTTGTTAAAAGTAAAAAATTCATATAACTGTTCTAGCCTTTACTTCTGGGTGTGCTTTCTTTTGCTCCATTGCAAGACCATCCAATAACCAGCGTAATTGCCGATAACTAATTTGTATCGTTCCAGTGTCATTTTCATTTGGCCATTGAAATTTTCCTTTTTCCAATCGACGATAATAAAGCCAAAAACCATTATAGTCCCAGTGAAGAATTTTTAATTTATCTCGCTTTCGATTACAGAACACAAAATAGCTTGATGAAAAGGGATCTAAATCAAATCCCTCTTTCACCAAAGCAGCTAATCCATCAATGGATTTTCTCAAATCAGTACTTCCTTTTGCCAAGTAAACTCGTTCAGCTCTTGTACCAACTAACATGTTGATTTCAACGTCCTAACCACTTCTGAAAGAAAGGCCGGATCGAAACCAGGTTTTACTTCAATTGAAATCCCACTAATTTCAATCCGTAATGAATTTTCAACTGTTTGTGAATGATCTTCTAGGGTAACGGATGCCCATTTTGTAGACTTTCCTTGATTTTTTATTGGATTTTCAATTTTTCTTAACCAGTATTTAAACTGGTGAATACTCCATTGATTTTCCTTGCACCAGTTTACTTGAGTTTGACCGCTTTTACGATAGTCAGCGATTCGTTGTTCCCAAACCTTTCGTAATTCAGGATTCTTAGGCATAAAAAAACCTCCTTCAATTTCATCTTGAGGAGATTATCTCATGAAATTAGCACATCAAGAAGGTGTCCAAGATTTGACGCTTACACACCAACGCCCACATATGTTTTATCTGAACGTAGTGGGATATAAAGTTTCAAAACGGCATCCTCATCAATCAAAACAGCTGCGTTTTATCTGAACGTAGTGGGATATAAAGTTCAAATAATCGACATATGTGTCCGTGTGTTTTAGCGTTTTATCTGAACGTAGTGGGATATAAAGTGGGACATCATGAACGCTGTGCAACAGCTTAATATTGTTTTATCTGAACGTAGTGGGATATAAAGTGCTTCGATTCCGTCTGAAAATGTGGCATCTGCTTGCGTTTTATCTGAACGTAGTGGGATATAAAGTAAACGGAATCGATGACGTTGTGAAAGCGTTGGTCGTTTTATCTGAACGTAGTGGGATATAAAGTTTTCACAATACAAAACAAAACAAAAGGGGGAAATAAAGTTTTATCTGAACGTAGTGGGATATAAAGGCGGAAAATCAGTACAAGATTAAAGAAAAATTAATTCGTTTTATCTGAACGCAGAGGGATATAAAGATAGAATAAATTTTATTTAACCAATTCATAAAAGGTTGTTTTATCTGAACGTAGAGGGATAAGGAGAATACCGCATTCACGTATTGCGGCAGGGATGAAGCGAGTTTTATCGAATATATAGTAGGAAAGAAAGAGTTTCAAAAGCTGTATTTCTTTTGAAGTTTTAGGTTGTTGATTACGTTGGTTTATTGCATATGTCGTCGCACTTTTTGGCGATTAAGAGTTTCACCATTTTAAAGAAAAAGCTATGAAACGATGATTGTTATGGGATAGAGGCTATGATTTTTGCTTAATAATAAGGAAGATATTCCCTTTTCTTGACAAAGTGGAAAAATTTCCCTAAAATTTGTTCCAAAAGGAAATCCCTTTCAAAGATTTCACAGCGAATATTTAGTGGATGCAATGAAATGGAATTTTTTCTTAATCAATAACTAGAGAAAGATTAAAGGAACAACAAGCGGAAGTGTCTTATCGTTCTTTTGTTCTGAATTTTCCGATTCGTTTACCAGCGATAAAAACATCCGCTTGGAAGAGAAAGGATTGGATAAGATGAGAAAACGGCTTCTTCTTATTTTTATAGTTGCGTTTGGGCTGGTTGCCACGGCATGTTCGGGAAATGGCAAGGAAAAAACGGAGAAGAGCGAAGCAAGCAGCACTCCCATTCCTCTCGATGTGTCCATTCGTTTGCCGAAGGCGATTCAGCCTAATCAAGAAGTGAAAGTGGAAGCGGTGGTGACGCAAGGGCGAGAGAAGGTGGATGACGCGGATGAAGTAAAGTTTGAAATTTGGAAAAAAGGACAAGCCAATCACAAAATGTTAACGGGCAAACATGAGAAAGACGGGATATATTCGGTCCAGACAAGATTTGCCGAAAAAGGAGCGTATTATGTTGTGTCCCATGTGACGGCAAGAGGGATGCACAATATGCCGCAGAAAGAATTTTGGGTAGGACAACCACAATAAAAAAGGCCGGCCTAAAAAGCCGGCTTTTTCCATGCGACAGTCGCCTGCAATCCCTGTTCCATGGAGTTTTGGTCAACCCAAAAAGCTGATTCGTCCGGCAGGATCACGATTCTACTTCCTTCTATAGATTGGTTCTTTACTATTAAAATCGATTTCCTCTACTATTCTTTATTTCCGTTTTCGTTTCGGGATTAAATTGTTGTTTTAGTTTTTCCAACGCACCTTTCTTCCATTTTTTCACCGCGCTTTCGGATACACTTGCTTTATGAGCGATTTCTTTTGTTGTCAACCCCTCGCAAAAAGTAGCGATGACCCAAAATTTTTGTTTAGACGTGAGTGTTTTACAATACGATAGCAGGATTTCTTTTTCAAATGGTTCATCATTTGCGGGAAATTCCGAAAATCCGGCATTTGTTTCCTCTAGTAAAGTAGATGTCGCTTCTTCCCACTTTCTGGCATTGGAAAGTTCGGTCAGCATTCTTCCTTTAATGAATGAATAAGCGTAACTGGCAAAAGCTCCTTTTTCAGGCTGGAAATTTCTTTGCGCCTCCCAAAGGGCAATCAATCCGACTTGATAAAACTCCTGTTTATTTTTATAAATGTGCAGTTTGTTTATAATGGCGTGAATCATGGGTGAATATTTTTCAGCCAACTGCTCAAACGATTCCATTTTCCTTTCCTTTCTGAAAAGCGCGCTTTTCAAATATTCCCGGGTGCTTTCACCTTATCGGGAACTTGGCTCTTTTACGAAAGGATAAAAATGAAAAAATAGGAAAATGATAAAGTGAAAATCCATTTTTTCATACGTTATTCTTTTGAAATGAGCAAAAATAAATAGTTTTTGGGCTCATTTAATCGTTTTTGTTTTTCATTCAATAGTCCTTTTCTTTTTGTGCTGAACATGCCATTATAGAGAAAACCCATCCAAATATAAGACCGAATATCGCTTTTGTAGAGGACGTGTGTGCCATTTCGCAATGTCTTCCTTTACCACATCCGTGATATGACTAATCGTTGTTGGTGAGTAGGCATTTCCTAAAATTCGTTCGATAAACTTGCCAATTTCACGCGTACTCATCCCACTTTGATACATCTTGATGACGGCTTCCTCGAGCCAGCCGGTATGGCGTTGATAAGGGGTGAACAACTGCGTTTGAAATTCCCCGTTTCGGTCTCTTGGAACAGAAAGGCCTTCGATACGACCATACTACGTATCTAGGTTTCGCTGATAGTAGCCGTTTCTTCTATTCGACGTTCCCTCTTGTTCCATTTCGAGGAAAGTCTGGATTTCTTCCTTCATGATCAGCTCTAATTTTTCCTTTACAAACTCACGAATAACGTTTTCCAGTTGATTCATCCAATCTATATTCGATATCAGTAGCATTGCATTAAGTTAATTTTAATTTGTCAAGCCCAATTTTATGTTAAATTTCATCTTTTTGGATACTTAAATTGCAATATTAAATGCAACAAGTATTGAAAGACCAGATAACCCATGATTAAGTAGAATCGGGACACTCTGCGCGACTTGACGTGGAGTGGTGGGCATGGTAGCCTGGTTGGCCCAGCCAGTACCGTATACCTGGCTTCATGGCTGGTAGCCATGCCCGCAGAGGCTCTTTGTCAAGTTGCTAAAAACCAACCCTTTGGGTTAGCTGGCTTAAGGTTAAGAAGCTAAGCCAGCTAACTCTATTTGGAAACACTCCTCAGGTGTACGATAATTGAGGATCTTCCTTGGAAGATGGTTACACCAATTTTCAACATAGGTAATGGTTTCGTCTGCCACAGAGGAAATGGGTCTCCCCTTTGGTATGAAGCGCCTAATAAGGCCATTATGACGCTCGTTGGTTCCTCGTTCACAGGATGTGTAAGGGTGTGTAAAATAAACCTCTGTTAGATCTTTTTCAACACTAAGGCCGAGGTCAGCAAATTCAGAACCGTTATCAGCCGTAATGGTTTTAAACACTTTAGAGAACCGATTACCATAAGACACTTTCAACTGAGATATGACTTCTGAAACGGATAGACTATCCTTGGCTGTCACTCTCAAAATTATTTCTTTACGGGTTTTGCGCTCAGTAAGAGTCAATAAGGCCTGATCTTTAGTCTTCTTGCCTATAACCGTATCAATTTCCCAGTGACCAAACTCTTGGCGTTCATTGACTTCAATTGGTCGCTCATCGATACTGCGTCCTAAGATCTTCTTATTCTTCCGGTTACGTTTTTTCTTGGTGTTCAGGGTAATTTTCATAGGTAGGTCAATGTTTTTAACGCCTATAAGTCCTAGATCAATATAGTTATAAAGGGTCTTGGTGCAAACCATTTTGTCTTTGAATTTCCCATCACGTTTGGCTCTCCCACATACCGCATCAGGAGACCATTTCTTATCAAGGATCTGAGTTTCGGCATACTTAATAAACTCGATGGCATCGTCTAGTTTTAGCTTGCGGCCACAGGCTTTCCTGTTTCTCTCATAGAGAAGTTGACCTGTGTCTGGAAAATAGACATGAACAATTTTCCCGTTGCTTTTTCTTTGTGGCACTGTACCTCTTCTTAACTCACGGGAGATGGTGCTTTTGTGACAACCAACATAATCTGCAATCTCCTGTTGAGTCTTACCAGCAGCGTGTAAGGCCGCAATTTTCCCACGGTCATAAGCCGTTAAGTGTTTGAAATGCCGAGCTCCTATGGTAGAATTAGTAATTGCCATAGATAAATCCTCCGTATCGATATTGTTTTAGTCGACTTAATCATACGTGGTTTATCTATGGTTTTTCATTTTTTATGCTTGTTGCATTTGATTATACAACTATATAAGTTGAATTAAAGATTTACAACTGAACACACAAACGATCGATCGTTTGTTCTGGTTTCTGGTTGATTCGCTGAATAAAGGCTTGGACATTCTTTCTAATTTCTTGCACACTCGAATAGAACACGTTGTAAATCACGTCTGATTTCAGCCATTTCCATAGCCCTTCAATCAAGTTCAATTGCGGACTGTATGGTGGCAAAAAGACGAGCTCTAACCGATCTTCGTGTTCTTTTAAAAATGGCTGAATGAGTTTGGCATGGTGAATTCGAGCGTTATCTAAAATCATCACTATTTTGCCTGTGGGATAGCGTTCTAACACAAGTTGAAGAAATCGAAGAAATGTTTCCGCGTCATAGCATTCTTCTTCGATGCAAAACACTTCCCCTGTTTCGTAGTTCAACGTGCCAATCAGCTTCAGCCCTTGATGTTTTCCAAACGTCGGAATGATTCGTTGTTTTCCTTTGACAAACCATGTTTTTTGAATCGCTTGGTAATCACGAATCATCGACTCATCTTGAAAGAGGACATGGGCGATGTTCCCATCTACCAGTTTTTTTTTACTTCAGGGAAGGTGATTTCGACGAATTCTTTTTGTTTCTCTTCATCGGCATTGGCTAGTGTATAGGTCGGTTTCGTATAGCTTAGCCCTAACCGATGCAGAATGTCACTTGTTCCGCGAAGCGTGTATGTTGGCCCCCACTTTTGTTGAATGAGTTCAGCGATTATCGCAAGCGTCCAATTATATTTTGCTTCGAATCCCACATCTACGGGGAGCTGATGTTCAATGATCAAAGCCAGCTCTTTTTCCTGCTCAGGGGTCAATCGACGTGGGGCGCCAGGTGAGTATTTCATCTCCAGTCCATCAAGACCGCGCTGGGCGTAGGCATGAATATAGTTATAAATAGTTTTCTTGGATCGACCAATAATCGTTGCGATTTCTCCTTTGGTATATCCCTGCAAATGAAGATAAATCGCTTGGTAGCGTTCATATGCTCGTTTACTTTTTGCTTCTTTCATGGCAGTGGACAACTTTTCGATCTCGTCTTTGTGATTTGGCATCATATTTTCTCTCCGTTCCCCTATTTTCTCTTTGTATTTATTCGCCGTGGAACGGGAGAAAACCTTTATTTCAATTTATATAGCCATCTTTTTGGATATAAAAAAACTCCTTATAATTAGGATTGGCAGTCCTATCCAAATCCTAAGAATAAGGAGAAACCATTATGGATAAGAATACCACAGAATCCACAATAAATGAACTATTTAAAGAGATCGATCCAATAACTTTTTCAAAACTAATTAATGTGATTGACGTTGACAAATACATTAAAAAATTAACGGTGTATAAGTTTTTACAACTTTGTATCATCGCTCAGTTAAATGAATTGGAAAGCTTAACAAAATTGGCCAAACATTTGAAAGACAAGGAAGAGTTGCAGACATATCTGGAATTTGATGCAATTAGTACTTCGCAACTTTCTCGCAAATTAGGCCAATTATCCCCTCAACTGTTTGAAAAAGTATTTAAATATCTGGTCTTAAAGATCCAAGGGCAAATGAAAAATGCCCCGATCATCCGAAACATTGGTCGTCTTCTGGTCATTGATTCTACCACGATGAGCATGAGTTTGAGCCAATATCCATGGGCAACTTTTCGTAAGACAAAGGCTGGTGTTCGACTCCATTTAAAGGTTGTTGTAACGAAGGATATCACTGTTCCGGATCAAGGGATTATCTTACCCGCGAAACATGCCGATCGCACACAGATGGACGAACTCATTGAAATCGATCCAAATGCGATTTACTTGTTTGATCGAGGGTATGTCGATTACAAACAGTTCGACCGCTTATGCCGAGAAGGGGTGCGATTCATTACCCGGCTTAAAAAGAACGCAGAGATTGAAGTTTTATCGGAACGGATTCCCAATCCAGAACGTTTGATTTATAGGGATCAGATTGTCATTTTAGGAAATGACCGTAATCATACCAAAATGACTCATCCTCTCCGATTGATCGAAACGGTCGACAGCGAAGGGAATCCCGTGATCATCATAACCAATTGCTTTGATCTTTCTGCGGAAGAGATTGCAGATTTATACCGATATCGCTGGAAGATAGAGACCTTCTTTAAATGGATGAAACAGCACCTTAAGATAAAAAGATTTTATGGAAAAAGTCAAAATGCCGTTTACAATCAAATTTGGATCGCCCTAATCACCTATTGCTTACAGGCCATGCTCCAATTAAAAGTGAATCACGATGGTCCTTTATTAGAGATCAAGCGAACTTTACAGAATCTGCTTTTTAAAGGTTTTGACTGTTTTGTTCGCTCCCTTTTTAAAAAGCCAATTCGAACGTCCAACGGTCGGAAAAAATACCATTGGGAAAAAGATTTTGAAACCATCGTGTACCAATTTGAAGAAGGGGAGGTGGAACACCTAGACGATTTAGTTTATGATCCAATGTTTCTGTAATATATTACCAAATTGTGGAAATGGACTGCCGATTAAGACGTCATTGTCCTTTTAAGCTTGCTTAGAAAGATTGTATGTCTGAATATTCAGTTACATGAAATAACTGGAATTTTTGTTGAGCTTGACAAACATTAAATTTTTTTATGCAACGCTACTGATTCGATATACTTTTAGACATAGGTAGGGTACTCCTTTCTCTAAGATTTTTGCCAAATCAGAGAATACCCTACCTTTTTCTTTTGGTCTAACTAAATGCTTGACACAAAATTTTATACATCATCGTCTTTTCGGACATCGTTTAGGAGAAGAATCGTCGCATCCGGCGGAGGAAACGGCATCTACCAAACAGACGATCGTGAACAAGGCGAAACAACGCATCCGCCGTCTTCTTCCAGAGGTAACGCGGAATAACGTGCCATATTTACAGCAATCGTCCGGGACTCCGATCTATCATGCCCTGTCTGAATTCAAGGGATGGTAAAAAAAGGTATACATATTCGTCTGTCATGGCAAGGGATGAGAGTCCGAAAGCGCTTACGGATGAAATTCAAAAAAATGGTTCGCTAACCTATGACTTACACCTGTTTTTTAGCGAACCAAAAAAGTTCCCACAAAGTCTTGACTGACTCCCATTCAAAATATCAATTGACAATATTGAAGGAAAACAACCTGCCGAATTTAATCGTATGAGCATGACCGAAGCGCTGCACAAATCCTTTTGATTTACCGCGAAGCTTCGAAAGAATTATTTATACACCGCAGTACACTTGAATATCGCATTGAACGTGTTGAAGAAATACTCAATGTTGATTTAAATCATGCATATATGCGCTTTGAGCTCATGATGGCATACAAGCTGTATAATTTGTTTGATTTTGACCGGAGCGAACTGGCAAAAAGGTGAATTCTATTGATCGAGCAAAGGATTTTGGAACGGGATAAAGTCCGGCGGAAAAAACGGTTAAGCTATCGGGCAAGCGTGTAAAAAAACATCTCCTGCGAATTTATGAATGAATCATTTCTGACATGTATTGGAAAGCTTTAGCAGGCTTAAAGAATTTAAACTCTAAGCGAAAAAAGGCAAATGAAACTCCGGCAGATGAGCCAATCTCCCTTGCCGGAGTTTTCTTTTTTTATGTGTTTTGCAGCCCATACAATCATTTTTTACACGATATTTAAACGCCGTGCTCGGTTGCAACTTCTATGTGCTGAAACGTTGTGACGTCAAATAATCCTAAATCTGTAATTTTGAGCTCTGGAATGACAGGCAAACTTAAAAAAGAGAGCGTGAGGAAGAGATTGAAATGCCGATGTTTGCTCACTTTGTGCAAGCTGCTGTTCAATTCATCGAGTTGATGGGCGACGATTGGATATGCTTGATCTGACATCAATCCGCCGATCACAAGCGGCAAAGAGGCGAGCGTTTTTCCATCATTCACAACTACTAGCCCACCGCCGATTCTCTTTATCTCTTGAATGGAGCAGATCATATCCTCATCGTTTGTGCCGGCAACGATCACATTATGGGAATCGTGGGCGACGGTTGTGGCGACTGCACCGCCGATTAAGCCTAATCCTTTTACAATGGCAAGGCCAATGTTTCCAGTATTTTTATGGCGTTCGAGTACAGCCAGTTTTGCCAAATCTTTTTCAATGGAAGGGATGAAGCAAACACCGTCGCTCGGAACTTCCATCATTCTTTTAACCGTTTCAATTTGATTCGGAATAATTTCTATTACATGCGCTTTTTGATTATTTTTTACGTGAATGGCCAACCGTTCTTTTGTAACCTCGTTTATGTTTAGATTGACAGAATTTCTTGATAAAACGGAAGATTTTGGTTGATCTATAGATCCTATATATTGACCGTTTTCCGCTATCACTTTTCCGGCTTTCAAAACTTTTTCAATCGTAAAAGCTTTGAAGTTATCTACTATGACAAGATCTGCTCTATATCCAGGTGCGATCGCTCCTTTTTGCGATAGTCCGAAACATTGGGCGGCATTAATCGTCGCCATTTGAATCGCTATGAGAGGATCAAGTCCATGCTCGACGGCAAGACGAATATTGTAGTCAATGCTTCCCTCGGCAATTAAGTCATCTAAATGCTTGTCATCCGTACAAAATAGACAGCGGTGGCTATTTTTTTCATTGACCACGCCGATTAGTTCTGGCAAATTTTTTGCAGCAGATCCTTGACGGATCATGACGTACATTCCGCGAGCAAGGCGGTCTTTTGCTTGCTCTTTTGTCCCACATTCGTGATCTGTTTGAATGCCGGCCGCTCTGTAAACATTGACTCCTTCAATGCCAAGACCTGCGCCGTGTCCGTCGATCTTATATGCTGATGCCGTTAAAAGCTTGTCAATGATGCGGTCATCTAAATTTTGAACACCTGGGAAATCCATCACTTCCGCAAGCCCGAGCACCCGAGGATGCTTGTAAAAAGGTGCAAGTTCATCATCATTTAACACAGCGCCGGCATTTTCAAACGAAGTCGCCGGAACGCAGGAAGGCAGCATGCAATACACATCTAAATCTAAGCCTTCTGAATCCTCCAGCATAAAAGATATACCTTTCGTCCCGGCGACATTCGCAATTTCATGCGGATCTATAATAACGGTTGTCACACCGTGGGGCAGAACTGCTTTGGAGAACTCCTTCGGTGTCACCATCGAAGATTCAATATGGACATGAGAGTCGATGAAACCTGGAACGATGAATTTATTCTCGGCATCAATGATGTTTACCCCATCATATTCTCCGATTCCAGCAATCACTCCGTCCGCAATGGCGATGTCTCCATGCAAAATTTCTAAATTGAAAACATCGGCAATTTTTCCGTTTTTAATCACAATGTCTGCCGGAATTTGTTTGCTAGCCACTTGGATTCTTTTCTTTAACATGTTTTTGTCCATTCTCACTTTTCCCTTCTGTAGTAAATTCGCGCGTTGAGTTTGACAGGGAGAGTTGTGTATCGTCTCTCGTAGTCAAACTATTTACGGTAGTTTGGTAGAAACGTTTGGACCGTATTTCCAAACTTATACGAGAAAATCATTCGTATTTTTAAAAAGAGATTATACGACTCTAATTGAAACAAAGCAAGATAGTTGGCGCATTTCTTGACAGAAAAATTTTCTCAGGTATTGCGAAAAGCTGAGAATCACAGTTTCTCTGGTGCTCCAAACAGACCGATTTTAAAAATTGGGCAGAATAACTCCTCCATAAACAAAGGATAACATAATAAGAATGGCGGGATGCACTTTCCATTTTTCTAATGCAAAGAACGATACAGCAGCAATGATAAGTGATTGGATTATCCCGAGCGAATGGGCGGAGTCTTTCATCATTTCCCAAGTTAAAAGCAGCATCATGACCGCAATAACAGGCTGGACAAGCAAGGTCATTCCTTTCACAACTAAAGATTCCCGGTGGCGCTGAATCAGTTTTAACAACAGAATCAAAGCGAAAGCTGATGGAAATACAGTTGCAAACAAGGCGATGAAAGCCCCCCACCAGCCGTAAACATCAAAACCGACGTATGCCGCAATCTTCGTTGCAATTGGCCCCGGCAAAGCATTTCCCAGTGCGAGCATATTGGAAAATTCAGCATTTGTCAGCCATTTGTAATGATTGACAATTTCCTCATACATGAGCGGAATGGAAGCGGGTCCTCCTCCATAACCGAGGATGTTGGCCAAAAAGAACCCGATGAATAAACTGATCCAAATTTTCATGCCGACATCTCCTTGCTTTGGCGCTTCCGTTTTAAATGGGAAGCTCCGTATGTTAAAAACAGCAGAATCACAATGGCAGGATGAATCGAAATCACCTGCAGCAGACAAAACGAGACAATCATCAAGAGGACGCCCAGCCATTTTCCCAATCCTTTAATGGCCTTTGAAGAAAATTCGTAAGCCATCTGCCCGAGCATGGCGGCAATCACCGGCATAACAACAGCAATCATACCGTTGATCACAGGTGAACCGCTTAAAGCAGTGACCATTTTGAACAATAAAATCATGGCTAAACAAGTAGGCAAAATATGTGCCGCAACGCAAATAAAAGCGCCTAATGCCCCTTTTTGTTTATATCCTAAGTAAGCGGCCATTTTTGTCGCGATCGGTCCGGGCAAGGTATTGGCAATGACCAATATTTCAGCAAATTCTTCATCTTTTACCCAATGGTATCTGGAAACGGCCTCATAACGGAATAACGGAATAACGGAATGACGGAAGGACCGCCTCCGAATCCAAAAATTCCGGTTCTCACCATGGCCATGATAAGATTTTTATAAGATGTTTGCATGTTCCTCTCCCTCATCCATTATAATTTCATTCCCATGCGGCTCTTGTATCGTTTAATGAGAATTTGACAGTCAACACTGACGACGCCGCGCATAGGATATAATTTTTTAGTTAAAAATTTTTCCATTTCTTGATTATTTTTAAAGATTCCATGCATGTGCAGCTTGCTTGGCCCGGTCATATGATACAAGCTTGTAACAGCATGTTCCTCCGCCAATTTTTGTGCCACTTCCTCCAAATACTGCGGTTCTACTTCGACATTAAAAAAGACGGAAACATGCATGCCGATTTTGGTTGGATTGATCACCGTCGTGAATTTTTCGATAATTCCTTTCTCGATTAAGTTGTTTATTCTCGCTTGAACAGCAACCCGAGACAAACCAATTTCTTTTCCTAAATCCGTATACGATATCCGGCTGTTTTCGTGCAGCATCTCCAATATCCGCTTATCAATGTCATCAATGTCTAAATTCGGAATGTTGTATTCAAATGCCATAAAAACCACCTTTGATTTCGTTTTGTTAATTATTAAGAAACAAAACTTTCTTTTGGTATACAAAATATATTTTATTATTTCTATAAAAAATAAAAAAATATTTTTTATTTACGAAACAAAAAAACTTTGTGAAAAAATTTAACAAATTCAAGGATCTTTCCTCGGCAGCTTTCTATAATGGAATCAAATTTTTTAAAAAAGCTTGCCAGAGGTGAAGAAAATGAAACGCACACATCCAGCTATCGTTATTTTCTTATTTTTTCTAGGATGGGTATTTATGTATGCAGACCGGAATATTTTGTCGCCAGTGATGGGAGAAATAGGTGAGCAATGGAATTTAAACAATGCTCAATTAGGTTTAATGTCCACTGTGTTTTTCATTACATATGCGGTCATGCAAATTCCAACCGGTTTTTTGGCTGATCGTTTTGGAAGGGTGAAAGTTTTAGTAATTGGCTACACATTATTTGGCATTACCACTTTTTTGAGCGGATTGGCATCTTCTTTTGCTATGTTTTTGTTGATGCGTGCTTTAACGGATATTGGAGAAGGAACCTATTACAGTTCGCAATACGGAATTTCTTCCAACATTATCCCTAAAAAATACAGAGGCCTTGTTTCGGCAGTGATCAACAGCGGAATGGCTTTCGGCATTTCTCTTGGTTTTATTGCTGCAAGCTACTTCACGTACACCTTAAACAAAGGATGGCAATTTACATTTTATCTATTTGCGATTCCAACGATTCTTGTTGCCATCTTGATAGGATTGTGTGTTCGCGATCAATCCGGCCATGAAAAAAACAAGAAGTTTCCAATGTTCAAGATGGCCAAAGCTTAAAACGGCTGTTTACAAAAAATCATCTTTTCGTCTACATTCTCATCTTCTGTTCTTTATATGGATTTTTCGGAATGCTTACTTGGTTGCCTTATTATTTGCAGACGGTAAAAGGGTAGACGGTTCGCAAACAGGGATCATTTCTTCTTTGGTGCCGTGGGCTTCGATTCCGGGGGCTATTTTCTTCGGCTATGTTTCAGATAAAGTAAAAAATAAAAAGCCGTTGATCATTTTTTTAGCTGTTGCTGGAGCTGTTTGCCAATTTGTCATCCCTTATGCGGAAAATTATTCGTTGCTGATAGCAGGATTAGTTTTTTACGGGCTGCTAGGAAAACTGGCACTCGATCCCGTATTAATATCTTATATGGCTGAAATTACGCCGTCTTCCATGTACTCAAAAGTGTATGGTTTTTTCAATTTCAGCGGAATGCTTTCTTCCATTTTTGCCCCTTATATTACAGGCTATTTTGCCGATATAACCGGGAAGCTTGAAATCGGTTTTTATTTGTCAGGTGTTTTGCTAATCATCGGTGCAGTCTTATTTCTGTTTACTGAAAGTTCAAATCGCATGTCCGATTTCGTTCAAAACAATAAACCGAGGGAGGAACAAGCAATATGAGCCAATCAATGATCGGAACCAAAAATATGGTTGTCAGTCCGCATTATTTGGCATCGGCAGCTGGCTGCCGCATACTGCAAAAAGGGGGAAATGCTTTCGATGCAGCGGTAGCGGTCAGCGCCTGCTTAGCGGTCGTTTATCCGCACATGACAGGGATCGGGGGAGATTCTTTTTGGCTGTTTTACAGCAGGAAGGATCAAAAAGTTCGTGCGTATAACGGCAGCGGCCGTTCCGGCTATAACGCCACGCTTGAAAAATACGAAGGTTTGTCCGCCATTCCTTTTCGCGGCATTCAAAGTGTCATAACCGTTCCAGGGATGGTTGATAGCTGGGATGCCATCTTGAAGGAATACGGAAGGCTTTCATTGGCGGAAGTTTTAGAGCCAGCTATCGAATATGCGGAAAACGGATTTCCTTTTTCCAAAGACCAATATGTCAACACAAGAAAAAATGTTCATATTCTGCGCGAGTTTCCGGAAACATCATCAATTTTCCTGCCTGATCATCGGGGTCCGAACCTGAATGAAAAATTTATCCAGAAACAACTGGCAAATACTTTGAAAGAATTGGCAGAAAAGGGAAGAGATTATTTTTACAAAGGCGGGTTAACAAAACGCATTGTATCGAGCCTTCAAGAAAAAGGGGGGCTTTTAATAGAAGATGATTTTGCGGATCATCAAGGAGATTGGGTCGAACCGCTGAGCGGAACATACCGCGGTTATACAATATATCAAGTTCCGCCCAATTCACAAGGCTTTGTCGGGATAATGGCGTTAAATATTTTAGAAAACTTTGATTTTAAAGTCATTCCGCACGGTTCTTTTGAATATTATCATCTATTATCAGAATCGTTGAAAAAAAGTTTTCAAGATCGCAACCAAGTATTGACAAACCCTGACTTCTACGCAATTCCGCTTCATAAACTGTTAAGCAAAACATATGCGAAAGAGCTGGCCGATTCGATCAGTCTGACAAAAGCAAGCGAAGTAAAGACGCAGCCTGTTGAGAACGACACTGCTCATGCAGCTGTCGTGGATGAAGAGGGAAATGCGGTTTCCTTTATACAAAGTCTTTATTTTGAATTTGGTTCATGTGTAGTGGCCGGTGACACGGGGATTTTGATGCAAAACAGAGGATCGTTCTTTTCTCTTGATCGGTCGCATGTCAATTGTTTGGCGCCGAGAAAAAGAACGTTCCACACATTGATGCCAGCAATGGCTTTTAAAGATGAAAAACCGTATATTTTATACGGAACACAAGGAGGAGAAGGGCAGCCGCAAACACAAACTGCGATCATTACAAGAATGATTGATTATCAAATGAGCCCTGCAAAGGCAATACATGAGCCAAGGTTCGTGTGGGGAAGAACATGGGGAGAAGAGACAGAAGAATTGAAGATGGAAGGCCGCATCCCGCAAGACGTGATCGAATCGATGATCAAAGCGGGCCATCTTGTAAAAGTTGTTGATGAGATTGATAAAATAATGGGACATGCCAATGCCATATTAGTGGATGAACAAGGCTTTTTACATGGCGGGGTTGATCCAAGAGGAGACGGTGCGGCAATCGGTTGGTAACGGCGAATTCATAAAAAGCGGGGATTTATGCTATCCGTTGTTTCATATTTAAATACCCGTGGTGCTAGTTGAGCGTCAACGCTCCACTAGCCCAAGAACAACGAGAGAATGGGCCAATAAAATGCCATCAAGCGCTGTTTCAAATCCAGAAACCGAATTGGCACGAATTTCCGTAATCCGAAATGAATCCACTAAAACCGAGAACGCAGTTTCGACGATTTTGCGTTTTTGCTTCATCCATTGTTTCCATTTTTTTGATTGCGCAACTCGTTGATTTTTCCGAGCAGGCGTCCAAAAAGCGATTTTGTATTCATCGTATAGTTTCTTTTGCAAGGCTTGGCTCACATATCCTTTGTCGCCAAGTGTATACGGATGAGGAAGTTGGGCCATCACGGTTTCCGCAGCTGTCCGGTCGTGGCAGGATGCTTCGGTCAGGACATATTCCATCGGAAGCGCTTGGTCGGTAATCTGAAGATGAAGCTTAAATCCATAGTAAGCCATCTTTTTGGATGCACAATACCCAATATCTGAGATTCCTTGAAATCGTTTGACGCGATACATTCGTGCGTGGTGGCAGAGTTCAATGGGTAAACTATCCACCACCGCATAAGCGTGATGTTGTCCACGTTTGGCGAGTTGGTGACGAATCCATTTGATCGCCCAACGCAACGACCGGCATCGACGGTTGTATCGAGAGCGCTCTGGGAACATTTCCTTTGTGAACAGGTTTCCAATGACAAATCGATGCCAAGCCCGTTCCGAAGTAAACCCCAGCAATTTTCCAAGAATGTGAATGGCGATGATGACCTCATCCTCTTGCTTCAACAAATGACAATTTCGACGTTGTAAATACATCTGGATACAAGGCAATTGTTCTGATACAAAGAATAAGATCGCGGCATATTGCTTTTGAATTTTTGCTTGGTCTATTGTAAAATGAAAGTGCTCTTGCATGGGACTTCTCCTTTTGGATGTTTTTTCGCACTTTCATTTTAAAGGAGATCCTCATGCAAGGGCTGTTTTTATGTCTTGAGATTTTATCTAGCACCACGGGTTATTTAAAACTATGTTCTAAATAATCAATAAAACAAAATCGATAATCCTTTTAAGTATAGAAACTTATTTCTTTACCTTTTCAATTAGTTTAATCAAGAACAATATATAGTAGTTTCTCACCAAAAACCATACTATATATAGTTTATTTATAGTCAATATGGCATGGTGTAAATAGAAGGAAAGGAAAAATCGGAATTTTCCGGAATAAGACGCCTTAAAGGGGGGAGAACGAACGTCTCCGCGATAAAATATAATACGTAGGATTGAAGGCGCTGATTTATAATCATTACGTTTTGAAAATACTGTATAATAAAATAATAGAAAAAAAACGTTGAAAAAATGCGGGTTTCGGTTTATTATTTTAGTAACTTGACAACAAATAAAAATAAAGGAGTTTGCATAATTATGAATAAAGTAGGAGCTAAGTTTTCGCTGTTTCTAGCGGTTTGCTTCGTGTTTTTGCTGGCGGCATGCGGATCGAACCAAGGGAAAAGCGATTCTGATGGAAAGATCAAAACGCTAAAGGTAGGAACAAATGCCGCTTTTGCTCCATTTGAATATATGGAGAAAGGGAAAGTGACCGGATTTGATATCGATTTGATCCATGCGGTGGCGAAAGAAGCCGGATATCAAGTCGATGTTCAGCATGAAGGCTGGGATTCCATGTTGGCCAATTTGGAAAACAAACAATCCGATCTGGCTATTTCCGGCATTACGATCAATGATGACCGTAAAAAGACGTATGATTTCTCCCGCCCGTATTTTGAAGCAGCCAATGTCATTGTGGTGAAAAAAGGAAGCAATGTTAAAAATGCTTTGGACTTAAAAGGAAAAAAAGTGGGCGTTCAAAACGGAACGACTGGACAAGATGCTGCTGAAAAAATATTAGGGAAAAACAGTCAGAATGTGAAAAAATACGAGGATGTAACGGTAGCCTTTATGGCTTTGAAAAATAAAGAAGTAGATGCAGTGGTCATCGATAATGTCGTCGCCAATGAATATATAAAAAACCATCCAAAAGAGAATTTAAAGGTCATTACGGACCGCAAAAACTTTGAATCCGAATTTTACGGCATCGCATTTCCTAAAGGCAGCGAGTTGACGCCGAAATTTGATCAAGCGCTTGACAAAGTGATGAAAAACGGCACCTATGAAAAACTTTATAAAAAATGGTTTGGAAAAGAGCCGGATATGGAAGTTCTAAAAAAAGCGAAACCATAACTTTCAGCATGCGAATGTGGCAAAAGAACAAGGCTGCCGCCTCATTTTGGGCGCAGCCGATTTTTGCTTTATGAAAACACGGGAAGAAAAGGAGAAGAATGATGGATTTTCAGTTTGATATCATCCGAGAATATTTGCCGTATTTTGCAAAAGGTACATTATTAACGATCGGAATGTCCTTGATTGCCGTGCTGATCGGCCTGATTCTCGGGCTGTTGATTGGACTTGGAAAAATGGCGTCCAACAAATGGGTGCGGCTTCCTTTTATTTGGCACATTAACTTTTACAGAGGAACTCCATTGTTTTTGCAAATTTTGCTGATTCATTTCGGGGTCATGCCACTCTTTATGTCTCCTGTCAATCCGATTGTCTCAGGGATTGTGGCTTTATCTTTAAATTCGTCCGCATACGTTGCGGAGATTTTTCGGGCCGGTATTCAATCGATCGATAAAGGGCAAATGGAAGCGGCTCGTTCATTAGGAATGACGCATGTTCAAGCGATGTGGCACATCATTTTGCCGCAAGCGTTTAAACGAATGATTCCGCCGCTTGGAAACGAATTTATCACGTTATTGAAGGATTCTTCTTTAGCTGCCATTATTGCCGCACCGGAATTAATGTATTGGGGACGGGCTGCTCAAGGGCAATATTACCGTGTTTGGGAGCCGTATATTACAGTGGCAGTCATCTACTTAATTCTCACTCTTTCGTTAACATACTTGCTAAATTATATAGAGAGAAGGTTGGAAAAAGAATGATCTCGGTAAAAGGACTCAAAAAATCCTATGGCGATATAGAAGTATTGAAAGATATTTCGATTGACATCCATCCGAAAGAAGTGGTAGTGGTGATCGGTCCTTCCGGTTCGGGAAAATCCACCTTTTTGAGATGCTTGAACATGTTGGAAACCATTTCTGGAGGACATGTGATTATTGATGGCATGGACTTGGCAGATAAGAAAACGGATATTAACAAAGTTCGCACCGAAGTAGGCATGGTGTTTCAACAATTTAATTTGTTTCCGCATAAAACCGTTCTGGAGAATATTACCTTATCTCCTATCATAGTAAGAAAATGGAGCAAAGAGAAAGCAGAAAAAAAAGCGATGGAGCTGCTTGAGAAAGTAGGTCTTTCCGATAAAGCGCACGTATATCCTCATTCGTTGTCCGGAGGGCAAAAACAGCGTGTTGCGATTGCCAGAGCTCTTGCGATGGAACCGAAAGTCATGCTGTTTGATGAACCGACATCAGCTTTGGATCCGGAAATGGTCGGGGAAGTGTTGGAAGTGATGAAACAGCTTGCTCAAGAGGGAATGACCATGGTGGTCGTTACCCACGAAATGGGATTCGCTCGTGAAGTAGGGGACAGGGTTGTGTTTATGGATGGAGGCTATATTGTGGAAGAAAATACTCCGCAAGAATTGTTCGATCATCCGCAACATGAAAGGACAAAATCGTTTTTAAGCAAAGTATTGTAGAAGCAGCAGACAGCTGTTTCTTTTTTTTCATGCCGGCGTGAAAGGTCGATTCTTGAAGTTTGTTCTTGACGGTGTTGGGTGAAAATTCTGTATTTACTTTTTGCAATCTGTCCTCTATGATGAAAATGTACAGGAAGAAAAATTATATGGATAAGGGAGAATGAAATGTCAAATCCAAAATCGGAATGGCTTTCTTGGATAAAGTCGATCTTGTTTGCGCTAATCATTTCGTTTATCATTCATACGTTTCTTTTTTCTCCTTATATAGTAAAAGGAGAATCGATGTCTCCTACTTTGGAAGAAGGAAATAAGTTGATTGTAAACAAGATGAAAAATATAAAGAGATTTGACATTGTGGTGTTCCATGCGCCGAATTCTAATGAGGTATATGTTAAGCGCGTGATCGGACTGCCGGGCGATACAATAGAAATGAAAAATGATGTTCTGTATATAAACGGAGTAGCGTATAAAGAGCCATACTTAAATAAGCTGAAAAAGCAATATTCCTATTTGAACCGTTTTACCGGAGATTTCACACTAAAAGAAATCACAGGAAAAGAAAAGGTACCCGATGGCAAGGTATTTGTTCTAGGCGACAATCGTTTAAGAAGCAATGACAGCAGAAGATTTGGATTTATCGACGAAAAGGATATTATTGGTTCGGCCGTTTTTCGTGCTTGGCCTCTCCAAAAAATCGGCGTGATGCATTAAGTTGAAAATCGAATCTTCTTGGAGTTTTTACTTTGAGTCCGGAGGTAAGTCCAATCGTTGCAATGAATCCTGGAACTTTATATTGTTTACAGCAGCTGCTAAAGGGTTTTCGCCGTTTGTCTCTGTACTGCCGGCTTTCGTGTGCTAAAGGTCATTGAACGGTGATAACCCATTCCATCGCTTTTTCAGACAAAGTTTGATTAACAAACATGAAACGGAATAGTCTATTCCTATTGGATTTTATTGAAATAGCCATTTTACGCCTTGCTCCGTTCATTTTCTTGAAAAATGCCTCCGAAGATCTCTTTTCCATTTCATTCTTCTTGAATGTTTATGAAAGGAAATGTTCTAATTCCCTCTTCTTCCAACTTACTAAGAAAGTGCATGCAAACACGAAGAGGGCCGCAGATCAATCGAAAATGTGAGGTCCCGTACCTTTTTTTGACTGGTACAGGGAGAAAATGACGAGGATTCTTGTAATAGTGAGAAAGATACATCCAATCCGGACCGGGTCAATGTTTTGGAAAAGAAAATTCTCAGGATCGTTGACAATGTAAAAGAAGCCGTTTATTCTAGAAGAGAATAGGCGAATCCGCCATTCAAGCTGAAAGAAGACTAGTTGTGTTTGACGGTTTATCACTGCCATTTTCTTGATGCCAATTGAACGAGCCGAAAATGTATAAATATGGTTGTTTTTTTGGTAAGACCGCACCTTTTCTTTTGAAGAAGAGGTTTTTCTATACAAATAAAACATATTATTTTAATAGGAATTATAAGAATTAAAAATTTAGGAGGTGCCTTGGGATGCAAAAACACGTAAGAATTCAATGGAAAGGCCATCATTTGGCTGCGACGATTCACTATCCTGCAGAGTGGACCGATCAGGAAAAAAATGCACGCTATCCTTTAGTCGTGATCTGTCATGGTTTTATTGGAAGCAGGGTAGGAGTAAATCGGTTGTTTTACAAAGCGGCACAAGAATTGGCGGAAGACCGGTATGTGGTGATCCGGTTCGATTATGCGGGATGCGGCGAAAGCGACGGAGACTATGGACAGACAGGCTTGGATGATTTCATCGATCAAACGAATCATGTGATTGATTTTGGGTTGCAATTAAACGGAGTGGACGCCGATCAATTGGTCCTTCTTGGGCATAGTCTAGGCGGGGCAGTTGCATCATGGATTGCCGCCAATGATTCAAGAGTGAAAAAATTAATCCTCTGGGCTCCTGTAGGTCAACCGTATAAAGATATTGTCGCCATTGTCGGCGAAAAAGAAGTGGAAAAACTGAAACAAAAAGCGTTTATTGATTATATGGGCTATCAGTTGACCTCCCGCTTCTTTCGTTCATTGTCATTGTACCATCCCCTCAAGGAAGCTTCCCGATTTCAAGGAGATGTGATCATTCTTCATGGAACGAATGATGAAGACATTTCTGCCGAATATTGTTTGCGCTACGATTCCGTATTTCAAACAAGAGAAAAGGGAACATGCGAAAAACGGCTTATTGCCGGGGCAAATCATACTTTTTCTTCCTGTGTCGGCCAAAGAGATCTGTTTTCGGAAACAAGACGTTGGCTTGCCGCTGTATTGAAAAGGGAGACGAGAAAAAAAGTCGTCTGACAGCTAATGAATCCAAAAATGGGTTTGACTTTAACATTCACCTTTCCGAAGAGAAAAGAAGTGGTTGGCCTCTCGGGATGGCTCCTGTTGTGAAAGATTTATGTTCATATGATTGCATTATTAAAAAGATGACGATTGACGGATTTGGATGGGCTGGTTCTAATAGGGAGAGCTGGCCTGTTTTATTTTTTTAAAAAGGAAAAAATCGTAATTTTTCTCATTATCCTGAATCCGTGACAAAACATCTTTACAATGGTCGCAAACCGTTGATACGATAAGGAAAAACGACGTTGACGATTCTTCATCAAGTAGGTGATGTGATGAAAGATTTCCCGATTCGGTTTGTATTGACAGATGAAGCGATTACCCCAAGTGCTGGGCTTGCTCTCGTTGGCTACTTACTCCATCGAACGAAACTGGATAAACGGGTAAACGCACTTCGGCTTCCAACGGTTCGTCGAGAAGTGCACATTTCCCATAGCGATGTCATTCGCTCGATGATTGGCTTGCTTGCCACAGGAAAAACGGATTTCGATCATATCGAAGCGTATCGTCAGGACGATATCTTTTCGGCATCGATGGGGATTCAGCACGTGCCTTCCTCTCCAACCTTGCGACAACGACTCGATCAGCTCGCTTGTCTTCCGATGACCGAAACGATTCTTTGGGAGGAGTCCATACGTCTGTTGATTCAACGACATGCCACTTTGTCCCCTTGTTGGACCAAAGGAAAGACGACATGGCTTCCCCTTGATATAGATGGTTCCCCATTTGACAACTCCGATACGAAAAAAGAAGGAGTCAGTCGAACGTATAAAGGATTTGACGGTTTTACACCGTTGTTTGCGTATGCAGGGAAGGAAGGGTATCTCGTTCATGCCGAGTTGCGTCCAGGGAAACAACATGTGCAAGACAACATGCCCTCGTTTTTAGTCACCGCTATCCGTCGAGCTCGTCAACTGACTTCATCTCGTCTGCTTGTTCGCATGGATGCAGGAAACGATGCAGAAGCGAATGTGCACGTATGCCTAAAGGAAGACGTGGACTTTGTCATCAAGCGAAACTTACGCCGAGAATCGAAAGCGCTTTGGTTCCAGATCGCTTCGCAAAAGGGCAAACGTGTCGATGATGGACAAAGCGAAGGAGTACAAACCTATGAGCTATGCCTTCCACAGAAGGCAGCGATCGATGGAAACACGTATACGTACGTTCAAGTCACCCAAGTGACGGAACGGACGATGGAACGCAATGGACAGCTGATGCTCGTTCCTGATTATGAAGTGGAAAGCTATTGGGTGCGGCTCAAAGGATACGAGCATGTTCGAATGAGCGATGTGCTCGCGTTGTATCATGACCATGCGACATGCGAACAGTTTCATAGCGAACTGAAGAGCGACTTAGATTTAGAGCGGCTTCCATCTGGGAAGATGAAAACGAATGCGCTCGTGTTGGTCATGGGAGCCTTCGTTTACAATCTTCTTCGTCTGATTGGACAAGATCTATTAAGCGATCCGAGACATCCGTTGCACCACAAAGTGAAACGCCGCCGCATCAAGACGATTATTCAGACGGTGATCACGATGGCAGGGCGACTCGTCCGTCGATCACGACAGATCTGGATGAAACTGACGCGAAGGAGTGGCTATAGCGAGCCCCTACTGAACGTCTATCAGAAATGGAGAGAGGCAAGATAACGAACGAATGTTCGGACACTAATGTCCAACGTCACTCCCTGTGCTTTTTTGTCTATTTTTTTGGTTCGTATACCTAAAAAAGAGATTTGTTCCATTTTCGGAAATAGAGATGACATAGGTCATAAGCATAAAAAGGGTTTTATGGATTATCAATCCATCAAAATTACAACAAAATCAAAGTCGATTTCAATTCATCACGGATTCAGGCATTATAACAGGCTGGAAGGTATGTTAAAATAATCGTATGGTTCCTTTGAGCAATAGATTGCTGTTTGCATTCTTTTTGAAAAGTAAGGAAAATGGACAATCGAAAGCCCATATTATGTTATAAAAAGATGAAAGGAAAACGGGACGCTGTTTAGGAATCCATCGGCGTGGCGTTGTTTATTGAACAGTGGACAAGCGGCTTGCCCCATTTTCCCTTTACGATTTAATAGCAACTTAAGAGACCTAAAAAGGGGGAAAAGAATGAGTCGATGGAAGACTACGTGAAACGATTTGCCAATTCGAAAACATGGCGAAGAATTGTGATTCTGGCCATTATTGTCTTTTTTCTCTATATCGTAAGAAGCATGATGAATGTTATTTTACTTACATTTATTTTTACCTTTTTGATGGATCGATTGGAAAAAATGGTATCCGGATTCATTCGAATCAATCGAAAAATCACCGTCATCCTTTTATATACCATTGTGGTTGGTTTGCTTTTGTATGGAATTGTCAGGTATTTGCCGGTGATTGTTACGGAAATTACCCAGTTAGTGAAACAAATCACTGAGTTTTACACGCGGCCGCAGCATAATGTCATCTTGAATTATTTGGTGGACTTCTTAAAAGAAAAGCAAATATCCAGTTATTTGCAGCAAGGCGTTACCTTCTTGCTGAAGTATTTTACGGATATCAGCAAAATCGTACTTCAAGTTTTGCTTGCCATTATTTTAAGTCTGTTTTTTTTGCTGGAAAAAGAGCGGCTTATTCGATTTACCCGTAAATTTAAGCACAGCAAATTGTCCATGTTTTATGACGAAATTGAGTTTTTCGGCCGGAAGTTTGTAAGAACGTTTGGCAAGGTGATTGAGGCCCAAGTCGTTATTGCGATCGTCAATACGATTTTGTCGATCGCCGGACTTTGGATTATGGGGTTTCCCCAATTGTTTGGCTTAGCAATCATGATTCTTTTTCTCGGCTTTATACCGGTTGCCGGAATGATTATTTCGCTTATTCCGCTTTCCATTATCGCATACAGCATCGGCGGGTATATAAAAGTATTGTATGTATTGATTATGATCGCTGTGGTTCATGCGGTTGAAGCCTATTTGCTGAACCCGAAACTCATGTCTTCTAAAACGAATTTGCCTGTTTTTTACACATTTATGGTCCTCATTTTTTCAGAACAATTTTTCGGTGTTTGGGGTTTGATCTTAGGGATTCCGATTTTTGTGTTTTTACTGGATGTTTTAGAAGTCACCGATTCATCCGACAACAAAGAAAAAGAATAAAATGGAAAGCCTGCATCTCAAAAAAAGATGCAGGCTTTTTTTGCAGACGACTATTATATGTGCTTTCCAAGTTCGGCATAATCTCTCCTCCTTCTTCATAGATTGGTATGGAAAAGCAGAATGGACCAGCTATAGAACCTGTGGAAAAGGAGATGGGAGATGTGAAGCACAAAAAGAAATGGCTGCTGATGGGGCTGGTATTTATACTGGCAGCGGCTTTATTCGCCGGTTGCGGCAAATCGAAAGAAACGGACACAACAGAAAAAAGCACATTGGATAAGATTAAAAAGCGGGGGGAATTAGTGGTCGGCGTTAAATATGATACGTATTTATTCGGCTATAAGGATCCGAAAACCGGTAAAGTAGAAGGCTTTGATGTCGATATTGCCAAAGCGCTTGCCAAGAAAATTTTCGGTGATGAGAAGAAAGTCAAGCTTGTAGAAGTAACGTCCAAAACGCGAATTCCGATGCTGCAAAACGGCCAAATTGATGCCATTATTGCGACGATGACGATTACGGATGAACGCAAGAAACAAGTCAATTTTTCCGATGTGTATTTTGATGCGGGACAATCTCTGCTTGTGAAAAAGGGCAGTCCGATTAAAAGTGTAAAAGATTTGAAAAAAGGAACGAAAGTATTGGCCGTAAAAGGAGCAACGTCCGGAGATAATGTGAAAGCTAAAGCTCCAGATGCGCAAGTGTTGGAATTTGAAAATTACGCCGAAGCGTTTACCGCATTAAAATCGGGAAAAGGGGATGCCTTGACAACGGATAATTCGATCCTTTATGGCATGGCGGCGCAAGATCCTAACTATGAAGTGGTTGGCGGAACATTTACGAATGAGCCATACGGAATTGCCGTTCGAAAAGGCGATGAGAAATTCACGAAATACATCAATTCTTTCCTAAAAGAACTGAAGGAAAGCGGAGAGTATGATCGAATCAAGAAAAAATGGATTAAACAGCAATAATGCATTTTAGAGCTGGACTAAAAATGGTCCAGTTTTTTTGGATTTTCTTATGATTTAAAGAGCCCTTCGATTCGTCCAATTTTGCACAAAAAACGATACTATATTTGGACTGTTTTTTCTATTTTTCTGTAATATGTTGAAAACAAATAGAAAAAAATCTTGTTTTACACATATTAGAAAGCGATTACAAAAATCTGGAGGGAGGAATCATGACGCTTGACCACCGCTCCATGGCCGTGCTAACGAAATTGGTTCGATCTCCTTCTTTTGTCACCGTTCAAGAATTAACGGAAAGTTTAAATGTTTCAAAGCGAACAGTTTACTATGATATGAAAAAGATCAATTATTGGTTGAAAAAACAAAAACTTCCTTCCGTTCAATACGTTCGTTCTCAAGGTTTCTACTTGGAAGAAAAATCAAAACGAGAGATTCCGAAGAAAATGCCCTTTGTCTATCGGCATTATGAATATTCGCCGAAAGAACGAAAAGCCAAAATGATGGTTTTGCTTCTGATGAAGGAGCGTCCCATCTTTCTAGCTGATTTATTGAAGATGGTGGATGTCAGTCGGAATACGGTAATAGAAGATATCAAAGGGTTGAAAGAAGAATGCAAAAAGTTTCATGTACAAATCGTTTCCACTAGAAAGAAAGGGTATATCCTCTTTGGGAAAGAACTGGATTTGCGAAATGCCCTTGTTTACTTCTTGTCCCAGCTAAGTGGCAATAAAGAATGGATGAATGGATTCTTTCCCGTTTTACAAGAAATTACAACTGAACATTTAAATTTGATTTACAAAATGATTTCCGAAAGCGAAAGCATATTAAATCTTCACTTTACGGATGAAGATGTTCAAACCTTAAGTTTGCGTGTTTATCTTTTTTCGAAAAGAATCAAGCAAGGGTATTTTGTGGAAATGGATCCGGTTGAAAAAGACATTCTCCGTTCTATATAAGTTGAATTAAAGA
The DNA here is from genome assembly GCF_038003825.1 of Bacillus sp. FSL W8-0116. NCBI lineage: Bacteria > Bacillati > Bacillota > Bacilli > Caryophanales > Bacillaceae > Bacillus > Bacillus sp. FSL W8-0116. The sequence goes on from NZ_JBBOPY010000001.1 coordinate 2,365,853, forward strand.
TTTACAACTGAACACACAAACGATCGATCGTTTGTTCTGGTTTCTGGTTGATTCGCTGAATAAAGGCTTGGACATTCTTTCTAATTTCTTGCACACTCGAATAGAACACGTTGTAAATCACGTCTGATTTCAGCCATTTCCATAGCCCTTCAATCAAGTTCAATTGCGGACTGTATGGTGGCAAAAAGACGAGCTCTAACCGATCTTCGTGTTCTTTTAAAAATGGCTGAATGAGTTTGGCATGGTGAATTCGAGCGTTATCTAAAATCATCACTATTTTGCCTGTGGGATAGCGTTCTAACACAAGTTGAAGAAATCGAAGAAATGTTTCCGCGTCATAGCATTCTTCTTCGATGCAAAACACTTCCCCTGTTTCGTAGTTCAACGTGCCAATCAGCTTCAGCCCTTGATGTTTTCCAAACGTCGGAATGATTCGTTGTTTTCCTTTGACAAACCATGTTTTTTGAATCGCTTGGTAATCACGAATCATCGACTCATCTTGAAAGAGGACATGGGCGATGTTCCCATCTACCAGTTTTTTTTTACTTCAGGGAAGGTGATTTCGACGAATTCTTTTTGTTTCTCTTCATCGGCATTGGCTAGTGTATAGGTCGGTTTCGTATAGCTTAGCCCTAACCGATGCAGAATGTCACTTGTTCCGCGAAGCGTGTATGTTGGCCCCCACTTTTGTTGAATGAGTTCAGCGATTATCGCAAGCGTCCAATTATATTTTGCTTCGAATCCCACATCTACGGGGAGCTGATGTTCAATGATCAAAGCCAGCTCTTTTTCCTGCTCAGGGGTCAATCGACGTGGGGCGCCAGGTGAGTATTTCATCTCCAGTCCATCAAGACCGCGCTGGGCGTAGGCATGAATATAGTTATAAATAGTTTTCTTGGATCGACCAATAATCGTTGCGATTTCTCCTTTGGTATATCCCTGCAAATGAAGATAAATCGCTTGGTAGCGTTCATATGCTCGTTTACTTTTTGCTTCTTTCATGGCAGTGGACAACTTTTCGATCTCGTCTTTGTGATTTGGCATCATATTTTCTCTCCGTTCCCCTATTTTCTCTTTGTATTTATTCGCCGTGGAACGGGAGAAAACCTTTATTTCAATTTATATAGCATGAAAACTGCGAAACATGGCTAACGGATGAAAATAGTGGAATCATGGATATAGATGGCACATTTTTAGACATAACTCATGGAAAGCCGGTCCTCTGTAATGCCGAGGACCGGCTTTTTTACATTCTTTTTCTTGGTTGAAAGTTGCGGCTTTGAATGGCCCAGTTTTGCGGAAACGGGTTGCCAAGAGCCCAATAACTGATTCCGCGCAATCCGTATTGTTTAATGATATCCATTTTTGCCTGCATGCTGCGGGCATCTTCAAACCATACTTCATGCCGCTGGCCGGTTTCATCGGTGTAATGAAAGAACGGGGCCTGGTATGCCTCGCTATATTCAATGCTTGTTCGATAGCGAACGGCCAACTGAATGGCTTCCTGCGGACTGATGGTGCGTGCAATGGTCCCTTCCATCCATGGAATTCTCCAATCGCGGCCGTATAACGGTGCACCCATCATAATTTTTTTTCTAGGAATGGCGGTAACGGCGTAATCTAAAACTTGTTTGATTTTATTGATCGGTGCGATGGCCCATGGTCTTCCCCCGGCCCATCCCCACTCGTACGTCATTAAGATGACAAAATCGACGATTTCACCGTGAGCCCGGTAATCATGTGCTTCATATAATAAACCGGGCTGGTTTTCTCTTTCTTTAGGGGCGAGAGCCGTGGATACCGATATCCCTAATGGCCTGAGCCGGCTTACGACCCTCCGCAAAAATGCATTATAATTTTCTCTATCTTGAGGATAGATATATTCAAAATCAAAATTGACCCCTCTGTATCCTTTGGAACGTACTGCCGATAAAATATTGGTGATCAATGTTTCTTGCAGAGAGGGATTTCGCAAAATGGCAGCGGCTCTGTCCGAGTTGAAACTGCCGTTCACAAAATTGGTCACCACCAGCAAAGTCTCTGTTCGATTGGCTGTTGCTGCCTGAAGGAGTCTATCGTCGTTTAATGGTGAAAGGGTTCCATCTTCGCGTATGGAATGGCTGAAGGGGCTTAAATACGTAAAATATTTTCCAAGCCTCAACACCTCTTGCCGGCTGCTTTCGTCTGTACTAGCGGAATAGGCGTTCACTTCAATGACGGGCCTTCTCGCGGCTGGAACGATGAGTCGTTGACCTGGTGAAAGCACATTCGGATTTGAAAGGGAGTTGGCTGAAAGAAGCTGTTGTACAGTGACTCCAAAGCGTGCAGCGATTCTACTAAGATTATCTCCTGGACGAACGGTGTAGATCGAGTAGGGAAAAAACAAAATTTCCCCGGGAAAAATAAGCGCCGGATTGGCAATTTGATTGTAATCTGCAAGCGCCTGTTCAGAAATGCCGAACCTGTCAGCGATTTGCCGGAGCTGATCTCCCTGTTTTACTACATATTCCCGTCCGGGGCTGTGAATAACTAGCGCTTGCCCGATCACAAGCTGATTTGGATTCGCCAATTGATTGGCAAGTGAAATATCTTCTACGGAAACTCCGTATCGACGTGCGAGGGTGAATAAGGTTTCACCGCGCTGAATGACATGAATGTGCAATATGCTCAGCTCCTATACTTGGATAAATTCCGTTTTTACCTGAGACGGAAAACACTTTCTTTACTTTATTCTGAAAAGCAGATTTGAAAAGGACTGTCCGGTAAAATATACGTTTGATACCCCATTATATTCAGGAAGGGGCTGGTCATATGTATGACCTTTCGTGTGAAAATCAGAAGAATGATTTGAATTTATAGAGGCGTTTTTTTTGTGATCAGCTGAATTCCTTTGCGGTCCAGTTCTTTTTTTGGTACCCTTAAGCAAGGTCTATTGGAAAACATCATTATAGCGAGGATTTTTCGGCTCATTGAAAAAAATAGAAAAATAAGATCTTCTAGGAAAGGAAATGATGGAATGGCTGCTCTGCAAGCAGGAACGGTGGTAACGTTAAAACCGGATAAAGAGATGCCATACGGCTGGTTTTTAACGAATGGGAAAGATAGAGTGCTTTTACATAAAAGCGGCATAACGGACGGTTTTCGTCCTGATGAACAAGTTGACGTATTTATCTTTCAAGATCGACAAGGAAGATTAGCGGCCACTATGATCATCCCGGAGATTCAAATCGGTCGCTACGGCTGGGCTGAAGTGGCGGATGTCCATCGTGAACTGGGCGTATTTATTTCTATTGGCATTCATAAAGATATTTTGATCGCGAAAGGAGACCTTCCACCGCTCATGAACGTGTGGCCGAAAAAAGGAGGACGTCTCTATTGCACCTTGAAAACGGACCGGAACGGGCTTCTTTATGCCAAACTGGCAACGGAAGAAGTGATGAAGAATTTATTTGTAGAAGCATCGGCGAAGGATTTCAATAAAGATGTAACCGGCGTCGTATATCGTACGTTAAAGTCAGGAACCTTTGTTTTGACAGAGGAAGGGTACCGCGGATTTATTCACGAATCACAGAGGATGGAAGAACCCGGCCTCGGCGAAACGGTCCACGCCAGAATTATCGATGTGAAACCAGACGGATCGGTCAATCTCTCCCTTCTGAAAAGAACTCACGAAGCGATTGAAGAAGACGCCGCTGCCATATTGGCTTATTTGCAAACGCGTGGCGGCTCGATGCCTTATAGCGACAAAAGCCACCCCGAAGATATCCAAGCTCGCTTCCGTATGAGCAAAGGGGCTTTTAAACGAGCAATGGGCCGACTGATGAAAGAGGGAAAAATTTATCAAGAAGAAGGATGGACCTATTTAAAGGGTTCTGAAACAAGGGATCAATCGTAATGGTTCTGCAGATGACTTTGATAAAAGACCGGACAGCTTCATAAAGAAGCCAACGGTCTTTTTTTGTAACAAAAACTGAATATTCTGATTATTCTGTTTACAGAGAGCGCATCGTACGGTAGTATGTCAAATAAAGGATGGTAATCAGTTTTATGGGAAAAAAATCATTGAAAGAAAAGATTATCGATACAGCGCTGATTCTTTTTGAAAAAGAAGGCTACCACGGGGTGACAGTTGATCGGATTGTAGAACAATGCGGCACATCCAAAGGCGGTTTTTATCACAACTTTAAATCGAAAGATGAATTGCTTTTTCACATTCATGATATTTTTATTTCTTATGTCATTGAAAAAGCGCAAGAAGCATATGATCGATATACGACGCCCGTTTCCAGAATGTGTGCCATCATTCAATCGTTTACGAAAGTATTTGGAATGTATAAACCCCACATCACTGTTTTTTACCAAGAAAGCACCTATCTTAAAGGAGAATTTGAGATCAACATCAATCGGAAGCGCAAACAATATAAAAATATCATTTTGCAAATTGTTCGGGAAGGGCAAGAATCCGGTGATTTTCGTTCAGAAGTCCCTGCTGAAATCACCGTCATGGCGGTCATCGGAATGGTGAACTGGTTGTATAAATGGTTTCATGAAGAAGGGCCGCTTTCCATTGAAGACATTGGAAAAATCTACGTTGATTTAATTTTTCATGCCCTTTTAACGGAAAAAGGCATGAAAGATCCGGAAGCACAAGAGCATCTGCTTCGAAATCAGCCGGTAAAGCGGTGAATGAATGGTGCTAAAATGGCAAATAAAAAGGGCGACCTCGATCAGTTGGTTCACACGAATATAGACCGACTAGTCGGTTATTAAAAAGGGGGAATTTTCATGAATTTTGAGTTGACAAAAGAACAGCAAATGATCCGTGAAATGGTCAGTGATTTTGCTGAAAAGGAAATCAAACCTTATGCTAGAGAACTTGATCAAAAAGCGGAATTTCCATATGAAACGTTTAAAGAAATGGGCGAACTTGGCCTGCTTGGTATTCCGTTTCCGGAAAAATATGGGGGATCGGGAGGGGATACGATTTCCTACTGTATTGCTGTAGAGGAAATCGGCAAAGCGTGTGGGGGGACAGGTCTCAGTTATGCCGCCGCTATCAGCCTTGGTGCTAGTCCCATCTATTATTTTGGTACGGAGGAACAGAAGAAACAATGGCTCGTTCCAATGGCAAAAGGGGAAACACTGGGCTCTTTCGGTCTGACAGAACCTAATGCCGGGTCCGATGCCGGGGGCACGAGAACCACAGCGATTTTAGACGGAAATGAATATGTTATTAATGGAGAAAAGTGCTGGATTACGAATGCGGGATTTGCTAGACAAGTTATTGTAACCGCTGTCACTGGCAGACGGGATAACGGCCGGTCGATTGTTTCAGCCATCATTGTGCCTACGAATACGCCAGGTGTTCAAATCTCTTGTGACTATGAAAAAATGGGAGTAAGAGCGTCTAATACTTGTCAAATTGTACTCGACAACGTGCGTGTGCCGAAAGAGAATTTGCTCGGCGATCCAGAAAAAGGATTCAGCCAATTTCTTTATACACTGGACGGAGGTCGAATATCCATTGCGGCTCTTTCTGTCGGCATTGCACAAGCAGCGTTTGAAAAAGCTCTTCGTTATGCTAAAGAACGATATCAGTTTGGTCAACCCATTTCAAAATTCCAGGCTATTCAATTTAAATTAGCGGATATGGCAATGGAGATTGAACTCGCTCGCAACCAAGTTTATAAAGCGGCATGGCTGAAGGATCAAGGAAAACCGTTCTCAAAAGAAGCGGCAATCGCCAAATTGTTTGCCTCCGAAACCGGTTTTCGCGTTTGCAATCAAGCGATTCAAATTCATGGAGGATATGGGTATATGCGTGAATATGATGTAGAGAGACACTTGCGCGATATAAAATTAATGGAAATCGGCGAAGGAACATCCGAAATCCAAAGGCTCGTCATCGCGCGTCAACTTGGTTGCTAAAACCATTTTTAGGAGGAGAAAATGGCCGAATTACTACGTAAAACGGTTGGGCAGTTGTTGGAGGAAAAGGTGCATGATTTTCCGGATCACGAGATTTTCCGGATCACGAGGCATTAGTATATGCCGACCGCAATCTTAGATGGACCTACAGTGAATTGAACGAAGAGTGCAATTTGGTCGCGAAAGGCTTAATGGCGCTAGGGGTGGAAAAGGGAGATCATTTGGCTGTCTGGACCACCAATACCCCAGAATGGGTTGCGCTCCAGTTCGCCACCGGGAAAATGGGCGGCGTTTTAGTTACGGTTAATACGAATTATCGAACCATGGAACTGGAATACTTGCTGAAGCAATCCGATGCCAAGACTTTAATCTTAATAGAAGGATACAGGGGAATTTCTTATGTGGATACGATTTATGAAATATGCCCTGAGCTTCGCCATTCCCAGCCTGGAGAACTGCAATCGAAAAGACTGCCGCTCTTAAAAAATGTGATTGTTTTAAGCGAAAAACCATATAGTGGAATGTACAATTGGTCTCAATTGATAGAAAAGGGGAAAAGAATCAGTGATCAAGAACTGAAAGCACGGTCTCGATCTCTTCATCCTGATGACGTCATTAATATGCAATACACTTCGGGAACGACCGGATTTCCGAAAGGGGTTATGTTGACTCATTATAATCTCGTCAACAACGCCCGCAATATCGCTGAATGCATGAAGCTTACGAAAGATGACCGTTTATGCATTCCTGTTCCTTTTTTCCATTGCTTCGGCTGCGTGATCGGTACACTTGCCTCTGTAAGTGTCGGAGCGACGATGGTTCCGGTTCAGGAATTTGACCCTGAGGCTGTCCTGCAAACGGTAGAAAAAGAAAAATGCACAGCCCTTCATGGCGTTCCGACGATGTTTATTTCAGAATTGAATCACCCGAACTTCTCAAAATACAATTTAACGACTTTAAGGACGGGTGTGATGGCGGGTTCTAATTGCCCGATGGAAGTGATGAAGGCAGTCATGGAAAAAATGGGGATGAAGGATATTACCATATGCTACGGACAGACGGAATCTTCGCCTGTCATCACTCAAAGCCGCACGGACGACCCGGTTTCGTTGCGGGTGGAAACAGTAGGAAAAGCATTGCCTCATGTCGAAGTAAAAATTGTGGAACCAGGCAGCAACCGCGTGCTGCCGCCGAACACACAAGGGGAACTCTGTACAAGAGGCTATCATGTGATGAAAGGCTATTATAAAAATCCGGAGGCAACAAAAGAAGTAATAGATGAAGATCACTGGCTCCATACAGGCGATTTGGCGGTAATGGATGAAAATGGCTATGTACGGATTACCGGTCGCCTAAAAGATATGATTATCCGCGGCGGGGAAAATATTTATCCAAGAGAAATCGAGGAATTTCTTTATCAACACCCGAAAATTTTAGATGTGCAAGTAGTGGGAGTGCCGGATGAGAAATTCGGGGAAGAAGTAGGCGCATGGATTATTTTGAAAGAAGGAGAAACAGCCGATGCCGAGGAAATACGAGCGTTCTGCAAAGGAAAGATATCACGGCACAAAGTTCCAAAATACGTTTTCTTTACAGATGAATATCCGATGACTGCTTCGGGAAAAATTCAAAAATTTAAACTTCGGGAAAGGTATTTAGAGGATATAAAGGGGAGATAAGATGTTTTCCAAAATTTTAATCGCCAATCGGGGGGAAATTGCTAGACGAGTCATTCGTACTTGCAAAAAGATGGGGATTGAAACAGTCGCCGTCTATTCGGAAGCGGACAAGGATTCACTGCATGTTCATGAGGCCGATGAAGCGTTCTGCATTGGAAAGCCTCCTGTCAATCAAAGCTATTTAAATATGGATGCTATCATCCGTGTCGCCAAGGAGTCCGGAGCGGAAGCGATTCATCCGGGATACGGATTGTTATCTGAAAATAGCGAATTTTCGAGGGTGTGCCACGATGAAGGATTTGTTTTTATTGGTCCCGGTTCCGATATCATTAAAGCGATGGGAAGCAAAATTGAAGCGAGAAAAACAATGAAACAAGCCGGAATGCCAATTATAGAAGGAATCGATATTCCCCTCCGGAATGAAGAGGAAGCTGTATTGGCTGCAAAAGAAATCGGCTATCCCCTTATGTTAAAGGCTTCTGCAGGCGGTGGAGGGATTGGCATGCAAGTGATTCGTTCTGAAGAAGAGCTTCGAAAAGCATTTGCCGGCAATAAAAAACGAGCGGAATCATTTTTTGGGGACGGGACGATGTATGTAGAAAAGTATATTGAAGACTCGCATCATATCGAGGTGCAAGTGTTAGCCGATTCATTTGGAAATGCTGTAGCGCTTTGGGAACGGGAATGTTCCATTCAAAGACGAAATCAAAAAGTGGTGGAAGAAGCCCCGTCTCCATTTATTAGCGAATCTACTCGGAAAAAAATGTTGGCGTCGGCGCTGCAAGCGGTTCGGAAAATCGGCTATACCAATGCGGGTACGATGGAATGTTTAGTCGATAAAAATCAAAATTTTTACTTTTTGGAAATGAACACAAGACTTCAAGTGGAACATCCTGTCACAGAAGAAATCACCGGACTGGATCTTGTTGAGCACCAAATCAAAATAGCAGCCGGAGAAAGGTTGGAATTTTCCCAAGAAGATATCAAAAGAGACGGCCATGCGATTGAAGTAAGAATTTATGCGGAAGATCCGAATACATTTTATCCATCGCCAGGCAAAATCACTTTTCTGCGATTGCCGGAAGGGGAGGGCATTCGGCATGAAACGGCCATCGAAAAAGGGACGGTGATCACTCCATTTTACGATCCGATGATCGGCAAATTGATTGCCTGGGGAAAAGACCGTCAAGAAGCGTGCAATCGGTTGATCGAGGCTCTGAAACACTATCAAATTGAAGGGATTAAAACCAATATCCCAATGCTTTTAAAAACGGTGTCCCATGAGCGGTTTTTAGCCGGAGACACGACAACGCAGTTTGTGAATCGTCATTATTTGCAAGAAAGCACCAAGCAGCCGAAAACGTCATAAGGGAGCTGATTGAAAAAGGAGAATCATACCTTGCCTTCATAGTTTTTCATTATGACCATCAGTAAGATGTATACGAAAAAATATCTGAATTTTCTATAAAGATAAAGGCCGCCTTTCCTGTTTGCTATAGAAAATTGGGTAACGACGAGAAATGATGGAAAAGGAGGCAATAATTTGTTGGCAGAATACGAGAAATAGGATGTCAGGGGGATGAAAATATGAGTGCCATTCAAGCGAGCATGGCCGGAAGTGTGTGGAAAATACTGGTATCAGAGGGGGAGAAAATTACATCAGGTCAAGATGTGATCATTCTCGAATCAATGAAAATGGAAATTCCCATTTCTTCAGAAGAAGAGGGAATCGTAAAAGCCATTTATGTTCAAGAGGGGGATTTTGTCAACGAAGGGGACGATTTGATCGAAATGGAGTAGGGAGGGGATGTTTTTGAAATGGCCCAAGAAAGTACACATTAAAGAAGTTGGCCCCCGGGATGGTCTCCAAAATGAAGATAAAATTCTTTCTTCCGATGTCAAAGCGGAATGGATCAATCGGCTGTCTGAGGCGGGGCTTGTTTCGATTGAAGTGAGTTCTTTCGTCAACCCGAAATGGATTCCGCAGCTCGCCGATGCCGAAGAGGTATTTTCCAAGATCCATAGAAAAGAAGGAGTCAAGTATGCAGCGCTTGTTCCGAACTTGAGAGGATTGGAAAGAGCGTTGAAAGCGGACGTGGGCGAAGTCTGTCTGTTTATGTCAGCCAGTGAAACGCATAATCAAAAAAATATAAACAAATCCATATCTGAAACTTTTCCGGTTTTAGAAGAAGTCGTGGCAGAAGCCAAATCTGCCGGAAAAACGGTGCGCGGATACGTATCCACAGTGATTGCTTGTCCGTATGAAGGGGAGATTCCGGTTTCTCAAGTCAAAAGGGTGGTAGATCGGCTTCTTGAAATGGGTGTGGATGAAATTTCTCTCGGCGATACGATTGGCGTTGGCGTACCGTCGCAAGTAGAAGCTTTGCTTTCAGAACTTTTGAAATCTTATAAAGCGGATCAGTTTGCGATGCATTTTCATGATACTCGCGGGACTGCGTTAGCCAATGTTCTCATTTCTTTGCAAATGGGGATAACCACTTTTGACAGTTCACTCGGAGGGCTGGGGGGATGTCCGTATGCCGAAGGAGCTACCGGAAATGTCGCAACGGAAGATTTGCTTTACATGCTTACGGGGATGGGGATTGAGACGGGAATTGATCGGAATCGTCTGCTTCAAGCGGCGCATTTTATAGAAGAAAAATTGGAAAAGCCGTTGTCAAGCAAACAAATGGAGTTGGCAAGACGGACGAGGAAGGAGTGAAAAAGCGATGGATGAAATGGTTCGATGGGAACATAGGGAGAAGATAACGATCATTATTTTAAACCGCCCGGAAGCAGCTAATGCTTTGTCAAAACAGCTGCTCAGTGAATTAAAACAGCTGCTGCAAACAATAAAAGGACAGAACGATATTCAAACGGTCATTATTACGGGAAGCGGTCCGTTTTTCTGTGCCGGCGCTGATTTGAAAGAAAGAAAAGGGATGGATGAAGAAGAAGTGAAACAGGCGGTACAACAGATACGTTCCATCATCAACGAAGTGGAAAATGTTCCTCAGCCGACGATTGCCGCCATCAATGGTGCTGCGATGGGAGGAGGTTTGGAATTGGCGCTGGCATGCGATATTCGAATTGCTGCTCAAGATGCCAAACTAGGATTGACCGAGACTTCTCTCGGTATTATCCCCGGTGCGGGAGGCACTCAGCGTCTTCCAAGATTAATCGGGAAAGGAAGAGCAAAAGAATTAATCTTTGCGGCTCGTAAAATTTCAGGGGCAGAAGCCGAAACACTTGGACTGGTGGAATACGCGGTAGAAGCGGAACGAGTGCTGGAGAAGGCTTTTGAACTGGCAAAAGAATTTGTGGAAAACGCTCCGCTTTCTTTGCGGCAAGCCAAAATAGCCGTTAACAAAGGGATGGAAACGGACATCATGACAGGCTTAAAAATAGAAGAATTGGCTTATAACGCTCTTTTAAATAGTTCTGACCGAATAGAAGGACTCAAAGCGTTTCAGGAAAAAAGACAACCCCGATACACGGGAAGATAAAGGAGGGTCCCTAAATGTCGGAAATAAAAGCAGCTCTTACCAACTATCATGAGATAAAAGAGGGTGTGCTAAAAGGTGGGAATGAAACATACCATCAGAAAAATAAAGCGAAAGGGAAATTATTTGTCCGTGACCGCCTCAAGCTTCTGTTCGACGAAGATATAATAGCGGAGGACGGGCTATTTGCCAATTGTCTTGCCGGTGACCTTCCGGCGGACGGAGTCGTGACGGCGATTGGAAAAATTCATGGACGCACTGTTTGCGTAATGGCCAATGATTCCACTGTGAAAGCTGGTTCATGGGGCAAAAGAACAGTGGAAAAAATCATTCGAATTCAGGAAACGGCAGAAAAGCTTCGCTGTCCGCTCATTTATTTGGTTGATTCCGCAGGAGCCCGAATTACCGACCAAATAGAGATGTTTCCCGGAAGGAGAGGAGCGGGAAGAATCTTCTACAATCAAGTAAAACTTTCAGGGAAAATTCCGCAAATCTGTCTGTTATTTGGCCCTTCGGCTGCTGGCGGCGCTTATATTCCCGCTTTTTGCGATATTGTCGTGATGGTGGATGGAAATGCCTCCATGTATTTAGGATCGCCGCGGATGGCGGAAATGGTGATCGGCGAAAAAGTGACGCTTGAACAAATGGGCGGAGCCAAAATGCATTGCAGTGTTTCGGGCTGCGGTGATGTGCTCGTAAAAAACGAAGAGGAAGCCATCGAGTTTTCCCGTCGATATTTAACATACTTTCCGGACAATTACACGCAAAAGCCGAAACGAGCCGAAAAAAAATCTCCCAAATCTTTTGATCAGTCAATCGAAGACATCATTCCAAAAAACCAGAACGCTCCTTTTGATATGTATCAGCTTATTGACCGCATTGTGGATGAAGATTCTTTTTGTGAAATCAAAAAAAGATTTGCGGCTGAACTTATTACGGGTCTTGCTCGTTTAGAAGGGCAGCCGATTGGTATTATTGCTAATCAACCGCGTGTAAAAGGCGGCGTGTTGTTTCATGATTCTGCCGACAAAGCCGCTAAGTTCATTCATTTGTGCGACGCCTTCCATATTCCGCTTTTATTCTTGGCGGACGTTCCCGGTTTCATGATTGGAACGAATGTAGAAAAAGCGGGGATTATTCGCCACGGCGCCAAAATGATCGCGGCAATGAGCGAAGCAACGGTTCCAAAAATGACCGTGATTGTCCGCAAAGCATACGGAGCCGGCCTGTATGCCATGGCAGGTCCCGCTTTTGAACCGGACTGTTGTTTAGCTTTGCCGACTGCCCAAATTGCGGTGATGGGGCCGGAAGCCGCTGTCAACGCGGTGTACGCCAATAAAATAGAAGCGATGGAATCGGAAGAAAGAACGGCATTTGTGGAAGCAAAGCGTGAAGAATATCGAAAAGATATTGATATATACCGGTTGGCATCTGAGTTAGTCGTGGACGATATTGTGGAGCCAAATCGACTCCGTGAAGAATTATCCCGACGTCTGGATGTCTATATGTCTAAATATCTAGTTTTTTCTGAGCGGAAACACCCGGTTTACCCTGTCTGATCCAAAAGGACGAAGACAGATGATAAAAAAAGCCGTACACAGACGAAATATTATTAGATAAAACGTATTTTCAAAACTGACAAGCGGGGACTAACCTGGCCCTGCTATTTTTGTGCGTACAGTTTTTGATAACGTCCATTGCTCTTCTGAACTTTTTGTACGAGGGAAAGGCCTCCATACAGTTGGAAAAGCAATTTGAGCATATGTTTTATGAACATGAACATTGGGCGCTTTTTTGAATAAGATAAATCAACGAGCGAAAAGGATTTGGGAAAGGCAGACGGCTGTTTACCGTTATGGTGTGATAATCAATGGTGTTTTCATGAATTTGTGATGATAGGAGACGGAAGCCGATCATGGCAGAAAATGAATAAAAGGCATTTTGTTTTTAAGGGGAGATGAGAATGAAGATGGAAAAATGGAAAAAACGGCTGGATTTCGCGCACAAGGTCCAGAATGATTCTTTTTGGAAATCCGTGTTTCATTCGAGAAAACCTGGTCGAGAAGATGGGTATTCAGATAAAGAAGAGAAAATGAACTATAATCTTTATCAATGGAACGATTTCCTTGTTCTGGAACTGGAACTCCCCTGTCTGGATCAACATGAGTTTCCAATGTGGATGGACCATCAAAATTTACTGATAAAGACAAAAACCGCCTTATGGAAAAAGAAGAAAGAACCTGTCTACTTTGTAAAAAAGCGAAGAGTTATTCCCAATGAGCAGCATATTCCACTGCCCGTCCCTGTTTTCACTCAACCAGTGAACATAAGTCAAAAAAATGGGTTATGGTATTTCCGCTTTAAACCGATTCCAAAAGAAGCAAAATCATACAATACTTGGGGAACTGATTCAAATTCAAACAAGTGATGAATGTTTTTCTTTGGAAAAAATACGTCTAGATTTAAGAAAATGAAACAGAATCGTGGCCGCGTTGAAACACCAAATGGAGCGATTCATTTTTTGGACTCTGAATCGATGGAAGAAAAGAGTCTATAATAGACATCACTCATCAATTCATTGAATATTATATATAGAAAAAAGCAAGTTATTGACAAAAAAATAAAGGAGGGGGGACGACCAAATATGTTCAAGTATGTCCGTGAATTTTGGAATACAACGGAAATGATTGGTTTAGGCTTATTCTTATTTCTCGGATTGAGTTTATCGGTCTTTTATATTCGCTGGCCTCTTTTATTTATTTTTTTAATTGGAATCATATTTTTCGGTATTATGGAATATGTTATTCATCGTTTTCTTTTTCATGGGTCTTTGCCGAAAAAAATAAAATTTTTACAACCTGTAAAAGACTGGCATGATCATCATCATCAACATCCGAGCGAGCTAAAAGGGATTTTGCTGCCTGCTTGGCTGACTCTTCCAATACTTTTGCTTCTGGTTCTCGCCGCTCAATTGATCATGCGGGATATCACATTTTCCATCGCATTTGTCACGGGCGTTTCGGGAACGCTGCTTTATCATCAATGGAGGCATTTTTCCGCTCATCGTCCCATTGAGCCTTTCACCCCTATCGGCAAGCGGCTGAAAGTCTATCACTTGCAGCATCACACCATTAACAAAAAATATTGGTTTGGCCTAACGAATCCGCTGATGGATTTGCTGTTGGGAACGTACCGCAACCCGAAGAAACAGGCCCAAAAACAATCTTCACGACGAATGAGCCGCAGCCGAGCAACCGTTATAAAATAATTTCTTCGGAAACAAGCTTTCACCATGATCATTTTTCATGGCATCGAAAGGTCTTTTCTGTTCGGAGACGCTATGATTTGAAATAACCAGGGGCTGACTATTTAGTTGGCTCCTTTTTCCTTTTTTAATGATCATAAAATCTCCTTCTTGACGTGATCTATTATGAAAGATAAACTTTTAACAGTGCTTACTTAAAGTAAGTAATTTGATCATGGAGGGAAGAAATATGGCAAGTCATTCTACAGATTTATCTACCGTTATAAAAGAACGCCATTCCGTCAGAAAATATGATCCTAATTATAAAATTGCGAAGGAAGAAATTGAAGAAATTTTAAAGGAAGCCACTTTGGCCCCTTCGTCCAGTAATCTTCAACCATGGCGCTTTCTTGTTATTCAAGATCAAGAAACGAAAAAAGAGCTCCGCGCCATCGCCAATAACCAAGAACAAGTAGAAACATGCTCAGCCGTCATTGCGGTTTTAGGCGATACGGAAATGTATAAAAACGCCGAAAAAGTGTATCGAAGCAACTATGAAGCAGGTTATATGGATGAAGAGAGAATGAGACTCATGATCGAAAACATTAACAAACTTTATCCATCTCTGTCTGCGGAAGACCGGAAAAATATAGCTTCATTTGACGCCGGCCTTGTTTCCATGCAAATCATGCTGATTGCGAAGGCTCGTGGCTATGACACGGTTCCGATGGGCGGTTTTAATAAAAAACAATTCGTTGAAAGATTTAACATTTCCGATCGCTTCGTTCCAACGGTGTTAATTGCCTTAGGAAAAGCGGCTGCGCCTGCTTACAAAACAACAAGAATTCCTGTTGAAGATATCGTTCGATTCTTATAAAAGTCTTCCCCCCCGACAGAATAACGGGGGAAGACTTTTTATGTGCGCCCGGCATGTACATGAACTATAGGGTGTAAGTCCCGAACCCCGAAGATAGAAGTAGAGATTAGCCAAGAGCAAGGGTGTCCGTGGTGACGCGGAATCTGAAGGAAGCTGGAGGCAAAACACCGGTCCGAGGAACACGAACCTCATATAAGGCTAGGTATGATGGAGTGAGTTTGCATAACAAAACAAAGCTCTTTCTGTCGAAGGTCATATCGAGTAAATGAGGCGGATAGATGGTGTGAAAGTGCATGTACTTACCCGGGGAGGTCTGGCGGATAGGTGAAGTACTCTTCATAACCTACTTAGTGATAAGTAGCTGAACCGTCAGAAGTCAGCAGAGGTCATAGTATTAGTTGGTCTAGAACAACTAAGAAGGACCGAACAATGAAGAGAGAATAGCCCTTGGTATTCAGTGAGTCATGATGAACACAGAAAACGTAGTACCTCACTTGAGGGAGGAAGCGGTGAATCCCGTGGGAGACCTCTTGGAGGGTGGAGTGACCACTGGCATAAAGAGAACAGCTATTCACGGAAGTTATAAAGACTTGCGTCAATTATCTTAATTGAACCGCCGTATACGGAACCGTACGTACGGTGGTGTGAGAGGACGGGAGTTAATCGCTCCCTCCTACTCGATTCCCCATCAAGGACAGTCAGTTCTCTTCTTCAAGACAAGCAGGACAGCAACTGTTCTTAAATGAAGGAGCACTCCCTAATCGCCTTCTTTGTTCATCTAACGATCAGTGGGCTCAAAGGTCCCACAGGTGGAAATTTCTTTTTATTCCGCTTGAAAGGACATGTAGTCTCTTTTCTAAACTATGAAAATCGGCGAAACAGTCATGGCAAAGCTTTAGACCTCTAGAGAGCGTTTATACCTCAAGCATTTGGCATCCTCATCATGATTGTCATCCCTGTTTTGAATATTTATATCCATTTCAAATGAAAGTACATTCGAAATTTCGGCTTATTTTGGAAAAAGAGCATAATTTATAGGCCGTGATCCCATAATTTCATGATCATTTTTCTTTCTCAAAAAGAAGTCACTTAGTCATAGTTCAGCAAATTCACGTTATGTGCTATCATAAAAAGCGGGAAATCGGACATGCAACAAACTTGAAATGAAATCAAAAAGAAATGGATGCAATCACCATCCGGATCATGATTTTGTATAAGTTTAAAAATAGCTGAAACATTGTTTTTAAAATGCTTTTTATTACTCATGTTGTCATTATGGAGAGAGACTTTCGTTGTTTATCTTCAAAACTGTTGGATTTGAAACATTTTTCTATTGTGAAATTTACTTGAAAAGGTATAATGTTAGAGGTATATTGTAATTTTCTATGGGAAGAGGAGACATGGATGACTTCTCAAAATCAATCGCAAAGCCGTATTGATTATGGTCTTGTATTCATTTTGCTGTTGTTGTTGATCACTAGTTTAGTTGCGATTTACAGTGCGCAGTCAACTGGTCAATATAAAGAAAATTTCGTTGTCAAACAAATCATGTGGTATGGTGTCGGGATTGGCATCATTGCGTTAGTAATCCGCGTCGATGCCGATCAATGGATGAAGCTTTCATGGTTTACTTATGGTTTAGGAATATTGCTGTTGGCTTTTTTAATCGTGGCGCCTGCCAGCATCGCTCCCGTCATCAATGGGGCAAAAAGCTGGTACAAAGTTCCTGCCATGGGTTCGTTGCAGCCGTCCGAATTTGAAAAAGTGTTTTTGATTCTTGTGTTGTCTAGAATCATGGTTGAGCACCATCAAAAAAATCCCGTAAAAACAATCGAATCGGATTTTTGGCTCTTGATCAAGATGGGGTTGGCTACCTTGCTGCCGCTTTTTCTTGTGATGCAGCAGCCCGATTTGGGAACATCGCTCGTGTTAATTGCGATCCTGCTTGGAATGATTTTTGTCTCAGGAATTACGTGGAAAATCTTAGTTCCTTTATTCGGTTCAGCTGCTGTATTGATCGTTGGTATTTTCTATATGGTGCTGTGGCATCCGAAAATATTGGAAAAATATTTGGGAGTTAAACAGTACCAGTTTGGGCGGATCTATTCTTGGTTGGATCCTTACAATTATCAAAGTTCGTCCGGATATCATCTAACCCGTTCCCTGTTGGCCATCGGCTCAGGACAAACATTGGGAAAGGGTTTCGGCCAGCGGGATATTTATTTGCCTGAAAGTCACACTGATTTTATATTCAGTATTATTGGCGAAGAATTCGGGTTTCTGGGCGCTAGTGTAGTCATCAGCTTGTTTTTCTTGCTCGTTTACCATTTGACGAAAATAGCGCTTCAAACGAAAAATCCGTTTTATTCTTATATGTGCGCCGGCATTATTTCCATGATTACTTTCCATGTGTTCCAAAACATTGGAATGACTGTCGGGCTTCTTCCAATAACAGGGATCCCTCTTCCATTTATTAGTTATGGAGGAAGTTCGTTAATGGGAAATATGCTGGCGATAGGTCTGGTTTTTTCTGTGTATTACCATGAAAGAAGATTTATGTTTTCTTCCTATTAGATTTTGAAAAAAGGCGTTTTCCAAGGTCTTCGAATCTTGGAAAACGCCTTTTTTCGTCGTCCTAGTATCCTTTGTGATGAGTCGTGTCCAGTTTTCTTTTTATTTTCAATAACGGAAGAATTTCCGCAATAATGAGCGAGAGGACGAGCAGTGAAGCAATTAACCCGATCACCCCGATCCATCCGAATCGGCTCCAAAATGTGCCGCCCGTTGTACCGACGATGCTTGAGCCAGTATAATAAAACAACAAATATAAAGACGATGCTTGAGCTTTAAAGTTTAGAACTCTTTGGCCAACCCATCCGCTCGCGATCGAATGTCCGCCAAAAAATCCAAATGTAAACAAGGCCACGCCCACGAGCTTAACCACCAGTATACTGTTGATCGTCACAATTCCCCCGAGAAGCATAATGGCAATGCTTGCGACAAGAGCTTTTGGCTTGCCAAACCGATCGGCCATTCGTCCCATAAATGTAGAACTGAATGTCCCTACCAAGTATATGAAAAAAATAAGTCCGACAATCGTTTGGCTCAAATGGTAAGGTTCACCCATTAACGGATAGTCGATATAGTTATATAATGTAACAAAACTTCCCATTAACAGGAAGCCCAGACTGTAAAGACAAAGCAGTCCGGGGTCTCTTAAACTTTGGTCAAGAGAGGAAAACAGCTTTCTTAAACTGGCTTTTTGAGCATGAAAATGACGGGAATCCGGAAGGGACTTCCAAAACCAAGCACTGACAAGAAGAGACAGGAAGGCGATGGCGCTTAAAGCAACATGCCAAGAAAACCAATCCGTCAGAGCATCTACGACCACGCGGGAAACCATACCGCCGATGGATGTTCCGCTTACGTACATCCCCATTGCAGTGCCTAGGTTTTTAGGGTGGAATTCTTCATTGATATAGGTCATCGCAATGCTTGGAAATCCCGCTAAGGCAATGCCCATAATCGCTCTTGCCGTTAATAAAAACCAAAAATTTTGACTGAAAGCTGTGACGGCTGCACAAATGGAAGAAAACAGCAAAGAGGCCACCATGATTTTTTTTCTTCCGACTGCATCGGATAAGGCGGAAACGAGAATCATCGAAACAGCCAACAAGCCGGTTGTAAGGGAAAGAGACAGACTTGCTCGAGCCGGACTTACATCAAATTCTTTTGAAAAAGTGGAGATCAACGGTTGGACGCTATACATCACGGCGAATGTAACAAAACTTCCTAAAAACAGGGAGAGAATCGTTTTTGAATATAATTTGCTCCCCTTTTCGATATATTCCATTGTTTTTACACCCTTTGCATTTGGAACACCAATCTGTTCCAGGTTTCTCTATTATTGTAACTCAAATTTTCCACTTTGATTGGAAAAAGATAATATAATGAAAATAGCAAAGATACAACGGGAGGAAACAATTTTGGAGTTTAAAAAAATAAAGCCGAAAAAAATATATGAAGAAGTGGCGAATGTCCTTTTAGAAATGATCCGCAACGGTGAGTTAAAACCGGGTGATAAATTACAATCGGTTCAGGCATTAGCCGAAAACTTTCAAGTGGGGCGCTCCGCCATTCGCGAGGCGCTTACTTCTCTGCGCGCAATGGGTGTCGTAGAAATGAGGCAGGGAGAGGGCACGTTTGTGAAAGAATTCAATCCGGATGGCATTATGTACCCTCTTTCGCAAGCGTATTTAATGAGTGATGAACAGATTGAGCAATTGCTGGAAATGAGAAAAATTTTGGAAACCGGAATAGTCGCCGCCGCCGCTGTTAAGCGGACAGACAGCGATTTGCGCCAAATTGGCGAGACCTTAGCCGAAATGAAAAAAGCGGTGGGGAATGAGGAATTGGGTGAAAAGGCGGATTTAGACTTTCATATGGCCATTGCTAAAGCTACGCAAAATCATTTGCTTGTTCGATTAATGCACCATGTTTCCGACTTAATGGCAGAAGCGATGAAAGAGACTCGCCGGTTGCTCCTTTATTCTGAGGACGCTACAATGGAGAAATTAAACGAGGAACATGAAAGAATCTATCAGGCTATTGTCGAACGTGATAAGGAAGCCGCACGAAAAGCGATGCTAAAGCATTTAGAAGGTGTAGAGCAAGTCTTGATGGAAGCCTTTGCTGATGAGAAGAAGAAAAACGAAATGTGAAAAGGGCAAGCCTTTTACATATAAAAATATTGTTATAAGTTTGTGATGATAGGGCATTGACATGGAAGATAAAAGGTAGTATCGGGCTTTGATTAGAAAGCAGCAGCGGGAAATGAACTACCTGTCATCTTCCATGGCGTGCTTGTGGAGTCATCATTATACATATATTTTGGCCATGAAAGCCATAAAAAGCCCCTTTATAAGACAACTCTTATCATTTTTCTTGCCCCGACTCAATTTTGATCTTATGGATTGTCCTTGAAAGAATTAAAAACCCGTGGTGCTAGATAAAACTCAGACAAGCATAAAAATAGCCCTTGCTGGCGGATCTCCAGTAGAATGAAAGTGTCACCCAACATTCGAAAGGAGAGATCCCCCATGCAAGAGCACTTTCATTTTACTACAGATCCAGCCAAACTTCAAAAACAATATGCCGCTATTTTCTGTTTTGTTTCTGCCCAACTGTCGTTGATTCAAATGTATCTTCATCGCCGCAACCGTCACTTGGTCAAGCAAGAAGACGAAGTGGTCATGGCGGTTCACCTTTTGGGGAAGCTGCTGGGCTTTTCTTCCGAACGAGCCTGGCATCGTTTTGTCACGGGAAATTTGTTCACAAACGGCTCGTTTCTTGAACGCTCCCGATACAACCGCCGCTGCCGGGCGCTTGGTTTCGCCATCAAATGGATCCGTCATGAGCTGGCGAAACGTGGCCAACACCATGCTTATGCGGTCGTCGACAGCTTGCCTCTTCCGTTGTGCCATCCCGCAAGAATGCAGCGCGTCAAGCGGTTTCGAGGGATCGCGGATATGGGGTATTGTGCTTCCAAAAAGCAATGGTACTACGGTTTCAAGCTGCATCTTCAAGTGACCAATCAAGGGCTGGCCATGGGCTATGTCGTGACGGAAGCGTCCTGCCACGACGTCAAAGCCGCTGAAACGGTGATGACTCAAATCCCTCATCCCTACAACTTTGGGGACAAAGGGTACATCAGCCACGCTCTTCGAGAAAAGCTGTACGAAGAACACCAAGCCGCGTTCTGGACACCGTCTCGACACAATCAAAAGCACGGCCCATCCAAGGCATGGGAAGAATGGATCAGGAAAAAACGCAAAGTCATCGAGACGGTGTTTTCGATTCTCGTAGACCAATACCGGATCACCGACATTCGAGCGAATTCCATGGCCGGGTTTGAAGTGGCACTCGATGGCATCTTGTTGGCTTATTCCTTGGTCACACTAGGGCTGGTTGAGCGCTGACACTCAACTAGCACCACGGGTAATTAAAAATTTTTTTGAATATTGTACTGATTTTGACATAATTATAGTATGATATACTATATATCATAAGGTCATCAGATGACCAGTTCTTTAAAGAAGCGATAGAAAAAGAAGGTGGAACCATTGAAAGTCAGTTTATTTGTTACTTGTCTGGTCGATCTGTTTAAGACGAATGTAGGAAAAGCAACGGTAGAATTGCTGGAACATTTAGGATGTGAAGTTGATTTTCCGGAAAGTCAGATTTGCTGCGGCCAGCCCTCATACAACAGCGGGTATGTTGAAGAAACGAAGGATGCCATGAAACATATGATTAAGACGTTTGAACATTCAGAGTATGTTGTCGCTCCGTCTGGTTCATGCGCTTTTATGTTTAAGGAATATCCTCATATTTTTAAGGACGATCCAATATGGGAGCCAAAGGCAAGAGAATTGGCCGATAAAACATACGAATTGACACAATTTATTGTCGAAGTTCTTGGTGTCGAAGATGTGGGAGCGAAAATGGAAGGGAAAGCCACTTATCATACTTCCTGTCATATGACCCGTCTTTTGGGGGTGAAGGAAGCGCCGATAAAGTTATTGCGTAACGTGAAAGGACTGGAATTTACACCGTTGCCGGGCGCTCATTTGTGCTGCGGATTTGGTGGAACGTTTTCAGTCAAGATGGGACCGATCTCCGAGCAAATGGTCGATGAAAAAGTTTCAAATGTGGAAAGCACGGGTGCGGATTATTTGATCAGCGCTGATTGCGGTTGTTTGATGAATATCGGGGGACGTATGGAACGTCAAGGAAAACCGATTCGAGTCATGCATATTGCGGAAGTCTTAAACCATAGAGGGTAAAAGAAAAGAGGGGAGAAATCTTGTCGATCAAAATTGGAGTGGGAGACTTTAAAGAACGTGTTCATGAGGAACTGAATAATGAGTTTATGCGCGGCGCGGTTCGTGGCGCTCAAGAACGGCTTCGCATAAAACGTCTGGATGAAGCGGAACAACTTGGAAATTGGGAAGAATGGCGTTCTTTAGGAGAGGAAATTCGTCAGCATGTATTAAATCATTTAGATTATTATCTTTATGAATTAAGCGAAAATGTAGCGAAAAGAGGCGGTCATGTCTTTTTTGCCCGAACGTCGGAAGAAGCTTCTCAATACGTAAAAGAAGTGGTTCAGAAGAAAAAGGCTAAAAAAGTGGTGAAATCCAAGTCGATGGTCACGGAAGAAATTAATTTAAATTCATATTTGGAAGAAGCGGGCTGCGAAGTGATAGAGACGGATCTCGGCGAGTACATTTTGCAAGTGGACGAAGATCACCCATCCCATATCGTCGCTCCGGCTCTTCATAAAAATAAGAATCAAATTCGGGAAGTATTCAAAGAAAAGCTTCATTATTCCAATACGGAAAAGCCTGAGGAAATCACCGCTTTTGTAAGAAAACATCTTCGAAACGAGTTTTTAACAGCCGATGTAGGGATTACCGGATGCAATTTTGCGATTGCCGAAACGGGTTCGATTACCCTCGTGACGAATGAAGGAAACGCTGACCTTGTCATGTCTATTCCCAAAACTCATATTGCCGTGATGGGAATGGAACGAATTGTTCCAACTTTCGAGGAAATGGAAGTTCTTGTAAGTCTGCTTTGCCGAAGTGCCGTTGGACATAAGCTAACCAGCTATGTGACGGCCATTACGGGTCCGAGAGAAGAAGGTGAAGCGGATGGACCGGAGGAATTTCATCTTGTCATCGTGGATAATGGTCGATCGGATATTTTAGGAACGGAATTTCAGCCGGTGCTTCAGTGCATTCGCTGCGCTGCTTGTATCAATGTATGTCCGGTGTATCGACATATCGGTGGACATTCTTACGGCTCCATCTATCCCGGACCGATTGGCGCCGTTCTTTCCCCGCTATTGGGCGGATATGAGGAATATAAAGAACTTCCCTATGCTTCCTCGCTGTGCGGAGCTTGTACAGAAGCATGCCCCGTGAAAATTCCTTTGCATGAGCTGCTTCTGAAACATCGGCAAGTCATTGTGGAAAGAGAAGGGAAAGCGCCTTTTTCGGAAAAAATCATGATGAAAGCCTTCGGGCTGGGAGCTTCCTCCGATATGTTGTATGGTTTGGGATCGAGAGCGGCTCATTCTGCTTTGAAACCGTTCATAAAAAACGCGCGTATTTCCAAAGGGCCCGGACCGTTAAAGGCATGGACGAAAATACGTGAATTTCCGGCTCCTGAGAAAGAACGTTTCCGAGATTGGTTTAAAAATCGGGAAGGTGGGAAGCAATCATGACGGGAATGATTCAAAATCGAACCTCGTTTTTGGAAAATATAGCTGAAAAATTGGGGCGAAATCCGATAACGAAGGGGGTGCATCGTCCGTCTTACAAGCATACGCCACAATATGAAGTGCTGAAAACAGCTACCCGAGATGAGCTTGTTTCGGTTTTGGCCAGTCAATGTTCGAATATCCATGTTCAATTTATGGAAACAACGGCAGATCATCTTGCTGAACAAGTCAAAACAGCTGTTCGATCATACGGAGGAGGGCCCGTATCCGTTTGGAAAGATGAGCGCTATGCCGAATACGGCCTCACCGACTTGGTAGAAAAAGAATGGCCGCATGAACAGATATTGGTCCATGTTTGGAATGATGATCTAGGGGGAGAAAACATCCGTTTAAGCGAGAAAGCCAATGTGTCGATCGTCTTTAGCGATATCACGCTGGCGGAATCCGGGACGGTCGTATTGTTTACGGGAAAGAACAAAGGACGGTCCATGACATTGCTGCCGAAACACTTTATTGCTTTGATCCCGCAAAGCACTCTTGTCCCAAGAATGACACAGGCCGCTCAAATCATCCGTGAAAAAATCAAAAAAGGTGAAGCCATTCCTTCTTGCATTCAATTTATTACCGGTCCGAGCAACTCTGCCGATATCGAGTTAAGCACGGTTTATGGAGTCCACGGACCAGTGAAGGCTACGTATATTTTCATCAGCGACCGGTAAAGCATTAGAGCCTGTCCTCTCCTCTCCAAATGGTATTTATTCAGAGGAAGAGGTCAGGCTCTTTCTTTAGGCCTCTTTTTATTGAGATGGATTGTTGTACGGAAATTGGCTGGAGTAGCTTTGATGCTGCTGATAAGATTGCTGGATTTTTTGTTGGTCGGCGGCCTCTAATGAATACCAGCCTTTTTGAAACATTTTTAAAAATATATCTCTTTGAGCATTTTGTGTTTCTGTAAGAATGTTTTGCAAATCGCGACGGAGCGGATCAATCGAAATTTCGTTCAATGCAACAGCATACGAAGTAGTCATGTACTTTTCGGTTGCCAGCATATCTTGAATAAAATCGCGATCGTTCATTTGCGGGGTTTCCGGCACCTGTATTTTTGGATTTTGGATTTTTTGCTGTTGATTTTGCATTTCCATCTTGTTTCCCCTTTCCATCATTGCTGCATCCCGTTATTAGGTGATTGCAAATGCGACAAAATAGTTTGATAATGACGCTGATGCATTTGACCGTATGAATCTAAAGCAGATTTGATTTCCGGGTCTTGGCAATTTTGGGCGGCGAAATGCGCCTTTTTCATGGCTAATAAATTCCATGAAAGCATATCATTCACGTAAGAGAGATCTTTTGTCGTCATCACCGGCGGCGAAGACATGAAAGATTGCGGATTATTGGAATATGGTTGCTGCATTTGGTTCCCTCCTTTTTCCCTCTTAGCTTGTCTTTCTCCAGTAAAATTATGCAAATCAGAGCGTTTTTTGAATATATTTTTAAAAACAGGAAATGAAAAGACGAAAGTCTAAAGGCGATCGTGGAACTGCCCTCACTTTGAAACGTCCGTGTTTTCCTTCAGTAGCTGAAGATTTACGAGAAAAGGGGGAATACGATGGAGAAAATGATGCGAAATTTCTTTTTATTTCTTTCAAGAAATCGTTCATTCACAAAGATTGCCCAAAAATATGGCTTGAAATTCGGTGCATCCCGATTTGTCGCCGGGGAAACACTCCATCAGGCAGTCAAAGTAATTCAAGATTTAAATCAAAAAGGTTTAAGCGTTACAGTCGATTATTTGGGTGAGTTTGTGGAAAATGAAAAAGAAGCAGCAGAAATGGCGAATCAAGCCATTCGTACGATTGAGGCCATAGGGAAAGAATCATTAGATGCCGAGATTTCATTAAAACTGACGTCGTTAGGAAGCGACATATCTGAACAAACGGTAATGAGCAATATGCGCCGCATTTTGGAGGCGGCAAAAGAACGGTTTGTATTTGTGACCATTGATATGGAAGACTTTTCACGCTGTGAAAAAACTCTTTCTGTCTATAAACAGTTAAAAACAGAGTATCCACAATTAGGGACCGTCATCCAAGCGTATCTATATCGATCCGAAAAAGACATTGACGATCTTGCATCTTTCTCCCCTCATCTTCGACTGGTAAAAGGGGCATACAAAGAACCGGCTTCTGTAGCGTTTCCAAAGAAAACAGATGTGGATGAAAATTATAAAAAACTGGTGAAGAAGCTTTTGCTGAACGGATTTTATACAGCTGTTGCCACTCATGATGATGCTATGATTGACTACACGAAAAAGCTTGTAAAAGAATACAAGATTTCAAATGAACAATTTGAATTTCAAATGTTGTACGGCATCAGACCGGAAAAGCAGCTTGAATTGGTTGAAGAGGGATATAAAATGCGTGTATATGTACCGTATGGATCGGATTGGTACGGATATTTCATGCGTCGACTGGCGGAACGTCCCGCCAATGTTGGTTTTGTTCTCAAAGGAATGGTCAAAAAATAATGGAAAAACGGGATTGGCTTTGTTCTTTTAGCAGAATCTCGATAACGGCCGCCGTAGTTATTCACGCAATCATTTGCCTTAATGAACAGAGCAAGTGAGTCCTTTCGCAGTATTCAAAATTTATTTTATTTCCGCAGACTATTTTCATTCCTTTTTTTAAAAGTAAAATCGAAAAGAAATGAATAATATGAAACAAATGATCGTCCACTTAAACAAGTAAAAAATTCATCTATTTTGTGCTAATTATTTATTGAAAAATTTAGAATATTCATATATAGTGGAAATAGAAAAATGAATGACCATTCATTCAAAAAGTGAAGGGGGAAATAGTTTTGGTATTACAAATCAAAAAGGCGGCTGTACTAGGATCCGGAGTTATGGGATCAGGAATTGCTGCCCATTTAGCCAATATTGGGCTGTCTACATTATTATTAGATATTGTTCCTCACGAACTGACAGAAGAAGAAAAAGTAAAAGGATTGACCCTTGCAGATAAGAAAGTCCGCAACCGCTTTGCAAGCGACGCTTTAAAAAAGCTTTTAAAACAAAAGCCCTCCCCGCTCACTTCTAAGAACAGCTTAAATCTCATTGAAGCAGGAAATTTGGAGGATGATTTAGAAAGACTCTCTGAATGCGACTGGATTATCGAAGTTGTGGTGGAAAGACTGGACGTAAAAAAGCAAGTATTAGAAAAAATTGATCAATATCGTAAACATGGAAGCATTGTCAGTTCCAATACTTCCGGCATTTCTATCGAAGCTATGGCAGAAGGCCGTTCCGCCGATTTTAAAAAGCATTTTTTAGGAACTCATTTCTTTAACCCCCCTCGTTATTTGAAGCTGTTGGAAGTGATTCCGACAAAAGATACCGATCCTGAAATTGTGCAATTTATAAAGCAATTCGGAGAAGAAACATTAGGAAAAGGGGTGGTAGTAGCCAAAGACACGCCCAATTTTATTGCGAACCGCATTGGCACTTACGGACTGCTCGTAGCTGTTCATGAAATGAAAAAAGCAGGTTTATCGGTTGGAGAAGTCGACTCGATCACCGGACCGTTAATCGGCCGCCCCAAAAGTGCTACTTTCCGTACGCTCGATGTAGTGGGGCTCGATACATTTGTGCATGTGGCCAACAATGTGTATGAAAAAGTCGAAGGAAAAGAAAAAGACGCATTTGAAGTGCCTGATTTTATGAATGAAATGCTGAAAAAAGGAAAACTTGGCGCTAAAACCGGGCAAGGTTTTTTTGTCAAAAAAGGAAAAGAAATACTCGAACTCAATCTGGAAACGTTGCAATATGGACCGAGAAAGTCTTTAAAAACACCTACGGTAGAAAAAGCGAAGCAATTAAAAGGAACAGCAGAAAAAATGAAAGCGCTTATTTATGCGGATGATCAGGCCGGAACTTTTCTATGGAACGTGCTTGCTTCTACGTTAATCTATTCTGCCAAACTGCTAGGCGAAATCGCTGATACGATCGTGGCGATCGACAATGCTATGAAATGGGGATTTGGCTGGGAATACGGGCCATTTGAAACGTGGGATGCGATCGGAACGGAAACGTCGGTTCAAAAAATGGTATCGGAAGGAATGGACGTTCCCTCATGGGTAAAAGACATGATCGCCTCAGGCAATAAAACTTTTTATAAAGAGGAACAAGGAGAACGATATTTCTATCATAACGGCCGCTACGAAAAGGTTTCAGTGCATCCGAAAGTGATCGATTTGAAAAGCTTAAAAAAACAAGGAAAAGTCATCAAATCCAACAACGGTGCAAGTCTGATTGATTTGGGCGACGAAGTGGCATTGCTTGAATTTCATTCGCCAAACAATGCGATTGGTCCGGACATTGTGGAAATGATCTATTATTCGATTGATGAAGTGGAAAAAAACTATAAAGGACTTGTGATCGGAAATCAAGGGAAAAACTTCTGCGTGGGAGCCAATCTTGCCATGATGCTGATGGAAGCACAAGACGACAATCTGTTTGAACTCGATTTTATCATTCGTCAATTCCAGCAAGCGACACTAAAAATTAAATACAGCAGCAAGCCGGTAGTAGCGGCTCCTTTTGGAATGACATTGGGCGGCGGCGCGGAAGTTTGTTTGCCGGCGGCGCGTATTCAAGCTGCCGCTGAAACGTATATGGGGCTTGTAGAAGTTGGGGTCGGCTTAATTCCGGGAGGCGGCGGAACAAAGGAATTATATTGGAAACATTTATCCAATTTGCCAAGCGGTGTCGATTTTGATTTGCAAAAAATCGCCAATAAAGTTTTTGAAACCATTGCGATGGCGAAAGTGTCTTCTTCCGGTGAAGAAGCCCGCGAAAACAACTTCTTATCGAATGCGGACGGGATCAGCGTCAATCGTGATCATCAATTGTACGATGCAAAACAAGTGGTGCTTTCCCTTTATGAACAAGGATATCGTCCGCCGACCAGGAAAAAAGTGCCCGTTGTAGGAGAAACCGGGTATGCGATGTTGCTCTTGGCGGCTCAATCGATGTTTGAATCAGGATATATTTCCCAATATGATCGCCACATCGCCAAAAAGCTGGCGTATGTCATCGCCGGAGGAAAACTGCCATACGGAACGGAAGTAGATGAACAGTATTTGCTTGACTTAGAAAGAGAGGCTTTCTTGAGCCTGATTGCTGAGCCGAAATCCCAGCAGCGCATGCAGCACATGCTTGTAAACGGCAAACCGCTGCGCAACTGACATTTTTGGAGGCGAATCTTTTTGCTAGTCCGCTAGAACAAGAGAGTGAAAAAACAATGTTGAAGGAGGTAGTTTTATGCGAGAAGCGGTCATCGTTGCCGGGGCGCGTACGCCAGTGGGGAAAGCCAAAAAAGGAACATTGGCAACGGTGCGCCCGGATGATCTAGGTGCGCTGGTAGTGAAAGAAACGTTAAAAAGAGCAGGCAATTACGAAGGGAACATCGATGATTTAATTATCGGCTGTGCCATGCCGGAAGCAGAGCAAGGACAAAATGTGGCTAGGAATATTGGAGCTCTTGCCGGCCTTCCGCACACCGTTCCGGCAATCACGATCAATCGCTTTTGTTCGTCCGGTTTACAAGCCATTGCTTTTGCGGCCGAAAAAATTATGGTTGGTCATGCGGATACGATCATCGCCGGAGGAACTGAATCGATGAGCATGGTGCCGATGATGGGGCATGTGGTCAGACCGAATGCAAAATTAGCCGAAACGGCGCCGGAATATTACATGAGCATGGGGCATACCGCTGAACAAGTAGCGAAAAAATTTGGCGTCACTCGCGAAGATCAGGATGCATTTGCCGTTAGAAGCCATCAGCGTGCCGCCAAAGCGATTGCTTCAGGGAAATTTGATGATGAAATCGTGCCGGTAGAAGCGACAGTCCGTTCAGTTGGACCGGACCATCGGCTGGTGGAAAAAACAGTCACTTTAACGAAAGATGAAGGAGTTCGCCCGAATACCAACATGGAAGTACTCGCCCAATTGCGTCCTGCCTTTTCGGCCAA
This sequence comes from Bacillus sp. FSL W8-0116, assembly GCF_038003825.1. Classification (NCBI taxonomy): domain Bacteria; kingdom Bacillati; phylum Bacillota; class Bacilli; order Caryophanales; family Bacillaceae; genus Bacillus; species Bacillus sp. FSL W8-0116. The sequence continues at coordinate 2,395,398 of NZ_JBBOPY010000001.1, forward strand.
TGGCACGGTAACGGCCGGAAATGCTTCGCAAACGAGCGACGGAGCAGCGGCGGTTATGGTGATGGATCGCGAAAAAGCGGAATCACTCGGTCTGAAACCGATGGCGAAGTTTCGTTCGTTCGCAGTAGGTGGTGTACCTCCGGAAATTATGGGGATCGGCCCTGTCGTTGCGGTTCCGAAAGCATTGAAATTGGCAGGACTGGAAGTATCGGATATAGGGCTGTTTGAATTGAATGAAGCCTTTGCTTCCCAATCGATTCAAGTTATACGCGAACTCAACCTTGATGAAGAAAAAGTGAACGTCAATGGAGGTGCAATTGCTCTGGGCCATCCGCTCGGTTGCACAGGAGCCAAACTTACCCTTACTCTCCTGCACGAAATGAAGCGCCGGAACGTCCAATTTGGCGTCGTTACGATGTGCATCGGCGGGGGCATGGGTGCTGCCGGAGTTTTTGAATTGATAGATTGATAGAATGAGTGATCACGAAAAAGAATGGAAAGACTAGCAGGATATGTTATGAGAATGAACAAAATCGAAACAGCTTCGCCAAATGAAAAATGGATAGGAGGAAGAAAGATGTCAAACCAAACAGATCGTGCCATTATAAAAGGCGGCAGTTTTTTAACAGATGAAATAGAAGCAAGTCAAGTATTTACACCGGAAGATTTCACGGAAGAACAAAAAATGATTGCCAAAACAACGGAAGACTATGTAACCAATGAAGTGCTGCCTCAACTGGACTACTTGGAAAAGCATGAATTTGACCGTTCAGTCCAATTAATGAGAAAAGCGGGCGAGTTAGGCTTATTAAGTGCCGATGTTCCGGAAGAATATGGCGGTTTAGGGCTGGACAAAATCAGCTCTGCTTTGATCACGGAAAAAATGGCAGGTGCCGGCGGATTTTCTATTACTCACGGAGCTCATGTCGGCATTGGATCTTTGCCCATCGTATTATTCGGAAATGAAGAACAAAAACAAAAGTACTTGCCGGAATTGGCAACCGGTGAGAAAATCGCTGCTTACGCACTAACAGAGCCTTCCTCCGGTTCGGATGCATTAGGTGCGAAAACGACTGCCAAGTTAAACGAAGCAGGTACGCACTATATTTTAAACGGGGAGAAACAATGGATTACCAACTCCGGATTTGCCGATGTCTTTGTCGTTTATGCCAAAATTGACGGAGAACATTTCTCGGCTTTTATCGTGGAGCGTGATTTTCCGGGCGTTTCGACAGGACCGGAAGAAAACAAGATGGGGATTAAAAGTTCATCCACCAGGACGCTGATCCTTCAAGACGCGGAAGTTCCGGTGGAAAATTTGCTTGGGGAAGCCGGCAAAGGACACAAAATTGCCTTTAATATATTGAATATCGGCCGGTATAAATTAGGCGTCGGCACTGTCGGTTCTTCAAAACGCGTACTGGAGATCACCATTCCGTATGTAAACCAACGCCGGCAATTCAATACACCGATCTCACAATTTCGTTTGACGCAAGAAAAGCTTGCCACTATGGCTTCCAAAATTTATGCGAATGAAAGTTCCATTTACCGCACTGTCGGGTTATTTGACAAAGCGATGGGCGAGCTGTCGGAAGAAGAAGCAAAAGACGGAAAAGCGATTGCTGCTTCGATTTCGGAATATGCCATCGAGTGCTCGATTGGAAAATTTTTTGGTTCGGAAGTGCTCGATTACGTGGTAGATGAAGGATTGCAGCTGCACGGCGGCTACGGTTTTATGGAAGAATACGAAATTTCTAGAGCTTACCGTGATTCCCGCATTAACCGTATTTTTGAAGGGACAAACGAAATCAATCGTTTACTAGTGCCGAATACGTTTTTAAGAAAAGCGTTGAAAGGCGAATTGCCTTTGCTTCAAAAAGCGCAAGACCTGCAAAAAGAGCTGATCGTGCTGGCGCCGGAAGATCCGGGATCAGAACCGCTCGCGCGTGAACGATATTTATTAAGAAATGCGAGAAAAGCTGCGTTGCTTGTATCCGGGCTTGCTGTGCAAACATTTGGCAAAGAGCTTGCGAACGAACAAGAAATCTTGGCGAATATTGCGGACATAGCCGCCAATATTTATGTAATGGAATCATCGATTTTGAGAACTCAAAAGGCATTGGACAGAACCAGCCTTGAAAAGAACAAGCAAAAGCTGCTTTACACAGAAATTTTTTGCCAAGAAGCGTTTGCTCAAATCGAACAAGATGCGAAGGAAACTGTTGCGGCAGTACAAGAAGGCGATGCGCTGCGCGTGACGCTTTCGGCCCTCCGAAAACTTACGCGTCATACGCCTGTCAACATCATTGCGAAAAAACGCGAAGCAGCGGCCAAGCTGATCGAGTCAGAACGATATATTGTGTAAGAAATAGAAATGGATGAGGCGGACAACGATGTCGGCCTCTTTGTTTTCTCTCGAGATTATTTTAAAATAAAGAGGAATTTTACTGTATTTGTCGAACTAAAAAAGGGAAAACTCGCTAAAGCAGCAGAATCTTTTATAAAAGGTGATCACATGAACGTAACATTTTATTGGTATCCGAAATGTGCAACATGCCGAAAAGCAAAGAAATGGCTTGAAGATCATCAAATTGATTTTCAAGAGATACATATTGTCGATAACCCTCCATCGAAAGAGGAGCTGGAAACGCTTTGGCGCAAGAGCGGATTGGAATTAAAAAAATTTTTTAATATGAGTGGGAGAAAGTACAGAGAACTAGGAGTTAAAGACCGTTTGAAAACGGCTTCGGAAGATGAACTTCTTGAATTGCTTGCTTCCGACGGCATGTTAATCAAACGCCCGATCGTGACGGATGGTACGCGTGTCACAGTTGGGTTTCATGAAGATGAATTTGAGAAAATATGGCTGAATAGATAAGGGTGTTTTCTTGCTTTTAGCAATGGAAATAAGTTAATGTAAATTATGAAAATATTGAGAGTGGAGGGATTTTCATGAGTTCGCCGAAAGAACTGAGATACTCGGAAGAACACGAATGGGTAAAAGTAGAAGGAGACAAAGTGCGCATCGGGATTACGGAATTCGCTCAATCGGAATTAGGAGATATTGTATTTGTTGAACTGCCTGAAGTAGGAACGGAAATTAAAGCAGACGAACCGTTTGGCAGTGTGGAATCCGTTAAAACCGTTTCTGAGCTCTATGCTCCTATCAGCGGGAAAATAGTGGAAGTCAATGAAGAATTGAACGACAATCCGGAGTATGTGAACGAATCCCCTTATGAAAAAGCTTGGATGATCGTGGTGGAACCTAGCGATATCAGCCAAGTAGATCAACTGTTGACGGCTGAACAATACGATGAAATGACTAGCGAAGACTAGTATGGCCCCCTGGGTGCTCCCTGGGGGTTTTTTCTATGTTTAAGTAGAGGCTTTTTGCTTTGAAATGGATCGCAAACATGGGACAATGAATGAAGAAAGAAATCAGGCAAGGATGGATAAAGATGAATGGGACGGATAAAGTGATTATTGTGGAAGGAACGTCGGATAAGAGAAAAATTCAAGCGATTATTAAGGAGCCGGTAGAGATTATTTGCACGAATGGAACCATCGGCCTCAGCAAAATGGATGATCTTGTCGATCGACTTTATGGCCGCGATGTGTATATTCTGGTGGATGCTGATACCGCCGGGGAAAAGCTGAGAAAGATGTTTAAACGAGAATTTCCCGAAGCCAGGCATCTTTATGTTGATCGAGCTTTTACGGAGGTCGAAAATACCCCTTTTCGGTATCTAGCCGCCATTTTACTTAGCGCCGGTATCGACATCGATACGAAGTATATTGAAAAGGATGATGAAAGTGGTATCTGATTGGACACAACAACCTCTCCATGAACAAATTTCCGAAACAGGCAAAACGGTATTATATTTTTATACTCCTTTATGCGGAACATGCGCGGTGGCAGGAAAAATGGTGGATGTGATTGAAAAGCTTTTTCCTGATTGCACTTTTGCCAAAGCGGATATCAATTATCATGAGGATTTTGCTCATCAATATGAAATTGAAAGCGTTCCTTGCCTGATGATTTTTGATAAAAAAGAATTAAAAGACAAAATTTATGCCTTTCATTCTGTACCTTTTCTATATGAAAAATTATCTCAATATCAAGCGGGGTAAAGGCATCCTTATGGGCCTTTATCCCGCTGTTATTTTGTGGATGTCCATTTTTGTCATTCAGCAATTCCATTCAGGCAGCGTTTCCAAGTGAAAAATGATTTTAGCCAATGATTGGCTTTCGTGTTTCGCCAACTTGCAAAAATGACATATTTCTTGGGGAATAATTCAAGAAACGTCCTTTTATTTGAAAAAGAGCGGTCGAATGTGAAGAAATGGGTGGAATTTGTCAAAGGGTTTTTCTTTATCTGTCGAATCCTTTTTAAAGGGAATTCACCTGAAAAATGGAACTATGTACAGTAAACATTCAGGTGAAGGGATGAGAAGATGGACAAGTTATTCGCAAGGATTCAAAGGGAATGTTTCGAACGAAAACATCTTTTCCCGATTCTTCCTTCTAATCCACTGACCGTTCTTTTTGATTCAAACGATGAAACATGGATGTTTTCTTTGTCCAAAAGCCAAATGGATTGGAAAAAAGGAACGATTTCAAGCCCGCACTTACATCTTTGCGGGACGGACGAGATTTTTCGAAATATTTTGTTGGGGGAAGAAAGATTGTTAACAGCTGTCAAAAGAAAAGACGTGAGCATATTTGGATCCTTTCGTTTGCAGCTGCAGCTGGAAGCTATTTTGTGGTTATGTAAGGAACGGGAAGAAACCGTCGTATTAGGTAGATTAGGATGAAAGTAACATATTTCTATCAATTTTATTTGACATTATTCGCATGAAAATGTATAATTTTCGAGAAACCAATTTCCGAACAATTTCATAAACACTTGCTCTTATCAAGAGAGGTGGAGGGATGTGCCCAATGAAACCCGGCAACCGTCAATCGTTCAGTTGACATGGTGCCAATTCACACAAAGCAGTTTGCTTTGAGAGATGAGAGAAAGGACGAAGAATACGTAACCTTTCTGCTCATTGGCGGAAAGGTTTTTTTCATTTCAAAAAAGAAAGCAGGTGAATGAATCAATGAGCGAACTGATCTCTTTATCGCGGGTGGAGAAAGTTTTTCGTACAAAAAACGGAAATGTGACAGCCGTTAATAATATAGATTTGCAGATTCAAGAGGGAGAAATTTTCGGTATTATTGGCTACAGTGGAGCCGGAAAAAGCACTCTGATCCGCATGCTGAACGGTTTGGAAATTCCGACAGAAGGCCAAGTGACGGTTGCAGGGCAAGAAATTTCGAAAATTCAAGGCGCTTCTTTACGAAAAGCACGCCAAGAAATCGGCATGATCTTTCAACATTTTAATCTATTATGGTCGCGCACAGTACGGGAAAATATTGCTTTCCCGCTGGAAATCGCCGGAGTGCCGAAAGAAAAACGAATGAAACGTGTAGATGAACTGATTCAATTAGTAGGACTCGAAGGAAGAGAAGACAGCTATCCTTCTCAATTAAGCGGCGGCCAAAAACAAAGAGTAGGCATTGCCAGAGCTCTCGCCAACGAACCGAAAGTATTGCTTTGCGACGAAGCCACTTCTGCATTGGATCCACAGACGACCGATTCGATCCTTGATCTACTTGTCGATATTAATAAACGGCTCGGTTTGACGATCGTGTTAATTACACATGAAATGCATGTAATCAGAAAAATTTGCCATCGCGTGGCAGTTATGGAAAATGGGCAAATCGTTGAAATCGGTCCGGTGCTGGAAGTGTTTAAAAATCCAAAACAGCCGGTAACGAAGCGTTTTGTTCAACAAGTTACCGAACCGGAAGAATCGAAGGAAACGATTGCTCATCTTCTCAAACGCTATAAGGACGGTAAAATTGTCAAACTTACCTTTATTGGCGATTCCGCTGAACAGCCGATCATAGCCAACTTAATCAGAGATTTTCCGGTTGAGGTAAATATTGTTCAGGGGAAAGTGTCCCAAACTCAAAATGGTGCATATGGCACACTGTTTATCCAGATTCAAGGATCGGAACAAGACGTACAAAAAGTGATCGCTTATTTACAAACACAACAAGTAGAGTCGGAGGTCATTACCCATGCTTGAAAAATGGTTTCCAAATGTGGATTGGGCAATGATGTGGCAGGCAACAGAGGAAACCCTATACATGACGGGAGTATCGGTAGTTGCCACCTTTATTCTTGGTTTAATCCTTGGACTTTTGCTTTTTTTAACATCGAAAGGGAACTTATGGGAAAATAAATTTATATATTCCATCGTTGCCGCAGTTGTGAATATTTTCCGTTCGATTCCTTTCATCATTCTCATCGTGCTGCTCATTCCTTTTACAAAAGCGCTTGTCGGCACGATAATCGGTGCGAATGCCGCCTTTCCGGCGCTGATTATTGGCGCAGGCCCATTCTATGCACGGATGGTGGAAATCGGGCTTCGGGAAATTGACAAAGGAGTTATTGAAGCGGCTAAAGCGATGGGGGCCAAAACAAGCACGATTATTTGGAAAGTGCTTATTCCTGAATCGCTTCCCGCTTTGGTCTCAGGCATCACAGTGACAGCGATCTCGCTTGTCAGTTACACGGCAATGGCCGGAGTAATCGGTGCGGGTGGTCTTGGAAATCTTGCTTATTTGGATGGGTTCCAACGCAACCATAACGACGTGACCTTAGTGGCTACGATCATTGTGTTGATTATTGTGTTTGTTATTCAGTTTATTGGTGATTTTATCACTTCAAAAATAGATAAAAGATAAAGGGGGAAAATTTGGTGAAAAAGTTCTTTATAGCCATTATTGCATCTGTATTTGTATTGAGTCTTGCTGCATGCGGAAAATCTTCCAACGAACCAAAAGAAACAAAAGGATCCAATGACAAAACCATTATTGTGGGAGCATCTAATGTTCCACATGCTGTCATTTTGGAAAAAGCAAAACCTATCTTGAAAAAGAAAGGCTATAATTTAAAAATTGTCAAATTCCAAGATTATATTATGCCTAACAAAGCATTGGCTGAAGGAAAATTGGATGCGAACTACTTCCAGCACATTCCTTATTTCAAACAACAAATCAAAGAAAACGGCTATAAGTTTGCCAACGCCGGCGGCATCCATATTGAACCAATCGGCTTATATTCGAAAAAATATAAAAGCTTAGATCAGCTGCCGAAAGGTGCTGAAATCATTATGTCCAGCTCTGTAGCTGACCACGGTCGGATTTTAACGATGCTTGAGAAAAAAGGCTTGATTAAGCTGAAAAAAGGCGTGAATAAAGAAGAAGCAACGGTTCAAGATATTGCTGAAAATCCAAAGCATTTCAAATTTAAATACGATGTTGAAGCGTCCATGCTTCCACAAGTATATAAAAACGGCGAAGGCGATGCTGTGTTAATCAATTCCAACTATGCTCTTGACGCGGGATTAAATCCGTTAAAAGATGCGATTGCTTTGGAAGACAAAGATTCTCCGTATGTTAATATCATAGCTGTCCGCAAAGGCGATGAAAAGAAAGCGAAAATTAAAGCTCTTGTCGACGTCCTTCATTCTAAAGAAATTCAAGACTTTATCTTGAAAAAATGGGGCGGCGCTGTAGTGCCTGTCAACAAATAAGAAAAGAAAGATGTATCGCTCCTCCTTTATTGTGGAGGAGCTTTTTATTTCACAGCGTCCTCTTGGCCTACTTGTATTATTCGCATAGTCCCAATCGCTCAAGGAAAGAATAAGTTTGGATGTTTCAATGAAGGTTTAAAATGGTGAAGAGAGGTTAAATAACTATAGACGGCCGATAAGAACATTCATAACGAACATGACTCTTTCATATGGGTTTATTATTTGATTCTGTCGTTGGTTGAGAAGAACTTTAAACTTAGAGAGGACTGGTTCGTTATTTGTTCTTTAACACTTCAATATACGGAGAGCATGGAAAAGGCCATGTACTGTGCTCATGGTGTAGGGTATAAAGTTTACGGGAGCAATCATGAAGTGAGGATGAAAGTGGAAAAGCAAAGAGAAAAGGATCATTGCCAATCCAAACAAATTGTCGTTGAAATGAACGGAAAGCTGTACTGTCGAAAGCTTTATCATTTGGGAAAACCAGTGTGAGCCCCACGCTGGTTTGTTCTTTTCAATAATAAATTGCGTTAAAATAGTGAATATCGACTACCACCACCGTTCTGCATAGAAAACGATTGTGAATTTTATAACTTAAGTCGAAATTATTCAAAAAAATACGGAAAAGAACTATTGGAAAAGTTGATATTAGTTTTCATTTGTTATAAGATTGTAATGATAATAAATTGAGAATGAAATGGGTATTCAGCATATATCGATATTGACGGAGGTAGAAAAGATGGCAGGTTCAACTCTAACAATTAAAGATTTACACGTTGAGATAGAGGGAAAAGAGATTTTAAAAGGAGTGAATCTTGAAGTAAAAACTGGAGAGTTCCACGCAATCATGGGACCGAACGGAACAGGTAAATCAACTTTATCATCCGCGATTATGGGACATCCAAAATACGAAGTAACAAAAGGCAGCATTACGCTTGACGGACAAGATGTTCTTGAAATGGAAGTCGATGAACGGGCTCGTGCCGGATTGTTCTTGGCGATGCAATATCCAAGTGAAATCAGCGGGGTAACGAATGCGGACTTTTTGCGTTCCGCCATTAACGCTCGCCGTGGTGAAGGCAATGAAATTTCGTTGATGAAATTCATTCGCCAAATGGATGAAAAAATGGAGTTTTTGGAAATGGATCCAAATATGGCGCAACGCTATTTAAACGAAGGTTTTTCCGGCGGTGAGAAAAAACGCAATGAAATACTTCAATTAATGATGATTCAACCGAAATTCGCCATTTTGGATGAAATCGACTCAGGACTTGATATCGATGCTTTGAAAGTCGTTGCCAAAGGAATTAACTCCATGCGCAGCAGCGATTTTGGATGCATTATGATTACGCACTATCAACGTTTGTTGAATTATATTACTCCTGATTATGTTCATGTCATGATGCAAGGACGGATCGTAAAATCCGGCGGACCTGAATTGGCTAAACAGCTTGAAGAAAACGGCTATGATTGGATCAAAAAAGAACTGGGCATTGAAGACGAAACAGTCGGTCAAGAAGCGTAACAGTTAGGAGGATGAACATGACGGTGGAAACAAAATTACCAGTCAATCGGGAGTATATCCAGTCGTTTTCAAAAGAAAACGGCGAGCCGGAATGGTTTGCAGCTCTTCGAATCGAATCATTAGAGAAGGCTGAAACCCTTCCGTTGCCAAAGGCGGACAAAACGAAAATAGATAAATGGAACTTTACGTCATTTCAAACGCACTATGTAAAAAGCGATACATTTGAATCTCTTGAACAGTTGCCTGAAGACGCAAAAGCATTGATTCGTTTGGAAACCGAGAAAAATCTGTATATTCAACGAAACCAGACTCCGGCTTATCTGCAGTTAACGGATGAACTGAAAGAAAAAGGCGTCATTTTTACCGACATTTTGACAGCGTTAAGAGAACATGGGGATTTAGTGCAAAAATATTTTATGAAACATGTGAAAGCAGACGAAAATAAATTAACGTCTCTGCATGCAGCTTTGTTAAACGGCGGAGTATTCCTTTATATCCCCAAAAACGTGGAGTTGAAGGATCCTATTCAAGCCGTTTTCCTTCAAGACGACAACCAAGTTCCTTTGTTTAACCATGTGTTAATTGTTGCAGATGAAAACAGTTCCGTCACCTATGTGGAAAATTATATTTCCACTGTAGAAGTACCGGAAGGAATTGCGAATATCGTGACAGAAGTCGTTGCTGAAGCAGGTGCAAAAGTAACTTACGGGGCTGTAGACACCCTTGCCAGCGGCGTGACGTCGTATGTCAATCGCCGAGGCACGGCCGGAAGAGATGCACGGATTGAATGGGCTCTCGGGCTTATGAATAACGGCAATACGGTTTCTGAAAATACAACTTATTTGGAAGGCGACGGTTCTTATGGAGATACCAAAACCGTAACCGTAGGCCGAGGCAAGCAAGTGCAAAACTTTACGACAAAGGTTGTACACTTTGGAAAGAATACGCAAGGATTTATTTTAAAGCACGGTGTTGTGAAAGATGAAGCGACTTCGATCTTTAACGGCGTCGGTAAAATCGAGCATGGCGCTTCCAAATCGGATGCTGAACAAGAATCCAGAGTGCTGATGTTAAGCAAAAATGCCCGCGGGGATGCCAATCCTATTTTGTTGATTGATGAAGACGATGTAATGGCCGGTCACGCTGCTTCGGTCGGTCGTATGGATCCGATTCAGCTTTATTATTTAATGAGCCGCGGAATTCCGCGAAAAGAAGCTGAACGATTGATCATACACGGCTTCCTGGCTCCGGTTGTCAACCAATTGCCGATTGAAGGGGTAAAAGAACAGCTTATTCAAGTCATTGAAAGGAAAGTTCGGTAAAATGAATGTAAATGATATTCGAAACTATTTTCCGATATTGAATCAAGAAGTCAATGGCCATCCTTTAGTTTATTTAGACAACGCAGCTACTTCGCAAAAGCCGTTATCCGTCATTGAAGCAATCGAACAATATTACAAAGGCTATAATTCGAATGTCCACAGAGGTGTTCATACGCTCGGCACGAAAGCAACCGACGCTTATGAAGGGGCAAGGGAAAAAGTTCGCAAGTTTATCCACGCCAAATCAGTGGAAGAAGTAGTGTTTACAAGAGGAACAACAGCTTCCATTAATTTGCTTGCGGCAAGCTATGGCGAGGAAAATGTGAAAGAAGGCGATGAAATCGTCATTACCTATATGGAACATCACAGCAATTTAATTCCATGGCAGCAGCTTGCCAAAAGAAAGAAAGCGGAATTGAAATACATTCCGTTGGAAGAAGATGGCACTATTACGCTTGAAAAAGTAAGGGAAACCGTTACCCCGAAGACGAAAATTGTGGCTGTCACCCTTGTTTCCAATGTACTTGGAACGATCAATCCGATCAAAGAAATAGCGAACATTGCTCATGAAAATGGAGCTGTCTTGGCGGTGGACGGTGCGCAAGGCGTTCCTCATATGAAAGTAGACGTTCAAGATCTCGATTGCGATTTTCTCTCTTTTTCCGGACATAAAATGTGTGGTCCTACCGGAATCGGTGTTCTTTATGGTAAGAAAGAGCTTCTGAAAAAGATGGAACCGGTAGAGTTTGGCGGCGAGATGATCGATTTTGTCGGTTTGTATGATTCGACATGGAAAGAGCTTCCTTGGAAATTCGAAGGAGGAACTCCGATTATCGCCGGAGCTATCGGTTTAGGCAAGGCTATTGAGTTTCTTGAAGAAGTTGGCTTGGATGAGATTTTAAAACATGAGCATCATCTTGCTGCATATGCATTGGACAAATTGAGTGAAGTGGAAGGAATCGAAGTTTACGGTCCGAAAGATCCGATGAAACGAGCAGGATTAGTGACTTTTAATATAAAAGGCGTCCATCCGCACGATGTAGCGACAGTGCTGGATGCGGAAGGAATTGCCATTCGCGCCGGACATCACTGCGCGCAGCCGTTGATGAAATGGCTCGATGTTTCGGCAACAGCAAGAGCCAGCTTCTATTTATACAATACGGAAGAGGATATTGACCGCTTTGTTTCGGGTATCTTGAAAACAAAGGAGTATTTCAACAATGTCTTTTAATAATTTAGACCAGTTGTATCGAAACGTGATCATGGATCATTATAAGAATCCAAGAAACAAAGGCAGTTTAGAAAACGGGAACTTGACGATCGATATGAATAATCCGACTTGCGGGGATCGCATTCATTTGACCATGAATGTAGAAGACGGTAAAGTGACAGATGCTAAATTCGAAGGAGAAGGCTGTTCCATTTCAATGGCTTCCGCTTCCATGATGACCGAAACGATTAAGGGGAAAAATATCGAGACTGCTTTAAAGCTGTCTAAGATTTTTTCTGACATGATGCAGGGAAAAGATTATCCTGATGATCTAGATCTTGGCGACGTGGAAGCACTTCAAGGCGTTTCTAAATTTCCGGCCCGCATTAAATGCGCTACATTAGCTTGGAAGGCCATGGAAAAAGGTTTAAAAGATCAAGTAGCTCATTAAACCTTTTGAAAATGCAATCATCATTTAGTGTTTGGGTTCAACCTCTTCCTGTAAGAAGGGGAGGTTGAAAAAGAAAGTTTTTGATGGAGCATAATCTCCAAAGGAGGGAAATGAATATGGCAAAAAAAATGCCGGAAATCGGTGATTATAAATACGGCTTTAGGGATAAAGACATCTCGATTTTCCGTACACAACGCGGATTGACTCGGGAAGTTGTGGAAGAAATCTCTCGAATGAAAGAAGAACCACAATGGATGCTGGAATTTCGGCTGAAATCCTTGGAACAATTTTATGCGAAGCCTATGCCGCAATGGGGAGGCGATCTTTCTGCACTAGACTTTGATGAAATTACGTATTACGTAAAACCAACGGAGCATCAAGGTCGTTCTTGGGATGAAGTGCCGGAGGAAATCAAGAAAACGTTTGATAAATTGGGAATTCCGGAAGCAGAGCAAAAATATCTTGCCGGAGTTTCTGCTCAATACGAATCAGAAGTTGTTTACCATAATATGAAACAAGATTTAGAAAAACTTGGGATTATCTTTAAAGATACCGATTCTGCTTTAAAAGAAAACGAAGATATATTCCGTGAGCATTTTGCAAAAGTTGTCCCGCCTTCAGACAATAAGTTTGCTGCGTTAAACTCTGCAGTGTGGTCGGGGGGATCATTCATTTATGTTCCGCCGGGTGTAAAAGTGGATACTCCCCTTCAAGCTTACTTCCGCATCAATTCTGAAAATATGGGACAATTTGAACGGACGCTCATCATTGTGGATGAAGGAGCAAGCGTTCATTATGTAGAAGGCTGTACAGCACCGGTCTATACAACGAATTCGCTTCATAGTGCAGTGGTAGAAATTTTCGTGAAAAAAGGTGCTTATTGCCGCTATACGACCATTCAAAACTGGGCAAACAACGTTTATAATTTGGTTACAAAACGCGCCGTGTGTGAAGAAAATGCCACGATGGAATGGATTGACGGCAACATCGGATCCAAATTAACGATGAAATATCCGGCTGTTATTCTGAAAGGAGAAGGGGCTCGAGGAATGACCCTTTCCATCGCAATCGCCGGCAAAGGGCAAGTACAAGATGCCGGAGCGAAAATGATTCACCTTGCTCCAAACACTTCTTCCACTATCGTGTCTAAATCCATTTCTAAACATGGCGGTAAAGTAAACTATCGCGGTCTTGTTCATTTTGGACGGAAAGCGGACGGAGCTCGCTCTAATATTGAATGCGATACGCTGATTATGGATAATCAATCGACATCGGATACCATCCCGGCAAACGAAATTTTAAATGACAATATTTCGCTTGAACATGAGGCAAAAGTATCCAAAGTGTCGGAAGAACAATTATTTTATTTGATGAGCCGCGGAATTTCCGAAGAAGAAGCTACAGAAATGATCGTAATGGGCTTTATCGAACCGTTTACGAAGGAACTTCCAATGGAATACGCGGTAGAAATGAACCGATTAATCAAATTTGAAATGGAAGGAAGCATCGGATAACGTTGATATATCAACGATTTATAAATAAATAATAACGAAACACCCACAATCCACCCACATTTTATAACCCTTTGTTACACCGCTGATACAATTCTAGCGCATCATCTTCAATTTTCTTCGTGATGTGCAGATAAGTATCAGCGGTTGTTTTTATACTTGCATGGCCAAGCCGTTCGGATACATATTTAATATTATCCTGGCTTCTACTATATGAAGCACGACTATGCCGAAAACCGGAATCTGCAACTCAGGGAGACTTCTTGAAACTTTTTGTGATCATTTGAATAAGTGATTATGAGGCGATACCGTTGAATACAAAATAGCCCTCATGGAATCCGTAGTATTTTCTGCGGATTCTTTTTTCTTCTAAGATATCTCCAATAAATTTTTTGGATAAAGAACGAACGCCTTACCTTGATTCTTCTTTTGTTGACATTGAACGTTTCTTCAACGTATCACTTATTCCGATCAAGATATAGAGTGGGGCATAACAATGGACATAGAAATGGTGCTGCCAGAGCATGTTGGAATGTTGCAAATGCCCAAACCTAAACCCATATCAGACACAGGATTTTGGGTGGAAAGGTTCACTACGCGATAGAATTATATTTTCTTGTCATATTCAAAGTGTGATATGAGTAAATTACGGAACAGGTAACTGGTTCCTTTCACGAATCTAGATCCAGTTCACAAGGAAATCCACATCAAAGGCCTTGAAAACGTGAAGCGGGTGAGATTTGAAAGTGTTGTCAATGTCAGGGCAGTGGATACAAAAAATTACCAAAAAAGAGGATTTTACACTTTTGTGCCGTTAGTTCTAACGAATAAAAAAAGTATATACATGACCCGTAATCGATTCAGCCATTGGATAGAAGCGTTCTTCCTTAGTATTCATGCGGAAAATTATCATTTAACACATCATTTACAGGCTAGCATTCCTTATTGGAATATTGGGAAAGCTCACAAAATCATGATGGTGGATGAAACGTATCGAGAATGGAATTTACAAATGAGAGGGGTTTTCTTCTCGGCTAATACCAACCCTCCGTTAATTCAAGATTTACTCAAGAATCATAAACTTCCAATATTAAAACAGAAGGTGAATAATGCTTAATGAAAAAAACATATATAATGGGAGCCGTCTTTGCGTTATCTGCAGCCATCTTGAATGGAACAGTTGGAATTTTTAGTAAGGGATCCTTTCAAAGTAACCTGACACCAGCGGGAGTTTCTTTTTATAAATGTTTGATAGCTTTTGTTTTTATTTCCATACTGGCGTTAGGCAATAAAACACTCCGGACTAATATCATTCGTTTGAAAAGTAAAATAAAGCATATTTTGTTGTGTTCATTCCTGGGAATCTTTGTTTTGTATTTTTTTGAAACGACAGCGTATAAAGTGAGCGGATGAGAACTTTGCAAACAGGAGCTAAAGAAGCGGAGAGCAAAAAATATTGCTCAAATCAAATATCATTTTTCAATGATCTTCCTTTTTTGTTTTTGACATCTGACATCCTAAACGCACTTTCCCGATGTATTGTTCCCATAAAAATGATGGACTTGCCCATTGATTGCCCACCAAAAATAAAAATTGTGATACTACTTTTGATACCAACATTGCTCAAAAATTCCACTTTGCGAAACCATTTTATGCACTTTCAAGTTTAGTTTTCGTTCTGTTATAATCGAAATGGAAGGATCCATCGGTTAAGACCTGTTCATCAGGTTCGTCATCCGGGCCAGATTCCTTATGAGCATAATGAATGGAAAAATTTTCTTCCATTATTATGTCTGAGGAAGTTCGGCCTTTTCTTTTTGTCTGGTTTTATTTCGTTCAAAAGGGTTATACAGAAAAAACACACTATACTTGAAGATAGCGAGGTATAAAATGTGATTTGGATCGGGGTAACAGGCTGGGGAGATCATCATTCTCTTTATCCTGAAGGAATTTCCCCACGTGATAAGCTAAAAGAATATGCGGCGCATTTTCCGATTGTCGAAGTCGACGCTTCGTTTTATGCCATTCAACCTTTAAAAAATGCGGAAAAATGGGTGCAAGACACGCCTGAAAAGTTTCAGTTTATCGTAAAAGCCTATCAAGGAATGACCGGACATGAACGTGGAAAGCTGCCTTTTTCGTCTAAAAAGGAAATGTTTGCAGCTTTTTTGGATTCTATACAGCCTTATCAACAAGCCGGAAAATTAGCCATGGTTCTTTTTCAATTTCCACCGTGGTTTGATTGCCAAAAGAAGAATGTCGATTATTTAAGATATTGCAAAGAGTGGATGAAGGATGTTCCAACGGCTCTTGAATTTCGCCACCAATCATGGTTTTCGAAAGCATGGAAAGATAAGACGTTAGATTTTATGCGACGAGAAGGATGGATTCATAGCGTTTGCGACGAACCACAAGCGGGCAGTGGTTCCATACCGGCTGTTATCGAAGCAACGGACCCTCAAAAGACGCTTGTCCGTTTTCACGGTCGGAATATCCATGGCTGGCGAAAGCCCAATCAAGGCAATTGGCGAGAGGTTCGATATTTATATCGTTATAATAAAGAAGAATTGCTTTCATGGAAAGAAAATTTACTCGATTTAGAGAAGCAAAGCAAAGAAATCTATGTCGTTTTTAATAACAATTCCGGCGGGGATGCAGCTGATAATGCCAAACAAATGATGGATTTATTAGGGTTAGAATATGAAGGACTGGCACCTAGGCAATTAAATTTATTTTAACACCAGAATTAGATTTTTGGACCAAGCTGTCAGAAATGTGTAAGATGGAAGTATTGAAAAAAATCACTTTAAGAAAAAGTGAATAATGATAGAGTTTTCTTACTCCTTCCACATATCCGACAGGCGACCGTTTCAGGAAAGGAGGTGGAAACCTGGTGGCTGCCAATGTATAATGTCATGATCGCATCATGAACGGAAAGGAAACAAAGTTTTCCTGTTTCTGGACTCACATGCCGCCTGACGGCCGGTGAATATGCCGAAAAGGTCGGCGATGTTATGTTTCGTATCCTTGCGGTTGGCATTTCAGTTTTTTTAGTCATCAGGTAAGACGGTGAGCGAAACGATTCATATTTACCACACAAATGATTTTCACAGCCATTTTGAAAATTGGCCGCGAATCCGCCGTTTTCTGCAGGAAAGAAAAAAATGGCATGAAGAAGCGGGGGAAAGCGTGCTGATTTTTGATATCGGGGACCATATTGATCGTTCCCATCCTTATACAGAGGCTACTCTAGGAAAAGGCAATGTCAAGCTGTTAAATAAAGCGGGATATGATGGGGCAACGATCGGGAATAATGAAGGGATGACGTTGCCTAAAGAAGGATTGAATCATTTATATGAGGAGGCCGCATTCCCCGTCATTTGCGCCAATTTATATGATGAAAATGGAAAGAGACCCACTTGGTGTCGTCCTTATCATATTTATAAGCTGAAAAACGGCTGGAAAGTAGGCGTTACGGGCGTCACTGCCTATTTACCTGAATCTTATCATCTTCTCGGATGGAAAATAACGCTGCCTCTTGATGAATTAAAAGCGCAGGTGGAATATTTGGCGCAAGAAACAGATTTAGTAGTCGTTCTTTCCCATTTAGGCATGCATGAAGATGATAAAATTGCACAGGAAATGGAAGAGGTAGATATAGTGATGGGAGCTCATACCCATCATATTTACCATCAAGGGAAATGGGTCAACGATACACTATTAGCAGCGGCCGGAAAATTCGGGAATTACGTCGGACATATTGTAGCGGAGATCGAACCTGCATCGAAGAAAGGGATAGAGAAAAAAGCGCTGCTTTATGATGTCCATGAATTGAAGCCTGCTATTGGCGAGGAAGAAGAAACGGCCCGTTATCAAAGCGAGGGAAAGCGTTTGTTAAGCCAGCCTGTCGTAAAATTAGATCGCGAGCTCTCGATTGATTGGTTTAAAGCATCACCGTTAGCGGAATGGCTGTGCGAAGGCTTAAGAGAATGGTGCGATGCTGATTGCGCCATTATAAATGCCGGTCTTCTTCTTCGCCCGCTTCGAAAAGGAACGATTACAAAGTTTGATCTTCATCAACTATTGCCTCATCCGATTAATCCTTGTGCCATTACCCTCAACGGAGGAGTACTGAAAAAGATCATCGATCAAACTTTGGATGAAAAATGGCCTCAGATGCAGGTAAAAGGATTTGGATTCAGGGGGAAAATATGGGGTGAATTTGTATATGATCGGATTGATATCGACAGAGACAACGGTTCCGTTAAAATAAATGGACAAGAGTTGAACTTGGACAAACAATATCGTCTAGCCGTACCGGATCTGTTTACATACGGCGCTTTTTTCCCGGAATTAGTTCGTGCTCAAGAAAAGCAATATTATATGCCGGAATTTTTGCGTGATCTGATGGAATGGAAATTAGTGCGTGTATTTGGATAAGTACAATATTATCGAAGATATTTGGAATTGATAGACGGACAGTGCGGTTGCTGGCATTGCCCATTTGATTGGCTCTCACCTCTTATGCCCAATAGACCGATTTCAAATAGGAAAGCGATTCATTAAGGATATCCAGTGTTTTAGCCGTGTGAAAGTGAGCAAGAATAGGTTTCACGACGCTTGGCTCTTAAATGCATTCGGGGCAAGAAAGCGCATTTACATGTGAAGGTGCAAAATAAAAATGATTAATGAATTCCCCCTTTACGAGCATACATATAGCTTGTAAGGGGGGATTTTTTTGCCTGCATTGCGAAAGTACAAACCCCGGAGAGGACCTTTGCCTTTACGGTATGTTTTTGTCATCACGTTCATTCTTTTTGCCTGCTTTACTGCATTAAGCTTATGGCTGATTAATGCAGGGATTAAGCCTACTTTAATGAGCTATGCGGAATCAGAAACGAAAAAAATTGCTTCCATGGTCATTAATAATGCTATTAATCAAAAAGTGGCCAACGTCATGGATATTAACGACATTATCGAAACCGTTCCGAATCGCGATCAAAGCAAGTCTTCTACGACTAGGCTGAATACGGAAATTATTAATCGGATTTTGGGAGAGGTAACGAATCAAGTTCAAAACAATTTGCGGGAAGCGGAAAAAGGGAAACTCGAACCGTTGGACTATGCGGATGTCAAATTAGATCCTCAGCAATCCAAAAAACTGGAAGGGATCGTATTTTCCGTTCCGTTAGGCCAGGCAACGAATAACGCCATTCTCGGCAATTTGGGCCCGAATGTCCCTGTCCGTTTTCATGCGGTCGGCGATGTTCGTTCTGATGTCAAATCGACGGTAAGACCTTATGGCATAAACAATGCTTATGTAGAAGTGGCCATCCATGTTCAAGTTAATGTGCAAATCATTATTCCTTTTTCGACCAAAACAACCAAAGTGGAACAGGATATTCCGGTGGCAATGGGAATTATTCAAGGAGACGTGCCTCAATTTTTTGGCGGAAATGGCCATTCTTCTGTTGAAATTCCGGCGAAATAAAAAACCTGGGCGCTCCCGTTTGTATTAAGGAATCGGGAACGCCCTGATTTCTTTTTATGGTGCGCATATTTTAAGGAAGCTTTTTTGAACGGGATTTTTGAAGAAGGGGCAACTGTTAAGAGTTATTCTTTTTACGTTCTAATCGTTCCATTCGTTCCCATTGTTTTAAGTGAGGATACGGATCGAAAGAATAATCGGTCGTGCCCGTATCTTTATACATACCGTAATGAAGATGAGGTGGGAATTTTCCTGCCGTTCCCGGCGGACCGTATCCAGTGCTGCCGACTCCGCCAATGACCGTGCCGGGTTTTACGACTTTCCCAACTTTTAGATTTTTGGAAAAACCGCTTAAATGGGCAAAATAATGGTACGTATTATTGACATCGCGAATGCCGATTCTCCATCCGCCGTATCGATTCCATCCTTTCATCTCGACAATGCCGTAGCAGGTAGAACGGACAGGAACACCGTAATCAGCGAAAATATCGGTTCCTTCATGTATACGGCGGCCGCCCCATCCTCTTCTGTCTCCCCAAGTACTTTTATATGAATAATTGTAATTTAATGGAATCGGGAACGCTCTGTCATAAAGATCAAGACGATTGAAAACTTTGTAGATTTTAGCCTGTTCCATAATGATGCTTACCGCTTTATCTCTTTTATAATAAGTCCATAATGCGATACGGATATTATCTTCATCGGTTCCGTACTTCAGAAAATGCTGGCCGATTGCCGCCAACAAATCTTCATCGTTATTTCTGTCCGCCTTTCCATCACCATTTCCATCCACCCCGTAGCCGTTAAAAAAGGCGATCGTTTTCGGATTGGTGTCTTCACGATTCGGGTTTGCCAAACCAGACCATTTTTCGGGGGGGATCCAAATCGAAATAGCTCCTTTAGGCTTAGGCAAGTCTTTTCGGAAGAGGCGTAAGTTTCGTTCATATTGGTCCAGCCCTGCATAGTAATACCAAGGAATGTTCGTTGCAGCTTGCATTTTTTTATATAACTCTATCCGTTGTTTGAAAATCTGCTTTTCCTTCATTGTCTGATTCTCTGCCGCCAAGGAATAAGAAGGGAAGAGGATCAGCAATAATAGCAGGAAAACCATTTTTTTCAAATGAAAGCCTCCCTTTCAAATAAAATAATCGATAACTATACTATTTGAAGAAAAAGGATTCTTTATGAGTTAAAATATTGGCAATCATGAATTCTGAATGCTTGTGTTTACACTGAAAACTATGGTAAAGTGGCAACAAAGAGAGAAGTTTATTACATTGCCATTGTTTTCGGCTCTTTGAAAGCTACTAAAGAAATGGAGATGTTAAAAATGAGCAAAACGGAGGAATATTTAAGAAAACCCGATTGGTTAAAAATAAAACTAAATACAAACGAAAATTACAAAGGCTTAAAGAAAATGATGAGAGAGAAAAGCCTTCATACGGTCTGTGAAGAAGCGCGCTGTCCCAATATCCATGAATGTTGGGGAGTGAGAAGAACGGCAACATTCATGATTTTAGGGGAAGTATGTACGCGGGCTTGCCGGTTCTGTGCAGTCAAGACTGGTTTGCCATCGGAACTTGACTGGAAAGAACCGGAACGGGTAGCTGATTCCGTTCAACAAATGAACTTAAAACATGTGGTTGTGACGATGGTGGCTAGAGATGATTTAAAAGATGGAGGAGCTGCCGTAATGGCGGAAACAGTACGCGCCATTCGCAGAAAAAATCCGTTTACAACTGTAGAAGTTCTGCCTTCTGATTTGGGCGGAGTGGAAGAAAATTTGAAAATTTTAATGGATTCCCGTCCGGATATTTTAAATCATAATGTGGAAACGGTGAAACGACTGACACCAAGAGTGCGGGCGCGGGCCACTTATGAACGGTCATTGGAGTTTTTGCGCCGTGCCAAAGAAATGCAGCCTGATATTCCGACAAAGTCGAGCATTATGATCGGACTTGGAGAAACAAAAGAAGAAATTATCGAAACGATGGATGATCTCAGGGCCAATCATGTGGATATTATGACGATCGGCCAATACTTGCAGCCGACGAAAAAGCATTTGCCTGTTCAAAAGTACTATCATCCGGATGAATTTGCGGAATTAAAAGAAATTGCTTTAAGCAAAGGTTTCAGCCACTGTGAAGCGGGACCGCTTGTTCGCTCTTCCTATCATGCGGATGAACAAGTCAACTTAGCTTCTAAAGCAAAAGAAATTATGGATCGGATTGAAGCGCAAAACGCCTAAAGTTTGAAATGATGACGAATAGAAAAAGTGAGTTCAGCATTGTTTGCTGAACTCACTTTTTCCGCTAAATAAAACATGTTGAAATAAGGTGTCAGGGGGCATATAGCCGTCCAAACCAGAGCGAGTGAGAAAAACAAAAATAGCTGTATGGAAGTTTTTCCTTTCATCCGCTTTCAACGGATTTTGCCGTTTTTTGGAAAAATGATTCCCGCTAGACAGGATCCGTGCGAATGTCCTGTTGCAAAGAGAATGGAGCCGCAAAACCTGAATTTCGCGATTATTGATTCTTTCTTTTTTGTGCATGATTATCATCTTCGAGCGGGTCGTGAATGCGTTCGCCATTCGGATTTTCCCCGTCTACTATGGAACGCCCTTGCGGTGAACGATCCAACATGAGGTTGATGGTCCGATTGATGTTTGTTTCAGAATTTCTTGTATTGGCATCCATGGAGGCAAGGTTTTCAACGTCTCTTCTCAAATTTGGATCGTCCGTGACATAAACATGGTACCAGCGAGGGACTACGCTCATGGCCGTTCTTTTCACTTGATCTGCCGTCTCAAAACGGGAAGTACGGGCGTTTTGACGACGGTCGTAGGCTACGAGCACTTCCTCGTCTGTTACAAGCGTGGCGCAGTCTTTTACGTCCGGAAGTCCGACGCTTAGTCGGCTGATCGTATCAGCCACCTGCTCTCTGTCCATAGTGTACATGTCCCGATAAGAAATGGTTTTTCCTTGAATCGGGCTTTTTTGATGACGTACATAGCCAAATGCCTCATCACGGTCATCTGTCATGATATTGTATGGTTTTCGATTTTTATCAAAAAGATCTTGATCGTTATTGACATTGAGTGTATTTCCGTTCCGGTCGTAAATTCCCGAACGATCGCGATCAGCGGCTTCATTATTGCAGCCGGACAAAACCGCCAAACTTAATAAGCATCCTGCCAAGATGTTTTTTTTCATCTTTTTATCCCCCCTGGGCATAGGATATCCATCTTTTTTTAAATCCCCTTTAGTAATTTGTGGGGGATTCGTTATGTTATAATGGAACAAATAAATTTTTTGACAGTGAGGAAAGGTTTCAGAATGAGGTGAAAAGCATGATTTGCGTCAATAATCATTGCTATGAAGTAATAGAGGATTACAAAAACGGCTTTCAAGAAGAGGCTTTTCGCCATCGCTATAGTGAGATATTAGGCAAGTATGATTATATTGTCGGTGATTGGGGATATGGCCAGCTGCGGCTGAAAGGCTTCTTTGATGATCAAAACCAAAAGGCAACTTTTGATACGAAAATTAGCACTTTGAAAGAATATTTATATGAATACTGCAATTTTGGATGCGCTTATTTTGTCTTGAAAAAAGTAAAAAAATAAAACGGTTGCTGCCGTCCTTTTTTGCTAATCGGCTGTACTTTTCAAATGGCTTTTTTAGAGGAAAAGTGATCCTGTGAAAAAGACTGCCCTTTTTAGCGGGAATTTTCTTTTATCCTCCTGGATGATAATTTTCAACGATCCATCCGTGTACCACGGATGGAAGTTTTATTTTGTCCCGCATGAAAGGCAGTAAGTCTCCTTCTCAAAAAAAGTCCAAGAAGGGTTCAACTGCCTATGAATGTCCGATTGGTTCAACCGGGTAGCTGAACCTTATCCCGAATTAAGGGACTGTAGCCCCCACTTCAAGGGAAGAGAGACAAGAGCAGTCCGAGAACAGGGAACTGCCCCTAAAAGCCCGATTGGTTCCACTAACCCCCAGTGACCTTAGATGGTTAGTGGAACCTTATCCCTCAGGATCTAAAGGGTCGACGTTGCGGTTTGTAGTGTATGGCGGTTCTTCAGTGCGATCAGGGTCATCATGAGGAAGGTGGGCGTCGGGATATTGCCTTGGAAGCCCTTCGTGAAGCGATTTAAATTCATAATTGAATGCACTGTGATGCCGTTGGCCTTCTTCCCAAGGGGTCGATTTATTTTCAACAGGGGTATCTTGCCCTCTTGGAGATCCATAAGGTCCTTCCGGCACTTCTTCAGGTATTAGGAAATTTTTCATGGTTTCGACAACAGAAAAATCTGAATAGGCTTGATCTTCTTTGTCCACTTTTCCAACTCGACGAGACATGGCAGCACCTCCGTATTTGTCTATACGGTTAGTATGGACGAAATCGGGGTGATCATTCGCTTAAATCATTTCATATAAAAGTTCACGGAGTTCTTGAGCATCTGCTTCACTAAGACGGTACACTTCTTCTAAATATCCGGGCTCTTCCAAATCATCCGTACCGATAATGGCAAAGCGGTTTCCGAGCAAATCCAGCACCAGTTTTTTTCCGTAGTATTTATCTGTTTGAATAATCGCTAGATCAAATCGCTGATTTTCTCCCATAAAACTGATATAGCGTATGTTTGTTTTTTCTGTTTCGTCATATAAAAAAAAGCGTTCCATTAACCAGATTCCTCCCCTTCAACTCAGTATTTTGATTTTACCATGAGACAGCGAAGTATGGTACAATGAAAGTGGCTGAGAAGAGATAAGGGCAGGTGTTGTACCGTGTACTTTGTGGATCGAAACAAAGTCGAAGACAGGCTGACGTATTTGGAAGTTCGTTTAAGCTTATTGGAAACACAGACTGACTGGAAGACAGGTATAGAAAAGGCCGCTTTAGAGCGTGTGGCGCATTCGATCATTGAAGCGGTCATTGATACCGGAAATGATATTATCGATGGATTTATTATGAGAGATCCGGGAAGTTATGACGATATTGTGGATATATTATTGGATGAAAAAGTGATAACAGAAGAATTGGCTGCCTCTTTAAAAGAGATCATCAGCCTCCGAAAAATGCTTGTTCAGGAATATACCACCATTGATCATCAGAAAGTGGACCAAGTATTCAAAAAAAATCTTGAATTATTAAAACAATTTCCAATCAAAGTTCGTTCGTATCTGAACAATGAATTGGGTCCGGTTTCTGCTTTTAAAAATCTATGATCAGCGCTTTCTTTATGGGAGCGTTTTTTTATGAATATGACTGACGATTTGGAAGGAGTTCATATGAAAGCATATAAGGGTTATTTAATAGACTTGGATGGAACGGTGTATAAAGGAACGGAAAAAATCGAAGCCGCCGGTGAATTCGTTCATCGATTGAAGAAAAAAAATATTCCTTATTTGTTTGTAACCAATAATTCGTCTAGAACACCGGAACAGGTGGCAGCAAAATTGAGGGATTTTGATATTCCGGCCACCAAGGAGCAAGTCTATACGACAGCGATGGCGACTGCCAATTTTATGTATGAGAAAAAACCAGGTGCTTCTGTTTATGTGATTGGGGAAGAAGGACTCCGAGAGGCATTGAAGGAAAAAGGATTTCGGTTTGTAGACGAGAATCCTGATTTCGTCGTGATCGGAATAGATAGATCGATCAACTACGAAAAATTGACTCTTGCCTGCCTTGGCGTCCGCAACGGGGCAACGTTTATTTCCACTAACAGCGATATTGCCCTTGTAACGGAGAGGGGTTTTCTTCCGGGCAACGGTGCACTGACATCCGTTATTTCTGTGTCGACTCAAACGGAACCTATTTTTATCGGGAAGCCGTCACCGATCATTATGGAACAAGCTCTTGAAGCATTAGGAACTTCCAAAGAAGAGACCATAATGGTGGGAGACAATTATGATACAGATATTCGTGCAGGTATTAATGCCGGTTTGGATACGCTCCTCGTCCATACTGGAGTTACTTTAAAAGAGCATTTGGAGCGTTATGAAGTAAAACCGACCTATACTGTTGATTCTCTTAGCGAGTGGGAAGTATGAAAACAAACAGCCGGGTTCTCCTTCGGACGTACAATGGGAAGGGAAGCCCGGCTGTCCGTTTTTTACACTACCTTTCATGAATCAATTGTTTCATCGCTATTGCCGGCTCGGTGGGCAAGTCGGCTTGAAGCCGCCGCAGCAATGGCGCCGACAATGTCGTCTAAAAATGTGTTTACTTTTCCGGAAGACTTATCGTTTAAATATTCTAAAATACCCGGTTTGATTTTGTCGATATAGCCATAGTTTGTAAATCCTATCGAACCGTATACGTTTACGATGGAAAAAGCTAATATTTCATCGACTCCATATAGTCCTTCATCTGTTTGAATAATCGATTGTAATGGTTCTTCGAGCTTGCCTTGCTCTGCCAGAACATCTAATTGTATGCCTGTTAATATGGCGTTTTGAACTTCACGCTTTCCGAGAACTGCCTCTACATTTTGAATGCATTCTTCCAGCTGCAAATTGGGATGGTATTTTTTTTGTAAAAACAATACCAGTTTTGCGATATCCTCAATCGTTACTCCTCGTTTTGTCAGCCATTCGCGCGCCATTTTTTCTGTCATGTTTAATGCATCTCTTTTTTTCATTGTCATACCATCACCTTTTTTCTGTAATATTTGGAAAGTATATTCTTTGTCTTACGAGGTTGCTGTTTCTATTTTAATATACTCCATTAAAAAAGATGGAATATAAAGAATTCGATCGGTTTATTCATCTTTTGTAAGAAGACGAAAGAAATCAATCTTGAAAGCCCGTTTTCATTGATTTGCCAGATGAAAAGCGGGATCATAAATTCAATCAATAGACGCAATTATGGGAGCCAGATACATATATATTACTAGTATGTTCAAACTGCATGCTTTCAAAATTTTTTGTGGTTTATTTACACAGGTGAAACATGAAAGCTTTTGGCACGGAAAGGAACGAAACGGGCCAGTGGCTAAAGGAGGATGGAAATGGATTACTCTCAATTGTTAGAGCAGTATTACGGCATCCAGACAGAAGCCCTCTATTCTAACCAACCCATCCGATATAAAGCAAAGGGTTATCTATATACTATTATAAATGCTACGAAATTGACACAAGAAATGCTCATCGAATTTCGCCAAATGTCTCTGCATCTTCAAAAGTTCGGTGAAAGAGGAGTATCTTCTTTTTGTTTGTCCAAAAACGGAAAATTTTTAGAAACGGTGGAAGGGCAGGACTTCATTGTTTTGCGTAATCCCGTTAAAAAAGGGAGAAGCTACAGCAACATGGGCAGAAAGCTAGCCAAATTTCATTACAGAGGCCGTTTTATCCAAGAAAAGATGGTTCAAACGAATCGAATGGGTACTTGGCGGTTTTTATGGGAAAAGAGGCTGGAGCAGCTTGAAGGCTTTTATCACCGATTGCTTCAACAATCTCCAAGCGACCCGTTTGACATTTTATTCGTGGATATTTTCCCGTATTATATGGGAATGGCGGAAAATGCCATTCAGTATGTAGCCGATACAGAGTTGGATGAAGATCCAATGGAATCTGATGCGGGGACCATATGCCATGAACGTTTTCGACCGGATACTTGGGGAAAAACGGATATCATCAAAAATCCTTTTGATTGGGTTTTTGATCATGCGGCAAGGGATATTTCCGAGTGGATTCGATATCAATTTTGGCATCAACAAACGAGATATAAGGCGGAGATTAAACAATTTATAAAGGGGTATCAATCGATTCAGCCGCTGACGGTGTTTTCCTGGAGATTGATTTTTGCAAGGCTCATGTTTCCGCTTCACTTTTTTGAATGTGTAGAAGATTATTTTATGACGCCTTCTCCCCAAAGAAAAAAGGAACTGGAAGAACAATTAACACGATATATCCGAGATACCAAAGAATACGAACATTTTTTGGCTTCGTTTTATCAGCTGGCGGAAGTGCCTGTAAAAAGAATTCAAATTCCGGTGGTGCCGTGGCTCTTACGGTAACGAAAAAACACTATGCCTAAAAAAGACCAACTTCCGGAATGTGAAAGTTGGTCTTTTTACTCTGCGTATTATTTTTGCTTTTGTGAAAACAATGGTGTTGAAATCAATCAAGACTGCAATTCAAAAAAAAGCTGATTCAAGGAAAAGAATTTCTCCCTTCGGACATATGGATAAGGACAAGCGTTTTTTATGTCTTGTTCTGCTTAGTCAAGGGATCATCTTTCTCCTGATCAGCTTCAAATTCCATAGTTTTTAAAATACTTGTTCGACTTCCACGATTCCGGGGACTTCTTCCAACAAAGCACGTTCGATACCTGCTTTTAATGTAATAGTCGAGCTTGGACAACTGCCGCAGGCGCCCAATAACCGAAGCTTTACGATTCCATCTTCAACGTCCATCAATTGACAGTCGCCGCCGTCGCGAAGTAAAAACGGACGCAATTTATCCAACACTTCTTGCACTTGTTCTTTCATTGCCTGATCGGACATTTGTATCGACTCCTTTCCTACGTTTATTATAATGACTATCATGAAAAAAATCTATCGTCTTTGTTTCGTTTTTGAAAGATTTTGGATAAAATGAAGATGAGAAACGGACAAAGGTTTGGGTGGGGGGAGAGCGGTGCAGAAGCCGATTGAAATTGTCGTATATGGTGCAGAACAGATTTGTGCAAGCTGTGTTCATTTGCCTTCATCGAAAGATACGTTTGAGTGGTTGACGGCAGCTTTGGAAAGAAAGTTTCCACATCAGCCTTTCAAGATGACGTATGTGGATATTTATGATCCACCTGAAGACAAGGAGAAAAAAAGCTTCGCATCCTGAGTGATTGAGGAAGATCTTTTTTATCCTGTGGTGTTAGTTGAAGGAAAAATGGTCGGGGAAGGAAATCCGCGATTAAAAGTCATTTGCGAAGAAATGGAAAAATACGGATACAAAGCTCCATAAAACAATGAATGAGCTGAAAGAAAGCCGATCCACTTAAGGGGCCGGGAACCTCCTTCGTATTAAAAGATGCCCGAATATTTTCATTGCTGCAGTTACGGAGGGACGGCCTTTACAAGACAAACTTTTGATTTTGAAAAGTCTGGTTTTCCCGGCCGTTCGTCTGTTAGCCGGGATTGTTTCGATTAACCGTTGTGATATTTGTACAGCCATAGAACCCCGGACTTTAAGAAACGGGCGACGCGGCCGGTAATGGCACGTTCTGCCAAGAAACCAAATCCTTCTTTTTTTCCTAAAGATCCCAAAATTCCTTTCAGCTTAATTTCAGGCATTTTTTCCGGAAGGGGTTCATTTTTCCAGCGTTTCAATAAGACTTGAACAATTTGCTCTGCTTGTTCTTCCGCCAATTGGGCGCTCGGTGCATAAGGAAGGCTTGCACAATCGCCTACTACATAAACATGTTCATTGTTCGGAATATTGTGGTATTGGGTTAACTTCACACGGCCGGAAGCATCTTTTTCCACATCCAATTGCCTGACCAGTCTGTTTGCTTGAATGCCGGCAGTCCAGACAATCGCATCACAAGCAATTTTTTCATCATGGTTGTATAATGTATTTGGCTCCACTTTCGTCACATTGGCGCCATTGATCACTTCTACTCCGTGTTCCGTAAACCAATTTTGTACATAGTTGCTCAATCGTTCAGGAAAAGTGGATAAAATTCTTGGTCCTCGATCAAATAATTTCACTTTTAAATCAGGACGGCTTTCTCGAAGTTCGCTTGCCAGTTCAATTCCGCTTAGACCTGCTCCCACGATGCCGACGGTTGAACCAGCGGGCATATTGTTTAAGCACTGATATGTATTTCTCGCTTTTTCAATCGACTGAATACTATGTGTGTACTCAGCCGCCCCCGGAACTCCATGATATTTGTCTTCGCACCCCAAACCTATTACCAGCTCATCGTACATAATCGGATCTTGTTCTTTCAAATGGATGGTTTTGTTCTCCAAATCGATTTCAGTAATTTCTGCAAAAACATGCGAAAGCTGTGGATGAGTAGGAAAGGGAACCCGTACATGCTGGTCGGAAATTGTTCCGGCTGCCAAGGCATAATATTCAGTCTTTAAACAATGGTAGGGAACCTTGTCCACAAGTGTAACGGCGACATCCTCCGGAAGATTTGGCAACAGCCGGAGCAATATTCGCATATTCCCATATCCTCCGCCAAGTAAAACCAAGTTTCTCATAAAAAATTTCCCCTTTTGTTCTGCTAAGTCAGTTTTAAAACCCTTTCAATATGAAAAATGCAATAAGAAAAATTATCTATAAAAATACCCCATACAAGAGTATAACGAAAGTTCATGTTTTTCACAACAGCTTATTAAGGGGTTTCCATCATATGTCTATTGGCAAGATACATTTCTTTTCTGACCGGCGGAACAATAGTACAATCAATCCTGGGGTGATGATATGAATCCAATTATTGAATTCTGCGTCAGCAATTTAGCAAGCGGTGCGCAAAAAGCGCTTGAAATATTGGAAGAAGATCCTAATCTGGACATTGTCGAATATGGCTGTCTTAATTATTGCACTCTTTGTGGAGAATCCCTTTTCGCCCTTGTCAACGGCGATCCTGTAAGAGGGGACTCTCCGGAAGAGTTGGTGAAGAATATATATAAACATATCGAAGAAAACCCGATGTTTTAAAAGAGAGAGCTAAAGATGGGAGGATTGGTGTGAAAAAGGGCGAGAGAAAACGGCAAAAATCATCGTACAAATAGAATATAGAGGCTGTTTAGAAAACAAATTTTGACAGAAGAACCGGGCTTTGCCGCCTTTCTATTCCATTGTTTGTCTGATCATTTGCCACTGATTTTTTGCCATTTCCAAAATCTTTGGTTCTGTAGCGAATTTTTGCCGTTCGATTACTTTGGAAAAATAAAAGGTCGCTTCTTTGTAGTGTCCCAGCCGTCTTTTTAATTCCCCGATCAAATATAAAAGTTTTATTTCAGACATTTTTGTTCGTGAAAAGTCTCCTTTTGAATAGGAATCTTCGTATTGTTTGACGGCCATTTCTAAAAAACGATTTTCTTCTTCTTGAATTTTCAAGAGACGGTATAACCAAGCCGTACGCAATGCCAGCCCGCCCATTGTGATATTTTTTTCATGCTTTAAGGTGGCGCAATAATAAGCTAGTTTGTAGCTGTTAATCCCATCTTTTATGCTGCGGTGTTTGCCGTAGTCCTGGTACACCCAGCGCGAGCAAACTTTCTCTTTGATTTCATTTAAAACGGCCGGGGGGAAATATCGGGAAAATTCCTCTGTGTAAGAATAGCCGCAATGGGGGCACACGTTTACAAAGTAAATGATCGAGTTGATTTCAGAATCTTGATAGACAGGGGAAAAATCTGTATCATAAGAAGCCACTTTTATAAAGCGGGAACGTATTTTAGTGGTGGTGAAAATTTTTTTGCAAAGAGGGCATTCTTCAGTTTTTTCGTAAAATGGTGTGATTTCCGCCAAATTTGTTCACTTCCTGAGATGTTTTATTATTTTATTTGATAGGTCTTTTTCATTATACAAAAATTTTTAAAATAGGTCTTTATTCGTTGTAAAAAAATTTAAATAGGCCTTTTTTATTATGAGAATGTATTATCTGAATGGAAAATGAAAAGATGACCCCATAAACGGATTTTATTGTCAAATCATTCAGGGACTTATTCGTGTGTTTTCAAACGGATCTATTGAGGAAAAAAGAAAAACGGATTATACTACAAATAACATCGGAATCCGCTGTTTTTAATCGGGACGGTTTGTACTCCGAAAAGAATAGAAATTCAATACAAAAGGAGGTTTTTAAGATGGAGGGAGTCATTAGCCTTACGGAAGCTGCAGCTTTTCAAATAAAAGATATGATGAAAGAAAATGAAGAAGAAGGCGCTTTTTTGCGCGTGGCTGTCAGAGGCGGCGGCTGCAGCGGATTATCTTACGGAATGGGATTCGACCATGAAGCGAGTGAAGACGATATCCAATTTGAACAACATGGCATTCAAGTATTAGTGGATAAAGCAAGCGCACCGATCTTGCAAGGAACCAAAATTGATTATAAACAATCGTTAATGGGCGGCGGATTCACAATCGATAATCCAAACGCTATTGCCACATGCGGTTGCGGTTCATCATTCCGTACGGCGCAAAACGTTGGAACGCCGGAAGAGTGCTAAGTCTTCCGGCACGTTTTGAAACGGCAACATAATCGGTAAGGGTTGTTAATTCCAGTAAAAAATCCGCAGTCTGTGCTTGTATTTTTGAATAAAAACAACCCCAAAATTTGCGATTTAGGGTTGTTAATTACGACCTCTTTTAACGGTTTATGTTAAATCGTTGAAGGAGGTCGTTTTTTTGATGTTAAAACACAGATATCTTTTATCTTTGGAATCGGCTATTTCTTTTTCCCTCTTGTCTTGGATGCAACTATGCCACCACCTTACTATTCTGATGATGACGCCCGGCTTGAGCCCATGCCTTTTTGAACAGCAGACATATATTGATCAAAGGGAATGACCACGAGAAACCTTAAGAGGAGGTTGGATGACATGCAGGATTCCAAATACAACGGGACCGGTGACTGTCCAAGAAATAATGAGCGACAGTATTATTCCTCGCAGCTCTCCCCTTATCCAATGTATCCTTATCTGCAACATGCTTATCAACATCCACATCCGTACCAACGAGATCCTTATTGGGCGCGGTATTTTTTTCAAGACGAGAAAGGGAAAATCGGTCGCTATCAAATCCTCTTCCATTGGAACCATTTGGATTGGCATTTTCCAAATTTAAGGATGAAGCAGGAATTTGAGGCAAATCAATATTGGAGACATGCCATGCCTGCCGGTATTAAGGTTGATCAGCAAGGCAACTATTATGTATCTGTTCCCCGCTGGGCAGAAGGCATCCCTTCTACTATGAATCGCATTGTAATAAAAAACGGCAAACCGCTGTTAGAAGCTTTTCCAAGCTGGGAATGGAATAAGGCGGGCAGCCCTGGAGTGCTGCAATCTGTCCTGGGATATGAAATTGATGAAAACAACCGGATGTGGCTGTTAGATCAAGGGAAAATCGCCTATGCCCCTTCGCGGGAAGGTTCGCAAAAATTGGTTATATGGGATTTAAATACGAATCAATTGATTGATTCGATCAAAATACCGAATGAGATTGCTTCGTATCGAACTTCCTTTTTAAATGATTTGGTTGTAGACAATAAACATGGTTTTGTCTACATCACCGATTCCGGAAATGGTTGGCCCGACCATCCCGTTGTCGGTGGAATCATCGTATACAATATGAGGAACAAAACTTTCAGACGTGTGCTTGACCGTCATTACAGCACACAAGATTTTCCGGGATTTGTTTTTGAGATTGACTCGAAACCGGTCTTTAAAGACAGACCGATTAAAATAGGGAGCGATGGTATTGCGTTGTCCGCAGATCGTTCCACTTTGTATTATTGCCCGGTTACAGGTCGAAATTTATATGCGATCGATACAGCGCTTTTGAGAAACTTTCAAACACCCTTAGATGAAATCAGTCGAGCGGTTAAAGCGATTGGAAGCAAAGGGACGACCACCGACGGGATGCACGCAGACAACAGAGGAAATGTTTTTTATACGATGCTGGAAGGGAAAGGAATCGGAGTCTATTCTCCTAAGAACAATCGATTCCATCGCTTCGTCTCTGATGATCGGATGCTGTGGGTAGACGGGGTAGCATTTGATCAAAAGGGGTCCATTATTTTTAACAGCAACCGTCTTCATCAGATGTTTGAACGAAATCAAGACGAAATCGATTGGAGTAATCCATATAATCTCATCGTTTGGAAAGCTTTTGTAGGCAAAAATGTAAAGTCGTACTTATATGCATAAAATAACTTTTTTACAGTCATCCAATAAGCCGGATTTTCATTCCATGACTAGAAATTGCGGCAAAACCAAAAGGCATGCATCATTCACGGCATGCCTTTTGGTTTTGGACGAAACTATTTCCTGCTATTTTAGAGTACTGATTCCCCGGCGCCTGTTCCATGGCTTTAAAATCAAAAACGAACCGTCTTTCAGCGATTTTGGGCAAAGGATATATCGGCGGATTGTATATGTTTATGAGCTATCTGCACGATGAAGAAGTCGTTCGTTCTTGTTTTGACGAGCCGGTCCAATATGGAACTGTTCCGGTTGAACATCCTTGAAAGCTTTTTATTGTTCAAATAAAGACGTACTGTGCATTGGCTGAACGCGGGACTTTGGATCAATAAAAGCTTTTGCATTGCTGACGGCCGTAGGGGCTTCGCCGAATCCGCTTGCGATCAAATTTACTTTTCCTTCATATGTACAAACGTCTCCGGCCGCATAAACTCCGGGAATATTGGTTTCCATTTTGGAATTGACAACAATGGAGTTTTTAGCGATTTCGATTCCCCAATCTTTGATAGGACCAAGTGAAGAAACAAATCCATAGTTGACGATCAATTCATCCACTTCAATCGTTTCTTCCCGTTCTCCGCGTACTTCATTAAGAACAAGTCCATGGATTGTACGTCCGTCTCCGAGTATTTTCGACGGAACGAACGGCGTTTTGATCTCCACGGTAGAAGCTTTCAGTTGTTCAACGCTGTGTTCGTGGGCGCGGAACTTATCTCGGCGGTGAATGATCGTTACTTTTTTAGCGATTGGTTCCAGCATCAATGCCCAATCGACCGCTGAATCTCCCCCGCCGCATATCGCTACATTTTTTCCTTTAAATGTATCCAGATCGTTTACGAAGTAATGAAGGTGATTTCCTTCATACTGCTCCGCTTCTTCAAGCTCCAGTTTTCGAGGTTGGAATGCTCCAATCCCGGCAGTGATAATAACAGATTTTGTATAGTGTATTTCTTTATCTGTCGTTAATCGAAATGTTCCGTCATCCAATTTTTGAAGATCAGTGACCGTTTGTTCCAAGCAAATGGTGGGCTTAAACAGCGATAATTGTTCTTTGAGTTGTTCAACTAAATCGCGTGCTTTAATTTTGGGAAAGCCGGCAACATCGTAAATGTATTTTTCCGGATAAAGAGTAGCCAGCTGGCCGCCAAGTTGGGGTAAGCTCTCAATTAATTTTACGGACGCTTGTCTTAACCCTCCGTAAAAAGCTGCAAACAAGCCGGTAGGTCCACCGCCGATAATCGTCATATCGTATATGTTTGAGTCTTCTTTCAAAACAATCTCCCCCATTTCCATATACTAGCAGATAGCCTTGCATTCATCGCTTTATTGACCAATGGAAGTTTTATTAAACACCATTTTATCATACTCCAATTCAGTGTTTCCATTTTTCAATACAACAAGAGAAAAACATTTCAAAAAATACCAAAATTCATTATTTTCTTTATAAGGGATATAATTTTGAAAACTTCCTTTTAATTGTAGGAAATGGGTTGAAAAGTATATGTAAAAGGAATATTATTTATAAGGGAATAATGTTAAGATTTTATGACAAATTTCGGAAAAGTCGTTGTATGCCCTCATTCGTGAAAAATATCACATGTGATATTTTTAATTGCAAAAAGGAAATAAACTTTTTCGAATTCACTCATACTAAAAGAAAAAGGTGGAAGTGATAACAGTGACTAAGCCAAAAATCGTTGTACTTGGCGCGGGTTATGGTGGATTGATGACTGTAACGCGCCTCCAAAAGATGTTAAGCCAAAACGAAGCGGAAATTGTTTTAGTGAACAAACATGACTATCACTATGAAACGACTTGGCTTCACGAAGCCTCTGCTGGAACCCTTCATCACGACCGGGTACGCTATGCGATCAGCAACGTAATTAACCGCAGCAAAGTCAAATTTGTTCAAGCTACTGTTGAAAACATTAAACCAAACGAAAATAAAGTAGTTCTTAATAACGGGGAGTTGGACTACGATTATCTCGTTGTCGCTTTAGGACCTGAATCAGAAACATTTGGAATTAAAGGGTTGAAAGAGTATGCTTTTGCGATCACGAGCGTAAATGCTGCCCGACGTATCCGCGAGCATATCGAAACTCAATTTGCTACTTACAACACTGAAAAAGATAAAAAAGAAGAACGTTTAACGATCGTTGTCGGCGGTGCCGGATTTACTGGCATCGAATTTTTAGGGGAATTGACCAATCGTGTTCCTGAACTTTGCCGCGAATACGACGTTGATTTCCAAAAAGTGCGTATCATCTGCGTAGAAGCAGCGCCAACTGTTCTTCCTGGATTTGATCCGGAACTTGTTCAATATGCAATGGAACAGCTGCAAAAGAAAGGCGTTGAATTTCGAATCGGCACGGCCATTAAAGAAGCGACTCCTGACGGTATTATCGTAGCGAAAGGCGAAAATGAAACCGAAGAAATTAAGGCAGGAACTGTCATTTGGGCTGCGGGAGTTAGAGGAAACTCTGTCATTGAAAAAGCCGGTTTTGAAAACAATCGTGCCCGTGTAAAAGTAGAAGAAGATTTGCGAGCTCCTGGCTACAATAATGTGTTTATTGTAGGAGACTGTTCGCTTGTCATTAATGAAGAAACGAATCGTCCATATCCGCCGACTGCCCAAATTGCCATGCAGCAAGGTGTGGTGTGTGCGAAAAATATCGTAGCCTTATTAAAAGGACAAGAAACTCAAAAATTTGTATTTGATAATAAAGGAACGGTATGTTCTCTTGGCGATGACGACGCAATCGGAATTGTGTTCGGCAGAAAGCTGAAAGGTACAAAAGCTTCCTTTATGAAAAAAGTGATTGACAACCGTGCTTTGTTTATGATTGGCGGTTTGTCCTTGGTACTGAAAAAAGGAAAGTTCAAATTTTTCTAAGACAGTCAGCTAAGCCTTTTACAGATAACAAAACGGCTGATTGTACAACAAATAAAAAGGTTATTACAACGACAGAACGGCGTAATAAGCCGTTCTGTTTTTTTCTGTGAAAATAATTTTCTGTGAAAATCCATTTCTTTCTCAGCCTTGTTAAATCACGCAGCTCCCGAATATCTACCGGAGGGACAAAACTCTTTTCAATTAATCCATGGCGCAATAATTTTGCAATCCATTCAGCGTCAGAAACATCCGTCTTCCTTCCAGGTACGTTTTTAATCCTCTGGGCGTTCGCCAGGGTTATATCGAAGAAGTCCTCTAAGATATTGAACACGGGTTTCCAGTAGACTCCCGTACTTTCCATCGCAATGTGGGTCACATCATGGTCTTCGAGCCATTGTAACAACCGGAATAAATCTTTGGTCAAAGTCGGAAAGGTTTCTGTTTCCTTAATTAGTTCATCATCCTTTGAACCAATCAGAACACAAGCCACTATGGTTTCTGAATGAACATCCAATCCTGCACATCTTTCAATAAATACTTCCATCCAATCACTCCATAAAGATAGGATCACAAACAGTGAGTGAATTTGAAAATAAGCATTTTTCTGTACGTAGTCATCCTTCCATTTGGAAAGAGCTAACAAAGGGTTGAACACCAAATTCACTCAAACAGTTTTGTGTTCAGGGTCGAACCACCAAAAAAAGCCACGTATTATGAACTGTTTGTGTCTTTACCAATATGGACGGGAAGGAACTATTTTCATGCACGGGTTGGGAGAGAGACGATCATGAATGTTTTGTGTGATCGTTGAAACAAAAATCAACAGCAAGGACTACTCGTTCGCATTTATCCTTTTAAAAGTGGGGAACACTTCCAGAAATCAAAAGGGGCTGAAAAAATGAGAGAATAATGAGATTGGAATAGAGGAATAATCGGGAAGATTGGCGTATATAAGAATATTCAGTATACTTTTTAGTCCTGTGGGGTGTTTCCTAGTGCATATTGCTGTTTTATTTATATCGATGCTGCTGTTTTTTGTGCTTTTTTTCGGAATCGGATTTATTTTAAATATGCGGCTTCGAAAGACATGGATCATGTCGATTTTATATCCTCTCGTTGTGTTGATCATTGTAGATGGGATTAGTACGCTTTCTTATATAACGCATACTAGAGAGGCTTTCACTACGTTAGGAGAAAGATTGGTAGGACTGAAACCGGCCGATATGTTGATTTTGTTAAGCGGCTTAGCCGGGGCCGTTTTATCGGGAATTGTCATAAAGGAATTAAGAAAAAAAGGATATCGAATGTTTTGAAGGGCTGAATCCAAAAGGAAATCACTCTTTTGGATTCAGTCTCTTTTTGGCTCCAAAATCGTTAAAAGTTTTATGTTCACGGTTATTCGGAAGCAACTTGAATGTCTATTTCCAGTTCTATCTCCACATTTCCTTTGACGGCTCGTGAAATCATGCAGGACGATTCTGCTCTTTCAGCAAGACGTTGTGCTCGGCTGATTTCTTTGGCGGTTGCATCACGATGAAGGACTATTTTCGGACGATGGATGATTTTTTTATAAGTCAATACGCCATTGGTTACTTCAACGATCCCTTCTGATTCCAACGTTAACTGTTTCTTCTCCAGCCTGCTTCGTTCCAACATGGCGGCCAATGTAATGATATAACAAGTGGCTGCCGCCCCTAAAAGCATTTCATCCGGATTTGTCCCGACGCCTGGGCCGTCCATTTCCGCCGGAATCGAAACCTTTGTCCGTAAATTCCCAGCTTTTATTTCCCCAACATCATTTCGCAGGCCGGGCCAGTTTGCTTTTAAACGAAAGTGATGTTCCGACATATACATGCCTCCAGATCATTTTTGGCATTATTGTAGCACAATTTGAAACAAAAAAATGAGGGAATGCCTTCGCAAAAGCTTCTAATAAGGCACTGATGGACTAATCGAAGAAAAGCCGGCTTTTTTCTTTTTAGGTCATCTCATCATGGGTGATTTGTATAAAACGGGTTCTTCTCATTCTCATCATGGATTTTCTTCACGAAGCCTTTTTTGTTCACTCCAACCTTTACCAAGTTTTTTCTCCATTTTTGAATAATGTGGCCATCATTTGGAGACCAATAGGGTGAGGGGAGTGAAAGGATGGGACTAATAAAACGGACGTCCAAAAGAGTTTTTATGACCATCTTATTTTTAATCGCACTTATGGCCACTTTTGAAACGATTTCCGGAGTAGATGCGGCTATGATTGGAAATTGGGCTCTTAAACATACGATTTTATCAAAGATGGAAACGAGTGAGCGAAAGCTTGAAGGATTATCCGAAAAAAGGATCGATCAGCTGCTTATGAAACCTGTGCAAGCGAATGCCCAACCGGAGAGAGAGAAGCAGCCCCGTATATTGGAACAAGATGTTGATTGGTCGAAATACCCCCAAAAAACGGTGATTGCGACAGGTTATACAGCCGGAAAAGAATCAACGGGGAAGTCTCCCAGCCATCCCAGTTATGGTATTACATATTCAGGCGTCAAGGTAAAAAGAGATCTTTATTCGACTATTGCCGCTGATACAACGATCTTTCCGATTGGAACGATTTTGTTCATTCCCGGATATGGCTATGGAGTGGTAGCGGATACCGGGAGCGCAATCAAAGGAAATCGGATTGACCTATATTACGAGACAGTTGATGATGTTTATAAAGAGTGGGGAAAGAAAAAACTGGCCGTTTATATTGTCAAAATGGGAAAAGGAACTTTGACAGAAGAAACGCTGGCTTCTTTAAACCAAAATAAAGCTTTGCAAGTATACCGGCAGCAATATATAAAAACCCGCAATGAATAAAAATTTCGAGAGTCAAATAGGATCATCTTTCCATATTGAGCTTGTACAGAAAGAGCGGGATGGAGGGGTTGATCCTTTTGTCTTGTTCTTTTTTTCCAGTAAATAGCAGTTGGAAGTGAACAACTCCAAATATCCATGATCATTACTGGTGGTTTATTTTCTGCCAGGGTTATAATGGTGTTGGAGGTGTTAAAAGATGTTTCAATTTAGTCATGAAAATCCGTTTCAAATAGAATTGCCTTGCTTGATCGTCGGTTTGTTGGATAAACCCCTTAAGTTTGAAGGAGTTCTCGGCGAATTGGATGAGGCGTTTCAAGGTCAGTTGACGGAACTTGTAAAGACCGGGGATCTTTCCGCCAAATATAAAAGCGTGCAACTGATCCATACATTTGGTTTTGTGCCTGCCAAAAGAATCTTATTTGTCGGTTTGGGAAAAGAAAAAGAACTCACGATTCAGAAATTAAAAATGGCTTTTGGAAAAGCCGCCAAATATATAAAAAATACGCCGGTTCAAAAGGCCGCCATTGCGCTTGATACGTTTATAACGGATAAATGGGATGCCGTTCAAGCAGCAGCGGCATTAGGCGAAGCGGTTCCGCTTTCTACATATGAATTCCGTGATTATAAGCAAAAAACCAATCTGCCGGAACCGCGGATTGAGGAAATGACTGTTTACAGCAGCCATACGATCGGAGAAATCGAACAAGCAGCCAAAGCAGGATACATACTTGGAAAAGCGACGAATTCCGCTCGTACGCTCGTCAATATGCCAAGCAACTTGCTGACTCCGTCCTATCTTGCTACGTACGCAAGCCAATTGGCAGAAAAATATGGATTGGAAGTAGAGATTCTTGGGAAAAGCGAAATCGAAAAACTGGGAATGGGCGCTTTTTTGGCCGTCAATCAAGGTTCCAAAGAAGAACCAAAAATGATTACGCTAAAATTTAAAGGAAAAGAAAAGTGGGAAGATGTCATCGGGCTCATCGGAAAAGGCATTACATATGATTCGGGCGGCTACTCGCTCAAAACGAAAAACGGACTTGTCGGCATGAAAACCGATATGGCGGGGGCTGCAGCTGTACTTGGGGCAATGGAGGCGATCGCCGAATGGAAACCTAAACAAAATGTGGTGGCAGTCATTCCGGCTACAGACAATGTCGTGAGCGCGTCGGCATTTCGGCCTGATGATGTGATAACATCCATGAATGGAAAAACGATCGAAGTATTGAATACGGATGCTGAAGGGCGTTTAGTATTGGCGGATGCCGTCACTTATGCGAAACATCATGGCGCCGAATATTTAGTCGATGTGGCCACATTGACAGGCGGAGTAATCGTTGCGCTCGGGACAGATAAAACAGGAGCGGTCACCAATGATGAATGGCTTTTTGAACAAATTTTAGAGGCTTCTTTTGAAGCTGGAGAATATATTTGGCGGCTGCCTTATACGGAAGAAGATAAAAAACGGGTTCGAAATAGCCGAATAGCCGATTTAAATAATTCTCCCGGCAGAGAAGGCCATGCGATCATGGGAGCTGCTTTTATTGGAGAATTCGTGGAAGGAGCTCCTTGGGTGCATTTGGATATTGCCGGAACGGCTGATACCGATAAGGACTACGACTTGGGGCCTGCAGGTGCAACGGGCGTCATGACGAGAACGCTTGCTTTATTTGTCGATCGATTTGATAAAGAGTAAGGATACGGCGTTTGATTTTCGTACCGCTGCTTTTTAAAGCTAAATTTTTGGCGGGCCTATACAAAGATTTCCGTCTTTGCATAAGGATAGGGTAGCATAGGAAAAGGAGGTTACCCTATATGTATTATCCGCATCGCTTTTTTCCGGGGGAACCGTTTATCGGTGGACTGTTGGGCGGCTTGCTAGGAACGGCGATAGCAGCATCATTGTTTAGACCGCCATATCCTTTTTACGGTCCGCGTCCGTTTTATCCATATCCGTATTTTTAAACAAGGAAAGAGGCTGATGAATGGAGCAAAGGAAGCCGCTCTATGAAACATGGATCGGCTTCCTAGTTATCAACAGCCTTTTTGAAAGGGATGGCTATTCTCTTGCATACTAAGCAGGTTCTCTATCAAAAAAATGCAGTGAAAAGTCAAAAACCTATATTATTTCTTCCAACGAAGTTCCAACAGTAATCGGCAGCATTCTTTTTTTTTGATCTTCATCCATGCGGGTAAAGCGAACTAAAAGCCCATCCGGATTAAAATAAATTTCCGGCCGAATTCTAATTCCAATCGATTGAATCATTTGTATCACTTTCGTTGTTTGCGAACGTTGAGCGGCGTCCATCAGCTCTCTTGCAAAGGCACCGTTCGTGGAGACCGTATTCAAAAACAGTTGTGCGTCTCTTAGCAGTTCCAATGATTTTCTGGCGGATTGAGTGAACTGGTTGATCTGGACGACTGGAAATTGTCGGTTGTCGGGAGAAATGTATGTTGGATGATTTGGGCCATAAGGAATAGAATTTGGATCGTTATGAGGCGGGAAAGGAGGCTTAAACAGTTTTAAATAACTTATAAAAAGTTATAAAATTTTTATTTACTTTATAATTTTTTCATGCTATATTTAATTTAAGGAGGAATATAGCATGAGATATTATAGCATTCATGAATTTTCCAAATTAATCAATCGAACGCCACAAACTTTAAGAAATTGGGACAAAAGTGGAAAATTAAAACCACATCATACTGGCTCAAACGGCTATAGATATTATTCTCACGATCAACTTAAAGAGGTACTTGGTATTAAAGAAACTAGTCAAAAAGTGGTTGGTTATTGCAGAGTTTCTTCTAATAAACAAAAAGATGATTTGCAAAGACAAGTTGAAAATATGAAAAAATATTTAGAATCGTTAAATGTTGAATATGAAATCATTCAAGACATTGGTAGTGGGATTAATTACAAGAAAAAAGGTTTGCGTCAACTAATCAAAATGATAAATAACAAAGAAGTAGATAAAATAGTAGTATTCCATAAAGATAGGCTTCTTAGATTTGGTTTTGAATTGGTTGAGTATATGGCAAACCTTAATGGGTGTGAGATTGAAGTTTTAGATAGCACTGAAAAAACAGATGAACAAGAACTTGTAGAAGATTTAATACAGATTGTTACAGTATTTAGTTGTAGATTACAAGGAAAACGTGCTAATAAAACTAGAAAGTTAGTAGATGAATTAATTGAGGAAAATGAGGAGTTGCTAAATGATAAAGTCAATAAAAGGGATGTTGAAACCAAATAATAAGCAAAAAACTAGATTATTTCTATATGCGAATACAGCTAGATTTGCTTAACCCGTGGTGCTAGTTGAGTGTCAGCGCTCAACCAGCCCTAGTGTGACCAAGGAATAAGCCAACAAGATGCCATCGAGTGCCACTTCAAACCCGGCCATGGAATTCGCTCGAATGTCGGTGATCCGGTATTGGTCTACGAGAATCGAAAACACCGTCTCGATGACTTTGCGTTTTTTCCTGATCCATTCTTCCCATGCCTTGGATGGGCCGTGCTTTTGATTGTGTCGAGACGGTGTCCAGAACGCGGCTTGGTGTTCTTCGTACAGCTTTTCTCGAAGAGCGTGGCTGATGTACCCTTTGTCCCCAAAGTTGTAGGGATGAGGGATTTGAGTCATCACCGTTTCAGCGGCTTTGACGTCGTGGCAGGACGCTTCCGTCACGACATAGCCCATGGCCAGCCCTTGATTGGTCACTTGAAGATGCAGCTTGAAACCGTAGTACCATTGCTTTTTGGAAGCACAATACCCCATATCCGCGATCCCTCGAAACCGCTTGACGCGCTGCATTCTTGCGGGATGGCACAACGGAAGAGGCAAGCTGTCGACGACCGCATAAGCATGGTGTTGGCCACGTTTCGCCAGCTCATGACGGATCCATTTGATGGCGAAACCAAGCGCCCGGCAGCGGCGGTTGTATCGGGAGCGTTCAAGAAACGAGCCGTTTGTGAACAAATTTCCCGTGACAAAACGATGCCAGGCTCGTTCGGAAGAAAAGCCCAGCAGCTTCCCCAAAAGGTGAACCGCCATGACCACTTCGTCTTCTTGCTTGACCAAGTGACGGTTGCGGCGATGAAGATACATTTGAATCAACGACAGTTGGGCAGAAACAAAACAGAAAATAGCGGCATATTGTTTTTGAAGTTTGGCTGGATCTGTAGTAAAATGAAAGTGCTCTTGCAT
Organism: Bacillus sp. FSL W8-0116; assembly: GCF_038003825.1. NCBI lineage: Bacteria > Bacillati > Bacillota > Bacilli > Caryophanales > Bacillaceae > Bacillus > Bacillus sp. FSL W8-0116. Next base: position 2,438,454 of record NZ_JBBOPY010000001.1, read on the forward strand.
GGGGGATCTCTCCTTTCGAATGTTGGGTGACACTTTCATTCTACTGGAGATCCGCCAGCAAGGGCTATTTTTATGCTTGTCTGAGTTTTATCTAGCACCACGGGTTTGCTTATAATTGGACAATTGCAAAGCAACAAGAAAATTATCAAAATGGTGGTAAATTCATCAATGATTCAACTTTGAGAAAACAGTTTACTCAAATGAAAAATCTTGATGAATTTAATTGGCTGAATAATGTAAGTAATAATGTAACGAAACAAGCTATTAAAGATGCTTGTGATGCTTACAAACGATTTTTTAAAGGACTATCAAAATATCCAAAATTTAAAAGGAAAAAGAAATCTATACCTAGTTTTTATCAGGATAATGTGAAAATCAAATTCACAAAAACACATGTTAAAGTAGAGGGATTTGCTTCAAGTAAAAAGTCGAATAAACAAAAGATAAATTGGATTCGATTAGCAGAAAAAGGACGTATTCCATTTGGTGAAAATGTTAAGTATATGAATCCTCGATTTACATTTGATGGTTTGAATTGGTGGGTATCTGTTGGAATAGAAACAGATAGTGATTATTCTCCTTCAAAAACAGAAGGGATAGGTATTGACTTAGGAATAAAAGATTTAGCTGTTTGTTCTGATGGTAAAGTTTATGGAAATATTAATAAAACAAAAAGAATTAGGCAATTAGAAAAGAAAAAGCGCAGGTTGCAACGTAAAATTTCAAGAAAATATGAAAAAGGAAGGGAGGGAAACCGTTACAGGAAAACCAACAACATTATAAAAAGTGAAAAGCAACTTTTAAAAGTTTCACGAAGACTAACGAATATTCGTCATAACTACATACATCAAATCACTTCTGAAATCGTAAACAGAAAACCAATGTTTATTGTTTTAGAAGATTTGAATGTAAAAGGTATGATGAAAAATAAACATTTAGCTGAATCTGTTCAACAACAGTGTTTCCATGAATTTAGAAGACAAATTGAATACAAGTCAAATTGGAATAATATTCGCTTCATTTTGGCGGATAGATGGTTTCCAAGTTCTAAGTTGTGTTCTTGTTGCGGAAAAGTTAAAAAAGACTTGAAGTTATCCGATAGAACTTTTGAATGCGAATGTGGAAATATTGTTGATCGAGATTATCAAGCGTCTATAAATCTTAAAAAATATGGTGAAAATGTTTTAGAATCTGCATCTTAACAATGCAAGTTAATGCAGACATGTACCGATTCGTTAGTCGGGAATTTACGACTTTGGAGTGTTACACCAAATGCAAGTAGCGATCTGTTTAATAGATAGACGTGAAAGCAGACACGATGAAGAAGTAATGAAACATAAAAGTTGTAGGAAATTATAACTTTTTATAAGTTTTCTGTAACGGTGATTATGATAAAATAAGAGAAAATATTTAAAAAACAACGTATTTTCTAAAAAATAAAAAACGGGGGATAGTTAATGGAAGGAAATTATGAACAAGGGTTGATAGCCAGTCTTGGCATGAAAATAATCGAAATGAAAAAAGGGAAAGTGGTCATGACCATGCCTGTAGATGACCGCACTCGGCAGCCAATGGGATTTCTTCATGGAGGGGCTTCCGTTGCATTGGCTGAAACCGCTGCAAGCTTAGGAACAGCACAACTCATTGATCCGGAAACACAAATCTGCTTTGGACTTGAAATAAACGCTAATCATATCCGTTCTAAAACAGAGGGAATGGTGACAGCCCGTGCAGAAGCAGTACATATTGGAAGGTCAACATGTGTTTGGGAGATCCGGATCGTCGACGAAAACGACCGTCTTATTTGTTTATCGAGATGTACGGTTGCCATTGTCAATAAACGATGATACATAAGAAAGCAAAGTAAACGTAGACCGTTTATTGTACAGGGCTTTTTAGAAACTCTCAAGAATGGCAGGCAGTTGGGAGATGGAGAAAAGATTTTTGGACGATTGAAAATGGAGAAAAGGGATATTTTGACTGCCATTCTATAAATAAACGAAAAATCAATGTTTTTCTATAAAGCTCTTGTAAATGTAGAAAGGCTCTTGCATAATGAAAGTTGATTCGAGAAAAACAGGAGCGACTGATCATGAAAAATACTTATTTAACAGGTTATTTTCCTTTTTTGACCATTTTATTATTCAGCTTGTCACTGGCGATTTATGTGGAAGATACCATCATCAATTTTTTGAAACAGATTGGCATTTATCAAGGAATGCTGGGAATCATTTCGGAAACAGAATTGAAGCTGGCTGTCATGATTGGACTGATCGCAGTGTTTTTCATGGTGCTGTCGGCTTTAAAAGTAGTCGCTGAAACCATCAATGAACTTTCTTTGCTCTTTTTTTCCACGGATACAGACGGAGACATTTTAAAAAACGTCCGAAATGGTTCACTTATTTTTTTGGCCGGCGGGTTGGTTTCGTTGTGCAGTTATGCATCCATCATTGGGATTATCACCATATTTCTTTTAACCGTTTTAATCTATTTTATTTATTTTGTTTATAAAATCAGCCCTTCGTTGACAACATCGTTTAAACTCGTCGGTTTTATTTGCTTCCAAATTGTCGTTTGGGGCTTTATTACGTCCGCTCTGCTCTATATGATTCTGAAAATCTATAACACTGCGATGGCCGGATTGCCTATTTAAATCAAAAATGAGAAATGACGAAAAAAGGTCAGTTCCTTCCGATCCCATTCGGGTGACGGAGGAGCTGACCTTTTTTGCTTCAATGATTTTTCTGTTTCAAAAACGAAGAATATTGGATTATTGCATGATCTTCCGCCAAATGAGCAGCTGTGGCCCGTAATGTTCCAATGATTCGATGCTTGACGGTGTATCCCTTCCTACCCAGACACCTGCTGTATATTGATCCGTCAGCCCGACAAACCAGAAGTCGTGGTAATTGTTGGTCGTTCCGGTTTTCCCTCCCACATAAGAGCGGGCGATTTTCGCTTTTTTACCAGTACCGTTTTTTACGACTTCTGCCATTAATTCCCGGACTTTATATACGGTATCCGACGACCAAATTTTGACAGGTTCATCTTTCCACTGATATAAAACGTGTCCTTTTAAATCCGTCACCTTTTGGATGGCTCTAGGCTTTTTATAGCTGCCATCAATAAATGAGGTGTAGGCGGATGTCATTTCCAGCGGAGTCATCCCGTAAGTAAAGCCTCCGATGGCTGCTGACGGATTCTCGTCCCTTTCTGATACTTTTTCAAAACCAAATTTGTTCAAATAGGAAAAAGAGTTTTTGATCCCGGTTTGCATGAAAATCCGGACGGCAGGAGTATTATACGAATTCGCAAACGCTTTTTTCAGAGTGACGTATCCATATTCTTTTTTGCTGTAGTTTGTCGGACAGTAATTGCCGATGCAGACGTTGTTGGCATTGACAAGACTGGATAAAGAAACATGGAAACGATCGATATACGGCCCGTAGTCGAGCAGCGGTTTAATCGATGATCCCGGCTGCCGGTAAGCAAGGTATGCCCGGTTGAAATCCGTATGGTGAAAATCTTTTCCTCCCACTAATGCGATTATGTTTCGATGTTGATTGTCGATGACCGCAGCAGCACCTTCCACATTGGTATAAGACAAAACGGAAGAAACAGCGTGTTCCGCTTTTTGCTGTATGATTGGATTTAAAGAGGTATAAATCATAATTCCGGATGATAGCACTTTATTTAAGCGGTTTTCCAACTGTTTTTCGATTTGTTCTTTTTCCTTAGGATTTGCATTGGCCAGTTTTTCTTTATACCCTTCTTTTTCCGCAATCAGTTCTTTCAATTCTTCTTGAACATAAGTGGAATAATTGGGAAATTCATCTATTCGCTTTTTCAATTTTAATGTAATGGGTTCTTTTTTGGCTGCTTCAGCTTCTTCAGCTGTAAGAAAGCCGTTTTTCTTCATTAAATCAATCAATCGTTCCTGTCGTTTTTTCGTATTCGCAAAGTGAGTAAGAGGATTATATAAGCTTGGATTATTAGGTATCGCCGCCAGAAAAGCCATCTGTGCTTTCGTTAAATCCTTTACGCTTTTTTGAAAGTAAAACTGGGAAGCGGCTTCCACCCCGTATACTCCGTTTTGAAAATAAATGGTATTTAAATAAAGATTGAGAATTTGATCTTTCGTTAATTTTTTTTCCAGTTCATAGGCATAAAACACTTCGGATAATTTTCGACTAAACGTTTTGTTGTAATTCAAGTATAAGTTTCGGGCCAGCTGCTGGGTGATGGTGCTTCCGCCTTGCTCGATTTGATGAGAATGAGAATTGACGATCATCGCCCTCAATACGGCGAAAGCGTCTATGCCGCCATGTTCGTAAAATTGCCGGTCCTCAGACTGCAAAAATAATTCCTTCATGAAATCGGGAATGTCTTTGTTGCTCACGACAATTCGATAAGGATTGCGAATTTCCAGAAACTACGGCCGTTCTGGTCCAAAAATTTGCTTTCTTGAGAAAGATCCACCGAATGTATCGGAATCTTCTTTTCTACAACTTTGTCAAAACTTTCGACATGCTGCGCTTCCTGATTGGCAAAATAAAAAAAGTAAATCGCAAGCGCCATCAGAACGGCAGTGAAGAAGTAGCCAAAAATGGTTTTCATCAATGCAGACCCGCCTTTTCATTCGTACTTTTTCGAGTAAAATGTCAATGTTCTTTACTCCACCAATGATAATAGAAAGAAAGCTAAGAATAAAGTAGCAGGAAGAATTTTTGCCTTCTAATAGGATTCCTTTTTGAAATCTTTTATTCTTCCATTTTAAAAAGACAACGGTTTTTTGAATGACGAGCATCCTGATATAATAGCTTAAATAATGCAGGAAAGTGTTGTACGATCAGGGCAATTGGAAGAAGGGAGAACAGTGCTTTTTGAAAAAGCCCCTTTTTCTAATATAGGAATGGAATGAGAAGGAAAAATTCCTTTTTATCCAAATATAGTAATAACCCGTGGTGCTAGATAAAACTCAGACAAGCATAAAAATAGCCCTTGCTGGCGGATCTCCAGTAGAATGAAAGTGTCACCCAACATTCGAAAGGAGAGATCCCCCATGCAAGAGCACTTTCATTTTACTACAGATCCAGCCAAACTTCAAAAACAATATGCCGCTATTTTCTGTTTTGTTTCTGCCCAACTGTCGTTGATTCAAATGTATCTTCATCGCCGCAACCGTCACTTGGTCAAGCAAGAAGACGAAGTGGTCATGGCGGTTCACCTTTTGGGGAAGCTGCTGGGCTTTTCTTCCGAACGAGCCTGGCATCGTTTTGTCACGGGAAATTTGTTCACAAACGGCTCGTTTCTTGAACGCTCCCGATACAACCGCCGCTGCCGGGCGCTTGGTTTCGCCATCAAATGGATCCGTCATGAGCTGGCGAAACGTGGCCAACACCATGCTTATGCGGTCGTCGACAGCTTGCCTCTTCCGTTGTGCCATCCCGCAAGAATGCAGCGCGTCAAGCGGTTTCGAGGGATCGCGGATATGGGGTATTGTGCTTCCAAAAAGCAATGGTACTACGGTTTCAAGCTGCATCTTCAAGTGACCAATCAAGGGCTGGCCATGGGCTATGTCGTGACGGAAGCGTCCTGCCACGACGTCAAAGCCGCTGAAACGGTGATGACTCAAATCCCTCATCCCTACAACTTTGGGGACAAAGGGTACATCAGCCACGCTCTTCGAGAAAAGCTGTACGAAGAACACCAAGCCGCGTTCTGGACACCGTCTCGACACAATCAAAAGCACGGCCCATCCAAGGCATGGGAAGAATGGATCAGGAAAAAACGCAAAGTCATCGAGACGGTGTTTTCGATTCTCGTAGACCAATACCGGATCACCGACATTCGAGCGAATTCCATGGCCGGGTTTGAAGTGGCACTCGATGGCATCTTGTTGGCTTATTCCTTGGTCACACTAGGGCTGGTTGAGCGCTGACACTCAACTAGCACCACGGGTAGTAATAATCCCTGCTTCTAATAAGTGCTAAGAAGCAATCACAGATTTCGTCTCACGAATATAAACTCGCTGTAAGGATAGACAAAGTGAGTAGATCCACTAATAAAAGAAAACGGGCACCTTCTTCAAGGAAATTTGCCTATTTTACGTAAACAGCTATTAGAATCCCATTCATTGACATTCAAAAAAATAAAAATTTTTTCACAGAATCGATGTTATTTATTAGTATAATAGATGCGGGAGGAAAGAACTGAATTTGATTTTTTGGAGGCATTATGAAGACAATTCTTTCTTTAGTCATTCCGGTCATCGTATTTTCTTGTTTGTTTTATATGATTCCTTTATCCATGAGTAAACGCCATAAACGTTATATGGTGATAGCAAGTATTTTTTGTTTCTTGATTGCCAAGGTAGCGTTCATGATTTTTCCGTATGGAATCGCCGCGGCGATCACACTCTTATTTATTTTATGCTTAACCATTCTCTTGTACCCAAGAGAACAGTGGTTTGAAGACAATCCAGGAATGAATCAGGCTGAAAATTTAGAGCCAAAGTTTGACTACGATGATTTGAGAGAAAAAGCAGCGATGGCAGAAAATATAGACATACCTATCCAACCAAATGCTGGATTTGAAGAAGGTCGTCCAAATTTTTTACGTGATGAAATAACGGCTCCCCCAATGGAAACGGAATATGATGTTTCAACGATTACGGCTTTAAATGAGGATGAAAGCATGCAAGAAATGTATCAAAAACGGTTTGAAGCATTTGAAGAGGAAGCAAATCCCTCGCAACAAAATGAGTCTTCATTTGAAGACATACTGGCTCGGCGCACAAATAAAACGGATGAAAAAGGTGATCCGTCATGAACAGAACAAACATGGTTCGATTTTTCGCTATTTTACTAATTTCGACCGTTGTTCTAATGGCTCTTTCCAAAATCACTACTTTGGCGGTTTCTTCCTTTTCAAAAAAAGAGCCTGTTTTTTCAGAAGGTACTTATATTGGTCCAATGAATATCGCCTCTTTGAATAAAGAAGAAGCAGAATCGAAAATAACAGAAAAAGTGTTGGATTGGCAAAAAAAATCGCAAGTAACGTTTTCTTTTTTTAATAAAACGATTCCCATTCCGATGAGTGTTGTACATTTTAAGATCCATGCCTCTCTTGATGCCAGTCTAGATGGTGCAAGAAATGTATTGTATACAGAAGTGGATGAACAACCCCTTAAAACGATTTTATTCAATCGATTGGAAAACCCTGAATTAGTCAATTTAGTGGATTTAGAGAAGTTGAAGCAGCTATTGAAGGAAAAAGCTAGTCGTCTAGATTCTTCACAGCAAACAGAAGATTTAGTTCAGTATTTGAAAACGTCCCATAATAAACCGGAAATCATCGCCTCAAAAAGGATCGTCGTCAATGATCCAGCTGACATAGAGGACTGGATGGCGACCAACTCCACCATGACGCTTAAACCAAAGAAAATCTTTTCATTGAATGATTACATCCAAAATCTGGACAATAGAGACGTTTCCTTTTTCATCCATTGTGCTTCTGCCATCTATCAATTAGCGCTGCCAACGAATTTACAAATCGTTGAAAGACATATTAGTGATAATTTGCCAGAGGGGATAGAATTAGGTTATGAGGCAAGGGTGGACGGTTCCAAAGCTGATTTAAAAATTTATAATCCCAATCATACAGCGTTTGTCATCAAAAGTGAGAAAATATCGAATCACGTATTGAAGCTCAGTTTAATCGGCCCAACCGATCCTTTTACTTACAAATTGGTGAAGAAAAACGTAAAAGCGTATGCACCGAGAAAAATCATACAATACCGCCCGTTAGCAGAAAAAGCGGTCAATCGAAATGGCAAATTCGGGTATTCGGTGGAACTTTATAAAGAAGTGGCATTGGATCATATGGTATTCTATGAATCTCTTGTATCCAAAGATTTTTATTTGCCGACCCCAAAAATCGTCGTGAAAAACTTGGAACAACCGGAAAGTACAACAACGACAGATAGCACATCTAGCACAGAGAATGGTACAACAGGACATTCGTCATACAACGGAACCGACAATACTTCACAAAATACATCAACAGGGAATACATCGAATAACCAATTTCAAACCGATAATAATAGCAGTTCACCCAATAACAGATCATATACACAGAATCCATCTTCTTCACAAAATACGAATAAGAGCAATGTCAATTCAGCCAATCATAATCAATAAAAGAAGAGGCCAAAAAACCATCCATTTGGACGATGAACAGTCTAATGGATGGTTTTTCATTATTTATAGATGACATCTCCTTCTTCAACCGTCACAATTTTATTATCGCTACTGCCATCATTTTGAGAGTCTACTGGTTGGTTTAGAACATAGATTGTCCCTTCTGGTTGATTGTCGCAACTACTTTTATTGTAATTGACGTCAGCGTTTGTCCTGATATTTTCTGCTTTTCCATGTACACAAACTTTTCCGCCGAACGGCCAGTCTGAGACCGTTAAAAACCTATCAGAATATAGGTTGCCATTCACAGTCAGAGTAGAGCCAGGACCAATTGTTGCACTTGACAAATACATGCTTCCATCTACTTCCATTTTTGAATACCAAAATAGTTGAAGATATTTTACATATAAGTTTGAGGAAAATAATAACCTAGAATTGGATGCGTATAATTCGTTCACGCTTGCATTTCCCCCAACGGTTACGCTTGAATTCAGGGAAGCGTTTATCTCATTTTGAGCATACATAGCGTTTCCAATCTGTAAATTTCCTGTAAATAATAAAACATCGTCATTAAACAATGCGCTATTCCTCATTTTCAACTTCAAATTTAGAGGTATATAAAGATCATTTTGAAATATTGCATCATGAGATACATCAATATTTCTTAACAAAAAGCTGTAAAATGGGAAGTTATAATTTCCTATATAATGAGATTGTAAGTTGATATTATAATTAATTCTAAAGCTCTCGTTGCCGAAATTCAAAAAACTCGGATCTTTCAGTACGTCAAAATCGCTTATATTCGTAAAAATTTTTTTGGATCCTGAATTGTCGTTGGAACGAAAAGTGACAGTATAAGTCTTTTGCAAATCTTTTTTTTGTTTACCGTCATAAAGGCCGTAGCTATCAACGGTTATCGTGATGACGCTATCGTTATTCTTCTTAACAGTGGCTGTATGGACATTGAGTTGATAGGCGACGTGGTCATTAAGAGAAATTGGATTCGTTGGTGTGCTATTTTGTACTTCATTTTGAAGCTCATCTGTTGAATGAAACTCTTTTTTATCCATGATTTGGTCAAACATCTTTTCAAATAATGTCATCCCCATTTCAGCTGCATGTTTTGTTTGCATATTTTCTTCAGATAGAGTGGCTTGTTTCGCTGATTGAATGATAAACGGAAAAAGAGTGATCACAAAGATCATCGTTAATGTAAGAACGAGCAAGACAATGATGAGCACTTGACCATCGTTTTTCTTAATCAAAGGTGGGCCCTCCTAATGAATACGTTCAAGCGTTGTTTCCACTTTCACTTGTTGATTGGAATGATTTCGATCTTGGACATGCAAAAGAATAGGAATCGGTGCTGCTGTTTGCAAAGTGATGGAACCTCCTGGCTGAAGTTCATTAGAATTTATGGTGATTTCATAATGATTTTGATCGTATGTGTATGTGTGATCGTTCGCTGCAATGGTTAATTTTTGGCTATCGCTGCTAAGACTAATCGTCATTTCATCTTGTTTTTCGCTCAGTTGATTTAAGTTGGATAAAATGATATTGGCCTCTTGTTGAAGCCTCGCTTGCGCCATATTGTTTTTATAAATGTTTATGGCTGAAAACAATGCTGCGAAAGCAATCGCAATCACGATGCTGCTCAGCGTAATGGCTGCCAACAATTCAATTAATGTGACCCCTTTTTGATCATTCCATTGTTTTCTTTTCATGACGATGCCTCTTTCAAATAAACAAATGTTTTCGCAAGGATTTTTTGGCTGTTTGTTTCGATAACAGAGATTTGAACGGGAAGCAACTGCGCTTGATCGGCCTCTGCCGTTCTTTTCATCACGGTTGCCTTGACTTCAAAGGGAGATTGATTGAGATTGTAGGCGCTGATATCCACTTCATCCCCTTCTTTCGCATTTTTTGGAACTGTTGCTTGATTGGAACGCAATGTAGAAACAGCTTTTTTGGCTAGATGAATGGCCTGTAATTTTTCACGATTTGACGTATTATAGGCAGTAGATTGAACGTAAACGCCAAACAGGCAAGTAAAAATAATTAATAATAATGTCGTTGCCGCCAGCACCTCAATTAAAGTAAATCCTTGTTCATCGTTTTGTCGACATTGAAACATTTGCCACATTCCTTTTCGCAATATGGTATTAAAAGTTCTCATTCTATTTTATAATGAATGGGAAAAAACTACTATAATTGTTTGAAAGTAGGGTTTTGAAATGGAACGAAAACGACTGGGCGATTTATTATTGGAAGCGGGAGTTATTACAGAAGAACAATTACAAGAAGCACTCAAAAAGAAGAAAAGTAGACAAAAATTGGGCGATGTACTCGTTAGTTTAGGCTATTTAAACGAACAGCAATTAATCGAAGTATTGGAGTTCCAGCTGGGGATTCCGCACGTAAAATTGCCGTCCATCCCCATTGATACCACTCTTTTGAAATTCATTCCAAAAGAATTTGCTTTGAAAAATTTAGTCTTTCCAATTGAGAAAAAAGACCGTGAACTGACAGTGGCGATGTATGATCCATTAGACTTTTACACGATTGATGATTTAACGCTGTCCACTGGACTGCAAATTCGACCCGTGATTGCCACGAGAGAAGATATTATTTCATCGATTTATAAATATTACAATGGAAAGGATCAGTTGAATGAAACCGCTGCGGCGAGCACCAATGTATCAGAGGCAGCGGAGGAGTCCGTCGTTGCTTTAGTCAATGACATTCTGGAAGCAGGCATTCAATTAAAAGCGAGCGATATTCATATCGATGTGCAAGAATCGAAATTGATCGTTCGTTTCAGGATCGATGGCCTATTAAGGACGGAAAGGATTTTATCCAAATCCGTTCATTCTGCCTTAATCGCAAGGGTGAAAATATTGGGCAATATGGACATTACGGAGAACCGACTGCCGCAAGACGGAAGAATGAAACTCTCTAAGTACAAAACGATCGATATGCGCATTTCCATTTTGCCAACCATTTATGGAGAAAAAGTGGTGATTCGTTTACTGGATTTGCAAAATATTCGAAAAGATATTTCAGAGGTCGGCTTTAATAAAGTCAACTTGCAACGATTTCAAAAGTTGATTGAAAAACCGTCTGGACTTGTGATTATTACGGGACCGACCGGTTCAGGAAAAACATCGACATTATATGCGGCTTTAAACCACTTAAACACGGAAGAAGTGAACATTGTCACGATCGAAGATCCGGTTGAGTACGAATTGGAAGGCATTAATCAAGTGCAGGTCAATCCATCGATCGGTCTTGATTTTTCAACAGGATTGCGCGCGATTTTAAGGCAGGATCCGAATATTATCATGGTGGGGGAAATGCGGGATAAAGAGACGGTCGAAATTGCTATACGTTCTGCGTTAACGGGACATCTTGTTTTCAGCACGATGCACACGAACAGTTCCATCGCCACCATCCCGCGTCTGAATGATATGGGTGTGGAATCCTATTTAGTCGTCTCCGCTTTACAAGGAGTTTTATCCCAAAGACTTGTCCGTAAAATTTGTCCGGATTGCCGCGAAGCTTATGAACCTAGTGAAATGGAAAAAGAGCTCTTTCAAAAGCGCGGACTTCAAATTGACAAGCTTTTTTACGGCAAAGGCTGCATCCATTGTCGCCAAACGGGCTATAAGGGTCGGCTGGCTATTCACGAATTGTTCATCTTAGATGACGAGATTAGACAATTGCTTTATAACCAAAAGAGCATGCAAGAAGTGGAGAAAGCTTGCTTGAAAAAAGGGATGCTCTTCTTGCTGGATGACGGTCTGTTAAAAGCGAAATCAGGTCTGACGACTGTTCGTGAAGTTTTGCAAGCAACCATGAGCTGATGAAAAGCAACATGGCAGGAAAGGGGAAGGAACTTGAAACAACAACTGGAAAATTTATTAAGATCTGCTTTCGAGCTAGGTGCTTCCGATATTCATTTAACCGTTGGGGTTCCGCCTGTTATGAGAATCAACGGCGAACTCAAAAAACACGGTGCGACAACTCTCAAACCGGAGGATACGGAAAATATGGCCAAAGCGATTATTCCGGATTCGATGTGGGAAAAGTTTAAAAAACAAGGAGAGTTGGATTTTTCTTATGGAATTCCGGGGGTATCCCGTTTTCGTGTCAACGCTTACCATCAACGTTCCTGTGTCGGTTTAGCCGTTCGCGTCATTCCCAGAGACATTCCGACATTTGAAGAGCTGAGACTTCCGGCTGTGTTTCGCGATTTTGCCTTATTGCCTCAAGGACTGGTACTGGTGACCGGTCCAACCGGAAGCGGTAAATCGACTACTTTGGCGGCCATGATTGATGAGATGAACCGTACGGTCAAAAAACATATTATCACGTTGGAAGATCCGATCGAATATTTGCATAAACACGGGACATGCATGATTAATCAAAGAGAGGTCGGCTTTGATACCGGATCTTTTGCCAACGCATTGCGAGCTTGTCTCCGCCAAGATCCCGATGTGATATTGGTAGGAGAAATGCGCGATCTTGAAACGATTTCGACTGCGATCACCGCAGCTGAAACGGGCCATTTAGTATTGGCCACGTTGCATACGACCGATGCGCCGACGACGATCGATCGAATCATTGACGTTTTTCCGCCGGGCCAACAAGGACAAGTGAGAATTCAACTGGCTTCAGAGCTGAAAGCCATTATTTCTCAGCGCTTATTTCGAAATCAAAAAAGCAATGGAAGAATTGCCGCCTTTGAAATTTTAATTAATAATCCGGCTGTACGTAATTTAATTCGCAATGAGAAAGTTCATCAGATAAGAAGTGTAATGCAGACAAGCAGACATATCGGCATGCAGACGATGCAAATGTCTGTTCAATCTTTGCTGAATCAAAATCTCATTTCATTGGAAGATGCCAAACCTTATATGACAGATGGTGGTTATTGATGGCAGTTTTTCAGTACAGCGGCCGTAATCGCAAAGGGGAAAAAGTGAAAGGAACGGTAAAAGCAGATACTCGCAGCAAAGCGGTGCAAAAGTTGAAAGAAAAGGGCATTGCCGTTGCCGCACTGGAAGAGATGACCGGTCTGCTTTACCGTGAAGTCAACATTCTCCCCAAAAAGGTGAAATACAAAGATTTAGTGATTTATATTCGGCAATTTGCAACGCTCATAAAAGCCGGAATCAGCGTTGTGGAAGCGACGAAAATATTATCCGAACAAACAGATAATCGTCTGTTGAAAGATACGCTTGTCGAAGTCGAAGAAGAAATTCGTTCGGGGATCGCTTATTCTGAGGCTGCCCGAAAATTTCCGAATATTTTCCCGTCCATTTATATAAATATGGTAAAAGCCGGAGAAGTCGGCGGACAGTTGGATGAAATTTTGGACCGGCTGGCGACTTATTTCGAAAAACAATACGAAATCAGGCAAAAAGTGAAATCGGCCATGGTGTATCCGCTGGTGATTCTTTTCGTTGCTATTATGGTAGTCTTTTTTATGTTTATTTATGTTGTGCCCATGTTTGAAGAAATGTTTGCTTCTCTTGGTGCCAATCTGCCGTTGATAACTAGATTGATGCTTATGATCAGTCACGTTTTAACGTCTTACGGTTGGCTTATTGTATTGATTGTGATGGCGTGCTCGCTTTTATTCTGGCTATGGATGCGTTCACCGAGAGGCAATTATTTGCTTGATTATATGAAACTTAAAATTCCCGTATTCGGCAAAATTATTCAAAAATCGGCGCTTGCTCGGATGGCGAGAACATTAAGTTCATTGTTTTCCGCTTCAGTCCCGATTCTTGATTCATTAACCATTGTTGAACGTATAGTGGACAATCAAGTCATCGTCAATGTGCTCAACAAATCGAAAGAATCATTGGAAGAAGGAAAATCAATGGCTGAGCCGATGATTGGACATTGGGCTTTTCCGCCTTTTGTTACAAGAATGATTATTTTAGGGGAAAGCTCCGGGACATTAGAATATATGCTGGAAAAAGTGGCGGATTTTTATGAGTCTGAAGTTGAACAAGCAACCGAACAAGTGAAAACCTTAATCGAGCCAATGCTCATCGTTTTTTTGGCAGTCGCAGTTGGCGTCATCATTTTATCCATTTACGTACCTATTTTTCGTATTTATCAAGGCTTTTAGAGGAGTTGATAGAGTTCTTCATAGAGATCCGATTAAAAGAAAATTCATACTTTTATCTTAAAAAAGTTTAGTGACTTTCTACCTAAAAAACGTATAATAGAGTTGTAGAATTTGGAGTGATGAAGAGTCATTTGTATTTGGGCACTTGAATGACTTGGAGCGAGTAGTGCAACCTCCCATTTTCGATTTTCCTAATAAAAATGGTATTTGAGAGGAGTTGGGGCGATCGTTTGAACACGAAATGATGGCTCAAGTTTCTAGTTTTTCATTCAGAAAAAGAAGAATTATTAGGAAAGAGGGAGTGCTATGAAAAAGTTACAAAATGTCATTAAGAATCAAAAAGGTATGACGCTGATTGAATTATTAGCTGTTGTTGTCATTCTTGCCATTATCGCAGCGGTGGCTGTACCAAGCGTCGGGAAAATCATCAATAACAGCAGAGACGATTCAAATCGATCTAATGCCTTGTTAATTATTAATGCTGCTAAATTGGCCATTGCGGATGATGAAAACAGTACAGTATCGTTGAAAATAAAAAGTGCAAATGGCGCCACTCTTCAAGAGTTAGTGGATGCCGGCTATTTAGATGCGATTCCAAAAGATCCATATAATAAATCGCAAGCCTATGCTAGTGGTAGTTATGTAAAAAAGGATAATACAGGATACTCCGTTCGATTAGTAACTAGTAAAGGTACTTTTACAGGAACTGAAAGTGAGATCAACTCGGGCAAATTCACATCCGATTAATAAGGAATGACAATTTCTAGTTAATAAGGAATGACAATTTCTAGGTCTGGGGTCTGGATCATATCCAGACCTGATCCTTATTTTCACTTGCCTTCCTGAATTGATGATTCCTATTCTATGACACAATGTGGAGAAAACGGTATCTCTCTCTTAAGTGATGATCGTTTTAGCAATGATCATGGCGTTTTTTCACTTAAGTGAGTATTTGCTATCACAAGGAATGAGAGGATCGAGAATGAATGCTTTTTGGACTGTTTATTTTGCCGTAATAGGTCTTGTGTTCGGTTCGTTTTTTAATGTTGTGGGGCTTCGCGTGCCAAACCATGAATCGATCATTTTTCCAAGCTCACATTGTCCTCATTGCCATCATAAACTGCGCTGGTTTGAAAATATCCCTTTGTTTTCATTTTTCTTTCTTAAGGGCAAGTGTCGGTCGTGCAAAAGAAAAATCTCATGGATCTATCCCATTTTTGAAGCCATCACGGGTGTGCTATTTGCTTTTTCCTTTTATCAATTTGGATGGAGCATGGAGCTAGTCATTGCTTGTTTGTTTTCATCCTTGCTTGTGATCATTACCGTTGCGGATTTAGCCTATATGGTGATTCCTGATAAGATTTTGCTGCCGTTTATGATTCTTTTTATTGTCATTCGATTCCTTTCGCCAACCGTACCGTGGTGGAGTTCATGGGCGGGTGCTGCGATTGGATTTGGGCTTCTTTTTCTCATCGCGGTTGTGACGAATGGGGCAATGGGCGGAGGAGATATTAAGCTGTACTTTGTCATTGGTTTGATTTTAGGATTGGAAAAGACTCTATTATCTTTTTTTCTAGCTTGCTTATTCGGATCCTTATTTGGATTGGTTCTCCTATTGAAAGGGAAATTTAAAAAAGGGAAACCGGTTCCTTTTGGCCCGTTTATTGCTGCTGGTGCCATTCTTGCCTTTTTTTATGGACAAGATATGATGGATTTCTACATAAAAACCATGTGGAGTTAAGGAGATCAGGAAATGAAGTCCTATACATATGGCAAACGAAAGAAATTACAAATGATCATAACGGATGATTATTTGCGTTTACTGGTGACAAAAAAAAATACCATTCTCTCATTCAATCAAAAAGCGTTGCCTGACGGATTGATATCGGGTGGAATGATTGAGGATGAAGATAGCTTGCTTTTAATGATTGAGGAACAATTAAGTGAATATGGCGCCAAAAAGCTGCCTACATTTCTTTGTATTCCGGATGGCCACACTTTTTTGCGAAAAGTTGCCATTCCTGAAGATGTTCCGAGTGATGAATTGAAAGGATATCTTTATATGGCGGCCAATGATTCCATTCCGCTTCCTTTTGAAGATCCGATTATTGAAACGGTAGAATGGCAAGATGAGAGTGAAAATGGCCGAGAAGCATTGATGATTGCAGCGCGGGAGGCGATTGTGAACCAGTATGTCGGTTTATTGGAAAAACTAAAATTAAAGCCGAGAGTTATGGATTTATCGCTTTTATCGTTGTATCGTCTGTATTACCATTTGAATCGGGTTCGTCCGGATGACCGTATTTTATTGCTGCAAATCCATTATTCGTATATTCAAGTATCGATTTTTGAACAACATCAGCCGATTTATGTTCACTATGTAAACTTGCCTGCAAATAGAGAAGCGTATATCAACCGCTCACATATGGATTATGAATATTATATGCCGGAAGGAATTGAAGATTTGCTCGGTGAATATATTCGCACGATCGTTCAGGAAATAAGCCGATTGCAAAACTTTTACGAATTCACCATCATGCAAGGGGAAAAGCGATTGAATAAAATTGTCGTAGCGGGGGACCATCCTTATTTACAAACCATTTCCGAAGTTTTGCAAGAGCAAATTGAAATGGAGATCGATGATGCATTGACTGTGCCGTTATTTCAAAATAAAGAAAATATCAATATTCCGCCTGCTTTTTCTGACTGTATTGGACTAGCCCTCCACCCTGCAGAATGAGCATCAGAAGGTGAGTATATGTTAGTAGAAATCAATTTCATTGAAAAAAAGAAAAAACCTTCTTATCTCTTGATTGGCCTTTTTATCTTGCTCGTTCTTTTTATTTTTTTGCTTGTTTTTCTTCTCATCTATGGCCATTCATTGCAAAAACAAGAAGCCGAGCTGCAAGAGAAAGTGGATTTTGCCACAAAGCTGCAAGCTGCGAAAATGAAAGCGAACCATCAAAATCCTGAAGTCGAGTCCTTCCATCAATACGAAACGGCTGTGAAATGGGCGCAAAATCAACCCATTGAAACGACGAAAATATTGAAAGAACTCACGGAAAAGCTGCCGGAAAGAGGATATTTGTTGCTATTTTCACTGACAGATGATCAAGAAGCGGATATGATCGTTCAATTTGATACAAAAAGCGAGATTGCTTATTATTTGAAACGACTCAATGAAATATCATGGATCAAGAAAGCGACGTTAAAGAGTTTTGGCGTTCCGCCTCAAACAAATGATACAACCGGCAGCGTGAACGGTTATACAACCGATAATGCAACAGACAACACCGCTATTGATCCAACAACGTTGCCGCGCTATCAAGCGGAGTATGTTTTACAGCTTGAAACGAGTAAATTAAAGATCGATACAGAAAAGGATGAGTAGGCATGAGCAAACGAGTGAAAATGTTGATCCCGTTAATTCTTGTGATCCTTTTCTGTTTTTTAGACATTTTTTATTATTGGAAAGCAATCGTCCCTGCCAAAAAACAGATTGCTGCCCTTTCTTCGCAAATGGCTCATGTCAATGATTCATCGGAAAAGGTTCAATCTGAAAAACAATTATCAGCAGACGATTTGAAAAAGGTCTATCAATGGCAGACAGCGCTTCCTTGGAACGATTCTGTCGACCAATTTATTTTGGATTTGCAAAAGGCTGAAGCATCATCAGGCTGTACCATTATTCAATACGCTCTTGCGGAAGACTCTGACTCATCAACCGATGCCGGTGATGGTACGAATCAAGCGGATCAAATGGATCAAATGACTGGAACAAACTCAAACTCCAATGCGACTAGTTTCAATACGGGTGAAACGACGAGTACAACTGCACAAAATAACGATACGAAACCATCCAAAACGGCCAAAACTTCATTGCCGTCGGGGGTAAAACAAGAAAAAGTCAATTTAGTCGTACAAGCGTCAACGTATCCTGAGATTTATCAGTTTTTAAAAAAATTGGAGCAAATGGATCGTGTCAATCGAGTGGAATCGATCCAATTTGTAGGAAACAACGAACCTGTTTCCACAGAGAATGAAGCGAATGCCTTAACGGTTAATATGACGATTTCCGTTTATTATGATTCAACGATTGCCAAAAAGTTAAAACTAACGCCGCCAAGTATCTCGACTCCGGATCCTTCAGGGAAAAGCAATCCATTAGTACCGGTGGCGCCGACCAATCAATCGACGGAAAACAATCAGAACAACAATGGTACTGCTGATCATACGCAAACGTCAGAAAACAATCAAAGCCAAACAACAAATGCCGATCAACCTTCGACGAGTAAAAACTCTCCTAATCAATCAAATGAAAAGATCCATCAGTCTCCATGATGGCAAACATGGAGAAGCGAAGGTTTGATGTGTAGAGAAAATACGAATTTTTGTACTGGATGATTAATTTGGGAAGGAAATCGAGTACATGAATTCGTATTCTTTTTGTATGGATGATAAACATTGGAGGCTTTTTTGGGCATATTCATTTTCCGGGTTTTGTTCCAGTTCCTGTTTATAAACGATAAAGGATTTCACCAATGATTCCGTGTAATTCGGCACTTTTCCGGTAAAAGGTTTCACCATTTTTTTAGGAATATTGGCTTGTTCTTTGAAAGCCAGCGCTTTGCGTTCGTGGAAAAAGCTTACATTTCCTTGTTTCGGATGATGAAGGTCTCCTTGCAGCGGGTGCTTTTCTACCGCTAATATTTGCACGGTATAATGTTCCGGTCGTTCGTCCGTAATTGTTCCGATATATTTTCCTGTTTTGTAAATGGCGGTTACCACATCTCCTATATCCATGATTCGTTCCTCCTGAAAAGTCTTTTTCATAAACATAACACAAAAAGAATGGAACGGGAAAAGAACTTTTTAGTCGGGAAGCTCCAGCCGAAGTTGCGATGTGGAAATTTCATCCGCAATAAGGTAAAGTAAGAGAGATAATAAAACGGAAGGAGAAAATTTATGACATTTCCGCAATTAACCAATCAAGTAGCAGAAAATGAGATCGTTGTTGAAATGAAGACCAATAAAGGCAGCATTAAAATCAAGCTGTTTCCGGAATACACGCCGAAAACTGTGGAAAATTTTATTACTCACAGCAAAAACGGCTATTACAACGGATTAATTTTTCATCGTGTGATTCGCGATTTTATGATTCAAGGCGGCGATCCGAAAGGAAATGGAACAGGTGGAGAGAGCATTTACGGAAAGCCATTTGAAGATGAATTCTCGCCGAATTTGTTTAACATTCGAGGAGCGCTCTCGATGGCCAATGCGGGGCCAAACACAAATGGAAGCCAGTTTTTTATTGTCCAAAATCAAAACATCGATCCTGGTTTTCGGGAACAAATGGAAAAAGCCGGGTATCCGAAAGAAATTATTGACGTTTATATGGAGAAAGGTGGAACGCCTTGGCTTGACTTCCGCCACACTGTCTTTGGACAAGTGTTGGAAGGAATGGACGTTGTAGATGAAATCGCCAACGTGGAAACAGATCAACAAGATCGTCCTTTGGAAGATGTGATTATTGAAACGATATTGGTGGCCGAATAAATGAAAGTCCTCCGCGGGATGCTTCAATCCGGCGGAGGAACGATGGATTTCGAACATGATGATTTAAAGGTAGAATGTAAGAAATCAGAATTTTGGGAACAAAATGTTTGATGTGGCTGCTGTTTTCTCGTATTTGAATCGAGAATGGACGAAGGGGATAGAAGTTGGAATGGTGAAGAGAAATAGGGGGCTCATTACTATTAAGGGGGCTGTTTTGTTTTGATCGCTTTCATATTAGGTTTGTTTTTGTATTTTCCGGAAGATAAATCGGAGTATATTCCGGCGGCTATATCTATGACCATTTTTTTTATTTTGGCAGTGATCGCCTTCCTGTTGATTAAAAAAATCTCCAAAAAAGAAGAGGAAAAAACAAGGGAATTAGAAGAGCAAATTAATAAACAGAGACGCCATTTAAGGAAATAAGCTCATTATTTTAAATTGGCGAATTTATGTATCCAAACCATTGGGCGCCGGTTCAGATGACCGGCGCTTTTGTCCATTTACGGCAACGTGCTGCATGAAGTGAATTAGTCTTTCGAAAACGCAGCTTTCATTCGCTTCAAACCTTCCTCGACTAAGGAGCGCGGGCAGCCGACATTCATACGGACAAACCCTTCTCCGCCTGGTCCGTATTTAGGGCCGGACTCTAAAGCGAGTTTTCCTTTGAATAAAAGCCGCTCTTTTATTTCTTGATCCGTTAAGCCGGTTTCTCGGCAATCAATCCAAATCAGATATCCGCCTTGCGGTTCCATTACTTTTAATGATGGAATTTCTTTTTCAATAAACTGCTTCACAAGCTCCACGTTTCCACGAATATAGGAAATGGCTTCATCCAACCACTTTTCCCCGTAACGATAAGCAGCTTCCATCGCTGCCATTCCCATCATATTCAGCTGGAAAAAGCCTTGACGTTTTTGAACGCGGGATAATTGATTCCGAATTTTTGGGTTTGGCACAATGATACAGGAAGCTTGAAGTCCTGCTAAATTGAAAGTCTTGCTTGGCGCGATGCAAGTAATGACAAATTCGCGGTATTCTTCTTTTATGGAAGCGATGGGGATATGTTTGTTTGGGAGTGCCGTCAAATCACTATGGATTTCGTCAGAGACGATCCATACTTGATAAGTTTGACAGAGATCCGCTATTTTGGTTAATTCTTCTTTTGTCCATACCCTTCCGCCGGGATTGTGTGGACTGCACAGCAAAAACAATCGAATATTTCTAGTTTTTAACAACTGTTCAAACGCATCAAAGTTGATCTCGTATTGATTGCCCTTTAAGACAAGCGGGCAATAGGCCACTTTGCGGTTATTTGCTTTTACCATGTTGAAAAACGGCGGGTAAATGGGCGGCTGCACTAGCACTTCGTCACCTTCCTCCGTCAACGCTTGAATGGCTAAACTGATGGAAGGAACTACGCCCGGGCTGAAAAGCAGCCATTCTCTTTGAACGGGAAAATGATGACGCTTCTCTATCCATTGGCAAACAGCTTCGATGGCAGAGTACGGCATGGTCGTATAACCAAAAACGCCATGTTCGATTTTTTTCTTCAGAGCCTCGATCACTTCTTGCGGGGCGCGGAAGTCCATGTCTGCTACCCACATAGGCAACGCTTCTTCGGTTCCGAATATCGTTTTGATTTGGTCCCATTTTACTGAGGAAGTTCCTTTTCGGCCGATGATTTCGTCAAATTGCACCATTCCATATTTCCTCCTAGTGTTTGATTTCTCTACTCCATGGTAAAATAAGAAGCAAAAATGGTAAAACAAAAGGTGATGCAACTTGAATCCAATCGCTAAAACGAATCTGCAGCTGGCAGATATTTTAATGGGCTGGGATCCATTCCGCATTGGAGCAGGTCAATATGATACGGAAATGGCGGATATTATCCAAGCGGTTCATGAAACGGATAACCTTGAATCTCTTGTGCGAAAAATTCGTGCCATCTTTGAACTTTCATTTGAAGAACTTCTTCCGCGTGAAGAAATTGAACCAATAGCAAGCGCTTTGTTAGCCGTCAAAGAAAATTCTTCGTGCGATCTCCCTTTTCAACGCTGACAAATTCGTTCAAGTGCCGGCAGATCTCTTCCGGATTTTCTTCCGGTAAAAGATGTCCGGCTTTTTCGATCATAACGAGACGACTGTTCGGCAAATCTTGAGCTAACCGTTTGCCGATATGGAAAGGAACGATCTTGTCAAATTCCCCGTGAATTAAAAGAGAAGGGGTTTGTATGTTTTGAATTTCTACGGAAGAAAGATCGCCTTCCCTATGGCGCAGAAATCGGATCAGTCCGTGGAAAATATCCTCAGAAAGAAATGGTTCCATATAGCCTGCCACCATTTCTTGATTAATTTTTTCATGTTCATAGACAGCTGACCGCAAATTTCCCTCCACCCCCGTTTTTTCCAGCAAGCGTTTTACCAATCGATGGGCAAATGGCAGATAACTGGCCAAAATCAGAGATTGTTTGAACCTCGGAATATAAGCAGAGCCATTGATGAGTATGATTTTTTCCGCCGCATCCGGCTTTTGTTTCAGCATATTCAAAATCAACTGTCCTCCCATGGAATGACCCACGAGCACGACGGATTCGAATTGGAAAGAACGAAGCAGCCGGAGAATGGAGGCGGCAATATTTTCGTACGAGTAAAGAAATGCCTTTGATTTTTTGCTTTTTCCAAACGGCGGCCAGTCAATCAAAAGAAGTGCATAATCTGTTTTTAATAAAGGAATCAGTTTGCGAAAACTAAAAGAGGAAGAAAGAAAGCCGTGCAAAAAGACGAGCGTGTATTTGGCTGCACTATTTGGAATATAGCGGTAATATAAGCAAGAATCGTCTATTTTGATTGAAACTCTTTCTTTTTGATTGAACAATGTTGGTTCCCCCTAGTTGATGGAAATCCGTGAGAAACTTTTCTTGATTAAATGGAACTCTCTTCTTTATTTTCTCCTAAATTTGTTATAATAAAGTAGTCTTAATATTTCAAAAATGGGGGAGAATCATGGAGCTCAACGAGAAAGAACTGGAGATATTGGCGATCATGGAAAAGGATGCCAGAACGAGTCTCGAGAACATAGCAAAAATGACACAATTATCTGTCGAGGAAGTTCAAGACGTGATTCAAAAATTAGAAAAAGAAAATATTATCGTCCATTATACAACTTTAGTAAATTGGTCGAAAGTAGATAGCTATCATGGAGTCACCGCCATGATAGATGTGAAAGTCACGCCAAAACTGGGAGTAGGTTTCGATGCCGTGGCTGAGCGCATTTATCGGTTTAAAGAAGTGAAATCCGTTTATTTAATGAGCGGCGCTTACGATTTGTCCGTGACGGTGGAAGGCCGTTCGATGAATGAAATTTCCCGCTTTGTTTCGGAAAAACTGTCCACGTTGGATTCGGTCGTTTCGACTACTACACATTTCCAACTGAAAAAATATAAGCATGACGGAATTATTTATGACCAAAACAATGATGATAGAAGAATTGTGGTGTCACCATGAATACAATGAAAAGCTATATAGCCAAATCAGTGGATAAAATTCCTCCGTCTGGGATTCGAAAGTTTTTTGATCTGGCGGCCAATATGGAAGGCGTCGTTTCACTAGGAGTGGGAGAGCCGGACTTTGTTACCTCTTGGTCCGTTAGGGAAGCGGCCATCTCCTCGCTGGAAAGAGGATATACTTCCTATACGGCCAATGCAGGTTTAATCGAACTAAGAAGGGCGATTGCCGATTATATGCGAGAACGGTTTCAAGCAGAATATGATCCGGAACAAGAAATTATCGTGACATCAGGGGGAAGCGAAGCGCTGGATATTGCCCTTCGAACGATTATTGACCCTGGAGACGAAATCGCGGTAGTAGAGCCATGCTTCGTTTCTTACGGACCCCTCGTTCAGCTGGCCGGCGGCAATGTCGTTTCCATAGGCACATTGGCGCAAAATGATTTTAAACTTCAGCCGGAAGAATTGGAACGGGCCATTACACCTAAAACGAAAGCGTTGTTGATCTGTTCTCCGAATAACCCGACCGGAACACAGCTGGCACGGGAAGACTTGATCGCCATTTGTGATATCGTAAAAAAATATGACTTATTGGTGATTGCGGATGAAATCTATGCTGAGCTGGCTTACGATATTCCGCATACCTCTTTTGCAAGCTTGGAAGGGATGAAGGAGCGGACGATATTAATAAACGGATTTTCGAAGGGATTTGCCATGACGGGCTGGAGACTTGGATTTACATGCGCTCCAAAAGAAATTTCCAAAGCGATGTTGAAAGTGCATCAATACACCATGATGTGTGCTTCCACTCCTGCGCAATATGCTGCGATTGAGGCTTTGCAAAACGGAATGGAGTATGTGGAAGAAATGAAAAACGATTATAGAAGAAGACGAAACTTCTTTGTCGAATCTTTAAATGAACTAGGATTGGATTGCCATATGCCGGGCGGTGCTTTTTATGCTTTTCCGTCTATTAAGGGAACGGGGCTTTCATCGGAGCAATTCGCTGAACAGCTTTTGCTTTCGGAAAAAGTGGCCGTTGTTCCCGGACATGTATTCGGCAAAGGCGGAGAAGGATATATTCGTTGTTCTTATGCTTCATCGATCGAACAGCTTCAAGAAGCGATTAAAAGAATGAAACGTTTTCTGGCTTCCCTTTAGATATGATCCAAAGGCTGAATTCCTTTACCGGGAAATCAGCCTTTCATTTTTGGCAAAAAAAGAGGACGATCCACTCGTCCTGATAATAAGGGTAGGGGGAATACTATTAGAAAGCTTTGCTGCATTTTAAGGATGTCCAATGATGTGAAAATTTATTCTTATTTTTCCTAAAAATTTTGGATGATGGATAAATAAGATGTCTCTTGATGATGATTAGGCAAGTAATGTTTTGACCGCCATAAACATGGAATGCTTATAGACGATCGAAATTTATTCAGTTGAATATGGATGAAGTTTACAATCGTTTTTGCGGTGGAAGTATGATTATGCTATAATTGATCAATGCGTAAATAGGAGAAAAAATTTTATAGGAGTGTTTGCATGTCTGCAAAATATGAAGTTGGTGCCATAGTAACCGGAAAAGTCACCGGGATTCAACCATATGGGGCGTTTGTCGCCTTAGATGAGGAAACGCAAGGACTCATCCATATTTCGGAAATTACACATGGATATGTCAGAAACATTGAAGACTATTTAAAAGTTGGGGACGAGGTTCAAGCTAAAATTGTTGCGATTGATGAAGAAGATGGAAAAATCAGCCTTTCCATGCGTGAAATGGAATCCACCAAAACGGATCGGAAAATGTCTCGACGATACGGAAATATTAAATTGGACGATTCTTCCACCGGATTTAATACTTTAAAAGAGAAACTGAAAGAATGGATTGCTCAATCCGAAAAAAGCAATACGTATCAAAAAAAATAAAATCGAACGGCAAAGCCGTTCGGTTTTATTTTTGCATGAAAAAAAGCCTTTTTCAATATCATGTAATAAGCTGATTTCCAAACAAAAAGATGATTTTTATCTGAACTTCATGGATGATTGCCTGTTTTATCGTGTTCCGCTGATTCCAATTTCATGTTCAGGAGGGAAAAAGATGATAGCTTATCAACATGAACCGTTGACAGATTTTACGAATGAGAACAATCGGGAAGCGTTTCAAGAAGCTTTAAAGAGGACAAATCAACATTTGGGGCAAGAGTATCCGCTTGTGATCGATGGCAAATTCATCACAACGAAAGAGAAAATCATTTCCCGGAATCCTGCGAACAAAACAGAAGTGATCGGCTTCGTTTCCAAAGCCAATCAAGAATTGGCGGAAAAAGCGATTCAAGCAGCTGCAGAAGCGTTTGAATCTTGGCGGAAAACGAAACCTGAAATGCGTGCGGACATTTTGTTTAAAGCAGCGGCCATCATCCGCAGCCGAAAGCATGAATTCTCGGCTCTCATGGTGAAAGAAGCCGGGAAATCGTGGATAGAAGCGGATGCTGATACGGCGGAAGCCATTGACTTTATGGAGTATTATGGACGACAAATGCTGAAAATAAAAGATGGCGCTCCTGTCCTAAGCAGAGAAGGAGAACGCAATCGATATCATTATATACCGCTCGGAGTGGGAGTGGTGATCTCTCCGTGGAACTTTCCGTTGGCCATAACCGCGGGGACGACGGTTGCTGCACTTGTAACAGGAAATACAGTATTGTTGAAACCGGCTTCCACAACGCCTGTGGTGGCGGCAAGATTGGTGGAAGTGTTGAAAGAAGCCGGTTTGCCTGACGGTGTGCTTCAATTTGTTCCGGGAAGCGGTTCGGAAATAGGCGATTTTTTAGTCGATCATCCGAAAACGAGGTTTATTTCATTTACCGGTTCTCGTGATGTTGGACTTCGAATTTATGAAAGAGCGGCAAAGAAACAAACCGACCAAATTTGGCTAAAACGAGTCATAGCAGAAATGGGTGGAAAGGATACGATCGTGGTGGATAAGGAAGCCGATTTGGAGTTGGCTGCTCAATCCATCGTCGCTTCCGCTTTTGGTTTTTCCGGGCAAAAATGTTCTGCCTGTTCACGGGCTGTTGTATTGGAAGAGGTATATGACGAAGTTCTTCATCGGGCAGCCAACTTGGCGAAAACATGGAAAATCGGCGACCCCGCTTGTTTTGAAACCAAAATGGGGCCGGTTATTGATCCCTCTTCTTTTCAAAAAATTATGAGATATATCGAAATCGGCAAAACAGAAGGAAACATCATTATTGGGGGCACAGGAGACGATTCAACAGGATATTATATAGAGCCGACCATTATAGCGGACGTGGAACCGGATGCTCGGATTATGCAGGAAGAAATTTTTGGTCCGGTTGTTGCGTTTGCGAAGGCGAAAAATTTTGAACATGCGCTGGAAATTGCGAATAATACGGAATATGGATTAACCGGGGCCGTTATTTCCAATGATCGACGAAACTTGGAAAAAGCGCGCGAAGATTTTCATGTAGGGAACTTATATTTCAACAGAGGGTGTACAGGCGCGATCGTAGGATACCAGCCTTTTGGGGGATTTAATTTGTCAGGTACTGATTCAAAAGCGGGAGGGCCGGATTATTTGCTTCTTCATATGCAAGCCAAAACAGTGTCGGAAGCGTTTTGAGTGAAAAAATGGTTTTGTCGCCATCAGCGGAAGAATTCGTTAATCATACTTTTTTATAGAGAATTTTGAATTTCGCAATGATTACAATAATAAATGAGAGATAAAAGACGTCGAACGAAATCTCTGAAAGTAATGGAATGACTGGAAAGGATGAGAAATTTTTTTTGAAAAAACATGATAAAACCGTTATTCGTCTTGATGTTTCTGATCCGTAATGAAAAGAACTTTTCAAAGGGCGGTTGAACGAATCATCAAAATGTTATTATAATAGTAAAGATGAAAAAGGTGTAAAGAGGCGAAATTTATGACGGAAAATTTAAATCTATTTACTTCTACTCAAAGTGTAATCAAAGAGGCTCTTGTCCGATTGGGATATAATGAAGAAATGTATGAACTGTTGAAAGAACCAATGCGTATGCTGACGGTTCGGATACCGGTCCGCATGGATGATGGAACCACAAAAGTATTTACCGGCTACCGAGCACAGCATAACGATGCAACCGGCCCGACAAAAGGAGGAGTTCGCTTTCATCCGGATGTCACTGAAGATGAAGTGAAAGCGCTATCTATGTGGATGACGATCAAATCAGGCATCGTGAATCTTCCATATGGCGGCGGAAAAGGCGGGATTGTCTGCGATCCGAGACAGATGTCGATGGGAGAAATCGAACGATTAAGCCGCGGCTATGTCCGAGCGATCAGCCAATTGGTAGGACCGACAAAAGACATTCCGGCGCCTGATGTGTACACAAATTCTCAAATTATGGCCTGGATGATGGATGAATACAGCCGACTGCGCGAATTTGATTCCCCTGGTTTTATTACAGGCAAACCTCTTGTATTAGGGGGATCGCAAGGACGGGAAAAAGCCACCGCTCAAGGTGTGACCATTTGCATTAAAGAAGCGGCGAAGAAGCGAGGCATTGATATAAAAGGAGCGAAAGTCATTATCCAAGGTTTTGGCAATGCGGGAAGCTTCTTGGCCAAATTCTTGTATGATGAAGGAGCTAAAATTGTCGGAATTTCAGACGCTTACGGGGCTCTGTATGATCCGGATGGCCTTGATATCGATTACTTGCTGGATCGCCGTGACAGTTTTGGCACCGTCACAACATTATTTGAAAATACAATCATGAATAAAGAGCTTCTGGAATTGGAATGTGACATTTTAGTGCCGGCAGCAGTAGAAAATCAAATTACCTCAGAAAATGCACATAATATTAAGGCATCCATTGTGGTAGAAGCGGCTAACGGACCTACGACGATGGAGGCGACAAAAATTTTAACGAATCGCGGCGTCCTTCTTGTTCCGGACGTGCTGGCCAGCGCCGGCGGCGTAACGGTTTCTTATTTTGAATGGACGCAAAATAACCAAGGATATTATTGGACAGAAGAAGAAGTAAATGAGCGATTAAAAGAGAAATTAGTGAAAGCTTTTAACACGGTATACGATACCGCCCAATCCAGAAATATTGATATGCGCTTGGCTGCTTATATGATTGGAGTCCGCCGTACAGCGGAAGCGGCTAAATTTAGAGGCTGGGTATAAGTAAATAGATGAGTCAGATTTTTTAAACCGATGTAAAAGGAAGAAATATAAAAAGAAGAAGGACGAGCGCCTTCTTCTTTTTTGTGCGGAGAAAGGAATTCAGTTTGAGAAAGGAGCAGCGAAATAACTTTGGCAGGAGACGTTAGCGGCTGTTCGCTTCAAATGATGATAATGTCGTATGATTCAGCCGCCTTTTTGTTTTTATGTCTGTCCCAGCGATGCCTTTCGCTTTTGTCGAAAATTTCTTTCGTCTTCAAGACCAAAAATGTTTAATCAGCCGTGTTGGGTTCAGGATCGTGTTCAAGTGATTCGTTCGGCTTAAACAACAGACCGAGATTGATTAATCCGGCGATGCCTATAATGCCGTAAATGATTCGTGAAAGAGCCGAATCTTGTCCACCGAAAATGGCGGCTACTAGATCATACTGAAAAAAGCCAATTAATCCCCAATTGATGGCTCCTAATATAGTAAAGATAAGCGCCACTCTTTGAAGAGCACTCATAAGACAAACCTCCTTTTTTACGATTCTTTATTATAGTTTGCAGCAGAAGAAGACGTCCTATTCTTTTCGCCACCCGGTAAATTTTTCATTTCAAAACTTCCACTACTTTAAAAAGGTGGATGTTTTGAAAAATATATAGAAAATGTTACATAATAACATAGTTGGATAGAAAGGAGAGTGCGGTATGGATAATTTTACTTTTTATAATCCGACGAAGTGGATTTTCGGGAAGGGACAACTGGAGGAGCTGAAAACGGAAGTTCCGAAATACGGAAAAAATGTCCTTCTTGTTTACGGGGGAGGAAGCATTAAAAGAAACGGCCTTTATGACCGCGTGCTTTCTTTGTTGAAAGAAATCGATGTCCAAGTGCATGAGCTTTCCGGTGTGGAGCCGAATCCGCGGATTTCAACCGTTAGAAAAGGAGCAGATATATGCAAAAGAGAAGGAATTGATTTTATATTAGCAGTTGGCGGCGGAAGCGTTATTGACTGCACGAAAGCCATTGCGGCAGCAGCAAAGTTTGATGGAGATCCATGGGATATTGTCATGAAAAAAGTGGAAGTCGAGTCGGCATTGCCTTTTGGAACGGTGTTGACTCATGCAGCGACTGGATCAGAAATGAACGCAGGATCCGTCATCACCAATTGGGAAACGAAAGAAAAAGTGAGCTGGAAAAGCCCGCTCGTATTTCCGAAATTCTCTATTTGCGACCCGACCCATACGTTTACCGTACCGAAAGATCAAACCGTTTATGGGATTGTCGATATGATGACTCATATTTTTGAACAATATTTTCACGATGCCAAAGATACTCCTCTTCAAGACCGGATGTGTGAAGGGGCTTTAAAAACCATAATAGAAACAGCTCCTAAGCTTATCGAAGATTTGGAAAATTACCAGCTGCGCGAAACGATTATGTTTGCCGGAACGATCGCTTTAAACGGCATGCTGCAAATGGGCTACCGCGGCGATTGGGCTACTCATAATATTGAACATGCAGTTTCAGCCGTATATGATATTCCACATGCCGGTGGGCTGGCGATTCTTTTCCCAAACTGGATGAAACATAACTTGCATGTTCGTCCGGAACGTTTTCAACAATTAGCGGTCCGTGTCTTCGACGTGGATCCAACAGGAAAAACGCCGGAAGAAGCAGGATTAGAAGGAATCCAAAAACTGCGGGAATTTTGGAGTTCGCTTGGCGCTCCATCTCGTTTGGCTGATTACGACATTGACGATTCACGCTTGGAAGAGATTGCAGATAAGGCCATGTTCCGTGGGGAATTTGGCAATTTCCATGCTCTCAATCGCGACGATGTGCTTTCGATTTTAAAAGCTTCTTTATAAAGGGCATTTAAAATCTTTTTTGGCAGGGGCTGTATAGAACAGCCCCTGCTGATTTCATTATAAAAAATGGATATTGAACCATATAATAACTGATTATAGGAGTTTGAAATAATGTCAAATTTGTAATCGTTTCCTTCTTAAGGCTACAGCTTGATTATTTTTTTTTCATTCGATAAAGTTAAGTTGAAAATATTTCCTACGGAGGCTGCAATATGACACATATTCAATTCGATTACTCAAAAGCCTTAACTTTTTTTGGAGAACATGAAATTCGCTATTTGCAAGACGCTGTAAAAGTATTTCACCATGCTCTTCATGAGAAAACGGGACAAGGCAGTGATTTTACTGGATGGATCGACCTGCCTGTTGACTATGACAAAGAAGAGTTTGCTCGCATCCAAAAAGCGGCGGCAAAGATACAACAAGATTCCGATGTGCTGCTTGTGATTGGAATCGGCGGTTCTTATTTAGGCGCAAGAGCTGCCATTGAAATGCTCAATCACAGTTTTTATAACGCTCTTCCAAGCGAAAAAAGAAAAACGCCGCAAATTATTTTTACCGGCAACAATATTAGCTCCACTTATATGAAGGATGTCATGGATTTTCTCGAAGGCAAGGATTTCTCCATTAATGTGATTTCTAAATCGGGAACGACGACTGAGCCTGCCATTGCCTTCCGAATTTTCCGTAAGTTGTTGGAGGAAAAATACGGAAAAGAAGAAGCGCGCAAAAGAATTTATGCTACTACCGATAAAGCAAAAGGCGCGTTGAAAACTGTGGCCGATGAAGAAGGGTACGAGACCTTTGTGATTCCGGACGATGTCGGCGGCCGCTATTCTGTATTGACGGCAGTAGGACTTTTGCCGATTGCGGTAAGCGGAGCGGATATTGAAGCGATGATGAAAGGTGCTGCTCAAGCTCGTGAAGATTTCGGCCATTCCGAGTTGGAAAACAATTTGGCTTACCAATATGCAGCAGTGAGAAATATTTTATACAATAAAGGAAAAACGACCGAATTGCTCATCAATTATGAACCGGGACTGCAATACTTTGCGGAATGGTGGAAACAATTATTCGGAGAAAGCGAAGGAAAAGACCAAAAAGGCATTTATCCTTCTTCTGCAAACTTTTCTACTGATCTTCATTCATTAGGGCAATATATTCAAGAAGGACGCCGTGATCTTTTTGAAACGGTCATTAAAGTCGAAAATCCGCGCCATGAAGTGACCATCGAAGCGGAAGAAAACGATCTTGACGGCTTGAACTATCTTGCCGGCAAAACGGTTGATTTTGTGAACAATAAAGCGTTTGAAGGCACGATGCTCGCTCACACAGACGGCGGTGTTCCGAATTTAATCGTTCGCATTCCAAAAATGGATGAGTATACGTTCGGATATTTAGTGTACTTCTTTGAAAAAGCCTGTGCCATGAGCGGCTACCTGCTCGGAGTCAATCCGTTTGACCAACCGGGAGTGGAAGCTTATAAAGTCAACATGTTTGCCCTTCTCGGCAAACCAGGCTATGAAGAGAAGAAAGCGGAACTTGAAAAACGATTGAAATAACGACGTTTTTCGAAGAATCGAGAAAAGAGCAGATTTTCGGAGTACAAAAATAGTTTGACATGTACTCCGAAAATCTTTTTTTCGATTCTTTTTTTATTTTTTTATTTTTCGTGTTTTACGTATCCGCCGTGATGGGGGTGCTTTCGTGCCCCAAATCGTGCCGGATTTGTTTGTTGTTCAAGTTGGTGAATAAGTTGAAACAAGAATGATCGCAAATGGGCCATTAAAAAAGCGCATTGAACAATTCGTAAAAGAAGGTAAGGAATCTGCTTTGTGAGCTACACATCTTTAGTTTATTTTTTTGAGGTGAAAATTGTTTTTAGTTTAAAAGCAATTATTGAAGCATACACAATAATTAATATCCATAAATAAGTGGATGGCATATCATCCTTTATAAACCAATAAATAAAGAAAATTAAAAATCCAGAATACATAACTAGATCCAATATATTTTGCTTTTTAGTCTTCATATTATTTTTTTTCTCTCCCTTTTATTTTTTAAAAAATTTTAATATTAAGAAGATGGAATATTTTAGGGTATATTAAAATTCATTCGGTAGATTATTACTTTTATTTAAACAGAAAAAGTATTAATCAGCAATACCGGAGAATGAACAATCAATTTCTAAGCTTAAATGAGATATAAGGTACCGTCAAGAATTTTGTGTAATGTAAATGGGGTAGGGTTTCTCTGAAATGGATTTGAATTGATAGGGGACTGATTTTCTCCACACAAGAGACTGAATATTCAGTCTCTTGTGTGGAAAGGGAGAATCCCCTTATTTTGTTTATTTACAATATTTGGTTAACAATAACGTTCTTCAAACATTCGTTGAAGAGCTTCATGCGCTTCGGCAAATCCTCGTAACTTTCTTCCTGCCCATTTCTCGTTAAAATCTTGAATCGTCAAATACACGATTTTTTCAGCGGCTTCTAAACTACTCAAACTGTTCATCGGTCTTAGACGTTTACGAATCTCTTTGATCGTTCGTTCAATGGCATTGGTCGTGTAAATCACACTTCGAATACTGCTTGGATAATCCATAAATGTAAGGAGGACATCCAACTCATTGGCCCAAGATTGAACTTCTCTTGGATATTTGCTGGACCATTTCGACTCAAACTGTTGAAACATTTGTAACGCCATCTCCTTATTCGGCGCACGATAAATCAGCTTGAGATCCTCGGCCACTTCGAATTGGTCTTTTTTCCGAACACGATTTAGGGTGTTGCGGACTTTGTGCACGACACAGCGCTGCACATCGGCTTTCGGATACACCGCCTTAAAGGCTTCCTCCAGCCCCGGAAGGCCATCGAAGACACCAAGAAGCACTTCCTTGACGCCTCTTTGGTAGAGGTGTTGAAGAATTTCCTGCCATACATAGGCGCTTTCTTGTCCTCCCACAAAGAAATCAAGAATTTCGCGATATCCTTCTTCGTTCACCCCTAACACCACATAAACCACTTCTTTCTCCACGGTATCGCGACGAAGTTTTACATACAAGCCGTCTAAATATAAGACAGAATAACGTTTGTGCAGGGGACGTTTGTGCCATTTCTCAATGTCTTCTTTCACGATATCGGTCATACGACTGATCGTTGAAGGAGAATAGGCCTTGCCTAAAATTCGTTCAATAAACTTGCCAATTTCACGCGTACTCATACCACTTTGATACATCTTGATGATGGCTTCCTCGAGCCAGCCCGTATGGCGTTGGTAAGGAGCGAACAATTGGGTTTGAAATTCTCCGTTTCGGTCTCTAGGGACCAAAAGACCTTCAATCCGGCCATATTGCGTATCTAGATTTCGTTGATAGTAGCCGTTTCTCATATTCGATGTTCCGGCCTGCTCTATTTCGAGGAAATTCTTGATTTCTTCCCGCATGATCAGTTCTAATTTTTCCTTTACAAACTGACGAATGACACTTTCCAGTTGATTTGCCCAGTCGACATTCGGTATACTTCTTTTAGACATAGGTAGGGTACTCCTTTCTCTAAGATTTTTGGTCCAATCAGAGAATACCCTACCTTTTTTCTTTTGTTCTAGCAAAATGCTTTACACAAAATTTTATACATCATCAGATATAAAATAAGGGTCTTTTATATAGAGAAGTGTCAACTGTAAATCGGACTGAGTGAGGAACGAACGCGGGAGAGTTTAAGGAATTGACACGAACGCATGGAGAAGTCGAAAATAGGGCTTTTTTATTTTCTTTGAAATGGAGAGAGAGTAAGTGTTGTTTATAAAAGTTTCATGTCTGCCATTGGCGATATTGTCGGTTTTTTCTTCGGTGGCTGGACCGGACCTTTAACAACCTGGTTTTCCTTCTGCTGACTATACAGCGGGATTAATCGCGGGAGTGGTAGAAGAGAATCTTAGCAGCAAAATTGGATTTAAAAGTATTGACGCTTGTAGGGGCAGGAATTTTAGTTGGCCTTTCGATTGGAAAAGTATATGTCTTTCTGACGCAATCATTTTCTTTTATATCTAAAACGAAGTGCTTTCTATCATAAAAAACGGTGGTCACATTTCAGTGTCAGTTTGCTAATGTAGCTCCTTCTTAGGATAAACCTAAGTCAAGGAGCTTTTTTATTGTCGCTTTCTATCGGGATATACCTTATCAAACTTTTGTCAAGAAATTCGAAAATGAAAATTCCGCTTATTGCTTTTTTGATTTTTCCTCCAATTTCTTGTTTCTTCACAAACAATAAAAGCTTTTTTTATTTTCTCCTCCTTCGTTTCATCAAACATTCGTTAAGAAAAAATTAAGGAAAATTTTATATGATCAACACGGTTTCAAATAAGGGTCGAACTGGGGCATAAGCGGGCTTTATAAAGATTCTCCGAAAATGTATTCATTGTAAGAATTTTATTATTTGAGAGCGGGATTCTCTACTTTAAAAAAGGAGCGAAAAATAATTATGAGAATGAAATTAAAAGGAAGAATCGACTTTTTATTGTTAGGAATTCTCCTTCTCTCGATTTTTCTTAATTTTTATCGGTTAAAGGATGCCGGATCCAATACATATTATACGGTGGCTGTTAAAAGTATGTTGACAAGCTTCCATACGTTTTTCTATGCATCCTTCGATCCTGCGGGATTTATTACCGTGGATAAGCCTCCCGTTGCGTTGTGGATCCAAGCGCTTAGTGCGTATCTCTTTGGATTAAGCGACTTTAGTGTTCTGTTGCCGGAAGCACTTGCAGGGGTAATATCCGTATGGCTCATGTATGTCATTATCAAACCTCAATTTGGACGAAAAGCAGCTTTACTGTCCAGCTTAGTATTGGCATGCACACCCATCTTTGTAGCCGTTGTACGTACAAATAATGTAGACAGTATTCTCATTATGACGCTCTTAGTGGCCACATGGTCTTTAATGAAAGCAGTGGAAAAACAAAAAATTCGCTGGTTATTATTGAGTTTTTTTCTCGTCGGAATTGGTTTTAACATTAAAATGCTGCAAGCTTATATGGTATTACCGTCGTTTTATCTTTTTTATTTTATCGCGGCGAAATCAAAATGGACGAAACGAATGGTACAGTTGATTGCGGCAACCGTTGTGCTCCTTGTCGTATCCCTTTCATGGGCGACGATTGTGGACATGGTGCCGAAAGATAAGCGCCCTTACATCGGAAGCAGCCAGACAAACTCTGTACTTGAACTGGCTTTAGGCTATAATGGGATCTCACGTTTAACAGGAATGGACCATGGTAATGGCAGAGCTTTCAAAGGAATGCCGAACATGGAGCAAAATCAAAAGCAGTTTGAAAACGGAAACGGGAGTTCTCCACAAGGAATGCCCTATGGGAATAGAACACCGGGAAATGGAGAATTTCCTCCCTCCTTTGGCCAAGATGGCGGTAAACACTTG
This sequence comes from Bacillus sp. FSL W8-0116, assembly GCF_038003825.1. NCBI lineage: Bacteria > Bacillati > Bacillota > Bacilli > Caryophanales > Bacillaceae > Bacillus > Bacillus sp. FSL W8-0116. The sequence continues at coordinate 2,474,340 of NZ_JBBOPY010000001.1, forward strand.
ATGGGGAATGGAGGAATGGGAAGGGGAATGTTTGGAACCGGAAATCCCGGTGTAACCCGACTCTTCTCGAAAGAATTAGCCGGTCAAATTAGTTGGCTGTTGCCATTCGTCCTCTTTTCGGTTATTGGATTAATTGTATCGTATCGGAAAACGAGAGAATTTACGATGCAGCATAAATTTGCGATCTTTTGGCTGGCATGGCTTATACCGATGATGATCTTTTTCAGCATCGCGGGATTTTGCCATCAGTATTATTTAAGTATGATGGGTCCTGCCATTGCGGGGTTAGTCGGAATGGGCTGGATAATTTTATGGGATTTCTACAAGAAGAAGCAAGGATGGCCAAGTTGGCTTTTGCCTGCGGCTATTCTAGCTACCGCTTTCTTTGAAACATTGATCTTATTCCAAAATAGAGAAGCTGTATCGGAAACATGGATGGCTTTTACTGCGATAGTTGGAGTTATTTTATTCGTGTTCTTGACGATCATGCAAAATCGAGAAAAAGCTGCTTACTTCCTGTCTGTTGCGGGAATGCTTGCCGTGCTGATCCTTCCGTTTTATTGGGGACTTACGACCGTTTTACATGGGGGAAACAGCACAATTCCAGTTGCAGGACCTACGAGTCAATCATTTGGCCCGATGATGGATGAAAAAAGGAACTCTGCACAACCGGGTGAAGCACCAGCCGGGATGTTCCATACCGGACAAAGTGTCGGAAGGCCGAGTGGCCAAACAGATTTTAGACAAAGAGGCGGAATGATGGAAGAAGAAGTGAATACAAAACTCCTGAATTATTTAGAAAAACACTATCATGGGGAAAAATTTATGTTAGCTGTTGATAGTGCGACAACCGCCGCTCCATTCATGTTGAAAACCAATTATGCTGTGATGGCGATGGGAGGATTTTTAGGAAGTGATCCTGTTTTGACGCCTCAGAAGCTTGAAAAGATGGCAAAAGCGGGTGAAGTGAAATATTTCCTGATTTCTTCCGGCATGGGAATGGGACGCGATCAGAAAATCAACGAGTGGATTGAAAAGAATTGCAAAGAAGTTCCAAGCAGTGAGTGGGAATCGGCAAAGAACTCTGACAACAATCAACATTTTCGCCGAGATCAAAATATGAAACTTTACGTGTATAAAGGATAAAAGAGGGGGGAGTGAGTCTCTCCCCTAACTTTATCATAAGGAAAAAATGGATAACAGCTTGTCGTACAAAACAATTACAGCATTCCAGACTGCCGAGTTTCAAAATACTTTATATTGGGTATGAAATAACGAATAGCAAACCCTTGCAATGAAATGTTTTATTTTGTCTTTGCATAGCATGATAGAAGGAAACTCATCTACTAAAAATCTATACTTTTTTAGATAAAGTAAATTGGAGACTACCTGTTTAGTGGATTCTTAAAAACAAGTAGTTTATTATTCTGAACGGGTAGGTGATATTTCATGTACTGGAAACGTACTTTATGGGTTTTATGGCCGGCTAATTTTTTACAAGCTGCCGGCATGAGTCTTATCATACCGTTTTTACCGTTATATATTGAGAAACTGGGAGTTCATCATATCCAAAATGTGGAACATTGGACAGGATGGATTTTCTCAGCTCAATTTATCACTTCTTTTTTATTTCAACCATTATGGGGTTCTTTGGCCGATAAATATGGACGGAAAGTGATGCTGCTACGTTCTTCCGTCGGGATGGGGATTGTGACCACTTTAATGGGGATTGTGACAAGTCCTTGGCAATTGCTTGGTTTGCGACTAATCAATGGTTTATTTTCCGGTTTTATTTCGATGTCCATTTCATTGCTGGCTTCTGTGACGCCGGACAAAGACTCGGGAAAGGCGCTCGGAACGTTGCAAACGGGTCAAATTGTCGGTACGCTGATCGGCCCGTTGATTGGCGGAATATTGTCTGAGCTGGTTGGATTTGAAGGAGTATTTTTTCTCACAGGAAGCCTTATTTTATTAGCCGGGCTGGTGGTCATGATCTTTATAAAAGAGACAGCAACGGTTAAGAAAGAAAAGGCATCAAAACAAAAAAAGAATTGGAAATCGTTAAAACCGCTTCTCCCTGTCTTTATTGCGGCCACAATTACACAATTGGCCATGATGAGCATTCAGCCCATCATCACACTATACACAAAAACACTATATCACGGAAGACATTTGGCCTTTATAGTCGGACTCGTCAGTGCAGTTACTGGCATCGCCAATCTGATTGGCTCCCCTATTTTAGGGAGAATAGGAGATAAAATTGGGCAGCGAAAAATTTTAATCATTTCCCTCACGATGTCTGCCTTGGCTTTCTTGCCGCAAGTGTTAGCTAAAAATATCACTCTTTTGCTTATTGGACGCTTTTTTCTAGGACTGTTTACCGGAGGAATGATCCCTTCGTTAAACGTTTTGGTCAAGAAATTAGCCCCCGCCAATCTCCAAGGAACGGCGTTTGGAATCAATTCTTCCGCACGGTTTCTTGGAAATTTGCTGGGGCCTTTGTTAGGAAGTTCGATTGCTGCGGCTTATAACATAAAGCTTATATTTTATGTCACTATGGCGTTTTTGTTGGTAAACATGGTATTGATATTGCGAAACAAAAGTCTGGAAGTTCCTGTTACCGAAATGAAAAACAGCTAGTTTCATACCAAAAGATGGAGATGGCGCAAACATTCGTTTTTTGTTTGTGCAGTCTCCAAAAAGCATATTCATCATCAGCTTCTTCCAAAGTCATGGAACTGCTGATTTGTCGATTATGGGTAATACTTTTACAGCAGCTGAAAACCTTGTCTCTTCCCCAAATTCTTGGTTTTCCCTGCAGCTATGATTGATTCTCCTCTTTCTTGATCTCCTAAATTGAAAACTAAAGATGCTTCAAGTTATAAGTGGCATGTTGTGCGAAAATGGACCACTCACAAACTTTCCATCGAGATCAAAACTCCAAGACTGTGTAAGAATAAAGATCATAAAGCCGCTTATTTTATTCCAAAAACATGAAACACTGCCGCAACTGGCAAGCTAAAAAGAACAAAACCATACATAATGAAGAAGCATAGCGGTAAAAACAAAATGACGGATTCTTTAAGATAAGCTGTAAATACTAAAAAGAAAGGAGGGAATTGCAATGATTCAAATACCTTCGAAAATAGAGGGGCGGCATTATTCTTTATATAATCTGGAACAATCATTAAAACCAAAAGGGTTTCAAATTGGCGGGAATTGGGATTTTGATCATGGATCGTTCGATTATAAAATCAGCGATGATGAAGGTTATCAATTTTTACGCATCCCATTTACGGCTGTAGACGGCCAATTGGATTCAGCAGGTGTAACTGTGAAACTAGGGAGGCCGTTTTTAATGAATCATGTATATCAGCGCGGCTTGGACGATTATGCTTCCTCCGGAAATTTGGCAGCCTCTTTTAATCAATTTTCGGAACCGCAAGAGAAAGATGCTGAATTTCCGGAAGAGTATATCCAGTTTGGAAGACAGCTTGTGCGTGACATCGAGTCTTTGTTGATAGACTAATCGGATATAATGATCAGCTGAAAACTTTTTTTCATTGTTAATTCAGGTGGGGGGTTGATGATTACATCTTCTTCTCGCTTCACTCCGAGCAGAAGCATTCGTTTTTGGATGAGCACATTGCTTAACTGTCGAAAGGTCAACCCATCCCACTCGTCTTCCATTACGATCGTTTTGAAATGACTTCCATTCACATGATCTAATAGATCCATTACGGCGTCAGACATTCCGTGGCAAAGCAAGCTGTTCAACATAGCGAAACTTGCAAGCTGATTCGTATGAATCAATTCATCTGCACCGGCTCTTTTAGCATTTTCTACTTGTTCTGCCGTTAAAATTTCTGCTAAACAATAGACGTTTGGATTCATTCCTTTTACAGCGATAATCGTTAAGATGGTGGCCATATCCGCTTGACGTTCGTTTTTATCCTGATCTGCTGTAATCAAAACGAGATCGGCTTGCTTTACATTTCCTTTTTGCAAGGTGTCGTCTTGATAAGGAACTCCTTTAATAAAGTGCACTCTGCCATCTGAAAATGGATTTTGGTGCAAAGACTCATCGATCAACAAGATGGACTTGGAATTTTTTAAGAGAGACCAACGATGAATAAACGCACGCGATCGTTCATTCCAGCCGATAATGACGATATGGCGGTCTTCCTTAAATGTTTCTTTGCCATCTATATAGGCATTTTGACGAGTGACCGCAGTTGCTGCTAATGAGGCGAAATAGGTCGTTAAAAATCCGGCGCCGGCAAAAATTAAAATCAATCCAATTAGCCGCCCTTCTAATGTTGTGGGAACGTAATCTCCGTAGCCAACCGTGGAGGCGGTGATCACAGCCCACCAGATTCCTTCAAATATAGTAGGAAATGTGACCGGTTCTAGGAAGTGAATGACGACTCCGGCTGCCACGATAATGGCTACAGAGATGGCTAATACACGGCCCACAAGCGGCCAGCGCAGAAAAATCCGGTAAAAAACCATTCCGCATCCAGCTCCTTTATTTTCTGTCTATCAGTATGTCCGTTTTGTCGGCATTGCATAACTAGAGAACAAAGACTCTCAAGTCGGAGCATGTTTTGTTTGAACTTCGGTAAACTAAAACAATAAACGAAACTTCTCCATATGGATAAGATCGCTTTTTATTGAACAAAAATTCTTGATTTATTGTCTTATGACAGAGGAAAATTCGTTATTTGATTAAAATAAAAACGCCTTCCTTTTTAAGCAAGGCCTTTTTGCATTCATTTACCCAGCATATATGGAGAACAGGGGATCTTAAGCAGAAGCGAAGTTGAAGTAACTTGAATTTTTTTAAGTCTCTGTTGTTTTTTTCTATCAGTAGATCAAAACAAACAGCATTCAAAGAGTGTTTGTTCAACAAAAGTATAGAACTCAAACTAGCATTTAACACATTTTAGCATAATAAAGATTTGCATTTTGTTTGCAAATGAAATGTACAAAAAAAAACAGTGCGGTTGCCATATGGTCTAACCGCACTGAATTCACGTTTTTATGATGGAGCATAGGGGGCTCGAACCCCTGACCTTCGCGCTGCCAGCACGACGCTCTCCCAGCTGAGCTAATGCCCCGTTTTTTTGTAATTCTTAAAACGAACAATTACATTATAATTATTTTGTTTTAAAAAGACAAGAGGTTTTTTATATTTTTTTATTCTTTCCATTGTTGCATTGATGGCGAAGAGGTCTTTGTTACACAACAATATAAGCGTCTAAAAAAACTAAAGACTTTCGATTTCCACGTTTTCCACTCCGGGAATTTCAGAAACAGAGTAGTACAGATGAGTAATCCTTCTCCGGAAATCTACGGACACATTTAGTTCTAGGAGATGAGTATTTCCGTCTTTCAGGTCTTTAATATGAATATTGTCGATTGTAATTTTATCTTTTTGAATAATATCAATCACTTCTTGAATCTGTTCTTTATTTTTAATGGTCATTTTGAGCAATACTTCTTTTTCACGCAATTTTTTAGGCCCAATCACAAGAAAAATAAGGGGAATTATTTCTACGCTGATGATCAGTAAAACAACGCCAGCAATCGCTTCAACGTAAAATCCGGCTCCGACTGCAATTCCAATCCCGGCCGCACCCCAGATAATCGCAGCAGTTGTCAAACCTGATATACTGTCATTGCCTCTGCGCAAAATGACGCCCGCTCCTAAAAAACCAATCCCTGAAACAATTTGGGCTGCAAGACGGAGAGGATCCATCGTGATATTCACATCATGATTTGCGGGAAATACATAAGCAGACTCACTTGAAACGATCGTCAACAAGCAGCTGACGATCGATATAACCAAACTAGTTTTCAATCCGACCGGTTTTCTTTTTAATTCCCGTTCCAAACCAATGATTAGTCCTAATACTGCTGAAATGACAAGTTTCACTAATATATGAAAGTCCATCCAATCCATTCTCCTCATCCCTCCTTATCGAAATTTGGATCATTGGTATTTTCAATTCTTTTTTGGATTCTTTAAGCAATTTTAATTTTAATTTATTATGAAATTAAGTAAGTATCTTTATAAAATAAAATGAAGCTCTTATCGGCGTCAAGCATTTTGATTTAGAAATGAAGGAAGGATTGTTTCCTGTTTTTGCTCAAAAGCTTCATTTTCCGTTTCCGTCATAACCTAGAAGGGGCAAAGGCTAATTTGAACACTATTATTCTGATAAGTTATGTTTACAATCTGACGTTTATGACATGGAATTTTACAAATCACAAATTCCTATTCAATACAGCCTTCCAGTCCTCCTAAAGTAGAGACAGTTGATAGATGTTCTTTCGTATTTGGAGAGTCATCATATTATGAGTACACATTTCGTTTTGAACGGCTATTTTACGATGGTTGTTCCTATGTAGATAATTTTTTTCTAGTTAAAAGGAGATTATGTACCAAATGGACTGAGTGAATAAAAACATTTTTACGATAAAATGAAAATGACCTATAAAAGTTAAAATGCATCATTTATTCGCCTAACCTAATTATTTAACGCCAAAAAGTAATGCAATATTGTATTCTTTTTTGACTTTAGAACAATGAAGAACAATGAAGAAAAAATTTTTTAAAAAAGTGGTTGCCAAGGGACTTTTTTCATGATATATTATTAATCGTCCGTTAGATACGGATGAAAAACTTGATGTTGATTTGAGTTTGTGATATAATAGAAAAGTCGCTTTTGATAGATCCTTGAAAACTGAACAAAACGAAGCGTAAACCAATGTTTCAATCGAAACAAGCCAAGTCAAATTTCTTTTTGGAGAGTTTGATCCTGGCTCAGGACGAACGCTGGCGGCGTGCCTAATACATGCAAGTCGAGCGAACTTTCAAGAAGCTTGCTTTTTGAAAGTTAGCGGCGGACGGGTGAGTAACACGTGGGCAACCTGCCTGCAAGACGGGGATAACTCCGGGAAACCGGGGCTAATACCGGATAATACCTTCCTTCGCATGAAGGAAGGTTGAAAGGCGGCGCAAGCTGCCGCTTGCAGATGGGCCCGCGGCGCATTAGCTAGTTGGTGAGGTAACGGCTCACCAAGGCGACGATGCGTAGCCGACCTGAGAGGGTGATCGGCCACACTGGGACTGAGACACGGCCCAGACTCCTACGGGAGGCAGCAGTAGGGAATCTTCCGCAATGGACGAAAGTCTGACGGAGCAACGCCGCGTGAGCGAAGAAGGTCTTCGGATCGTAAAGCTCTGTTGTCAGGGAAGAACAAGTACCGTTCGAACAGGGCGGTACCTTGACGGTACCTGACCAGAAAGCCACGGCTAACTACGTGCCAGCAGCCGCGGTAATACGTAGGTGGCAAGCGTTGTCCGGAATTATTGGGCGTAAAGCGCGCGCAGGCGGTCTCTTAAGTCTGATGTGAAAGCCCACGGCTCAACCGTGGAGGGTCATTGGAAACTGGGAGACTTGAGTGCAGAAGAGGAGAGCGGAATTCCACGTGTAGCGGTGAAATGCGTAGAGATGTGGAGGAACACCAGTGGCGAAGGCGGCTCTCTGGTCTGTAACTGACGCTGAGGCGCGAAAGCGTGGGGAGCGAACAGGATTAGATACCCTGGTAGTCCACGCCGTAAACGATGAGTGCTAAGTGTTAGAGGGCTTCCACCCTTTAGTGCTGCAGCTAACGCATTAAGCACTCCGCCTGGGGAGTACGGCCGCAAGGCTGAAACTCAAAGGAATTGACGGGGGCCCGCACAAGCGGTGGAGCATGTGGTTTAATTCGAAGCAACGCGAAGAACCTTACCAGGTCTTGACATCCTTCGCTACCTCTAGAGATAGAGGGTTCCCCTTCGGGGGACGGAGTGACAGGTGGTGCATGGTTGTCGTCAGCTCGTGTCGTGAGATGTTGGGTTAAGTCCCGCAACGAGCGCAACCCTTGACCTTAGTTGCCAGCATTCAGTTGGGCACTCTAAGGTGACTGCCGGTGACAAACCGGAGGAAGGTGGGGATGACGTCAAATCATCATGCCCCTTATGACCTGGGCTACACACGTGCTACAATGGATGGTACAAAGGGTCGCGAAACCGCGAGGTGGAGCCAATCCCAAAAAACCATTCTCAGTTCGGATTGCAGGCTGCAACTCGCCTGCATGAAGCCGGAATCGCTAGTAATCGCGGATCAGCATGCCGCGGTGAATACGTTCCCGGGCCTTGTACACACCGCCCGTCACACCACGAGAGTTTGCAACACCCGAAGTCGGTGAGGTAACCCTTACGGGAGCCAGCCGCCGAAGGTGGGGCAGATGATTGGGGTGAAGTCGTAACAAGGTAGCCGTATCGGAAGGTGCGGCTGGATCACCTCCTTTCTAAGGAAGAAGAAAAGCAGAGGCGACTGTTCAGGTGCGACAAGCACAAGACAGCTTGCGAGGAGGTAGTATTTCAACCACCGCAGCAAGATGGATTGTGACCTCGAGCACCTAGGAGCCGGAGCTGGACAGATATCAATTGTACGCTTTCGTTTTGTTCAGTTTTGAAGGATTTCATCCTTCGCACTTGTTCCTTGAAAACTAGATAGAAAAAAGAAGCAGCATAAACCGAGTATCGCCATCTAGGATAAAACCAACATGGTTAAGTTAGAAAGGGCGCACGGTGGATGCCTTGGCACTAGGAGCCGATGAAGGACGGGACTAACTCCGAAAAGCTCCGGGGAGCTGTACGTAAGCGTTGATCCGGAGATTTCCGAATGGGGAAACCCGCTGCCCGTAATGGGGCAGCATCCTTGCCTGAATCCATAGGGTAAGGAAGGCAACCCGGGGAACTGAAACATCTAAGTACCCGGAGGAAGAGAAAGCAACAGCGATTCCCTGAGTAGCGGCGAGCGAAACGGGAACAGCCCAAACCAGAAGGCTTGCCTTCTGGGGTTGTAGGACACCAATGGTGGAGTCACAAAGGAACGAGGTAGACGAAGAGGTCTGGAAAGGCCCGTCAGAGAAGGTAACAACCCTGTAGTCGAAACTTCGTTCCCTCCCTGGTGGATCCTGAGTACGGCGGGACACGAGGAATCCCGTCGGAAGCTGGGAGGACCATCTCCCAAGGCTAAATACTCCCTAGTGACCGATAGTGAACCAGTACCGTGAGGGAAAGGTGAAAAGCACCCCGGGAGGGGAGTGAAAGAGAACCTGAAACCGTGTGCCTACAAGTAGTCAGAGCCCGTTTACGGGTGATGGCGTGCCTTTTGTAGAATGAACCGGCGAGTTGCGATCTCATGCGAGGTTAAGTCGAAAAGACGGAGCCGCAGCGAAAGCGAGTCTGAACAGGGCGCATGAGTATGGGGTCGCAGACCCGAAACCAGGTGATCTACCCATGTCCAGGGTGAAGGTGAGGTAACACTTACTGGAGGCCCGAACCCACGCACGTTGAAAAGTGCGGGGATGAGGTGTGGGTAGGGGTGAAATTCCAATCGAACTTGGAGATAGCTGGTTCTCTCCGAAATAGCTTTAGGGCTAGCCTCAAGGGAAGAGTCTTGGAGGTAGAGCACTGTTTGGACTAGGGGCCCTCATCGGGTTACCGAATTCAGACAAACTCCGAATGCCAGCGACTTATCCTTGGGAGTCAGACTGCGAGTGATAAGATCCGTGGTCAAAAGGGAAACAGCCCAGACCGCCAGCTAAGGTCCCAAAGTATACGTTAAGTGGAAAAGGATGTGGAATTGCTTAGACAACCAGGATGTTGGCTTAGAAGCAGCCACCATTTAAAGAGTGCGTAATAGCTCACTGGTCGAGTGATTCTGCGCCGAAAATGTACCGGGGCTAAACGTATCACCGAAGCTGCGGGTGGACACCTTCGGGTGTCCGCGGTAGGAGAGCGTTCTAAGGGCAGAGAAGCCAGACCGGAAGGACTGGTGGAGCGCTTAGAAGTGAGAATGCCGGTATGAGTAGCGAAAGAAGGGTGAGAATCCCTTCCACCGAATGCCTAAGGTTTCCTGAGGAAGGCTCGTCCTCTCAGGGTTAGTCGGGACCTAAGCCGAGGCCGACAGGCGTAGGCGATGGACAACAGGTTGATATTCCTGTACCACCTCTTTTCCGTTTGAGCGATGGGGGGACGCAGGAGGATAGGGTAAGCGCACGGTTGGATGTGCGTCCAAGCAGTGAGAGGGGCAGCGAGGCAAATCCCGTTGCCACTCACCTCAAGCTGTGACGGCGAGGGAAATATAGTACCGAAGTTCCTGATTCCACACTGCCAAGAAAAGCCTCTAGCGAGGAAAAAGGTGCCCGTACCGCAAACCGACACAGGTAGGCGAGGAGAGAATCCTAAGGTGTGCGAGAGAACTCTCGTTAAGGAACTCGGCAAAATGACCCCGTAACTTCGGGAGAAGGGGTGCTTTTTGGGGTGCATAGCCCCGAGAAGCCGCAGTGAATAGGCCCAGGCGACTGTTTAGCAAAAACACAGGTCTCTGCGAAGCCGTAAGGCGAAGTATAGGGGCTGACGCCTGCCCGGTGCTGGAAGGTTAAGGGGAGCGCTTAAAGCTTTGCTTGAAGGTGCGAACCGAAGCCCCAGTAAACGGCGGCCGTAACTATAACGGTCCTAAGGTAGCGAAATTCCTTGTCAGGTAAGTTCTGACCCGCACGAAAGGCGTAACGATCTGGGCACTGTCTCAACGAGAGACTCGGTGAAATTATAGTACCTGTGAAGATGCAGGTTACCCGCGACAGGACGGAAAGACCCCGTGGAGCTTTACTGCAGCCTGATATTGAATTTTGGTACAGCTTGTACAGGATAGGTAGGAGCCTTGGAAGCCGGAGCGCCAGCTTCGGTGGAGGCGCCGGTGGGATACTACCCTGGCTGTACTGAAATTCTAACCCGCACCCCTGATCGGGGTGGGAGACAGTGTCAGGTGGGCAGTTTGACTGGGGCGGTCGCCTCCTAAAAGGTAACGGAGGCGCCCAAAGGTTCCCTCAGAATGGTTGGAAATCATTCGCAGAGTGCAAAGGCAGAAGGGAGCTTGACTGCGAGACCTACAAGTCGAGCAGGGACGAAAGTCGGGCTTAGTGATCCGGTGGTTCCGTATGGAAGGGCCATCGCTCAACGGATAAAAGCTACCCCGGGGATAACAGGCTTATCTCCCCCAAGAGTCCACATCGACGGGGAGGTTTGGCACCTCGATGTCGGCTCATCGCATCCTGGGGCTGTAGTCGGTCCCAAGGGTTGGGCTGTTCGCCCATTAAAGCGGTACGCGAGCTGGGTTCAGAACGTCGTGAGACAGTTCGGTCCCTATCCGTCGCGGGCGCAGGAAATTTGAGAGGAGCTGTCCTTAGTACGAGAGGACCGGGATGGACGCACCGCTGGTGTACCAGTTGTCTCGCCAGAGGCATCGCTGGGTAGCTATGTGCGGAAGGGATAAGTGCTGAAAGCATCTAAGCATGAAGCCCCCCTCAAGATGAGATTTCCCATTTCTTCGGAAAGTAAGATCCCTGAAAGATGATCAGGTAGATAGGTCCGAGGTGGAAGCGTGGTGACACGTGGAGCTGACGGATACTAATCGATCGAGGACTTAACCAAATGAAAGAGCGAGATCGGTGAAACTGCTTCTTCTATCTAGTTGTAAAGGAGTACATATAAAGGTTTTACTACATAAAGAATCGTTAAAGAAGAAAAATTTATTCTTGAAAATTAAAAATAATTTGTTATAATAATATTTGTCTTACGACAAACTAGAGTAACTAGTCTGGTGGCGATGGCGAAGAGGTCACACCCGTTCCCATCCCGAACACGGAAGTTAAGCTCTTCAGCGCCGATGGTAGTGAGGGGATTCCCCTTGCGAGAGTAGGACGCTGCCAGGCGATGATGGAGGTTTAGCTCAGCTGGGAGAGCACTTGCCTTACAAGCAAGGGGTCGGCGGTTCGATCCCGTCAACCTCCACCATACATAACGAGCCGGCTTAGCTCAATTGGTAGAGCAACTGACTTGTAATCAGTAGGTTGTGGGTTCAAGTCCTACAGCCGGCACCATTTTGATTTGGATCGCTAGATCAATCGGAAAATAATAAACATATTATCTTTGAGAAACGTGTCGGGTTTACCACCCAATCAGATGATCCAGATTCCTAAATACAGCAATTGACCATTCAAATTTGTTATGAGCCATTAGCTCAGTCGGTAGAGCATCTGACTTTTAATCAGAGGGTCGGAGGTTCGAATCCTCCATGGCTCACTTTGTGCGGGTGTGGCGGAATTGGCAGACGCACCAGAATCAGGGTCTGGCGCCGCAAGGCGTGGGGGTTCGAGTCCCTTCACCCGCACATGTAAATGCGGAAGTAGTTCAGTGGTAGAACACCACCTTGCCAAGGTGGGGGTCGCGGGTTCGAGTCCCGTCTTCCGCTCCATTATCATGCCGGGGTGGCGGAATTGGCAGACGCACAGGACTTAAAATCCTGCGGTGGGTGACCACCGTGCCGGTTCGAGTCCGGCCCTCGGCACTCGTTTGCGCCCATAGCTCAATTGGATAGAGCGTCTGACTACGGATCAGAAGGTTAGGGGTTCGACTCCTCTTGGGCGCGCCATACGGGAAGTAGCTCAGCTTGGTAGAGCACATGGTTTGGGACCATGGGGTCGCAGGTTCGAATCCTGTCTTCCCGATTGAAATAAAAGTAATGGGGCCTTAGCTCAGCTGGGAGAGCGCCTGCTTTGCACGCAGGAGGTCAGCGGTTCGATCCCGCTAGGCTCCACCAATTACAAGTTTATATGACATATGGCGGTGTAGCTCAGCTGGCTAGAGCGTACGGTTCATACCCGTGAGGTCGGGGGTTCGATCCCCTCCACCGCCATTTAAAGGACCTTTAGCTCAGCTGGTTAGAGCAGACGGCTCATAACCGTCCGGTCGTAGGTTCGAATCCTACAAGGTCCACCATTCATTCGTGGAGGAGTACCCAAGTCTGGCTGAAGGGATCGGTCTTGAAAACCGACAGGCGGGTTACACCGCGCGGGGGTTCGAATCCCTCCTCCTCCGCCATTCTGAATGATGATTATCGTCGCGGGGTGGAGCAGTCCGGTAGCTCGTCGGGCTCATAACCCGAAGGTCGCAGGTTCAAATCCTGCCCCCGCAATTGCTTTTCCTTCTTAGAATTTAAATATTTTGGCTCGGTAGCTCAGTCGGTAGAGCAAAGGACTGAAAATCCTTGTGTCGGCGGTTCGATTCCGTCCCGAGCCACCATTTTTGCCCATTGATTCTCATGTAATGTTTATGGCGGCTATGGCGAAGTGGTTAACGCATCGGATTGTGGCTCCGACATTCGTGGGTTCGATTCCCACTAGTCGCCCCATTGCAGTGTTCGCGGGTGTAGTTTAGTGGTAAAACCTCAGCCTTCCAAGCTGATGTCGTGGGTTCGATTCCCATCACCCGCTCCAATTCATTCAGCATGGGCCTGTAGCTCAGCTGGTTAGAGCGCACGCCTGATAAGCGTGAGGTCGATGGTTCAAGTCCATTCAGGCCCATTTTGTTCCGCAGTAGCTCAGTGGTAGAGCAATCGGCTGTTAACCGATCGGTCGTAGGTTCGAATCCTACCTGCGGAGCCATTTTTGTATAAGGAGAAGTACTCAAGTGGCTGAAGAGGACGGTTTGCTAAACCGTTAGGTCGCAAATATGCGGCGCGCGGGTTCGAATCCCGCCTTCTCCACCATTTATATGAATATGGCCCGTTGGTCAAGTGGTTAAGACACCGCCCTTTCACGGCGGTAACACGGGTTCGAATCCCGTACGGGTCACTCTGAAAAATCGGCAGCATGCTGCCGATTTTTTTGTCCTATTCGTTTTTAGCCGCAGTGTTAAAGCCACTGCGGTTTTTTTATGTTCATATGAGTTTGAACCTCCATATATCTGTTAAGCATATAAATATTCCCATATGGAAGATATAAAGACTATAAGATGTACTGTTAAAATGAAGTCTTTCCCTCTTTGACGACTGTATCATTAGAAGCCCTTACATGCTAGACAACATTTTCCCGTGGTGAAATGGTTTGGATTTTGTCAGAAAACAGTGAAAAGTTATAAAAGGAGTTCTCTCTCTAACAGCAGAATTTAATCATGACACTAATTGGAGGAGGGGATACTTTTATGTCTGCATCTGCCCCTACGGATATGGATCATTATTTATTTCATGAAGGAAAACATTTTCATTGTTACGGTCTTTTTGGTGCACACATCCGAAAACGCCATGGTAAGGAAACGACAGAATTTTGTATTTGGGCCCCAAATGCGGTGGAAGTAAGGCTGATGGGTACTTTTAATGGATGGAATGGTGAGGGATACCGTTTGGAGCGTACTGGTCCGGATGGTATATGGTTCCTGTCGGTGAACGGAAATTTGGAAGGAGAGCTATATAAATATGAAATAACGACCCGGGACGGAGAACGTTTTTTGAAAACCGATCCATATGCTTTTTATACGGAAAAGCGTCCGAGAACCGCAGGGATTATTTATTCGTTGAACGACTATAAGTGGCATGATGAATCATGGCTGTTGGAAAAAGAAAAAAAGAGATTATATGACGAGCCCATGTTCATATATGAGGTTCACCTTGGAACGTGGCGAAAGAAAGAAAACGGTGATTTTTATTCTTACAAGGAATTGGCGGAAACTTTAATTCCGTATGTAAAAGAACAAGGATTTACTCATATTGAAATAATGCCGATAACCGAGCATCCATTTGATCTATCTTGGGGATATCAAACAACGGGCTACTATGCAGTGACAAGCCGATACGGAACCCCGCATGATTTTATGTATTTTGTGGATTGCTGCCATCAACACGGTTTAGGGGTTATTTTGGATTGGGTTCCAGGTCATTTTTGCAAGGACGCTCATGGTCTGTCAAAATTTGACGGGAGTTTTTTATATGAATACGAACATGAATGGGATCGGGAAAATTATGTATGGGGAACAGCTAATTTCGACTTAGCTAAAAAGGAAGTTCACAGTTTTTTAATTTCCAATGCGTTATTTTGGCTAGATATTTATCATATAGATGGTTTTAGGATCGATGCCGTTGCAAACCTTCTCTATTGGCCAAACCGCCATGAAAATCAGTTGAATTCTTTTGGAATTGAATTTTTGAAAAAGCTGAATGAATCGGTCTTTCAGTATGATGAAAATACGCTGATGATTGCAGAAGATTCTACGGACTTTCCTCTTGTTACTTCTCCTGTTTATTGCGGTGGTCTTGGATTTAATTACAAATGGAATATGGGATGGATGAATGATGTTCTTACCTACATGGAATTAGGATTTGAGGAACGTTCTCATTATCATTCTCTTATTAGTTTTTCTTTGATTTACGCTTTTTCTGAAAATTTCATTTTGCCTTTCTCCCATGATGAAGTTGTGCACGGCAAGAAATCACTGTTGGATAAAATGCCCGGAGACTATTGGCAAAAGTTTGCCCAGCTTCGCCTGTTAATAGGGTATATGGCGGCTCATCCCGGGAAAAAACTGTTGTTTATGGGCACTGAGCTGGCCCCATTTTCCGAATGGAAAGATCGGGAACAGTTAGATTGGCATTTGAGTCAATATGAGCTTCATGCGAAATTCCAACATTTCTCGAAAACACTGCTCTCCTTATATAAAAAAGAGACTCCTCTTTTTCAACTAGATCATTCCTCTGAAGGATTTGAATGGATTGATGTTCATAATTACAGCCAAAGCATCTTTTCATTTATACGGAAAGACAAAGATGGGAATCCACTTATCGTGATTTGCAATTTCAGAGAGTTTGCGTACGAGAAATATAAGGTAGGAGTGCCCTTTTTGGGAACCTATAAAGAGATTTTGAACAGCGATAGTGACGAGTTTGGCGGCTCAGGAAGGGTGAATCATAGGCCATTATCGGCGAAAAAAGGGATGTATCATGGCAAATCCGCGTACATAGAATTAATCATACCACCTTTTGCAGTTCTTTATTTAAAACCGGAAACGCTTGAAAGGAAGGAATCAATCGATGGCAAAAGAAAAATGTGTTGCTCTAGTGCTAGCGGGAGGTCAGGGGACCAGGCTGTCCGCATTGACCAAACAACTGGCAAAACCGGCCGTTCCGTTCGGCGGAAAGTATCGGATCATTGATTTTACTTTGAGCAATTGCTCGAACTCGGGAATTAATACGGTGGGGGTGCTTACCCAATATCAGCCGTTAGTCTTAAACTCTTATATCGGCATCGGAAGCGCCTGGGATCTTGACCGCAAAAACGGAGGAGTGACGGTTTTGCCCCCGTACAGTGAATCATCGACGATGAAATGGTATTCGGGAACAGCTAGTGCCGTTTATCAAAATCTTAATTATTTGCGGCAATATGATCCGGAATATGTATTGATTTTGTCAGGAGACCATATTTATAAAATGGATTACTGCAAAATGCTCGAGTTTCATATTGAAAAGGGTGCAGAGGCGACGATCTCCGTAATCGAAGTGCCATTGAAAGAAGCAAGCCGGTTTGGAATTATGAATACAAATGAAAAAATGGAAATAACCGAATTCGAAGAAAAACCTAAGATTCCAAAAAGCAATTTGGCATCTATGGGAATTTATATTTTTAATTGGGATTTGTTGCAAGATTGTTTAGATAAAGATAATCAAGATCCTTTGTCAAGCCATGATTTTGGAAAAGATATTATTCCGACTCTTTTACGCAAGCGGAGACGTCTTTACGCCTATCCATTTTCGGGGTATTGGAAAGATGTTGGTACGGTTCAAAGCTTATGGGAAGCGAACATGGATTTGCTGGAAGAAGAATGTGGATTAAACATTTTTGATCAATCATGGAGAATTTACTCTGTAAATCCAAACCAGCCTCCGCAATCGATTGGCGAACATGCCGTTATACAGGACTCATTAGTGAATGAAGGGTGCGTCGTGGATGGATATATTCATCATTCGGTTTTATTCCAAGGAGTAGTCGTCGACGAAGAGTCCTATATAAAAGATTCTGTCATTTTGCCCAACACGAAGATAGGAAAATATTGCACGATTGAACGGGCCATTGTTACTTGTGATTTGCCGGAACATACGGAAATCCGCGGTTATGATTTCATGGAAATTCCATTGATTACACAAGATAATCTACAGCAATGGATTGCTTAAATTTAAAAATGAAAATAGAGAATAATAAATAGGGAGGGGATCGATTGAAAGCTTCTTTGCTTGGTGTCATCGATGCAACCACTTATTTTGATTCTATGGAGGAACTGCTAACCCATCGTTGTTTAGCAGCCGTTCCGTTCGCGGGGCGCTATCGCTTGATCGATTTTATTCTTTCCAATATGGTGAATTCGGGAATCGAGAGTGTGGCCATTTTTCCGCGATTTCAGTTCCGTTCCTTAATGGATCATTTAGGATCGGGAAAGGAATGGGATTTAAACCGTAAAAGAGATGGGCTCTTTTTCTTTCCATCACCAGGTTTAGAAGTTATGGAAGAGGGGATTGGATCGTTTAGTCATTTTGCCCATCACATGGATTATTTTGACCGAAGCCAGCAACAATATGCATTAATCAGCAATTGCTTTACGGTTTTTAACATGAACTTTGAACCGATCTTAAATCGATTTATAAATGAAAATTGTGATATTATGATGATTTCCCACCATGGACAATCTATGGATATGTACCTTGTGAAGAAGTCATTGTTAGTTCAATTGATACAAACAAGGAAAATAACAGGATATCGATGCATGCAGGATGTGGTGGAAGATCAAAATAGTCGTTTGACAATATGCCTGTACGAATATGAAGGATTTGTGAAAAAAATTACTTCGATTGCTTCATACTATCAAGCGAGCATGGATGTGTTGGAACGAGACAATTGGTCAGCATTGTTTAAGGACGGCCAGCCGATCTTTACAAAAGTGAAAGATGAGCCGCCGACAAAATATACGAAATCGGCTATTGTCAAAAATTCGATTATTGCCAATGGCTGTGTCATTGAGGGAACGGTCGAAAACAGTGTGATTTTTCGAGGCGTCAAGATAGAAAAAGGTACGGTCATAAAAAACAGCATTATTATGCAAAAATCCCAAATCGGCAAGGATTGTCATTTGAATGGAGTCATTGTCGATAAAAATGGGCAAATTAAGAACGGTGTATCTTTGGAAGCTCGGAATGGGTTCCCGATTGTCTTGCCAAAAGGCGCAAAACAAGGAGAGTTGATGAAGTCTTGAAAATATTATTTGTTGTATCGGAATGTGTGCCTTTTATCAAGTCAGGAGGATTGGCAGATGTGGCGGGATCATTGCCAAAAGAATTGAAAAGGTTCGGCAATGATGTTCGCGTCATTCTTCCCAAATACGGCAATATAGATGGTCGTTGGAAATCGCAAATGACAAAAGAGGCGGAATTGACGGTTTCGGTCGGATGGAGAAATCAATATTGCGGAGTGGAACGGTTAGAATATGATGGAGTCATTTATTATTTTATCGATAATGAATATTATTTTAAAAGAGAGGGCCTGTATGGCTATTTCGATGACGGGGAACGATTTTCTTTTTTTACAAGAGCGGTTTTGGACAGTTTGGCCTCCCTGAATTTTTACCCGGAAATTCTTCATTGTCATGATTGGCATGCCGGAATGATTCCGTTTATGTTACGGATGGAGCATCAACATCGACACGGATATGAATTGATCCGAACCGTCATGACCATTCATAATCTTCAATTCCAAGGAATTTTCCCTAAAACCGTGCTCACTGATTTGCTCGGGTTGAAAGAGGAGCATTATCACCCTTCATTAACCGAATTTTTCGGCAACATTAATTTCCTGAAAGCGGGCCTTGTATCTGCTGATTGGATCACAACGGTTAGTCCGACTTATCGGGATGAAATTCTAACCCCTTATTTTGGAGAAAAGCTTCACGGAGTATTAAATAGTCGAAAAGAACAGATAACGGGCATACTGAACGGAATAGATGAATCGATTTATGATCCTCGTCATGACCCGTATATCGAACCTTATTCGGAAGAAGATCTAAGTGGAAAAAAAGAAAATAAAAAGCGCCTTCAAGAACAGCTTCATTTAAACGTGGAGGAACATATTCCTGTTATAGCGATTATTTCGAGGTTGACAAAACAGAAAGGGCTGGATCTGGTCAAATGTGTTTTTCATGAGATCATGCAAGAGAATGTCCAATTGATTGTACTGGGTACGGGAGAAGCAGAATTCGAACGATTTTTTGCCGAAACGGAAAACCTTTATCCAAAAAAAGTTAAAGCCATTTTGGAATTTAACGAGGAAATGGCCCATCGGATTTATGCGGGGGCGGACCTATTTTTAATGCCGTCGAAATTTGAACCGTGCGGATTAGGGCAAATGATCGCGATGAAATACGGTACTCTTCCAATAGTAAGGGAAACAGGCGGGCTCAACGATACGGTTCAATCTTATAATGAAATCACGAAAGAAGGGAACGGGTTTTCGTTTCGAAATTTCAATGCACATGATATGCTGTATACCATTCGGAGAGCACTGTCTTTTTATCGTCAGCCTGACATTCGGTATGAAATGGTTAGACAGGCGTTAGCTGCTGATAACAGCTGGTCTCATTCTGCTTATCAATATAATGAAATGTATGCCGATTTGCTAGCTGGGAGGGAAAGCCATGTTTTCTACTAAAGCAGAGTTTAAGGAAGCATTTTTAAACCGAGTTGAAAGAACGTCTGGAAAAAGTTTTGCGGAAACAACACCTTCGGATCAATTTCAAACATTGGGAAACATGGTGCGGGAGTATATTAGCCTGAATTGGATTCGAACGAATGAACATTATCGTTCTCATCGTCAAAAACAGGTGTACTATTTGTCCATTGAATTTCTTCTTGGAAAGCTTCTTGGACAAAATTTATTAAATGCCGGGATTTATGACCTCGTAAAAGAGGGACTTTCAGAGCTGGGGATTCAACTTTCCGAGTTGGAAGAAATAGAAATGGATACAGCTCTGGGGAACGGCGGTCTTGGGAGGCTGGCCGCCTGCTTTCTTGATTCGCTTGCAACGCTTGATTTACCTGGACATGGGCTTGGCATTCGCTATAAATACGGCCTTTTTGAACAAAAAATGGTCAATGGCTATCAAGTTGAACTGCCGGAGCAATGGTTGAAGCATGGGCATGTCTGGGAAGTGAGAAAAGCCGATTTAACGATGGAAGTTCCCTTTTGGGGAAGAGTAGAAACGGAGAATGATAATGGAAGGTTGACATTCCATCAATTGGATGCTGAATATGTATCAGCTGTACCATACGATATTCCCGTTATTGGCTATAAACGAAAAACCGTAAATACTTTAAGGCTGTGGAGCGCTGAACCGTCTCGATATATGCCTAATAAAGATGTGATGAAGTATAAGAAAGATACAGAGGCGATTTCAGAATTTCTTTATCCCGATGATGCTCATGATGAAGGAAAAATATTGCGTTTGAAGCAGCAATACTTTCTCGTTTCGGCGAGCATTCAATCGATTGTAAAAAATTATCTTTCCCAGCATAAACAGATTCGGGATTTTCATCGCTATACGGCCATACATATTAACGATACCCATCCAGCTTTGGCGATTCCTGAACTGATGAGGATTTTAATGGACAAACTAGGATTAGGATGGGATGAAGCATGGCATATTACGTCCCATACTTTTTGTTATACGAATCATACTACGTTGTCAGAAGCTCTTGAACGTTGGCCTGTCCGTCTTTTTCAGCCGCTGCTGCCGCGAATTTATATGATTGTTCAAGAAATAAATGAACGTTTTTGTCAACAGCTTTGGGAAAAATATCCGGGAGATTGGGAACGGATTGAGAAGATGGCCATTATTTCATACGGCGAAGTCCGAATGGCTCATTTGGCGATTTCCGGAAGCTATAGTGTAAATGGAGTGGCCAAACTTCACACAGAAATTTTGAAAAAAAGGGAAATGAAACGGTTTTATGAATTCCAGCCGGAAAAGTTTAACAATAAAACGAATGGAGTGACTCATCGGACATGGCTGTTAAAAGCGAATCCGGAGTTATCCCACTTAATAACGGAATCGATTGGAAACAGCTGGATCAGAGAACCGGAAAAATTGAGCTTATTGAAACAATACGAGGACGATTGGCTGTTTTTAGAACAATTGAAGAAAGTAAAAGCGGCCCGCAAAGAAATATTGGCTGAAAGAATTTGGAAACAAAATGGGATCAAAGTCGACACCCATTCTATTTTTGATGTCCAAGTGAAACGTCTTCATGCCTATAAAAGACAGCTGCTGAATATTCTTCATATTCTTTATTTGTATAACCGCATCCGAGAAGATTCCACTTTTTCTATTTATCCGCGAACTTTTATTTTTGGCGCGAAAGCATCTCCGGGTTACTATTATGCGAAACGAATTATTAAGCTGATCCATTCTTTAGCTGAAATCGTGAATAACGATCCTATTGTCAATCGATTCATCAAAGTGATATTTCTCGAAAATTACCGCGTTTCGCTTGCAGAAGAAATTATTCCTGCAGCCGATATAAGTGAACAAATTTCTACAGCCAGCAAAGAAGCTTCAGGCACTGGAAATATGAAATTTATGATGAACGGGGCCATTACGGTCGGGACGCTGGATGGGGCTAATATTGAAATGTTGGAGCGGGTCGGTTCGGAATCCATTTTGATTTTTGGTTTGACATCGGAAGAAGTGATGAAGTTTGAAAAAGATGGCGGCTATTATTCCCGTGAATATTACCATCATGACAAGCGTATCAGGCGGGCGGTAGATCGGCTGGTTGATGGTCTATTGCCTGATTCCGAACAGTTCGAAGTGATTTATGATTCTTTGCTTGAAGGAAATGATCAGTATTTTGTGTTAAAAGACTTTTCTCCTTATGTGGCGATTCAAGAAAAAGCAGGATATCTCTATGAAAAAGAACAAGAGCGTTGGTTGCGAATGATGGTTCAAAACATCGCGCAGTCGGGATATTTTTCTAGTGACAGGACCGTTCAAGAATATGCCAAAGAGATTTGGAAGATTGGAAAATATGGAAATCGAGACTAATCCGACTTTTCGCCAATGGAACTTTTAGTTTGAATAAGCCTATGTTCGGCGGGCGCCTTTTTATCAAGAATAAAAGCTTGTTTTCCCCGGCTCCCGCCAACTGGCATTCATCCATTCACTTCTTGGATCCATCCCCTCGTTGATTTTAAAAACCCCTTTCCATCCTTGCGGGCGACTAATATTCATCATCCATACATCTATTTTTGTACAAAGAAAAAACCTGTCCTCATTATAGGGACAGGTTATAAGAAGTAACTGATAAAAAGCCCGATTGATAACAAAAATCCAAAGATCGTATTCGTTTGTGCGGTGGCTTTCATGGCAGGCATCATTTGGATCGGTTTCGTTTTTCCGATAAATCCTTTAACGGCTTTGACGGCTTTTGGTACACTTAAAAAGACGATCAATAGCCATGGAGAGGCGATTTGAAATAGGACGAGGGCTGTTACCCAAGCATACGAAACGATAAACATCCCTTGCAGGAAACGGATCGCATTTTCTCGACCGAGCAATATGGCTAATGTTTTTCTGCCGTTTTCTTTGTCGCCATCCAAATCTCGAATATTATTCGCCAATAAGATGGAGCCGATCAAAATAGAAATGGGAATCGAGATCAGAACACTTGTAGTGGTGATGAATTCCGTTTGAATGTAAAAGGATATTAAAATAATGATAAGTCCCATGAACAAGCCTGATGTCAGTTCGCCAAACGGGGTATAAGCAATCGGTTTCGGTCCGCCCGTATAGAGGTATCCGGCAATCATTCCAAGCGTTCCGATAACCGCAATCCACCAGCTTGATTGCATGCAAATATAGACGCCGAGCAGTACAGATATTCCGCACAGGGCAAAAGCTAGAGATAAAACAGTCTTCGGTTTAATGCCGTTTCGTACGATGGCTCCACCGATTCCGACTGAATGCTCTGTGTCCAAGCCGCGCACATAATCGAAATATTCATTAAACATATTGGTAGCCGTTTGGATCAGCAAACTAGCCAACAGCATGGCAAAAAATAAACCAAAATGTATCGATGTATATTGATATGCGAGCGCGGTCCCTATTAAAACAGGAACAAAGCCGGCTGTCAGGGTGTGTGGACGAGTAAGACGCCACCAAACACGCCATCCTTTCTCCGGCTGTATAGCAGGAGTTGTATGCATTTCCATTGATGGATCTCTCCTTATATTTCTAGTAAAAATAGCCTATAAAACATCCTATTCTCCCACCATCACTATAGAAAATGAAACAAAAGGTGTCAATCTTTTTTTACCGATTGATGAACGGGAGGGGGGATAATGACAGCCTAAGGAATGCGCGGGAAAAGAAACAGCCGATTAAAATCTCTGCTGGATCCTTCTGACTTTCGTCGTAATGCGAATGCCAACTTTTTCTTTAGCTTATTTTATTGTGGGCAAGCGTATTTGATTAATCTTTGGCAAGGTTAAGATATAATAGAAATGGAATTGTGAAAAAAGTGTTACGTTGACTTTAAAAACGACAGAGGTGTATCTTTAAAGAAGTTTAAACGCGAGAGTCGAATAAAGTATAGTTGAAGTGGAGGCTGTTTCATTGTCTATTAAAAGTCATCATCTTCCTGTTCAATTGATGAGCAAATTGGAAAACAGAAAAAGGAAGAATCAAGCCATGCTTTTCAGTATAACAGAAGAAATGGATTTTATAGATCCCCTCGCTTTTTATTATGGCAATGATTCCGTTTATTCAGGTGAACGCTTTTTTTGGAAAGACTCCGAAAGCGACACGATTATAGTTGGTGTGGGGAATGCAGCTGTTTTAAGGAGCGAAAAGGGAATTAAGGAAAGATATAAAGAAATAGAGGATAAATGGAATCATTTATTGAAAGAAGCGGTGATCGAAAACGCCCATAAAGAGGTTATGGGCACCGGCCCCCTTTTATTCGGTGGTTTTTCTTTTGACCCCGGCACGATAAAAGAGGAAAAATGGGCTCCGTTTTCTTCTGCCTATTTTGTTCTTCCGTCGTTTATGGTAACGATAAAAAAAGACCGTACATATTTGACTTCCAACGTGATTCATACAGCCCATGAAGAAGACGATTTTCTTGAAAAATGGATCAGCCAAAAAGAAAAGGTCATTAGAAACGCGAAAGAAGTCCCGGAAAGAATGACGGCCATCGTAAATGTGGCTGAGCACGGCAGCAACGAATGGAAGCAAGCAGTCCATAAAGCGGTTAAACAAATTCACTGTAATGAAACACTAAAAAAAGTGGTATTAGCCAGAATGTTAACCGTACAGTTTCAAGAAAGACCTTTTCTGGAAGCTGTATTAAAACGTTTATGGGAGGAGCAGCATGAAAGCTTCCTCTTTGCGCTGGAAACGATGAATCGTTGTTTTTTAGGCGCGTCTCCAGAAAGATTGGTCCAAAAGTGGCATGAAAATGTGCTTTCCACATGCTTGGCTGGTTCGATCCGGCGCGGCAAAGATTTAAAAGAGGACCAAAAGCTTGGACAAGAATTAATGGGAGATCGTAAAAATCGAAAAGAACATCAGTTGGTTGTCGATATGATTGGCAGCGTCATCAACAGTTTGTGTGAAAACGTTCAAATTCCAGAACAGCCGGAGCTGCTGAAATTGAGTGATATACAGCATCTTTTTACGCCTGTTGTCGGAAAAGCCCGTCGAAACATGTCGGTGCTGCAGTTTGTTGAAAGATTGCATCCTACTCCTGCGTTAGGCGGTCTGCCTCAGCAAGAAGGGATAGAAAAGATTCGTCAATTGGAAGAAATAGACAGAGGTCTTTATGGCGGACCTATCGGCTGGATAGATGGCGACGGAAACGGAGAATTTGCAGTGGCCATCCGTTCTGGTCTTTTTCATGACGCTCAAGCTTATCTATACGCAGGATGCGGAATTGTAGCTGATTCAGAAGCGGAGAGCGAATATATAGAAACAAGCATTAAGTTTCGGCCAATGCTCCGGGCTATAGGAGGAGACATCCATGAATAATGAATCATTGACATTGTATTTATCCCATTTCATTGATGAATTGACGAAAGCAGGAGTTCGCCATGTTGTCGTCAGTCCGGGGTCGCGATCAACTCCGATGGCCATGTTGATGGCAGAACATCCTGACCTGCATTTGTATCTTCACATCGATGAGCGGTCAGCCGGTTTTTTTGCTTTGGGCATGGCAAAAGCTTTGCGGAAACCGATCGCGTTGCTCTGTACATCCGGAACCGCTGCAGCCAACTATTATCCGGCTGTGATCGAGGCAAATTATGCACGCGTCCCCTTGATTGTTCTTACCGCTGATCGACCGCATGAAC
The DNA here is from genome assembly GCF_038003825.1 of Bacillus sp. FSL W8-0116. Lineage (NCBI taxonomy): Bacteria > Bacillati > Bacillota > Bacilli > Caryophanales > Bacillaceae > Bacillus > Bacillus sp. FSL W8-0116. The sequence goes on from NZ_JBBOPY010000001.1 coordinate 2,499,675, forward strand.
TAAGGGAAGTAGGGGCTCCGCAAGCGATCGATCAAAATCATCTTTACGGTCGCCATGTGAAATGGTTTGTCGATATGGCGCTTCCGGAGACGGGGGATACGATGCTTCGCTACGCGCGTTCGAATGCGGCTCGAAGCGTTTATATAGCTTCTCAAGTACCGATGGGCCCGGTTCATTTGAATTTTCCGTTTCGTGAACCGCTTATCCCTGATTATAAGCATGCTTACGAATCCATCACACAAACTGGACGGACTGTTCAGCTTCAAAATGTTGCGCGTGAACTTCCAGAGGAGGAACTGGAAGGCCTTGCGCATGAACTGGTTCAGTATGAGCGCGGGATTATCGTTTGTGGAGCGCTTGATTCCACCGGTTTTTCCGAACAAGTCGTGAAGCTTTCGAAAGCGTTAGGTTTTCCCGTTTTGGCGGACCCGCTCTCACAGTTGAGAAGCGGCCCTTTTTTGTCAAAAGAAATTATAGACAGTTATGATTCTTTTTTGAGGGATCAAAACGTCCGCCGTCTGCTTGCTGCAGATGTGATCATTCGTTTTGGTGCCATGCCGGTCTCCAAAGCGTTGACTTTCTTTTTGCAAGAAAACCGCGATGCTGAGCAATGGGTGGTCGATGGCGGAGGTCTTTGGCGTGACCCATCTTATTCTGCCACACGAATGATTGCCTGTGAGGAAACATCTTTTTGCCGAAAATTATCTGAAAAAGTACGAAGAAACCATCATTCCCAGTGGATTGAAAAATGGATAGCCGTCAACGAGAAAACAAAAGAATGGATGCGCACCGTAAATGATGTCGAGTTTTTAGATGAAGGGAAACTGTTTTATCAGCTTCATCATGCATTGCCTGAAGGAGCCACTCTCTTCGTAGGCAACAGCATGCCGATTAGAGATGTAGATTCCTTCTTCTTTAAGAATTCTAAACAGATTGAAATTATGGCGAACAGGGGAGCCAATGGCATTGACGGGGTTGTTTCCACTGCCATGGGGGCGAGCGTATTTAGGCAGCCATTGTTTTTAGTCATCGGCGATCTTTCGCTCTTTCACGATATGAACGGGCTGCTCGCAGCTAAACTGCATCGATTGAATGTGAATATCATCATCGTCAACAACAACGGCGGCGGCATTTTTTCTTATTTGCCCCAGGCAGAGCATCCAAAACATTTTGAAGAACTTTTTGGCACTCCCATCGATCTGGATTATTCGCTTGCTGCTGAAATGTACGGAGGCGACTATCAAAAAATATCAAGCTGGGATGAATTTCAAGAGTCTGTACAAAAAGCGGTTTCCCATGAAGGATTATCCATTATTGAAGTACCGACCAATCGGGAAAAAAATGTCATGGTCCATCGACAATTGTGGAAGAATGTTTCCCGGGAAATAACTTCTATGCTGCTAGGTGAGAGAAAATGAATATGACGGTCAATGGCCGAACGTATTATTTCACATTCGCTGGAAAAGGGGAGCCGCTTTTATTTCTTCATGGATTTACCGGCGACCATACAACATGGGATGAAATAGTGGCAAAGCTGCAAAAAGATTATCAATGCATTTCCATCGATATTCTCGGCCATGGCAACAGCGCACATCCGGAAAACAGCGAAGAATATGCGATCGAAAAGATTGCTGGTGACGTGATCGAACTATTGAGCCGTCTGAGTATCCAGAAAATCAATGTGATCGGCTATTCCATGGGAGGGCGGCTAGCCTTGACGATGGCGGTATTATATCCGAAAAGAGTCAAACGGTTGATTTTGGAGAGTTCTTCTCCCGGTTTGAAAACTGAAACGGAAAGGTCTGCGCGCAGAAAACGAGATCATGCATTGGCAGAAAAAATTTTGCAAGCTGGTATTCAGGCATTTGTAGATGAGTGGGAAAAGATCCCTTTGTTTGCTTCTCAGTCTCAATTGCCGATCGAGATCAGAAAAAAAATCCGCGAACAAAGACTTCGCCAACATCCTTTAGGACTGGCCAATTCTCTTATAGGGATGGGTACTGGCGCACAGCCGTCTTGGTGGAGCCAATTAGATCGTCTGGACATGCCGGTGCTGTTGATCACCGGTTCACTGGATGTGAAATTTAAAAAAATTGCCCAAGAAATGAAAAAAATGCTGCCGAATGGACGTTGGGAAGAAGTCGAAGGCGCTGGGCATGCAATTCATGTCGAAGATAGTCAAAAGTTTGGTACAATAGTGAATGAGTTTATTAGTTCTACATAAGGAGGAGAATGAAAATGGGGTTTCCTTGGGTAAAGGAACGCGAATACGAAGATATTATTTATGAAACTTATAACCACATTGCCAAAATTACGATTAACCGCCCGGAAGTCAGAAATGCTTTTCGGCCGAAAACGGTCATGGAACTGATTGATGCTTTTTCGTATGCTCGCGATGATTCTAATATTGGAGTCATCATTTTAACAGGTGCGGGAGACAAAGCGTTTTGCTCCGGCGGTGACCAAAAAGTCCGCGGACATGGCGGCTATGTAGGAGAAGATAATATTCCGCGCTTAAATGTATTGGATTTGCAGCGTTTGATTCGCGTGATTCCGAAACCGGTTATTGCGATGGTAGCCGGATATGCCATTGGCGGCGGTCATGTCCTTCATGTCGTTTGCGATTTAACGATTGCGGCTGACAACGCGATCTTCGGACAAACCGGACCGAAAGTGGGAAGCTTTGACGGTGGATACGGAGCTGGCTATTTGGCTCGTCTTGTCGGTCATAAAAAAGCGAGAGAAATCTGGTATCTCTGCCGTCAATACAACGCTCAGGAAGCATTGGAAATGGGGCTTGTCAATACAGTTGTTCCACTTGAGAAATTAGAAGAAGAAACGGTGAAATGGGCGGAAGAAATTTTAGAAAAAAGTCCGACGGCCATTCGTTTCTTAAAAGCGGCGTTCAATGCTGATACCGATGGCTTAGCCGGAATTCAGCAATTGGCCGGCGACGCAACGTTGCTTTATTATACAACCGATGAAGCAAAAGAAGGACGCGATGCCTTTAAAGAAAAACGTAAACCAAATTTTGGACAATTCCCGCGTTTCCCTTGATATCGTACAAGAATCACGAAGAAAGCTTGATGGAATTCCATCAAGCTTTTTTGAATCATAGAAAGGAGGTTTTCGTGTGGCCGCAGTATTACCCAATTTTTTAAAACAGCGGGCATCATTAACTCCTGACCGTCCTGCCGTTCTTTTTCATGATCAGTCTTATACGTTTCAAGACGTTTTCGAAAAAGCGCTGAAATTCGCGGAAAAAATTGCATCCTACTCCATCAGTTCGGGGGATGCGGTAGCCTTGTTAGTCAAAAACAAACCGGAATCGATTTTTATTATTTATGCTTTACAGCAGTTAGGCGCAGTGGCGGTCATGATCAATACAAGATTAACAGAATCAGAAATCTCATGGCAGATTACGGATTCAGAGGCCAAGCTCCTGATTTACGATGATGAATTTAAAGATACAGCGGATCGCGTACAAAATCAAAACGGGAATTTGGAAAAAGCAAGCATAGATGAACTGAAGGAAAGAGAGCCGCGTCTTACATTTATTGCTGAAGAGTGGAAGATGGATCATATATGTTCCATTATGTACACTTCAGGTACGACCGGCAATCCAAAAGGAGTTTTGCAATCATACGATAATCATTTTTGGAGTGCAGCCGGTTCTGCGTTGAATTTAGGGTTAAAAGAAGATGATCTATGGATTTGTGCTGTCCCTCTTTTCCACATCAGCGGCTATTCCATATTAATGCGCAGCATCATATACGGAATGACTGTTCGGCTATATGAACGATTTGATGAAGAAGACATCAACAATAAGCTGATCAACGGTGAAGGAACGATTATTTCCGTTGTGACGGTGATGTTGCAGCGTTTACTGAATAATCTTGGAAATAAATCTTATTCATCACGTTTTCGCTGCATGCTTCTCGGCGGAGGCCCGGCGCCAAAATCGATTTTGGAACAATGTGCTGAAAAAGGAATTCCCGTATTTCAAACATACGGAATGACCGAAACTTCCTCGCAAATCGTAACGCTTCCGCCTGAATATAGTTTGAGCAAGCTTGGATCAGCCGGAAAGCCGCTTTTTCCAGCACAAATTCGCATTATGGAAGATGGGAAAGTGCTGCCTCCTCTGAAAGCCGGTGAAATTGTCGTAAAAGGACCAAATGTGACGAAAGGTTATTTGAAAAGGGAAGACGCAAATCGCGAGCGATTCCAAGATGGTTGGCTGTTCACGGGGGATATCGGCTATCTGGATGAAGAGGGTTTTCTGTATGTGTTGGATCGGCGTTCAGATTTGATTATTTCCGGTGGAGAGAACATATATCCGGCAGAAATCGAATCGGTTCTAACGGGACATCCGGATGTTGTTGAAGCCGGAGTCATTGGGGTAAATGATGCAAACTGGGGCCAAGTGCCGGTTGCGTTTCTCGTCGTGAAAAAGCACGCTCCAGAAGAGGAATTATTGGATTATTGCCGAATGCATTTGGCAAAATATAAAATTCCAAGGCGCTTTTTTACCGTGCCGGCATTGCCGCGAAATGCGTCCAACAAATTGTTAAGAAGGGAATTAAAACAGCTGTACCGGGAAATGATGAAAAAGAATGCCCAAAACTCGGATGAATAAAAAAGGCTTGCCAAAGCGGCAGCCTCTTTTTTATGGATTGACGTTTTCCTTTAAGGTAAATGTCAGTGCCTCTTACTTACATATAAAGTCGGAAGCGATTTGTAACGATTCGGAATTTAGATGGGCGCTTTTTTAACGAACGAATTTCTTTTTTAATCATCATTCTTTTTTTTCGGCCATTTTTCGGGTACGGGATCATAGCCGCCGGGATGGAAAGGATGGCATTTGCTGATTCGTCTTAATGTTAACATTCCGCCTTTCAGGACGCCAAAACGCTCTATCGCTTCTAAACCGTACTGAGAGCAGGTTGGATAAAATCGGCAAGAAGGAGGTTTTAATGGAGATATCGCTTGTTGGTAAATTCGGATAAAGAATATGGCAAACTTTTTTCCCATGATACACCTCTCCCTAGCAGTAGGTTTATTTTATCATGATTCCAGATCGAGGTACAAAAAATGACAAGGTTCCATGTTTAGTTTAAAATGGAAATGGGAACAACATAAATGTGGAGGGTGATAAAAATGTCGGAAAAATTATTGGAAATCGTCAATAAGCAAGTAGCCAATTGGACAGTGCTTTACACAAAATTACATAACTTCCATTGGTATGTAAAAGGTTCACAATTTTTTGTCCTTCATGAAAAATTTGAAGAATTTTATAATGAAGCAAGCGAAAATATTGATGAATTGGCAGAACGACTGCTGGCATTAGGCGGTCAGCCGATCGCTACGTTGAAAGAAAGCTTGGAAGTAGCTAGTGTGAAGGAAGCCGAAGGAACGGAAACCGCTGAAGAAATGGTGCAGGCGACCGTAAACGATTTCTCGATCTTAATAAAAGAATTAAAAGAAGGAATGGACTTGGCCGCAGAAGTGGGCGATGACACGACGGGAGATATGCTGCTTTCCATTCACCAAAAATTAGAAAAATATGTTTGGATGTTGAATTCTTTTCTTGGCAAATAAGTAGTGTGAGGGTGTCCTAAATTTGAATGAGGGACACCCTTTTTTATTCATGCAATCATCATAAAAACACTATGGAGTGTATAAAGAGTACAATACAAGTCAATACATTGAGCCAATGAACTGGGAGATTCACACTTTCAAAAATGAACTTCCGGAAATATCCGAATGAAGGCTCAAACATCATTCAGAGCATGTTGGTGTTTAAATGAAAAAGCAACCTTTCCGAGTGTTTACTATTTTTTATTCGCGTAACACTCTCATTTCTTTTTTTAAATGGCTCTGTTCAATGTTTGCTGTTTTTGCAAAATAATGGACCTTAGATGGATGAGGTCCATTTATCTATGTGCGCCCGGCATGTACATGAACTATAGGGTGTAAGTCCCGAACCCCGAAGACAGAAGTAGAGGTTAGCCAAGAGCAAGGGTGTCCGTGGTGACGCGGAATCTGAAGGAAGCTGGAGGCAAAACACCGGACCGAGGAACACGAACCTCATATAAGGCTAGGTATGATGGAGTGAGTTTGCATAACAAAACAAAGCTCTTTCTGTCGAAGGTCATATCGAGTAAATGAGGCGGATAGATGGTGTGAAAGTGCATGTACTTACCCGGGGAGGTCTGGCGGATATGTGAAGTACTCTTCATAACCTACTTAGTGATAAGTAGCTGAACCGTCAGAAGTCAGCAGAGGTCATAGTATTAGTTGGTCTAGAACAACTAAGAAGGACCGAACAATTAAGAGAGAATAGCCCTTGGTATTCAGTGAGTCATGATGAACACAGAAAACGTAGTACCTCACTTGAGGGAGGAAGCGGTGAATCCCGTGGGAGACCTCTTGGAGGGTGGAGTGACCACTGGCATAAAGAGAACAGCTATTCACGGAAGTTATAAAGACTTGCGTCAATGATCTTAATTGAACCGCCGTATACGGAACCGTACGTACGGTGGTGTGAGAGGACGGGAGTTCATCGCTCCCTCCTACTCGATTAGAAATTCATAAAACTTATTTTTCTTTGAAAATTGCTGGATTTTCAGCAACAAGTTCTACATACCCACATTGAGTGCATACAAATGCGTTAACGCTTGACGTTTTTCCTTTAAAGAATCCTGACTTCATCTTTTCAATTAGCAATACTCCCCCGCCACCGCCGGGGATTACAGACCACCCTAGTCATCTCTTCTTGGCATCTTAAACAGTTTCGATTATTGGTTTCCATTTGTGTTGCCCCCTATTTCCTAAAAACATACGTTTTGATAATAAACTGTAGATGAGCAAATTCGCTAACATAAATTTACAACCAAACAAAAAAGAAGACATGAACCCGATTCCTTGGTTAGAATAGATGTGCCACAACTACTCACAAGGGGGTTCATGTCTCATGAATAGATTAGCACATCACCTAGGAATCCACAAGTTTTTGACGATGTTGGGGTTGGCACTTTATTTCTCAAAACCTGTCATGAAGCATCTCGTTCATATCGTGGATGCGATGATTACAAAGGGCTTTTCGGGAACACTGACCGATCTACATCACGGGAGTTTTCATCCGAACCATCGCACGACACTCAGCCATTTTTTCACGAAAAGCCCATGGGAAGAAGAGACGTTGCTTCGCAAACTCCAGCAGTGGGTGCTTCATCGTGTCGAACGCAGCTCGAAACGAGAGAATCAACCCATTTTTGTTTCGATCGATGATACGATTTGCCAAAAAACGAAGCCCTCGTCACGGGCAACACACGCCATTCAAGGGTGTGATTGGCACTATTCTCACGCAGAGAAAAAGTCGATCTGGGGACATTCTCTCGTTTGGCTCATGGTTCATACGATGACCCAAGCGTTTCCTTTTGCCTTTCGCCTCTACGACAAGACGGCGGGGAAAAGCAAAGGGGAACTCGCGATCGAGATGCTTTCTTCGTTGGATGTGAGTCGACCCGTTTATGTGCTCATGGACTCTTGGTATCCATCGAAAACCCTCGTGGGAGCCTGCTTGAAAAAAGGGTTCCACGTCATCGCGATGCTCAAGACGAATCGGATTCTCTATCCAAAAGGGACGGCCATTCAAGCAAAGGAATTTGCCAAATCTATGGAGCCACGGGATACCCGCCTCGTCACGGTGGGAAAAGAGCGTTATCGGGTGTATCGCTACGAAGGTGCTCTGAACGGTCTCAAGGATGCCGTGGTGCTGCTCGCATGGAAAGCCGATCAGCCGATGACACCGAAACATCTTCATTGCGTCTTGAGCACCGATCGCGAGCTAAGCGATGAAGACATCTTGTGCTACTATGCCGAGCGTTGGTCGATCGAATGTTTTTTCCGTCAAGCGAAAGACCAGCTGAAACTCGATGGATACCGCGTTCGCGGGCGTCGGGCGGTGAAACGGTATTGGATCTTGGTGCAACTTGCGTATGTGTACAGCATGTTCGAGTCGAACAGTGATGTTTCGGATGGGCTCGATCTCCTGCGCAAGAGAAAAGGACATAGCCTCGTGGAGTTCATTTATCGTGCAGCAAAACAAAATATTCCCATTGATGCCGTGAAAAAACAGCTCCACGTGGCATAAGGGGTACCCCGTTTGTCTCTTTTTCGTATGGTAATCATTGTTAATAAAAATGCTCATCTACAGTAATAAATTAGTTTTACATCTGGTAAAACGTCGGGGAATACAGGTAATTCTTCAGCTTGGAAATTCGGAAAGATAATTATTAACATGATGATAACTTCCTTTAATATGCTCTTTCCGATCTTATTGAAAGCGATCATGTTATGAAATAACGGGTATGATCGATGGGTCAAACTATCTTCTTTTTTGCTTTCCGGGTTTAAAGGACAATAATCCTAACCCGATGAATAACAAAAGAACTCCTGTCCATGCAATGGGAGCCAGCGTCTCACCAACTATGAAAACACCAAGTAATGCAGCAGTGAGCGGTTCAGCCAAAGAAAGGGTAACCGCTGTTGAGGCGTGGATCCCCATCAGTCCTTTCGCAAAAAACATATAAGAAAGCGCAGTGGCAAAAAGTCCGAGATATAAAGCAACTGCTATCCCATGAAGATCTAATAGCCATTTGAGATTGTATACAAATAAAAAGGGGGTTAAGAAAATCGAACTTAAAGTAAACACAACTCCAACTGCTGCCTCGGGTGTGTGCTTTTCGAGCAAATGTTTCGTGATCAACGTATATGCCGCAAATGATAATCCCGCACCAATTGCCATAATGATGCCTAACGGCGCGGCATTCATTTCATGATCATTCCGAATAAGCAATAGACAGCCCATCATTGCTAAAAACGTCGCAAGCCACCAGTTTCGTTCAGGAATTTTCCTCTTCACAATCCATTCAAGGATGCCTGCCAAAATCGGGGCGCTTCCGATTGCCGTAACAGTTCCTATTGCGACTCCTGTTAATTTCACTGCGGAGAAAAAAAGCGGTTGATAGGCAGCGATACATAATGCAGCCATGATAACGGGGATAACCGACCACCCTTGATGATTTAATTTCCTTTTCAAAAAAGCGGAGATGAGCAACGCGGGACCGCCGATGGCTAACCGGACAGCTCCGATAACAACAGGGGTGGCGCTATCAGGTGCAAAAGTTTGAGCTGTTCCCGTTGTCCCCCATAATATTGCAGCTAGAAAAACAAGAAAAGCAGACCTCCCATTTGTCATAAGAAATTCTCCTCCTGTAAAAAGAAACACCATGGTCAAGGGGGGGATGGTATCTAACCTTTTTTCTTTATTATATATTATTCAGAAAATATATAATATTATAAAGCGTTTAGATTTTAACATACTACTTTTTTATTTCCAAGAAAAGAAGACGTCGTTATGGAGCAGGTATTAAACCGTACGCCTTAATAAAACGGAAATTTCGCTTTATATTTAATTTTTAGATAATTTATGCTATAATGAAATAAAACAATAGATCGAATTGAATAGAAGTAAAATAAAAGAGTGATTTGATTTGCATCTGTTGGAGGAAAAAAATGACGGACGGTTTTAGTGATCCTAATCAAGGGGTGATAAAAGGATAAGGGAAAGGATTTCTGAAATTTAGAGGATTATAGAATGTATTGGATTCGTTGGGAAAATGAAAGAGCCGTCAGTAAATACGGAAAGATGGAGGTGCTGTGATGACGAATTTTGTGAAAGCGCATTCTAAGCTATATGTGCTGGATAATGGCCGAATGAAAATGGATAAAAACTTTATGGTTGCCATGCATAATCCGGCTACTGTAGATCATCCCAACCAGCCTGCGGAATTTATTGAGTTTCCGATTTATACCGTACTGATCGATCATCCGGAAGGAAAAATTTTGTTTGATACCGCTTGCAATCCGAACTCAATGGGAGTGAAAGGGCGCTGGGAAGAAATGACCCAAAAGACCTTTCCTTGGGAAGCGAGCGAAGAATGCTATTTACATAACCGGCTGGAACAGTTGAAAGTGCGTCCTGAAGATATCCGATACGTTGTAGCTTCTCATTTGCATTTGGACCATGCCGGCTGCTTGGAAATGTTTACAAATGCGACGATTATCGTTCATGAAGATGAATTGAACGGTGCTTTAAGATGTTATGCTGAGCATCAAAAAGGCGGCGCCTATATTTGGGCTGATATTGATGCTTGGATCAAAAACCATCTGCAGTGGAAGACCATCGGCAGAAATGAGGACCAGCTTAAATTGGCGGAAGATGTGACGCTTTTGAACTTTGGCAGCGGCCATGCTTGGGGGATGTTAGGTCTGCATGTTCAACTGCCGGGTACGGGAGGAATTATTTTAGCTTCCGATGCTGTCTATTCAGCTGAAAATTATGGCCCTCCCATCAAAGTTCCGGGAATTATTTATGATTCTTTAGGTTATGTAAAAGCAGTGGAAAAAATCAAACGATTGGCGAAAGAAACCAATTCTCAAGTATGGTTTGGCCACGACAGCCAACAATTTCAATCATTTATTAAGTCTACTGAAGGATATTATGAATAGGGAGATGTACTAGCAAAATGAAGACAAAATCAGCCGTATTGTATGAGTTGGGATTATCACGTCCATATGCAGAAAGCCAGCCTTTGAAAATAAGAGAATTGGAGCTGGATCCGCCGAAAAGGGGAGAAATCCTGGTCAGAATCAAAGCGGCTGGATTATGCCACTCAGACTTATCTGTGATTAACGGCGACAGACCGCGGCCTACACCAATGGCACTGGGACATGAAGCAGCAGGAATTGTAGAAAAAGTCGGAGAAGGGGTAGACGATTTGCAAGAAGGTGATCATGTAGTTTGTGTCTTTGTTCCTAGTTGCGGACATTGTCTGCCCTGTCAGGAAGGTCGGCCGGCTTTATGCGAAAAAGGAGCCGAAACAAATAATCAAGGTACTCTATTGAGCGGTGAAAGAAGACTGCATGAAAACGGTTCAGATATTCATCACCATCTCGGCGTTTCGGCTTTTTCTGAATATGTAGTGGTTGCCAGAAATTCGGTTGTAAAAGTGGATAAGGATGTACCGTTTGAACGATTGGCATTATTCGGATGTGCGGTGATGACCGGAGTCGGGGCGGTAGTGAATACTGCAAAAGTTCAGATGGGAAGCACCGTGGCGATTGTCGGGTTGGGCGGAGTCGGTTTGAGCGCCCTTTTAGGCGCGGTGGCATCTGGTGCGAGAAAGATCGTCGCCATTGATCTGAATCAAGAAAAGCTGGAATTCGCCAAACAGCTTGGTGCGACGGATGTTTTCAATGCAGGAGATGAGCATGTAGTAGAAAACGTGAAGGCCGCTACTGACGGAGGGGTTGATTATGCGTTTGAAACGGCAGGAGCGGTGCCGGCCATGGATACGGCTTATAAAATTACCAGAAGAGGTGGAATGACGATTACAACCGGTCTTCCTCACCCTTCGCACAAGTTTTCATTCACGCAAGTGACTTTAACGGCAGAGGAAAGAACGATGAAAGGTTCTTATGTCGGAAGCTGCGTTCCTTCCAGAGATATTCCAAGATTTATTGATATGTATAAACAAGGGAAACTGCCGATTGATAAACTTCTTAGCGGCACTATTCCTTTGGAGCAAATCAATGAAGGATTTGACCGCTTAAGCAATGGTGAAGTCAACAGGCTGGTTGTCCTTCCATAATAGGGAATTTGCAATCGGTCACCATTGAAAACACATGATGACGTCTTGCGATTTTTTACCGGGCGTCATCATGTGCTTTTTTTACGGCCCGTAAAGTCATGGCTTATGTAACCAATTAGTGGAAATTGTGCTTTCCTTTTAACAGCTGTTCATCTTCCTGAGCAAATTTTTCCTTTAATTCTTCAAATAAATATAATCGAAAAAAATATTCCAGTTCTGGATCGGGCAAATCGTGGATGATATCCAGCAGTTCTTTTCGAGACAAATGTTCTAAAACGGATAACGTAATCATATCCAAATCTTCTTCCGTTCCTTGCAAGCGCCCTCGATACAGTTCATATAATTCATCGACTAATTTCATATGGAAAGCCTCCTTTACTTCAGATTCCAAAACTTTTCATGTAAATATTATTCTCCATTTTTTCCGTTTGACATTCGATTTAATCTTTTTCAAAGAGAAGTCTTCTATGTGTCAAGAGCCACTTTAAACAGTGCATAGAATAGACAAGTTTCTCATATAGGTAGTAATAAAAAGTTGAGAGCATGGGTGAAGAGTGTGATCAAAAAATTGCTGATGATTGGGTTGGGAAGTACGATGATCGGGATAGGAATTAATACATTTATTATTCCATCCCACATCATAAATGGTGGAATCTTTGGCATTAGTTTATTAGTGAAATATTTATGGGGATTTAAGATGGGGATGACGATGGTATGTTTAAATGTTCCCATTTATTTGATGGCATTAAAGTATGACCTTTCTTATTTTTTACATAGTCTATATGGATTGATGATCACCTCCATAATGATCGATCTGTTATTTCCATTAAATGGAATAGTTCATTTTCCTGTTATAGCAAGTGCTCTACTGGGAGGGCTAACAATTGGGATGGGAGTAGGGATCATGCTCAGATATAATGCCTCTCCGGGTGGAATTGATCTTCTTGTTTTTTTAATTTCAAAATCCACTTCGATTAATGTTGGTTATCTTCTCATTCTAATTGATTCATTGATTATTCTTTTCGGTTTATGGATACTAGGAGACAAAATACTTCTATACTCCTTAATAACGGTAGCTAGTGTAGCTGCAATGGCTGGTATCTTGACTTCGTTTAAATCCGTTACCTATATAAGATGAAAGAGTAAAAATGATGGCTTTCTCAATTACTCATTGTAAAAGCTATAGCCAAAAGTGCATCTGTATAAAAATTGCTTTTTCGTTGCATGACTTTTTTGATTTACTTTGAATTAGACGGCTAGAAAAGCCTTGAAAAAAATTTCTTAACCTTCTAATATTTGTTCATTGCTCCTCCTTAATCCCCTTATTTCTTTCATTGAAGAATAAAAGAATGTTCCCCGCTTGTTGAATCAACCGTACAGTTGAGGTAGGGACTCGCTCATAAAAGATCCCCGTTTATTCTAGTCATTTCTTTTTTACAACAAGATCTTATGAGCACGACAACATGAAGTGCTTGTATATTTTTAAAGAAAGTTGAAAAAAGTAAAAACAACAAAAAAAGAGGAGGATATCATTTGGCCGGTGAGAAAAAAACTTACTATGTACATGTTGGGAATGGGGAGATTCTCACAACATCTCAGGATTCCCCGTGGAATTATCGGATTTTTGCCACAGACGAAGAAATAACTCGCTTGCGCGAAATATTTGAATCGAATTATTCGGTAGAATGGCAAAATTTTTTCCGCAGCCACGCCCCGTATGTTCAATACCATTACGATCGGGAAAATGATGCCTATGACCGAAATCTTCGCAAAATCTATGAAATGATTTATCAATTGGGCGATGATGAGGCCAAAAATCATATCGAACAAATAGGGATTTTGGATGGCAGCTATTGGGAAGAAAAAGGGGATTTGTAACGAATAGAAGGAATGCGAAACGATTCATTCCACGGTATAATATCGGTAAAACCAAGAAAATCGAGTGTGACCAAAAAATGAAGAAGTTTTACGATCAAAACGGATATGAAGTGCAGCTTTGTTTTTCTCAAAATGCTTTTACCATCCCTCCAAAGCATGTTCTTGTTATATGCCGATACGACGATAGCTGGCTTTTGACCAATCATCCGAAAAGGGGATTGGAATTTCCGGGTGGAAAAATCGAAGAAGGAGAAACGGTGCAAGAGGCCGCCAAAAGGGAAGTTTGGGAAGAAACAGGCGGCCTGTTGAACAACCATTTGCTCTATTTGGGTGAATATTTGGTCAAAGATCCTATAAAGCCTTTTGTAAAAGCGATATGCTACGGCATGATTGATTCGTTGGTTCCTAAAAAGGATTATTTGGAAACAGACGGCCCGGTCTTAATAAAAGGGGACTTGAATCGGTATTTGAACTCAAGTAAATTCAGCTTTTTGATGAAAGACGATGTGGTGCAGCAAACGCTGCGTTATTTGAAACAATCGCAGGGCATTTCTTTTTAGTTTCGATTCTTGGCCGTTAATTTTTCCAACACGGCTACTGCTTGATACATAATGGCTGCCAATACGGCAATGATCAATAACGACATGAGTACAAGCGTAAAGTCAAATACTTGGAACCCGTAAATGATTAAATAACCGAGTCCTTCGTTGGAAACAAGATATTCTCCGACAATCACGCCTACCCATGATAGACCGACGTTTACTTTCAAAGTAGAGATGATCGCGGGGAGGCTGGATGGAAAAACAGCTTCTTGAAAGATTTGTTTCCGGGTGCCTCCGAACGTCTGCAATACTTTCAAGTAGTTTGGATCCACTTCCCGAAAGGACGTATATACAACGATGGTGGTGATGATGACGGAAACCACTGCTCCCATCGTGATGATGGAAGTAAAACCAGGGCCTAACGCGACGATGAGAATCGGGCCAAGAGCTACTTTAGGCAGCGCGTTTAACACAACGAGGTAAGGATCCAAAATCTTGGAAAGAAAAGGAGACCACCACAAAATAGTGGCAAGTATCGTGCCGGCTAAAGTCCCGATGATAAATCCCGCCGCTGTTTCTGTTAAAGTAACGACCATATGGTGAAACAAGGAAGCATCGCTGATTTTATCGAGAAGCAAATGCCAAATTTTAGAGGGAGAGCTGAAGATCAGCGGATCCACCCATTCCCGGCGGCTGGCGACTTCCCAGATCGTGAAAAAGGCAAGAAATATTAGGATCTGGCATATGGTGATGAACCGTTTTTCCTTTTTGATTTTTAATTTATAGTTCTGATGCAGCGAGGAAATGCGATCATCCATTTTCAAGGCTTTCCAACTCCTTCCATATTTCTTGGAAAAACGGTGTAAAGGATAAATGGTTTCTTGCTTCGAGCGGAGAAAGGGATCTCAGTTCATCCGGCACTTCAAAGACTTTATGGATTCGTCCGGGACCTTTGGAAAATAGATAGATCCTGTCGCTCATACAAATCGCTTCGCCAATATCGTGTGTCACTAAAATAGCCGTTTTTTGAAAAGACTTTAGCGTTTGGAAAACTAAATCCTCAAGCTTCAGTTTTGTTTGATAATCTAAGGCAGAAAAAGGTTCATCTAATAACAGCAGTTTCGGATTGACTGCCAATGTTCGGACTAGTGCCACTCTTTGTCGCATTCCCCCCGACAGCTGCCGGGGTGTTTGATTGCGAACGTTTTTTAATCCCATTTGCTCCAAAAGGGATAGGGCGTTTGCTTTACTCGTTTCGTTTAATTGTTTCATTACTTTTAAGCCGAGCAGAACGTTTTGTTCAATGGTTTTCCAAGGAAATAAGTAATCTTGCTGAAGCATATAACCGATGGTATTTTTTAAATTTTTTGGATGTTGTCCGTCCACATAAATCGTTCCATACGTCGGGGTCATCAGTCCTGCGATGAGCGATAGGAGGGTCGTTTTCCCGCAACCGCTCGGCCCTAATAAAGAAATAAATTCGCCTTCCTCCACGGTCATTTGAATATTATGGACAGCTTCGAAAGCTGCTTCGGGGGTAAAGTAAGTATGAGAGACATGATCGATTTCGACGAAACTCAAGAATAGCCCCTCCTTAATCTTTTATGGCTTTCTCGGCAAATGAAGTGTTTACAAGAGTTTTGTAATCTACTTGCTTAGGAAGTTCACCGGCTTCCTTCATGATCGATTGCAAATGATTCCATTCTTTTGGATCGAGTATTGGATCAGTTGCATAAGTTCCTTGATTTTTATACCGATCAATCGCTTTCGCGAGCATATCGGTATCCGTATCTTTAAAATAGGGGTGGATGACTTGCGCAATTTCTTTCGAGTTATGGTCAGCGACCCATTGCTGAGCTTGGTAGATGGCACGGGTAAATTTAGAAACAGCAGATTGGTGAGATTCCATATAGCTTTTTGTCGCCATGTAAGAAGTATACGGAACATGGCCTGATTCTTTTCCGAACGAAGCGACGATGTATCCTTTTCCTTCTTTTTCAAAAATGGAGGCTTGAGGTTCAAATAATTGTACGAAGTCTCCGGTGCCGGAAGCGAATGCGTTCGGGATGTTGGCATAGTCGATATTTTGTATCAGATGGAGATCTTTATGCGGGTCAATTCCGTTTTTCTTTAACACGTATTCTCCGACCATTTGCGGCATACCGCCTTTACGTTGCCCGAGAAAACGGGAGTCTTTTAATTGGCTCCATGTAAAGTGATCTATCTTCTTCCTGGAAATGAGGAACGTTCCGTCTGTTTGGGTCAATTGAGCAAAATTAATAACTGGATTTTTAGAGCCGCGAGTGTAGACATAAATCGATGTTTCCGAGCCTACAAGCCCGATATCTGTACCGCCCGACAACAGAGCGGTCATCGTTTTGTCGCCGCCCCAAGTGGTTTTTAACTGTACGTCCAATCCTTCTTTTTTAAAAAAGCCTTTGGCGAGCGCAACGTATTGGGGGGCATAGAAAACCGATCGTGTCACTTCTGCAACTCTTATTTTTTCTGTTTTTTGAGTTGTTTCATTCGATTGGCAAGCACTTAACCCAATGATTAACACGGCAGCAAAGAGAATGGAAAACGACATTTTAAACGTACTCGACATGGACAATGCCTCCTTTAGTCATTTTATAGTACGTTTGATTCATCCTATTTTATGATGACGGCAAAAAATGTGTGAACGTCCATTTTGAAACGCGTTACAGGAAAAGCTGTAAAATGAACGAATAGGATGTGCCGTTTTTTTGCCTCAATTTCTAAAAAACAGTAATTTATCAGTTTTAGTACAAAGTACATAGGATCGTGGAAACAAATTCTTGGAGTTGAACAAAAAACGGCTGCAAGCAAGAGAACGGGAAAGGTGGTGGTAACGTGCAAGATGGTCAGATCATCGAACGATATGTTTTTCCTTCTCCTAGTCCAAATGTGAATCTTTTTATGATTACCTATTGGTCAAGCGGTTTAAGGGTGAAAGGGTTGCTTGCGGTGCCGAAAAAAGAAGGTCTGTATGATGGATTATTATACTTGCGGGGCGGGATCAAAAGCGTCGGTATGGTTCGACCGGCCCGAATCGCACAATTTGCTTCAGAAGGATTTGTTGTATTTGCGCCTTTTTACAGGGGGAATCAGGGAGGAGAAGGAAATGAAGATTTCGCGGGAAAAGATCGTGAAGATGCTTTTTCCGGTTTTGAATTGTTAAAAAGAAATCCGAAGGTGGATCCTGACCGAATTCATATTTTCGGCTTTTCCCGCGGCGGTGTTATGGCACTGCTGACAGCGATTGAAAAACGGGATGCTGCTTCGGTCGTTTCATGGGGCGGGGTAACAGATATGGAATTAACTTATGAAGAGCGGAAGGACTTAAGAAGGATGATGAAAAGGGTGATCGGCGGAAGTCCGAAAAAAGTGCCAGAAGAATATAAGTGGAGAACACCTATCTATCATTTAGAAAATCTTTGTTGTCCGGTGTTGATCATACACGGGGGAAAAGATCAAAATGTATCAATTGAACACGCTTACCGCTTGGAAAAAAGACTGAAAGAATTGGGAAAACGTGTGACTACTTGGTATTTTCCGAACTTCACTCATTATTTTCCGCCCGCAATGAACCGCAAAATGGTGACATCCTCTTGTCAATGGATGAAAAATCAGGTCCTGTCGTGATAGGATAAGGGAGAGAACGATATTTTCATTGGGAGGGCATAAACGATGGGAATGCCGCTGGAACTGAATACAATGATTGTGACAAAAGGAAATGAGGAAAGAGTGGGAGGAAATCTATTTCAGTTAAGAAAAAAAGGGTATCGTCTTTATCCGCTGCATGTACCTGTTCCTGTCAAAAAAACGTTGGATGGCGATATTTCAGGTACCGCTGTGATTGAAAAAGTAGTATGGGAAAATCAGGAAACTCTCATCACATACAGGCTTATTGCTTTAAACTCCACAAACTGAAAAAATCAATAGACTGTTCACCTTTTCAAAGGCAGAAAATAAGGGGTTGCGCAACAGCACCCTTATTTTTTATGTGCGCCCGGCATGTACATGAACTATAGGGTGTAAGTCCCGAACCCCGAAGACAGAAGTAGAGGTTAGCCAAGAGCAAGGGTGTCCGTGGTGACGCGGAATCTGAAGGAAGCTGGAGGCAAAACACCGGTCCGAGGAACACGAACCTCATATAAGGCTAGGTATGATGGAGTGAGTTTGCATAACAAAACAAAGCTCTTTCTGTCGAAGGTCATATCGAGTAAATGAGATAGATGGTGTGAAAGTGCATGTACTTACCCGGGGAGGTCTGGCGGTCTTCATAACCTACTTAGTGATAAGTAGCTGAACCGTCAGAAGTCAGCAGAGGTCATAGTATTAGTTGGTCTAGAACAACTAAGAAGGACCGAACAATTAAGAGAGAATAGCCCTTGGTATTCAGTGAGTCATGATGAACACAGAAAACGTAGTACCTCACTTGAGGGAGGAAGCGGTGAATCCCGTGGGAGACCTCTTGGAGGGTGGAGTGACCACTGGCATAAAGAGAACAGCTATTCACGGAAGTTATAAAGACTTGCGTCAAACCCGTGGTGCTAGTTGAGTGTCAGCGCTCAACCAGCCCTAGTGTGACCAAGGAATAAGCCAACAAGATGCCATCGAGTGCCACTTCAAACCCGGCCATGGAATTCGCTCGAATGTCGGTGATCCGGTATTGGTCTACGAGAATCGAAAACACCGTCTCGATGACTTTGCGTTTTTTCCTGATCCATTCTTCCCATGCCTTGGATGGGCCGTGCTTTTGATTGTGTCGAGACGGTGTCCAGAACGCGGCTTGGTGTTCTTCGTACAGCTTTTCTCGAAGAGCGTGGCTGATGTACCCTTTGTCCCCAAAGTTGTAGGGATGAGGGATTTGAGTCATCACCGTTTCAGCGGCTTTGACGTCGTGGCAGGACGCTTCCGTCACGACATAGCCCATGGCCAGCCCTTGATTGGTCACTTGAAGATGCAGCTTGAAACCGTAGTACCATTGCTTTTTGGAAGCACAATACCCCATATCCGCGATCCCTCGAAACCGCTTGACGCGCTGCATTCTTGCGGGATGGCACAACGGAAGAGGCAAGCTGTCGACGACCGCATAAGCATGGTGTTGGCCACGTTTCGCCAGCTCATGACGGATCCATTTGATGGCGAAACCAAGCGCCCGGCAGCGGCGGTTGTATCGGGAGCGTTCAAGAAACGAGCCGTTTGTGAACAAATTTCCCGTGACAAAACGATGCCAGGCTCGTTCGGAAGAAAAGCCCAGCAGCTTCCCCAAAAGGTGAACCGCCATGACCACTTCGTCTTCTTGCTTGACCAAGTGACGGTTGCGGCGATGAAGATACATTTGAATCAACGACAGTTGGGCAGAAACAAAACAGAAAATAGCGGCATATTGTTTTTGAAGTTTGGCTGGATCTGTAGTAAAATGAAAGTGCTCTTGCATGGGGGATCTCTCCTTTCGAATGTTGGGTGACACTTTCATTCTACTGGAGATCCGCCAGCAAGGGCTATTTTTATGCTTGTCTGAGTTTTATATAGCACCACGGGTTTGCGTCAATGATCTTAATTGAACCGCCGTATACGGAACCGTACGTACGGTGGTGTGAGAGGACGGGAGTTAATCGCTCCCTCCTACTCGATTTCTAATCATTTTTTAACGTCTTTCCGAAAGAAGTCTCCCATCCTCTAGGAATGTGAAGGTGCGAATCGCACCAATGAGTAGGTGGGAGATGAATTTCGGTTGGCTTTAGCCAAAGTTATTTTTCCAATCCCTTTCTCAACAATTCTAAGATTGCGGCTGTTCTAGTTGGAATCCCATTTTCTTTTTGATATTGCTCCAATTTTTCTAATATCGTCTTAGGCATACGAATTTCTACACGTTCTTTCTCTTCTCTCATGATTATCACCTCATATTGATTGTACGGATTTTTTACGGTATAATCAATATATACGAAATTTTTCCGCACAAAGTGAGGTGAATTGATATGGCCAAGCAAAACAAAGCTTTCAAGTTTCGTTTGTTACCAAACAAAGAACAATCCGCATTATTAGCTAAGACATTTGGTTGTGTTCGCTTTGTCTACAATAAGATGTTAGCTGAACGCAAAGAAACGTATGAAAAGTTCAAGGATGATAAAGAATTGCTTAAAAAGCAAAAGTTTCCGACCCCTGCAAAATATAAAAGTGAATTTCCATTCCTAAAAGAAGTGGATTCTTTAGCTTTGGCAAATGCACAAATGAACTTACAGACTGCTTATAAGAATTTCTTTGAAGGAAATGCGGATTTTCCAAAGTTCAAAAATCGTAAAGCAAAACAATCCTATACAACTAATATGGTCAACGGAAATATTAAGCTAGAAAATGGTCATATCAAACTGCCAAAAATCAAAAAGCCAATAAAAATGAAACAGCATAGAGAGATACCTGCTGATTATAAAATCAAATCTTGCACTATTTCTAAAACAAAGACAGGCAAATACTACATTTCAATTTTGACAGAATATGAGAAAGATATTCGTCCAGTTAAAATACAGAAAGTTGTTGGTTTGGATTTTGCTATGGATGGTCTATATGTCGAGAGTGAACAGGGTAAGAAAGCCAATTACCCACGTTACTATCGGCAAGCCTTAGATAAATTAGCAAAAGCACAACGAATTCTTTCTCGAAGAAAGAAAGGTTCTGCAAGATGGGAAAAACAACACCTGAAAGTGGCTAAGCTACATGAAAAGACAGCGAATCAGCGCAGAAACTTTCTTCATCATAAGTCAAAAGAATTAGCAACAAACTATGACGCTGTGATTATTGAGGACTTAGACATGAAAGGCATGTCTCAAGCCCTCAACTTTGGAAAAAGCGTTCATGATAACGGCTGGGGGATGTTCACTACTTTCTTAGCGTATAAGCTAAAAGAACAGGGGAAACAACTTGTGAAAATTGATAAGTGGTTTCCCTCCACTAAGAAGTGTTCATGTTGCGGCAAGGAAAAAGAAATGCCATTATCTGAACGTGTATATAAATGTTCTTGCGGCTTTGTATTAGATCGCGATCACAATTCAGCAATCAATATCAAAAATGAGGGATTACGCTTATTAGCATAAAGAATAATAACTTTCGGAACGAGAGGGTTAGCTCGGTCAATTTTCTGTCATTAGACGGGATTACCCGAGAAGCCCCCACTTCAATCAAACCGTAAGGTTGATAAGTGGAGGGTAGTTCACACATCTTCCAACTGATCTACGAAGTGCATGAACCGTGTTGGTGATGGGGCATTTTGAAAGGAAAAATGGACCAAAATGATCATAAAAGCAACTATCCCCTTCTTCCGCAAGAAAATTCTTGCGGGGGAAGGGGATGTTTGACGTTGGATCTCGGTATTATTGGATATCTTTCAAACGGCAGAACTTTATTGAATAGGTCCACCCAATTTTTCAATTTCTGCGGGTACATCGGTAAATTTCTTAAAGTTTTCACGGAAGCGGGCCGCCAATTCCAGTGCTTTTTCTTCATATGCTTTTTCATCCTGCCATGTTTTTTTCGGCAGCAATACTTCGTCCGGCACTCCCGGAACATGAAGAGGGATCTCCAGACCGAAAATTTCGTCTTTCTGAGTTTCGGTATTAGCTAATTCGCCTTCTAAAGCGGCTTGAACCATTGCACGTGTATAGGATAGTTTCATTCGGGATCCGACGCCGTATTCTCCGCCTGTCCATCCGGTATTGACCAAATAGACTTGCACATTATGTTCATCGATTTTTTCACCGAGCATTTCAGCGTATCGTGTAGCCGGAAGAGGCAAGAATGGCGCTCCAAAGCATGTGGAGAATGTTGCTTCAGGCGAGGTAACGCCCCTTTCCGTACCGGATAATTTGGATGTGTATCCGCTTAGAAAATGGTACATGGCCTGTTCTTTTGTCAATTTGCTGATAGGGGGCAGAACACCGAAAGCGTCTGCGGTCAAAAAGATAATCGTGTTTGGATGACCTGCAATACTAGGAACGACAATATTATCGATCGCGTCAATTGGATAGGCGGCACGAGTATTTTCTGTCAAGGAAGAGTCGTTATAATCCGGAATCCGAGTATTTTCATCCAATACTACATTTTCAAGAACGGACCCAAAGCGGATCGCATGATAAATTTGCGGTTCCTTTTCTTCGGAAAGCCCAATGCATTTTGCGTAGCAGCCGCCCTCCATATTAAAGACTCCTGTAGATGACCATCCGTGCTCGTCATCTCCTATTAAACGGCGGTTCGGGTCTGTGGATAAAGTGGTTTTTCCCGTTCCGGAAAGCCCGAAGAACAGAGCAACGTCTCCTTCAAAACCGACATTGGCCGAGCAGTGCATCGATAAGACGCCGGATTCCGGCAAGAGATAATTCATGATCGAAAAAATGGATTTCTTCATTTCTCCGGCGTATTCAGTCCCGCCAATCAATATGACTTTGCGTTCAAAAGAGATAATGATAAAAGTTTCTGATCTCGTTCCGTCAACTTCAGGATCAGCTTTAAAATTAGGGGCCGAAAGAATGGTAAATTCCGCCTGATGACCCGCTAATTCTTCTTCCGTCGGACGGATAAAAAGCTGATGGGCAAAAAGATTATGCCATGCGTATTCATTGATTACTTGAATCGGAAGGCGATGAGATGGATCGGCGCCGGCGAATCCTTTAAATACGAAAATTTCTTCTTGTTCTTTTAAGTAACGAATGACTTTATGGTATAATTTATCAAAAACTTCTGGAGAAATCGGCTGGTTCACCGGTCCCCAGTCTATTTTGTCTTTGGTTGATGGCTCTTTTACAATGTATTTGTCTTTTGGTGATCTCCCGGTATATTTTCCGGTTTGAGCGCGAACGGCGCCGGAAGCAGTTAATACGCCTTCTTTTCTGGAAAGGACTTTTTCAACCAGTTGTGGGACAGATAATTGAACATGGACATTGGATCCCTTAACTAATTCCAAAATTTCATTCGAAATGACAGAATTCATAAATAATAACCATCCTTTTGTTTTTATTTTTAGATGTTATTTTCGAGTTTACTTAAGAAATAGTATAACACTTTTATTCGATTAGTCTATACTATTTATCGTAAATTTTTGTCTATTTTTTTTCATCTTTTCCTTAATTGGCATGCCTATTCTATACTATATAAAAGGAAGAAAAAAGGGAGAAACAGGATATGATTCAGAGTTTTTTGGTTCAGGTTTTAACGTCTTTCCGAAAGAAGTCTCCCATCCTTTAGGAATGTGAAGGTGTGAATAGCACCAATGAGTAGGTGGGAGATGAATTTCGGTTGGCTTTAGCCAAAGTTATTTTTCCAATCCCTTTCTCAACAATTCTAAGATTGCGGCTGTTCTAGTTGGAATCCCATTTTCTTTTTGATATTGCTCCAATTTTTCTAATATCGTCTTAGGCATACGAATTTCTACACGTTCTTTCTCTTCTCTCATGATTATCACCTCATATTGATTGTACGGATTTTTTACGGTATAATCAATATATACGAAATTTTTCCGCACAAAGTGAGGTGAATTGATATGGCCAAGCAAAACAAAGCTTTCAAGTTTCGTTTGTTACCAAACAAAGAACAATCCGCATTATTAGCTAAGACATTTGGTTGTGTTCGCTTTGTCTACAATAAGATGTTAGCTGAACGCAAAGAAACGTATGAAAAGTTCAAGGATGATAAAGAATTGCTTAAAAAGCAAAAGTTTCCGACCCCTGCAAAATATAAAAGTGAATTTCCATTCCTAAAAGAAGTGGATTCTTTAGCTTTGGCAAATGCACAAATGAACTTACAGACTGCTTATAAGAATTTCTTTGAAGGAAATGCGGATTTTCCAAAGTTCAAAAATCGTAAAGCAAAACAATCCTATACAACTAATATGGTCAACGGAAATATTAAGCTAGAAAATGGTCATATCAAACTGCCAAAAATCAAAAAGCCAATAAAAATGAAACAGCATAGAGAGATACCTGCTGATTATAAAATCAAATCTTGCACTATTTCTAAAACAAAGACAGGCAAATACTACATTTCAATTTTGACAGAATATGAGAAAGATATTCGTCCAGTTAAAATACAGAAAGTTGTTGGTTTGGATTTTGCTATGGATGGTCTATATGTCGAGAGTGAACAGGGTAAGAAAGCCAATTACCCACGTTACTATCGGCAAGCCTTAGATAAATTAGCAAAAGCACAACGAATTCTTTCTCGAAGAAAGAAAGGTTCTGCAAGATGGGAAAAACAACACCTGAAAGTGGCTAAGCTACATGAAAAGACAGCGAATCAGCGCAGAAACTTTCTTCATCATAAGTCAAAAGAATTAGCAACAAACTATGACGCTGTGATTATTGAGGACTTAGACATGAAAGGCATGTCTCAAGCCCTCAACTTTGGAAAAAGCGTTCATGATAACGGCTGGGGGATGTTCACTACTTTCTTAGCGTATAAGCTAAAAGAACAGGGGAAACAACTTGTGAAAATTGATAAGTGGTTTCCCTCCACTAAGAAGTGTTCATGTTGCGGCAAGGAAAAAGAAATGCCATTATCTGAACGTGTATATAAATGTTCTTGCGGCTTTGTATTAGATCGCGATCACAATTCAGCAATCAATATCAAAAATGAGGGATTACGCTTATTAGCATAAAGAATAATAACTTTCGGAACGAGAGGGTTAGCTCGGTCAATTTTCTGTCATTAGACGGGATTACCCGAGAAGCCCCCACTTCAATCGAACCGTAAGGTTGATAAGTGGAGGGTAGTTCACAATAGAATTTATTTCTATTTCAGGAAGAAAACATTGCGTCAACGGAAAGACAAAAATTTGTTGACACCCGTTTGGTTTCTACGTTATAGTTTAACATTGAACGGATACTCTTATCCTGAGTTGGCGGAGGGACAGGCCCGATGAAACCCGGCAACCTTCTCAACGACAAGCGATGATTTTGAAGCCGTCAGGTAAAAGGACATGCTTCTTATGTCGTACCGGCGACGCGAGGGGCTTGTGAGAAAGGTGCTAACCTGATGCAAGGTGTAAATACCTTGAACGATAAGAGTGAAAGGCGCATGTAACCAAAAACCTTTCCTCTGCATTCTTTTGGGAAAGGTTTTTCTTTTTGATTGAGTTTGGCGCTGGACCATTGAGATTGCCGGTCCTTTGGAAACGGGCAATCATACCATACTACGAAAGGAAACGAGTACCGTTTAAAAATAAAGCGAACATCCATTTTCAAATGTTTTGACCCCAAAAAGATAAGGCTTACTTTCTCTGTTGTCAAGACCTTAACTGGCGGGTTAAAAGAAGGAAATGGAATTGATCGAAACTGCGATAGGAGGAACTTTGATGTCAAAAAAACGCCGTCTTTTCACTTCAGAGTCTGTCACCGAAGGGCATCCGGATAAAATTTGCGACCAAATTTCTGATGCCATTCTCGATGCTATTCTCGAAAAAGACCCGAACGCAAGGGTAGCTGCTGAAACTTCAGTAACAACTGGGCTTGTGCTGGTTTCTGGAGAAATTACGACGTCTTCTTATGTGGATATTCCCAAAATTGTACGCCAAACGGTGCGGGATATTGGCTATACCCGGGCGAAATACGGATTTGACGCAGATACTTGCGGTGTCTTGACGTCTATCGATGAACAATCTCCCGACATTGCTCAAGGGGTGGACCGCGCCTTGGAAGCAAGAGAAGGATCGATGACGGATGAAGAAATTGAAGCGATTGGCGCGGGCGACCAAGGTTTGATGTTCGGATTTGCCTGCAATGAAACGGAAGAATTAATGCCGCTTCCTATTTCTTTAGCCCATTCTTTATCCCGCCGGTTGACAAAAGTGCGCAAAGAAGAGATTATTCCTTACTTGCGTCCGGACGGAAAAACTCAAGTAACGGTTGAATATGATGAAAACGACAAGCCTGTGCGCATCGATACGATTGTCATTTCGGCCCAACATCATCCGGAAATCACGTTAGAGCAAATTCAGCGCGACATTAAAGAACATGTTATTGACCCAATTGTTCCAAAAGAATTGATCGATAATGAAACGAAATATTTCATCAATCCGACCGGCCGTTTTGTTATTGGAGGACCTCAAGGTGACGCCGGATTAACGGGACGGAAAATTATCGTAGACACTTACGGCGGCTACGCAAGACATGGTGGAGGAGCTTTTTCTGGGAAAGATCCGACGAAAGTAGACCGATCTGCAGCCTATGCTGCCCGCTATGTAGCTAAAAATATTGTGGCAGCTGGACTGGCAGAAAAGTGTGAAGTACAGCTTGCTTATGCGATTGGGGTAGCTCAGCCGGTATCGATTTCCATCGATACATTCGGAACTGGAGCTGTATCGGAAGATGTATTGGTAGACGTCGTGAGAAAGAACTTCGACCTGCGTCCAGCTGGAATTATCAAAATGCTTGATCTGCGTCGCCCAATCTACAAACAAACAGCTGCATACGGCCATTTCGGACGCACCGATTTGGACCTTCCTTGGGAAAAAACAGATAAAGCCCAAACGCTTCGCGAACAAGCATTAAATCAATAGACAAATGTACAGGAGTTACACTTTTAGCTGTAGCTCCTTTTTCATTTGAACGTGAAGATTTTTTAATGAATCCAAGTATTGTGGCCATCTATAGTGGAGAATAAATGGTACAATTGATGAATCATCGTGAAAAAGGGGATACTTATACAACATTCCAATAGGCAAACTCTCCTACAACTAGAAAAGGACTGATAAAAAATTCGACTTTTGACCTTGGACGCTTTTCCTGTTGATGTATTGGAAGTGATTTTATTTTGGACTTCCGGAATGAAATGGAAATTATTCATGAAATAAATTCCTTGCCAAGATTCACAATTTCGTTAAACTAGTAATGTGAACTTAAATTACAGAAAGGTGATAGTCATGTGCGGCTTTATCGGTTGCGTTTATGATCATAAAGATTATCCGAAATTAACGGAAGAACAATTTAAATTAATGAACGATATCATTTATCACCGTGGTCCTGATCATGATGGATTTTATCAAGATGAACACGTTCAATTAGGATTTCGACGTTTAAGTATTATTGACCTTGAAAACGGAAACCAACCGCTGTCATTTGAAAATGAACGATATTGGATTATTTTTAATGGCGAGATCTACAATTATGTGGAATTACGAGAAGAACTTTTAAAAGAAGGCGTTGAATTTGCTACTTCGTCTGACACAGAAACCATCGTCGCTTTGTACAGCCGCCTAAAAGAAAAAGCTGTAGAAAAGCTTCGCGGTATGTTCGCTTTTGTGATCTGGGATAAAGAAGAACAAGTGTTGTTCGGTGCAAGAGATCCGTTCGGCATTAAACCGTTTTTTTATAAAGAAGAAGGAGGACGTACTTTTTTTGCTTCCGAAAAGAAGAGCATTTTGCTTGCCAGTGAAGAAAGCAGCTTAAATGCGAATGCCGCTCAACATTATTTTACGTATCAATACGTTCCGGAACCTGATACATTGCATGCGGAAATTCAAAAATTGGAACCTGGCCACTATTTTATTAAAAAAGTCGGCGAAAACATGACGATTCGCCGTTATTGGAAAGCCGCTTTCCAACCGATTTACCGCGAAGAAGACGAATATGTGAAAATGGTGCGTGAGGCGCTTCTTGATTCTGTAAAAGTACACATGAGAAGCGATGTGCCTGTTGGATCCTTCCTTTCAGGGGGAATTGATTCTTCTTTTGTTGCTGCGATTGCCAAGCAATACCATCCAAAGATTAAAACATTCTCTGTCGGATTTGAACGCGATGGATATAGTGAAATTGATGTGGCTAAAGAAACAGCGGAAAAATTGGGTGTGGAAAATATTAGCTACGTGATCACACCGGAAGAATATATGAAAGAACTGCCGAAGATTATTTGGCATATGGATGATCCGCTGGCCGATCCGGCTTGTGTTCCGTTGTACTTCGTGGCTCGCGAAGCAAGAAAACATGTAACAGTCGTATTATCAGGAGAAGGAGCAGATGAACTTTTCGGCGGCTATAATATTTATCGTGAACCGCAATCATTGGCTGTTTTTCAAAACATACCGGAAGTTGGGAAAAAATTGCTTCGATTGTTGGCTTCCATTTTGCCTGATGGTGTGAAAGGAAAAAGCTTTATTGAACGCGGCGTTACGCCGATGGAAGAACGGTACATCGGTAATGCGAAGATGTTTGGAGAAGAGGAAAAACGGAAACTATTGCGACAATATCGCGACGGCCTTGAATATACCAACATTACAAAGCCATTTTATGCAGAAACAGTCGGTTATGACGATGTCGATCGCATGCAGTATATTGATATTCATACATGGCTGCGCGGTGACATTTTGTTAAAGGCAGATAAAATGACAATGGCCCATTCTTTGGAATTGCGCGTTCCATTCCTTGATAAAGAAGTATTTGAAGTGGCGTCCAAAATTCCAACGCGCTATAAAACCGCTCATGGCACGACCAAATACATCCTTCGAAAAGCTGCGGAAGGAATTGTCCCTGATCATGTATTAAATAGAAAGAAACTGGGATTCCCGGTGCCAATTCGCCATTGGCTGAAAGCAGAAATGCATGATTGGGCTGTAACCATTATTAAAGAAAGCGAAACGGGGCATCTTATTAACAAGCAATATGTATTAGATTTACTGGAAGAACATTGCCAAGGAAAAAAAGATAACAGCCGTAAAATTTGGACCGTTCTTATTTTTATGATTTGGCATGCTGTATATGTAGAAGGCAAATATGAATTTCAAACACAAAAACAACGGGAAATGCAGCTTGTGTAATAATGGGTAAAAAACTAGGGGAGATAGGTAATGGCCTGTCTCCCCATTTGCACCCATGCTTTTTCAAAGGAGTCAATGGGTGCTTTTTGATTTTTTACATTGGTTAGTGGATCGTTAAAATACACATACTGATCGTCATAGCCGGTGACTAATACCGAGTGTTCTTTATAGGTAATTTTTATTTTTCCGCTCTCCGTATGCCAAGTTTGAAACGCGCTGTCCGGCAGCTTATTGTAAGTGGTATTGATGATAACCCAAACTGGGCGGCCGTCGGAAAGATGGACTTTTAATTCTTCAAAATCCGCTCCTGTCAAATCTAATGCCTTCTTGCCTTCTGGCAAATATTTATTGGCCAGTTCCAAAATGGGCTTATGATAAACTCCCAGGCCGGGTTTAGAAAGCGTATACATATCGCCGACAAATCCGTTGTCAGGGTCGCCGAAAAAAATAAGTCCATTCTCCACTAGATAAGTGGCAGGGTTCTTTTTCACTTCTTTGGCCAGTTCCATTTTATCGACGGAGACGCCTGCTGATTGAAGGAGCATGGCTAAGCTTGTCACTTCGCATCCCCGTGGCAGTTCCGGCAATTGAGGAATGAGAGGGGAATCAAGCAAAACACTCTCTTTTACTTTGGCTGTAGAATAATGAGTCCAATGATGAAATGCTATAAGCGATTTTTGGAACGGAATCGAATATTTGATTTCATCCCGGAAAAAGACTGAAAGAAACAAGAAAAAAAGCAACACTATTAAAACGGTCGGTTTCCATTTGTCGCGGAAATATCTTATGATAAAAAGAAGAAGGATTCCTAAACTAATGAGAAAAAAGAATAAAATCATGAAAGTAAAATTCATTCAGCACCACCTAAAACATTTTTGAGAGCACCGGATGGAAAACAAAATGGATGTTTGAATCAATACCGGCGCATGATCCTGCTTGGAAAGTGGATGGCAGGAATGGGATAATGGTTTTTGGACATACTACTAATCCTTTTGATTTTGCAGCTGCTTATAATACTGAGCTTTTTCGGCATACTCCCGGACAATTCGTTCCATTTCGCTTTTATCATGTTCATTTATGGGACGGATGACTTTGGCTGGCCGTCCGAAAGCCATTGAGTGTGGAGGGATGACTTTTCCCGGCGGTACAAGGCTGCCGGCTCCGATAAAAGCCCCTTCTCCAATTTCGGCGCGGTCGAGTATAATAGAACCCATACCGATAAGAGCCTTTTTACGAATGATGCAACTGTGCAAAATCACTTGATGGCCGATTGTCACTTCATCTTCCAATATTAATGGATTATTTGGACTTTGATGAAGTACGGAGTTGTCTTGAATATTGACTTTTTTACCGATGATCGTTGGTGCAACGTCTCCTCTGATGACGGTGTTGAACCAAACGCTGGATTCTTCGCCAATTTCAACATCTCCCGTAATGGTGACATAATCAGCGATAAAGGCAGAATCAGCGATCTTCGGCGTTTTTTCGTGATAAGGATAGATCATGACCGTTCTTGGCTCCTTTCATTGCTCCTTCTACCTTATTCTATCGAATTTTAGAAGATTTGTATAATGTGGTGGGTATCTTCCTTGCCAAATCTGTATTTTTGCTACATGATGTGAACGTTGGAGAAAATCTATCTCAGCAAGTGGCCGTAATGGATAAGAGTCGACACTGTTTAAAAAATTGGATTCTATAAGCGAAGTGTCGGTATTTATCAACGAAGCCGTTTAGAGAGCATGAAAGGAACAAGAAACGGAGGCAAAAGGGACCTCTAGATCTGTAAAAAAGCGAGGTTGATCAACATGTGGAAATGGGATCCCGAGGATGGACAAGGAAAGGGCGTCATTGTCATGATTCACGGCGCTTTTGAACATCATGGCAGATATGGATGGCTCATTGAAATGTGGAGAAATTCCGGTTTTCATGTAGTAATGGGCGATTTGCCCGGGCAAGGAACGACATCCAGGTCTAAGCGCGGCCATATTGAGCGTTTTGATGAATACATATCGGCAGTGAAAGAGTGGTTACAGGCTGCCTACCAATTTGATTTGCCTATATTCTTGCTTGGACATAGTTTAGGAGGGCTTGTTGCCATCCGTCTATTGCAGGAAGAGCGAGTCAAACTGGCTGGGGTGATCTTGTCTTCGCCTTGTTTAGGGCTTCTGCACACGCCGCCAAAAATTCTTGATGTTCTTTCCTATGGTTTAAATTCCCTGGTCCCTTCCGTTAAATTTACAACGGGATTATCCATTGAAATGGCGACGAGGAATAAAGAAGTACAGGAAATTGATTTAAACGATACGTTGTACGTGACAAAGGTGTCAGTCCGCTGGTACAGGGAAATGATACAGGCTGTAAAGCTTGCGTTCACAGATGTTTCGAAAATGCCTGATATTCCATTTTTGGTCATGCAAGCAGGAGATGATAAAATTGTAGATAAGTCTGAAGTGAAAAAGTGGTTTCAGCAATTGTCTCTTTCAGAGATGCATTTCAAAGAGTGGCCGAAACTGTACCATGAAATTTTTAATGAGCCGGAAAGAGAAGAGGTTTTCGCATATACGAAGAGTTTTGTCGAAAATTGCTTGCGTTCCATTGGCTATGTGGTTGATTAAAAGAGGTGAGAATATTGACCATCCCCACCCATCCATTTTCATTAATGGGGCAGGCTTATCGTAAAGTATTTCCAACTGTTCACAAAGAATTAAACAAATGGAAAAAAAAGGCGAACTCGATACCTGATCAAGAATTGAAAAAACAAGCACTTGCCAGTATCGAACATAAAACGTTTCATTGTGAAGGCGGTTCGATTTTAGCGCTGCTGTCCGGCGAACATATCGGAGAAGCTGTAAAGTTTATTGTCGCTTACCAGACGATCAGCGATTACTTGGACAATTTATGCGACCGGAGCACTTCTCTTGATCCAAAAGATTTTGCTGCCCTTCACGAATCGATGATAGATGCGTTAACGGTAGGAGCTCCTTTTCGCCCTTATTACCGATTTCGAAACGAGCAGGAAGATGGCGGCTATTTACGGGAATTAGTCGGCACATGCCAGTCAGTTTTGCAAAAAATCAATCATTATCCGGCTATATCTTCCTACTTGCTTGAACTTTGCCGATATTATTGCGATCTCCAAATACATAAGCATGTTTGTGTGGAAGAAAGAGAAGAACGATTAAAAAAATGGTTTTCTCGTTATAAAGATCAGCTTCCGAAGATGGAATGGTTTGAGTTTTCGGCTTGTTCAGGTTCCACTTTGGGCATTTTTTGCTTAGTTTCTTATGCATTTAGAGACGATTTCAAGCCGGAATATGCGTCCATGATTCGAGAAGCCTATTTTCCGTATATCCAAGGTCTTCACATTTTATTGGATTATTTTATTGATCAGGAAGAGGACCGAAAAGGCGGAGATTTAAATTTTTGCTTTTATTATGACAGTCAAGAAGAGCTTTTGTCCCGCTTTCAATATTTTATTCAAAAAGCGGATAGCAGCACGAAACATTTGCCTCATGCCAAATTTCATCAATTGATCAACAGGGGGCTCCTTGGCATTTATTTATCGGAGGATAAAGTCAACCAACAAAAGGATGTTCAGTCTTTAGCGAAGAAAATTATCCGTTTTGGAGGTTCGACCAGCTACTT
Organism: Bacillus sp. FSL W8-0116; assembly: GCF_038003825.1. NCBI lineage: Bacteria > Bacillati > Bacillota > Bacilli > Caryophanales > Bacillaceae > Bacillus > Bacillus sp. FSL W8-0116. Next base: position 2,532,281 of record NZ_JBBOPY010000001.1, read on the forward strand.
TTTCTATTATAACGGCAGAATGTATCGAAAATTTCGTCAGCATGTGTCCAAATAACCTTTTTCTGTTTGGACAGAAACATACAAAAAGAGCCGTTTTTCATCCGTTCGTTCATTCATGGAATGTTTCCGAAAGTATTGGTGACGTTAAGGAAGAGCAATTTATTAGACATTTAGCCGCTCATAGTGAATAATGAAACAATCAAACCAAAGTTTTCAATAAGGGGATGTAAAGAAGTGGCTTTAAAATTAAGTGTTTTAGATCAGTCGCCCATTTCAGAAGGAATGACGGCGGAAGAAGCACTCTCCAATACAGTGAAATTGGCTCAGCATGTAGAAAAATTGGGATATGAGCGTTTTTGGGTTTCTGAACACCATGATTCAACCACTTTAGCAGGATCTTCACCGGAAGTGTTGATATCCTATCTGGCAGCCAAAACGAAAAAAATCCGGCTAGGTTCCGGCGGGGTAATGCTCACTCATTATAGTCCGTTTAAAGTGGCGGAAAATTTTCGTGTTTTAGAAGCGCTGAATCCGAAACGAATCGATTTAGGAATAGGACGTGCCCCCGGTGGAATGCCGAGAGCCACGCTGGCGTTAAACAACGGCCAGTACCGCAAAGTTGACCGTTATTCGGAACAAATTGATGAACTGCTCACCTATCTATACGATTCGCTGGACGAAAGTCATCCGTATTACGGATTGAAAGCTTCTCCTGTTACACAGACTGTTCCTGAAGTTTGGATGCTCGGTTCCAGCCTTTCCAGCGCAGAACTGGCTGCTCAAAAAGGACTGCCCTATACATTTGCCCAGTTTATCAATGGGGAGGGAGGTCCGGAGTTTACAAAAGAGTATCGCCGTCAGTTCCGACCGTCCAAGTATTTAAGCGAGCCTAAAAATATGGTAGCGGTTTTTGCCATTTGCGGAGAAACAGAAGAAGAGGCGGAACGAATTGCTTCAAGTTTAGACTTAACTTTACTTATGCTGGAACGGGGAACGCCGCTGAACGGAACTCTAAGCCCGGAAAAAGCCGCTCAATATTCGTACGATTCATTGGAACGAAAGATCGTTCAGGAGAATCGAAAACGGATGATTATCGGTGATCCGAAACAGGTCCACGATCAACTCTTGCGCTTAAGTGAATTATATGAAACAGAAGAAATTGTGTTGGTGTCCATCACTTACAGCTTTGAAGACCGTTTGCGCTCTTATGAACTGATTGCGGAAGAAGTGCTTAAGTAAAAGCCAATCTGAATGAAAAAGAAAAGGCAACTGGTTTATCACCCAGTTGCCTTTTTTCTCTTTCAATCTCGCCAAGAATGTCATTTCCTTTTTTCAAAAGCAATAATAAACGGCGGATCGTTAATTTGATTGATAAATTGGTAAAGCAGCACATGAGCGATGGATTGATCAATGCTGCGGACAAAAGAACAAAGTTCGTCTTTTTCTCTTTTTCCTTCTTCATGGCCGTGATAGACAACCAACACAATGACGCCTCCAGGAGCCATGATTTCGAGCAATTGTTCGACCGCTTCTTTAGTCGTTTCCGGTTTGGTGACGATCGATTTGTCGCTTCCGGGTAAATATCCGAGATTGAAAATCGCCGCGGTAATTTTTCCGTGAAACTTTTCGGGAATCGTTCGGATTAGTTCTTCATGTCCTCTATGATAGAGGACGACTCGATCAGTCAGTTGATGCTGCTCCAAACGTTCTTTTGTTTTTTTCAACGCTTCTGTTTGGACATCAAAAGCAAATACTTTCCCCTTTTCCCCTACTAAATTGGCAAGGAATACCGTATCATGCCCGTTGCCCATGGTGGCATCTACGACAGCATCCCCTGGCGTTACTGCTTTTTCCAAAAGCGTCCGCGCATAAGGCAAAATTCCTTCTAATATCATTGAATTCACCTGCTGTTCATCATGAATGGACTTTGGCTTTTTTGAAAAATTTTCCTTGCCAGCTGTTTCGGCGCTTCAGTTCATCGTCAATGGCGTTTAAAACTTCCCATTTGTTGACGCTCCACATCGGACCGACCATCAAATCGATCGGACCGTCGCCGGTAATACGGTGAATGATCATTTCAGGGGGCAGAATTTCTAATTGATCGCACACTAGTTGAACGTATTCATCAAAGGATAGAAATTTCAACATTCCCTTTTCATATTGTTTGACCATCGGTGTTCCTTTTAACAAATGAAGAAGATGGATTTTAATCCCTTGAACGTCCAATTTGGCGACAGCTTCAGCGGTTTCCATCATCATGTCATATGTTTCCAATGGTAAACCATTAATAATGTGGGAACAAACTCTGATACCGTGTCGGCGAAGTTTTTCTACTCCTTCTACATAACAGTCAAAATCATGCGCACGATTAATCAATTGAGCGGTTTTTTCATGGACGGTTTGCAATCCTAGCTCGACCCATAAATAAGTTCTTTCATTCAACTCTGCCAAATAGTCCACTACATCGTCGGGAAGGCAGTCCGGACGTGTGGCAATCGACAATCCTACTACTCCTTCTTGTTTTAAGACCGTTTCATATTTTTCCCTTAATACTTCTACGGGTGCGTGAGTGTTGGTAAACGCTTGAAAATAAGCCATGTATTTTGCATCTTTCCATTTCTGATGCATTTTTGCCTTTATTTTATGAAACTGTGTTTCCAAATCGTCGGCGCGGTCGCCTGCAAAATCTCCGGAACCAGCCGCACTGCAAAATGTACAGCCGCCGTATGCGACGGTGCCGTCCCGATTTGGACAATCAAAACCGCCGTCTAAGGCAACTTTAAATACTTTATGGCCAAACACCTGACGTAAGTGATAATTCCAGGTGTGATAACGTTTGTCATTGTTGCTGTATGGAAAAGGGTTTTCCATTTGCATTCCTCCTAACGTACAAATTTTATCATGAAGAGCGAATACATTCCAATAGAACAAGAATGCCACGTAAAAGTAAATAAAGATTCCATTTTTAAAAGGGAATGTAGTTGGCTGAGAAGATTGAAAAATCACGATTTTTTAAAAAACATGTCAACCGAACTTTACCAACTATAAAGGATGAAATGTGGAAAAAACTATTTAAGAGGCGGATGAAAGCCGCTTCAATTTGTCAAGGAGGCAAAATCATGGCTACGAGAGACTCCATCGATCATTTTCTTCAGACTTGCGAAAATGTAATTTTAAAAGCCCAAGAGCAATATCAGGAAGGGGCTTTGCAGGGGCATTATCATGATGTCGAATATCGTGAAGCCATGCAAGAACTGGAGAATATTTACAATGAATGGCTGCAGCTTTATAACAGTGCCAATCCGCAACAAAGGGAACAGCTTTACCGTAAAAGGCTGCAGATACAAGATATGCAAAACAAAATGATTTTGCTTAACCACGATCGTTAGGGGGGAACTGATGTGAAAAAAAGATCCAAACGACAAAATCCCGAGCAAAAAACCAAAAATGGAACGAATCCGGAGCATTATGAAATAGCGAATGAATACAGCACAATCGAAAAAACAAAAAAACAGAATGCCCGCAACAGCCAACCTGTGAAATCAAAATCGTAAGTTTATTGGAAGCAGTCTCAAAAAGGACAGAGTTTAAGTCCTTTTTTGGGACTGCTTCTGTTGTTTATGAGACAAATGAGATGATGGCTTTTGAATGATTGAGACATTAGTCGCAGTAAAGTTAGGCTTAAGATTTTCGTACTTCATTATTGGGGAATTGGTTTGTTTTATAGACTGAAAATTCAGAATAAAATAAAAGCATTCTAACTTAAGAGTGTGTACTGTTGGTTTTAACCATTATTAATGAAGGGAGAAGATAAAAAATGAATTTGAAGTTGTCTCAAGGAGTAATGAAGAGATGGCTATTTTTCATTCTTGTTCCAATTTTTGCGCTTATATTAGTATTTGCTTCTGTGTCTGAAACATTTGCAGCTACTACAACTTTTAACAATACCCTTTCTGCCGGTTCTTATGCAGGCAGTAGTCCTTGTACGACTTCTTATCCTAACATCGTGCATGAAGTGAATGTGAAAAACACCACTGGAGACGTATATGTTTATCTTCAATACCTGGATGGCGGATATTGGAAATTTACGACTGGCTATGGTTATCACTTAACCTACTGGAATACACCTTATAAAATCACCACTAAGACAAAAAGCTCCTCAACTAAATATCGAGTATTGATAAAGGCAGTCAACACATCGAATGTTATCGTTTCCTGTTACGGAACGAATTGATAAAAATCATGAGAAAACGAAAATGTATAACAGTTATGTAGCTGCTGATAGCCGGTTATTTACCAGTAACTGTCTAGTTAATAAGTTACCTGAATCCGTGATGAATTGAAATCGACTTTGATTTTGTTGTAATTTTGATGGATTGATAATCCATAAAACCCTTTTTATGCTTATGACCTATGTCATCTCCTATTTCCGAAAATGGAACAAATCTCTTTTTTAGGTATACGAACCAAAAAAATAGACAAAAAAGCACAGGGAGTGACGTTGGACATCAGTGCCCGAACATTCGTTCGTTATCTTACCTCTCTCCATTTCTGATAGACGTTCAGTAGGGGCTCGCTATAGCCACTCCTTCGCGTCAGTTTCATCCAGATCTGTCGTGATCGACGGACGAGTCGCCCTGCCATCGTGATCACCGTCTGAATAATCGTCTTGATGCGGCGGCGTTTCACTTTGTGGTGCAACGGATGTCTCGGATCGCTTAATAGATCTTGTCCAATCAGACGAAGAAGATTGTAAACGAAGGCTCCCATGACCAACACGAGCGCATTCGTTTTCATCTTCCCAGATGGAAGCCGCTCTAAATCTAAGTCGCTCTTCAGTTCGCTATGAAACTGTTCGCATGTCGCATGGTCATGATACAACGCGAGCACATCGCTCATTCGAACATGCTCGTATCCTTTGAGCCGCACCCAATAGCTTTCCACTTCATAATCAGGAACGAGCATCAGCTGTCCATTGCGTTCCATCGTCCGTTCCGTCACTTGGGTGACTTGAACGTACGTATACGTGTTTCCATCGATCGCTGCCTTCTGTGGAAGGCATAGCTCATAGGTTTGTACTCCTTCGCTTTGTCCATCATCGACACGTTTGCCCTTTTGCGAAGCGATCTGGAACCAAAGCGCTTTCGATTCTCGGCGTAAGTTTCGCTTGATGACAAAGTCCACGTCTTCCTTTAGGCATACGTGCACATTCGCTTCTGCATCGTTTCCTGCATCCATGCGAACAAGCAGACGAGATGAAGTCAGTTGACGAGCTCGACGGATAGCGGTGACTAAAAACGAGGGCATGTTGTCTTGCACATGTTGTTTCCCTGGACGCAACTCGGCATGAACGAGATACCCTTCCTTCCCTGCATACGCAAACAACGGTGTAAAACCGTCAAATCCTTTATACGTTCGACTGACTCCTTCTTTTTTCGTATCGGAGTTGTCAAATGGGGAACCATCTATATCAAGGGGAAGCCATGTCGTCTTTCCTTTGGTCCAACAAGGGGACAAAGTGGCATGTCGTTGAATCAACAGACGTATGGACTCCTCCCAAAGAATCGTTTCGGTCATCGGAAGACAAGCGAGCTGATCGAGTCGTTGTCGCAAGGTTGGAGAGGAAGGCACGTGCTGAATCCCCATCGATGCCGAAAAGATATCGTCCTGACGATACGCTTCGATATGATCGAAATCCGTTTTTCCTGTGGCAAGCAAGCCAATCATCGAGCGAATGACATCGCTATGGGAAATGTGCACTTCTCGACGAACCGTTGGAAGCCGAAGTGCGTTTACCCGTTTATCCAGTTTCGTTCGATGGAGTAAGTAGCCAACGAGAGCAAGCCCAGCACTTGGGGTAATCGCTTCATCTGTCAATACAAACCGAATCGGGAAATCTTTCATCACATCACCTACTTGATGAAGAATCGTCAACGTCGTTTTTCCTTATCGTATCAACGGTTTGCGACCATTGTAAAGATGTTTTGTCACGGATTCAGGAAGTTAGAAATTATTGTATTTATCCGGATATAGTTTCTCTGAATTCTTTAGTTTATGAAAAAGATATCAAACCAATTCGTTTTATTGGTTCTGGAGCAATAACCATGTAGCTACATAGCTGTTTGATTCCATGCCCTTCTTTGAAACAGACTTGAAAGTTTGTTTAAATTTGTCTAAAATAATCTTATAATAAAATGATGGGTAAAAAACGATGATAAGGAGCAGTAGTGGCATAAACTCCCGATCTAGAGAGTTGACGGAGGGTGCAAGTCAACCGGGTCTGCCATGAACTCGCCTTAGAGTTGCAGACGTGAAAGATGAGTAGCGTTTGCCGTCCTTCCACGTTAAGGAATCGAGCTGAGTGCCTTGTGCACTAATGTGGGTGGTACCGCGGGAGCGAAAGCATCTCTCGTCCCAAACTGGGGGACGGGAGTTTTTTTCTATTTTCCCTGTTTTGATATACCAATATCGATGAAAGCAAAGGAGGAAATCAGTTACATGAGTTTTGACCATAAAAAAATCGAATCAAAATGGCAAAAATACTGGGAAGAACATAAGACATTCCGAACGACGGAAGATCCGGACAAGCCAAAATTTTATGCATTAGACATGTTTCCATACCCATCCGGCGCCGGACTTCATGTCGGTCACCCGGAAGGATATACAGCAACCGATATTCTTGCCCGAATGAAGAGGATGCAAGGGTATAATGTTCTCCATCCGATGGGGTGGGATGCATTTGGATTGCCGGCGGAACAGTATGCCCTTGATACCGGCAACGATCCTGCGGAATTCACGGAAAAAAACATTGCCAATTTTAAACGTCAAATCAAATCATTAGGATTTTCATACGATTGGGATAGAGAGATTAATACTACCGATCCCGAATATTATAAATGGACGCAATGGATCTTTTTAAAATTGTATGAAAAAGGTCTTGCTTACATAGATGAAGTTCCGGTCAACTGGTGCCCGGCTCTTGGCACTGTTCTGGCCAACGAAGAAGTCATTGATGGCAAAAGTGAACGTGGTGGTTATCCGGTTATTCGCCGCCCGATGAAACAATGGGTATTAAAAATTACAGCTTATGCTGATCGACTTTTGGAAGATTTGGAAGAATTGGATTGGCCTGAAAGCATTAAAGAGATGCAAAGAAACTGGATCGGCCGCTCAGAAGGGGCAGAAGTTCGTTTCCAAGTCGATGGCCATGATGAAACATTCACTGTTTTCACAACAAGACCGGATACTTTGTTTGGAGCCACTTATACTGTTTTGGCTCCTGAGCATCCGTTAGTGGAAAAAATTACGACAGCGGAACAAAAAGCAGCGGTTGAACGCTATTTAGAACAAATTCAATCCAAAAGCGATTTGGAACGTACCGATTTGGCAAAAGAAAAAACGGGTGTATTTACTGGCGCTTATGCGATCAACCCTGTTACAAATGAAAAGATGCCGATTTGGATTGCCGATTATGTACTGATGAGCTACGGAACAGGAGCGATTATGGCCGTTCCTGCCCACGACGAAAGGGACTTCGAGTTTGCTAAAAAATTTGGACTGCCTATTAAAGAAGTAGTCGCCGGCGGAGATGTGAACAAAGAAGCCTATACTGGCGATGGTGTGCATGTCAATTCCGATTTCTTGAACGGATTAAATAAAGAAGAAGCCATTGCCAAAATGATCGAATGGCTGGAAGAAAAAGGGGTCGGCTCCAAAAAAGTAACATACCGTCTGCGCGACTGGCTGTTCAGCCGCCAACGTTATTGGGGAGAACCTATTCCGATCATCCATTGGGAAGACGGAACGATGACTCCGGTTCCGGAAGAGGAATTGCCGCTTATGCTTCCAAAAACAAAAGAAGTTAAACCGAGCGGAACAGGGGAATCACCATTGGCCAATATCGAAGAATGGGTTAATGTAGTGGATCCGAAAACCGGCAAAAAAGGACGCAGAGAAACGAACACAATGCCTCAATGGGCCGGAAGCTGCTGGTACTTTTTAAGATATATAGATCCGCATAATCCAAAAGCATTGGCTGATCCTGAAAAATTAAAGGAATGGCTTCCTGTTGACATTTATATCGGCGGAGCGGAGCACGCAGTTCTCCATCTTCTTTATGCTCGTTTCTGGCATAAATTCTTATACGATATCGGAGTAGTGCCGACGAAAGAACCGTTCCAAAAGTTATATAACCAAGGAATGATTCTTGGTGAAAATAATGAAAAAATGAGCAAATCGCGCGGGAATGTCGTCAATCCGGATGAAATCGTTGAAAGTCATGGCGCTGATACGTTGCGTCTTTATGAAATGTTTATGGGACCTTTAGATGCCTCCATTTCATGGAGTACAACCGGACTTGACGGGGCGCGTCGTTTCCTTGACCGTGTTTGGAGACTGTTTGTGGATGAAAACGGTCAGCTGAGCAGCAAGATCAAAGAAGAAGGAAATGCGCTTGAAAAAGTGTATCATCAAACGGTTAAGAAAGTGACGGAGGATTATGAACAGCTCCATTTTAATACGGCGATCTCGCAATTAATGGTGTTTGTCAACGAAGCGTATAAAGCCGACTATTTGCCAAAACTATTTGCTGAAGGCTTTGTAAAACTGTTGTCTCCGATCACCCCTCATATTGCGGAAGAACTGTGGGAAAAATTGGGGCACAGTGACACTATTGCGTACGAACCATGGCCTACTTACGATGAATCAAAGCTAGTGGATGACGAAGTGGAAATTGTCATTCAAATCAATGGCAAGGTACGCGCGAAACGGACCATCGCCAAGGATGCGAGCAAAGAGGAAATGGAAAAACTCGTTCTCGCCGATGAAAAGATTCAAGAGCAGTTGTCCGGAAAAACGATTCGAAAAGTGATTACGGTGCCGGGTAAATTGGTGAATATCGTAGCCAATTAACCGGTGTTGTGTCCCCGTCCGCTTAACTCACGGCATTATGGCGAGGACAAATGAATAGTGCGAAAAAGAACGTCGACTGTCCAAAATTTGAGCAGAAACTCCGTTCTCTAAACCATTGCAACAGATCATTATATTGATTCAGAAGGAGATGGCAGGATGCAAGAAATTCCAATCATTACACCGGAGGAATTGAAAGAAAAGCTGGAAAAGGGCGAAAAACTCAATTTAATTGACGTTCGTGAAGAAGAAGAAGTACAAGAAGGAATGATACCCGAAGCCAAACACATCCCAATGGGAGAAATTCCAAATTCTCTTGATCAGCTGGACAAACAAAAGGAATATATTTTTATATGCCGATCCGGACGTCGCAGCGAAAATGTTTGCCATTACTTGCAAGAGCAAGGATACAAAGTCCGCAATATGATTGGCGGCATGTTGGAATGGACAGGAAAAGTTCAACGAAAAAAATAGTAAGATCACAATATGAATGTTTCAGATGTTTTGGCTGTCGATAAAGTCGGCAGCCTCTACGTTATAATGAAAGCAATCGGATTTCCGTTCACAGGAAGCAGCAGATTGAATCTGTTTTATACCGCCTCTCAGTACAAAAAATCACCAAATGGAAACTTACAGTGTTATGATAAAAAGAGAAGATTAAAGGAGCTATTCCTGTAATGAAGAAATTTGAGGTTTGAAACAAAAAGAGCCCTCTTGGTATAGTACAGGGTGTCAATGCATTGACCCCGAATTAATAATTACCAAGGAGGACTCAAGATGAATTATACGCAAAATCGTAAAATCTCGCAAATTACACCATCAACATTAATTGTAGGCATTGATATCGCCAAAGACAAACACGTCGCTCGAGCTCAGGATGATCGAGGAATCGAATTTGGAAAAAGACTGATCTTTGAAAATCGCATACATGGCTATCAAAAACTGCTTGATTGGGTTTCGAGGCATCAAAAGGAACACCAAAAAACACATGTCATTTTTGGTGTTGAGCCGACCGGTCATTTCTGGCTGAGTCTAGCCTATTTCTTGACTGCTAAAGGTTATGACTTTGTCTTGGTCAATCCTATGCATGTCAAAAAAACTAAAGAGCTGGATGATAACTCTCCAACTAAAAACGATACGAAAGATGCACGTGTGATTGCACAGCTGATTAAAGATGGGCGATACTCCGTACCAAATCTCTTAGATGGCATCTATGCAGAGCTAAGAGAAGGCGTCAAATTAAGAGATCAGCTCATCCAGCAGCTTATGATCACAGAAGGTCGTATTCAAAATCACATCCAGCGTTACTTTCCGGAGTTTTTCGATGTATTTAAAGACTGGGAAGGAAAGGCAGCTCTTTGTACATTAAGAAACTTTCCATTCCCCTCTCAGATTAAAGAAATGACATCAGAAGAAGTTCTTGCGAAATGGAAACAAGAAGTAAACCGTGGTGTAGGAATCAAACGAGCTACAAAGTTAATAGAAGCAGCGAAAAAGAGCATTGGTATCCAAATTGGTATCAAGTTTGCTAAACGTGAATTGGATTATTTACTCGATCAATATGAGCTATACAAAGAGCAATTAGGACAGTTAGATAAGGATCTGGAAGCACTTGTAGTAACGATACCTGGAGCGAAGGAAATGATCAATATTCAAGGCTTAGGTCCTACAACAGTCGCGCTATTCTTCGCTGAGGTCGGGGATATAACAAAGTATAGTCATCCCCAGCAATTAGTAAATCTGGCAGGGCTGTCATTACGTGAACATAGTTCCGGGAAGTTTAAGGGGCAAACCAAGATCACAAAACGAGGACGAAGTCGATTGCGAAGAGCTTTATACTTGGCCATTCGTCCACTCGTTGCCCATAATCCAACGTTTAAAGCCCTGCATCAATACTACACAAAGCGTCCTGATCGACCTTTGAAGAAACAGCAGTCACTGATTGCCTTGTGTTGTAAATTACTACGTGTCTTATTTGTCATTGGTCAAAAACAGTGTGAATTTGATGGTTCAAAGTTATTGAGAGGTTTGCCTCAAATCGATTCATTACAGGCAGCTTAAGGCTTTATTAAGTTCATGAAATCATTTCAGAATACCGTAATTATCTCAAATGACAAACACCAATAGTGCAGAGTTGGAGCTTATTTATTCCATACGGGCATGTGACCCAGCAAAGGAGCATATCCAACCTCCACCTCATGGATACGCAGGACGAAGGAATGTATGGAATTCAATCCGGAGAGATGTGGGAGGGTTAGCGACCGTGAGTGATGTGGAGATGATGAAGCACGGTTATACCTTATTTTTACCAAATAAATACAATTTGGTTGATAGGATGCCCCCTACCATGTAAATTATTTAAAAAAATTCAACATATATCCATTAAATGAGGTGTGTATTCTATTAAGTGTCTATGAAATTTTGAGAAAAAGCGAGTATTCGGGAGAAAAATAAACTTTATTGAGGGAGGTGGTAAAGAAATTCGGCAGTTATGAAGATTTTTGTTTTTACATGTTTACGGTGAATTTTCTTTTGAAACCATACCTCCTCTAAGATACAGCAGGAATATCTTCTGTAAAACGTTCATCAAGACTGTTAAGACAGGGACCGATGAATGAAGGAACTTTGTTTTGCTTGACACAATGGTTGTTTATGAATGAAAATTTTTTTCTTTTAATTTTCGAAAAAATCTAAAAGAAATGAATATGGAATACATGGATTACCTGAAATGATGGATGTCATGATTTCGATGCGACTAATTTGAAGCCGCTTGCAAAAATCGGAATGATAGGGATAGGAGGAATCAAGGATGAAGGTTGCACCCATGTTTATCGACGGGGAATGGACCGGAACGGAATTGCCTACATTTGATGTGATCAACCCGGCAAATGGAGAAGTGATTGCGGCCGTGCCAAATGGCGGGAAAGAGGAAGCGAAGAAGGCAGTGGACGCCGCATATAATGCTTTTTTGTCATGGTCCAAAAAAACAGCAGGCGAAAGAAGCGCTTTGTTGTATAAATGGCATCAATTAATTGATGAACATAAAGAAGAAATTGGCGAGATCATGACTAGAGAACAAGGGAAGCCGTTAAAAGAAGCCATCGGGGAAGTAAATTATGCAAACAGTTTCATTTCTTGGTATGCGGAAGAAGGAAAACGTATTTACGGGGAGACGATTCCAGCTTCTCACGAAAATAAACGAATTTTAGTGCTAAAACAGCCGGTTGGGGTTGTGGCAGCCATCACGCCTTGGAATTTTCCGGCTGCTATGATTACAAGAAAAGTGGCTCCGGCATTGGCGGCAGGCTGTACTGTTGTCGTTAAGCCCGCTGAGCAGACACCTCTTACAGCGTTTAAATTAGCAGAATTAGCCGAAAAAGCAGGCATACCGAAAGGCGTTCTGAATATTATTACAGGAAATCCGCAAGAAATTGGCGAAACATGGCTGGCGGATGAGCGGGTTAGAAAAATCACTTTCACGGGTTCGACGGAAGTTGGAAAGATTTTGATGCGTGGTGCGGCTGATACGGTGAAAAAAGTATCGCTTGAATTAGGCGGTCAAGCTCCTTTTATTGTATTGGACGACGCGAATATCGAGAAGGCGGTTGCGGGAGCTATTGCCTCCAAATTTAGAAATGCCGGACAAACGTGCGTATGCGCCAACCGAATTTATGTTCATGAAAAGATTGTGGAATCTTTTACTCAAAAAATGGCAGAGGCTGTTCAACAATTAAAAATGGGCAATGGATTGGATCAAGGAGTCGAAATTGGCCCGCTGATTGATGAAAACGCTGTGAAAAAAGTAGAAAGACATATTGAAGATGCGGTGGAAAAAGGCGGGAAAGTGGTCATCGGCGGCAAAAAAGCGGATCAGTACAAAGGATTCTTCTTTGAACCGACAGTGATCACAAATGTCACGGATGAAATGCTTTGTATGAATGAAGAAACATTTGGTCCGCTCGCTCCTATCACCACGTTCCAAAATATTGAGGAAGTCATCCAAAGAGCAAATGACACTCCTTACGGCTTAGCAGCTTACGTCTTTACAGAAAACATCAGCAAAGCCATTCAAATAACGGAACAACTTGAGTATGGCATCGTTGGCTTAAATGACGGTCTTCCGTCTGTTGCCCAAGCTCCTTTTGGCGGCTTTAAGCAAAGCGGTCTCGGACGTGAAGGCGGCCACCACGGTATGGAAGAATTTTTGGAAACCAAATTTGTATCGATTGCTTTCTGATTTTCGCAATCATAAAAAAGCCTTCCACTTGGCGATGGAAGGCTTTTTTATGTGCGCCCGGCATGTACATGAACTATAGGGTGTAAGTCCCGAACCCCGAAGACAGAAGTAGAGGTTAGCCAAGAGCAAGGGTGTCCGTGGTGACGCGGAATCTGAAGGAAGCTGGAGGCAAAACACCGGTCCGAGGAACACGAACCTCATATAAGGCTAGGTATGATGGAGTGAGTTTGCATAACAAAACAAAGCTCTTTCTGTCGAAGGTCATATCGAGTAAATGAGGCGGATAGATGGTGTGAAAGTGCATGTACTTACCCGGGGAGGTCTGGCGGATATGTGAAGTACTCTTCATAACCTACTTAGTGATAAGTAGCTGAACCGTCAGAAGTCAGCAGAGGTCATAGTATTAGTTGGTCTAGAACAACTAAGAAGGACCGAACAATTAAGAGAGAATAGCCCTTGGTATTGAGTGAGTCATGATGAACACAGAAAACGTAGTACCTCACTTGAGGGAGGAAGCGGTGAATCCCGTGGGAGACCTCTTGGAGGGTGGAGTGACCACTGGCATAAAGAGAACAGCTATTCACAGAAGTTATAAAGACTTGCGTCAATTATCTTAATTGAACCGCCGTATACGGAACCGTACGTACGGTGGTGTGAGAGGACGGGAGTTAATCGCTCCCTCCTACTCGATTTCGTTCATGAAGGAGAATGATCGATTCCGTTGTTTTTGACAGTTTGTTCTGCTGTTAAGTTGAATTTGTCGACTAAACTTCTGAGGGTAGACACGACTAGTGAACTTTGTTCAGAAGCGAATCGTGCATCTTGGATTAAGTTCACCATTTTTTTGGTCGATTCGTCAACGCTTTCGACGGTATGGGCATTTCGCTCATTAATGACGGCAATGTTCTTGATAATCTGCTTCATTTGTTCTGTGGCTTCATGGGAAGCGGCAGCTTGTGACATGGATTCCAACACTTCTTGTACATTGTGAATAAAGTCTGCTCCTTTTTTGACTTCTTGGCTGCTGTCTTGAATCGCATTTTGAACGAGAACAGAACTTTCTTTAATTTTTTCTAAAGTTTTGCTGATTTCTTCTGTCGCAACGGTCGTTTGGTCTGCCAGCTTGCGAATTTCATTGGCCACTACGGTAAAACCTCGTCCGTATTCTCCAGCTCTTACGGATTCAATCCCTGCGTTGAGAGCCAACAGATTGGTCTGCTTGGCAATGTGATTGATCGTTTCGACAATACGTCCAATATTATTGGACAGTTCCATAAAGCGATCTGTTAAATTCAGGGCATTATGTACTTTTTCCACGATATCATTCATTTTTTGATCAATGCCTTGCACTTGGGTTTGAGCTTGTATCAATTGTTCTTGGGATAATCGCTCCAGTCCTTGTAAAGTTTGATGAATTTGTTCCACCTGTCCTCTGGCTTCATGAACCTCATTTAATTGCTGTTGAATGGCCGCGAACATTCCGTCCATTTGCTTGATCACCGAAAAAGAATCGTTTTCAACCAGAACGGTTTTTTCCCGCAGAAATTGATTGGTTTGTTCCACGTCCAATGCGGCGTATTTCACTTTTCCTATCAATTCATCCTGACTGTCTATCATATTGTTGACCCAACGTCCCAATGATCCAATTTCATCATTGATCAGAAGCCTTGTATCTAAGCGGGTAGTTAAGTCTCCGCCGCCTTCCGCAATTTTTCGCATCATATTGGTTAATTGCTTTAATCGAGAAGCAATAGGCACCAACCCTCTTTTATAAAACAAATAAGTGGCTAAAATGCCGTATAATCCATTGAGGAGCAAATCATACCAGGAAGGCGAAAATCCGAAAAATGATATACATTGGTTGAGAAGAACGCCGATGAAAATGTAAAAAGCAAAACGTATGCCTAATCGCCAGCTAATGGAGCGGGTACGGTACACCTCTTCTAAATCAGCCTCACACATCATTCCCCACACATCCAGAGATCCCGGCAGCTGAAACGTCACACCCTTCCCTATGACGGGGATATGACGGTAGTCAGGATATCCCGGGAAATGAACAAAAAGATTTTCCCCATTTCGAATCGTATTTTGAACACCGGGATGTAATTCTTTTGTGGCTGGATCGGTAAAACGAATTTCAAATTCTGTATGGTTCTTGATTTTAACCAATCCTCCGTCTTTCGTATGGACCCCGTCTTTTAAATTTTCGCCGAAAGTAAAGGTACGGTCTTCGAAACGGCTGCGTGATAAAGCAATTCCTTGGGGAAGCGATGGATCAAAATAAGATTTTACTAAAAAAATATAATTGTCACCGGAATCAGGATAAACGTGACCAGCCTCCCGCTGAATGAGGTCTCCGACTACATCATTGGGAACGCGTCCTGCCAAGATGGAATGCAGATCCTCTTGCAAGATGACGGGCTGCAAGAATAATAACGTCACTTCATCGTGAAATTGGGATGTCCTTGGCCCAATCTCCAGAGTCGTGGGATCCAAATACGGACCGTATAAAAGACGTTCCTTCGTTTGAAGGACATAGTCGATCCCTTTTTGGAAAGAGTGATGATTAAAATCATTCTTATGGTTAGGAAAAGTCGTACTAGTCACTCTGTTTTCTGTATCCAACAGAAAAAGTTCTGTAAAATACCGGCTTTTTGTCAACATTTTTTTCAAATACAGATCAATCTCAGAAGGCAAAATGCGTTCAAACTCAGCAGTCATGTTTTCTAAAAAACTCCACTGTTCATTGGCCCATTCTGTTAATAATTCGACCCTCGTTTTGGCGATGTCTTCGAAAATTTCTTCAATGGTTCCCGTGCTTTTGCGATTTAATTGGTAGGACCACCACAGTGAAACTCCTTCTCGAACTCCCAAACCCTCAAATAACCCCAATTTTTTTACCTCCTTCAAAAAACGGCTGTAAAAGAAGCGCAATGGACTAACCAAAAATTATGTCAGAATATCTAACATATTATGTTAATATTATATTCTGATTAATCGTTATTTTCAAATCTTTTTTAAAATGTCATTCATTGTTCCAGATTGGTTAAAACCATTATATTTCCGAAGAAATTCCGATTTTTCAACGAAATTCAGACTGTCAAGTGTGTTTAACGGATGACTGAAAAAGGGGGCATAGTGAAAGTTTTTATCAAGAAGCCGATGACAAGTAGTATTATCGTTGACAAAGAAAGGAAGCGGTATGATGCCATCGTAAAATCGCTTTTCAATCTTTCTCTTCAACGTAACAGATCGTTTTTTCAAAGAAACAATAAACCTTTCATTATTTTTCTTTCGAATATTTAAGGCATGAGGATCATTAAGGGGATCGACATCATAAAAGAACTTTGCAGAGCCCATAAAAAATGAAAATGGGCACTGCGTTTTTGGGGGAATCCAAAAATTAGAAGAAAACGTCGGCGGGAAGATGGGAAACGATTTTGTTTCTCATCTTTTACATACTATGTTGAAGGACAATGCCGCCATAAGCGAAGGCAGCTACGATGACGAGAGCAGGGTGGAGTTTGAGTTTTTCCATCGCCCAAAAGGAAACGGCCGCAATGCCGAGAGAATGCCAAATTCCGATGGAAGAGATCGAGCTTTTTCCCATTTGCCAAGTAAGGACTACCATCATAATGGCAATGACCGGCTGTACTAAGAGAGTCATTCCTTTGACGACGAGTGAATGCCGGTGTTTTTCAAGTACTCTTAACAAAAAGATGAGCGCCGCAGCAGATGGTATGACAGTTGCTCCTAAAGCGACGAGCATGCCTACCCATCCGCCTGCATCAAACCCTACAAAGGCGGCAATTTTGGTAGCAATAGGGCCGGGAAGGGCATTTCCAAGGGCAAGCATATTGGAAAACTCTTGATTATTTAACCAATGGTAATGGGACACGATTTCTTCATACATTAAAGGAATAGACGAAGGGCCGCCGCCATATCCAAGGGCGTTTGCCAAAAAAAATCCGATCATCAGTTGAATCCAAACAGTCATGCTTTTTCGCTCTCCTTGTTTTTATGTTCTTTTTTCCATTTGGCAGCCGTCCGAAAATGGATGCTTCCATAGGCTAAAAAGAGAATGATCACGATGGCTGGATGAATATGGACCGTTTCTAAAAGCAGAAAGGCTAAAAGAAACATAGCGATGCCCATCACTTTTCCTAATCCATCGATCGTTTTTTTCGCAAATTCATAAGCCATGACCCCGAGCATGACAGCGACCACAGGCGCTACTCCTGCGATCATCCCGGCCACTACTTTTGAAGTGCTTAGCACGGAGACGACAGACAATAAAGCAATCATGGCAATGCAACTAGGAAGTATATGGGTTATGACGGCGAGAACCGCTCCAACGTTTCCTTTTAGTTTATAGCCAATGTAGGCGGCCATTTTCGTGGCAATCGGTCCCGGCAAAGCGTTTGCGATCGCTAACGTTTCTCCGAATTCATCATCTTCCATCCATCGATATCTTGTGACGGCCTCGTATCGAATCAGAGGGATAACGGATGGACCTCCTCCGTATCCGAGAATTCCGGTCCGAATCATCGCTATGGATAACTGCCAATAGAGCTTCCAAGAGTTGTTCAATACCCTTTCTCCTCCTTTTACTGCTGTCTCTTCTTCGTTTATACGTTTATCCGAGACCAAGGCAACAAGTCGTAAATATTCTGATTTCCGTCTCTTTCATGGAATATATGATTATAGGATGAAAAATAAATGATCCTAATGTTCTCTTAAAACAAAATTTCATTATGTTTGACTTTAAAACTGCTTTGCCCGTTTTCAAAGATAAACGGCCGTTAAAACAGCAAAACGATAAACATTCCCCGGCTCCCTTTAGGCCCATGTCAAGACCTCTCACTTAGCACTCCATTCATCGAAGGGGAGTGTGAGGGGATTTTTCCAAGGAAAGATCGACGGACGTTTCCGGACGTACCTCAATCACTTCAAAAAACCGTTGATGAGCCGTGGTCGGGAAGGAGCTGCCGTCCTCCAAATTGTATGCTTTTTCCTTGCAAAAATCTAGAATGTGATTAAATTTTCGAAAAATTGGAAAAGATAATTAAAAAAGGAAATGAAAGGAGTAACAATGATGATTCAAGTCAAAGTGTTTGATTATGAGCATGAAAAAGACTTGGAAGAAGAAATAAACGCATTTTTAAAAACGGTGGATGAACCAAATATTGTGGACATAAAGTACCATATTGCAGCGATGCCGGAAGAGGAAGAAGAGCAAATTTATTGTTTCAGCGCGATGGTGGTTTACCGGAAAGAAAAACGATGATAAGAAAACGGCTGAATGGGTCGATGAAACTTTTCGGCTTTTTAAAAGCAAAGAATGAAAGAAAACGCCGTCTATGCAAACGGCGTTTTAGGTTGAAACGCAACTTCTATTAATTTTGTGTTGTCCGATATTTTGCGGCGTTCAGGCCGGCAAGCCGCCCTGTTACAAGAGCAGAGGTGATATTGTATCCTCCCGTATATCCATGGATGTCCATGATTTCACCGCAGAAAAACAAGCCCGGTCTTTTTTTGGATTCCATCGTTTTTGGCTCGATTTCTTTTACGGAGACGCCGCCGCCTGTGACAAACGCTTTTTCGAGTGGGAGCGTGCCGTTTACCTGAAAAGTAGAATGTTTGCACAGATGGACGAAATTCCTGATTCGATCTATTGGAAGAGTGCTGCAAGGCGTATTTTCGTCAATCTCAGCTTTTTTCAGCAAAAACAGCAAATATCTTTCGGGCAGCAGGCCTTTTAGAGTGTTCTTGACCGATTTTTTCGGATTGTTTTTCACTTCTTGATTCACTTTTTGAAACAGTTCTTCCTCGTGAAAGTTAGGAAGAGAATCTAGGTGCATCGTCACTTTATCCAAATTCCATTTTTTCATCGCTTTGACGACAAACTGACTGCAGCGCAAGACGGCGGGTCCGGAAATGCCAAAATGAGTAAAAATCATGTCCATTTGATGAGTAATGATTTTTTTTCCTTTTGGATTGAGGACGCTTAAAGCGATGTCTTTTAGTGAAAGGCCCTGTAACCTTTTTTCTTGAATAAAGGGTTCGTCGCTCGTAACAGGAACTTCCGTCGGGTATAGTTCGGTAATGGTGTGGCCGGCTTTTTTCGCCCAAGGATAGCCGTCGCCGGTTGACCCGGTATGAGGCACTGATTTACCGCCGGTTGCGATCACGATGGCACGACCGTCAATGGTCGATCCGTCGGCCAAGACAATGGTGTGTTTATCTGTTTCAAACAGAATATCTTTGACAGGGGAGTTCGTTCGAATTTCGACTTTCAATTCATTTAAACGGCGCAATAAGGCGTTGACGACCGATTGAGCGTTATCCGAAACGGGGAACATACGCCCGTGATCTTCTTCTTTCAATTGGACTCCTAACTGCTCAAAGAATGTAATAATATCCTCGTTATTAAAAATCGAAAAGGCACTGTACAAAAATCGGCCGTTTCCTGGTATATGCCGGATCACGTCCTCGATCGGCCGCCGATTCGTTACATTACAGCGTCCACCGCCGGAGATGGCCAGTTTGCGGCCGAGTTTGTTTCCTTTATCTACTAAAAGAACGTTTGCCTTCTTTTCGCCGGCTGCGATGGCCGCCATTAGACCGGCAGGACCGCCTCCAATCACAATGACATCATACATATTGTTACCACCTGCTTTAACATCTTTTTCGACACTAAAAAGACTATGAAAAAGTTTGTCAGAAACTATGTAAAGTTGTAAACTATGTCTTAGTGCATTTCAACATTTCTATGATCAGGAAGGGATGTTATGGCTTCAAAATTAATAAGAGGAACTTTTATTTTAACACTAGGTACGTTTATCTCAAAATTTATTGGCCTCTTTTATGTGATTCCCTTTTATGCCATTATCGGTGGGGAAGATGCCGCTTCGCTTTATCAGTATGGCTACGTTCCTTACATGATTTTTATCAGCATTGCCACAGCTGGTGTACCGCTGGCGGTATCAAAATTTATTTCCAAATATAATGCACTTGAAGAATATTCGGTAGGGCGAAGACTTTTTAGATCAGGACTCGTATTAATGACGATCACGGGTTTCTTGTCTTTTCTCGCCATGTATGAATTTGCGCCATTTTTTGCAAAACTTGTCATTACTAATAAAGATCAAACTTATTCGGTGGAAGACGTGGCTACCGTTATTCGGGCGGTTAGTTTCGCTTTGATTATCGTCCCGTTTATGAGTATCATGCGCGGCTTTTTCCAAGGCCACCAATCCATGGGACCGTCCGCTGTTTCGCAAGTCGTAGAACAGATAGCACGTATTTTATTTTTATTGATCGGGGCTTATGTCGTTTTGCATGTTCTGCATGGCACGATTGTTTCCGCAATCAGCGTCGCCACTTTTGCAGCCTTTATCGGGGCGGTTGCCGGCCTTCTGGTGCTGTTTTGGTATTATTGGAAACGAAAACGACATTTGAACGAACTACTGAAGCAGGACAGGGGAGAAGTGAACGTTTCTCTCTTTGATATGTATAAAGAAATTTTTGTTTCCGCGATTCCATTTGTTTTTGTCGGCATCGCCACTTCACTGTATCAGCTGGTGGATATGGTGACGTTTAACCGAGCGATGACCGCTATTGGACAAGCCAAAGCGGCTGTTCCTGCTTTCGGTATTTTAAATTTCAGCTCACAGAAATTGGTCATTATTCCGGTTTCGCTTGCTACTTCTTTTGCCATGACGCTTGTACCGTTAGTGACAGAATCCTTTGTTTCAGGAAATATGAAACGGGTAAACGATCAATTAAATCAGACGTTCCAAGTGCTGTTATACTTGACGGTCCCGGCTTCTCTCGGCATATCTCTGCTGGCAGAGCCGTTTTACACAGTCTTTTATGAACATAGCACTCTTGGCACGGAAATTTTGCAGACATATGCCCCTGTGGCGATTTTGTTTGCGCTTTTCCAAGTAACGGCAGGAATTTTGCAAGGAATTAACGAACAACGCTTTACCGTCTTCAGCTTACTTGTGGGAATTCTTTTAAAACTTAGTTTGAACATTCCTTTGATTAAAATGTTTCAAACAGAAGGAGCTATCTATGCGACGGCGATCGGTTACATGGTTTCCATTATCATCAATCTTGTGGTGATTAAAGCATTTACGTCCTATTCTTATCGAGTGGTTTTTCGTCGGACGGTATTAATCCTTCTGTTTAATTTGATCATGTCGATTTGCGTGATCGTCGCCTATCATCTTCTTGCGCATTTCTTGAACCCGGCAAGCAAGCTTCAAGCATTGATCATAATCGGAATATGTGCTTTGGTAGGGGCTTCCGTCTATTTTTATTTAAGTTACCGCACTAAATTAATAGGGAAAATGTTCGGCAAGAAAGCGACGCTTCTCGGGAAAAAATTGAGAATATCTAGGGGATTATGATGATCCTTTTGCTTTTAGCTGCTTGTGGTTCCCATCTTCAAGGAGGTTCATGATGAGAATTGATCGCATGCTGGCCAATCTCGGCTATGGAAGCAGAAAAGAAGTGAAAAGTCTGTTGAAAAAAGGGGCGGTGCTCGTGAATGGGGCACCGGTCAAAGATGGGAAAACGCATGTTCAACCACAAACGGACAAGGTAGAAGTTTTGGGGGAAATCGTTCATTACAAAGAATTTGTCTATTTTATGATGAATAAACCAGCCGGTGTTATTTCCGCCACAGAAGATTTATATGAGGAAACAGTTGTAGATTTGCTGGATCCAAAAGATCAGGTGTTTCAGCCGTTTCCGGTTGGAAGGCTTGATAAAGATACAGAGGGCCTATTGCTGTTGACCAATGATGGTCAGTTGGCTCACCTGCTTTTGTCCCCTAAAAAGCATGTTCCGAAAACCTATTTTGCTGTAATTGCAGGAGAAGTGACGGAAAATGACCGAAACGTTTTTTCAAAAGGCGTCGAACTGGATGACGGATATGTAACGAAGCCGGCTCAATTGAACATTCTTCAAAGCGGGATTCGTTCTCATATTGAGTTAACGATTACTGAAGGGAAATTTCATCAAGTCAAAAGAATGTTTGAAGCCGTCGGAAAACGAGTCATCTATTTGAAGCGTCTTAAAATGGGGCCACTCACATTGGATGAAGAACTGAAACTAGGAGAGTATCGGGAATTGCGGCAAGAGGAAATCGCTTCCTTGCAGCAGTACGTCCTGATGCGAAAAAACAGCGAAAGATAAAAAAGAAAAGCGATTTCCCGTCCGATTAAGCGGGAATCGCTTTTTTCGCATTAGGATATTTTCACTTTCTTAGAGGTTGTTGTCCATTTGCCCCTGCTAGGGCTTTGAACTAAATCATTGTAAACTAACACATTTAAGTCGCGTTGGATAGTGCGAGGAGTGATGCCAAACTCATCGACAATCTGTTGCGTAGTGACAGTTCCATTTTCTTTAATGAACATGTAAACGGACTTAATCCTAGTCAACATCCGATTGGTTGAAGGTTTCAAAAAACCACTCCCTCTTCTTTTTTCCAGAGGCAATAACAACGGACGACTTATGTGGTATATTTTTATGTAACGATTTTCGTTTCAGACAACTCCTTTGCAAAGAAATTTAAGATGTCTGATAATTACATTATACCCCTTTAGATGATATTTTACTATTAAAAAAACTTGAATTTACTGAAATTTTGCCCCAAATGTGGATAATTTATCCCATTGTCATAAAATAGCAGTTTTTGATTAAAGGTTTTTTCAATGGCGAAATGTTTTTTTGCAGGCCGGGAAGAGTAAAATAAAAGAAGAAAGTAAAGAGTTAAAGGAGAACAAAATATGGCTGAAATTCGTTGGAACGAAGAAGTCGAAAAAAGAAAAGAGGAATTGATTCGCGATTTGCAATCATTGATTCAAATAAAAAGCGTTTTGGATGAAAGCCATGCGACGAGTGACGCTCCGTTAGGAAAAGGAGTAAAAGAAGCGCTTAATTTTATGCTGAAATTGGGAGAAAGAGATGGATTCAGCAGCCGCAATGTCGGAAATGTGGCAGGTCATATTGAATTTGGCCAAGGGGATGAGCTTTTAGGAATCCTTTGTCACGTAGATGTTGTTCCTGAAGGAGACGGCTGGTCTGTAGAGCCGTTCGGCGGGGAAATCAAAGACGGAAAAATATTTGGGCGTGGCTCCATCGATGACAAAGGTCCGACGATGGCGGCTTATTATGCGATGAAAATTGTTAAGGATCTTGGAGTGCCGATTAACAAACGGGTTCGAATGATTATCGGAACGGATGAAGAGAGCGATTGGCGCTGTGTCGACCATTATTTTCAGGTCGAGGAAATGCCGACTTTTGGATTTGCTCCCGACGCGGATTTTCCTATAATTTATGCAGAAAAAGGAATTGCTGATTTTGATATCGTGCAAGCGGCAAAAGAGAAGGATGCGGCTGAAAGCGAGGTAGAAGTGCTCTCCTTTCAATCGGGAAGACGGTATAATATGGTCCCTGATCACGCAAAAGCGGTTTTGATGATTCATCATGGGGAAACAAAAATTTTGCAGCAGTTTTCCGATTATTTGAGCGAAAACGGTTTGCAGGGCAAGTATTTCATGGACAGAGGCGATCTGGTCCTGGAAATGGAAGGAATATCCGTGCATGGCTCGGAGCCTGAAAAAGGAAAAAATGCGGGTTTGTATTTATGTGATTTCTTATCTCGTCTAGATCTGCCAAAATACGAAAAAGATTTTTTCCAATTTGTTTCTCATTATTTTCATCAAGATTTCACAGGAGATTCATTAGGCCTCGCTTATGAAGATGATATAACAGGCAAATTATCGTTGAATGCTGGCATTCTTTCTTTTGACCGGAATCGTGGAGGAAAAATAGGGATCAGTATGCGTTATCCTGTCACCTTTCCTCTTAAAGATCGTATAGATCAGCTAAAAAACATTCTTCGTGATAAGGGATTGGCCATTGAAAATTTCTCTGACAGCAAACCTCATCATGTAGACAAAGACCATCCGTTTATTCAAACGTTGGCGAATGTATATGAACAGCAAACCGGTGAAAAAGCGGAACTTTTGGCCATTGGCGGAGGAACGTACGCACGGTCGCTTGATACGGGGGTTGCTTTTGGAGCTCTTTTTCCAGGAAGACCGGACGTCGCCCATCAAAAAGATGAGTATATGTTTTTAGAAGATTTATGGAAAGCAACCGCGATTTATGCTCAAGCCATATATGAATTAACGAGATAATAGAAAAAGCTGTGGACAATGGATTGATTTGATTGAGTTTTCAATGAAGAGGGAATGGGGGAGATACCGATGGAATGGGTACTGTTAAATGGGGAGTTTTTGCCGAGAAAAGAAGCCAAAGTGGATATTGAAGACCGCGGCTATCAATTTGGCGATGGAATCTATGAAGTCATCAGGGTTTATCATGGTAAAATGTTTGCTGTCGATCAGCATCTGTCTCGCCTTCAATCAAGTGCGGAAAAAATTTTCCTTCAAAATCCTTATACAAATGATGAATGGAAAGCCTTGCTTGAAGAATTAATTGACAAAAATGAGTTGGATGGAGGAAGCGTGTATTTACAATTGACACGCGGTGCGTCTCCTAGAGCTCACGCTTTTCCTGATTCAAGCGTTTTACCTGTCGTGGTGGCATATACTAAATCATTCGAAAGGCCTGACAAGGAAAGAAAATATGGCGTGAAAGCGCTGTTTGTGGAAGATATTCGCTGGCTGCGATGCGATATTAAAAGTTTAAATTTGCTGGGAAATTTACTGGCAAAGCAAAAAGCGGCTTCCGAGGGGTGCTATGAAGCGGTGTTGCATCGTGGAGAAACTGTAACGGAAGGCGCCTCTTCCAATATTTTCATTGTGAAAAACGGAGTTGTGCAAACACATCCGGCAAACAACTTGATTTTAAACGGAATTACTAGGCAGGTAGTCATTTCGTTATGCCAAGCAAACAGCATTCAAGTGGACGAGAAGCCGTTTACGAAACAAGAACTGCTGCAAGCAGATGAAGTATTTCTTACTTCCACAACGTCCGAAGTTCTTCCTGTTGTGGAAGTAAACGAGAAGCCGGTGGCTGATGGAAAACCAGGTGCGGTTACGTTAAAAATACAGGAGTTGTTAGAAAAAGAAATCGAAGCTTTAAGTAAAATTACTGAAGGATAGAGATTGAACAGGAAAAGAAAGAATAGTGGTTTAGCCAAAGCTTTTCAGAAGGGATAGAAGGCTTTGGCTTTTTTTATGAATGTGACCCCTTGCGGATTCCGGGCAAAAATATAGATAGAAAAATACCCCACCAAAAGGTTCGGCAAAAACGTGGTTTTTCCGTTATTTTTGATGGGTCCAGCATATTCCTTGGGGAGTAAGGAATACTGCTGGTGGACAGACACGAATGATTAATATCGGAAAAGATCGCTTGATAAATAACGTTCGCCTGTATCAGCTGTCATACAAACAACGACGTCATCTTTTGAAAGCTCGCTTGCTACTTTGATGGCAGTAAAGCAAGCAGCACCGGATGAAGGGCCGACAAGAATACCTTCTTCTTTGGCCAACTTGCGAGTCATTTCATACGCTTCTTCATCTTTTACTAAATGGATTTGATCATATACTTCCGTATTCAAGGTGGCAGGAATAAATCCTGGACTTGTCCCTACAAGTTTATGTTTTCCTGGTTTTCCGCCCGATAATACCGGCGATCCATAAGGTTCGGCAACATGGACTTTGAGATTGGGATAGTGTTCCTTCAGTACTTCACCGGTTCCGGTAATCGTTCCTCCAGTACCGGATGTCGCTACAAAAGCTGTCAACTCTTTTCCGAGTTCTTTCATGGCCTCAACGATTTCGATAGCGGTAGTGCGGCGATGGGCATCCGGGTTGGCGGGATTTTCAAATTGCATGGGGATAAAGCTATTTGGTATTTCCGCAGCCAATTCTTTCGCCTTTTTGATGGCTCCGGGCATTTTTTCATTTCCTGGAGTCAGAACGACTTCGGCGCCGTATGCTTTTAATAAGTTAATGCGCTCTTTTGTCATGGTATCCGGCATCACGATAATGGCGCGATATCCTCTAGCCGCTGCATTCATCGCTAGACCAATGCCGGTATTGCCGCTCGTTGGTTCAATAATGGTGGATCCTTTTTTCAACAGTCCCGCTTTTTCTGCTTCCACAATCATATTATACGCGGCGCGGTCTTTTACACTTTTGCTCGGATTGAAATATTCCAGCTTTAAGTAAATATCGGCCCCGTTTTTGGGATTAAGACGGTTTAGTTTTACCAAAGGTGTATCGCCGATTAGATCAGCTATGTTTTGAACGATCTTCATTGTTTACGCCTTCCTTTCTTATCTTCATTATTCATCATACCTATTCTTAGAGGTCTAATCAACTTTTGCAGATTTTATACTTTTTCCCATTTTTTGATACAATGTAATTATTATTTTGGGATAGTGGCTCGCTTTTTAGACATCATGTGCTGGAGGGCCAATCATAGGAGTGGTGGAAGTGAAAACTCATTATTTTTTTGCTTTAAGGCTGCCTGATGAAACAAAAGAATATTTGTATTCTTGGCGGCGCCAATTTTCATTGCCGTTCAAACGTTGGGTGCACCCGAACGATTATCATATTACGTTCGCTTTTTTAGGCGATGCAGATCCAAAGCCGTTACAAAAAGCGGTGGATACGGTAAAACGGATCGTCGAAAAAACGCCGCCTTTTTCCGTGCAGATTGACTCTATCGGAACATTCGGCCGTAAAGAATCTCCCCGAATTTTTTGGGCAGGAACCAAACAGAACAACCGCCTCTTCGATATTCAAAAACAAGTATTCCAAGCTGCGAAAGAGGCAGGTTTTCAATTGGATTCTAAACCATTCCGCCCTCATATTACGCTGGCGAAAAAATGGAATGGGGATATTTCGTTTACAGATACAGATGCATCCGGTTTTTTGTACGCCAAACCACCTTCCCATGTTTTTCAAGCAGATTCAGTGGTGTTGTATCAGACCCATTTAGACCGTTCGCCCATGTATGAAGAAATTGTCCGGTTTTATTTTGAAAATAAGGAAGGAAAGGAATCGAAAGGAAATGGCTCAGTTAATTAAGCTCCAAGATTATGTGTCTCGATATCAACAAGATGTGTACCGTTACCCATCCCAATTTATCCGATTAAAAAAACAACAGTGGGACAAGTTTGTGAATTGGAGCGAAATGCAAAAACAAGAGCATGAGGGGTGGGCGCAAGAGGAATCCCTTTTTTATGAAGATGAGAACAAGGAAAAAACAAATATGTTCCATAAATTGAAAAATATGTTTCGAAAAAGGGATTTTTCGATGGATGAAGGGGAAAATGAAAAGAAAGAGTCTCCCTTTTTTCAAATGGATCTTTCGAATATGAACGAATTGGAGTTAAAACAATTTTTTCTCGATCAGCTGTTTGAATTTCAAATCAAGTGGGCAAGTTCCACTTTAACAGAAACATCATATATTGATTACAAATATTTTTATGATGAACGCTTAAAATATTTTCTGCAAAGATTTCCAGATACGTTTCTCGTCATGTATAAGCCGATATTGGCTTTGAAAAAGGCGCCGGTCGAATTGGATGTTCTCCTGTTGACGCCCACTGAACTATGGTGTCTTACTTTTTTGGAGGAGGAAAACCGGGCTGTTTATTTTGGATCATCGGATCGATTCTGGATCAAAAAAATAGGAAAAAAAGAGAAAAAAGTGTTAAGTCCGGTTCTTTCTTTGCAAAGAATGGGTGTCATTGTGTCTAAGTTATTTCGTACGTACAATGTAGATTTTCCGGTGAAAAAAGCGGTCATATCGCGAAACGGCTACATTGATTATCCATCTCCTCCTTTTGATCTCCACATTTTCGATAAAAAAAGCTATCCGAAATGGTTTGAATCGATGAGAGAGTTCCGTTCCCCGTTAAAAATGACACAGTTAAAAGCAGCCAAAACCGTTTTGGAATTTGCGGAAACCAACAGCATCAATAGGCCGGAGTGGGACGATGAGGCGGAATGGCCAGATCATGAAATTGAAATCGGAGATGAAGCAGAAGATAGAACACTTTGAAAAGCACAAAAGCTGTGCTTTTCATTTATCACCAACTGCCTGACCGTTAGATAAAATTCGATCAGAGGGGGCAAAAGCTGGATTCTTTTAGCTGTATAATCGGATCAATTTCATCATCCGGCTGTAATTTTTCAGCGTTGTATAGGTTTCTGTTGACAAGTCAGTAAAGAAAATGATGATAAAAACATTTCCACTTTCAGAGTGCTCGGATGACAAAAAGAATTTTTATAAATGAATGGGCGGCACCGTCTCCTTGGCTAATGATCCGTTAAGCGGGAGCAAGGACTGAAACAGTGGAAAGGAAAGAAGGATGTATGCTTCCTAAAAATCAATCGTTTCATGCCTACCAAGATGAGTTGGATGTCTTCACTATTTTTCTTTCATACGATTACTTTCAAGGAGAATCGTCTTCTTTTCGACTAAAAACGGAAGATGCCATAATTGACTTGAACATATTGGAGAAACTGGATTCAGAATACGGCAGAACATATCGTTGCGAATCTCCGGTGGTTCCGGTTTTCGGGAAAAGTCATTATATTTTGGATGAAAGAGGGCAAGAAACGTTATTACTTGTCGGCAAAGTTATTCGTACGAAAGAGTTCGACCAAATGTTTTTTTATGAGGGAAAAGATTTGGGAGCTCATTATACAAAGGAAAGGACCGTTTTTAAAATATGGTCGCCGGCAGCGATAGAGGCGAAAGTCCATGTAAAAAGAAGAGGGGCAATCAATTGGGAAACGTTTTCGCTCATTCGGGAAGAACGAGGAGTTTTTTCTGCTGTCGTGAAAGGCGATTGGGAACAATCTTGCTATTATTACGAAGTTTTTATAAATGGAGAATGGAGAAAAGCGGCTGATCCATATGCAAAAGCAGTCAGTCTGAACAGCGAGTACAGCTGCGTCGTCGATCTCGGCAAAACCAATGTTAAAAGAGTTTCTCCTCCGTCTTTTGGATCGCCCGTCAATGCAATCCTATATGAAACATCGATTAGAGATCTCACCATTCATCCTGACAGCGGAGTAAAGAACAAGGGAAAATATTTAGGAGTTGCGGAAAAAAATACGAGAGGAAAGACGGGAGGAATAACGGGTTTATCTTATATCAAAAATTTAGGAATCACCCATATCGAATTTCTTCCTTTTCACGATTTTTACGGCGTTTCTGACGAAAAACCGGAAGAATCATACAATTGGGGGTATAACCCCATAGCCATCAAGTTAAGAATTTGATCTTTTTTCAGCGCCAAAAACATGGTATCCTTTCTAACGAAAATCATCGTTGGAAAGGATTATTTTTTGATGGAAAAAAAGATGAAGGCATGGATAAAAACGATTCGTCAACTCTTCTCCTATGAAGAACTGACTCGTCTGGCACGGAAAGTCGGATTCATTCAGCGGCAGCGTTCATTAACAGCGGAAGCCTTTCTGACGCTATGTGCTTGGGGAGACGGATCGCTCGCCTGTCAGTCGCTTCAGCGGTTGTGTGCCGATTTGGCGCTCTGGCATGATTGCTCTCTCTCGAATGAAGGACTGAATCAGCGGTTTACGCCTCGTGCCGTGGCGTTTTTAAAAGAGGTCTTTTTTACTCTCCTGATGCATCAACGTCCGGCACTCTCTTCCATCACCGAAACGTATCGCGCTTGTTTCACCCGTCTGCGGATCTTAGACTCTACCAGTTTTTTACTTCCGACCGACTATGGTGAGGACTATCAAGGTTCGGTTTCATCTGGCGCCAAAATCCAATTTGAGTATGAGCTGTTATCGGGAACCTGTCTTCAGCTGTGCGTCCAACAGGCCAATGATTCCGATGCCCGTTTTGCTTATCATACCCAGCACACGATTTTACCGAATGACCTTTGCATTCGGGATCTGGGGTTTTTTTCACTCGCCACGCTGGCGGAGATTGATGCTCGAGGTGCTTATTATATTACCCGGTTGCGTTCCGATATCAAAGTCTATATCAAGCAGGACGGGGAGTGGCACGAATGGGATTGGGAATCGATAGGAAATCGATTGGGCGAGGGGGAAGCCGTGGAAGTGGAACACGTGTATATCGGACACCAACGCCTGTATGTTCCGCGTCTGATTTTTCGCCGTCTCACGGCGGAAGAATGGGAAAAACGGCTGGCGTACGTGCGGAAAAAGGAAAAAAAGAAAGGGAAGGCGCTGTCACGCCAAACCCTTGAACAAAAGAAATATCACATCTTACTGACCAATTTACCACAAGAATCGTTTGATGCGCAACAAGTTTATGAGCTGTATTCGCTGCGCTGGCAAGTGGAGCTGTTATTTAAGGGCTGGAAATCCTTATTTGATCTTGACCGTGTCAAAAAGATGAAGAAGGAACGATTCGAATGCCACTTATATGGGACATTGATTGCCATTTTAGTCACGCAGACTCTTCTGTTCCAAGCCCGAAGGTATTGGCATCAACGGGAGGGAATCGAGATCAGTGAATGGAAAGCGCTTAATATCCTCCAATCGTATTGGCATCGGTTTCTTTTGCATCCCCAAGCGATGGAAACCGCCCTTCCATCTCTCCTGTCTCTGTTAAGGAAACACGCGAGGAAAGACCGAAGGAAAGGAGAGGAAACGGTATCGGATCTTTTAAAGAAATTGGGGATATGGTAGTGTGGGTCATGGATATAATTGCCAAATAACCCTCTTCTTGAGGGTTATTTGGCATGCCCAGCATTTGGTTTTCTCTTCATCCTTTGATTGATTTTTCGAACATGCGTATCATCCTAAAAAATTTTATACCGCTAACTTGACGGGTATGGGGTATAACCCTCTATTTTATAACGTACCTGAAGGATCTTATGCAAGTGAGCCTCAAAACCCTTACAATCGGATTCTTGAGTTAAAGGAAATGATTGAAGCCGTACACTCTGAAGGAATGCGAGTCATAATGGATGTTGTTTACAACCATTTGTATGAACGGGAGAGCTCCGCTTTCGAACAACTTGTTCCGGGGTATTATTTTCGTTTTGATGAAAACGGGCGGCCGTCCAATGGCACCGGAGTTGGAAATGACTTTGCTTCTGAACGTCTGATGGCCCGAAAATTTATTCTGGATTCCATTGAATTTTGGTTGAAAGAATATAATGTTGACGGGTTTCGTTTTGATTTAATGGGTATTCTCGATGTAGAAACGATGAAAGAAGTAGTAAAAGTGGCTCGCTCTTACAAGCCGGACTGTCTTATCATCGGGGAAGGATGGGACTTGCCGACTCCGCTCGCCCGCCAGCATAAAGCTGCGCTTCATAATCAGCATATACTTCCCGAAATTGGCCAGTTTAATGATTTTTTCCGAGACTCCATAAAGGGGGGCGTATTTCATCTTTCGGACAAAGGATTTGCTCTTGGAAAGCTGGATATGTATGAAAAAGCTTTCCATGCGGTGTGCGCAAGCATCCCTTTAGAAGGCAGAACGGGAATATTTACAGAGCCGCTGCAATCTGTAAATTTTGTGGAATGCCATGATAATCATACTTTGTGGGATAAGTTAATGGCTTGTTTTCCAAACCAAGAGGAGGAAAACCGTCGCCGCCACCTTTTAGCTACTGCTATGGTTTTGCTTTCCCAGGGGATTCCTTTTCTTCACAGCGGCCAAGAGTTTTTTCGGACAAAAAAAGGGGTTGGAAACAGCTATAACAGCGAAGATGAAATCAACTGGCTGGATTGGAGCAGGAAGGAGAATTATAAAGACGCCGTTGATTATATAAAAGGTTTGATTGAAATTCGGAAAAATCATGGAGCTTTCCGCTTGCAAACTGCTGAGGAGATCCGAAAGCATTTGAAAAAATGGACAGTAAGGAAGGGAATCGTATCAGTTTTAATGGACGACGTGGGCGGCAAGGGACCTTGGAATAAGATTCTCGTCGTGTTTTATCCGAATGAATTGTCTGGAGAAATGGCTCTTCCCGGCGAGTCTGCTTGGAAAGTGATTGCGGATGAGAACCGTGCAGGCATTCAACCAATCCGAGAAGTGGAAAAGACGCTTGTCCTTTCTCCTATTAGCTGCTATGTATGTGTTCAATAGCAGGAATCTTTTTTATCGTCTCTGTTCATGCTATGGATTTTGTTTGTTGGACGAACGGGACAGAATAATTTAGAAAGCGGCAAGTCTTTTTTTCGCGAACTTGTTTTTATTTTTTAAATGATGAGTTTAGATCCTTTCAACACGAGGAAAGCGAAACTTCCGTCAGTGGGGACTGTTGATGGTTAGTTGGACATAACGGTCATTTTGAGGCAATTGTCCTTTAAAATCGAACCCCTATTTTGCTTGTGATAAGAAAAGGGGACCCTCTGCTTTTTCAAGCGAAGTCCATTGGTCATTGGTCGGACCATTGCCTTCGCATTGTGCTGAAGTCGTTTTGGACGGCATCTTGACGAAAACACTCGAAAGAAGATAAAATTTAAAAAGTAGTTTCAATTGAAAAGCGGATGTTGAATTGAAGGAAAGCTGAATGGAATAGAGTATGATCGTTTTACTTGGAATGATTTCATTCAGTGGTAGCTTGCCCGTTTGGATCGATCGGACGGAAAGCTTAAAAATATAGGAGAATCGGATTGCGCAATAAGATGGATAATCAATCGGGAAAAGAGCGTATGGACAAAGCTGCCAAAATAAAATTAAATAAATTGGAACATTTGTTTGATCAAGAATGGGAGATTATCCCCGCCGGAGGACTTACCGGCGAAGCTTTTTTTGCCAAGCATGAAGAACAGAGGCTTTTTTTAAAGCGAAATTCTTCGCCTTTTCTTGCTGCTTTGTCAGCTGAGGGAATCGTTCCCAAACTTGTGTGGACGAAAAGGTTAGAAAGCGGGGATGTGATTACCGCCCAGCATTGGCTGAACGGCAGAGAGCTGTCTCCTGATGAGATGGTGGACAGAAGGGTGACGAAATTACTGAAAAAAATTCATACATCTAAACCGCTTTTGACAATGCTGGAGCGACTTGAAAAGCGCCCGGTTCAGCCGGAAAAGCTGTTGCTGGAAGTCCAAGATGGAATTGACTTGAATTTGCTGCAGCATCCTACCATTCAAAAAGCCATTGAGTTTCTGCAAAAAAAGGTCAAGTTCATTCGCTATGATGATTATGCCGTTTGCCACGGAGATGTCAACCATAACAACTGGCTGCTTTCCGAGGGCAATCGTTTGTATTTGATTGACTGGGACCGCCCTCTTATAGGCGATCCGGCCATTGATTTGGGCATGCTTCTATATTGTTATATCCCTGGAAATGATTGGGAAGAGTGGCTTAGGTTGTACGGAATGGAACTGACTACTCACCTTCAATTGCGGATGAAATGGTATGTGGTGATGCAAACCATATTATCTATTCAATGGCATAAAGATAAAAGCCGTTTTCATGAAATGAACCGCTGGCTTACCTTTCTCCATAACATCTTATGATCGTGTTAAGACAATTGGTCTATATCGCTGACCCATTGAGATAAGTGGTTTTGATGGGCTTGGATGTGCTCATCCAAGTGTTGTGTATATTGACCATCTTGGCTGTATTGATAAATTTCCTGTAATGTTGATTTGACACCTTGATCAACGTTTGCATTGGCCATCAACGATTTTGCCAGTCTTTCGAGCTGTTCGCATTCCGAGACGGTTCCGCAACAATCCAGTTGATGGTCGCTTAAAATATCTCTTAATAATTGTGCTTGATCCTTCCATGTTAAAGGCATGGCACTCATCCTTTCTTTCGCATCATATAAGGAATTCTCTTATTTTAGTGTCGGGAATTCTTTTTTTTTATGCATGAAGATTATGAACGAATAGACAGTGGGGGATTTTTAATGCGTTTACGAAACAAACCTTGGGCTAAAGAAAAAATTCGGCAATATCCACAATATGTGATTCCTGAACCTGAAAAGCAAAAAGGAAAATGGCGGGAAATGTTCGGAAATGATCAGGCGATCCATTTGGAAATTGGCACAGGAAAAGGACAGTTTATTGTGGGGATGGCTCGATTGCATCCTGATGTCAATTTTATTGGAATTGAACTGCAAGAAAGCGTGATTGTATCTGCGCTTGACAAAGTCATAGAGGCAGAATTGCCGAATGTAAAGCTGTTGAATGTGAACGCCGGTCATTTAACCGATTTTTTTGCCAATGGAGAAATCGAAAGAATTTACTTGAACTTCTCAGATCCTTGGCCAAAGAAACGACATGAAAAACGGCGATTGACTTACAAAAATTTTCTGAAAGCCTATGACGAAATTTTGGCGGAGGGCGGCGAGATCCACATGAAAACGGATAATCAAGGATTGTTTGAATACTCGCTTGTCAGCTTCTCGCAGTACGGTCTTATTTTAAAGGATGTGAGTCTTGATCTTCACAACAGCGATTATCAAGAAAATGTCATGACCGAATATGAAGAAAAATTTTCGCAAAAAGGAAATAGAATTTATCGCTGTGAAGTGCAGTTTCCGCCAAAAAAGGCAGAGGAGAATGAAGTTTTGCTTTAAAAAAGGGGTCTTAATCAACAATTATAAAAAACGAAAAAAAGAGATGATTTTTTTCGCTAATCAACTGTCTGTTTTTGAAGTGGGAAAAGCGTCGCTTTGTCAGTGCCAACGGGAACGATCGGACCGAACCCGTTGGCGAGCGATTAGGAAAGGCGATAGACGTCCATAATGGTTCCGGTGCTGGCATCGGCGATAAATTCATATTGCTCCAATTCGCCATCCCGTCTTCTGGAAATTCCGCCTTTATAAACAGTTGTGTCAATTCCAAGTTTTTGATATTGCTCCGGTTTCATTTGAATCCATGACCCTTCAATGATTCCTTCTTTGTTAAAAGCTTCCTTGACGCGGGCAAGGACTTTTTCAGCTGCAACGGTAGGCGAGGACGTTACCGCTTTTTGGGCAAACAACGCGCCTGCTGCACCGGCGACTGCACCTAATGTAAAAGACTTCCACCCAATTCTCATGAGCACACCCCCAAAAAAGTTACTATTTTCAGTATACATGAATTTGAAAAATTCGCCATAAGCAGGGGAGCTCAATTGGAAAAGGGTTTCAAAGTTTTGTAAAATAACAATGTACATAGTTTTGCAACAACGAAAAGGAGCATGATCTCATGAATCAAGAAACGTTGGAATTGTTTCGACAATTAACTGAACTTCCGGGAGCTTCCGGAAATGAACATGCTGTACGTGCATTTATGAAGGAACAGCTTTCTCAATACGCTGATGAAGTAGTGCAAGATCGGCTAGGGAGTATTTTTGGGGTCAAAAAAGGAAACGGACCTGTCGTGATGGTAGCTGGTCATATGGATGAAGTAGGATTTATGATTACTTCGATTACGGATAACGGAATGCTCCGATTTCAGCCGCTGGGAGGCTGGTGGAATCAAGTTCTGTTAGCGCAGCGTGTACAAATTATAACGGAGAACGGACCGGTAATCGGTGTGATTGGATCCATTCCTCCCCATTTGTTAAGTGAAGAACAGCGGAAAAAACCGATGGAAATAAAAAATATGCTCATTGATATTGGAGCGGACGACCGCGAAGATGCGGAACGGATTGGCATTAAACCGGGGCAGTTTGCCGTGCCGATTTGTCCGTTTACTCCATTGGCTAATCAAAAGAAAATTTTAGCAAAAGCTTGGGATAATCGCTATGGATGTGGGCTTGCCATCGAATTGTTGAAGGAAGTAAAAGATGAAACGCTTCCTAATACGCTTTATTCTGGAGCGACTGTTCAAGAAGAAGTCGGCCTTCGAGGTGCGCAGACAGCTGCCAATATGATTAAGCCGGATATTTTCTTTGCGTTGGATGCAAGTCCCGCCAATGATATGTCCGGAGATAAAAATCAATTTGGTCAATTGGGGCAAGGGGCTTTGATTCGTATTTATGACCGGACGATGGTAACTCATAGAGGAATGAGAGAATTTGTTCTCGATACGGCAGAATCGAATCAAATTCCTTATCAGTTTTTTGTTTCACAAGGAGGGACGGATGCCGGAAGAGTGCATTTGTCCAATGAAGGCGTCCCTAGTGCGGTGATCGGGATTTGTTCCCGCTATATTCATACGCACGCCTCGATGATTCATGTAGATGATTACCAAGCTGCCAAAGAATTATTGATTAAGCTAGTTCGTTCATGTGATCAATCAACGGTTGAGGCCATTCGGAATAACGGGTAATGGAATATTGGAAGACATTCCATCCATGAATGGATTTTTCTAAAAGATGTGACAGCCGGAACGGAAAGGTTTTTCATTTATAGAGAAAGTGGTTTGATTGAGACAGAGGGAGTGCTATCCATGAAAATAGCCGTGGGGTCAAAAAATGCAGCAAAAATCGCTGCCGTGAAAGAAGGAATTCAATTTATACGACTGAGTGCCGAAGTGCTATCGGTTGACGTCGAATCGGGTGTAAGCAATCAGCCTTTTTCGGATGAGGAAACAATAAGAGGGGCCATTCAACGAGCGGAAAGATCGCTGTTGGCGGAAAATGCTGATGTCGGAATCGGTTTGGAAGGCGGCGTAACGGAAACGCCGCATGGTCTTTTGCTTTGTAACTGGGGAGCTCTGGCGGAAAAAGAAAAAGAGCCTATTGTTGCCGGAGGAGCCCGGATTCTCTTGCCGAAAGAGATTGCCGAAAGATTAAGAGCGGGGGAAGAGTTGGGACCGGTGATGGATGAATTTTGCCGCAGAAAACAAATCCGTGAAAAAGAAGGAGCTGTAGGCATCTTTACTAACGGGCTTGTCACAAGAAAAGACATGTTTTTCCATGTGATGAAGCTGCTCCTCGGACAATGGCTGTACCGAAAGAATGAAAGGTAAGATCTTATTCTTATAAGGATATAGCCATTGAAGCCCCCGGTTTGTTTGTTGAAATAAATTTTTGTTTTTTGGGTAACTCTTGGCAGGTTTTCGAATTTCAAGCAAAAGAGATCTTTGCTTGTCGATCAGAACAAAGCGCTCGGTGGCTTTAAAAAACGAATGAAGTTTTTTGCGGCATGGTGAGCGCTATTCTTCATTTTACTGGGCAGTTTATGATAATCTTATGATAGATTGGGATGTATCTTTCTCTGTGTGTTTTTAAAGGATTCGATTTCCAATATTTATTAAATGAGAATGGTCAGGAGGAATAAACGATGCAAGAATTAAAATCAATAGAACAATTTGAAGAACTTAAAAATAACGGGAAACACATTTTTCTTTTTTCAGCAGAATGGTGCGGAGATTGCCGCTTTTTGGAACCTTTTCTTCCTCAAATTGAAGCAGAGCACCCGGATTATACGTTTGTCCATATTGACCGGGATGAATATATCGACCTTTGCCAACAATTAGACGTTTTTGGAATTCCTAGTTTTATTGCTTATGAAGACGGAAAAGAGCTTGGAAGGTTTGTCAGCAGAGACCGTAAAACAAAAGAAGAAGTGGATCAGTTTATTGACAGCCTCCAAAAATAAGTTCCTTTGGACAGGAGGAAAATTCATTGGACAGTAAAGCGCTGCGAAAGGAATTGGAAAAACGATTAAAATCAGAAAACCGCCTTTTTACATTTGATCGGGAAAAAGATGTTTTACGAATCGAGGACAAGGAAACGAGAAAAGGGGTCAATGTTTCACTCCCTCCCATTCTAGGCAGATGGGAAACAATGAAAGAGAAAGCAATCGATGAGGTTGTTTACTATGTCAATGAAGCGCTGGCTGTCATGGGAAAAGAACCAAGCTTATCGGAAAGAGAAAAGTACATTTATCCGGTTATTCGCTCCACATCTTTTCCAAAGGAAGCGAAAGAAGGCGTACCTTTTTTGTATGATGATCACACGGCCGAAACAAGAATATATTATGCCCTTGATATGGGGACTACTTATCGGTTGATTGATAAGGAACTGTTGGAAAAGGAAAACTGGGATGCCAGAAGAGTGAGAGAGACGGCGAAATTCAACGCCCGCTCCCTTTCTACTTCCGTTAAAAAAGATGAGGTAGCGGATAATGTTTTTTATTTTTTAAATACAAATGACGGTTATGATTCAAGCCGAATTTTAAACGAAAAATGGCTTTCTGAGATGGAGGAGAAAGTCGAAGGTGTGATGACTGTCTCCGTGCCTCATGCAGACGTGCTGATCATCGGGGATATCCGCAATGAAACCGGATATGACATATTGGCTAATATGACGATGAGCTTTTTTGCCAACGGACGGATACCGATTACGGCTTTGTCATTTTTGTATGAAAATGGCAAGCTGGAACCGATTTTTATTTTAGCCAAAAACAAAAGAAAATGAAGGGAGGAAGATCGTAAGTGAACGTATTTTATAATCGAAAAGGTGTAGGGGATACTCTACTAATATCGATCAAAGATTTTCCGCAAGAGGAAATTGCCGTAGACGTGCGAAAAGAAGCGGCCAGAATTTATCATGAACCAACCAATGAAACGGCTGGTTATAATATTTTTCATATATCCAAATTCCTGGAAATTGAGGGTGATGGCCCCGTCGACATGAACGAAGACCTTCTCGGCAAAATCAACCGGATTTTGCAGGAGTGCGGTTTTGATGAAACGTTAGAAGGAGATTTTTCTCCTAAATTTGTGGTAGGATATGTGAAAGAAAAGGAAAAGCATCCTAATGCAGATAAATTGAGCATCTGCCAAGTCGACGTAGGAAATGAAACATTGCAGATTGTATGCGGAGCGCCTAATGTGGAGGCGGGCCAAAAAGTGGTTGTAGCCAAGATCGGCGCTGTCATGCCAAGCGGAATGGTTATAAAAGATGCGGAGCTGCGAGGAGTTCCTTCGAAAGGCATGATCTGTTCGGCTCGCGAGCTTGAGCTGCCGAATGCTCCTAAAGAAAAAGGAATTTTAGTTTTATCAGATGAATATGAAGTCGGTCAGCCGTTTTCCTTTTAATGGATAATGGCCGGTGAATAAAGATGTGAACAAGGGTTTGGTTCTTTCAACCTTTATAGGAAGATGATTGTATCCTATTAATGGTTGTAGAAGGATCGGACCCTTTATTCGTTTCAATGGATTTCTTGTTGTGGATATTGAAGGGATCGGTTGAAAAGTGAGCAGCGAGTAAAGATTGGATGGTATTTCTGCAAAAATGATTTTCCGAGATTTTCAGTATAGAAAGATCTAAGTGGAGTCTGTTCTGGCTGGTTTGCCATTCCCTTAGGGAGAAAAGCCCAAAGCCTTCATCGATGAAAAGAGGATTAAGAATATTTGTTGTTCTTGCATTTTCAGCCTATTTTCCTCTCGAATTTTTCTATTTAACTGTTAAAATAGAAATGATTCTTAAATAAAGAAAGAGTGGTAAACTTTGAGCTGGCTGAAACGATTTATGAAACTTTTTATAGATGAAGAAGTAGTAGAAATTGAAGAGAGCGATTCTCCGCATGTACCGCGGCAGGTACCAAAGGAACGAACAGACAATCTGAAAAAAAATCCAACAAAGCCGGTGCGGGAATTGAAAACGAGAATCGCTTACCATTATCCGCAAAAACCCCTATCTTTGCCTACTGCGTCGGAAAAAACAGAAAGAAAAACGCTTGAACGACATAACCGGCATCGGAGGAATGAGCCGATCAAACCGGAACCAAAACCAACAACGGAAAACTTAAAGAGTGCTTCTTATCATGTGTCGAGCGAACGGAAAGGCAACCGTCCTTTTCGACCAACGAATATTCCGTCTCCTATTTACGGGTATAAACGTCCGTCAGAAGCAAGCCAAAGCGAAGTTGTAGAGTACGAGTTGAAAAATTCTTTTGTGGAAGGAGAAGTGTCAGGTCACACAGAGACGCTAAAAAGAAAGAATGAGAATTTTGAAGAGCAGAAAGAACGAAATCAGACTTTGGCTGTTCCGTTTAAAAACGAAGAAAAACAGGCCGAACCTTCTGGAAAAGAACAGGTGGCGGCAGAAAAAGAACAGGTAATCCTTGAAGAGAATCATCTGAAAGACGAAGCGGCTTCCAATGAATTTTCTCATTTGGAAGACTCCCCATTATCAACAAAACAATCATCACAAGAAAACGATTTTCCTACGGTAGAAGAAGCGGTAACAGAAGAATATGAAAATGTAAGAAAAATGGAACCAGTCGAGGAACAGAAATCTGTTGTTCGGGAATTGGACATTAGTGAGGATTCGAATCAAGAACAGCGATCGGAAACTGTTTCTGAAAGGGCAGACGCAGACAAATCGAATAAATCACGCCCGCATCTCCCCTTTAATGTGCTAATGCTTAAGCAGGACAAACGGAATTTAGAGAAGAAAAATATCGCGAACAATCGGAAACAGCCGGACATGGCTCCTCATATCCATAAAGTGGAAAAGGGACAAGCGGAGGAGAACATCGAAAAAGAAACCGACCATCAGCTGCCCGATATCCGTTTTTTGACTCCGCCGGCTGAAAAAAAAACGAATGAAGCATGGATACAACAGCAAATTCAATTATTAAACGATACGCTGAAAAACTTCCGTGTACGCGCTAAGGTGGTGAATGTCACGGAAGGACCGTCTGTCACCAGATTTGAAGTACAGCCTGAACCAGGGGTGAAAGTGAATAAAATTACGAACTTGTCGGATGATATTAAGTTGAGCTTGGCGGCCAAAGATATTCGGATAGAGGCGCCTATCCCGGGAAAACATACAATCGGAATTGAGGTTCCGAATAAAGAAAGCCGCCCCGTATACTTAAGCGAAATTATTATGAGCCCTTCATTCCAAAACAGCCAATCTCCTCTCACGATTGCGATGGGACTGGATATTTCCGGCCAAGCGGTTGTGGCTGATTTAAAGAAAATGCCCCATGGATTGATCGCCGGCGCAACCGGCTCTGGAAAAAGCGTCTGCATCAATTCCATATTGATCAGCCTTTTGTATAAAACGACTCCTGAAGAATTGAAACTGCTATTGATTGATCCGAAAATGGTTGAACTCGCGCCGTACAACGGCATTGGACATTTGGTCAGCCCGGTTATTACGGATGTAAAAGCAGCTACCCAGGCGTTAAAATGGGCGGTGGATGAAATGGAAAGGCGGTATGAATTATTTGCTCATGCTGGTGTTCGAAATATTGAACGGTTCAATCAAAAAGCGTTGGAAGCAAAAGAAAAGCGTATGCCTTATATCGTCATTGTGATTGATGAATTGGCTGATTTAATGATGATGTCTCCCGCTGATGTCGAGGAAGCGATTTGCCGAATTGCCCAAAAAGCGCGGGCATGCGGCATCCACTTATTGGTAGCGACTCAGCGGCCGTCCGTCGATGTGATCACCGGGTTAATTAAAGCCAATATTCCTACCAGAATTGCCTTTTCCGTTTCCTCTCAAGCGGATTCACGAACGATTTTGGATGCCGGGGGAGCTGAAAAATTGTTAGGAAAAGGCGATATGTTATTTTTGGACAACGGAACGTCAAAGACGGTGCGGCTTCAAGGCAGCTTTGTTTCTGATGGGGAAATCGAAAGAGTGGTTTCCTTCGTGAAGGAACAGTGGGAATCCGATTACTTGTTTGTTCAAGAAGAACTTGTTCAAAAAGCCAACTTTCTGCAAGATGAAGATGACTTGTTTAAGCCGGCCTGTGAGTTTGTCGTTCGCCATGGCGGTGCTTCCGCTTCTTTATTGCAAAGACATTTTCGGATCGGTTATAATCGCGCGGCTCGGTTGATTGAAATGATGGAAGAACAAGGAATCATTTCGGAACAAAAACCCGGCAAGCCCAGAGACGTTTTAATCACGGAAGAAGATTTTGAGGATTTAAAGGAATCCAGCCAATTCTAATGCGTGCTTTCAAAATAAAAAAGCGGCTCATTTGCGATGATTTTAAATCTTGAATGAGCCATGAAACATTCTTTTTGAAAATTAAGGTCGTGAAAATGGATTGAAACAAAGACAAGAAAAAAGGAAAAATCCTATTAATAGTCACGAGCCTGAAAAAGTGCTATAATGTTTCAATATGAAAAGCTCATTATCCATTTTGAGCAAAGGGAACCAAAATTACATATAATGCTTATTGATAGACGATTGTTGGAGGGTCTGTTATGACAACATATCACTTTGTAGGAATTAAAGGATCGGGGATGAGCGCCCTCGCCCAAATTTTGTTCGATAAGGGCTATAAGGTGCAGGGTTCTGACATTGAAAAATACTTTTTTACTCAAAAAGCTCTGGAAGATGCCGGAATTCCGATTTATCCCTTCAGTAAAGACAACATTAAACCTGGTTTAACGGTTATAGCAGGAAATGCATTTCCTGACACACATGAAGAAATTCAAGAAGCGTTAAAACTTGGATTGCCGGTAATCCGTTACCATAAATTTTTAGGGGAATTTGCCCGCAAGTTTACAAGCATTGCTGTGGCAGGCGCTCACGGGAAAACATCGACGACAGGGTTAATGGCGCATGTCATTGGCGGGGCAAAACCTACTTCTTATTTAATCGGTGATGGTACTGGGAAAGGCGTTAAGGACGCCGAATATTTTGTTTTTGAAGCTTGTGAGTATCGGCGCCATTTCTTATCCTATTATCCCGACTACGCCATTATGACCAATATCGATTTTGACCATCCTGATTATTTTGCGAATATCGATGATGTTTTTTCTGCCTTCCAGCAAATGGCGATGCAAGTGAATAAAGCCATTTTTGCTTACGGTGATGATGAACTGTTACAAAAAATTCAAGCGAAAGTTCCCGCTGTGTATTATGGCTTTGGCGAAGAGAACGACTTCCAAGCTCGAAATATTAAGCATACAAAAAATGGTACGACATTTGATGTATTTGTTAGAAATACGTTTTATGGCTCTTTTGAAATTCCCTTGTTTGGCGACCATAACGTTTTAAATGCTCTCGGAGTAATAGCTGTTTGCCAATATGAAAATATTGATACGGAAATCGTCAAAGAACGGCTTCTTACTTTTGAAGGGGTCAAAAGAAGATTCACCGAGAAAAAAATGGGAACGCAAATCATTATTGATGACTATGCACACCATCCAACGGAAATCAAGGCAACGATTCATGCTGCACGTCAAAAATATCCTGATCGGGAAATTGTGGCCATTTTTCAGCCTCATACGTTTTCAAGAACTCAGGCCTTCTTAAATGATTTTGCTCAAAGCCTTAATGAAGCTGATTCTGTTTATTTATGCGAAATTTTCGGTTCAGCGCGTGAAAACCATGGCAAACTGTCTGTAAAAGATCTTCAAGAGCGGATTTCAGGAGCGCAAATTATTGAAGAAGAAGACACGTCTCCGCTCTTAAAGCATGAAAATGCGGTTCTCATCTTTATGGGAGCGGGAGATATTCAAAAATTCCAGCTTGCCTATGAA
This sequence comes from Bacillus sp. FSL W8-0116, assembly GCF_038003825.1. Lineage (NCBI taxonomy): Bacteria > Bacillati > Bacillota > Bacilli > Caryophanales > Bacillaceae > Bacillus > Bacillus sp. FSL W8-0116. The sequence continues at coordinate 2,575,784 of NZ_JBBOPY010000001.1, forward strand.
AAGCTGCTAAGCAACACTTTGAAAAAATAGACAATGATGTCATGATAGTCATCGATTAGGAAGTCTGAATGTTTTAGAGCTGACTTAGAGCCCGGCCTTTTCTCCACGCTGGGATGGCGTTAGGAGGTGGCAGGCTTTAAGTCTGCTCTTTTTTTAGATGATCGGCCTTTCAGTTCATTTTAAAGTATGGTAAAATAAAAATTATCTGATTATTCTTTCTATTTAAACAAGGGGGGATAGAGTTGAAAGATCGTGTTGTGATCATAACAGGCGGATCAAATGGGATGGGAAAATATATGGCGAAACATTTTTTTTAAGAAGGAGCGAAAGTCGTTATTACAGGAAGAAATGTTGAAAGGCTGGAGCAGGCAAAAAAAGAGATAGAATCACAGGGAAATAGTGAGATATTGACGATTGCCATGGATGTCAGAAATCCGGATGATGTAGATAAAATGGTCCGAGAAACGGATCAAAAGTTTGGAAGAATTGATGTTTTAGTGAACAATGCCGCAGGAAATTTCATTTGTCCGGCAGAAAAATTATCCGTCAATGGCTGGAAAGCGGTGGTGGATATTGTCTTAAATGGAACCTTTTATTGTACAAGAGCGGTAGGAAAATATTGGATCGAAACGAACAGCAAAGGTAATGTTCTGAATATGGTTGCGAATTACGCTTGGCAGGCAGGCCCAGGGGTGGTTCATTCCGCTGCGGCGAAGGCCGGGGTTCTCTCGCTCACTAGAACGCTTGCGGTAGAGTGGGGCACCAAATACGGCATTCGGGTAAATGCCATAGCTCCCGGTCCTATTGAACGAACAGGAGGAGCAGACAAGCTGTTGGATTCTGAGGAGACGGAAAGAAAGGTTATCGACAGCGTGCCGTTGAAACGATTAGGAACGCCGGAAGAAATCGCTGCTTTGGCTGCTTTTATGGTTTCAGACAAAGCTTCTTATTTAAATGGAGAATGCATATCTTTAGACGGGGGGCAGTGGTTGAAGCAGCCGGTGTTTTTATTTGACGAGTCAAATTAGCTTGAATGTTTTTAGAAAAGCAAGAAGACTTTCGTAAGAATTTTGACAAGAAAAAGCAAGGGACTTCCCCACGCAGGGGTTGGCCGGTACTCTATTATAGACCATGTAAATTGAAATTCTATCACACCGTTTTTCGACCGCTGATAGGAGAATTGTTTGTAGTATGGCTGCCGAAGAAAACCGGCGCTTTTTAAAAAGGGATTTTGAACATTTATTTCTCGCTAAAAGATGCGTTTTTATTCTTGTCAGTAATGGAATTGAAGCCCATTCAAACATAAAAAGAAATCGTTTTCCGTTTTGAAAACTTCTATTTTGCATGTTTCATTGAATGATGTGGCAAATATCCTCTTCGAAATGCAGTATGATATGGACTTGCATGTTTCTCCAGTGCATATCCCTTTTGTTGCCATCTGTAGATTTTTCTTCATTCTTCTAAAAAACGATGAGTCCGTTTGTTTAAAAACATCGGTTTCGTAATAATCTGTTACAAGTTCCGGCCACACTTACGCTGCAGCTTGATATAGGTGGATGCAACATTGGAAAAACTCCTCGATTTATTCATTGGATAAGGCGAGAATCTATAGTCTCGTAGAATCCAAAATGGGATTGTCCTCTGATTATAGAGAATCTTGATGATGAAATTGACGCCTCCCTAAAAGAAATAGTAAAATTTATGGAGGGTTCGCGAAAAAGAAGAATATTTTAGAAGTTTCATTTTTTTCGCCGAAATTCAATGAAGAATAAGTTGAGGAGGTGTTTAAAGTGATTGTCATTTTGTACGTAAGTGTGGCGGTGATCGCTGTTGCATTTCTTATTTTAGCTCTTAGTGTTTCCAGAACATTAAGGTCGGTTGACAGTACTTTAAACAGTGTATCAAAAATGTTGGACGGCTTGGAAAACCAGTTGAAAGGAGTCACCCAAGAAACGGCTGAACTTTTACATAAAACGAATGAGTTGGCTGAGAATATTGGGGAAAAAACGAAAGAACTGAATTCGGTCGTTTACGCAGTGAAAGGCATTGGCAGTTCGATTGAGACGTTCAATCAATCTTTGAAAAAAATCACAACGACGGTAGGGTCGCAATTAGAAAAGAATCAGAATAAAATTTCACAGGCGGTCCAATGGAGTCAAGTCGTCAAACAAGTATTGGATAAATGGAAGCGTAAAGAAGAGTCGCCGGCTGCCCAAACACAGAATAACACCGTATCTGAAAGCCGCGGTTCGATAGAGAGGGCTAGAAATTAATTCCTGCTTTTTCCATCTTACAATATGAAAAGGAGTGAGGAATGTGGAAAATAAAGAAAAAAGAAACTCATGTGGATTTTTAGCCGGTGCATTTGTCGGAGGAGTCATTGGAGCTGCAGCCGCCTTGATTCTCGCCCCCAAATCCGGAAGAGAATTAAGAAGGAATTTAACTGGACAAGCAGACGTTTTTAAAGAAAAAGCGTCTAGTTGGGTAGAATTAGCCAAAGAAAAAGGAATACAATGGACATGTTCAGCAAAAGAAAAAAGCAGTGAATTAGCTTCAGCTACAAAAGATAAGGCGGAACATTTATCCAAAACGGTGCAATCAAAATCCGGTGAAATGGCAGGCAAAATTCAAACGATCACATTGAATGCGAAAGAAAAAACGATTCAGATGGCGGATAAAGTGAGCCAACGATTTCAATCACAAAATGGCCAAACTTTAGACGAAGTAAGCAAAAAACTGGAAGAAACGAAACAGGCGTTTGAAAAAACTGAAAAATCGGTTAATAAAAACGATTAATTTGATGTGGGAGCGGTGAAATGGTATGATGTTTTCACCCTCTTTTTTTGTCAAACTAGTTTTTTGTTATATGAGTCTATCAAGTGATGACGGTATTTAAAATTCATGTGATCGGCTTTCTTTGTATAAAAAGGCTGGCTGCCTTCCAATAATGATTGCAAAGGTGATGATTATGAATAAAATAGAAACCATTGAACAGTTTGAACAATTGCTGACAAGGGAACCACGCGTGTTCTTTTTAAAGCATAGTCTGACGTGTCCCATAAGTGCTCATGCTTATCGAGAAATGGACCGATTTTTGCGCGAACATCCAAGAGAAAAGGGGTATTTTTTAGCTGTCCAAGAATCCCGGGAGCTATCCAATTACATCGCTCGAAAATTTGGAATCCAACACGAGTCGCCACAAGCCTTCCTTTTCATTAATCAGCGTCCGGTATGGTATGATTCTCACTACCAAATCACGGCTGACACATTGGCAAAAATTTAGATTCAGTGGAATTTCCAGTCTGTTTTTGCTGCGGTCATGAGCATGCTGGCCATTATTTTCATAATATTCATAAATAAATCCGGCATTTTGTCGTTAGCAGCGGGGATGTCCAGCTTCGTTTTGGACCGTAAGAGAGCTGCCGCTAATCGTAGTTTATCTCTAACGGTTAAAAGTTTTTCAATAAAGGATAAAGGCGTATTATCCAGTTTTTATACAGAATACTTTATCGCTTAAAAGCGTTTAATTGTTGAAGCAAATTTTTCGTGACAATTTAAAATATATGATTTATAATTATCACTAAATTATCGCCGGTGATAAAACTTATACCAGTGAAGGGCTGGGAATTCACTTTTGCTAGGTGTCATCATAAACTAAAAAATATTCAGCAAATTGAGAAGGGATTGAAGGTCGTGGGAAATCAAGAGCTCGAACAATTAAGACAAAGAGTGGATGAAATTAATTTACAATTGCTCGAATTGATTAATGAACGTGCCAAAATTGTTCAAGAAATTGGACGTGCGAAATTGCCGCAAGGGGTGAACAAATACGATCCGGTTCGCGAAAGAAAAATGTTGAACACGATTATTGAGCGAAATGACGGACCGTTTGAAAACTCTACTATCGAGCATATTTTTAAAGAAATTTTTAAAGCGAGCTTGGAACTGCAGGAAGATGATCATCGGAAAGCTTTGCTTGTTTCACGCAAGAAAAAACCGGAAGATACGGTTATTGAAATTAACGGTGAATTAGTAGGCGCGGGTCAGCCGACGTTTGTATTCGGTCCATGTGCCGTTGAATCGTATGAGCAAGTAGCGGAAGTGGCTCAATCCATAAAGAACAAAGGATTAAAGCTTATTCGTGGAGGCGCGTTTAAACCACGCACTTCTCCATATGATTTCCAAGGACTTGGGTTAGATGGATTAAAAATATTAAAGCAAATCGCAGACGAATTTCAACTGGCAGTCGTCACAGAAATCGTCAATCCGGCTCATATTGAAATGGCGCTAGATTACGTGGACGTCATTCAAATCGGAGCCCGCAATATGCAAAACTTTGAACTTTTGAAAGCGGCAGGCTCTGTGAAAAAACCGGTTCTACTAAAACGCGGGCTTTCCGCTACTTTGCAAGAGTTCATGTATGCAGCAGAATATATAATGTCAAGAGGAAACGAACAAATTATACTCTGTGAACGCGGAATTCGCACTTATGAAAGAGCGACTCGCAATACGTTAGATATTACGGCAGTGCCAATATTAAAACAAGAAACGCACTTGCCAGTCTTTGTAGACGTAACTCATTCTACGGGCCGGCGCGACCTCTTGCTTCCGGCTGCAAAAGCAGCTTTAGCCATTGGAGCAGACGGTGTGATGGCGGAAGTTCATCCAGATCCGGCAGTGGCGTTGTCTGATTCCGCTCAACAAATGGATTTAAAACAATTCGACGAATTTTACAATGAAATTTTAAAAGCCGTTCCTGTCAAAGCATAGAAAGTAGACCTTTCTTATTCGCAGAGGAAAACGATGGCACTTAGACTAGAATAAGCGTACAGCAGTCTGATTCAACTGGTAGGACATACCATGTTGAATCAGACTTTTTTATTAGAATATGTCGTTTTTGGAAAAATAATAAGAAAGGGAGAAAAGAAAAGGCTATAATGAAGATGAAATGGAGATATTACAAAACAATAGAGAGGAAAGGCTGGATGATTGTCGGGATCATGCATTCAACTATAGCGATAAGAGTTTCTTGAATGGACTTTGCGGAAAAATCGCTTTACTTTTCATTGCATAATGAGAGGAATTTAAGGTATTATAGGAGAACGAGACCAGTTCGTAAACAATTTCACAAAGTTTTTTACAAGAAAAGCTTTTTATTTCCTAGGTTTTAATATAATAGAAATAAGAGGAAAAGTATGAAGGAGTGGGAAATGCAGTGACTGTTACGATATATGATGTAGCAAGAGAAGCGAATGTTTCCATGGCGACGGTTTCAAGGGTGGTGAACGGAAATCCCAACGTGAAACCAACGACAAGAAAAAAAGTGTTGGAAGTGATCGAAAGATTGGGCTATCGTCCGAATGCGGTAGCTAGAGGGCTGGCCAGCAAAAAAACGACAACAGTCGGTGTGATCATTCCCGACATTTCCCATATTTTTTATGCGGAACTGGCCCGAGGAATTGAAGATATTGCTACTATGTATAATTACAACATTATTTTGAGCAATTCCGATCAAAATAAAGAGAAAGAGATTCGTCTTTTAAACACGATGCTTGGCAAACAAGTGGATGGGATCGTGTTTATGAGTGGGACCATCACAGAAGAACATGTAAAGGAATTTGAACGTTCGTCTGTACCGATCGTTCTGGCGGGATCCGTTGAACAATCCAATCAAATCCCTTCTGTTAATATCGACTATAAACGGGCCGCTTATGAAGCCGTTGAAATGCTGACGAAAAAAGGGCATAAACGTATCGGTTTTGTGGCTGCACCTTTCAACAACACCATCAGCAAGGAATTTATATTCGAAGGTTATAAAGAGGCTTTGAAAGATGCCGGTATTTCTTGGAAAGAAGAATGGCTATTTGAAGGGGACTACACATATGACTCCGGAATGGAAGCTTGGGGAAAATTTCGGGAAAATGCAGAAAAGCCGACCGCTATTTTTGTCAGCAACGATGAAATGGCATTAGGCGTTATTCATGGAGCGCAAGATGACGGTGTTCATATTCCGGATGATCTGGAAATCGTTAGTTTCGAAAGTACAAAGCTATCGGTGATGGTTCGACCGAAATTAACAGCTGTCGTACAGCCGCTTTATGACATAGGAGCTGTTGCTATGCGTCTGCTGACAAAATATATGAACAAAGAGGAAGTGAAAGACCATATTGTTATACTGCCACACCGAATTGAAAAACGGAATTCTACAAAATAAGGTCCAACAATAACCAGCCACGATCTCCGTCGCTGGTTATTGTTGGACCTATTGCATTTAGGAATATAATTTCCCCTTGCTTCTTTCAATCAAGAGGAAAGCAGGGACCATATTCAACTCCATTCACAAGAGACAAATAAAATAGTGATCTAATGCTCATAAGAAGAAACATAGCACCTGTTCAGCCGGTCGGATAGGTGTTTTTGATTGGTTCTTGTTTAAAAAAATGAAAATTCGAATAATATTTTTTATCAACTGACGGTTTCGTTTAATGTTCATGACGCAGCGGGTAAAGTGCTTTTTCTACGGTTAGGCGGTTTTTTTCCGTAATTTCCTGTTTACGGGGAATGGGTTTGTAGATTCCTTCAGGGTCTTCCCAAGCAGCAGGCAATGGAACAGGCGATTTTTTCGACCACTTCGATATCCATTTTTCTGGTAAAGGACCGTTAAAATGATTATTGTCGGTCATCTCCAGCCAAATTCGGGACCATGCCCGGGGAACGACTCTCCAAATATCATATCCCCCACCCCCTACGGCAATCCAGCGGCCGTCGCAATATTGATGGGCAATGGCGTGGGCCATTTTAGGAATGCGTTCATAAATTTTCATGGTAGTCGATAAGTGGGTCAAAGGATCATAATAGTGGGCATCCGCACCGTTTTGTGTCAAAATCACATCCGGTTTAAAATAGGCCGCGACTTCCCAAATGGCTGTTTCATACGCATGGAGCCAAGATTCATCTTCAGTGAAAGCATCCAAAGGGATGTTGAAGGAATAGCCGTATCCTTTTCCGTTTCCCCTCTCGTTGATATTTCCGGTGCCCGGGAATAAATACCTTCCCGTTTCATGGATGGACAACGTACAAACATTTGGATCATCATAAAAAGACCATTGCACACCGTCGCCATGATGAGCATCGGTGTCTACATACAAAACCCTGGCATGATATTTTTCCAGCAAATACTGGATAGCGACAGAACTATCATTGTAGATGCAAAAACCGGAAGCTTTTCCGCGAAATCCATGATGCAGCCCTCCACCTAAGTGAACGGCATGTTCGGCTTTGTCGGTCATGACCCAATCAACGGCTGTTAATGTTCCTCCTACCAACAGAGCGCTTGCTTCATGCATGCCTTTAAAAATGGGCGTATCCTCCGTGCCGAGCCCATATCCTTCGGCAATATCCGGGGATAGTTGTCCTTCTCCGGCTTTTTTTACCGCTTGAATATAAGAGGGATCGTGGATGAGGGTAAGCTCTTTTTCGGTGGCGATCCGCGGCGGAATGATATGTTCTTCTTTTAAGGCGTCAATGCTTTGCAATAAATCTATTGTCAAAGTGATTCTAAATTGATTGAACGGATGCTGATTATGGAATTTATAAGTTAATAGATCGTCTGAATAAATAAATACGGCCTTTTTTTTCATATGGAAATCCCGGGCATATTTGGCCATAAAACCGTATGCCCTTCCTTCTTTAATGCATGAATGAGTTCGAGAGGATTCATCGTTTGAACGCGAAAAACAAGAATTTTATATCGTTCATCCTTTTTGTCGGGATATACAAGAACACTCAAAACATTGGCCTTCTGTTTATGAATCACGGTCACCACTTCGTACAGAATGCCTGTTTTATCAGGGACTTTTACTTCAATTTGGGACCCCGGCTGATTGGCTCCCGTCAATTCCACGAATGTATGGAGGACTTCTGTTTCAGAAAGGATTCCCACAAGTTTGCCGTCTTGGACAATGGGCAAACAGCCAATTTGATTGTCGTAGAAAAGATAAGCAACTTCTTCTACAAAGTCTAGTGGATGACCTGTTACAACTTTTTTTATCATAAAGGAATGAAGGGGTTTTTTCAGAATTTCTTCCCTTATTTCTTTTTGAAAAATGGAAGATGTGATATTTTTTAAATCCCGCTCTGTTACAAGACCGACTAAATGTTGTTTTTCATCCACAACCGGAATATGGCGGATTTTTTTAGATTTTAACAATTGAAGTGCATCTCGAATTGAAGCATCAGGGGGAAGGGTATAGATTTCCTTATTCATAATTTCTTCTACGATCATCATCATTTGCCTCCTTATCCTTTGACACAAACTTTAATACATAAATCGGTTCATGAAACGAAGCTGATCGAATTTCTCAATGGATTGGGGGCTGACTCTTTTTCCTATCCTTGCCATCAAACAGTTGGCAGGGTGAGAACTGATTTCCGGATCATCGGTTGCATACCAAACAAGACCGCCGGCATTCATCATTTTTTCCATCACTTTTCGATATTCCCAAACATTTAAACCGGTGCCTTTTAAGTCCCAATGCCAATAATATTCCGTCGTTATAATAATATAGTCTTCCATGGCATCATCCATCATGGAGACCCGCAAAAGATTCTTTCCTACTCCGAATCCCCGATATTCGGGAATCACTTCAATGGCTCCTAATTCAATAAGATCTTCCATGTTTCCTTCTGACCATCGTTCAAGAGGATCAGGATATAGAAAGGTTACATAACCGACAATGGTTTGATGTTCCCGAGCGATGATAATTCTTCCTTCGGGGAGATCGGCAATTTCGATCAGCGCTTTATGCTGCTTTGAAGGCTGGCGAAAAGCGACAAGATCTTTATGAAACTCTAAGTTTGCCAGCGTGTTTGAGGAAATTGGACCTTCAATGATAAGTTCTCCTTTCGGAGTTTCCATTTTAAGAGAATGATACGTTTTTTTATGTTCCATCTGGTCACCACCTTGAAATCTTACTTTCATTATCTTATATAAGCACTATACCGGCAAACCATTTTTACAAACTTTTCAGATTGTTTTTGTTCTTTTGACAAAAATGGTATAATCAAGTTAAGATGGAAAGATCATGATGTAAAGAGAGAAATGATGGGATGACAGAATCATGTAACATATGAAATTTTTAAAAAATTGAGAAAAAATAATAAATATAGTATAATAAAATTGTCATTATTGAAAGGGGGAATCGGTCAAATGAGGTTGGAAGCGTTACCAGTCGTCAAAGGGGATTTCAATTTAAAAGATTACGAGGAAACTTATCAGTCGTTTGATTGGAAAGAAGCTGAAAAATATTTTTCTTGGTACGAAACGGGAAAAGTCAATTTGGCTTATGAAGCCATTGACCGTCATGTTGAGACTTTTCGCAAAAATAAAGTGGCTCTCTATTATAAAGACGCTGAAAGAAATGAAAAATATACGTTTAAAGAAATGAAAGAATGGACAAATCGGGCAGCAAATGTTTTGAAGGAGTATGGAGATGTTCAAAAAGGAGACAGGGTGTTTATTTTCATGCCCCGTTCGCCTGAACTGTATTTTGCCCTTTTAGGGACAATCAAGACCGGTGCCATCGTCGGTCCATTATTTGAGGCCTTTATGGAAGGGGCAGTAAGAGACCGGCTTCAAGATAGTGAGGCAAAGGTGCTGATCACTACAACGGAACTTCTGCACAGGGTGCCCAAACAAGATCTTCCCGCTTTGAAAAAGATTTTTCTGGTTGGGAAAGATATTCAAGAAGATGAGACACATATCGACTTTTTGGCCAAACTGAAAAACGCCAGCAAACGGTTTGATATCGAGTGGGTCGATCGAAACGATGGTTTGATCCTTCATTATACTTCAGGGTCTACGGGAAAGCCAAAAGGTGTCCTTCATGTTCATAATGCGATGATCCAGCATTATCAAACAGCCAAGTGGGTGCTCGATTTGAAAGAAGACGATGTTTATTGGTGCACAGCGGATCCGGGCTGGGTAACGGGGACGTCTTATGGCATATTCGGACCTTGGTTAATGGGAGCATCCAACGTGATTGTGGGCGGACGTTTTAATCCTGAACATTGGTATAAGACGATTGAAGAGTTCGAGATTACCGTTTGGTACAGTGCTCCAACTGCTTTTCGCATGCTCATGGGAGCAGGAGATGAACTCGTGAAACAGTTTGATTTAAGTTCGCTCCGCCATATATTGAGCGTTGGTGAACCGTTGAATCCTGAAGTGGTGCGATGGGGAAAGAAAGTTTTTGATGTTCGCATCCATGATACGTGGTGGATGACGGAAACAGGAGCCATTATGATTTGCAATTATCCATGCATGGAGATTAAACCAGGATCCATGGGCAAACCGCTTCCCGGCGTGAAAGCCGCCATTGTGGATGACAGAGGAAACGAACTCCCTCCTAATCGGATGGGGAATTTGGCCATCAAAAAAGGTTGGCCTTCCATGATGTATACGATTTGGAAAAATAAAGAGAAATATGAATCTTACTTTTTAGCCGGAGATTGGTACGTATCGGGGGATTCCGCATATAAGGATGAAGATGGATATTTTTGGTTCCAGGGACGTGTGGATGATGTGATTATGACATCGGGTGAACGAGTGGGACCTTTTGAGGTAGAAAGCAAATTGGTAGAGCATCCCGCAGTTGCTGAAGCGGGGGTCATCGGGAAGCCGGACCCTGTCCGCGGGGAAATTATTAAAGCGTTTGTTGCGTTAAGGGAAGGATATGAACCTTCGGATGAACTGAAGGAAGACATTCGCCAATTTATTAAGAAAGGCTTGGCGGCCCATGCCGCTCCGAGGGAAATTGAATTCCGCGACAAACTACCGAAAACACGAAGCGGAAAAATTATGCGCCGCGTCTTAAAAGCTTGGGAACTAGACTTGCCGACTGGCGACTTATCCACAATGGAAGACTAGTTCGAAATCGTTGTTTCATTGTCTGCATGTACAAAACGAAGTGAAGAGGTCTTTTCCTTCCTTTTGTGAAGAGGGCTGACAGTTGGCTTAGTCAGCCCTGTTTTTTGCTTTTGCTCATAAGAGAATGATTGACATTAAGATCGTTGTCATAGCTAATGCCGAGATTTCTTCGATCCAAGTGTCCAACAAACGGCCTTGAATGGCAAATGACTTTGCCTAAATTTTTACGTCGCATTGACAATCCCATATAACTGTGATAAAAATTCATATATGAACGAATGTAGAATGACAAATGAATCGTGGAAAAGCCGTGAAGGGAATCAGTAGTTCGCTGTCTTTGCTTTCAGAGAGTCGGTGGATGGTGCAAACCGATACATGCAGTTGAACGAATTACCTCCCGGAGCTTTTGCCGTGAAAAGGAGAGTAGCGGCAAACGGTCTAAACCGTTAGCAATCAATGAGTGGAGAAGCAATTCTCAATTTGGGTGGTACCGCGCGAACAGCGTCCCTGCTTTTTTAGCAGGGACTTTTTTGCGTTTGGAAAAAATTTCTTGATCAAAGGAGGAACAACGGTGAATTTACTGGAAGAATTACAGTGGAGAGGGATCATTTACCAACAAACAGATGAACAGGATATTAAGGAGCTTCTTGAAAACGAAAAGATTTCGCTATATTGCGGAGTGGATCCAACGGCTGACAGTCTGCATATTGGACATTTGCTTCCGTTTTTGACACTTCGTCGTTTTCAACAGCACGGGCACCGACCGATTGTGCTGATCGGTGGAGCAACGGGGATGATTGGCGATCCAAGCGGGAAAAAAGAAGAACGCAAACTTCAAACGATTGAAACGGTTCAAGAAAATGTAAAAGGGTTGAAAAAACAATTAGAGAAAATTTTTGATTTTGATGGATCCAACGGAGCGGTGCTCGTCAATAATTATGACTGGACAAGTACGATGAACGTCATTACGTTCTTGCGTGATTATGGAAAATACATCGGCATCAATTACATGCTGGCAAAAGATACGATCGCTTCCCGCCTAGAAACCGGTATTTCGTTTACAGAGTTCAGCTACACGATTTTGCAAGGGATCGACTTTTTGCATTTGTTCGATGAGTATCAATGTAAATTACAAATCGGCGGAAGCGACCAATGGGGCAACATTACAACCGGATTGGAATTAATTCGAAAGATTCATGACGGAGCAAAAGCGTATGGTTTAACGATCCCGCTTGTGACGAAAGCAGATGGCACAAAATTCGGGAAAACAGAAAACGGTGCTGTTTGGCTGGATCCGGAAAAGACCTCTCCTTATGAATTCTATCAATTTTGGATTAACACAGCGGATGAAGATGTAGTGAAATACTTAAAATACTTTACGTTCCTGACAAAAGAAGAAATTGAGGATTTGGAACGATCATTGAAAAAAGAGCCGCATTTGCGCAAAGCTCAAAAAGCGCTTGCGGAAGAAATGACCCGCCTTATTCATGGCCAAGAGGCGCTCAATCAAGCGATTCGCATTTCAGAATCGTTATTCAGCGGAGATATTAAACAATTATCAGCAGAAGAGATTAAACAAGGATTTAAAGATGTCCCTTCCTATGAAGTGAAGGAAACTCAAGAACTGGGTTTGGTTGATTTATTAGTCCAAGCAAAAATTTCTCCATCGAAACGCCAGGCTCGCGAAGATATTCAAAATGGAGCCATCTATATCAACGGAGAAAGAGTCACGGATACAAGCTATCAATTAACGGAAACTGACCGGATTGAGGGCCAGTTTACGATTGTCCGCAGAGGGAAAAAGAAATACTTTTTAATTAAATACTAAGAATAAAAACAGCGTCCTAAAAAGTCATGGGACGCTGTTTCTGTTATATAAATACGGATGTTAAAAGCTTTTTTCCTCAAAATAGAAGAGATTCTTTCATTGCGGAATCGAAAAAAATGGGGAACCGACGAGCGAAGAAATGAAAAAAGAGCCTAAACAGGCTCTTTTTAAATTGATTAACGAGAGTAGAACTCAACGATAAGAGATTCGTTAATTTCAGCAGGAAGCTCAGAACGTTCTGGAAGACGAGTATAAGTTCCTTCTAATTTATCAGCATCAAAAGTTAAATATTCAGGAACGTAGTTGTTAGCTTCCACGGATTCTTTAATGATGTCAAGGTTGCGAGATTTTTCGCGAACACCGATGGTTTGACCCGGGCGAACTTGGTAAGATGGAATATCTACGCGGCTTCCATCTACAAGAATATGACCGTGGTTAACAAGCTGACGAGCTTGGCGGCGAGTACGCGCTAAACCGAGACGATAAACAAGATTGTCAAGACGGGATTCAAGCAAAATCATGAAGTTTTCACCGTGAACCCCTTTCATTTTGCCAGCTTTTACGAACAGATTACGGAATTGACGTTCATTTACTCCGTACATATGGCGTAATTTTTGTTTTTCTTGCAATTGAAGACCATATTCGGAAAGTTTTCTACGTTGGTTTGGACCATGTTGTCCAGGAGCATATGGGCGTTTTTCTAATTCTTTCCCCGTTCCGCTTAAGGAAATGCCAAGGCGACGGGAAATTTTCCATGTAGGACCAGTATAACGAGCCATGGAAAAACTCCTCCTTTATTTTATTTTGTTGTAAAATAAAAAACAGGCGTGAGACAGCAATTTTGGCCATTTTGTTTTCATGCACCATCGCCCCAGCAGCTAAGGGTTACGCGATGCACCTCATCCAAGATTTATTCTCATTGGATGTGAGGAACAAAATGAACGCAAAAATGTGTTCACAAAGGCTGCTTACTTTATTTTACACAAAACTCATTATATGTCGTCTTGTTGTGTGAGTCAAGGGCGTTTTAAGAAAAAGGTGAAAGTTGATTGGATAGCGAAAAGAAAGTGGGAGCACTGATTTCAGAATAAGGCATTGAAACGGAATCATCAAAAGTTTGCTTCAAAAGGATAGGATCAGCCTGCGAAATGAACTTGGAGTATCCTTGAAATCGAAACAATGATTTCATAAACAGGTGTGCTGAAATGAGTGTTTCTAATATGAAAATGAGAAAGACTGCCAAACTGCTTGCTTGAATCTGATCAATGAATTTTTTATTCCTCCTGTTTCTCTTTTCTGTTTTTGCATCCCCGACTAACTATTTTTATTGTCTTAATTAAAATTCGAGAGGAAGATAAAACTTATTTATTAGTGAAATAGTCATTTCTTTTTTCATATTTATGGAATTAAGGTAGTAAAAAAATAATAAATCAGGACAATGGAAAAAGTTTGAATAATATATATAATAATCTTTTTTTCTATGCTATACTATAAAGGATTGATTTGAAAATAATGCAAGGTGATTAAATTTATGTAACATTCCGAAAAAATATTTAATTAAAAATCGTTTTGTATGATTGACATGGATCTAAATGAGGAAAATTTTATAGTTGGAAGGTACGAGTTCCAAACCTTTGCGTTTGTTGACGCGATATGAATGAAATGGAAACAGGAAATCCTTCCTTTTAAGCTTGCGGAGCTGTGTGGAGCTTTGCAACAGTCGCAAAATCAATTGGATGGAAAACTCAGGTGATTAAAGGATGGACGAAATCTTTTTGAAAAATATGATGGCTTTGTATAAAGCGGCATTATATGAGCTTGTCGTGAACCCGGATGAACAAGATGTTCGGCAAAAGTGGCTGAAAACTATATAAGTTGAATTAAAGATTTACAACTGAACACACAAACGATCGATCGTTTGTTCTGGTTTCTGGTTGATTCGCTGAATAAAGGCTTGGACATTCTTTCTAATTTCTTGCACACTCGAATAGAACACGTTGTAAATCACGTCTGATTTCAGCCATTTCCATAGCCCTTCAATCAAGTTCAATTGCGGACTGTATGGTGGCAAAAAGACGAGCTCTAACCGATCTTCGTGTTCTTTTAAAAATGGCTGAATGAGTTTGGCATGGTGAATTCGAGCGTTATCTAAAATCATCACTATTTTGCCTGTGGGATAGCGTTCTAACACAAGTTGAAGAAATCGAAGAAATGTTTCCGCGTCATAGCATTCTTCTTCGATGCAAAACACTTCCCCTGTTTCGTAGTTCAACGTGCCAATCAGCTTCAGCCCTTGATGTTTTCCAAACGTCGGAATGATTCGTTGTTTTCCTTTGACAAACCATGTTTTTTGAATCGCTTGGTAATCACGAATCATCGACTCATCTTGAAAGAGGACATGGGCGATGTTCCCATCTACCAGTTTTTTTTTACTTCAGGGAAGGTGATTTCGACGAATTCTTTTTGTTTCTCTTCATCGGCATTGGCTAGTGTATAGGTCGGTTTCGTATAGCTTAGCCCTAACCGATGCAGAATGTCACTTGTTCCGCGAAGCGTGTATGTTGGCCCCCACTTTTGTTGAATGAGTTCAGCGATTATCGCAAGCGTCCAATTATATTTTGCTTCGAATCCCACATCTACGGGGAGCTGATGTTCAATGATCAAAGCCAGCTCTTTTTCCTGCTCAGGGGTCAATCGACGTGGGGCGCCAGGTGAGTATTTCATCTCCAGTCCATCAAGACCGCGCTGGGCGTAGGCATGAATATAGTTATAAATAGTTTTCTTGGATCGACCAATAATCGTTGCGATTTCTCCTTTGGTATATCCCTGCAAATGAAGATAAATCGCTTGGTAGCGTTCATATGCTCGTTTACTTTTTGCTTCTTTCATGGCAGTGGACAACTTTTCGATCTCGTCTTTGTGATTTGGCATCATATTTTCTCTCCGTTCCCCTATTTTCTCTTTGTATTTATTCGCCGTGGAACGGGAGAAAACCTTTATTTCAATTTATATATTTCGGACATTTTAAAGTCAGAAAAATTCTATTTTTTGGACAGGAATTTGATGCAAACCGTTTCAAATGAACAGCAGGAAGAAATAGAGCGTCTATTTGAAAAAAAACGATGGGTACAACGGGATATCCTGGATGTCAGTCGTTGCTATTCCGAATATTCGTTTGGCGTCCAGTTTCTTTGTAAACATGAAGTCTATGGCTGTTTATTTGTAAAAACTCCTTTGGAAGAAAAAATCACCGAAAGGTTTTTAAAAGAATTTACGGAAGAAAGTAATCGCTTTTTTCAGCATTATGCCTTTGTCGCTTCCGTCTCAAAAGAGGACAGATTCTATAAAGAATTGTTTCAAGCAACAAAAAGATTTCATTCTTCAATGAATATTGAATGTGTATTAAACGAAATGGTGGACACCCTCAAACGTGTTTTTCCTCATTATTTTTATTCGTTAAATCTTACGATTGATAAAAATGACATAGAATTGCCCGTCTATTTATTTGAAATAGAAAATACTCGCTCTATGGCGATGGAAGCGTATGTAAGCGGCGAAGTAAAAGTGGAGCACTTAACGCAAGCAAACAAAAGTGTTTTATATGTCCCTATAAAAGGAAAGCAAGGGGTGTACGGACTTTTAAAAGTCGATTGTCCACCTTTTCAATTGAACAACGAAAGAATTGAGTTTATTCGGCTGCTTGTGGAAACAGGTGGAAGCGCTTTGGAAAATGCCAAGCTTTATCAGCAATCGAGACGATTTATTGCCGATTTGCAGCTTATCAACGAAACATCGCGGCAGCTGAATTCCAATTTGCGCTTTTCCGATACTATATTGTTTTTGCAGTCCAAAATCCTTTCCTCCTTTGGAGCTTCTGCTTGCGGATTCATTTTTATAGAAAAAGATGGCTATAAAGTATTGGAAGGAAGCTCCCCGATTTTTTTGGATGAATCGGGAAAAATGTACATATCGTATGTAGGAAAGAGAATGGAAGAAGAAAAAGATTCGATATTTATTGGGGACATAGCCAGAAAAATAACGGATAGAAAATTTCCATATCGTTCATTAATGGCTGTTCCCATGTTTGAAAGCGACATGCTAAAAGGATTTTGCATTGTATTGAAAGACAGCGCCTATGGATTTACGTTTGATATGTATAAATTGCTGCAGTCCTTGATTTATCATTCCACATTGGCTTTGACCAATTCTCTTTTAAGAGAGGAACTTGAACGTCTTGTGATTACCGATTATTTAACGAATTTATATTCCCGAAACTATTTGGAGTCAAAGATGAGCGAGTCGCTGCAGAACGACGAACAAGGGAGCTTTCTTCTGATCGATATTGATGATTTTAAAAAAATCAATGACACGTACGGACATCAAGTAGGGGATGAGGTCATCGTTCAAGTGGCCAAAATTATTCAATCTGTCTCCGGTCAAAAAGGAATAGCTGCAAGATGGGGCGGAGAGGAGCTGTCTATCTATTTTCCTCATTTGACTGTGAATGAAGCAGAGAAACTTTCACAAAGGATAGTAGTAGAAGTGGAAGAAAAGACGAATCCGAAAGTGACGGTTTCTTGCGGAATGTCTCGATGGTACAAAGGAAGTGGAGAAGACGTAGAATCGTTGTTTAAAAAAGCCGACCAAGCACTGTACGTTTCGAAAGCAACCGGCAAAAACAAAATGACCATTAGTTATCATAGTGAAAACGACAGCAAAATGCCTTTTTCATAACAAGTCGGGATGAGGCGGATTCCAAATAAAATTTAGAATCCGCCTCTTTTTTTGAAAGCAAACAAGCCTTTCTTATAAAAATTCCACTAAAGCATGAACAAATTGTTCCAACATGCTTTGATCGATCTCATCAAAACGATTGATAATCGGACTGTCGATATCGAGAACACCGATTAACTGTCCCGCTTTAATCATCGGAACGACTATTTCCGATTGGGAAGCGGCATCACAGGCGATATGGCCGGGAAATTGATGGACATCTTCTACGCGGATGGTTTTTCGTTCTGCTGCGGCTGTTCCGCAAACTCCTTTTCCGAGTGGGATGCGGACGCAGGCCGGCAGTCCTTGAAACGGTCCGAGGACAAGTTCATTTTTTTCTTGTTCATATAAATAAAAACCGACCCAATTTATTTCTTTAAGAAATTGATTTAATAAAGCGGAAGCATTGCTTAAATTGGCGATTCTGTTCGTTTCGGACTCCATCAAGGCTTTCAATTGTTTGATGACGAGTTGATACTGCTCTTCTTTAGAGCCTTTGTACGTTTCTGCTTGAAACATCATGATCACCCCTCTCTCTGAAAATTCACGTCGATTCTGAAAGAAAATGTCGATAAAATTATAAAGGATTTTTACGTATGAATCCGAAATTTGATAAAGAATAAGTTTTACAGCTTTGATAGGTTGCAGACATAATCAATGGGCACGTCACCGTCATTCGCATCCTTGCAACAAAGAGAATCCCCGATTTCTCAAACGGGAAAGGCAAACAGTCAAAAAACAGAAAATTCTGATCGATCAATGAAATCAAAAATCCCAGTTTTTGTTTTGTCCTAAACATCGCGATCAATTAAGGAGAGAAGAGGGAAGAAAATGAACGCAACATTAAAGGAAACGAAAGAATTAATTATGGACGCAGCCATTGTTCTTTTTAATACAAAAGGCTATGACGGAACCGGGGTAAGGGACATAGCCAAAAAAGCGAAAGTAAACCCAGCGAATATCTCCTATTATTTTAAAGGAAAACAAGGATTATTGGAAGCGTGTTTAACCCAATTTTTTGAAGGCTATTTGTCTTGTCTGGAAGAAAAAGTATTTTTACTTGAAATGGCGCCCCCGGATGAATGTTTAAAACAAGGCTTGAAAAGCATACTTTCGTTTCAAAGAGAAAATCATTTATTGACTCGTTTTGTCTGGAGGGAAGTGTCTATTGACTCCCAAATCTCACGTGAAATTATTGCATCCTATTTAGTGAAGGAAAAATATCTTTTTCATTTGATTCTGGAACAAGGAATCAAAGAGGGAATTTTCGCCAATCTGCCGGAAAGTTTAGTGATCATTCAATTAAAATCGCTGCTGACGATGCCGTTTTTACAAAGTCAATATTTGCGGGAGGTTTGGCACACATTCCCTCAAGAAAAATATTTTGTTGAAAAATACATGATCATGATCGAGCGTTGGATCGACTCAACGTTATGCTCCTTGCAAGAAACGCGTCATTTTGACAGAAAAATTATTTGACTGTTTTGCCGGAGCCGTCCTCAAGAAGAGAAAAGATCATCTTTTTTCTGCCTTGGCCAAGATCCTTTGTTTGATGGGCGTCTGATCCATAAATAAGAGGGATGCCCATTTCAGCTGCTTTCAAAGCGATGTCATTCGACGGGTATGGTTCCAGACAATCCGGTTTGTGGACGCCTGCACCGTTGTAATCTAAGGAAAAGCTATTTTTCTTTACAGCCGATAAAATCGATTCAATCATATGGTCAAAAGATTTTCGGCAAGGAAATTTGTTTTGAAATTTGCGAACAAGCGTGACATGGCCGATTCTTGCCGGGCGATATGGGCCAAGATCTGCCGCTATGGATTTTAATACCGTCTCGTAATAGCATTCATATGTCTTTTCAACGGAGCCGAAAACATCAACGATCTTTCCAAAGAGCTCAGCGCTGTAGTCAAGGCAGTACCACTCATTCCCTTTTTTTAGGAAGTGGACGGATAAAATGGCATCATCCAAAAGCGGCCCGTATCGATTCAAAAATTCTTTTGTTTTTTGCTCGTACCCCTCGATGTAATCCACTTCCAGTCCAATTTGGATATCAATAATCCCTTTATATTTCTTTTTCCATTCGGAAACTTCTTCTATGTAATCATCGATTTGGCCGGGATCCATACCGCTGTCTTTCGTCGGAGTCGTATCAATAAATCCGTCAGGAAGCGGGGCGTGTTCGGTAAAGGTTATTTTTTCAAAGCCAAGAGAAATGGCTGTTTCTATGTACGACTCGAAAGAATCATTGGTTCCGTGCGGGCAATAAGGAGTGTGAATATGACCATCGACCCTCATAAATAGTATTTCTCCTTTCGATGCTCGAATTTATGATGGAAATAAGCTAAAATAAAGATTAGAAACGAAACCTTTATGACAATTGATCGATAAAGTTCATTTTGAAAAATGAGATAAGCTCAATCCGGATCCTCGATAGAGTGATATTTCTTCCGTATGAATAAAAGTGTATCAAATTTTTGAGATTCCTGGTAAAAAATTAGAATTTATTTGTCAAAAAAGATCATTCACATGGTATCATATTTACATTAAGATATTTTTAGATAAAACGATGAACTGTCCGTAACGGATCCTTGTTGGGTGAAGGGACAAGGATAAGTTATATATCATATAAGAGCAGCGTTTGCCTTTGAATCAAAATATCTCACGGCGGGATTTGGCGGAAGGCAGAGAGCCGGAAGGGATTTTGTAACAGAGGCTTAAGCCGCAGAAGGATTAATAAAAAAGTGAGGCGACTGAAGGTGCGACAAGCACAAGACAGCTTGCGAGGTGGCGGTGTTTCAACCACCACAACAAGATGGGGGTTGACCTCGAGCACCTGGGAGCCACAACTGGATTAGTCCGTCCCCCTCTTTTACAGGCGGGAAATTATGGACAATAAAGCGGGGTTTATTTAGAGAAAGTACGGCATATGTGGAACAGGGGGCTTACGATGGAGTTCGTCATCGGCACATTCTTATTGATCATCATAATGGTCACAATAGGTTTCTTAATGAAAAGAAAAAAGTATCAAGTTGTAGATCAATTGGACAAACGCAAAATCGAAATTATGAATCGACCTGTAGCGGATGAATTGAAAAAAGTAAAAAAATTAAATATGACTGGACAAACGGAAGAATTATTTGAACGGTGGCGCCAAACATGGGATGAAATCATTACGACGGAGTTGCCGGCAATCGATGAAAAGCTGATAGATGCCGAGAGTTGCATTGACAAATACCGTTTTCGAAAAGCACAAGAAATCATGAGACAAATTGAAGAAAGTTTGGACAGTGCAGAGGAGAAAATTGATAATTTATTGCAAGAGCTGAATGAACTAGTAGGCAGTGAAGAAAAGAACCGCAGAGATATGGAAGAGATAAAAGAAAAATATCGTTCCGCTCGAAAAAGACTGCTTGCTCATCGTCATACATACGGAAAAACCGCACCTATATTGGAAATAAAGCTTGATAGTCTGTCCTCTCAATTCGATCAATTTGAAGAACTGACCGCTGAGGGGAACTATTTGGAAGCAAGAGAGCTTGTATTGAATCTGAAAGAAGAAATGGCGGATTTGCTGCATAAGATGGAGCGCATACCGGTGCTGATACCGGAATGCACAAGCTTGCTTCCTTCCCAGCTGGATGAGCTTGAGGAAGGATATAAAGAAATGGAAAAGCAAGGGTATATTCTTAATCATTTGCAGCTTGATAAAGAAATTGCGAGAATCCGGAAAGAGCTGGATCTTTATAAAGATTTAATCGCGAAAACCGAAGTTCAAGAAGTAGAAGATTCGCTGAACGAGACAAGGGAAAATATTGACCTTCTGTACGAATTGTTGGAAAAAGAAGTGAAAGCAAAGCATGACATAATCCAAAACAACAACCAAACATTTGAGCTGCTGCAAAAACTGAAAAAAAACAATAGAAAACTGAAAGAAGAAACCCAACTTGTTCAAGAAAGTTATCATTTAGTAGACGAACAAATTGATGTGCCAAAGAAATTAGATAAAGAATTGTCTCTGTTGGAGAAACGGTATGAAATTGTGTCCAGTAAAATATTTGCCAAACAGTCTGCTTATTCGCTGTTAAACGATGATTTAATGGAGATTCGAAAAAGCATTGAATCGCTTCAAGAGGAGCAGGAGAGATTTGCGGAGTTTTTAGGGAACTTGCGAAAAGATGAATTAGCCGCTAGAGATAAATTGGAAGAATTGAGAAGAATGATTCACGAATCCCATCGTAAAGTGGCGAAAAGCAATGTGCCCGGCTTGCCGGATTCCTATAAATCATTGATGGAGGATGCATCAGAACGAATCAATGAGGTCATTCAGTGCCTTCAAATGAAGCCGTTGAACATGAACCAAGTTCAAGACAAGCTGGAACTGGCTGTGGAAGCGGTGGAAGTTCTCAATCAAAAAACAGATGAATTGATTGAACAGGTGTTTTTGGCGGAAAAAGTCATCCAGTATGGTAATCGTTATCGGAGCCAATATCCGAACGTTCGAGAAAAACTGATTGAAGCGGAAAAAGCTTTTAGAAATTATGAATTCAGCGAGGCGCTTGAGCAAGCTGCAGCTGCAGTGGAAAAAGTGGATCCTCGATTTTTGAAAAAACTATCGGATCTATTGAATATGGATGGTAAAGACTAAAGAAAGCGGCTGATTCAAATGGATTTGGCCTCCCCATTTAAGAACAGGCTTAGATTGTGGGGAAGAGTTCGAATCTTACTTTGAATCGTCTGCTTTCTTTTTTTCGGTTTTTTAGAATGATAAGCTGCTTTCTTTCTGATTGTTCCCTACTTCAGGCTATGTTATTATTAGTATTTGAGTGTGAGAAATCATTCACAGAGAAGGTGTGAATTATGATTTACTTCGATAACAGTGCCACCACAAAACCATATAAGGAAGTAATGGAGTCATTTTTAAAAATAAATGAGAATTTTTATGCGAATCCGTCTTCCCTCCATTCTTTTGGAGGACAAGCGGAAAAATTATTGACTGAAGCGAGAAAGCAGATTGCTTCTTTGCTTCGTTGCAAACCAAGTGAAGTGTTTTTCACTTCCGGCGGAACAGAATCGAATAATTTGGCGATTAAGGGGACTGCGTTGCAATACCGCCATCGAGGAAACCATATTATCACGACTTCGATTGAGCATCCTTCCGTGCACAATGCATGCAGGCAGTTGGAGGATCTTGGCTTTGAAGTCACTTATTTGCCTGTGGATAAAAAAGGAATGGTTCGAGTGGAAGATGTGGAAAAAGCGATTCGGCCGGAAACCATTCTCGTTTCCGTTATGCATGTCAACAATGAAATTGGGTCTATACAACCGGTCGAAGAAATTGGAAAACTATTGAAAAATTTCCCGAAAATTTTCTTCCATGTTGACCATGTTCAAGGAGCGGGGAAAATTCCTTTGCCTCTGTCTGACGGAATCATTGATTTCTGTTCTATTTCCGCACACAAATTCCACGGTTTAAAAGGAACCGGCATTCTTTATATAAAAGAAGGCATTCGAATTTCGCCGCTATTTTCAGGAGGAAGCCAAGAAAAAAATGTGCGAAGCGGAACTGAAAACACCGGTGGGATTGTTGCCATGGCAAAAGCTTTGCGAATGACCATGGAAAAGCAAAAGACGGCTTTGAAAGAAATGGAAAATATTCGCCGTTATTTATTCAAGAGTTTGCGCTCTATAGAAGACGTCACGATTTATTCTCCGGATTCCGGGGCGCCTCATATCATTAATTTTGCCATATCCGGTGTTCGAGGCGAAGTGCTCGTTCATGCGCTGGAATCAAAAGGGATCTTTCTGTCGACTACAAGTGCTTGTTCTTCGCGGCAAAATCAGCCGAGCCGTACATTACTGGCTATGGGAGTACCGGAAAAAGAGGCAGATTTCAGCGTTCGCATCAGTTTATCGTATGAAAACACAATGGAAGAGGCAAAAGAATTTATCACGACGTTAAAAGAATTATTGCCTACGATTACGAAAACAAAGAGGAGATGACCATGATTTACGATCGCGTGTTAATTCGATACGGGGAGCTGTCGACAAAAGGCAGAAACCGAAATGTTTTTGTGACGAAACTGAAAAAAAATATAAAAGATATCATGAAAAATGAAGGAAATATCCAAATTCAGGCAGGAAGAGACCGCATGTATCTTCTTCTAAATGGGGCTTCCTATGAAAGAATCAAAGAAAAACTATCGAATGTTTTCGGAATTCAATCGTTTAGCCCGGTAGTACGGACGGAGAAGAACATCGAAAAAGTCAAAGAAGCAGCGCTTACGCTCGTTAAAGCCAATTTTTCGCCTGGGAATACGTTTAAAATTAATGCAAGACGTTCGGATAAGACGTTTGAAATCGATTCCCAGGAAATGAACTCTGTTTTGGGGGCTCACATTTTAAAAAACATAGACGGAATTAAGGTCGACGTGAAGCATCCTGATATTGAACTTTTAGTAGAGGTTCGAAAAGAGGGCGTATTTTTATCCTGCGAGTGGGTCAAAGGAGCTGGAGGACTTCCGGCCGGTGTAAGCGGAAAAGCAATGTTGCTGTTGTCGGGGGGAATTGACAGCCCTGTTGCAGGTTACATGATGATGAAACGGGGAGTAGAGATAGAGGCTGTTCACTTTTTTAGTCCTCCTTACACAAGCGAACGAGCTAAGCAAAAAGTCATTGATTTGGCGAAAAAATTAACATCCTTTGGTGGAACCATTAAACTTCATATTGTTCCGTTTACAGAAATCCAGCAAAAAATCCATGAGACGGTTCCGGCTAATTACACGATGACTTCGACAAGAAGATTTATGTTAACCATTGCGGATGAAATCCGGAAGAAAAACGGCGGACTTGCACTTGTCACTGGGGAAAGCTTGGGACAAGTAGCCAGTCAAACAATGGAAAGTATGCTGGCCATCAATGATGTGACCAGTACACCCGTTCTAAGACCGCTCATTGCCATGGATAAACTGGAAATTATTGAAATCTCTCGAAAAATTGGAACGCATGATATATCCATTCTTCCTTATGAAGATTGTTGCACTATTTTTACACCGCCTTCTCCAAAGACGAAACC
This sequence comes from Bacillus sp. FSL W8-0116, assembly GCF_038003825.1. NCBI lineage: Bacteria > Bacillati > Bacillota > Bacilli > Caryophanales > Bacillaceae > Bacillus > Bacillus sp. FSL W8-0116. Next base: position 2,600,388 of record NZ_JBBOPY010000001.1, read on the forward strand.
AAAATTGGAAAGGGTGGAACACTACGAAAGCTTTTTTGATTTTGAACCTTATGTAAGAGAAGCGGTTGAAAAAACAGAAACGCTCTTGATCAGCGAAGAGTTTGAATCGAAAGAGTTTCAAGACCTATTTTGACGTATTGTGAACTGCATCGGGAATAAAGCGGACCGATTATGCACATTTTAATGAATACAGGGAGGTGAAAATGGATGGCTAGAAATAATCGGTCTAACCAGCTTTTAGTTCCCGGTGTAGAAAATGCTCTTGAACAAATGAAGGCAGAAATCGCGCAAGAATTTGGTGTGCAGCTTGGGCCGGATGCAACAGCACGCGCCAACGGTTCTGTCGGTGGAGAAATGACAAAACGATTAATCCAAATGGCAGAACAGCAGTTAAACGGTTTATCAAGATAAAGATACTATTTCCTTCGATAAAATGATTTTTTCAATAAGAACCATAAATAAATGGAAGCGTCAAACTTTAGAAGCAAGGGGAAACCCTTGCTTCTTTCTGTGTGCGCCCGGCATGGGTGTAATCTATAGGGTGAAAGTCCCGAGCTGCGAAGGCAGAAGTAGCAGTTAGCTTAACGCAAGGGTGTCCGTGGTGACGCGGAATCTGAAGGAAGCGGGCGGCAAACTTCCGATCTGAGGAACACGAACTTCATATGAGGCTAGGTATCACTGGGTGAGTTTGCACAACAAAACAAAGCCCTTTCTGCCGAAGGTGATACAGAGTAAATGAAGCAGATGGATGGAAGGAAAGATTACACTCTTACCCGGGGAGGTCTGATGGATACGTGAAGTAGCCTTCATAACCTACTTAGTGATAAGTAGCTGAGCCATCAGAAGTCAGCAGAGGTCATAGTACGAATTGGTCTAGAACAATTCGGAAGGACTGAACAATTAAGAGAGAATAGCCCTTTGCATTCAGTGTGTCATGTTGAACACAGAAAACGTAGTACCTCACTTGAGGAAGGAAACGGTGAATCCCGTGGGGGACCTCTTGGAGGGTGGAGTGACCACTGGCATAAAGAGAACAGCTATTCACGGAAGTTATAAAGACTTGCGTCATTTATCTTGATTGAACCGCCGTATACGGAACCGTACGTACGGTGGTGTGAGAGGACGGGGGTTAATCACGGTTAATCCCCCCCCTCCTACTCGATTCGTAACTTTGCAGTCAGTTTACAATACCCGATCGAAAATTTGATTCAAATTGTGTGGATCATTTTGATATAATGGATCTATGTGAAAAGACAAGCAGTGATAGGTACTTTAGAAGGGTCTTTTTTTATACGTAAGTGTTTATCGTGAAAGGAGCTCTTCATGAAAAAGCGAGGCGAATGCGAGCCTGCCAAATACTTCTGGCGAAAGGCCTCATGATTATGCCCCGCTCCTAAAAAGGCGAAAGCCGGGAGTAGCTAGCAAGATTAAGGAGGGATCTCTGGATGAAAAGAGAAGATTTGTTGGCGCCAGAAAAATACAATATCGTAATGGAATTCGAAAAATATGCTTCCGATCCAAAAAAAGTGGCGATCAAATGGGAAAATGAAAATGGAGATACAAGAGAAATTACATATAGACAATTGATTCAAAACGCCAATCGAATTGGAAATGCCTTTTTGAGTCGAGGCTTGAAAAAAGGGGACATTATTTTAGTCATGACCCCGCGCTTAATTGAAGCTTATGAAATTTATACAGCTGCTCTAAAGACGGGATTAGTCGTGGTTCCTTGTTCGGAAATGCTAAGAACGAAAGATTTGAACTATCGTATTGAACATGGAGATGTAAAAGCCGTTGTTTCTTATCATTCCCTTGTCGGGGAATTTGAAAAAACAGAGAAGTTTATAGAGGGAAAATTGCTGCCGTTTGTATTTGGCGGAAAACGCGAAGGATGGCTGTCTTTAGAAGAAGAAGCGGAAAAACAGTCTGATTCATTGGAAATGGCCGATACACGAAGTGATGATATGGCCTTTTTGCCTTATACTTCGGGAACGACCGGAAATCCTAAAGGGGTTGTTCATACTCATGGATGGGGCTATGCGCATTTAAAAACGGCGGCTCCTAATTGGCTGTGCATTGGAAAAGACGATATCGTATGGGCTACAGCTGGACCAGGCTGGCAAAAGTGGATTTGGAGCCCATTTTTGTCCGTTCTTGGGTCAGGAGCAACAGGACTTGTCTATAATGGCCGATTCAATCCGAAGAAATTTTTACATCTTTTGGAAAAATATAAAGTCAATGTGCTATGTTGTACACCGACTGAGTATCGATTAATGGCGAAAGTCGACAATTTGGGCGATTATCGTCTGGATCATCTGCACAGTGCTGTTTCTGCAGGAGAGCCTTTGAACAGAAAAGTCATTGATATCTTTAAAACCTGAATCCGTGATGAATTGAAATCGACTTTGATTTTGTTGTAATTTTGATGGATTGATAATCCATAAAACCCTTTTTATGCTTATGACCTATGTCATCTCTATTTCCGAAAATGGAACAAATCTCTTTTTTAGGTATACGAACCAAAAAAATAGACAAAAAAGCACAGGGAGTGACGTTGGACATCAGTGCCCGAACATTCGTTCGTTATCTTACCTCTCTCCATTTCTGATAGACGTTCAGTAGGGGCTCGCTATAGCCACTCCTTCGCGTCAGTTTCATCCAGGTCTGTCGTGATCGACGGACGAGTCGCCCTGCCATCGTGATCACCGTCTGAATAATCGTCTTGATGCGGCGGCGTTTCACTTTGTGGTGCAACGGATGTCTCGGATCGCTTAATAGATCTTGTCCAATCAGACGAAGAAGATTGTAAACGAAGGCTCCCATGACCAACACGAGCGCATTCGTTTTCATCTTCCCAGATGGAAGCCGCTCTAAATCTAAGTCGCTCTTCAGTTCGCTATGAAACTGTTCGCATGTCGCATGGTCATGATACAACGCGAGCACATCGCTCATTCGAACATGCTCGTATCCTTTGAGCCGCACCCAATAGCTTTCCACTTCATAATCAGGAACGAGCATCAGCTGTCCATTGCGTTCCATCGTCCGTTCCGTCACTTGGGTGACTTGAACGTACGTATACGTGTTTCCATCGATCGCTGCCTTCTGTGGAAGGCATAGCTCATAGGTTTGTACTCCTTCGCTTTGTCCATCATCGACACGTTTGCCCTTTTGCGAAGCGATCTGGAACCAAAGCGCTTTCGATTCTCGGCGTAAGTTTCGCTTGATGACAAAGTCCACGTCTTCCTTTAGGCATACGTGCACATTCGCTTCTGCATCGTTTCCTGCATCCATGCGAACAAGCAGACGAGATGAAGTCAGTTGACGAGCTCGACGGATAGCGGTGACTAAAAACGAGGGCATGTTGTCTTGCACATGTTGTTTCCCTGGACGCAACTCGGCATGAACGAGATACCCTTCCTTCCCTGCATACGCAAACAACGGTGTAAAACCGTCAAATCCTTTATACGTTCGACTGACTCCTTCTTTTTTCGTATCGGAGTTGTCAAATGGGGAACCATCTATATCAAGGGGAAGCCATGTCGTCTTTCCTTTGGTCCAACAAGGGGACAAAGTGGCATGTCGTTGAATCAACAGACGTATGGACTCCTCCCAAAGAATCGTTTCGGTCATCGGAAGACAAGCGAGCTGATCGAGTCGTTGTCGCAAGGTTGGAGAGGAAGGCACGTGCTGAATCCCCATCGATGCCGAAAAGATATCGTCCTGACGATACGCTTCGATATGATCGAAATCCGTTTTTCCTGTGGCAAGCAAGCCAATCATCGAGCGAATGACATCGCTATGGGAAATGTGCACTTCTCGACGAACCGTTGGAAGCCGAAGTGCGTTTACCCGTTTATCCAGTTTCGTTCGATGGAGTAAGTAGCCAACGAGAGCAAGCCCAGCACTTGGGGTAATCGCTTCATCTGTCAATACAAACCGAATCGGGAAATCTTTCATCACATCACCTACTTGATGAAGAATCGTCAACGTCGTTTTTCCTTATCGTATCAACGGTTTGCGACCATTGTAAAGATGTTTTGTCACGGATTCAGGTAAAAAACAATTTGGAATTTATGTCCGCGATGGTTATGGACAAACGGAGAGCACTCTTCTCGTCGGTGTGACGAAGGACATGGAGATTCGTCCGGGATCCATGGGAAAACCAACGCCTGGAAACCACGTGGAAATTATTGATGACGACGGGAATCCTTGTCCACCTGGCGTAGTAGGCGATATTGCCGTCCATGTGTCAACTCCGGCTTTGTTTAAACAATATTATAAAGATCCGGAAAGAACGGCTAAGCAGTTTCGAGGAGAGTACTATATTACCGGGGACAGAGCCAAAAAAGACGAGGATGGATATTTTTGGTTCGAGGGTCGAGGCGATGACATTATTATCAGTTCCGGCTATACCATTGGCCCGTTTGAAGTGGAAGATGCTCTCGTTAAGCATCCGTATGTCAAAGAATGCGCTGTTGTGGCGAGTCCTGACGAGGTAAGAGGGAATGTAGTAAAAGCTTTTGTCATCTTAAAAGAAGGAGTGGACAAAAACGATCCTAACTTAATTCCCCGGTTGCAAGAACACGTGAAAAAAGTGACGGCTCCATACAAATATCCGAGAAAAATTGAATTTGTAGATGAACTGCCTAAAACGGCTTCAGGCAAGATCAGACGGGTGGAGTTAAGAAACAAAGAGCTGCAAGCATTGAGCTAAGCTTGAAGAAAAACAGGCGGCACAAGCTGCCTGTTTTCCATTTTGTTCAAAAGGAAGGAATCCGATATGAAAACCCTTTGGCATAATGGAAAGATTTATACGATGAATAAAGAAAACGAAACATGTGAAGCAGTTGTGACAGAAAATGGCACGATCTTATTTGCCGGTTCAAAGAAGGAAGCGGAGTTGTGTCATGCCCCTTTTGACCGCACCATTTCACTGGATGGTGCCGTAATGTTTCCGGGATTTGTCGATAGCCATATGCATTTGCTGGGTCTGGGAGAAAAACTCGATCGACTTGATTTCACCGAGATGAAATCCAAGAGAGACGTTTTAGCTGCTGTCAAAGAAAAAATTTCTTCTCTAAAAGAAGTCGAATGGCTGATCGGTGAAGGATGGGATGAAAGTCGCTGGTCGACGGGCGAAATATTGACAAAAGACGATCTTGATCAAATTTCAGACACGATTCCAATTCTTTTAAAAAGGGTGTGCCGACACACGGTTGTAGCGAATACCCCAGCTTTAAAGAAAGCGGGGATTGATGAAACATCTGTTGATCCTGAAGGTGGGAAAATCGAACGGGATGAGGACGGACGATTAACAGGAATCTTAAAAGATCGCGCCATTGACAGAATGTTTAAGACGCTTCCCGAGTATACAAATGACGAAATGAAGAAAATTTTGGAAACAGGGATTCAACATTGTTGGGAGAATGGATTGACAGGAGCCCACACGGAAGACTTGAATTATTATGGAGATTTTTGGCGGACGTATCGCGCTTTTGAGCACGTGATTCATCGAAGCAACCGGAAATTCCGGACCCATTTATTAGTGCATCATGAAGTTATAGGTGAATGGAGGCTTAAACAGTTTTAAATAACTTATAAAAAGTTATAAAATTTTTATTTACTTTAATTTTTTCATGCTATATTTAATTTAAGGAGGAATATAGCATGAGATATTATAGCATTCATGAATTTTCCAAATTAATCAATCGAACGCCACAAACTTTAAGAAATTGGGACAAAAGTGGAAAATTAAAACCACATCATACTGGCTCAAACGGCTATAGATATTATTCTCACGATCAACTTAAAGAGGTACTTGGTATTAAAGAAACTAGTCAAAAAGTGGTTGGTTATTGCAGAGTTTCTTCTAATAAACAAAAAGATGATTTGCAAAGACAAGTTGAAAATATGAAAAAATATTTAGAATCGTTAAATGTTGAATATGAAATCATTCAAGACATTGGTAGTGGGATTAATTACAAGAAAAAAGGTTTGCGTCAACTAATCAAAATGATAAATAACAAAGAAGTAGATAAAATAGTAGTATTCCATAAAGATAGGCTTCTTAGATTTGGTTTTGAATTGGTTGAGTATATGGCAAACCTTAATGGGTGTGAGATTGAAGTTTTAGATAGCACTGAAAAAACAGATGAACAAGAACTTGTAGAAGATTTAATACAGATTGTTACAGTATTTAGTTGTAGATTACAAGGAAAACGTGCTAATAAAACTAGAAAGTTAGTAGATGAATTAATTGAGGAAAATGAGGAATTGCTAAATGATAAAGTCAATAAAAGGGATGTTGAAACCAAATAATAAGCAAAAAACTAAATTATTTCTATATGCGAATACAGCTAGATTTGCTTATAATTGGACAATTGCAAAGCAACAAGAAAATTATCAAAATGGTGGTAAATTCATCAATGATTCAACTTTGAGAAAACAGTTTACTCAAATGAAAAAGCTTGATGAATTTAATTGGCTGAATAATGTAAGTAATAATGTAACGAAACAAGCTATTAAAGATGCTTGTGATGCTTACAAACGATTTTTTAAAGGACTATCAAAATATCCAAAATTTAAAAGGAAAAAGAAATCTATACCTAGTTTTTATCAGGATAATGTGAAAATCAAATTCACAAAAACACATGTTAAAGTAGAGGGATTTGCTTCAAGTAAAAAGTCGAATAAACAAAAGATAAATTGGATTCGATTAGCAGAAAAAGGACGTATTCCATTTGGTGAAAATGTTAAGTATATGAATCCTCGATTTACATTTGATGGTTTGAATTGGTGGGTATCTGTTGGAATAGAAACAGATAGTGATTATTCTCCTTCAAAAACAGAAGGGATAGGTATTGACTTAGGAATAAAAGATTTAGCTGTTTGTTCTGATGGTAAAGTTTATGGAAATATTAATAAAACAAAAAGAATTAGGCAATTAGAAAAGAAAAAGCGCAGGTTGCAACGTAAAATTTCAAGAAAATATGAAAAAGGAAGGGAGGGAAACCGTTACAGGAAAACCAACAACATTATAAAAAGTGAAAAGCAACTTTTAAAAGTTTCACGAAGACTAACGAATATTCGTCATAACTACATACATCAAATCACTTCTGAAATCGTAAACAGAAAACCAATGTTTATTGTTTTAGAAGATTTGAATGTAAAAGGTATGATGAAAAATAAACATTTAGCTGAATCTGTTCAACAACAGTGTTTCCATGAATTTAGAAGACAAATTGAATACAAGTCAAATTGGAATAATATTCGCTTCATTTTGGCGGATAGATGGTTTCCAAGTTCTAAGTTGTGTTCTTGTTGCGGAAAAGTTAAAAAAGACTTGAAGTTATCCGATAGAACTTTTGAATGCGAATGTGGAAATATTGTTGATCGAGATTATCAAGCGTCTATAAATCTTAAAAAATATGGTGAAAATGTTTTAGAATCTGCATCTTAACAATGCAAGTTAATGCAGACATGTACCGATTCGTTAGTCGGGAATTTACGACTTTGGAGTGTTACACCAAATGCAAGTAGCGATCTGTTTAATAGATAGACGTGAAAGCAGACACGATGAAGAAGTAATGAAACATAAAAGTTGTAGGAAATTATAACTTTTTATAAGTTTTCTGTAACGGCTGCCGGTTGCTGTTCATGCCATTGGCGACTTAGCTGTGGAGCGGGTATTGGATGTAGTGGAACAATATCCGTCGGCGAAAGGAAAAAGAGACAGGATTATTCATGCAAACATTTTGCGACATGATTTAATCGCAAGACTAAAACAACAAAACCATCTTATACTCGATATTCAGCCTGGTTTTATTCGTTCCGATGTTTCCTATACAGGACGTTTGCCGGAATGTCTGCAGCAGTACGTATCTCCGTGGAAAACGATCTTAACAGAAGGGATACATTGTGCCGGCGGCTCGGATGCTCCTATTGAAGACGTAAATCCTTTTAAGCACATTGGCGCTGTCGTAGAAAGAGCCGATGGCCGTACGGATGAGAATCTAACTGTCTATGAAGCGATCTCGCTTTACACAAAAGGAAGTGCTTTTGCTTGTCATCACGAACACGATCGGGGCAAGATACAAAGAGGATACAAAGCTGATTTTACCATTGTGGATCGTGATGTATTCCATATTTCTCAAGAGGAGATTTCAAAAACGAAAGCAGTAATGACGGTGATAGACGATGAGATCGTTTATACTGCTTACTAGACCTATATTCAAACGGGTGAACGGCTTTTTAGTGAAAATCAACTGATTCGCCCAAGTCTTGTTAGGAAATTTATCAGTTGGGAAAATAAACATCGATATAATCATTGGACAAAAGAGGGAGACAGGGATGAAAAAAGACGAGAAATTGGGTATTGTATACGCAGGGCTTTCGTACTTGCTATGGGGATTGTTCCCATAGCCATCAAGTTAAGAATTTGATCTTTTTTCAGCGCCAAAAACATGGTATCCTTTCTAACGAAAATCATCGTTGGAAAGGATTATTTTTTGATGGCAAAAAAGATGAAGGCATGGATAAAAACGATTCGTCAACTCTTCTCCTATGAAGAACTGACTCGTCTGGCACGGAAAGTCGGATTCATTCAGCGGCAGCGTTCATTAACAGCGGAAGCCTTTCTGACGCTATGTGCTTGGGGAGACGGATCGCTCGCCTGTCAGTCGCTTCAGCGGTTGTGTGCCGATTTGGCGCTCTGGCATGATTGCTCTCTCTCGAATGAAGGACTGAATCAGCGGTTTACGCCTCGTGCCGTGGCGTTTTTAAAAGAGGTCTTTTTTACTCTCCTGATGCATCAACGTCCGGCACTCTCTTCCATCACCGAAACGTATCGCGCTTGTTTCACCCGTCTGCGGATCTTAGACTCTACCAGTTTTTTACTTCCGACCGACTATGGTGAGGACTATCAAGGTTCGGTTTCATCTGGCGCCAAAATCCAATTTGAGTATGAGCTGTTATCGGGAACCTGTCTTCAGCTGTGCGTCCAACAGGCCAATGATTCCGATGCCCGTTTTGCTTATCATACCCAGCACACGATTTTACCGAATGACCTTTGCATTCGGGATCTGGGGTTTTTTTCACTCGCCACGCTGGCGGAGATTGATGCTCGAGGTGCTTATTATATTACCCGGTTGCGTTCCGATATCAAAGTCTATATCAAGCAGGACGGGGAGTGGCACGAATGGGATTGGGAATCGATAGGAAATCGATTGGGCGAGGGGGAAGCCGTGGAAGTGGAACACGTGTATATCGGACACCAACGCCTGTATGTTCCGCGTCTGATTTTTCGCCGTCTCACGGCGGAAGAATGGGAAAAACGGCTGGCGTACGTGCGGAAAAAGGAAAAAAAGAAAGGGAAGGCGCTGTCACGCCAAACCCTTGAACAAAAGAAATATCACATCTTACTGACCAATTTACCACAAGAATCGTTTGATGCGCAACAAGTTTATGAGCTGTATTCGCTGCGCTGGCAAGTGGAGCTGTTATTTAAGGGCTGGAAATCCTTATTTGATCTTGACCGTGTCAAAAAGATGAAGAAGGAACGATTCGAATGCCACTTATATGGGACATTGATTGCCATTTTAGTCACGCAGACTCTTCTGTTCCAAGCCCGAAGGTATTGGCATCAACGGGAGGGAATCGAGATCAGTGAATGGAAAGCGCTTAATATCCTCCAATCGTATTGGCATCGGTTTCTTTTGCATCCCCAAGCGATGGAAACCGCCCTTCCATCTCTCCTGTCTCTGTTAAGGAAACACGCGAGGAAAGACCGAAGGAAAGGAGAGGAAACGGTATCGGATCTTTTAAAGAAATTGGGGATATGGTAGTGTGGGTCATGGATATAATTGCCAAATAACCCTCTTCTTGAGGGTTATTTGGCATGCCCAGCATTTGGTTTTCTCTTCATCCTTTGATTGATTTTTCGAACATGCGTATCATCCTAAAAAATTTTATACCGCTAACTTGACGGGTATGGGGATTGTTCCCTCTTTATTGGAAATTGCTGAAGCAAGTTCCCGCTTATGAAATTTTAGCGAACCGGATTTTTTGGTCTTTTCTATTTATGCTTGGTTTTCTATTGGTCACAAAGAAATGGTCGTTGTTTCGTCAAACGTTCCGGCAGCTTATTCAACAGCCAAAAATGGGGCTGACATTATTTTTCGCATCCTTGCTGATCAGTGCCAATTGGTTTTTATACATTTGGGCCGTCAATCAAAATCATATCATTGAAACAAGTTTAGGGTACTACATTAACCCGCTTGTGAGCGTACTGTTAGGCGTTTTGATATTAAAAGAAAAACTGTCAAAAGCTCAAGTAGTATCTTTTCTTTTGGCGCTTACTGGCGTTTTAATCCTTACGATTTCGTATGAAAAATTTCCATGGGTGGCCCTTGGGTTGGCTGTCACCTTTGGATTGTATGGTTTGGCCAAAAAAGTAGTCAAAGTCGAATCCGCAACGGGGTTAACGCTTGAAACGCTGTTGATTACTCCATTTTCGCTGCTATTTTTACTGTATTTAAATAGCAATGGTGAATTGATGCTATTCCACCAAAGTGTGGCGACCGATCTTTTGCTTATTGGCGGTGGAATTGTCACGGCAGTTCCTCTTTTGTATTTTGCCAAAGGTGCTCAGCGGATTCCTTTATATATGATTGGATTTTTGCAATACGTTACGCCCACCATGTCTCTGTTGATAGGGATTTTTATTTATCATGAACCATTTTCGACGATCAAATTCATTTCCTTTACATTCATATGGGCGGCGCTTTGTGTATTTTCATTATCACAAATTCGCTTTTTTCATAGAAATGGAAAGAATCCAAAAAGAAAAAGTGAGATTCCTGTTGAAAACTAGAAAATTAATGGAGGCTGGGACAAAACCCCCTCTAAAATGGAAACAGCCCATGAAATTTTGGAATGAAATTTCATGGGCTGTTCTTCATTTTTCAATAAAAAATAAGGACCTCTTCTGTTAAAATTAAGTTACCACCAAAACTAACAGAAAGAAGGGTCCTTATGTTTAAATATTATAACATGAATCAATTAGTTTTGCCTCTAGATTTAGAAATAAAATTACAAGAAAATGATATTGCCTTCCACATTCACCATTTAGTTGAAAGTATTCCAGATGAAGCCTTCCAGCCGTTTCTTCGAAATACAGGTTGTCCTGCTTATCATCCACGCATGATGCTAAAAATTATTTTGTGTGCCTATTCGCAGTCTGTCTTTTCAGGTCGAAAAATTGAAGCGCTATTAAAGGACAGTATACGAATGATGTGGTTGGCACAAGGATATGAACCAAGTTATCGGACGATCAATCGTTTTCGTGTGCATCCGGAAGTAAAAGAATTAATTCGTCAATGTTTTGTCCAATTCCGTTGCCAACTGGTGGAAGAAAAGTTAATCGATCAAGAAGCCATTTTTATCGATGGTACGAAGATTGAAGCGAATGCCAATAAATTTACTTTCGTATGGAAGAAATCCATTGAAAAATACAACCAAAACTTAATTGAAAAGTCCAATCAGTTATACAACGAACTATTAGAAAAAGAAATCATCCCTGAAATGGAGCGGGAAAATGAGGGAGAACTGTCCGTTGAAGAACTCGCTCAAATGGTGCAACAAGTCGATGAAGTCATTAAGGAATATGACCAAAAGATAGAAACATCGCCCGATGCCACAGAACGAAAAGCATTAAGAAGCGAACGAAAATATCCAAAACAAGCGTACAAACAATTAATAGACTTCATTCTACGAAAACAAAAATACCAAAAAGACTTGGACATCTTGGGGGAACGGAACAGTTATTCCAAAACAGATCAAGATGCAACGTTCATGCGAATGAAAGACGACTATATGAAAAACGGTCAATTGAAAGCTGGATACAATGTACAAATCGCAACAGAAGGTCAATACGCACTAGCTTATAGCATCTTTCCAAATCCTACTGATACACGCACATTAATTCCGTTCTTGAATAAGATAGAAAAGGATTATTTTCCGTTGCCAAAGTATATTGTCGCAGATGCTGGTTATGGTAGTGAACAAAACTATGAAGACATCCTTTCGAATCGAAAATGTGAGGCACTCATTCCATATACCATGTATGAGAAAGAACAAAAGAAGAAATATAAACAAAATCCATTTCATCCAGACAATTGGATGTACGACGAAGAAAGTGATACCTACATTTGTCCAAATCAGCAGCGAGTAACCTTCCGTTATCGTTCTGTACGTACAGATAAGACCGGTTTCAAACGAGAATTGAAAATCTATGAATGTGAAAACTGTTCAGGATGTCCATTTCGTTCATCATGTACAAAAGCAAAGGAAGGCAATCACCGAAAGGTCATGGTGAATGAAAAATGGGAACAACAAAAAGAATATGTAAGAGCGAAGCTTTCAGAAGAAAAAGCTGGTTCTATTTTCCATCAACGTAAAATAGACGTAGAACCAGTTTTTGGATTCTTGAAGGCTAATTTGCGTTTCACTCGATTTTCCGTTCGAGGAAAATCGAAAGTGGAAAATGAAATGGGCATTGCCTTAATGGCCGTGAATTTACGAAAATACACGGCCAACAAAGATCAACTAACCAAAAATAATGGGGATAAATGGAAAAAGGAGAATTTGAGTTGGCTCAAATTCTCCTTTTTCCTATCTATATAAGTTGAATTAAAGATTTACAACTGAACACACAAACGATCGATCGTTTGTTCTGGTTTCTGGTTGATTCGCTGAATAAAGGCTTGGACATTCTTTCTAATTTCTTGCACACTCGAATAGAACACGTTGTAAATCACGTCTGATTTCAGCCATTTCCATAGCCCTTCAATCAAGTTCAATTGCGGACTGTATGGTGGCAAAAAGACGAGCTCTAACCGATCTTCGTGTTCTTTTAAAAATGGCTGAATGAGTTTGGCATGGTGAATTCGAGCGTTATCTAAAATCATCACTATTTTGCCTGTGGGATAGCGTTCTAACACAAGTTGAAGAAATCGAAGAAATGTTTCCGCGTCATAGCATTCTTCTTCGATGCAAAACACTTCCCCTGTTTCGTAGTTCAACGTGCCAATCAGCTTCAGCCCTTGATGTTTTCCAAACGTCGGAATGATTCGTTGTTTTCCTTTGACAAACCATGTTTTTTGAATCGCTTGGTAATCACGAATCATCGACTCATCTTGAAAGAGGACATGGGCGATGTTCCCATCTACCAGTTTTTTTTTACTTCAGGGAAGGTGATTTCGACGAATTCTTTTTGTTTCTCTTCATCGGCATTGGCTAGTGTATAGGTCGGTTTCGTATAGCTTAGCCCTAACCGATGCAGAATGTCACTTGTTCCGCGAAGCGTGTATGTTGGCCCCCACTTTTGTTGAATGAGTTCAGCGATTATCGCAAGCGTCCAATTATATTTTGCTTCGAATCCCACATCTACGGGGAGCTGATGTTCAATGATCAAAGCCAGCTCTTTTTCCTGCTCAGGGGTCAATCGACGTGGGGCGCCAGGTGAGTATTTCATCTCCAGTCCATCAAGACCGCGCTGGGCGTAGGCATGAATATAGTTATAAATAGTTTTCTTGGATCGACCAATAATCGTTGCGATTTCTCCTTTGGTATATCCCTGCAAATGAAGATAAATCGCTTGGTAGCGTTCATATGCTCGTTTACTTTTTGCTTCTTTCATGGCAGTGGACAACTTTTCGATCTCGTCTTTGTGATTTGGCATCATATTTTCTCTCCGTTCCCCTATTTTCTCTTTGTATTTATTCGCCGTGGAATGGGAGAAAACCTTTATTTCAATTTATATAGAAGCTAGTTTTGTCCCAGCCTCTTTAGACATTCATCTAAGTACTAAATAGGGAAGTCTACATTTTCGTATAAAATCCAAAAGTTCTTTCGACTATGTCGAAAGAACTTTTTTAAAAAGAACGGAACAAAGGAACATCATGAGAAGGTATGATCAGTCAGGAGGATGGACCGAAAAGATTCCAACTCTTGTTCTATTCAATTTTTTCTTCTTGGAAAAGTGATCACGCAAAAGGGATTGGCGACTCTTGGCCAATCCTTTTCATTAACGGACGTTTGTGAAATTGGCTGTATCGTTCAGGAAGCTTTTTTGATGGTTTTATCCTTATGTTTGTTTATGACAAAAGTCAATGTATAAATCATGATTAACAAAAGTATAGGAAGAACACTATATGCATACATGGTGTGGTATCCGGTTGAGTTGGCCACAACCCCTAATCCGGAGGAGCCAATCGCTATACCAAGATCCATGGAAGAGAAGAACATGGCGTTGGCAGTCCCTTTTTTGTCTTGCGCCACTCTGCTCACAGCCAGTGCTTGGAGGGAAGGTTGAATAACTCCATATCCAAGGCCGTAAAAGAAACCTGCCATTAATAAGGTCGCCGTATTATAAGTGAAATATAATAACATTAGACCGATAATGCCTGCCATGGCGGCAGGATAAATAAGTACTTTATGTCCAAAATGATCATACAGGCGGCCCGAAATGGGACGTATCACAGTCATAACGATGGCATTGGTCAGAAAGAAAAGAGAAACCGTTCCACCCAGATTCGCTTCTTTTCCTAATTCATTCATGAAACTCACGACACCGCCAAGAGAAATAAAGTAACAAACAATTAATAAACAAGGCAAAAAGGCTTGTTTGTCGAAAGCATATTGAATAAGTGACTGTGCTTGGCTATTTGTCGGTTTGCCGTCCGTCTTTGAAGAGCTTTTGATTGAAAAGCTGAGAATGAGAATAATGGCTGTAAACAACACAGATAAAAGGATAAGAACATGAAATGAGAAGGCTGCCATCAATGACAATGCCAGCATAGGCCCCAAACTTGTTCCTAGGCTGGTGGAAAGCCCGTAGTAGCCAATCCCTTCTCCAAGACGATGATTCGGAATAATATTGGTTGCCATGGTGGACAACAGAGTTGTGATGATTCCAAAACCGATGCCATGAAAAACTCTTAACAGGAGAAGGATCGGAACGGATTCCAATTTATAGCTTAATGCGATCGCCAACAGGACGAAGATGAGCGAAAAAATCGCCATCCGCTTCACATTCAGTTTATGCATCAGTATTCCGATAAACGGGCGTGTTACAATCGCCGCTGCCATAAAGGCAGTGGTCATCAAGCCTCCTTGTGCAGGGTTATGTTTAATATCCGAAATGAAGGCGGGATAGCCTGCTGTCAGCATTTGGAGGCAAATAAAAAAGAGAAATGCCATTAATAAGATGACGATAAATTGTTTTGTCCACAATTTTGAGGACTGATGATCCATTGTGATTCCTTCTTTCTATTCTAATTATTCCCTGATGTGTACTATTTTAAATGGTGTGAGTAAAATGTTTGTGGGAGAAATTCTTAGAATTCCCCGATGAGGGGGTTGGGAACGTATGTTCTCAATCCCCTCATCGGGGCCACCAAGCAAAGCGCGGTAGGATCCCAAGCAGGAAACATGAAAAAAGGACTCTCTCCCTGGTAAGATGATCATTGTTCACACCATCAAACAGGAGGAGAGAGTCCCATGAATATTCAACAACATCTTACCACAAATTCGTTGACATGGAAAGAGATCGAACTTGATTTGTTTCGAGCCTTGCAAAACGCCTTCACCGAGCTGTTTACGGCTCTGTTGGAGGACATCGACCGACAATTGGCGGAAACCCGGGACAAGCGCCGGTACCACTTGAAAGACAAACGACGCACCACGATTCAAACCTTGTTTGGCGAAGTTACCTTTGAGCGAAACTACTATTTAGACCGAGAACAAAACCGTTACACGTTTTTGCTTGATTCCTTTTTAGCGTTTGATGGATCGCAGTCAATCAGCCCTTGTCTAGAAGAAACGGCGATGGGATTGGCTGTGGAGTGCTCTTCCTATCGCAAAGCGGCTCATACGCTTGCCCAGATGGTCGGGTATCCGGTGATGAGCCATGAGACGATCCGCCAGTTGGTGCTCGAGGCTGAAGTTCCGCTGCACTGCCCGGTTGACCAGCGATATGGACGGGTGCTGTTTGTGGAGGCCGATGGACTGTTTGTCTCTCTCCAAGGGAAGGGAAAACGGGCCAAGGAAGACAAAATCCTGACCGTTCACGAAGGATGGAAGCGCAACGGCTCACGGATCGAATTCGTGAATCAGCGCCATTACGTCCATGAAGGCAAGGGGGAGGTGTGGGAAGGCTTCGAGGAATTTTTGATGAACGAATATGCCTATGATCCGTGTCGGGATCTTCTTGTCATCAACGGGGACGGCGCTCCATGGATTACCGCGTGCCGGGAGTATTTCAAAGGACGGGTCTGCTTCCAATTGGATCGATTCCACGTGGCGCGTGAGTTGCGCCAATGCCTCTCGGGCCATCCACGGTGGCAGGCGATTCGGCAAAAGCTGGCGAAGCAGGATGAAGAGAAGCTGCTTGTGGAACTGAACAGCGCCCTCGGCACGCTGGGGGACGAAGCGAAAGAACAACAGCTGGCTGCCTTGATCCACCGGATCGAATCGATGCCGGGATGCATCCGTGATTACCGGGAATGGCTGAAGGAGCAAGGAGTGGACACAACGGGCATGTATCCGATGGGGAGGGCTGAAAGCGTGATGAGCCAGCTGGCGTATCGGGTGAAATACCGCCGCAGTTGGACAGACAAGGGACTCAGGGCGTTTTTCAAGGCAATGATTGCCCGGATGGATGGGATTCGTCTTTTCGGACATCGTTTAGGAGAAGAATCGTCGCATCCGGCGGAGGAAACGGCATCTACCAAACAGACGATCGTGAACAAGGCGAAACAACGCATCCGCCGTCTTCTTCCAGAGGTAACGCGGAATAACGTGCCATATTTACAGCAATCGTCCGGGACTCCGATCTATCATGCCCTGTCTGAATTCAAGGGATGGTAAAAAAAGGTATACATATTCGTCTCCTGAATCCGTGACAAAACATCTTTACAATGGTCGCAAACCGTTGATACGATAAGGAAAAACGACGTTGACGATTCTTCATCAAGTAGGTGATGTGATGAAAGATTTCCCGATTCGGTTTGTATTGACAGATGAAGCGATTACCCCAAGTGCTGGGCTTGCTCTCGTTGGCTACTTACTCCATCGAACGAAACTGGATAAACGGGTAAACGCACTTCGGCTTCCAACGGTTCGTCGAGAAGTGCACATTTCCCATAGCGATGTCATTCGCTCGATGATTGGCTTGCTTGCCACAGGAAAAACGGATTTCGATCATATCGAAGCGTATCGTCAGGACGATATCTTTTCGGCATCGATGGGGATTCAGCACGTGCCTTCCTCTCCAACCTTGCGACAACGACTCGATCAGCTCGCTTGTCTTCCGATGACCGAAACGATTCTTTGGGAGGAGTCCATACGTCTGTTGATTCAACGACATGCCACTTTGTCCCCTTGTTGGACCAAAGGAAAGACGACATGGCTTCCCCTTGATATAGATGGTTCCCCATTTGACAACTCCGATACGAAAAAAGAAGGAGTCAGTCGAACGTATAAAGGATTTGACGGTTTTACACCGTTGTTTGCGTATGCAGGGAAGGAAGGGTATCTCGTTCATGCCGAGTTGCGTCCAGGGAAACAACATGTGCAAGACAACATGCCCTCGTTTTTAGTCACCGCTATCCGTCGAGCTCGTCAACTGACTTCATCTCGTCTGCTTGTTCGCATGGATGCAGGAAACGATGCAGAAGCGAATGTGCACGTATGCCTAAAGGAAGACGTGGACTTTGTCATCAAGCGAAACTTACGCCGAGAATCGAAAGCGCTTTGGTTCCAGATCGCTTCGCAAAAGGGCAAACGTGTCGATGATGGACAAAGCGAAGGAGTACAAACCTATGAGCTATGCCTTCCACAGAAGGCAGCGATCGATGGAAACACGTATACGTACGTTCAAGTCACCCAAGTGACGGAACGGACGATGGAACGCAATGGACAGCTGATGCTCGTTCCTGATTATGAAGTGGAAAGCTATTGGGTGCGGCTCAAAGGATACGAGCATGTTCGAATGAGCGATGTGCTCGCGTTGTATCATGACCATGCGACATGCGAACAGTTTCATAGCGAACTGAAGAGCGACTTAGATTTAGAGCGGCTTCCATCTGGGAAGATGAAAACGAATGCGCTCGTGTTGGTCATGGGAGCCTTCGTTTACAATCTTCTTCGTCTGATTGGACAAGATCTATTAAGCGATCCGAGACATCCGTTGCACCACAAAGTGAAACGCCGCCGCATCAAGACGATTATTCAGACGGTGATCACGATGGCAGGGCGACTCGTCCGTCGATCACGACAGATCTGGATGAAACTGACGCGAAGGAGTGGCTATAGCGAGCCCCTACTGAACGTCTATCAGAAATGGAGAGAGGTAAGATAACGAACGAATGTTCGGGCACTGATGTCCAACGTCACTCCCTGTGCTTTTTTGTCTATTTTTTTGGTTCGTATACCTAAAAAAGAGATTTGTTCCATTTTCGGAAATAGGAGATGACATAGGTCATAAGCATAAAAAGGGTTTTATGGATTATCAATCCATCAAAATTACAACAAAATCAAAGTCGATTTCAATTCATCACGGATTCAGGTCGTCTGTCATGGCAAGGGATGAGAGTCCGAAAGCGCTTACGGATGAAATTCAAAAAAATGGTTCGCTAACCTATGACTTACATCTATTTTCAGCGAACCAAAAAAATTCCCACAAAGTCTTGACTGACTCATTTTAAATGAAACGATGCATAAAAGCTTCATAAAATCCGTAAACTCAGATTTATGTGTTGGCAAATTCAGTGAAATGGACGAAAGGCTGTATGGGGCGAAAAAGCAAAAAAGGCTTTTGGTAGGTTCAAGTGGTTTGCTACAATAATTGACAGGAATGGAATTTCTTTATTTTAGAATTGGAGGACAGGATGGATGAATAGGAAAAGAATAATAGCTTTGGCTATTGCGGCTATATTGTTCGCAGTTTCTGTCATTGTCAATTTAGCCAGCATCACGCTGACTGCAGACGTTGAAAAACTTTTTGAAGGACTGACAAACCAAGATGGAAATTTCAATGAAGATGTCATCGAGAAAGGAAACACATTGAAGAAAATTGCGGTTTTGGAAGTAAATGGTGTGATTCAAGATACGGGTTCGACTGCCTCATTTTTTGAGATGGGATACAACCACGAAAATTTTATGAAAATGCTTGATAAAGTGGAGCATGATAAGAGCATCAAAGCGATTATACTGAGAGTCAATTCCCCAGGCGGCGGGGTGGCCGAAAGTGCAGAAATCCATGATAAATTAATGGAGATTAAGCAAAAGGCAAAAAAACCGATTTATGTTTCTATGGGCCCGACGGCGGCTTCAGGTGGCTATTATATTTCAACTGCCGGAGATAAAATTTTTGCCAGTCCTGAAACTTTAACGGGCTCTTTAGGAGTGATTATGAACACTGTGAATTACTCCAAATTAGCGCAAAAGTTCGGTGTGGATTTTGTGACTGTTAAAAGCGGTCCTTTCAAGGATATCGGCAGTTCTACCCGCCCGATGACAGAGAAAGAGAAACAAATTTTGCAAACGATGATTAACAACTCTTATCAACAATTTGTAAAAGTGATTTCAGAGGGGCGGCATATTCCGGAAGAACAAGTCAGAAAAATCGCTGACGGTCGTGTGTACGATGGCAGGCAGGCGAAGCAGCTTCACTTAATTGATGAATTCGGTTATTTGGATGATACAATCAAACAATTGAAAAAAGATAAACATTTGAGCGGTGCCAAAGTATTTCGTTATGAAACGAACAGCGGGCTTTCTTCCCTTTTTGCAGCCAGCGCGCAAAAAATGTTTCAAAAGGACGGCGAATGGAACGTGCTGATCAATCTTTTGACTCACTCACAGTCTCCGCGGCTCATGTATTTATATTCTGAGGAGGGATCGTTATGAATGAATCAAGGCATGATCCTGAATTAGAAAAGCCAATAGCAGCTGAAACGAAAAAAGAGGCGGATGACGGATATCATGAGGGCGCAAAGTCTTTTTTGTACGGCCCTCACTATGCTGGCTTTTGGATGCGTTTTTGGGCGTATTTACTTGACTTAATCGTGATTGGAAGTCTTAAACGGATATTGATTTTGCCGGTTTTCCGCTGGCTTGATCTACCCGTTTTTGCCCATGAACTGTTTGCCCCCATCCATGTGGCGAGTGCCGTTCTCTTTTACGGCTATTTTCTTCTATTCACGAAATTCACCGGACAAACGGTTGGAAAAATGGTATTTGGCTTAAAAGTCGTCCCGCTGACAGAAGAACGTTTAACTTGGACTGTTGTTTTGTTTCGGGAATTGATCGGGCGCTTTATTGTAACCACTATTGTCATTCTGTATTTAATGGTCGCTTTTATGCCGAAAAAACAAGGATTGCACGATTATTTCGCTGATACAGCCGTTATTCATGAGAAAACGGTGGAAGCTTTAAAACCTGCTTCATAAAGCAGGTTTATTTTTTTGGGGTTTTGTCGATAATGGTGGAAAGGCAAGGGGGCTGCAGTATGGCAATTGTCATGACAATACTGATCTCGATCATCGTATTGATCATCGTTATTTCGGCAACGGTGCTTCATATCAACATCGTTTTTTGCCATGAGAAAGAAAATGACTACGTTCAGATCCAATTCAAGATTTGGTTTGGCCTTATAAGATATACGATTAAAGTGCCGTTTTTAAAGTTGGTAAAAAACCCCGAAAATAATGAATGGAATTTACAATATGAAACCAACGTCTCTTCTAAAAATCAAAAAAGGACGAAGTACCACTCCCGAAACAACTTGACTCCTGAAGAACTGGTACAAATGATACATAAGGGAAGAGAATTTTTAAAAAAAGTAAAGGATCTCCAGGAGATTGTGAAACACTTTTGCCGTCATATATCAGTTGATTCATTGGTGTGGGAAACGGCTGTTGGTGTAAAAAACGCTGCATGGACCGGCATATTAACGGGAACACTATGGGCAGCCAAAGGTGAATTCATCGGTTTATTGAGTAAGTGGATACGATTAAAGACGATACCGAGATTAAATGTTGTTCCTACTTTTCAATCTCCTTACACAAAGACACGACTTGAGTGTATGCTTCATTTTCGAATAGGATATGCTATTATTGCCGGATTGAAAATAGTCCGTTTTTGGAAGGGAAAACTATCAGAACGTGAGTCTTCTTTCGCAAACAATAAACATCATTCTATCTAACAGGAGGTTGGATTCCCATGTCGGAACATCCGATTAAAGGTTTAATGACAACAGCTATGGAAAATTTAAAAGAAATGATTGACGTGAATACCATTATCGGAGATCCTGTTGAAACACCGGACGGCAGTGTCATATTGACAGTTTCAAAAGTTGGATTTGGTTTTGCGGCAGGAGGAAGTGAATTCAAACTGGATCAAAATGAGCAAAACAGCCAAGAAGAGAGCCTTCCTTTTGGAGGGGGAAGCGGCGGCGGTGTTTCCATCACACCCATCGCTTTTTTAATCGTCAACTCCCAAGGCTATAAGATGCTTCATGTAGATGAAAACACCCATTTAATGGAGCGAATTTTGGATGTAGCGCCTAATGCAATGGAGAAAATCCAAGGGATGTTTAAAAACAAAGATGGGGGAAGCGCAAACCAAAACAACAGCCAAACGAATAGTCAAAACAACGGTCAAAATAATGGACATCAATCACAAAATTTGGACTTTAATATTTAAGGAACAAAGGGGAGCTTTCTACGTGGAAGCTGCCTTTTTTGTGATGAGGCCTGCCTCATCTTAAAAAATGAATGAAATCCATCTTCCTATATAAGGCAGCCCTGTTCGAAAAATAGGGGATAAAAAACAGGAAATTTGCATTTCTTTGCCGAATTTCTTTATGATGAAGTTGTAGACCTTAAATAGGAGGAAAAGATATGGCGAAAATTACATTTAAGGGAAATCCCGTTACTCTTTTAGGAAATGAAGTAAAAGTAGGAGATCAAGCGCCGGACTTTACGGTACTAGCCAATGATTTGTCAGAAGTCAAATTATCCGACTATAAAGGAAGCGTGCGGATTTTAAGCTCTGTTCCATCTTTGGATACGGGAGTATGCGATGCTCAAACCCGCCGTTTTAATGAAGAAGCAGCCAAATTGGATGGAGTGAAAGTTTTAACGATATCAGCGGATCTGCCATTTGCCCAAAAACGTTGGTGTGCTTCAAGTGGATTGGAAGATGTGATTACGCTTTCTGACCACCGCGACCTTTCCTTCGGCAATGCCTATGGAGTCGTGATGAAAGAACTTCGTCTCTTAGCACGGGCTGTCTTTGTGGTTGACAGTAATGATAAAATTACCTATGTTGAATATGTGAGCGAAGGAACCAATCATCCTGATTACGAAGCTGCCATTCAGGCTGCTAAGGAAGCAAAATAATGGCTAACGTCTTTAGCGAAAGAGTATCTCCGCAATAGGACGTTCATCATACAATGTTTATTGCATAAAAAACAAAACGACATGACGGCCTTTGAAAAGGTATCATGCTTTTGTGAGCAAACAGTTGAAATTTTGCCGATCGTCCGAAACGGAATGCAGCTTTTACGGACGCTAATCAGGAAGAAACGGAAAAAACATGCCGAATAGGGATGCGATCTCTGTTCGGTTTTTTATTGAATGGGCTCTGTATTTTAATGAGAGATAAAGGAGGTATGTCGGTGAGTACCAATACAACATCTTCCATGGAATCGTTATTCTATGTTTTAGATCAAACAACGGGCATGCTGCAAAAGGCTCTTTCTTGCACCTATCTGGAAGCTCTTGCGGAAAGTGCCGACAACTTGTTTCAAGGTATGGTGTTGCAAGAAGAAATCAGCGAAAAGACAAAAAAGGAGCTTCAAACGCAATACGATCGTATTTCATTAGATTCGATGTCAAAAGAACATATTCGAAAAGCTTATCAACTGGCCATCCTAAAAGGAATGAAGAAAAACGTTCAGCCAAATCACCAAATGACGCCGGACTCCATTGGTTTGTTTGTCAGTTATCTCATGCAAAAATTTATGGCAGACTACGATCAATACAGTCTTTTGGATCCTGCGGTCGGAACCGGAAATTTGCTGACGACCATCTTGAATCAGCAATCTGATCAAAACATCCATGCAACCGGAATTGATGTAGATGATTTATTAATAAAGCTTGCCTATGCAGGGGCCAATCTGTTAAAGCATCCGATTCAATTTTATAATCAGGACGCTTTGGAACCACTCTTTGTTGATTTGGCAGATGCAGTGGTGTGCGATTTGCCTGTTGGCTATTATCCAAATGACGATCAAGCCCAAAATTATCGGTTAAAAGCGAAGGAAGGCCATTCCTATGCTCACCATCTTTTTATCGAGCAAAGCATCCGCTATACAAAACCCGCCGGATTTTTATTTTTTTTGATTCCAAATTTTCTTTTTGAATCGCCTCAGGCTGATCAATTGAGAGGCTTTTTGAAAGATGAAGTATATATACAGGCAGTGATACAGCTCCCTCTTTCCATTTTTAAAAATAAAAATGCGGCCAAAAGCATTTTGATTTTGCAGAAGAAAAGCAAAGATGTAAAAGCACCTGAACAAGTGTTATTAGCAGACTTGCCATCTTTGACCAATAAAAAAGCGATGGAAGGAATGATCGCGAAAATTGAAAGCTGGTTTTTAGAGAAAAAACGCGGTCAATAATAAGCTGACTTCGTTCAGATGGAGAGGGCTTGCAGAAGCGATGCCGTTCAAATCCCCCTTATTGGCTGCAATAGAATCATGTTGAGATCAAACTTTTACCATGTTTTGTTTCAAGACTGACATTTGCCTGTTTAAGGCCAACATCAGCATTTAGCGCTCCTATACAAATTCGAAAGGAGGGAGCATAGGGGTTCAAAGGCCAGCGAGTGTTGGGACAATGGGGTATACCATCGCCGGACGGTATACGGTGGTTTACATTGTCCATGTGTCTAGGGAAAAAAGATGATGAATGAAAATCATTTCGTTTTGGACATGTTTTTCTTTCATCATCTTCTTGGATGCATAAAGTTGGAGTCCCCTGTGCGAATAATGATGAATTGGACCAAGCGAGACGAAGCCGTTTGGGAAGAAATTCTGAAATGGGAACAAACATTATTGGAATATGAAGGAAATGACCTCCAAACAACGTACATAAAATGGCTTGAACGTACCTTTGCCTCTTTTCCTGAGGAGTGGCAGGAAGCGTTTTTAACCAAACTGGATCAATGGATGTTTCAAGTTCAATCGCTGCTTCAAGGATCACAAATTCAAGAAGAAGCTCGGGAAAGAATCCTCGTTTCAGCTCGCGCTTTTGATGATTCCGTCGTGGATATTCCGGATTTGCGGAAATTGACGATTGATCAGCTCCATTATTTAAACAGACAACATTCGGCTCGGCACCGTTTGTATTCGTTTATTCAAGGAGGAATGACCGGAAAAGGCGGCTTTTTGTCGGCCGTTTCCGATTTTCCCATTCTTATTGCCATTAATGTTCGGGCTGTTCAACTAACGGCTATGACTTACGGATTCGATGTTCAATCTCCTTATGAAACGATGATCTCCTTAAAAGTCTTCCATGCAGCAGTGTTGCCGAAACAGGTTCAAATTTACGGATGGAAAAAATTATTGGAAGATCTGGAAAACAAACAAGATGTTTATTTTTACGATGATTCTGAACAACTTGCGGACCCCCTGTGGTTGAATGAAATCGTGAAACAGCTGATGAAGCTGATGGCCATCAACATGTTTAAAAAGAAGCAAAATGACAAATTTCCTCTCATCCGGATGGCTATCGGTGCCAATTTCAATTATCAATTCACAAAAAAAGTAACGGAGTATGCAGAGAAGTACTACCAATACCGCTTGTTGCTGGATAAGAAAGGAGATATGAAATGAGTGCGTCAGACCACAAAAAGGGAGGGCCTCAACATGTGAAGGCTGCGGTCATTACCGTCAGCGATACTCGGACTCAAGAAAACGACAAAAGCGGAGCGCTTATTCAAAAACTATTGTTGGAACATCATCATGAAGTGGTTCAATATGAAATTGTCAAAGATGACAGTCTATCCATTCGCCGTCTTGTAACGGAAATTATTCGCAAAAAAATAGCGGATTGTATTCTTTTAAATGGAGGTACCGGTATTTCAAAGAGAGACGTAACAATTGAAACCGTTAAGCCGCTATTTGAAAAGGAATTGGCAGGTTTTGGAGAATTGTTTCGAATGCTTAGCTACACAGAGGACATCGGTTCTGCGGCTATTTTATCGAGAGCAGCAGCAGGTGTATCCGGCGGTGTTGCTATTTTCTCTATGCCTGGATCGACCGGGGCAGTGAAGCTGGCGATGGAAAAATTGATCTTACCTGAAATTCGCCATATTGTAAATGAAATTCGCAAGTAGGGGCTGTCCTAAAAGCTCCTTTTAAACAAGAAACCTCGACGAGATAAAATAATTTATCTTGTCGAGGTTTCTTTGTTTCAAAAGTTATGGGCGATGGCAATTGACCCGAATTCGATCGTTGCCTTAGCCGATCCCAGGTTGTATTTAATCAAAGTAGCTGAAAAGTGACTTGAAAAAATCACTTCATTCAATGTCAGCTTGGCGATTACATAATAATGAAAGGACGATTTTTTGCACCGGACTACGTGAAATTTTAGGTGATGATCTTGAAACCGGCGGGACTCCTGCGGTAAAAGGGAGCCAGGCGGACCCCGCAGCGAGAGACGAGCGAGGAGGTTTGCGGATCGCCCGCGGAAAGCACCTATGTCATTTTGAAACAATCCCTTTTTTGTTTTCAATATGCTCGTATTCTTATACACCTCCATTTGGTCGCGAAAATATTTTTTCAATCCCGAACGTTCTTCCTTCTTTTCAATAAGATATTTATTGTATACAGCCAGTGTTCGCTAAAACAAAGCATTGTTTGAAAAAGTATTGAATAAAAAATAAAATTACTTAAATTGCAATATTAAATGCAACAAGTATTGAAAGACCAGATAACCCATGATTAAGTAGAATCGGGACACTCTGCGCGACTTGACGTGGAGTGGTGGGCATGGTAGCCTGGTTGGCCCAGCCAGTACCGTATACCTGGCTTCATGGCTGGTAGCCATGCCCGCAGAGGCTCTTTGTCAAGTTGCTAAAAACCAACCCTTTGGGTTAGCTGGCTTAAGGTTAAGAAGCTAAGCCAGCTAACTCTATTTGGAAACACTCCTCAGGTGTACGATAATTGAGGATCTTCCTTGGAAGATGGTTACACCAATTTTCAACATAGGTAATGGTTTCGTCTGCCACAGAGGAAATGGGTCTCCCCTTTGGTATGAAGCGCCTAATAAGGCCATTATGACGCTCGTTGGTTCCTCGTTCACAGGATGTGTAAGGGTGTGTAAAATAAACCTCTGTTAGATCTTTTTCAACACTAAGGCCGAGGTCAGCAAATTCAGAACCGTTATCAGCCGTAATGGTTTTAAACACTTTAGAGAACCGATTACCATAAGACACTTTCAACTGAGATATGACTTCTGAAACGGATAGACTATCCTTGGCTGTCACTCTCAAAATTATTTCTTTACGGGTTTTGCGCTCAGTAAGAGTCAATAAGGCCTGATCTTTAGTCTTCTTGCCTATAACCGTATCAATTTCCCAGTGACCAAACTCTTGGCGTTCATTGACTTCAATTGGTCGCTCATCGATACTGCGTCCTAAGATCTTCTTATTCTTCCGGTTACGTTTTTTCTTGGTGTTCAGGGTAATTTTCATAGGTAGGTCAATGTTTTTAACGCCTATAAGTCCTAGATCAATATAGTTATAAAGGGTCTTGGTGCAAACCATTTTGTCTTTGAATTTCCCATCACGTTTGGCTCTCCCACATACCGCATCAGGAGACCATTTCTTATCAAGGATCTGAGTTTCGGCATACTTAATAAACTCGATGGCATCGTCTAGTTTTAGCTTGCGGCCACAGGCTTTCCTGTTTCTCTCATAGAGAAGTTGACCTGTGTCTGGAAAATAGACATGAACAATTTTCCCGTTGCTTTTTCTTTGTGGCACTGTACCTCTTCTTAACTCACGGGAGATGGTGCTTTTGTGACAACCAACATAATCTGCAATCTCCTGTTGAGTCTTACCAGCAGCGTGTAAGGCCGCAATTTTCCCACGGTCATAAGCCGTTAAGTGTTTGAAATGCCGAGCTCCTATGGTAGAATTAGTAATTGCCATAGATAAATCCTCCGTATCGATATTGTTTTAGTCGACTTAATCATACGTGGTTTATCTATGGTTTTTCATTTTTTATGCTTGTTGCATTTGATTATACAACTAGCCAAAAATAAAATTAGAAAATTTTTATTCAATGGCTCTTGAAAGAAGAAACGGAAAATGATATTCTTATAGACATATAAAAAAAGGAATAAAAATAACTATTGATGAATATTTATGCGACCAAAAGGGGGATCCATGATGGGTAAAAAAGTTGTGCTCGCTTATTCGGGCGGTTTAGATACATCGGTGGCCATCCAATGGCTGAAAGATCAAGGGTATGATGTTGTTGCCTGCTGCCTTGATGTAGGGGAAGGAAAAGATTTAAAATTTATTCAAGAAAAAGCGTTGAAAGTCGGAGCGGTGGAAAGCTATGTCCTCGATGTAAAAGAAGAGTTTGCTAATGAATACGCTCTGTTGGCTTTACAAGCTCATGCTCTTTATGAAGGAAAATATCCGCTGGTTTCAGCTCTGTCAAGACCGCTCATTTCCAAAAAATTGGTGGAAATAGCTGGAAAAGAAGGCGCCGTGGCGGTGGCGCATGGCTGCACGGGCAAAGGGAATGACCAAGTTCGCTTTGAACTTTCGATCAACGCTTTAAATCCGGATCTTGAAGTGTTGGCTCCTGTCCGTGAATGGAGCTGGTCGCGTGAAGAAGAAATTGAATATGCCAAACAAAAAGGAATTCCTATTCCGGTTGATTTAGACAGTCCTTTTTCCATTGACAAGAACTTATGGGGAAGAAGCAATGAATGCGGGATATTGGAAGATCCTTGGGCTGCTCCGCCGGAAGAAGCATATGAATTGACCACAAGTATTGAGTTTACGCCGGATACTCCGGAAATCATAGAAATCGATTTTGAAAAGGGAGTGCCTGTAGCTTTAAACGGCAAGCGTTACCCGCTTTCGGAACTGATTTTGGAATTAAACAAAATCGCAGGAAAGCATGGAGTGGGTCGTATTGATCACGTTGAAAACCGACTTGTCGGAATCAAATCAAGAGAAGTGTATGAATGCCCAGGCGCGATGACATTAATTTTAGCCCATAAAGAATTGGAAGATTTAACGCTTGTAAAAGAATTGGCTCATTTTAAACCTGTTATTGAAAAGAAACTAACGGAAGTCATTTATGAAGGCTTATGGTTTTCCCCCATTAAAGACGCATTAAAGGCCTTTTTGCAAGAAACGCAAAAATTTGTCACCGGCACTGTCCGTGTCAAACTGTTTAAAGGCCATGCCATTGTAGAAGGAAGAAAATCAAATTATTCTCTTTACAACGAAAAACTGGCAACGTATACGGTTGAAGACGAATTTGATCATCAAGCAGCAGTCGGCTTCATTAAATTGTTCGGCTTGCCGACGAAAGTGAATGCGATGGTTCATCAAGAAAAGGAGAAGGTTCAAGCATGAAAAAATTATGGGGCGGGCGCTTCCAAAAATCAGCAGAAGAATGGGTAGACGAATTTGGCGCATCCATTTCGTTCGACCAAGAGCTCGTTCTTGAAGACATAGAAGGAAGCCTTGCACATGTCACCATGCTCGGAAAGTGCGGCATCCTTTCCCAAGAAGAGACGGCTAAGATGAAAGAAGGGTTGCTCCGCTTAAAAGAAAAAGCGGAAAGAGACGAACTCACCTTTTCGATTTCCGAAGAAGATATCCATTTAAATTTAGAAAAAATGCTGATCGAAGAAATCGGACCTGTTGGTGGAAAACTTCATACTGGGCGGAGCCGAAATGACCAAGTGGCCACCGATATGCATCTTTATTTAAAAAAACAAGTTCAGTTGATTATCCAATTGATTTCTTCTTTCCAAGAAACGATTATTGAAAAAGCGGAGAGGCATGTGGAAACAATGGCGCCCGGGTACACACATTTACAGAGGGCGCAGCCGATTTCTTTTGCTCACCATTTGATGGCTTATTTTTGGATGCTTGAGCGGGACAAAAAACGATATCAAGAATCGTTAAAACGTATTGACGTTTCTCCGTTGGGGGCCGGGGCGCTTGCCGGGACCACCTTTCCTATTGATCGGGAATATTCGGCCGCCTTGTTGGGATTTTCCGGTGTTTATCAAAACAGCTTGGATGCAGTCAGCGATCGCGATTTTATCATCGAATTTTTAAATGATTCCTCTATTTTGATGATGCATCTTTCACGATTTGCAGAAGAGCTTATTTTATGGTCAAGCCAAGAGTTTCAATTCATTGAATTGGATGATGCGTTTTCAACCGGCAGCAGCATCATGCCTCAAAAGAAAAATCCGGATATGGCTGAATTGATTCGTGGTAAAACAGGCAGAGTCTACGGGCATTTAATTTCTTTGTTGACGGTATTAAAAGGATTGCCGTTAGCTTATAACAAAGATATGCAGGAAGATAAGGAAGGAATGTTTGACGTTGTCCATACGGTTATGGGTTCATTGAAAATCTTTAACGGAATGGTACGGACGATGAAGGTGAATGAATCAAAACTGACGGAATCTGTCCATCATGATTTTTCGAATGCAACGGAACTCGCCGATTATTTGGCGGCAAAAGGAATCCCTTTTCGAGAGGCGCATGAAATTGTCGGAAAACTAGTTCTCCATTGTATCCAAAAGAAATGTTATTTGGCCGATTTGACATTGGAAGATTTGAAGGCAGCCTCTCCGGTCATTGAGGAGGATATTTATCAAATTCTCTCACCCTACCAGGCAGTCAAAAGAAGGAATTCTTTAGGCGGGACCGGGTTTGAACAAGTGAAGCAGCAAATACAATATGCGAAAGAGCTTCTTTCACAACCGTTATCTAATGATAAAAGACAAATGGATCTCCCGGTGTAAAGGCTTCATTTCTACTAAAGGCTGAATACGGTGACTGCGCTAAAAAAGCATGCTTTAAGCATGCTTTTTTAGCGCAGATATCGGTCAAGCAAATCTTTGAAAAATTTTACTGATTATGATTTGTTTGTGCGGACAATTAAAACGTCGCATCGGGCTGATCGTGCGATATGTTCAGAAACGCTTCCAATCAAGAATCGTTCAACAGCATTCATACCTGTGGCTCCACAAATAATCAAGTCCGCTTCGACTTTTTTAGCGACATCTCTGGGAATGACCGCTTTAGGAGAACCGTGTTCTAAAAACGTAACGATATTTTTTACACCCGCTTTTTCGGCTTTCTTTTTGTAGTCTTCCAGAAGCTCCTGTCCGTATTTTTCAGCTTGTGCGGTGATAGTGTAGTCATAGGCTTCAACGCCTGCAAATACTCGGGTGTCGATGACATGAACCAAGTAGATGGTGGCTTCATTGCGCTTGGCGATTTCGATGGATTTTTTAAAGGCCCATTCCGCCTCTTGAGAACCGTCGACTGCTACCAGAATATGTTTATATTGGGTATCCATTTCTTATACCTCCTTTTTCTTCATTGTAAAACAAATAGGAGTATATATGTGTGGAAATTTTTCGAAAAATGTAGCAATATCATTATCATATGTGTGAAAAAGGAGAAAATGTACATTTGAAAATCTTTTTTGGCAAGGTCGAAAGTCAGGGGAGCCTAAAACGAATTTCTCATAAAGTGGAAGAGCAGGCCGCTACAGAAGAGTTATTATTGAAAAATCCTTTTTATCAGTCTTTTTTCTTAGTGAAAAAGAACTTGTCTATAAAACGGACAAGTTCTTATATGTGCGCCCGGCATGTACATGAACTATAGGGTGTAAGTCCCGAACCCCGAAGACAGAAGTAGAGGTTAGCCAAGAGCAAGGGTGTCCGTGGTGACGCGGAATCTGAAGGAAGCTGGAGGCAAAACACCGGTCCGAGGAACACGAACCTCATATAAGGCTAGGTATGATGGAGTGAGTTTGCATAACAAAACAAAGCTCTTTCTGTCGAAGGTCATATCGAGTAAATGAGGCGGATAGATGGTGTGAAAGTGCATGTACTTACCCGGGGAGGTCTGGCGGATATGTGAAGTGCTCTTCATAACCTACTTAGTGATAAGTAGCTGAACCGTCAGAAGTCAGCAGAGGTCATAGTATTAGTTGGTCTAGAACAACTAAGAAGGACCGAACAATGAAGAGAGAATAGCCCTTGGTATTGAGTGAGTCATGATGAACACAGAAAACGTAGTACCTCACTTGAGGGAGGAAGCGGTGAATCCCGTGGGAGACCTCTTGGAGGGTGGAGTGACCACTGGCATAAAGAGAACAGCTATTCACGGAAGTTATAAAGACTTGCGTCAATGATCTTAATTGAACCGCCGTATACGGAACCGTACGTACGGTGGTGTGAGAGGACGGGAGTTAATCGCTCCCTCCTACTCGATTTACAGGATGGAGGCGACATCGCGGAATCTCAGGGGAAGCGCAAAGCCGGCTCTCGTGCGACTGCAGCCAGTCTGTTAAGAGAAAGACTTTGTCACTCTAATCCCCGAATGTATTGCTTTTATTCCGCTTTCCCTATTTACTTAATAATTTGCAATTCTTTCGGATATTTCGTCAGCACTTCCACACCTTTGTCAGTCACGACAACATCATCTTCGATTCGGACACCGGCTTTTTCTTGGACATAAATGCCAGGTTCAATCGTGAAGACCATGCCTTTTTTTAAGGCTAAATCGTTTGTCTCCGTCACATACGGATATTCGTGGACGCTGATTCCTAATCCGTGACCGAGGCGATGGGAAAAATATTCTCCGTATCCAGCTTGTGAAATGATATTTCTCGCTGTCAAATCCAGTTCTTTCAATGGAACGCCCGGTTTGACAGCGCGGACTGCCGTTTGCTGGGCTGTTAAAACCGTTTGGTAAATGGTTTCTTGTTCATCTGTTATGTCCCCGTAGGCGACGGTTCGTGTAATGTCTGAGCAATATCCTTTATAAACAACACCTAAGTCAAACAATACTAAATCGCCTTTTTTCACTTTAGACGCTCCAGGAGTTCCATGCGGGGATGAAGCATTTTTTCCTGTTAAGACCATCGTAGCGAATGACATTTCCGAAATTCCTTTTTTCTTGAGTTCATATTCAATCGCGGCGATGATCTCAAGCTCGGTTTTTCCCTCTTTTAACTCTGAAACTCCCACTTGAACAGCGTAATCAGCATATTCTGCCGCTTTTCTCATCAGCTGTATTTCTTCCACATCTTTGATCATTCGCAGTTGGTTTAATGTATCATCCAATCCAGTAAAGGACGCATCAGAGAATCGGGAAGCCAGTTGTTCATATCGGCTAATATTTAAATGTTCCTTTTCCAGCGCGATTTTTCGTACGGAATTGAGCCGTGACTTGACGGCTTTTTCGATTTCTTC
Organism: Bacillus sp. FSL W8-0116; assembly: GCF_038003825.1. NCBI lineage: Bacteria > Bacillati > Bacillota > Bacilli > Caryophanales > Bacillaceae > Bacillus > Bacillus sp. FSL W8-0116. Next base: position 2,632,997 of record NZ_JBBOPY010000001.1, read on the forward strand.
CCACGGATTCACAATGTCGCTGTAGCCGATGATTTCATGCTCCCAGCCGGCCTTTTTCGCTTCTTTCGCTTCCATCTGCGGACAAATCAAAAAAGGTTCCTCCCGTTGAAAAACGCCAACGGCTAAAACACGTTCGTGAGGATCGCTTCTATAATTCGTAAAATAAAAAACATTATCAGGCAATGTAATGAAAGAAAAGTCAGTCTCTGTTTCTTTCATCCAATCTATCAAATTTCTCAATCGGCTGTTCATGGTTATATCCCCCTCATTGATTCCTTAAATATAAGCGTAACAGCAAAATATAGGAAAGTAAACAAAGATGTAGGCAGAGTGTTTTTTGATAAAATTTGGGCAATTTTGACAATACAGTAAATGATGGAATCTCAAAAAGAAATCTTATAAGGCAGGATTTTTGGACGTTGCCAACGAAATATGCAAAAATGAGAAATATAAATAGTGTAAGAAAGGAGATTGAAATATGAAAATTTCTTACCACGGCCACTCTATCGTTAAAATTGAAACAAATGGAAAGACGATTCTGATTGATCCATTTATCACCGGAAACGAATTAACGGATTTGAAGGCTGACGAGGTAAAAGCGGATGCGATTATTTTAACGCATGGTCATTCGGATCATGTAGGAGATACGGTTGAGATTGCCAAAAGAAATCATTCACAAGTGATTGCCATTAATGAACTGGCTGTTTATTTAGGAAAGCAAGGACTGAACACCCATGGCATGAGCATTGGGGGAGCTTATGAATTTGATTTTGGAAAAGTCAAATTCACACAAGCGTTTCACGGAACCGGGTTTGAAACAAAAGATGGACAGATCCTTTATATGGGGATGCCGGCAGGCGTACTGGTCATGGCTGAAGGAAAAACGATTTTCCATGCGGGAGACACCGGGTTATTTTCTGATTTGAAACTGATCGGCGAAAGACATCCGATCGATATTGCGTTTTTGCCCATTGGAGATAACTTTACGATGGGACCGGAAGATGCGGCGATTGCAGCTAAATTTTTGGGAGCTAAGACTGTCGTACCGATTCATTACAACACGTTCCCGGTTATTAAACAAGACCCCGCCCGCTTTATTGAATTGCTGGAAGATCAAAACGGCAAAATTCTGGAGCCGGGTGACAGCATCGAGCTGTAATCAAATGATAGTAAGGAGCTGGCTGATCAAGGGAAATGCCTACCTTGTTTCGGTTCAGCTCTTTTTAGATGGTTTTCTTAACGGTCTCCATGCTAATTGAATCGCTCTGTTTTTCACTTTATAATGGGAATAGATGATGAAAGGGAAAGGTGAAAAACTTGGCGACCAAACATGAGCAGATTTTAGAGTATATAGAAGGACTTCCTATAGGTGAAAAGATTTCTGTAAGACAAATTGCCAAAGCGTTAAATGTAAGCGAAGGAACGGCTTATCGGGCTATTAAAGATGCGGAAACGAAAGGATTCGTCAGCGCCATTGAAAGGGTAGGAACCATTCGCATCGAGAAAAAGAAGAAAGAAAATATCGAGAAACTTACCTATGCGGAAGTAGTCAATATTATTGACGGTCAAGTGCTGGGCGGTCGTGCCGGGTTGTATAAAACGTTGAACAAATTTGTAATCGGAGCGATGAAGCTGGATGCCATGATGCGGTATACGGGAGCGGGCAATCTGTTGATTGTCGGCAATCGCACCCAAGCTCATGAATTGGCGCTGCGGGCGGGGGCAGGCGTACTGATTACCGGAGGATTTGACACAGAAGACCATGTGAAAAAATTAGCTGATGAATTAGAACTGCCGATTATATCGACCAGTTACGATACATTTACGGTGGCTACCATGATCAACCGTGCTATTTACGACCAGCTGATCAAAAAGGAAATTATTTTAGTTGGAGATACTTTGACTCCCGTTGAAAAAACAGCGTACTTAACGTTATCCGACACCGTTGGCGACTATCATGAAAAGAATAAGAAAACAGGCCACGGACGGTTTCCTGTTGTGGATCAACAATTGAAAGTGGTAGGCATTGTCACAACGAAAGATATTATGGGATATGAATCGGATGTATCGATTGAAAAAGTCATGACGAAAAAGCCTTTGACCGTAAGCCAACGGACGAGTGTCGCTTCGGCTGCCCATATGATGATTTGGGAGGGAATCGAAGTATTGCCGGTCGTCGATGATCAGAATAAGCTGCAAGGGATTATCAGCAGACAAGATGTATTGAAGGCCCTGCAGATGAATTCGCGCCAACCTCAAGTAGGGGAAACGATTGATGATCTGATTACGAAGCAATTCGATATTTCCACTTCCAATCAAGAACAGTCGAACGTGTATAAATTTGAGGTCACCCCCCAAATGACAAACCAGCTGGGTACTATCTCCTATGGAGTTTTTACAACATTAGTGACGGAAGCAGCCAATCGGGCATTAAAAGCGCAAAAAAAAGGCGATCACGTTGTGGAAAATATGACGATTTACTACTTTAAGCCTGTCCAATTAGAAAGCATGATCGAAATCCATCCGAAAGTATTAGAGGCTGGAAGAAAATTTGGGAAAATTGATATTGAAGTATTCAATGAGAACAAACTGGTCGGAAAAGCTCTGTTGATGGTTCAAATGATCGATAGATGACAGCTGTCCGCCAAAACGAGCAGCTGTCGAAAGAAATTTCAAGAGGATTTGTCCCATTCTGCTGCTTCTTGTTTGACATACGGGGTAAAATGACGGTAAGCTTTGAAGCCGGCCCATACGCTGGAAAATCCAAGAACTATAAAGATCGTCGCTATCGCGTAGGCCACTGTCGATTGCTGAACGAAAAACGTGTTGATGCCGAACAAACCTACAAAAAGACCCAGCATCATGCTTGATTTTGCGGAGAGCCATTTTCTTTCCATTGGACGGTTGCTTCTTACGTACTGAATTTTATAGAAAAGATAAAAAGCCAGCGATAAAACAATGAAAAAAACAAAAACGGGCATTTGCATTCCTCCACTAGTACATTCTCATTCCATTGTATCGAATTATGAACGGAAAAAAAAGGAAATATCGTGAATAAAGAAGGGAATTTATGATGAAAAAAGAGATACTAGAAAAAATCAAACAGTACGAAACCATTATTATCCACCGGCATATTCGCCCCGATCCCGATGCATACGGATCTCAAGGAGGATTAGCGGAAATTTTGCGCGCTTCCTTTACGGATAAACATATCTATACGGTCGGACAAGAAGATCCTTCTTTGCACTTTTTAAACCGCATGGATCAAATTGAAGATCAAGTTTATAACGGAGCGCTTGTCATCGTTTGCGACACGGCCAATCGTGAAAGAATCAGTGATGAACGTTATCAACTCGGAGATTTTATCATTAAAATCGACCATCATCCTAATGAAGATCCTTATGGCGATTTGCTTTGGGTGGACACATCGGCCAGTTCGGTCAGTGAAATGATCTACGAATTTTACTTGGAATGCAAAGACGAAGGATTAAAGATGACCAACGATGCCGCTCGACTTATTTATGCCGGCATTGTCGGAGATACGGGTAGATTCCTTTATCCAAGCACGACGGAAAAAACGTTTCGATACGCTGCCGAGTTGATTCAATATGGATTTAACCGCAGCTTGCTTTATACACAGTTGTATGAAATGGATTTCAACTTATTAAAATTAAAAGGATTTATCTTGCAAAACTTTGAACTCCGTCCGAGCGGCGCCGGCAGTGTCATCATTAAAAAAGATCTCTTGGAGCAATTCCAAGTCAGCGTTTCCGAAGCTTCACAACTGGTGAGTGTTTTGGGAGACGTAAAGGGAATCAAAGCGTGGGCTTTCTTTATTGAAGAGGGAGATCAAATCAGAGTGCGATTGCGTTCGAAGGGCCCCGTTATCAATGGATTGGCGAAAAAGTACAAAGGTGGCGGCCATCCGCTGGCTGCGGGAGCTTCCGTTTATTCATGGGACGATGTGGAACAAGTGATTGAAGATTTGGATGAACTGTGCAGAAAATAAGCATAAATCGGCGCTTAAAAGGCGCCGATTCTTATTTGGCCAGTTCCAATTCCAAGTAGATTTCAACGGTCGTGTAAAAATACACTTCTTTTACTTTTAGATGAAATCTTTTATTTTGAATTTTTAACATCTTGTTTTCGATAAGCTCCTTAATGATTTGCTTATTGGCGAAAACGGTTTCTAAGTTTTTGGCTAATAAGGCGTCCAAATCTTTTTTGATTAGCTCTTCCGCTTCAAATTGACTATGTGAATCTTTGATTCCATATTTTTCGAAATTTATGATTTCTACATCAATGTTTTGTACGGTTAGCATTTCTTGATTTTTCTTGTTCAGCTTCTTAAACTCTTCCTGCCAAATGGAAAGGTGATCGTTCAAATCGCTGATCTCTTCTTTTTGCCTTTCAATCGTATTCGTTTGTTTTTCTTGAAGAGAGCCGAACATGTACAAAAAAACAAGCCAGCCGACGCATGCTCCAATGGCGGTTCCTGCAATAAATATTTGCCAATTCTTTTTGTGATAAAGAGGCGGAATTCTCATCGTTTAAATATGCTCCTGGGTCAACCATTGGATAATGGCAGCGCCGGTCTGAGCCCCGCCCATTGCGGACAAAATCAAAAGAAATTGACGGATGAGTTCTTTTGTTTCACCTTGCAAAAAGCCTTTTTCAAAGCTGTACAAAGTGTCAAATGTTCCGCCGATCGCAGCGATGATCGCCCATATACGGACATTGTTGGAAATATTATAGATTTCCGTCATGGGTGGTTTACCAGTTATAAAGGACGCAAAACCGCCAATCAAGGATCCCCCTAATAGAACACCAAGAGCAATAAAAAAACATTTGAAAAATTCCGGGAAAAATGCTTCATTCACGTTTATCCTCTCCCGCTATTAAAAGTTTGCTACATTATGTATATGGACATACCGATTCATGTATGTAAAACATCGATGGTTTCCTTTTCATCCGTACAATTGTTCGTATGGAATTTTCCCTATATAATAAGCTGTAAGGCAATATCCATTCTTAGAGGTACGCATTGAGGATGGAAAAAGAAGCGGGAAACAGGTCAGAAAGGAGGGACAAGCTGTTGTTTGCCCATTTGCAAATTAAAACGGGTTACAGTTTGTTATCAAGCACCATTATGCCTGACAAATTAGCGGAGTACGGTAAAAAATTAGGACTAAAAGCGCTGGCATTGACGGACCATAACGTCATGTACGCAGCCGTTCCATTTTATAAAGCATGCAAAGCAAACGGAATTAAACCGATTATCGGTTTGACGGCTGACATCCAATCTCCTATTGGACAAGGACGATCGTTTCCGCTTGTCCTTCTCGCAAAACATAATACCGGCTATCAAAATTTGCTGAAGATTTCCAGCTTGATCCAAACAAAGTCACCGCAAGGACTTCCTATCAAGTGGCTACAAGCTTATTCAAAAGGGCTTTTCGCTTTTACTCCGGGGATGGAAGGGGAAATTGAACAGCTCATTCTGAACGGAGAACTTGAAAAAGCGGGCCAAGTCGCCCACGTTTTCAAGAACATTTTCGAACAGGAAAGCTTTTATTTTTCGCTTCAAGATCATTTGCTCTCCCAGGAAGAAGAAATTCGCGCCGGTTTGACGGCTTTAAGCAAAGAAATGGGGATCCCCTGTATCGTCACTCACGATGTCCAATATTTGGATAAAGGCGATTCTTTTTCTCATGAATGTTTGTTGGCGATACGAGACGGGGCCAAACTGGCAGATGAAAATCGGAAGACGCTTGCCACTGATGAATATGATTTAAAGCCGCCTGCCGAAATGTATAAGCGCTTTTCCGGATATCCTGATGCACTGGAAAATACGCTGAAGATTGTGGAGCAATGTACGGTTGAAATTCATTTTCACCAGCAGCTGCTTCCTAAATATCCGCTTCCGGACAATGAAAATGCCAAAGAGGTTCTTTACCGGCTGTGTATGCAAGGTCTTGAAAAAATAGGCAAGAAAGAAGATCCTCATTATTTGGAACGGCTCTCCTATGAATTAGCGGTGATCGATAAAATGGGATTTAACGATTATTTTTTGATTGTCTGGGATTTTATGAAGTTTGCAAGATCACAAGCTATTTTGACGGGGCCTGGACGGGGGTCTGCAGCTGGCTCGCTGGTGGCTTATTTGTTGGAAATAACGGATATTGATCCATTAAAATACGGGTTATTATTTGAAAGGTTTTTAAATCCGGAAAGGGTGACAATGCCGGATATTGATCTTGATTTTCCGGATCATCGAAGGGATGAGGTCATACGGTATGTCGCCAAGAAATATGGAAACATTCATGTCGCTCAAATCATCACATTCGGAACATTGTCGGCGAAAGCGGTTATAAGGGATATTGCAAGAGTGTTCGGATTTCAAACGAAAGAATTGGATCGAATTTCCAAAATGCTACCGTCTCGCCTCGGCCTGACTTTATTGGATGCTTACAAGGATTCTTCGATGTTAAGAACATGGGTAGAAAGTGATCCGGTGCATAAACAAATTTTTGAAACGGCATTGAAACTTGAAGGGCTGCCGCGGCATGCGTCCACCCATGCAGCCGGCGTGGTGATCACGGAACAGCCGCTTGTGGAATTGATCCCCATTCAACAAGGTCATGATGAAATGTATATGACACAATTTACAATGGATATTTTAGAAGAATTAGGCCTTTTGAAAATTGATTTTCTCGGGCTCCGTAATTTAACGATTTTAGAAAGAATTTTAGAGTCGATTCAATACTCGTCAGGTGAGAAAATGGAGCTCAGCGAGATTCCGCTCAATGATCGCAAAACGTTTGAACTGCTTGGCAAAGGACAAACAACGGGTGTTTTTCAATTGGAATCGGAGGGGATGCGCAAAGTGCTCATGCGGCTGAAGCCGAGCGATTTTGAAGATATTGTGGCCGTTAATGCTTTGTATCGTCCGGGACCAATGGAAAATATCCCTCTTTATATTGAACGGAAGCACGGGTTGAAAAAAATCGAGTATCCCCACCCCGACTTGGAAGGAATTTTAAAACAAACATATGGCGTTCTCATTTATCAAGAGCAAATTATGCAAATCGCTTCCAAAATGGCGGGATTTTCTTTAGGAGAAGCCGATTTGCTGCGTCGAGCTGTCGGGAAAAAGAAAAAAGAAGTATTGGCGGAAGAAAGAAAACATTTTATTGAGGGCGCAGTTCGAAACGGCTACAGCAAGGAAACGGCCGATCAAATTTACGATTTAATTGTGCGATTTGCCAATTATGGTTTTAATCGCAGCCATGCAGTCGCCTACAGCAAGATCGCTTATCAGCTCGCTTATTTAAAAGCGCATTATCCGTTGTACTTTATGGCCGCCCTTTTGACATCGGTGATTGGGAGCGAAAAAAAAATAGCCCAATATGTGAGAGAAGCAAAAGAAATGGGAATTCATATTTTGAGGCCTTCGATTCAGAGCAGTCAATTTTTTTTCAAAGCCGAAAAAGAAGGAATTCGCTTCGGTCTTGCTGCGATTAAAGGAGTGGGGGCGGCCGCCGTTAAGGAAATTTTAAGAGCCCGCAAGGAAAAGATGTTTGAAGATTTGTTTGATTTTTGTCTGCGTGTTTCACCGCAGGCTGTGAATCGCAGGACGATAGAATCTCTTATTTTAGCAGGGGCATTTGATGATTTTGGAAAAGACCGCGCGACATTGCTTGCAAGTGTGGATGCAGCGATAGACCATGCGGAATTTATGAGACCTGATCCAGATGAAAACGGCCATTTCGAATTGTTTGCAGATGAGAGTTTTTTTCCAAAACCTAAATATACAGAAGTGGAACCAATGCCGGATGATATGCGCCTGAAATATGAAAAAGAAGTGCTTGGCCTGTATTTATCCAGCCATCCGGTCTCTGTGCATAAGTCATTGTTTCAAAAGCTTGGAGTCGTTGATATCGCTTATTTGAAAAGCCAAAGGAAAAAAATGATCATCGGTGTCTATATTCATGAATTTCGAGTGATTCGAACGAAAAAAGGAGAAAAAATGGCCTTTTTGAGCATTTCGGATGTAAGCGGAGAAATGGAAGCCGTTTTGTTTCCTGAAATCTACCGTAAATTTTTCGGATTATGTGAAAAAGGGACCGTTGTCTTAATGGAAGGGACAAATGAAGAAAAAAACGGAAATGGACAATTTATTGTCTCAAACGTATACGGAATAGAAGAAGCAGAAGAACTGGCCGCTAGAATGAATCAGCGCCTTTACTTAAAAATTACGAAAGAAAAAAAAGAGAAAGAAACGCTTCAAGCTGTGTATCGCATTTTAAAAAAATACAAAGGGGAAACGGCAGTATGGGTTCATTATGAGGATGAGCATCGGACGATTCAGCTTCTAAAGGACCGCTGGGTCAATCCGACAGAAGCTTGCATAGCGGAGCTTAAAACGGTATTGGGAAGCGAAAACGTTGTATTAAAAAGAATATAGTTTTCCAACCAACTGACTTATGGTATAGTGGTAAATAGACATTGAAAATTGGTCTGACCACAAAAAATCATGCATTTGAGAATCACAACATTGGTTCAAAGAATAAGAGAGCTAGTTCGTTGTTTAGGACAGATCATGGAACAAAAGGTTAGACAATACAGACGATAGCGCCATCGTTTATAGCTGGCCTTGCCAGAATGGAGATGGCGCTTCGGAAAAGAAGTCACGGCCAGGCGGAAAAGAAGGAGACGGTTCAACAAAGGTTCAACAGCCGAGAGAATACAAATGACGAACCCTTTTTCTCCAATCGATGGAATGCCGGCGTAGTACGGATGAAGGAGTGAATATTTTGTCATTAAGAGAAGAAGCTTTGCACATGCATAAGTTGAATCAAGGAAAATTGGAAACCGTGGCAAAAGTTCAAGTCATGAATCAAAAAGACTTAAGTCTTGCCTATTCTCCTGGAGTGGCTGAGCCGTGTAAAGAGATCTACGAAAAGCCGGAAACGGTTTATGATTACACAATGAAAGGGAACACAGTAGCCGTCGTTTCCGATGGAACGGCGGTTCTTGGATTGGGAAATATTGGTCCGGAGGCGGCTCTTCCCGTAATGGAAGGAAAAGCAGTGCTGTTTAAAAGTTTTGCCGGCGTTGATGCTTTTCCAATTTGTTTAAATACGAATGATGTGGAAAAAATTGTCGAGACAGTGAAGCTATTGGAGCCAACATTTGGGGGCGTTAATTTAGAAGATATTGCGGCCCCGAATTGTTTTATCATTGAAGAACGACTGAAAAAAGAGACCAATATTCCGGTATTTCATGATGATCAACATGGAACGGCGATCGTGACCGTTGCCGGCTTGCTGAATGCCCTTAAAATTGTCAATAAAAAAATGACAGAGATTAAAGTAGTGGCAAACGGTGCGGGAGCTGCTGGAATTGCTATTATTAAACTTTTGTATCATTATGGTGTAAGGGACATTATCATGTGCGATTCCAAAGGAGCCATCTATGAAGGCCGTCCGGAAGGCATGAATAAGGTAAAAGAAGAGGTAGCCAAGTACACCAACCGCGAGCACAAAAAGGGAAGCTTGGCAGATGTGATAAAAGGCGCTGATGTATTTATAGGAGTTTCCGTTGCCGGTGCACTGACAAAAGAAATGGTTCGTTCCATGAACGATCAACCGATTATTTTTGCGATGGCGAATCCTGTTCCGGAAATTATGCCGGATGAAGCGAAAGAGGCCGGAGCGATGGTTGTCGGGACAGGCCGATCCGATTTTCCAAACCAAGTGAATAATGTGTTGGCTTTCCCGGGTATTTTTCGGGGAGCGTTGGATGTGCGAGCTACTCATATTAATGAAAAGATGAAACAAGCAGCGGTGGAAGCCATTGCGAGTCTCATTTCAGATGAAGAACTTGATACAAGCTATTGTATCCCCGGCCCTTTTGATCCGAGAGTTGCACCGCGGGTAGCGGCGGCGGTCGCCAAAGCGGCGATGGAAACAGGAGTGGCAAGAAGAAAGGTAGATCCTGAAGAAGTATATGAACGGACCATGAGATTGGCGGCTATTGGAAAAGGTGAGTGAAACGAGCTGTGAAAGACGCTCTTCCAAAATCCAAGTTTGTGGAAATCGTACAAGAAATTAGAAAGATGATTGAAAAAGATGGGCTGCTTCCCGGAGACAAAATTCCATCTGAACGGGAATTGTCGGAACACCTGGACGTTGGGCGTTCCTCCGTCCGGGAAGCGCTGAGAGCCCTCGAACTTCTGGGATTGATTGAAACAAGAAGGGGAGAGGGAACTTTTTTGCGTCATTTCCATGACCATCGTCTTGTTGAACTTCTTGGCATGTTTATATTGCAAGATCCAAAGATACAAGACGATGTCGTGAAAGCAAAAGAAATCATGGAAGTCGGAGGGCTGTCATTGGCTCTTCAACATCGATCTCTCCATGAAAAGATAAAAAAGGCTCGGGAAAGTCTTGAAAAGGAAGAATGGTCGGAATATGACTTTTTTTCTTTTATTTTGGATTTAGGAGAAAATCATTTATTAAAAAAGATTTGGCTGATTGTCTCAGACTATGCAACTTCCATTCAAAATCAACATTGGACAATTGAAAAATACAAACCCTATTATTTAAAGCTTTTAGAAGCAATGGAAAAACAAGATTTCTTTGCTTGCTATCGTGTTTATCAAGAAATTCAAAAGTTGTCGAATGGAAGGTGACAAACTTTTGCGTATTTTTTAAAAAAATTTGTGTAAAGTGGAGACAATCTTTAGAAGCGAAGCCTAACAAGGGAGGATTCACCTTGATTAAAGATTTCTTTAATAAGCCAAAGAAGCGAAAATATGTCACCGTTCCTTCTGATGCACCGAAGCATGACGTACCGGAAGGAATTATGACAAAATGCCCCCAGTGCAAGAAAATTATGTATACGAAAGAGTTGAAAAAAAATCTCCATATATGCCTTCATTGCGGATATCATCATCAAATGTCTGCTTATGAACGGATTGAGTCGTTGATAGATGAGGGAACTTTTACAGAAATCAATGCCGAACTTATGACAGAAAATCCTTTGAACTTTCCTCATTACCTGGAAAAAATTGAAAAAGACCGTCAAAAATCAAAATTAAATGAGGCTGTTGTGACGGGTATTGGAGAAATAAACGGATATAAGACTGCCATTGCGGTAATGGATGCTAAATTTCGCATGGGAAGCATGGGATCCGTTGTCGGGGAAAAAATCGTCAGAACGGTAGAGGAAGCTGATCGTTTAGGGATTCCGTTTATCATCTTCACTGCTTCTGGCGGTGCACGAATGCAAGAAGGTATAGTATCTCTTATGCAAATGGCGAAGACGAGTGCTGCCTTGAAGCGATTCAGTGACAACGGTGGGCTTTTCATTTCCGTGATGACCCACCCAACGACCGGAGGGGTTTCTGCTAGTTTCGCTTCCTTAGGAGATTACAATTTTGCGGAACCTGGTGCGCTGATTGGATTTGCCGGGCGCCGAATCATCGAGCAAACCATTCGGGAAGAGCTTCCGGAAGATTTTCAAACAGCGGAGTTTTTGTTGAAACATGGACAACTGGATGACGTCATTCCAAGAAATGAACTGAAGGATAAATTAACTGTCCTTTTAGATATTCATCAGCCAAGGGGTGAGCTGGCGTGGTAAACAGTCTTGAATTTGAAAAGCCGATTATTGAACTACGGGAGAAAATCGCGGAATTGAAAGAATTCACGGCCAAATCGGATGTGGATTTATCAGATGAAATTGAAACGTTGGAGAATCGGCTGGAAAAATTGGAAAAGCATATTTATGACAATTTAAAACCTTGGGATCGTGTGCAAATGGCCAGACACCCGCAACGGCCAACTACCCTTGATTATATTGAACATTTATTTACAGATTTTATCGAGCTTCATGGAGACCGCCTTTTTGGGGAGGATGAAGCCATTGTCGGCGGAGTGGCCAAATATTACGGTCTGCCGGTTACGGTAATTGGACACCAACGCGGAAAAGATACGAAAGAAAACATCCGTCGGAATTTTGGCATGCCTCATCCGGAAGGATACCGAAAGGCTCTTCGTCTTATGAAGCAAGCGGAAAAATTTCACCGTCCCATCATTTGTTTTATTGATACAAAAGGAGCTTATCCGGGTAAAGCGGCAGAGGAACGCGGACAAAGCGAAGCGATAGCCAGAAATTTGTTTGAAATGGCCGGATTAAGAGTGCCGATTGTCTGCATCGTGATCGGTGAAGGCGGAAGCGGGGGTGCTCTAGCTTTAGGGATCGGCAATCATTTATTTATGCTTGAGAACTCTACGTATTCTGTCATCTCGCCTGAAGGAGCAGCAGCTCTTTTATGGAAGGATGCTTTAAAAGCAAAATTGGCAGCCGAAACGATGAAAATTACGGCTCCAGATTTGAAAGAATTGGGAGTTATTGATGATGTGATTAAAGAAGTGCGCGGCGGCGCGCATCGCGATCCTAAAAAACAAGCCGAATTTATTGACGAAACGCTGAAACGTTCTTTAAAACAGCTCATTTCGTTGAGCGAGGAAGAATTGGTGAATCAGCGCTACGAAAAATATAGAGCTATTGGTGAATACACCGTTTTAAACGAATATATAGGAACTCATAAATAACGCGCTTCTCTTAACGGAGCGCGTTTTTTCATATACATCCATCCTCGGATTTTCCTTTTGGCGTCATCCTCCTGAGCATGAACCTTTCTATGATTGGCCGCTCGATTTTTGCAGGTATGATCAGATCAGCGTTTGGAATTGTTTCTGAAATTGGAAAGAATAAACATTCGATGGTATGGTAATTTTTTCTCATTATGTATCTTAAGTCCTTTATTAGGAAATAAATTGAAATGATTTTGTTTGTCGGAGAGAATAAAAAACGCTTCCAGTTCACTGACAATTTTGTCTTTTTGAAAGGATTGTTAGGTATATTGTGAACACCTTTCCTTCGTGGTATTTTAAAGAGGGATATTGCTAGCAGAACTGTAGAAATGCTGTAGACCTCGATCAAAAATAGAGGATTGCCCGCATGAGGAAACAGGATTTCTACACTTGGACTTTAGAAAACAGAATAAAATGAGTGGCAGTGCAAATTACTTTGTAGAGGTGATGATGATGAAAAGAATCGGCGTTTTAACAAGCGGGGGCGATGCTCCGGGAATGAATGCCGCGATTCGGGCGGTCGTAAGGAAGGGAATTTTTCATAATTTAGAAGTTTTTGGGATTTATCAAGGCTATACTGGTTTAATTAACGGACATATTGAAAAACTTGAATTAGGTTCTGTTGGTGATATTGTTCATCGCGGAGGAACGATTTTACGATCAGCACGCTGCCCGGAATTTAAAACCCCGGAAGGTCAGAAAAAAGGGGTGGAACAGTTAAGAAAACATGGGATCGACGGTTTGGTTGTGATTGGCGGAGACGGTTCTTATCGCGGGGCAAAAGCTTTAACGGAACTTGGTTTTCCATGCATCGGAGTTCCGGGAACGATTGACAATGATATCCCGGGAACGGAATTTACGATCGGTTTTGACACGGCTCTCAATACAGTGATTGATGCTATTGACAAAATCAGAGATACGGCAAGTTCCCATGAAAGAACCTTTATTATTGAAGTAATGGGAAGAGATGCCGGTGATTTAGCGTTGTGGGCTGGATTGGCCGGCGGAGCTGAAACGATTGTGATTCCGGAAGAACCTTTCAATATGGACGAAATCATCGAACGGTTAAAGAACGGTCAAAAACGCGACAAAAAGCATAGTATTATCGTTGTAGCGGAAGGTGTTATGAGCGGGACAGAGTTTGCGAAATTGATCCAAAAAGAATGTGATATAGAAGTTAGGGTTTCCGTGCTTGGGCACATTCAGCGTGGAGGATCGCCGACAGCTACAGACCGTGTGTTGGCAAGCCGCCTAGGAGCCAGAGCAGTGGAATTGTTGATCGAAGGAAAAGGCGGACGAGCTGTCGGTATTGAAAAAAATCAACTTGTCGATTATGACATTATAGAAGCACTTGGCAGAAAGCATCAATTGGATCTAAACATGTACAAGCTTTCAAAAGAACTTTCTATTTAATTTGTGGATATGGGGTGGCAAACCGTGAGAAAAACGAAAATTGTATGTACGATTGGGCCAGCAAGCGAAAGCGTAGAAATGTTGGCAAAATTAATGGAAGCAGGAATGAACGTCGCTCGATTAAATTTCTCTCATGGAGATCATGAAGAACATGCTGTTCGGATTCGAAATATTCGTGAGGCTGCTAAACAAACCGGCAAAACGGTAGGCATTTTGCTGGATACAAAAGGACCGGAAATTCGCACGCATAATATGGAGAACGGTGCTGTCGAACTGAAAAAAGGCACAAATGTCATTGTTTCAATGAAAGAAGTAACTGGAACGGCAGAAAAATTTTCGGTTACTTATCCAAACTTAATCGATGATGTAGAAATAGGATCGAGAATCTTGCTGGATGACGGTTTGATAGGATTGGAAGTTGTTTCTATCGACAAAGAAAACGGAGAAATTCATACGAAAGTATTAAACAGCGGTATTCTTAAGAATAAAAAAGGAGTAAATGTTCCTGGCGTTTCGGTTAATTTGCCTGGTATTACCGAAAAGGATGCAAAAGATATCATTTTTGGAATCCAGCAAGGGATTGATTTCATTGCTGCTTCCTTTGTAAGAAGAGCGTCCGATGTCTTGGAAATCCGACAAATTCTTGAGGAACATAATGCGACACATATTCAAATCATTCCTAAAATCGAAAACCAAGAGGGCGTTGAAAACATCGATGAAATCTTGGAAGTATCCGATGGGTTAATGGTGGCAAGAGGCGATTTGGGAGTGGAAATTCCAGCTGAAGAAGTTCCGCTTGTCCAAAAAGAACTGATCAAAAAATGCAACGAGATGGGGAAACCGGTTATTACTGCGACACAGATGCTGGATTCCATGCAAAGAAATCCGCGTCCTACCCGTGCGGAAGCTAGTGACGTGGCCAATGCCATCTTTGATGGTACCGATGCGATCATGTTGTCAGGAGAAACCGCAGCGGGAGCGTATCCGCTTGAGGCCGTACAAACGATGCACCGAATTGCTTCACGGGCGGAAAAAGCTCTGAACTATCCTGCGATCTTGACCGAAAGAAGCAAGAACACAGGACATAATATGACCAATGCCATTGGACAGTCCGTTGCCTATACGGCTCTTAATTTAGATGTTCATGCGATTATCGCACCAACCGTAAGCGGCCATACAGCCAAAATGATTTCACGCTACAGAACGAAAGCACCGATTATTGCGGTTACTTCTAGTGAGCAAGTTTGCCGCAGTCTTGCCCTTGTGTGGGGAGTTTATCCGCAAAAAAGTAAAGCAGCTGAATCCACTGATGAAATGTTGGAGTTGGCCGTTCTAGCAGGATTAGATTCCGGCATGATCAAACAAGGAGACTTGGTTGTGATTACGGCTGGGGTTCCTGTAGGTGAATCCGGTACGACCAATTTAATGAAAATCCACGTTGTGGGAGATATCCTTGTAAAAGGGCAAGGAATTGGAAGAAAATCAGCTGTAGGGAAAGTAGTCATCGCCAAAAATGCAAAAGAAGCATTAGAAAAAGTGCAAGAGAATTCCATTTTAGTCACAATAGGAACGGATAAAGACATGGTTCCAGCTATTGAAAAATGTGCGGCACTTATAACGGAAGAAGGCGGAATAACCAGCCACGGGGCTGTTGTAGGATTGAATTTAGGGATTCCTGTTATAGTGGGAGTAGAAGATGCCATGAAAAATTTAAAAGAAGGACAGGAAGTCACCGTCGATGCTGCCTGCGGTGTGGTTTATAACGGACGTGCCAGCGTGCTTTAACGAATAAGAAGAAGCTGGTTTCCCAGCTTCTTCTCTTCTTATTATATGGTCATGGGTTAAAGTCAAAGATCAACGTGATGCAGAAATTTTTTCGATTGGAGTCTTTAAAAAAACCAATGAATTTTTCTTTTATCTGGTGACGCTTCGCTCTTGGTGAATTACGTTCAAGTTTTCATTTCGTTTTTAGCGGGAAAATGTTAAGAATCGTCTTTTGTGAATAGAAGAAAAGATGGAACGATCCGTCCTATCATAAAAAAATGTCAGCTTTATCAGCTGACATTTTTGTCTGTGGAGCTTCCTTTGATGATATAGTTCCATAAATCTTGAAATACATTGGCTTGGTGGAGGGTCTTGATGATGACAAGAACGACCGGCCCTAATATGAGGCCAAGAAATCCGACGACTTTGAAGCCGACAAATAAGGCGATCAATGTGGCTAAAGGATCCAAGCCAATGCTGGAAGAAAGAACTTTTGGTTCCATGAATTGTCGCTGCACAATGACGATTATATAAAGAACCGAAAGACCGATTCCGAGCGAAACTTCCCCGGAAATAAATTCATAAATAATCCACGGGACAAAAACGACTCCCGTTCCAAGGTATGGCATAAGATCCACGAGTCCTGTGACTAATGCAATCGTGATGGCGTATTTAACCCTCAAAATAAGCAATCCAATTAACACGATCACGGCCGTCATCGAAATGAGTGTGAGTTGGGCACGGACAAAACCAAAAAGTGCTTTTTTGAGGTCCACAAATACCCGCTCGCTGCTTGAACGTGCCTTTTTGGGCATATATTTTTCAAATCGATCTTTTAGTCTGTCCCAATCTTTGCTGATAAAAAAAGTGGCTAGCAATGAAAAGATTAGAACAGTAGCTGCATTAGGAATCCAAGAAATTAGATCAGGAAGCTTTAAGAAGAAATTTTTTAAAAACTCTCCAGCACTTGTAGCAATTTTTTGGCCGACATTTTGAATATTGTTCAAAATGGTTTCTTGTTGGTTGGCGCCCAAATTTTTGAACAGTTTTGAAGCTTGATCATATAACGGGATGATTTGGCCGGCAATAAAATTTTCCGTGTACTTGACAATCGTTTCCACATGTCCCGGGACTACGTTTGCCAAATAATTCGCGCCCGCTACAATTTCTGTTATCAGCAAGGAAATGATGCCGATAAAAATAGCAAAAATAATAAGGATTGAGGCAATTACCGCAACGGGTCTCGGAAACTTCAGGCGCTTTTCGAGGACATTCACGAGTGGGTTAATCAAAAAAGCGATCGCCAGCGCAATAATGAACGGATAAGTTACTTTTGACACGATAAAGAGCGCGTACAACAACAGCAAAACAGCTCCAACCACAATAAAAAAGCGCAAAACACGATATAGCTTTTCAGGATTCAATCGACTTTTCTCTCCTTATACCAAATAAGATCTTGCAATCTATTTGTATTGTAGCAGTTACCCCGTGAGAATAAAAGTGTTATCTTTTTTTATAGCGTGTTAGAATCCATAAAGGCCCCTTTGCATGATTCGGATGAATAACAGTCGATTTTTTAATCAAAGAGAGGATGGCAGAATACCATTCATTCCATATGGGCATGGAAAATGATATTCTTATCCTGAATTAAATCTTAAAGAAAGGAATGCATCATGATGTCACAACAACCTTTTTTATTTTTACTGCTGCTATTAGCGATCGGTTTTATTTCCAAAAACCAATCTTTAATGGTGGCGATAGCTGTATTATTAGTTTTAAAAGTCATCGGTACGGATGATAAAATTTTTTCATTGATCCACTCAAAAGGGATCAATTGGGGAGTGACCATCATTACAGTGGCTGTCCTGGTGCCTATTGCAACAGGCGAGATCGGTTTCAAAGATTTAACGGAATCCTTAAAATCTCCTTATGCATGGATTGCGTTAATTTCCGGTATTATCGTTGCCATTTTAGGAAAGCATGGGGTATCTTTACTGTCCGAATCTCCTCATATCACGACGTCACTTGTGTTGGGGACGGTTTTGGCGATTGCTCTCTTTAAAGGAGTGGCTGTCGGTCCTCTTATTGGGGCGGGAATAGCTTATACGGCAATGAGAATCTTTAGTTTTTTTCATTAGAAAAAAATATCCGACTATTATTAATAAAGAAAGCTTAATAAAGAAAGTCATTTTTCTAAAAAAATAATTTTTTTAATTTTAAACGCTTTTGGTTCACAAAAGTCAGATAATTAGTTATAATAAGACGTGTAAGCGCATCCTTTAGTATGGATTGAATATAAAGGAATTTGTCCGCTAGTTGAGCGAGCAAATAAGAAATTTTTTTACTATTTATTCATTATTTGCGAAAAAAGTGGGTAATGGGGAAATTTAAGACAAAGGAGAGATGGGTATGACTGCAACTCGTGGTCTGGAAGGAGTAGTTGCCGCTTCTACTTCTGTAAGTTCTATTATTGATGATACCCTTACATATGTGGGTTATAGCATTGATGACTTAGCGGAAAATGCTTCGTTCGAAGAAGTGATATATCTGCTGTGGCATCGCCGTTTGCCGACAAAAACGGAATTAGACGAATTAAAAAATCAGCTTTCTGATAACTACGAAATTCCTCAAAAAATTATTGACCATTTTAAAATGTATCCAATTGATAAAGTTCATCCCATGGCTGCGCTTCGCACTGCAGTATCTTTTTTAGGATTGTATGACGAAGAAGCTGACGATATGAGCGAGGAAGCGAATTATCGAAAAGCAATCCGTCTGCAAGCAAAAATGCCTGCATTGGTCACAACATTTGCCCGCATTCGTAAAGGGCTTGAACCAATTGCGCCAAACAAAAATTTAAGCTTTGCAGCGAATTTTCTTTATATGCTGAACGGAAAAGAACCGGAAAGTATTGAAGAAGAAGCATTTAATAAAGCATTGGTTTTACATGCCGACCATGAATTGAATGCTTCTACTTTTACTGCGCGTGTATGTGTAGCCACCTTGTCAGATATTTATTCTGGTATTACCTCAGCGATCGGTGCTTTAAAAGGACCTCTTCATGGTGGTGCAAACGAGCAAGTAATGAAAATGTTGACGGAAATCGATTCCGTTGAAAACGTGGAACCATATATTCGGAAAAAACTGGCCAACAAAGAAAAGATAATGGGATTTGGTCACAGAGTATACCGCAAAGGCGACCCTCGTGCAAAACATTTAAAAGAAATGTCTCGAAAATTAACAGCTCTCAGAGGAGAACCAAAGTGGTTTGAAATCTCTACTCGAATTGAAGAAATTGTGACGTCTGAAAAAGGTTTGCCGCCGAATGTCGATTTCTATTCTGCATCTGTTTACCACAGCTTGGGAATTGATCATGATCTTTTCACGCCAATCTTTGCCGTCAGCCGTGTTTCAGGATGGATTGCCCATATTTTAGAACAGTATGACAACAACCGTTTAATTCGTCCGCGGGCTGAATACATCGGTCCTTCCAAACAAGTGTATGTTCCGCTGGAAGATCGTTGATAACAGGCTATAAGTGGTTTAATGTCGTTCGTTGAACGATTGGTAGCGCTTGCTTGGAAAAAGCAAGTTCGTGAATCTATTGTTTACAAATGCGCGAATTATTGGTGTAATAAGAATAGTTGCACAAAGGTTAGATGCAGATGGCTTCTAACCTTTGATTCTGAAATTGGAGGTATAAGAGCATGTCACAAGGGGAAAAAATCACAGTACAGAACGGAGTTTTAAAAGTACCTAATAATCCGATTATTCCATTTATTGAAGGGGATGGAACAGGCCCTGATATTTGGAGAGCAGCTTCACGCGTTTTAGATGCGGCGGTGGAAAAAGCCTATAAAGGCGAAAGAAAAATCGTTTGGAAAGAAGTATATGCCGGCGAAAAAGCTTTCAAAAAAACAGGTGAATGGCTTCCGCAAGAAACATTGGATGTCATCCGAGAATATCTCATTGCGATTAAAGGGCCTTTAACAACTCCGGTAGGCGGTGGAATTCGTTCTTTAAATGTTGCTTTACGACAAGAACTCGATCTTTTTGTGTGCCTGCGTCCAGTACGTTATTTTGAAGGAGTACCTTCACCGGTAAAACGCCCGCAAGATACTGATATGGTCATTTTCCGTGAAAATACGGAAGATATTTACGCTGGAATTGAATATCAAAAAGGCACTCCTGAAGTGAAAAAAGTCATTGATTTTCTTCAAAATGAAATGGGCGTCAAAAAAATCCGCTTCCCAGAAACTTCTGGAATCGGCATTAAACCGGTTTCGGAAGAAGGATCTAAGCGTCTTATAAGAGCGGCTATTAACTATGCAATTAAAGAAGGCAGAAAATCTGTTACATTAGTACATAAAGGAAATATTATGAAGTTTACAGAAGGTGCCTTCAAAAATTGGGGATACGAATTGGCGGAAGAAGAATTCGGCGATAAAGTATTCACATGGGCTCAATATGACCGCATCAAAGAAGAACAAGGAACAGAAGCTGCCAATAAAGCTCAACAAGAGGCAGAAGCAGCCGGAAAGATTATTGTAAAAGATGCGATTGCGGATATTTTCTTGCAACAAATTTTAACACGTCCGCGTGAATTTGATGTAGTGGCCACTATGAATTTAAATGGAGACTACATTTCTGATGCTCTTGCTGCTCAAGTAGGCGGAATCGGTATTGCTCCAGGGGCTAATATTAACTATGAAACTGGACATGCTATTTTTGAAGCAACACATGGTACGGCTCCAAAATATGCTAATTTGGACAAGGTGAATCCATCATCCGTTATTTTGTCCGGCGTATTAATGCTTGAACATTTAGGTTGGAATGAAGCGGCCAACTTAATTGTCAAATCGATGGAAAAGACCATTGCTTCCAAAGTGGTCACATATGATTTTGCGCGCTTGATGGAAGGGGCTAAAGAAGTCAAAACATCCGAATTTGGGTCACAATTAATTGCGAATATGGAATAATGTCCATTTGTCGGATAGAAGTCGGGCTCTTAAATCGTTGAGAGCCTGCTTCTTTATATAAATCCATAATAAGGAGGAACTTCTCTTGGCGTTGAAGCGTAAAAAAATCTCTGTAATCGGTGGCGGTTTTACGGGAGCAACTACAGCGTTTTTACTTGCTCAAAAAGAACTTGGAGATGTCGTTTTGGTCGATATTCCCAACATGGAAAATCCTACAAAAGGGAAAGCTTTAGATATGCTGGAAGCTAGTCCTGTCCAAGGGTTCGATGCCAATATTACGGGTACTTCCAATTACGAAGAAACAAAAGATTCAGACGTTGTGGTCATCACAGCTGGAATTGCCCGTAAGCCTGGTATGAGCCGCGATGATCTTGTACAAACAAACCAAAAGATAATGAAAGTCGTTACGAAAGAAGTGGTGAAATATTCTCCAAACTGCTACATCATTGTGCTGACAAATCCTGTCGATGCCATGACATATACGGTTTTTAAAGAATCCGGATTCCCTAAAAACCGTGTCATTGGTCAATCAGGGGTGCTCGATACTGCTCGTTTCCGTACTTTTGTCGCGCAGGAATTGAATGTTTCCGTAAAAGATGTCACTGGTTTTGTTCTGGGCGGGCATGGCGACGATATGGTTCCGCTTGTGCGCTACTCTTATGCCGGGGGAATTCCGCTTGAAACGTTAATTCCGAAAGATCGCTTAGATGCCATTGTGGAACGCACTCGCAAAGGCGGCGGTGAAATTGTCAATCTCCTTGGCAATGGGTCTGCTTATTACGCACCTGCAGCCTCTTTGGTAGAAATGGTGGAAGCCATCGTGAAAGACCAACGCCGCATTCTTCCGGCCATTGCCTATTTAGAGGGTGAATACGGATTTGAAGGAATCTATCTTGGAGTTCCGACCATTCTTGGCGCAAACGGAATTGAAAAAGTGATCGAATTGGAGCTGACGGAAGAAGAAAAAGCTGCACTAGCTAAATCGGCAGATTCCGTACGCAACGTCATGGCTTCTTTAGTATAAACTTTCATTCGTTAGGAAAAGTTTTATGAAGCGCGATCGTTTACCGAATCGTTCTCATAGAGCTTTTCTTTTTTCTTTTTTCAATCAATCCCTTTATCTCTTGCAAATAATCGTGAAAAGAGCTTTTGACAGCGAACGATAACTAATATAATGGAAGAGAAGAAGCAAAAATGAAAAGAGGGCGGGATTCATATCCATGAAAAAAAAAACATTTTGATTGTCGATGATGAATCATCTATCGTTACATTGATCCAATATAATTTAGAGCAAGCGGGGTTCCAAACAAGTTCTGCGTATGACGGTGAAGAGGCTCTGCAAAAAGTATTCAATGAGAAACCGGATTTGATTATATTGGATTGGATGCTTCCAAAATTGGATGGCATGGAGGTTTGCAAACAGCTTCGACAGCAAAAAATCATGACCCCCATTTTGATGTTGACCGCCAAAGATGAAGAAGTGGATAAAGTTCTTGGATTGGAACTTGGTGCTGATGATTATATGACGAAGCCATTCAGCCCTCGTGAATTGATGGCCAGGGTGAAAGCGATCTTAAGAAGACAGCAGTTTCTTACGGAACCACAAAGTGAACAGTCGCAAGAGCCTGATTTTCTGCAAGTCGGCGATGTGACCATTTATCAACATCTGTACGAGGCTTATTATAAAGATCAACTTTTGGAATTGACGCCAAAAGAATTTGAACTGCTCCTATATTTAATTAAAAACAAAGGCCGAGTTTTATCAAGAGACCAGCTTCTAAATGCGGTTTGGAATTATGATTTTGCCGGCGATACGCGAATTGTAGATGTTCATATTAGCCATTTGCGTGAAAAAATCGAAAATAATACGAAAAAACCCCAATATATTAAGACCATCAGAGGAATCGGCTATAAATTTGAAGAGCCAAAATAAACAATTGGTTTAACAAAAGCTGCTATCCGGATTTCATTAATAAAAGTCATAAAGATCGTAAAAAGGATGGACGGCCGCTTATCGCCCTCTGATAGATCTCTCCGCTTGAAATCAGCTCATTGAATCCAATTCGAAAACAAGCTTTTGTCATATAAAATAGATTTGTTAAATGGTGGAACGTCCTTGGTACCCGATTAGTGAGAAATGGCGCATTTTCATGATCGAAGGGGCCTCCATAAAGAAAAAGCGGGTGGAAAACCGCTTTTTTCTTTTCGGTTCTTTGCATGGTAGAATAACAAGTAGGAGAAGACAAAGGGAGGTTGCCTAGTGAAGAAGAAACTGATTTTGATAGATGGAAACAACATTGCATACCGTGCTTTTTTCGCCCTTCCGTTATTAAATAATGAAAAAGGTATTCACACCAATGCGATTTACGGCTTTACGATGATGCTGAACAAAATATTAGAGGAAGAAAAGCCAACCCATATGTTGGTGGCATTTGATGCCGGCAAAACGACTTTTCGACATGAAACATTCAAGGAATATAAAGGCGGCAGGCAAAAAACGCCTCCGGAACTGTCGGAGCAATTTCCGTTTATCCGCGATTTATTAAAGTCTTTTCACATTCCGCAATTTGAACTGGAAAATTATGAAGCGGATGATATCATTGGTACCCTTTCATTAGAAGCGGAGAAAAAAGATTTTGAAATCAAAATTTACAGCGGAGACAAAGATTTGACCCAATTGGCTTCGGAGAAAACAACGGTTTGTCTCTGTCGAAAGGGAATTACCGATATTGAAGAATACACTCCGGAACATGTAAAAGAAAAATACGGTCTTACCCCTCAACAAATTATCGACATGAAAGGTTTGATGGGAGACTCTTCGGATAATATTCCTGGAGTCCCTGGAATCGGCGAAAAAACGGCGATTAAACTGTTAAAAGAATTTGAAACCGTTGAAAAGGTAGTCGATTCTATTGATGAAATCAGCGGAAAAAAGCTAAAAGAACGGCTTCAAGAACATAAACAACAAGCTTTAATGAGCAAAGAACTAGCAACCATTAAAAGAGATGCTCCTTTAGGGATTACGGTTGACGAACTTGAGTATCAAGGACCGGACTGGGAAAAAGTTCAGAGTATTTATAAGGAACTTGGATTCCAGTCTCTGCTGGAGAAAATAGATCAAACTCAGGAAACAGAAGTGCAGCCATTAGAAAAATTGGAGTATCAAACTGTCGAAGAAATCACGGAGGATTTATTCGAACAGGAAAATTCTTTTTATTTAGAGATGATTGGTGAAAATTATTTCATTAGCGACATTGTCGGTATGGCTGTTCAAAATGAAAAAGGAATTTTTTATTTGCCGACAGAATCAACTTTAAAATCTCCTGTTTTTAAAAAATGGGCTGAAGACGAAACGAAAAAGAAAACGGTGTTTGATGCTAAGCGTACGGTCATTGCCTTGCGGAGGCATGGAATTGAGCTGAAAGGGATTGAATTTGATTTACTGCTAGCTTCTTATTTGATTAACCCGTCTGAATCCCCTTCCGATTTTGCCGATGTAGCTAAGCTTCATGGTTTTAATGAAGTGCAATCCGACGAAGCGATCTACGGAAAAGGGGCGAAATTAAAGCTCCCGGACAGAGAAATTTATGAGGAGCATATTGCAAGAAAAGCGGTGGGGCTTACTAAATTGGCGGAAACATGTCGAGATGTTCTGAAAGAAAATGATCAGCTCTCTCTTTTTTACGATTTAGAAATGCCGCTTGCTTTGATTTTGGCCGATATGGAATGGACAGGCGTAAAGGTGGACGTGGATCGATTGACAGAAATGGGTGACGAACTTCACAACAGGCTTCAGGAAATCGAAAAGGAAATCTATGAATTGGCCGGACAAGAGTTTAACATTAACTCTCCTAAACAATTAGGGCATATTTTATTTGAAAAAATGGGGCTGCCGGTGATAAAGAAAACGAAAACAGGTTATTCCACATCCGCCGATGTATTGGAAAAATTGGAAAGCAGTCATGAAATCGTTCGCTACGTTTTGGAGTACCGCCAGCTAGGAAAATTGCAATCCACTTATATAGATGGGCTGTTGAAAGTAGTTCACCAAAATACTCATAAAGTGCATACTCGCTTTAATCAAGCTCTTACACAGACAGGCAGACTGAGTTCCGCAGATCCTAATTTGCAAAACATCCCGATCAGACTCGAAGAAGGAAGGAAAATCCGCCAAGCTTTTGTCCCGTCTGAAAAAGATTGGGTCATCTTTTCAGCGGATTATTCACAAATCGAATTGCGGGTTCTCGCTCATATATCCGGTGATCAAAAGCTTATTGAAGCCTTCCGAGAGGATATGGATATCCACACCAAAACGGCAATGGATGTTTTTCATGTACAAAAAGAAGAAGTGACATCCAATATGAGGAGACAGGCGAAAGCCGTTAATTTTGGGATTGTCTATGGAATCAGCGATTATGGACTCTCACAAAATTTAGGGATTACGAGAAAGGAAGCCGGTCAGTTTATTGAACGTTATTTTGCTTCTTATCCGGATGTAAAAGAATATATGGATGAGATTGTTAGAGAAGCAAAACGAAAAGGTTATGTAACCACATTGCTTCATAGAAGACGATATTTGCCGGAAATTACAAGCCGAAATTTCAATGTACGCAGCTTTGCAGAGCGGACGGCCATGAATACGCCAATACAAGGAAGCGCTGCTGATATTATTAAAAAAGCAATGATAGATATGGCAGAACGATTGAAGAAAGAACAGCTTAAATCGAGAATGCTTCTTCAAGTGCATGATGAATTGATTTTTGAAGTTCCTCCCGATGAGATAGAAACGATGAAAAAAATCGTACCAGATGTAATGGAACATGCGGTTGAATTGAAAGTTCCGCTAAAAGTGGATTATGCCTATGGCCCCACTTGGTATGATGCTAAATAGGCGGTTTGGAGGTGATAGGTTTTGCCTGAAATGCCGGAAGTAGAAATCGTTCGGCGAACATTGCTTCCTTTAACCACGAGGAAAACGATAAAAGACGTGACGATCCGTTGGCCGAAAATGATTCAAAATACAGACGCAGACACTTTTCGAAAAACGTTGAACGGACAGACGATCCATGATATATCCAGACGAGGGAAATTCTTGATTTTCCATTTTGATGATTATTCTGTTGTATCGCATTTGCGGATGGAAGGTCGCTATCGTGTGGAAGAAAAGATAGAGCCGGATCCTCATACCCATTTAGTGTTCCACTTTACTGACGGTACGCATCTGTTGTACAGAGATGTACGGAAATTTGGAACGTTTCATTTGTTTCCAAAGGGAGAAGAATTTTTTGCTCCTCCTTTATCTCACTTAGGTCCGGAGCCTTTTTCTGATGCATTCACATTCGGATTTTTGAAAGAACAACTGAAAAAAACCAGCAGATTGATTAAAGCTGTTCTGCTGGATCAAAAAGTAGTGGTTGGACTCGGCAATATTTATGTCGATGAAGTGTTGTTTCGTTCCGGGATTCATCCGGAGCGGAAAGCACAGGATTTGAATGATAAGGAAATAGAAAAGCTAAGAGCGGAGATCATCACTACGTTGAAAGAGGCCATAGACAAAGGCGGAAGCACGGTCCGCTCGTATGTGAATTCACAAGGGAAGAAAGGGACGTACCAGCTGCAACTGTTTGTGTATGCGAGAAACGGGGAGCCTTGCCGGATCTGTGGGCGTCCTATCGAAAAAATAAAAGTCGCTGGCCGCGGCACACATTTTTGCTCAAACTGTCAGCATTGACATTGCCGGCCGTTTGAAAACGAATGAACAATGGGCGAGCTCCTTCCATATATTATTTTCAGGCAGATAGGAAGGAGATTGCACAAATGGGATCATTCTTTTCTTTACTCTTACTTGCGTTTGCGGTTAGTCTTGATAATTTCAGTACGGGACTTGCCTACGGCATCAAACAAATGAAACTCCCTTTGAAGTCTGTCGTGATTCTTTCTTGCTGTTCAGGTGTGGCTTTGCTGCTGGCAATGATGATCGGCCGCTTATTCGGCCAGTTATTGTCCCCGCATTTGGCATCGCTGATTGGCGGCATTATTTTGATCGGTTTGGGAGCATGGGCGCTTTTTCCGCTTTTTCGCAGCCATCAAAAAGATGAAGAAGAGCTTCCGCATGAAAAGACGATTTTTAAGTTGGAATTAAAGTCCGTCGGTTTAGTGATTAGTATTTTAAAGACGCCGACAAAAGCGGATTTTGATCGATCGGGAACGATTACGGGCCTGGAAGCGGTCATGCTTGGAATTGCTTTATCCCTTGATGCTTTCGGAGCCGGATTGGGAGCGGCCATGCTTGGCTATTCTCCCGTTTTATTATCCGCATCCGTTGCCATTATGAGTCTAATATTTGTTTCTGCCGGGCTGAAGATGGGGTCCGTATTTTCCAAAAGGCAATGGGTGCAAAGATTAACGTATCTCCCCGGATTGCTGTTAATGTTAATTGGATTTTGGAAAATTGGTTAAAAGAGACCTAGTATCTTTTATACGATGACAAGAATGGAAAAGGGGGGACGCAAATGGCTGCCATCATCGGTTTAACCGGCGGCATCGCCAGTGGAAAAAGCACGGTATCAAGTCTTTTGAAAGAAAAGGGCTTTACAGTGATTGATGCCGACGTTGCCGCAAGGATTGTCGTTCAACCTGGAGAAGAGGCTTATAAAAAAATAGTGGAGACATTTGGAAAAGACATTCTGTTGGAGAATGGGGAAATTAACCGACCTAAGCTTGGCGACCTTGTATTTCGCGACGAGCAGAAAAGACTTCAACTGAACGCTATTGTACATCCGGCTGTTCGAAAACAGATGCTTTTGGAAAAAGAGCAGGCCATTCGGAATGGAAAGCAAACGATTTTTTTAGATATTCCGCTTCTTTTTGAAAGCGGACTGACATGGATGGTGGATAAAACCATCGTGGTCTATGTAGATGAAAACATACAGCTTCAACGACTGATGAAACGAAACGGTTTAGATAAAGAGGCTGCCGAGATTCGAATCTCGGCACAAATGCCTCTTGAAGAAAAAGCCAGTAAAGCGGATGCAGTGATCAATAACAATGGGACCATTACCGAAACAAAAAAACAGTTGGAACATATCATCGAAATATGGGCCCTCCGCCCGTAAACAAAAGGCTGTCTGAAGATTGGACAGCCTTTTTGTTTTATGGATAGCATGGTGAACTTTTGTGATGGTATAAAAAGGGATGGTCAAAAAAATATGCAAAATAATCATTCCATTAAAAATGAAATATGTTATACTAATTTTAGTTAATTCCCTTAAAAGTATAACATATAGGAGGAGCCGGAATGATGAAGGCGAGAATAGCAATCAATGGCTTTGGCCGCATAGGAAGGATGTTTTTACGAAGAGCCATTTTAGAAGAAAAATTAGATATTGTAGCCATTAATGCAAGCTACCCTGCTGCTACTTTAGCTCATCTCATTAAATATGACTCCAATCATGGAAAGTTTGAAGGAGAGGTCGAAGCAGAAGACAACGCCATTATTGTCAACAACAAAAAAATTCAATTATTAAACAACCGAAATCCAGCAGAGCTTCCTTGGGGAGATCTTCAAATAGATATCGTGATTGAAGCAACTGGCAAATTTAATTCCCGTGAAAAAGCGTCTCTTCACCTTGAGGCCGGAGCGAAAAAAGTCATTTTGACGGCGCCCGGCAAAAATGAGGATGTTACGATTGTCATGGGCGTGAATGAAAGCGATTTAAACATAGAAAAGCATCATATTATTTCCAATGCTTCTTGTACCACCAACTGTCTGGCGCCGGTAGCGAAAGTGCTGGATGAAGAATTCGGCATCGAAAATGGGTTGATGACAACCGTTCATGCTTATACAAATGATCAGAAAAATATTGATAATCCTCACAAAGATTTGCGAAGAGCCCGCAGCTGCGGCCAGTCCATCATACCGACCACTACAGGGGCGGCTAAAGCGCTGGCGCTTGTGCTGCCGCAATTGAAAGGAAAACTGCATGGGATGGCGCTGCGCGTGCCGACTCCGAACGTGTCTTTAGTGGATTTAGTGGTGGATTTGCGACGGGAAGTTACGGCCGATGAAATTAATCAAGCGTTTATTGCCGCCAGCCAAGGTCCTTTAAAAGGAAAACTTGGATTCACTACCGAACCGCTTGTTTCCATCGATTTTAATACCGATTCACGTTCTGCCATAATCGATGGATTATCCACGATCGTCATCGGCGGAAAAAAGGCAAAAGTGTTGGCTTGGTATGACAATGAATGGGGTTATTCCTGCCGTGTAGTGGAGTTGGCCACTTTTGTCGCGCAAGAAATGGAAAAAAAAGCTGAAATGAAAATTGGTTGAAACGTAAAAACTGAAAAAAGCTAGTTTTCGTGTTTAACAAGATGCACCATAGCTTCGCATATGTTTTCCAGCTAGAAACTGTTGTTTTACAGGGGTTGACTGGGCCAGGCTCCCTCTTTGTGCTTAGGAGAGGGGCGACCTATAAAGTCAGCCTCTTTTTTTATGGGATACGTTTAGCTTTATTATGATATGGATGAGTTCGTTTTTTGCTTAATCCAGCGAAAGGTTCTATCCATTGAGACTGAAAATCATGCCATATGGAGCCTTTTTATTTAACCGGGTTGGTCCTTCTTAACGGTACAAACGATTTTTGCCTGCATTCGACAAAAACATTATTGCAAAAAGATATTAAACCAAGTATACTATGATTCGTGAACTTCTTATAATGGAATCATAACTACTTAAAGGGTTAGGACCTCTTCGGACTAACTTTCCCCCGTGGTAGTTATAAAACTTTTAAAAATATTCTTTTGATCGAAAAAAATTTTGTAAAAGGGGGAAACGATCAATGGAAACAATGGGTCGTCATGTCATTTCTGAACTTTGGGGCTGTGAATTTGAAAAATTGAACGATGTGGAACAAATTGAAAAAATCTTCGTGGAAGCCGCATTGAAATCTGGTGCAGAAATCAGAGAGGTAGCATTTCACAAATTTGCTCCTCAAGGCGTAAGCGGGGTAGTGATTATATCAGAATCACATTTAACGATTCATAGCTTCCCAGAGCACGGATATGCAAGCATTGACGTTTATACATGCGGCGATTTGAATCCGAATATTGCTGCTGATTATATAGCTGAAGCATTAGGTGCCCAGACTCGTGAAACCATTGAATTGCCGAGAGGGATGGGCCCGGTACAAGTGAAGTCTCAAAATATAAAAGCATTGTAAAATTCAAGGGTGCATGGCAATCATGCACCCTTTTACTTATCTCTGGCAATGTCGCTTCTTTTGAAAGAAAAATTGCGTTCAAAAACTCCATTATTATATAATCATTCTAGGTAGAATGCGGGAATATTGAGATGAGACGGAGTGATTTTATGAGATGTCCAGCATGTCAGCACAACGGCACCCGCGTGGTGGATTCAAGGCCGGTCGATGAAGGAAGATCGATACGCAGAAGGCGCGAATGCGAAAGCTGTTCCTATCGATTTACCACGTTTGAACGTGTGGAAGAGCTGCCGCTGATCGTGATCAAAAAAGAAAATACTCGGGAAGAATTCAGCCGAGAAAAAATATTACGCGGTCTCATTAAAGCTTGCGAGAAGCGTCCGGTCTCTCTTGAGCAGCTGGAACAGATCACGCTCGATATCGAAAAAGAAATCCGAAATGAAGGTGTATCAGAAGTTCATTCAGAGAAAATCGGTGAAATGGTGATGGATCGTTTGGCGAAAGTGGATGAAGTCTCATATGTCCGCTTTGCTTCCGTTTATCGCCAATTCAAGGATATAAATGTATTTTTAGAAGAATTGAAAGAACTGATCAAAAAAGAAAAATAAAAAGCTGGAGTTTGAACAAATCTCTGGCTTTTTTTCTTCTAGCCTCGTTCATACATTCCGTTTCGGCCTGCAGCTAAAAGAGACCCCAGATACGCATAATTCCTGTACGTAAACATGAATGAGTTTAGAAAGGTTCGATTAAAATGAAACCGTTTTGGAATGAATTGCAACCAGTGGATGAGTATTCGGTCAAATTAAGCGGAATCCTTCATGACACCGATCGAAAAATTCTTACCTTTCTGTATCAACCGTTAATCGGCTCTGCTTGTTTTAGTTTATATATGACGCTTTGGGCCCAAGCAGAGGAAAATCGGCTTTGGTCCAAAACTTCCAATCATTATGGGTTGATGAATTTTTTAAATATGAATTTAAAAACGATTTATCATGAACGATTAAAATTAGAAGGAATCGGATTGTTAAAAACATATGTAAAAGAAATGGGAGACTCCCGAAGCTATATTTATGAGTTATTGCCGCCGCTGACGCCGGAACAGTTTTTTCAAGATGGGATGCTGAACGTCTTTTTATATCGCAAAATTGGCCGTTCTCAATTTTTGCGATTGAAGAAATTTTTTTCAAATGAAACGATTGAACATGAATCTTATAAAGAAGTGACAAGATCATGGCCGGAGGTGTTCTCTTCTTCGCCGTCTGCCGTTATGGATTCGGAAGCACTTTCCGATAGCCAATCTGAAACGGGGGAAGAATTTTTAAAAAGACCGGAAAATCCCGGACTTACACTGAATGACGAACAATTCGATTTTCAGCTTTTGGAAAGCGGATTGAAAAGTGTCATGGTGCCGAAACAAACGCTTACTCCGCAAGTGAAAGAAACGATTTTGAAGTTATCCCATCTATATGGCATCAATGAATTGGAAATGAAGAATATTCTTTTAAGCGCATTGGATGAGAACGATGAGGTGGATATTGATCAATTACGAAAATCAGCCAGAGATTGGTACCAGTTAAAGGTAAATCCTGAACTTCCGGAACTAGTGGATTTAGTGCAGCCTCCCGTATTGCGAAGCCAAACAAAAGGAGACAGCCCTGAAGATGAACTGATTGTATACTTGGAAACGACTTCTCCACGACAGCTGTTGATTGACATATCGGGAAGTATGCCTTCTAAAGCTGATTTGCAGGCGATTGAAGAGATTATGTTCCAGCAAAAGCTCTCGCCGGGTGTCGTTAATGTTTTGATCCAATACGTATTGTTAAAAACAGATATGAAATTGTCAAAGGCTTACTTGGAGAAAGTGGCCGCACATTGGGCACGAAAGAAGATAAAGACGGTAAAAGAAGCGTTGGAATTGGCCAAAAAAGAACATCGCCAATATTTGGAGTGGGCGAATCAGAAAAAGACAACGAACCAAACGAACCAAATGAAAAAAAAGCCCGTCCGTATCGAAAAGCTGCCTGATTGGTTTCAAGAATACGAATCGAAAAAATCAGCCTCGAAGGAAGAGGACGAAGATTTTGACTTTGAGGCGGAAAAACGGAAGTTGGAAGAAAAATTAAAGAAAAGAAAAACGGCGGGAGGTGAACATAAATGAAACGTATCCAAGATTCGCTAAAACGGCTTAGTTCGCCCGATTTTCACAAAAGATACCAGGCGGTGCGCAAGGATATCTTGGGAAATCCGGATGTTTCCGACTTTTTGGAAAAGCATCGAGACGAAGTGGACTCGGAAGTTTTGGATAAAAGTTTAGGAAAATTATATGAATATATAACCCAAAGTAAAGGTTGTCAAGGCTGCCCCGATTTAAGCCAATGCAGAAACATGATGCAGGGGTATGAACCTGTGCTGGTCATGCGAAAGGGCAGTATTGATATCGAATACAGACGCTGCCAAAGAAAAATCATCTTTGATGAGCAGCGGAAAACAGAAAAATTGATTCAAAGCATCTATGTTCCGAAAGAAGTGTTGAAGGCTTCATTTGAGACGTTCGATTTCAATACTCCTGGGAGAATTAAAGCGCTCAAATATGCCGAAGAATTTGTTGCGGGCTATCATACTCAAAAGCAACAGAGGGGTTTATATTTGTACGGGCATTTTGGCGTTGGAAAATCTTATTTGTTAGGAGCAATCGCCAACGAGTTGGCAAATGTCGGTGTTCCCTCGTATATTGTTTATTTCCCTGAGTTTGTAAGAGAAATGAAGCAGTCATTAAACGACCATTCCATCAATGAAAAACTCGATATGATTAAAAAAACACCGGTCCTTATGCTGGACGATGTCGGTGCAGAATCCGTGTCCAGCTGGATGCGAGATGATATTCTGGGCCCCATTCTTCAATACCGCAGCTTGGAAAGACTGCCTACTTTTTTCAGCTCCAATTTTGATTATGATGAACTGGAGTTTCATTTTTCTCATTCGCAAAGAGGAGAAGAAGAGAAGTTGAAGGCCGCCAGAATTATGGAACGAATCAAATTTTTGACCATCGCTGTAAAATTGGATGGTCCTAATAGAAGAGAAAGGTAGGTACGATTTTTTGACAAGCGTAGGCATCTCTCTTTAAAAGAAACGATGCAAAGCTTTGTTTCCTCTCTCAAATAATCATCTTCTTAAAGCCACAAGCTGCAAAGGAGCTTTCCTTCTTGTGGTTTCTTTTTTTCTAAATGAACTATACCCCTCGCTAGATATGCTTATGAAAGGAATGAATGTCCAGAACAAAGCTCTGTCTATTTGGTACTAACATCAAAGCAAGAAAGTCTATTCTAAAACCATTGGGTCCCCCATATATATGAAATATAAAGTTTACGGACAAGGGGGGGCCATCTTGATTGAAATTTTATTTTCCAACCAGCTTGATGCTTTCAAATGGAGCGAGTTCTCGAAAAAGAATCATGTGAAAGTTGAGCTGCAGCAAAAGCGATTTTCAACCGCTCCGTATTTCGTTCGCCATCCGCAAAAGACATGGAATTCGAGTTCGATTTGTACGGTGTTTATAGAATTTATGTTGGAATGGAAACGAATCCAATGGGCAAAACAATTATTAGAAACGTCTTATTGGTACAAGGATAAAGAAGAAAGCCAACGAATTCTGGAGATTATTTGCGAGATGTTTTCCGGTGAAAGAAAGGAACTGATCCAACTGCTGGAAGAGTTTCCTGAAGTACCGTTCTTGCGGGATTCTTTTCTTTCTTTGCCGGAGAATGAGTCCCATGTTCATTTTGATGGATTCGCTAAATTTCGGCTTAAACCGTTTTGGGATCGAGTGGGCAAATACGTGGAACTGGCTATTGATGAATTTAAAATGGAGCAGGAATATCAAGTATTCATTCATATGCAACGAGAATTTTTGCGGAAGAAAGAACAGCAAATCCCCATGTTAAGAGTGTATTTACACGAAAACGAACCGATCTTTTACGATGAACGCTTTCAAAGGCTCCATCAAGATGATTTATTAAGAGTTTTGGATAAACGGTTATTAGTGAACCGTCCGCTGACGGTAGATTGCTTTACATTGGTGCCGTTATTATCGCTTGCTCCCGGCCACATTCGACTGTATACGGATGAAGGGGAATCAGGGCTTTCCAGAACGATTCAAAATATCTTTGAAG
The DNA here is from genome assembly GCF_038003825.1 of Bacillus sp. FSL W8-0116. Lineage (NCBI taxonomy): Bacteria > Bacillati > Bacillota > Bacilli > Caryophanales > Bacillaceae > Bacillus > Bacillus sp. FSL W8-0116. The sequence continues at coordinate 2,667,211 of NZ_JBBOPY010000001.1, forward strand.
AGAGAGTGACCTTGCTTCCTGCTCGTCAATTTTGGGAAGAGCAATGGAAGATTGGATCAAAAGATGCCGCCAATTAATAATTTAACATCCAGATCTTGAGTTTGTCGGGAAAAACCCCTATAATATTGTACATACAAGAACATACTGCACAAGGTAATGATAAGGACATGAGCGTTCTATTACGGTTTATCAGAGAGGAAAAGCGAGGCTGAAACTTTTCCAACACGAATGGAATGCTTACCGCCTTTAAACCGCAGCCAGGAACGGCAATAAGATTGCTCAGTATTGGCTTGACGGCCGCAGCCGTTATCTGATCTGGAGCCGAATTTTTGCGGTCATATGGCAAAAATTCGGGAAAGCAGGGTGGAACCGCGATGAACAACCTCGCCCCTCATGAGAGGGACGGGGTTTTTTGTTGGCCAAAAAAATCTTTTGGTGCTTGAGTCTGATGACGAACGTTTTTCACCGGCTTGATATGGATAAAAGTCAAATCGCGGATAATGAATGTAGGAGCAAGCCGATGTTCTCCGTTCATTCGTCCCGTATGAACGAGAATGAATACGGTACATGGAATCATCCTAGTAAAAAAATATCATGGGAATAAGGAGTGAATGGACAAATGTCAAACATGTTGAAAATTACATTTCCTGATGGGGCTGTAAAGGAGTTTCCAGAAGGAATTACAACGGAAGAGATCGCCGCTTCCATCAGCCCTGGACTCAAAAAGAAAGCCATCGCCGGCAAGCTGAACGGGAAGCATTTGGATTTGCGTACACCGATCAAAACGAGCGGTGCTATTGAAATCATTACTCCTGATCAGAAGGAAGCGCTGGATATTCTTCGCCATAGCACAGCACACTTAATGGCGCAAGCGATTAAACGACTATATAAAAATGTGAAATTAGGCGTTGGCCCTGTTATCGAAGACGGATTCTATTACGATGTCGATTTGGAAGAGCCGCTGACTCCTGAAGACTTGCCAAAAATTGAAAAAGAAATGAAGAAAATTGTGAAAGAAAACTTGGAGATTGTCCGCAAAGAAGTCACACGGGAAGAAGCGAAACGAATTTATGAAGAAATTGGCGATGAGTATAAATTAGAGTTAATTGATGCCATTCCGGAAGGAGAAACGGTTACCACTTATGAACAAGGGGAATTTTTTGACCTGTGTCGCGGTGTCCATGTTCCTTCCACCGGGAAAATCAAAGAATTTAAACTCTTAAGCATTGCCGGAGCGTACTGGCGCGGTGACAGCAACAATAAAATGCTGCAGCGGATTTATGGAACCGCCTTTTTCAAAAAAGAAGATTTGGAACATCATCTTCAAATGTTGGAAGAAGCGAAAGAGCGCGATCACCGCAAACTAGGCAAAGAATTGGATCTGTTTATGAATTCGCAAAAAGTGGGACAAGGCTTACCGTTATGGCTTCCTAACGGTGCGACGATCCGACGCGTAATAGAGCGCTATATTGTAGACAAGGAAGAAAGTCTGGGCTACCAGCATGTATACACTCCTGTGTTAGGTAGTGTGGATCTTTATAAAACAAGCGGCCACTTGGATCATTATCAAGAAAATATGTTTCCTGTCATGAAAATGGACAATGAAGAGTTAGTCCTTCGTCCGATGAACTGTCCTCATCATATGATGATTTTCAAAAACGGCATTCACAGTTATCGAGAGTTGCCGATCCGGATTGCGGAACTTGGAACGATGCATCGCTATGAACTTTCAGGTGCGCTGAGCGGTTTACAGCGCGTGCGCGGAATGACATTGAATGACGCTCATATTTTCGTCCGTCCTGATCAAATTAAAGATGAATTTAAACGTGTCGTTCGCCTCATTCTTGAAGTTTATAAAGATTTCGGCCTGAATGAGTATTCTTTCCGGCTGTCGTACCGCGACCCTGAGGATACAGAAAAATATTATGATGATGACGAAATGTGGGAAAAAGCCCAAGGCATGCTGAAGGAAGCAATGGATGAGCTTGGTCTGGATTATTATGAAGCAGAAGGAGAAGCTGCTTTCTATGGTCCGAAATTGGATGTCCAAGTTCGAACCGCACTAGGCAAAGATGAAACTCTTTCTACTGTTCAGCTCGATTTCTTGCTGCCGGAACGCTTTGATTTAACATATGTCGGGGAAGACGGCAAGCCGCATCGACCTGTTGTCATCCACCGCGGCGTCGTTTCAACGATGGAGCGCTTTGTCGCCTTTTTAATAGAAGAATACAAAGGGGCATTCCCAACTTGGCTCGCACCTGTCCAAGTAAAAGTGATTCCGGTTGCGGCTGATGCGCATTTTGAATATGCTAAAACCGTTCAAGAAAAACTTCGGGCAGAAGGAATTCGTGCGGAAATAGACGACCGTGATGAAAAAGTAGGCTATAAAATTCGGGAAGCGCAAGTCCATAAAATTCCGTATATGCTCGTAGTCGGCGATCAAGAAATCGAAAACAAAACCGTTAACGTCCGCAAATACGGTGAAAAACAATCTGAAACCATCCCGTTTGAGCAATTCGTTCAAATGATTAAAGAAGAGGTTAGCCGACGTTCAGCTAAATAATGGCATCAAACGAAGCGGAGCATCCTCCGCTTCGACATAAGCTCTAGTTGAGCGTTTTTTCTTGTTTGTTTGAAAAAAGCTTGCTTTTGTGAAAGGTCTTTGTTATTATGGAGTTCGTGATTGATTTGTAAATAATTTGACCAATATTTAAAGATATGATATATTTTGGAGCGACAATGGAATAGAATACACGTGAAGAACAAGCAGAAGCAAGCCCGCTTCTCACCTGAACTGACGCCTATAAGCTGTTGGCAGGTTAAACGGAGTCAATCGAAATCATATGGCTTGATCCATTTTTATGCGGGTTTTCTGTATACCCGCATTTTTTTATGCTTTCCCGACTCCTAAGCCCTTTCTGTAGCTTGTTTTTGCAAGGTGTATTCCCTGAAAAATTTTTGGAGGTGGCTCATTATTAGCAAAGACATGATCGTAAACGAGGGCATTCGTTCTCGTGAAGTCCGTCTCATCGACCAAAACGGCGAGCAATTGGGCATTAAATCAAAAAATGAAGCTTTGGAAATTGCGGCCCGCGCCAATCTCGACTTAGTCTTGGTTGCCCCTAATGCCAAACCGCCTGTTGCCCGAATTATGGATTACGGCAAGTACAAATTTGAGCAGCAGAAAAAAGAGAAAGAAGCCCGCAAGAAACAAAAGGTTATCAACGTCAAGGAAGTGCGCCTAAGCCCGACGATTGAAGAACATGATTTTAATACGAAGCTTCGCAATGCCCGCAAGTTTTTAGAAAAGGGCGATAAAGTGAAAGCGTCCATTCGTTTTAAAGGGCGCGCCATCACGCATAAAGAGCTGGGACAAAAGGTGCTTGATCGTTTTGCTGAAGCCTGCGATGATGTGGCGACAGTCGAAACTAAGCCGAAAATGGACGGCAGAAGCATGTTTATTGTTCTGGCGCCAAAATCTGAAAAGTAACAACTTGATAGGAGGAATTCACAATGCCAAAAATGAAAACTCACCGCGGCGCTGCAAAGCGTTTCAAAAAGACTGGTTCTGGGAAATTAAAACGTTCTCATGCTTACACTAGCCACTTATTTGCAAATAAATCTACGAAACAAAAACGGAAACTTCGCAAATCTGCTCTTGTATCAAGCGGAGATTTTAAACGGATTCGTCATATGCTTGACAACCTTAAATAAGATTGACAAGAATTTTTAGGAGGGAAATAATATGGCACGCGTAAAAGGCGGTACAGTAACTCGCAAACGTCGCAAAAAAATTCTAAAACTGGCAAAAGGTTATTATGGTGCAAAGCACACTTTATATAAAGTTGCTAATCAACAAGTAATGAAATCCTATATGTATGCTTACCGGGATCGTCGTCAAAGAAAACGCGACTTCCGTAAGCTATGGATTACGCGTATCAACGCTGCTGCAAGATTGAACGGACTTTCTTACAGCCGTTTAATGCATGGCTTAAAACTTGCCGGCATTGAAGTAAACCGCAAAATGCTAGCTGACCTTGCAGTAAACGATGAAAAAGCATTTGCTCAATTAGCGGATACTGCTAAAGCACAACTTCAAAAATAAGAAAAAAACATTCAACACCCATTCTGAAAAAAGAATGGGTGTTTTGTTTATGTGCGCTCGGCATGTACATGAACTATAGGGTGTAAGTCCCGAACCCCGAAGACAGAAGTAGAGGTTAGCCAAGAGCAAGGGTGTCCGTGGTGACGCGGAATCTGAAGGAAGCTGGAGGCAAAACACCGGTCCGAGGAACACGAACCTCATATAAGGCTAGGTATGATGGAGTGAGTTTGCATAACAAAACAAAGCTCTTTCTGTCGAAGGTCATATCGAGTAAATGAGGCGGATAGATGGTGTGAAAGTGCATGTACTTACCCGGGGAGGTCTGGCGGATATGTGAAGTACTCTTCATAACCTACTTAGTGATAAGTAGCTGAACCGTCAGAAGTCAGCAGAGGTCATAGTATTAGTTGGTCTAGAACAACTAAGAAGGACCGAACAATGAAGAGAGAATAGCCCTTGGTATTCAGTGAGTCATGATGAACACAGAAAACGTAGTACCTCACTTGAGGGAGGAAGCGGTGAATCCCGTGGGAGACCTCTTGGAGGGTGGAGTGACCACTGGCATAAAGAGAACAGCTATTCACGGAAGTTATAAAGACTTGCGTCAATGATCTTAATTGAACCGCCGTATACGGAACCGTACGTACGGTGGTGTGAGAGGACGGGAGTTAATCGCTCCCTCCTACTCGATTGTTATTGTTTTTACCGACAAAATGTCGAATGTTGCCCTTAATGAAGCCTTTTTCGTTTGTTCTATGGATAGAAGACAATCTTTCCTCTTGGAAACGAAAATGCTGTCATACTCACTTCTTTGATATAATGGCGAAGAAGAGAAAAAGAAAGGGGTCAGACGATGAACCTGTCAAAATTATATGACATGCAAAGAGCTCTGGACGAATACATTGAACAAGAAAATCATGTCGCGAATGAAAACTTGCTCAGCCACAAACTGCTTGCCCTTTTAGTCGAATTGGGAGAGCTTGCAAATGAGACGAGATGTTTTAAATTTTGGAGCAAAAAAGGGCCGAGTGAAAAAGAGATCATTTTGGAAGAATATGTAGACGGGATTCATTTTCTGCTATCGATCGGCTTGGAGCTCAAGTTTGATTCTTTTACACAAATCAAGGATCCCACTTCTACTTCCAATGATTTAACGGACCAATTTCTGGCAGTTTACGAAGCTTTCCATCATCTGAAAAAGGAAAAAACATTGTCTTCTTATGAAAAAGCGTGGGAGGAATACGTTCTGTTGGCAAACATGTTAGGCTTTTCAACAGAAGATATAGAACGTGCATACATTGAGAAAAATGAAGTAAATTATAAAAGGCAGCGCGAAGGATATTAGGTAAAAGTTTTGTATTGTTTTCCATTTTTCTATATAATTTAAAGAATAAAGCTTATGAAAAAGGAGGGCGTCCCATGCCGAAATTGGATGAAACGTTAATTATGCTAAAAGAGCTGACTGACGCGAAAGGGATCCCGGGAAATGAACGGGAAGTACGCGAAGTCATGAGAAAATACATAGAGCCATTATCGGATGAAATCACCACTGATCATCTCGGAAGCTTAATTGCGAAAAAAGTGGGAAACGAGAAAGGCCCTAAAATTATGGTTGCCGGCCACTTAGATGAAGTCGGTTTTATGGTGACGCAAATTGACGAGAAAGGTTTTTTGCGCTTTCAAACAGTCGGTGGCTGGTGGTCCCAAGTCATGCTTGCCCAACGGGTGACGGTAGTGACAAATAAAGGCGACATTACCGGCATTATCGGGTCCAAACCGCCGCATATTTTATCGCCGGAAGCGAGGAAAAAACCGGTCGAAATCAAAGACATGTTTATTGATATTGGCGCCTCAAGCCGCGAAGAAGCAATGGAGTGGGGGGTTCGCCCCGGAGATATGGTGGTTCCTTATTTTGAATTCACCGTGATGAACAATGAAAAAATGCTTCTTGCCAAAGCTTGGGATAATCGCATCGGCCTTGCCATTGCCATAGGAGTGCTAAAATATTTAAAAGATAAAAAACATGAAAATATCGTGTATGGAGTAGGTACGGTACAAGAAGAAGTAGGTTTGCGCGGTGCGAAAACAGCCGCTCAAAAAATCCAGCCCGATATTGCTTTCGGTGTTGATGTCGGCATTGCCGGAGACACTCCGGGCGTTTCGGAAAAAGAAGCACAAAGCAAAATGGGAAAAGGACCGCAAATCATTTTATACGATGCTTCCATGGTCTCCCATAAAGGATTGCGCGATTTTGTCACCAATGTAGCAGATGAATTAAATATCCCTTATCAATTTGATGCCATTGCCGGCGGCGGCACCGATTCCGGATCGATTCATCTGACCGGACAAGGAGTACCGACGTTATCGGTTACGATCGCGACCCGTTATATTCATTCCCATGCCGCGCTTCTGCATCGAGATGATTATGAAAATGCTGTGAAGTTGATTGGAGAAGTGATTCTTCGTCTCGACCGCGAGGCTGTCAATAAAATCACATTTGATTAATCTTTGATTTGACAGAAAATGATCGGATAAATGGCAAAACAGCCACCTTTCTGCTAGAAAGGTGGCTGTTTTCATCATGAAATAAGCGATGAAAGGATAAGACGTTTCAGATTCAATTGGAAGCCAAGTATGAACACGAAAGAAGAATGTTTAAGTTCCAATGAAAATGAGCGAATAATATAGTGAGATGGATCTCTGGGAATGATTGGCGATCATGAGCCGTAAGGAAAATCCCGTAAAGTTTTTTTATTCAAGCTTTGTTTTATTTCAGTCCCGCGGATAAAGTATCGAGCATCATCTGCTTTTCTTTTTCACTGGCGTTTTTCCAAATGACTTCAAATAGTACACCGAGTCCGGGGAGCATTTTTTCCTCTCCGCTTTGAATGGCATCCACGATGGTATCTTCCAACTGTTCAGGCGTATTGCCGGAAACATTATGAAGGATGGCCTTTCGCAAATCCAAATTCATGCATTTCCTCTCCTTTCACATACTTTCATGTCTATTTTCCCCTTCATTGCTTAGGCTATGTAAAAAAATAAATCATTCTGCCAAAAGGCCATTTGAAAGGAGTTCCTTTTCATTTGATTATAGGAAAAGAAGGAATCCTCTCTTTTCAAAGCGGTTGATTGGCAAAAATCATATCTAGCTGATCGTGGATCATGCGCGGCGTCGCGGACATTATGCTATAATGATGTAATTGAATTCTATGGTCGAAAGGTGAGAAAAAAGTGAAAGTGATCCAATCCGTTAAAAATCCACAAGTCAAGCAGTGGAGGAAGCTAGCGACGAGAAAAGAACGAGATAAAACCGGGCGATATATGATGGAAGGATTCCATTTAGTTGAAGAGGCACTTTCCTATAAAAATGAGATAGAAGAAATCATTATGGAGGAAAACATTGTTTTGCCTGCAAAATGGAATATGGACGGTATTCCGATCACGATTGTGACAGCAGAAGTGGCGAAATCTCTGGCTGAGACGGAAACGACGCAAGGGATTTTTGCCGTTTGCAAAAAACGGGATTCAAAAAACGCTCTTGAACAAGGTACGACCTTTTTGCTGATTGACCGTGTTCAAGATCCCGGAAATATCGGGACGATGATACGGACAGCGGACGCGGCGGGGATCGATGTGGTCGTACTAGGAAAAGGAAGCGCCGATCCCTATAATCCGAAGGTATTAAGAGCTGCCCAAGGAAGCCATTTTCATGTCGACATCGTACAGTCACCTTTAGAAGAAGCGATCAGCTTGATTCAAAAAAAGGGTGTATCTGTTTATGGAACGGCTTTGCAAAATGCCGAAAATTATCGGGATATCCATCCTTCTAAAGGATTTGCTGTATTGGTCGGCAACGAAGGCAGCGGCGTTTCGCAAGAGTTATTATCATTAACCGATCACAATGTATATGTACCGATTTACGGAAAAAGCGAATCGCTGAACGTAGCAGTTGCAGCCGGCATTTTGCTGTATCACTTTCAGGATTCGACAAAAGGGGTTTGAAATCGCCAATGAAATTGCTATAATGATATCTATAATACGAATTTAGCTTAATGGCGGAATAATAACGCTTTTTTGAGAGACGAATCCTTTTAAAGGACTTCATTCTAATGAAACGAATCAAATTTAAATAGGGTTAAAGACAATGACAGAGAAAAGTAGTTTGCTTCCTTCCATTCAGGGAGAAAATGCCGTGACTGAAAGCATTTTTATGTGAAGAGCAAACGAAGTTCACCTCTCGAGTCGGCGTTTGGACCATTTCCGAGGAAATGTAAAGACGCCCCGGTTCAATAGCCGTTATTTGTATGAAGAGAGTATGCCGCGAACGGTTCGGCATGCTAAAAAGGGTGGTACCGCGATCCAACCTCGTCCCTTTCCTTTGGGGCGAGGTTTTCGTTTGGAAAAATAATGTAAAAGGAGGAGCATGACAGTGGAGCAGAAGTTAAAAGAATTGGCTCAAGAAGCGTTGTCAAAAGTGGCAAGCGCTCAAGACTTAAAAGAATTAAATGACATTCGTGTCAGCTATTTAGGCAAAAAAGGCCCCATTACAGAGGTTTTGCGTGGAATGGGGAAGCTGTCTGCAGAAGAACGTCCAAAAATCGGGGCTTTGGCCAACCAAGTGAGGGCTGAAATTGCCGAGCAAATCGAGAAAAAGCAAAAACAGCTGGAAGAAGCGGCCATAGAAAAGCAATTAAAAGAAGAAGCGATCGATGTTACATTGCCGGGACGTCCTGTCAAAAACGGCAATGCCCATCCATTGACCAAAATAATAGAAGAAATAGAAGATTTGTTTATCAGCATGGGGTATCAAGTAGCGGAAGGACAAGAAGTGGAAACAGACTACTATAACTTTGAAGCGCTTAATTTGCCGAAGGATCACCCAGCCCGCGATATGCAGGATTCGTTTTATATAACGGAGGAAATTTTGCTTCGCACGCATACTTCCCCTATTCAAGCACGGACAATGGAAAAACACAAAGGAAAAGGCCCGGTTAAAATTATTTGTCCAGGAAAAGTTTACCGCCGCGATAACGACGATGCGACTCATTCTCATCAATTTACTCAAATTGAAGGTCTTGTGGTCGATGAAAACATACGCATGAGTGATTTAAAAGGAACGCTTGAAGTGTTTGCTAAACGGTTTTTCGGCGAGGATCGGGAAATTCGTTTGCGTCCGAGCTTTTTCCCGTTTACCGAACCTTCTGTGGAAATGGATATTTCCTGTAAAATTTGCCATGGCAAAGGATGCAGCGTATGTAAAGGCACTGGATGGATTGAAATATTAGGAGCCGGTATGGTTCACCCGAATGTGTTGGAAATGGCCGGTTTCGATTCGAAAAAATATACGGGCTTTGCTTTCGGGATGGGTCCGGAAAGAATTGCTATGCTTAAATACGGAATAGATGATATTCGTCATTTCTATACGAACGATATTCGCTTTTTAAAACAATTTTCCATCCACGAATCTTAACGCAAGGTGCTGTTTCTTTAAAAGCACTTGTACATAAACGGATAACGATTGCCTTTAAAAAGGCAACATGGTTCATTGAGAAAAGGAGGTTTTCTGAATATGTTGGTTTCACTGAAATGGCTTCAAGATTATGTGGATCTTTCGGGAATTTCCGAGAAGGATCTGGCGGAAAAAATAACCCGATCCGGCATTGAGGTAGAAAGCGTGGAAATACCGGGAGAACATATTAAAAATGTAGTGATCGGCCATGTATTAAAATGCGAAAAACACCCGGCTGCCGACAAATTGAACAAATGTTTGGTAGATATCGGTGAAGGAGAACCGGTTCAAATTATTTGCGGTGCACCGAATGTAGCTGCAGGCCAAAAAGTGGCAGTAGCCAAACCAGGTGCTCGCCTTCCGGGAGGCATAAAAATTAAAAAGGCCAAACTGCGCGGCGAAGAATCGAACGGCATGATTTGTTCTCTACAAGAACTCGGTATTGAAGGAAAATTGGTGCCAAAAGAATTTGCCGAAGGGATCTTTGTGTTTCCGGATGATGCTGAAGTGGGGGCGGATGCGATCACAGCGTTGAACTTGGACGATTGTATCATCGAGCTAGGATTAACGCCGAACCGCTCCGACTGCTTAAGCATGCTCGGTGTCGCTTACGAAGTGGCGGCCATTTTGGATCGTGATGTGAAACTGCCTCATCCCGTTTACCATGAAAGTACAGAAAAAGCCAGTGATTACATAAAAGTGACAGTGGAAGCAAAAGAAGATAATCCGTTCTATGTCGCCAAAGTGGTTAAAAACGTAAAAATAGGCCCTTCTCCGTTATGGATGCAGGCAAGGCTTATGGCAGCTGGTATTCGTCCACACAACAATGTGGTAGATATTACGAACTATATCATGCTGGAATACGGACAGCCTCTCCATGCGTTTGACTACGATCGCCTTGGTTCTAAAGAAATTCTGGTAAGACGCGCTTATGATGGAGAAGAAATCGTGACATTAGATGATGTAAAACGTACTTTGACGACGGAACATCTCGTGATCACGAACGGTTCCAAACCCGTAGCATTGGCTGGAGTGATGGGGGGAGCGAATTCCGAAGTTCAGCAGGATACGACAACCGTCTTAATCGAATCTGCTTACTTCAACGGAACAACCATTCGAAAGGCATCTAAGGATCACAGCTTGCGCAGTGAAGCGAGCGCCCGCTACGAAAAAGGTGTCGATCCAAACAGGGTCAAAGCTGCGGCGGAAAGAGCTGTTGAACTTCTGGAAAAATATGCTGGTGCGGAAGTGCTGCGAGAAACGGTTGTCGCCGGAGATTTAGAGGCAGAACCGAAAAAAATAACGATATCGCTTTCCAAAATCAACCGTGTTTTGGGAACCAATCTTTCGAGTCAAGATGTTGTCGATATTTTCCGGAGACTCCGTTTCACTGTCGAAACTAGCGACGACTTGTTCACTGTCACCGTTCCGACTCGAAGAGGGGACATTACGATTGAAGAAGATTTAATCGAAGAAGTAGCTCGTTTATATGGATATGACGAATTGCCAAAAACGCTGCCGGTAGGAGCTGCCTCTCCGGGAGGTTTAACCCCTTATCAACAGAAGCGTCGCGTCGTGCGCAAGTTTCTGGAAGGAGCGGGGCTGTATCAGGCCATCACTTATTCTTTGACCAGTCGGGATATGGTTCATCAATTTGTACTGGATAAAACGGAACCGGTCGAAATCGCCATGCCTATGAGCGAGGAAAGAAGTATTCTTCGCCAAAGCTTGGTTCCTCATTTGTTGGAAGCAGTATCCTATAACGTCGCACGCCAAAATGATTCAATCGGGTTATATGAGATCGGGTCGGTTTTTCTGAAACAAATCGGCCAAGAACTGCCGCAGGAAGATGAACATATTGCCGGAGCCATTACCGGTGTGTGGGAAGCGAACGAGTGGCAAGGAGAACAAAAACTGGCAGACTTTTTTGTTTTAAAAGGAATATTAGAAGGGCTGTTCGCAAAACTTGGCCTTGGCGATGCCATTGAATGGAAAAAAGCAGAACTCCCTGATATGCATCCGGGACGGACTGCTGAAATCTTTTTAAATGGCAAAAGATTAGGTTTTATTGGTCAAGTGCATCCTCAAAAGCAAAAACAATTAGACTTAAAAGAAACGTATGTTTTTGAATTAAAAGCGAGCATCTTGTTAAATGAACAAGCGCTGGAACTGCAATACGATTCGATCCCTCGCTTCCCTTCGATTATACGCGATATTGCCTTGGTGGTGGACAAAGACACGGAAGCTGGAAAATTGCAACAAATCATTTGGCAAGCAGGTGGAAAGCTGCTTAAGGAAGTCCGCATTTTTGACTTATATGAAGGGGAACATTTACAACCAGGCAAGAAGTCGATCGCTTTTTCTCTTAAATACTATGATCCGGATAAAACGTTAACAGATGAAGAAGTCATGAACGTCCATGAAAAGGTGCTTGCTGCCGTAAAAGAAAAAACAGGAGCAGAATTAAGAAGTTAAGAGGATCATTACATGAAAACAGACTCAACATCACCGTTTCTTTGGATGTTGAGTCTGCTTTTATGTGCGCCCGGCATGTACATGAACTATAGGGTGTAAGTCCCGAACCCCGAAGACAGAAGTAGAGGTTAGCCAAGAGCAAGGGTGTCCGTGGTGACGCGGAATCTGAAGGAAGCTGGAGGCAAAACACCGGTCCGAGGAACACGAACCTCATATAAGGCTAGGTATGATGGAGTGAGTTTGCATAACAAAACAAAGCTCTTTCTGTCGAAGGTCATATCGAGTAAATGAGGCGGATAGATGGTGTGAAAGTGCATGTACTTACCCGGGGAGGTCTGGCGGATAGGTGAAGTACTCTTCATAACCTACTTAGTGATAAGTAGCTGAACCGTCAGAAGTCAGCAGAGGTCATAGTATTAGTTGGTCTAGAACAACTAAGAAGGACCGAACAATTAAGAGAGAATAGCCCTTGGTATTCAGTGAGTCATGATGAACACAGAAAACGTAGTACCTCACTTGAGGGAGGAAGCGGTGAATCCCGTGGGAGACCTCTTGGAGGGTGGAGTGACCACTGGCATAAAGAGAACAGCTATTCACGGAAGTTATAAAGACTTGCGTCAATGATCTTAATTGAACCGCCGTATACGGAACCGTACGTACGGTGGTGTGAGAGGACGGGAGTTAATCGCTCCCTCCTACTCGATTAAGGAAGGATTTTCTCTTGGTTAGCGTAAAATCATACATTGAAAGCGGAGGAGTTAAGATTTCACCGCCGAGAAAAACAACAGCCTGAAAAATAAAAAAGCGAACTTCTGTTAGCGGATATTCTCTTATCGGTGACAGAAGTTTCGCTTATTTTATCAACCGCATAGCCTTTTCCGTATTCGCAAAATGCCTTTTGGCAAAATAATTCAAGCTTTCTTCGCCTTTTTCGGCGATGAGTCGAGCGGCTGCTTCATCGACGATGGAACCGGCGCCTTTTGGAAGGGTGAAGCCAGCTTTCTTAGATAATTTTTCCATTTCTCTTAAAAATGCAAAGCGGGCGAGAATGGAAGCGGCAGCCACAGCAATATGGACGCTTTCACCTTTCGTTTGAAAATAGACGTTTTCCTTGCAAATCTCTTTTTCTTTTTCTAAATATCGGAAGTAAAGAGGTTCTTCCGCAAATTGATCGACCAGTATGGCGTCCGGTTTTTCAGGAGAAATTTTGTGCAATACATTTAAAAGGGCGCGATTGTGAAGAAGAGCTTTCATTTTGCCTTGGGACATTCCGTTTTTCTGAAGCTCATTATATTTTTCGTTATGCAGCACCAATAAACTGTATGGAATGGTGTGGACCAATTGTTTTGCGATATCGATAATACGCTGATCGCTGAGCTGTTTCGAATCTTGCACACCTAAATGTTTTAGATCAAGGATCTTATCTTTTCGGACAAAGGCCGCAACAACAGTGATCGGGCCAAAATAGTCCCCTGTACCGACTTCATCACTGCCGACAACGGAAAGCGATGAAAAACCGGAAGGCAAGACAGAACCTTTGCTCATGGATGACTTTTTTTCAGATGGAAGAGAGTCTTGTTCCCACTTTTTGGATTCTTGCTCGGCGCTGTTTCCTTGAAAAAGGACTTTTCCGCTTTTGTAAGCGGTGATTGTGCATCCGTTTCGTTTAGCACAAAAAACAGCACCAGTCGGCAGTTTCGCGGTTAAATCGTCCGCATAATGTGTTTTCATGGACGAAAGAACAGAATGAGATACTTTCAGTACTATATTCGACAACATAATTCTCCTTTTTCTTTTCAAATGATGAATGTTGATGTTAATATAAAGGTTAGGATTCTTTTAGAATGGAGGCATTCTACATTGTCTGAAAGAAAAAAAAACCGAATTACCGTTGACATATATGGACAGCAGTACGTCATTGTTGGCGAGGAATCAGCCAGTCATATTCGGCATGTCGCAGAGCTGGTCGATGAAAAAATGCGTGAAATCAACTCTAAGAATCCTTCCCTTGACACTAGTAAATTAGCGGTTTTAACAGCCGTTAATGCCATACATGATTATGTAAAACTCCAAGAAGAATATCTCCGTTTGGAAGAAAAATTCAATAAGTTAAAGGGTGATGACAATGCTTGATTTGCTTCTGGCGCTTTTTCTCATCAGCGGTATTGTGATCGGCTTAAAACGAGGTTTGATTAGCCAGCTTTTCCATATGACCAGTTCGATTCTCGCTCTAATCGCGGCTTATGCTGCGCATGATGCTGTAGCAGCAAGGCTTTCCGGATTATTTCCTGCTCCTTCATTGGATGAAAACGGCAGCAGCGGCCTTCTCTTTTTTGCCCATGCTGTCAATGTGGATAAATTATTTTATGGAGCCATTGCTTTTGTGATTATTTTTGTTGCTGTCAAAATAGCTCTTTCCTTTTTAGCTTCCATGCTCAGCATTGTGGCCAATCTGCCCGTTATTCGTCAGTTCAACATGATCGGCGGGGGAATCCTCGGTTTTTTAGAAATATATGTTGTTTTGCTTGTGCTCATCGTTCTAGGCACATTCCTCCCGGTTGACAGTATTCAAGCTCAGCTGCAGCAATCTGTCATTGCCGGAGCGATGATCAACCATACGCCGATTGTTTCGGACTATGTGAAACAGCTGATTGCATTCAACCCAACAACGTTGTAAAAACTTCTCTGAATAGGAGAAGTTTTTCATTTCCTGTGTTTCTGATAGTATATAGGAAGAATACTAAGTTTTCAATAGACATAATGGCATGATATGTACAGCCGATAGATGAAATCTTTATCGATTTTTTCCAAATTGCGGGTGATAATGGATGATCAACAATAAAAAAAGCGTTGTTCGGCTTCTGGAAAATATTGCGATCCATATGGAGCTGAAAGGGGAAAATTCCTTTAAAGTGTCCGCTTTTCGAAAGGCCGCGGCCGCCCTTGAAAAAGATGAACGCGGTTTAAATGAGATAAAAGACTTTACATCGATCCCCGGCATTGGAAAGGCTACTTCCAGTGTCATCGAGGAATTTATAGAAACGGGAACCTCCTCTGTTTTAGAACAATTGCAGCAGGAAGTGCCGAAAGGTTTAATTCCTCTTTTGCAGATTCCGGGTCTTGGAGGCAAAAAAATTTCCAAACTTTATCAAGAGCTTGGGATTACGAATGCGGAGGAACTTAAGGCCGCCTGTGAAAAAGGGGAGGTGCAAAATCTCCCTGGATTCGGGAAAAAAACGGAAGAAAAAATTTTAGCAGCCATAAAGCAAGTTGGCGATCGACCGGAACGACTACCCATCTGGCATATGCTTGAACTGTGCGAACATATCGAGAAGAACCTTGCAAACATCGATGGAATCCTACAGTTTGCCCGTGCCGGAAGCATTCGCAGGTTACGGGAAATGGTGAAAGATTTGGATTTTATCATCGCTGCGGCTGATCCACAAAAGGTTGCGGATGCGCTGATCCATCTTCCGGGAATCAAAGAAGTAACAGCAGCCGGAAAAACGAAAGTGTCGGTTGTGCTTGAGGATTCATATGGTGTTTCGGTTGATTTCCGAATTGTGGAACCGGAACAATTTGCCACGGCGCTTCATCACTTTACAGGTTCAAAAGATCACAACGTTCGGATGAGACAGCTTGCCAAACAACGAGGAGAACGAATTAGCGAATATGGCATCGAAAACAAGGAAACAGGAGAAATTGTGACCTTTTCTACAGAAGAGGACTTCTACCGCCATTTTGGCTTGCCTTGGATTCCTCCTGAAATTCGAGAGGACGGAACCGAAGTCGACCATTATCGTGAAAGCTTGGATCTAGTGAGAATGGAAGATTTAAAAGGCGATATGCATATGCACACTACGTGGTCGGACGGGGCTTATTCCTTGGAGGAAATGGTGGAAGCGTGCAGAAAAAAAGGGTATCAATATATGGCCATTACCGACCATTCCCAATATTTAAAAGTGGCAAACGGTTTAACGCCTGATCGGCTCAAGAGACAAATAGAAGAAATCAAAAAATTAAACGAAAAATATTCGGATATTGAAATTTTTTCCGGTATTGAAATGGATATTTTACCCGATGGAACGCTAGATTTCGACGATGAATTATTATCGCAGCTGGATTTCGTCATTGCATCCATTCATTCGCATTTTTCCCAATCCCGTTCTACTATTATGAAAAGGCTGCGGACGGCTTTGGAAAATCCGTATGTCCGATTAATTGCTCATCCGACTGGCCGGCTGATTGGCAGAAGACAAGGCTATGATGTTGACATCGATTTATTGATTGAATGGGCGAAAGAAACGAATACGGCCTTAGAATTGAATGCCAATCCGCACCGTTTGGATTTATCTGCGGATCATTTGCGAAAAGCTCAAGAAGCAGGTGTAAAATTTTTTATCAACACGGATGCCCATGCCGTTGATCAATTGAGGTTTATGGAAATCGGAGTGAAAGCGGCAAGAAAGGGCTGGATCAAACGGAAAAATATATTGAATACATTGGATGCAAAACAGATGAAACGGTTTTTACAGATCCCTTAATATGGTCATTTGGATGGTTCATTTTGGAGAATACTTATGGTATGAGATCCATCAACCTTTTTCAGCATAGCTTTATACAAATCGAATGATGCTTGATGGGAGAGATTGCTCATTGAATAAGAAAGTATTGGCAACGTTAGAATTTGATAAAATTAAGCAACAATTGGAACAGCACGCCTCTTCTTCATTGGGAATTGAAAAAATCGACGCTCTCTTTCCTTCTGCTGATTTTTCTGAAGTGGTTCATTGGCAGGAGGAAACGGATGAAGCGGCAACCGTTTTACGAGTAGCAGGACATGCTCCTTTAGATGGGCTGCATAATATCCGTCCACACGTGAAAAGAGCCAAAATCGGGGGATTGCTCAATGGCGAAGAATTGATTCAAATTGCTGGAACGATATACTCAGGACGGATGATGAAAAAGTTTATCGCCGAACTGGTTGAAAACGGGGAACAGTTACCGATTTTATCAGAACAAACAGAACAGATCCCTGTGTTGACGGAGCTGGAGCATGACATTAAACGCGCTGTCGATGAAAACGGAGAGATCTTGGATTCTGCCAGTTCGACATTAAGAGAGGTCCGTAGTCAAATCAGGATTCATGAAGGAAGAATTCGCGAACGTCTGGAAAGCATGATTCGATCCAAAAATGCGCAGAAAATGCTTTCGGATGCCATCGTTACGATTCGGAATGATCGCTACGTCATCCCGGTGAAACAAGAATATCGCCACCACTATGGCGGGATTGTCCATGATCAGTCATCTTCAGGACAAACTCTCTTTATTGAACCGGAATCGATTGTTCAATTAAATAACCAATTAAAGCAATTGAAGCTGAAAGAACAGGAAGAAATCGAAAAAATTTTAAGAGAGTTGTCGGCGAAAGTACAGGAAAATGCCGATGAACTGCTGGTCATTGTTCAAGTGATGGGTGATTTGGATTTTATTTTTGCCAAAGCGAAATTGGCCAAGAGCATGAAAGCCTCTAAACCGTTGATGAATCGAGAAGGATATATAAGGATTCATCAAGCGCGTCATCCCTTGCTGCCGATAGAGGAAGCTGTACCCAACGATATTGAACTGGGGAAAGATTATACAGCGATCGTCATTACCGGACCGAATACCGGAGGAAAAACCGTTACGCTGAAAACCATCGGTCTTTTAACGTTAATGGCACAATCCGGTCTGCAAATACCGGCTCAGGAAGGTTCGGAAATGGCCGTTTTTCATTCCGTATTTGCCGATATCGGGGATGAACAATCCATTGAACAGAGCTTAAGTACATTTTCTTCCCATATGGTGAATATTGTAGACATTTTAAAGGAAGTGACGGGGGAGAGCTTGGTGCTGTTTGATGAACTCGGAGCAGGGACTGATCCACAGGAAGGAGCGGCTCTTGCCATTTCGATCTTGGATGAAGTGCTTGAAGTAGGGGCCAGGGTAGTGGCAACCACCCACTATCCTGAATTGAAAGCCTATGGATACAACCGAGACGGAGTCATCAATGCCAGTGTTGAGTTTAATGTGGAAACATTAAGCCCAACTTATCGTTTGCTCATCGGCGTTCCCGGACGCAGCAACGCTTTTGAAATTTCCGAGCGTTTAGGATTAAATCATAAGATCATTGAACGGGCAAGACAATATACGGGTGCCGATACAAACGAAGTAGAAAATATGATTGCTTCTTTAGAGAGAAGCAGAAAATTAGCCGAAAAAGAAGAACAAGAGGCAAGAGATTATTTAAAATCGGCTGAAAAGCTTTTAAAAGATTTGCAAAACCAGATGCAAGAGTTTTATGAGAAAAAAGAAGAAATGTACAGCCGCGCTGAAAGAGAAGCCTCCAAAATTGTCGAAAAGGCGAAAGAAGAAGCGGAAGAAATCATTCGCCATTTAAGAAAACTGCGCTTGGAAAAGAATGCAGAAGTAAAAGAGCATGAATTGATCGAAGCGAGAAAGCGGTTGTCTGATGCCATGCCGGAGATAGACAAAAAAACACCGCAACCAAAAGCGAAAAGGAGCCGTTCCTTTATGCCGGGAGATGAAGTAAAAGTGTTGTCCTTCGGTCAAAAAGGAACGATACTCGAAAAAGTCGACGGGAACGAATGGCTCGTTCAAGTCGGCATTTTAAAAATGAATGTCAATGAATCGGATCTTGAATACATTCCTTCGCAAAAAAAGGTCGATCCGAAACCGTTGGCTACCGTAAAGGGAAAAGATTATCATGTGGGCTTAGAACTGGATTTGCGCGGGGAACGCTATGAAGATGCTTTGATAAAAGTAGAAAAATACATTGACGATGCCGTATTGGCCGGATATCCGCGTGTTTCCATTATTCACGGGAAAGGAACAGGGGCTTTAAGAAAAGGAGTACAAGAGCTGTTGAAGCGTCATCGATCAGTGAAAAGCATCCGTCTCGGAGAAGCGGGGGAAGGCGGCAGCGGCGTCACAGTGGTTGAACTGAAGTAAAATCCATATTGGCAAGTCTTCACCTTTTTCCTTCTCTTTAAACAAGCTCCACAACGTATTGGGGAGATGAAACAATGGAAAAATTGGCCAAAGTGCTGCTTGTTTGCTGCGGAGCATTTTTTATTCTTGGAATCATATATTTAGTCTTTTTTGCTTAAAAAGGTCGAACCTCTTTCGATTTTGGAGGGAGGTTCGATCTTTTTTCTTTGATTGTGAATAGGATAAATATATTGTATAATTTGTATATAATATTTTAAATTTTCCAAAAATATCGAAGGGGGAGTTCGATGACGGATAAACCATGGCTTAAACATTATCCAGAGGAAATTCCTGCTACACTTTCATATGAGCCTATTCCGATTCAATCCTATTTAACTCGAGCAGCCGAAGAATATGCCGGGAACACGGCCATCCAGTTTATGGGGAAGAAAATGACCTTTCTAGAAGTGTATGAATCTGCTTTAAAGTTAGCGGGATATTTGCGCAAAATTGGCGTGCAAAAAGGAGACAGAGTGGCGATCATGCTTCCTAATTGTCCCCAAAGCGTGATCGGATACTTCGGTGTACTATACGCTGGTGGCGTCGTCGTACAGACAAATCCGCTCTATATGGAAAGAGAACTGGCATACCAAATGGAGGATTCAGGTGCAAAAGTGATTTTTACGCTGGATGTTCTTTACCCTCGAGTGGCGAAGATCATGGACAAGACGGACATTGAACATGTCATTGTCACAGCTATCAAAGATTATTTACCCTTTCCTAAAAATACTATCTATTCTCAAATGCAAAAAAAACAAACAGGAATATTGGTAAAAGTGCATCATAGAGGGAACATTCATTTATTTGATGTGGTTTTGAAAAACGAAACGGCGAATGAAATCGATGAAGATTTCGATTTTGAAGAAGATCTTGCTCTTTTGCAGTACACGGGGGGAACAACGGGATTCCCAAAAGGGGTCATGCTGACTCATAAAAACCTTGTTGCAAACGCTTCCATGATTGACGCTTGGCTGTACAAGTGCCGCAAAGGGGAAGAATCGGTATTGGCGCTGCTCCCATTTTTCCATGTTTATGGAATGACGGCTGTCATGATTTTATCCGTTATGCAAGCTTATAAAATGATTATATTGCCGAAATTTAATGTCAAAACGACACTAAAGACGATTGAAAAAGAACGTCCCACTTTGTTTCCCGGTGCGCCAACGATGTACATTGGTTTGCTCAACCATCCTGATATCAGCAAATATGATCTTTCCTCCATTAAATGCTGTATTAGCGGATCGGCTCCATTGCCGTTAGAAGTCCAGAAAAAATTTGAAGAAGTGACAGGCGGAAAATTAGTGGAAGGTTACGGATTAAGCGAATCTTCTCCTGTTACCCATGCCAATTTACTGTGGGGCAGAAAGGCGGAAGGAAGCATAGGGCTCCCTTGGCCGGATACAGATGCAGCTATTTTATCGCTGGAAACCGGAGATCCGCTTCCCCCTCATGAAATTGGCGAGTTGGCTGTAAAGGGGCCGCAAGTGATGAAAGGGTACTGGAATCGTCCCGAGGAGACAGCGGCCGTTTTGCGAAACGGCTGGCTTTTGACAGGGGATATCGGTTACATGGACGAAGAAGGATTTTTTTACATCGTCGACCGCAAGAAAGATATCATTATTGCAGGAGGTTATAATATTTATCCTCGCGAGGTGGAAGAAGTTCTGTACGAACATGAAGCGGTTCAGGAAGCTGTCGTAGCCGGGGTTCCGGATCCTTACCGTGGGGAAACTGTCAAGGCCTATGTTGTACTGAAAAAAGGCGCGGTTGCAACGGAAAAAGAGTTGGATGCTTTTGTCCGAAAACGTTTGGCAGCCTACAAAGTACCACGAATTTACGAGTTTCGGGAAGAATTGCCGAAAACCGCAATGGGAAAAATATTGCGGCGTGCTCTTACAGAAGAAGAAAAAGAAAATTTAGGCAAAAACGAAAAAGAAGCTGAATAAGAAAAAATAATGATGAACCTTTCTATTGACAGTATGGGAGAAAAAAGATAAGATTCATTTATGAATGAATGATCATTCATAAATGATGATGTGTAGTTTGAAAGGGGATTGTCTTGAGAAGAAACAAACCGAAATACCATCAAATCATTGACGCGGCCGTGATTACGATTGCCGAAAACGGCTATCATCAAACACAAGTTTCAAAGATCGCCAAGCAGGCGGGAATAGCCGACGGCACCATTTACTTGTATTTTAAAAATAAAGAAGACATTTTAATTTCATTGTTTCAAGAAAAAATGGCGAATTTCATCGAAAAAATTAAAGAAGTCATAGCAGGGAAACAAACGGCTGCAGAGAAAATATTCATGATGATAGAAAATCATTTTCGAATTCTTTCTCAAAACCCGAAATTGGCAGTAGTAACGCAGCTGGAACTAAGGCAGTCCAATCAAGAATTACGCCGACGCATCAATAATGTGTTGAAAGAATATTTAGATTTTATAGAGCAAATTCTTCGCGAAGGAGTGGAAAGCGGGGAATTTGCTCCTGATCTTGATACTCGCCTAGCTCGTCAAATACTGTTTGGGACGATCGATGAAATCGCTACAACATGGGTCATGAACAAACAAAAATATGACCTTGTGGCTCTCGCACCAACTGTAGCCAAACTGTTATTAAAGGGGTTTTTAGGAGAAAAATGATTTTCCGTTGTATAAGGGGATGGTAAGGAAATGGAATATCTTTCATGGCAACGACAAGGAAATGTGGCGGAAGTGATTTTGGATCGCCCGCCTGCAAACGCTTTAGCGAATGAGGTCATTTCAGAATTGGATTTGCTCTTGGATGAATTGGAGAACGAGCAGAATGTCCGAGTGGTACTTATTTACGGAAAAGGGAGATTTTTTTCCGCGGGAGCGGATATTAAGGAATTTGCAACTGTCAAAGATGGCAAAAAATTTTCTTCTCTCGCTTCTCATGGGCAGCAAGTGTTTAATCGCATTGAACATTTCTCCAAACCTGTAATTGCCGCTATTCATGGAGCGGCATTGGGCGGAGGTTTGGAATTAGCCATGAGCTGCCACATTCGCCTTGTGACGGAAAATAGCAAATTAGGTTTACCGGAGCTTAGCCTTGGGTTAGTCCCTGGTTTTGCCGGCTCCCAGCGACTGCCTCGTTATGTCGGTACCGGAAAGGCAGCCGAGATGCTTTTTACAAGTGAACCGATTTCGGGAAGTGAAGCGGTTCAATGGGGGCTTGCCAACGATGTTTGCAAGGAGGAAGAACTTCTACCGCGGGCACGGGAATTAGCAGCAAAAATTGCGAAGAAGAGTCCGCTTTCACTGAAAGCGGCTATTGAACTATTAAATTATTCCAAGCAAGGCGATTTTCAAAAAGGGATGGAGAAAGAAGCTGAATGGTTCGGCAAAGTTTTTGAATCGAAAGATGGGCAAGAGGGGATAAAAGCTTTTATCGAAAAACGAGCTCCTGTTTTTAAAGGAGAGTAGACATTTTGTCCATTTAATTATCTGAACAGTATTAAAAGTATGAATATTATGATATAGGAGGGAGACGAATGAACATCTTTGTGTTGTTAAAAAGAACGTTTGACACGGAAGAAAAAATCACGATTACCAATGGATCCATTGATGAAGAGGGTGCGGAATTCATCATCAATCCATATGATGAATACGCCGTTGAAGAAGCTATTCAAATCCGTGATGCTCACGGCGGAGAAGTGACTGTTGTAACCGTCGGAGGCGAAGAAAGTGAAAAACAACTGCGCACTGCTCTTGCGATGGGAGCTGACAAAGCGGTTTTAATCAATGTTGAAGACGATTTAGAAGACGGGGACCAATTTACAACGGCGAAAATTTTGGCTGAATTTTTAAAAGATAAAGAGGCGGATGTGATTTTAGCGGGGAATGTGGCGATAGACGGCGGCAGCGGGCAAGTGGGGCCGCGTGTAGCAGAACTATTAGGCATTCCATATGTGACAACGATCACTGAGATTGAAATAAAGGGGACGCAAGCAAAATTGATCCGTGATGTGGAAGGGGATTCGGAAGTCATTGAAACTTCCCTGCCGTTGCTCGTAACGGCACAGCAAGGATTAAACGAACCTCGTTATCCGTCGCTTCCCGGAATCATGAAAGCGAAGAAAAAGCCGCTTGATGAATTAGAACTGGATGATTTGGATCTTGAAGAAGAGGATGTTGAACCAAAAACGAAAACGATTGAAGTGTTTCTGCCTCCAAAAAAAGAAACAGGAAAAATATTGGAAGGCGATTTAAGTGATCAAGTAAAAGAGCTGGTTCAATTGCTGCATACGGAAGCAAAAGTAGTGTAATGGAAAGGGAACAAGAAACAGGAGGGTCGAATATGGCACGAAAAGTGTTGGTATTAGGAGAAGTTCGTGAAGGAGCACTCAGAAACATTTCGTTTGAAGCTTTGTCTGCGGGTAAAACAATAGCGGAAGGCGGAGAAGTAGTTGGCGTCATCATAGGTGATTCGATAAAAAACTTAGGGGAACAGCTCATCCATTACGGAGCGGATCGAGTTGTTGTGGTTGAGAATGAACAATTAAAACAATATACACCAGATGGATATGCTCAAGCTTTTTTGGCAGTGGTCGAATCAGAAAAGCCAGATGGCATTGTTTTTGGCCATACGGCACTGGGGAAAGATTTGTCCCCTAAGATCGCCAGCAAACTGAATACAGGGCTGATTTCCGACGCGACGGCGGTCGAAATTGCAGGGGGAAACATCGTCTTTACTCGCCCGATATATTCGGGAAAAGCGTTTGAAAAGAAAATAGTCACGGATGGAATCGTTTTTGCTACAGTCCGCCCGAATAATATTATACCTCTTGAAAAAGATGAATCCCGGACCGGCGAAGTCACATCTGTTCAAGCCGATATTAAAGACATACGCACCGTGGTAAAAGAAGTGGTGCGGAAAGCGAGCGAAGGAGTAGATTTAACGGAAGCTAAAGTGATTGTTTCCGGGGGACGCGGCGTAAAAAGCGCAGAGGGCTTTAAAGTGCTGAAAGAACTGGCGGATGTCCTTGGCGGTGCGGTGGGAGCTTCTCGAGGAGCGTGTGATGCGGGATATTGCGACTACTCTATGCAAATTGGACAAACGGGAAAAGTGGTTACGCCTGATCTTTATATTGCTTGCGGCATATCGGGAGCCATTCAGCATTTGGCCGGGATGTCCAACTCAAAAGTGATTGTAGCCATTAATAAAGATCCGGAAGCAAATATTTTTAGCGTAGCCGACTACGGAATCGTTGGAGACTTATTCCAAGTAGTGCCGATATTGACAGAAGAATTCAAAAAATTAAAGATAGCTTCTTCGTAAGCCAATCAAAAAACGGCCATGGATTTGTCGAGGCCGTTTTTTGATTGGATGTTTGATTAAAAACGTTTGACCGCTGCTTTTGTAATAGAGATAAAGAATAGAATTCAAGTAGATCGGGGAAAATGCAAATTGCAAACAAAAAATTAGCATTCCAATTTAAAGGATGGTATACTGTCCCTAGTACCTGAAAGGAAATAAGGAGGATTGGTAATAATGGCTATTGTTAAAGCTACTGATCAAACATTTGATTCTGAAACAAGCAGCGGTCTTGTTTTAGCCGATTTTTGGGCTCCGTGGTGCGGACCTTGTAAAATGATTGCTCCAGTTTTGGAAGAAATTGATGCAGAAATGAATGATAAATTAAAGATCGTGAAACTGGACGTGGATGAAAACCAAGAAACGGCCAGAAAATTCGGTGTTATGAGTATCCCGACTTTATTCTTGTTTAAAGATGGAGAAATAGTGGATAAAGTCATCGGATATCAACCGAAAGAAGCGTTAACTGAACTCATTAATAAACACGCTTAATGAATGTTGCCGCACTCATAATTCTCCGTCATTTCGAGGAATGCGGTAAAATCGAAGGTAAGCATCTCAATGTTATTGAGTTGAGGGCTTGCCTTTTTATTTTGGATCAGCATGATTTTGGTTTTTTATGAAATGGAAAAGACTTAACTTTTTTCAATGAAAGGAATATTAACGAGTGTCTCAACAGGACGATGACAACCGTTTTCTTGAAAATGGCTGTTTTACTTTTTCCAAATGAAATAGGGTGACCCGTTTCATTTGGAAAGGGTAGCCTTCTTAAAATGAGAAGAATGGCGGGTGAATCGCCGAGTATGCATGCCAAAACAGCCAAAGCAAGAAAAAAGCGGGTGCGTGATTGTTTTCTCCATTCGTTTGCGAGAAGTCTCCCATTTTCACGGTGAAACGAATCAATACAGAAGAAACGAAAATGGTGTCAGCGATCCAATGTATGAACATGAACGTTTTTGAACATGGGAAAACATAAAATGGTTCTTGTATATAGGCAATCGTTCAGCTAAAATATACGAGTCTTTAAAGAAGCTCTCACTACAAACAGATGAAAGTGAAATTGGTTCACCAGGTGGTCCAGGAGGTGGCGATCATGAACGATATAATCAAGCATAAATTAGCTCTTCTTCCCGACCAGCCTGGCTGCTATTTAATGAAAGACCGTCATGGAACGATCATTTACGTCGGAAAAGCAAAAGTGTTGAAAAATCGGGTTCGTTCTTATTTCACCGGGTCTCATGACGGGAAAACCCAGCGGCTGGTCAACGAGATTGAAGACTTTGAATATATTGTAACCTCTTCTAACATTGAAGCGTTAATATTGGAAATGAATTTAATAAAGAAGCATGATCCGAAATATAATGTCATGCTCAAGGATGACAAAAGCTATCCTTATATAAAATTGACAGCGGAACGGCATCCTCGCCTGATTACAACAAGAAAGGTAAAAAAAGATAAAGGCAAATATTTCGGACCCTATCCGAATGTGGGAGCGGCGAATGATACGAAAAAGCTGCTCGATAGGCTATACCCTTTGCGAAAATGTTCCACTCTTCCCGATCGAGTCTGCTTATATTATCATTTAGGCCAATGTTTAGCTCCTTGTGTCAATCATGTCCCGGAAGAAACGTACAAAAAAATGACGGAGGAAATTACCCGTTTCTTAAATGGCGGCTATCAAGAGATTAAAGATGAATTGATGAAAAAGATGTCTGAAGCGGCGGAAAATCTCGAATTTGAACGAGCAAAAGAATATCGGGATCAAATTGCCCATATCGAGGCGACGATGGAAAAACAAAAAATAACAACGAACGACTTTACGGACCGTGATGTATTCGGTTATGCCGTTGACAAAGGTTGGATGTGTGTTCAAGTCTTTTTTGTCAGACAGGGGAAGCTGATCGAAAGAGATGTTTCGATGTTCCCCATTTACAATGAAGATGAGGAAGAATTTTTAACCTTTCTCGGACAATTTTATTCCAAAGCCCATCATATAAAGCCGAAAGAAATTTTGCTGCCTGAAAACGTGGACATCGAGTTGGCGGAACAACTGATCCAAGTCAAAATGATTCAGCCGAAAAAAGGGCAAAAAAAAGAATTAGTTAAGATGGCGGTAAAAAATGCGGCGATCGCTCTTCAAGAAAAATTCTCGCTTATCGAAAGAGACGAAGAAAGAACGATCAAAGCGGTTGAAAAACTAGGGGCAGCGATGGGAATATCCACCCCATTGCGAATTGAAGCATTTGATAATTCGAATATTCAAGGCACGGATCCTGTTTCCGCCATGGTTGTTTTTATCGATGGAAAACCTGAAAAGAAGGAGTATCGCAAATATAAGATTAAATCCGTTCAAGGTCCGGACGATTATGAATCGATGAGAGAAGTGGTTCGAAGACGATATACAAGGGTATTAAAGGAACAATTGCCGCTTCCCGATTTAATTTTGATCGATGGTGGAAAAGGGCAAGTCGAAGCCGCAAAAGATGTATTGGAAAATGAACTCAATTTGTCGATTCCGGTTGCAGGGCTTGCCAAAGATGAAAAACACCGCACATCAGAGTTATTATTTGGCGATCCTCTGCAGATTGTCCCATTAAAGCGGAACAGTCAAGAGTTTTATTTGCTGCAAAGAATTCAGGATGAAGTGCATCGTTTTGCCATTACCTTTCATCGGCAGCTGAGGGGAAAAACCGCTTTTCGATCCGCACTTGATGATATTGAGGGAGTCGGACCGAAAAGGAAAAAACTTCTGCTAAAACATTTCGGATCATTAAAAAGA
This sequence comes from Bacillus sp. FSL W8-0116, assembly GCF_038003825.1. Lineage (NCBI taxonomy): Bacteria > Bacillati > Bacillota > Bacilli > Caryophanales > Bacillaceae > Bacillus > Bacillus sp. FSL W8-0116. The sequence goes on from NZ_JBBOPY010000001.1 coordinate 2,694,474, forward strand.
ATGAAAGAAGCAGAATTAGAAGAGTTTACGAAAATAGGTATTCCCGAAAAGATCGCCCGCAACATTAAGGAAAAGTTGAAATAGCGCGTTGTCATAAAAATCCCATTATGCTATAATGTCCTAAAATTAAATAAAATCACTTTCATACGTAAAAGTGATGATAGAGGCGCGGAGTTCAAGAGTACAAGCTTGGAGAAGAATGAGCTTCCATGAAAAGTTTGGAAAGGGGACGGCCGCCGAAGCAGTGAAAGGCTCATTCCTTTTTCTGCTGGTTCTGTGTTTAAGAAATGCAGAACTGTCAAGATGGAATCGTCTTGGAGAGCTATCTCACGCTTGATGTATTTTCTTATTACATCTTCACAGGCAATGAGATTTGGTTCTCATTGCCTGTTTGCGTTTTAGAAGTGAATCAATGAAAAGGCAGGGGATCTTTGTTGGGACTTATTGTTCAAAAATTTGGAGGAACATCTGTCGGTGATATAGACAGAATTTTCAATGTGGCCAATCGTGTAATCGAAGAAAAAAAGAGAGGAAATGATGTGGTGGTCGTCGTTTCCGCAATGGGGAAAACGACCGACCAGCTTGTCCAACTCGCTAAGGCCATCGATGATCATCCTCCCAAAAGGGAAATGGATATGTTGCTGTCGACTGGAGAACAGGTGACGATTTCGCTCTTGACAACCGCTTTGATCAAAAAAGGGTTTGAGGCCATTTCATTCACTGGATGGCAAGCCGGCATTCAGACGGAAAAACTTCACGGGAATGCGCGTATACTCAATATTGAAACAAAAAAGCTGAGTAGTTTGCTTGAAGAAGGAAAGATAGTGGTCGTAGCCGGTTTTCAAGGCGTCACAGAAGACGGTGAAATTACGACTCTCGGGCGAGGAGGATCGGATACAACGGCGGTGGCGCTGGCGGCGGCGTTGAAAGCGGAACGCTGCGACATTTATACCGATGTGACTGGCGTGTTCACCTCAGATCCAAGATATATCAAAGGGGCGAGAAAACTTTCTTCCATTTCTTATGATGAAATGTTGGAGTTAGCCAATTTAGGAGCAGGTGTTTTGCATCCACGCGCGGTTGAATTTGCAAAAAATTACAGCATCCCGCTTGTTGTAAGATCGAGCATGGAAAGGGAAAATGGAACGATCATTGAGGAGGAAATATCGATGGAACAGAATTTGGTGGTAAGAGGCGTAGCATTTGAAGATGACATTACGAGAATTACCGTAGAAGGCTTAAAGGATGAAATCAACAGCTTATCCTCCATTTTCGGCGTTCTGGCGGATCATGGCATCAACGTCGATATTATTATTCAAAGCCGCATCCATGATCAAACTGGCAGTGTGTCGTTCTCTATCAAAACGGATGATTTGCATGACACCATCCATGTATTGGAACGAAATAAAGAAAAGCTTGGATTTGATTCGATTACATATGAGGAAGGACTGGCAAAAGTATCGATTGTAGGATCCGGAATGATTTCCAACCCAGGAGTTGCCGCTGAAATGTTTGCCATTTTGGCTGAAAACCATATCTCTGTCAAAATGGTCAGCACTTCGGAGATTAAGGTGTCTACAGTCATAGATCAAAAAGATATGGAAAAAGCCGCTCAAGTCCTTCATGATGGTTTTGGGCTGGCTCAACAAAAAACAAAAGCGACGATCTGATCGTTGTCAAATGATTAAAAGACGGATGTTTTATTGCCCATCCGTCTTTTTGGCTTATGTAGAAAAAAGAAAGAAGCTGGGGAAAGCAGATTCTCGAAACCATAGTTTCTAAGACAACCATTTTAATGCAAATAGACGAGAAAAGATGCCGTTATTCCCATTTCACGAGAAGACGGACTTTTTTGGAACGTTTATGTACCTCTTCTATCGCTTCGGCAGTCACGTTTTTCTGCGTTTGAATTTGTTCCGCTAAAAAACCTGCTTCCAACGAAAAAAATGGTTCAGAATATATGTCAAATTTTCGTAATACAATAGGACCTGATAATTCAAACAGCAACTCTTTTTTTTCTTCTTTTATCACCTGGAGCGTTCCCCAGCAAGCTTCTTCAAAAAAAGAGCAGATTTCATCTATAGATAGAAGAGGAAATTTTCTTGCAAGCTGTTTTCCTGCCCAATAGAAAATGTCCGCCGTGTCTTTGCCGAATATTTCCGGTAACAAAATATCCCGGTACAGCTCATAGGCGAACATCGAAACAGATTGCGGCTCTTGTGGAATAATGTCTTTATGATTCTCCATTTGAAATCCCTACTTTCTGTATCCATTATATACAAGACTGATGGAGATGAAAAAACTTTTTTTCATTCCACGATCGATTTTTTATAGGTGTGGAATATTTGTCTCTAAGCTGAAAAATATTTATATTCTGCTAAAATACATTCTGTTGAATTGATCGACTTTTTTTATAATTGGTCATTTTATTAATATAGAAAAATATGTAGACGTTTTCTTGACGCTTTCCAGTGATGGGGTTACAATGAACTTGTCAAATAATTGTTACAAAATGATGGCAGTTGCCAGAAAACATTTCTTTTTGTAGAAATGTTGATTGGCGGCTCATAACCAAGGGGGGTACCGTATGGCAGGAAATCGTGAATTTTTTAATCGAAGGCTTCATTCTTTACTAGGTGTAATTCCGATAGGATTATTCCTGACTGAACACTTGATTGTGAACCATTTTGCCACTAGGGGAGCGGAATCTTTTAACCGTGCGGCGAAGTTTATGGAAAGCTTGCCGTTGCTTTATTTATTAGAGATCGTGTTAATCTTTTTGCCGCTCTTATATCACGCAATTTACGGCTTATATATTGCGTTTACGGCGAAAAATAATTTGGGAAATTTCGGTTATTTCCGAAATTGGATGTTTTTCTTGCAGCGTTTAACAGGAATTTTCACGCTCATCTTTGTTGTATGGCACGTTTGGGAAACACGCGTTCAAGCAGCCATGGGGGAAGAAGTTAACTATGATATGGTAGCTAATATTCTATCAAATCCATATATGCTAGCTTTTTACATAGTAGGGGTTGTATCGGCCATTTTCCATTTTTCGAACGGCTTATGGTCTTTCTGCGTAAGTTGGGGAATCATTGTGACGCCTCGTTCTCAACGCGTTTTCACGTATGTTTCACTGTTGGTATTCGTATTGCTTTCGTATGTCGGCCTTTCTGCTTTGTTCGCTTTTGTATGAGATAGGCAGATGGATGATGTACATCATTAGGTAAAAAAGGAGTGAGTGTCCATGAGTAAAGGAAAGATCATCGTAGTTGGAGGCGGCTTAGCCGGCTTAATGGCAACAGTGAAAATAGCGGAGTTAGGAACTCCGGTGGATATATTTTCATTAGTTCCGGTAAAGCGTTCTCACTCTGTTTGTGCTCAAGGTGGCATTAACGGAGCTGTCAATACAAAAGGTGAAGGAGATTCGCCATGGATTCATTTTGATGACACGATTTACGGAGGAGACTTTTTAGCCAATCAGCCTCCTGTAAAAGCAATGTGTGAAGCGGCGCCTGGAATTATCTCGCTGTTTGACCGCATGGGCGTTATGTTTAACCGGACACCGGAAGGATTGCTTGATTTCCGCCGTTTCGGAGGAACTCAACATCACCGCACAGCTTATGCCGGTGCTACAACGGGACAACAACTATTATACGCTCTTGATGAACAAGTTCGTCGACATGAAGTGGCGGGATTGGTAACGAAATATGAAGGATGGGAATTTCTTGGCCTTGTCTTGGATGATGAAGGAATTTGCCGAGGCATCGTTGCACAAAACTTGACGACGATGGAAATTCAATCATTCCCTGCTGATGCCGTTATTATGGCTTCCGGGGGACCGGGAATTATTTTTGGGAAATCGACGAACTCCATGATCAACACTGGTTCTGCTGCATCAATCGTTTATCAACAAGGCGCATATTATGCGAACGGTGAATTTATACAAATCCACCCGACCGCCATACCGGGCGATGATAAACTTCGTCTAATGAGCGAATCGGCTCGTGGTGAAGGCGGACGTGTATGGACATATAAAGATGGAAAACCGTGGTATTTCCTTGAAGAAAAATATCCGGCTTATGGAAACCTTGTTCCGCGTGATATAGCGACACGTGAAATTTTCCACGTCTGTGTTGATTTGAAACTAGGAATCAATGGGGAAAACATGGTATACCTCGATCTTTCCCACAAAGACCCGCATGAACTGGATGTAAAACTGGGTGGTATTATCGAAATCTACGAAAAATTCATGGGAGAAGATCCACATAAAGTTCCAATGAAAGTATTCCCGGCCGTTCACTATTCAATGGGTGGACTATGGGTGGACTATGAACAACAAACGAATATTCCGGGGGTATTTGCAGCAGGAGAATGCGATTACTCACAACACGGAGCGAACCGCTTAGGAGCCAATTCTTTACTATCCGCCATTTACGGTGGAATGGTGGCCGGACCAAATGCCGTAAAATACATCAACGGATTGGAAAAAAGCTCTGATGCTATTTCTTCTACTGTATTTGACCGCTACAGAAAACAAGAAGAAGAAAAATGGAATCAAATTATGAAGATGGACGGAACGGAAAATGCTTACGTTCTCCATAAAGAACTCGGTGAATGGATGACGGCAAACGTTACAGTTGTTCGTTACAACGATAAATTGCTCAAAACGGATGAAAAAATTGTCGAACTGATGGAACGTTGGAAAAACATTAACATTAACGATACAGCTAAGTGGAGCAACCAAGGGGCCAGCTTTACGCGCCAATTGAAGAACATGCTTCATCTTGCACGAGTGATTACGATTGGAGCATATAACCGCAATGAAAGCCGCGGTGCTCATTATAAACCAGAATTCCCTGATCGTAACGACGAGGAATGGCTGAAAACAACAATGGCGAAATTTACAGGAGAAGACAGTGCTCCAGCTTTCCACTATGAAGATGTAGACATTTCTTTGATTAAACCGCGTGTTCGCGACTACACGAAAAAACACTAATCTATTGAGAAAGAGGCGACATAGTGATGAGTGAAAAGAAAACGATCCGCTTAATTGTAACTCGTCAAGACAATCCGGACTCAGCCCCTTATGAAGAAGAGTTTGAAATCCCTTACCGTCCCAATTTGAATGTAATTTCCTGCTTGATGGAAATTCGCCGCAATCCGGTCAATGCTAAAGGGGAAAAAACAACTCCGGTTGCTTGGGATATGAACTGTCTGGAAGAAGTATGCGGAGCTTGTTCGATGGTGATCAATGGAAAACCGCGTCAAGCATGTGCTGCTTTGATCGACAAATTGGAACAACCCGTTCGTCTTGCGCCGATGAAAACATTTCCGGTTATTCGCGATTTGCAAATCGATCGCAGCCGTATGTTTGATTCGTTGAAAAAAGTAAAAGCGTGGATTCCGATTGATGGAACTTGGGATCTAGGACCTGGTCCGCGGATGCCGGAGAAAAAACGTCAATGGGCTTATGAACTATCCAAATGTATGACTTGCGGTGTATGCTTGGAGGCGTGCCCAAATGTAAACAGCCATTCAAACTTTATGGGACCTGCCCCGCTATCTCAAGTGCGGTTATTCAACGCGCATCCAACAGGTGCTATGCACAAAGACGAACGTCTTGATGCTATCATGGGGGATGGCGGTCTTGCAAACTGCGGAAATGCGCAAAACTGTGTACAAGCATGCCCGAAAGGCATCCCGCTTACAACTTCCATTGCGGCGCTAAATAGAGAAACGACCATCCATTCCTTTAAAAAATTCTTCGGAAGCGATTATATGGTGTAATATCCTTCCAAAAGCCTTCAACCAAGTGTTGGAGGCTTTTTTTACAGACCTAAAGTCCAGAATAGATCATATTGCCTTAATGAGCGACAGTTAGTCAGATTCATATGTGAATTTTATATGGTGAGATGAGAATGCCCTTTTCTTTTGATGATGAGAATTTTTCGGAAAGGATTTTATACCATATTTAATCACTTGAGCTAAACAATGCCTTACATGGAATCCACATTTTAGAAGTGAATCACAAAAACGCAGTATGAGCATATAAGAATACAATGAAAGAAAAATGGTCAGGTGGGGGATTATATTATTTTTGTCGGACAGTGATCGATCATGCTGTTCTTAAAAAGAACGATGATGAAAGACTGAAGCGAATGTCTTAGGAGAAGAAACTATTTTTCGCCTATTTCGCAACCCTTGCCTTTGTGAAGTCACTGATATGTTGGATTTTTCATATGATATCATGACGACGCTAGACCCATCCCTTTTGTTTTAAAGCTGGCGAAGGCAAGGAGGGTAATTATAGTTGAAGGATCGCGAATTTTCACATAAACCATTGCTGACCAAAAGAGAAAAAGAAGTTTTCGAGCTATTGGTTCAAGATAAAACAACAAAAGAAATCGCCAAAGAACTATTCATCAGCGAGAAAACTGTCCGGAACCATATTTCGAATGCCATGCAAAAATTAGGTGTCAAAGGTCGTTCTCAAGCAGTAGTCGAACTCCTACGTATGGGTGAATTAAAACTATAGCGGCGACCGGCGTGTCAATGGGCATGCCGGTTGTCTGTCTGTCCATACTTGAATACGTTAACGTACGACTATAGGTGATTTTTCGGATCATTAACAGATATGTTGATCATTGTGATTTCATCTATCTGTTTGATCTCAACGATTTTAACACTGTACAACCAACGATTATTGGATGCGCAGTTTTTGAAGCTGTTTTATTCAATAAGTTTTTGAGTTTACCATGGATGAATGATTTCAAACAAGGCCAAATATTAGCAAATACCTTTTTATGAATCTTGGATCTTTATTAGACATCAATGCTTTAATCCAAGCACCAAAGGACTTGCAGCTGCTTTTCGTTGATAAGGATAATATAAATGAACCTTTTATCAACATTTGTTAGAAAGATGTTGAGAGCCGGTGAACAGAATGGAGCATTCAAGTAAATCAGTTCTTTCAGATGCTGTAGCCTTTTAGAATTCATTTGCCGTGCATCTGATGGCAGCTGTTTTTTCGAAGAGGAACAATGGACTGGCCTATGTGGAATTTTTTAACACTTCCAGTCCTATCTTTTTGTTTAGGTGTGCATTTTTTTGAAGGAAAAGCCCATCTTACAACGGAGGAATGGTTGGAAAAAGGATAGAGCGAAGGGGACAACTGAAGGAGAAATTTGTGACGTAGATCGGAAAACACATGTTCAAATCACGTTTTCAATCGATCTGTGGCTTGAGATGGTGGATGGCAAAATTGTAAGCGGCTATCAGTCTAACCATTCAGCTCGATTTGTTTAAAAAGAATATATAGTCTCCTAAATAGAATGAAGAGATTGCTTCGAAAGGGTGAAATTTCTTTTTGGGGCAATCTCTTGTTTTTGCGCAGTTGCTTTTATAATTTCAATAAGATTTGGCTATGTTTTACAATCCCCGATATTGTGATGAATGGAAACAAATTAGTAAAAGCAGAAATAACAGGATCGTCTTTGGTATTCAGAAAACTTCAATTTGATCTGTGTTTTATCGGATTAAAACGTAAAATGTTAATTCATTTTTAGTCAAAAGCTTTTTCGTAAACAAGAGAAAAATTACGAGAAATATCATAAGAAATCGAAATCATTATATTCCTATAGAAAGTGAAAATGGGTATTTATAACTCTTATGAAAGAAACTCCTGCAAAGTAAGGCTTTTTGGTTAAATTTGAGACCTGTTGTTCATTTAAATAACCAATTTTCAACAAAATACACAAATATTTAACAATTTTTTAACAGTATTTTTTTTCCATTTTCCTGGCCAAAAAAGTAATAAAAGCATAGGTAATTAGATAGAAATTTTATCCATTCTCCATCTTTTAAGAAGCATTCAAAATATATAAACTATTTGACCTAATGTAGATTGGAAAAATTTAGAGGTTGATTTTTGTGCGATTCAGCAATCATTGATGGATGGCCATGAAACGAGAATCCCTCCGGGTACATACCTCATAAATAGGCCGATTGAACAAGAGAATATGCGCCTGATTGGTGAGGGAAGAGGCAAATCTAAATTGGTTCAAACGGACACCACTCAGCCTGTGCTCATCACAGGTGGCGTTCCATACATATCTGATTTATACATCGGTCATTCTTCCCTTCCTTCTTCTAAAGAGAAAGTTCCCAATGGCACCGGAATCTACTTAAAAACTGGATTACGAGACGGAGCGGTTCTGGAACGATTGTATATTGAAAGCAATACTAGCGGCATCTATCTTCGTGAAAACAGCAAAGTTCATCTCTATTCTTCCTCTATTCGTGATATCCGTATTACTCGTTTTCGTCACTCCGCCATGTATTTGGCAAGCAGGGGAAATACAGGAAATGTCATATCGAATATATATGCGGTGAATTGGAATGACTACAACAAAAAAACAAAACTGCAAGCGAAATACGGTATGGTACTAAAAGGATTTGATGATGGGATTATTATGCAGTTGAATATCGAACATGGTTTATACGGCAAGGGGATCATTCTAAGCGGAAGCAACATCGATCTCGACAGCATTCACTTTGAAGGATACGAACCGAGTGAAAACTATGGTTCTTTTTTCTATATAGACGGAGATTCGAAAACCACTATCCGAAACACATCTCTTGTCTACAGCCGATTCGATGAAAAGAAAGCGCCGAATTACTCCATTCTTTCCGTGGGAAATAACGCCAACATCGTCATGGACGGTTTTCGTGAAAGAAAAAATAACGTTATCGGATCCCCGCGTTTACGAAAATTTTACGGAACCTCTACAATCGAAAACAAAGCGAGTATCAAAGCGGATAATTTTTATATGGAAGACAGGCTGTTTCGATCGGATGATTACTTTCCCATCCATCCTGTGATCCCGATCGTCAGGCAGTACAATAATGAACGATATTTTTGGATGGAAGGAGACACAAGGCATTTTGTGAAATCATCCATGCCTCAAAGCGGCACCTATCAAAAAGGAGATATTGTTCATAACGCAGATGCCGCTAAACAACTAGCTAAAGGCAAACCATTTGTCGAAGAATGGATTCGTCTAACAAACGGAAACCACCATATATTAGGAAAAGACTGGATGGAAGTCAAAAAACAAGTAAAATAGCCTTTCTTTTTTCTCTTTCTACAAGATAAAAGCCGGTACCCCACAAGGAATAAATCTTAGTGGGATGCCGGCTTTTTTTATTTAAAGTAGTTTAGAATAAATATGCATGTGATAATCAGTTTGTCTGTTGGAATACCAATTACTTTTATATGAAAGCGACTATTCAACCATGTGATTACAAATTTTTCCAATTTAATAAAAATGAATCTTGATTTCTTACGTTTGTGTTGGTATACTCAAGTTACTACCTTGTTTTGCAAGTCAGTATCTTTTTTTGGCTGAGTAACTTGTTTAACAAGATACCGTGTTTGATCATGGTTTTGATCTTCCTAAGTTTTGGCAAGATAGAGGAATGTGTGGTGAATGATCTTTGTCATTAAAAAGTCAATTGCTGAAAGGAGTTTTAGAAGGATGTATTTTGGCGGTGATTGCCCGTGAAGAAATTTATGGGTATGAATTAAGCATGAAGCTGGTCGAGTATGGATTGACGTTTGTGAGTGAAGGAAGCATTTATCCGGTGCTTCTGCGCATGCAAAAAGAGAATCTTATTTCTGGAACTCTGAAAGATTCTCCGAACGGTCCAAAACGAAAATATTACCGGTTGACCGATTCAGGGCGACAACAGTTGGAAGAATTTAAAGAAAATTGGATGGACCTGAAGGTTGCGGTCGATCATATTTTGAATCAAAGGAGTGAGAACCATGACAGCAGAAGAGATGATCCAAGTAAATAATGAACGACGGAAGCAGTTGAACGAGGAAAACAGGAAGTATTATGAAAACATGCTTGTTTATTTGCGGCTCAGTTCCATTCCGGAAAAAAAGACGGAGGAACTGCTGCTGGAAATGCTGGACCATTTGCTGATCGCCCAAGAAGAAGGGCGGTCGGCGGAAGACGTATTTGGCAAAAATCCGGAATCCTATTGCAAAGAAGTCGTGCAAACAATGGGCAAACAATCGTATTTCAAGTTCAGTCGTTTTGCCTTCATCTTTGGGATCGGCTTGTATATTGTTTTTTTCATAGACGGCATTTCCCGATTGATCATTTATCCTTTGTTAAACCAATTTACCGATCTGCCTCCGGTAAAAGGGTTTTCTGTTGATTATTTCTTTACACCTATTTTTATGTGTCTTGTCATCGACATTATTTTATTGTTTCTGAGGGAATCCACGTTTAAGAAATTTAGCGTCCGCGTATTATTAGGATATGTTTTTCCTATTACGATCGCCTATTTTTTACCGCTCGTCATCTATTTTTTCTTAAAAGATATTCTGCCTGTCATTCCAATACCTGCATGGGCTAGTTTGCTGATCGGCCTTTTGCTTTGGATGATCCATAAAGTTGTGTTTAAGCATGTGGATATATTTTGACAGCTGTTTTTCTAATAAGCAAAAAGGTCATGTAAAGACGCTTTTAATCGAGTAGGAGGGGGTGATTAACCATAGCCATCAAGTTAAGAATTTGATCTTTTTTCAGCGCCAAAAACATGGTATCCTTTCTAACGAAAATCATCGTTGGAAAGGATTATTTTTTGATGGCAAAAAAGATGAAGGCATGGATAAAAACGATTCGTCAACTCTTCTCCTATGAAGAACTGACTCGTCTGGCACGGAAAGTCGGATTCATTCAGCGGCAGCGTTCATTAACAGCGGAAGCCTTTCTGACGCTATGTGCTTGGGGAGACGGATCGCTCGCCTGTCAGTCGCTTCAGCGGTTGTGTGCCGATTTGGCGCTCTGGCATGATTGCTCTCTCTCGAATGAAGGACTGAATCAGCGGTTTACGCCTCGTGCCGTGGCGTTTTTAAAAGAGGTCTTTTTTACTCTCCTGATGCATCAACGTCCGGCACTCTCTTCCATCACCGAAACGTATCGCGCTTGTTTCACCCGTCTGCGGATCTTAGACTCTACCAGTTTTTTACTTCCGACCGACTATGGTGAGGACTATCAAGGTTCGGTTTCATCTGGCGCCAAAATCCAATTTGAGTATGAGCTGTTATCGGGAACCTGTCTTCAGCTGTGCGTCCAACAGGCCAATGATTCCGATGCCCGTTTTGCTTATCATACCCAGCACACGATTTTACCGAATGACCTTTGCATTCGGGATCTGGGGTTTTTTTCACTCGCCACGCTGGCGGAGATTGATGCTCGAGGTGCTTATTATATTACCCGGTTGCGTTCCGATATCAAAGTCTATATCAAGCAGGACGGGGAGTGGCACGAATGGGATTGGGAATCGATAGGAAATCGATTGGGCGAGGGGGAAGCCGTGGAAGTGGAACACGTGTATATCGGACACCAACGCCTGTATGTTCCGCGTCTGATTTTTCGCCGTCTCACGGCGGAAGAATGGGAAAAACGGCTGGCGTACGTGCGGAAAAAGGAAAAAAAGAAAGGGAAGGCGCTGTCACGCCAAACCCTTGAACAAAAGAAATATCACATCTTACTGACCAATTTACCACAAGAATCGTTTGATGCGCAACAAGTTTATGAGCTGTATTCGCTGCGCTGGCAAGTGGAGCTGTTATTTAAGGGCTGGAAATCCTTATTTGATCTTGACCGTGTCAAAAAGATGAAGAAGGAACGATTCGAATGCCACTTATATGGGACATTGATTGCCATTTTAGTCACGCAGACTCTTCTGTTCCAAGCCCGAAGGTATTGGCATCAACGGGAGGGAATCGAGATCAGTGAATGGAAAGCGCTTAATATCCTCCAATCGTATTGGCATCGGTTTCTTTTGCATCCCCAAGCGATGGAAACCGCCCTTCCATCTCTCCTGTCTCTGTTAAGGAAACACGCGAGGAAAGACCGAAGGAAAGGAGAGGAAACGGTATCGGATCTTTTAAAGAAATTGGGGATATGGTAGTGTGGGTCATGGATATAAATGCCAAATAACCCTCTTCTTGAGGGTTATTTGGCATGCCCAGCATTTGGTTTTCTCTTCATCCTTTGATTGATTTTTCGAACATGCGTATCATCCTAAAAAATTTTATACCGCTAACTTGACGGGTATGGGGTGATTAACCCCCGTCCTCTCACACCACCGTACGTACGGTTCCGTATACGGCGGTTCAATCAAGATAAATGACGCAAGAATTCATAACGTTTCTGTAGACTTTTAAGCCCTTGGTTACTCCAATAGGAGTTTCCAAGGGTTCTGTGTAATATGGGACTTTTTGAGATTCGCCAATAACCTTTGCGACTGTTCCCCCATTCATAAGCTTTCCATTCAGGAACTCCTAGTTTTATGAGGTTGCGTATCCTGGTCTTTGAGGTCTTCCAGTTTTTCCATAAACACATCCGGAGTCTTCGTCGAATCCAGCCATCCAAATCTTCAAAGATACTCTTTGTGTCTGCTAATGCAAAATATCCATACCATCCAAGTAGATATTGGTTAAGTTTCTTAATCCAATATTCCATTGGGTATGGTATTTTTCTTGACGTGATTTCTCGCACCTTTTTCTTCATTCGTTTTAGACTTTGCTTGGCAATCCGAACTTTTGGCTCTTTTGAAGGTGTAAAACTAAATCCTAGAAACTTTCGTTTCCATGGTCGGTCAACCGCAGATTTCTTCTCGTTGACTTTTAGACGAAGTTTTCCCTCAATAAATCGTTTGACACTAGCCATGGTTCTTTCACCAGCCCGTTTTGACTTCACGTAAATATTACAGTCATCGGCATAACGAACAAATTTATGCCCTCTTTTCTCTAATTCTTTGTCTAGTTCATCTAGTACAATATTCGAAAGTAAAGGGCTTAGGGGGCCACCTTGCGGCGTCCCTTCTTCTGTCCTAGATACCACACCATTAATCATGACACCAGCTTGTAGATATTTGCGGATTAGCTTCAATAGTGGCTTTTCTTTAATAGTCTTGGCTAATGTACTCATCAGCCTGTCATGATTCACTCGATCGAAGAACTTTTCTAAATCCATGTCTACTACCCATCTATAACCATCTCTGATATAGCCTTTTGCTTTCCTAACTGCGTCATGAGCACTTCGATTTGAACGAAACCCATAACTATGTTCGGAGAACATAGGGTCATATATCCTCGATAATACTTGGGCCATTGCTTGTTGAATCAAACGGTCTGTTACGGTTGGAATACCTAGTAACCGAACACCGCCATCAGGTTTCGGGATTTCGACTCTTCGAACAGGCATTGGTTCATAGGTACCCTTGAGAATTGCTTCTTTAATGGATATCCAGTTTTCGACTATGTGCTGACGTAGGTTTTGTACGGGCATCATATCTACTCCATGGCTACCTTTGTTCTTTTCTACTCTTTGTAAAGCTAAAAGCATATTCTCCCGTGACAGGATTTGATTCAAAAGCATTGTTATTCTTCCTTCCGTGAATAGCTTATCTTCTTATGCCAGTGGTCACTCCACCCTCCAAGAGGTCCCCCACGGGATTCACCGTTTCCTTCCTCAAGTGAGGTACTACGTTTTCTGTGTTCAACATGACACACTGAATGCAAAGGGCTATTCTCTCTTAATTGTTCAGTCCTTCCGAATTGTTCTAGACCAATTCGTACTATGACCTCTGCTGACTTCTGATGGCTCAGCTACTTATCACTAAGTAGGTTATGAAGGCTACTTCACGTATCCATCAGACCTCCCCGGGTAAGAGTGTAATCTTTCCTTCCATCCATCTGCTTCATTTACTCTGTATCACCTTCGGCAGAAAGGGCTTTGTTTTGTTGTGCAAACTCACCCAGTGATACCTAGCCTCCTATGAAGTTCGTGTTCCTCAGATCGGAAGTTTGCCGCCCGCTTCCTTCAGATTCCGCGTCACCACGGACACCCTTGCGTTAAGCTAACTGCTACTTCTGCCTTCGCAGCTCGGGACTTTCACCCTATAGATTACACCCATGCCGGGCGCACACAAAAGGAAGTCCCTCGACGATTGAGAAACGGATGAGTGATTAAAAAAGGAAGAAAGTTGTACACATCTGAAAGAAACCGGGATGGCTTTTAACCATAAGAGTGAGTTTCTTGTCTGTTGTTTTTTGAAAAATAAGGATATTCCCGCATTGTTCCGTGAAAAAATAGGCGGATCTTCACTCTTGAAAAACAAAGTAAAAAACGAGAAAATGTTTGATAGACTGCTGAAGCTTCTTTTCTCATAGAGTTCGTTAAGAAATGAATAAACTAGGAAACTTTTAGAGCGAAAAGAATGTCGGTTTAGGAATGAAAATTTTCATATATACATAAAGAAATAGAACAAAGAGGCATTCTCAATGGCTCATGGAGATAAAGGATATAGTCTTTGAGTTTTGAAGCATTTCTTTTCAGAAATTGAAAAAACGAACGAAACGTTTGTAAAACGGCGCTGCCAATTTGCCAATAAGAAAATATTGCGGAAGATCCGTTCGTGCCGTTTAAGGGAGAAAAAATGAAAAAAGTGTTTCAGCAGCAATGGTTTTTATCGCATATTTAGAGAGTGATCATCTAAAACGGATGACATGATCAGAAAGATGCAACCAGAAAATACAAAAGAATGAGGCGAGATACGTTGATAAACAGGCCAATAGGTGTAATAGATTCCGGAGTTGGGGGTCTTACAGTTGCTATTGAGATCATGAGGCAGCTCCCTCATGAAACGATATATTATATTGGTGACACAGCCAGATGTCCTTATGGGCCTAGACCCGTGGAAGAGGTCAAACAATTTACTTGGGAAATGACCCGCTATTTGCTTCGTTATGATATCAAGATGCTCGTGATCGCTTGCAATACAGCAACGGCTGCTGTTCTCGACGAGATTAGAGAAGCACTCGACATTCCGGTTATTGGAGTCATTCATCCCGGAGCGAGAGCGGCTATTAAAATGTCAAAACATTTTCGTATTGGGGTTCTAGGTACGCTCGGCACTATTAAAAGCCGTGCGTATGAAAAAGCTCTTCATTCTATCAATAAAAATGTAAAGATCTTTCCGCTTGCATGTCCTAAGTTTGTTCCTTTGGTAGAAAGCGGGGAATATCATAGTGCCATGGCCAAAAAAATTGTAGCGGAAACATTGCTGCCGCTCAAAGATAAACAATTGGATACGTTGATATTAGGCTGCACTCATTATCCGCTTCTTGAACCCATTATTTCGTCATTCATGGGCGAAAATGTTGCGGTGATTAGTTCAGGAGAAGAAACAGCAAGAGAAGTGAGCGCCATATTGCATTATAAAGAACTTTTAAACATGGAGAAATCTTGTCTCCCTAATCGATTCTTTACAACCGGATCTAAAGAGCTGTTTTATAAGATCGCTTCCGATTGGCTCCAAGATCCAACGATAGATGTTTCTACGATTCGTTTAGATGAAAATGAACTCGTTTTTTAAACTGCGGCGAATTTCTTTTGGAAAACGGTCTAATTTTCCTCACCAGCTCGTATACATGTAGTACAAACTGTGTGAGGAGGTTTCATGATGGTCAAAAAGAAAACTCTCGTCGCGGCGGCTGTCATTTTATCGTCTATTTATTTGACAGGATGCGGATTGCTCGGCAGCAATGAAAAGAAAGAGAACATTGATCCACCGCAAAAAGTAACTTATTTAAAAGAGGACGGGTCCTTAAAAGAATTGCAACATCAATCTGCTCAGGACATGAAAAAAGAAGACGTAATGATGACAGATTTGTATCTGATAGATAAAAACGGTTATGTAGTATCGCAGACGCTGCCGCTTCCCAAAACGCAAAGCATCGCCAAAGAAGCGCTTGAATATCTAGTAGACGACGGGCCGGTGTCAAATATGCTTCCGAACGGGTTCAGAGCGGTGCTGCCGGCCGGCACGGAAGTACGAAGCGTTCAAATTAAAGATGGAAAGGCCATCGCGGACTTTTCTCCTGAATTTAAAGAGTACAAAGCGGAAGACGAAAAGAAAATTTTACAGGCTATTACTTGGACGTTGACGCAGTTTGACGCGGTGAAAAAAGTCGAACTGAGAGTGGACGGCCAGCCATTAAAAGAAATGCCAGTGGATGGGACAGCGATTGATCCCAATGGATTATCCAGAAACATCGGAATTAATTGGGATGTTGAAAACGTGATCGACATCACGAATACAAGACCGATCACCGTTTATTATTTAGCTCAAGACGGAGAGAATTATTATTACGTCCCCGTCACAAAAAGAGTGAGCAACAATAATAAAGATAATGTTACGGCGGTCGTCAATGAGCTCATCAAAGGACCAAGCCCTTCGTCTGAACTGGTAAGCGAATTTATGCCGGATGTGAAACTGATTAGTGCTCCGGTGGTAAAGGATGGAAAAGTCACATTAAATTTTAATAAATCGATTTTAGGTAGTTTCGAGGAAAAAATGATCTCCAAAAATACGTTAAATCCTCTTGTGCTTTCTTTGACAGAACAGAAAGGGATTAAAAGTGTAACCGTTGAAGTGGATGGCAAGACAAACTTAGTAGACGACAAAGGAAAACCCATCAGCGAAACCGTTTCAAGGCCCGAGCATGTCAACACCGGTAGTTTCTAAAAAAATTTTTTTGGTATATTATATAATAGATCAAAACAGAGGTTGGCAAATGCCACCTCATTTTTATTGGACATATCGAAAAAGCGAAGCGACTGAAGAGTCAATAAAAAATCGTTCTCACGGTAATGGTGGAAGTTTCGGCCTTGCGGGGATTTTGCCGTGGGACAGGAGCTGCAGCTTAAAAGGAGGATCTATGGTGCGAGTAGATGGAAGACAAAAAAATGAATTAAGAGCGGTTAAGATCGATACGGATTTTTTAAAACATCCGGAAGGCTCCGTGCTTATCACCGTTGGAGATACACGGGTTATTTGCACCGCTAGTATCGAAGACCGTGTTCCCCCTTTTATGAGAGGGTCCGGTAAAGGATGGATTACAGCGGAATATTCCATGCTGCCACGGGCAACTGAGCAAAGAAATATAAGAGAATCTTCCAAGGGAAAAGTATCAGGAAGAACAATGGAAATTCAACGATTAATTGGGAGAGCTCTTCGGGCGGTTGTCGATTTGGAATCCATTGGCGAAAGAACGGTATGGATCGATTGCGATGTCATACAAGCAGATGGCGGAACACGCACCGCTTCGATTACCGGCGCCTTTGTAGCGATGGCAATGGCGTTGCATCAATTATCTATTCAAAAAGAAATGTCGACTTTTCCGGTAACCAATTTTCTGGCTGCTACTAGCGTAGGCATTTTACATGGAGAGGGAGCAGTATTAGATTTAAATTATAAAGAAGATAGTGAAGCAATGGTGGATATGAATGTGGTCATGACTGGATCCGGAGATTTTGTAGAAATTCAAGGAACAGGAGAAGAGTCCACATTTTCCCATTCGCAGCTTCAAGAATTATTGTCATTGGCAGAAAAAGGGTTGCAAGAATTGATCGACATTCAAAAGCAAGCGCTAAGCGAAATAGCAGTGAAGATAGAAAGAAATATGTCAAAAGGTGGAGAAGCAAATCGATGATGCGAGAAGTTGTGATCGCCACGAAAAATAAGGGGAAAGCACTTGAATTTGAGCAAATGTTTCAACCGTTTCAGATTCAGGTAAAAACGCTTCTTGATCTTCCTGAATTCCCGGAAATCGAGGAAACGGGTGCGACATTTGAAGAAAATGCGATCATCAAAGCGGAATCGGTCATGAAAGAGACAAAAGCCATGGTTATGGCAGATGATTCAGGTTTGGTGATTGACGCGTTAAACGGCCGGCCGGGCGTGTATTCGGCCAGATACGCAGGTCCTGAAAAAGATGATGAAGCCAATATACAAAAGGTGTTAAGGGAATTGGAAGGAGTTCCTCTTTCGAAACGGACAGCTCGTTTTTATTGTGCTCTGGCTCTTGCAATTCCGGGACGAGAAACCATAACAGTGAACGGGACATGTGAAGGATTCATCACCTTTGAGAAAAAAGGGGCAAATGGGTTCGGATATGACCCTATTTTCTTTGTCCAAGGTTATGAGCGTACGATGGCGGAATTGCTTCCAAATGAAAAAAACAAAATCAGCCACCGCGCTAAAGCGTTGGCAAAAATGAGAACGATATTGGAACAATTGGAAAGGGAAAGAGTACTATGAAGCTTCTAGTTGTAAGTGACAGTCATGGGGACACGGAAATTTTAAAAGATTTAAAAGCACGCTACGAGCAAGAGATGGATGCCATGTTTCATTGTGGTGATTCTGAACTTCCGGCAGACAGTGAAGTAATGAAAGGCTATATTGTGGTTAGAGGAAATTGCGATATGGATGATCGCTATCCTTATGATATCGTGGAAGAGATAAAGGGTAAGAGAATATTTATGACACATGGACATCGCTACGATGTCAAAGCGTCTTTCTCGAAACTGAAACAGAAAGCAAAAGCAAACAAAGCTGATTTTGTGTTTTTCGGTCATTCTCATCAAGCGGTAGCGGAAAAAATAGGCGAAACGTTGTTTTTGAATCCGGGGAGCATTCTCTTGCCGCGAGGTAGAAAAGAAAGAACCTATGCAATCGTGGAATTGGATGGAGACGATTCGGTTGTTTATTTTTATAACGAACAACATCAGCTGTTAACGGATTGACAAGCTGCATTTAATACATAGAGAAGAACAAACGGGCAATGGTTTTGCCTTTTGTTCTTCTTTATCTGAAAAAATAATCGAATGTTCTTTTTCAACTTTTTTCAACTTTTTATAAAAACGGGGAAAAATTTTTTCGGTTTGTACAAAAAAATGATTGACATTTATTTTGGATGTTAATATAATTAAAAATGTCCTTGATGAAATTGAAAAAATGTCCCAGTAGCTCAGCTGGATAGAGCAGCGGCCTTCTAAGCCGTCGGTCGGGAGTTCGAATCTCTCCTGGGACGCTAACATTGTATAAACGCAGTATTGACGCGGTATTGTGGCGTTTACATAAGCGTTAAAATAACGCTAAATGCTGCCGAGACGATGAACGTCTTGCCTAGTGAACGTTGGACGATATGTAACGTATCGTTCGACGGTAGCCGTTAAAGGAGGCTACACACAATGGCAAGGCGTTTTTTGTATGCCGGGAAAACAGCGGATAATAAAGAAGCGACCAAAATAAAAGGAAACAAAGATTTAACTTCGGCTGGAGTGTTTGAATGATTGATTAGAGCAAAATCGGAAGTGAAGTGATGCGGCATGATTACAAAATTTGATAAAATGCCACCAAGATAAAAAGAAGCCCGGAAACAAGAGATAGTATTTACCTAATAGTTTGGAGATCGTTCCCTTTCCGATTTTATTACCAAGCCAAATCGTGATAATTCCCCATATGGTGATGCTGATTACTGTGGGCCAGATAAATAAATGATTGGAAATGGCCGCCCCGAAACCAGTGATAATATTTGAAAAGGAAAGAGTGAATCCGAGAAAGATGCCTTGACGGATTCCAAGATTTTGAATCTTTATATGTTGTTTTTTACCGAAAATCAATTGATGACCGTATTCACTATAAACAATAAATAGACCAATGCTGCATAAGACACTGAATGAAACCCACGCAGCCTCCTCCGAAGAAATATATCTAGAAATAAATGATCCTAAATATACACCAACTAATGCAGTGACAAATCCAATCAAATTGACAATGAAGTTAATCCAAAAAGGAAATCGAATTTTTTTTAGACCATACGCTATTCCTACAGTCGTGTTATCCAAATTAGAACTGATTCCAATGAGATTGATAATTATAAAAAGTGTGAACCAATCCAAATTATGATCCCTCTCTTTTCGAAATGTCATATCTCCGTAAGTATAGGCATATGAACACATATCGTTTTAAAGGCTAGTCTTATCCTATGATGAAAAGATGAAATGATATAGGACAAACATAGAGGGTCATTAATGTCATAGGTAAAATTAGACTTTTGATTGGCGTTGGACAAACACTGTTGACTTCACGCCATTTTTCGTTTTGATAAAATATTATGAATTTATATAAAATCATATCCGAAAGAAAAGTGCAGCTGGCAGGCATTAAGAAAAACAAGGTCGGGCACATTCAAAGTAAAATCATATCGGCATGAACAACGCGAAAGAAAGTGGCCGATTCACAAGGAAAGTATGATAAATATGAGAGCGAGATGCTGGATGGATGATCATGGAAGTCATTAAGTTTTTGTTGATAAAGTCAGCTTTAGTCGAATGTGCTGGGGAAAACTTGCCATAGTGATCTTGAAAACGATTTCTTTTGTTTTTTCTGCGTTTCCGTGCTAAACTTATGGCAACTCCATTTGAAAAAGGCGGTTCATATAAGAATGGGCAGAAGAAAGAAAAATCTCCAAAGATTTGATAATGTTGTTGTATTGCCTGGTACACGGGAAAGATTGGTTGAAAAGGGAATCCAAGCTTTGCAGGAAAAAAATTATGAAGAAGCTTCTGATTTTCTTATAAAGGCTTTGCATTTTTCTGAGGATCCCGGTGACGATGAGATTCAAATGGCCTTGTTGCTTGCCTTTTATGAATGTGGTCAATATGATGAGGCGAAAGAATTGTGCGAAGAAATGCTTCAATTGGGAAACGGCGATTATTACGATGTAATGGATTTATACATATCAATTCTCTTTCAAATGAAGGAATATCAGCGAGCTTACATTACGCTATCTGCTCTCTGTGAGGAAAACCAAATTCCTTCCGATAAAAAAGATCATTTTGAGAAACTTCTGCAAATAAGCCGGAAAATGGCTTCTACGTCAGAGGAAAACGACTATCAGTCTGATTCTGACCGTGCACCTAAATTGTTTTACGAAGATGAATCAATTGAGCAGCAAACGTTAAAAGCGGCGGAACTAGTTCAACGAAATATTGCTCCGTATCTAGACGAGTTGATTGATATCATCGGTGATGCACATTCCCATCCATTTTTGAAAACTCTTCTCCTCAATATAATGAGGGAGAAGGGAGTGGATAAAGAAATTTCCGTTCGAAAGCTTCATTTTTCAAAAAGATTGATTCCAAATCAGTTGGAAGAAGTTTTTCAAATGTCCTATTACAAACAAGTTTTAGCCAAATTAGGGGAAGCCGTTTCTCAATCTAATCCCGTATTGTTTTCCCAATTAACAGAATTGGTGAATCGCCACTTTTTTCTTCTTTATCCATTCGAACCTGAGTGCAGCGTGGACACTTGGGCTGCCTGTACGCTCCAATTGGCCTGTGAATATTACGGGGAAGCGGAAGAAGCTGAAATTTTGTGTCCGCAGCTCTTCTCTCATGACGATGCTGGTCGAGAAAAATGCATGGCTTATTTGAAAGAGTTAGATGAATTTTCTGCTCCCGTCTCTTAGCTTTTTATTGAAAGACTTAGTTCGTATGTTATAATGTAATGGTTATAATATGTACTTTTCTGCTTGGCTTTCTTTTTGTACACTAAAAGTACGAAATTGATAAATGATTCATTTTTCAACTATCAACTTATAGATTTGTTGTGGAGGGAATTGTATGTCAGTGAAATGGGAAAAACTAGAAGGAAACCAAGGTGTCCTTACTGTAACGGTGGATGCCGACAAAGTGAATGAGGGATTGGACTATGCTTTCAAAAAAGTCGTCAAAACGATTAATGTCCCTGGTTTCCGCAAAGGAAAAATACCGCGTCCTCTGTTTGAAAAACGATTCGGAGTAGAATCGCTTTACCAAGACGCGCTCGATTATATCTTGCCGGAAGCTTATGCAAAAGCGGTGGAAGAATCCGGAATTGAACCAGTTGATCGTCCGGAAATCGACATCGAACAACTGGAAAAAGGAAAAGAGTTAATTTTTAAAGCAACTGTTACAGTTAAACCGGAAGTAAAACTCGGCGAGTATAAAAACTTAGAAGTGGAAAAAGTAGATACAGAAGTAACAGATGAAGATGTTGAAAATGAATTAAAAGCATTGCAAGAACGCTATGCTGAACTTGTTGTAAAAGAAGACGGCAAAGCAGAAGAAGGAGATACGGTTGTTATTGATTTCGAAGGGTTTGTTGACGGCGAGCCGTTTGAAGGCGGTAAAGCGGAAAATTATTCGCTTGAACTAGGTTCCGGCTCTTTCATTCCTGGCTTTGAAGATCAATTAATCGGAACGAAAGCAGGGGATGAAAAAGATGTGGAAGTCACATTCCCTGAAGAATACCATGCTGAAGAGCTTGCTGGAAAACCTGCCGTGTTTAAAGTGAAAGTTCATGAAGTAAAAGCGAAAGTATTACCTGAGCTTGATGATGAATTTGCAAAAGATGTGGATGAAGAAGTAGAAACGTTGGAAGATTTGAAAGCAAAAATAAAAGATCGTTTGAAACATCAAAAAGAACATGAAGCGGAACATGCATTGCAAGATGCAGTGGTTGAAAAAGCAACAGCCAATGCAGAAATCGATATTCCTGAAGTCATGATCGAAAATGAAATTGACCGGATGATGCAAGAGTTTTCTCAAAAACTTTCCGCTCAAGGAATGAACCTTGAATTGTATTATCAATTCTCCGGTCAAACGGAAGAAGATCTTCGCAATCAAATGAAAGAAAATGCTGAAACTCGTGTTCGGACAAGCTTGACGCTTGAAGCCATTGCGAAAGCAGAAAATATCGAAGCCAGCGAAGAAGATGTAGAAAAAGAATTGCAAAGAATGGCTGATCAATTTAACCTATCAGTAGAAGACATTAAGAAAGCACTCGGCGATCTGGAAAATTTAAAAGCAGATTTAAGAATCAATAAAGCAGTTGAATTTCTTGTAGAAAATGCAAAAGTTGTTGCATAATAGTAGTAAAACGGTATAAAAACAAGGCGCGGGTTATACGTGCCTTGTTTTATACACCAATACATAAAATATTTTTAAAATATTTTGGTAATGAGCTCGGCATATTGCACATTATATATAACACTAAGCTTTTTATTTCGTGTCTTGTGTAAAATGTGTTAAAATGCTGTACATAACTCTTTGAGGGCTTTGAAACAACGGAACGTGGCAAAGCGAAGACTCGGCAATAATTGGTTTAAGAAGAATTGAGGGGTGAAGTAAATTGTTTAAATTCAGTGATGAGAAAGGACAATTGAAATGTTCTTTCTGTGGCAAAACACAAGACCAGGTCCGTAAGCTGGTCGCCGGACCGGGTGTTTATATATGTGATGAATGCATCGAATTGTGTACGGAAATTGTGGAAGAAGAATTGGGAACCGAGGAAGAAGTAGAGTTTAAGGATGTGCCGAAGCCGCGTGAAATCCGTGAAATTCTCGATGAATACGTCATTGGGCAAGACCAAGCGAAGAAATCTTTGGCTGTTGCTGTCTATAACCACTATAAGCGGATCAACTCCAACAGTAAAGTCGACGATGTAGAACTGGCAAAGAGTAATATTTGTTTAATCGGTCCTACTGGGAGCGGCAAGACTTTGTTAGCGCAAACATTAGCGCGCATCTTAAATGTTCCTTTTGCGATTGCCGATGCGACTTCTCTTACGGAAGCAGGGTATGTCGGAGAAGATGTAGAAAATATTCTTTTGAAACTGATTCAAGCCGCCGACTATGATGTAGAAAAAGCGGAAAAAGGAATTATTTATATTGATGAGATCGATAAAGTCGCCAGAAAATCGGAAAATCCGTCCATCACCAGGGATGTTTCCGGTGAAGGAGTTCAACAGGCTTTATTAAAGATTTTGGAAGGAACAGTGGCAAGTGTTCCGCCTCAAGGAGGAAGAAAACATCCTCATCAAGAATTTATCCAAATTGATACGACCAATATTTTGTTTATTTGCGGCGGGGCCTTTGACGGCATTGAACAAATTATCAAACGCCGTCTCGGTCAAAAAGTGATCGGTTTCGGATCGGATCCGACGAAAGGAGAAATCGAAGAAAAAGATCTGCTTTCCAAAGTGGTTCCGGAAGATTTGCTGAAGTTCGGATTAATTCCTGAATTCATCGGCCGTTTACCGGTTATCGCAAGTCTGGAACCTCTTGACGAAGAAGCGTTAATTCAAATTTTGACGAAGCCGAAAAATGCGCTCGTCAAACAATATCAAAAAATGATGGAACTTGATCATGTTGAATTAGAATTTGAACAAGAAGCACTTGTTGAAATCGCAAAAAAAGCAATCGAAAGAAAAACGGGTGCACGTGGATTGCGTTCCATCATCGAAAGCATTATGCTGGATGTAATGTTCGATTTGCCTTCAAGAGAAGATATTTCAAAGTGTATCATAACAAAAGATACCGTTTTAAATAACAGCATGCCAAAGTTAATCGGGACGGACGGAAGAATTATTCAAGAAACAGAAGAACGAAAAACGTCTGCATGACGAAGGAGCCGATATGTTCGGCTCCTTTTTCCTCTATTTATGAGAAAAAGATAAGCTTCCCCGCTTCACTTGATCAAACCTGTTATCTGTTCGACGATTGAACCGTGAAAACGGTGAAAATGGTCGGCGCCAGGCGCTTTTGATTTATGTTTATTCCCCTCGTGTCCAGGAGATACTAGCCGTATATCGATGGTTAATCAGGAGGGGGATATAGTATGAATTGGACAGGTATTGCATTAATGATTCAAATGTTTTTTGGTGTCGTCATAGGGCTGTATTTTTGGAATTTGTTGAAAAATCAACGCACCCAAAAAATATCCATTGACCGTGAATCAAGAAAGGAAATGGAACAGCTTCGGAAAATGCGGTCGATTTCCTTAACGGAGCCTTTGTCGGAAAGAGTCAGGCCTACTTCTTTTTCTGATATCATCGGACAAGAAGATGGTATAAAAGCTTTAAAGGCAGCGATATGCGGTCCCAATCCTCAACATGTCATTATTTATGGTCCTCCCGGGGTCGGAAAAACAGCGGCGGCCCGTTTGGTGTTGGAAGAAGCGAAAAAAAATCCGAAAACGCCATTTTCTCCAACGGCCGTATTTGTGGAGATGGATGCGACTACTGCCCGGTTTGATGAACGGGGAATAGCTGATCCGCTTATAGGGTCTGTGCATGATCCCATTTATCAAGGAGCCGGAGCCATGGGACAAGCAGGCATTCCCCAACCGAAACAAGGAGCTGTAACCAACGCTCACGGCGGCGTCCTTTTTATAGATGAAATCGGTGAGTTGCATCCTATTCAAATGAATAAATTGTTAAAAGTGTTGGAGGACAGGAAAGTTTTTTTGGAAAGCGCCTATTATAATGAAGAGAATACACAAATTCCTGCCCATATCCATGATATTTTTAAAAATGGCTTGCCTGCGGACTTTCGATTAATCGGAGCGACAACCAGAACGCCTGAGGAAATACCGCCGGCGATTCGTTCTCGCTGTATGGAAGTGTTTTTTCGAGGATTAGAACAAGATGAGATCATCCAAGTAGCCAAAAAAGCTGCAGAAAAGGTCAAAATGAGCATGAGCGACAGTGGATTGAAAATTTTGAGCTCTTATGCACGAAACGGCCGTGAAGCCGTTAACATTGTTCAAATTGCAGCCGGCTTGGCGATAACGGAAGGCAGGAGAGCCATTAAGGATAAGGATATCCAATGGATCGTGCAGTCTAGCCAAATGACGCCCCGTTATGAACAGAAAATTAAAGATCATTCTGCAGTCGGCATTGTGAATGGTTTGGCTGTAATGGGATCGAACAGCGGAGCTTTGTTGGAAATTGAAGTGGCTGTCATCCCGGCAGACAAAAAAGGGACGCTGACGATTACTGGCATTGTCGAAGAAGAAAGTATAGGCGGCCAAGGAAAATCCATACGGCGAAAAAGCATGGCAAGAGGCTCGATTGAAACTGTACTCACGGTTTTACGATCAATGGGTGTGCCTTGCCATCAATATGACATTCATGTGAATTTTCCAGGCGGAATTCCGGTGGATGGACCGTCCGCAGGAATTGCCATAGCCACCGGTGTTTATTCCGCTATTTACAAGATGCCCGTTTCTCATAAGATTGCTATGACTGGAGAGATCAGCGTCCACGGGACAGTAAAGCCAATTGGAGGCGTTATGCCGAAAATAAGGGCTGCCAAACTGGCGGGTGTCGAGAAAGTGCTTATTCCGAAAGCGAACATGCAGGAAATCATCAAAGAATTCGATGGTATTACGATTATTCCTGTGGAACATATTCGCGAAGTCATTGAACAGGCGATTGAAAAGAAAGCAGATGCAGAAGGAACGATTACGCATTGGCATAATAACCAGGAAATGCTCTGAATTTGTTAGGTCGTTCGTATGGCCTTCTGAAAACGGCTTAGCTTTTGGAATACAATCGAATATCCGTACTATGTGATGATGTAATGGCAGGATCTGTGTTCTTTTTGTTTGAATTTCTATAAATGGAGCGGGGAAGTCTGCTTGCATGAAGAAAGAAACATCCGTTTTCGGCAAGCGATCATAGAAAAGCATCATTCAGTTTCAAGACCTCCAAAGGGTTCCATTGGATTTTTCTGATTCAGCTGCATTTGATTAGAAGAATTCCAAATGGACAGGTGTTTATAAATAAGTTAGAATTGTACAAAGATCATACGAAAGTAACATAGAGATTACGGAGGTGCCAATATGAGTGAACAAACGGTCTATTCCATCCCCCTCCTTCCGTTAAGAGGATTATTGGTTTATCCTACAATGGTTTTGCATTTGGATGTTGGCCGCGAGCGTTCGATTGAAGCGCTGGAGCGTGCCTTGATGGATAATCATTTGATTTTTTTAACGACCCAAAAAGATATGAACATAGATAATCCCTCTGAAGAGGACTTATATAGGATAGGAACGTTGACAAAAGTCAAGCAAATGTTAAAGCTTCCGAACGGAACGATCCGCGTGCTTGTGGAAGGTCTTCGACGGGGCAGAATTAAAGAGTTTTATCATGAAGAAAAGTATTTTCACGTCGTCGTTGAAACCTTTGAAGAAGAAAAAATGAAAGATATCGAAACACAAGCTTTGATGCGAACGCTGCTGGATACTTTTGAACAGTACATAAAGATGTCGAAAAAAATTACCGCTGAAACGTTCACGACCGTTTCGGACATTGAAGAACCGGGAAGGCTTGCTGATATAATCGCTTCCCATTTGCCGATTAAAATCCATCAAAAACAAGAAATATTGGAAACAGTGGCGATCAAGGAACGGCTGCAAAAATTAATCGACATTCTCCATAACGAAAAAGAAATATTAAATCTTGAGAAAAAAATCGGACAGCGCGTAAAGCAATCTATGGAACGCACCCAAAAAGAATATTATTTGCGGGAACAAATGAAAGCTATTCAAAAAGAGTTGGGCGACAAAGAAGGGAAAACCGGAGAAGTCGAAGAGCTTACGAAACGAATTGAAGATGCCGGAATGCCTGAACATGTAAAAGAAACAGCCATGAAAGAACTCGGCCGCTATGAAAGCATTCCGACCAGTTCGGCGGAAAGCGCAGTGATCAGAAATTATCTAGAATGGCTGATTACGATTCCTTGGTCCAAAGCAACCAAAGATGACTTAAACATAAAAAAGGCCGAACGTATATTAAACAGGGATCATTACGGCTTAGAAAAAGTAAAAGAACGGGTTTTAGAATACTTAGCTGTCCGAAAACTGACGCGATCCGTTAAGGGGCCGATATTATGCCTTGTAGGACCGCCGGGTGTAGGAAAAACAAGTCTCGCTCGTTCCATCGCAGAGTCGCTTAATCGTAAATTTGTCCGCGTCTCCTTAGGCGGTGTACGGGATGAATCTGAAATTCGCGGGCATCGCCGAACTTATGTGGGGGCCATGCCGGGACGAATTATAAGAGGGATGCAAAAAGCGGGGACAATCAATCCGGTATTTCTGCTGGATGAAATTGACAAGATGTCGAGCGATTTTCGCGGCGATCCATCCGCGGCCATGCTCGAAGTACTCGATCCGGAACAAAATCATGCATTCAGCGATCATTTTATTGAAGAACCATATGATTTGTCGAACGTCATGTTTATTGCGACAGCGAATGATTTATCAACGATTCCAGGACCATTGAGAGACCGTATGGAAATTATCAGCATTCCTGGTTATACGGAATTGGAAAAGATTCATATTGCAAAAGACCATCTTCTTCCTAAACAATTGAAAGAAAACGGATTGAAGAAGGGACAGCTGCAAATTCGAAACGATGCCATTCAAGACATCGTTCGCTATTATACAAGAGAAGCGGGTGTTCGCGGACTTGAACGTCAGTTGGCGGCCATATGCCGGAAAACGGCAAAAATGATTGTAGCCGGAGAGAAAAGGCGTGTGATCGTGACAGAAAATAATCTGGAAGAATTTTTAGGGAAAAAGATATTCCGTTATGGATCAGCGGAAAAAGTGGATCAGATTGGCGTAGCCAACGGACTAGCCTACACCCCTGTTGGTGGCGATACACTGCAAATCGAGGTTTCTTTGGCGCCGGGAAAAGGAAAGCTAGTTTTAACAGGAAAACTAGGAGATGTGATGAAAGAGTCGGCCCAAGCTGCTTTTAGCTATGTCCGCTCCAATGCGAAAGAACTGGGCATTGAAGAAGATTTCCATGAAAAATATGATATTCACATACACGTACCGGAAGGCGCCGTTCCAAAAGACGGACCTTCGGCAGGAATTACGATGGCAACTGCTCTTGTTTCTGCATTGACGAATCGCCCCGTTCATAAAGAAGTGGGAATGACGGGAGAAATAACGCTTCGTGGCAGAGTACTCCCGATTGGCGGACTGAAAGAAAAATCGTTGGGAGCTCATAGAGCGGGATTAAAAACGATTATCGTTCCTCAAGAAAACGAAAAAGATTTGGATGATATTCCGACAAGCATTCGGAAAGATTTGCATTTTGTGCTTGTTTCTCAAATGGATGAAGTGCTAAAAACGGCGTTGGCGGGTGATAACCAATGAACGTTCATGAAGCCGAATTAGTGATCAGTGCTGTCAAGCCCGAACAATATCCGAAAGAGGATCTTCCGGAATTTGCGCTTGCGGGTCGTTCAAATGTGGGGAAATCCTCTTTTATTAACAAAATGGTCAATCGCAAAAGTTTAGCCAGAACATCATCCAATCCGGGAAAAACACAAACGCTTAATTTTTATCGAATCGAAAACAAGCTTTATTTTGTGGATGTTCCGGGCTACGGATATGCAAGGGTTTCCAAAAAAGAGAGAGAAGCATGGGGGCAAATGATTGAAACTTATTTGACGACGAGAAAACAATTGAAATTGGTGTTGCTTTTAGTGGATTTGCGCCACCCACCGACAAATGATGATGTCATGATGTACGATTTTTTAAAATACTATGATATCCCATGCATGGTCATTGCCACAAAGGCGGACAAAATTCCAAGAGGAAAATGGCAGAAACATGTGAAGCAGGTCAAACAGACATTGAAATTCGATCCGGCTGATGAAATCATCATTTTTTCTTCGGAGACCGGAGAAGGAAAAGATAAGACTTGGAATCTTCTTGAAGCCTATTTGCGTTAATTCGGAGTCGTTATGAGCGGCGTCTTGCGATTTTAGCATTGCTACTGTTTCTGTTTAAAGGTTTCAAAATGTCAATAAGGAGGCATGCATTGCCTCCTTATTTTCGTTTTACAAATAATAAGTAAGCTCCTACTAGAATGAGCAGTATTGGCCAAAAATGCCATAAATCTTCTTGCCCGCTCCTCAGCAATCCAAGCCAAGCAATGACATTTTGATAAAAGAGCGACAACAGGGCAAGAATGAAAAATAACATACTGTATAGGAAGCCCTCTTTTGTTTTTTGAGATTGAAGAAAGAAACCGATGGCGATGATCAAAACAAAAATTCCGATCTGATCAGGCCAATTTGGAAACTGACGAACAAGATGAAAATGGATGCCAAAACCTGTCAAAATAACGCCAGGCAGAATAAACTGATAGTCTTGTCCGCCATAAGCTTGAAAAAGAAAAGCCAATCCAACAATTAAGAGAATGGTCGGCCAAGTAAAAAAGCCATCAAATAATAGGATATTGGATTTTTGCAGATAAAAATAAGCTCCAAATCCCATTAAAATGATCCCTGGGAAAAAACGCTGTTGTTTCATTCGTAAATCCATTCCTTTCGAAAAGGTCAATGATTTGATTCTTTCGGGATAGTTTGGTATTGTAAACTTGGAATTAAAAATAAATATAATATGATAATTATTATAAAAATGGATGTCATTCCATTTAGCCATTTTAAGGGTAAAACTAATATCTATGTTACCATATGTTCATAATTTTTTGATTCAGTAATTTTTGAACATGGTATAATAAAAATAGTATTGATTTTTGGGGGTGTCACTGTCGGCCATGCATATCATAGTAGCAGGACTTCACTATAAAACGGCCCCAGTCGAAATAAGAGAACGGCTTACTTTTGACGCAAATGATCTGGATGAAGCGCTTCGCACGCTGAAAAACAAAAAAAGCATTCTGGAAAGCGTCATTCTTTCTACTTGCAACCGGACGGAGATTTATGCGGTCGTAGATCAAATTCATACTGGACGCTATTATATAAAGGAATTCCTTTCCGAATGGTTTCATATCGAAATGGATGAATTCGCGCCGTTTCTCTTTGTTTATGAAGAAGCGGACGCGGTTGAACATCTTTTTAAAGTAACGTGCGGTTTAGATTCTATGATTGTCGGGGAAACGCAGATTCTCGGACAGGTACGCGATAGTTTTCTGCAAGCGCAGCGTTCTGAAGCGACTGGAACGATTTTTAATCAATTATTTAAACAAGCGGTTACATTGGCTAAAAAAGCTCATTCTAAAACAGAAATTGGAGCGAATGCCGTTTCCGTCAGTTATGCCGCCGTGGAACTGGCGAAAAAAATATTTGGAAACTTAAACGGCAAACATGTATTAATTCTCGGTGCGGGAAAGATGGGGGAATTGGCCCTTAAAAATCTGCAAGGAAGCGGAGCAACGAAAGTAACGGTCATCAACCGTACGTTCGAAAAAGCTGCCTCGTTAGCGGAGCGATTTTCGGGGACGGCGAAAGAACTGCGGGAATTGCAATGTGCTCTTTTAGAAGCGGATATCCTCATCAGTTCAACCGGATCAAATGACTTTGTTATTTCGAAGGATATGATGTCCGGAGTCGTTAATTTGAGAAAAGGACGGCCTCTCTTCATGGTCGATATAGCGGTTCCGCGGGATATCGATCCGGAAATTCATGAGCTTGAAAATGTCTTTTTGTATGATATTGATGATTTGGAAGGCATTGTAGAAGCGAATATGGCAGAGCGGAAAAAAGCAGCTGAAAAAATCATGATCATGATAGAAGAAGAAATTTCGGAATTTCATGAGTGGCTGAATATGCTTGGTGTGGTGCCTGTTATTGCGGCGCTTCGGAAAAAGGCGCTTGCCATACAAGCAGAAACGATGAAAAGCTTGGATAGAAAGCTACCCGATTTGACCGACCGTGAACGGAAGATTATTAATAAACATACAAAAAGCATTATTAACCAGTTGTTAAAAGATCCAATCCTGCAAGCGAAAGAATTGGCAGGACAAAAGGGCGCTAAAGAGAAATTGGAGTTTTTTACAAAAATCTTTAATATTGAGGAACAAGTGATAGCAGAAAATCAGCAGAAAGCGGAAGACGTAAAAACAGGGGCCATCGTGGCTTCTTCTTATCAAGTGTAAGGGGTTCATTTATGGCTTTTGTACACGGTATGACAAGATTGCATGAACTGATGATTCTACTGTATGCGGTCAGTATTTTGCTCTACTTCATTGATTTTCTTCATCGAAATCGGAAGGCGAATTCGTTCGCCTTCTGGACTTTAGCGATTGTTTGGGTGCTTCAAACAATTTTTTTGTTTCTTTATATGTTCAAGACAGGAAGGTTTCCGGTCCTGACCATTTTTGAAGGGCTTTATTTTTATGCATGGGTGTTGATCACATTTTCATTATTGATCAATCGGTTTTTACGAATGGATTTTTTGGTGTTTTTTACCAATATACTTGGATTTGCCATTATGGCGATTCATACATTTGCGCCTATGCAAATGCAATCGGACGCTATGGCAGAAAGATTAGTCTCTGAGCTTTTGCTGATTCATATTATAATGGCGCTGCTTTCTTACGGGGCTTTTTCGCTGTCCTTTATTTTTTCGTTGTTATATTTGCTGGAGTATCGGCTTTTGAAAGAAAAAAAGTGGAGTCAGTGGTTGTGGCGGATTGGCGATTTGACGAAGCTTGAGCAGCTGTCCTATATATTAAATGCAATTGGCGTGCCAATGCTTCTATTGTCGTTGATTTTAGGGCTGCAATGGAAATTCACAAAACTCCCTAATGTGGAATGGTATGATCCAAAAATTATCAGTTCTTTTATTTTATTGATTGTTTACAGCATGTTCCTTTACTTTAAAGTTCGGAAAAACAAGCAGGGAAAAGCGCTCGCTTTATTCAATACAGCTGCGTTTCTCATTGTACTTATCAACTTCTTTTTAGTCAGCCGCTTATCGGCATTTCATTTTTGGTATATGTGATTGAAGGAGGCCGTTATGAGAAAAATTATCGTAGGGTCGCGTAGAAGCAAATTGGCGCTGACACAAACCAAATGGGTCATTCAACAATTAAAAAGGCTAAATCCTTCCTATGAATTCGAAATAAAAGAGATCGTGACAAAAGGCGATAAGATTCTTGACGTTACCTTATCCAAAGTGGGCGGGAAAGGATTGTTTGTCAAAGAGATCGAGCAGGCCATGCTGAACAAAGAAATTGACATGGCCGTACATAGCATGAAAGATATGCCTGCATATTTGCCGGAAGGGCTTACGATCGGCTGTATTCCTGAACGGGAAGATCACCGTGATGTCTTGATTTCTAAAGACGGGCTCACGCTGGACCAATTGCCGGCTGGGGCGAAAATTGGGACAAGCAGTTTGCGGCGCGGAGCTCAAATCTTGGCGCACAGACCGGATGTGAAAATTCAATGGATCCGCGGAAATATTGACACACGTCTGAAAAAACTGGAAACCGACGACTATGATGCGATTGTTTTGGCCGCTGCCGGCTTGTCGCGCATGGGCTGGACAAAAGATGTCGTGACACAATTTTTAGATCCGGATATTTGCCTCCCGGCTGTTGGACAAGGGGCGCTAGCCGTTGAATGCCGGAAAGACGATGAAGAGCTTTTGTCCCTTCTCCAAGGATTAAACAGCATAGATACCGCACAATCAGTCGCTGCTGAACGAGCTTTTCTTCAAAAAATGGACGGCGGATGCCAAGTGCCGATTGCCGGCTACGCTCATGTAAAAGGAGAAGAAGTAGTATTGACTGCACTTGTTGCCTCACCAGATGGGAAAACCGTTTACAAAGAAATGGCGGTAGGAGGAAATCCCGAACAAGTGGGGGAAGAAGTCGCTCGTCGCATGATTCGAATGGGAGCCAAACAGCTGATTGATCAGCTTGCTAGGGAGTGAGCTTTATGGGAGGGAGTCTTCCATTAGCCGGAAAGCAAATTTTGATTACCCGCGGCCAAAAGCAAGCAACTGGTTTTGCTGCCGAAATTGAACAGCTTGGCGGTACTCCCCATGTTGTACCGTTAATCGCGTTTCAACCTGTTCACGATCAAAGGGAAGAAGAATTTTTGCAAAGGCTCGAGATGTTTGACTGGGTGATTTTCACAAGCAAAAACGGTGTGGATTTCTTTTTTCAAATTCTGTCGGAAAGAGACGTTAACCCGCAAAAAAGCCTATTAGCCAAATTTGCCGTGGTAGGGGCAAAAACAGAACAAGCTTTAAATAAACATGGCTTTCATGCGGATTTTGTTCCCGACCGGTATACGGCAGATGAGTTTGTCCGCTGCATTCAAAACGGACGTTTTCGTGCGGAACGCGCGCTCATACCAAAAGGAAATTTATCCAAAGAATCTATCGCAAGAGCGTTGCGGTCAACTGGTGCGTCTGCGGAAGAATGGATAGTCTATGAAACGATTTTCCCAAAAGAATCGGAAGAGAAGCTCGTTTCATTGTTGAATCACGATATTTTGGATGTTGCATGTTTTACAAGTCCATCGACCGTTCGCCATTTTATGAGAGTAGTAGAAGAGCATCAATTAAAACGACACTTAACACGGATTTTGTTTGCCAGCATTGGTCCGGTCACCAGTAAAGAGCTTAGGCAATACCGTCTTCCTGTGCATATTTGTCCAGGTGAGTATACGATGGATGCCTTGCTGGCAGAAATTTGCGCTTTTTACCAAAAGGAGGAAACATAATATGGAACTGCAATTTAAACGTCATCGCCGTCTTCGTCAATCGTCGAATATGCGTGCTTTAGTGCGTGAAAATTTCGTTCGAAAAGAAGACTTAATTTATCCAATCTTTGCGGTTGAAGGAGTCAATATAAAAAACGAAGTGAAATCGATGCCGGGTGTTTACCAATATTCCATCGATCGTCTAAAAGAAGAAATGGATGAAATTGTGGAATTAGGGATTAAATCGGTGATCGTTTTTGGTGTACCGAAAGAAAAAGACGAAGTGGGATCAGGGGCCTACCATGACCATGGCATCGTTCAGGAAGCGATTCGCTATATTAAAAGCCATTACCCGGACATCGTCGTAGTGGCGGACACTTGTTTATGCGAATACACAAGCCACGGCCATTGCGGCGTTGTAGAAGGCAGTCAAATATTAAATGATCCGTCTCTTGATTTATTGGCCAAAACAGCCATAAGCCAAGCAAAAGCAGGGGCGGACATTATCGCTCCTTCCAATATGATGGATGGATTTGTGGCGGCTATCCGCAAAGGTCTGGATGAATCAGGATTTGAATATGTGCCGATTATGTCTTATGCGGTGAAATATTCCTCCAGTTTCTACGGACCTTTTCGCGATGCTGCCGATTCTACTCCGCAGTTTGGCGACCGCAAAACTTATCAAATGGATCCGGCCAATCGTCGTGAAGCGCTTCGGGAAGCGGAGTCAGATATTGAAGAAGGCGCAGACTTTTTAATTGTAAAGCCTGCGATGTCTTATTTGGATATTGTTAGAGACGTCCGTAACAGCTTTAATGTGCCGATTGTCGCTTATAATGTCAGCGGTGAGTATTCGATGGTCAAAGCGGCCGCACAAAACGGATGGATCGATGAAAAAGCCATTGTAATGGAAAAATTAACGAGCATGAAACGTGCAGGTGCCGATCTCATCATTACTTATTTTGCAAAAGATGTCTGCCGTTACCTTCAAGAAGATTCTGTTTTGTAATTAAGAAAATGGGGGATAAACATGCGTTCTTACGAAAAGTCCAAACAAGCTTATAAAGATGCCGTTAAACTCATGCCCGGTGGAGTCAACAGTCCGGTCCGTGCTTTTAGATCGGTTAATATGGATCCGATCTTCATGGAGCGGGGAAAAGGCTCCAAAATCTATGACATTGATGGAAATGAATATATTGATTATGTTCTTTCTTGGGGTCCGCTTATTTTAGGACATGCAAACGATCAAGTGATTGAAGCCATTAAGAAAACGGCCGAAAATGGAACGAGCTTTGGTGCGCCTACGATTATGGAAAATAAATTGGCAGAACTCGTTCAAGAACGAGTTCCATCTATAGAGATCGTTCGGATGGTGTCTTCCGGTACGGAAGCCACGATGAGCGCGCTGCGGCTGGCAAGGGGATATACGGGACGAAATAAAATTGTAAAATTTGAAGGATCGTACCATGGACACGGCGATTCTTTGCTGATCAAAGCGGGTTCAGGAGTGGCTACTCTCGGGCTTCCTGACAGTCCGGGAGTGCCTAAAGGAATAGCTGAAAATACGATTGCTGTCCCGTATAACGATCTGGAAGCTGTTAAGCAAGCTTTTGAAAAATACGGTGAAGACATCGCTTGCGTGATCGTGGAACCGGTGGCAGGGAACATGGGCGTTGTTCCGCCGGTTCCAGGATTTTTGGAAGGGCTGCGGAAAGTGACGAAGGAATACGGATCGCTTTTGATTTTTGATGAAGTGATGACAGGTTTCCGGGTCGATTACCATTGTGCTCAAGGATATTTCGGAATAACACCGGATCTCACTTGTTTAGGAAAAGTCATTGGAGGCGGACTGCCTGTTGGCGCTTTCGGTGGACGAGCGGACATCATGGAGAAAGTAGCACCGAGCGGCCCGATTTACCAAGCCGGAACACTTTCCGGAAATCCTCTTGCGATGACAGCAGGATATGAAACCCTTCGTCAGCTTACTCCTGATCTTTACAAAGAATTTGTCCGTAAAGCAGACCGGCTGGAAGAAGGCATTCACGCAGCGGCTGAAAAATACGAAATCCCGCATACTATCAATCGTGCCGGTTCGATGATTGGTTTGTTCTTTACGAACGAAAAGGTGATCAACTATGAAACAGCGAGAACATCTGATTTAGAGCTGTTCGCCAGCTACTATCGGGAAATGGCCAATGAAGGGATCTTTCTGCCTCCTTCTCAATTTGAAGGAATTTTCCTATCGGCTGCCCATACGGACGAAGACATTGAAAAAACGATTGCTGCTGCTGAAAAAGCGTTCAAAAAGATTAGAGGATAAAGCGCTTGAGCAGAGAGAGCGACAATCAAGCTTTGCTAAATGAACCGCAAAATGGTTCAAATGCTCGTTAAAGGATGCAAGTTAAGATTGTTTCAAATAAAAATTATTATGGGGTGGCCTAAAAGCCCCCTTTTAAAAACAAGAAAACCCGACGAGATGATATCATTCTGATATTATCCCTCTTGTGTAGACAGTTGGAAAAAAACCTATACTGTTTGCATAGGAGGGATTTATTTTGGCTAAAAAGGGATAAAAATTCATAAATTATTCAGTTGAGTTCAAACTATTCGCTGTAAATAAGTATTTGGAAGGTGAAATGGCATACACAGCTATTGCTAAGGAACTTGGTTTATTCGATCACTCCTATATACGTCGTTGGGTGAAAAATTATAGGGAATTTGGTGTAGAGGGTCTTAAAGAACGTCGTGGAATATCACGATCACCTCTGAAAGGCAGACCCAGAACCAAACCTATTTCCGTAGAAGAAGAAAATAGAATCTTAAAAATGGAGAATGAATTTCTAAAAAAGTTACGAGCTTTTCAAAGGAGGTTTGGGGCAGTTTATTTCCTTCTTTGATAAAGAATCAATTATTACGCAAATAAACATATTCCAGAAAACTTGAGCATAGATTGAAAATAAAGCGAATCTTGAGAGCAGCGGGTCTTTGTTTTAGGGCTGATGAAAAATCGGCTACTGGATGGAAAACTTCGATGACGTACTTGAGCAGAATCAAAGGATACCGGATTTTTGCTGATAGTAAGTTCTTTTATAAAACAGTTTGAACTTGGAAAGGAGGAATCCGTTTGGTACAGAATGATCAATCAAGTTTGCGCTTTTCTTTGGAAGAAACGCTTTGGTTTCGAAAGGGACAGGAAGTAGAGGAATTGATATCCATTTCTTTGGATCCCGAGATTGTAGTTGAAGAACAAGAACATTTCGTTGTCATTCGAGGGCAGTTAAGGCTGTCGGGTGAATATCTTTCCGTAGAAGAAGCAATCGAAGAGGAAGATCAGTTAACCAATGGGAAGTATGTTCAAGAAGTGAGGGTGGACGACGAAGGAGGGATGGAGTTTTTCCACGGCTTCCCCATTGATATATCGATTCCAAAAAGCAGGGTGCATTCATTGGAAGATATTGAAGTAAGCATTGAAACGTTCGATTATGAAATACCGGAAAAATCTTGCTTAAAGCTGACAGTGGATTTAACGATTGACGGTACAGCCGCAAGACAGACGGATAACGAGACGTTCTCATTGGAAGAAGAAATAGAAGAAGTGGAGGTGTTTCCTCGAGAACGGCATCAAGAAATATTAGAAGAGGAAAAGAACGAACAGGAAAGAATTTACCCGCTTTTTTCGGAACAAGATGCAGAACTAGAGGAAGAAGAAGGAACGTTTTATGCTGAAGCAAAAAGAAAGGAAAAAACAGAAAACTTTCCAGAGGAGGAAGAAGAAGCTTCTATAGGAGAAAGGTTTTCGGAAGAGGAAGAATGGAAAGAACTGAAAAATCAATCAGGAGAGGCGCCACGTAAAGAGCAAGCTGATCGAAAGGAAGGGTATTTCGAAAAAGAACCAGCATTTTTTGATTCGGAAGAAGAAAACATATTCATTGAAAATGCAGCCGAACACAAAGGTGAAACGTCTCATCAAAGTGAAGCGGAGGAAAACGAATCGACGGAAGAAGAGGATTCGAAAGAACAAGAAGAGGAAAAGCCTAAACAAAAGATTTTCAAAAAGAAAAAGCATTATGAATCCATATCGCTCAAAGAATTTTTTGCCAGGAAGGATGAAGAGAAGCCTGCAAAATTAAAAGTTTGCATTGTCCAAAATGGTGAAACGATTGACCAAATTGCGGAGCGGTATGAAGTAAGCGTTCAACAAATTATAAAGGAAAATCAGTTAGAAACGACACAAAGTGTCTCCGGTGGTCAAGTTCTGTATATTCCGGAATCCAAAACGGCAAAACATTAGACGTCGAGCAGGTTCATTCCTGCTCGCTTCTTTTAAAGCAGGTGAAGGTATGGAGGATATGCAAGCGATACTTCAAAACTATGGATTATCTCTGACCTTCTATGAGCTTTTTGGGAAAGTGGCGAAGGTCCATACCGATAAAGGAGTGTTCGCCGTCAAAAGAATTCCAGCAAACGAGGGGATGGAATTTATCCGCTCGCTTCAACTTCTGTTTCAAAAAGGCTATCATCGCCTCGTTCCGGTTTATCCGACATTGGATGGACGCTACGGGGTTCTTCATGGCCATCATCTTTATTATTTAATGCCCTGGCTAACCGGCAATGAAAAGGAAGGGAGAAGCCAACGCCATCAGCAAATGTTCCGTGAGCTCGCAAGACTCCACACTTTGTCCACACGGGAAATACCGGTGGATCAGGAGGAAAGAAAGCAGCACTTTGATAGAATGAAAGCAGAGTGGGAGAAACAGGAAGAATTTTTAGAACAATGGATCACAAGCTGTGAACAAGAAATTTATATGTCGCCTTTTCAACTGTTATCCAGTTTGTACTATATTCAAATTTTGCAAGCTCTTCAATTCTCAAAAGAAAAGTTGGAAGAGTGGTATGAAGCGTCAAAAGAAAATAAAACGGTGCGTACGGTGATCATACACGGAAAACTGTCGCCGGAACATTTTCTTTATAATGAAGACGGACTAGGTTATTTCTCCAACTTTGAACGTTCACAAACGGCCCTTCCGATTCGGGATCTTCTTCCGTTCTTATCCCGGACCCTAAAAACATATCCAACAAAGCACGACGAATGTTTGGAATGGATTATGACTTATTTTGCCTATTTTCCGTTGAAAGAAGATGAAATGTCGTTATTTCTTAGTTATTTATCTTATCCCGGACAAATTTTATCGACTCTGGAAAAGTATTCGGAAACCGATGTGAATAAGGATGAAAAACAGTTTGTCCGCACTCTTCAACATGACTATTGGCAGCTTCGAAATGTAGAATATATCGTCATGCGGATATTGGAGAATGAACAAGCAAAAAAAGAAAAACAGGGAGGCAATTCTTCATAAAAAATGTAAAGTGGCATGAAACGGTGAGCTTTGCTGCGGTTGTTTGGAAGGAACTTTTTTCGTTTTGTTTCATGTGAGGATGGAAGTCTTTAACAACGGCTCCCCGCTTTTCGTTGGAATGGGCATAGCAGCCTTCTTTTAGAAATGAAGACTCTAAATCCATTCCCAATATAAGGCAATGGCAAGAAGGACAAATATTGAGAGTAAAATAACATCAAAAGTGGTCGGCAAAAAAATCGTCCGAATCGCTTGGAAAATGGTAAAGGGAATGATTAATTGCCGAGCAACTGCTCTTACGACTTGGAGCCATGGCGGCAAGAGGAGAGGATTATACTTTTTTCGCATACTGGACACCTTCCTGAGTAGTGTACTATATCCTATGTCAATCGGGATAATTGGTGAGGAAACAAAAAAAGCCGGCTTAAAGTTCAACACTCTTTCTACGAGCACTTATGATTCTTGTTAGAACCGATATGCTCCCTGTTGCAGAAAGATTGAACTTTTATGCCAGCTTTTTGTTTTATTTGGTTATAGACTGTTCTGAATTCGTCCCCCAATGTTTTTCCGTACTTACTACAGGATGAGTGGAGAAGCGATCAAATTCTTTTTCTGTTTTGGATATGACAACCGTTGCAACTGCATTTCCAATGATATTTGTAATGGCGCGCGCTTCTGACATAAATCGATCGACGCCGATTAACAATGCGATTCCTTCAACGGGTATCATCGGAAAAGCTGAAAGCGTCGCTGCGAGCGTAATAAAGCCTGAACCGGTCACACCAGCCGCTCCTTTTGAGGTCAACATCAAAAGAGCAAGCAGCATAATTTGATGTCCGACGGTTAAATGAACCCCGTAAGCCTGGGCAATAAACATCGCAGCCATCGATAGATATATAAGTTGAATTAAAGATTTACAACTGAACACACAAACGATCGATCGTTTGTTCTGGTTTCTGGTTGATTCGCTGAATAAAGGCTTGGACATTCTTTCTAATTTCTTGCACACTCGAATAGAACACGTTGTAAATCACGTCTGATTTCAGCCATTTCCATAGCCCTTCAATCAAGTTCAATTGCGGACTGTATGGTGGCAAAAAGACGAGCTCTAACCGATCTTCGTGTTCTTTTAAAAATGGCTGAATGAGTTTGGCATGGTGAATTCGAGCGTTATCTAAAATCATCACTATTTTGCCTGTGGGATAGCGTTCTAACACAAGTTGAAGAAATCGAAGAAATGTTTCCGCGTCATAGCATTCTTCTTCGATGCAAAACACTTCCCCTGTTTCGTAGTTCAACGTGCCAATCAGCTTCAGCCCTTGATGTTTTCCAAACGTCGGAATGATTCGTTGTTTTCCTTTGACAAACCATGTTTTTTGAATCGCTTG
This sequence comes from Bacillus sp. FSL W8-0116, assembly GCF_038003825.1. Taxonomy (NCBI): domain Bacteria; kingdom Bacillati; phylum Bacillota; class Bacilli; order Caryophanales; family Bacillaceae; genus Bacillus; species Bacillus sp. FSL W8-0116. The sequence continues at coordinate 2,735,456 of NZ_JBBOPY010000001.1, forward strand.
GTAATCACGAATCATCGACTCATCTTGAAAGAGGACATGGGCGATGTTCCCATCTACCAGTTTTTTTTTACTTCAGGGAAGGTGATTTCGACGAATTCTTTTTGTTTCTCTTCATCGGCATTGGCTAGTGTATAGGTCGGTTTCGTATAGCTTAGCCCTAACCGATGCAGAATGTCACTTGTTCCGCGAAGCGTGTATGTTGGCCCCCACTTTTGTTGAATGAGTTCAGCGATTATCGCAAGCGTCCAATTATATTTTGCTTCGAATCCCACATCTACGGGGAGCTGATGTTCAATGATCAAAGCCAGCTCTTTTTCCTGCTCAGGGGTCAATCGACGTGGGGCGCCAGGTGAGTATTTCATCTCCAGTCCATCAAGACCGCGCTGGGCGTAGGCATGAATATAGTTATAAATAGTTTTCTTGGATCGACCAATAATCGTTGCGATTTCTCCTTTGGTATATCCCTGCAAATGAAGATAAATCGCTTGGTAGCGTTCATATGCTCGTTTACTTTTTGCTTCTTTCATGGCAGTGGACAACTTTTCGATCTCGTCTTTGTGATTTGGCATCATATTTTCTCTCCGTTCCCCTATTTTCTCTTTGTATTTATTCGCCGTGGAACGGGAGAAAACCTTTATTTTAATTTATATAGATGGCTGTTCCATCCAAATTAAAGGAGTAGCCGGTTGGAACGACAAGACCCACAACGGATTTAGAACAGCCGAAGTTTTCCAATTTTTTCATTAAAGTCGGTAAAGCGGATTCAGAAGAAGACGTACCTAAAACGAGCAGCAGTTCTTCTTTAATATAAGCGATAAATTTCAAAATATTAAATTTAAACAATTTGGCTATCAATCCGAGAATAATAAAAACAAATAGGAACATAGTTAAGTAGATGGAACCCATCAGTTTTCCGAGGTTGACAAGGGATCCGACTCCGAATTGTCCGATGGTGTAGGCCATGGCTCCAAATGCCGCAATCGGAGAAAATTTCATAATCATATTGACAATTTTAAAGAAAATATCTGTTAATTGTTCAAACAATTTGATGACAGGTGATGCTTTTTCTCCCAAGGACGCTGCTGCGAGTCCAAATAAGACAGCAAAAAATAAAATAGGAAGTAAATCGCCTTTAGCCAACGCTCCTACAACGCTGTCCGGAATGATGCTGGAAATAAAATCAATAAAACCGTGCCCTGATTCTTTTGCTTGTGATACATACTGGGAAATATCTTCGTGTTTAGCACCGGATAAATCAAAGCCTTTGCCTGGTTGGACGATATTGACGACGATCATGCCGATCGCTAATGCTATAGTGCTGACGACTTCAAAATAAATAAGGGCCTTTCCGCCGATCCGTCCGACTTTTTTCATATCTCCCATGCCGCCGATTCCTGTGACAACGGTCAAGAAGATAATAGGCGCTATCAACATTTTAATTAATTTAATGAACCAATCAGCTAAAATTTTTAGCTTTGATGCAAATTCTGGAAATAGGATACCGACAATGATTCCTAATAAAATTCCAATAATAACCCTTACGGTTAAATTATTGAAGTTGATCCTCACTTTAGTGTTCCCCCTTTTCGTGATCGCTTTCAAAATCTATTATATAACAGGTTTGAACATTCGTCATTACTATATAATAATATTTTTTGCAAATTTTTATCGAAACGAAATATTCGAAAAATAGTTTAAACTTCTCAACTTCCGTTTTAATTTTTATATGAGCATTTTGCAAAATTAGATTTTTTGGATAAAAGTATAAAAAATAAAGCACTCGACAAATAGCTACCAGCATGTTATTTTACAAAATATTACAATAATCTTGTTTTCGGGCATACCTACAGAATTTTTCACATTGAATTTTTTTAAGCGGCTTTCTTCCCTTTATTTTCCTTTGCCATCGCTAGCGCTGAAACAAGTAATACAATAGCGTTCAGGTAAATATGGGTCTTTACTTTTTCAATTCCCCATACATGTAGGGAGTTCGCCGTAAGGTAGCTTTTCATTCTTGAATTACAGCGTTCTACACTTGTCCTCTCGTTGTAAAGCTCTTTCCAACGTTTTGTATCACGGTGCGGATTGGAATATCGGCGCACATCCTTTTTGATGTCGACTTTTACCACCATTCCATAGTTGGAAGATGAACAGGCTGCCATTCCTAATGGGCAATCCACTTTGCCGGTTGCGTGAGGACATCTGAACTTGAGCTGGTCCTTATCAGCTCCCCAATAAGTCATTTCATAACCCATGGAACAACGCGGAGTTCCATTGGAAGAAATCCCTTCAGGAGGCTCTTTTTCGTTGCGCAAATTGAGCGGGATAATGGCTTGCGCTCCAATGTTTTTGGCTGATTCATAGTTTTTTAGTTGGTCATATCCGCCATCCATGATCAGAAATTCAATTTTGGATTTGGTACGCTCTGCCACTTGCTCTATTCATTCTGGTGCGACTTCTCCATCGTTCACATGGGCAGGGGTTACTTTTATGGCCATTGGCAGTTCGCTTGCGGTATCGACTGAAAGATGCATCTTATAGCCAAACCAGGTAATTTTATTGCCGAAGGAATCATATTTTGCGCCCCAATTGGCATTACCCGTTTGTTCACTACGCTTTTTGGGCTGTTTCTTTTCATAGGCATCAATGGCGGCACTGTCGATGGCCTGGTGGCTGCCGTCAATTATTCCTTCCTCCTGAGCTAACTGTACCAAGTCAAGGAAGATCTTTTCAGCCAGCTTTTTTTTGGTAAGTGCCGCAAAAACCCGGCTGAGAGTGGAGATAGACGGTGCGGGGCGATCAATCGATAAACCGCATTGATAACGGAAACGAAGGTCTTTATCCAATCGATGATGAAGGGCGGTAAAGGTGTCGATGCCTTCGAGTGGGGCAGCGATGAGAGCCCTTAGAATCCCTTCTCTGGAATGACCGTCAGCCCCTCGGGGTGAAGAACTTCTCAACTGTTTAGCATAAGGGCGTAAATCAAGCGAGCTAAAAAAGATAGGTAATTTCTCTTTTGACTCTAATTTTTGCAGTTCTTCAAAGGAAAATAGGCTTTCTTGTAGAATATACAAAGTGACTTCCTCCTTTTGAATTTTTGTGCTTTCGTCACTTCAAAAATTCTACATTTTAGGGGTGAAGTCCTTTTTTGTGTCTTTGAAATCCTTATGGCTCTTGGGTCAAAAAATATGCAAAATGCTCATATCGAAAAAGACAACAGCATTGTCTAAAAAATAGGAAAAATGGCGATAATCATTGACGAACTGGTAGCAAATTCGCTAATATAATGGTTGAAACAGAAGGATGCTGCTATTTACGACAACGAAAAAAGATAAAAGCTGAATGATAATATAGTATCGATTAATGGCTTGGAAAGGGAGGAGTACGGTGATCACCGCTCTTTTAGAGAGGGAATCCATGGCTGAAAGATTCCTGAGCGGATTCATCGGAAGGTCGCCCTTGAGCTGCTTCTGTGAAACGATTTAGTAGCCGAAGCCGGGAAAACCCGTTATCCGAAAGAGTGCCGGATTTCGATCCGGAAAAAAGGTGGTACCACGAAGACAACTCCTTTCGTCCTTTTGGCGATAGGAGTTTTTTATTTTGAATTGAAAAGGAGGAAACGATGTGGAGAATCACGATGTGAAGATGCCGCCAAAGTATGACCCGCGCGCTGTAGAAGCGGGAAGATACGAATGGTGGGTAAACGGTAAATTTTTTGAAGCAAAAGATGATCCAGAAAAACAACCTTATACGATTGTGATCCCGCCGCCCAATGTGACCGGAAAGCTTCATTTGGGGCATGCTTGGGATACTACTTTGCAAGACATTTTAACGCGTATGAAACGCATGCAAGGTTACGATGTCCTTTGGCTTCCGGGCATGGACCATGCAGGAATTGCTACGCAGGCAAAAGTGGAGCAAAAACTTCGGGAAGAAGGAAAGTCCCGCTACGATCTAGGTCGGGAAAAGTTTTTAGAGGAAGTTTGGAAATGGAAAAAAGAGTATGCCGATTTTATTCGTAAACAATGGGCTAAACTCGGTCTTGGCCTGGACTATAGCCGTGAACGTTTTACTCTCGATGAAGGACTTTCAAAAGCGGTTAGAAAAGTGTTCGTTTCTCTTTACCGCAAAGGTCTCATTTATCGCGGGGAGTACATCATCAACTGGGACCCTGTGACGAAAACAGCTTTGTCCGATATTGAAGTCGTCTATAAAGAAGTAAAAGGCGCTTTCTACCATATGAAATATCCGCTCAAAGACGGTTCTGGCTATATTGAAGTGGCGACTACCCGTCCGGAAACGATGCTGGGTGATACGGCGGTAGCTGTTCATCCGAATGATGAACGGTATAAGCATCTTATTGGCAAAACGGTGATTTTGCCGATCGTTGGCCGGGAAATCCCGATTATCGGCGATGAATATGTCGATATGGAATTTGGCTCCGGAGCCGTAAAAATTACGCCGGCGCACGATCCGAATGACTTTGAAGTGGGCAACCGCCATAATTTGGAACGGATATTAGTCATGAACGAAGACGGCACCATGAATGAGAATGCCCTTCAATATCAAGGAATGGACCGTTTTGAATGCCGTAAGCAGATTGTTAAAGATCTAAAGGAACAAGGTGTTCTTTTCAAAATTGAAGAACACATGCATTCAGTTGGGCATTCTGAACGAAGCGGTGCGGTTGTTGAACCATTTTTATCAACACAATGGTTCGTGAAAATGGAACCGTTGGCCAAAGCGGCTATTGAATGGCAAAAAGGAAAAGACAAAGTTCACTTTGTACCCGAACGATTTGAAAAAACGTATTTGCATTGGATGGAAAACATCCGCGATTGGTGCATTTCCCGTCAGCTATGGTGGGGTCATCGAATTCCAGCTTGGTATCATAAAGAAACCGGTGAAATTTACGTTGATATGGAACCGCCTAAAGATATTGAGAATTGGGAGCAGGATCCGGACGTTCTTGATACATGGTTCAGCTCGGCGCTTTGGCCATTTTCCACTATGGGTTGGCCGGATACAGAAGCATCGGATTACAAACGCTATTATCCGACTGATGCTCTTGTCACTGGATATGATATCATTTTCTTCTGGGTCTCAAGAATGATTTTCCAAGGTTTGGAATTCACTGGAAAACGGCCGTTTAAGGACGTTCTTATTCATGGACTTGTCCGTGATGCGGAAGGTCGAAAAATGAGCAAATCACTTGGAAACGGGGTAGACCCGATGGATGTCATCGATCAATACGGAGCTGATTCACTCCGCTATTTCCTTGCAACGGGAAGTTCTCCGGGACAAGATTTGCGTTTCAGTATTGAAAAAATTGAGTCTGTCTGGAATTTTGCCAATAAAATTTGGAACGCTTCCCGATTTGCCATGATGAATATGAACGGGCTCACGTATGAAGAAATTGATTTAACCGGAGAGAAATCAGTGGCGGACAAATGGATTTTAACCCGCTTGAATGAAACCATCGAGCTTGTGACAAATCTTGCTGAACGCTATGAATTCGGGGAAGTCGGCCGAGTATTATATAATTTTATTTGGGATGACTTCTGCGACTGGTATATCGAAATGGCCAAATTGCCTCTTTATGGCGATGATGAAGCGTCCAAGAAAACGACTCGTTCCGTTTTGGCGTACGTATTGGATCAAACGATGCGGTTGCTGCATCCGTTCATGCCGTTTATTACCGAGGAAATATGGCAAAATCTTCCGCATAAAGGAGAATCGATTACCGTTGCGAGCTGGCCGGTGGTTCGTCCTGAACTTTCTGATCCAGAAGCCGCTGATGAAATGAAGCTTCTAGTGGAAATCATTCGTTCTGTCCGCAATATCCGCGCGGAAGTGAATACGCCTCTTAGCAAGCCGATTAAAATGGTGGTACAAGCAAAAGATGAACATATTTTGTCTGTTCTGGAAAGAAACCGTGTGTATCTTGAACGCTTCTGCAATCCAGAAACGTTGACGATTGCAACGGACATAGAGGCTCCGGAAAAAGCGATGACGGCGGTTGTAACGGGAGCGGAAATTTTCTTGCCGCTTGAAGGCTTAATCAACTTAGAAGAAGAGATTGCCCGATTGAAAAAAGAATGGGAAAAATGGAATAAAGAAGTGGAAAGAGTACAGAAAAAACTCAGCAATGAAAACTTCGTGAAAAAGGCGCCTCAAAAAGTGGTTGAGGAAGAGCGTCAAAAAGAAAAAGACTATCTCGAAAAACGAAAAGCTGTCGAAGAAAGAATTAACGAATTACAAAATTTATAATAGCCAGCAGAATGTGCTTTCCGTAAAAGAAAAAGGACTGGAAAATGAGGAGGGATGGATTTGCTTCTGCAAAGCAAGTATTCCTCCTTGCTTCCAGTCTTTTTTTGTATTCTTTTTTGAAATCGTTTTTCTCAAGTAGTATTGTAATAAAGGGGGGATTGAAAAATGATTCATACATACGAAGAAGCGTTAGAATGGATTCATGGAAGATTGAAGCTTGGAATCAAACCGGGTTTAAAGAGAATGGAATGGATGATGGAGAAGCTTGATCATCCGGAGCGCCGCTTGAAAGCCGTACATGTCGGAGGGACAAATGGCAAAGGGTCAACGGTTGAAATGATCCGCTCCATTCTGCAAGAAGCGGGCTATCATGTCGGAACTTTTACTTCCCCATATATCGAACAATTTAACGAACGAATCAGCGTGAACGGTAAACCCATTAGCAATGAAGAGATTGTCCAGCTGACCAATGTGATTAAACCATTGGCGGAAGAACTGGAAAATACAGAATGGGGTGGTCCATCAGAATTTGAAGTCATTACGGCGATGGCTATCTATTATTTTGCCAAAATCCGCCCGGTTCCTTTAGTCATTTTTGAGGTGGGAATGGGAGGACGATTTGATTCCACCAACGTGATTATTCCGATATTGACGGTGATTACGAATATTGGAATGGACCATATGGAGTATTTGGGGGATACTGTTGAAAAAATTGCATTTGAAAAGGCAGGAATCATTAAAAACGGAATCCCTGTGATCACGGCGGTTCATCAAGAGGATGCTCTTGCTGTCATTCAAAATAAAAGCAAAAAAGGCCGTTCCAGCCTTTATCGATTGGGGAAAGAGTTCTCGGTCGAACATGTTGCTTCTGTTCCGGAGGGTGAAAAGATCAACCTCTCATCCGTTTTAGGAAGCTGGGAAGATTTAATTGTCGGATTAAAAGGAGTCCATCAAGTCGAAAATGCTGCTCTTGCATTAATGGCGGCTTCCTACTTGAAAACGTTCTTTTCTTTCTTAATTGAAGAGGAGCATATTCGCGACGGATTAAAAAATGCGTTTTGGCCAGGAAGAATGGAAGTTTTGTCCGAGAAGCCTTTAGTCATGATGGACGGCGCTCATAATCCTGATGGGATCAAGGCACTTACCGAAACGATAAAGCAGCGTTATTCGGAATATAAACGCACGATTCTTTTTGCGGCGCTGAAAACGAAAAAAATAGACGACATGGTGCGATCGCTTGAAGAAATCGCGGATGAACTTGTTTTTGCCACATTTGATTTTCCAAAAGCAGCCGGACAAGAAGAATTTTCGGACTGCAACGGAACGTATATTGGAGAAGGGTGGCCGTCTTTCTTGAAGGAAAAAACAGCCTCTCTTCAAGAAAACGAAATACTCATGATTACAGGCTCGCTGTATTTTCTTTCAGAAGTGAAAAAAGCATTCCAAAAAAACAAATAAAGTGACACTTCCATTCATGGAACATGAATGGTTAGTGGAACCAATCGGGCATTAGGGGCAGTTGTCCTCCAATTGGAGCTCTATTAGTCCTATATGTTCTGGAGAGGAAGGATCTTACTGCCCCTTCATGCGGGATAAGGTGACACTTCCATTCGTGGAACACGAATGGTTAGTGAAACCAATCGGCATCAGGGACAGTTGTCCTCCAATTGGAGCTCTATTAGTCCTATATGTTCTGGAGAGGAAGGATCTTACTGCCCCTTCATGCGGGATAAAGTGACACTTCCATTCATGGAACATGAATGGTTAGTGGAACCAATCGGCATCAGGGACAGTTAGCTTTATTGAGAAGAGGTCTTACTGCCCTTTGCAGGAAAAACGATCAGGAAGACTCGTAGCGGGTCTTCTTTTTTTGCTCGAAATAGTTTTCTTGTTGTTGAATCAAAATTGTTATTCTCATATAAAAATCGACTGTCCGGGCGAAGGAGAAACTATTTTTTGATAGCTTTTTTATCCAACGATTATTCTACCATTCGACACGTATTTTCTTGATTAAAGATTTGTCGTCATAACGAGTCAATAAATCCATTTTGATGATAGCAAGGGAATCTACATATGCGGCCTTCCCGTGATGCAACAACTACCCTTCAAAATAACGTTTATAAGTCAATGGCGATGCCATAACTTAGAGACTTCATCAACTATACATAAGAAAAAATTTTTGCTTGCTATTGAAATAAAGTTTTGTAATGATCTTGAGAGAATGATTCGTGATCTTAACATTTTTGGCGGAAAATAAGGGACATTTCGAGTGGGCAAGCGAATATTTTAGAAAATTTACGACCGTTTTCTCATGCATGCCTTGCGAAAATAGAAAAGCAGTGAAAAAATTTGACGACAAACTGCCTTTAAAAGACGACAAAACTCTTGTTCTTTTTTTGATTGAGTGTGCTAGGATAAGGCAATAAGAATGCACGGGGAGGGCAGGCAAATTGGACGAGCAAAAAAATCGCACGATCAAAATTGTACTAGATGGGAAAGAATCGGAAAAGAAGAACTCAATCACTCATCGTTGGAATACCAGTCAAAAGGAGACTGCTGCGGCGATTGAAAAAAACAGTGGCGAAGAAAATGAATCTTTTGCGTGGGTCCTTCCAGAAGAAGAAGTTCAAAAAATGGAAGAGGATCAAGGCTTTCATAAAATAGAATATGTTTCAACCTCTAAAGGAAAGAAAAAAAGCGGAAAAAGATCAGTGGGAGGAAAACAGGCTGCATCGCTTGCGTTATCCATAGTCAGCGCTATGATTGTCGGCATCATGCTTGGCTTTGTGATTGTTAAAGTTGTCACGAATGCGGATGCGGGAACACCGGTTAAGCAGGTCCGCTCTTCCCAGCAAGGAACTGTGCCGGCAAAAAGCAATAAGGAGGAAACGCTTGTACTTCCAGAACTTTCGGCGTCGATTGTTCAGGGAGGTATTTTCAGCAAAGAAGAAGCAGCGCAAGAGGTGCTGAAAAAAGTGAAAGATAAAGGGGTCCCTGCCGAAACGTTCATGCAGGATGGACAATACGTTCTTCTATTGGGTACGGCTGGATCGATTGAAGATGCAAAGAAGTTAGGCAGTCTTTGGAAAGAAAAAAAAGTGGATGTTTATGCGAAAACTTTTACGATACCGGAAAGAAAGATCCAAGCTGCTAAAAGCGACACTGGCCTGGTGGAGCAATACGTTTCTTTGTTTCAGCTGCTTTCGGCGGAGAGTGCCAATATTGTTCTGAACAAAGGAGCCGATTTAGCCAATCGAGACATCATTCAATCTAATTTGCAAAAAGTAGAAAAACAAACTCCTAAAACAACTGCTTTAAAAACCATGCAAAAATCACTATTAGAGGCTGGAAAGGATATCGTTCATTTGAGCAAGCAAGCGGATCGACAAAAAGGCATTGATGCCCAAGAACAACTGTTGAAATTTATCGGCGCCTATTCCTCTGCAAAGTAGTTTTTGATTCTTTGCAGGGCGTCCGTCAAAACGGAAAGTCAGTTGGATGCAGTATTGAATTCGCTTCGATAAGGATCTGGTTTTTGTTGTTCTGTCGCTTAAACGGTGAGTAAAATCAAGTAAACTAAAAGTAGATAACTCTAAACAAGGAACATTGTATTTTACGTCGGGACTCCAATTAGGGATTTTGGTGGTTGAAACGGCTGGTTAAGAGCAACAATTAAAGGAAAACGTTGTACTTCCATAAAATAAGGGAGGTACTGGAATGATCGTTTCAAGCGTAGTATCAGTATTGTTTTTTGCAATGGCAATGTTTGGGGTAGTCAAGTTTACTCAATTACTTAGTGGCAAAAAGAATTTAAAACATAACTAGCATTGTTTTTTTCTAGGGATTCCTAAAATAAAGGAATCCCTAAATTTTTGCTTTAATACTTATTATCACGACCTTAGTTTTACAGGTAAAGAAAACTTTTGCTTGCTGTTTGTCAACGGTAAATCGGACTGAGTGAAGGATGAACAAAGTAGAATTTAAGGAGTTGACAAACTAACTACACCCGAACCCTCTTAGAATTGTCTGAATTTTTTGTTTTTATACCCTGTAAATTTTTTAAATGAAAGAATGACAAAACAGTTTCCTATGTTTACAAAAAACAAAGGATTGGTCCTACTTAAATCGTCAAAATTTAAAGTAAAAGATGAATGGTGAAAGGATTGAAGGATTTGTACTATAAGGTGAATATTGGTAAAATAGACGTGTATCTCCCTGACATGAAAGGAACGTGAAGGTATGCAAAAATTGATTTTGGCTTCTAGTTCTCCACGCAGAAAAGCACTTCTTCAAAGACTGAATATCCCCTTTACAGTTGAAATCAGCCATGTAGAAGAGAAGATCTCACCAGAAGCTCCCCCTGATGAAGCGGTAATGTCTCTTGCCCTCCAAAAAGCAAAAGCAGTGGCATCTCATGCACCGGAAGCTTTTGTTATTGGGGCTGATACAATGGTGTCTATTCACAATCAAATTTTAGGAAAACCGAAAAGCCGTGAGGAAGCTAAGAACATGTTGAAGATGCTGTCTGGACAAACCCACTCCGTTTATACCGGAACAGCCATTGTACATGGGGAGCAACGCGTTTTCTATGAACGGACGGATGTTACCTTTTGGACATTGCCTGATGATGTAATAGATGACTATCTCAACAGCGGGGAATCGTTTGATAAAGCGGGTGCATACGGAATCCAAGGTCTGGGGTCAATATTCGTCAAAGAAATTCATGGCGACTTTTTTTCGGTGGTAGGACTGCCAATAGCAAGGGTATTCTGGACATTAAAAGAAATGGGATATCGGCCATTTGTTTCATGAGATGAAAGAGGAAGACAGAGCCTTTCATCTAAGAAAGTGGCATTGGAGCTGTTGTAAAAACGGATTGGCTTGTCAGGAACCGCTATTACACGCAAGTTTATTTCTATGCGAATCTTCCAAAAAGAAAAGACACCCCTGAAATTTTCCTTGTCATGGCTTGCCCGATCTTTTACCAAGGAAATGAAGGCATCGTATTGGAATCCCTTTATTAGAACCTCTGATATAACGGGAATGATCACGATACCGTTCTATTCTTTCCTCCTCATTTTACAAATAGAAAAGTCCGGCGAACCAAAGCACAATTCCTTTTTTGACTCCGTTTTCATGAGTGAGCGGAGAACAGATGATAAACCAATATTGATACAAGGAGGATCAAATTTGTCAAAAGAATCGCTTAGGATCCATAACGTTCCACGTGAAGATCGGCCGCGGGAACGACTGATATTAAAAGGAGCGCACAGCTTGTCCAACCATGAATTGATCGCCATTCTTCTTCAGTCGGGGACAAAAGAAGAGTCCGTCTTGCAGCTGGCAAATCGGCTATTAAATCAGTTCGAAGGATTACGAATGTTAAAAGATGCTACTTTAGAAGAAATTACCTCTATTAAAGGAATTGGTCGGGCGAAAGCTGTTCAAATCATGGCGGCGCTGGAACTGGGCAGACGTATCCACAGTCTTTCATTAGACAAACGGTATGTTATCCGCTCTCCCGAAGACGGTGCAAATTATGTCATGCAAGAAATGCGGTTTTTAACACAAGAACATTTCGTGTGCCTCTTCCTTAACACCAAAAATCAAGTTCTCCACAAACAAACCATTTTTATCGGTAGTTTGAATGCTTCAATTGTTCATCCTAGGGAAGTGTTTAAAGAAGCGCTTCGCCGCTCCGCTGCCTCCATTATTTGCTTTCACAACCACCCATCCGGTGATCCGACGCCTAGCCGAGAAGATATTGAGGTGACCAAACGTTTAGCTGAGTGTGGAAAAATCATCGGAATTGAAGTTCTCGATCATCTCATTATCGGCGACCAAAAATACATTAGTTTAAAAGAAAAAGGCTACTTATAATGCTATGATTTTTCTGGGGGTTACGCTATAATATGATTTATGATTTTTACAAGTTTTTTCGAATTCCAATGGAGAATAGGGCCATCAGAATCTAGAGGGTTAGGCGCGTTTTGAAAGCCTTGCCTTGGTTTTTTCTGCTCACATTGCCGCTGTGGGAGAAACGACAGTTTATCAAGTTGTGGCACTAAAGGGGCATCAGTTGGAATGAGAACCACAAAAAGGCAATTCAAGCATTCGAACTGGTTCGCTTCTTTAACAGTCTTTTTTAAAGCGGGAAATCCTATTAGGCAGCAAAAAAACGTGCTTACCTAATGGATGGCTTTTGCAGAGATCACATTTTCAATTGCTATTTCGTATCAGTTAGAAAGGGAGATACAACAATGTTTGGAATTGGAGCAAGAGACTTAGGAATCGATTTGGGAACGGCCAATACACTTGTTTATGCAAAAGGAAAAGGAATTGTCGTACGGGAGCCTTCCGTGGTCGCCATTCAGACAGATACAAAACAAATTGTGGCAGTGGGAAATGATGCTAAAAATATGATCGGACGGACTCCTGGAAATGTGGTGGCTACTCGTCCGATGAAAGACGGAGTCATCGCGGATTACGAAACGACAGCTACCATGATGAAGTATTACATTTCTCAAGCAACTAAGAATAAAGGCTTTTTTACGCGAAAACCATATGTGATGGTATGCGTTCCTTCGGGGATTACGGCAGTGGAAGAAAGAGCCGTGATCGATGCCACTCGTCAAGCGGGTGCAAGGGATGCCTATACCATTGAAGAACCGTTTGCAGCGGCTATAGGCGCTAATTTGCCGGTATGGGAGCCGACGGGAAGCATGGTTGTGGATATTGGCGGAGGAACGACTGAAGTAGCGATTATTTCCTTGGGCGGCATCGTGACGAGCCAGTCATTAAGAGTGGCAGGTGATGAAATGGATGAAGCGATCATTGCGTACATTCGTAAGCAGTATAATTTATTAATTGGAGATAGAACAGCGGAAATTGTTAAAATGGAAATCGGATCGGCAGATGGTGAAGCGGAAGTCGAAAAAATGGATATTCGCGGCCGAGACCTGTTAACAGGATTGCCAAAAACGATTGAAATTTCCGCGAAGGAAATTGCCACTGCCTTAAAAGATACCGTCTATGCTATTGTGGATACCGTGAAAAGCACGTTGGAAAAGACTCCTCCGGAACTGGCTGCTGATATTATGGATAGAGGAATTGTATTGACTGGGGGAGGAGCTCTGCTTCGCAATTTAGACAAAGTGATTAGCCAAGAAACGAATATGCCTGTGATCATTGCCGAAAATCCTCTTGATTGTGTAGCCGTTGGAACGGGTAAAGCGCTCGATCATATTCATATGTTCAAAAATAAAGCAAGATAAGATTGATTTTTATCGCAAATAGGATTCCCTTCCGCCCGTGAAAATGGGGCGGCAAGCGGCAAAAGAGGCGGCTGGCGCACAGTAAATAAAAAAGTTTTCTCATTCTTGAAACCAGCTGCCCCTGTTTTTTTGCCGATTGGGAAGCCTATCTGCTGATGACTTTTGATTTCATCCGTTGATGAAAAAAGGATAAAATAGAGGTGTACTTCATGCCACAGTTTTTTTCGAATAAACGTCTTATAGTTCTTCTTGTCAGCATTATCGTTCTCGTGGCATTGATCGGATATTCCCTGCGCAATAAAGCAAATATCTCTTGGCCGGAACAATTTGTAAAAGATATTGTTGGTTTAGGACAATCCGTTGTTTCAAAGCCTGCTGGCGCTATAACGAATTTTTTTGAAGATATTCAGAATTTAAAAAATACATATCAAGAGAATGAAAAGTTAAAAGCCCATTTAGCACAATTGGGGCAAATTGAAAGTGAAGTTAACCGATTGAAAAAAGATAATCAAGAGTTGCGGGCAGTCTTGAAAAAACAAGAAAGCCTGTCAGATTATAGCGTTATACAAGCAACGGTCATTGCGCGTAATCCGGACCGGTGGTTTGATCTTGTCACGATCGATAAAGGAAAAGCGGCAGGGGTAAAACCCGGTATGGCGGTTCAAACGGCGAATGGATTGATCGGCAAAGTAAAAAGTGCGGCAAAGTTTACGGCTTCGGTTGAATTGTTGAGTGCGCAAGATCCAAAAAACAGAATTTCAGCGGTGATTCAATCGAAGAAAAACGTTTACGGCCTCATTGAAGGTTACGATCAAGATAAAGGATATTTGCTGTTAAAGGATATCCCGTTCAATGTGAAAATTAAAAAAGGAGATAGCGTCATCACTTCTGGACTTGGCGGTGTTTTCCCGAAAGGGCTTTTAATTGGCAAAGTGAAAAAATTGGTGCCGGACCAATTCGGTCTGACGCAAACAGCTTATATCAAACCGGCGGCAGATATGTATGATCTTGAACACGTGATGGTTGTCAAACGGAAAATGAGAACCGCGAGTATGGCTTCAGATAATTCACAACAGCAGCAAAGCACAGTTGATGGGGAGGGGGAAATGTGAAACAGTTTCTTCTTCCTCTTATTATGGTTGCATGTTTCCTGAGTGAAAATGTGTTTTTTAACTGGACCCCGGAATCTGTGCTGGATGGCAGGTGGATATTAGCTCCCCGTTTTTTTGCGGTGGCTCTTATTTTAATGACGATTTTTTACAATCGATCCACAGCCATAAAATATGGATTTATATTTGGTCTGCTATTTGATGTGTTCTATACCGAAATGTTAGGTGTCTATATGTTTGTTTTCCCGTTTATTGTTTATATTACATCCAAATTGATGAAGGTCTTGCAAAGTGATTTTTTGATCGTTGCTTTGGTTGTGGTGATCGATCTTTCCGTTTTAGAATCCATACTTTATGCTTTAAATTTATTAATCCAGCGCACGGATCTTACATTTGGACAATTTTTGTCTGATCGGCTATGGGCGACTCTTATTCTGAATCTTGCTTTTTATCTAGTATTCGGAGGACTGTTAAAAAATGTGTTCACTCGTTTGAGGCGAGAGATTTTGGATGCGTAAAGCAATGTTTCATTTTTAGTGGGAATGGACGATATAGTAAAGCCCTGTATCAAAAAGCACGTTGGAACCAACGCAACAAAGAATGCGAAACGAATCGTTCTCTTTTATATGGAATTCACATAATCGGAACATGACTATAAAAAAGGAAAACACCGAATGGATGTCGAATTATTGGACGACAGAGGTGAATAGTGCGCCATGAAGAAAAGCCAAAATGTTGTGATGAAAGGAACAAAGGACGGATTGACCCTTCATTTAAATGATCGTTGTTCCTATGAAGAACTGCTTGAAGAATTGCAGGAAAAAATATTGTTGGATCATCAAGACGACGATTCACCGCTTATCTCCGTGAAAATCCAAACAGGCAATCGTTATTTGACAGACCAACAAATTAATCAAATTAAAGAGTTGATCGGTTCAAAAAAGAATTTAATTGTAGAAGATGTTTCCATGAATGTAGTCTCAATAGAGGAGGCTATGCGATGGAAACAAGAAAGCGAAATTATCACCATCGCCAGCATTGTTCGTTCAGGTCAAGTGATCGAAGTTCCGGGTGATTTGCTGTTGGTTGGAGACGTCAATCCTGGCGGTATGGTGATGGCGGGCGGCAATATTTTTATTATGGGATCCTTAAAAGGGATTGCTCACGCCGGATGCTATGGCAATGATGAAGCGGTTATTGTCGCTTCAAAAATGGTTCCAACACAGTTAAGGATTAGCAACTGTTTAAATAGAGCTCCTGATGAATATAGCGAAGATGAGAGTCATGAAATGGAGTGTGCCTACATAAATGAATCCAACCAAATTGTCGTCGATCGTTTGCAAGTTTTAAAACATCTTAGACCAAATATTACGAGATTTAAAGGGGGACAATAAAGTGGGTGAGGCGATCGTCATAACATCTGGAAAAGGCGGAGTCGGAAAAACAACCACTTCTGCCAATTTAGGGACAGCTCTTGCTCTATTAGATAAAAAAGTATGTTTAGTAGATACGGATATTGGACTACGAAATTTAGACGTGGTATTGGGATTGGAAAATAGAATTATTTACGATTTGGTGGATGTTGCAGAAGGGCGTTGTAAAATTCATCAGGCTCTCGTGAAAGACAAGCGGTTTAATGATCTGCTTTTTCTGCTTCCAGCTGCGCAAACGAGCGACAAGTCGGCTGTTTCTCCGGAACAAATAAAAAAGCTGGTTGAAGAATTGAAACAGGATTTTGATTATATCTTAATCGATTGTCCTGCAGGCATTGAGCAAGGCTATCGAAATGCAGTGGCAGGAGCGGATAAGGCCATAGTGGTTACCACTCCCGAAAAATCGGCGGTACGGGATGCTGATCGGATCATTGGTCTTTTGGAAAAAGAAAGTCATATTGAGCCACCTAAGCTTGTGATCAATCGCATTCGCAGCCATATGGTGGAAAATGGTGAAATGTTGGATGTCGATGAAATTACAACCCATTTGTCCATTGATTTGCTCGGAATCGTGGTAGATGACGATGAAGTGATTAAATCTTCGAATGCAGGGGAACCGATTGCACATGATCCGAATAATCGGGCGTCTATTGCTTTTCGGAATATTGCCCGGCGAATCCTCGGTGAATCCATCCCTCTTCAACCGCTTGAAACAGAAAAAGAAGGAGTTTTTTCGCGAATTAAAAAGTTTTTTGGCATTCGGAGCAAATAAATTTTGAAAGAACATTTTCAGGAAACGATTCGGCTTTGCTTTGGGATATTCTGACCAAAGAAGAGGCCGATTTTTTTTTGTCTCTCCTTTCTTTGAAATGATGGGCAATAGTCATACTCTCTCTGGACAAGTCATAAGATGGAACATAAACGGAGCAAAGAGGGATGAGAGATGAAGGATCGAAAAAAGGAAATTAAGAAAAGAATTGCGAAACGAAACAGGGAAAAACGACGTCAAGCCAATCAGCGCGCCTTTCAGCCTATCAATATGGCATTTGGAGAAGAAATGGAATTTGATCACCAAGCCATTGATTACGAAGCTCCAAATGATGAGTACAGGCCTTTCGTGAAAAAGGAATGGTTTCTCTTTAAAATATTGGCTTCGGGAGCGCTTGTTTTGGGGACCGCGATTGTATTTAAAAGCCAATCACCTGTGATGGTCGACAGTCAAAAGTGGATACGCCAAGCAATGGAAACGGACATTCAGTTTGCCTCCATTGCCAACTGGTATGAAAAACAGTTTGGGAAGCCCTTGGCCATATGGCCGCAGAAAGAAAAAACAGTCACAGTGGACAAACCAAAAAAGGATTTGGCCGTTCCGGCGTCCGGAAAAGTGGTGGAAACATTTCAAGCGAATGGAAAAGGAGTCATGGTGAAGACAGGAAAAGGGGAAGTAGTAGATGCGATGAAAGGTGGGCTTGTCATCTTTGCCGGGAAAGAAGCCGAAACGGGGAATACAGTAGTCATTCAGCATCCTGATCAATCCGAATCTTGGTATGGGCAATTGCAATCCATTTCTGTGGAGCCCTATCAACGCGTTCAAGCGGGGGAAGCAATCGGAAAGGCGAAAGACCGGGCAGACGGAACTTCTGGTGAATTTTATTTTGCAATCAAACAAGACGATCATTACATCGATCCAAACAAGGTGATCAAATTTGAATAAAGCCGTCACTTTTTTTTCAAAAATTCATATTCATCCTCTTCTTTGGCTGGTGATCGGAATTAGCGTTGCCACTGGATACTTTTTCGATTTAATCATGGTGTTATGTATTATTGCCATCCATGAAATGGGGCACCTTTTCACAGCCCTGTTTTTTTCGTGGAGAATCAGAAAAGTATCGTTGCTCCCGTTCGGCGGAGTGGCGGAAATGGATGAACACGGAAATCGACCTTTGCATGAAGAATTGCTGGTCGTCATCGCTGGTCCGATTCAACATGTATGGATGATGGGATTAGCCGCACTGTTGTATTCTTTTCATATAGTTCCGAAAGTATTTTATGATGATTTTCTTATGTACAATTGGATGATTCTTTGTTTTAATTTATTGCCGATTTGGCCGCTGGATGGCGGAAAATTAATCTTGCTCATACTGTCAAGAGTCAAAACTTTTTTGAGCGCTATGCAGTGGACAGTCGTTGGTTCCTTTTTTTTGCTCGTTTGCCTGCATGCAATGGTTTTGATATGGGCTCCGTTTCAACTCCATCTTTGGATTGTTCTCTCATTCTTATATGTTTCGCTTTGGCAAGAATGGAAACAACGTCATTATGTGATGATGCGCTTTTTGCTTGAACGTTATTACGGAAATCGAAGGGGGATACATCAGCTTAAACCGATCACTGTATCGAGCGATACGGCTTTATCGACTGTATTAATGCAGTTTCAACGGGGAGTCAAACATCCGATCATTGTGATGGAAAATGGAGAAGAAAAAGGAAAATTAGATGAAAATGAAGTGTTACACGCCTATTTTTCTGAAAAACAAACAACGGTGAAAATTGGCGACCTTCTTTATTATTATTGACGGGTGCTGACGAAATGAGTAAAGTATAGTGGACGAGGTGCTGTTTTTCCATTTACATGATAAATCTTTTTTTGACAGACGTACATGGATCGAATATGGATGTGACCAATCGGTTATGTTCAGATTTTTGCTGAGATATCAAGGAAGGTGGAATGTTTCTTACAGATAGATTTGAGACATTTGCACCTATTTTTTTATCTTCCAGCGACAAAAAGTTTTTTTGTTTTAATGTGGATATGTTGAAAAGGGTGGAATGATGAATCAAATTATCGTAAGTGCAAAAGGCCGGGAAAAGCGCATGGCAGTTCTCCGCGACGGAAAAGCGGATCAATTTCATATTTTTCAGCCTTCGCATCAATCCATTGTCGGAAATATTTATTATGGGGTTATCCAAAAAATTGAGCCGGGCATGAACGCTTGTTTTGTCGATATCGGAATCGGAAAAAACGGTTATTTGCCTAAAGATCAAATTCCTGATTCCCGCCAATTGCCGATTTCACAATTAGTGTTCGAAGGGGAAAAGATAGCGGTTCAAGTAAAAAAAGACGCCACTGATCATAAAGGTCCTGAGTTGACGGCCCTCATAGAATGGCCCGGGATGTATTTAGTCTATATACCGGCAGGAAATCATATCGCCGTTTCAAGAAAAATGGGTCAAGAAGAACGAGAAAACTGGAAACAATGGGCACAACAAATGAAAAAAGAGCAGGAAGGCGTCATTTTAAGAACTTCTGTTGCCGCTGGTGAAAAAACAGAAATTGAAAAGGAATGGGTGGCGTTGCGGGAAATGCATAGAAAGGTATTGTCCCAAATACCGAATAAAAAAGCCCCTTCTTTATTATTTCAAAGAGATCCGTTTAAGGAAGAAGCGATCGCTCAAATGATCAGATTAAAGAGCGGGTCGCTGATTGTGGACGATCCTGCTTTTCAAAAGTTGATTACTAGCGATGCCCGTTTCTCCAGTCAACATTGGCGTTGTGAGCTTCATCATCATCCGCAAGATCTTTTTTCCACTTTTGACCTTGATGCGGAGATACAAAAGGCATTAAAACAAATTGTCTGGCTTCCAAGCGGCGGATATGTCATTATTGAAAAAACGGAAGCGATGACAGTTATTGATGTAAATTCGGGGAAATATACGGGGAAAAGCGATTTTCGTCATACTGCTTTTCTCTCAAATATCGAAGCAGCAAGGGAAATTCCAAGGCAGATTCGATTGCGTGATATAAGCGGCATCATTTTAATCGATTTTATTAATATGGACTCGGACAAAGATAGAGAACAAATCCGGGCAGTGCTGGAGGAAGAAACAGCAAAGGATCCGAAAAGCGTGAACGTGTACGAATTTACTTCTCTCGGATTACTCCAGCTGACAAGAAAGAAAACGAAAAACTCCCTGCTGGAAACGTTGACGGAGCCTTGCCCTGTTTGTATGGGGAAAGGAAGAGTTTTAAGCGCAGCAACGACTGCTTTTCAAATGGAGAGAGCTCTTTTCGAATATGCGAGACAGGATCAAGAAGCTGTTTTGCTTGATGTAACGGAGGATGTCAAAAAAGCATTTGCCGGCGAACAAAATGGCGATCATTTTCATTTAGAGAATCTTCTAAAGAAAAAAATATTCTATAGGATTGTCAATCGGCCACATCCTTTTGGAGAAATCAGCCGACTGGGAACAGAGGAAGAAATGAAATTGCTAGGAGAAAGACCGAAAAAAGGTTGACACTCTTTTATAAAAGATGGTAAAATCTCAATGTTATTATTGTAGCACCCGTGCTACAACCGCTCATAACAGGTTTTAAGTTTTCGCTTTGCGAAACACCTGCCATTGGCGAGTCTTAGTTATTAAGGAGGTGCAGTAAATGTACGCTATTATTGAAACTGGCGGAAAACAGTTGAAAGTGGAAGAAGGTCAAACTGTTTATATCGAAAAAGTGGATGCTGCTGAAGGAGAAACTGTGACTTTTGACAAAGTTTTATTCGTAGGCGGCGAAGATGTAAAAGTAGGTACTCCACTTGTAGAAGGTGCAACGGTCACTGGCAAAGTGGAAAAACATGGCCGCGGCAAAAAAATCGTTGTTTTTAAATATAAACCAAAGAAAAATTATCGCCGCAAACAAGGTCATCGTCAACCTTACACAAAAGTCGTGATTGAAAAAATCAACGTGTAAGGCGATATAAGATGATAAATGTCGTGATCGAAAAAGATCGTTCCGGCAAAATTCGTTCATTTACAATGGACGGACACGCCGATTTTGCTGAATATGGCCAAGATATCGTTTGCGCTGGGGCATCAGCTGTGTCATTCGGGTCCATTAATTCCATCATGGTGTTGACAAATGTGGAACCGGAGATTGAACAAAAAGGCGGCGGAGGTTTCCTCCGTTGCGTTATCCCTGAAACGGCGACGGGAAAAGAATTGGAAAAAGTTCAGCTTCTTTTGGAAGCCATGGTGGTGTCCTTGCAAACGATTGAACAGCAGTACGGAGATTTTATCAAGATCGTATTTAAAACTGTAGGAGGTGGAAAGAATGCTTAAATTAGATCTTCAGTTTTTTGCATCGAAAAAAGGGGTTGGGTCTACTAAAAACGGCCGCGACTCTATCGCAAAACGCTTGGGCGCTAAACGTGCGGATGGACAATTTGTAACAGGCGGTTCTATTCTTTATCGCCAACGCGGTACGAAAGTCTATCCTGGCGAAAATGTTGGCCGTGGCGGAGACGACACGCTATATGCTAAAATTGACGGCGTTGTTCGTTTTGAACGATTCGGTCGTGACAAAAAGAAAGTTAGCGTTTATCCTGTTGCGAAAGAAGCATAATCCTTTTTCTTGTTAGGGGTGCCCAAAGGGAAACTTTTGGGCGCCCTCTTTTTTTGTTTTAAGGAACATCGGAAGCGGTAAAAAGCGTTTGGTCGCTCATTGGTTGCATGCAGCTGCTTTTTAATAAGCAATCCTCTGTATCTCATTTCAATCTTTTCTGTTATACTTCATAATGAAGAAGAATGGGAAAACCATTGAGTGTGGGATGGTTACTATATGACAAAATAGGAGTAAAAGAATGAATAATGACTGGACGCTGCTGGAAGTTTTAAAATACGTGCGGCATGATTGGATGAATCGCATCCAGTTAATCAAGGGCAATCTTGATTTAGGACATACAGAAAATGCAAAACGTGTCATTGACGAAATTATTTTAAATAGCCGTCAGGAAACAAGGCTGACCAATTTAAATTTGCCATGTTTGGCTGAATGGATCATGACTTACAATTGGCGGTCTCGACAACTGACGCTAGAATACGAGATTTTGGATGATTATCGCAACGTTTCGTTAAACGATCAGCTCATAACAAAATGGATGTGCTCTTTGTGCCAAGAAATCGAAAAGAGGGTGGATCCTAGAGGAGAGAATCATTTATTTCTTTCTATTCAAGAAAGAGGTAAGGCGCATTGTTTCTTTTTTGACTTAAGTGGGATAATAAAAGACAGCCATGAACTGGAAAGATGGATTGAACAATCCGTCAAATCGCTTTTCGAAACAGAGGTGGAATTCATCGAATCAACAGATGAGAACTTGCAATTTCAAGTTTGTTTTTCCCCTATGGAAAGATAATCATCAAGTGTGGCTGGCACAGGACATGACTATTCTGTTTTTGAAAGAAGTCCAATGATGATGAAGAAATAAATGGATTCTGGATGCTTAGGTGAGCAGTCCCCAGCTCTCCTCGTGTTAAAAAAATTTGCAGCGCTCTTCAAAAAAAGAGCGGCAACCTTTTAATAAAGATAAACTTTGTCAAAGAAGACCATCTATTCTTCGTTTTTTTGATAAGCGATCTTTACACTCGTATAAGATAAAAAACTTGTATGGTACCATTTAGGATAAAACGATCTTCAATAGACTTTATTGGAAGTAAATGGAGGTTTTCTATGTTTGTCGATCAAGTCAAAATCTATGTTAAAGGCGGAGACGGCGGAAATGGCATGGTAGCGTTCCGACGTGAAAAATATGTGCCTAAAGGCGGCCCTGCCGGGGGAGACGGCGGCAAAGGAGCCGATGTTGTGTTGGAAGTCGACGAAGGACTGAGAACGTTGATGGATTTCCGCTATCAGCGCCATTTTAAAGCACCGCGCGGAGAAAACGGAATGAGTAAAAATCAGCATGGAAAAAATGCGGAGGATATGGTGGTCAAAGTACCGCCGGGAACGGTTGTGATCGATGATGATACAAAAGAAGTCATTGCCGATTTAACGGAACACGGCCAGCGTGTAGTGGTAGCTAAAGGAGGAAGAGGAGGAAGAGGAAATACCCGTTTTGCCACTCCCGCAAATCCGGCTCCGGAAATTTGCGAGAAAGGCGAACCGGGAGAAGAACGATATGTCGTTCTTGAATTAAAGCTCCTTGCCGATGTTGGTCTTGTCGGTTTTCCAAGTGTAGGAAAATCTACGCTGCTATCTGTAGTGTCACGCGCAAGGCCTAAAATTGCCGACTACCACTTTACGACGATCGTTCCTAACCTTGGCGTGGTAGAAACAGAAGACGGCCGCAGTTTTGTGATGGCTGACTTGCCCGGGCTGATTGAAGGCGCCCATCAAGGGGTCGGATTAGGACACCAATTTTTGCGTCATATTGAGCGAACGCGTGTGATTGTCCATGTGATCGATATGTCGGCGTCAGAAGGTCGAGATCCATATGAGGATTATGTAACGATCAACAATGAGCTAAAAGAATATAACTTACGGTTAACTGAAAGACCACAAATTATTGTGGCTAATAAAATGGATATTCCAGAAGCACATGAAAATTTAAAACGGTTTAAAGAAAAACTTCAAGAAGACTATCCTGTTTTTCCTATTTCAGCTGCAACGAGAGAAGGAATACGGGAGCTATTGTTTGCGATTGCGGATAAGCTGGAAGAAACACCTGAATTTCCTCTTCATGATGCCGAAGAAAAACAAGGCGTTCACCGAGTCGTGTATAAATACGAACGGCCTGAAGAGGAGTTTACCATTACAAGAGATCCTGATGGCGCCTTTGTTCTGAGTGGGGCAAAAATTGAAAAGCTGTTTAAAATGACAGACTTTACCCGTGATGAATCCATCCGACGCTTTGCTAGACAAATGAGAAGCCTCGGAGTCGATGAGGCTCTCAGAGCAAAAGGAGCGAAAGACGGGGATACTGTCCGTTTATTGGATTACGAATTTGAATTTATCGAATAATGATGGAGTCGGGCCGGACTATTCGTTAAGCTATGTTCGGCCGAAGATTCTTTTCCACTAGCACTGCCAAAAGTT
Source organism: Bacillus sp. FSL W8-0116 (assembly GCF_038003825.1). NCBI lineage: Bacteria > Bacillati > Bacillota > Bacilli > Caryophanales > Bacillaceae > Bacillus > Bacillus sp. FSL W8-0116. The sequence goes on from NZ_JBBOPY010000001.1 coordinate 2,759,403, forward strand.
TTATTTTATCGCAATTGGGGGAAAATGCATTGCGAAAAAAGGATCTGAATCAAAAATTTTACTTAGTTCGTGAGGATGTCCTGCCGGAAGCCATGAAAAAAACGTTGGAAGTGAAAGAACTTTTGGAACGCGGAAAAGCCGATTCGGTCCAAGATGCTGTAAACAAAGTTGATTTAAGCCGGAGCGCCTTTTATAAATACAGGGATACCGTATTCCCTTTCCATACGGTTGTAAAAGAGAAGATCATTACGTTGTTTTTTTATTTGGAGGATCGTTCAGGGACGCTGTCACAATTGCTCGAGGTAGCGGCTCGTTTCCATTGCAATGTGCTGACCATCCACCAGACGATTCCCATTCAAGGCCGGGCGAATGTCACTCTTTCGCTTGACGTGACCAATATGTCAACGGACTTGGATGACTTGCTTACCAAGCTAAAAAAACTGGAATTTGTCGAAAAAGTGGAAGTGCTAGGTTCGGGTGCATAAAAATTAGGTATATTTTTCCCACATTAAGGGACAGTAAGCCCTTTTTAGGAGATGTGCAGGAGAAAAAAGAGAAGGGGAAAAGGTCTAACTGCCTCTAAATGCCCGATTGGTTCCACTAACCATTCGTGTTCCCGCATGGAGGGGCAGTTGCCTCTGATGCCTAAATAGCTCCATTAATCATCCGTGAAACACCGATGGGAGTGTCACTCCATTTTTCATAATTTTCTTGACAGAGGGAGAGAGAAATCAAATGAAGATATCTTATTTAGGACCTGCGGCGACATTTACCGATTTAGCCGTTTGTTCTGCTTTTCCAAAAGCGGAAAAAAAAGCATGCATGACCATTCCGGAGTGTATGGATGAGGTTATGGAAGGAAAAGCGGATTTGGCAGTAGTACCGCTGGAGAATACATTGGAAGGAACCGTGAATTTAACCATTGATTATTTAACCCAGGAAGTCGATTTAAAAATTATTGCAGAGTTGATTGCCCCCATTCGGCAGCATTTATTAATGCATCCTCAAAATGCAGAGCGTTGGAAGAACATCGAAAAAGTGATGTCTCATCCTCATGCCATTGCCCAATGCTATAAGTTTTTACATACATATTTTGAGAAAGTGCCATGTGAAGAAGCAGCATCGACCGCTGCCGCTGCACGTTACGTAAGTGAACATCCGGAAGAGCTCACCGCTGCGATTGGGAATTCATTATCCGCCGAAAAATACGGCTTAACCATCGTGAAGGAAAATATTCACGATTATGATTTCAACCATACCAAATTTATTGTGCTGTCCAAAGAAGAACAAAAGCTGGAATTACCTTATGAGTCTGGTGTGGAGAAGACGACGATTATGGTCACATTGCCATCGGATCAAGCGGGGGCGCTTCATCAAGTGTTATCAGCGCTTGCTTGGCGAAAAATCAACTTGAGCAAGATTGAATCCAGGCCGGTCAAGACCGGACTGGGAAACTATTTTTTCATTATCGATATTAATCAAAGGATGGACGACATTTTGCTTCCCAACGCCTTTGCTGAGATGGAAGCGCTAGGTTGTACAGTCAAAGTTCTTGGAAGCTATTTATCGTATCAAATTTAAATATGGAAAACGGGCATCCAGCCAAAAAGGCTTTTGATGCCCTTTTTTCATAAATGAAATGAAAATAGCGATTAAGCCAGGAAATTCAATAAAACCTTTGCGGGTGCTCCGAGGCGTCAAACTATTCGTCTAAGAGAAATCCTGCTTTTTTCAGGGCTTTTTCCGCTGCGTCAAGTGTGCGGGAATCCTTGGCACTGACAGTATGGAGATGGACACCATCGGTCAACTCCGACAAAAAGGCAGCGTTCGTTTCGCGAATTCTGGCCATAAACTGTTCGACCTCTTTGCGATTGGATACCATTATGGACGCAGTTAAATCACCGTATACAGGGTGTTCAATTTTCACATCTTTTACGGTAAGGCCGTGGTCCACAAGCAAATTAAGCTCCGCTTCCGCTTCATCCGGAGTATGATAACAGGCGATCGTCCGCTCAAAAATGCCATCATTGCCTGACTGAGGTAAATACAGATATCCCTGGCTTGTGGCAATAATCGGTTCATTTCTTGCTTTTAAAATAGTAATATCGTTAACAATCACTTGACGGCTAACGTTGGTTTTTTTCGCTAGTTCGCTTCCAGTGATCGGATCAGACGATTGTTTCAAATACTGCAAAATAAGCGTTCTTCGCTCTTCCCCTAAAATTTTTCTGCCGGAAGACAACAAAATCCCTCCAATTACTTTTTTCTACTACGATTGTATCATAGTTCTTTGAGCTAGCGAACCCGGAGAAAACCGGCGAGAGATTTCATAAAGTGTTTTTGCCAGCTCTATGATATCAAAATCAGGCGTTTGATCGCTGAAGGATATTCGGAAAAACTGTTTAGCAGAAGCATCAGGTTCTCTCATGGCGGTAATCGTTTTGGCTCCTTCTCCTTTTCCTTCTGAACACGCACTGCCGGTGGAAATGGCAAAGCCAAGCCGGTTGCATTCGAGCATGACAAGCTGTCCTTCTATTCCGTCCATGGTCATTCCGATAATGGATGGAAGCTGGACGCTTTGTTCCGCCTCATAAATGGTGTATGGGAAGTCTGGCAAGGCTGAACGAAAAAGTTTACGCTTTCTTGAGCATTCTTTCCAGTAAGATGGAGGATCTGTTTTGGCAGCAGCTACCGCGAAGGCGGCAATTCCGGGTACGTTGATCGTTCCGCCACGGAATCCGTCTTCTTGCGAAAGAAGCGGAAAGACCGGTTCATAGGAGCAGTCTGGGCGAATATAGACGGCTCCGACTCCTTTCGGTCCGCCGATTTTGTGAGAAGCGACGGAGATACTGTCCACATAAGGAATGATTTCTTGTATATCGACTTTTCCAAAAGATTGGACGCAATCTGTGTGAAATAACACTTTTTTTCGATCGATAATCCTGCTGATTTCCTGTATAGGTTGAAGTGTTCCGATTTCTTGATTCACGTGTTGGATGGAAATCAATATCGTGTCAGGACGAAGATTTTTAAGGACTTGTTCAGTCGATATTTGACCGTTTTTTTCCATTTTCAGTTTGGTTATTTGAAATCCCTCTTTTTCCAAAAAGTGAACGGCGGAAAGGACAGAAGCATGTTCACTTTCTGCCGTGATGATATGGTTTCCTTTGCCGATTTCCCGCGCTTTTCTGGCTAGTGATATGATGGCAAGCAAATTGCTTTCTGTTCCTCCTGAAGTAAAAAAAAGTCCTTTAGGTTCTACACCCATTTGTTCGGCAAGAATGGAGCGGCCGTTCTCCAACACGTCCCGGGCGCTGATCCCGATGTTATGGAGGCTTTCGCTGTTTCCAAAATACATTTTGCTGATTTCTACATAGGCAGAAAGAGCTTCTTCGTCCATTGGAACAGTGGCCGCACAGTCAAAATATTTCATTTTTCCCACTCCTTTCGATTCTGTCAAAAAACGATCGATTTCAAAAAATGCTTGTCAATAGTTTAATTTTGTGTAAATATATGTGTCAAGACATCTGTAAAAATTCAAACAAAAATCTTCGGGGGAGTATATAGAGGAAAATGTTACAGGCGCGTAGAGACAAAAAGGAGAGATAAAGAATGGAGAAAGAAGCGGATGTAGTGATTATCGGGGGAGGGGTGGCGGCTCTTCAGCTTGCTCGCTATCTTCATCCGCAATTTCATGTAGTGATCATGACAAAAAGCAAAATCCGAGACAGCAACTCTTACAAGGCACAGGGAGGGATTGCTGCGGTTGTTTCCGAGACGGATCGATTGGATTTGCATGTTCAGGATACGTTAGTTGCCGGAAGGTACCACCAATCTACTAAAGTAGTGGATGGTCTCGTGCGGGAAGGTTCTGAAGTGGTGAAAGAGTTAATCAAAAGCGGTCTTCCTGTCGACCGGAATGAAACGGGAGAGGTGGCATTAGGACTTGAAGGAGCCCATAGTCGCCGCCGAATTGTTCATTGCGGCGGGGATGCAACAGGTCGTTATTTAATTGAATTTTTATTGGATCGGTTACCGCCAAATGTTGAAATAGTGGAGAATGAGCTGGTTTTTGAACTACTGCTTACAAATGATCGAAGCCGATGTATCGGCGTAGCGGCAAAATCAGTTGACGGTTCTGTTCATCGCTATTTTGGCCGTCATATTGTTCTGGCAACTGGGGGAGCAGGCGCACTTTATCCGTATACATCCAATCATCCGCGAATGATTGGAGATGGAGTGGCGATGGCTTACCGAGCTGGAGCGGCAGTGGCTGATATGGAATTTGTTCAGTTCCACCCAACATTGTTATACGTAGATGGAGAAACAAAATGTTTAATTTCAGAAGCGGTAAGAGGAGCCGGAGCTATTTTACTGGACAGTAAAGGAAGGCGGATCATGGAAGGAGTTCATCCGCAAAAAGATTTGGCTCCGAGACATATTGTCGCCTATGAGATTTACAAAAGAAGAGCAGAACAGCAGGACGTTTTTTTAGATATAAGCGGAATATCTCATTTTGAAGAAAAGTTCCCGAGCATTTCTCAATTATGCCGCGAGCAGGGTGTGGATCTTAAGGAAGGAAAAATCCCGGTAGTGCCCGGAAGCCACTTTTTAATGGGCGGAATCGTCATCGATTCCTTTGGACGAACTTCGGTCAATGGATTATATGCGATCGGGGAAACAGCATCCAGCGGGGTCCATGGAGCCAATAGGCTGGCTAGTAATTCTCTTTTAGAAGGGCTTGTGTTTGGGAAAAGAACAGCTGAGTTTATCAACCATGAATCTCACGTTTCGTTGATACGATCCGTTCTTTATGACTATCCGTTGAAAGCGAAAGAAGACGAAATGCCAAATCTCGATTCAGAACAGTTGAAATGGAACATGATCGAAAATGTAGGCGTCATCCGAGATGAAGCCGGACTTAACAGACAATTGAATTGGCTGCCGGTTCAGTTGTTGGAATCTTTGATGGAACAATCTTTGGAAAGGCTATCAATCGAACAAATTCAAACGATTTTTATGTTTATCAATAGTTTTATCATGACGAAGTCGGCATTGATTCGGAAAGAGAGTCGCGGTGCCCACATACGAAGCGATTTTCCAAATGAAGACCTTTTTTGGAAAGATCGGCGCATTATCCATGAACAAACGAAAATAACATGGAGGAGAGAGTCTTATGAATCGCATCAAACTGGAATCCATGCTTAAAGATTTTTTTATCGAAGATATTGGGGACGGGGATATAAGTGCAGAAGCCATTTTTACGGCTGATGATCGCGGCTCTTTTTACTTTTTGTCAAAGGCGGACGGCGTTTTTTGTGGCAGTGATGTCATTAAGACAGGTTTTCGTCTGATCGATCCCACTTCGGAGGTAACCGTATATCGGAAAGATGGCGATGTTGTGGAAAAAGGAGAACTCATAGCTGAAATCAAGGGTGCGATGCGCGGCCTTCTCCAAGGCGAAAGGGTGATCTTAAATTTGATTCAAAGGATGTCCGGGATTGCCACAGTAACGGCTAAGGCAGTTGAAATCGTTAAAGGGACGGGGGCGAATATTTGCGATACAAGAAAAACAACTCCCGGTCTAAGGATGCTTGAAAAATATGCCGTTCGAGTAGGCGGGGGCTATAACCATCGCAAAGGACTTTTTGATGCCATTATGTTAAAAGACAATCATATTGCATTTGCAGGGAGTATTTTGTCTGCGGTGAAAAGGGCAAAACAGTTTGCTGGGCACACGACGAAAGTAGAAGTGGAAATTGAAACGAAAGAACAGCTGCTGGAAGCGGTAGAAGCCGGTGCCGATGTTATTATGTTTGATAATTGCACTCCGGAACAAATACGCGATTGGATCATTTATGTGCCGAATCATATTCGTACAGAAGCTTCAGGAGGCATTACTTTGTCGAATTTGAGAGCGTATGCCAAAACGGGTGTACAATGGATTTCGCTTGGCTTTTTGACCCACTCTTACCAAGTGCTCGATATCAGCGCAAAGGTGCAGCCAAATTTTATATCTTAAAAGGGGGATTGGATGATGAATTTGTTGCAGGCACTTCAACAAACAACGGTGATTCCGGAGCATTATAACAAGATGACCATTCAAGAGATGGAAGAAAGAGTCCGAGAATTGAAAACTCGTTTAGGAGAACGATTGTTTATTCCCGGGCATCATTATCAAAGGGATGAAGTGATTCAATTTGCGGATGCCGTTGGAGATTCTTTTAAGCTTGCGAGGATTTCCGCTGATAATAAAAAGGCGGAATACATCGTCTTTTGCGGTGTTCATTTTATGGCGGAGACGGCTGATATTTTGACCGCGCCTGATCAAAAAGTGATATTGCCCGATAGGAAAGCCGGCTGCTCGATGGCGGATATGGCGGATATCCATCAAACAGAGAGGGCATGGAACAAGCTGGCGAATTGGTTTGGCGACACCGTTTTGCCATTAACATATGTGAATTCCACGGCGGAGATCAAAGCATTTGTTGGCAGAAACGGCGGAGCCACGGTTACTTCTTCCAATGCCCATAAAATATTGAAATGGGGATTCTCGCAAAAAGAACGAATTCTGTTTCTCCCGGACCAACATCTTGGACGAAATACCGCTTATGATTTAGGTGTCGATCTTCAACAAATGGCTCTTTGGGACCCGTTGAAAGACGAATTGATCTACGATGGGGATGTGAATGAGATTAAAGTGATTTTATGGAAAGGGCATTGTTCTGTACATGAAAATTTTACTATCCATAATGTCCGGGAAGTACGGAATAAATATCCGAACATCAATATTATCGTACATCCGGAATGTCGTCGGGAAGTCGTGGAGGCTTCGGATAGCAGTGGTTCCACGAACTACATTATCCAAACAATTGAAAAAGCGGCGCCGGGAACATCTTGGGCGATTGGAACAGAAATGAATCTCGTCAGTCGTCTGATCAAACAACATCCGGATAAACATATTATTTCCCTTAACCCGAATTTTTGTCCGTGTATGACGATGAACCGTATTGATCTTCCCCATTTGCTTTGGTCATTGGAATCCATTTACAAAGGAGATTCCGTCAATTTCATCAAAGTGCCTGAACAAGTAGCGGTCGAAGCCAAACTTGCGCTTGAACGAATGCTTGCACTTGCATGATTCCAAAAATAGCCGCCTATCATGTCTTTCCGAGCAGGAAAGGCATATTTTTTGGGAAAAAAACATAAATTTTTGTGTAAGTTCAATCGCATTTTGGGATCTGAGGCATACAATATATGGACTTACACCTAAGGAGGGAAAAATGTTGAAGATCCATATAGTGCAAAAAGGTGATACGCTGTGGACGATCGCAAAAAAATACGGCGTGTCTTTTGAAGAATTAAAAAAGATAAATTCTCAGCTCTCCAATCCGGAAATGATTATGCCTGGCATGAAAATTAAAATACCCGGAACAGGGGGAAACGTAAAAAAAGGGCCCAGCCATCATCATGGCCACCATGGACATCATGGAAAAGAAATAAAAAAATACGAACATCCATTTAAAGAATCGAAACCTCCTACTATTCCAACCGCAGAAACGCCCAGCCAAGTCACCAAAAAAGAAGTCCCGAAAGAAAAGCCCAAACATGTCGCCCCCATAATGCCGCAGCCAATCGTTCCGGATATAGAAATCAATCAGCATTTTGACGTGACAATGGAGCAAATGAACAAACAAATTAGTCAACAAACGCAAAAAGAAATTCATAAGGTGCCGCCCAATATATTTCCCGGACTGGAGGAGTCAGTGGAATTCACGGAAGAAAAGGAATCATCGTCTCATCATCATCAAATCGCCCAATTTGAATGTGCCGGGAACTTTCCATATGTAAGTCCATACTATACGAATTGTTATCCCGCTCCCGTCCCGGTTTATCCGTATCAAACGCAGTGGTCGCATCCCGTCCCGGTTGTGCAGCCTGCCGCGAATCCGGTTTTTCACCAGCCTTCCTATCCGTACGGACTTCCCGGAGCGGGGATGAATGAACCAATGGAAGAGTCCTCCTCAGCGCTGCTGCCTTTTACGGAAAGTCAGGCTCCAGGAATGTATCCTCCGGGTGCTTACGGGAACCAGCCGAATTATGTTCCGATTTCCCCAGTGGCACCGGGAACTGGATATGATCTTTATTATGGTGCTTCTTATCCTGGTGCAGTCTATCCGCCGATGCCAAATCAACCGATGCCAAATCAGATGCCAAACCAACCGATGCCAAATCAGATGCCAAACCAACCGATGCCAAATCAGATGCCAAACCAACCAATGACAAATCAACCAATGCCTTATCAACAGGCAGGACCGACGGAGGGTAAATGGTCAAATGATTGCCATTGCCAAGATCAAAGCGGACAACAAATCCCGTCTTATCCAGGAGGGACTTTCATGCCGGTTCAGCCGGCGCCTTATCAGCCCCTGTATCCGCAGGCACCATACGGTTTTTATGGCCAGCCCAGTTCAGGACCGGCGGCTCCTTACGGGGAACAGGGATATCCGCCGGCGTCTGATCAAAATTCGGATTTTAGGACCTCTAGAACGGATGATGAGAGTCATGATGATGATCAATGATGTATGTAGTGGGGACGATTTTAGTCATCGTCTCCTTTTATCTGTTCAAAATGTGTTGAAAGAACCCGTGCTGTCCTATACGCCTATAAAAGAAGGAAAATGGAAAATTTTTTTGCCGTCAGGACCATGGTTTCTGAAGGAATTTTCTTCAGAAACAAAATGGAAACAACAACAAGCACTTATTCGTTCGCTTCATAGCGTTCATTTTTTAAAAACAGCAGAGCCTCATCCTATGCAAACGGAAGAAGTCATCTCCTTTCAAAAACGATTTTATGGCGTTTTCCGATGGATCGAATCATCCATTCCCCCTTTTTCCTATAAAAGAGAAGAAGAAAGAATTCAAGCTCTTTCTGTTTTAAATGAATTCCACGCTTGCACAGAGACATTTTATTCCTCTTTTTTGTCTGTTATTTCGCAGTTTGATCAAACAAAAAAATGGAAAGAGAGGCACTATGAATTTGAGGCCAATAGAAAGAAACTGGAATGGTATTTATCTTTGAACGCGATCAAAAAGTATTTATGGATGGGGGAACGAGCGATAGAGGCAATATCGAAATTCACGATACAAGATGAAATGGCGATCATTCACGGAGACGTCGCCCATCATAATTTTATCAAAGATCGCTCTAATCGCTTGTTTATTACGGATTTCGACCTGATTGCCATTGCTCCGAAAACATATGATTACATTCAATTTGCCATGAGAGTTTTGCCCATTCTTCATTGGGATGAATCCCTTCTTTGGAAACACCCCTTTTTGGACAAATATCAAGATGATCCATTTTTTCTTGCTCATTTGCTGTTTCCAAGCGATATCTTTAGAGAATGGAACCGTTTTTTCAAACGTCCTCGAAACGGTCATTTACCGTATTTATATCAAATAACCGTCAAGGAAATGGACGAACGAACGGCCTTTTTTAACAAAATATTCGCTAAAATGTTCAAATGACGTATCGTTTTTCGAATCCATTCCCTTTACCGTATAGTTTTTTTAAAGCCCCGCACACTATAAAATGAGCTGATTGTCGAGCTCACTATGTGGCAAAAGAGGGGATAATGGTGAAAAAAATTTACCAATCTCTCGTTTCGGGAGTGATGGTTTTGAGTCTTGCCGCTTGTTCAGGAGGAGAAGACGCTTATGGAGGCGACCGGCCCAATTATCATCCAAAGGGTGTTTTTTCCAACGAAGGGCATGGCGGCGATACGAATGACCGGCATGATGGCCCGATGACAGAACTGTATGACCACTCTGTCGGCAGAGAAGGTCAGGCCATTCGTGAACATAAAAGAAGATATTTGCAAGTGCGTGATGAAAACGGAAATCCTCCCAACCCGACCGTTCCGCTTGCGAAAGATGATAAAAACTTTTGGGCCAGAGATAATCAATTCAGTCGTAAAGATGCAAACTATCATGGACATTTGCAAACTCAATTGCCTCAGACCAAAAATTCATATTATCAAGCCTATGAAGGGAAACTGGCAGAGAGACTGGCGGCTGAAGCGGCAAAAGTCAATCATGTTCAAGATGCAAGAGCCATCGTTTATAACAAAGATGTGATCATTGCGGTCATAACCGAAAACGGATCGGATAAAGAAAAAGTCAAATCAAGCGTCAAAAAAGCAGTCCAACCGTATGTAAACGGGCGCCGATGCACTGTTGTTACGGGTATAGGCAATTTCGGCCGCGTTCGCAATATTGATAATGAACTAAGAGATGGCGGACCAAAAGATCAAATAGAGCTTGATTTAAAAGAAATGGTGCGAACTTTACGCCATCAGGAAAGATAAAGAAAAAAGGGATATCCCGAAAGTCAGTAAAATGACACAGGGGTGCCCCTTTTTTTAAGTAAAGCTTTCTATCGTGAAATTCACTCGCTTTCAATGTGCCTTCCCTCTCTCGAGCCTCGCCTGGTCCGCTTTTTCCACTGATTCTCGCCCACCGCGGTCATCTACAATTTCACTTAGTTAATGCCAAACAGCGCTTTTTCTATTATTCCGTAGAAATCAAAGAGGCGACCGGCACATCCATTATCATTCGGCGTTGGGAGGAATAAACAGTAAAAGCGAGGAAGAGGAAGAACAATTGGTCTGATAGGGAGCTCGTGTTCGCCTGAACGGTGCGTAATCCCCAGGAACTTACCAAAAGGAAATAAAATGTGCTATATTATTGTCGGAAAAACAGATTTGAGAGGGGTATTTAGGATGGCAGGTCATTCTAAATGGAAAAATATCCAACGGAGAAAAAATGCGCAGGATGCGAAAAAAGGGAAAGTGTTTCAAAAGCTGGCGAAAGAAATCTACGTAGCCGCTAAAAGAGGGCTTCCTGATCCTGACGCTAACCCTGCTTTACGGCTTGTCGTTGAAAAGGCGAAAGCGGCAAACATGCCAAATGACAATATAAAACGAGCCATTGAAAAAGCTCGCGGCAATCAAAATGGAGAAAATTACGAGGAAATTGTGTATGAAGGATATGGCCCCGGCGGTGTTGCCATCATGGTCACGTGCTTGACTGACAACAAAAACCGCACGGCATCAAATGTGCGGATGGCTTTTTCGAAAAATGGAGGAAATCTTGGGGAAACAGGCTGTGTTTCCTATTTGTTTGACCGCAAAGGCTATTTGGTCATTGAAAGAGAAGATTTGAATCTCGACGAAGATGATATGCTTCTGCAAGCTATTGAAGCCGGAGCGGAAGAAATGGAAACGAGCGAGGAAGCTTTTGAAATTTATACGGATCCGGAGAACTTTATGGAAGTGAAAGAAAACTTGGAAAAAGCGGGATTTACTTTTGCAACCGCTGAAATCACGATGGTTCCGCAAACTTATACGGTGCTTGATGATGAGCAATCAGCCAAAATGGAAAAATTGCTCGACATGCTCGAAGACAACGATGATGTGCAAGAAATTTATCATAACTATCAAGAAGCTTAATAAGTTTCATCCATCCATTTGGAGCAAGGCCTCGTTTTTCGATTTTATATAAAAGCTTTTTACGTGAGCGTTCATGATAAAAAAAGGACATGTTGGCAATCTGCGATAAACACGTAGAATGCCGGCATGTCCTTTTTTGCTGTATCATTTAGAAGATGATGGTTTCGGTTTCCCGCGATTGATGAGTCTTGCGACATCGATCATCGAGAAAGGCAAGAAACGGTATTTTCGGTAAGCCATATATCTTGGCTCCCAGTTTGGATCATATTTTTCTTTGAATTTTCGCAGTCCGGCGAAATGGTAAATATATTGAATATGATGAAACATATGGGAAGCAATCCGTTCCGGCCAAAAAGCAGTTTCGGTTTGGCCGACATTGGAAAGCGGCGTCATACCTAAGTTGAATGTGGTATAGCCGTGTTCTTGTGCCCATTCAATCATGGCAATCAATAGACCGTCCATAATGCCGGGAGGAGCATCGGGTACATATCGCATTAAGTCGATGGAAATAATTCCTTTCTGGTAAGTCGGCATTAAGCTGGCAAAGGCCAAGATCTTTCCTTCTTCCGTTTCCAATACCGCGACGGGGGCAAGCGAGAGATAGTCTCGATCAAAATAACCTAAAGAAAATCCTTTTTCTTTTTTCTTACCGAGCCATTGATTAGAGACTTCTTCAATATTATGGAAAAATTCGTCTGTAAATGGTGGTTCCACCATCCGAAAGCGTATATTTTCTCTTTTTAATCTGTTTTTGGTGGATCGAAGTCCTGCCTTTCGCTTTCCTCTCAAGGAAAATGAAGTTAAATCGACGATCGCTTCCTCTCCCAGTTTAAAGAAAGAGTTGCCAAAGTCATGGTACATCGGCATGTATTTAGATTGGACTTGATAAAAAATGATATGATAACCGAAACGATCCGCTTTTTTATAAAGATCATTCAACAATGAATAAAACGAGTCTTCGTTTCCCACCGGATCGCCAAGCACCACTACTTTATCGCGAATGATCGAAAATTGAATAAAGGCATTTCCATCTTTGGACAAGAAAAAGGATTTGTCCCCTAAAAACGCCAAATGGCTTAAATAATTTCCCCCATAATGATGAAGCAATTCCAAAAGCTTCTCATCGGAAACTTCCATTTCGAATTTTTCGTTGTGCTTGGATTCAAAAGTGTAATAAAAAATGATATTCAGAATGAGGAAGATAGCGGTGCTCATTCCAAATGTCAATTCGACATCATTTTTTTGTACGGTCATTCCTAGTTCATATGCATAATCAGGAAGACTGTTTAACGTAATAAAGTAGATCCAATAAAACAACATAAACAAGCCGACAAGAACCAGTTTCCGGACCCCCGTTACAGGACGGCGGATGCGGTCGAACTTTTTCTTCGAGTAGCCAAAAAGCAAGATCATGCCAATCAGCCAAATAACCTCTAAAACGGTTCCCGCTGTTAAGAGAACAAAAAGAAGCGCCAGAACAAAGCTGTTGAAAACAAAGTGGCGAGCTCTCTTCGTCCCTAAATAAACCCCTTTGACACTTAATATCAAAGTGATGGAAAGAGCGACCAGAAAGGCGTCAAACAATAATTTGATATAACGAGTATAATCTTTGCCGGCGATTGAATGATCAAAATGATAAGGCTCAATTCCATATAAAAATAAGTAGACTCCGCTCAAAAACACCAAAATGGAAAAAGACAAATACGGAATTTTTTGCACCCAGCTTTTTTGCAAGGACAAGACGACGCTCGAAGTATCAATCGCCGGTCCAAGAATCGGTTTCATTTCCGGCTTTTTCAATACGTTGCCGCTGAATTCGTAAATGGTAAAGATAAGCCCTAGAAGAAAAGGCAAAAAGTAATAAACAGTACGATACAATAACAGAGCGGATACAATCGTTTCTTCTTGATAGCCCAATTCTTGAAAACCGATTAAATAAATAACATCAAAAGCGCCTAAGCCTCCGGGAATCATACTGATTAATCCGGCAGCAGCTGAAGTGAAGAAAATGCCGCAAGCTGTTCCAAACGGTACATGGATCCCCAAAACCCGCAACGAAAAAAAGGCGACAATGGCCGCTGACAGCCATTCGATAATAGAAGCGACCATATATTGTACCGATAAAGTGAAAGAAGTAGCGTCTTTCCCTTTGATGCGAGACAGAAGAAAAAAGGCGGGCAAATAGAGCGCGATGACGACTACTACGATGTCGAGCCACTTTTTGCTGGCAAGCAGAGGTTTGGCATGAAAAAAGTTCAAGAGCACGAATAGACAATAAAACGACAAGCCGGCAAGGGTGCCTGTCGCCATCCAAGCAATTCCCCTCAACAGCTTAGATTCTTCTTTCGTATGCTGCTTATACAACATCATTCTTAATCCCGCGCCGATGATGCCGCCAAAGCCCAAAATTCCGTTAAGCGTATTGGCAATCCAAGAGATGCGGAATATTTTTCCCGTACGAATATTCAAGTTCAAAAAACGAAGAAGAAAGAAATCATAAAGAAACATCGTACTGACCGCGAGCAAGCCTAATAATACAACTACCGTCACTTGGTAGGATGAAAGACTTTTTAATAAGCGGATGGAATCGCTAATGGAGATGTTGGAAAGTTCTCTTTTTCCTTGAAAAAAGACAAATACAATGATGGCTAATGAAAAGAAAAATTTTGCTGAACTGCGTAGCCTTTTGAATGTAAGGAATTGTTGCAATATGATCTTCTCCTTTGCTCCGCATAGTCCGTCCGTCAGTTCGTTTCGCTGCGTCAGCGGCGACGGACGCTTTTTCCTTCCTTCATTCTATAATAAGTAAGCCAAAGATAGAATTTTTTTCTTCCGCTGTCAAGAGGTCGTATCCTTGGCAAAATGAGAGAAAACAAGGGATAGTCGTCCGTTGAAAGGACTATATTTGCTCTTTCGATTATGATTATATTTCTCCTTTTTGGAACAAACTATCAACAAGAGTTCATTACATTTAGGTGGTGTTTACATGACGCTGTTTACAAGAATCAGTTTTATGCTGTTATTGGTAGCAGGAGCGTTCTTCCTTACGATTTTCCACGATGAAGCCAAAACGGATACGAGCAAAAAATCGGCCGAGAGTGAAGAAAAGCCAATAAGTACTGCAGTTGTCGTGTCGCCCAATGTTTCTGAAAAAACGATGACCGTGATTTTAGACAGAATTTATTTGGATGGAGAGGTCAGCGAAGAAATCCGGACAGAGCCGTTCATTTCCATTGGGGATATACTTGAACGTTATAAAAACTGGAAATTAGTAGAAATGGATGATACAGAAGCTGTGTTTCAAAAAAAAATAAACGATATATCTCCTTTATTAAAAGCTAACGGATATTTTGGCATTACGGACAAAGGGGTTTTATCCATTTTCAAGGGAAAACCGGAAGGAAAAAACGCCCAAATCATTCAATCTTTTTTTCAAATTGATGTCCATAAACTTGAAAGCGGCGTTCAAAAAGAATTACAACACGGAATTCCCATTAAGACAAAAGAAAAATATACGAAAGTGATTGAAACGTTTAAGCCGTACTCCATCGAAAAATAAAAGCAGGATAATTTTGACCTTTGTTCACTTCAATCCAAGCTTTTGGATACAGTATTCAATCACAGTCGTTTTCAAGAAAATAAACGACCTTTCCTCGACTTAACACCGAGAAAAGGCCTTTTTATTTTTACTTATATAGAGCTCGCGGCAAAAAAGCCGTGAAAAGGAGAGTGCTGAAGATATCGTCATCTTGCTGTCAAAGGGAATTGGACTATTCAGATTCAAATGACTTTCTGAAAAAGATTAGAAACGAACCCGATATAACAAGGATTCGTTTCTCGTAGTGATTTGTTTGTCAAATATATTGGTAGGCAGGTGACAGCGGTCCCCTAAAAAGATCGTTCTTTCAACTAGCGATCCGTTAGACCGATGTCCGGTTGAAGTTTATTTAAAAGAAAGACCGGCTGCAACTTCCATTTGCTGATCTTTCACTTCTAAAACAAATTGTAATATATCTTCTGCTGCATGCGGATTGATGAATTTTCTTTGACTATCGATAATATGATTGAGTTTTTCTCCATTATTTTTAAGCAATTCGGTCATTGTCTGTTTGATATCGTCCGTCTTATTGCACACTACTCCCAAATTTGATTTTTCGGCAAAGTAGGGGTTGTCCTCTTCTTGGCCGGGCAACGCACCGGTTATAATCATCGGTGTATTGGAAGCAATGGCTTCAAACATGACGTTCGGACTCCCTCTTGTAAAGACGATATCAGAGGCAAACATCAGTTCATGGATATTTTTCGTGAAACCGTAAATCTCTACTTTATCTCCATATTGTGGAAAAAGGGATTGCTCTAACTTTGCTTTCAGCTTCGCATTTCTCCCTGCCACAATTTTGACGGTGCAATCAAAATGATCGAGCAAAATTTCCGCAATCTTCTTCATATTGCCTACACCTTCGCCGCCGCTCATAATCAAGCATTTTAAAGGGGCGCCTTTTTGATAACGGACCTTTCTATTGGTGTTGTTTCTGAAAAACCTGGAACGAACCGGAAATCCTAAAATTTTTATATTCTCCGCTGGAATGCCGTATTCCATACACTTATCCGCCGCTTCCACGGTCGGGCTGATGATATAATCAGCTCGAATATCTGCCCATAACGGGCTAATGTTGACAAGATCAGCTATCAGTGTAATGAATGGGATTTTAATATTTTGTTTCTCTAAAATATTTAAAATCGAGCCGTTAAAATTAGGGTGCACCGACAAAATCAAATCGGGTTTTACTTCATCCAACAAATGCAGAAAGTTATTTTTGATTAATCCTTCTATAAAATAGTTGATTAACGTTGGGTTATCAGCTGATATGTTATATACCATCTTCCATAAATTTTCGGCTTTTCTCGTGATCGGTCCATATAGTTTGCCGATCGACAGCAGAGTTTGTCCGCCAAGCGAAAAGCCATCCACAACGTGTATGTTGATGTCATGGTCCCTTCCAATTTTTTCGCATAAAGATTCTGTAATGCTTTTATGCCCATGACCTGTATGATCAGAGGAAATGATCAGCACTTTTACGCCCATTTTACCAAGCCTTTCTTCACATTGTATAATATAATCATACCAATAAATGATAGGGAGAATACTAAAATTTTCTTCCATTTTGATCAAGCAAAAAAAAGAAAACACTTTTGAATTCCTGAAGGTAGTATTGTACTACTCAAAAATAAAAATGGAGTTCTTTCTGTGTTTTCACTAAAAAAGACTTCCAAAATAGAAATATGTTCTTGCTCCAAATAGTATGTAAAGAAAAAATAGACGGCTGTCTTGCATTCATCCCTGTTTAACCAATAAAAAAGCAGGATGAACCTTAGTCATGATCTTTTGTTTGAAATGATCTGTAGATATAATATCATATTGATGAAATGCCAAAGAAGTTTTTTTGCAAACTGCACTTCCATTGGCTGGACGAATCTGAAAGGAAATGCATGTTGACAACAGCTGCCGCATCTTGCTGCATAAGAAATCTTGTATTATAGAAATCCAATTCGTGTTGACGATCTTAAAGCAAACCATATCATCAAATTTTTAGACAAAGGAGCTTTCATTATATTTGAAACGTACGAAATGGAGAATCATCTATACGATCTTTGTTTTTATTGCCCTTGCGGCATTTGACAATATCATCATTGGATTATTTCCTCCGCTGTTTCGCTATATAGCAAAAGATTTACATGTGGAAGTTGCGAAATTAGGAGTTGTTTC
Organism: Bacillus sp. FSL W8-0116; assembly: GCF_038003825.1. NCBI lineage: Bacteria > Bacillati > Bacillota > Bacilli > Caryophanales > Bacillaceae > Bacillus > Bacillus sp. FSL W8-0116. Next base: position 2,776,683 of record NZ_JBBOPY010000001.1, read on the forward strand.
AGCTGTTAACATTTTAGTTACAGCGGTTTCCTCCGTTTATTGGGGGTATCTTTCCGGAAAATATAAACGTAAGAGACTGATTATGATTGGGACCTTTATTTGGGTCATATCTGTATTTTTAACGGCCTTTAGCCAAAGTTACGGGCAGCTTTTACTGTTTCAAATCATAACAGGAATCGGTTTAGGCTGTATTGCTTCTATTGGTTTCAGTGTTTTAACGGATTATATCCCCTATCAAAAGCGGGGGATGGTGTTAAGCCTTTGGGGCATGGCACAAGGCTTAGGCGGTATTTTAGGGTCTCTGATGGCTTCTTTAACGGCCATTAATACGAGTTGGAGATGGCCTTTTGAAATCGTTGGGTTGATCGGTTTTTTTCTCATTATTCTTTACGTTTTTGTAGAAGAACCGTCCAGAGGCCAGTCAGATCCTGAGTTGAAAGATTTGATGAGAAATGGACAATCTTACAACTACATAATAGAGGCCAAGCATCTTCCCGCTATTCTTCTAAAAGGCAGCAACGTGTTTTTGTTTTTGCAGGCATTTTTTATGAATATTGCAACGGGTAGCCTCATTTGGATTCCGACTTTATATATTTATAAAATTCAGCAGCAAGGGTACAGTTTGGAAACAGCCATGATTGCATCAGGTTATCTTTATGCGATTTTTCAAATCGGCGGGATGACTTCCGCTTATTTCGGCCATCTTGGTGATCAGTTGCAAAAGAAAACGTTTAAAGGAAGAGCTTTATTAACGGCTGTTTTCGTATTTCTGACGATGCCTCTTTATATACTCATGTTTTTCATTCCGTTGGATCATCTGTCATTGCCGAATGATCATAATGCTTTATCGGTTTTAGGCGGTTTAATCACACAAATATTCACAAATCCATGGATTGCTTTATTGTTTGCTTTATCGCTTTTGGCATCTGCTGCTCAATCTGCCAACACGCCAAACTGGCTGGCGCTGATAACAGATGTGAATCTTCCTGAGCACAGGGGAACAGCATTTAGCGTCGCTAATCTTTTCAATAGTTTAGGCAGAACTGTCGGTAACGTAGGAGTTGGAATTGTGCTTGGCATCGTTTCCACTTCTTATCATGAACCATATAGCTATATGATCACGTTGTCACTGCTGCAGCTGTTCCTTGTTCCGTCTGCATTCAGTTATATTTTAATGGCCAATCAAAATGTATCTGACATCAAACGAGTGAAAAAAATCTTGAAAGAAAGATCGTAGCGCTGCATTGTCTAAAGTCGGCAAATGATACGGAAAGATAAGGGTTCCGTATGGCGAAAGCAGGATCGCCGCTTTTCTTTTAAAAAAATAAATTCCGTCGGTTTCTTGGTTTCGTTTTCGATTGGTCTGTTTTTTGTTTTCTATTTTTCTGTTAGAATAAGAACAGATGTTTTTTTAAAGGAGATGAAGGATGAAATCTACTTCGGCTTCCATCATTGCCGATTAGTTGCCGCAACGGCTGTTATAAAAGTTGCACGGCCTTGTTTCGGCCGTTTTGACAACATAGAAGGATAGGAGCGAATGCTGCGCTTCTTTTCTTTTTTGTTCCTGACAGTCCCATTCATTCTCTCCCGTTTTTTTTTTCGCTTCACAAATCAAGATGTGGTACAATCATGGTTAGCATAAAAGGAGAGAGTTGGTTTGTTTGAATATATTAAAGGTGTTATTGAATATGTAAGTCCTGAATATATCGTCGTCAATCATCAAGGAATAGGCTATCAAATCATGATGCCGAATCCATTTGTGTTTTCAAAAGAGCTGGGACGCGAGAAAAAAGTGTACATACACATGCATGTACGGGAAGATTTGCTTGCTTTGTACGGTTTTGAGTCAGTCGAAGAAAAAAAGTTATTTCAAAAATTATTAAATGTCTCAGGTATCGGTCCAAAAGGAGCTTTGGCCATTTTGGCTTCGGGAGCCCCTCAACAAGTGATCGCCGCCATTGAAAACGAGGATGAAAAATTTTTGACGAAATTTCCTGGCGTTGGCAAGAAAACGGCAAGACAAATGATTTTAGACTTAAAAGGCAAATTCCAAGATGTCGTTCCCGATTACTTTCCTAATTTATTTTCCTCCTCATCACCTGAATCTCCTGCTGAATTTTCTCCTGAATGGGAGGAAGCCGCTCTTGCGTTGGAGGCGCTTGGGTATTCCCGCAACGAAATTCAAAAAGCGGCTCATGTGTTGAAAGGAAAAGCCCTTTCAACGGATGAATATATAAAGAAAGCTTTACAAGTACTGTTGAAAATATAGAGTGACACTTCCAGCCGTGGGATGGAAGCAATCGGGCATATGGGGAAGCCTTCCCTTAAAAAGGGTGTCTTCTGTGCTGCAGTCCCAAGGAAGGGGAAGGGACGTATTGCCCGTTAATATGGGATATAAGGAGGGAGGAGATGAACGGTGGAGGAAAGGATTGTGTCGGGTGAAGCAGATTGGCAAGAAGCTGCAATGGAACCGAGTCTGCGCCCGCAAACGCTGAAGCAGTATATTGGTCAAGACAAAGTAAAGAGAAATTTGGAAATTTTTATTGAAGCCGCTCGAATGAGACAGGAAACTTTGGATCATGTGCTTTTGTATGGCCCGCCGGGATTGGGAAAAACTACGCTGGCTCAAGTAATCGCTAATGAAATGGGTGTCCGTCTGCGGTCGACTTCAGGACCGGCGATTGAGCGTCCGGGTGATTTGGCGGCTATTTTGACATCGCTTGAGCCCGGAGATGTTTTGTTTATTGATGAAATTCATCGTCTTCCAAGGGCCATTGAAGAGGTGCTTTATCCTGCCATGGAAGATTTTTGCTTAGATATCGTCATCGGCAAAGGTTCAAGTTCTCGTTCTGTCCGGCTTGATGTACCTCCTTTTACGCTTATCGGAGCGACGACGAGAGCTGGATCGCTTTCAGCTCCTTTGCGGGATCGATTTGGGGTCTTAAGCCGGCTTGAATATTATAATCAAGAGCAGTTGAAAGAAATCGTTTTGCGGACCGCCGATATTTTCCATACGGAAATTGAAGAGAGAGGGGCGATGGAAATCGCCAGACGCTCGCGGGGGACGCCGCGAATAGCGAATCGCCTGCTAAAGCGAGTTCGCGACTATGCACAAGTTCGCGGAAATGGATTGATTACGTACGATATTGCCGCTGAGGCGCTTGAGTTGCTGCAGGTGGATCAAATGGGGCTGGATCACATTGACCATAAGCTGCTTTTAACCATCATTGAAAAATTTCGCGGCGGCCCTGTCGGTTTGGATACAATTGCGGCAAGCATCGGCGAAGAACCGGGTACAATAGAAGATGTATATGAGCCGTATTTACTGCAAATAGGTTTTTTACAACGGACGCCTAGGGGAAGAATGGTTACGGAACTTGTTTATCATCACTTTCAAATGGAGGTTCCTAAAGAATGAGCGATTTAGGAAAAACATTGATGATTGTTGGAGGCATTGTCTTTTTGGTCGGTTTTCTCATGCAGTTTATCAAAATTGGGAGACTGCCGGGAGATATTCTCATAAAAAAAGGGAATATGACCTTCTATTTTCCCATTGCTACGTCCATACTGTTAAGCGTCCTGTTGTCCGCGATCTTCTATTTTTTGTCGCGTTTTAACCGGCCGTAGCATCTTCATTCAAAGCTTATGGTCGTTAGGAATACTCAATCATTTTGCCAATCGCAGGCGGACTGCCTCAATTTGGCAAAAGATGTTCTTCAATCCTGCATATAGGATGGGAAACGTTTAGAAACAAGAATTTTTCTGCTTAGAAAAGATTGAATTGAAAAGGTGACATCGAATGAATGTAGAAGATTTTGACTTTGAATTACCAGAAGAATTAATAGCCCAAACTCCTTTAAAAAATCGTTCAGAAAGCCGGCTGATGGTGTTGGATAAGGAAACGGGTGAAATCAAGCATGATATTTTCAAAAATTTATTGCACCATCTGAATCCCGGTGATTGTTTAGTATTGAATGATTCAAAAGTTCTTCCGGCTCGATTGTATGGAGTAAAGAAGGATACGGGTGCTCATATAGAAATTCTGCTTTTAAAACAATTGGAGGGAGATCGCTGGGAAACGTTGGCGAAGCCGGCCAAAAGGTTAAAAGAAGGAAGCCAAATCATTTTCGGAGATGGTCAATTGACAGCGGAGTGCGTTGGGGAGCTCGATCATGGCGGCAGAGTGATCGAATTTCATTATGACGGCATTTTTTACGAAATTCTTGATCAGCTTGGAGAAATGCCGTTGCCCCCTTATATAAAAGAAAAGCTTGAAGATCAAGACCGTTATCAAACCGTGTACGCAAAAGAACGCGGGTCGGCTGCCGCACCGACAGCTGGACTTCATTTTACGGAGGAACTTCTTAAGGAGATTGAATCTGCAGGAGTTCATCTAGCTTTTCTTACTCTGCATGTAGGACTTGGAACGTTCCGTCCTGTGTCGGTAGATAGGGTGGAAGATCATGATATGCATGCCGAGTTCTATCAAGTGTCTAAAGAAACGGCGGATTTAATTGAAAAAGTTCGTAGAGAAGGCGGAAAAATTTATAGTGTTGGAACTACTTCAACTAGAACGCTCGAAACAATTGCCAGGGATCACGACGGAAAAATTGTTCCCGCTAGCGGCTGGACGGATATTTTTATTTATCCGGGATTTCAATTTCGCGCGATCGACGGGTTGATTACGAATTTCCATCTTCCTAAATCGACGCTGATTATGCTTGTGAGCGCCTTGGCAGGGAGAGAAAACATCCTGAATGCCTATGAAACCGCCGTGCGGGAAAAATATCGTTTCTTTAGTTTTGGAGACGCGATGTTTATTAAATAAATTGATTTGGCAAAAAGTTAGCATCAAAAGAGGAAGGAGCATGGAACATTGCCAGCCATCAAGTATGAATTATTGAAAACTTGTAAGCAGACGGGTGCAAGGCTTGGTAGAGTGACGACGCCGCATGGAAGTTTTGAAACGCCCATGTTTATGCCCGTTGGAACGTTAGCGACAGTGAAAACCATGTCCCCGGAAGAATTAAAAGAGATGGGGGCTAAGATTATTTTAAGCAATACGTATCATCTTTGGTTAAGGCCCGGCCATGATATTATCCAAGAAGCGGGCGGCCTTCATTCCTTTATGAATTGGGATGGAGCGATTTTAACCGATTCTGGCGGTTTTCAAGTATTCAGCTTGAGCAAACTTCGTCGCATTGAGGAAGAAGGCGTGTATTTCCGCAATCATTTAAATGGGGAAAAACTGTTTTTATCTCCTGAAAAAGCGATGGAAATTCAAAACGCTCTTGGATCAGACATTATGATGGCATTTGATGAATGCCCTCCTTATCCGGCTGAGTTCGATTATATGAAAAAGTCGATAGAAAGGACTTCGCGATGGGCTGAGCGCTGCCTGAAAGCTCATAAAAGACCGGAAGACCAAGGGTTGTTTGGGATTGTGCAAGGGGGAGAGTATAAAGAACTTCGTCGGCAAAGTGCCAATGATTTAGTGTCTCTTGATTTTCCGGGCTATGCGATCGGTGGACTGTCGGTGGGAGAACCGAAAGAGGTCATGAATGAAATGCTGGAATTCACGACGCCGCTTTTGCCGGCTGATAAACCGCGCTATTTAATGGGAGTAGGGTCGCCGGATTCTTTAATTGACGGCGCCATTCGGGGAATTGATATGTTCGATTGTGTACTTCCAACGCGAATTGCCAGAAACGGTACGCTGATGACGAGCCAAGGTCGGCTTGTGGTGAAAAATGCAAAATACGCTCGCGATTTTCGACCGATTGATGAAAAATGTGATTGCTATACGTGCAGAAACTATTCGAGGGCGTATATCCGTCATTTAATTCATACGAATGAAACATTGGGAATTAGGTTGACGACTTACCACAATCTTTATTTTCTGTTAAAATTAATGGGGAAAATCAGACAAGCTATCCGGGAAGACCGGCTTGGTGATTTTAGAGAAGAGTTTTTTGAACAGTACGGTTTTAATCGTCCTGATGCCAAAAACTTTTAAAAAGGAACGTAAGCTTGAACCTCAAGCTTTGATTGTTTATTGTACTTAGAAAGGGGTGAATGGATTGGGTAGTTTAGGAACATTTTTGCCTTTAATAATCATGTTCGTTCTGTTTTACTTCTTGGTTATCCGTCCTCAGCAAAAACGGCAAAAGCAAGTCATGAATATGCAGAACAGCTTGGAAAAAGGAGATAAGATCGTTACGATTGGCGGTCTTCATGGCATCGTCGATTCGCTGGATGAAAATACGATTGTCATTCGATGCGGAGATGGCAGCCGTTTGACATACGACCGGTCAGCGGTCCGTGATGTGATTGAAAAAGCCAAAAGTTCATCGACGAACTCAAACTCGTAATAAAAAAAGAAGCAATTTGGTCATTCGAATTGCTTCTTTTTTATGGATAGATTAAAGAGCAAAACAGAGACCAGAAACTTGCTAAGACTCTTTCGTTTTCCCGCCGGAAAGATTAACGCCCAAGACGCTTCCGAGCATGGCGGTGGCGATATAGCAAAGATGAAAGATGAGTTGCTTTAAAGAAAAGATGGAGTCGTATCCGAGAAACTGATATAGAAAAATAATGGAACTATAAATGATTCCTGTAAATGCTCCGAGAAGCAGTCCTTTTTCTTTTCCTTTTCCCCCTGTGATGTACCCCCCGATAAATAAACTGAAAAAAGATATAATGGTGACCAATAATTGAATGGAATGTTCCGTTAATTGCGATAACCGTAAAATCGTAGCAAAAATAAGGCTGCTGGCTATGGCCATGATCAGGATCGCGATGACTCCGTATAACACTGCACTAATTTGCCTTTGCATAAAATGGCTTCTCCTCCCGCCTGAAAATTTCAATTTTTCCCAGTACAAGCATATGCGCTTCATTGTCAGGTTAGAAGCAAAAGTTAATGGAAGCTAGGCTCCCGAGTTATTCCGTCATTCTTTGACCATTGTTCACACATACTAAAAAAGGTGAGCGACAAGAAGAGAGAGTTTGGTGAATTCCTGGATAATCCATTTTATTTTGATAAGAAATCCTCTCCGCTAAGAACCGATGAAGAGAGTCAACGATCTTAATCAATGGACGAGAACGAAAAAAATGAGTCAAACGGCTTTTGTTTTCATCGTTAGGCGGACAATTTGCGGTTTTTGCTTAAGCATGGCCTTTATGAAGAAGGAAGAGCAAGGTTGAAAAGGACTGATTTCCCTCTTTTTAAGTGAACCGAATGGAACCTTGCTTCGTTCATCATTTTTTGCATGAAAGCCAGTTTGAGTGAAATTATATCCATTTTTTTATAATGGGAATTTTCAGCAAATCTCTTTTTTTAATAAGGCCAGCTGCACCGGAAATGATGATGTAAAGGACGGAAGTGAAAGTGGCTCCCGCCAAAAAACGAATGAATGGACTTTCCGTGGTGAGTACATATTGATCTGTCAGTTTGGAGAATATAATGACAACCACGACGACAAATATAAAATGAAGATAATCTCTTACATAAATCGTTAAAGATAATTTTTTAACGGCTGTCATTAGATGAAGCAACGTCACTAACATGGTTCCCGTCACAATCCCAAGTGCCGCTCCGTAAATGCCGAATGAAGGCTGGGAGGCGAGTACGAAAATAACGGCCAATTTTACAAAAGAGCCGATAAAGCTGTTGATCATCGCTGCATCCGCAAGATTCAGCGCCTGCAGAACCGCCTGAAGAGGTCCTTGATAATACTGGAAAAGAAAGAAAGGAGCCATCAATTGAATAAACACTGCCCCTTTATTTGATCCATACATTAGCTGCATCAATGGTTCGGCATACAAATAAAGAATAATGACAGCCAGTCCTCCGGTGACTAGACAAAATCGCAAAGCTTCTTGAACTTGGTATTCCAAAAGCCGATAGTTTTTATGGGCATTGGCCTCGCTGATCGCCGGTACTAATGAAGTAGATAAAGAAGTGGTAATAAAAGAAGGCAGCAGTAATAGCGGCAACGCAAAGCCCGTTAACATCCCGTATTGCTGCGTGGCCACACCGGAGGCGATTCCAGCGATGGCCAGACTGCGGGAAACGACAATCGGTTCTAAAAACCACGACAAGGAGCCGATCAGTCTACTGCCCATCGTCGGTATTCCCACAACCATTAATTCTTTAAAAACATCTCCCCCTGAAAAAATGGTTTTCAAAAAGTGGTTTCGCACGCGGAATCTCTTTTTCATTTTAAACATGGTAAACAGATATAACAGGGATCCAAGTTCGCCGAGCACGGAGGCGATCATCGCTCCTGCGGCCGCAAACTCAACGCCGTATGGTAGGAAGGCTTTTGTCATAACGGCGATGAGAGCGATCCTAATCGCCTGCTCCAATACTTGTGATATTGCGGATGGTTTCATATTTTGCCTACCTTGAAAATAGCCCCTTAATACCGAGGAGACGGCAACGACAGGGATAACGGGAGCGATGGCCAGAAGCGGATAGAAAGTCCGTTCATCTGTAAACAAAGTTTTGGAGATAAAAGGCGCACATAACAGCAATCCCGGTGTAAAGATGAGCGAAAGAGAAATCGTGACTCCAAGTGAGACGACAAGAATTTTCTTAATTCTTCGAAAATCGCCTCTTGCTTCAGCTTCCGCCACACTCTTGGAGATAGCCACAGGAAGCCCCATTTGCGTCAATGTAACAGCTAGTATAAAAGTCGGGTAGGCCATCATGTATAATCCGACTCCCTCTTCGCCGATGGACCGAGCGATCACAATTCTATTGATGAACCCTAAAATTCTGGTTACAAAGGTCGCTATTAATAATATGAGTGTTCCTCTAAGAAACTTCGACATTTTCCTCCCTGCCTTCTCAACTGTACCGTTATCTTTTACAATGATATATATGCAAACAAATGGACAAAGCATGACAAGATGTTCATTTATCGGAAAAGGCGGGATGAACATGAAAAAAAATCATCACCCATATCAGCGGTTTTATCATCGATTAACACCAGCTCTTGTCAGCAAGGTGGAAGAATTTCGGCTATTAGGCTATGATTCGGTTCAACTGGATTCATTATGGAATTATTTCATCAAGAAAAAATGGAAGAATGCCCAACAAGATGTGCGGATCTATCAATTAGTAAGCGATATTATTGCACTGAAACCTGGAGATTTTATGAATTATGCAACGGTGGAAGCGTATCGTACCTCTCCTTTGTTGACAGATCAAAATCGAGAAGAAATCCAATACCTTTTTCATCCACAAAAAGAACGATGATAAATTGACAGCTTCTTTTTTCTGCTTCATAATAAATACGTTGAGCGATTCTGGTGCCTTATTCGCCAGAATTTTTTTGTATCTTCGCAGTACATATTTAAGGAGGCTTTAATTGGAATGGTAAAGCGGAGCCGTATTGTTGCCTTTTTTTTGATTGTGATTCTAATCGGAAGCTTGGCGGGGGCAACAACTAAAAATATTTTGAATCATATCAGGCTGGGCCTTGATTTGCAGGGCGGTTTTGAAGTTCTGTATAAAGTCGAACCAGCGAAAAAAGGACAAAAAATTACGGATAAAGTAGTAGCGGATACAGCCGAAGCCCTTGATAAGCGGATTAATGTTCTCGGGGTAAGCGAACCAAGTATTCAGATTGAGAATGGTCATCGCATCCGCGTCCAGCTGGCAGGGGTGGAGGATCAAAATCAGGCTCGTGAAATGCTATCGACTCAAGCCAACTTGACGTTTCGCGATGTCAATGACCATGTGATGCTTGATGGTTCGGATCTTGTCTCCGGAGGAGCGAAGCAATCATTTTCGCAGGATGGCAAGCCGAATGTTGTGCTTAAATTAAAGGACCGGAATAAATTTAAAAAGGTCACTCAAAAAATTGTTAGCATGGCTCCCAATAACCAGCTTGTCATTTGGCTTGATTTTGAAGAAGGAAAAGATTCCTTTAAAAAAGAAATTCAGAAAAAACATCCGAAATTTATATCCGCGCCTAACGTAAACGAAGTGTTAGACACGGATCAAGTGACGATCGAGGGCAACTTCACCACTAAAGAAGCCCAAAACCTTGCTTCTTTGTTAAATGCAGGCGCATTGCCGGTGAAGCTGAAGGAAGTTTACTCGACATCGGTCGGCGCCCAATTCGGTGAACAAGCGTTGCATGATACCGTTCTTGCCGGAATCATCGGGATTGCAGTCGTTTACTTATTTATGATTTTTTACTATCGGTTGCCAGGTATCATCGCTGTGATTGCCCTTTCCATCTATATTTATTTAGTACTTTTGATATTCGATTGGATGCACGCCGTGTTGACCCTTCCGGGAATAGCGGCTCTGATCCTTGGGGTTGGAATGGCGGTCGATGCCAACATCATCTCGGCTGAACGGGTGAAGGAAGAGATAAGGGTTGGAAAAAGCATTCGGTCTGCCTTTCAAGCCGGTAATAAAAACTCTTTATTGACCATAATTGACGCCAATATTACGACTCTTTTGGCGGCTGCCGTTCTCTTTTTCTTCGGGACAAGCTCTGTCAAAGGTTTTGCGACCAGTTTAATTGTCAGCATCATCGTCAGCTTTATCACCGCTGTCTGGTTATCGAGAGTTTTGCTTGGATTAATTGTTCAAAGCGGACTGGTCAAAAACCGTCCAGGATGGTTTGGAGTTCGCAAAAAAGATATCCACGATATAAAAGAAAACGTAGATACATTAGATTTGAGTACGAAATTTGACCGTTTTGATTTTGTCAAGCATCACCGTAAGTTTTTTGCTTTTTCATTGATTTTGATCATTGCCGGTATGATCGTGTTGGGAATCTACAGGTTGAACTTGGGTATTGATTTTACGAGTGGAACGAGATTGGAAATTATGGCGAATCAGCCATTGACGGAGGAAAAAGTAGCGAATGAGCTGAAGGCTGTCCATCTGAAAGCAGATCGAATTTTGATATCCGGCGATAAGAAAAATATCGGGACAGCAAGATTTAAAGAAGCGTTGACCAAAAAAGAAATTGCCCAAGTAAAAGAACATTTCCACAAGAAGTTTGGAAACGAGCCGAATGTGAGCAGCGTATCTCCTATTGTCGGAAAAGAGCTGGTGAAAAATGCGATTTACGCTTTGATCATCGCTTCCATAGGGATCGTTATCTATCTTGCATTTCGCTTCGAAATTTACATGGGGATTTCTTCCATTGCGGCCTTGCTGCATGACGTATTTGTGATTGTATCCGTCTTTAGTTTAACGAGACTGGAAGTAGATCTTACATTTGTCGCCGCCGTGTTGACAATCGTCGGTTATTCCTTAAATGATACGATCGTCACGTTTGACCGGATTAGGGAAAATCTGAAAAAACGCCGCCGCATTAAATCGTATGATGAATTGGCTGATATTGTAAACCGCAGCTTGCGGCAAACGTTGACCCGTTCGGTGAATACGGTTTTAACCGTGTTGATTACTGTTGTGGCGCTGCTTCTTTTCGGAAGCGAATCGATTCGCAATTTCTCCATTGCTCTTTTCATCGGATTGATTTTCGGAACCTACTCTTCCTTGTTTATTGCCGCTCAATTATGGTTGGTGATGAAAAAAAGAGAATTGAAGAAGAAAGGTTCCTTAAAAACGTATAAAGAAAAACGCAAATGGAGCGACGAACCGCAAGTATAAATGAAATAAATAACATCTTTTAAAAGCTGCAGGATCATCCTGCGGCTTTTTTCATGGCATCGAACTGTGGGGGGTGAATCCGTCATTGAAAGCAGAATATGAGTTTTGTATAATAGGATGAGTTGAGGGGTGAACGTATGTTAAAACCAAAAACCCGATGGATTGTTCGGAAACATCTCTCGGATGAGACTGTTCGAACATTGTCAAATGAACTGGATATCAGCCCTCTTTTGGCCGAACTGTTAGTGAACCGTGGTATTACCGAGGTAGAATCGGCACGGTGTTTTTTATTTGATAAAGGAGAAAGCTTTCACGATCCATTTCTCTTAAAAGATATGGATAAGGCAGTTCGTCGCATAAAAGAGGCCATTAAAAACGAAGAAAACATTTTGGTATATGGAGATTATGACGCCGATGGTGTGACAAGTACATCGGTTATGGTTACCGCTCTACAAGATTTAGGAGCGAATGTTGATTATTACATACCGAATCGATTTACCGAAGGATACGGACCTAATGAAAATGCTTTTCGATTGGCAAAATCGCGCGATATTCATTTGATCATTACCGTAGATACGGGGATAGCGGCTGTGAAAGAAGTGGCTCTGGCAAAGGAATTGGGAATGGATGTCATTATAACGGACCATCATGAACCTGGTCCTGTCATTCCCGAAGCATTTGCCGTTATTCATCCCAAGCATCCGGAAGGAAATTATCCGTTTCCTTATTTGGCAGGTGTAGGAGTGGCATTCAAGACGGCACACGCTTTATATGGCGAGCTGCCGGAGAATCTATTAGATTTAGCCGCCATCGGGACAGTTGCTGATTTAGTGCCGCTTTTGGGAGAAAACCGTTCTCTTGTAAAAGCAGGCTTAAAAAAACTGCAGCAGACAAGTCGTTTGGGCATTCAAGCGATTTGTCGATTAAACGGCGTATCCTTAGAAGAGATCAATGAAGATACTATTGGTTATATGATAGCCCCTAGACTGAATGCCGCCGGAAGATTGGATTCTGCGTATCCCGCCGTTGACTTGCTTCTTGCGGAAGATCAAGAAACGGCTCTTTCCATTGCGGAAGAGATTAATCGGATGAATGCAGATCGGCAGCAAATGGTAAATGAGATGACGAAAGAAGCAGTGGAAATCGTTGAAACTTCCTATCCGCCAGACCGGAATCCCGTCCTTGTGATTGGGAAAGAAGGTTGGAATCCCGGCGTTATCGGGATAGCTGCTTCTCGGCTTGTTGAAAAATACTATCGACCCGTTATTATTTTAAGCTTTGATCGGGAAAGCGGGCTTGCAAAAGGATCTGCCCGCAGCATTCAAGGATTTAATTTGTTTGATAGCTTATCGGAGTGCCGCGATCTATTGCCCCATTTTGGCGGGCATACGATGGCAGCAGGAATGACGATGAAAATCGAAGACGTAGATCGATTGCGCAGCCGAATGATCGAATTGGCTCGAGAACAGCTGAATGAGGAAGATTTTATACCACAAACGGAAGTGGATATGGCCATAAACCTGGAGGATGCCGAGCTGTCAATGATTGAAGAACTTCAGCTGCTTGCCCCTTTTGGTACGGAAAATCCGAAGCCAACGTTTTTACTGGGGGATCTGGCTTTTCGCAACATGCGGAAAATCGGTGCAGATCAATCTCATTTGAAAATGCAGCTCGCCAGTGGTGACGCCTCTTTGGACGCTATCGGTTTCGGCATGGGAGAAATGGCTGATCACATAGCTCCTCAATCGAAGGTTTCGGTTATCGGAGAACTTGGCATCAACGAATGGAATCATATCAAAAAGCCGCAGATCGTCCTGCAGGATATTCAAGTAAAAGAATGGCAGTTGTTCGATGTCAGGGGAATGCGGCAACTCGATAAGTGGATGGATCTTGTTCCGGATGACAGGATTTTGATTGTCTTTCATGAAGACACGATAGCCCGACTTCGACTTCAACCTCTTGAAAAAGATCTTGTCGTCGTTTCTAATTTGGAAACAGCCGCTAATCTCGATATTTCCGGCCGAAATATCGTTTTTATGGATTTGCCTCCAAAAAAAGAATATATGGAAATCTTGCTTTCTCATAAGAGTCCGAACAGAATTTATGCCCATTTTTATCAAGAAAAGCAGCATTATTTCAGTACAGTGCCCACAAGGGAGCATTTTAAATGGTATTATGCTTTTCTTCTCAAACAGAAAACTTTTGATTTAAAACGATACAGCGGCGATTTGGCTAAATACCGGGGATGGTCGAAAGAAACGATTGAGTTCATGTCCAGAGTGTTTTTAGAACTCGGATTTGTTACAATAGAAGATGGCCTTATTTCATTAAATGAAGCGCCGGCTAAGCGAGATTTAAGTGAATCCAAAGCTTACCGCGAAAAACAGGAGCAATATCAAATCGAGAACGAACTGTTATATTCAAACTACGAACAATTGAGAGATTGGTTTAATCAATATTTTTATTTGTCTCAAAATCATGAGGAGGAAACTAAAACATGGATTTGAAAAAGTATATTGCTGTCGTGCCTGACTGGCCTCAGCCTGGAGTGCAATTTAAAGATATCACGCCGCTCATGGATAATGGCGAAGCGTTTAAATTTGCGACTGATCAAATCGTAGCCTATGCAGAAAAGAAAAAAGTAGATATAGTCGTAGGACCTGAAGCGCGTGGGTTCATTGTAGGCTGTCCTGTTGCTTATGCTCTTGGAGTTGGATTTGCGCCTGTAAGAAAAGAAGGTAAGCTTCCTCGAGAAACGGTAAAAGTGGAATATGGCCTTGAATATGGAAAAGATGTGTTAACCATCCATAAAGATGCCATTAAACCGGGGCAAAGAGTATTGATTATCGATGACTTATTGGCAACCGGAGGAACAATCGAAGCAACGATTAAACTGGTGGAACAACTCGGCGGTATCGTTGTTGGCATTGCCTTTTTAATCGAATTGGCCTATCTGGAAGGACGCAAGAAGCTGGACGGGTACGATATTCTGGCGTTAATGAAATACGAATAAACGACTCTCTTTTATGAGAGTTTTAAGGTATGGCACTCTTTTTTCGAGTGTTTTTGCTGATGCGACTCGATCAAATGTAGAGAAACGCTCATTTTTGATGGAAAACGCTTGGACAATTTTGTTTTAAGCGGTACAATAATGTTACTAGCCGAAGACGAAAAAATGGATGAAAAGCCCTTTTTATAAGGGCTTTTTGGTCTTCTTAAAAAGGTCGAACGATAACGAAAGATGAATCCTTTTCATTGTCCAGCGGGCAAGGCAGAGAAAATGGCGGCTCAGATTGGCAGGAGATAATGGCGAAAAGGGCTGTAATAAAGATTAATCGACAAAATTCAACATTCTTTTCAATAAATTTGAATAGATGACTTTACATCTATTCTTTTTTTAAAGATAATAGAAAAATAAAGTTATTTTTAAAACTCAATACCCAAATATTTTTAAAATTACAAAGGTGAGTATTTATATGGCGAAAGATCAGGTATTAACCGCCGAACAAGTAATCGATCGGGTGAAACAATATTTAAATGAAGAGCATGTAGCTTTAGTATATAAGGCCTATCGTGTGGCAGAAGAAGCACACAAACATCAATACCGGAAATCCGGGGAACCTTATATTATGCATCCGGTGCAGGTTGCAGGCATTTTAGCGGATTTGGAAATGGATCCTGCAACAGTGGCAGCGGGTTTTTTGCATGATGTCGTGGAAGATACGGAAATGACCCTCGACGATTTAAAGAGGGAATTTAATGAAGAAATTGCCATGCTTGTGGATGGAGTCACGAAGCTTGGCAAGATTAAATATAAGTCTCATGAAGAACAGCAAGCGGAAAATCACCGGAAAATGTTTTTGGCTATGGCTCAAGATATTCGAGTGATTTTGATTAAGCTTGCTGATCGTCTGCATAATATGCGTACGTTGAAACATTTGCCGGCTGAAAAACAACGCAGAATCGCCAATGAAACGCTGGAAATTTTCGCCCCGCTTGCTCACCGGCTGGGAATTTCTAAAATCAAGTGGGAGTTGGAAGATACCGCACTTCGCTATTTAAACCCGCAGCAATATTATCGAATTGTCAATCTGATGAAGAGAAAGCGGGCTGAGCGCGAAGAATACTTGGAAGAGGTCGTTGAAGAAGTGAGGGAGCGGCTGAAAGAAGTCTCGATTGAAGCGGAAATATCAGGCCGCCCTAAACATATTTACAGCATTTACCGGAAAATGGTCATAAAAAACAAACAATTCAATGAAATATACGACTTATTGGCTGTAAGAATTTTAGTCAACAGCATTAAAGATTGTTACGCGGTGCTTGGAATTATTCATACATGCTGGAAACCGATGCCGGGGCGTTTCAAAGATTATATTGCTATGCCGAAGCCTAATATGTACCAATCGCTGCATACGACTGTCATCGGTCCGAAAGGCGATCCTTTGGAAGTTCAAATCAGGACTTTTGATATGCATCGCATCGCTGAATATGGGGTTGCTGCCCACTGGGCATATAAAGAAGGAAAAACGCTTGATGAAAACTCTTCTTTTGAAAAGAAACTTTCTTGGTTCCGTGAAATTCTTGAGTTTCAAAAAGAATCGGCCAATGCGGAAGAATTTATGGAATCTCTGAAAATTGACTTATTTTCCGATATGGTATTTGTATTTACTCCAAAAGGAGATGTCATCGAGCTTCCGTCCGGCTCTGTTCCGATCGATTTTGCCTATCGAATCCACTCGGAAATCGGCAACAAAACGATCGGTGCAAAAGTCAATGGAAAAATGGTGACTCTTGATTACAAGCTGAAAACTGGGGACATCGTGGAAATATTGACGTCCAAGCATTCTTACGGTCCAAGTCAAGACTGGATTAAATTGGCCCAAACGTCCCAAGCGAAAAATAAAATTAAACAGTTTTACAAGAAACAACGGAAAGAAGAAAACATTGAAAAAGGTCGGGAGCTTGTAGAAAAAGAAATCCGCAATATGGATTTTGATTTAAAAGAAGTAATGACGCCGGAAAATATTAAAAAAGTAGCTGAAAAATTCAATTTCTCATCGGAAGAAGATATGTACGCAGCTGTCGGCTATAATGGCATTACCGCTGCCCAAATCGCCAACAGATTGACGGAAAAATTGAGAAAACAGAGAGATGAAGAAATCAGTGTTCAAGAATCGGCGATCAAAGAGCTGAAAACATTCCCGACTACTAGTAAAACGAATGTCGGTGTTCGAGTAAAAGGAATCGATAATTTGCTGCTCCGCCTTTCAAGATGCTGCAATCCGGTTCCTGGAGATGACATCGTCGGCTATATTACGAAAGGACGCGGTATTTCCGTTCATCGTGCGGATTGTCCTAATATCCATACTGAAGAGACGAAAGATCGTTTAATTCCGGTCGAATGGGAAAGCAATCCGGAAAATCATAAAGAATACAACGTAGAAATCGAAATATCGGGTTATGACCGCCGCGGTTTATTAAATGAAGTTCTCCAAGTGGTCAATGAAACAAAAACCAATATTTCAGCGGTTACCGGCCGATCCGATCGCAATAAAGTAGCTAGAATACACATGTCGATTTTCATACGCAACGTCAGCCACTTGCATAAAGTGGTGGAACGAATTAAGCAAATACCAGACATTTATGCGGTAAGAAGAATTATGAATTAAGGGTGTGGAAAATGAGAGTCGTACTGCAAAGAAGCAAAGAAGCTTCCGTCGAAGTGGACGGAAAAACGGTCGGACAAATTTCATCCGGTTTTGTCCTTCTAGTTGGAATCACTCATGAAGATACAGAAGAAGACGCCGCTTATTTAGCGGAAAAAATTGCCGGGCTAAGAGTATTCGAAGACGATAAGGGAAAAATGAACTTATCTATCCTTGATGTAAATGGAGAAATTCTTTCCATATCGCAATTTACTTTATATGGCGATACGAGAAAAGGACGGCGTCCCAATTTTATGAACGCCGCTAAACCGAGCCATGCAGAGCCTTTATATGATCGTTTTAATGAATTATTGCGCGAAAAAGGCGTGCACGTGGAAACCGGCCGATTTGGAGCGATGATGGACGTCAAATTAGTCAACGATGGGCCGGTCACCTTAATATTGGAAAGTAAATAACGTGATTTTAAGAGGATGGCCGACTGGCCGCCTTTTTATTGTGAAAAATAAGAAATGAGACCGTTGTAAATGCCGGTTGTTGCCTGCTCTTGATAGGGAAGGGTGATAACGGTTTGCTCTTCCTGTGGATTGCTTAAAAAACCAAGTTCAAGCAAAACAGAAGGTTGACTGTTTTCTCTTAGTACGTAAAAATCGCCTTTTTTAACGCCGAGAGAAAAAAGCGGACTTGCTTTTTTTAC
This sequence comes from Bacillus sp. FSL W8-0116, assembly GCF_038003825.1. Lineage (NCBI taxonomy): Bacteria > Bacillati > Bacillota > Bacilli > Caryophanales > Bacillaceae > Bacillus > Bacillus sp. FSL W8-0116. The sequence continues at coordinate 2,794,690 of NZ_JBBOPY010000001.1, forward strand.
TTGCATTTCCACCGCTTGAGCCAGCCTCTGTTGATAAGGATGATAGTAATAAGTGGTAAAGCCCCGAATATTTTGATTGTGGTTGCTGTCAAAGTGGATGCTTATGAAGGCATCGGCTCCTAAAATTTGGGACATGGCCACTCTCGAAGCCAGCGGAATATAGGAATCATCCTCTCTTGTTAAAAAAACATGCGCCCCAGCCCGTTCCAATTTTTCGTATAAACGTTCTGCTGTTTCCAACGTTAAAATTTTTTCCATAGTGCCGCTTGCTCCTTTTGTTCCTCGGTCTTTTCCTCCATGCCCCGGATCAAGGACGATGGTTTTTCCTTTTAGAACGCTTAGATCCAGTGCTGATTGGGAAGAAACATTGGCTTGATGAACAGCGACTACCCAGCTGGCTATATACCCTGTCTGCCCTTTCGATAAATCAATTTCATACCAATTTCCAACCTCTTTGTTGATCGGATAACGATCACCCGCATTTGCTTTTGCCGTAACAGCGGAATCGGTAGATGGTTCAGTTCGAATATTGGTATTGTTGTAAAGAACGACGGCCATCCTATTGTTCAAAACGTTTTCTTTTTGATCATTGAGGCGAATAAATTGTTGATTTACCCAAGCTGTTTGGTTTTGGTATTCGATTTGCACCCATTCATTTTTCGTTTGTTCGGCCTTCACTGAATCTCCGCTATTCAACTTTCCGACAATATCTCCTTGCTCTGAAGGAATGTTTCGAACATTGACGTGGTCTGCTATGATGATCCCTTGTCGGCTGAAATCGCTCTGTTTTTGATCCAACGTAGTTAAGTAGCCGGCGATCCATCCTTTTGTTCCATTCTTTAATTCAATTTTGTACCAGCCGTTTTGTGATTCCAGCACAGAATAGGTTTCGTTGTTTTTCACGTTGCCGATGATTCCAAAAGAATAGCCGGGGCCTTCCCGAACATTGACGACATCGGTGTTTACGGTGATGCTGTTTGCGTAAGCCAAGCTAGTCTGAAGCAAAACAATCAAAAGCGACAAAAGAAACAACGTCAAAAAACGCGTACCCATCACTCACCATCCATGTCTGTTTTGATTCTGATCCGTCTTTTGAAAGGAACTCACTGTTTCAATTCTTCTTTTTCAAAAAAAATCCTGTTTTTTTATGAAAAATTAGGAAAAAGGAAATAATAGAAACAATCTCTTTGCGGATGGATCAGATTTTACGAAAGGCAGGTATCATCATGCGGGCAAACGATAAACAAACAATGGTCTCAAGTGAAAACAAGCCTTTATTTGGCATCCGTTTCCATGATCGAATAGATAGAGAAGAAGCGAATTTATGGGAGCTTGCTTCTGAATTCGGTGTCTCTCTGAACGAAATCAAGCGGATAAAAAAGAGGCTTGAACGTTCTTGAGAAATTCCTTATACTAAGGACATTGGCATGTGCGAATTCTATCAAACACATATAGATAAAACCAATGAGGGAGAAGAGTAGTTAAAAACGCATGCAAAGAGAGGAAATGCCTTGGGCTGAAAGCGTTTCTGCATGGCTGTTTAACGAAAAACACTCCTTAGGTTTCCCTCTGAACTTTTAGTAGGAGGGAACGCAGATGGCGTTAACGGACAAAGTGGGAGCAATTTTCGCTCCAATTAGGGTGGTACCACGGGAATCTACTCTCGTCCCTTGTTTTGGCAAGCGCAAGCAAGGGGCGAGAGTTTTTTATTAGCCGATGGGTTCATCCGTAAGAATTCATGTACATAGTGGTTAGGTACGAAGGAGGAGTAATCATGATACAAATTCCAAGAGGCACTCAGGATATCCTTCCGGGAACTGTAGAAAAATGGCAGTGGATTGAGCAAACGGCCAAAGAGGTTTGTCGGATCTATAATTATTCTGAAATTCGTACTCCGATTTTTGAACACACTGAGCTTTTTCAGCGGGGGGTCGGAGATACAACGGATATTGTGCAAAAAGAAATGTACACGTTTGAAGACAGGGGCGGACGCAGTCTTACGCTTAGACCGGAAGGAACCGCTTCTGTCGTCCGTTCTTATGTGGAAAATAAAATGTACGGAGATCCTAATCAGCCTGTTAAGCTGTTTTACACAGGGCCGATGTTTCGCTACGAACGTCCTCAGGCCGGACGTTTTCGCCAATTTGTCCAGTTTGGGGTTGAAGCGATTGGAAGCGAGGATCCGGCTATAGACGCTGAAGTCATTTCAATTGTCATGACTATTTTCAAAAAGTTAGGTCTAAAAAATATTCAACTTGTCATAAATTCGTTGGGCGATAAAGAAAGTCGACTTGCTCATCGGGAAGCTCTTATTCAGCATTTCAAGCCTCGGATCGGTGAATTTTGTGCTGATTGTCAAAATCGGCTGGACAAGAATCCGCTGAGGATTTTAGACTGCAAAAAAGATCGCGACCATGAATTGATGAAGACGGCTCCATCGATATTGGATTATTTAACAGAACCTTCCAGAAAGTTTTTTGATAAAGTTCAATTTTATTTAAAGGAACTTGGAATTGAATTTATTGTAGATCCTACGCTTGTCCGCGGATTGGATTACTACCATCACACCGCTTTTGAAGTTATGAGCAATGCTGAAGGATTCGGTGCCATTACGACTTTATGCGGCGGCGGACGATATAACGGACTTGTCCAAGACTTGGGAGGTCCGGAAATGCCGGGAATTGGCTTTGCATTCAGCATCGAACGGCTTTTGCAGGCACTTGAAGCGGAAAAAGTCGAATTGCCTGTAGAACGAGGTCTCGATTGTTTTCTTGTTTCTCTTGGAGAGGAAGCAAAAGATTATTCCGTCAAGCTGTTGCAAGAGCTTCGCCATGCCGGAATTCGGGCCGATAAAGACTACCAAGATCGAAAAATGAAAGCTCAGTTGAAACAGGCGGACCGGTTAGGCGCTCGCTTTGCGGCGATTTTAGGTGAAGACGAATTAAAGAAACAGGTGGTCGTCCTAAAACAGATGGAAACAGGTGAGCAAAGAGAAGTTCCTATTGACCGGCTTGTTTCTGAATTAAAAGAAATATAAAGTACGAATCAATCTGTATATCGACCCCTCTGCAAAACAGAGGGGTAAATGCCAAGATCAATGAACCATTTCATCTATGTCTATCAATTGAGGAGGAGAAAAGATTGTTTGGAAGAACTCATTATTGTGGAGAAATTACAGACCAGCACATTGGTGAAGAGGTCGTTTTAAAAGGATGGGTGCAAAGAAGAAGAGATTTAGGCGGCTTGGTTTTTGTGGATCTGCGTGACCGGACGGGAATTGTCCAAGTGGTATTCAGCCCGGAAACATCAAAAGAAGCTTATGAAACAGCAGATAAAGTTCGGAACGAGTATGTTCTTGACATAAAAGGAAGAGTGGTGGCGCGCAGTCGTGAAACGATCAACCCCAATATTAAAACTGGGACCATTGAAATTCAGGCGAATGAAGTGACGATTTTAAGCGCAGCCAAAAATCCGCCGTTTACGATTGAAGACCGGACCGAAGTTTCGGAAGATGTGCGCTTGAAATACCGTTACTTGGATTTGCGTAGAAATACGATGTTTGAAACGTTTCAAATGCGTCACAACATTACAAAATCGGTTCGCAGTTTTCTTGATGAAGAAGGATTTATCGAGGTAGAAACGCCGATTTTGACAAAAAGCACCCCGGAAGGAGCACGCGATTATTTAGTACCGAGCCGAGTGCATCCGGGAGAATTTTACGCACTTCCGCAATCTCCCCAAATTTTTAAACAGTTGTTAATGGTGTCGGGATTTGATCGCTATTATCAAATTGCTCGCTGTTTTCGAGATGAAGATTTGCGCGCTGACCGCCAACCGGAATTTACTCAAATCGATATCGAAGCAAGCTTTTTAAGTCAAGAAGATATTATGGACTTGACTGAACGAATGTTGAAACGATTAATGAAAGAAGTCAAAGGACTGGAAATCACCGAACCATTTCCGCGAATGACTTATGCAGAAGCAATGAGCCGCTATGGTTCCGACAAACCGGATACCCGCTTTGGCATGGAACTGATCGATGTCTCTGAAATTGTTAAAAATTCAAGTTTTAAAGTATTTGCCAATGCCGTAGCTCAAGGGGGGCAAGTAAAGTTAATTAACGCCAAAGGAGCTGCAGGCCAGTATTCCCGAAAAGATATCGATCAGCTGGCAGAATTTGCAGCGCGTTACGGTGCTAAAGGTCTCGCATGGCTAAAAGTAGAAGATGGAGAATTAAAAGGACCGATCGCCAAATTTTTCAGCGAAGAAGAACAAGATCAGCTGAAGAAAACGGCGGAAGCAGAGAGCGGCGATCTGCTTCTTTTCGTCGCAGATAAAAACTCAATTGTGGCCGATGCTCTCGGTGCTCTTCGTCTTAAACTTGGAAAAGAACTAGGTCTGATCGATGACAATCAATTTAATTTCTTATGGGTAACCGATTGGCCGCTCCTTGAGTATGACGAAGAAGACGGAAGATTTTACGCTGCCCACCATCCGTTTACGATGCCTTTCAGAGAGGATTTGCCGTACCTTGAAAGCGAGCCTGAAAAAGTACGGGCCCAAGCATATGATATCGTTCTAAACGGTTATGAACTGGGCGGAGGTTCACTGCGGATTTTTGAGAAAGATATACAGGAGAGAATGTTTAAAGCGCTAAGTTTTACAAAAGAAGAAGCAGAGGAACAATTCGGCTTCCTGCTTGAAGCGTTTGAATATGGAACTCCGCCGCATGGAGGAATCGCATTAGGACTGGATCGGATCGTCATGCTTCTGGCTGGCCGGTCTAATCTGCGCGATACGATTGCCTTTCCGAAGACGGCCAGTGCAAGCTGCTTGTTGACGGATGCACCGGGGGAAGTTAGTCAAAGCCAACTGGAAGAGTTGCATTTGAGACTGTCTGTTGAAAAAAATGGGTAAAGATTATGTGTATTGAATGTTGATAAATCAAGAAGGCTATGTTAATATATCAGTAACGATTACGAGTCCTGATGTGTACGTTAGTAACCTATTCTGTTTTGACCGAACACTTAGATTTACGGGAGCCTGGAGTTTTTAAGTAGCGCAAATGCCTCTTTCTCTGGATGGAGGACTTGCAAAGCTTAAAACAGGGCACCCACCTGCCGAGAGCGGGTTCAAAACGTATAGATCTTTGACAACGGCACGATTGGGACTCGTACTTTTGTTTCCGTAGACTTTAAATAGCCCGAATAAACCATTTTGCTTTGATGAACAACCGCTGCATGCAGCGGTTGTTTTTGCGTATTGAATGAAAAGGTTTTCTTATTAGGCAGGTCATTCGACCTTCCTCCATAAAAACGTCTATTGAATCCTTTCTATTAGATGCGGTAAGATAGTTTTTGGCGAAAAACTGTCGAGCTTAGGCAACGGCTGATTACATAATAGGAGTGAGAATATGCTTCACCAATTTTCGAGAAATGAATTAGCGATTGGAAAAGAAGGGCTGGAAAAATTAGCAAACAGCACGGTTGCTGTACTAGGCGTTGGAGGAGTCGGTTCCTTTGCTGTTGAAGCGTTGGCACGTTCCGGAATTGGACGTATTGTAATGGTGGATAAAGATGTAGTGGATATAACGAATGTGAACCGGCAAATTCCCGCTTTGCTGTCCACGATCGGAAAAGCAAAGGTGGATGTGATGAAAGAAAGAATCGCGGATATAAATCCTGATTGTGAAGTCATCGCCTTAAAAATGTTTTATACGGAAGAAACGTATGAGCAATTCTTTGGCTATCGCCCTGATTTCGTCATTGACGCATCCGATACCATTACTTATAAGATTCATTTAATGAAAGAATGTTTGAAACGAGATATTCCCATCATTTCTAGCATGGGAGCCGCTAATAAGATGGATCCAACCCGATTTCGGATTGCCGATATATCCCAAACGCACACTGACCCGATTGCGAAAGTGGTTCGTACCCGATTGCGCAAAGAGGGGATCAAAAAAGGGGTCCCTGTTGTGTTTTCCGATGAAAGCCCCATCGTGATCCGCGAAGACGTCCGCAAAGTGGTCGGCAACGACGAAGCAAGTATTCGAAAAGCGAAAATGCCCCCATCTTCGAATGCGTTTGTTCCATCTGTATGCGGCCTGATTATGGCCTCATACGTGGTTCGAAAGCTGCTAGAAGGAATAGAAATAGCACGGGTGCAAAACGGGTAAAAGCCGCCGGTACAGGCGGCTTTTTATTTTTAAGGCAAGCATTTCTTTTTTGAGCAGTAATCCATGAAAATAAAGGCAAAGAGAATGACGCCCGTTTGACATGCTGGTAAAGGTGTCAAGAAACGACGTCATCGTTCATCATTTAGGCTGCCGTAATAGAACGATGATGTTCTTTCCAATGATCATCGCTCTTTTTTTGGTACATTGATGGATCGAAGTTTTCCCTCATCTAATCAGCTGCATTTTCGGCATTAAGCCAGATCTTTCGCTTTTGTTTCCGTTCCTAATAGGGCGATGCTGACAACGCTGATGATAATCGCCGCACAAAAAATAGAGAAGATGGCGGAGATAGAAGTCTCGCTGCCAAGAAAACCGATCAAAAGCGGACCGAGGATGCCTCCTATTCGTCCGAAAGAAGTGGCCATTCCAACCCCTGTACCGCGGATAGCCGTCGGGTATTGTTCCGGTGAATAAGCATAAAGTGCTCCCCAAGCGCCTAAGTTAAAGAAAGATAGTAAAATTCCATAAGTAATCAACAACGGCAAAGTTTCCGCATTTCCAAAAAGCCATGCGCTGATGGAAGTACCCAGCAAAAAGATTATTAAGACCCATTTACGGCCGATTCTGTCAATCAGCCAGGCAGCAGTGAAATAGCCGGGAAGCTGTGCAAGAGTCATAATCAGCACATAGCCGAAACTTTTAATTAGGCTGAATCCTTTCATGACCATAATGCTTGGGAGCCAAAGGAACATGCCGTAATAAGAGAACACGACGCAAAACCAGACGATCCATAGCATGATCGTTTTTCGAATATGCGGACGAGACCATACTTCTTTTATGTTTAGAATGAAAGAACGTTTTGTTTTTACCGATTGAAAACGGGCTGAATCGGGTAAATTCCAGCGTAAATACAGGGCGTACAGTGCCGGAATGGCTCCTAATAATAATGCCATTCTCCAACCGTATTCTGGAATAATAAAATAGGAGACGACAGCAGCAAGCAACCAGCCGCCTGCCCAGAAACTTTCCAAAAGGACAATGATTCTGCCACGATCTTTGGCCGGTACGCTTTCCGATACAAGTGTTGATGCAACGGGAAGTTCGCCCCCTAAGCCCATTCCGATAAAAAATCGGAAGAATAGAAATAAGACAAGAGTGCTTGTGAACGCCGATAATCCGCTCCCGATCGTAAAGAGAAGCAACGTGATCAGAAAGACCGGCTTTCTTCCGATTCTGTCAGCCAGCAAACCAAATAAAAAGGCGCCTGCTGCCATACCGATGGAGTTAACGCTTCCAATCCATCCCATTTCCTTGACCGACAAATTCCAATCTTTTTGCAGGGCAGCTTGGATAAACGACAGCATTCCGACATCCATGGCGTCAAACAGCCAAGCGAAACCGGCTATACCTAGGAGCTTGCGAGTGTTTTGTTTTAATGCGTCATTCATTGAAGATTTCCTCCTGTAATTACATATGTAAACAAATGTATTTACAACTAATTATACAGATAAAGGCTCATTGGAACAATCCTTTTCGTATTTTTTGAATCATCCTGCAAGGATTTATCAATTTTATTGTCAAAGAAAATATAAGGAGATCAAGGAAAGGATAGGATCATTCATTATGTATGTAATATGGACGTTGTTCTTTGGATTATAGCCATTGGGACCATTCTAATTTTGGTTGGGAAAATATGACGAGTGGTCAACAATTAACGAAAGGCATTTTATTCGTTGCTTGGGTTGTCCGTACGAGGGGACTAAGTGCGGATGAACATTCCGTTGCATGCATCTTATTTTCTAAGAAGTCAATGTTGAATTTTTATCGAACAGTTCAAAATGAAGGGCTAGAGGGTCATGCCGAAGAAAAGAGGTAACGGAAAAACTTTCTGAATCAGTGGAAAGCTGTGAAATACAGATCAACACGCTTCTTGAAAAGAGATGAAAAAAGCTTGTCCACTAAATACGGACAAGCTTTTTATGTGCGCCCGGCATGTACATGAACTATAGGGTGTAAGTCCCGAACCCCGAAGACAGAAGTAGAGGTTAGCCAAGAGCAAGGGTGTCCGTGGTGACGCGGAATCTGAAGGAAGCTGGAGGCAAAACACCGGACCGAGGAACACGAACCTCATATAAGGCTAGGTATGATGGAGTGAGTTTGCATAACAAAACAAAGCTCTTTCTGTCGAAGGTCATATCGAGTAAATGAGGCGGATAGATGGTGTGAAAGTGCATGTACTTACCCGGGGAGGTCTGGCGGATAGGTGAAGTACTCTTCATAACCTACTTAGTGATAAGTAGCTGAACCGTCAGAAGTCAGCAGAGGTCATAGTATTAGTTGGTCTAGAACAACTAAGAAGGACCGAACAATTAAGAGAGAATAGCCCTTGGTATTCAGTGAGTCATGATGAACACAGAAAACGTAGTACCTCACTTGAGGGAGGAAGCGGTGAATCCCGTGGGAGACCTCTTGGAGGGTGGAGTGACCACTGGCATAAAGAGAACAGCTATTCACGGAAGTTATAAAGACTTGCGTCAATGATCTTAATTGAACCGCCGTATACGGAACCGTACGTACGGTGGTGTGAGAGGACGGGAGTTAATCGCTCCCTCCTACTCGATTTCTTTTACGAGACTTCTTTCAAATATTCTTTTCCTTTTTCAGCATCGTATTGTCCAACCAATTTGGAAACGATAATAGAAGCAAGTGAATTTCCGATAACATTGACAACTGTACGTGCCATGTCCATAATTCGATCAATTCCAGCTATAAAAGCCAATCCTTCCACTGGTAAATGGGTGGTGCTCAGTGTCGCAAGCAACACAACGAATGAAACACCAGGAACCCCCGCAATTCCTTTGGAAGTGACCATAAGAACTAACACTAGGGAAATTTGTTCAGCAATTGAAAGATGAATGCCGTACATCTGGGCGATAAAAATGGCGGCTATTGATTGATAAAGAGTGGAGCCGTCCAAGTTGAAGGAATAACCGGTAGGAATGACAAAAGTGGTAATCCCTTTTGCACATCCGAATCGTTCCATTTTCTCCATTAATTTTGGCAGAACGGTTTCTGAACTGGAAGTGGAATAAGCAAGGATTAACTCGTTTTTTAGGATTTTAAAGATATGAAAGATATTAATGCCAAATAGTTTGGCAACTAATCCTAAAACGACCAGAATAAATAAAATCATGGTTCCGTAAACTGTTAATACAAGTTTACTTAGCGGAATTAAAGAACTTACTCCAAACTTCGATACGGTAATGCCGATAAGGGCAAAAACGCCAAACGGTGCAAACCTCATGACCATGTTTGTCACATTAAACATGGCATCGGCAGTTGCTTGGAAAAATTTCAGTACAGGTTTTCCTTTTTCTCCGATCGCGGCAACTCCGAGCCCGAACATAACGGAGAAAAAGATAATGGCTAACATATCGCCGTTCGCCAATGCTTTAAATAAATTGTCAGGGACGATGTTGACAATGGTATCTGCAAATGAGTGAGAGGTTGCTTGTTCTGTGGTGCTTAAGTAACTTGAGATATCACCTTTATGAAGAGAGTGTATGTCTACGCCAACACCTGGTTTCACGACATTACCTACCAACAGCCCTAAAATGATTGCGATGGTGGTAATGATTTCAAAGTAAAGCAGTGTAATACCGCCTAATTTTCCCAATTGTTTGATGTCGCCAATACCAGCAACTCCGACGATGAGGCTGGAAACAACAATCGGGATTACAATCATTTTAATGAGTCTTATGAATATATCGCCGATAGGTTGTAGGAATCCTTGAACGGAGGAATTGCCATAAAAAATAACCCCGACGATAATTCCTAAGATTAGCCCAATAAATATTTGCCAAGCTAACCCAATTTTTTTCAAAAAAACCACTCCTTTCTCTCTATTCGACAAAATAACATAAAATGCGACGAATATCATTTTAATTTATTTTTTTGAAAAGAGTCAAGATTTTTGTAAAGAAAATAGTCTACTTTTTATTTTCTTTTTATTTTTTATTTTTAGAAATCGCTCCATTTAATAAAAATTGGTGATGAAGAGATCATCACCGGCAAATTGCTCCTCGTCAGTTGCGTTTGAAAAATAGCGGTATGACAAGCCGTACCTTTATGTCAATCATGAATATAAGGGGAATCTGCCGTTCGAGTGATCCTGACATCGTTTTATTTGGTTTTAAGAATGATCGTTTTGAAGTTTGGAAATATTTTCGTAAACGGATGCCAGTGCCTTTTCGAATTTCCCGGTTGTTTTTGGGTGATAATAGACGGCATCTTTTAATGTGTCTGGCAAGTATTGTTGTTTTACCCAGCCGCTTTCATAGTCGTGCGGATATTTATAACTGATTCCTCTTCCTAACGCTTTGGCTCCCTTGTAATGGGCATCTTTTAAATGGTCTGGAACATCTCCGCTTTTCCCTTTTCGAATGTCCGCTAAAGCCGAATCAATGGCCATGATGGCAGAATTGGATTTTGGAGACAAACAAAGTTCGATAACGGCTGCTGCCAACGGAATTCTCGCCTCCGGAAAGCCTATTTTCTCTGCTGTTTGGACGGCGGCCAATGTTCGAACTCCAGCTTGAGGATTGGCAAGGCCGATATCTTCGTAAGCGATGACAAGAAGCCTTCTTGAAATGCTGGGAAGGTCGCCAGCTTCAATCAGCCTTCCTAAGTAATGAAGTGCGGCATTTACGTCGCTTCCTCGAATGGACTTTTGGAAAGCGCTGAGCACGTCGTAATGGGCATCTCCATCTTTATCATGAACAAAACTTTTCTTTTGCAGACATTCCTCTGCTATTTCAAGATTAATGTGGATCGTACCGGTTTCATCCTCTTTTGTAGATAAGACAGCCAATTCGAGCGCGTTTAAAGAACTGCGGGCATCTCCGTTTGATCCATGCGCGAAATGGAGCAACGCGTCTTCGTCGATTTGAATGTTCCATTTTCCGAGTCCTCGTTTTTCATCATGAAGAGCTCTTTTCAACAATGAGAGAATCTGATCCGAGGTTAACGGCTTTAATTCGAATATTTGACAGCGGCTGCGAATAGCCGGATTAATCGAAAAGTATGGATTGTTGGTTGTAGCTCCGATTAATGTAATGCTGCCATTTTCAAGATAAGGAAGAAGAAAGTCTTGCTTCCCTTTATCCAGACGATGTACTTCGTCTAAAAGCAGAATCACTTTTCCGGACATTTTCGCTTCCTCAGCGACAATTTCCATATCTTTCTTATTATTTGTGACTGCATTCAGTTGTCGAAAAGCATATTGAGTACTGCCGGCAATCGCGGAAGCAATGGAAGTTTTGCCTATTCCGGGCGGCCCGTAAAGAATCATAGATGAAAGCTGTTTTGCTTCGACCATTCTTCTAATGATTTTTCCTTCTCCGACTAAGTGTTCTTGTCCGGCAATTTCATCAATAGTTCTCGGTCTCATTCGAAATGCTAACGGTTTTGTACTCATACTTCATCTCTCCAGATCTATAGTTATATCGGTTTCCCGTTTTTAAAATGTCTTTTGTCTTTTAAACATCTTTGACAATAACTTACCATAGGAAAAGGCAAGTTCAACTGTATTCGCTCAGATTGTATGCTATAATGACAAAAGCTAATCTTTATTTGTTCTACGCGGGGGATCTAAAGGGGTGTTTATGTGAAAACAAAGGGGAATATCATCTTTCGATTAGTCGTTTTTATGGCTGGTTTGCTTGTCATGTCTCTCGGCCTTGTGTTCATGATTCGATCGGATCTCGGAGCAACACCTTGGGACACGATGCATGTAGGATTATATTATAAACTAGGGTTAACGGTTGGGACTTGGTCAATACTTGTAGGGTTGGCTGTTTTAGCTTTATCTGCTTTACTGATGAAAGAGTGGCCTCAATTTGGCGCTTATTTAAATATGCTTCTTGTCGGCATATTCATGGATATGTATTTAAGTCTGCCTTTTATCGTAACACCCCATAGTTTTTTAGGAAAGCTGTGCATGTTTCTGCTCGGCATCATCATCAATGGATACGGAATGGGTATTTACATTTCTGCCCAAATTGGAGCCGGACCTCGAGATAGTTTAATGATTGCCGTTACTTCGAAAACGGGATGGAAAGTTTCCCACGTTCGAAGGGGAATGGAAGTAATCGTTCTCATAATGGGCTTTCTTTTGGGAGGACCTGTACATGTCGGAACCATTTTATTTAGTCTGTTCATGGGTACGATTGTAGGCATAACACTTCCACAATGTCAAAAAATCACTGATTACTTTATCCATAAAATGCAAAAATCAAAAAATGAATTGAATAGAGGTGCAAAATATGAAAATTTCCACTAAAGGCCGATACGGCTTGACGATTATGATTGAGTTAGCCAAGAAATACGGAGAGGGACCGACCCCCTTGCGCTCCATTGCAAAGACGCATGACTTATCTGAGCATTACTTAGAGCAGCTAGTCGCTCCACTAAGAAATGCCGGTTTGGTCAAAAGCATCCGCGGAGCATACGGAGGTTATGTACTTGCCAGAGACCCTTCCAAAATTACAGCCGGTGATATTATCCGTGTATTGGAAGGTCCGATTAGCCCGGTGGAAGGAATCGAAGATGAAGATCCTCCAAAACGAGAGTTATGGATGCGCATTCGAGATGCTGTGAAGGACGTTCTTGAGAGCACAACATTGGAGGACTTAGCGAATTATACCGATCGAGGCGAATCGGATGCCTATATGTTTTACATTTAAGGAGGAATTTCTCAAAATGGAACGCATTTATCTGGATCATGCAGCAACAAGTCCTGTTCACCCGAAAGTGATCCAAGTCTTAACCGAAACCATGCAAAATCATTATGGAAACCCGTCCAGCATCCATTACTTTGGCCGCGACGCTCGTCAAGTAGTGGATCAAGCTAGGGAATTCATCGCGAAAAGCATTCATGCCAACTTTGATGAAATTATTTTTACAAGCGGTGGGACTGAAGCGGATAATCTGGCGTTAATTGGTGTGGCCAGAGGCATGGCGGATAAAGGCAAACATATCATCACGACAGCCGTTGAACATCATGCTGTTTTGCATACATGTGAATTTTTGGAGAAAGAAGGATTTGAAGTTACTTATTTACCGGTGGATGAAACCGGCCGTATTTCTGTGGAAGAGTTGAAGAAGGCTTTGCGGGACGATACGATCCTTGTTTCGATCATGTTCGCCAACAATGAAGTTGGCACGCTGCAGCCGATCCGGGAAGTTGGAGAGTTGTTAACGAATCATCAAGCTGTTTTTCATACGGATGCAGTTCAAGCATACGGATTGGCAGACATCGATGTGCAAGACCTTCATATCGATTTATTGTCTGTCTCCAGTCATAAAATTAATGGACCGAAAGGAGTAGGATTCCTGTATGTTAGGGACGGTGTTCGCTTAATTCCAACGGTTCACGGTGGGGAACAGGAAAGAAAACGGCGGGCAGGAACGGAAAATGTCGCATCGATTGCTGCTTTTGCTAAAGCCGTGGAAATTTCCCAAAAGACAAAGCCGGAAAAATATGCTTTTTACCATAAATTGAAGCAATTGCTCATCGAAACGCTGAAAAAAGAAGGAGTCGAGTTTTCAATCAACGGAACGCTTGAACAGTCTCTTCCGCATGTAGTAAACTTGAGTTTTCCTGGCACGAATGTGGAAGCGATGCTTGTGAACTTGGATTTAGAAGGGATAGCAGCTTCCAGTGGATCTGCATGCACAGCTGGGTCTGTGGATCCTTCTCATGTTCTCCGAGCTATGTTCGGAAGCCAATCTGACCGTTTGACCAACTCCATCCGATTTAGCTTCGGCATTAATAATACAGAAGATCAAATTCTTCAAGCGGCGGCTATTATTTCAAAGATAGTAAAACGATTGACAAAGCAGTGAGGGAAGTGGACAAGCAGAATGAAAAAATCACCGAAAGATACCCGTGTCGTCGTCGGCATGTCCGGCGGAGTAGATTCATCTGTAGCCGCTCTTTTGCTAAAGGAGCAAGGGTATGATGTAATTGGCATTTTTATGAAGAATTGGGATGACACAGATGAAAATGGCGTTTGTACAGCCACGGAGGACTATAATGATGTCGTTCGCGTTTGCAACCAAATCGGCATTCCTTATTATGCGGTAAATTTTGAAAAACAATATTGGGATAAAGTTTTTACGTATTTTTTGGATGAATACAAGGCGGGCCGCACTCCTAATCCGGATGTCATGTGCAATAAAGAAATTAAATTTAAGGCCTTTTTGGATCATGCCATGAATCTTGGTGCGGACTATGTGGCCACCGGACATTACGCTCAAGTTGAAGAACGGGGCGGAGAAGTAAAACTTTTGCGAGGAAAAGATTCGAATAAAGATCAAACGTATTTCCTCAATCAATTGCAGCAATTCCAGCTCGAAAAGGTAATGTTTCCCATCGGACATTTAGAGAAAAAGCAAGTAAGGGAAATCGCACAGGAAGCAGGGCTTGCTACAGCGAAGAAAAAAGACAGCACCGGAATCTGCTTTATTGGGGAGCGGAATTTTAAAGAGTTTTTAAGCCAGTATTTGCCCGCTCAGCCCGGTAAAATGGAAACGCTGGATGGAAAAGTGATGGGAGAACATGATGGATTAATGTATTATACCATCGGACAACGCCATGGCCTTGGAATTGGTGGTTCAGGTGAACCGTGGTTTGTCGTAGGAAAAGATGTGAAACGCAATGTTCTATATGTAGGACAAGGCTTCCACAATGATGCCCTATACTCAGATTCGATTATTGCGACAAACGTCGGCTGGGTATCGGATCGCGAAAAACCGCAGCAATTTACCTGTACGGCTAAATTCCGCTATCGTCAACCAGATACGAAGGTAACAGTCCAATTGCTTTCGAACGGTCGCGCCAGCGTCGTGTTTGACGAACCCGTACGAGCTGTGACCCCGGGACAAGCGGTTGTTTTTTACAACGGTGAGGAATGTTTGGGCGGCGGAACCATTGACCAAGTGTTTAAAAACGGCAATCGTTTGTCGTATGTCGGGTAATAGGAATCCAAATCGCTTCAAAATAAACCAAAGATTTACCGCCGTTTTCAAGTGATCATCTAGAATCAGTCGATTTATCAGGGTTTGACCTAATCGGGCTGCACGATATATAAACTTATTATATATTGTGTCGGAAGGTCTAACCCTTTCTTTTTGTAAATGAAAATGGGATCTCCAAATATGATATACTTCCTATTAGAACAAATCAGAGGTGTCATGATGGACAAAAATGCAAAAGGAATTGAATATTTGCAAGCTGGAAAAGTCGAAGAAGCATTGAAGATGTTTACAGAACATATCGAAGAGAATCCGCAAGATCCCGCTGCCTATATTAATTTTGGAAACGTTCTAGTTTCTGTGGGCGAGATGAGCAAAGCGGAAAATTTTTTTCAAAAAGCCATTGAGGTGGACGGCAATGCGGCCGCTGCTTATTATGCACTCGGCAGCCTTTATTATAATGAAAATCGTTTTGAGGATGCGGTCGGCTGTTTTGAAAAAGCGATTCAAAAAGGAATGCAAGATGAAGACAGCTATTTTATGGCCGGGATGTGTTTTGTCCAACTGGAACAAAACAAACTCGCTTTGCCTTATCTACAACGGGCAGTTGAATTGAATCCGAACGACAGCGAAGCTCTTTTTCAATACGGACTTTCTTTGGCAAAGCTAAACGTTTATGAAGAAGCGATTCGACAGTTTGAAAAAGTCATTCAGCTCAATCCTAATCATGCCGACGCTTATTATAATTTAGGAGTTGCTTATGCCGGTTATCGAGAGGACCGGGAGCAAGCTAAAAAAATGTTTCAAAAAGCGCTTGAACTGCAAGAAGATCATCTTCTTGCCGGCTACGGTTTAAAGATGCTGGAAAAAATCTAATGAAATTTTCATCTTCTGTGAAACTTTTTCCGATCGCTGGTTGGTGGAACGAATCGTCCTTTAAGGAGAGTTTCCCGTTTTCTTTCCAATTTCGAGATGAAGGGAATCATCAAACATGAGCTGTGGGATTTGGAGCCGAAGCAAGGAGGTTCAATGATGGAAGGGCAGCACAATATCGGCCTGTTTGCAGAACAGGAAACATATGTGAAAGGCCGCCATATCGCGACCATCTTTCGCAATGAACAAAATCTTTATACCGTCATAAGGGTAAAAGTGGAAGAAACAAATGACCAATATGAAGAAAAAGAAGCGGTCATTACTGGTTATTTTCCGCAAGTACACGAACATGAAACATACACCTTTTATGGCTTTTTTCAAGAGCATCCAAAATTTGGAATTCAATTTCAATGCAAACATTTTCAAAAAGAAGTTCCTCAGACAAGGCAAGGAGTGATCAAATATTTATCGAGCGAATTGTTCAAGGGAATCGGGCGAAAAACGGCGGAAAGAATTGTCGATCACTTAGGCGAAGATGCCATTTCCAAAATATTGAAATCCCCTTCCGTGCTTGATGGTGTTCCGAATCTATCCTCAGAAAAAGCGAAAGCTCTTTACGATGTTTTAAAGGAAAATGAAGGGCTCGAACAAATCATGGTCGCCTTAAATCAATACGGATTCGGTCCGCAAATGTCCATGAAAATTTACCAGACCTATAAAGAACAAACGTTGGATATTATCCAAAAAAATCCTTATCAGCTTGTGGAGGACGTGGAAGGGATCGGATTTTCGCGCGCTGATGAATTAGGAAAACAGCTTGGAATGGATGAGACACACCCAGAACGTTTGAAAGCAGCCTGTTTGTATACGCTGGAATCGGAATGTCTGCAAGAAGGTCATGTCTATTTGGATCAAAAGGACTTGCTTTCAAAAGGAAAAGCTCTCTTGGATAAAAACAGCAGCACTCCAATCGCTGAGACTGACATATCCGAACAGCTTCATCAATTGAAAAAAGAGAAGAAGCTGATTGAAGAAGAGGACAGAATTTATATTCCGTCTCTCTATTTCGCTGAAAAAGGGATTGTTTCCAATATTCAGCGAATCTTAGCCCAAGATCAATACGAGGAACAATTTCCTGAATCAGAATTTTTATTAGCCTTGGGAAAATTAGAAGAAAGAATTGGCGTACAGTATGCTTCCTCTCAGAAAAAAGCGATCCAAACGGCTTTATTATCGCCGATGCTACTGCTGACGGGCGGCCCCGGAACGGGAAAAACCACAGTAATCAAAGGAATTGTCGAATTATACGCAGAGCTGCACGGTCTATCTTTGGATCCGAAAGATTATAGTAAAGACGACCCTTTTCCAATCGTCTTAGGAGCGCCTACGGGAAGAGCTGCAAAAAGGATGGCGGAATCAACGGGCCTGCCGGCAGCAACGATCCACCGATTGCTTGGCTGGAACGGACAAGCCGGAATCGATTTTGAACAAGACCGGACCATTAACGGAAAATTAGTGATCATTGATGAAATGTCCATGGTGGATACATGGCTGGCTTATCAATTTTTTAATGCGCTGCCGGAGGAAGTTCAAGTCGTGCTGGTAGGGGACGAAGATCAGCTGCCATCTGTCGGCCCGGGACAAGTGTTAAAAGACTTGCTGGACTCGAAAACGATACCGACTGTACAGCTTACGGATATTTATCGGCAAGAAAACGGATCTTCCATCATTGAATTAGCTCATGAAATCAAAAAGGGAAAACTGCCTGCTGACCTAGCTGTTCAAAAAAAAGATCGCTCGTTTATTAAATGTTCCACACAACAAATTGCCAGCGTTGTTGAGCAAGTGGTGGAAAATGCTCGCAACAAAGGATTTACGGCAAAAGATATTCAAGTTTTGGCTCCGATGTATAAAGGGCCTGCCGGGATTGACCGTTTAAATAAAATGCTGCAGGAAATTTTAAATCCAAATCATGATCAATCTCGAAAAGAATTGGCTTTCGGGGATACAGTCTACCGTATTGGAGATAAAGTGCTTCAGCTTGTCAACAAACCGGAAAAAAATGTATTTAACGGCGATATCGGTGAGGTCATTTCCATTTTTTACGCGAAAGAAAACACGGAAAAACAAGACATGGTCCTTGTTTCTTTTGAAGGAAATGAAGTCACCTATACACGCCAAGAATTGAATCAGATCACTCATGCTTATTGCTGTTCCATCCACAAATCACAAGGAAGCGAATTTCCTATCGTGATTTTGCCTGTTGTGAAAAGCTATTATCGCATGCTGCGAAAAAATTTATTATATACTGCCGTGACGAGAAGCAAAAAATTTTTAATTTTATGCGGCGAAGAAGAAGCATTTCGTTGGGGCGTTGAACGTAACGATAGTTTGTTGAGAAAAACAACTCTTCGCCAAAAACTGTCAGAAGCGTTGGCTAATAAAGATGCTGACAGCAAGGAGGAAAATTCCATTTCCTATCCGGTGAGTGAAGAAGAGTGGATGCAAATCAATCCTATGATAGGAATGGAAAACGTTACCCCTTATGATTTTATGGAGTAAGTCCCACAATAATAAATAGTTCGGGAAAGGTGGGACACTTTTTGCGAACATTTTCTTCCTTAAACAGGCTGCCTGTTTTCGATGTCTGTACAGGCAGCCGCCTTGGGGAGGTTTGCGATCTTTGTATATCGGAAAAAGGCGAGGTAAAGTCGCTGTTAGTTAAGACGGTCTCCCTTTTTTCTGTGAAAAAGCAGCTGCCGATTGATTCGGTAGAATGCTTTGGGGTCGACTGCATCATGACGAAAAAGGAACGGTTGATTCCATTTTGTTCAGATAAAATTTTTACGTTTTTTCATAAACAATCGATCGAAGGAACGCCTTTTTTTGATAAAAATGGAGAAATCCTTGGCCGGTTGAAAGATGTATATTTTCTGGAAAATTTGGGCATGATCGTAGGGTATGAGTTGACGGATGGTTTCTTTTCGGATCTATTGGAAGGCAGCAAAATTATCCGCACGAATACACCCCCTGCGATCGGAAAAGATGCCGTTATCGTCACGCCAGAACGTGTGCGAGGTGGCTTTCATGCTTATTTGTCCAAATTGCCAGAGTAAAGATATCGGCAAAATAGGGATCAACCAGTACTATTGCTGGAATTGTTTTATTGAGTTAACCGTATCCAATCAAATGATTTACACTCATCAAGTGGAGGAAGATGGTTCTTTAACTTCTTTAGACGATTTGTTCGATGAGAAACAACGACGACTAAGCTGAAGGAGTGTTTGTTTCATGAACAAAGCCATGATTTCATTGCTGGGATTTGGAGCCGGTGTGGCTGCTTCTGCTTGGGCCGGCCGTTCCTCCATGCTTAATCAACGGCAAATACGGAAACTCAGAAAACAGGTGAGAAAATTATTTTAGCGAGAAAAGAGATGCAGTCCGCTGCATCTCTTTCTCTTTCCATCTTCCTTGAACATTCAGTCTGAAGCCCTCAAAACTTCAAGTCACGATTTGAAACCAACCAATCTTGGTTGAAAAGTACAGCAGGCTGGATGATTTAGGAAAAAGATTCTTCGAATAAAGTCAGCATCCCACTCGCAACCTAATAGTAGATGGTTTGCTATGTTGGGGATGAGATGATGGATCCTAAAAGATACATAAAATGGATGTACCAATTGGGTTTTTTATTATTGGTCTTTGTGACACTTTATTTGCTTGTTCTCTTAAAACCGGTATGGCTGCCTTTTTTAAAAGTCATCTTCACCGGGCTTTTTCCATTTTTCTTAGGGGCTTTTATTACCTATTTGCTTCATCCGTGGGTGGAGAAACTTTATCAAGCGGGCCTGCCTCGCGGACTGTCTATTTTCCTGATTTATCTCCTCTTTTTCGGGGGAGTGGGTTATTCCATTTACAAAGGTATTCCTGTCATTATCGAGCAGCTGAACGAGTTGTCTGAGAACGCTCCCGTGTTAGTATCTCAATATCAACATTGGATGTTTCACCTCGAAAGAAAAACTTCCACTTGGCCGGATGGCCTTCAAGATCAGATTCAAGCGAGAATTCATGCTTTTGAAACTTGGCTTACCAATCTTTTGGCTTTGTTTATCGGTTGGTTGACGAAAATGCTGAATTTTCTTTTGCTGTTTGCCGTTGTTCCCTTTGTTTCTTTTTATTTGTTAAAAGATTTTCATGATGTTAAAAAGGTGATTTGGTATTTAACGCCGAAAAAGTGGCGGAGAAAAGGGCTTTATTTTCTGAAAGATTTGGATGAATCGCTTGGTGGGTATATAAGAGGACAGATTCTAGTCTGTGTGCTGCTCGGAACGGTTGCTGCTTTCCTTTTTTGGATGATTCATATGAAATATCCTGTATTGCTTGGAATCATTATAGCTGTTACCGACATCATTCCTTATTTTGGGCCTATTATCGGTGCGGTGCCGGCCGTTATCATTGCGGTGGTCATTTCAAATAAAATGGCCGTCTACGTGATCATCATCATTTTGGTTCTGCAGTTTTTAGAAGGAAATGTATTGTCCCCGTTTATTGTCGGCAAAAGCTTAAACATGCACCCTTTATTTATCATGGCTGCCCTTATCATCGGCGGAGAAGTCGGAGGAATTGCCGGATTAATTTTCGCCGTGCCGTTTCTGGCCGTTGTAAAAGTGGCAATGGTGCATGCAAAAACGCATTTATGGAAGCCCCATAAATAACATTGACAAATATTGAATAACTTTCTATAATGCGACATAGACAAGTGAATCCAAATTGTATGAACAAATTAACGAATTAACAAGATTGATCGATAAGGCCATTTCCTTTAAAAACAATTTCAAATGGGTATAAAACAAAGAAGGATCGAGTATGTTATAGACCATCTGAGTGTAATGTGATTACACGGAAGAGAGGAATTTCCCCGGGCTGAAAGAAATTCCAGATGAAGGATAACAGAAGGCTAATCCGGAGTGCAGGCAAAAACTGCCGTAGTACGCCGCGTTAAGGCGCCAAAGAGATGGATTGTGTGAATCGATGGATCCATAATCAGGGTGGTACCGCGAAGAGCCCTTCGTCCCTGTCCGGGAAGGAGGGCTTTTTTTATTTTAGAGCGCCACAATTGGTCAGTTAGCCGGACTCTTTTCATGCGTTTTGCTTGCAAAACGATTTTATCCATAACTCTAGTTTTTCATTGTACATACAGAATTGTTTATGTAGGAGGTTATATCATGAAAAAATTAACTGGCGCCCAAATACGCCAAATGTTTTTGGACTTTTTTAAAGAAAAAGGCCATCAAATTGAACCGAGCGCATCACTCATTCCAAATAATGATCCATCTTTGTTGTGGATCAACAGCGGTGTGGCCACTTTAAAAAAATATTTCGATGGCAGGGTGGTACCGGAAAATCCGCGAATTACAAATGCTCAAAAATCTATTCGCACTAATGACATTGAAAATGTGGGGAAAACGGCTCGCCACCATACGTTTTTCGAAATGCTTGGAAACTTTTCTATTGGAGATTATTTCAAAGAAGAAGCCATTGCATGGGCATGGGAATTTTTGACCGATCCAAAATGGATGGGTTTCGAGAAAGAAAAGCTTTCCGTTACCATCCATCCCGAAGATCAGGAAGCCTATGAAATTTGGAACAAGAAAATTGGGATTCCTGAGGAGAGGATTATTCGTTTGGAAGGCAACTTCTGGGATATAGGCGAAGGGCCAAGCGGTCCCAACTCGGAAATTTTTTATGACCGCGGTCCGCAATATGGAGACGACCCTAATGATCCTGAACTGTATCCTGGCGGTGAAAACGACCGCTACCTGGAAATATGGAATTTAGTATTTTCCCAATTCAATCATAATCCGGATGGCACTTATACACCGCTTCCAAAGAAAAATATTGATACCGGTATGGGTCTTGAGCGAATGGCTTCCGTTGTTCAAGAAGCGGAAACGAACTTCGATACCGATTTGTTTTTGCCTATTATAAGAGCTACTGAAAAAATTTCAGGAGAAACTTACGGAAAAGATCCGGAAAAAGATGTTGCATTTAAAGTGATTGCCGATCATATTCGTACGGTCACTTTTGCCATTGGAGACGGTGCATTGCCTTCCAACGAAGGAAGAGGCTATGTTCTTAGACGATTGCTGCGCAGAGCTGTCCGCTATGCGAAAAAGATCCATATAAATCGTCCTTTCATGTATGAACTTGTCCCAGTTGTGGGAAACATTATGATTGACTACTATCCGGAAGTAAACGATAAAGCTGCCTTTATTCAAAAAGTCGTGAAAAATGAAGAAGAACGATTCCATGAAACACTGCATGAAGGTCTTTCTATTCTCGAATCGGTGATCCGTAAGGCAAAAGTACAAAATCACAAAACGATTAGCGGCGAAGATGTCTTCCGCCTATATGATACGTACGGATTCCCGGTGGAGTTAACGGAAGAGTATGCAGAAGAAGAAGGCTTGAAAATCGACTATGAAGGATTTGAAAAAGAAATGGAACGTCAGCGGGAACGAGCCCGTTCAGCACGTCAAGACGTCGATTCCATGCAAACTCAGAACGTTCTTCTGCAATCCATTACAACGAAAAGCGAATTTATCGGATATGATCAGCTGGAAACAGACGCAGTGGTAGAAGTGATTTTGAAAAACGGAGAAATAGTTTCAAAAGCCAGTGCAGGCGACACCGTCCAATTCATCCTCAATCGGACTCCTTTTTATGCAGAAAGCGGCGGTCAAATCGCAGATAAAGGAGTACTTGTAGCTGATCATGTGAAGGTCACCATTCAAGATGTACAAAAAGCGCCAAATGGACAGCACCTTCATAACGCCGTCATTGATGAAGGGATTCTCGAACAAGGACAATTGGTTCACGCGCAAGTTGATAAAACGGCCCGTGCAAACGTGACTCGAAACCATACAGCTACTCACCTTTTGCATCAGGCGTTGAAAGATGTACTTGGAAATCACGTTAACCAAGCAGGTTCGCTGGTAGAACCTGAACGGCTGCGTTTTGACTTCTCCCATTTCGGTCAAGTGAGTCCAGAAGAATTGGAAAAAGTTGAAGCGATTGTGAACGAAAAAATTTGGAAAAGCCTTCCGGTCGGAATTGAATATAAAGGACTGGAGGAAGCAAAAGCACAAGGTGCGATGGCTTTATTCGGCGAAAAGTACGGCGATATTGTCCGCGTTGTCTCCATCGGAGATTACAGCTTGGAGCTGTGCGGTGGCTGCCATGTGCCGAACACGTCAGTTATCGGGTTGTTTAAAATTGTTTCCGAGACGGGGATCGGCGCTGGAACCCGCCGGATTGAAGCTGTCACAGGTGAAGGAGCATACCAGCTGTTAAACAGCCAAGTGGCGTTATTAAAAGAAGCGTCTGAAAAATTAAAGACGCATCCAAAAGACATTTTGACGAAAATTGACAGTATTCAAGCAGAAATGAAAGAATTGCAGCGTGAAAATGAATCACTTGCTGCAAAATTGTCCAATATAGAAGCGGGCAGTCTTATCAATCAAGTGAAACAAGTTGATGGAATCAATGTGCTGTCGGCGAAAGTCGATGCGTCGGATATGAATCAATTGCGAAGCATGGCAGATGAATTAAAGCAAAAATTGCCGTCAGGAATCATCGTTTTAGGTTCCGTTCAAAAAGAAAAAGTGAATTTTATCGCTGGCGTGACGAAAGACCTTGTGGCGAAAGGATTCCATGCAGGAAAACTTGTAAAAGAAGTGGCCGCTGTTTGCGGCGGGGGCGGAGGAGGCCGCCCGGATATGGCTCAGGCCGGCGGGAAACATCCGGAAAAAACGGAAGAAGCGCTCGCTTTTGTCGAAGAGTGGGTGAAATCCGTTTCCATTGAATAAAAGATAGTGTACAATATGGGTAAATGGACTGAAGGCGTGAAGCCGAAACGAGGTGCGAGGGAATGAGCTCTTTTGATCAGACAATGAAATTCCATTTTTCAGATGAGCCTTTTGATCATGACGTGAAAGAAATTCTTTTCCAAGTTTATGACGCTCTTCAAGAAAAGGGATACAATCCCATTAATCAAATTGTTGGCTATTTGCTTTCAGGAGACCCAGCTTATATTCCCCGGCATAAAGATGCCAGGAACTTGATTCGAAAATTGGAACGGGACGAAATTATTGAAGAATTGGTGAAGACGTATTTGAAGCAGCGAGAGGAATAATCATATGAGAACTATGGGGTTAGACGTGGGCTCCAAAACAGTCGGCGTTGCGATAAGCGACGAATTAGGCTGGACAGCCCAAGGGATTGAAACCATCAAGGTGGATGAAGAGAAAGGCGATTTAGGTTTCGACCGTTTAAAAGAACTAATCGAAGATTATCAAGTCGATAAGATTGTGGTCGGGTTGCCCAAAAACATGAATAACACGATCGGCCCGAGAGGAGAAGCTTCTCAAGCGTATGCGAAAAAACTAGAAAAAGAGTTTTCTCTTCCCGTTGTGCTCTGGGATGAAAGGCTGAGTACGATGGCTGCCGAAAGAGTTCTGTTAGAGGCGGACGTGAGCCGCAAAAAAAGAAAAAAAGTCATTGACAAAATGGCTGCTGTCATGATTCTACAAGGTTATTTGGATAGTTTGAAATAACTGTTGGAAAACAATGCGGCTGCCGTTCAATAAATAATGAGGTGAAAAGATGGAACACGGAGATCAACATATTACTGTGGTAGATGAAGAAGGAAATGAGATTTTATGTGAAGTGCTTTTTACATTTGATTCCGAGCAATTTGACAAATCTTATGTGCTCTATTATCCGGCGGAAACAACCGATGATGAAGAAATTGAAATTTTTGCCGCTTCTTTTCATCCCAGTGAAGGAAATTCCGGTGATCTCGAACCGGTAGAAACCGAAGAAGAATGGGATCTTATTGAAGAAATGCTGAATACGTTTCTCGATCAAGAAGAAGAGCACGAACATAATCATGAACACGAACACGAAAAATAATCATTGGAGAATTTTTCAGGCCGTTCTAAAATTTAGAACGGCCCTTTTCCACGTTCTGTAGTATAAT
This sequence comes from Bacillus sp. FSL W8-0116, assembly GCF_038003825.1. Classification (NCBI taxonomy): domain Bacteria; kingdom Bacillati; phylum Bacillota; class Bacilli; order Caryophanales; family Bacillaceae; genus Bacillus; species Bacillus sp. FSL W8-0116. Next base: position 2,819,814 of record NZ_JBBOPY010000001.1, read on the forward strand.
GATGGATGGAAAAAATGATCGATTGATCCCGTTTTATGTCGGAAGGGGAAAGAGAATGTCGAAGTTTCATTGGGATTTAACTGACTATAGAAGAAAAAAAAGAAAAAGAAACTTTTTTTTATCACTATTTGCTGTCATTGTTGCCTTGGCAGCAGTGGTCTTTTTTTATATCTACCAGTCGCTGCAGCCAGTAGATAAGGGAAATCGCACACCGGTCAAAGTGACCATCCCCCAAGGGTCAAGCGCCGCAAAAATCGGAGAAATCCTAGAAAAAAAAGGTATTATCCGCAATCAACAAGCCTTTAAATATTACATACAATGGAAGGGAAAAACAGGATTCCAAGCTGGAACCTATTATTTTGCGCCCTCCATGTCTCTTGATGATATCATACGTGATTTGCAGAAGGGAAATTCTTATGAATTTGCCAAAATCGTATTCACGATACCAGAGGGACGTCAATTGCGCGAGATTGCCAAAACGATTAGCAAACATTCGCCTTATGATTACAATACCGTCTGGAATCGTTTAAACGACCGTGCTTTTATTCAGCAATTGATCAAAAAATATCCGGATTTGCTGACAAAGGAAATTTTGAATCCAAAAGTAAAATATCCATTAGAAGGGTATCTGTACCCGGCTGTTTACGCTTATTATGATCCGAAAACTCCGCTGGATACGATCATTGAAGATATGATCGCCAAAACAGATCGCGTCCTATCTCAATATCAAAAAGCCATGAAGGTCAAACATTTGACCCCTCATCAATTGCTTACAATGGCTTCTCTTATTGAAGAAGAAGCGACAAAGAAAGCGGATAGACGTAAAATCTCCAGCGTTTTCTATAACCGGCTGGCCAAAAAAATGCCGCTGCAAACAGATCCGACTGTGCTTTATGCACTCAACAAGCATAAAAGTCGTGTCGTATATAAAGACTTAAAAGTGAATTCGCCATACAATACGTATAAATATAAAGGATTGCCCCCTGGTCCCATCTCAAATTCCGGAATATCTTCTTTAGAAGCAGCTTTAAATCCGGAACAAACGGATTACCTGTATTTTCTTGCGGCGCCTAGCGGGGATGTTTATTATGCTAAAACGTTGGAAGAACACAATCGATTAAAACAAAAATTTATTACCAATTACTACGATGCTGAAAAGAAATAAGAGCTATTAGCATTTATGATAAAAGTATGGTAAACTAGACAAAGTTAAACTTCCGCCAATTGTACTCCTCGGCATCAACGGTCGGGGGAAAAGGCTTTTTAGAAGACGAAATGAAAGACGAGTGGAAAGCTTTCGGGCTTTCTGCTTTTTCTTGTCAATCGATTTTCGCTTCTTTTCAATTCATTTAGCAGGAATGGGGAAGAAAGATGGAAGAAAAGATAGCACAATACTGGCAGTCGCTCCTTCCTGAAAAAACGCTTTTCATTCAGGAGATGGAACAATTGGCGAAAGAAGAACATGTTCCTATTATGGAATCGGCCGGCATCGAAACGATGCTGCAATTTATGAGAATCCAAAAGCCTAAAAAAATTCTCGAAATCGGCACGGCGATTGGATATTCAGCGATTCGAATCGCACAAGCCATCAGCGGGTCTGAAATTGTCACGATTGAACGTGATGAAAGCCGCTACAATCAAGCGATTCAATTTATTCGTCGGGCAGGTTTAGAGAACCGCATTTCCGTGATTTTGGGCGATGCATTGGAAGTGGCAGCGGAAGCAGGCGAGATGGGGCCTTATGATGCCATTTTTATCGATGCAGCAAAAGGTCAGTATCAAAAGTTCTTTGAAATGTACACACCGTATTTAGCGGAAAACGGTGTTGTGTATACTGATAATGTGCTCTTTAAAGGACATGTAGCTGAAACGGATATAGCAAAGAAGCGAATTCGCCAATTAGCATCCAAAATCCGTCAATATAATCAATGGTTGGTGAATCATTCGTCCTTTTCGACGATGATCATTCCTGTTGGCGACGGGCTGGCAATCAGTATTTATCGAGGTGAAAAAGATGGTAAATAAACCAGAGTTACTCGTTACTCCTACCAGTGTTCAAGATATTTTGCCTTTGTGCGATGCTGGAGCAGATGCATTTATGATAGGGGAGCAGCGATATGGGCTCAGACTGGCCGGCGAATTTTCTCGCGATGACGTGAAAAAAGCAGTTGAACTTGCACATTCGCGAGGGAAAAAAGTATATGTGGCAATGAATGCCATCTTTCATAATGAAAAAGTCGAAGAATTAAAAGATTATATTCTGTTTTTAAAGGACGTAAAATGCGATGCGATCGTTTTTGGCGATCCTGCGGTGTTGATGACAATCCGGGAAATAGCACCAAATATGAAATTGCATTGGAGTACGGAGACTACGGGAACCAATTGGTATACTTGCAATTACTGGGGGCGCCTTGGATCAAAGCGTGCCGTTTTGGCTCGTGAATTAAGCATGGATGCCGTCATTGAAACAAAAGAACATGCCGAAGTGGAGATCGAAGTTCAAATACATGGTATGACTTGCATGTTCCAATCGAAGCGTGCTTTGCTTGAGAATTACTTTGAATATCAAGGAAAAATGTTGGAAATAAAGAATAAAAACCAAGACAAAAATATGTACCTTTATGATAAAGAACGGGACAATAAATACCCGATTTTTGAAGATGAAAACGGTACTCATATTATGAGTCCAAACGATGTTTGCATGATCGATGAACTCACCGAAATGGTAGAAGCAGGAATCGATAGCTTCAAAATCGACGGCGTACTAAAAGAACCGGACTATATCATCGAGGTGACAAAACTGTATCGCAAAGCAATCGATTTATGTGCAGAAGATCCGGATGCCTATGAAGAAGTGAAAGATCAGTTATATGAACAAATAGTGGCCATCCAGCCGAAGCATCGTCCATTGGATACGGGCTTTTTCTTTAAGGAAACGGTTTATTAATTAGGGATTGTAGGGAATGCCAAGTTGAATACAGCCCAATGGAGATTGAGTGGAGCGGATGTTTAAGTCTTTGTCTATATTTTAAAAGGAGGCATCGGAATGTCTACGATATTGAAAGATAACATTTCACAAATTGTTGACGGAAAACGAGTGATCGTCAAAAAACCAGAGTTGCTGGCGCCTGCCGGCAATTTGGAAAAGTTGAAAATTGCTGTCCATTACGGCGCCGATGCTGTCTTTCTCGGAGGGCAGGAATATGGATTGCGCTCCAATGCCGATAACTTTACCCTTGAAGAAATAAAAGAAGGGGTGGAATTTGCGAAGAAATACGGCGCTAAAATTTATGTCACAACCAATATTTATGCTCATAACGAAAATATGGACGGACTAGAAGAGTATTTAAAAGCTTTGGAAGATGCAGGGGTAGCTGGAATTATCGTCGCTGATCCGTTAATCATTGACGCGGCTGGACGCGTTGCTCCTAAACTGGAACGACATTTGAGCACGCAGCAGTCTTTAACGAATTGGAAAGCTGCCCAATTTTGGAAGGAGCAAGGACTCGAGCGTGTTGTGCTTGCGCGTGAAACAAGCGCGGAGGAAATTAAAGAAATCAAACAAAAAGTCGATATTGAAATTGAAGCGTTCATCCATGGCGCTATGTGCATCGCTTATTCAGGAAGATGCGTTTTAAGTAATTATATGACAGCACGCGATTCCAACCGTGGAGGATGCTGCCAGTCCTGCCGTTGGGATTACGACCTCTATCAATTAAACGGAGACAAGGAAAAGCCTTTATTTACTGAAAAAGATGCTCCGTTTGCGATGAGTGCCAAAGATTTGAAATTAGTCGAATCGATTCCGAAAATGATTGAACTCGGGATTGATAGTTTGAAAATAGAAGGCCGAATGAAGTCCATTCATTATATTGCGACTGTTGTCAGTGTATATCGGCAAGTGATTGATTCTTACTGCGCGGACCCGGATCATTTTACGATGAAACAAGAATGGCTGGATGAACTTGAAAAATGTGCCAATCGTGAAACGGCTCCTGCCTTTTTTGAAGGGGGAGTACCGGGTTATGAAGAACAATTATTTGGCACACACAGCAAAAAAACAGCTTTCGATTTCGCGGGGCTGGTATTGGCTTACAATCCGGATACCCAAATGGTGACATTGCAGCAACGCAACCATTTCCGTCCGGGAGACGAAGTGGAATTTTTCGGCCCTGAAATCGAAAATTTCACCCAAACCATTGGAACGATTTGGGATGAGGAAGGAAACGAAATCGACGCTGCGCGCCATCCTTTGCAGATTGTACGATTTAAGGTGGATCGCCCGCTTTATCCATACAACATGATGCGAAAGGAGACAAAATAGCTAGATGGATAAAAAGCCAGTGATCATCGGGGTTTCCGGCGGTTCCGGCTCCGGAAAAACGAGCGTTACAAAAGCAATATATAATAATTTTAAAGGACACTCCATTTTGGTATTGGAGCAAGATTCCTATTATAAAGACCAAAGCGATGTGCCTTTTGAAGAACGATTAAAAACGAATTACGACCACCCTTTGGCTTTTGACAATGACCTATTGATTGAGCACTTAAAAAAATTGCTTAATTATGAACCGATCGAGAAACCGGTTTACGATTATACCATCCATACTCGATCTAACGAAACGATCCATGTAGAACCGAAAAATGTCATTATATTAGAAGGCATATTAGTACTGGAAGATGAAAGGCTTCGCAATTTAATGGATATTAAGCTCTTTGTGGATACCGATCCAGACTTGCGCTTCATAAGACGCTTGACACGAGACATAAAAGAGCGCGGTCGAACTTTAGAATCCGTAGTCGAACAATATATTCAAGTGGTTCGTCCAATGCATAATCAATTTATCGAACCAACGAAACGGTATGCGGATATTATTATTCCGGAGGGCGGTCAGAACCATGTAGCCATCGATTTAATGGTTACTAAAATTCAAACGATTCTTGAACAAAAATCAATTTTGTAATAACATGTTTAAAAAAATACAATAGATATGAATAGAAAAGCGAAACATTGCTAGTTGTTTTTTCAATTAGAGATGGACAGCTTAAAAAGGAGTGAAGGGACATGTCTACGGAGAAAGAATATCCAATGACACGGGAAGGAAAATTAAAACTGGAACAAGAACTTGAATACTTAAAAACGGTGAAACGGAAAGAGGTAGTTGAAAGAATTAAAATTGCCCGCAGTTTTGGTGACCTTTCCGAAAACTCAGAGTATGATTCTGCAAAGGAAGAGCAAGCATTTGTTGAAGGACGGATTAACACGATTGAAACGATGATCCGCAATGCGAAAATTATTGAAGATGATGAATACAATCCGGATACAGTAACGCTTGGAAAAACGGTTACCTTTGTGGAACTTCCAGAAGGAGAAGAAGAAAGCTATACCATTGTAGGAAGTGCAGAAGCTGATCCTTTTGAAGGCAGAATTTCCAATGATTCACCTATAGCGAAAAGCTTATTGGGCTGCAAAGTAGGCGATGAAGTGACCGTGCAAACACCGGGCGGGGAAATGTCTGTAAGAATTGTTGCAGTAAAATAAGAAAAAGGAGGGCTGAATGCGAAAGCGTTCAGCCTTTTATGCATGAAGCTCAAGTTGAATTCTCCCTTGTTTTGTTGCTTTTTGCGTTTCGGCTCATAAAACAATATGGAAGATCTCGGCTATTTACATAATCTTTTTTAAAAATTGGATCATCATAGTAGAATAATGTACAAGAGCGACTTCGAATTTGGTTAAAAACGAATAGAAAGTCACTTTTCAACGGACGGGATATATGGTACATTTCATCATGTTGCAAGGGATGGTTTCTTGCACATCCGTCAGTGTGTACCAATGGAGATCAAGAATGGGAAGGGGTAGTTGGCCCTAGAGGAAGTTTCACTTTATCAGCAAACATGATAGAATGATGAATAATCCCCTAAGAGAGGAGAAGGTTTTTCCATGAATGATCAATATCCGTCTCGTTCAGAGAAGCGATTGAAACGAAAGAAAACGAATCGCATTTTAAATACGGCGATTGTTGTGGTTATTATTTTAATTATTCTAGTAGCTTTTTCTATTTTTTCCGGCGGAAATGATGATGAAACATCGAAAAAAACAAGCGATGAGCCGAAAACTTCCCAGCATGAAACAGCGAGCGTGAATAATAAGGACAAGCAGGAATCTAAACAGGAAAAGCATACGAAGAAGGAGAAAAAAGAGAAGAAAAAGGAAGAGAAAAAAGAAAAAGTGATTGTTGAACAAGGCGGCGGTCCCAATGTCGAGGAGACGATCAAGGATCCCAACTGGGAGCCGGTCGCCACTCAGCAAAGCGGAGAACATGTGTCTTCTTTTGATACGAATTCCGTCGACTGGAAAGAAAAGGTGAAGGCGCTTTCTTATGCTACCGGCATTCCCGAAGACAGCATGACTGTATGGTTTATAAGCGGCCAAGGACCTGATAAGGCCATTGGAACGGTTTCTCCGAAAGGCCGTAAAGATGATGCGTATCGGGTATATATAGAATGGGTAGATGGGAAAGGATGGAAGCCTGTTCAGGTGGAAAAATTGATGCATAACGATAAAGGCTAACCCAAGTTGGAATAGGAGGAAAAAGGGTGAAAATCGCAATCATTGGCGCCATGGAAGAAGAAGTGGCGATTTTACGCAATCAAATCGAATCTAGCAGTACTGACAAAATAGCGAACAGCGAATATACATCCGGCAAGCTAAAAGGGGCAGATGTCGTCTTGCTTAAATCGGGCATCGGAAAAGTGAACGCCGCTATGTCAACAGCTGTGTTGCTTTATCACTATCAGCCGGATGTGGTGATTAATACCGGTTCGGCAGGAGGATTGAACCCTGAATTGCAAGTAGGAGATATTGTGATCTCAACAGAAGTACGCCATCATGATGTTGATGCCACCGTATTTGGATATGAATATGGACAGGTGCCGCAGATGCCTGCCGCGTATTTGGCGGATAAACGTTTAATTGAAACGGCAGCTCGATCTGCAGAAACATTGACTGGGGTTCAAGTTGTCAAAGGGCTGATCACGACGGGAGATTCTTTTATGAGCGATCCGGATCGCGTCGAATCGATCCGTCATAAATGGAATGATTTGCAGGCAGTTGAAATGGAAGCTGCAGCTATTGCACAAGTATGCTATCAATTTGGTACACCTTTTGTCATCATTCGTTCTCTTTCCGATATTGCCGGCAAGGAGTCGAATATCAGTTTTGATCAGTATTTAGAAAAAGCGGCTCGAAATTCCGCTGAACTAGTGGTTAAAATGGTAGAATCTTTAAAATAGATTGCTACTATCATTATTTTTAAGATGATTTTCCAGACCTGTATTTAAGTTACTAATTCATGATCACTTCCTCTGTGCTAAAGTAGAAGAAAGGGTTTGAACCCATCTTTTAGAACGGCCTTCAAAGACACGAATCCGGCTGCCCCGCTATTTCTCGAATGTGCCTTAAAGCTGTTTTTGGTTCATGTTTTTTATGGAAGTGAAGACAACCAAGAATAACGATTGTACGTTCAAGCTTTAGTATGGAGGTATAGGTCGAATGGAAAATCAATGCAAAAAAATAAAAGAGAAAATAGTAGATTTCAAAAGGTTTGGATGTACTTTGACGGCGCTAAGTGTTTTTCTTTATTTAGGTGTGGTTTTGCCGGTTGAAGGGAAAACAGAGATCCAGACCAATATGCTGATGGCAGGTACAATGGTTTTGATCATAGGGTCTGCTCTTTTTTTTCTATAAAGCTCAGAAATATCATGTTCAATTGACTGAGTACGAAGAAGATGACTGAAGAAATTGGAAGAGAACGGATATTGTGCTGGTATTTTCCCTATTTTCAATATATGTAATACCATCCATCTTTTTACAAAAAATGATATGATATTTGTGGCACTCTTAGTGTAAGATGTAAGAAGGGGTGGTTCGATGGCATTAATGATTCTTGGATTGCTTCTTGCGACGACTATCGGTATCGTGATTGCGCTCGAGGTTGGAGCCGAATAGTGCCTAAAAAGGAAGAGCCGAGATACCTTTAAGGTGTCCTGGCTCTTCCTTTTTACCTTAGTCAGGCTCCATCTTTTTCTTTTTCTTCTCGATAAAACTCATGAAACATTTTCATAAGTGCGCGCTTTTCAATTCGAGAAACATAGCTGCGTGAAATGCCGAGTTCTTTGGCAATTTCCCGTTGTGTTTTTTCTTCCTGCATATTCAATCCAAACCTGCCGATGATCACTTCTTTTTCTCTTTCATCAAGTACCCGTAAATATTTCATTACTTTTTCCAGTTCCATGTTTAATTGAATTGTATCAATCACATCTTCAGATTCGGATTTTAAAATGTCAATGAGCGATATTTCGTTTCCTTCTTTATCTTGCCCGATTGGATCGTGAAGAGAAACGTCTTTTTTCGTCTTTTTTAATGCTCTTAAATGCATTAAAATCTCATTTTCTATACAGCGGGCTGCATATGTGGCCAGCTTTGTTCCTTTTCCTTCTGAATAACTTTCAATTGCTTTAATGAGCCCTATGGTCCCGATAGAAATCAAATCTTCCGGGTCTTCTCCTGTATTTTCGAACTTCTTGACAATGTGGGCGACAAGGCGCAAATTGTGCTCGATTAATAAATTTCGTGCTTCTTCGTCGCCTTCTGCCATCCGTTTTAAATAGATTTTTTCTTCATTTGGGGACAGAGGCTGGGGAAACGCGTTGTTTTTTACATAGGAGACGAGAAAGAGAAGTTCTTTAAAAAAATACGAAAAGGCTGAAAATACTCCAAACATAACATCCCCCCTCAAAAGGTGTGCCTATTCTCTATTCATATGCACATGGGGGAACATCATTGCACGTCCTGTTTTTTCTCCATCCGATTTAATGAAATTTCTCAGCAGATTGGATGTTCATCCATCCGGGATGGTGCATTCGTTTCTTACGGTGGAAAAATCGTCGAAGTCTAAACAATCGGATAAAATATTCTTTTTCGGAAAACGTTAGCGAAAGTGCACTTGATTGGTCACAGACATTTTTTTTCGAGACCTTACGCGTTCAATGAAAGCGATAGCCATTATGTTAAGACGAGAGGGAGAAATAGCACCTTTAAGGAAGAGGAAATCATGAGAGCGGCGGCAGATGCTGTTTGCGCTGTTCATGACTGGTGCACGGCATTCTTCCTTTCCCTCCACAATCTGGACAATGTGCTTTGAAAATATAGAATTTCGGAATGGTTCCTTTTCCGTTGCACGTTTGGCAAATTTGAATCACCTTCATCTTTTGAGACCTTCTTTCTTCTTTTTCTGCTTATTTTATTCATTACCTTTCGGCAAGGTGTTATTCATGATTCAGCTCATAAATGGCCATTTTTGATTAGAGTTTTAGAAACAAAAAAAAAGCCCGGTGTTTTGGCACGGGCAGAAAAAAGAATGGGATTAAGAGGAAACCTTTACGTTCGATTCAAAGCTCGACGATCCATTTCTGTTTCAATGAGGCGAATAAATTCAGGACTTAACTTGAGTTCAATTGCCTTATAATAGGTTTCAATTAAAAGCTCATCTGATAATAGTCTCATACATCTTTCACCTCCAATGAAACGTTCTACTTGTGAACCGTTCTGCATATCATGGTAGGTTATTCAAGTTGTATCTTTACTTTAGCAGATTTTTCTAAATAGAACAAGCGTTCTATTGTCCACATCGATAAGTGGATAAGCTGTGGTTAACCTGTTCATAAAAGAAATAATGGGTTATTTTACTGGAAGGAAAATGTGAATAAAGTTATCCACAATGGGGGATGCAGGGAATTTGTCGAAAAGTTTTTCCGACGAAACGGTCATATTTTATTGAAAATCAAAGTCTCTTTTCATCTTCAATCATGTATGAAATGGAAAAAGCAAGCCGTTCGGCAAAATTCGATCTTCCTTATAAAGAATCAAGTTTCAATGGTCGGTTGGCATTTTAAAACTCTATCTTCGGACCTTCTTTTTTGGAAGCAGGCGGAGTGTCGGCTTGGCGCTTACATGATAATGAAAAAGACGATTTTTGCATTGTCTAAGTTAAATTTTACAGTGATGATTGCGAAGTGGGCGAGACTCCTGCGGGAAAGCTCGCGGATCGCCCGCAGAAAGCAAGTGAATTTTGCGATCATCAACAATTCTCGATAAAAAAGGGGTCCCCAGGTCATTTTACTGCCTTTTGGGACAGCTCCGACCGAGTTGGCACAGATAATAGATACGAATTTATTTTGAAACTATGAAGAAATTTATGTATGATAATATCGACATCTACATCATAATTGAGGTGAACTTAATTGATTAAAGCATTTTTGCCGAATGAACAAGTCAAAAGCATTTTCGACATTGATCCAGCTACCTTGAAAAAAAGAGGCATAAAGGGGATTATTACCGATCTGGACAATACGTTGGTAGAATGGAATCGACCGAGCGCGACTCCTGAGCTTGAAGAGTGGTTTAATAGAATGAAAAAACACGGTATTCAAGTGACCATCGTTTCGAATAATAATGAAGATCGTGTAAAAGCATTCGCTGAACCGTTGAATATACCTTTTATTCATAAAGCAAGAAAGCCGATGGGCAAGGCTTTTCGCAAAGCGCTGAAAAGGATGAATATAAGCAAAGAGGAAACCGTTGTGATTGGAGACCAGCTTCTGACAGACATTTTAGGCGGAAACCGCGGCGGATTTTATACCATTTTAGTCGTGCCGGTTGCTCAAACAGACGGATTTTGGACGAGAATCAATAGAACGATTGAAAGAAGAATTATGAATGTGTGTAAAAAGAAAGGGTTAATACAATGGGAGGATGAAAGGTGAGCGAACAAGAAATTTATTGTACAGGATGCGGAGTGAAAATACAGACAGAAGATCCGGAAAAAGTAGGCTATACGCCACCTTCTGCATTGCAAAAAGAACAAGTGGTATGCCAACGATGCTTTCGCTTGAAACATTATAATGAAATTCAAGATGTTTCGTTGACGGATGATGATTTTTTGAAAATTTTACATACGCTTGGCGAGACTAAGAGTCTCATTGTAAAAATTGTGGACATCTTTGATTTCAATGGAAGTTGGCTGCCTGGTCTGCCTCGTTTTGTCGGAAATAATCCTGTTTTGCTGATCGGAAATAAAGAGGATTTGCTTCCGAAATCGTTGAAACGGGAACGATTAATAAACTGGATGAAAAAAGAAGCGGAGAAACTGGGGCTCAGACCTATTGATGTTATTTTGGTGAGCGCCTCTAAAGGACATTTTATAAGGGAAGCAATGGAAATGATCGAACACTACCGCGCGGGAAAAGATGTGTACGTGGTGGGATGCACCAACGTAGGAAAATCCACTTTTATCAACCGTATTTTGAAAGAAAGCGGTGAGTCGGGCGAACTGATCACCACATCCCATTTTCCCGGGACCACACTCGATAAGATCGAAATTCCGTTGGAGGACGGAAGTGCTTTAATTGACACGCCGGGGATTATAAACCACCATCAAATGGCGCATTTCGTAGATAAACGTGATTTGAAAATCATCATGCCCAAAAAAGAAATTAAACCGAAAGTATATCAGCTGAATGAAAAACAAACGTTGTTTTTCGGGGGTTTGTCCCGTCTTGATTATCTGAAGGGCGGTCGTCGCTCGCTTGTTTGCTACATGCCGAACGAACTGCAAATTCATCGTACAAAATTGGAAAAAGCCGACTCGTTATATGAAAAGCATGTCGGTGAAATGCTCGTTCCTCCAAGGGAAGAACAGCTGGATGATTTTCCGCCGCTTATCCGCCACGAATTCAAAATAACAGATGCCAAAACGGACATTGTCTTTTCAGGACTTGGTTGGGTAACGGTTCATGAACCGGGTGCAGTGGTAGCGGCTTACGTGCCAAAAGGAGTCAGTGTATTGATTCGAAAATCTTTAATATAATGGTGGGGAAAATGATGAAACTGTATGGAGTGATCGGCGATCCTATCGCTCATTCGATGTCGCCGGCCATGCATAACGATGCTTTTAGCAGGTTGGGAATACCGGCTTATTATCATCCTTTCCATGTCAAGCCAAATGATCTGAAAAAGGCTGTGGAAGGCATGAAAGCCATTGGTGTGGAAGGATTCAACGTAACAATTCCGCATAAAACGGCGATTATTCCGCTATTGGATGAGCTTGATCCTCTGGCGGAAGCGATTGGAGCTGTGAATACTGTTGTTCGCAAAAACGATCGCTGGATCGGTTATAATACAGATGGCGATGGATTTGTCAGAGGATTGAAAGAAACACTGGGCAGAGATCTTCATCTTGATCATATTTTAATCATCGGTGCCGGGGGAGCAGCGAGAGCCATCTATTATACACTGGCATCTGAACATGTACGATTGATTGATATTGCGAATAGAACGATGGAAAAAGCGGCTCGTCTTGCTGAACAGTGCCCGTTTGAAACAAAAACAAACGTTCTTTCGATTTCCGAAGCTGAGCAAAGAATGGGAAACTATTCGATTGTCATTCAAACGACATCGATCGGGATGAGTCCAAAAACAGATGAAATGCCGTTGTCGCTTTCTTTGTTAAAGAAAGGAACATTTGTATCGGACATTATTTATAATCCACTTGAAACAAAATTTCTGGCGGAAGCCAAAAAACAGGGGGCTATCACCCAAAATGGAATCAAAATGTTTGTCTATCAAGGTGTGTCCGCCTTTGAAAAATGGACGGGTGTGTCTCCTGATGCAAACAGAATGGAGAAAATTGTGCTCGAACAACTAGGAGGGTATCATGTTAACAGGTAAACAAAAACGTTTTTTGCGATCGCAGGCTCATCATTTGAATCCGATTTTTCAAGTGGGAAAAGGCGGCGTGAATGAAAATATGGTGAAACAGATCAATGATGCGTTGGAGGCGCGTGAACTATTAAAAGTGAGCGTCTTGCAAAACTGCGAAGAGGATAAATCGGAAGTGGCCGAACAGTTGGTGAAGGGGACAAACGCAGAACTCGTGCAATTGATCGGTAATACCATTATTTTGTACAAAGAATCCTCTAATAACAAACAGATCGTTCTGCCAAAATGAAGAAAAGAGTAGGCATACTGGGCGGTACTTTTAATCCTCCCCATATCGGTCATTTGATTATTGCGAATGAAGTGCTTTGTGCACTTGGTCTGAATGAAGTTCGATTTATGCCGAATTATGAGCCGCCGCACAAACAAAAAATGGACAGCGTAAGTGTGGAAGATCGACTGGCCATGGTGTCGTTGGCGATTGCCGATCATCCAAAATTCACCATTGAAGAAATTGAACTTTTGAGGATGGGAAAATCGTACACGTACGATACGATGGTTCTATTGAAAGAAAGAGAGCCTGATACGGAATTTTACTTTATCATCGGCGGAGATATGATTGAATATTTGCCTAAATGGTATCGCATTGAAGAGTTGTGCAAGTTGGTCCAATTTGTTGGCGTTAAGCGCCCCAACTACAGCGTGGATACTCCTTATCCTGTTCTAATCGTGGACGTTCCTGAAATTCAGCTGTCATCTTCGTTGATTCGAAAAAAAATAGCCAAGAACGAAACAGTGAAATATTTATTGCCGGATAGTGTGATTGCCTATATAAAGGAGAATCGATTGTATGAAACGTGAGAAAGCGTTAAAGATTGTGAAAGAACAATTGACGGAACATCGCTTCCAGCACACATTGGGCGTCATGGAGACAGCCATCAAGCTGGCTGCGAAATACGGAGCGGATGAGAAGAAAGCGGAATTGGCGGCTATTTTTCACGATTATGCTAAATTCCGGCCTAAAGAAGAAATGAAACAAATTATCATTGAACAAGCAATGGACCCTAAGCTTCTGCAATTTAATGCTGAATTATGGCATGCACCGGTCGGAGCGTACTTAGTGAAAACAGAAGCAGGCATTGAAGACGAAGAAGTTTTGGATGCCATTCGCTACCATACGTCTGGCAGACCGGATATGACGGTGCTTGATAAAGTCATTTATTTAGCTGACTACATCGAACCGGGCAGACAGTTTCCGGGGGTGGATGAAGTACGGGAAATGGCGGAACGAAACTTAGATGAAGCCCTTATTCAGGCATTAAAAAATACCATCGTGTTTCTTTTGAAAAAAAACCAACCTGTTTTTCCTGATACGGTTGATACGTACAATCACCTAGTGAAAAAGTGGAGGGAAGTAAATGAGTAGTCATGATCTCTTGTTTACCGCCGTTAAGGCAGCGGATGATAAAAAAGCCGAAAATATCGTCGTTTTAAATATGAAGGGGATTTCCCTTATCGCTGATTATTTTGTCATTTGCCATGGCGGCTCAGATAAGCAAGTTCAGGCCATTGCCAGAGAAATAAAAGAAAAAGTAGAAGAAAAAGGCTTGTTTGTCAAGAGAATGGAAGGGTTCGATGAAGCACGTTGGATTCTTCTTGATCTTGGCGACGTCGTTGTCCATGTTTTCCACCGCGATGAGCGAAGTTACTACAACCTAGAGCGTTTGTGGGGAGATGCGCCGACGGTTGACGTTCAAAGTGAGATTCTAAAATGACGTACGAACGTTTTGCTCTTATATACGACGATTTGATGGAAGATGCTCCTTATGATGCCTGGATTGCATTTTTGGACAGGCATATGAAAAAACATGGGAACGGAGGGGCTCGTATACTGGACTTGGCATGCGGCACAGGAGAGTTAACGGTAAGGCTAGCAGAAAAAGGCTGGAAAACAACAGGCGTTGACTTGTCTGAGACCATGCTGATCGTTGCTCAACAAAAAATAAGCGAGCACGGCTTTCATGTTTCGCTGTTTCAGCAAGATATGCGAGAATTAGAAGGGTTAGGGCGGTTTGACGGAATAGTGATGTTCTGTGATTCACTGAACTACTTATTAAAAGAGGAAGATGTCCTCCGTACGTTTGAAAGAATATATCAACATTTGGAAGACGAAGGGCTTTTTATGTTTGACGTCCATTCCTTATATAAGATGAACCATGTTTTTCTTCATCATACGTATGCTTTTAATGATGAGGATGCATCCTATATTTGGAATTGTTTTCCCGGTGAGCAGGAGAACAGCGTCGAACACGAACTAACTTTTTTCGTGCGGCAGCAAGAAAACGGCTTATATGAGCGTTTTGACGAATTTCATGTTCAGCGTACTTTCCCGATTGCGGAATATCAAAAATGGCTGGAACAATGCGGTTTTCAAGTGCTTCAAATTAGTGCGGATTTTACGGATGATCCGCCACTAGAACAATCAGAACGAATTTTTTTCGTATGTAAAAAGCTAAGTTCGTAAACAATAGGCCAACCAACTATATGGAAAAGGGGCAGTCACTCAAAAAAGAGTGCGCCCCTTTTTTAAAAAAATTTTTGAAAGCGGAAGGATATTGATCTGTAGAAGAAGAATTCATTATATTAAGCTCCGAACTGCTGATTGATCTCCGCAATATCTTCTGCAAATTTCGCGTGAGTTTTGGCAAACAGCTTCTCAAACATATCTCCGATTTCTTGCTCCAAAATAGCAATGCCTTCTCCGGTTATACCGCCTTTGACACAAACTTTTTCTTCCAAGCTTTGCAGTGTATAAATCTTCTTTTTCAATAGTTCTCCCATTCCGATTAGCATTTCAGAAGCAAGATTTTCCGCTGTTTTTTGACTGATGCCCGTTTCGTTCACCGCAGCTTGAATAAACTTGCGGGTCATATAACTGAAAAAAGCCGGCCCGCAGCTGACGATATCCGAAGCGGCCCTTGTCCAACGATCATCTATTTCAACCGGATGAGAAATGGCCTTAATTAAGTGTAAAAATTGATTTTTCCACTCCTCTTGGCAATTTTCTCCAAATGTTACTAATACAGCACCTGCCAAAGCCCGGTTCGTGATGCTGGGGATCGCTCTTATACACGAACAGGGCAGAAGCGACTCCAATTGGGCCGTGGTAATGGGGCTAGTGATCGAAACGACGCATTTTTCTTTTAAAAAAACCGACTGGTGTTCGGCAATAAGCGAATAGATTTCTTTTGGTTTGACACATAGAAAAATGATGTCGCTTTTTTCAATGACTTCACGGTTATTAGCCGCTACGTTTAATCCAGGGTATTGGGATTTAAGTTTAAGTGATTTCTCAGGAGTGCGATTGTGTATATATACATCCGAAGGGACTAGGGCTTTTGATTCGATGAACGATTCGACTAGAATGGTTCCCATATTTCCCGTACCGATAATTCCTGTCTTCAAATGAGGCCCCTCCTTAAATGACATTTCTCCTACAATGTATGCGTTGAAAAAAATAATATGACTTGAGGTGAAGAGGAACAAAAATGGAACTGCTGCAGCGATATCGTATCCCCGCCTTGATTGCGGCCTCTATTGGGATTCTTCTCTTATTTTTTTACCAAACCGGCCATAAGGAGAAAACGGACCAACCGTCTATTGTGATGCCAAAGGAAGAAACAAAAGAGAATATGACTGAAAAAGCTGTAGAGGAGAAAGAAGAGGGAGCGGCAAAACCACAATCGGTGGTGATTGATGTAAAAGGAGCAGTCATGAGACCGGGAATTTATGAAGCAACGACCAATGACAGGATTTATGATATCGTTCAAAAAGCAGGGGGCTTTCGGAAAGAAGCCGATCAAACAAAAGTAAATTTAGCACAGAAACTACAAGATGAAATGGTTGTGTACATCCCGAAAGTCGGGGAAAAAGAATCGACAACGCTTTCTCAAAGTATTCCTTCCGCTAATCCCGTTATTAGTGGAAATGGCCAAGGAGAGCAGCTTGTGAATATTAATACGGCAACGGCGGAGGAATTGCAAAATTTACCCGGCATCGGTGAAACAAGAGCACAATCTATTATTGAGTATAGGGAAACAAACGGAGCCTTTCAAAAGGTCGAAGATTTAAAAAACATTTCTGGAATCGGAGACAAAACTTTTGAAAAATTAAAAGATAAAGTAACAGTGAAATAAGGCGGTATTATTGACGTCAACTTTTCGTTGCCTATAAACTAGAAAGAAAAGCAACGCTTCAGAAAAATATGTCGATTTAAAGGAGAGCATCGCTGTGAGCACAAGAATCACTTGGCATCAATATTTTATGGCTCAAAGCCATTTATTGTCACTAAGAAGTACATGTACGAGATTGGCGGTTGGAGCTACTATTGTTCGGGAAAAAAGAATTATTGCGGGTGGATACAATGGATCCATTGCTGGTGGGGAACATTGTGTGGATGTCGGTTGCTATATGGAAGAAGGACATTGCATCCGGACGATTCACGCTGAAATGAATGCTATTTTGCAATGCGCCAAATTTGGAGTGCCAACGAAAAATGCGGAAATTTACGTCACTCATTTTCCGTGCGTGCAGTGTACAAAATCCATTATTCAAGCGGGAATTTCCTCCGTATATTATGCGAATGGCTATCACAACCATCCTTTCAGCCTTGAATTATTTGAAAAAGCGGGGGTAAAAGTAGAACACATTCCCTTTGAATGGCCGATCATTGATCGCAAAAACGAGGAAAAGAAAAAACTTGTACAAACATTGATGGACAAATTGGAATTATCCGGAGAAGATGCTGAAACTTTGCAACAGTTAAAAGCGCAGGTCACGGACTTATTTGGCTAATATATTGGGGGTGGGGAATGAAAGGAAACATTCTCTATTTCGCTGTTTTTTCTCTTTTCGGCAGCATTTGGGCACTGCCTCGTTCTTTAGGCAGCGTCCGTCTTTTTCTTTTGATGATTTGCTTGTTTCTTTTATTCAAGCTTCCTAAAACAGTAGTCATTTCCCTGTTAGCGGTGTCTGTGTTTTTTTATTTGGCCACCTTCATTCGCTCAAGTCATCATCATAGTTTATATGTTGGTACGGAATCGAATTGGACGGTTTCTTTTCTACAAGATATGACCTTCGACGGCGATCAGCTGAAGGCCCGTGTTATTTCTCAAGATGGAGAAAAGCTCGAATTGCGATACACTCTTCATTCTCCAGAAGAAAAACAGCTTCTCCAGCAAAAATTGGTTTCTCCCCTCGTTTGTTCGTTTTCCGGAAAATTACTGGAGCCATCCACAAGCAGAAACGAGAACAGCTTTGATTATAAAACCTATTTATCGGATCATCAAATTTATTGGATCATCGAACCGATCGGCAACATTCGTTTAGACGATTGCTACTACACAAAACCGACGTTTTTGGATCGACTTCAAAAGGTGCGTGCACAGGGCATCCAATTAGTCATGGATCAATTTCCGCAAGAAATGAAAGCTGTAGCGGCAGCCCTTCTATTTGGTGATCAAAGCAAAGCAGATGAAGAATTGATAACAGCTTATCAAAAATTGGGGATTATTCATTTGCTTGCCGTTTCCGGTCTCCATGTCCAATTGATAGCAGGCGCCTTTTTTTATCTTTTGATCCGACTAGGGGTGACAAGAGAAACCTCAGCGTGGATTCTGCTGTTTTTATTGCCTCTTTATGCGGTGATGACCGGAGGATCTCCTCCTGTTGTAAGATCTGTACTGATGACGAGTTTTCTCCTCCTTGCCTCTCTAACCAAAAGGGGATGGACTTCATTAGATGCCATCGGAGCCAGTTTTATGTTGGTCATCTTATACGATCCTTTTTTGCTGTACCACATCGGTTTACAGCTGAGCTATATGGTGAGCGTTTCTCTTTTGCTTTCCTCCCCGTTGATTTCCCGATTGAAAAGTGCTTTGGGAAAGTCATTTGCCATTACGTTGATCTCCCAAGCGTCCAGTATTCCGCTTCTACTTTATCATTTCTATGAAATTTCCATTATATCCCTTGCGGCCAATTTATTCTTTGTTCCATTTTATTCTTTTTTGATGATGCCGCTTTCTCTTTTCAGTTTTTTGTTTCTCAAAGTTGCTGGAGGATTGCCGCCACCCGTCCAAACATTTTCATGGTTGTTCGGCAAAATCAATCAGTTTGCTGAAGATTGCGGAAACCTGCCATTTGCCACTATTGTCACTGGAAAGCCTAATGAGTTCTTTCTTTTTTTGTACATGGGGGCTGTTTTCTTCTTCTTTTTTTTGTGGGAAAAATATCATTCCATGATAAAGGCAAGTCTTTTATTAGCTGCAGTATTGGTCGTCCATCTTATGTGCTTGCGTATGAGCCCTTATGGAGAAGTTACTTTTATCGATGTCGGTCAGGGGGACTCTATTTTCATCCATCTCCCGTTTCATAAAGGCAACTATTTAATCGATACTGGCGGACATCTTCCCTTTCAAAGAGACAAATGGCAAGAAAAAAGCAGGGAATTTTCCGTTGGGAGGGATATTTTAGTACCTTATTTGAAAAGCAAAGGAATTACGGAAATTGATAAACTGATTTTGACTCACGGCGATTATGACCATGTCGGAGCGGCGACAGAAATCATTCCTGCTGTCCATATCCGGGAAATCATCATTACTCCGGGATCTGAAAAAGACGCCATCATGAAAAGAATAATTCGGCTTGCTTTCCAAAAACAAATCAAAGTTACTGAAGGGATAGAGGGGCAAGGATGGAACACAGGCAACTTTGCCTTTTTGTTTCTTTCTCCTGACGATTCATTTTATGAAGGAAATAATGATTCTCTAGTGCTGTATGCCAAGATAGGCGGATTAAGATGGCTGTTTACAGGAGATTTGGAGAAGGAGGGGGAGGCTGAGCTTGTCCAGCAATGGAATTTAAAAGCGGATATATTAAAGGTCGGGCATCATGGGAGCAAGACATCTACATCCCCAAAATTTCTAGAGGCTGTGAACCCGAAAATCGCAGTGATTTCAGTCGGAGTGAAAAATCGTTACGGACATCCTCATCCGGAGGTGATCCGTTTGTTGGAGGAGCAACATATCAATGTGTTTCGCACAGATCTCAATGGGCAGATCACCTACAAATTTTACAAGGAAAAAGGAACGTTCCAGACTCATTTTCCATAGCATATAGTAGTTCAAAAAAAGAAGTTCGTCCCTTTATGACGAACTTTTCATCCACTTACCCAATCGCTTTAATCGTTACTCCTATCAGAAAGATAATGGTGAAGAAAAGAAACGAAACCCCAAAACCTACACCAGAATCTACGGCGTCATTGCGCTTTGACTGGACATCTTTTTCGAATTCGTTCATCCTATCCCCTCCTATTTTTTTCAGTATATTCGATCTATACAAAAAAATCTATAGCTCCTCGAACAATTTCCTTCTATGACAAGAGTTGACACCTATATTTTGATCTTGTATGGCGACAATATAAACAGCGAGGTTTACCGCTGGCCAACAAAAGTTCCCGGGACTTTTTTGCCAGCGTTTATATAGATTTGGCAAGGGGTGCATCAACGGGTAAAAGATGTTCCTCTTGTCAAAAAGGAATTGCTTTTTTATGATAGATCTGTAATGGATGAATAAAAAAGCAATTGGAGAGTATAGACGCTGATGAATGTATGGGAAAAAATTGAGAAAAGACAATTTTCTCCGCTTTACTTAGTATATGGACCAGAAACGTTTTTTATGAGTGAATTAAAGCAAAAGTTGCTTCAATATGCGTTAAACGAAAAAGAAATGGATTTTAATTTTTCCTCGTACGATTTGGAAGAAACACCGGTCGAGTTGGCGATTGAAGACGCCGAAACGCTTCCGTTTTTAGGGGAAAGGCGTTTAGTGGTGCTACATAATCCCGTTTTTTTAAAGGCGGAGAAGTCGAAAGAAAAAGTGGAGCATAACCTAAAAAGGCTGTTGGATTACATTGAAAAACCGGCGCCTTATTCCATCGTCGTTTTTGCCGCGCCTTATGAAAAATTGGATGAACGTAAAAAAATCACAAAGCGATTAAAGGAAAAGGCTGAAACGTTTGAGGCGAAAAAACTGAATGAGAAAGAAACCATGATCTGGATAAAAGAACGCGCAAAAGCCAAAAACAAAGAAATGGATGATGCTGCTGTCCAACAACTGATGACTCTTGCAGGAATGAATTTAATGATTTTGGCCAGCGAGATTGACAAACTTGCCATGTATGCCACAGAAACAAGTGTTATCGATGCAGGAATGGTGGAACGGTTAACGGCAAAATCGCTCGAACAAAATGTTTTTTCTTTAGTGGATAAAATAGTGAACGGCAAGATCGAAGAAGCATTTGAAATTTATTATGATTTGTTAAAACAAAATGAAGAACCCATCAAATTATTATCTATCATTGCAAGCCAATTTCGGCTTATTTACCAAGTAAAAGAGCTGGCAAGGAAGGGTTATGGACAGCAAAAAATAGCTGCCATTTTGAAGGTGCATCCTTTTCGTGTAAAGCTGGCTCTTGAAAAGGCACAGAAATTTACAGAAGAAGATTTGGCGCGGATCATCCATCTGCTGGCAGAATGCGACTATGCGATGAAAACAAGCGTGATGGATAAAAAGATGGTCATTGAGCTATTTTTATTAAAATTTTTTGGAAGGAATCAAAAATAAGCAGTGTTCCTCTGTCGAGAATGGACCATCGACTATCTTTTGTCGGGGTTTGAAAAACTGGAATTTTGTCTGTGGGGGAAATTAAGTCACCTTCATGGATAAAAAGTGCAAAATAAAAAAGGATGTCCGTTTGACATCCTTTTTTATTTATGCGTTGACAGATAATTTTTTCATTAAGCGGGATTTAGTACGGCTTGCCGTATTTTTATGAATAATGCCTTTAGCCGCTGCTTTGTCGACGAGCTTCACCGCATTTTGGAGAAGTTCTTGAGCATTATCGGCATTGTTTACAGCCGCTGCTTCGAATTTTTTGATCGCTGTACGCATAGAAGATTTAAATTGTGCGTTTCTCGCTCTGTGTTCTTCATTTGTTTTTACACGTTTAATTGCAGACTTAATATTTGGCATCTCTGTCACCTCCTGTGAGCGATCGAGATTTTTATAGATACTCGACTTTCACTTTTCTTAAACAATAAGAACAAAAGTTATTCTATCAAACGAATGCCGATATTGCAATACTGGAATTGATAAAGCGAACTTTAAGCCAAGCCGATTTGCCAATAACGGAAAACATCTGTTCGTTTGTAATATCGAAGGAATGAAGCTTTGTCTAATGGGAAAAATAATCAAAACAGGTGGTTTCGGAAAGGGCTGATCATAGTGGAAAAAGAAAAAAACATCGATTATAGCGTATATGCCGTTCGAACGGATTTGGCGATAGAAGCGAAAGAAATGATTGAGGAGAAGGATAAAGAAAAATCAGAACTTAAGGGAGTCATTGTTCAAGAGCGGGACAAAAATGGCGTCCACATTTCCTATGTGGAAATTACAGAGGAAGGCGAGAAAAAAATCGGGAAGAAAGCCGGTCATTATTTAACGATTGAAGCTCAAGGAATTCGGGAGCAAAACACGGAACTGCAAAAAGAAGTAACCGCCGTTTTTGCCAACGAATTCTCGCAGTTTTTGCAAAAAAATCATATTTCTAAAGATGCCAGCTGTTTAATAGTCGGCCTTGGAAATTGGAATGTCACCCCCGACTCGTTAGGACCGATCGTTTGTGAGAATGTGCTAGTGACAAGGCACTTATTTCAATTCCAGCCTGAAGCGGTAGAAGAAGGGTATCGGGAAGTGAGTGCTCTTGCTCCAGGAGTCATGGGTCTGACGGGGCTTGAGACGAGCGACATTATTTACGGAGTGGTTGAAAAATCAAAACCTGATTTTATTATTGCGATTGATGCTCTGGCCTCAAGATCTATTGAACGTGTTAACGCTACTATTCAAATATCGGATACAGGCATCCAACCCGGTTCAGGTGTCGGAAACAAACGGAAAGAATTGAGCAAGCAAACCTTAGGAGTGCCGGTTATTGCCATTGGAGTGCCGACTGTTTTGGATGCAGTGTCGATTACGAGCGAAACGATTGATTTTATGCTTAAGCATTTCGGACGAGAAATGAAAGAAGGAGACCGGCCTTCTAAAGCACTTGCATCTGCCGGCTTTCTGTTCGGGAAGAAGAAAAAATTAACAGAGGAAGATCTTCCCGATGAGGAACCGCGAAAAATGTTTTTAGGGCTGATTGGCACTTTAAGTGAAGAAGAAAAAAGAAAGCTCATTCATGAAGTTCTGGCTCCACTTGGCCACAATTTAATGGTGACGCCAAAAGAAGTGGACGTGTTTATTCAGGATACTGCCAATATTATTGCTAATGGTCTGAACGCTGCTCTTCATAGTGCTATTGGACAGCATAACGCCGGTTTCTACACTCGCTGAAACCGGCTGCTTTTTTTGGGGCAAAATCATCGATAGCATCACGATTTTGCCAAAACGGGAAAGAGAAGTTCTACCTTTTCTATGAAAGTCATAGATATATTACTAGACTGAAACGAAAGGGTGGAACGATGAAAAAAACAAACTCCCACTATATCCTGTCTATCGACATTGCGACTATCGTAAAAGCAGCTTTTACTTTTTTTGCCGCTCTTTTATCCGTTTTTTCTTTGGTGGGGATTTTAACAACGTTTCAAAATGAATATCGGCTATCCTCCAATTCTGTGAATAAGGCGACAAAAAATATATCGGGAGCGGTCCTATATCATCTATTTACGATGGAGAATAAGTTGTTTTTAAAAGAGGAACCAAAAGATATCCGCGTTCCTTCGCTGAATGAAGTATTATTTCAATTTGCGACGAATATTAAAATGAAAGATCAGCGAAGTTTATTAGGCAGGGAAATCCCCGGATTTTCCATTTATGATGGTTATATCCTCGTAGCCGGAAAGGGGACAAACTATACGAACCTTCCGATTGAGTCGGAACCGCCAAAAGAAGTATTAAGCAAAGAGAAGGAGGCGCCTTTGAAAAACACGAAGGATCTCGAGACCGAAAAGAAACAGAATCCTCCTCTGTCGACTAACGAAAAACAAACCGTATATCTTTATTTTACCCACACCCATGAATCATACTTGCCATATTTGAACGGGGTGAATGATCCGGATGCTGCGCAAAATTCAAAACTAAATGTCACAAAAGTGGGAGAAATTTTAAAAAGCAAGCTTGAAGAGAAGGGAATTGGCACTTATGTGGATAAGACGGATATCGTCGATTTACTCAATAAACGTGGATGGGACTACGGATTGGCTTACCAAGAATCAAGGCAAGTTGTCGCTTCGGCCATGAAACGTCATCGAGATTTACAGTATTTTATCGATATTCACCGTGATTCTCAGCGGAAAAATGCAACCACCACTCGAATTCATGGAAAGAGCTATGCGAAAATCGCTTTTATTATCGGAGCTGAACATCCGAATTATGAAAAAAATGCTGCCCTTGCCACGGAGCTTCATAAACGATTAGAAAAAAAATATCCTGGGTTATCAAGAGGGGTTATCGTCAAGCAAGGCAAAAACACAAACGGAAAATTCAACCAAGATTTGTCGGACAAAGCATTTTTAATCGAGGTGGGAGGAGTGGATAATACAATGGATGAAATCACTAGAGCATGTGAAGCCTTTGCCGATGCCTTCAGCGATTATTATTGGCAAGCAGAAAAAGTGAATCAGTCCGGCGAAACTCAGCGTTCAAAACAGTAGAATTCATATGATCCACTGCTTTTAAAAGAAGAGGGTGCTATGACGCCCTCTTCTTTATGTAAAAACGTTCTTTCAAGCAGGAAAAAAGATACTTCTTCCACTAAGAGAGGGATAACCGCCGTGAATATCTCGAAACACATGAGTGATCCGAACTAGCCACATCAGCTAAAATCGGATAAATCCGATTGAACAGCCAAATATGTGTACGGATTGTGGAAGAGAAGAAGACCGTTTTTGATAAGAAAGGTTTTCATTGAATATTGGCAATCTGACTGCTATAATCGACAATAGTGTACGTGTGCCGATAAACAGGAGTGAATGAGTATGAAGCGGGAAGAAAAACTGAACAGACAGAAGCATATTCGCAATTTTTCCATTATCGCCCATATTGATCATGGGAAATCCACGCTTGCTGATCGCATTCTTGAAAAAACAAACGCCCTATCGGAACGGGAGATGAAAGATCAGCTGCTGGATACGATGGATTTAGAAAGAGAACGCGGCATTACGATCAAGCTGAATGCTGTTCAATTGAAGTATAAAGCGAAAGACGGAGAAGACTATATCTTTCATTTAATCGACACGCCTGGGCATGTCGATTTTACGTATGAAGTTTCGAGAAGCTTGGCAGCTTGCGAAGGAGCCATTCTCGTCGTGGATGCTGCCCAAGGCATTGAAGCTCAGACGCTTGCCAATGTCTATTTAGCCATTGATAATGATTTGGAAATTATCCCAGTCATCAATAAAATTGATTTGCCGGCCGCTGATCCGGAAAGAGTGCGCCAAGAAATCGAGGACGTCATTGGATTAGATGCTTCGGAAGCCGTGCTGGCATCAGCGAAAGCAGGTATCGGAATCGACGAGATACTGGAGCAGATTGTGGAAATGGTTCCGCCTCCGGAAGGGGATCCTGACGCCCCTTTGAAAGCGCTCATTTTCGATTCTTTATATGATCCGTATAAAGGGGTTATCGCCTATATTCGTGTAGTGGATGGATCGGTCAAAGTCGGGGACAAAATTAAAATGATGGCAACGGGAAAAGAGTTTGAGGTTACGGAAGTGGGCGTTTTAACTCCTAAGCCTGTCACTCGGGATGAATTAATGGTTGGAGATGTCGGCTATTTAACGGCCTCCATCAAAAATGTCGGTGATACAAGAGTCGGCGATACCATTACTTCGGCAGTCAACCCGGCTTCTGAACCGCTTCCCGGCTACCGGAAATTAAATCCGATGGTTTATTGCGGAATGTACCCTATCGACTCTGCTAAATTTAATGATCTTCGCGAAGCGCTTGAAAAATTACAATTGAACGATTCTGCTTTGCAATTTGAACCGGAAACGTCACAAGCGCTCGGTTTCGGTTTCCGCTGCGGTTTCTTAGGACTTTTGCATATGGAGATTATTCAAGAGCGGATTGAGCGTGAATTTAAAATTGATTTAATTACGACGGCGCCAAGCGTTATTTATAAAGTTCATACGACGGATGGGAAAGAAGTTCAAGTAGATAATCCGACCAATATGCCGGATCCTCAGAAGATCGATCGGATCGAAGAACCTTATGTTCGAGCCAGCATGATGGTCCCAAATGATTATGTCGGTGCTGTCATGGAATTGGCGCAAGCAAAGCGTGGTCAGTTTATCGATATGCAATATCTTGATGACACTCGCGTCAATGTTATATATGAAATTCCGCTTTCTGAAATTGTGTATGACTTTTTTGATCAGCTAAAGTCCAGTACAAAAGGGTACGCTTCTTTTGATTATGAACTTATTGGATACAAACCGTCGAAATTAGTGAAAATGGATATTTTGCTGAATGGGGAGAAAGTCGATGCCTTAAGCTTTATTGTCCATCGCGATTTTGCTTATGAGAGAGGAAAAGTGATTGTAGAAAAGCTGAAAGACTTAATCCCTAGACAACAATTTGAAGTTCCGGTGCAAGCCGCGATCGGGAGCAAAATTATTGCCAGATCCACGATCAAAGCAATGCGGAAAAATGTATTGTCGAAGTGTTACGGAGGAGACGTTTCCCGGAAACGAAAACTGCTGGAAAAACAAAAAGAAGGAAAGAAACGGATGAAGCAAGTAGGGTCCGTTGAAGTACCGCAAGAAGCCTTCATGGCAGTACTAAAAATGGATGACTCTAAATGACAACGACTGTATCATCAAGTTTCTTTGTAAATAGAAAACGAACGATCGAATGGGAAGGCGAAGTTCCGCTTTCCCTTTCTCGTTTTTTTCCTTGGACCCATTTATAGATCAACTTCGTGTAAAGGACTTTGCTGACTGTGTATAAGGATCTTTTTAATAGGAAAGGGGTGAAGACTTCATGATCGAGTCTGCCTATATCCATATACCGTTTTGTAAACAAATTTGTTATTATTGCGATTTTAATAAGTTCTTTTTGAAAGGCCAGCCGGTTAAACGCTATTTGAAAGCGTTAAAAGAAGAGATGAGGATCACTCTTGAAGCATTTCCCACCCGAGAGCTGAAAACGATCTTTGTCGGAGGGGGGACTCCCACCGCGCTGGAAGCTGACCAGCTGGAAGAACTTTGCAAAACGATCCGCGACATTCTTCCTTTCCAAAAAGGAGAATTTACCTTTGAAGCCAATCCGGATGACTTAACAAAAGAAAAATTGGCCATTCTACACCATTATGGCGTAAACCGACTGAGTTTAGGAGTTCAATCATTTGATGATGAATTGCTGAAAAGAATCGGCCGGACTCATACGGGTAAAGACGTCGTGAAAACAGTGGATATGGCAATCAAAGCAGGATTTGAAAATATCAGTATTGATCTAATGTATGCCCTTCCCGGACAAAAGAAAGAGGATTTTCAGTTGTCGCTGGAAAAAGCGCTTCAACTCGATCTTCCTCATTATTCAGCGTATTCTTTAATCATTGAACCGAAAACGGTTTATTACAATTTAATGAAAAAAGGGAGACTGCCGCTTTCATCCGAGGATTTGGAAGCGGAAATGTATGATCTGCTGATGGATGAAATGGAACGGCATGGAATTCATCAATACGAAATCAGCAATTTTGCTAAAAAGGGCTATGAAAGCAAGCATAATCTTGTTTACTGGAATAATGGCGAATATTATGGGTTTGGCGCTGGGGCACATTCGTATGTGAATGGGAAGAGACGAGCTAATTACGGGCCGCTGAAAAAATATATGGGGCAGGTGGAAAACGGCCAGTTTCCTGTTATGGAAGAAATCAGTCTCAGCCAAGAAGAAAAGATGGAAGAAGAAATGTTTTTAGGATTGCGAAAAACAGAAGGAGTGTCAATGACTCGCTTTCAGCATAAATTTGGGATAGAGCTTATGGAGATTTTCTCATCTCCTGCGAAAGAAATGGAAAACAAAGGACTAGTGGAAGTACAAGGAGATTTTATCCGTCTCACGAAAAAAGGAAGGTTTTTGGGAAATGAAGTGTTCCAAGCTTTTCTTGGCATTAGTTAAATGATTGACAGAGGAGTCCCCTTTTGATAAGTTATTTAATAGATTTAGCACTCGATAGAAGAGAGTGCTAACAGAGGTGATGTAAGGTGTTAACAGATCGCCAATTGCTGATTCTGCAAGCAATTATTGATGACTTTATTCGATCTGCACAACCTGTCGGCTCGCGCAGTTTATCCAAAAAAAGCGAAATCCATTTTAGTTCGGCCACCATTCGCAATGAAATGGCTGATTTGGAAGAATTGGGATTTCTTGAAAAAACGCATACTTCATCAGGGAGAATTCCGTCTGAAAAAGGGTATCGCTACTACGTTGATCATCTCCTTCATCCGGAGAAACTCAATAAACAAGATATTATGACGATTCGCTCCATCTTCGCTGAAAGGATTTATGAAATGGAGAGGATCGTACAAAAGTCGGCGAAAATTTTATCAGAGCTGACCAATTATACAGCGATTGCGCTGGGGCCAAGATTAAAAGAGAACAAATTAAAAAGAATCCAAATTGTCCCTTTAAATAAGGAAACGGCGGTTGCCATCATTGTGACGGATACCGGACATGTGGAAAATCGGACCTTTACTCTCCCGAAAACGATCAGTTCAGGCGATATAGAAAAAATGGTCAATATTTTAAATGAACGATTATTTGGCGTTCCGCTTGACAATTTGCAGGATCACATATATAAAGAAGTGGCAACGCTGCTTCGCCAGCATATATCTAATTATGACGATATTCTTCGCTCGCTGGTGAGGGCGGTAGAACTTCCAGCCGATGAAAAATTATTTTTCGGCGGGAAGACCAATATGTTGAATCAGCCTGAATTTCATGATATCGAGAAAATTCGGTTATTACTGGATATGATTGAACAAGAGAAAGGCATTGCCCGTTTGTTGAACCAAATTCCAATTGGCATTCAAGTGAAAATTGGAAGAGAAAACAAAAATTTGGCCATGAAAGATTGCAGTCTCATCACGGCTTCCTATTCTATAGGAGATAAACATGTGGGAACCATTGCCGTTTTAGGTCCGACTCGTATGGAGTATTCAAGAGTCATCAGTCTGCTCCAGTTTTTTAGCGATAGTTTGAGTAATGTATTGACAAAATTGTATCAAAATTAAACATGGTGGAAATATTGAGGAGTGTTGATAGCGGGCGGTAACCGGCTTTTAGGCTGGCTGCTCTCTTTTTCTTTGTCTTTCCACTTTCCGCCATTTTAAGGAGGTGAATCCATTGACAGAAGAAAAAAAACAATCGATGGATAAGACAGAGCAAGAATTAAAAGAGAAAGAAAACGAAGAACTTCAGTCTGAAACTGAGAATAAACCGGAACTTTCTGAACAAGTAGCTGAACAATCGGAAGAATCTCCAGAAAATGGGGATAATGTTCAAGAAGAAAATCAAACAGATATCGAAAAGCAAAAACAAAAAATTAAAGAATTGGAGACTAAACTGGAGGAAGCAGAGAATCGTTATTTGCGATTGTTGGCGGACTTTGAAAATTATCGCCGGCGTGTGAATATCGAAAAGCAAGCCAGCGAAAAATATCGAGCCCAAAGCTTAATCTCTGACCTTCTTCCCGTTCTGGACAATTTTGAACGAGCATTGCAAGTAACGGTCTCTGATGAACAAGCCAAATCTCTTCTTCAAGGAATGAAGATGGTTTACAATGGTGTTTTGGAAGCCTTAAAAAAAGAAGGACTTGAAGAAATTGAAGCGGCTGGAAAAGAGTTTGATCCAAATATTCATCAAGCCGTCATGGTGGCTAACGATGAAACGGTTGGTCCTAACATCGTAGTGGAAGAACTTCAAAAAGGCTATAAATTAAAAGACCGTGTGATACGTCCTGCGATGGTGAAAGTAAATCAATAGGACGGAAAGTTTTACATAACAAGTTAGGAGGTATGAGACATGAGCAAGATCATTGGGATTGATTTAGGAACTACAAACTCTTGTGTTGCCGTTCTTGAAGGCGGTGAACCGAAAGTAATTCCCAATCCGGAAGGAAACCGTACAACTCCTTCGGTTGTAGCCTTTAAAAATGGGGAAAGACAAGTAGGGGAAGTGGCAAAACGTCAAGCCATTACCAACCCGAATACCATTATTTCCATTAAACGTCATATGGGAACGGACTATAAAGTGGAAATTGAAGGGAAACAATATACTCCACAAGAAATTTCTGCAATGATTTTACAATACTTAAAATCCTATGCAGAAGACTATTTGGGAGAAAAAGTAGAAAAAGCGGTTATTACTGTACCTGCTTATTTTAATGACGCACAACGTCAAGCCACAAAAGATGCCGGTAAAATTGCCGGTTTGGAAGTCGAACGGATCATCAACGAACCAACTGCGGCTGCTCTTGCTTATGGATTAGACAAAATGGAAGATGATCAAACAATTTTAGTATACGACCTTGGTGGAGGAACGTTTGACGTCTCCATTCTTGAATTGGGCGACGGCGTGTTTGAAGTGCGCGCTACTGCCGGAGATAACCATCTTGGCGGCGATGATTTTGACCAAGTGATTATTGACTACTTAGTGGAAGAATTCAAAAAAGAAAACGGAATTGATTTGTCAAAAGACAAAATGGCTATGCAACGTTTAAAAGATGCTGCCGAAAAAGCGAAAAAAGATCTTTCTGGTGTAACGACGACACAAATCTCTTTGCCGTTCATTACAGCAGGAGAATCAGGACCTCTTCATTTGGAAATGACCTTGACGCGTGCTAAATTTGACGAACTCTCTGCGCACCTGGTAGAACGTACAATGGGACCGACGCGTCAAGCACTTCAAGATGCCGGTTTAACTCCTGCTGATATCGACAAAGTTATACTTGTCGGGGGATCTACTCGTATACCGGCGGTTCAAGAAGCCATTCGCAAAGAAATTGGAAAAGAACCGCATAAAGGGGTCAATCCGGATGAAGTAGTGGCCATGGGTGCTGCTATTCAAGGAGGAGTTTTGACAGGCGATGTGAGAGACGTTGTATTGCTGGACGTTACTCCGCTTTCACTCGGAATTGAAACGATGGGCGGCGTGTTCACGAAATTGATCGAACGCAATACCACGATTCCGACATCGAAGTCGCAAATTTTCTCCACTGCAGCTGATAACCAAACGGCTGTGGATATTCACGTTCTTCAAGGAGAACGCCCGATGGCAGCGGATAACAAAACACTTGGCCGTTTCCAATTAACGGATATTCCACCTGCTCCAAGAGGAGTACCGCAAATTGAAGTGACTTTCGATATCGACAAAAACGGTATCGTTAACGTTAGTGCGAAAGATTTAGGAACTGGAAAAGAGCAAAAAATTACGATTAAATCGTCCTCTGGATTGTCCGAAGAAGAAATTCAACGCATGATCAAAGAAGCAGAGGAAAATGCGGAAGCTGATAGAAAACGCAAAGAAGAAGCAGAACTTCGCAACGAAGCTGACCAGCTCGTCTTTACGGTTGACAAGACTTTGAAAGAGCTGGAAGGAAAAGTGGATGCCGGCGAAGTGAAAAAAGCGGAAGAAGCTAGAGATGCCTTGAAAGCCGCCATTGAAAAAAATAATTTGGAAGAAATTCGCCAAAAGAAAGAGGCTCTTCAAGAAATCGTTCAAAACCTCTCCATCAAACTTTATGAAAATGCAGCCCAACAAGCACAATCTCAACAAGGAAATGACAGCAAGAAAAAAGATGACAATGTAGTGGATGCGGAATTCGAAGAAATGAACGACGACAAGAAATAATGGCCGTTTGAGGAAAAGAAAAAAGTCAAAGTCAGGTGTTCTTCATGGCTTTGGCTTTTTTCTTCATTGGCATCAAACATTTCCTTTCACCGCAGCTAACGATTTCATTGCATAACGGCTGGATTCAATGATAAAATATTCTTTATGTGAGATGCGGGAGTGTTCTAGGTATGAGTAAAAGAGATTATTATGAAGTTTTAGGCGTGAGTAAAAACGCTTCAAAAGATGAAATTAAAAGAGCATATCGAAAACTTTCAAAGAAATACCACCCGGATATCAATAAAGAACCTGGCGCCGAAGAAAAGTTTAAAGAAGTGAAAGAGGCATATGAAGTTTTAAGCGATGATCAAAAACGCGCCCGCTATGACCAATTTGGACATGAGGATCCAAGTCAAAATCAAGGCTTTGGCGGAGGATTCAGCGGTTTTGATGGTTTTGGCGGCTTTGAAGACATTTTCAATACATTTTTTGGCGGGGGCGGTTCAAGAAGAAGAAATCCGAATGCTCCAAGAGCAGGAGCCGATCTGCAATATTCCATGAGCATTTCGTTTGAAGAGGCCGTTTTTGGAAAAGAAACCGATATTCAAATTCCAAAGGAAGAAACATGCGATACTTGCGGCGGTTCCGGAGCAAAGCCGGGAACGAAACCGGAAACTTGTCCACATTGCCACGGAACCGGGCAAATCAGCACGGAGCAAAATACGCCATTTGGACGCATTGTCAACCGACGGGTATGTACGCATTGTGATGGCACTGGTCAAATCATTCGAGAAAAATGTTCGACTTGCGGCGGAACCGGTAAAGTGAGAAAAAGACGTCGCATTCATATTAAAATACCGGCTGGAATCGACGATGGACAACAACTGCGTGTGGCCGGTCAAGGAGAACCTGGGGTTAACGGGGGTCCTCCTGGAGATTTGTACATTGTATTCCATGTAAAGCCTCATGAGTTTTTCGAGCGGGACGGAGACGATATTTATTGTGAAATGCCACTTACCTTCGCCCAAGCGGCATTGGGAGACGAGATAGAAGTCCCTACCCTTCATGGCAAGGTGAAATTGAAAATTCCTGCCGGTACACAAACAGGAACAAAATTCCGCCTGCGCGGAAAAGGGGCTCCGAATGTGCACGGCTATGGAGTCGGAGACCAGCATATCATTGTGAAAGTCGTAACGCCAACGAAGCTCACCGAAAAACAAAAACAATTATTGCGTGAATTTGCGGAGATTGGCGGTTCCATTCCAGATGAACAACACGAATCATTGTTTGATAAGGTGAAAAGGGCAATTAAACGCGATTAATAAGAAACGGAGCAAAGCAAAACATGAAATGGTCGGAAATCAGTATCCATACAACAAACGAAGCAATTGAACCTATTTCAAACATTTTGCACGAAGCTGGGGCAAGCGGTGTTGTGATTGAAGATCCTTATGAGTTGACGAAAGAAAGGGAAGATCAATTCGGGGAAATTTATCAACTAAATCCTGATGATTATCCTGAAGAAGGGGTTATTATTAAAGCCTATCTTCCCATTAACAGTTTCCTTGGCGAAACGGTAGAAGAGATCAAGCAAGCAATCAACAATCTTGTCTTATTCGACATTGATATCGGAGAAAATAAGGTTACGATCAGCGAAGTGCATGAAGAAGAATGGGCGACGGCTTGGAAAAAATATTACAATCCTGTCAAAGTATCCGAGAAATTCACGATTGTACCGACATGGGAGGAATACAAGCCTGTTTCGACCGATGAACTGATCATTGAATTAGATCCGGGAATGGCGTTTGGAACCGGCACCCATCCAACGACGGTTATGTGCTTGCAGGCGTTGGAGAAGATCGTCAAACCGGGGGATAGAGTGATCGATGTCGGTACTGGTTCCGGGGTATTGAGCATCGGTGCTGCCTTATTGGGAGCCGAAAAAGTGATGGCCTTCGATTTAGATGAGGTGGCCGTTCGGGCCGCAAGGTTAAATACGAAATTAAATAAAGTCCAAGACGTCGTAACAGTGCAGCAAAATAATTTATTGGATGGGGTCTCCGAACAAGCTGACGTTGTCGTAGCCAACATATTGGCGGAAGTGATTGTAAGATTTGCGGAGGATGCTGCAAAGGTTGTCAAACCAGGGGGATATTTTATTACTTCCGGCATTATTCAGAAAAAACGTCAAGAAGTGATAGAGGTCCTTACAAAATGCGGATTTAAGATAGAAGAAACAATGTTGATGGAAGACTGGGTGGCGATCATCGCCAAACGAATGTAGAGATTGGATGGTGACAGCGTGCAGCGCTACTTTATTCACGAACCAATAAAGGATGATCAGTCATTTAGAATAAAAGGCGAAGATTTTCATCATTTGTCGCGGGTTATGAGAATGAAAGCCGGAGACCATTTTTATGCTGTTTTTTCTGATCGCCAAAACCAAACGGCGTTGGCGATTTTGGACGAAATTTCTAGCGACTGTGCCCGGGCCACGGTAGTAAAATGGATCCGTGATGAAAAGGAGTTGCCGATCCAAGTGACGGTGGCCAGCGGATTGCCAAAAGGAGATAAACTAGAGCTGATCATTCAAAAAGGAACGGAACTTGGAGCTTCTTCTTTTTTGCCTTTTATGGCAGAGCGCTCCATCGTAAAATGGGATGAAAAGAAGATGCACAAAAAAGTAGTCCGCTGGGAAAAAATTGCGAAAGAAGCGGCGGAACAATCTCAGCGAACCGTCATTCCGGAAATATACGAGCCCGTTTCGATTGAAAAGTTATGTGAAATGGCTGACCGCTATACTTGGAAATTATTTGCCTATGAAGAAGCGGCAAAAGAAGGAGAGCATCGGCAATTTTATGAAACGTTGAAAAATGTAAAGCAAAAAGACACCCTGTTGATCGCATTTGGGCCGGAAGGAGGCTTTTCCCAAGAAGAAGCTTCCTTATTGTCTGAAAAAGGGTTTATTCCGTGCGGCTTAGGGCCAAGAATATTACGGACGGAAACGGCTCCTCTTTATGCTTTATCCGCGATTTCCTATCATTTTGAATTAATGAGGTGATTTACATGCCGACAGTGGCATTCCATACATTAGGATGTAAAGTAAACCACTATGAAACAGAGGCCATTTGGCAGCTGTTTAAAGGTGCAGGCTATGAACGGGTTGATTTTGATTCTATTTCGGATATTTATGTGATTAATACTTGCACGGTGACCAATACAGGCGATAAAAAAAGCCGTCAAGTCATCCGGCGTGCTGTTCGAAAAAATCCTGACGCTGTTATTTGTGTCACGGGTTGCTATGCGCAAACATCGCCTGCGGAAGTTTTGGAAATTCCGGGAGTCGATATTGTCATCGGCACTCAAGATCGGACGAAAATTCTTGATTTTGTTGAGAAGTATCAAAAGGAACGGCAGCCAATCAACGCTGTCAAAAACATTATGAAAAACCGAGTGTTTGAAGAAATGGACGTTCCGGCCTTTACGGATCGCACAAGAGCTTCTTTAAAAATTCAAGAAGGCTGCAATAATTTTTGCACATTCTGCATTATTCCATGGGCTAGGGGACTTATGCGTTCACGCGATCCGAAAGAAGTCATTCGCCAAGCGCAACAGCTTGTCGATGCCGGCTACAAAGAAATTGTTCTTACCGGAATTCATACAGGCGGATATGGGACTGATATGAAAGATTACAATCTGGCTATGCTATTAAGAGACATAGAAGAACAAGTTCATGGGCTGAAGCGCCTTCGTATTTCTTCTATTGAAGCGAGCCAGCTCACGGATGAAGTAATTGATGTAATCGACCGCTCCAACATCGTCGTTCGTCACTTACATATTCCGTTGCAATCGGGTTCTAACACTGTGTTGAAAAGAATGCGCCGCAAATATACGATGGAGTTTTTTGCGGAACGGTTAAATCGACTGCGCGAAGCGCTTCCGGGATTAGCTGTCACGTCCGATGTGATTGTGGGCTTTCCGGGAGAAACAGAAGAAGAATTTATGGAAACCTATAACTTTGTAAAAGAACATAAATTCGCAGAGCTCCACGTATTCCCGTATTCTAAAAGAACGGGAACACCGGCAGCCAGAATGGAAAATCAAATTGACGAAGAAGTCAAAAATGAACGGGTTCACCGTCTCATTACGCTTTCCGATCAATTGGCAAAAGAGTACGCTTCTCAGTTCGAAGGGGAAGTGCTGGAAGTGATACCGGAAGAACGTTATAAAGAAGACCCAGAAAGCGGGCTGTACGAAGGATATACCGATAATTACTTAAAGGTAGTGTTCCCTGCTTCAGAAGACATGGTAGGAAAGCTTGTCAAAGTGAAGATTACAAAAGCCGGCTATCCATACAACGAAGCACAGTTTGTCCGCGTCCTTGATGACGATGTTCCCGCTGGAAAAGCTGCGCGTTTAGCGTAAAAGAAAGGAGAATGCACTAGAGGCATTCTCTTTTGCTTTTATACAAGTTCCGTCGTATCCTGCCTTTGTTATACATGGATCGTCTCATTGTTCTGTTCTTTTTTGGGACGCGACAAGAAACTGTGCAAAAGCATGCCGATAACGACAAAACTGATTCCCAGCCAAGACAGGGGAGAAGGAAGAGGAGCGGATAATACGATCATTTCACCGATTATGGCGAACAACACTTCCGATGACTGGGTTGCTTCCACAGCGCACAATTTTTGCATGTTTCCTTTTACCATATCAGTAGCCGCAAAAAACATAACGGTTGCGATCACTCCGGAAAATATAGCCACCCAACCAGTTTGAATGATCTGTCCGAGGCTGGGGGGTCCGATCACAGCTGCTCCGTACAACGAAAGGACGATCCAAAAAGGAAGGCTTGCGATCGTCATGCCAAGTACACGTTGATAAGCGTCTAAGCGATGAGAAACGGCCGCCATCATTTTCCGATTCCCGAGCGGATAAGCAAAGGAAGCCAACATAACGGGGAAGATGCACAGCACAGCGTCGGCAGCTGAAATTCGAGCAGCGTGTTCGAATTGTATAAAAGCCACCCCTAACAGAATGAAGCTAGACATGGCCAGACCACGGGTGGGAATGTGTCCTCGCAGCTTGAGGGGGCCTCGTGCGGTTTGGACGGTTTCGTAAAAAAACGGTGCAAGAAGTGAACCCGAAATGATGGTTATTTGCCAAGTAGCGGCAATCAGCCAACCAGGACCATAGGCAGCGGCAAAACACAAAGGCGCATAAAATAGGCCAAAGCCAACCGTACTCCATAACAGCCATTCATAAGGCTTTTTTTTCATTTCTTGCCAAAGAGTTTTAAGACCCTTGCGGAAAGCAACGATCACCATCATGGGAGGAACCATAAAAAAATAGCGCAAAGAAGCGCTCCATATCCAGCTTCCGCCTTCTAAATCCATCATCCGATTGAATAGGAATGTAAACGCAAAAAAGAAAGCGGCTAAAACCCCTAACAGAATCGGACGCATACCCATCGTCCTCCTTTCGGAAAAGAGTGAATATTCTTATAAAATGTTTCGGTTTTATCCGCTGAAAAAACTTATGGTCTAAATTTGATCCATTTTGAACCATTTGGATAAATTGAACGCAACAAACTACTCGAAGATTATTTTACTCCGTGCAGTTTGTCTATGTAACCAATTTTTTAGAAAAAAGAGATTGGAATCATTCAATTCTGTTTCTCCAGCCATGGAGTGGTGGCTGTAGAAACATTTTGTCTAAGGCATCCATTTCCTCATGAGGAGAGAATTGTTGACCTAAAGACAAGCATATATTATAATGTCATAGTACATGTTATGGTCATAAACCAATATGTAATCGTACTGTGTTCGGAGGGAGGGGAAGAGAGATGTCAAAAACGATTGTTCGCAAAAATGAATCGCTTGAAGATGCTCTTCGTCGTTTTAAACGTCAAGTATCTAAAACAGGTACTTTACAAGAGTACAGAAAACGCGAATTTTATGAAAAGCCAAGCGTAAGACGCAAGAAAAAGTCTGAAGCGGCCAGAAAACGCAAGTATTAAGAGAGGGTGTAGTCATTGAGTCTTCTCGAACGTTTAAATCACGACATGAAACAAGCGATGAAGAATAGGGAAAAAGAAAAGCTTTCTGTCATTCGCATGCTGAAAGCTGCTCTTCAAAACGAAGCGATCAAGCTTGGAAAAAGTGAGTTGGCAGAAGACGAAGAGTTGACAGTCCTTTCTCGCGAAGTAAAACAACGGAAAGACTCCCTCCAAGAATTTCAGAATGCAGGTCGTGAAGATCTTGTTGAGAAAATTCAAACTGAACTGACTTACGTGAGTGAATATATGCCTAAACCATTAACAGAAGATGAACTTGAGCAAATTGTTACGGAAACAATTGCTGAAGTGAATGCTTCTTCAAAAGCTGATTTTGGAAAAGTAATGAGCGCCATAATGCCAAAAGTAAAGGGGAAGGCAGATGGCTCTCTTGTCAATAAGCTAGTTCAGAAACATTTATCGTAAATAAAAAAGAGAGGCGAAGACGATCGCCTCTCTTTTTTTGTGGGCGAATTTTGAGCGTTTAACCTCCTTTTTCTGATCTATTTTCATATATAAATGAAAAATCATTCGAAACTTTTTTCGGTATTAGGCGTAAATAAGATAACGGGAATGGTGGAGGTGTAAGCGATCGCGAGAATATCATTTTTATTCGTACTTTGTTTACTGTTGCTGCCTGTAGAAGTGTGTGCCAATCAATCGGAATCCACTCTTCAGCAAGGGAAATCGTTTCCCGGAGAGAAGAGTGTTTTGGCGTTTGAAAAGGAGAAAGGAATGACAAATGAAGTTCATGAAAGCTTTGCAGTGAAGTGGAGCCGTATTCTGACCCATCCAGCCATGGTGACCATTTTATTGAGCATTGCCAGTTTGGCATTCGTCATGGAACTTTTTACTCCTAGATTTGGAATTGTCGGAATTATAGGTATATTGGCTCTTGCGTTTTTTTTCTGGGCACATATTACTGCTGGTACGGCCGGGTATGAAGCCGTTGCATTCTTTTTAGTGGGTGTTGTTCTTTTAACCGCTGAATTATTTTTACCGGGCGGAATAGCCGGAATATTAGGGCTTTCCGCCATGATCGTAAGCATTTTGACGGTTGGAGATAATCGATTATGGATGGGGATTTCACTGTTGATCGCCATCGGGGTTGCCGTGACGGGGATGATCGTCATGAGAAGAGTGTTTCACCAAAAAATGAAGCTTTTTCAAAGGATGGTCCTGACCGATTCCACAGATTCAGAAAAAGGCTATGTTTCCCATGTGAATCGATATGATTTGATCGGAAAAACAGGTGTTTCGGTTACTCCTCTTCGTCCATCCGGGACTATTCTGATAGATGAGGAACGAATCGATGCGATTACGGAAGGAAATTATATTGCGAAAGATAAAAAAATTCAGGTAGTAAAAGTGGAAGGCGTTCGTATTATTGTAAGAGAAGTAAAACAATAAAAGGCAGGAGGAATAGGAATGGATCCAGGAATGATGTTTGTTCTTATCCTGATTGTGATTGGACTTATTTTATTAGCCATACTTTTGACCATTGTTCCGGTTATGCTTTGGATTTCGGCATTGGCGGCCGGAGTCAGAGTCAGCATTTTCACATTGATTGGGATGAGGCTTAGAAGGGTGATTCCAAGCCGTGTCATCAATCCGTTAATTAAAGCGTCGAAAGCCGGCTTAAACGTAACAACCAACCAGTTGGAAAGCCATTATTTAGCAGGCGGGAATGTCGATCGTGTCGTCAACGCTTTGATCGCAGCGCACCGGGCGAATATCGAACTTTCCTTCGAACGCGCCGCTGCGATTGATCTTGCCGGCCGTGACGTCTTGCAGGCAGTGCAAATGAGCGTCAATCCAAAAGTCATTGAAACTCCTTTTATTGCTGGTGTAGCGATGAACGGGATAGAAGTCAAAGCGAAAGCTCGAATTACGGTAAGAGCCAATATTGACCGCCTTGTCGGGGGAGCGGGGGAAGAAACGGTTATTGCCCGTGTCGGGGAAGGAATTGTTTCGACGATCGGTTCAGCTGATGACCATAAAAAAATATTAGAAAACCCGGATATGATTTCGCAGACAGTACTTGCGAAGGGGCTTGATTCTGGAACTGCATTTGAAATTCTTTCGATCGATATTGCCGATGTGGACGTTGGAAAAAATATAGGGGCCGAACTGCAAACAGAACAGGCGGAAGCAGATAAACAAATTGCTCAGGCTAAAGCGGAGGAACGTCGTGCCATTGCTGTGGCGACCGAACAAGAAATGAAAGCTAAAGTTCAAGAAATGAGAGCGAAAGTTGTAGAGGCAGAAGCAGAAGTGCCGTTGGCTACTGCAGAGGCTCTTAGAAAAGGAAATCTAGGCGTTTTGGATTATTTCAATCTTCGCAATATCGTGGCTGATACAGGGATGAGAGAATCGATCGGCAAACTGACTGGGGATTCAAAAGAGAATGATACACGAAAAGGGTAGAAGATGAAAGGAGAATCGCGATGGAAACCATGATCGGACTTTTGATTATCATTGTTGGAAGCTATCTATATAACATGTTCATGAGAAAAGCGAAACCCCAGCAAAAACGTTCCATCAATCGCATTAAAAAGGAAAGAACGGCGGAAAAAACGCATCCTTTGTCGGCAAAGGCTACGAAGGATCTTGAACCGAATTTCATTCGACATTCAAAACGAAATGAACGAGAAGATCATCAAGCCCGGGCAGCGTTTGAAATCAAAGAGGCTGCGGAAGAACAGTCTGCCATGACCATTCAAGAAAAGGAATTGGTTAAGGGGATCATTTTAGCTGAAGTTCTTGGTCCTCCAAGAGCGAAAAGGAATTATTTTTCCTAGGCAGGATCAAAAGAAGTGCTGAAACTTCCTTTTATTTCATACATATGAAATGAGAGGAGGTTCTTTTTTTATGGCAAAAAAGTGGCGGCAACAAGTAAAAAACTGGTTTGCTAAAACACTTGACCTACCTGAAGATGTCATGATGGACCTTCCAAGAATTACGATGATCGGACAAATCCATATATACGTGGAAAACCATCGGGGGTTGCTATCTTTTTCTGATAAAGAAGTTAGGCTGTTGCTGAAACAAGGACAGTTATTAATAAAAGGAAGTTCGTTTGTCATTAAAACCATTTTGCCGGAAGAAATTTTGCTGGAAGGTAGAGTGGACCAAGTTTTGTATTTGGAACAGTAGGGGGATAGTGATGAAAAACCAGTGGACGATGTTTTTGAAAGGAAAAGTATTGGTCAAAGCGGAGGGCCAAGGGACGGAACGATTCCTTAATCATTTGGTAAGGTCCAACCTTTCTGTCTGGAATGCCAAAAAAACCGGGACGAAATCGGTGATATTCTATATTCAATTGGAGGATCTTTCCGAATTTCGTAAAATTGCCCGTCATTTCGAAGGAAAAATCACGTTTCTCGAAGGAAGCGGCGGTCCGTTTATAGGAAAGAAGCTTATGAAAAACAGCGGCTTGTTGGCGGGGGTGCTCTCGTTTCTCATTATATTGGTGGTGCTTTCCAATATGGTATGGGGGATCGAAATATCGGGTGCCAGTCCGGAAATGGAACATGCCATTCGGAAAGAATTAAAAAGCATGGGCATTCAAAAAGGAAAACTGCAATTTTTCATAGATGACGTCGATTCGATTCAACGTCAGTTAACAAGTCGGGTGGAAGGAATTACATGGGTTGGTGTACATTTAAACGGGACAACCTATCATTTTCAAGTAGTCGAAAAAACCGAGCCAAAGGAAAAAAAGACAACAGGACCGCAAAATTTAGTAGCGAAAAAGAAAGCTGTCATTGTTAAAATGTTTGTTGAGAAAGGACAGCCTGTAGTGAAGCGAAATCAGTTTGTTCAAAAAGGGCAATTGCTTGTTTCCGGTTGGGTTGGCAACGAAGAACATCTAAAAAGCGTGGCTTCCAAGGGAAAGGTTTGGGGAGAAACGTGGTACAAATCATCCGTTGAACTGCCGCTTGAGACGACGTTTCAAGTTTTTACCGGCAAGGAAAATAGAAGCTATTTTTTGAAAATAGGAAAGTTTTCTATTCCTGTCTGGGGATGGTGGAAGAAGGAAACATTTAAATTGACGGCCTTGGAAGAAAGCAGCCATCCTATCAAGTTTTTCCGTTGGGAACTTCCAGTTGAATGGGGCCAGTCGATCAAACGTGAATATAAAATCGTGGAACGCCGATATACGGTGAATCAGGCGGTTCAAGAGGCGAATCAATTAGCAAGAAAGGATTTGAGAAAGCATCTTCAGTCGGATGCACAAATTACGGGCGAAAAAATTTTGCATCGAAGAATAGAGAATGGTAAAGTTAGGATAACAGTATATTTCCAAGTGATTGAAGATATTGCAAAAGGACAACCAATCATTCAAGGAGATAAAGCGAATGACAGAAAAAACCAAAAATCTGGAAATCATCCTGGAAGATCCGAATGAGGCAGTAGCTTTGTTCGGCATATCAGACAGCAATTTAAAAACGCTGGAAGAAGAATTTCAAGTTTCTCTCATTACAAGAGGTGAAACGATTCTTATTTCAGGGAAAGAACAAGAAGTCGAGATTGTACACAACATTTTAAAACAGCTGTTGAATGTGATGAGGAAAGGGATCCACATCAGCCAAAGAGATGTTGTGTACGCTGTACAAATGGCGAAACAAGGGACAATCGATTACTTCGATGGATTGTATGACAAAGAAATTGCGAAAAATGCGAAAGGAAAATCCATTCGCGTCAAGACAATTGGCCAGCAGCATTATGTTTCAGCCATTCGACAACATGACCTTGTATTTGGGATAGGACCTGCGGGAACGGGGAAAACGTTTTTAGCGGTCGTGATGGCGGTGCATGCACTCAAAAATGGATTCGTAAAACGCATCATTTTAACAAGACCTGCCG
Organism: Bacillus sp. FSL W8-0116; assembly: GCF_038003825.1. Taxonomy (NCBI): domain Bacteria; kingdom Bacillati; phylum Bacillota; class Bacilli; order Caryophanales; family Bacillaceae; genus Bacillus; species Bacillus sp. FSL W8-0116. The sequence goes on from NZ_JBBOPY010000001.1 coordinate 2,862,458, forward strand.
TTGAAGCAGGGGAAAGCCTAGGATTCTTGCCCGGGGATTTAAAAGAAAAAGTAGATCCCTATCTGCGGCCTCTCTACGATGCGCTTCATGATGTATTAGGCGTTGAACATACGCAGCGCTTGATTGAGAGAGGAACGATTGAAATTGCTCCGCTTGCCTATATGCGGGGCCGAACATTGGATGATGCTTTTATTATATTGGATGAGGCTCAAAATACCACTCGTGCCCAAATGAAAATGTTTTTGACCCGGCTTGGATTCGGATCGAAAATGGTCATCACTGGCGACAGAACTCAGATAGATCTCCCGAAAGGGGTCCATTCCGGACTTATTAGTGCTGAACATATTTTGCGGGATGTACCGGGGATTGGTTTTATATACTTAGAACAAACGGATGTTGTAAGGCATCCATTAGTTTCTAAAATTATTGAGGCCTATGATCGTTTCGATGAATAAGTCCGGTGGCGACACCCGGGCTTATTCTTTATGTGCGCCCGGCATGTACATGAACTATAGGGTGTAAGTCCCGAACCCCGAAGACAGAAGTAGAGGTTAGCCAAGAGCAAGGGTGTCCGTGGTGACGCGGAATCTGAAGGAAGCTGGAGGCAAAACACCGGACCGAGGAACACGAACCTCATATAAGGCTAGGTATGATTGAGTGAGTTTGCATAACAAAACAAAGCTCTTTCTGTCGAAGGTCATATCGAGTAAATGAGGCGGATAGATGGTGTGAAAGTGCATGTACTTACCCGGGGAGGTCTGGCGGATAGGTGAAGTACTCTTCATAACCAACTTAGTGATAAGTAGCTGAACCGTCAGAAGTCAGCAGAGGTCATAGTATTAGTTGGTCTAGAACAACTAAGAAGGACCGAACAATTAAGAGAGAATAGCCCTTGGTATTCAGTGAGTCATGATGAACACAGAAAACGTAGTACCTCACTTGAGGGAGGAAGCGGTGAATCCCGTGGGAGACCTCTTGGAGGGTGGAGTGACCACTGGCATAAAGAGAACAGCTATTCACGGAAGTTATAAAGACTTGCGTCAATGATCTTAATTGAACCGCCGTATACGGAACCGTACGTACGGTGGTGTGAGAGGACGGGAGTTAATCGCTCCCTCCTACTCGATCCATGTTCCGTCTGTTAACGTTTCCTTGCTTCAGATGAATGACGGTTTTTTAAAAATTCATTGATACAAAGCTATCATCGCTTTCATTGTTGGATTCTACTGATATCAGGTGAGTAGTGGATGGACGTGTCGGATATCGCCGTTTAAAGGAGTCATCACACGATGTCCGTAAAAGATCCTGATGCTTGATCGGGGGATATGTACGATGATTGTACAAAAGTGGATAACCCGTATACGCTCTGCTGTCAGCTATTCGATGTTGGCTGCGCTCATGTATACACTCCTCACAATTATTTTGTTTGTCGTCCTTTATATGAATGTAAAACCCGAAACGTATGATGTAGAATTGTTTTCCGTTGCGGATAAAACAATCCGTTCACCGAAAACGATCGTTGATAAAGAAAAAACGGAAGAGGAACGAAAAAAGGCAGCTGAAGAAGTGGAAGATGCCTATGTCTATAATCAAGATACTGCTCTCAATCGGGTTTCTCTCGTGAATTCCATATTTGATTTTATACAAGAAGTAAAAAAAGAAAGTCAAAAGGAAGAACGGGCGCCATTAGCCGAACTGAAAGATAAACTGACGAAAAATGTGACAGAAGATGTGACGAAATCGATTAGCGATGATGTTTTTTTAACGCTGTTGTCCGCCGATCAAGAAGAACTAGAAAAAACACGGAATGCGATTGTGGACAATGTGGAGTTTACGTTGCAGCAGCGGATTCGCAAGGAACATTTGACTGATTTTCAAAACCAAGTCGAACAAGCGATTGAAAAAAATCCATTGGCCCCAGATTTAAAACGGGCTGCGGTTGAAATTGGACGTTATGCCATCGTGCCAACTGAAGAGTATGACAGCCGGTTGACCTCCGAGCGGAAAGAACAGGCCCAAGAAGAAGTGGAACCGGTAAGGATTTTACAAGGACAAGTTATCGTCCAAGAAGGTCACTTAATTGACAGGGACATTTATCGGCAATTAAAACTGCTGGGTCTTATCAATCACCAACGTTCTTATAAACCTGTTTTTGGACTCCTTATTTTTGTTTTGGTTGTCGTTTTTTTGCTCATTTATTCTTTTCATACCGCTTCTTTGCCTTCAGAAAAGAAAAAGAGCTATCTGCTTTTAGTGGGCATGATTTTTACTTTTTCTTTTTTGTTAATGAAAATCATTGCCTGGATTGGAAATAACGACTATGCTCAGTTGAGCTTCTTGTATCCGGGAGCGCTTTCTTCCATGCTCATTACCATTTTAATCAATGAGCGGACAGCAGCAATCGTCGCCATTCTTTTGGCGGCTTGCGGGAGCATTATGTTTCATAATGGAACGAGTGAAACCATTCATGTCGAAATGGCTATTTATCTATTATTCAGCGGTTTAACGGGAAGTTTGTTTTTATTGAAGCATCGCCGCCGCTTGAATATTTTACAGGCGGGAGTTTATGTGTCCATTGTCAATGTGCTCGTCATCTTATTTTTGAAATTAATCGGCAATGGATCGTATTCTGGAAAGGAATATTTGTTTTTTGCCTTGTTTGCTTTTATATCCGGGATAGCGTCTGCCGTGCTGACGCTAGGCTTATTGCCGATGATTGAAAATGGATTTGGCGTTTTGTCGACGATGAAGCTGATTGAATTATCGAATCCGAACCATCCTTTATTGAAAAAGATTTTAATGGAAACGCCGGGTACTTACCACCATAGCATCATGGTGGCCAACCTTTCAGAAGCGGCATGTGAAGCGATCGGGGCGAATGGGTTGCTTGCAAGGGTGGGATGTTATTACCATGATATCGGCAAAACAAAAAGACCAAAATTTTTTATTGAAAACCAAATGGATCATGAAAATCCCCATCAACATCTGTCTCCTGAGGTCAGTAAACAAATGATCATCGATCATGTGGTGGACGGAGCGGCTATGCTGCGAAAAGAAAAGCTGCCGAAGGAAATTGTGGATTTTGCTGAGCAGCATCATGGGACCACTTTGGTAAAATATTTTTATTATAAAGCGATTGAAAAAAACCACGAAGTGAATGAAGAAGATTTTCGATATCCGGGTCCTAAGCCGCAGACAAAAGAAATTGCCATCGTCAGCATTGCCGATAGTGTGGAAGCGGCTGTCCGATCGATGAAACAGCCAACTGTTGAACAAATAAAAAGCCTCGTCCATAATATTATTCAAGACCGTTTGCGGGACGGGCAGTTTAGTGAATGTGATATTACTTTAAAAGAACTGGAAATTGTCAAACAAACGATTTGTGATGCATTAAATGGTATTTTTCACTCGCGGATCGAATATCCGGAAATGAAAAAACAGACGGAGGAAGCAACATGAGTTTAATGATTGATTTAATCGATGAAACGAATGAATTAAAGCAAGAAGATTTGGAATTAGTGGAGCAACTGCTGCAATTTGCGTCTGAAAAAGAAGGGATTCAGGAGGAAAGCGAAGTGTCTGTAACCTTTGTCGATAATCAGCGCATCCAAGAAATTAACAGGGATTATCGCCATAAAGATCAACCGACAGATGTGATTTCCTTTGCTCTTGAAGAGACTGACGAGGAGGAAGTGGAAATCATTGGTGAAGATATGCCTAGAGTTTTAGGGGATATTATTATCTCTGTTCCTAAAGCACGTGAACAGGCTCATGATTATGGCCATTCTTTTCAGCGTGAACTCGGATTTTTAGCGGTGCATGGATTTCTTCATCTTCTCGGATATGACCACATGACAGAGGAAGAAGAAAAAATCATGTTTTCACGGCAAAGGGAAATTTTAAATGAATATGGACTCAAAAGATAAAGATCGGAACGTTTTCAGCGTCCATCGATTAAAACGGTCCTTTTCGTTCGCTTTTGGCGGAATAGGTACGGCATGGAAAGAAGCGAACTTTAAAATTCACGTTATGGCGGCATTCTTAACTACGGCGGCCGGTTTCGCTTTTCAACTCTCAAAATGGGAGTGGATGATCCTCTTACTTTTATTCGCAGGAATGTTCGCGCTGGAAATGGTGAATACCGCCATAGAAAAAATAGTGGATTTAGCGACACAAGACTACCATCCGCTGGCAAAAGAGGCAAAAGATTTAGCGGCGGGGGCGGTGCTCGTCTACGCTATTTTTGCTGTTGTGATCGGCATGATCATCTTTTTACCGAAATGGTTTCGACTTTTTGTATGAATGGAAGAGTCGCCCTAAAGGCGGCTCTTTTTCAAATCATGCGATTTGTGGGGAGTTCCGAGGAAGCGAAACGGAATTCCCATGAAATACGACGCATTTGGTTGAAAATGATGGTTATGGGGAGAAAACACCAAGTTTTAACTTACCCAATTTGAAATCATGCCATTTGTCGGTTAAAATGAGAGCGTAAGCCAATGAAAAACAGCCTTGTGGAATTAAATGGTTTTTTGAATCAACGAGGCAATAATGACGAATTTTTCTGAAATTTTCACTTCTCTCTCTCCATATGGAGAAAAAAATGGTGTAAAATATAGATAGTGATTCAATTCAGTTGGGGATTTGGCTTTTTAAAGCGCTTACAAATGAAAGTCTTTGGTTTCACAAAGGATTTGCTCAAAATCATCATACTAAGAATCTTACAACAGTGGAGGATGTTCGAAAACTATGGCGACAATTAATGCAGATTATAAATCAGGATTTATTTCCATTATTGGTAGACCGAATGTCGGTAAATCAACCTTTCTGAACAGGGTGATCGGTCAAAAAATTGCTATTATGAGCGATAAACCGCAAACAACAAGAAACCGAATTCAGGGAGTTTATACAACGGACGATGCCCAAATGATTTTTATCGACACTCCCGGCATCCATAAGCCAAAGCACAAACTTGGCGACTTTATGGTAAAAACGGCTGTAAACGCCCTTAAGGAAGTAGATTTGATTTTATTTATGGTGAATGTGACGGAAGGGCTCGGCCGGGGAGAACAATATATCATCGAAATGCTCAAAGATATCCAAACACCCGTTTTTTTAGTATTAAATAAAATTGATCAAATACATCCTGATGAGCTTTTTCCTATGATTGAACAGTACAAAGAACTTTATCCTTTCCAGGAAATATTTCCGATTTCCGCGCTTAATGGAAATAATGTTGATCGCTTGCTTTCGGCCATTAAAGAATATTTGCCGGAAGGTCCTCAATATTATCCGGCGGATCAAGTGACTGACCATCCGGAACGTTTTATCGTCTCGGAATTGATCCGGGAAAAAGTTCTGCATTTGACAAGAGAAGAGGTTCCGCATTCGATTGCGGTTCTGATTGACAAAATGGAACGCGAGGAAGAGAAGGATCTTGTGCATATCATGGCCACGATTATCGTAGAACGAGATTCCCAAAAAGGCATTATTATCGGTAAACAAGGGAGAATGCTGAAGGAAGTAGGAAAACGAGCTCGAATGGACATTGAAAATCTTCTCGGTTCCAAGGTCTTTTTAGAATTATGGGTAAAGGTTCAAAAAGATTGGCGTGATAAAATATCTGCTCTACGTGAATATGGTTTTCGAGAAGACGAATATTAAGATCTTGAGTTTTTGTCAAGGTACTTGAAAAAATTGCACCTAATAAATCGGGTATAGGCGGGGGAAAATATTATCACAACATTTTTGCTAGTTTCAATCAAAGAAAGGCGGGGTTATGATGTTGGATTTTACCTGGAAGCTGTTTTCGAAAACGGGTAATATTGATACGTATCTCTTGTACAAAGAGTTGGAAAAAGAAAGCCAATCTGCTCGCTTGGAAGAAGAGGAAGAACTAGCAGAAGCCGAATTTCCTTTGTCTTGAAAAGGCCCGTTGGTGCAATGAAAGGATGGCCTTCAACGTGTTTCAAAAGTGTGAAGGAATTGTCATACGATCGACTCCGTATGGCGAATCAAATAAAATCATCACATTGTTTACAAGAGAATTTGGAAAAATGGCTTTAATGGCGAGAGGGGCTAGAAAACCGAATAGCCGCCTCTCCGCCATTACCCAGCTGCTCTTTTGCGGGCAGTTTTTGTTTCAGCAATCAAGAGGATTAGGAACTCTGCAACAAGGAGAATCTATTCATTCTTTCAAAGAAATAAGGGAAGACTTGTTTAAAACTGCTTATTCTTCGTATTTGGCTGAACTGCTGGATAAAGGAACAGAAGAAAGTAAAGTCAACCCGTATTTGTATGAGCTTTTTTACCAAACATTGGATTACATAGATGAAGGCTATGATGCAGCTATATTGACCAATATTTTTGAAATGAAAATGCTGCAGGTGATCGGCCTTCGTCCGGAGTTGAATCAATGTGTGAACTGCGGCAGCAAAGAAGGGCGTTTTGCCTTCTCGATTAGAGAAAACGGTCTTCTTTGTCATCGCTGTTTTGAATTAGATCCTTATTTGCTTCCCGTTTCTCAAGCCACTGTAAAATTGCTGCGCCTTTTTTATTATATTGATCTTCGGCGTCTTGGAAGTATATCAGTGAAACCTCAAACAAAAAAAGAACTGCGTACTGTCCTTTCCATGTATTATGACGAATATTCGGGTTTGTTTTTGAAATCTCGAAAATTTCTCGAGGAGATCGAAAAAATGCAAAGCATGCTTGGTCCATCTTCGAAAGAAGGAGATTGACAAACGTGGTGGGATCGATTATTTTTGAATATGAGGAATAGCTATTCAATCTGGGGTATTATTAGAGTCCACGGTTAGTTGAAATGTAAATTTCATATTTTGCGAAGAAGGAAAGGAGTACCTGATTACGTTCTATCTCAGCGAATCCGGGATGGTGGAAGCCGGACATAGGGCATCAGGGAACGGCAGTCCGGAGCAAATATTTTTAAAAGTGGCCAGACGCTAAGAAAGCGGAGGCAAATAGGGTGGAACCGCGGGTGTAACTCTCGTCCCTATGCAGATTTACTGCATAGTGGCGGGAGTTTTTGTTTTGGACTCCATGCGTGGAAAAACGAAGAATGTCTTTAGCAAGACTTGTTTTTTTAGCAATTGGATCATATGGAGGTGTACGAAATGAATATACAAGAAATGATTCTTACGTTGCAGAAGCATTGGTCGGATCATGGCTGCATTCTCATGCAGGCTTATGATGTAGAAAAAGGGGCAGGGACGATGAGCCCGTATACGTTTTTACGGGCAATTGGACCGGAACCTTGGAATGTTGCTTATGTGGAACCAAGCCGACGGCCGGCAGATGGCCGTTATGGGGAAAACCCCAATCGACTGTACCAGCACCATCAATTTCAAGTGATTATGAAACCTTCGCCATCCAATATTCAAGAAATCTATTTGGATTCTTTGCGTGCTCTTGGAATTGATCCGCTTGATCATGATATTCGCTTTGTAGAAGATAACTGGGAAAACCCGTCTCTCGGCTGTGCAGGCCTCGGTTGGGAAGTATGGCTAGACGGGATGGAAATCACGCAATTTACTTATTTTCAACAAGTAGGCGGACTGGAATGCAAGCCTGTGTCCGTGGAAATTACGTATGGAATTGAACGATTGGCTTCCTACATACAAGAAAAGGAAAATGTTTTTGATTTGGAGTGGACAAATGGATTTACTGTAAAGGATATTTTCTATCAGCCTGAATATGAACACTCCAAATATACATTTGAAACATCGGATCCTGACATGTTGTTTAACTTGTTTAATACGTATGAAAAAGAAGCGAAGCGCCAAATGGAGGAAGGATTGGTTCATCCTGCCTATGACTACATTTTAAAATGCTCCCACGTATTTAATATTCTCGATGCGCGGGGCTCCATTTCAGTGACTGAACGAACGGCTTATATCGCTCGGATGAGAAATTTGGCAAGGCAAGTAGCCAAAACATTCTACGAAGAAAGAGAAAAATTGGGATTTCCTATTTTAAAAGGGAAAGGGGAGAAAGCGCATGACTAAAAGGGACCTTTTGCTTGAGATTGGATTGGAAGAGATGCCGGCCCGTTTTGTGACCGAGTCCATGAATCAGCTTGGAAAAAAAGTAGAGGAATTTTTTCAAAAAGAAAACATTGATTATGGAACGGTTTCCCTATTTTCCACTCCTCGCCGATTAGCTGTTCTTGTGAAAGATGTGGCGGAATCCCAGGCAGATGTTCATGAAGAAGCTCGAGGCCCAGCTAAAAAAGCGGCGTTAAATGAAGCGGGTGAATGGACAAAAGCAGCAATCGGGTTTTCAAAAAGCCATTCAGCTACTGTTGACGACATTTATTTCAAAGAGGTCAAAGGGATTGAATACGCTTTTGTGAAGAAATTTTTGAAAGGCCAGCCAACGGTTCAATTGCTTCCCAAATTAAAAGAGTTGATTGAGGGTATGAGCTTTGGGAAATATATGCGCTGGGCCGATTACGATTTGCGGTATGTACGTCCTATCAAATGGCTCGTTGTCTTATTTGGAAGCGAAGTGATTCCATTTGCGATTACGGATGTAGAAACGAATCGATTCAGTTATGGACACCGTTTTCTTGGCGGGAAAATTCAATTGGATTCTCCTGCTGAATATGAAACGAAGCTAAAAGCGGAATATGTCATTCCGAACCCCGATGAGAGAAAACAGTTAATCCGCAGCCAGTTGAAGAATTTAGAAGAAAAGCATGGCTGGGTCATCCCGATTGACGAAGAATTATTGGAAGAAATAAATAACATTGTGGAATACCCTACCGCTTTATTCGGCTCTTTTCAGGAAGAATTTTTAAATCTGCCAGAGGAAGTGTTAATTACTTCCATGAAGGAGCATCAGCGCTATTTTCCTGTAAAAACTGCCGACGGAAAGCTTCTTCCTCATTTTGTGACGGTCCGAAACGGAAACGATCGGTCTCTTGAAACGGTGGCTAAAGGGAACGAAAAAGTGTTGAAAGCGCGTTTAGCTGATGCTGATTTCTTCTATAAAGAAGATCAAAAGCTGATAATTTCTGAAGCGCTGGAAAAACTTTCGTCCATCGTATATCACGAGAAAATTGGGACATTGGCAGAAAAAGTAGCCAGGATACGAAAATTGTCGTCTTATCTTGCAGAGAGACTGCGTGTAGAAGAAGAAACAGCGCAGAAAGCAGACCGTGCTGCTGAAATATGCAAGTTTGATTTAGTCACGCATATGGTATACGAGTTTCCGGAATTGCAAGGGATCATGGGAGAAAAATATGCGCTTCTTCAAGGAGAAAATCCTGAAGTGGCAAGAGCGATTAATGAACATTACCAACCACGGAATTCGGAAGATGAACCTGCGAATTCACTTGTAGGCGCCATCGTAGGCGTGGCCGACAAATTAGATACGATTATCTCTTGTTTTGCTGTGGACATTATCCCAACCGGCTCTCAAGACCCATATGCTCTTAGAAGACAGGCGACTGGCATTGTACAGACCATGTTGAAGCATAAATGGAATCTTTCGCTGGAAGCTTTGTTAAAGGACAGCATTGATATCGTGTTAAGCGCTGGAATTGGCCAAAAGGAAACAGCAGAAATCTATACGGCTGTATTGGACTTCTTTAAACAACGAATGAAGCACATTTTAGAAGAAAAAGAAGTGCGCTATGACGTTATTGAGGCTTTGTTAGATGTTTCCATTCATTCTTTGGCAGAGGTGGAAGCAAAAGCGGAAGTTCTGATGAAACGAATCGGTCAACCTTCATTCAAGGAAGTGGCGGAAGCACTAAGCCGAGTCCTTAATATTACGAAAAAAGCAACTGAGGACAAAGAAATTCGTGAAAATCTATTTGCGAACGAAAGTGAAAAAGAACTATATGAACGTTATGTGAACTTGAAAAAAGAATGGAAACAAGATATTTCTGCTGAAGAGCGTTTCCAACTGCTTGAAAGTTTGCGTCCTGCGATTGAACGCTATTTTGATGAAACTATGGTCATGACCGACGATGAAGAGATCAGAAACAATCGGTTGGCGCAAATGAAGGAGCTTTCCCGCTACATTCTAGAGTTTGCCAACGTGAATTTGTTAGTGATAAAATGAACTTTCAGATGGAAAAGATGGTTTCCGTTGTAAGTTGTTTTTGCGTAAGTTTGACTGTTCCGACCCATATTATATCAAGATGTGAGAGCCTGTCGAACGAAGGCGGGCTCTTCCTCGTTTATTTCAAATAGTATATAATATTTTTGTATGAGTATAACACTTTTAATTGTGTTGGGTGGTGAGGATCATAGAACTTACAAAGCGTCAGGAACAAATATTGCAAATCGTGAAAAATAATGGACCTATTACAGGAGAACATATCGCTGAAAAATTAAATTTAACCCGGGCGACATTGCGTCCGGATTTAGCTATATTAACAATGGCCGGCTTCCTTGACGCAAGACCTCGGGTAGGATATTTTTATACTGGAAAAACGGGCGCGCAGCTGCTGACGGAAAATTTAAAAAAAATTTATGTAAAAGACTATCAATCGATACCCGTCGTTGTGCATAAAAACGTATCGGTTTATGACGCCATTTGCACGATGTTTTTAGAGGATGTCGGCACTTTATTTGTAGTGGATGACGATTCTTTGTTGGTAGGGGTGCTTTCGCGAAAAGATTTATTGAGAGCAAGTATAGGGAAACAAGATCTCAATAGCCTACCGGTAAACATTATCATGACGAGAATGCCCAATATTACGATGTGCTATAAAGATGATCTTTTGATCGATGTCGCCCAAAATTTAATCGAAAAACAGATTGACGCAATGCCTGTAGTAAAAGAAAAAGGAACGGGCTTCGAGGTGATTGGTCGAATCACAAAAACGAATATTGCGAAAGCGTTTGTCGCTTTAGCGAATGAAGATTAATGCCGAGAAAGAGAGAGGACAGTGATGATGAATGAGTGATCCAATTATCTACGTTGTTTCCGACTCTGTTGGCGAGACCGCGGAACTGGTCACAAAAGCTGCCCTCAGCCAGTTTGACGGTTCATATATGGTCCTCAAACGCTTTCCATACGTAGAGGAAATTTCTCATATTGAGGAAGTTATTTCTTTAGCCAAAATGGATAACGGAATGATTGTCTATACGTTAGTAAAGCCTGAAATGCGCCGATATTTGCAGGAGCGAGCCAAGAAGGAAAACATACAATCCTTTGATGTTATAGGTCCCATCATTGATGAGTTGGAGAATATGTTTCAGAAAAAGCCGCTGTACGAACCGGGACTTGTCCGCCGACTGGACGATGAATATTTTAAAAAGGTGGAAGCAATCGAGTTTGCTGTCAAATATGACGATGGACGAGATCCACGAGGATTAATGAAAGCTGATATAGTGTTGGTCGGTGTTTCCAGAACTTCCAAAACTCCTCTGTCCCAATATTTGGCGCACAAACGTTATAAAGTAGCCAATGTTCCGATTGTACCAGAAGTGGATCCGCCTGAAGAGCTGTTCAAAGTACCGAAAGAAAAATGCTTTGGTTTAAAAATTGGACCGCAAAAATTGAATCAAATTCGGAGGGAACGGCTGATTACTTTAGGGTTGGATGATCAAGCCAGCTATGCACAGTTGGACAGAATCAATAAAGAATTAGAGTATTTTGATTCCATCGTCAAAAAAATTGGTTGTGAAGTCATAGATGTAACGAATAAAGCGGTGGAAGAAACGGCCAATATTATCATAGAAAAAATTCGAAAAAAATAAGCGCATAATCACATGATTGTGTGCTTCTTTCCTTTTGAAAAAGAATTAGCTTTGACGATCCTTCTAATGTCTTGCTAAATGAAATAAAAAATAGCCAAATAAAAAAGTTTGTATTATAATAAAAAATTGTGATAAAAATATCTATTCAAGGTTTAGACTGGCCTCATTACGAATAAACTATTTATGGTGATATGTCAAAGACCGGGGCAATGGATACCCAGCGGCCAAATTGCTATCTGTTTGAACAGCCCGTAAACCTACACCAGAGAAAGAAAGAGAAAAGGATGATGATTCATTAATCGTCATAGGTCGGAACGGTGGAGAATAAGAGTGAATCGTCACTTGATGAATGCTGGCGAGAAAGCCGTGAGAAAATTCGACAAACCTGGCTACACTTCTTTTTGACAGGAAACTTGCTGTGAAAAAGAAGGAATCCACCATATGGTGTAGAATAATTAATTTATGACAAAGAAGAAAAGAACGATGAATATTTTTGTCGATGCAGATTCCTGCCCTGTAAAAAAGGAAATTATTTCGTTGGCAAATGAATATGATTTGAATGTGTTCTTTGTGGCATCGTACAAACACCAGCCGTCTGAAGAAATTGGAGGCATATGGAAATATGTCGACTCCCATTTTCAAGCTGTGGATCTGTTCATAGTCAACCATTTGCAAAAAGGAGATCTGTTGATTACACAAGATATTGGATTAGCAAGTTTGGCCACCTCAAAAGGAGGGTATGCTTTTTCGCCGCGGGGGAATCAATACAGCGAGAGTGAGATGGCTTACATTTTGGACATACGGCATCTCCAGGCAAAGGCACGCCGGTCAGGACGTTTTGAAAAAGGGGCAAGGCCTTTTACAGACGCTGACAGGAAGCAATTTTTAAAAAAAGTACGGAGATTTTTGTCGAAGTATGAAGGATAAATTCGACACTTTCGCGAATGTAATAAGCTGGTGATCTTTTATGGCAGGAAAAATCCCTGAGGAAACGCTTGACAGAATTAAACATTCGGTGAATATTGTCGATGTTATTCATGACTATGTTCAATTAAGCAAACAAGGGAAAAATTATTTTGGTCTTTGTCCGTTTCATGGCGAAAAAACCCCATCTTTTTCGGTTTCCCCTGATAAACAGATTTATCACTGCTTCGGCTGTGGAGCAGGGGGAAATGTTTTTACCTTTCTGATGGAAATCGAAAATATTTCTTTTCAAGAAGCGGCTGTCCAATTAGCGGAAAGAGCCGGGATCAAGCTGAATGTGGACATAACAGCCGAACCCGTTCAAGCGTTGCCGAAGGACCATGAACTCATGATGTCTGCTCATGAGCTTCTAGCTAAATTCTACCATCATTTGCTGATAAATACAAAAGAAGGCCAAAATGCACTGGAATATTTATTCTCGAGAGGCTTCACAAAAGATCAAATAGAAAAATTCCAAATTGGCTGGTCTCCAACGGGGTGGAACGTCGCTACGCTTTTTTTAAAAAGAAGAGGGTTTCCGATTTCATTGATGGAAAAAGCGGGGCTTGTTATCCGCCACGAAGGAAAAGGAGACTACTATGACCGATTTCGCGATCGAATTATGTTCCCTTTGCATGATTCGAAAGGAAGGGTCGTGGCGTTTTCCGGAAGAAGTTTGAGGGATCTGCAGCCGAAATATTTGAACAGTCCGGAAACTCCCATATTTCATAAGAGCCGACTCCTTTACAACTTGAACCGCTCAAGAAACTCGATTCGAAAAAAACGCCAGTTGATTCTATTTGAAGGATTTGCGGACTGTATAGCAGCGGACCGAGCCGGGATTGACAACGGTGTTTCAACGATGGGCACATCTTTGACGGAAGATCATGTGCATATTATTCGCCGTCTAACCGATGAAGTGTTAATATGTTATGATGGAGACTCTGCCGGAGTTGAAGCAGCATTTCGGGCCGGGAATCTTCTTGAAGAGGCTGGCTGCCGTGTGAAAGTTTCCGTCATTCCCGACGACTTGGACCCCGACGATTACATTCAAACATACGGCGGAGACAAATTCCGTCTGGATGTTATAGAGGCCAGCATGACGTATATGGCTTTTAAAATGCAGTATTATAAAAGGGGTAAAAATCTTCAAAAAGAAGATGAGAAACTTCAGTATATCGATGAAATATTGAAAGAAATTACAAAGCTTTCAAAGGCGGTGGAGCGCGATTATTATATGAGACAGCTGGCGGAAGAATTTTCGATCTCATTGGACGCGTTAAAATGGCAGCAGCGTCAAATATATTATGCAGAAAAACGGAATTTGCCGCCATCGCGACCGAATTGGGCAGGGAGAATTTCCGAAAAGCCTTCAACCGGAAAAATATACCCTGCCTATATAACGGCAGAACGCCGCTTGATTGCTTATATGCTGCAAGATCCTGAATTAGCGTATCAAATCCACGAAAAACTGGCAGGGGAGACTTTCAATCTGGATGAGCATCAAGCAATTTTCACTTATTTATTAGGTTATTACGAAGAGGGAAAGCACCCTGATGCCAGTGCTTTCATCAATTTTCTGCCGGATCCGAATTTAAGAAAAACGGTGACGGAAATAGAAATGATGAATGTCAACATGGATGTCTCGGATGAAGAAATAAATGATTATATAAATGAAGTGTTAAATCACCAAAAAATGTTAAAAATAAAGGCGAAGATGGAAGAAAGCAAAAGAGCAGAACAACAACATGATTATAAAAAAGCGGCAGCCATAGCCATGGAAGTTATGCAATTAAGAAAGATGTTGAAAAGGAAAGGCAGTTTCAAGGATGTTGGAAGGAGGGAAACTAATGGCTGAAAAGTCAACACGTTCCAAAGAAGTTGAGCCTGAATTAACACTAGATAAAGTAAAAAATCAAATAGTGGAAAAAGGAAAGAAACGCGGTGAGCTTTCATACGATTATATAGCCGATAAACTATCGAATTTTGATCTTGATTCCGAACAAATGGATGATTTTTATGAATACTTGAACGAACAGGGAATAGAAATCGTCAATGAAGATAGCGATCATGAAGAGGATCCTGATATTCATGAGCTCTCAAAAGAAGAGGAAGAAGAATTTGATTTAAACGATTTAAGTGTTCCGCCTGGAGTTAAAATTAATGACCCTGTTCGTATGTATTTAAAAGAAATTGGGCGTGTTGATCTTCTCTCCGCTGAAGAAGAAATTGAGCTGGCAAAACGTATTGAACAAGGGGATGAAGAAGCAAAACGCCGTTTGGCAGAAGCGAATTTGCGTCTTGTTGTAAGCATTGCGAAGCGGTATGTTGGGAGAGGCATGCTGTTCCTTGACTTAATCCAAGAAGGTAACATGGGGCTGATTAAAGCCGTTGAAAAATTTGATTACCGAAAAGGATACAAATTCAGCACCTATGCAACATGGTGGATTCGTCAAGCGATTACTCGCGCCATTGCAGACCAAGCAAGAACCATTCGGATTCCGGTTCATATGGTTGAAACGATCAACAAGCTGATTCGAGTTCAGCGGCAATTGCTTCAAGATTTAGGCCGCGAACCGACTCCGGAAGAAATCGGAGAAGAAATGGATTTATCTCCTGAAAAGGTACGAGAAATCTTAAAAATTGCCCAAGAGCCAGTTTCGCTTGAAACACCGATCGGGGAAGAAGACGATTCTCATTTAGGCGATTTCATCGAAGATCATGAAGCCACTTCACCGTCGGAGCACGCAGCTTATGAGTTATTGAAAGAACAGCTTGAAGATGTTCTCGATACTTTAACGGACCGTGAAGAAAATGTCTTGCGCCTGCGCTTTGGTCTGGATGACGGCAGAACTCGTACTTTGGAAGAAGTCGGGAAAGTGTTTGGCGTTACCAGAGAACGTATTCGCCAAATTGAAGCGAAAGCATTGCGCAAACTTCGCCATCCAAGCCGCAGCAAAAGATTAAAAGACTTTTTAGAATAATTTCATTTTGCCTTTAAAGTTTACTTCTTTTGAAGTAAACTTTTTTTTGTCGAAGAAAACGAATCATTGTGAATCTGAACGGCATTGAAAATCAGTGCCTATAATTGCAATGGGAAGTGGGTTGAACATGGATAAGCGAAAGCAAATCATTATCAAAGAAATCTTATTTTGGAAGCAAAATAAGATGCTGCCTGAAAAATATTGCGATTATTTACTAACACTATACAGTGAAGGAGAAGAACTAAACTCAGCCGCTCATTTGCCACGGTTCCATCGATCATATCGAATTCTGCAAGCCATATTGTTGCTGTTCCTTCCAATTTCATTATTTGTCCTTTATTTTACTGAAATGCCTTTCATAATGCAAATGGCGATTTTGACAATTTTTGTCGTTTTATTGATAGGAGCGGGTATCTACTATGGACGAAAAGGATTTTTTGTGCAGTTCATATTTCTATCTGCAGCGCTCATTTTTTTATTTTTCACAATCAAAATCCATGATAAGTTTTTGTCGGGAAATTCTATCAGCCTGTATTTGATTATTTTGATGAATTGCCTTTTATGGATAGCGGTTGGAAAAACCAAAAAATTACTATATTTTACTGTTTCGGGGATTGCGGGAATATTCATAACCTTTGTTTTCATCCTGTTTCATTCTTGAGGAGAGGGAGGCTTCGGATGAATATTTGTTGACGAGAAATGATAAAATATAAGTCGAATTCTTTTTTCTGAAAACGGAAAAACGGGAAAAAATTAACAATCAAGGACTTTTCCTCATCCGGTTTTTGAAGTAAAATAGAAGGTGTTTGTACTGTGAAGATTGAAATCGCATACATAAAGGAGGGAATAGCATGAATCGAAATCCAATTATTCCGTTTTTGCTGATTATGGTATTTGGAATCGGCCTGGTGTTTTTCTTATCATTAAAAGGTCTAAATGACAGCGAACAGGCTGCCAAAGAAAAAAAGGGCGGCGGCGAAAAAACGGAACAGACAGCTGAGACTTTTGACCCCGAAGGTTTCTTTAAACAAACATGTGCGGGCTGCCACGGGCAAAATTATGAAGGCGGCGTAGGGCCATCCTTAAAAGGGGTTGGCAAGAAATTATCCAAAGATCAAATCAAAAACATCATTCAGAACGGAAAAGGCGCTATGCCTTCAGGACTTGTGTCCGCTGACCATGCTGACCAAATGGCAGACTGGCTGATGAAATTAAAATAATGGTATCAAAGTTCTTTGCTGATCGACGCAAAGAGCTTTTTTTGTGGCAGCATTCCGTTTAAAATAGATGAGGAAAGAAAAATGGTTAAGTGGTGAAAACATGAATATCCATCAATTATCGAAACGTCTGGAAACTGTGGCAGAATACATACCGAAACATTCAACAGTGGCTGATATCGGCCCTGACCACGCTTATTTGCCTTGCTACGCTGTAAAGAAAGGATTGGCAAAAGCGGCTGTCGCCGGGGAGATTGCAGAAGGTCCTTTTCAATCGGCGAAGAAGCAAGTGCAATCGTCCGAACTGGAACATTTAATTGACGTCCGTAAAGGAGACGGACTGGAAGTAATAGCAAAAGGAGAAGTTGATTGCATCGTCATTGCCGGAATGGGTGGCAGTTTAATCGCCTCCATTTTAGAAGCGGGAAAAGAAAAGCTCCCGGGAGTAAGCCGGCTTATTCTTCAGCCGAACGTCGGATCTGGACAAGTTCGAGAATGGCTTTTAAAAAACGGCTGGGAAATCGTCGACGAACAAATTCTGGAAGAAGATGCAAAAATATATGAAATTATCGTCGCCGAAAAAGGGGACCCGTATCGCCCTTATGATCAGTTGGAAGCCGGCATTTTAATGGGACCGATCTTATTAAAAAAGAAAAACGACGCTTTTTATCAAAAATGGAAGCATGAATATGAAAAGTGGGGAAATATTCTTAACCAATTAAATAAAGCAGAATCAGCGGATAAGACAGTGGAAAAACGTACCGAACTCATGAAAAAAAGGAATTTGGTAAAGGAGGCGCTGGGATTATGAAAACAGTCAATGGACATGAAGTGATCCAGTGGTTTGAACGCTTTGCTCCTAAATCTTACGCGATGGAAGGCGATAAAATTGGTTTACAAGTGGGAAGACTGAATCAGCCAGTGAAACGGGTGCTGATTGCTCTGGATGTGTTAGAGGAAGTAGTCGATGAAGCCATTGAGCAAAACGTTCAATTAATTATTGCTCATCATCCGCCCATTTTCCGTCCATTAAAAGCGATACGGACGGACGAACCGAGTGGAAGAATAATGGAAAAATTAATCAAAAACGACATTGCCGTCTATGCCGCTCATACCAATCTTGACATTGCTCCCGGTGGCGTCAATGATTTATTGGCTGAATGTTTGCAGCTGGAAGACACGGAAGTGCTCGTCCCGACCATCGAAGAGCAATTGAATAAACTAGCTGTTTATGTACCTGTCGACCATGCAGAAGAAGTCCGAAAAGCAATAGGAGATGCCGGTGCCGGTTTTATTGGCGAGTACAGTCATTGTTCTTTTTCGGTAACGGGAACAGGAAGATTTCTTCCAGGGAGTCATGCTAATCCCTATATTGGCGAAAGAGGAAAACTGGAAGAAGTACAGGAAGTAAGAATTGAAACGATTTATCCAAAACGGTTGGAGAAAAAGATTTTGACAGCGATGCTGAAAGCACATCCATATGAAGAAGTGGCGTATGATCTTTACCCTCTGGAAAATAAAGGAGAAATTCTTGGGCTGGGGAGAATTGGCAAACTAAAGCAAGAAATGACGCTCGAAGAATTTGCCCGTTTTGTGAAATCCCAGTTGGAAGTAGAAGGTGTGAGAGTCGTAGGAGATTTAAAGAGCAGAGTGAGAAAAGTGGCTGTTCTTGGCGGCGACGGCAATAAATATTATCAATCGGCTGTGTTTAAAGGCGCCGATGTATATGTGACGGGAGACATGTATTATCATACCGCCCATGATGCCATGATGGCTGGTTTAAATATAGTCGACCCGGGACATAATGTGGAAAAAGTAATGAAAACAGGGGTGGCCAAAATATTATCCGCCATTTCGGACGAAAAAGGGGCGGACGTAGAGTTTATTCCTTCAAAAGTCAATACGGATCCGTTTCGGTTTTTATAATTTGCTTATGATTTGATCTCTACTGTTGACGATGCCTCATTTTGTGGGGAATAAAAAACCGGCAAAGGCTGTGGATCAGCCTTTTGCCGGTTTTTTTGGATGTTTAATTTTAGGCAAGATCTTTTCAAGCGGAACTTTCTTTTCGCGGACCCAAGTCGTTTCGTCATTTGGATCAAAGGCTTCCAAAAATTCAATCACTTCCCTTACGATCGGCGTCGGTGTGGAAGCTCCTGCGGTAACAGCCACTTTTTTCACGTCTTTAATCCAATCGATTTCAATCTCGGTAATATCGGAAACGCGGTAAGCTTTTGTTCCTGCAATTTCTTCAGACACTTGGGCTAGACGGTTGGAATTGTTGCTCTTAGG
The DNA here is from genome assembly GCF_038003825.1 of Bacillus sp. FSL W8-0116. Taxonomy (NCBI): domain Bacteria; kingdom Bacillati; phylum Bacillota; class Bacilli; order Caryophanales; family Bacillaceae; genus Bacillus; species Bacillus sp. FSL W8-0116. Next base: position 2,881,646 of record NZ_JBBOPY010000001.1, read on the forward strand.
ATCTCCAACCACAATCAAGACATCCGCTTCTTTTGCTTGTTCAGCAACCGCTTCTTGGCGCACTTGAGTGGCAAGGCATATTTCTTTATGAGTTTCCGCTTGTGGATATTTTTCTTTCACTTTGTCCATAATGTGAGCGACATCCCATTGGCTCATGGTCGTTTGGTTGGTCACGATCACTTTATCATTTTGGATGGACAAATTCTCAACATCTTCCGGAGTTTCCACCAAATGTACAATGTCGGGCGCCACCCCAACTGCTCCTTCCGGCTCGGGATGCCCTTTTTTGCCGATATAGATGACATCATATCCTTGTTCTTTTTTTTCGCGGATTAATTCATGGGTCTTTGTGACATCCGGACAGGTAGCGTCAATTGTCACCAGTCCTTTTTCTTTGGCCAGCTTTCTGACTTCCGGCGAGACGCCATGGGCGGTAAAAATAACCGTTCCTTTATCGACTTTTTTCAAAATTTCTTTGCGGTTTTTTCCGTCTAATGTAATGATCCCTTCTTTTTCAAACGCCTCTGTGACATGCTGATTATGAACAATCATGCCTAAAATATGAATGGGGCGGGGAAGGGTTTTATCTAAAGCGGCATTGCGGGCGATGACCATGGCATCTACAACGCCGTAGCAATAACCGCGAGGTGATATTTTAATGACTTCCATGCGCTAAAATCCCCCTGTACAATAATAGAATTCGGGTCCTTACGATTTTTATTATATAGGAGGATACAAAAGAAGACAAAGAAAGATTGTTTGGGTCCGTTATTGTAAAATAAGAATAGCCTTGTTAAATATAGAGTTTAGGAACGGATTCGCCGCTTCTTTTCTCCGCTTTGGCGGACGATGCTTTTTTGCTTTTTTGGATGCGTGATATTTTTGTCTGATGAGAAGAGCTGGATGCTTTTTTTGCGCTGTCCTTTTTTTCGGTGTTTTCTTCCTCTTCATGACTGTCTTCATCCGGTGAATCGGATTCTGTATCTGCGTCTGCGTCTGCATCTTCTTCGGCGGTAGCATTTTTAAATCCTTTGTAAAGCCTCCACATAGCCGGCAAATTTCTCACCATAGGCCCGTATTGCTGGATCATAGGCCCGATTTGCTGAGCAGTATTTAAAACTTGCTGAGTATTTGCTAAAAATTTATTCAGTGTTCCGGGGGAAGCAAGATTTTGGACAGGGGACTGGCCGATCAAGGAAGCGGGGCGTTCGAAACCGGTCATCCCGGGAAAAGCGGTGTTGCCCATTCGTCCCGATCGATTCAAAAGTCGCGACAATAATCCCCCGCCGCGGGCAGGTCTGCTCACAGGAGATCTGGCAAAAGGTGAAAAAGATTGAAAAGGCTGCGTTGGCTGCGGTCCGCGAAAAAGATTGAAACCTCTTTGTACAGGGGGCATTTGTCTAGGGGGCATGTACGTTCCTCCTTTCTGATACGATTACACTCTTTTATAGAATATGCAAGGAAGATATAAAGTGAAACATCTTGTCAGCGAGCTCTTTTCCAATGAAGAACAAGTTGACATTTCTCAAACAGTTACGGCGAAAACGGATTGGTAAAAGAAATGAAGTATGAACTCTTGGCATCAACCTCTTGATAAAAGAAAAAAAGCGAAGGCACATAAACAGGCTGAAAAGCGGGAAAAGGTTTTTGGTTAAAGAAGAAGCGATGAAAATCGAATTTTGACTCAATCATACAGAAAAGATGAGGGCGGAGAGAAAAATGAGGAGTTTATAATCCGAAAAATAGAAAGAAAAGATGATTTATTGGATTGATTATTATATAATGTGGCAATGGAAATGACCTTCAAGGAGTGGCTTAAATGATCAACCATCAATTTAAGAAATTTGGATTTCAGCCTTTTCTTAATAAAGCAATTGAAGAATTAGGATTTTATCAACCTACAGAAATACAGGAAAAAATGATCCCTTTGATCTTGAAAGGGGAGAGTGCGGTCGGCCAGTCGCAAACGGGGACGGGGAAAACGCACTCCTATTTGCTGCCGATTTTGGAAAAAATTGATCCAGAAAAACAAGAGGTGCAAGCTGTCATAACGGCTCCGACGAGAGAATTGGCCAGTCAAATTCACCAAGAGATAGTATCGATTACGAAGTTTTCTGAGAAGACGATCACCGCCCGTTGCCTAATAGGCGGAACGGATAAACAAAAAGATATGGAAAAGTTAAAAAAACAGCCGCATCTTGTGGTTGGTACACCTGGAAGGATTCGTGATTTGATTACAGAGCAGGCTTTATCCGTTTATAAAGCTCAAATTCTTGTGGTGGATGAAGCGGATTTAATGTTGGACATGGGGTTTATAGTGGAAGTGGACCAAATTGCCAGCCGAATGGACAAAGATTTGCAAATGCTTGTTTTTTCTGCAACCATTCCGGAAAAATTAAAGCCTTTTATAAAAAAATATATGGAAAACCCGGAATACGTTCAAGTACAGCCTAAAAAAGCGTCGGCAGAGACAATCGAACATATTCTAGTCCCTCTGAAAAGTCGGGAAAAAATCGACTTGCTTTATCAGCTGCTGATTGCCTTTAACCCCTATCTGGCTTTGGTTTTTACCAATACGAAACAAATGGCAGATGAAGTGGCAGATGCGTTAGCAGCAAAAGGATTAAAAACGGGAAGAATTCATGGCGATTTAACTCCCCGCGAAAGAAAGAAAATGATGAAACAAATCCGCGCCCTTGAGTTTCAATATATAGTGGCCACAGATTTGGCGGCTAGGGGTATTGATATTGAGGGAGTCAGCCATGTAATAAATTACGAATTGCCGCAAGATCTCGATTTTTATATTCACCGTTCAGGACGGACCGGTCGGGCGGGCTTTTCAGGAATATGTGCTTCAATTTATACCCCGAGCGATGAAGATATTTTAAATCGTTTGGAGAAAAGAGGAATTCGCTTCTTGCATCGTGATATTCAAAAGGACGCCATTATAGAAATTCCGGATCGGAACAGAAGGAAAAACCGGGAGAAGATGGCAGATGAAACAGAATTAAAAGCGAAAGCCCTCGTACGCAAGCCTAAAAAAGTGAAGCCGGGTTATAAGAAAAAAATCAGACAGGAAATAGAAAAATTAAAGCGAAGAGAAAAACGATTGAAAGCGAAAAAGAAATAAACCTTTTGTTTGATACAGACACGAAAGCAGCAACACCATTGGTGAACCGCTGCATTTAAAGGATAAGGAAAAGGGAGCTGAAACGGATGTTGAAAATAGGGTCTCATGTTTCAATGAGCGGGAAAAAAATGCTTCTAGCGGCGAGCGAGGAAGCTGTTTCCTATGGGGCGAACACGTTTATGATTTATACCGGTGCACCGCAAAATACGAGACGCAAGAAAATAGAAGATTTAAATATAGAAGCGGGCCGCAAGCATATGGAGGAACATGGAATTACGGAAATCATCGTCCATGCACCTTATATTATTAATATCGGTAATGCCAAAAACCCGGATACGTTTCAATTAGGTGTTGATTTTTTGCGCAGCGAAATTGAAAGAACAGAAGCGATCGGAGCTAAACAAATTGTTCTCCATCCCGGCGCCCATGTCGGAGAAGGACCGGAAGTCGGCATTAAAAAAATTATTGAAGGCCTAAACGAAGTATTGACTCGTGAGCAAAATGTACAAATTGCGTTGGAGACGATGGCTGGAAAAGGTTCGGAATGCGGAAGGACATTTGAAGAATTGGCGATGATCATCGATGGTGTGGTTCATAATGACAAGCTTTCCGTATGCTTTGATACGTGTCATACACACGATGCAGGATATCCGATTGTCGAAGATTTCGATGGAGTGCTTGAGGAATTTGACCGAATCATCGGCATTGATCGTTTAAAGGTGCTGCATGTGAACGACAGCAAAAATGAAAGAGGGTCCCGTAAAGACCGCCATGAAAATATTGGCTTTGGTCATATAGGCTTCAAAGCTCTTCATTATATAATTTATCATCCACAATTAGAAGATGTGCCAAAAATTTTGGAAACGCCGTATGTAGGGGAAGATAAGAAAAACAAAAAACCACCGTATAAATTTGAAATCGAAATGATCCGTAGCCAAAAGTTCGATGAGAATCTTCTGCAAAAAATTGCAGAAAGCTGATTAGAGAACAGAGAACTCCAAAGCCCTTTTCGATAAGCCGCAAGCGGGGAATATAAAGGCAAGGAAAAGGGCCAGGAGTTTTTCGCCTTTATCTTTGCTGTTTTCATCACCGTCATTCTGAGTTCATAAACAATATAAACAGCTCATTGATTTCTTTTGCTTTTTTCGGTCCGATGATTTTAGCGATTTCCTTGATTAGCTGAGTCCGCTGCTTATCATCAAACAAGTCGATTTTTTTTCCGCGCAAATGCGCCGCAATCGCATCTGCTTGTTCTTTCGTGATCGAAATTTTGAACTGTTTTCCCCATTTATAAAGTTCTGTTCCCGTCATGGTGCTGATTTTATGATTGATCATCGTTTGAATAAATTTCAACGCCCATCACTCCCTGATTCACTATATGCGTCAACTTGAAAATTGTGTCTATAAAAAGGGAATGGAACGGAGAATTTTCATTTTCGTTTACTTATTGGCGTTTTTCATGTATACTTCACTTATCTATAAATCGGAATCATTCTGAAAAATGAGAATAAAATCGCCCTGAAAGCGATGATTAAAATCAAATAAAATTCGTTAAGCATATAGGTTTGAAAATATTCATAGTTTTTTCTGGTATTAGAACGGTTATTTATTTTGTCCATGAGCTCGGCAGCATACGGAAAATGACACAGTGGGGGTGCAATGTATGGAAGTAGCAGAAGCCATTTCGATTTTGAAAGAAAAAGGATTTAAACATACGGATAAAAGGGAGGATTTGCTTGCATTATTTGCCAAGCACGATAAGTATTTATCGGCCAAAGAAGTGCTGGAGATGATGAAAGGACGTTATCCGGGCGTCAGCTTTGACACGATTTACCGGAACTTGGCTTTATTTGTCAAAATCGGAATATTAGAAGATACGGAACTAAACGGAGAAAAATTGTTTCGGTTTTCTTGTTCTGCCATGGAGCATCATCACCATTTTATTTGTCTATCTTGCGGAAAAACAAAGGAAATTCATATTTGCCCGATGAATTCGATTCAAGAAAATTTGGACGGATATGAAATCGCAGATCATAAATTTGAAGTGTATGGAACATGTCCAGAATGCAGAAACGGCGAAAAATAAGGATTTTCCCCTTATTCTTCGCCGTTTTTTTGATGGGTTTGTACGTACTCACTGTTAAAATAATCGTTTTACAATATCATTTGCTTCTTTCCATGAGTCGACCCGCATCACTCCTTTAGGGACTGGCTCCTGGTTGTAAGGGGTATTGAACAAAATAACTGGAATATCCAATTCTTTATGGATTGAAACAGCATTGTCATGCTTATCCTCAAAAAATATATCCACTTCATGTTTTTTGGCGGCTTCAATTTTGTGGTGAGTTCCGATCAATTCAATGTGATCATAGAGGATGTCGTTCTCTTCAAACCATTTTTTTGTAATATCGAACACATGATCGCCTCTTGCGCTGATAAAGAACAGCTGAAAACGTTTTTTCCATTCTGTTAATACTTCTTTTGCTCCTTCTGCAATCGGGGAAAGTTTATATATGAGCGGTTCCTTTTCCGTGTACCATTTGTTAAAAATGTCTTCCGGGATATTTAATGCTTCTGTTAAATCATATTTTGTAATATCTTTTAAAGTGATGTTTAATTGGAAGTCTTGGTTGATAAAAGGAATTAAACTGTCAGGGGATGTTACTGTACCATCGATATCTATGCCAAACCGTTTTTGTTTCATTTCTCTCTGCTCCTTTGATTCATCCTGCTTTTTTCTGTTGGTCGCTTTCACGGTAATCCGTTGCAAATAAAAGTGTATCATACTTTATTTTTATAAGATACAAAAGGTTTTTCAAACCGAATGGGCAGGAAAGGTGATGTTGATTAAAATGTCTTTCCTTCAAGTTTTTTACCAAAAGCACCAACCATTCACGGAAGTAATGAGATGCCTGTTCGGTAATATTATAAATGTTCCTGTAACATGGAACCTCAAATGAGCATCCATATTCCGTATGAAAAGCGGGGGATTGCATTGGACGAAGAAAAACAAGGTACAGAAGAAAACGAATATAAAAACACGGATCATAAAGAGGAAACGGCTGCAGAAATTGCCGCACCTGTAATAGATGATCGAGAGGATCATACAGTTCGTGAACGTGAACGGGATGGCGATGAGGAAAACTCCGGAAGTTATATCGGCATCGCCGCGCTGGTGCTTTCCATTATTTCTCTGTTTACCATGCCTATTTTATTTGGCGTTGCCGGCATCATCGTCGGTTTCATGGCCAGAAGAAGAGGGGCGGAGTCGCTTGGAATATGGGCGATCGGCATTGGAGCTGTTGCAGTCGTGATGGGACTTTTTGTCCTTCCGTTCTTTTAGCATTTTACAGAAAAAAAGAGGCTGGCTTAAGCCGGCCTCTTTTTATGCATTTTGTTCTTGCTTTTGTTTTTGATAATATTCTTCTGCAATGGCATCGATTTCTTTTTTCAACTCTTCAACCATTGTTTCTTCAGGTACTTTTCGCACGATTTTTCCTTTTCGGAACAGCAGTCCTTCACCGCGTGCTCCCGCGATGCCTATATCTGCTTCTCTTGCTTCACCAGGACCATTGACGGCGCATCCAAGAACGGCCACTTTAATCGGGGCTTTAATTTTTTGGATATATTCCTCGATTTCGTTTGCAATGCTGATTAAATCAATTTCAATTCGGCCGCATGTCGGGCAGGAAATTAATGTCGCCGCATTGGAAGAAAGACCAAATACTTTTAATAATTCCCGGGCAACCTTTACTTCTTCAACAGGATCGGCGCTTAAAGAAACACGCAAGGTGTTTCCGATGCCTTTGCTAAGAATGGCTCCTAATCCAGCTGCGCTTTTGACGGTGCCGGCAAAAAGTGTTCCGGATTCCGTAATTCCTAGGTGAAGCGGATAATCAAAAGTTCTTGCAGCCTTTTCATATGCTTCGATCGCTAAATTGACATCAGAAGCTTTTAAAGACACGATGATATCGTGAAAGTCGAGGTCTTCTAAAATGCGAATATGGTGCAGTGCACTTTCCACCATTCCATCAGCGGTCGGATATCCGTACTTTTCAAGAATTTTTTTCTCAAGACTTCCTGCGTTGACGCCGATTCGGATCGGGATCCCTCTTTCTTTGGCTGCTTTGACAACCGCTTCTACTTTTTCCCGTTTCCCGATATTGCCGGGATTAATCCGAATCTTGTCTGCTCCGCCTTCAATGGCTTTTAAAGCTAATCTATAGTCAAAATGAATATCCGCTACTAATGGGATATGGATTCTTTTCTTTATCTCGGGGATCGCATTTGCTGCTCGTTCATCCGGACATGCAACACGAACAATTTGGCAGCCGGCTTCTTCCAATTGATGAATTTGCCGTACTGTCGCTTCTACATCATGCGTTTTCGTGGTGGTCATGCTTTGAATAATCAATTCATTGCTACCGCCAATCGTTAAATTTCCCACTTTTACCGGCCGCGTTTTTGAACGATGTATAATTTCACCCAAGTGGATTCTCTCCTTTTGATATCATTAAATTAATAAGCTCTTTTCATTAAATAATTGTACCAGTCTTTGTTGAAATAGCAATAAATAAACTTAAGTTCACTCATATACGGGGAATTTATACGTTCTTCCAACCATAATGTCCTCCGGTTTCAGACCGTTGTTTAATGTTTCGAAGTCATGGATGACTTCGTCAATCGATACCGGCAAAGTTCCCTGTTGAATTCGTTCAGCGACCGACAGAACCGTATCTCCCGAGTGGATTTTGATTTCCTTATAAGGAATGGATGAATGGGCGGCAGGTGCTGATAATGAAAATGGGCTGGTTTTTGGTTGGTTTGACGGAAGAGTTCCAATTTTTAGATCATATCCTATGGCTATAATGACGACAACAAGAGCGAGTAACATTCCTAATCTTTTCATATTTGTCCCTCCGTAGTATACCTTATGACCGCTTTGTTCTTTTTATGAAGGGATAGAAAGAATGTTTTTCTGAAACCACGAATATTTTCTTTATGTTTTCTCTTTAAAATGTGCGTGTTTTTTTTGTTGATCGGTGAAAAGGTTTTGAAGTATCGTCGTTTTCCGCTACAATAAATAAAGCATGATGATCTTTCTCTCATGTATGTTTTATTGGGGGCATAAAACTTTCTGTAAAGACCTCAAATGAGAATGGTCGAAAGCAAAAAAAGGGAGGAGACTTTTTTGTCGATTCTTTTTTGGATCCTTATATGGATTTGCATCATCATTGCCTTTATCGGACTCATTTATCCGGTCGTACCAGGAGTGCTATTTTTGATGGGCGCTTTCTTGCTGTATGGACTGTTTTTTTCATTTGAACCGTTTAGCTGGGTATTTTGGACGGTTCAAGGGATTTTGGTCGTTTTGCTGTTTCTTTCAGATTATATGGTCAATTACTTCGGGGTCCAAAAGGTTGGCGGTTCCAAAGCAGGAATTTGGGGAAGCACAATTGGGCTTATTCTCGGGCCTTTTGTCATTCCGGTTTTCGGTATCGTGATCGGACCGTTTCTTGGCGCGTTGATTGGAGAATGGGTATTTCATCGGACTTCTTTTTCTCAAGCGGTGAGAATTGCTCTTGGTTCTGTTGTGGCCTTTTTTGCGTCCGTATTGACAAAAGGTATCATTCAGATCGCCATGATCGTGTATTTCTTCTGGCAGATTCATTGATGTCATTGACAGATCGATCATCAGGGTGTTATATTGTGGAGTGAAATGAGGAGGACCCTTAGCTCAGCTGGTTAGAGCAGACGGCTCATAACCGTCCGGTCGCAGGTTCGAGTCCTGCAGGGTCCATAGACTTTGTTTAGCCGCAAGTTCGTTGCGGTTTTTTTGTCAAAAAAATCGCAGTTTTAATTCAGGCGAGTATTGGGAATCCTATCATTGGCCCTTTCGCGAAGAAAGAATTTCAACAAAACAATCCAGCTTTAGATGAAAAGGAAAAAGGACAAATAGGGGGCGGGTACATTCCATTTTGGCAAGTGCTTGTCATATTTTTATGGGTAATGGCCAACACAAATTTTATGCAAACAAAAGCAAAAAAATTGAAAGTCCACACTATCTTTGGTAATGTAATAATTGGAAACGGTTGAATCACATGTTTCAAAATTTAAAAATGGATTACATAGGGAGGAATTAATCATGGCTTTTGAACTTCCAAAATTGCCTTATGCTTATGACGCTTTAGAACCACACATTGACGCGAAAACAATGGAAATTCATCATACGAAACACCATAACACTTACGTGACAAAATTAAACGATGCGTTGAAAGGAAATGATGAACTTCTCAGCAAATCTGTTGAAGAAGTGATTTCTAACCTAGATGCCGTTCCAGAAAATGTACGTACGGCTGTTCGCAATAACGGCGGTGGACATGCTAACCATTCTCTTTTCTGGACGATTCTTTCTCCAAACGGCGGCGGTGCTCCTTCAGGCGAATTGGCAGATGCTATCAACCAAAAATTTGGAAGCTTTGAGAAATTTAAAGAAGAATTTTCTGCTGCAGCAGCAAACCGTTTTGGTTCCGGCTGGGCTTGGCTCGTAGTGAACAACGGTGAATTAGAAGTAACGAGCACACCAAACCAAGATTCTCCATTAATGGAAGGTAAAACTCCTATTTTAGGATTAGACGTTTGGGAACATGCTTATTATTTGAATTATCAAAACCGTCGTCCAGACTATATCCAAGCATTCTGGAATGTAGTCAATTGGGATGAAGTAGCAAAACGCTACAGCGCTGCAAAATAATGACAAAGGCGAATCCTTTCAAAGGGATTCGCCTTTTCTTGTATAAGAGCCCCCTTTGTTTCAAAAGATAGGAGAGAGACAAAGGGGAGTTTTTTATGAACAAACAATACAAAAAATGGTTTGGAGATGTAGAATTAACAAAAGAATTGCTGATTTTATTAACGATCGGCGGATGCTATTCTTTAAGCGTGGCGCTTTCCAACACATTTGTAAACATTTATTTATGGAAACAGTCCGGAAAGTTTATGGATTTGGCGATTTATAATTTAATGGTGGTCATCTTTCAGCCATTAACGTTTATTCTCGCCGGGAAATGGGCCAAAAAAGTCGATCGAATCATGGTTTTGCGTATGGGAGTCAGTTTCTTGGCCCTTTTTTATTTATCTGTCCTTTTTTTTGGCGAACGGGCCCATGAATTTTTAGCTATTCTCGGCGCTTTGCTGGGAGTGGGATATGGTTTTTATTGGCTGGCGTACAATGTCTTAACGTTTGAGATTACGGAACCAGAAACCCGTGATTTTTTTAACGGATTTCTCGGAACGTTAAGTTCAGCCGGGGGGATGGTCGGTCCCGTTTTAGCCGGATCCGTTATTTCACGGTTTGAGTCGTTTGTCGGGTATTCCATTATCTTTGCCGTGTCGCTCGGTTTATTTACGATCGCTGTTCTTTTAAGTCTTATGCTGAAAAGAAGGCCGGCGCATGGTCAATATTTTTTGAAAAGGATATGGAAGGAGAGGAAAACGAATCAGAATTGGAACCGAATTACGATTGCTCATTTTTTCCAAGGTTTGCGGGAAGGCGTGTTCGTATTTGTTATTTCCGTTTTCGTCTTTATTTCGACGGGAAGTGAATTTTCGTTAGGTACCTATGGGTTGGTGAACTCAGGAATTTCTTTTATTGGTTATTCTTTAGCTTCGCGTCTGATCAAACAGGAATTTCGGAAGCCAGTGATACTGGCTGCAGGTGTGGTCCTATACTTGTCCCTTTTTTTGATTGTGTTTCATCCCACGTTCCCGAAACTTTTGATTTATGCAAGCATGATTGCCATCGCGTATCCCTTTCTACTTGTTCCGTATATTTCGATTACTTATGATGTGATCGGCCGTTCTTGGAAAGCAAGTGAAATGCGGGTCGAGTATATTGTGGTGAGAGAATTGTTTAACAATGCCGGCCGTATTTTTTCGGTTTTATGCTTTATATTCGCCATTCATTTTTTTCCTGAACAAAAAAGCATTCCGATCTTGTTGTTAATCGTTGGAGCTGGTCATACGCTGATTTATTTTTGTATTCGAAACATTCGCATCGAATAGTCAGTGCTCGTACTTAAGGACGGATCCTTCCATTTTCATCATGGAAAATACAATAAATAAGTCCATGAAAAGGAGGGATCTGATCCAATTACGATATCTTGATTTATAATACACCATACATAATATAAATAGATGTAGATGTACTCACCAAAATGGGCGTATTCCGTTTTAATATTCGATTTTTCCATGTTTTAAAAGAAAATCATCTATCATTTTACATGCTTTTTTTTATAGAAAAATGGCTTGGTTTTGTTTAAAATGATAAAGAGAAAAGAGTTATTGTAAAGAGAGGATTGTTCCCATTGAAAAAAGCAAAGAGAGCAAAAAGAACGCATGTACCGTTTCGGGTGAACATGTTGTTTTTTATTGTCTTTGTGTTGTTTTCTATTTTAATTTTTAGGTTAGGGGTTGTACAAATCGTTCAAGGGGAGGACTACGAAAGGAAGATTGAACGCACGGAGAATGTGACGGCCAATACAAGCGTCCCTCGCGGCATCATCTATGATCGAAATGGTCAACCGGTGGTGGAAAACCGCTCCAAATACGCCATTACGTATACAAGATCGAAAAACGCCGGTCCTAAAGAAATGCTGAAAACGGCCAAAAAATTGGCTACTTTGATTCACATGGATACGGATAAAGTCACCGAAAGAGATAAAAAAGATTATTGGATCATGACTCATCCGAAAGAGGCGAAACAGAAGATTACGAAAGAAGAATGGAAAAAATATAAAGACAATCAATTGTCTGACGATCAATTATATCAATTGCAGCTGAAGAGAGTCACCAAAAAGGATTTAGCTTCCTTGACAAAACATGACTTAGAGGTATTGGCGATTTATAGTAAATTTAATTCTGGATATGCGATGACGCCGCAGATTGTGAAAAACAACGGAGTGACACCGAAGGAATATGCTTTGGTTAACGAGAATCTCGATTCTCTTCCTGGTGTGGATACAACCGTTGACTGGGACCGTTCCTACGCTTACGGGGAAACGTTAAAGTCGGTGCTAGGGAAAATTTCGTCTTCTAATGAGGGGCTTCCTCAAGATATGCTTGATTATTATTTATCAAAAGATTACAGCCGTAATGACCGTGTTGGCAAAAGCTACATAGAATATCAGTATGAAGACGTTTTGCGCGGACAAAAAACAAAAATTAAAAATATAACAGACAAAGACGGCAACATCCTTGACTCCCAAGTTGTCAGCAAAGGGAAGCGGGGAGATGATCTTGTTCTGACAATCGATATGGATTTGCAAAAAGCGGTGGATGAGATCATTTCCCAAGAACTGTCAAGAGAAATTCCGGGAAGACGGTATTTGGATCGAGCTTTTGTCACTATGATGGATCCGCATACCGGTGAAATTTTGGCCATGGCCGGAAAAAAATACGAAATCGACAAAAAAACCGGTAAACCTGAACTTGTGGATTTTTCCCTTGGCAATATGACGACTTCCTATGCTATGGGGTCAGCTGTCAAAGGGGCCACATTATTAACAGGGTATATGACTGGTGCGATTCATCCGGGACAATATCTCGTGGATGAACCTTTAAAATTTAGAGGAACCCCCCCTAAGAGCTCATGGTTTAACCGCACCGGCGCCATGTCCATTAATGATTTATATGCTCTTAAGCGGTCTTCAAACGTTTATATGTTTAAAACGGCCATTGCCATCGGAAAAGGAACCTATCGTCCGAATCAAAGCCTTCAGATTGATATGAATGCTTTTAATGTCATGAGAAGCCATTACGCTCAATTTGGCTTAGGTGTGCCTACGGGTATCGATTTGCCGAATGAACAAGTCGGCTATAAAGGAAAGATCGATCCAGGTCGTCCTGGTTTGCTTTTGGACCTTGCGATCGGGCAATTTGATACGTATACGCCTCTGCAAATGGCACAATATGTTTCAACCATTGCCAACGGCGGCTATCGAATGGAGCCGCACATCGTAAAAGAAATTCGCGAACCAGTATCAGATTCCAAAAAGATTGGTCCGGTCATCACAACGGTTGAACCAAAGGTGCTGAACAGAATCGATGCTAAAGCCTCTTGGATTCAACATGTACAAGAGGGCTTTAGAGAAGTCATGCAGGATCCGCAGGGAACGGCTTACAGCGCTTTTTATGATGCGCCTTACAAACCGGCCGGGAAAACAGGGACGGCAGAAGGGGTATATGACGGACCAAAAAGCGAAGAATTTTTGAAAAGAGGTCAACAGCTGCCGATGGTTTGGAATTTGACGCTTGTTGGTTATGCTCCTTATGACAATCCGGAAGTTGCGTTTGCCGTCGTTGTGCCGTGGGTCTATGAAGGAAACGGAAGCTCGCAAATCAACTATCGTATTGGTCGTCGAATTTTGGACAAATATTTCGAACTAAAGAAAGAACGTGCACAAAAACAAACATCCGACGTCGTCGTGGACGAAATGCCAAAACAGGACAACCAATCCAACGATAAGTCGAAGAGCAAAAGCTCCGATTCAGATAATAGCCAAGGATAATCGAAAAAGGGCCGAAACGAACAGTTGAGATGTTCGTCTCGGCCTTTTTATGTGCGCCCGGCATGTACATGAACTATAGGGTGTAAGTCCCGAACCCCGAAGACAGAAGTAGAGGTTAGCCAAGAGCAAGGGTGTCCGTGGTGACGCGGAATCTGAAGGAAGCTGGAGGCAAAACACCGGACCGAGGAACACGAACCTCATATAAGGCTAGGTATGATGGAGTGAGTTTGCATAACAAAACAAAGCTCTTTCTGTCGAAGGTCATATCGAGTAAATGAGGCGGATAGATGGTGTGAAAGTGCATGTACTTACCCGGGGAGGTCTGGCGGATATGTGAAGTACTCTTCATAACCTACTTAGTGATAAGTAGCTGAACCGTCAGAAGTCAGCAGAGGTCATAGTATTAGTTGGTCTAGAACAACTAAGAAGGACCGAACAATGAAGAGAGAATAGCCCTTGGTATTCAGTGAGTCATGATGAACACAGAAAACGTAGTACCTCACTTGAGGGAGGAAGCGGTGAATCCCGTGGGAGACCTCTTGGAGGGTGGAGTGACCACTGGCATAAAGAGAACAGCTATTCACGGAAGTTATAAAGACTTGCGTCAATGATCTTAATTGAACCGCCGTATACGGAACCGTACGTACGGTGGTGTGAGAGGACGGGAGTTAATCGCTCCCTCCTACTCGATTATCAAAACCATAATGGGATTGCGTGAGAGAAGTTCTTTTCTTAGCTTCTCTTATGTACAATATGGTCTATCATATCGAAATCGGAAAAACACTGGATGGCTAAAATCGATTATTTTGACTTTGTAATGGTGTTGGCAATATCCTTCATCGTCATTTGCGAGTTTAATGAATACGTACCGATTTGCAGTTTTTTGGAAAAGCCGTTTTGGTTCATGTACTCACTAAATTGACTGGCGCTATTGATGATTTTTTCTTGTTCCAAACGTTGGGCGATTTGATCTGGCGTCGTTCCAGGCGATATCGTTAACCGGAACGAACGATTGGCATTGGTCGTTTCTTTAGATGACTCATTCTTCGTCTTGCGAGATGTATCCACCTGCAGTTTTTCGCGCTTCGAGCTATATGATTTTCGATTTATCGGCTGATTACTTGACTCTTTCGGGGAAGAAACCGTGTACCCCTGTTTTTTCAATGCGTGTATCATCTCTTGAGTGCTCATACTGGCTTCAGGTTGATGGAAAAACTGTACAAATAAAAATAAGGCCAATGCTGCTGAAAGCAATCCAAAAGCGAATGCACGTACTGTTTCTCTGCTCATTTCCATTCCTCGCTTTTTATTGTCTTGCGGGTTTTCGATTTTTTATTTTCAGAATCCGTTTCCAATCATCCGGATTCTTTGCATCCCGTCATCAAAAAATCATGTCCTTCTTATATTCATTGCTTTGATAAGGTTTTAAAATTTGTTTGACTTGGCTGAGAGAAAGGGAAGATTGTTTGGCGATTTGATCCATGCTCTTTCCTTGGAAATATAAGGATATCACTTGATTGCGAATGATTTCGTTCACTTTTTGACGGGAATTTTTCTCTTCGGAATAGGGATCTCCCATTAAAAGTTCCTCTTCCAAAACTTTCAGCTTCTTTTTCACCTGGTAATTTTCTTGAAGGAATTGAAGCGATATTTCTTCTAGCTGCTGTTCCATCGTTTTGAAACGACTTTTCATGAAAAAAGATAGAATGAATAAAAGGAGCGATGCGGCTAATAATCCCAAGATAAACCCATACATACTTTTCACCCCAAATCGATATAGATACTGTTAGTTATAGCATATTCCGCAAAATTCTTCCATACATCATTGTAGAATAAGAGTATCTAATAAACGAAGGGAAATTTAAAAAAGGTGCCTGAAAACACATTGGTGGACTCTTAATCTGTGTATAAAGGGAAAGAGTCGATAGGGAATGGTAGATGAGAGCAAAGGGGCCTGTGCAAAGAATCGTCATGATCCATAAGTGGTGGGTCTATGCAGAGAAAAGAGTTTTCTTAATTTATTTTGAAAAAATCAGTCGATCAGAATGGATAACAAGCGGTGCGGCAAATTTTGACAAAATGCGTTTATTGTGGAAAAGCGGCAGGGGTGATACCATGAAGATAACGAAAAATATACTGAATGCGAGAAATGGCAACGGAGGACCAAAAAGAAGCAAGAGAGGGCAGATGAAATGGTGCAAACAACTTGGAAGCCATTTGTGAATGAATTATCGGCGGCTCTTCTTCCGTTTCAAAAAGCGCTATGCTCATGGATCATAGATGAGCGATTTGTTGCGGCCGTGATGGAATTTTATCAAAAACCAGCTAACGAACATATTTGGGATTTGCGGCTGTATGACATAACGGGTATTTGTTTCGATGGCAATAATGCTTGTAGTGCCCAAACATTTAAAATAGCGAAAGATCATCATTATTGGATCATAAAAGGATTGCAATCAGGACATTCTTACATTTTTGAATTGGGGTTTTGGACCATTACCCATGAATTTTTTCCTCTTCTTCGTTCTAATGAAATTCATTGTCCTAGTGCCGAAACAGGGGCTGAAAAACTTTCAGATGGGGTGATCAGCGAGGATAGACAACGACCTAAATGGCGCGGACATATAAGCACCTATTCTTATTATGAATAATGGAGGTGCTTTTGCTTTATTGACAAAATAAGGGAAGCTTTTATTGCAATACAAAAAAGGGCTCTGCGAATAACCTCCTTAATCTTCCCGATTCATCGGAAAAATGGTCCTCGAAATAAACAGAGCAGAAGAATCGACATCCGGAAAACAAAAGCTTTCACGAAAGTATATGAAGGAGATACGAATTTATGATGAGAAGGGAAAAACGGGAAGGGAATGAATTTCTAATCTTTGTCCTTTGTTATTTTTGGAAAAATGTTTCGCCCATTTTCTTGCCGGGAGTTTTGCAGCTGTGACCAACTCTTGCCGACTTGCTGTTTTGATGTTTTCATGGGAGTTTCCTCCGCATTTGGCAGGAGGGCTTGCGAGACATGTGGAGGGGTTGTCATCGGCGCTTTCAGACGAAGGTGTTGAGATTCATCTCATCACTGCTGAAAGCGAGGGAATGCCCGTATATGAACGAAAAAACGGCATCCATATTTACCGATCAGGTCCCCTTCATCCAAATGAACCCCAATTTCTGAAGTGGGTCGCCGATTTAAATAGTTGTATGATTCGCAAGGCAGGAGACATTCTCGCCCATCATGAAATACATCTCATCCATGCCCATGATTGGCTGGTAGCAGGCGCAGCGCTTTCGTGCAAACGAATTTTTGGTCTTCCTCTTATCACAACGGTTCATTCCACTGAATATGGTCGAAGCGGAAACAGGATGTCCGATATACAGCGAATCATTCATGAAAAGGAATGCGAATTGATGTTGCAGAGCGACCGCTTGATTGTCTGCAGCGCACCAATGAAAAAAGAAGTTCAACAAATCTTGACTCACCACCCGCCGTTATCCGTTATTGCCAACGGCATCGATACAGAAAAAGATAAAGAATGGTCCTCTTCGTGTTTGAGTGGACGCTTTCAATGGCTGAAAGACAAGACGTATTTCTTTTCAATTGGAAGAATGGTATGGGAAAAAGGATTTCAGACTATCATCGAAGCGGCGCCGATGATGATGAACTCGGCTGATCTTTGTTTTATCATTGCCGGAAAGGGACCATTGTTGGAACGATTTCGCCAACAGGTAAAAGAACGCGGTTTGGAAGATAACGTTTATTTTGTCGGATATGTAACGGAAGAAGAGCGCATTGCGTTATTAAACCATTGTACGCTTACGATTTTTCCCAGCCTTTATGAACCGTTTGGCATCGCTGCCTTGGAAGCAATGGCCGCCAAGAAATTGGTCGTGTCCGCCAACACCGGAGGACTCGAGACGTTTATCAAGCACCAGCATTCCGGGATTCTTTTCGAAGCAGGAAATCCCGAAAGTTTAACGAAAGAAATCGTCTCTGTATTGAATCATCCAAGTATGATAGATAAACTGGCGCGGCAAGGCTATCATACGGCAAAACACTTATACAGCTGGGAAGAAGCCGCAAAGAAAACGAAAAAGCTATATGAGTCCATATGGATCGTTTAATAGAATCGAAGACGAGGGGACCGTTTTATAAAACAATAAAGAATAGGGTGTGAAGAGATGAAAAAAAAGCAGCGACTCGTAAAAAATGACATGGGTAGCACTCATTTTCATTGCTATTGTTTGGTGAATAGTCGGAAATTTTCGAACATAGATAACGACATTTTCTTTGAAATCGAAGAAAATAACGGTTATGACGGAAAAAAGCTTGATTTTCGCATAGAAAGCAAATCTCCGAAAAATAATGAGATTCAAATCATCTTTGTATTGGCGACGTCGCCAATGGCTGAAAAATCCCAAACAATCGGCTATCTTTCGCCCATAGACGGAACGGTTTGGAGTTTTGAACAGAAAAAGAGATGTATGTTATCGGCCGAAGCAACGAATGGAACGGTGCTGAAAAGCGTTTACCCGGTCAATGAACGAAAAACATTTATGAAGTGGTTTGAAGAGCTTCCATACGGAACCGTTCATTATCATCCATTTGTTTTCGGGCGGCATGCTGTCATCTTGTCCTTTCGCTTTCACCTTTGTGAAGGAGAATCGGGCAGAGGAACCATCTTGCTGTTTGAACAGGAATATGAGGAAAATCAATATTCCAAGAAGGATCTGCGGGAAAAACAGACTAGCATTTCGAAAAAAAAGATGATATTATAGAAAAGTCGTATGGAAAACGAGACTTGCTTTGAGGTTTGGAGGGAAAAAAATGCGCGTAAACATCACTTTAGCATGTACGGAATGCGGTGATCGTAATTATATTTCTACGAAAAATAAGCGTAACAATGCTGATCGTCTTGAGCTTAAAAAATATTGCCCAAGAGAAAAACGCGTTACTTTGCACCGCGAAACAAAGTAAACAGCAGGCTGTTCCCTGCTGTTTTTTTTGTGCATGTCGACTGCGGCTGTTTCCGTTTTTTTAATATAATTAATAGAGACAGGTATTAGAAGAACGAAGACGGTTAAAAGGAGGAGGATGTTTTGGACAAGAAGGAATGGAGAAAGAAGATGAAAAATACGTTGTCATCTCTTTCTAAACAAGAATATGAGCAATATTCTTATCGTATTTCTAAGTCATTGTTTTCAACAAAAGAGTGGCAGGAGGCTGCTGTCGTCGGTGTAACGGTTTCCATCGCTCCGGAAGTGGATACATGGCAGGTGATCCGTGAAGCATGGAATCAAAAAAAGACAGTGGCCGTTCCTAAATGTCTTCCCGATGAAAAAAGGCTCCAGTTTCATACATTAACTTCTTTTCTGGAGTTGGAAACTGTTTATTACGGGTTATTTGAACCGAATCCGGAACGAACGGAAAAAATGGATCCGGCAGATATCGATCTTCTCCTTGTACCGGGCCTTGCTTTTATGAATAATGGCTATCGATTAGGCTTCGGCGGCGGCTACTATGATCGATTTTTAAAACTATATAAAAAGCAAACGGCGTCGCTGGCCTTCTCTAGTCAAATCGTTTCGCAGCTGCCTGTGGAATCTCATGACATTCCTGTTCAAAAAATCATCACGGAAGAAAGGATCATTGAATGTGACAGCATTTGATTGTTTCGTGATGACTGTGATTGTTCTCGTTAGTTTGGCGGGCGTTTATGGAAATGCCTTATCTGTTTCAGGTGGTATCGCGGCCATTATTACGGGTTTGACGATTTATTGGGCTGCCGATTGGAAAGGGCTCGTCGTGCTGGGTGCTTTCTTTTTCTCTTCAATCCTCTTGTCTAAGTGGAAATCGAAAGTGAAAGAGCCATCGGAAGAACGTTTGGCGAAAGGATCCAGGCGAGATTGGCAGCAAGTATTGGCTAACGGGGGACCGGCTGTCCTTTTTCTAATCATTTACCATTTCGAAAGAGACATACAATGGCTTTGGGCCTTTATCGCTGCCATTGCTGCGGCCAATGCTGATACATGGGCTTCAGAAATCGGGATTGTCGGTAAAAAGAAACCGATTTCCGTAAAAACATGGAAACAAGTCGAAAAAGGTGTGTCTGGTGCGGTGTCTTTAGTGGGAACAGCGGGGGCTGTCGGTGGCGCGGCGTGGATTGCTGTCATTGCATACTTACTATATTTGCCCTCCCTTTTAAGCGTGATCGGTTTCGCCGCAGCAGGCTTTTTCGGAAATGTAATCGATACGTTTTTGGGTGCTTATTTCCAGAGCGAATATGAATGTCCGAATTGCGGGGTTCATACTAAAAAACGTTTTCATTGCGGGAAGAACACCATCCTTAAGAAAGGGCATCCTGTGTTTAACAATGAAACCGTCAACTTTCTTTCAAGCTTATTGGGCGGCTTGTTGGCATGGATGATGATCTAAATGATTCCTTTTTGTCTTTGCCACTAAGAGATTTTATCCCTTGAAATCTTGAATGAGCGCGTGCTGAAGAAAAGTTGTTACCGGCTTTTGAAATTTGCTCCATTCATAAGCTCACGAAATGGCGCCGGCCAATTTGTTTTTCTTTATATGAGGAAATCATTCCTTCAATCGGAATAATTGCGACCAATGTATCGCAAATTAATCCTAGGAGGGATGAATATGAGAACAAACTGGACAAAATGGATCGGCTTCGGAGTACTGGCCGTTGTTATATACCGCTACCGTTATCGGCTGGTCAATCTTGCGCTGGGAAGCATGATTCTTAGAAGGGTTGCCGTCCAACTATTCATGCGCATTCCAGGCGTCCAAAACAGAATCATGCGTGTACTGACTCCTGTTACGAGCTATAAATGAATGGAAAATGGATCCTTCAAAATTCTTTACAATTGGATTGTGACTTCGCTATAGTAGAGTCATAATAGATGCGCTCTTTTTGCGCAGTGGCTCAAAGGAATGTGATTTCATGAGTTTTCGCGAAGACTATATTTTTTGGCGCCTTGCTTATTTTTTGTTGATGGAACAAGATTATCGGCTCATGGCAATATCCGATGACCGCCGGGAGTTGTGGTTGGAAAATACGGCAATAAAACGAGCTCCAGTTGTCCGGTTGCTTCGCCATGAACTTGACTGGAGCAATTGGCTGCAAAGGGACATTCAGCTGACGGCAGCAAACGGGGAGAAGATCCGCAAGCGTTTCATGAGAAGAAGGCTCAATGTTGTCAGTATGTATGTATCCAAATACCCACCGGTCGATGATTATGAACATTTGCTGAAAGCACCTTATACTCCGCTCGAGACTTCTCAAACAAACGTCACCCCAATATTGTTCGCTCAAGGTCATGAAGAAGAAGCATTTGATCAGTTGAATACGCTGTTTCAAAATGGAGCTCGACACTGGCATTTTCGTGATGCTTATGAGGAAAGCGAAGTTCAATCCCTTGAACAGCTTGTTTTGACTGGAGCTGTTCAAAAAGAAGAAAAGGATCGAAATTTACTTGAGTATGGCAACCCTTTTTTCACCTACCTTTTTATCGCTGTTCAAGTCGCCGTGTTTCTCTTGCTGGAGATAAACGGCGGGAGTACGAATACGGATACGTTGATTCGATTTGGCGCTAAGTTCAACCCGCTTATTCTCGATGGGGAGTGGTGGCGCTTTTTTACCCCGATTTTTCTTCATATCGGCGTTCTACATTTGCTGATGAATACGATGGCATTGTACTATCTTGGAACCATGGTCGAGAAAATATTCGGAAGATGGCGGTTTTTATGGATTTATTTGTTTTCCGGTTTTCTCGGTTCGGTTGCCAGTTTTGTCTTTACTCCCAATCTGTCCGCAGGGGCGAGCGGTGCTATATTTGGTTGTTTCGGAGCTCTTTTATTTTTCGGATTTGTAAACCGCAGTTTGTTTTTTCGGACAATAGGGATGAACGTGATTGTGGTCATAATCATCAATTTAATTTTCGGGTTTACTGTGCCCGGAATAGATAATTCGGGACATATTGGCGGATTAATCGGCGGATTTTTAGCTGCCGGTGTTTCCTATGTTCCGAGTCAACGCAACTGGAGCCTTCAGGCGACGTTTTTCCTCCTTTCTTTCCTGCTGACCGTTTTTCTTTTATGGACAGGATATCATGGTGGATTTTTTCGGATAGCTTAAATTTGGTTTATCATGCCGGTTAAACCCAATATCAGCGATAGGCAAAGGAACTATAAAAGATTAAGGGATGATTTGTTTTAATGCGACGATCTCTCCATCTTTCGTTTCAAAAACGACGTAAAGGACATTTCCTGTTTTAGAGAGAAGAATAAGCGGAATGGTGCTATCGATAGGATCCTCGATAGTGCCATTTTCTTTTTTTATTCCAAGAAAATAATTTTTGTAAAGCCCTTCCCATAAACGGCCGATAATCGTCTTCGATTGAGGCAAAGACAAGTTAGGAAGTTTCATATGACTGTAGGCGGCTAAGTCCGTTAACGGAATTTGGATAAAAGCATTCGGCTGTAGATGGTATTTTTGATAGGCTCTGGAGGCGATCTTCTCCAATTGTTTATTGGTATGTTCGGTTAAAGTTTTGGACCATTTGATTTCGATTGGGTTTCCAGGCGTCCGAAAAGAAAGTAACGGGGTTTTGGCGGCATCAATGACAAACAATTGATCCGAAGACATTTCTTGGGCGCTTTTGATCTCACTCTGGTTCTGATGCAGTTCAGCATAGTGAAAAGAAATAGCTTGTAGGAAGGCGGATCCGTTTCCGATGTAATCATCGCGGACCGTGATTTTTTGCGTTTGTTCTTTCCATTTGTTTAAAGTTCCGCGCAATCGTCCGTTAACAAATAATAGGCTGATATCTTGACGCAAATAGGCCTTTTGGGAAAGAAAGGACTGAATTTCCCAGGAAACTTTGTAAGCTTGATTGGCATGTCCTGTTTTGAATTGAAGCTTCGTATAGGCAGAAGGAAAATCTGCAGTGGGATGGAGAGGAAAATACATAATGCTTTCTTCTGTTTGATTCATGTTGCGAATGATGAAAAAAATAATGACAGAACATAGGATGGCGGCCAATCCCAGATATGTTCTTTTTTTTATCACTTCGGATACCTTCTTTCCTGTTTGTCCATTACAATGTATGATCATTCTTCTTTTTTATGTCTCTCTTTTCATATTTACGAGTCTCGCACATAAACAACGGTTGTTCCAATCATTATTTAGGTCGTGGAGGGTATGATTGGTACATGGCAGATGGAAATTTGGGAAAAACTGATACTAACCCGTGGTGCTAGTTGAGTGTCAGCGCTCAACCAGCCCTAGTGTGACCAAGGAATAAGCCAACAAGATGCCATCGAGTGCCACTTCAAACCCGGCCATGGAATTCGCTCGAATGTCGGTGATCCGGTATTGGTCTACGAGAATCGAAAACACCGTCTCGATGACTTTGCGTTTTTTCCTGATCCATTCTTCCCATGCCTTGGATGGGCCGTGCTTTTGATTGTGTCGAGACGGTGTCCAGAACGCGGCTTGGTGTTCTTCGTACAGCTTTTCTCGAAGAGCGTGGCTGATGTACCCTTTGTCCCCAAAGTTGTAGGGATGAGGGATTTGAGTCATCACCGTTTCAGCGGCTTTGACGTCGTGGCAGGACGCTTCCGTCACGACATAGCCCATGGCCAGCCCTTGATTGGTCACTTGAAGATGCAGCTTGAAACCGTAGTACCATTGCTTTTTGGAAGCACAATACCCCATATCCGCGATCCCTCGAAACCGCTTGACGCGCTGCATTCTTGCGGGATGGCACAACGGAAGAGGCAAGCTGTCGACGACCGCATAAGCATGGTGTTGGCCACGTTTCGCCAGCTCATGACGGATCCATTTGATGGCGAAACCAAGCGCCCGGCAGCGGCGGTTGTATCGGGAGCGTTCAAGAAACGAGCCGTTTGTGAACAAATTTCCCGTGACAAAACGATGCCAGGCTCGTTCGGAAGAAAAGCCCAGCAGCTTCCCCAAAAGGTGAACCGCCATGACCACTTCGTCTTCTTGCTTGACCAAGTGACGGTTGCGGCGATGAAGATACATTTGAATCAACGACAGTTGGGCAGAAACAAAACAGAAAATAGCGGCATATTGTTTTTGAAGTTTGGCTGGATCTGTAGTAAAATGAAAGTGCTCTTGCATGGGGGATCTCTCCTTTCGAATGTTGGGTGACACTTTCATTCTACTGGAGATCCGCCAGCAAGGGCTATTTTTATGCTTGTCTGAGTTTTATCTAGCACCACGGGTTGATACTAATGTTTTCCTTCGGTTACAGTCGTCCCTGTACGGTTTTTCTTGTTCTTTTTGGAATCGTCCCCTATACTATTCTTGGAATAAAGTTGTCGTAAGGAAAGCTGGTGGGGAATTTTGAAAACGATTTATGATGTTCAACAGCTTTTAAAACAATTTGGCACCATTATATATATCGGGGACAGACTGGCGGATTTGGAATTGATGGAAATGGAGTTAAAGGAACTGTATAAATCGCAGCTAGTGGATACAAAAGACTTTCAATCCGCCATTTTGCTGCTTCGTCATGAAATTCAAAAAGAAAAAGAGAAAAGAGAGGGTTTAGGCGGATGATGGCGAAAGAAAAATGGATTGCAGCCGTTGACTTAGGAGGAACATCGGTTAAACTGGCTTTTTTGAATATGGATGGGGAGATTTTAGATCATTGGTCAATCCCAACGGATCGATCGTCTAAAGGTCGAAACATTGTTCCGGATATCGCGAAATCGATTTTTGAAACACTTCAGGCTAAAAAGGAAACGAAAGACAGGCTCTTAGGGATTGGACTCGGCGCACCCGGTCCGATTGATTATTCTACCGGACGAATTTATAAAACCGTCAACCTGGGTTGGGAAGACGATTATCCGCTAAAACAAGAATTGGAAAAAGAAACGGGTTTGCCTGTTGTGGTTGAAAATGATGCCAACTGTGCTGCTCTGGGGGAAATGTGGAAAGGAGCAGGCAACGGAGCTGCAAATCTTGTTTGTGTCACTCTAGGCACAGGGGTTGGCGGTGGAGTCATTGCCAATGGAGATATTGTTCGGGGAGCAAAAGGTGCCGCCGGAGAAATTGGTCATATCGTCGTGGAAATCGAAGACGGATTTTCATGCAATTGCGGAAAAAAAGGATGCTTGGAAACCGTGGCTTCAGCGACAGGCATCGTTCGATTAGCCAAAGTGGAGCTAGAGCGAGTGGATAGCGGTTCCATTTTAAAAGAAAAATTTAATGCCAATCAAGATATAAGTGCAAAAGATGTATTTGAAGCGGCTGATGGCGGCGATGATTTGGCAAAACGTATCGTGGATCGAGTTGCCTTCTATTTGGGCTTTGCACTCGCCAATATAGGCAATAGTTTAAATCCGGACTATATTGTGGTAGGCGGTGGTGTATCCAATGCCGGAAGCACTCTTTTGGACCCTGTCCGAAAATATTTTAAACAGTATGCATTCCCGCCTGTCGGCGAATCCACAAAGATTGAACGTGCATCACTTGGGAATAGCGCCGGTGTAATCGGGGCAGGCTGGCTTGTGAAGAAAGAATTCAGCCGTGAACAATAGGCACTGTGAAACGGTCTTTCCGGTCAGCGGATGGAAAAATCATTTTGAAGAAAACTTGAATATCTTGCTCTATCTGTTGAGGGATGTTCCGCTGTTGGTAGAGTTGTATCGCATTTTTGGCTTTTGATCAAGCAAGGGGTGAAGAACATGAAATGGCTGGTCGAAAGGAAGCTTCCGCTGACATGGGCGGCCGTTTTGCTCTTATGGATAAAGACGTTTATCGTTTATCTGGCAAATTTTCATATTGATACAGAAAATACTCTGCAAAACTGGATTTTATGGATGAATCCCCTTAGCTTTCTTTTGTTTGTTTTAGGGTTGGGGCAATTTTGGAAAAAAACCGAAAATCAAATGACTTATGTCGTGGCGATCAGTTTGATTTTGTCTTTGCTCTTATATGCAAACGTTGTCTTTTATCGCTTTTTTAACGATTACCTTACATTGCCGTTGTTATTTCAAACCAATAATTTTGGAGATTTAGGCAATAGCGCATGGGAAGAATTTCAATGGTACGACTTCTTCTTTTTTACAGACGTTCTTTTGCTGTTTCTCATCGTAAAAAGGAAGCCTTCCTTTATCTCTTTTCAACCGTTTTCTACTATCTCGCGCCGTGCCTATTTTTATGTAGCGGCGTCTCTGTTGTGTCTAAATTTAGGCTTGGCAGAGACGGAAAGGCCGCAGCTGTTGACGAGAACATTTGATCGAGAAGCGCTTGTAAAAAACATCGGAATTTACTATTACGACATTTATGATATTTTGCTTCAGTCAAAATCTTCTGCCCAACGCGCGTTAGCAGACAGCAGTGAATTGTCTGATATTGAAAATTATATCCATGCGAATTATGCCAAGCCAAGTGACAAATGGTTCGGCATTGCACAAGGAAAAAACGTCATCGTCATTTCCATGGAATCGATGCAAAACTTTGTCATAAACCATAAAGTCAACGGACAGGAGATTACTCCGTTTTTAAATCGCTTGATCAAAAATAGTCTGTATTTTGACAACTTTTATCATCAAACGGGTCAAGGGAAAACATCTGATTCTGAATTTTTGCTGGAAAATTCATTGTACCCTTTAGGCAGAGGAGCTGTCTTCTTTACGAATTCAGGGAATACATACTACTCAATGGCGAAAAAGTTGAAAAATTCAGGATATTATACAGCTGCCATGCATGCCAATAATAAATCTTTCTGGAATCGGGATATCATGTATCCGGCGCTTGGATATGATCGTTTTTACAGTGCCGACGATTACCATATAACGCCGGAAAATGTCATCAATTGGGGGTTGAAAGACATTCCTTTTTTTGATCAGTCCGCGAAGTTTTTGGAAGAATTACCCAACCCTTTTTATGCAAAGTTGATTACGTTAACGAACCACCATCCGTTTTATTACAGTCCTGAAGATCAGAAGATTAGTGAATTCACATCTAATGATGGGATCGTCAACCGCTATTTTGTTACGGCTCGATATACGGATGAAGCGGTGGAACGTTTTTTGGAAAAATTGAAAAAGAACGGTTTGTACGATCGTTCGATCATTGTTCTGTACGGGGACCACTACGGAATTTCTCAAAACCACAATGAGGCGATGAGCCAATATTTAGGGAGGGAAATTACTCCATTAGAAGCGGTTAAACTGCAAAAAGTGCCATGCATTATCCATATCCCAGGAATGAAAAAAGGAATGACCATTCATGAAGTGGCGGGTCAAATCGATTTGCGCCCGACCATTTTACATTTGCTTGGGATCGAAACAAAACACGACATTCAATTCGGTCATGATCTTTTGTCGCGCGATCACCCGGATTTCGTTGCTTTTAGGGATGGGAGCTTGGTGACCGATCATTATGTCTATACTCGAAATCAATGCTACGAGCAAGAAAGCGGCAAATTATTGGACCGCCAAGTTTGTAGTCGATTCAGCAAAACAGCACAAACGGAGTTAAGTTATTCCGATCGGATTATTTATGGCGATTTGCTGCGTTTTTATAAGGACAAATAGAAATCAAAATTGGCCCGATTGAAAACATGAGCCATACGATTGGTTATCCAGTTCAGTAGCTTTTTTCATTTTCCATCAAATCTCTGTTTGACTTTTTCAACGAATTTTTGCCATATCCTTCTTCTTTCATTCGATGTCTTGAAATTTGCACACGTATTTATAAAAAAGATGATTTTTTCCCGACAAAGAACAGCCGTTAGCCCCAAAAGCCGATCTTTTTTCTTTCCGGCATAACCAAATGAAGCGGTTCATACATGTGATAAGAGGCGATTCGAAGGGAGAATGCCATTATGGATATAACGGTGCGAAAAGGGGATACGTTTTTCCGCTACAGCCGATTATTCAGCATTCCTGAACAGCTGATCGCTGATTCCAATCCCGGTATGGACCCTCAATGCTTGAAAATCGGGGAAAAAGTAAAGATTCCGGGGTTTGTGGCAAAACGTTATCGTATGAAAAAAGGAGATACATTTTGGAAAATGGCAATCGAAAGATGTTTGTCTCCTACTGCTTTGCAAACAGTCAACCCCGACATGGACCCCCAGCATTTACTTCCGGGAAATGAAATTTTCTTGCCGAAACGAGTGCTAAACTTGGAAACATCCTTGGATCAACCGTATGACTCCAAACGATTAGAAGAGGAAATCAACAGGATTGCGGCTATTTATCCGTTTGTTCGTGTTCAAAAAATCGGAGAAAGCGTGGATCAAAAACCGATATGGGAACTAAAGATTGGAAAAGGAAATAAAAAAATTCATATGAACGGTTCTTTTCACGCGAATGAATGGATCACAACGGTTGTGTTGATCACTTTTTTCAAACATTTCTTGTTGTCTTTGACCAACCACTGTTTTTTCCACGGAATTCAAGCTTATTCTCTCTACCCGCATATTACATTGTCCGTTGTACCGATGGTGAACCCGGATGGCGTCGATTTAGTATTAAATGGGCCCCCGGAATCCAAGCGTGAACAATTGATGAAATGGAATGGGGGGAGCAAGGAATTTTCGAAATGGAAAGCGAATATTCAAGGGGTGGATTTGAACAATCAGTTTCCGGCAAATTGGGAGATTGAAAAAAAACGCAAAAAGCCAAAATCTCCTGCGCCGCGGGACTATCCCGGAAAACAGCCATTGACAGAACCGGAAGCTGCAGCGATGGCTGAACTGGCGAAAAATGAAAAGTTTGACAGAGTGATTGCTTTGCATACTCAAGGCAAAGAGATTTATTGGGGGTATGAAGGAAAAGAACCGAAAGAAGCGGAAGTTTTGGCCAAATGGTTTTCCAGAATGAGCGGCTATAAGTCGGTGAGGTACGTGGATAGTCATGCCGGATTTAAAGATTGGTTTATTCAAGAATTTGGAAAATCAGGATTTACGATCGAACTGGGTAAAGGTTTGAACCCGTTGCCTCTTTCGCAATGGAAGGAAATTTATCGAGACGTATCAGGAATATTGTTGTGTGCACTGCTTGGATGATAGGAGATTATGGGACAGTGCATCGATTGCATCATTTTGAACAGGCGTTTTGATTATCTGTCGCTTGTATCCGGAGAAAGTAAAAAAGAAAAAGAACAAAAAACCTCGCTTAACAACAGCGAGGTCCACTTTTATACCCCGGGATAACCGCTGTGAAGAACCGTCATAACCGTAAACCAGCCAAATACGCCTAAAGTCGCCAGCCCAAACACAATTCCCAGAATGTTTTTGTTTTTGAGAGCGCTCACAGTTCCGAATAACGCAAGCAAGGTAATAAGAGAGAAGATAATGACCAGACCCATGATTGAATCTCCTTTCCTGTTTATATATGGTATATCTTTCAAAACCAGGAAGCAAATTGTATTTTACCATCATTTTATAGTGTTTTCATCTCTTTGTCGAGTTGAAATAAAATGTTTTGTCACAGGGATGACTCTCTTTATTTGTGATACGATTACTAATGGAAAAGCGAAAAGGAGGAGAAACGAATGAAATGGAGCAGAATGCCGCTTGGACCTCTGCAAACGAATTGCTATATTTTATGGAACGATGACAAAGATTGTATCATTTTCGATCCCGGCGATGAAGGGGATAAGCTGTGCCGGTGGATTGATCAACACGAGTTGAAGCCGCTGGCAATATTATTGACGCATGCTCATTTTGATCATATTGGCGCGGTTGATCAAGTAAGAGAAACGTATCGGATTCCTGTATATGTCCATGAGAATGAAGCTAAATGGCTTTTGGATCCGACATTGAACGGCTCTCAGCTTTTTTTAAGAGATAAAGCCGTTCGAGTAAAGCCGGCTGATGTGATTTTAACGGTGGAAAAAGAACTGACGCTTGGATCTTTTCATTTTCAGCTTTTGGAAACCCCCGGCCACTCACCGGGAAGCCTATCTTATTATTCGCAGGAATTGGAAGCTGTTTTTTGTGGAGATACGCTGTTCAATGGCAGTATTGGTCGGACAGACCTCCCCGGCGGAAACCATGAAGATCTTTTGAAAAGCATTCATGAACGTCTCCTCACTCTTCCTGAAGAAACCGTTGTATTACCTGGACACGGTCCGGAAACCTCCATCGAAAACGAAATGGATATGAATCCTTTTTTAAATGGATTTTGATCCCATCAGTCACTTACTATGATGCCAGTTGAACGAACAAATATTCAATAAAAGCGAAAAACCCTTCTCAGGTCCGAGAAGGGTTTTTGTGGGATGTTCTTTTCGCAATGGGAGGGGATTTCTTTTTACGATAAATCAAGATTTTTATTGTGTCAATAGTTTAAAAGAGGATCCGTTCCAGCGGCAGTATGTTAGAACTCGATTTAGATTTTCAATTGCCCCCATTTTGATTGATGTCTTACACCGTTGAATGGCTTCCATTGGTTCATTTTGTGTTATTATATCTTACATACATTTATGAAAAAGAAGATCTTATTCTTTTCTGTGTTATTTTTATTAACACAATATTGATAATTTTATGAATATTATTTATAATAAATATAACAAATATATGTTATATAGGTGAACTGTCGTTGAAAATGGATCGTTTGGAAGAGCGTTCTTCTTCGATGTTTTTGTTTTTTTGGACATGGAAAAAGTCATCTTGTCGAAATTGGGGGGCGTTTTATGAAGAAAAAATTGGTATTAATCGGAAATGGTATGGCCGGTGTTCGCTGTATAGAGGAAATTTTAAAGATTGATGAAAACGCATTTGATATTACGATATTTGGAAAGGAACCTTATCCGAATTATAATCGAATATTATTGTCATCCGTGCTGCAAGGGAAAACAAGTTTAGACGATATTACCCTTAACGATTGGGATTGGTATGAGAAGCACCAAATTTGTTTGAATTCAGGAGAAGAAGTCACAGCGATAGATCCGGATCGGCATATTGTCATGACAAACAAAGGAAGAGAAACGGAGTATGATCAATTGATTATTGCGACAGGTTCAAAACCTATTATTCTTCCTATACCTGGAGCAGAAAAAGAGGGGGTGATGGGGTTCCGCGATATTCAAGATTGTGAAAAGATGATCGAAAGTGCGAAAAGCTATAAAAGGGCCGTTGTGATCGGTGGAGGATTGCTTGGATTAGAAGCCGCTAGAGGTTTGCTGAATTTAGGGATGAAGGTGGATGTTGTTCATATTGGAAAACACCTAATGGATCGCCAGTTGGACCCGGCTGCATCCCGATTGCTGCAGCAGCAATTAGAGGATCAAGGGATGAATTTCCTTTTAGAAAAAAATACGGTTGAAATTATGGGTTTGGAGAGGGTGAACGGAATCCGCTTCAGCGATGGAATGGAATTAGAGACAGATTTGGTGGTCATGGCAGTTGGAATTCAGCCTAATATAGAATTGGCTAAAAAATGCGGTTTGCATGTCAACCGCGGCATTCTAGTCGACGATTACTTGCGAACCAATATTCCTAATATTTATGCGGTAGGAGAATGCGCTGAGCACCGCGGTGTTGTTTACGGTTTGGTGGCGCCTCTTTATGAACAAGGAAAAGTTTTGGCTGAGACAATTTGTCATCAAAAAGGGAAAGGATACAATGGATCCGTCTTATCGACTCAATTGAAAGTTTCAGGAGTTGATGTATTTTCCGCAGGGATCATTGCCGATTCTGACAATACCAAGTCAATGAAAATATATGATGAGTATCGAGGAATTTACAAAAAAGTAGTTATTCGCGACAAGAGAATAGTAGGAGCTATATTAGTCGGTGACACGAATGAAAGCCGAAAACTGATGGAATGGATTAGAAAAGAGGAGACGGTTCCGGAAACGTTTCAATTATCGCTATGGTCTTCTGAATCAGGAGCTCTCAATGAAAACACCGCCTCGGTTATGAGGGATGATGAGATTGTTTGCGGCTGCAATGGGGTGTCAAAAGGAACGATTTGCAAAGCGATTGTGGAGCAGGGCTTAACGACAGTTGAACAAGTAAAGAATTGTACAAATGCTTCTCGTTCGTGCGGCGGCTGCAAAGGCTTGGTAGAAGAACTTTTAGAATATACGCTGGGAGAAAAATTCGATAAAAGCACGTTGAAAGAAACGGTTTGTGGATGTACAACATTAAGCCGTGATGAAGTGATCGCTGAAATCAAAAGAAAGCAGCTAAGAAGCGTTAAGGAAGTTATGGATGAATTGGGATGGAAAAATAAAGAAGGCTGCTCCAAATGCCGTCCGGCCTTGAACTATTATTTAGGAATGCTTTATCCTACCGTACACTACGACGAAAAGGATTCACGCTTCGTAAATGAGCGTTTGCATGCGAACATTCAAGCGGATGGTACTTATTCAGTGGTTCCGAGAATTTATGGGGGTGTAACGACGGCGGAACAATTAAGGAAAATAGCGGATGTGGCGGAAAAATACAATGTTCCCTTGATCAAATTAACAGGGGGGCAACGAATTGATTTATTGGGGATTGAAAAAGAAAATCTGCCTAAAATATGGGAAGAGCTGGATATGCCATCTGGATACGCGTATGCAAAAGCGCTCCGCACAGTAAAAACATGTGTCGGCAAACAATTTTGCCGTTTTGGAACTCAAGATTCCATCCAGCTCGGGATCCGATTAGAAAAGAAACTCGAGCGCCTCTCGACTCCTCATAAAGTAAAAATGTCTGTGTCGGCTTGTCCGCGCAATTGTGCGGAATCCGGTATAAAAGATATCGGCATAGTCGGCGTTGATGGCGGCTGGGAAATTTACGTAGGTGGAAACGGCGGAACTCATTTGCGATCGGGTGATTTGTTTTGTACGGTGGAAACCGAGGAAGAAGTGATCGAAATGTCAAGTGCCATTCTTCAATATTATCGTGAGACCGCTCGTTATTTAGAAAGAACATCTAAATGGGTTGAACGTCTAGGGATTGAGAAAATTCGTGAAGCGATCTTTGATGTTGATTTTCGAAAACAACTGCTTCAGCGCCTTGAGGAGACATTAGCTGCAACGACAGATCCGTGGAAAGAAATTGTGGAGAATAAAGGAATACAGAGTCAATTATTTGGAAACATAACGACCAAAATTCCGGCAAATCATTAGGAGGAGATGAAAATATGCGAATTAAAATAGGATCTGTTCGCCATGTTCCGGAGAGACTGGGAAAGACCGTTGCCATTCAAAATACGAAGATCGCGTTGTTCCGTACAACAGATGGCCGTGTATATGCGATAGAGAATCGTTGTCCGCATAAAGGTGGGGATCTCTCACAAGGCATACTTTGTGAAGAATTTGTCTATTGTCCTTACCATGATTGGAAAATATCCGTCAAGGATGGAATTGTGCAAGCTCCTGATCAAGGATGTGTCAAAACGTTTCCAGTCGAGATCGAAAACGGAACGATATATATACAGTTTGACGAATTGGTACCGTCAAGAATTTTGTGTAATGTAAATGGGGTAGGGTTTCTCTGAAATGGATTTGAATTGATAGGGGACTGATTTTCTCCACACAAGAGACTGAATATTCAGTCTCTTGTGTGGAAAGGGAGAATCCCCTTATTTTGTTTATTTACAATATTTGGTTAACAATAACGTTCTTCAAACATTCGTTGAAGAGCTTCATGCGCTTCGGCAAATCCTCGTAACTTTCTTCCTGCCCATTTCTCGTTAAAATCTTGAATCGTCAAATACACGATTTTTTCAGCGGCTTCTAAACTACTCAAACTGTTCATCGGCTTTAGACGTTTCCGAATCTCTTTGATCGTTCGTTCAATGGCATTGGTCGTGTAAATCACACTTCGAATACTGCTTGGATAATCCATAAATGTAAGGAGGACATCCAACTCATTGGCCCAAGATTGAACTTCTCTTGGATATTTGCTGGACCATTTCGACTCAAACTGTTGAAACATTTGTAACGCCATCTCCTTATTCGGCGCACGATAAATCAGCTTGAGATCCTCGGCCACTTCGAATTGGTCTTTTTTCCGAACACGATTTAGGGTGTTGCGGACTTTGTGAACGACACAGCGCTGCACATCGGCTTTCGGATAAACAGCCTTAAAGGCTTCCTCTAGCCCCGGAAGGCCATCAAATACGCCCAGAAGCACTTCCTGTACGCCTCTTTGGTAGAGGTGTTGAAGAATTTCCTGCCATACATAGGCGCTTTCTTGTCCTCCCACAAAGAAATCAAGAATTTCGCGATATCCTTCTTCGTTCACCCCTAACACCACATAAACCACTTCTTTCTCCACGGTATCGCGACGAAGTTTTACATACAAGCCGTCTAAATATAAGACAGAATAACGTTTGTGCAGGGGACGTTTGTGCCATTTCTCAATGTCTTCTTTCACGATATCGGTCATACGACTGATCGTTGAAGGAGAATAGGCCTTGCCTAAAATTCGTTCAATAAACTTGCCAATTTCACGCGTACTCATACCACTTTGATACATCTTGATGATGGCTTCCTCGAGCCAGCCCGTATGGCGTTGGTAAGGAGCGAACAATTGGGTTTGAAATTCTCCGTTTCGGTCTCTAGGGACCAAAAGACCTTCAATCCGGCCATATTGCGTATCTAGATTTCGTTGATAGTAGCCGTTTCTCATATTCGATGTTCCGGCCTGCTCTATTTCGAGGAAATTCTTGATTTCTTCCCGCATGATCAGTTCTAATTTTTCCTTTACAAACTGACGAATGACACTTTCCAGTTGATTTGCCCAGTCGACATTCGGTATACTTCTTTTAGACATAGGTAGGGTTCTCCTTTCTCTGGAATGTTTTTCGTCCAATCAGAGAATACCCTACCTTTTTTCTTTTGTTCTAGCAAAATGCTTTACACAAACTTTTATACATCATCGACGAATTAGGTGAGTCTCAATGACGAAAGTATTAGGAAATGGTTTGCGTTTTGAAGAACAGGATTCTTCAGCCAATTTGTTGCATTCACAGTGCCCGTTTTGCAGCGTTCAATGTACAATGCAGATTTTGGAGAAGACCGAAGGCGAAAGAAAAACGTATAAAGTGGCGCCGACCCAAAACTCGACCTCCAATGGACGTCTTTGTATCAAAGGGTTAAATGCGCATCAGCATGCTTACCATCCGGAGCGTCTGCAGTATCCGCTTTTAAAAGCGGATGGAAAATTTGTCCGTGTCAGTTGGAAAGAAGCGTTGGAGTTCATTAAAGAAAATTTTTTCAATATTCAGAAAGGGAATGGCTGTGACTCTATTGGAGTTTACGGGAGCGGATCACTGACCAATGAGGAAGCTTATTTGCTCGGTAAATTCGCCCGTGTGGCCTTAAAGACAAAATACATTGATTACAACGGTCGCTTTTGCATGTCCGCAGCAGCGTCCGCCATGAATGATGCGTTTGGAATGGATCGTGGACTTACAAACAAGATCACGGAAATCCCCTATACTAGCTGCATCATTTTGGCGGGAACCAATATAGCCGAGTGTCAGCCGACCATCTGGCCGTATTTTCATCAAGCGAAACAAAACGGAGCTTTTATCATAGTGATTGATCCGAGGGAAACAGCCACGAGTAAGTTGGCCGATTTGCACCTAAAAGTGAAACCAGGAACAGATGCAGCATTAGCAAACGGATTTTTAAAAGTCATTTTTGAGGAAGGATATGTGGATCAAGTTTTTGTCGATCAGAAAACGGAAGGATTTGCAGAACTGAAAGCCCATATGAACCATATTCAATTGGAGGAAATCGAGGCGTTAACAGATATTCCGGCAGAAAAGATACGATTGGCAGCTAGACAATATGCGACAGCGCCAACAGGAATGATTTTTACCGCTCGAGGAGTTGAACAGCAAACAAACGGATATTTGACTGTAAGAAATTTTATTAATCTCGTCCTGGTGACTGGAAAAATTGGCAAATTTGGATGTGGATTTGGAGCCATTACCGGACAAGCAAATGGCCAAGGAGGACGGGAACATGGGCAAAAAGCAGATCAACTTCCCGGATATCGTTCGATTGTTCATCCTGAACATCGAAAATATATAGCGAAAGTATGGGGAATAGATGAAAAGGATTTGCCGGGAAAAGGGGTATCCGCCTTCGAGATGATGCAAAAAATAGCCAAAAAAGAAATTTTGGGACTATTTGTGATGGGTTCAAATCCTGTCATGTCTAATCCCAACGCCTTATTCGTTGAGAAAGCATTGAAATCCTTACAATGTCTTATTGTGGTAGACACCTTTCTATCAGAGACAGCGCAGTTGGCTGATTTAGTGTTGCCATCTTCTGGCTATTTGGAAGACGAGGGGACGATGACCAATTTTGAAGGGAGAGTTACATGGCGGCCAGCAAAAAAAGAACTTCCCAATGAAGTCAAACATGATTGGCAAATTCTTTGTGAAATAGCCAAAGTCTTAGGGAAAGGAACCTATTTTTCCTTTTCTTCACCGGAAGAAATTTTTGAAGAGCTGCGGCTGGCGAGTAAAGGAGGAAAAGCCGATTATTACGGAATTACGTATGACCGCCTCCGGAGAGAAAGAGTATACTGGCCTTGTCCTTCCATCGGTCATCCAGGAACGGGAAGACTGTTTGAACAAGCATTCGCCCATCCGGATGGAAAAGCAAGACTGATGGCTATCGAAAACAAATATCCAAAGGAATCCATATCTGAAAACTACCCGCTCTATTTAACAACCGGAAGAGTGCTTCCGCATTATTTAACGGGGGTGCAGACACGGAGAAGTCCGGCTTTGGCAGCCCGCTATACGGAATCATTTATTGAAATACATCCAAAGACAGCAAAAAAATATAAAATTGAACCGAATGTTTTAGTAAAAATAGAATCAGCAAGGGGCTCGGCTGTAGCGCGCAGCAAATATTCCTTAAAAATTCGCGAAGATACAGTATTTGTGCCTATTCATTGGGGCCGAAAGCAAAATATTAATCAAATTACAACGGATGATCTTGATCCTGTTTGCAAAATGCCCGGTTTTAAAGTTTGTGCTGTCAAGATTCGCCCAATGGTAAATTTGGAAAAAAGTGTATAAAAAGGTCTAATGGCAAGAATGGTGGCATTTTACGGGTTGGGAAAAAGGTTTTCAAAGGGGGAACGAAAATGACCGTCAAACATTTTTTTAAAATTGGTCATGTACCTACGTTAGTTTCGTCATTTTTGTACTTTGACATTAGTTTTATGATTTGGGTGATCTTAGGGTCTACAGGCACATTTATAGCAGAACACTTGGGGTTGACTTCCGCTGAAAAGGGTATGATGGTCGCCATACCCGTGTTGGGCGGCGCTTTGCTCCGTATTCCGATGGGGCTTCTGGCTGACCGTTGGGGAGGAAAGAAAATAGGTATCATCGGAATGATTTTAACGATGGTTCCCTTGTTTTGGGGGTGGTTACTGGCAGATGGCTTGAATGAAATTTATGCATTAGGTTTTTTATTAGGGATTGCCGGCGCAAGTTTTGCGGTTGCCCTTCCGTTAGCAAGCCGATGGTATCCAAAGGAATATAGGGGGCTAGCCATGGGCATTGCTGGAGCAGGAAATAGCGGTACGGTGTTGGCGACTTTATTTGGTCCAAGATTGGCAGAAGCGTATGGTTGGAATGCAGTCTTTGGTTTGGCCCTTATCCCGCTTTTCATCGTATTGGTCATTTTCTGTTTGTTTGCGAAGGACTGCCCAACGGCTGTCAGGCCAACCAAAATCGTTGAGTATCAACGCGTGTTCAAAAGGAAGGAAACATGGCTATTCAGTTTTTTTTACAGCCTTTCTTTTGGTGGATTTGTTGGATTGACTAGTTATTTATCTATATTTTTCTTGGATCAATACGGAGTGGATAAAGTAACAGCAGGTGATTTTGTCACGTTCATCGTGTTAGCTGGGAGTTGCGCTCGGCCGATTGGCGGATATTTAGGAGACAGGTATAGCGGGCTTTCATTGATTTTTTGGTTATTCATCGGGACTTTCGCTGCCCTCTTTTTGGTCGGTATTCTTCCCCCGCTGTCTGTTTCGCTTCCTTTATTGCTTTTGACATTCCTATTTTTAGGCGCAGCCAATGGAGCCGTCTTTCAAGCGATTTCCGAGTATTTTATGAAAGAAGTGGGATTAGTGACAGGAATCGTTGGTGCGGCTGGTGGATTAGGGGGATTCTTCTTGCCTAATATTCTAGGGATGTTTAAACAATGGACCAACTCTTATACGTACGGATTTTGGCTCATTTCCGCAACGATTTTAACAGCCGTTTATTTAGTTGCAAAACTCCAAAAAGAAAGTGCACGTAATCGCCGCCAAAATGATGAACAAATCAAAACAGCCACCATTCCCAAATAGTTGTTTCTTCGATTGAAAGCTCTTGCTGCCTCAAAGGCAGCGAGAGCTTTTCGTTGTTTTTAAGGTGTGTATCTAAGGAGTGCAGAATTAAATGTTAGACCGGTCGAAAGCTTAGGATAGCGTAGCCATGTCTTGATCGTATGGTGCGTGTATTACTGTCCGCCGCCTAATGGCATCATGAAGTTCGTCCAATACGTGAAGCCTGCAAAGAAAATCGTCAAATAAGCTCCAAAGACATACATATACATACGTTCTGACAGTTTCAAATAGCCCAATAGATAAAAAAAACCTGTCTGTGCCAAGAAAATGAGCGCGGTGATTTTCATGTCTCCCAAATAAAACATGATTGTAAAGATGGCGGTCCAAAAACCAAGTACACGAAACATTCGATCCACAATGCATCCCTCCTTTGGCCCTCTCATTATTAAAAACATTATAATGGAAAGGGCATCCAAATGTAAATAACGCTTTCATTACCAAATATGTCAAATTTCGTGGGGTTACATTATTCTTTTCATACATGAGTGCCATTGTTTTCTTTAACTGGCATTACGGAGAATTCCAAATAACACCAACAACAATTACCCATAAAATATAAATGATCACAGTCAATAAGTTGCCCCACATGGCGATATGGTTCAATACAAGGCTTTTTTTATCCTTACGCTTTCCGACGTACCCTATAAAAGCACCTATTAGCCATAAAGTAATAAAAAGATATCCATTTGGATTTTCAGAAAAAATGATCATTAAAAAAGCAATGATCCAAAGACCTATTGAAAAGTTTTTATACAAAAATATCCTTCCCCCCTTTGATGCAAAATATAATGTTATGTTATTTTACGAAATAAAAAAGATGTTGGAAATACATTCGACATCTTTTTACATTCGTCTTTTTCTTTTATAAATATCGACTGAGATGACACGTGTTGTCGCTGGACAGGAAAAGATCGCTAAAGTGTGTGCCCTCTTAAACTCATTTGATTTTTATATTGCGTTGCAAATTTTTCGTTGTATCATCGAGCAATATCAAAGTTTGTATCTTGGATAGGCATGTATCCAATATGGGAATACATATGAAGAAAAATTTGTTTTCTTTCTGACAATGTCAGGTCATACCACTGAATCTTTTCAAACTGTGCTTAAATTGTCATGAAGATATTCCCACTGTGAAAAAAGGTTTGATATACTGAAGAAAATGAAATTTCTGACTATAAGAGAAAGGGTTTTAATATGCAAACAGTGGAGATAGTCATATTGGAAACAAGCGATCTACATGGAAACATATTGCCGATCAACTACGGGACTAACGAAATGGCAGAGAAAGGGTTGGCGAAAGTGGCTGCCCTGATAAAAAAAGAAAGGGGAAAAAATCCTGATGCTGTGTTAATCGATGGCGGAGACGTCATTCAAGGAACCCCTCTGACTTACCATCATGCACGTTTTCAAAGTCATGAACCTAACCCAATGATCAAAATTTTAAATCAATTAGAGTATGATGCCGGAGTCATCGGCAATCATGAGTTCAATTACGGATTGGAATTTTTGAACAAGGCTGTAGATGAATCTGCCTATCCATGGCTTTCTGCAAATATCATAGACAAAGAAACTGAAAAACCTTATTTCGGCAAACCTTATATCATAAAAACCGTTTCTCAAGGAATTCGAATAGGCATTCTAGGAGTAACGACACCATACATACCTAACTGGGAAAAGAAAGAACATATCAAGGGGCTTCGCTTTGATGATGCGGCAGAGACGGCCAAGAAGTGGGTCCGCTTTTTGAAAGAACAGGAAAAGGCTGATCTTGTCGTGGTGGCTTATCATGGCGGATTTGAACGTGATCTTGACACAGGTGAGGCAACCGAAACGTTTACCGGCGAAAATCAAGCGTATCAAATATGTATGGAAGTTCCGGGCATCGATGTGCTTCTCACGGGTCATCAGCATCGCAAGCTCGCTGGAAAAAACATTAATGGCGTAACGATTCTTCAACCGGGATGTAATGGGATTGCTCTTGGAAAAGTAACGGTGGAAATGGAGAAGACAGACGATGGATGCCGCATAAAAGGCAAACATTCAGAACTTCTTTCCGTGAACGGGGTGGAGCCAGATCAAGAAGTGATAAGATTGGCAGAACCCTATGAACAAGCTGTTCAAAAATGGCTTGATCAACCGATTGGGTATATTCAAGGGGATATGACCGTTTCTGATCCAATGGAAATTCGATTAAAAGATCACCCTCTCATTGAATTTATTAATCATGTTCAAATGGATGCCGCCGGCGTAGATATCTCCAACACGGCTTTGTTTGATAATCAATCTCCGGGATTCTCATCCATTGTGACGATGCGCAGTGTGGTCGCCAACTACATTTATCCGAACACATTGGTTGTATTGCGGGTGAAGGGTAAGGTCATAAAAGACGCGTTGGAAAAATCAGCGAGTTATTTTGAACAGCTTGCCGACGGTTCGATACGGGTAAGCGATGAATTTACGACGCCCAAGCCTCAGCATTATAACTACGATATGTGGGAAGGCATCGAGTATATCATTGATGTTCGCAAACCTGTCGGACAACGTGTGACCCACTTGAATTATAAGGGTCAGCCGCTTCGTGCAGACCAACAAGTAGATGTCGTGATGAATCATTATCGCGCTGGCGGAGGCGGTGACTATTGGATGTATAAAAACCAGCCCGTTGTGAAGGAGATTCCGATCGATGTCCCCGAGTTAATTGCCAATTATTTTTTAAAACACAAAGTCATTGAGGCAGTCGTCGATGAAAACTGGAAAGTGGTTTATTAGTGATGGACAAAAAACATCGAAAAATTTTAAATATTTTTGAAGGATTTTTGCGGAAATAGTCGAATAGAAAAAAGGAAAGCGGGATAAGAAAGGTGGTGCGAACGTTTTTGTCCTATGAAAGAAATGTGGAACAACTAGTGGAAGACGCGCTTTCCTTGTTTGCGACAGATATTCATTTTGAGCCCAAAACACATGGATATCAAGTTCAATTACGCACTCACGGATTGTTGACGCCTTTTCTGAAGCTGACAGTCAAGGAAGGAGAACGGCTGATTTCCCAATTCAAATATATGGCCTCGATGGATATCAGCGAAAAAAGAAAGCCTCAGAGCGGGTCCCTTCTATTAGAAACGAAGAAAGGAAAAATCGCTCTCCGCGTTTCCACTCTTCCGAGCGTGCTTCAGAGAGAAAGTTTGGCCATTCGGCTTTCACCGCAAAAATCCTTCATGGATGTTTATCGTCTGTCTCTCTTTCCAAACTCCGTAAAAAAGCTTTTAGCTCTTCTCCGTTATTCCCACGGTCTAATGATTTTCACCGGTCCAACCGGCAGCGGCAAAACCACTACACTCTATTCTCTTGTTTCCCATAGTACTCGTCATTTTAATCAGAAAGTGATTACGTTGGAGGACCCTGTGGAGCGCCAGAATGACGGCTGGCTCCAACTTCAAGTGAACGAGAAAGCGGGTCTGACCTATTCAGCGGGGCTTAAGGCTATTCTCCGCCATGATCCCGATATTGTCATTGTCGGAGAAATACGTGATGAAGAAACCGCCCGCATCACTATGAGAGCGGCGTTAACCGGTCATTTAGTTTTGACCACGATGCATACAAAGGATGCCAAAGGAGCTATTTATCGGTTGCTTGAATTTGGAATTGAATGGCATGATATTCAACAGACGCTTGTGGCGGTTTCGGCTCAAAGGCTTGTACGGCTTTTATGCCCTTTATGCGGGGAATCTTGTTCTCCCTATTGTCCTAGTCAGTTTCGTCAAAAGCGCGCGACCATTTATGAAATCATCAGCGGTGCAGTACTGCAAGAAGTTTTAAAGGAAGCCATTGGAAAGGAAGGACGATACACTTATCCAACGCTGAAACAACTCATACGAAAGGGGATTGGTCTTGGATTTCTTGCGAATGATGAATTGGATCGCTGGGTTTTGGAAGAGGAAACACCGAAAAAGATATGAAGGTGATTTTATCTACAGGCTTGGAGAAATGTTGAATGAAGGATTCAACATTGGAGATTCGTTGGAATTTCTGTTTATGAATCTGTATAAGCGCGATCAGAGCACTCTGCAAATGGCAACTTCGCAGTTGAAGAACGGAGCCCCGCTTTCACAAATCCTTCAGCAATTAGAGTTTTCTTCTATGGTTTGTTTGCAGGTGTATTTTGCTGAAAGGCATGGAAAGCTTGCGGATACTTTACTATATGCCGGAAACCAACTGAGAAAAGGAAACAAAACGAAGGAAAAGATGTTGAAATTGCTTCAGTACCCGGCTTTTCTCCTTTTCCTTCTCTTGATCATACTCTTCTTTTTGGATCAATGGATTTTGCCGCGGTTTAAAGTTCTTTATTCCTCCATTGGTTTCACCGCAAGCGGAAGCGCCCGCTTTTTTATGCTATTTCTTCAAACCGCTCCTTCACTCATATTTTTTATAACCATTGTTGGAGTGACAGCCGTTTTCCTGTTTCTAGCTTATTATTCTAAACAATCCCCGGGGAGAAAAGGAAAACTTCTATTAAAACTCCCATTTGTCCGCGATTATTTTACCCTTTATTTCACTCAAATATTTTCCAAAGAATTTTCCCAATTGCTTTCCACCGGTTTTGCTGTTAATGAGATTCTCCAAATTTTTCATAAACAGACGGTTTATCCTTTTTTTGCCTATATTGCAAATGAAATTAATCAAGAGCTGAAGCAAGGCAGCTCCTTTGCGGATGTGGTGAAAGATCTTCCTTTCTTTGATTCTCATCTGGCAGCCATGATCCGGCACGGGGAAAAATGTGGTCATTTGGAGCAAGAATTAAAGTATTTCAGTCATTTTTGCGAACAACAACTGGAAAAAAAGATTCGGAAAGCCTTAGCGATTTTGCAGCCTGCCATTTTTATCATTGTCGGACTGTCTGTCATTTCGATTTATCTTTCTGTGATGCTTCCCGTTTTTCAAATGATTGAGTCCATATAAAGACAAGGAGGAGAAACAATGTTCAAAAAACAAGATGGCTTTACACTGATCGAGATGATGATCGTTTTGCTGATCATTTCGATCTTGCTGTTTATCACGATTCCAAATGTGGTCAAGCAAAGCAGCAGCATTCATAACAAAGGCTGTGAGGCGTTTCAGCACATGGTTGAAGGACAAGTTCAATCGTATCGGATGGATCATCAAACATTGCCATCATCCGTGGATGATTTAGTAAGCGGAGGCTATTTACGGCAAGGAGAAACTTCTTGTCCGAATGGAGATAAGATAGACATCGGTTCTAATGGCGAAGTGATTGTAAAGAGAGGAAGTTAGGTTTGAAGTGGAATTCGCGCGGATATACGTTGTTGGAAGCCTTGCTCGTTTTGATGATGATTTCCGCTATGCTGTTGATCACAGTGATTCCGTATCCAAAGATGCAGAAACACTTAGACAAACAAATGTTTATCACTCAGCTGCGAGCGGATATGGAAAGAGCGCAGATGTACGCATTGTCTCACCAAAAATCTGTATTTTTACGTTTTTATTCCTCGGAAAAATACGTTGCGTCTCTCTCTTCGCAAGAAATATTGTTTACCCGAAAAGTTCCGGAAGGATTTGAGTTTTTAAGGGGCGGGATGGACAGTATTACGTTTCTTCCCACCGGAAATACAAATCAGTTTGGCACCATTGCGATTAAATTTGACCATCAAATCATTCAGTTCACCTTCTATATAGGAAAAGGAAGAATCAATGTAAAGGAAGAGTCGATATAAACATTCAAAATAAAGATATGGGATTGAAAAAGGAGAAAGCATGGTATCGAAGAATGAAAAAGGTTTTACTTTGTTAGAAAGTTTATTGTCTTTAACCATCGTCGTATTATTGGCACAATGGTTGTTTCCACTGATGTTTCACATGGCAATCAAGCTGGAAAATGGTTCGAAAGAAGGGACAGGGATGCGGCTTTTGTACGAAGAGTTGCAGGAACATTTCGTCCAAAAGAACGGGAATGCCCAAAGAAAGGAGGGGAATACCGATTATCAGCTCTATTGGGGAGAAAACGAAAAAAGTAAACAATTTGCTTGTGTACAAACGAGCGAAACGAAAAGGTGTCTGGAAGAACAGTAACGGTTTTACCATGATTGAAACATTACTTGCTTTTACTGTCTTTTTAGGGGTTGCCTCGCTGTTTCCTTTTTTTTATCAATCTTTGTATGAGTTTGACCGAACGATTCAACAAGGAAATAAAGAAGAATGGGATCTTTTCCTTATTCAATTGCGTCGAGAATTGCAATCCTCTTCTCAATGGAAACCAGATGAATCGCGACTGACCTTTTCAAACGCCGAAGGGACGGTATTGATTGAAAAATATCAAACGGTTTTGCGAAGAAGAGTGAATCAAACGGGACATGAAGTGATGCTTCAAAATGTGGATAATGCTCGTTTTTATTGGAAAGAAGGGTGTCTGAGACTCGACGTTCAATTTACGGATGGCGAGAGGAGAGAGGCGCGATTTTTCCCGCTATCGGCGCTCGCTGTAAAAAAAGGGGAGGAGAATGATGAATGAAAAAGGAGCT
The DNA here is from genome assembly GCF_038003825.1 of Bacillus sp. FSL W8-0116. Taxonomy (NCBI): domain Bacteria; kingdom Bacillati; phylum Bacillota; class Bacilli; order Caryophanales; family Bacillaceae; genus Bacillus; species Bacillus sp. FSL W8-0116. Next base: position 2,926,249 of record NZ_JBBOPY010000001.1, read on the forward strand.
GTTTATCCGTATGTGCTTGTGTTTTTCATCATCTTACAGGCAGCCGTTGTATGGGACACCGGTATTTATTTGTCCCGCTATCAAACATCGAAGGAATTGGGCAATTATTATGAGACAAAGGTGATGGAAACACTTGCTTTAAAGAAAATTTTAGCCAACGCCCCGGATATCGAGAGCGGTCCAAAGACGTATCCATATTCTGCAGGGAAAGTCGAATATACGACTAAGCCGTACGAGGATCCGCAATATGTGATTTTGCAATTGACCACGATCAAAGGAAATGGGGCTAGTTTTACATCCAGCTTCCTATATAATAAAAATAACGGAAAAATAGAGAAAGCGTTGAATTAAAGGGGAAGATAAAGATGAAACCGGTATTTCTCATCGGGTTTATGGGAGCAGGGAAAACAACCATCGGCCAAGCATTAGGTGCTCGCCTTAACAAGCCCGTTTACGATACGGACCAAATGATAGAAAGAAAATACGGTAAAAGTATATCCCAAATATTTGAATTATACGGAGAACAAGAGTTTCGAAAAATGGAAACCGCTCTGCTCAAAGAAATAACAGAGAAAAGCGGCATTATAACGACAGGGGGCGGCATTATTTTAACGAATGAAAACCGGGAATGGATGAAAAAAACCGGTGATGTCATTTTTCTTCAATGCGATTTTTCTTCTTTGTGGGAAAGGCTGGAAGGAGATCATACACGTCCTCTAGTTTATCATCGAAAAAAAGATGAAGTGGAGTCATTGTACAAAAAACGCCTGCCTCTCTATCTGGAGAGCGCGACGATAACGATTGATACCACCGATAAAACGGTGGAAGAAACGGTCGATGAAATTATCCGTCGTTTAAATGGTTGATGTATTGGGCAAAATGAAGCCAAAAGGGAAAAGGCAGGTGTTTTGAATGACGGCGAATGATTTGGTGAAAGATATCGTCAAAACTTTCGTTGCTTACTTGAACCAGCCTCCATCAAAAAGAACTGAACGGCGCCGAACCAAAAAGCAATATCGCCCTCCGTTTCTATACCGATGGTTTGGGCAGATTCCATACGAACTCCTTTCTATATTAAAAAGGAAATAGAAAAATGAAAGCTGGTTTCCGGTAAGGGGACCGGCTTGATTGTTTTTCTTTACAAGAAACAACCTGTCAGCGCTGCCTTAAATAAAATATTCCTCCGTTAATGATATCAATGTTAATGCGCGGTTCGTATTGTTCGCGAAGCGCTTCTTTTTCAATCTGATAAGCATCCGGTTTTTCTTCTGTTTCTTCATAAAAATGATCGAGCAGCGCTAAATCCTCTTCCCATCTCTCAATAGCTCGAGCAGCCCATTCATGGCTCTCTGTCGATATTTTTTGCTCAATAAATCTTCTAATCCGATGGATTCCGCTCACAGGACTGATCATAGGGGTTAGGGTGAATGAGAAATCCGGGATTTTCGGTGTCATGGACAATGTTTTGACATAGTCGAAAAAATGTTCTTGTATTTGGCCATAAATTAAATTGATTCCGTACGATCCAAAGATCTCCTTTTTTCGGTCTGCCTGATAAGAAATTTTTACATTTAAGCAAACCCATGGATGAAGGGGAATATGGCCGTTTGGTTTCTCTTCAGATTGTTCATATAAGCGAATAAATCCAGCTAATTTTTTCGTACATTGAAAAATTTGATGCAGTCGGGGGGAACCGTAATGAATGATTTCTCCCTTTTCATTCGGCGCTTCGTTTTGATCCGTAATAAGCGCCAATTTCATTGGATTAGGGGCACCGCCGGTTTTTTCAATATAATGCCAATAAAAAGGCCGATTCATTAATTCTTTATCCATTTCTTTCGTTAATTGAACATGGAGGAATCCTTTTTTGTTTTCTAATATCGGGCATTTATTTGCTGTGAAAAAACGTTCAAGATATTGATGAATTTGCTTGTTTTCCATGCTTCCACTCCTCTTTTCCCATCGTTTGGGCCCATTGAATCATAGATGATAAATTGTCCATTTTTATTTTCATTTCCCCTTCGGATTTGGAATGGAGGAAGATGTCAGCGAATAATTCTTCTAGATTTCCCGCTTCAAAATGAGTCAAAATTTCATCTAACTCACCGACAACTTGTTCAAACAAACGAATTTTTTCGTATAGCAATTTTAAAATATGCTCTTCGACCGTTCCTTTAATGGCAAAATTATAAATATGGACATCTTTGGTCTGTCCCAGCCGATGAACCCGGCCGATCCGCTGTTCCAAACGCATCGGATTCCATGGCAAATCAAAATTTATAATGTGATGGCAAAATTGCAAGTTGATTCCTTCCCCGCCTGCTTCCGTGGCGATCAATACTTGAGCGTGGTTTTGAAATAATTCTTTCATCCAATCTTTTTTGCCCCTTTTAAACCCGCCCCGGAAAGGAACAGAGGTGATACCGTGCTGTTTTAAAAACCATTGAAGATACATTTGAGTGGCTCTGTATTCCGTAAAAATAATGACTTTGTCATTGATGTTTTGTATGAGTTCAAGTGCTTTCTCTGCTTTGGCATTCGATTGGACTTCGTTGACAGCTTGAAGCAGCTCATTCATTTTTTCTGCGAAATAAGGAGAGAGGCCTTCATTTTTCTCCAGCATGTTTTTGATTGTGAAAAAGACCGCTTCTCTGCTGCTGCAAGCTTCTCTTTGAAGCGTCAATATGGAAATGGCGCTTTGCACAAAGTGGTCGTATTCTTCTTTTATGGTGGACAGCTGATCGTACAGCTTTCTTTCTGAATCAGAAAACTCAATCAAGATCGTTTGCACCTTACGTTTTGTCCATTCTATCCCTGTATCTTTTCTTCTGTTTCGGATCATGACCTTTTTCACCAATTCTCGTAAATGCACGCTGTTCTGTACAGAACGTTTATCTTTTTTAAAGCGCTCGAAAAAGACGCTTTCATTCCCTAAATGTCCCGGTTTCAACAAAGATACGAGATGAAAGAGTTCATCGATTCGATTTTGAACGGGGGTTGCCGTTAGCAGCAGGCAAAATTTTTTCTTTAAGTTTTGTACAAATTCATAGTTTTTGGTCTTGGGATTTTTAAGTTTATGGGCTTCATCGATAATGACGAAATCATAGTTTTGTTCGTAAATGATCGATCGATGCGGATCGCGTTTGGCCGTATCAATGGAGGTCACAACGACATCGCACTGTTCCCATACATAACTTTTTTTTTGAGCAACGGCCGGAATCAGAAATTTGGTGTTCAATTCATGTGTCCACTGCGATACGAGTGAAGCGGGAACGAGAATAAGCACTTTTTTGGCGAGACCTCGAATCATATACTCTTTTAAAACCAGACCGGCCTCAATCGTTTTCCCCAGACCCACTTCATCTGCCAATATAGCTTTTCCGTTCATTTCTTCAATTACTTGTTGCGCTGCCTCAAGTTGATGAGGAAGAGGGGTAAGATGAGGCAAAAATTTAGGAGCGACCAAGCCTGTAAAATCAGGAATAATCATATCTTTTTCCATTTCAACGGCTAATTGAAATAAATCCCAATGTCCCCATGGACCGTCCTGTTCGAGTTTGGATGCGAATTCTTGCGACCATCGTTCATCAAATAGAATTTTTAATTCCATATAAGTCATCTCCTTTCAAAAAAAGATTGCTGGAATGGCCTCCTTAATGGTAGGATAAAACCAAAGAAAGTTTTGAAAGTTTTTTATTCCAAAACTAGTCCGACAAGTGTGCTAGGGATCATTTCTGTTTTGATTTTCCTAGTATGCCCAAATTTCAATTAAATATCGGCGAATGAAAACAGGGGGAGAGACTGCTTTATGCAGCGCCGAAGGAGCAAGCAAAAGTGCGAATCTCTCAGGCAAAAGAACTCCTGTTGGACGCACCTCTGGAGAGTGTTCCATTTGGAGCCACCAAAGAAGACAACATTTTTGGAAACTTTCAGGTTTAAGGACAGAGAACTCAACTAAACGGGAGTTCTCTGTCTTTTTCTGTTACTATCTATGAAATAGGGGGAGAGATATGGAACGTTTAAAAAGGACGGCCCTTTTCCACTTGTACAAAGAATATGGGGCTAAAACGATTGATTTTGGCGGATGGGAGATGCCTGTGCAGTTTACAAGTATAAAGGAAGAACATAGTGCGGTAAGGGAAAGAGCCGGATTATTCGATGTATCCCATATGGGGGAAATTGTCGTAAAAGGGGATGACAGCGAAAAGTTTCTTCAAAAAATGGTAACGAACGATGTTTCCCGTTTAAAATCAGGCAGGGCCATGTATACAGCCATGTGTTACGAGAACGGCGGGACAGTAGATGATCTTCTGATTTACAAGCTGGATGAAAAAGAATATTTGCTGGTTGTCAATGCTGCCAATACGGAAAGTGATTTTCAATGGCTGAAGGGCCATCTGGAAGGAGACGTAATGGTCGAAAATGAATCGGAGCATTGGGGACAGCTGGCGATTCAAGGACCGTTGGCGGAAAAAGTTTTACAAAAATTAGTGGATATCGATCTTTCTAAGCTAAAAGCTTTTACGTTTCAAACGAATGTGGATATCCAAGGTTCAAAGGCGCTGGTTTCCCGGACAGGATATACGGGAGAAGACGGGTTTGAAATTTATTGCCGCGCCAGCGATTCCCCTGATATTTGGAATCATCTTTTAGAGGCAGGAAAAGAAGAAAAGGTGCTTCCTTGTGGATTAGGCGCAAGAGATACGCTCCGATTTGAAGCTTGCTTGCCGTTGTATGGTCAGGAGCTGTCGGCTGATATCACTCCGATTGAGGCCGGCATCGGGTTTGTTGTAAAACTCCATAAAGACGAGTTTATCGGAAAAGAAGCGTTAAACATTCAAAAAGAAAGAGGGACACAACGAAAAATAGTCGGTTTGGAAATGATCGATAGAGGAATCCCTCGAAATGGATATCCTGTTTTTTCGGATGATCAGCCAATAGGATATATCACATCCGGCACGCAATCGCCGACATTAAAGAAAAATATCGGGCTTGCTCTTCTAAAGAGTGAATTTGCCTATCTTGGCAGCGAGGTTCAAGTGGAAATTCGCCAACAAAAGCTGGCGGCCAAGGTAGTTGAGACACCTTTTTATAAGCGTTCGAAATAGAGAAGGGGGAGGAGAATGGAATGAAGCATCGTTATTTGCCTATGACAGAAACGGATCAACAAGAAATGCTGAAAGCCATTGGTGTGGAGTCGGTGGAGGAACTTTTTCGTGATATACCGGAAAAAGTGCGATTCCAAGGAGAGTACAATATAAAAAAAGCGTCACCGGAATCGACGTTGAAAAAGGAATTGACCCAGCTTTCCCGTAGAAATGCGAACACAAAAGAGTATATATCCTTCTTAGGAGCGGGTGTGTACGATCATTACATTCCCGCGATTGTCGATCATGTTCTTTCACGCTCTGAATTTTATACCGCCTATACACCTTATCAGCCGGAAATTTCTCAAGGGGAATTGCAGGCCATATTCGAATTTCAAACAATGATCTGTGAATTAACAGGAATGGATGTAGCCAACTCTTCGATGTATGACGGGGCGACGGCTCTTGCTGAGGCGGCGCTGCTTTCCGCTGCCCAAACGAGACGCAATAAAGTACTGATTTCTTCCGCCGTTCATTCGGAATCAAAAGAAGTTCTGAAAACGTATGCGAAAGGACGCCGGCTTGAAGTGGTGGAAATCGCGGCGACTCAAGGTACGACGGACGTACTAGAGTTAGCCAATCAAATCGATTCGAATACTGCGGCGGTCATTGTTCAGTATCCGAATTTTTTGGGCAGAGTCGAACCGCTCGCTGAACTGGCGGATATCGCTCATTCCGAAAAGGCGATGTTTGTTGTTTCCGCCAATCCGCTTGCTCTTGGGGTTTTAGAACCACCTGGAAAATTCGGAGCAGACATTGTGGTCGGCGACTGCCAGCCCTTCGGAATTCCTGCAGCATTTGGGGGACCGCATTGCGGCTATTTTGCCGTCACAGAAAAATTGATGCGAAAAATCCCCGGAAGGTTAGTGGGGCAAACGGTAGATGAAGATGGCAAAAGAGGATTTGTATTAACTCTCCAAGCACGGGAACAGCATATCCGCCGCGATAAAGCGACATCCAATATTTGTTCCAACCAAGCTTTAAACGCTTTAGCAGCTAGCGTAGCGATGACGGCTCTTGGCAAAAAAGGATTAAGAGAAATGGCGGAACAAAACGTGCAAAAAGCTTATTATGCGAAAAAACAGCTTCAGAAAAATGGCGCCATCGTCGCTTTTGACGGACCCTCTTTCAATGAATTTGTCATTCGTTTAAATAAACCGGTGAAGGACGTAAATAAGCGGCTTTTTCAAAAAAAGATAATCGGCGGGTACGATTTAGGAAAAATGGATCCAATGCTTCAAAATCATATGCTGATTGCGGTAACGGAACTTCGCACAAAAGAAGAAATTGATTTATTGGTCAAAGAATTGGGGGGATTATGATGAACAAAACGGATCAGCCTCTTATTTTTGAAATTTCCAAGTCTGGCCGCATCGGATACAGTTTGCCGGAGCTGGATGTCCCTAAGGTTGACGTGGCGGATATTCTTCCAACGCAATATATAAGACAGGAAGAGCCGGATTTGCCGGAAGTATCTGAGTTGGAAATTATGCGTCACTACACGGCTCTTTCCAAACGGAACCACGGTGTTGATTCCGGGTTTTATCCGCTCGGTTCCTGTACGATGAAATATAATCCCAAAATAAATGAAGATGTCGCCCGTTTGGAAGGCTTTCGTCATATTCATCCGCTGCAGGACGAAGAAACCGTTCAAGGTTCACTGGAGTTGATGTACGATCTCCAGGAACATTTAAAAGAAATAACAGGAATGGATGAAGTGACTTTGCAGCCGGCTGCCGGAGCACACGGCGAATGGACAGGTCTTATGATGATTCGCGCCTATCACGAAGCGCGAGGCGATGACAAACGGACGAAAGTGATCATCCCTGATTCCGCTCACGGTACCAATCCCGCATCGGCGACCATTGCCGGATTTGATACCATTACGGTAAAATCGAACGAACAAGGTCTTGTCGATTTGGAAGATCTACGGAGAGTAGCGGGGGAAGATACAGCGGCCTTAATGCTGACGAATCCGAATACGTTAGGGCTCTTTGAGGAGAATATTCTTGAAATCGCTGAAATCATCCATCAAGTCGGAGGAAAGCTTTATTATGACGGCGCTAATTTAAATGCCGTTCTTTCAAAGGCGCGTCCGGGTGATATGGGCTTTGATGTAGTCCATTTGAATCTTCACAAAACTTTCACAGGACCGCATGGGGGAGGCGGCCCCGGTTCTGGACCTGTCGGTGTGAAAAAGGAATTAATCCCTTATTTGCCGAAGCCCGTATTAACAAAAAAAGATGGGATCTTTGTTTGGGATGAGGACCGCCCACATTCTATCGGCAGAGTGAAACCGTATTACGGCAATTTCGGTATTCTTGTTCGCGCTTATACGTATATTCGTTCCATGGGGCCGGACGGTTTAAAAGCGGTCAGCGAAAATGCCGTCATTAATGCCAACTATATGATGAGAAAGCTGGCTCCATATTACGAACTGCCATATGACCGGCATTGTAAACATGAATTTGTGCTAAGCGGAAAACGCCAGAAAAAATTGGGCGTTCGGACATTGGACATTGCGAAACGGCTGCTGGATTTTGGCTTTCATCCCCCGACCATTTATTTTCCGCTCAATGTGGAAGAATGTCTGATGATCGAACCGACGGAAACGGAATCGAAGGAAACGCTGGACTCTTTTATTGAAGCGATGATTCAAATTGCGAAAGAAGCGGAAGAACAGCCGGAAATCGTCCAAGAAGCTCCTCATACCACTGTGATCCGCCGCTTGGATGAAACGGCCGCTGCCCGAAAGCCGATTTTGCGATTTAAACGATCATAACGGTTGATGGAGTTTTCGCATTTCCATCCTTCCTTATCAAGGAAGGATGGAAATCAGGAAGACGGCCTACAAGCGACGAATGGACAGAAAAAAGAACGAAACCATGGAAAACGACCAAATGGTTGAACATAAATAAGTCCGATCGTTTGCAGAAAAAAAGAGACTGGTTCAAGAAAAAGGAATATTCGGCCTATTTGCTGCGAACTCCCTTTTCCCGTCCAGTCATTTCATGATGTTCGTTTAAAATGACGAAATTTCGTTATTTTCCGGTTTTGATTTTCCCCGTCCATTTTTTGAAGCCGCCTTCTAACTGATAAAGCTGACGGTAACCGTGCCGGTATAAATATTGTGCAGCTCGTCCGCTTCTTAAACCGCTTTGACAATAAAGATACACCGGTTTGTCCGGACGGATTTCCTTCATTCTCATTTTGATTTGTGTGAGAGGAATGTTGCGGGCTCCCAGGATGTGACCGGCTTCAAATTCATTCGGTTCCCTGACGTCGATCAGTTGCGCTTTTCTGTAGCCGGCTTTAAATTCATCTTCTTTTAATGTTTTGACAACTCTTTTTTGTGTAAAATACACGAAGAGAAAATAAATAAGAACAACTACGATAATCGTGGCTAGCGTATACAGCAAGTTTATAGCTCCTTTCCCTTAAGATGCACTAATATTTATTATAGTCATCACTGTTCTTTTAATCAAAATCTTTTCTATGATTTTTTATGCATATAAGTTGAATTAAAGATTTACAACTGAACACACAAACGATCGATCGTTTGTTCTGGTTTCTGGTTGATTCGCTGAATAAAGGCTTGGACATTCTTTCTAATTTCTTGCACACTCGAATAGAACACGTTGTAAATCACGTCTGATTTCAGCCATTTCCATAGCCCTTCAATCAAGTTCAATTGCGGACTGTATGGTGGCAAAAAGACGAGCTCTAACCGATCTTCGTGTTCTTTTAAAAATGGCTGAATGAGTTTGGCATGGTGAATTCGAGCGTTATCTAAAATCATCACTATTTTGCCTGTGGGATAGCGTTCTAACACAAGTTGAAGAAATCGAAGAAATGTTTCCGCGTCATAGCATTCTTCTTCGATGCAAAACACTTCCCCTGTTTCGTAGTTCAACGTGCCAATCAGCTTCAGCCCTTGATGTTTTCCAAACGTCGGAATGATTCGTTGTTTTCCTTTGACAAACCATGTTTTTTGAATCGCTTGGTAATCACGAATCATCGACTCATCTTGAAAGAGGACATGGGCGATGTTCCCATCTACCAGTTTTTTTTTACTTCAGGGAAGGTGATTTCGACGAATTCTTTTTGTTTCTCTTCATCGGCATTGGCTAGTGTATAGGTCGGTTTCGTATAGCTTAGCCCTAACCGATGCAGAATGTCACTTGTTCCGCGAAGCGTGTATGTTGGCCCCCACTTTTGTTGAATGAGTTCAGCGATTATCGCAAGCGTCCAATTATATTTTGCTTCGAATCCCACATCTACGGGGAGCTGATGTTCAATGATCAAAGCCAGCTCTTTTTCCTGCTCAGGGGTCAATCGACGTGGGGCGCCAGGTGAGTATTTCATCTCCAGTCCATCAAGACCGCGCTGGGCGTAGGCATGAATATAGTTATAAATAGTTTTCTTGGATCGACCAATAATCGTTGCGATTTCTCCTTTGGTATATCCCTGCAAATGAAGATAAATCGCTTGGTAGCGTTCATATGCTCGTTTACTTTTTGCTTCTTTCATGGCAGTGGACAACTTTTCGATCTCGTCTTTGTGATTTGGCATCATATTTTCTCTCCGTTCCCCTATTTTCTCTTTGTATTTATTCGCCGTGGAACGGGAGAAAACCTTTATTTTAATTTATACAGAATTCTTTCTTTGTGTTTTCCCGGATCGTTTGATAGACTAGAGAAGGAAATTTTCAAGTTAAAGAGGGTGAATGGAATGGAAAAAAAAGAAGTGTGGAAATTTATTGATTCCGGTAAATGTTCGCCTTCTTTCAATATGGCCCTTGATGAAGCTCTTTTGGATTGGCACAGCAAAGGAGACATTCCTCCTGTGATCCGCTTTTACGGCTGGAATCCACCGACATTATCGATCGGTTATTTCCAAAAAGCGGAAAAAGAAATCGATCTGGAAGCTGTTAAAAAACACGGCTTAGGATTTGTACGTCGCCCCACAGGCGGAAGAGGCGTTTTGCATGAACATGAACTTACATACAGTGTCATTGTAACGGAAGAGCATCCGCGCATGCCGAAAACCGTAACGGAAGCTTACAGGGTGATTTCCGAAGGAATCCTTAAAGGGTTCCAATACCTTGGTTTAGACGCTTATTTTGCCATCCCCCATACGGAAGAAGAAAAAAACAAATTAAAGGATCCGCGTTCTTCTGTTTGTTTTGATGCCCCAAGTTGGTATGAACTAGTAGTGGAAGGACGGAAAGTGGCAGGAAGTGCTCAAACAAGGCAAAAAGGAGTCATTCTGCAGCACGGTTCCATTTTGCTTGATTTGGACGAAGAGAAACTTTTCAGTTTGTTTCGCTATCCGAGTGAAAGAGTAAAAGAACGGATGATGAAATCGTTCAAAAACAAAGCGGTGGCCATTAATGAAATCAGTGCAAATCCTGTTACCATTGAAATGGCAAAGGAAGCTTTTAAAAAAGGATTTGAAGATGGCTTAAATATCCAATTGGAACCATACGAGCTGTCCGAACAGGAAAAGGCGTTTGTGGAAAAATTAGCCAAAGAAAAATACGAATCGGATGAATGGAATTTCAGACGTTAGCTACTGGGGAGAAAGCGGAGACCGCATCCGCTTTTTCTCTTTTTTCGTTGCCGTGCCTTCTTTTTGCTGGAGGGCAGTGGTGATACATGTTGCCTTCCATTCTGCAAGTTTCAGAAATGATCATTTTTCGGCAATTATGGTCGTTTTCCCCTAAATATCTCTATTCTCCCAATGAAACCATCTTTTTTTTTCGCTTGACAAAAAAGCGAATATAAATCAATATATAGTAATAGTGAAAGGGATAATGGCACAATATATTGTGCGGTTCGTTTTTGTGAGTATAATATATGGCTTGGGTTTGTCCAAATGAAGAAACGTTTAAAGCTAGAAAAGGAGTTGTCGATATGTCTGTTGCGTTGAATAAAAACATGACGATTAACAAGGAACGGTTAAACAAGGATATACAGCTTTTCCCTCAAGTTCATCCCATTACGGATGACATGAAAATCACCTTTAAAGGTGTATCCCGGCTGGTGATGATCGATCGATATTCGTTTAAAGATACAGAGAAAATTACTTTGGCAGAAGGGGATTTTGTCGTTTTAACGGTGAAAGAGGATCCAAAATTTCCGGCCCGCGGATTAGGGTATATCGTCGGGATTGATTGGGAAGTCAAAAAGGCAGATGTATGGATTGAAGAGGAATACCGAAGTGCCATTGACGATCCGAAAGAATTGGAAACAGGTATCGTTCGTCGGCCGCTCAACGTCATTGAAAAACCTCTGGAAGTCTATTATGAACAAATCGCAAAGAGAAACGCAACAGGCCTAGCCTCCGTTGAAAAAACGGAAGAAAAAAGAAAAGAATGGTTTGAAAAATTTTATCGCGAGCTCGTCAGTTTGAATTTTGTTCCGGCTGGACGTGTGCTGTACGGAGCGGGATCCGGAAAGGATGTTACTTATTTCAACTGCTATGTGATGCCGTTTGTAAAGGACTCCCGTGAAGGCATCTCCGAACATCGCAAACAAGTAATGGAAATTATGTCGCGAGGCGGTGGGGTCGGAACGAACGGATCAACGCTTCGTCCTCGTCATGCATTGGCAAGAGGGGTAAATGGAAAATCATCAGGATCCGTTTCTTGGCTGGATGATATTGCTAAATTAACCCACCTGGTGGAACAAGGCGGTTCAAGACGTGGAGCTCAAATGATTATGCTGGCAGACTGGCATCCTGATATTGTGGAATTTATTATATCCAAAATGCAAAATCCGCGTATTTTGCGTTTCTTAATTGAAAATTCAAACGACGAACAAATTAAAAAGGCTGCGAGCGACAAACTGAAATTCACACCGCTTACTGAACTGGAAAAAGCGATGTATCAAGGGATTCTCAATTATAAAAACATTCCGGGACAAGGCGGTTTTGGCGAAAAAATTATTCAAGAAGCCGAAGAAAAGCTTCGTACTGGTGGAGTATATTCTGTCCATAATCCGGACTTTTTGACGGGAGCGAATATTTCGGTCTGCTTAACGAAGGAATTTATGGAAGCAGTCGAAAAAGATGAAGAATATGAACTCCGTTTTCCGGCTGTGGAATCTTACGATGAAAAAGAAATGGAAATTTACAATAACGAATGGCACAAAGTCGGAGATGTGCGCGAATGGGAGAAAATGGGCCACAAAGTGAAAACATACCGTAAAATTCGTGCACGTGAATTATGGAACTTAATCAACATTTGTGCTACATACTCTGCAGAGCCGGGCATTTTCTTTATTGACAATGCTAATGAAATGACGAACGCGGTAAGCTACGGACAAAAAATAGTGGCAACCAATCCGTGTGGTGAACAGCCGCTGGCTCCGTATTCTGTGTGCAACTTGGCAGCAGTCAACCTTGCCGAAATGGTGGATAAAGAAAACAAGACGGTTGATTTTGAAAAATTAAAACAGACGGTGGAAGTGGGCGTTCGCATGCAAGACAATGTCATCGATGCCACTCCTTACTTCCTGGAAGAGAACCGAAAACAAGCCCTCGGCGAACGTCGTATCGGTTTAGGCGTGATGGGCCTGGCGGATTTGCTGATCTACTGCGAGAAAGAGTACGGTTCGGAAGAAGGCAACAAGCTGGTTGACCGGGTATTTGAAACGATTGCAACGACGGCTTACAGAACATCGATTGAATTGGCGAAAGAAAAAGGAAGCTTCCCATATTTGGTCGGAGAAACGGAAGAAGAAACGAATAAGCTTCGCGAGTCCTTTATTCAATCCGGTTATATGAAAAAAATGCCGGAAGATATCCGTCAAGATATTTTGAAATACGGAATTCGCAATTCTCATTTATTAACGGTGGCGCCGACTGGATCCACAGGAACGATGGTGGGCGTATCCACGGGATTGGAACCGTATTTCTCCTTTACTTACTACCGCAGCGGCCGGTTAGGAAAATTTATCGAGGTAAAAGCGGATATCGTACAAGAATATTTGGATCAACATCCAGAAGCTGATCCGGATCATCTGCCGCACTGGTTTGTAACGGCGATGGATCTATCTCCGGAAGCTCATGCCGATGTACAATGTGTGATTCAACGCTGGGTAGACAGCTCGATTTCCAAAACGGTCAACGCTCCTCGCGGTTATACGGTTGAACAAGTGCAGAAAGTGTACGAGCGTCTCTATAAAGGCGGGGCAAAAGGCGGAACCGTTTATGTTGACGGAAGCCGTGATTCACAAGTATTAACGTTAAAAGCAGAAGAAAACCATCCAGAGGAAGAGCCGATTGTGAATGATGCGGAAAAATCGGAACAACATGTCGTCATACTAGATACGATTCAAGATGTTCGTTCAACATCTGTGAAAATAGGCAACGAAGTCGGCGATACATGCCCTATCTGCCGCAAAGGGACGATTGAAGAAATCGGCGGCTGCAATACTTGTACAAACTGCGGTGCACAATTAAAATGTGGACTATAAAATAAAATTTCTGCTGTTTTTCAGAGAAATCTCTTTCTAAGAGGCTGATTCGCATTTAGAGTCAGCCTCGTTTTTTGTATCCGGAAGTTCTAATTGTCGTGCCTCATTCTTAAACATATAAAAGAAAGTTTGCATCGAAGGAGGGGCCGTATGAAAATCGATGGGGTTTTTTCCGGAGGGGGAATAAGAGGTTTTGCGTTAATTGGCGCTTATCAAGAACTGGAAGAGAAAGGATATCAATTTATCAGGCTTGCGGGTACAAGCGCCGGTTCGATCATTGCCGGTTTTATAGCGGCCGGTTATAGAAGCAGCGAAATTTACCAATTAATAGATGAAGTGGACTTGAAGGATTTGTTGGACGATTCTCCACGATACTTTCCGGCATTTTTAAATTGGCTAAAAGTCTATTGGAAATTAGGAATTTATAAAGGAGATTCATTAGAAGCATGGTTAAGCGAAAAATTGGCGCAAAAAGGTGTTCGGACATTTGCTGATTTACCTCCCGAGACACTGAGAGTCGTCGCTTCCGATTTGACAAACGGCCAGTTAATCGTTTTGCCGGATGATCTTCAGCCCTACGGCATTTCGCCTGAGAATTTTTCCGTCGCTCGAGCGATTCGCATGAGCTGTTCGCTCCCTTATTTTTTTCAGCCGGCAAAGCTTAAAACAGCTAAGGGAACAGCGTTGATCGCGGATGGTGGCATTTTGAGCAACTTTCCCATGTGGATTTTCGGCCAGGAGGGTAGAAAACGTCCGGTGATCGGCATTAAGCTGGTTCCGCGAGATTCCGATATTCAGGAAAAAAACATTCATAATGCCATTGAGTTGTTTAGCGCCCTTTTTAAAACGATGAAAGATGCTCACGATGCCCGTTATATATCCCGTAAACTGGAGAAAAATATTGTATTTATTAAAACGAATGGAATTAGTTTGACGGAGTTTGAATTAAATGATAATGAAAAACGCGTCCTTGTGGAATTAGGACGCGAACAAACTCGGCGGTTTTTAAAAAACTGGAGCTATGGTTAATGGAAGCGAGCCAAGGGTTAAGCTCGTTTTTTCTTTTTCCCTTTTTTTCCTTCGATGACGGTCAGATGGACGTCGTTTCTTCTGCTAATCGGTTTTCTTTTTTGGGTAGAAAGTCGGGATGATTGACGTTTCCTGATTCTTTTCTTGGATTTTTTAGCTGCTCTTAAAAATGCTTGCTGGTCTTTGCGTACCGGCTTTTTGATTCCCATTCTGTAGACAATATACAGAATACTTGCAACAAAGATTAAAAACAGGATTCGCTTTCCCAGTGCATTAGGAGAGCCTGCAAAGAAAGACAATAACCCGATGGCGGCAAGACCCGTGATTAAAAAGAAAACGAAAGTGCGAATCTTCAAGAAACCCACCTCCCTGCCAGGCATGAAATTCATTGTCGATGGATGATCTATTAATAGTTTAGACAATTTTCTGTTCTTTTAATCTTTTTTCTTCCATCATTTCCAAACGGAGTAGTTCGTTAAAGGAAGCGATGGCCACTTCTACTTGATCATCACTCGGTTCTTTTGTCGTCAGCAATTGAAGCCATAAGCCAGAATAGCCTAAATATTTTAATATCGGCACTGTTCGCAGTTTGTTGGTGATCTGTAGCATTTCAAAAGACAGACTCAGCACAACAGGTATCAGAGCAATCCGGTTTACTACTCTCAGCCAAAGAGGGTGAACCGGAACAAACATATATACAAATATTCCGACAATGACGGTAAAAAGAAGAAAACTGCTGCCGCAGCGATAATGCAAGCGCGACTGAGATTGAACATTTTCAACGGTTAAATCGAGACCATTTTCAAAGGCATTGATCACTTTATGCTCTGCTCCGTGATATTGCAACACTTTTTTTACAAGGGGAGTCAACGAAATAAAATGAATATATGCTAGAAGCAGTAGAAGTTTAAACATACCTTCTATGAAAATTTGAGTCAAATCTCCGGGAAAAATGGGACGGGTGAATTCTGCCAAAAACACGGGCACAAGGGTGAAGACAAATTTGGCAAACAGAAAAGACAGAATACCGACGATCGCTGCATTTAAGGCCATCGTCCATTTTTTTGTTTCTTTTTTTGGAGCTTCATCATCCATGTCTTTTTCCCAATTGGATTCATACAGATCGGAAGAAAATTGAAGATGTTTTGAGCCGGTGGTGGTTGCGATGATGATGGCCGCAATCCCCCGCAGCAATGGGATGTGTTTGATTTTTTGAAAGATCGGTTTTTGTTCTCGAGAAAGGCGGTAAAACTCCATTTCACCGTCTTTTTTCCTGACAGCGGTGACCGTAAAGTGTCTACCCCCAAACATCACTCCTTCGATTACGGCTTGGCCTCCATATAAAGGCTTTGTTTGTTTCAATGGAATCCCTCGCTCATCGTAAACTTTTATTATCCCTATTTTAACTTTCTTTTCTGAATAAGGAAAGGTCTGCACGAAAGGACGAAAAAGTTTTTTTAGATAGGGCATATTAAAAGAGGACTTCAATAGAAGAGGCTTCGTGGTGAAGGAGGAAATAGCTTTGGTCTTGAATCATGCGTGTTTAGGAACTTCACGATGATAAATAATCCTTCCAACGACTTACAGATAGGTTAGCGAATTCATTTTGGTCATTTTTCACAAAATATCAAAGGGAATATGTCAGATGCAAGTCAGGAGAGAATCTTTATGATGAAGCGATATGTTCACGTCAAGAACCGTCAGATGGAGGTGGGCAACATGGACGGAAATGAAAACGGAAAGAATCAATCAGAACACAGTCAGCAAACGATGTCAATGTTTGCATATGTGGCCGTTACAGGCTTTTTTGGAGGATTGTTATGGAGTTTTGTGGCTTATTTTGCCTACTGGTTTCATTTTACCACGATTGAACCGAACGTTTTGCTGGAACCGTTTACTGTAGGGAAATGGCGGGAAACATGGATTGGTTTTTTCATGACATTGTTCGCTTATGGAATCGTTTCGATCCTTGCGGCCTTTATCTACTATCTTTGTTTCAAAAAAGTAAAATCTATGTGGATGGGAGTAGGGTATGGGATTGCCTTGTTTTTGGTTGTCATATTTATTTTCAACCCAATTTTTCCCGGCATAAAACATTGGAAACACATTTCTTTTCATACTTATGTGACAAGTCTTTGTCTCTATTCGCTTTATGGCTTATTTGTCGGATTTTCCATTTCTTATCAATATGGAGAAGTATATGGTCAATATTATAAAAAGCTTCAAAAACAAGAAAATCAATAATAGGTCATAGTTAAAAGCTTCCTGTTTATTATACGCTCTCCCCCAACGGAAAAGTACGGTCTTTCCGAGAAGGCTAATGAAAGATATGGGATATTTGTGATAAAATGTTTTAAAGAAATCTTTTTCAATAAGGTGGTCGCTGTGCATATACTTTTATTAAACGGCCCGAACTTAAATCGTTTAGGAAAACGAGAACCGGCGATTTATGGAACCGAAACATTGGATTCCATCGAGAAAAGAGTTCGGGAAAAAGGAAAAGAGTTTGGAGCAGAGGTGGTTTGTTTCCAATCTAACTATGAAGGGGCCCTGATTGACCGCATTCATCAAGCAGAAGACGAAGGGATAGAAGGCGTCATTTTCAATCCAGGGGCTTTTACGCATTACAGCTATGCGCTAAGAGATGCAATAGCTTCCGTTCAAGTCCCGGTGATAGAAGTTCATTTGTCAAACATACATCGACGTGAATCCTTTCGACACCATTCTGTCATCGCTCCCGAAGCCATTGGTCAAATTGTCGGATTGGGGGCACTGGGTTATGAGTTGGCGCTTCAAGCCATTATTCAGTACATACAGGGGAGAGAATCTTAATGGAAAAAATCAAAAGACTTCGTGAACAATTTGCTCAAGCCGGTATTGATGGGATGCTAGTGACAAGCCCCTTTAATCGACGCTATATGACAAATTTCACCGGAACGAGCGGAGTAGCGCTTATTTCTGAGGAAAAAGCTTTATTTATTACCGATTTTCGCTACGTGGAACAAGCAGGGAATCAGGCAAAAGGATATGAAATTGTCCAACATGCCGTTCCCATTCATGAAGAAGTGGCGAAACAGGCTGAAAAGCTAGGCATTCAAAAATTAGGCTTTGAAAAAGATCACTTAACCTTTTCCAATTATCAAGACTATCAGAAAGCTTTTAAAGGCGAGCTAGTTCCTGTCGGTGATATCATCGAAAACTTGCGCTTGATTAAGAGCGAATCAGAGATTAAGATATTAAAGGAAGCTGCCGATATTGCCGATGCTGCGTTTAAACATATTTTGGACTTTATCAAACCGGGAATCACTGAGCTTGAAGTCGCCAATGAACTCGAGTTCTTTATGAGAAAGTGCGGGGCAACTTCTTCTTCGTTTGATACGATCGTTGCTTCAGGAAAAAGATCCGCTTTGCCACACGGAGTGGCCAGCGATAAAATCATCGAAAAAGGGGACTTAGTCACTCTTGACTATGGAGCCCTTTACAAAGGATATGTGTCCGATATCACTCGCACGGTTGCCGTTGGAGAGCCTTCCGACGATTTGAAAAACATTTATCAAATTGTTCTCGAGGCTCAATTGTTGGCGGTGGAAAAAATAAAACCGGGAATGACCGGGAAAGAAGCAGACGCGATTGCAAGAAACTACATAGCAGAAAAAGGTTTCGGCGATCGATTTGGCCATTCTCTTGGTCATGGAATTGGATTGGAAGTTCATGAAAAGCCTTTATTGTCTATGCGTTCGGATATTGTGCTGCAGCCGGGAATGGTTGTAACGGTTGAACCGGGGATCTATGTTCCCGGCCTTGGCGGAGTACGCATTGAAGACGATACGATTATCACAAGCAGCGGCAATGAAACGATCACGCATTCAACAAAAGAATTGATTATTTTGTAAATTACAGGAGGAAGCCATACATGATTTCAGTAAATGATTTTCGAACAGGTTTGACGATTGAAGTTGATGGAGAAATTTGGCGCGTACTGGATTTCCAGCACGTGAAACCGGGTAAAGGAGCGGCATTCGTTCGTTCGAAGCTGCGCAACTTGCGCACAGGCGCCATTCAAGAAAAAACGTTTCGCGCCGGCGAAAAAGTAGAAAGAGCACAAATTGATAATCGAAAAATGCAATACTTGTATGCAAACGGCGATCAACACGTTTTCATGGATAATGAAACATACGAACAAATCGAATTAAGCAGCTCCCAAATCGAGTACGAATTAAAATTCTTAAAAGAAAATATGGAAGTTTTCATTATGATGTATCAAGGAGAAACAATCGGTGTGGAACTTCCGAATACAGTGGAATTGACGGTCGTGGAAACGGAACCAGGAGTTAAAGGAGATACAGCATCAGGCGGTACAAAACCAGCAACGCTTGAAACAGGGCTTGTCGTACAAGTTCCGTTCTTTGTAAATGAAGGCGACAAACTCGTTATTAACACATCAGACGGCTCATACGTTTCAAGAGCGTAATCATACTACATTTTAAGTTGAAGGAAGCCAGATCAAGATCCTTTTATGGGTTTTGATCTGGCTTCTTTTTTTCCTGCTTTTGGATTTGGGCGAAATGAAGTCATACTTCCTTCGATCGAAAATATATTTGTAGTAGAGGGGGCTTGTACTAGGAGGAATGAATGTGGAAGAAATTTTTGATTATTTGCCAAAGACAATTGCGGATGAAATGAAGCGACTGCCCGACAATTATTGGATGAAAGTGGAAGAGATCCGTATGAGAATTGGTCGTCCGCTTGAGATCGCTGTCATGGGACGCCCCCTGTTTCTTTCTCATGTTGTCACGAAAGAGGACGGGGAAACGTTTATGAGTAAAATAAGCCACCATTCTTTTTATACGCTGGAAGAAGAATTGAAACGGGGGTACATTACCATCGAAGGAGGGCATCGAGTGGGGCTGGCGGGAAAAGTCATCCTTGAAAATGGACAAGTCAAGGGATTGCGCCATTTGTCCTCTTTTAATATAAGAATTGCCCGGGAGATCATAGGGATTTCACGTCCTCTTATCCCTTTTTTATTTGAAAAAGGATGGAAACATACGATGATTATCGGGGCTCCCCAGACAGGAAAAACGACTCTTCTCCGTGATATCGCCAGAGTCGTTTCGACCGGTTGTGACCAATTGAATATTCCATCCTTAAAAGTAGGAATTGTCGATGAACGTTCCGAAATCGCCGGCTGTATGTTTGGGATTCCTCAGCTTTCCTTTGGACCAAGAGTGGATGTGTTGGATGCATGTCCAAAAGCGGAAGGCATGATGATGATGATTCGTTCGATGAGTCCGGATGTTTTAGTAGTAGATGAAATCGGGCGGGAAGAGGATCGAATGGCTGTGCTGGAAGCGGTCAATGCAGGGGTAAAGCTTGTCATGACGACACACGGAGATTCTCTTGAAGAGATTCAAAAACGCCCTCTTCTTGCTGATATTGTCAATCGGCAATTAATCGAAAGGTATGTGGAACTGACACGAGAAAAAGGTCCCGGTACTATTTCCGTCATTAGAGGAGAAAAAGGGCAACGGCTGTCCCGCCAAATGAGGGTGGAAAAAGGATGAAATGGATTGGTGCCATCTTGATTCTGGGGTCCGCTTGCTGGTTCGGATTCGAACAAGCAAAACAATTAGCCGATCGGACGAAGCAATTGAAAATGATGATCGCGGCGCTGCAGTCGTTGGAGGCGGAAATTATGTACGGGCATACCCCTTTGCATGAAGCAGCGAGAAAAATCGGTCATCAGTTCGGATTCCCTGTCTCCCAGTTGTTCCTTACTTTTGCAGAAACGATTTTATCGACAGAAATTTCAGTCGATGAAGCATGGAAAAACAGTCTCCATTTTATCAGAAATAAGGCAGCCTTTAAGCGGCCGGAATATGAAATTATAGAACAATTTGGCGGATCGTTAGGCAAACATGACCTTCTGACCCAGCAGAAGCACATTCTTCTGACCCTTGCCCATTTGCAAAGAGAAGAGGAAGAAGCGCGGGAAAATCAAAAAAAATACGAAAAAATGTACAAAAGTTTAAGCATATTAGTAGGGCTGCTTTTGGTCCTTTTGCTTTTCTAAAACCAGGGGGAATCGTACATGGGGATAGATGTGGATATTATTTTTAAAATCGCCGGTGTCGGACTCGTTGTCGCCTTCTTGCATACGATTTTGGACCAAGTAGGAAAAAAAGAGTATGCCCAGTGGGTTACATTATTTGGATTTATCTATATTTTGTTTGTTGTTGCCACCATCGTTGGGGACTTGTTTGAAAAAATCAAATCTGTATTTTTGTTTCAGTAGAAAAGGGGGAGAGGAAGATTGACATAATCAAAATTGTGGGGATCGCGCTTATTACAGTATTTTTAACTCTCCTCTTAAAAGAACAAAAGCCCAATTTTGCTGTATTGCTTGTTCTATTTGTCAGTGTTGGAATTTTTTTGTTTTTAATCGATCAAATTCAATCCATTATTCAAATGATTCGTGAAATTGCTTCCAAAACAGACATCAACATGGTGTATGTGGAGACGATTTTGAAAATCATCGGGATCGCCTATATTGCCGAACTGGCTTCTCAAATATCAAAGGATGCGGGACTTTCGTCTCTGGCATCAAAGGTGGAATTAGCAGGAAAAATCTTGATATTGGCCATGGCTGTTCCTATTTTATCAGTCCTGCTCGAGACGATTATTTCTTTAATTCCGGCAAAATAAAAATCAATATTCATCGTCGACCATTACTCAAGAGGAAAAACGTCATCCGACTTTTAACCTGAATGCGTTATCTGGGACTTTTGTTCCGGTCGAGGAAAGTAGGACAGAGCCCTTTTAGGATGGTGAAAAAGATTGCGTGTCTATTCAATGCTTTTCGTCTTCGCTCTCTATTCTTTTGCCTTTTCTGGAACTGTTGTCCATGCGGAAGGTTCTTCGGATTCTCATGAACACCCTTCCCAAAAGGAAATGGTGCAAACCCAGCTGGAAAACCTAGGGGTAGATGAGCTGATGCAATATTGGAAAGAAGTAGTCAATGAATATGGCGGATATCTTCCTGAATCTCAAACAGGATCCCTTATGGATTATTTAAAAGGCGAAAAGCAGTTTTCCATCCAAGCATGGTTTTCAGCCATAGTCAAATTTTCTATTCAAGAAGTGTTAAAGAGTGGAAAACTTTTGGGATCGTTGATTGTGCTCACTGTTTTATGCGCCCTTCTGCAATCGCTTCAAAATGCTTTTGAGCAGGGGACCGTCAGTAAAGTGGCGTATGCCGTTGTTTTTATGGTGCTGATTGTCATTGCATTGAATAGTTTTCACATTGCCATTCAATATTCAAAAGAATCGATTGAACGGATGACTCATTTTTCATTGGCTTTTATTCCTTTGCTTCTTGCGCTTATTGCTGCATCGGGGGGAGCTGTTTCCGCTGCCTTTTTCCATCCCGTTATGATCTTTTTAATGAATACGAGCGGGCTGTTTATTCAAAACATTGTGTTTCCCCTGCTTTTTCTATCTGTCGTAGTCAGCATGGTCAGTTTGTTTTCTAAAGAGTATAAAGCCACTCAGCTTGCCTCCTTATTAAGAAATTGGAGCATCGGTCTTTTAGGGATTTTGATGGCCGTTTTTCTGGGAGTCGTTTCCGTTCAAGGGACCGCCACCGCTGTGACGGATGGCCTGGCTGTGAGGACCGCGAAATTTGTAACAGGTAATTTTGTCCCTGTTATCGGACGGATGCTCACAGAAACGGCCGATACCGTCATCAGCGCATCCGTGTTGTTAAAAAATACGGTCGGTATAGCCGGTATGGCGATCATACTCATTATTGCCGCTTTTCCAGCAGTAAAAATTTTGCTCATCGCCTTGATCTATAAGGTGGCCGCCGCTGTTCTGCAGCCGATTGGAGCAGGCCCCGTCATAACTTGCTTAGATATTATGAGCAAAAGCATTCTTTATGTCTTTGCCGCTTTGGCGATTGTTTCCATCATGTTTTTTCTCTGTATTACGATAATTGTGACAGCCGGAAATATCACGATGATGATGCGCTAGGAGGTTGACATGGATTTTTTTTCGAAATGGATTGCCAACATCATTCTTTTGCTATTATTTGCTGTCACCATCGAAATGCTGCTTCCCTCTTCGACTTATCAAAAATATTTGAAAATCATCGTTGGACTTATTTTAATCGTTGTCCTGTTAACGCCGCTGCTCTCGGTGTTTTCCGGCCAATTCCAGCAAGAAATCGTTTCGGCGATCAAAACGAGCGGCGGAGAAACCTGGGAAACAGAAAATCAATTGAATCAAAAGAAAAATGAAATACAAGCGTCTCAGCGTGAATATATTTTAAAACAGATGGCTGTCCAATTAAAACATTCGGTGGAAAAGGAGCTGATGAAGAAGTACAAAAAAGAAATTGTGGATATTCAAGTGGAAATGAAAGATCAACATGGGTATAAGCAGGAGGATATAAATAAAATCAAGGTGGTTTTAAAAGACGCAAAAGACGGAATGACAGAATCTGTTCAAGAGGTCAATATCGACATTCACGATTCTCGAAGTTCAAAGCCGCATGAAGAAGAGAAAAAAATCGCTGCTTTTTTAGCCAAACAGTGGGGAGAGGATCCGGAAAAAATCGTGGTACTGGATGAAGAGGGGACGGATGGGCATGGATTCTAAAAACAGTTCTGATAAAAAATGGCTCCCGCTAAAACTAGGCGATGGGAAGAACGATAAGAAAAAGAACAAATTACTGTTTTTGGTGGTCGCCGCCGTTATTGGAGCCGCCTTGATGGCCGCAAGTGATATGTGGAACAAGAAAAATCAGGCAGTTACGACAACTGTGCAGCCCCCTTCGCAAAAAGATGTGGAAACCTTTGCGACAGATAAGAAAACAAAGCCGAAAAACATCCAAGATTACGAAACTCAGTATGAAAATCAACTAAAAGAAGCACTTGATGAAATGCTGGGCGTCAATAATGTCACGGTTGTCGTAAATGTAGAAGCAACAGAAAAAAAAGTATTGGAAAAAAACACGAAAACCCAAAAGCAAACAACGGAAGAAAAGGATAAACAAGGAGGGAAAAGAACCATTCAAGATGAAACAAAAGAAGAAAACGTGGTGATGGTCCAAAAAGGTGAAACGGATGAACCGCTCGTCGTAGAAACGATGAAACCGAAAATACGCGGGGTTCTAGTTGTAGCGGAAGGAGCAGAAAACATTGAAGTCAAAAAATGGATTATTGAAGCGGTTACGAGGGTATTGGATGTTCCTAGCTACAGAGTGGCCGTAATGCCTAAAAAATAGAAGGAGGATTCTGAAAAATGCTTTTAAAAAAACAGACTGTATGGCTATTAACCATGCTTAGCCTAGTTGTGGTGCTATCGGTATATTACATTACTTCTCCCGAACAGCCGAAAAACGGCGGCGAATTGGCAGAACAAAAACAAACCAATCCAGCAGCGGATGAATCGGCAAAAGATAAATCGGCCAAAAACCATAATGTGGAAGTCATTACGAAATCTGCGGGGGATGAAGCTTTCGAAGCTCTGCGTCTGGAAATTCAAGATGAACGCAGCAAATTGCGGGAAGAGCTGACCAACAAATTAGCTTCCTCTGATTTGTCTCCTGAAGAAAAAAACAAGGCTTATGACGAGATGGAAAAGCTGACGGAAATGGCAACAAAAGAAAATGTTCTTGAAACGCTGATCAAATCGAAAGGATATAAAGATGCGCTGGTTCGCGATGACGGAAAGCAAATATTAATTACAGTAAAATCGAATGAACATTCCGCTAAAGATGCGAACGAGATCATTCACCTTGTTGAAAAAGAAATGGATAATCAATATTTGCCAATTGCCGTGGAATTCCAGCCTTCTAAATAGCATATAAGAACAGTCTATAGGAATGGAAAACGGCGGACGATAAATCAGTGATATTGTATGAAAAAGTCCTCAAAGCGAGGAATGAAGAAGAAATCTCATTGAAGTCAAAAGGGATTCAAACAACAAATGTTTTCTGAATATTCCGTGTTAGGAATGGAGCCTTGTCATTCATTTTGAGACAAGGTTTTATTTGTGGGCTGAATGATTTTTAACGTATTTGGTTTTCAAAGAGTGGGACTTGATCGTCTTACGAAAAAAAGTATATGAATTTTTTCTTTTTCGAAAAGCAGGATTGTCATTTGTTTTGGCGAAAACTGAAAAAGTCCGAGAGGAAGAAAAAGAATCCAGATCTTTATTATTGCATGGAAAACGGCTAAAATAGGAATATTCATGGAAACATGAATAAAGCTGTTCTTGTCTTTTCACAAATTCTTATCGTATGATGTTATTAATTAGGCTTATTATTTAGTCATTATTTAAGAAAGGGTGCTAAAAATG
Organism: Bacillus sp. FSL W8-0116; assembly: GCF_038003825.1. Classification (NCBI taxonomy): domain Bacteria; kingdom Bacillati; phylum Bacillota; class Bacilli; order Caryophanales; family Bacillaceae; genus Bacillus; species Bacillus sp. FSL W8-0116. Next base: position 2,951,267 of record NZ_JBBOPY010000001.1, read on the forward strand.
AAAGTCCAAGAAATTAGGGAGCTAATTAAGCTTGTCGATCAATCAAGCATTGACGAGTTTGTATACGAAGAAGACGGCGCTAAAATCCAAATGAAAAAGCGTGCCGGTGTTACATATGTACAGCAAGAGCCTGTTTCTGTTCAACCTGCAGCATCTCTGCAGCCTGTTGCCGGCCAAGTAGCGGCGCCAAAAGAACAGGCGGCTTTGGAAAAAGCTTCGACAGAGACGGCACAAGAGAAAACAGAAACATCCAATACGGACTCAGCATTACATAAAATTACATCTCCAATGGTCGGAACGTTTTATCAATCTCCGTCTCCAGACGCTGATCCTTACGTAAAAGTAGGATCAAAAGTACAGAAAAATACAGTGGTTTGCATTATAGAAGCAATGAAGTTATTTAATGAAATAGAGGCAGAAGTAGACGGAGAAATTGTGGAAGTGCTAGTAAAAGACGGACAATTGGTGGAATATGGGCAACCGTTGTTTCTAGTGAAAACAGAATAAGGAGAGATCGGCATGATAAAAAAACTACTGGTTGCGAACCGTGGGGAAATAGCGGTCCGAATTATTCGTGCTTGTCGGGAATTAGGTATAGAGACTGTCGCCATTTATTCGGAAGCAGATAAAGAAGCGCTCCATGTCCAGCTTGCGGATGAAGCTTATTGCGTTGGTCCGAAGACATCAAAAGAAAGCTATTTGAACATGACGAATATCATCAGCGTAGCCACCTTGACTAACTGTGATGCGATTCACCCTGGATATGGATTTTTGTCGGAAAACGCCGATTTCGCAGAATTATGCCGTGAATGCAATATCACGTTTGTTGGGCCTTCACCGGAAGCCATTTCTAAAATGGGAACGAAAGATGTAGCGAGAGAAACGATGAAAAAAGCCGGTGTTCCAATCGTTCCGGGATCTCATGGGATTATCAAAAACATCGATGAAGCCCTATCACTGGCTGAGGAAATTGGCTATCCTGTGATTATAAAAGCAACTGCAGGCGGTGGCGGAAAAGGCATTCGCGTCGCCAGAAATCCACAGGATTTGGAAAAAGGAATCAATATTACTCAACAAGAAGCGGCTACTGCTTTTGGCAACCCCGGTGTATACATCGAAAAATACATTGAAGATTTCCGACATGTAGAAATCCAAATTTTGGCAGATCAATACGGCAACGTCATTCATTTAGGTGAACGGGATTGTTCGATTCAAAGACGTCTGCAAAAATTGTTGGAAGAATCTCCATCGCCTGCTTTAGACGGTGAAATTCGAAAAGAAATGGGAGAAGCAGCCGTGAAAGCGGCAAAGGCGGTTGATTATACAGGAGCCGGTACGATAGAATTTATTTATGATTATCGTAATCGCCAATTTTATTTCATGGAAATGAATACCCGGATTCAAGTGGAGCATCCTGTAACAGAACTGGTTACTGGCGTTGATCTTGTGAAAGAACAAATTCGTATCGCTTCTGGAGAACAACTTTCCCTTAAACAAGAAGACGTGACTTTTCATGGATGGGCGATTGAATGCCGTATCAATGCAGAGAATCCTGAGAAAAATTTCATGCCTTCCCCGGGCAGAATCCAAATGTATTTGCCGCCGGGAGGGCTTGGAGTTCGTGTGGATTCCGCTGCGTATCCAGGCTATATGATTCCTCCTTATTACGATTCTATGATCGCCAAATTAATTGCTTACGGCGATACTCGTGAAGAAGCGATCGCCCGGATGAAACGTGCTTTAAGCGAGTTTGTCATTGATGGTGTTCATACAACCATTCCGTTTCATTTGAAATTATTAGCGCATGAAAAGTTCGTGGAAGGAGACTTTAATACAAAGTTTCTTGAGATGTATGATGTGATGAACACATAATATGCCCGGAGGTGCAGAAAATGGTTGAAAATAACCAACTGTTGGAAATGAACAATGATGAAAATGAGCTGGGGAAAATAGAGATTGCGCCTGAAGTCATTGAAGTGATTGCCGGAATTGCCGCTTCTGAAGTAGAGGGCGTTGCTCAAATGCGCGGAAGTTTTGCGTCGGGTGTAGCGGAACGTTTAGGACGGAAAAATCATGGGAAAGGTGTAAAAGTAGAGTTGACAGACGAAAGCATGAAGGTGGACGTCTATTGTGTCGTCCATTTTGGCATCTCCATCCCGTCTGTAGCTCAAAAAGTTCAAGACAGTATTCGCCAGGCGCTGCTCAATATGACATCGCTTGAGGCTGATGAAGTAAATGTCCATATTGTAGGAGTACAATTTGAAACGAAAACGAATGACGGCGAAATTGAACAAGAAGTGTAAAAATAGCTGACCCCATGCCGAGGATCATGTCCCTCCTCATCTTTGTCTGGATAAAGACAACAACTCCTGAATGATAAGGAGGGGCGGGTCTTTTTGGGTCGGCCTCTTTTTGTACGTGCCGTTATGCAAATGGTTGCTTAATTGATCGGAACTTCTTTTCTCATTTTTGATTGTCTTGATATAATACCAGCAAGAAATACATAAAAAGAAGGAGAACACGAATGAACAGAAGAGAAGCGCGCGAAAAAAGTCTGCAAGCGTTATATCAGATCGATGTAAGCGGTGCAAATCCAGCGGAAGCTATCCGAAATGTAGTCCCTGAAGAAGTGGACGACAGTTATGTGCATCAATGTGTACTCGGTACATATGAACATCTGGATGAAATAGATGACTGCATTAAACAGCATTTGGAAAATTGGTCATTTGACCGCTTGGCAAAAGTCGACCGCAATATTTTAAGATTGGCTGTCTACGAAATGAAATATCGGGAAGATGTTCCCGCCAATGTGGCAATCAATGAGGCAGTAGAAATCGGCAAACGATTTGGAGACGAACGTTCAGGAAAATTTATTAACGGTGTTTTATCAAGAATTAAAAAGTCGCTAGAGAATAAATAGGAGGCGAAAAGCATTGGCAGGCAAACTAATTGATGGGAAAGCGGCGGCAAAGGAAATTCGTGAAGAAATAAAAAAAGAAGTGGATGAAGTAAAAGCGCAAGGTGTTGTTCCGGGTCTTGCCGTGATACTGGTCGGAGATGATCCCGCATCCCATACGTATGTAAGGAATAAAGAAAAAGGCTGTAAGGAAGTAGGCATTCATTCGGAAATTTATAAATACCCTGCTGCCATTTCGGAAGCCGAGCTGCTCGATAAAATCCGCGAATTGAATGAGGATAAGCGAATTCATGGCATTCTTGTTCAGCTGCCGCTTCCTGGTCACATTTCCGAATCAAAAGTCATTGACACGATTTCTCCAGAAAAAGATGTCGATGGGTTTCATCCGGTGAACGTTGGGAAAATGGTAATAAGAAAAGAAGGGTTTTTGCCGTGTACCCCATATGGCATTATGAAACTGCTGGAAAGGGAACAGATCGATTTGCAAGGAAAACGGGCAGTTGTCATTGGGCGGAGCAACATTGTTGGAAAGCCTGCCGGACTTTTATTACTTCAGCGTAATGCGACTGTCACTTATTGTCATTCTAAAACAGAAGATCTTTCGTATCATACGAAACAAGCCGATATCATCATAGCGGCAGTTGGAAAAGCGAAATTTTTAAAAGCAGAAGATGTGAAAGAAGGGGCTGTCATCGTTGATGTCGGTATGAACCGCGACGAAAACGGAAAGCTTTGCGGGGACGTTGACTTTGAATCCGTTCGAGAAAAAGCAAGCTTCATTACTCCTGTGCCTGGTGGAGTTGGACCGATGACGATTACGATGTTGCTTTACAATACGGTTCAATCAGCCAAAAGAATGGTAAAAGATCGCATTTCCAATTGATTCATAGTACAATAATAAAAAAGAAGGCTGCCTTCCAGCGATTGGCGTGGAATGCAGCTTTTCTTATGACATTCCGGCAGCCGTAGCCGGGAAAAAGACGAAAAGGTGATTTTTTATGAATCAGCCAGCGTATTTAACGGTGAAGGCATTAACGAAATATCTCAAAAGAAAATTCGATGCGGATCCGTACCTTCGAAACGTCATGGTAAAAGGTGAAATTTCCAATTTCAAACAGCATACGAGCGGACATATGTATTTTACGTTAAAGGACGACCAGGCGAGAATTTTGGCCGTGATGTTTTCCACGATGAATAGACGATTAAAATTTCAACCTGAAAATGGCATGCAAGTGTTAGTTAAAGGGGAAATCACGGTATATGAAGCGAGCGGCCAGTATCAAATTTATGTCAAGGAAATGCAGCCGGACGGGATTGGCGAATTGTTTCTGGCCTTTGAACAATTGAAAGAAAAATTGGAAAAAGAAGGCCTCTTTCGTCAGGAAATAAAGAAAAAAATCCCGTCATTTCCTGCGGCTGTTGGAGTCGTTACTTCTCCGACGGGAGCCGCCATTCGTGATATTATAACGACCATTAAAAGACGATTTCCCATCACTAAAGTATATGTTTATCCGGCGCTTGTTCAAGGAGAAAATGCCGCTAGTTCTGTGGCGAAAGCCATTGCTGAAGCGAATCGCAATGAAGAGATTGATGTTCTGATCGTTGGCCGTGGCGGTGGATCGATCGAGGAGTTATGGGCATTCAATGAAGAAGTGGTGGCCAGAGCCATTCACCATTCCCGTATCCCGGTTATATCCGCCGTCGGACATGAAACGGATTTCACCATCGCGGATTTCGTTGCCGATATGAGAGCGCCGACGCCAACGGGAGCCGCTGAATTGGCCGTACCGCAAATAGAGGACGTATTGGAGAAAGTGTTGACGAAAAAAATGCGCTTGATTCGGGCCGTTTCAGAAAAGGTAAATAGAGAACGAAAACGTTATGAAGCGCTGAAGGATTCCTATGTTTTGCGCAATCCGGCATCGATATACGTTCAGAAAATGGAGAAAGTGGACAGGCTGACGGAAAAATTAATAAGGGAACAGAGATTTCAGTTTCATCGTTTGCAAGATTATTATTCTTATTTGAGCAAACAACTATTCAAACATCATCCGGGAAAACGAATTCAACTAGCTTCAGAAAATGTAGAACATCAGCAGCTTGAGCTTCACAAACAAATGGTTCGCTATTTGAATGAGCATAAGAAAAAGCTGGGAAATACTTTATCGGTTTTTAGCACCCTCAATCCTATGAAAATTATGGAAAGAGGTTATGGCGTTGTGTTTTCGGAAGATCAAACGGTCATCAAAAGCACCGAACAAGTGGATCGAGGAGACAATATTCAAATCCGTCTTTCAGACGGTCAATTGGATTGCCGAGTAACGGAAGTAAGGAGGGATCATAATGGCAATTGAGCAGGAACTATCATTTGAACAAGCGATGGAACAATTGGAGGACATTGTGAGAAAGCTGGAAGAAGGAAATGTTCCATTGGAAGAAGCGATTTCAATCTATAAAAAAGGTATGGAACTTTCTAAGCTTTGCCATGATAAATTGCAAGATGCGGAAGAACAGGTAGCAAAGCTCATGACTGAAGAAGGCGAAAGAGAATTTCGCATTCAAGAGGAGGAGTAGACATTGTCCCAATCTACGTTGGCCGATTTTATGAAAGAATACAAACAAAAAATAGAACAGAAATTAAGATTTTATATTTCCTCTTTGGACTCTCCTCCCGTTTTAAAAGAAGCGATGGATTATTCTTTACAGGCGGGCGGAAAAAGAATACGTCCGGTTCTTTTATTTGCTGCTATTAACAGTTTTGGGAAAGACCCTGAAAGGGGAATGGATGCAGCAGCCGCTCTCGAAATGATTCATACTTATTCTTTAATCCATGACGACTTGCCAAGTATGGATGATGACGATTTGCGCCGGGGAAAACCGACGAACCATAAAGTTTACGGAGAGGCAAACGCTATTTTGGCAGGAGATGCGCTCTTAACGTACGCTTTTCAAATTATCGCTCAATCACCTGACTTGTCAGAAAAAGAAAAAGTGGCTATCATAGAGCAATTAGCTAAAGCGGCCGGACCAGAAGGAATGGTAGCGGGACAAGTCGCAGATATGGAAGGTGAAAAAAAAGCTCTCACTTTAGAGGAACTAGAAGCCGTTCATAGAAATAAAACCGGGCGATTGATTGCCTTTAGCGTAAGAGCCGGGGCTTTGATCGGCGGGGCAACGGAAGCGGAATTGGCTGTTTTCGAAAAATATGCCTACCACATCGGAATTGCGTTTCAAATTCAAGATGATATATTGGACATAGTCGGCTCAGAAGAAAAACTCGGAAAAAGAGTCGGAAGTGATATAGCGAATCACAAAAATACGTATCCGGCTTTATTAACCGTTAGAGGGGCGAGAGAAAAATTAAAAGAACATGTCCATCAAGCGATAGAAGAGTTGAACCGTTTAGACATTGAGACAGCTCTTTTAAAAGATATTGCCCTAATGATTGCCACCAGGGACAGCTAATGACGTGAAATTTCCATCATCGGGAGTGTTTGCATCCTTCTCTGATGATGAGTCGAACCAATCGGGTATATCCGGTTAGTCTACATTGTTTTTCAATGGAGATTCGAGTCTCCGGATAAAGGAGTGCACTATCTCTCAAAATGGTTTGTGGGGTCATTCGTTTTGTGATATGATCAAATACAAAGTGACATTAGCATTATCGAGATGCTGTTCGACAGCTCAGGTTCCAGTCATATCAATAAAGGCACTGCCGAAAAATGAAATCTCTCATACACGAAAAAAGCGGATAAGGCTTTGCGGACGGAGGCTTTAGGAAAAGACGGCAGCTGAAATGCCCGATTTGAATATCGGGATGATGCGGGCGTTTAAGCGGTCGAAGAAAAGAGCTGCTGTCATAAAGGTGTGAGCGTTTTTTTCCACCGTTCTTGTGCTTTCCGTTCGATGTATTGAGATTATTGCATTGAGTTTTTGAGGCAGATGCTCCTAAACAAATGGCTTCTTCCAATGTTTGGGAAGCGGTCTTAATCTTGTTAAGCAGAATCATTGAAATCTGAACAGAATGAAAGCGAGTGATCCTATTGGATCTATTATCAATAAAAGACCCTTCTTTTTTACGAAATTTAAGCATACAAGAATTAGAAGCATTAAGTGCTGATATACGTCAATTTCTAATCGAAAAACTTTCTAAAACAGGCGGGCATATCGGACCCAATCTTGGGGTAGTGGAGTTAACCATTGCGCTCCATCGTTGTTTTCAAAGTCCACAGGACAAAATTCTATGGGACGTCGGCCACCAGTCTTATGTCCATAAAATTTTGACGGGGCGCGCTGATCAATTTGATACGCTTCGCCAATATAAAGGCCTCTCTGGTTTTCCAAAGCATTCTGAAAGTGAACATGATGTTTGGGAAACGGGCCATAGTTCCACTTCGTTATCTGCAGCGATGGGAATGGCCATTGCCAGAGATTTAAAAAATGAATCGTCTTACATTGTACCCGTTATTGGAGACGGAGCGTTAACAGGAGGAATGGCATTAGAGGCGCTGAATCATATTGGTCACGAAAAAAAAGACATGATCGTCGTCTTAAATGACAATGAAATGTCGATCGCTCCAAATGTAGGCGCTCTTCACAGTATGTTGGGCAGATTGCGAACAGCGGGGAAATATAATCGAGTGAAGGACGAATTAGAACAATTATTGAAAAAAATCCCGGCTGTAGGGGGAAAGATTGCCCAAACGGCTGAGAGGTTAAAAGACAGCTTGAAATATTTGGTTGTCAATGGCGTTTTTTTTGAAGAACTCGGGTTCAAATATTTTGGTCCGATTAACGGCCACGATTTTCATGAATTGATTGAAAATATTCAGTATGCCAAAAAAACAAAGGGACCTGTGCTTCTTCACGTCATTACGAAAAAAGGGAAAGGGTACCAGCCTGCCGAGTCGGACAGAAAAGGAACATGGCATGGAACCGGAACATATAAGATTGAAACAGGGGATATCATCAAACCGGTAGATGCTCCTCCGGCTTGGAGTGCAGTGATCAGTGAAACCGTCCGAAAATTGGCCAGAACGGACAAACGAATTGTGGCGATTACTCCGGCAATGCCGGTCGGATCGAAATTGCTTGGGTTTGCCGAAGAATTTCCGGATCGGATGTTTGATGTTGGAATTGCAGAGCAGCATGCAGCCACTATGGCCGCCGGTTTAGCTACACAAGGCATGAAACCTTATTTAGCTATATATTCCACCTTTTTGCAAAGAGCATATGACCAGGTAGTTCATGATATATGCCGTCCTAATTTGAATGTGTTCATTGGTATTGACCGCGCCGGACTTGTGGGTGCAGACGGGGAAACGCATCAAGGAGTCTTTGATATTGCCTTTTTAAGGAGCTTGCCTAATCTTGTTTTAATGATGCCAAAGGACGAAAATGAAGGCCAAAACATGGTGTATACCGCGTTGCAATATGATGATGGGCCCATTGCGATGAGATTCCCCCGCGGAAACGGGCTAGGCGTACCAATGGACGAGGAATTTACAGCCATTCCGATTGGAACATGGGAAGTGTTGAAAGAGGGCAAAGATGCGGCTATTCTTACTTTTGGCACGACCATTCCTATGGCATTGGAGGCAGCGAAAGAATTGGAGAAGCAGGGGCAGTCTGTCAAAGTGATCAATGCCCGCTTTATTAAGCCGCTTGATGAAGAGATGCTGCTCTCGATTTTAAAGGAAAACATCCCTATTCTCACGATCGAAGAAGCGGTTCTTCAAGGGGGATTTGGAAGCGCGGTGATGGAATTTGCCCACGACCGTGGTTTCCACCATACCGTCATTGAACGCATGGGAATACCGGACCGTTTTATTGAACATGGCAGTGTCAACAAGTTGCTGGAAGAAATGGATCTTACTTTTGAACATGCAGTGAAGATTCTTCATTCCATCATTCCAGAAAAAAAGAAAAGGGCTTGATTATGAAAGTAAAAAAACAGCGACTAGATGTGCTACTTGTGGAAAGAGGATTAATAGAGACAAGAGAAAAAGCAAAAAGAGCAATCATGGCGGGAACCGTTTTCTCCAACGAGACTAGGCTTGAAAAACCGGGAGACAAGGTTCCGGAGGACATTCCTTTAGAAATAAAGGGAAATCCGTTGCCATATGTTAGCCGTGGAGGTTTAAAGCTAGAAAAAGCATTAAAAGAATTTGATGTGGATATAAAAGGAAAAATTTTATTGGATATCGGGGCTTCTACCGGAGGATTTACGGATTGTGCTCTTCAAAACGGAGCAAAAATGTCGTATGCATTGGACGTCGGATATAATCAATTAGCATGGAAATTGAGAAAAGATGAACGCGTAGTGGTCATGGAACGTACTAATTTTCGCTATGTACAGCCGGAAAATTTTACAAAAGGCTTGCCTAATTTTGCTACCATTGATGTTTCATTTATCTCATTGCGATTGATTTTTCCGGTGTTGAAAAAAGTGCTGGTGCCTTCCAGTGATTGCATTGCCTTAATTAAACCGCAGTTTGAAGCGGGAAGGGAACAAGTAGGAAAAAAAGGAATCGTTCGTGATCCTCGCGTTCATCAAGAAGTAATCGAACAAACAATCGATTTTGCTGCCAAAGAAGGATATATAGTCAAAAATTTATCGTACTCTCCCATTACAGGAGGAGACGGAAATATTGAATTTTTGCTCCATCTTTTTTGGCCGGGAGAGAGCCGATCGATCGAGCAAGAGGATCAAAAATATCCTTTTTCGATTGAATCGATCGTAAAAGAAGCTCACGAGCAGTTCAAAAAATCGAAAGATCCATCTTAAAAACAGGAGACGGACGGAATTGCCTTGCTTCCGGGAGGCGGCCGGGTCTCCTTTTCAGTGTAATGGCGGCTCTTTAATGGTAGGCCGTTTTTCTTTTTGTTTTCGCATATTTGTTTTACACAATAGGAGATACTACAATACAGATTCTCGGCATCGGCCTTTAGAAAAGAACGCGGCAGATCCGGATGCCCGGGCGAAGAACTATGACTATACTTCCTCGTTTATTTAATATATGATAAATGTATAAACAAGCATGTTTATACAAAGTTTATGGGGTGTTATACATGAATAAAGGACAACGCCATATTAAAATTCGCGAATTTATTGCACATCATGATATTGAGACTCAAGACGAGCTTGTTGAATATTTGCGAAAAGCAGGATTTAATGTTACACAGGCGACTGTTTCCAGAGATATAAAAGAATTGCACCTTGTCAAAGTGCCATTGCCGGATGGCAGATACAAATACAGTCTTCCGGCTGATCAGCGTTTTAATCCGTTGCAAAAATTGAAAAGAGCTTTGCTTGACGCTTTTGTCAGCATTGATTCCGCAGGGCATTTTGTGGTGTTGAAAACGCTCCCCGGCAATGCTCATGCTGTAGGAGCTCTGCTTGATAATTTAGATTGGGAAGAAATTATGGGAACCATCTGCGGCGACGACACTTGCTTAATTATTTGCAGAGAACCGGAACATACAGAGTTGTTGAAAAAACGATTTCTGGAAATGTTGTAATAACAGGTTTGGAGGGATGTAATTGCTGCAAGAACTATCCATCCACAATTTTGCCATTATCGATGAACTTTCCCTCTCCCTCGATAAAGGATTGACGGTTTTAACCGGTGAAACCGGGGCCGGTAAATCGATTATTATTGATGCCATCTCGCTGTTGATAGGCGGAAGAGGTTCTGCTGAATTTGTCCGGCACGGAGAAAAAAAGGCAGAAATTGAAGGGTTGTTTTTGCTGGATAATCCCAATCATCCTTGTTATCAAAAAGCAGAGGAATTGGGAATCGACATTGAAGATGGAATGATTGTCCTTCGCCGTGAGATTTCGACTTCTGGAAAAAGTGTCTGCCGAATTAATGGGAAGCTGGTCACGATATCCATTTTGAGGGAGATTGGCGCCTCCCTCGTCGATATTCATGGTCAGCATGAGCATCAAGAACTGTTAAATCCCGCTCTCCATTTGCAATTGCTGGACGAATTTGCAGGCAAAGAATTGGAGAAAGCCAAGATGAGCTATCAAGAGCTGTATGAGCAATACGTAAAAACGAAACAAAGAATTAGCCAATTAAGCGAGAATGAACAAGAGATGGCTCATCGACTCGATCTCATTCAATTCCAACTGAATGAAATTCAAAGCGCTGACTTGCAGCTGAATGAAGATGAAAAGCTGCTGAATGAAAAACGAAAACTTTCCAATTATGAAAAGTTATATGAAGCCATTACGACAAGCTACGATGGCCTGCAAGGGGAAGGAAAAGGACTCGATTGGGTCAGCCTTGTCATGAGCTATTTAGAGACAGCTGCTGAACTGGATAGTGAATACGAACCCGTTTATAAAAATGTGTCAAATGCTTATTATATGCTGGAAGACGCTGCAAGGCAAATCAGCGGAGAAATGGATACGATCGAATTTGATCCTAACAGATTAAATGAAATTGAAGCCCGATTGAATGAAATCAATCTTCTGAAAAGAAAATACGGACAAAGCATTGAAGAGATTTTGGAGTACGGGGCCAAAATAGAAGAAGAGATCGAAACTTTAACCCATAAAGAAACCAGGCTCGAGGATTTGGAAAAAAAATTAGCGTCCATCAAACAAGATCTGTTATTGGAAGCGAAAAATTTGAGCAATTTGCGCAAAAAATGGGCAGAAACACTGACTGAAGCGATTCACCACGAATTAAAACAGCTTTATATGGACAAGACTGTATTTGAAATTCGATTCCTACCTGTGGAAGAAGACACATTCCATAAAGACGGGATCGATCAAGTGGAATTTTATATTTCTACCAATCCGGGCGAACCCTTGAAACCTTTAGCAAAAGTGGCTTCTGGAGGAGAATTGTCGCGGATTATGCTGGCGTTGAAAACGATTTTCTCCAGCCACCAAGGGGTTACTTCCATCATATTTGATGAAGTGGATACAGGGGTTAGCGGCCGCGTCGCACAGGCGATTGGCGAAAAAATTTATCAAGTATCTGTTCAATCCCAAGTTCTGTGCATTTCTCATCTGCCGCAGGTCGCGGCCATGGCGGACACTCATTTATATATTTCCAAAGAGACCGACGAAGGACGGACTAGAACGTCTGTCAAACCGTTGGAATATGAAGAAAAAGTAAAAGAGATCGGCCGGATGATTTCGGGAGTAGAAATGACCACTTTGACGAAGCAGCATGCAAAGGAACTGCTTGACTTGGCCAAATCCATTAAACAAGTTTGAAAAGCTATCCTAAATTGGATAGCTTTTTGCTGTTTACACAGTTATAAATCCATTCCGGAAAGGTCAAATTAAAAGTGTAGCCTAATAAGAAGCGAGGAGAGTGAAAAGATGAGTTTGGATCGTCTAAGGAAAATAATTGGTGGAATTCTCCTTGTTTCTTTGATCATGGCTTTGGTGTGTCAGCCTGTTGAAAAATACATGTCCATACCAAAATCGATATCTTTGCCAGAAGGAGAACAAATTTCTTTCGGCAAATCTCAAGCAGTGAGTGCATTTGCTTCTTCAAAGGACCATGTTGATGTTCATAATCGAAAAAGTGCGTTTTCTATAAAAGGAAAGGATATAGGAAAAGAAGAAGTATTGCTGGAATATGCAGGATTTCCAATGAAAAAAGTGGATATACGAGTAGTCAAAAACATTAAAATCATACCCGGCGGCCAATCGATAGGGGTAAAATTAAATTCGCTAGGCGTCCTCGTCGTAGGTCATCACTTGGTAGATTCTGCATCTGGGAAAAAATCACCTGGTGAGGAAGCCGGCATTCGAGTCGGTGACATTATAACGGAAATCAATGGTCACCCCGTAGAAAAATTAAGCGATATTTCTCGATTAATAAAGCATGCCGGCATTGAAAAAAAGCCGCTGGAAGTCATAGTGATAAGAGATAACCAAAAAATCAAAACAAAACTTCTTCCACTAAAAGACAAAAACGAAAATACCTACAAACTGGGGCTTTATATCCGAGATTCAGCAGCAGGAATCGGTACGATGACCTTTTATGATCCAAAAACAAAAAAATATGGCGCTTTGGGTCATGTCATTTCCGATATGGATACAAAAAAACCGATCCTTGTTCATGATGGCAATATTGTACGATCGACCGTGACTTCTATTGAAAAAGGACGTCATGGCGATCCTGGAGAAAAGTTAGCCCAGTTTTCAGAAGATCGCCAAACGATCGGTGATATTCGCAAAAACAGCTCGTTTGGCATTTTCGGCAAATTAAATCAAAATATCTCGAATGGAGTATTAAACAAGCCGATGCCAGTGGCTTTATCTTATCAAGTAAAAGAAGGACCGGCTAAAATATTGACGGTTTTAAATGGTGAAAAAGTCGAATCTTACGATATTGAAATTGTCAGCACGATTCCGCAAAAATATCCCGCTACCAAAGGAATGGTGATCAAAATAACCGACCCGAGACTACTCGATAAAACAGGTGGAATTGTTCAAGGGATGAGCGGGAGCCCCATTATACAAGATGGAAAAATCGTGGGTGCCGTAACCCATGTTTTTGTCAACGATCCAACTTCCGGCTATGGCGTTCACATTGAATGGATGTTGCATGAAGCGGGGATCGATATTTACGGAAATAAAAATAAAAAAGCAGCAAGTTAAAAACCAGATGGAGCAATCCACCTGGTTTTTTCTTTCCGAAAACGAAAACTGCTAAAATCTTCATTAAAAATTTGAAAACTTAAAGGATTTTTTTTGGATTTGTCGAAAAAATAATTCAGAGAATGAATATAATGAGAAATATAAAAGAGAGAAATCAGGATTGAGGAGGAAACCTGTAGTGAAAAAAATAAAAGTGGCTGTTGTTGACGATAATCGCGAATTGGTGAATTTGTTGGTAGACGCTATTTCTTCTCAAGAAGATATGGAAGTAGCGGGGGTTGCTTACAATGGACATGATTGCTTGGAAATGCTCCCAAGAACGGCTCCCGATGTGTTAATATTGGATATTATCATGCCTCATTTTGATGGATTGGCTGTACTGGAAAGTATCAGAGAGAATCCTTTGGAGAAAACGCCGAATGTCATTATGCTAACAGCTTTTGGACAAGAAGATGTGACGAAAAAAGCTGTTGAATTAGGAGCTTCTTATTTTATTTTAAAGCCTTTTGATATGGAAAATTTGATCAGCCATATTCGTCAAGTAAGCGGATCAGCACCATCGATTCTAAAAAAATCCACTCATTTTTCCCGAATGGCCTCCGAGCAAAAGCCGAAAAATTTAGATGCAAGCATTACGAGCATTATTCATGAAATTGGTGTGCCGGCTCATATTAAAGGCTATTTATATTTGCGCGAAGCTATCGCAATGGTGTACAACGACATTGAACTGCTGGGATCCATTACCAAAATCCTGTATCCGGATATCGCTAAGAAATACAATACGACCGCAAGCCGAGTGGAGCGGGCGATCCGTCATGCCATCGAAGTTGCTTGGAGCCGCGGAAATATTGAATCCATTTCTTCTTTATTTGGTTATACGGTGAGCATGTCGAAAGCAAAACCTACGAACAGTGAGTTTATCGCGATGGTAGCTGATAAGCTGAGACTTGAGCATAAAGCTTCTTAAATATCGTTTGGACGATCATTTTAACGATCGTGGCAACGTCTGATCCATTTTTACGCGGCGGTTAAAGACTTCTTTCATTTTTATGTATGAACATTCTTTTTTGGTCAAATGGTAAGCCTCTGAAAGAATGTTCTTTTTTGTTTCAAAGGAAAAATGGATAAAGGGGATGAGTGGTTCGTGACTCTCATATTTGCCCATAGAGGGTTTTCCAGCATTGAGCCGGAAAATACAATGTCGGCTTTTCAAGAAGCCGAAAAATGCGGTGCTGATGGAATCGAATTAGATGTGCAATTGACAAAAGACGGCGAAGTAGTGGTTATTCATGATGAAAAGGTGGATCGTACCACCAATGGAAAAGGGTATGTAAAAGATTACACGTTGAGCGAACTGCAGCAATTGAACGCACACTATATTTTTAAAAAACAGAATGAAAAAGTGCGAATTCCAACGTTAAAAGAAGTGTTTGACTGGTTGGCCGGAAATCATTTGATTTGCAATGTAGAAATAAAAAGCCACGAATTTCAGCAATTCCATTTAGAGGAAAAAGTCATTGCATTCATTCGCCGCTATGGATTTGAAAAACGAGTGATTCTTTCTTCTTTTAATCATTACTCGATCGTTCATTGTTATCGGCTGGCGCCCGATGTGGAAACGGCCCTTTTGTATTCCTACGGGATATATTTACCGTGGGTCTATGCGAAAGGATTACATGCAAGAGCCATTCATCCCCATTATCAGACATTAACGGAAGAAATCGTTCAAATGTCCCGTCAAAATGGAATTAAAGTACGTCCTTATACCGTTAACCGTGAGAAAGACATGAAACGCCTTTTTGCGATGGGGTGTGACGCCATTATCACGGACGAACCGAAGAAAGCACTCCGGCTGCGGCAAAGTGATGGCCAATCGTTTTCATCATAAAAAAGGAACGACAATGTGGATATTTTGTTTTACTCAATGGAAATGGATTAGATCAGTTAAATGAAACGGCTTCGAGGGAAACATTCCCTTGAAGCCGATAATCTTGTTTGTGGACAATCTTTTCAAGCAAAATCCATTTTGCGAACACGAAGAGTATGATGGTCATTCATGAATCCATTCTTTTTATCTTTTTTGGAATCGTTTTTGTACTTTGTTTCTTTTACGGTCGCGGTAAAAAACAAAACCCCCTACAAACGAAAGCCCGGCTCCAAACAGTAAAAAGCCGATAAGAAATTGCAGCCATAAAGAAAGAAAGGGCGGGTGTAGAATACCGAATACCGTATCTCTCATCCACTTTATTCCCAGACCCGCAAGAAGCGCGGGAATGACCAATATTAATAGCGCAAAAATACGAGCCATGACTTTCTCCCCTTTTTGTCCGTATGACCAAATAGTATCCAACTTTTCGAAATTGTCAAGCGGATATTTTCCATTAAAATGTAAAAGATGAAAAAACCTCTCAAAGCGTGGTGAAGCAACATTGCAAAAGGTGTTAATTGTCGGTGCAGGAAGAGGCGGAATGACGATCTTAAAATTTCTTCAGGAAACAGCGCTGTTTCAAATAGCGGCCATTGTCGATATCCATGAGAATGCTCCGGGTATGAAATTGGCCAGAAAGATGGGGATACGGACAGAATCCGATTGGAAGCCGCTTTTAACAGATGAAATCGGAATGACTGTCGAAGTGACAGGGGATGAAAAGGTATTTCAAGAGATGAAAGAAGTGTGCGGAAAGCAAACGGTCTTGATTCCCGGCAATATCGCCCATATGATGGCTCGTCTGTTGCAAGAAAAAGAATCGCTCATTCTCCAGCTGAAAAATGAACAAAATAAGCATAATGTCATTTTTGATTCCACAGATGAAGGAATGGTCGGAATTGATCTTCGCGAAAAAATTATTCTCTATAACAAAAGCGCGGAACGAATCATCGGAATCAAAAAAGAACAAGCGATAGGCACTCCCGTACGGCAAATCATCCCCACAAGCCGGCTTCCTCGTATATTAAGGACAAAAAAAGCGGAAGTCAATCAAGAACAAGTATTGGCGAACGGCTTGAAAATTATTACGACGCGAATACCGATGATGGACGAAAATCAAAATATCATGGGAGCGTTTGCCGTCTTTCGGGATATTACGGAAGTACTGAACCTCGCCGAAGAGATCACCAATTTAAAAGAAGTTCAAACCATGCTCGAAGCGATTATCCATTCAAGCGACGATGCCATTTCCGTAGTGGATGAAAAAGGAAGAGGCATTTTAATCAATCCTGCCTATACAAGAATCACGGGTTTAACGGAAGAACAGGTGATCGGAAAACCAGCCAATGCGGACATATCCGAAGGGGAAAGCGTCCATATGGAGGTATTGGAGAAACGAAAACCGGTTCGAGGAGTGAAAATGAAGGTTGGTCCGAAACGGAAAGAAGTGGTGGTGAATGTAGCGCCTATTATTGTCAATGGCACCCTGAAAGGAAGCGTCGGTGTGATCCATGATGTTTCAGAAATACAGGCGTTGACTCAAGAATTGAATCGGGCTAGACAAATTATTCGTACGTTGGAAGCGAAATATACGTTTGAAGACATAGTGGGTGAATCAGAAGAAATCAAATACGCGATTGAACAAGCCAAGCTAGGTGCGAATACCCCTGCTACCGTACTATTAAGAGGGGAGTCGGGCACAGGAAAGGAATTGTTTGCCCACGCCATACATAATGCCAGTGATCGCCGCTACAATAAATTTGTCCGCGTGAATTGCGCTGCGATATCGGATACGTTGTTGGAAAGTGAATTATTTGGCTACGAAGAAGGGGCTTTTTCCGGTGCGAAAAGAGGGGGCAAGATTGGACTGTTTGAAGAAGCAAATAACGGCAGCATTTTTCTGGATGAAGTTGGAGAATTAAGCCCGAATACACAAGCCAAATTATTGAGAGTTCTTCAAGAACAAGAAATTGTTCGTGTAGGCGGCACAAAACCTATTCATATTAATGTTCGGGTGATTGCCGCGACAAACGTTTCTTTAGAAAAAGGCATTGCGGAAGGAACATTCAGGGAAGATTTATATTATCGTTTAAATCGAATGCCCATTCAAATCCCTCCTTTGCGCCGAAGGAAGACGGATATTCCATTGCTTTGCCGATACTTGCTGGCAAAAATCAACCAAGATTACGGACGAAATGTGGAAAGAATTTCCTCGGAAGCAATGAAAAAGTTAATGGATTATGACTGGCCAGGGAATGTAAGAGAACTAGAAAACGTATTGGGAAGAGCTGTGATTTTTATGAATTATCATGAGACGATGATGGATGTCGATCATTTATTCTTTTTGCAATCCCAGCCAAAAGAATATCCTCTTGAATCCCCGATTCATGGCTTAAAAGAAGGGACAACACTATCTTCTTTGATGGATGAATATGAAAAAAACAGAGTCAGTCAAGACTTTGTGGGAATTTTTTTGGTTCGCTGAAAATAGATGTAAGTCATAGGTTAGCGAACCATTTTTTTGAATTTCATCCGTAAGCGCTTTCGGACTCTCATCCCTTGCCATGACAGACGAATATGTATACCTTTTTTTACCATCCCTTGAATTCAGACAGGGCATGATAGATCGGAGTCCCGGACGATTGCTGTAAATATGGCACGTTATTCCGCGTTACCTCTGGAAGAAGACGGCGGATGCGTTGTTTCGCCTTGTTCACGATCGTCTGTTTGGTAGATGCCGTTTCCTCCGCCGGATGCGACGATTCTTCTCCTAAACGATGTCCGAAAAGACGAATCCCATCCATCCGGGCAATCATTGCCTTGAAAAACGCCCTGAGTCCCTTGTCTGTCCAACTGCGGCGGTATTTCACCCGATACGCCAGCTGGCTCATCACGCTTTCAGCCCTCCCCATCGGATACATGCCCGTTGTGTCCACTCCTTGCTCCTTCAGCCATTCCCGGTAATCACGGATGCATCCCGGCATCGATTCGATCCGGTGGATCAAGGCAGCCAGCTGTTGTTCTTTCGCTTCGTCCCCCAGCGTGCCGAGGGCGCTGTTCAGTTCCACAAGCAGCTTCTCTTCATCCTGCTTCGCCAGCTTTTGCCGAATCGCCTGCCACCGTGGATGGCCCGAGAGGCATTGGCGCAACTCACGCGCCACGTGGAATCGATCCAATTGGAAGCAGACCCGTCCTTTGAAATACTCCCGGCACGCGGTAATCCATGGAGCGCCGTCCCCGTTGATGACAAGAAGATCCCGACACGGATCATAGGCATATTCATTTATCAAAAATTCCTCGAAGCCTTCCCACACCTCCCCCTTGCCCTCATGGACGTAATGGCGCTGATTGACAAATTCGATCCGTGAGCCGTTGCGCTTCCACCCTTCGTGAACGGTTAGGATCTTGTCTTCCTTGGCCCGTTTTCCCTTCCCTTGGCGAGAAACAAACAGTCCATCGGCCTCCACAAACAGCACCCGTCCATATCGCTGGTTGACCGGGCAGTGCAGCGGAGCTTCAGCTTCGAGCACCAACTGGCGGATCGCCTCATGGCTCATCACCGGATACCCGACCATCTGGGCAAGCGTACGAGCCGCTTTGCGATAGGAAGAGCACTCCACAGCCAATCCCATCGCCGTTTCTTCTAGACAAGGGCTGATTGACTGCGATCCATCAAACGCTAAAAAGGAATCAAGCAAAAACGTGTAACGGTTTTGTTCTCGGTCTAAATAGTAGTTTCGCTCAAAGGTAACTTCGCCAAACAAGGTTTGAATCGTGGTGCGTCGTTTGTCTTTCAAGTGGTACCGGCGCTTGTCCCGGGTTTCCGCCAATTGTCGGTCGATGTCCTCCAACAGAGCCGTAAACAGCTCGGCGAAGGCGTTTTGCAAGGCTCGAAACAAATCAAGTTCGATCTCTTTCCATGTCAACGAATTTGTGGTAAGATGTTGTTGAATATTCATGGGACTCTCTCCTCCTGTTTGATAGTGTGAACAATGATCATCTTACCAGGGAGAGAGTCCTTTTTTCATGTTTCCTGCTTGGGATCCTACCGCGCTTTGCTTGGTGGCCCCGATGAGGGGGTTGAGAACATACGTTCCCAACCCCTTATCGGGGAATTCTAAGAATTTCTCCCACAAACATTTTACTCACACAAAAAAACATTATTCAAGAAACGCTTATTCAGACGGGAGGAAACAAAACCGAAGCTGCGAAAAGGTTAGGAATTTCCATTCGTAATTTATATTACAAAATGGCAAAGTACAAACTGCAATAATTTGCATGCAAATGATGACACTTTTGCAAGAAACGGCAAAATCAAGGGGAAAGGACGACTGGAAAAACGATTTTTTCTTATTGGCATCCATTTTGCATGACAATGAATGAAGAAAGTTAGAAAATAGAGCAGGAATCGTCTTTCTTTTTTGCGCTCATTCAGACAGTAAAAAATGGAATTAACCATGAGCGATGCTACGATTTCGGTGATTCGTACGATATCCTTTGTCGGATCTTATTCTCGATCACTATTGTTTATGCGCATACGAGCAATGGAATGATAGTCAGGAAATCCTGCATTCCCATGTAGGGACGACAAAGACGACAAGTAGTATGTTTTTGTCCTTTAGCTTATAATGGATTCAGCATCATGAGGGAGGAATAGAGAATGGAAATATTTCGCTATATGGAAAAATACGATTACGAGCAGCTATTGTTTTGCCAAGATCAAAATTCAGGTCTAAAAGCTATTATTGCCATACATGACACGACGTTGGGACCTGCCCTCGGCGGAACGAGAATGTGGACTTATGAATCGGAAGAAGCGGCAATCGAAGACGCCCTTCGATTGGCGAGAGGCATGACGTATAAAAATGCGGCAGCAGGATTGAATTTGGGCGGAGGAAAAACCGTCATTATTGGCGATCCTCATAAAGATAAAAATGAAGAAATGTTTCGAGCGCTCGGACGATTTATTCAAGGTTTAAACGGGCGTTACATTACCGCGGAAGATGTCGGCACAACGGTAGCGGATATGGATATCATTTACGAAGAGACCGATTTTGTCACCGGCATTTCACCTGCTTTCGGGTCTTCAGGAAACCCCTCTCCCGTTACAGCGTACGGCTGTTATGTCGGAATGAAGGCAGCGGCAAAAGAAGCATTTGGATCAGACTCATTAGAGGGATTAACCATAGCGGTGCAAGGGGCAGGAAATGTTGCTTATCATTTATGCAAATATCTCCATGAAGAACGGGCGCGTTTGATTGTAACGGATATTCATAAAGAACCGGTTCAACGCATTGTTCAAGAGTTTGGGGCGGAAGCGGTTGATCCGAATGACATCTATTCTGTAGAAGCGGACATCTTTTCGCCTTGCGCCCTTGGTGCCATTCTGAACGATGAAACCATTCCGCAATTGAAAGCGAAAGTCATCGCTGGTTCTGCCAATAATCAACTAAAAGAGGCGAAACACGGGGATATGTTATATGAAATGGGCATTGTTTATGCTCCGGATTATGTGATTAATGCCGGTGGAGTAATCAATGTTGCCGATGAACTTTACGGCTACAACCGCGAACGCGCATTAAAAAAAGTAGAACAAATTTATCAAAACATAGAAAAGGTATTCGAAATTTCTAAAAGAGACGGGATTCCGACTTATATAGCGGCCGACCGTATGGCAGAAGAAAGAATTGAAAAAATCCGCCATTCTCGGAGCCAATTTTTAACCAACAGCAAACATATACTCAATCGCCGTCGCTAAGAGATTTAAAAAGGCAGCCATATGGGCAGAATTTTTAACAACCATATTCCATAGCGGAAAAAATCGATCCTTTCGATAAAACGTGAATCAGCGGCCAATTTGGTTTTGATAAGGAGGATTTCCTGATGGCAAAAGAATATGACATCGTGATTTTAGGAGGAGGGACGGGTGGATACGTAGCAGCCATACGGGCTTCCCAACTTGGATTGAAGACCGCGGTTGTCGAAAAAGAAAAACTTGGAGGCACTTGCCTTCACAAAGGATGTATTCCAAGCAAATCCCTTTTGAGAAGCGCGGAAGTTTTTGCGCAAACAAAAAACGGTGAAGAATATGGCATAATTGCCAAAGAAATTAAACTCGATTTTCAAAAAGTACAAATACGAAAGCAACGGATTGTGGATCAGCTGCATCGTGGTGTTCAACAGTTAATGAAAAAAGGAAAAATTGATCTGTATCATGGGGTCGGACGGATTTTAGGCCCTTCCATTTTTGCTCCGGTTGCCGGGACGATTTCCGTTGAAATGAACGATGGGAATGAAAACGAGATTTTGATTCCTAAACATGTCATCATCGCTACTGGTTCACGGCCAAAGACGTTGAATGGTTTGGAAATCGATGGGGACTTTATTTTGTCTTCCAACGAAGCATTGGAGTTATCCAATGTTCCGTCCTCCGTTTTGATTGTTGGTGGAGGGGCGATCGGGATAGAATGGGCCTCGATGCTAAAGGACTTTGGATCGGATGTCACGATCATCGAATATGCCAACCGTCTTCTTCCATCTGAAGATCACGATATTTCAAGAGAATTGGAAATAAGGCTGAAGAAAAAAGGAATCCGAATTGTAACAAATGCCAAAATTCTCACGGATACGGTTCAAAAAGAAAAGACAACGGCTACGGTCCAAGTAGAAGTAAACGGGGAACGACTGGCGTATTCAGCTGAAAAAATTCTGGTTTGCGTTGGTCGTCAAGCGAACATTGAAGATATCGGTTTGGAAAACACCGATATTCAAGTGAATCAGGGAGTCATTCAAGTCAACGATTATTTTCAAACAAAAGAACGCCATATTTATGCGATTGGGGACGTCATTGGAGGATTGCAATTGGCTCACGTGGCTTCCCGTGAAGGAATGATTGCAGTCGAGCATATTGCAGGCTTGAATCCTGAACCGCTTGACTATTCGCTTGTTCCGAAATGCATTTATTCATCCCCTGAAATCGCCAGTGTTGGCTGGACGGAACAAGAAGCAAAGGAAAAAGGACTGAATTTGAAAATTGGAAAATTTCCGTTCCGAGCTGTTGGAAAAGCGCTTGTTTACGGACAGTCCGATGGATTTGTCAAGTTGATTGTCGATCGGGACACGGATGACGTATTAGGAGTTCATATGATTGGACCGCATGTGACCGATATGATATCCGAAGCCGGATTGGCGCGCTTTTTAGATGCTGCTTCTTGGGAAGTGGCTCATGCCATTCATCCACATCCGACTTTGAGTGAAGCGTTGGGAGAGGCGGCCTTTTCCGTTGATGGAAAGGCGATACATCTGTGATGAAGAGAAGGAATGGAGGGTTTCAAATGGTTCAAAACCGACATAAGGAATTGGGCCTCAGCGACGATAGAGTTTTAGAGATGTATAAAACGATGCTTATGGCTCGTAAGATAGATGAACGTATGTGGCTTCTGAATCGTTCAGGAAAGATTCCGTTTGTCGTTTCTTGCCAAGGACATGAAGCAGCCCAAGTGGGAGCAGCCTTTGCGCTTGATGCAAAAAAAGATTATGTACTCCCTTATTACAGAGGTGTAGGGATTGTACTGTCCTTTGGAATGACGGCGAAAGATTTAATGCTTTCGGGTTTTGCGAAAGCGGAAGATCCAAATTCAGGGGGCCGACAAATGCCGGGGCATTTCAGCCAAAAGAAGCTGCACATTGTCACCGGATCCTCTCCGGTCACCACGCAAGTGCCTCATGCAGTGGGCATTGCACTGGCGGGAAAAATGGAGAAAAAAGATTTAGTGGCGTTAGCAACGTTCGGCGAAGGTTCATCCAATCAAGGCGACTTTCATGAAGCGGCTAATTTTGCGGGCGTTCATAAGCTTCCTGTTATTTTTATGTGCGAAAATAATCAATATGCGATTTCTGTTCCGCTAGAAAAACAGCTTGCCTGCGAAAGAGTGTCCGATCGAGCCGTTGGTTATGGAATGCCGGGCTATACGGTGAACGGCATGGATCCGCTCGAAGTTTACAAGGTGGTAAAAGAAGCTGCGGACCGTGCCCGCAAAGGAGAAGGTCCGACCTTAATTGAAGCATTGACCTATCGGTTGACGCCGCATTCTTCAGATGACGATGACCGCAGCTATCGTTCTCCGGATGAGGTGGCGGAAGCGAAAACAAAAGATCCGATTATCGTTTTTGGCGCTTATTTAAAAGAAGCAGGTGTCATGGATGACCAGCTTGAAAAGGAAATCCATAACGAAGTAATGGAGATCGTGAATGAAGCAACGGAGTATGCGGAGCAAGCACCATATGCTTTGCCGGAAGACGCACTGAAATATGTCTATAAGGAATCATTGTAAGGGGGATTCAACATGCCTGTCATTTCCTATATTGAGGCTGTGACCATGGCGATACGCGAGGAGATGGAACGAGATCCTCGTGTATTCGTGCTTGGAGAAGATGTCGGCAAAAAGGGCGGAGTATTCAAAGCGACCCAAGGATTATTTGAACAATTTGGGGGAGAACGAGTAATCGATACCCCGTTGGCTGAATCGGCGATAGCCGGTGTAGGAATTGGAGCGGCCCTTTATGGGATGCGGCCCATTGCCGAAATGCAATTTGCTGATTTTATTTTGCCCGCTGTCAACCAAATTATTTCGGAAGCGGCTAAGATTCGCTATCGCTCGAACAATGATTGGAATTGTCCGCTTGTGATAAGAGCTCCATACGGTGGAGGAGTTCATGGCGCTCTTTACCATTCTCAATCGATGGAAGCCGTTTTTGCCAACCAGCCGGGTTTAAAAATTGTGATGCCTTCCACTCCTTATGATGTGAAAGGTCTGTTGAAAGCGGCTGTTCGCGACGATGATCCCGTTTTATTTTTTGAACATAAGCGGGCCTATCGGCTGATCAAAGGAGAAGTGCCTGAAGAGGATTATGTGCTTCCAATCGGAAAAGCGGATGTAAAACGAGAAGGAGATGATGTGACCGTTATAACGTACGGTTTATGTGTTCATTTCGCTCTTCAGGCCGCAGAAAGACTCGCGAAGGATGGAATCGAAACGTATATATTGGATTTACGAACTGTTTATCCTCTTGATAAAGAAGCGATTATAGAAGCAGCCAAAAAAACAGGAAAAGTGCTGCTTGTTACAGAAGATACGAAAGAAGGAAGCATCATGAGTGAAGTATCGGCCATCATTGCAGAGCATTGTTTATTTGATCTTGACGCTCCTATTAAGCGGCTCGCAGGACCTGATATTCCGGCAATGCCTTATGCCCCTACCATGGAAAAATTCTTTATGGTAACTCCTGAAAAAGTGGAAAACGCCATAAGAGATTTAGCTGAGTTTTAACCGCACTTTCTTTAGAACCCTTTTTCGGAAGTGCCGACATAATGCAAATCTTCTCTTTTTGGAGTCTATTACACGTCTATTTTGAGTGAGTCGCATGGTTTAAGGAGCAATGAAGATACAAGGAGTGGTTACGATGGCACGGGAAAAAATGACGATGCCGAAGCTAGGCGAAAGTGTGACGGAAGGAACCATTAGCCGGTGGCTAGTAAAACCGGGTGATCATGTCAAAAAATACGATCCGATTGCGGAAGTTTTAACCGATAAAGTAAACGCTGAAGTCCCTTCTTCTTTTACCGGCACAGTCGTTGAACTTGCTGCCGATGAAGGTGAAACGCTCGAAGTGGGGAAAGTGATCTGTGTCATTGAGACAGGAGAAGAAGGTTCGACACAGAAAGAAACAACAGAGCAAGAAGTGCCGGCAGCCGGAATGACAATGAAACAAAAGGCGGTGGTTTCGGAGGCAAAGACCCGTTTCTCTCCGGCTGTATTAAAGCTTTCACAAGAGTATGGGATTGATTTGTCAAAAGTTCAAGGCACCGGAAAAGGGGGGCGTATTACCAGAAAAGATGTATGGAAATGGATTGAATCGCATCATCATTCGAAAACTTCTGGGGAACTACCTGCAACTGTTCATTCGGATGCTGTGGAAGAACGACCATTGAATGATCCTGAAAAGAACGACATGAAAAAGCACTTGCATTTGTCCGGTGCTCACGGTGATTTGGAAATAGCGGTGACAGGAGTGCGCAAAGCCATTGCCCAACATATGGTTCGAAGCAAACAAGAAATCCCTCATGCTTGGACCATGATGGAAGTCGACGTTACCAATCTTGTTCAGTACCGCGATTCCATTAAAGAAGAATTTAAAGAGAGGGAAGGTTTTAATTTAACGTATTTTGCCTTTTTTGTAAAAGCAACAGCTCAAGCCTTGAAAGAATATCCGCAAATGAATTCGATATGGGCAGGGGATAAAATCATTCAGAAAAAAGATATTAACATTTCGATCGCTGTAGCGACGGATGATGCGCTGTATGTACCTGTCATAAAGCATGCAGATGAAAAAACGATCAAGGGCATCGCAAGGGAGATTCATGAATTGGCCGTGAAGGCCCGTAACGGCAGCTTAAAGCAAGAAGATGTGGAAGGGGGCACGTTTACCGTTAATAACACAGGTTCCTTTGGTTCTGTGCAATCCATGGGAATTATCAATTATCCGCAAGCCGCCATTTTGCAGGTGGAATCGATCGTCAAGAGACTCATGGTAATGGATAACGGAATGATTGCGGTTCGCGATATGGTCAATCTTTGCCTCTCTATCGATCATCGAATACTGGATGGGCTTATTGCCGGGCGTTTTTTGCAAAGGGTGAAACAAATTCTCGAAAATATTTCGAAAGAGAATACACAGATTCATTGATCATTATCTCGAATCAAATACCTTTATCTTTCAAGATTTTAATCAAAAAATGATTTCTATCAAGTAAAAGGCCAGACTCAAAAAACAGGGCTGGTTCCTCCTATCCACGATAAGGAGGAATCAGCCCTTTCATAATGGGTCGGCCTTTTTAGAGATTATTTAAAAAGGCTTGTAATGGAGTTAACGATCGATTGCAAAAAGTCGATGATCGATTGGAGGAAGTTTTTTCCTTCGTCCGAATTTTTAAATTCATTCCATTTCTCTTTTGCTTTTTCAATTTGAGAATTGACTGCATTCCAGTTGATGTTTAAGTTTTTCATTTTGTCAAACAAAGAGACAAGCTGATCCTTTTGATCCGGTGTCAAGGAAATATTTAATTCATTGGCAACGTTATTGACGATCACTTGAATATCTTCTTTTGTTTGAGGATGTTGTTTAGCGATTTCTTCTTTGATTTTTTCGATTAATTGTGTGGCATCGTTTTTCCCGATATCATCGGCCAGTTTGGCGGTTGTCACCATTTCTTGGTTGGCCACTTGCTTTTGTGCTTCCGGAATTTGTTTGCCCGTTGTGGATTCATAAGCTTTAATGATTCCGGTAAGCGCAGCCGTTCCGGATACGTCAAAAGGTGCCGTGATATAAATATCGGCATCTTTTACACCGGCCGTTGTCAACGCGTTCATGTACATTTCTTTCGATACCCACGTGATATGATTGGTTTGCACTTTCAGGCCATATCCACTTTCTTTAGTGGTAATTTTGCTGGAAGAAATGGCTTTCGTACCAATTTGCGAATTGGGAATATAGTTTCCCAAATATTTATGTTCTTCGGCGTTCGTAACCGTGATCGTATTGACATCACCGGAAACGCCCATTTCATTTAAAACTTGTTCTTTTTGCTGAGGGGTTAAATCCGCTCCGAGAGTAACGGTTGTTTCGCCCGTAATGCTGTCAGCCTGCACAGACATGGTGAAACCCAATGTAAAGATGGCAAGCAACAAAAATAATTTTTTCATAAAATCCTCTCCTGTACAATTTACCTTTCGTTTTGGAATACAATGAGACTTCAGCTACGCTAAAGCAGTCGCTGAATGTTCATGGCGGAAGGTTGATTTTGACAGATTTGATCAACCCGCATTCCGCCGGCATCGTCCTTTCTCTCACCTTTCGCTTTTAATCGGATCAGCGAGGGAAAAGGACTTTTCTAATTCTTTATTTTAATCGAAATACAAATGGTTCTACAACTTTTTCTGTGATCCGTATTTCAAGTTGTTACTTTCGTCCTTTGCAGGAAATGATTTCTATAATGAAATAAGCAGGTATTTGTATGCGTATATTCATGAATGGAAAAACGATCGTCTTTTTTCGAAAAGAAGATGCCAAAGACTTACACATTGGCCCAATGAAGATCAGAAAAAACTTTGCCGGCTAAAAAAGGAGCGCCGTAGATCGACGCCCTGATGATAGGGAGTTTAGGGTATGGATCTCGTTGTACCATGATTTTACCCTAATTTTTGATGGATAAACCTTTTATCATACCATAAAAAATTTGAAAATAAAGGTAAATTCCTTTATGATAGGTACATGATACGGAAAGGAGGAACGTTCCATGAGCATGAATTTTAACATTTTTATGAATGATGTCGTGAATCAGTCTCGTAAAGAAATTGTCGACGCTGGTTATAGAGAACTTAGAACTCCGGAAGAAGTGGATGAAGCGTTGCAGAAAAAAGGCACGACTCTTGTGATGGTGAATTCGGTTTGCGGCTGTGCCGGGGGAATTGCACGTCCTGCTGCCGCTTATGCGATCCACTACGATAAACGTCCGGATCAGCTTGTTACAGTTTTTGCCGGACAGGATAAAGAAGCAACAGCGAAAGCTCGCAGTTATTTTACCGGCTATCCACCTTCTTCTCCATCTTTTGCACTTTTAAAAGATGGGAAACTGGTTGCCATGATTGAACGACATGAGATTGAAGGACATGAGCCTTTGGAAGTTGTTCAAAAATTGCAAGCGGCTTTTGATCAATATTGCGACGAAGTGTAAGAACTGTAAGATGGCAGCGATTTCGTTCTGCGATCACAACGTTTAAACGAAAAACGTGCCAAGGATGGAACAGAAAAATCCATGTCCGATAGATCCACTTTCATGCTGGCTCAACAAGGTCAGCCCTTTCAAATGGGAGATTTTTTTATTCTGCATTTGAAAAGGCTTTTGAGGCTCCTTGTGATCCAGCTTTTTTATTGATTATCCGGTCCAAAG
Source organism: Bacillus sp. FSL W8-0116 (assembly GCF_038003825.1). Classification (NCBI taxonomy): domain Bacteria; kingdom Bacillati; phylum Bacillota; class Bacilli; order Caryophanales; family Bacillaceae; genus Bacillus; species Bacillus sp. FSL W8-0116. Next base: position 2,979,753 of record NZ_JBBOPY010000001.1, read on the forward strand.
TGTGATCTTGCTTGAAAACAAAGAAAGGGTTGAGCATACTAGAGGAGAAAATAATGGATTTGAGGTTATGGATATGTTTCGAATCGGTTATCGAACGATCAAAACAGCGGTAGGTACAACATTGGCGATCATGATTTCGCAATGGCTTCACTTGCATAATTTTGTCTCTGCCGGGATCATTACAATATTATGTATCAAAAATACGAAAGTGAAATCATTTGAGGCAGCATGGACGCGTTTTTTCGCTTGTGTGCTGGCGATGATTTTTTCTGCTTGTTTCTTTGAAGGAATTGCTTTTCATCCAGTTGTGATTGGTCTCATGCTATTGTTTTTTATTCCAACAACCGTAAAGTTAAAAGTAACAGAAGGCATTGTTACAAGCAGTGTCATTATTCTTCACATTTATTCAGCCGGTCATGTCACCCTTTCTTTGTTGTTGAATGAGCTGTGCCTCATTGTTGTCGGCATCGGCATTGCTTTATTGATGAACCTTTATATGCCCAGTGCAGATGAAACGTTGTATCGCTACCAGGAAGAAATTGAAAAGAACTTCCGGAGGATTTTTGAGGAAGTGATTTCGTATTTACGCAGTCATAAAAATGATTGGGATGGAAAAGAAATAACGGAAACGGCGCGTCTGTTGAAAGAAGCAAAATCACTCGCTTTAAAAGATGCAGAAAATCATCCAACAAGAGAAGAAAACTTATTTTATCACTATTTTGTCATTCGTGAAAAACAATTTGAAATACTCGAACGATTGTTGCCGATTTTAACGTTTGTCTCCTACCAAACAAAACAATCCCACATGGTTGCCGATTTTTTGGAAGAGTTAAAAGACAATATTCATCCTGGAAATACAGCTCATTTTTATTTGAAAAAACTATACGATTTGAAGGTGGAATTTGAAAGAATGGAGTTGCCTAAAACAAGGGAGGAATTTGAAACAAGAGCGGCTCTTTTTCAATTTGTCCGAGAAATGGAACAATACTTGATCATCAAAAGTTCGTTTAAGGGTTTAAAACGAAAGGCGAATAAAAACAGCCAAAAATCCGCAACATACTCTTAAATAAACCCATCCCGGCAAGCAAAGATTGCGCTGGGGTGTTTTAACAACATTTGATTTTCCGTTTTCCGACTGTTTTTCCATTCAAGCATCTAACGGTCGGTGAAGCGGGAAAGAAAAGTGGTGATCAAGTTGAAAAAACTTTGGTTAATTCTATTCATATTCGCTTTTTTGTTTCCGAATTCGACCTTTGCACAAGGCTCTCCTCTTATTGTCATCAATAAAAAAACAAATGAATTAGCATTTTATAACCATGGCAAGCTGCAAATGAGGGAAAAAGTGGCCACTGGAAAAACGAATGAACTGACACCGGAAGGGCTGTTCACTGTAACGGTCAAAGCGAAAAATCCTTTCTATCGGAAGAAAAATATTCCCGGCGGGCATCCAAATAACCCGCTTGGAACGAGGTGGATCGGATTTAATGCCAAAAATACCGGCGGCCGGATCTATGGTGTCCACGGAACTAATAATCCATCTTCCATCGGGCACTATATTTCCAACGGCTGCATTCGTATGAACAATCAGGCGATTGAAAGATTGTATGAAAATGTTCCCATTGGAACGAAAATCAAGGTGGTCACATCCACACAATCGTTAGACCAGATAGCCAGGCAGTACGGTGCCATTCATTAGGAAAATAACCAAAATGAAAAGCAATCGGCTTTCCAGCTGATTGCTTTTTTTCGTTTTTACAAAAACATTGTAAGCCCGGCGAGGACCGTTGTGGCAATCATTGCCAATAACATGATATAGACAACGACTTTTTGGAATTTCTTATTTCTCATGATCTCCTCTCCTTCAATTCCGCTGTCTTTATATTATCGATTTTTCCAGTTGTCATCAACATGATCCTATAGAGGGATGGGTAAGATTTTTTGAAAAAAGAGTTTTTAAAAATTATATCGGCTAGTTGTATAATCAAATGCAACAAGCATAAAAAATGAAAAACCATAGATAAACCACGTATGATTAAGTCGACTAAAACAATATCGATACGGAGGATTTATCTATGGCAATTACTAATTCTACCATAGGAGCTCGGCATTTCAAACACTTAACGGCTTATGACCGTGGGAAAATTGCGGCCTTACACGCTGCTGGTAAGACTCAACAGGAGATTGCAGATTATGTTGGTTGTCACAAAAGCACCATCTCCCGTGAGTTAAGAAGAGGTACAGTGCCACAAAGAAAAAGCAACGGGAAAATTGTTCATGTCTATTTTCCAGACACAGGTCAACTTCTCTATGAGAGAAACAGGAAAGCCTGTGGCCGCAAGCTAAAACTAGACGATGCCATCGAGTTTATTAAGTATGCCGAAACTCAGATCCTTGATAAGAAATGGTCTCCTGATGCGGTATGTGGGAGAGCCAAACGTGATGGGAAATTCAAAGACAAAATGGTTTGCACCAAGACCCTTTATAACTATATTGATCTAGGACTTATAGGCGTTAAAAACATTGACCTACCTATGAAAATTACCCTGAACACCAAGAAAAAACGTAACCGGAAGAATAAGAAGATCTTAGGACGCAGTATCGATGAGCGACCAATTGAAGTCAATGAACGCCAAGAGTTTGGTCACTGGGAAATTGATACGGTTATAGGCAAGAAGACTAAAGATCAGGCCTTATTGACTCTTACTGAGCGCAAAACCCGTAAAGAAATAATTTTGAGAGTGACAGCCAAGGATAGTCTATCCGTTTCAGAAGTCATATCTCAGTTGAAAGTGTCTTATGGTAATCGGTTCTCTAAAGTGTTTAAAACCATTACGGCTGATAACGGTTCTGAATTTGCTGACCTCGGCCTTAGTGTTGAAAAAGATCTAACAGAGGTTTATTTTACACACCCTTACACATCCTGTGAACGAGGAACCAACGAGCGTCATAATGGCCTTATTAGGCGCTTCATACCAAAGGGGAGACCCATTTCCTCTGTGGCAGACGAAACCATTACCTATGTTGAAAATTGGTGTAACCATCTTCCAAGGAAGATCCTCAATTATCGTACACCTGAGGAGTGTTTCCAAATAGAGTTAGCTGGCTTAGCTTCTTAACCTTAAGCCAGCTAACCCAAAGGGTTGGTTTTTAGCAACTTGACAAAGAGCCTCTGCGGGCATGGCTACCAGCCATGAAGCCAGGTATACGGTACTGGCTGGGCCAACCAGGCTACCATGCCCACCACTCCACGTCAAGTCGCGCAGAGTGTCCCGATTCTACTTAATCATGGGTTATCTGGTCTTTCAATACTTGTTGCATTTAATATTGCAATTTAAGTAAAAATTATATCGAATATTGGAATGAAAAAATACTTGAACGTTGTCGCCCCTTTTGCCATTGACTTTTTATGCCGCCATACCCTAAAAATTCAAGAAAATTGATATTATTCGAAAAATAAAGCCATATGACTCAGAATCTACCTTTCGTTTGTAGACTTTTTTTCAAAGGAGTATACTGAATAGTGAGTACATAAATTGGAGGTAATTTTTGCTATGGTGAATAAAGAAAGATTAGTCAATGAATTTTTGGAACTTGTACAAATTGACTCGGAAACCAAAAACGAAAGCGAGATTTCTAAAGTTTTAAAACAAAAATTTACAGAATTAGGCTTGGATGTCTATGAAGATAATGCGAAAGAAAAAACAGGGCATGGCGCCGGAAACTTGATTTGTACTTTACCGGGAAATAAAGAAGGCGTGGATCCTATTTATTTTACTTCACATATGGATACCGTCGTTCCCGGAAAAGGGGTGAAACCTTCCATTAAAGACGGTTACGTCGTCACGGACGGAACGACGATTTTAGGTGCTGATGATAAAGCCGGATTGGCGGTCATGTTTGAAGCAATCAGAATGATCAAAGAACAGAACATTTCTCATGGGACGATTCAATTTATCATAACAGTGGGGGAAGAATCCGGCTTAGTGGGAGCCAAAGAGCTTGATCCATCGCTTATTAAAGCGAGATATGGGTATGCTCTCGACAGCGATGGGAAAGTGGGAAATATTGTCGTAGCAGCTCCAACACAAGCAAAAATCAAAGCGGTGATTCTTGGAAAAACGGCTCATGCAGGTGTGGCTCCTGAGAAAGGGGTTTCCGCCATCACGATCGCCTCAAAAGCTATCGCAAGAATGCCGTTAGGACGAATCGACGAAGAAACCACTGCCAATATCGGCCGATTTGAAGGCGGGCAAGCAACGAATATCGTATGTGACCGTGTCGATATTTTGGCGGAAGCAAGATCGTTAGTTCCTGAAAAAATGGAACAACAAGTAGCCAAAATGAAAGAAGCTTTTGAAAGTGCCGCCCAAGAAATGGGAGGACGGGCAGAAATTGATGTGCAGGTTATGTACCCTGGTTTTAAATTTGGCGAAGGAGATAAAGTGGTGGAAATTGCGAAAAAAGCAGCGGCGAAAGTGGGCCGACCTTCTGAATTGCTGCAAAGCGGCGGCGGAAGCGACGCGAACGTGATTGCCGGATTAGGGATTCCTACTGTCAATTTAGCTGTAGGATATGAGGATATTCATACAGTGAATGAAAAAATGCCTATTGAAGAACTAGTGAAATTGGCAGAAATGACAGTGGCTATTGTGGAAGAAGTAGCGAATCCATCGTAATTTCTTTTGAAAAGAGAGCTCTCCGGCTCTCTTTTCGACCGTTTTCAAAAGGGGGCATAAGAAATGGAAGAAACAAAAATGGTTGTTTTTCAATCAGGCAAGGAAGAATATGCCGTTCCGATTCAATATGTCGTTTCGATTGAAAAATTGGATCATATTAATCCCATTCCTCATTTGCCTGCTTATTTAAGGGGAATTGTCAAAAATCGTGGTGAATTGATTCCGGTCATTGATTTTGAGCAAGTTCTATATTCTCAATTTATCGAAAATTTGTCTGAAAGCCGTCTGATTGTTCTTCAAGTAGAATCATTCCTTTTCGGAATATTAGTAAAAGAGGCGAAAGAAATCATTGACATTCCGATTGAACTCCAAAAACAGATCGGCCTAATGGCTTACGAGGGAACCCGTTATTTTTCAGCAGTGGCAAACATGGAGAAACGCTTAGTGACCATCATTGATCCTAAAATTCTGGTGGAATCGCTAGAAGGCATTCAAGACATACAAGAATATATGAAAACGATGCAAAATGCCTGACGGTTGAATTTCCTGTTGTTATATCCAACCGTTTTATCGCTGATCATAATATAGCAGATTCCTGCAGGCCACTTGTTATAACAGAAAAAATTGAATATAAGGAATAGCTGTTTATTTTGTCATTTGATAGAAGAAGGGAGCTAAAAGTTCCCTTCTTAGGATTGGCTCATAAAATTTGGTTGCGAAGCTACGATTTCCATTTTGTTTATCGCGATAGGCGAGTAAATGCATGGCTTTACAAGCTCTTGAAAGAATAGGTGAATCTTTATTCATTCAGCTTGAAACGGAATCCTCTGTGAACGGCCATGCGGGGAGCATTTTATGGAGCGGTTTATCCTGTCGGTAGCCGAGAGCGTATTCTGCTTGCATGATCGTATGAATCTCCCTCGTTCCTTCGTAAATAACCGGTGCTTTGGAATTTCTTAAATATCGTTCCACGGGATATTCATTGGAATATCCGTATGCGCCATGAATTTGCACCGCGTCATCCGCCGCTTTGTTGGCAAAATCACAGGCTTGCCATTTGGCTAAGGAGGTTTCGCGTGTATTGCGTCGGCCTTTGTTTTTCAATTCGCCGGCTCGATAGACAAGAAGCCGACTTATTTGCAGTCCTGCTTCCATATTGGCGATCATTTGTTGAACGAGCTGATGGCGGCCGATTTCTTTTCCAAATGTCTTGCGTTCGTGGCAATATTTGACGCTTGCTTCCAGGCAGGCCATGATGAGGCCGCAGGCTCCGGCTGCGACAGTAAATCGACCGTTGTCAAGAGCCGACATAGCGATTTTAAATCCTTCACCTTCTTCGCCAAGCAAGTTTTCTTTTGGAACCCGGATGTTGTCAAAAAACAGTTCTCCCGTATTTCCGGCTCGAATTCCCAATTTTCCTTTAATCGCTTTGGAAGAAAATCCGGGCATGGTCCGTTCAACAATAAAGGCGGAAATCCCTTTATGTTTTTTGCTTTTGTCCGTATAGGCGAATACAAGAAAATGATCCGCCACGTCGCACAAGGAAATCCAAGTTTTTTGTCCGTTTAAAATATAGTCGTCGCCGTCTCGAGTCGCTGTCGTGCCTAAAGCGGCTACATCAGATCCTGCCCCTGGCTCAGTTAATCCAAAGGCGCCGATTTTTTCTCCTTTCGCTTGAGGAACAAGATAAGTTTGTTTTTGATATTCGTTGCCCCATTGAAGAAGAGTCAGGCTATTCAGTCCGGTATGGACCGACACAGCTGTCCGAAATGCTGTATCTCCTCTTTCTAGTTCTTCGCACGCAATCGCAAGCGAGTTGTAATCCATTCCGCTTCCACCATACTGTTCGGGAATACAGACACCCATCAAGCCGAGTTCAGCCAATTTTTTAATGATGTTTGTTTCAAAATGATGGTTTGCATCCCATTCGCCGATATACGGCATGATCTCTTTATCCACGAACTGGCGCACGGTTTTTCTTAATAGTTGTTGCTCTTCCGAAAATTCAAAGTTCATGGGCTCATCGCTCCTTTAAATAATTTGATTCGTTTTCAAATCTTCAATCTCTGCATCAGAATAGCCTAAATGGCTCAAAATGAGTTCGTTGTGTTCCCCGGGCAAAGGAGGATATTGATTTTGTTTTACGGGTGTTTTCGAAAGTTTTAAAGGACTGCCAACGACTTGAATAGTCCCTGCTGTTGGATGTTTCATGGAAAGAAACATTTCTCGTACTGTCAGCTGAGGGTCACAAACCATTTCATCCAATTTTTGAATAGGTCCGCACGGTATTTTTTTCAGTTGACAAGCTTCCATCCAGTAGGCGGTTGATTTCATTTGAAACCGTTTCTCTAAAATTGGGATAAGCTCTGTTCGGTGCTTCACCCGCTCCGGGTTGGTGGAAAAACGCGGATCGCTGGGAAGTTCCCGCATTTCCAACACGCTGCATAAATCTTGAAACTGCCGATCGTTCCCTACCGCAATGACCATTTCTCCATCAGCTGTGCGAAATGTTTGATAAGGTACGATATTAGGATGGCGGTTTCCCATTTTGGGCGGCACCTTTTTAGTCATGAGATAATTGCTGGCAACGTTGACTAGTGAGCTGACAGCACAGTCATATAAAGAAAGATCGATCTTTTGCCCCCTACCTGAACGGTCCTTTTCTAACAATGCTGCTTGAATGCCAATACAGGCGTACAGCCCGGTTAAAATATCCGTAATGGCTACTCCGGTTTTGAAGGGAGGCGTATGTTCGTCACCGGTAATTGACATAAGCCCACTCATTCCTTGAATGATAAAATCATATCCTGGCAGATCTTTATAAGGACCTGTCTCGCCAAATCCGGTAATGGAGCAGTAGATAAGTTTCGGATTGCATCGGGACAACTCCTCATATCCCAAACCGAGCCGGTCCATTGTGCCTGTTTTAAAGTTATGAATGACAACATCGCTTTTTTCCACTAGTTGATAAATGATCTTTTTTCCTCTTGGATCTTTTAAATTGACAGTTAGGCTTTTTTTATTTCGATTGGCGCATAAATAGTATGCGCTTACACCGTTTTGAAACGGAGGCCCCCATTTTCTTGTTTCATCGCTTCCGCCGGGGGCTTCTATTTTAATCACTTCCGCGCCTAAATCGCCTAAAATCATTGTACATAATGGTCCTGCAAGCACTCTTGTCAAGTCGAGAACTTTTACACCGTCTAACGCGCCAACCATCGTTATCACTCCTTTCATACGTTATAAATGAAAAAGCCGGCTTCTTTCCGGCTAATAAACTGCGGAGCGAAAGAAACGGGCTCTTATGTGCCTGGATCGTACGGACAATCAAGGTTGAAAAAATGAAAAGTTTTTTGCTTCAAACTGCCATACCATGGCGGTAAGCTGAGATGAACAAGTATAGGCGGTAAACGATTATCCCGTTCTTTTTTGTACTTTTCTACTTTATATTATTCTGAATAGTAAAAAAATAGTAGGGGATATGTTGAAAAGGAAAGGAAAATCCCTTGATGGTAAGCAGGAGAAGGAAGGAAATCTTTTAGTTGCTTTCATTCATCGGAGGAGCGCTCCATTGTTTTCTTCAAGCTGACAATTGGTATAATAAATTACAGAATGAATGGAGGTGGACGGAGGTGAAGCGGTATTACCCTAAAAACGGTCGAGTGATTTTACATGTCGATATGAATAGCTTCTATGCTTCGGTTGAAATGGCCTACGATCCATCCTTAAAGGGTAAACCATTAGCGATTGCAGGTGATCCTAAGCAACGAAAAGGGATTGTCGTCACATGCAGCTATGAAGCTAGAAAGTTCGGAGTAAAAACGACTATGCCAATATGGGAAGCGAAAAAACGCTGCCCGGAACTGATTGTGAAACCGCCGAATTTTGATCGGTATCGGACCTTATCTCAGGCGATATTTAACATTTTGCGTGAATACACTCATCTGGTAGAGCCTGTTTCCATCGATGAAGGGTATATGGATATTACAGAAAGCTATGAATGGGGAACGCCGATTGAAATCGCCGAAGACATCCAAAAAAGACTTCAAAACGAATTGGACTTGCCTTCCAGCATAGGGATTGCTCCCAATAAATTTTTAGCGAAAATGGCTTCCAATATGAAAAAGCCGATGGGCATCACAATATTGCGCAAAAGAGATGTGCCTGTTCGATTATGGCCGCTTCCTGTTGAGGAGATGCACGGAGTGGGGGAGAAGACGGCTGCGAAATTACGAACGATTGGCATTCAGACGATTGGCGATTTGGCAAAAGCGAACGATATCCAGCTGAGATCTCTTCTAGGCATCATCGGGGTGCGTCTTCGCGAGCGGGCAAATGGTCGAGATGATCGAAAAGTGGATCCGGAGTCAGTGAATGAGCGCAAAAGCATTGGAAATTCAATGACTTTGCCTCAAGATGCGGAAAGTGAAGAGGAATTGTCCGAGGTGACTCACAAGCTGGCTGAAAAAGTCTCATCTCGTCTTAAGGAGCGGGGACTGCTCACGACCCATCTTTCGGTTATGATTCGCTTTCGAAACAGACATACGATCACGAGAAGCAAGAAATTGGACAGTCCGACGGATTCAGTGGGAGACATTCAGCGGATTTCTCGGGCGTTGGTTTTAGAACATTGGAATGGCACCCCTGTTCGTTTGCTTGGCATCACAGCACAAGATTTAGTGGAAAAAGAAGAGGCTTACAAGCAGCTGGATTTATTTACGTACCAAAAAGAAGCCAAAATAGAGCCTCTGTTGGAAACGATGGAAAAACTGAAAGAAAAATTTGGCAGCCAAATCATTCAAAAAGGGTTCCCGCGTTCTTAACAAATGAAAAAGTGGCGTTTTTCTTTTTTAAAACATCCCGATTTGGAATGAATAGTGAGAAAGGCGATTCTTTCACCATCGGGAAATATTGTCAGCAGAAATCATGGTCTCTATTTGAACGTTTTTCCGTTATATAGGAAAGACAATGGTCTGATTCAATCATTTGCAACCTACGTCGAAAATTGATACAGTAAAATAGCGATAACAGCTTTAAATATAGTGCAGAAGGGGCGTAAGAAATGATGGCAAAACAACAAATTGGTGTAATCGGATTAGCTGTTATGGGGAAAAATTTAGCACTCAATATTGAAAGCAAAGGGTACTCTGTTTCGGTTTATAATCGTTCAAGAGAAAAAACAGATGCCTTATTAGAAGAAGCAAAAGGAAAAAATATTGTCGGAACATATAGTATTGAAGAATTTATTGATTCCTTGGAAAAACCGCGGAAAATTTTGTTGATGGTCAAAGCTGGAGCTCCGACGGATGCAACGATTGAACAATTAAAACCGCATCTCGAACCGGGCGATATTTTGATTGATGGAGGAAACACTTTCTTCAAAGATACACAGCGCCGCAATAAAGAGTTGAGTGAATTAGGCATTCATTTTATCGGCACTGGGGTATCCGGAGGAGAAGAAGGAGCATTGACCGGTCCTTCCATTATGCCCGGTGGACAAAAAGAAGCATATGATCTTGTTTCGCCCATTTTAAAGGATATTTCGGCTAAAGTGAATGGCGATCCATGTTGTACATATATTGGTCCAGACGGTGCCGGCCATTATGTGAAAATGGTTCATAATGGCATCGAATACGGCGATATGCAGCTGATTTCAGAAGCATACTTTTTACTGAAGAATTTGCTTGGTTTAAATGCTGATGAACTGCATCAAGTTTTTGCCGAATGGAATAAAGGTGAGCTGGACAGCTATTTGATTGAAATTACTGCTGACATTTTTACGAAAAAAGATGAAGAAACCGGAAAACCGCTGGTAGATGTGATTTTGGACAAAGCGGGTCAAAAAGGAACAGGAAAATGGACCAGTCAGAGCGCGCTCGACTTGGGAATTCCGCTCCCGCTTATTACCGAGTCGGTTTTTGCCCGCTTTATTTCTGCGTTGAAAGAGGAAAGAGTAAAAGCAAGCAAGCTTTTAAAAGGGCCGGAAACAAAAGGATTCGAAGGGGATCGCAGCAAACTGATCGAATCGATCCGCAGAGCGCTTTATATGAGCAAAATCTGTTCTTACGCCCAAGGATTTGCACAAATGAGAGCAGCTTCGGAAGAATACAATTGGAACCTTCGCTACGGTGACATCGCCATGATTTTCCGTGGCGGCTGCATCATTCGCGCGCAATTTTTGCAAAAAATTAAAGAAGCATATGATCGAGATCCAAACTTAACGAATTTGCTATTAGATCCTTATTTCAAAGAGATCGTCGAAAAATATCAGTCTTCTTTGCGTGAAGTCGTTTCGTTGGCTGTCCTTCAAGGAATCCCTGTTCCTGCTTTTTCTGCTGCTTTGTCTTACTATGACAGCTATCGGACAGAAACATTGCCTGCCAACTTAATTCAGGCGCAAAGAGACTACTTCGGCGCTCACACTTATGAAAGAGTGGACAAAGAAGGCATTTTCCATACAGAATGGATAAGCAAGTAATTTTGAAAAAGAAACTTTGTTTTCATATATGAAGAGAGTCCCCTCATAGCAGAAAAATCTGTTTGCTATGAGGGGATTTTTTATTCTCTTCAAAATATAAGAGATTCCTAGTGAAGACGAACTACGTTTACGGTTGCTTTTCAATGTTTGAGTTTGTTTTATCGCTGTGTTACCGCTAGTAAAGCCCGTATAAACGGAAGATTCGTCGAACTGAAACAAGATTGGTGACGGTGATCAGTTCCGTCAAAAATAAGAATCTTATATGGATTTAGAAGAGATGAGGGATTGGTTTCTTTCATCATCTATTTTTTGATGGGGTTGGCTGTAAAAATATACTTCAAATCCTGTTTTGAAAAATCCATAAAGGTAAGGAAGATAAACAACCCATTCCATCTATCGGACTTTCCTCGGATATTTGCTGGACCGTTTGAATTTTCCCGTGCCGTTTCTTTATTCAGATGTCGAAATTTCTATCGGTTATTCCAATAGCCCAAGTTTTATCGCTTTGACGACCGCTCCTACCCGCGAGTCGACATCAAGTTTTCGAAGAATGGAAGATACGTGGTGTTCGACTGTTCTTCTGCTGATAGCTAACAGTTCGCTAATTTCTGCGTTTGTCCTATCCTCGGAAATGATTTGGAGAATTTTTAATTCTATTTTTGTGAGAGGAGTGTTATAATTGGATAATCGGTCAATCGGAAAAGATTTGATTCCTAAATGGCTTTGCCTAATCGCATTGGCCAATTCAAAGACGGATTTTTCTTTTGTAACAAACGCATAAGCTCCAGCTTCGTAAGCAGCGTGAATGTATTCGTCATAGTCATACCCTGATAAAATAACAACTTTACATGTTGGATATTTTTCAGTAATTTTTTTCGTCCATTCAATTCCGTTATCGTTTTTCATTCTTATATCCATGACAATGATATCAGGGTTGTGCTCGATTATTTCCTTCTCTAAGTCGGTGAGATGACAAATCGTATTTACAACCTCTAAATCAGTTTCATTTTCTAACAATTGTTGAATCCCGAGCATCACTAATAAATGGTCGTCTACTAATAATACTTTCACTTTCATTTGTCCCATCCTCATTAATTGGCAGAGTAATTGAAACGCATGTTCCAAATGCTTGTTCAGATTGTATGTCAAATGTGCCTTTTAACTGATTGACTCGTTTTTGAATTGTAATCAATCCTAAATGATTGTTTTGTGATAACTCTGATATACGATTCGGTACTTTGAACCCAATACCATGATCTTTTACTTTTATGTTTAGGAAATTGTTCGTTTCTTCGACGGAAACGAAAATCTTTTTTGATGAAGAATGCTTTATAGCGTTGTAAATCAATTCTTTGATCATTCGAAATACTTGAATAGAGAGAAAGGTAGGAATGACTTTCAGATTCGTAATATAATCAATTTCAATAATCACATTATAGTTCGTTTGGCATTTTCTTTTTAATGAATAGAGACTTTGCTTCAATCCTAAATCTTCTACGATAACCGGATACAACTCTTGGCACATTTCTCTTATCTCAAAAATACAGCTCCGAAGCGACTCTTTAATGTCTTTGAAAGCTTCTTTCTTTATTTCTTTATTTTTGCTTAGTAATTCAAGTTTATTGAAAAGTAGGATTAAATGCTGCAGCACCTCATCGTGGAGAAAAAGAGATAGCTTCTTCTTTTCCTCTTCTTGTTCATTAATTAGGAGCAAATGAAATAGTTCGTAAGTGAGGGATTCTTTCATTATTTCCTTTAGCTGTTTTTCGATTAGCTGTAACGATTTCGAGCTGGCAAATAATTCTGTCGCGTCGGTTCGAATTTTTTCTATGAGTTTTATTTCTTCTTTTTCAAAAACCGTTGCGTTTGTTTTTTCTCCTATGATGATCCATCCGCTTGTTACACCCTCCATATTCATAGGATAGAAAAAGAATTTTTTTTCATTGATATTCATTTTTTCAGGATGACAACTTTGATGGATGTAAGTGAGTAGTTCCGTATCGTTGAATTGGAGAAAAACTCCTGTTTTATGAAGCACTATAGGGATGTTATCGTTTTTCCATATCATGCATACTCCGCTAATATCGATTGTTTTGTGTATTAGAGCAGAAATGAGCTTTGCGCAATATTCCAAATGCTTCCCGTTTAGCAATTGTTGAAGGATGAACAGTTTTTCTTTTTGTATTTCTTGATTCTTAAGATCCCATTTTTTCATTTTTAAAGGTTCTAACTCTTTGTGGATCAGGTCATAAACAACAAAGGTGTATACTAGTAGGGTGTTCATTAAAATAGCTGATTTTAAGTTGATATTGTAAAACATATATAAATTGAAATAAAGGTTTTCTCCCGTTCCACGGCGAATAAATACAAAGAGAAAATAGGGGAACGGAGAGAAAATATGATGCCAAATCACAAAGACGAGATCGAAAAGTTGTCCACTGCCATGAAAGAAGCAAAAAGTAAACGAGCATATGAACGCTACCAAGCGATTTATCTTCATTTGCAGGGATATACCAAAGGAGAAATCGCAACGATTATTGGTCGATCCAAGAAAACTATTTATAACTATATTCATGCCTACGCCCAGCGCGGTCTTGATGGACTGGAGATGAAATACTCACCTGGCGCCCCACGTCGATTGACCCCTGAGCAGGAAAAAGAGCTGGCTTTGATCATTGAACATCAGCTCCCCGTAGATGTGGGATTCGAAGCAAAATATAATTGGACGCTTGCGATAATCGCTGAACTCATTCAACAAAAGTGGGGGCCAACATACACGCTTCGCGGAACAAGTGACATTCTGCATCGGTTAGGGCTAAGCTATACGAAACCGACCTATACACTAGCCAATGCCGATGAAGAGAAACAAAAAGAATTCGTCGAAATCACCTTCCCTGAAGTAAAAAAAAACTGGTAGATGGGAACATCGCCCATGTCCTCTTTCAAGATGAGTCGATGATTCGTGATTACCAAGCGATTCAAAAAACATGGTTTGTCAAAGGAAAACAACGAATCATTCCGACGTTTGGAAAACATCAAGGGCTGAAGCTGATTGGCACGTTGAACTACGAAACAGGGGAAGTGTTTTGCATCGAAGAAGAATGCTATGACGCGGAAACATTTCTTCGATTTCTTCAACTTGTGTTAGAACGCTATCCCACAGGCAAAATAGTGATGATTTTAGATAACGCTCGAATTCACCATGCCAAACTCATTCAGCCATTTTTAAAAGAACACGAAGATCGGTTAGAGCTCGTCTTTTTGCCACCATACAGTCCGCAATTGAACTTGATTGAAGGGCTATGGAAATGGCTGAAATCAGACGTGATTTACAACGTGTTCTATTCGAGTGTGCAAGAAATTAGAAAGAATGTCCAAGCCTTTATTCAGCGAATCAACCAGAAACCAGAACAAACGATCGATCGTTTGTGTGTTCAGTTGTAAATCTTTAATTCAACTTATATAGATAATAATAGGTTAAATACAACTAAACTTAAAATCACCGCCAATAATTGGAAACTAATTTTTCGGAAGATTTCTCGAAAATCAACGACTTCTTGCTTTGTTAATAGATATGACAGTGTCATAGGAAAGACGATGATGCTGCTAAGACTATAATGAAAAGGAACACCCGAAAAAGAAAAAAATACATCTGGAATTAAGCTAAGAATGATAACAGGAGCAAACGATAGAATCAGGCCAGCGATTATAAGATACATTTGATTTTTTATTTTATCGGAATTGGATTGAAGATGTAAATAAAATAGGACAATACAAGTTAGTAACGATAGAACCATGTTCGCGACAATGCATGGTCGAACGATCGTGCTGACGATGACATGGTGACTAATACCTATTAAGAAATAAATGAGCGTTGCGAAAATGGCAATAAATAATATGATCATACGAACTTGGCGAAAAAATGTTGGTTTTGTAGATGAAGGAAAATGCTCAAAAAATTTCATAAGGACGTAAGGAGCAAACGAAGCGGTGATCACTTCCAATTCTTTTGCCGGTTTTATATTCCAACTGGAAGGTGTTGACAGAGCAATAGCTAGTCCGATGATAAACATTAACGTAAAAAAATGTTGAACAACGATCGAGTTTGGTTTTTGCAGATAGCTATAGATGCCAATGAACAAAAATATTATTCCAATGAACATCGTGAAATAATGCTGAAAAGAAAAATGTTCATTGTACATTTTTAATAGAGTATAACAAATAATGAAGACGGAAATGAGCAGCATGAAAAAAGGAAAAATTTTTTTGTTCATATAATCCCTAGCTTTCTAGATAATTTTTTAAACGATTTACTTGAATTTGTTTTTCAGGATAATAGGCAGCAATCTGATCCAACGCTTTATTCATATAGACTTTTGAGAGAATGAAACAGTAGTCGATTGCTCCGATTTTACGTATATAGTTTTTAATCTCCTTCATTAATAGTGAGTTACGATCATTTGCTTTCAGTTGATGAAGTTTCTTTAGCAGCCACCCATTATCTTTTTGAGACTAAACTCAATAGATTTAATGACTGGAAGAGTGGCCTTTTTGTTTATTAAATCACTCTTATGATCGGAAAGAATATCTTTTGCATCATTTTTCAGTTGCCGGCAATGCCGATGTTCGTTGCAATGGGCCCCCATATGTTTTGGTTTTGTATATCGCTGAGTTCACAAACTAGTTTTACTAAGGACGCAGCCTTTTGTTTGATGAGATGAAAAATACTCTTCTTCTGTCAGAACATGTTCAGAAATGACAAAATTTAAATCTCTCCACTGTCCATACAAGCGTTTTGCAACTAACTCATGGATGATCATAGCGAATTTTTCATACACATCTGACTTAGAATTATGAAGAATGAGTCGAAATGCTTCCATCATAAGCGTATTGGCAATGGTGACCGTTTCGCCTATAGATAAAATGGCTTATGATCTCATCACTTTGATCATGATCGGAAATGTCATCAAAAATGTCTGTCGCTAAAACAAGAAGTTCAATAGCAGCAGCGTGAGTAATAACAGATTGTGTGCACGTATCCTTATCAAAATGGAATGAGGATACGTATGCATAAAACTCTCCCCATGAATAATAAGTTTCATCATTATTAAATATTTTTCCTTTGCGGAGCAGCATATGGAAAATATATTGAATGATCTCTTGTTCTAACATGCAATTAGTGGACAAGTGATTTTGAAAAAAAGTCTTTATTGCGCTTCTTCTGACAATATTCATTTCACCTTACACACACGGATTTCCTTTCGACTTCAATCCATCTTACAGATACTCTACCAATGCTGAGAAGACTTCTGTACTTAAACTCTTCCTTGCTAACGCAAGTTCCGCCGTTCCAAGGGACTCTTTTCCTAGTATAACCTGAAAAATATTCCATAAATTTTGATTCATGATACCTGCCTCCATCCCATATTTCTCAATAAAATTTTACACTATATTACAACTTCTGCCATCATTTTCTGAAAAATTGGTATTTTCCACAATCAAATTTGCGGAAAATACGGATTTTTTTTTTTAGTAGATTTTTGATATATTCAGTTTGAAAGTCGATCGACTTCATATTGAATAAATTTGGATAAATAGGAGGAAAAGAGTATGAAAAAATTAGTTACTGCTTTAACGTAAGCGTAAAATAATCCCCACCTTTTAATGATGATGTATAAAATTTTGTGTCAAGCATTTAGTTAGACCAAAAGAAAAAGGTAGGGTATTCTCTGATTTGGCAAAAATCTTAGAGAAAGGAGTACCCTACCTATGTCTAAAAGTATATCGAATATAGATTGGATGAATCAACTGGAAAACGTTATTCGTGAGTTTGTAAAGGAAAAATTAGAGCTGATCATGAAGGAAGAAATCCAGACTTTCCTCGAAATGGAACAAGAGGGAACGTCGAATAGAAGAAACGGCTATTACCATCGAAACCTAGACACGCAGTATGGTCGTATCGAAGGACTTTCTGTTCCAAGAGACCGAAACGGGGAATTTCAAACGCAGCTGTTTGCCCCTTACCAACGCCATACGGGCTGGCTCGAGGAAGCCATCATCAGGATGTATCAAAGTGGCATGAGTACGCGTGAAATTGGCAAGTTTATTGAACGAATTTTAGGCAATGCCTATTCTCCTGCAACGATCAGCCGTATGACCGATGTAGTGAAGGAAGACATCGAGAAATGGCACCATCGTCCACTATCCAAACGTTATTCTGTCTTATATTTGGACGGCTTGTACGTGAAACTTCGCCGCGATACGGTAGAGAAAGAAGTCATTTATGTGGTGTTAGGAGTGAATGAAGAAGGGTATCGAGAAATTCTGGATTTCTTCGTGGGAGGACAAGAAAGCGCCTATGGATGGCGGGAGATTCTCCAACAGCTCTACAAAAGAGGCGTCAAGGAAGTGCTTCTGGGCGTATTCGATGGACTACCGGGGCTGGAGGAAGCCTTTAAGGCGGTGTATCCGAAAGCCGATGTGCAGCGCTGTGTCGTTCACAAAGTCCGCAACACCCTAAATCGTGTTCGGAAAAAAGATCAATTTGAAGTGGCAGAGGATCTCAAACTGATTTATCGCGCACCGAATAAGGAGATTGCGTTACAGATGTTTCAACAGTTTGAGTCGAAATGGTCGAACAAGTATCCGAGAGAAGTTCAATCTTGGGCCAATGAGTTGGATGTCCTCCTTACATTTATGGATTATCCAAGCAGTATTCGAAGTGTGATTTACACGACCAATGCCATTGAACGAACGATCAAAGAGATTCGGAAACGTCTAAAGCCGATGAACAGTTTGAGTAGTTTAGAAGCCGCTGAAAAAGTCGTGTATTTGACCATCCAAGATTTTAATGAGAAATGGGCAGGACGAAAATTACGAGGATTTGCTGAAGCCTATGAAACCCTTCAACAAATGTTTGAAAAACGTTATAACTAACCAAATATTGTAAACGAACAAAATAAAGGGATTCTCCCTTTCCACACAGGAGACTGAATATTCAGTCTCCTGTGTGGAGGAAATCGAACCCCTATCCATTCCAAATCCATTTCAGAGATACCCTATCTATCTTACATAACACAAAATTCTTGACGGTACCCTTTTAATGATAGGGATTAAATACTATTATTGTGATAAGTTATTAAAAACCCGACAATTCAAAGGAATTGTTTTGGACCAAGGAAGTAGTTGATCAAGCTCATCCATATTGCTTATATCCATATTGGGAAGCTTTTCAAATAAGTAGCGAAGATAATAAAATGGATTTAATTTATTCTCTTTTGCTGTCTCCACAATACTGTAAATGATTGAGCTGGCCTTAGCTCCTTTCGGAGTATTGCTAAAAATCCAGTTCTTCCTACCGATCACAAATGGTTTAATGGATCGTTCACTTCGATTATTATCGATTTCTAAACGTCCATCCTCTAAAAATGCCACGAGTTTTTCCCATTGGTTGAGGCAGTATGTAATGGCTTGACCTAATAGACTCTTTGGTAAAACATTGCTTTTCTCTGTTTTTAGCCATGCTGAAAAAGCCTCCAACAATGGTTGGCTGTGTTTAAGTCGTTTTTTATATCGTTCTTCTGGTGTACATTCTTTCAAATCACGCTCGATGGCAAATAGCTGATTACAGAAATTGAGTCCTTCCCGAGCTGTGACTGCTGAATGACGTTTGGATTCAGGAAGTACGTTTAAAGCCTCATCGAACTTTCTGCGGGCATGAGCCCAACATCCAACTAATGTTACGCCGGATACCTTATGGTATCCTGCATATCCATCGACATGCAGGTATCCTTTAAACCCTTTTAGGAATTCTTTGGCATGTTCTCCTGCTCTAGTTTCCTGATAGTCATAAAGGACAAGTGGTGGATCCTCTCTTCCAGTCCGATAAAGCCACATGTAAGATTTCGATGTACTTGACCTTCCAGGTTCATGTAAAACCTGAACAGTTGTTTCATCCGCATGTAGAATGTCTTTAGAGAGGAGATGCTCTTTCATTCGTTGATAAATTGGCGCAAGCCATTTTTCGGCACCATAAAGCATCCAATTGGCCATGGTTTGCCTGGATAAGATCACACCTAATCGTTTGAACTGTTGTTCTTGGCGATATAGAGGTAGCCCCTCTACATATTTTTGATTCATAATATATGCCATGCTTGACGGTGAAGCTAAACTTTTTGGATACACAGATTTTGGGGCAGGTGCTGTAACGATTGGTGTCTCTATTTCATTACGCTCACAATGACGGCATCCATAGACATATCGAACGTGTTTTAAAACTTTGACTTGAGCCGGAATAATCACTAATTCTTGTCGTACTTCTGTGCTCATTTCGTGTGTTTTTTCACCGCAACACGAACAGACCTGCTCTTCTTCGGGTAAACGATATTCAATCGTTTCCATAGGCAGGTTTTCAAACGTAGCTTGACGTTGACCACGTTTCTTTTTACGACGATATGTAATTGTTTCAACAGTTGGCTCTTCGGCTTTTACATTAGACTCTACCTCTGCTTCATTGAATAAAGGTAGTTCTAATTGATTAGGATTTGTTTTTTCGCTTGAAGAGCCAAATTTTCGTTTTTGACTAAGACGATACTGTTCTTCATACCATCGTAATTTCGCCGTCAATTCAACGATTTGCTGTTGAAGTTTTTCAATTAATTCAAATGGGTTTTGGGTAGGATTCTTTAAATTTTTCATCATGTAGTAATAATTCGACGGTTTTAGCTATTTTCCTCCAAGGTTTTTGTTAAAAGTAAAAAATTCATATAACTGTTCTAGCCTTTACTTCTGGGTGTGCTTTCTTTTGCTCCATTGCAAGACCATCCAATAACCAGCGTAATTGCCGATAACTAATTTGTATCGTTCCAGTGTCATTTTCATTTGGCCATTGAAATTTTCCTTTTTCCAATCGACGATAATAAAGCCAAAAACCATTATAGTCCCAGTGAAGAATTTTTAATTTATCTCGCTTTCGATTACAGAACACAAAATAGCTTGATGAAAAGGGATCTAAATCAAATCCCTCTTTCACCAAAGCAGCTAATCCATCAATGGATTTTCTCAAATCAGTACTTCCTTTTGCCAAGTAAACTCGTTCAGCTCTTGTACCAACTAACATGTTGATTTCAACGTCCTAACCACTTCTGAAAGAAAGGCCGGATCGAAACCAGGTTTTACTTCAATTGAAATCCCACTAATTTCAATCCGTAATGAATTTTCAACTGTTTGTGAATGATCTTCTAGGGTAACGGATGCCCATTTTGTAGACTTTCCTTGATTTTTTATTGGATTTTCAATTTTTCTTAACCAGTATTTAAACTGGTGAATACTCCATTGATTTTCCTTGCACCAGTTTACTTGAGTTTGACCGCTTTTACGATAGTCAGCGATTCGTTGTTCCCAAACCTTTCGTAATTCAGGATTCTTAGGCATAAAAAAACCTCCTTCAATTTCATCTTGAGGAGATTATCTCATGAAATTAGCACATCAAGAAGGTGTCCAAGATTTGACGCTTACGCTTTAACGTTATCCATAGTTGTCTCTGTTAGTTCAATTACAGGGGTGTCAGCAGCTACAAGTACTGATTTAACTGTAGACAAAGCAAAAGTACTAGAGGCTGCCGATCAAGGAAGAGTTGAAGTTAGTACTGCACCTTCTAAAAAAGGTGAATTTCAAACAATGGCAACAAAATATTCTAAACGTATAACTTATTCACGTGGTAGCGTATTAGCTTGGTCTAAAGACTATGTAGAATGGTTCTACAATGGATCAAGTATTTCCTCTAGCTCAGGATGGCAAGACTCCGGCTGGATTTTCCCTAACTTAGTAAGAGTGAAAGGAATTACAAAGTATTACTCTTCTTCCCCGCTTCATAAATACCGTGCGAAAAAGACAATCTCTGCAGGAACAGTAACACCTTGGGGAGACGTTACTCTTTATTCGAAGGATTATACCGATTACATCTCGGTACGTGGAAACGGGTCGTACTCTGTTAACTAATCATTGATTTAATCAAGAAATCCATCGGTCGTCTATTTAAGATGACCGATGGTTATACATATATTAACACGCAATTTGACTATTTGAAGAAAGGAGAAAAGTTATGATAGATATTATTAACTTGACTAAGACTTATCGAAACAAAACTGTTTTAGATAAGATAAATGTACAAATACCCCCAAATAAAATTGCCTTTATTATGGGAGAAAATGGAGCAGGCAAGACCACTTTGTTAAAATGCTTATTAGAGCTAGAAGAGTATAGCGGTAAAATTCTTTATGATGGAAAAACTATTGACGAAGTCCGTAATGATATTCATGTTGTTTATGATGATTCTCCATTTTATCTCAATCTAAATGGTTACAAAAATATTGAACTACTGCTAACAAATCGCATTCAAAAAGAGCAAATTAGAGAAGTAGCCAATGCATACTTAAGTCATGATATTTTAAAAAACAAGGTGAAGAAGTATTCGTACGGCCAAAGAAAAAAGCTTAGTTTAATTATAGCTACTCTCTCTCAACCAAAATACCTTCTAATGGATGAAGTTTCGAATGGATTAGATTATGATTCAATGCAGTTTCTAAAAACAACCCTTAAAGAATGGTCAAAGAACATGACAATTATAACGACAGGTCACCAATTCGATTTCTATGCTCCTATTATCGATGAGTTATTTATACTAAAACAATCAAAATTAACAAAATTAAATAATTTTAAAGAAAGTGGGGGTGATCTGGTTGAAGCATATAAAAAGTATATTAAATAGTCTAAATATCGAGTTAAAATATCAATACTTCTCGTATATAATTTTGATTTTATTTTTGGCAATCTTATCATTTTCTTTATTTAACTGTAGATGAGCAAATTCGCTAACATAAATTTACAACCAAACAAAAAAAGAGACATGAACCCGATTCCTTGATTAGAATAGATGTGTCACCAAAACTATTCACAAGGAGGTTCATGTCTCATGAATAGATTAGCACATCATCAAGGAATCCACAAGTTTTTCACGATGTTGGGGTTGGCACTTTATTTTTCAAAACCTGTCATGAAGCATCTCGTTCATATCGTGGATGCGCTGACCACCAAAGGATTTGCGGGAACATTGACCGATCTTCATCATTGGAGCTTTCATCCGAACCACCGCACGACACTCAGCCATTTTTTCACGAAAAGCCCTTGGGATGAAGAGACGCTGCTTCGCAAACTTCAACAGTGGATGCTTCGTCGTGTCGAACGCATCGCCAAACAGGAGAATCAACCCCTTTTTGTTTCGATCGATGATACGATTTGCCAAAAAACCAAGCCTTCGTCACAGGCAACGCACGCCATTCAAGGGTGTGATTGGCACTATTCTCACACAGAGAAAAAGTCGATCTGGGGACATTCTCTCGTTTGGCTCATGGTTCATACGATGACCCAGGCTTTTCCCTTTGCGTTCCGCCTCTACGACAAGGCGGCTGGGAAAAGCAAGGGGGAACTCGCGATCGAGATGCTTTCTTCTTTGGATGTACACCGTCCTGTTTATGTGCTGATGGACTCTTGGTATCCATCGCAAACGCTCGTGGAAGCTTGTCTGAAAAAGGGATTCCACGTAATCGCAATGCTCAAGGCCAATCGGCTTCTTTATCCAAAAGGCATTGCGGTTCAGGTGAGGGAGTTTGCCCGCTACATCGAACCGAAAGACACTCACCTCGTCACGGTGGGAGAAGAGCGTTATCGGGTTTATCGCTACGAAGGCTCTCTCAAAGGTCTCGATGATGCCGTGGTGCTGCTCGCTTGGAAAGCCGATCAGCCGATGACATCGGAACATCTTCACTGCGTCTTGAGCACCGACCGGGATCTAAGCGATGAAGAGATCTTGCGCTACTATGCCCAGCGTTGGTCGATCGAATGTTTTTTCCGTCAAGCGAAAGACCAGCTGAAACTCGATGGATACCGCGTTCGCGGACGTCGGGCGGTGAAACGCTACTGGATCTTGGTGCAGCTTGCTTACGTGTACAGCATGTTCGAGTCGAACAGCGATTTTTCTGATGGGCTCGATCTTCTGCGCAAGAGAAAAGGACATAGCCTCGTGGAGTTCATTTACCGTGCAGCGAAACAAAATATTCCCATTGATGCCGTGAAAAAACAGCTCCACGTGGCATAAGGGGTACCCTGTTTGTCTCTTTTACATGGTAATTATTGTAATTAAAATTGCTCAACTACAGTATTTAATTTATTTATTCAAATGTCCAATACAAAAGAAAATTATGATTTATTCTTGCGTACTATTAAAGAATATAAAGAATTAGGGATTGATATAAATGAAGCATTAAATACTCCTGTTGATATTGAGAAATCTGAAACAGGTAATGAAGGAAAAGCTGAAGTTGTCTCTAACATCCTACGATTTGATTATGATAATGTAGCTTTATCTCTCAATAACATGCAACCAGAACGAATTGTTACTCATACATTAGAGTGGTTAACATTTTTGTTCTTCCCATTTATCTTTACCGTTTATGGTATTTATATCGCAACTTATGATACCAAGTATAAAACCATAAAAGTAAAAGCTGTAAAAAAAACTGGAATCAAATTCTCTTATCAAAACAGCTATCTATTTATATGATCTCAACGTGTATTATTGCTGTTGTTTTAATTCTAAACTATATTGTAGGTACTATTCTATACAATCATATTTCACAGAAAATTCCTGTAGAAGAATTTCAATTAAGTAGCTTGCCAGAGGATAACAATGTTGTATTACAGGTTTTATTAAGCTTATTTATTTGCTTTTTCTTCTCAACACTAGGGTTCTATCTAGGCATATTGTTTAAAGGATTTATCGCTCCAACAATAATTTTCTTAGTCTATAACTTCATAGTACCAGTACTAACTAAATTTGACTTAAGAAACATGGTTTCAATCTTGGGTCACGAAGTATTTGATTTCCATAGTAGTTTTAAGCTGTTTGAACCGATTCAAATGCCCACCCACTTGGCGCTAATCTCTTTAATTGTATTTCTTATTCTAAGTTCAATAATCTCCTACCTTATCGCTAAAAAACAAAGTAAATTTGTTGTTTAATATATGTTACTCGACCTGTAATTCATAGTGATTGGCTGTCTGAGTCTTTCTGCACCATAGCCTACAAACAAAGCTGTTTGCCTATGAATCTGGCCATACACAAAAATCGATGTGGCATCATTGTGTAATAATCATACATGTCGGTATTATATCGAATTGTTAGGTTCCTTCCTGCAAGAAATAAAAGAGAGCCTCTATAACAGTAAGCGTCAAATAATCCCCACCTAGGTTTCTAGATGGGGATTGATTATGATTTAAGTATTCTTGGCTCTATACTGAATGTGGTGGTGTCTTCATACTCGGCAAGGGTTTAGATGTGATCGAAAAAAGCAAAAAAAGAACATTATCGATCGGCTTCCAAAAGGATATTGGACTGAAGTGGGGGAACGGGGAATCAAATTATCAGGTGGACAGCGGCAGAGAATCGCCATTGCCCGCGCTCTTATACGCAATCCTAAAATCCTTCTTCTGGATGAAGCGACCTCAAACTTAGACAGTTCATCGGAAGTTCTTGTTCAAAAGGCCTTGCAGCGGCTGATGGAGGGAAGAACAACCATTGTTATTGCTCATCGTCTCTCAACGGTTATCGACGCAGACCAAATGGTTGTATTAGAGAAAGGGGTTATCACCGGGATCGGCACACATAGAGAATTGCTGCAAACCCATCCGCTCTACAGAGAACTTGCCGAACAACAACTACAGACTAGCTCGGAGAAATCATAAATGATATTTTTTCAGACCGCAGTGTTCTATGAGGAAAATATTTGTGGTGAAAGAGGTCAACAAGCGGATGAGGTAGAAACGATACTTGCGATTCCTTTATTAGTTGACTCCTTTTCCAATTTCATTTTATAGTGAAACAAAGTAGCTGCATAATGGGGGAAATCATGTGAATTCGTTACTCGAGAGAATTAAGAAAGAATGGCATAAACTTACGGATGCAGAGCGGAAAATAGGTGAATATATTTTAGAGCATCCTGAATTGGTTCCGCATATGACGACGAAAGATTTATCGGAGAAAACGGGAGTCAGTGAATCAAGTGTAGTGAGGTTTTGCAAATCCATTGGTATGACGAGTTTTAAAACGTTTAAGATGGAGCTAGTCAAACATTTAACATTATCTGAAACGAATATTTCTGATTTCTCCATTTTACAGAAAAAAGATTTACCTTATGATTTATTTCAAAAAGTGACGTATGTGAACAAGTTAGCGATTGAATCCGTACTGACATCGTTGGATCGGAGAGAATTAGACAAAGCAGTAGATGTGATACAAAAGGCAAGAAAACTCGTTTTTTACGGTGTCGGCGGCTCAGCAACGGCTGCTTTTGATGCTCAGTACAAATTTACAAAACTGGGATTTCAATCGATCATGGCTCATGATTTTCACTACTTGCTTTCTCTTATTCCTTATTTAGATGAACGGGATGTTTTTGTGGCGATCAGTATGTCGGGGAAAACGAAGGATGTCCTTGAATTAGCTCAATTTGCCAAAAAAAAAGGCGCAACAGTGATCGCTATAACCAATATGGATAAATCTCCTCTTTATAAGAAAGCAGATATTCGGCTTTGTACACCGGTTGTCGAACAAGATTTTCGGATAGGAACCATTTCTTCAAGGATGGCACAACTTGATATTGTGGATGCCCTGTATGTCAGTGTGTTTAATCGAATTGGAGAGAAAGTAGTGGATCGATACTATGAGGCAAGAAATGAAGCAGTGAAATTGCGTAGATAACTTTGAATCCAAAAAACATCCTTGGAAACGAAGGATGTTTTTTAATTTCTGACAAATGAAACAAAATTTCAAAAATAAAAATCAAATTATTGACATTTTGTTTCAGTCATATACAATTAAATCAAAAAATAAGTTTTAAAAAGGATGATTAGATGCTTGAAAAATTGACAACAGAACAAAGAAATGCCAGCACGATGGACTTAGATTTAATGTCAACAAGAGAAATATTGGAGGTGATGAACCGAGAAGACCAAACGGTTCCGCAAGCAGTTGCAACGCAAATTCCTTTGATTGAAAAAGCTGTTCAGTTGGTGATCCGATCTTTTCAAAATGGAGGCCGACTTATTTATGTAGGGGCTGGTACAAGCGGCAGATTAGGGGTTCTCGATGCAGTAGAGTGTATGCCTACATTTAGTGCACCTAAAAACATGGTAACAGGTATTTTAGCAGGAGGTTTGGAAGCGCTTACTAAAGCGGTGGAAGGAGCTGAGGATAACGAATCTTTAGGAAAAGATGATTTGAAATCGATTTTCTTAAATGAAAACGATACGGTCATCGGATTAGCTGCGAGTGGAAGAACGCCCTATGTAAAAGGAGCGCTGTCATATGCAAAAGAACAAAAAGCGAATACGGTGAGCATTAGCTGCAATAAACAGGCAGAGATTAGTCAGTTGGCTGATGTGGCTATTGAAGTCGAAACAGGACCGGAGGTGTTAACGGGTTCTACAAGACTAAAAGCAGGAACCGCGCAAAAGCTCGTACTGAATATGATTTCAACAGCTTCCATGATCGGAATAGGGAAAACCTATCAAAATTTAATGGTAGACGTACAACCGACGAATCAGAAGCTAGTAGAAAGATCAAAGCGAATCATTATGGAAGCGACGGATGTTGATTATGAAACAGCCAGCCAATATTTTGAAAAAGCCAATCATCATGTAAAAGCAGCCATTATTATGATTTTACTTAAATGTTCATATGAGGAAGCCATAAAAAAACTGGAGAAGGCAAAAGGGTTTATTCGCAAAGCACTTTAGATCGGCTTGGAGGGAGAAGTATGACAAAAGAAGAACAGATTGCAAAGAAGATTCTCCAATACACGGGCGGTAAAGAGAATATCCGCAAATTGGCACACTGTATGACGAGTACGTCTTGAATTGAAAAACGAAGAAAAAGCGGATATAGAGGCATTACGGCAAATAGAAGGTGTCATGGGGGTCGTGGATGACGGCACTTTACAAATTATTGTAGGTCCGGGAACCGTTAATAAAGTAGCCGATGCCATTAGCCGTTCGACAGGGATTAAAATAGGGGAAGAAACGGCGGAGCCAGATGAATTGACTTTTGAGGAAAGAGCGGCACTTAAAAAAGCCAATATAAAATCGAAAAATCAGACGCCTTTTAAAAATTTCTTGAGCTTAAATTGCAATATTAAATGCAACAAGTATTGAAAGACCAGATAACCCATGATTAAGTAGAATCGGGACACTCTGCGCGACTTGACGTGGAGTGGTGGGCATGGTAGCCTGGTTGGCCCAGCCAGTACCGTATACCTGGCTTCATGGCTGGTAGCCATGCCCGCAGAGGCTCTTTGTCAAGTTGCTAAAAACCAACCCTTTGGGTTAGCTGGCTTAAGGTTAAGAAGCTAAGCCAGCTAACTCTATTTGGAAACACTCCTCAGGTGTACGATAATTGAGGATCTTCCTTGGAAGATGGTTACACCAATTTTCAACATAGGTAATGGTTTCGTCTGCCACAGAGGAAATGGGTCTCCCCTTTGGTATGAAGCGCCTAATAAGGCCATTATGACGCTCGTTGGTTCCTCGTTCACAGGATGTGTAAGGGTGTGTAAAATAAACCTCTGTTAGATCTTTTTCAACACTAAGGCCGAGGTCAGCAAATTCAGAACCGTTATCAGCCGTAATGGTTTTAAACACTTTAGAGAACCGATTACCATAAGACACTTTCAACTGAGATATGACTTCTGAAACGGATAGACTATCCTTGGCTGTCACTCTCAAAATTATTTCTTTACGGGTTTTGCGCTCAGTAAGAGTCAATAAGGCCTGATCTTTAGTCTTCTTGCCTATAACCGTATCAATTTCCCAGTGACCAAACTCTTGGCGTTCATTGACTTCAATTGGTCGCTCATCGATACTGCGTCCTAAGATCTTCTTATTCTTCCGGTTACGTTTTTTCTTGGTGTTCAGGGTAATTTTCATAGGTAGGTCAATGTTTTTAACGCCTATAAGTC
Organism: Bacillus sp. FSL W8-0116; assembly: GCF_038003825.1. Taxonomy (NCBI): domain Bacteria; kingdom Bacillati; phylum Bacillota; class Bacilli; order Caryophanales; family Bacillaceae; genus Bacillus; species Bacillus sp. FSL W8-0116. The sequence continues at coordinate 3,007,976 of NZ_JBBOPY010000001.1, forward strand.
CTAGATCAATATAGTTATAAAGGGTCTTGGTGCAAACCATTTTGTCTTTGAATTTCCCATCACGTTTGGCTCTCCCACATACCGCATCAGGAGACCATTTCTTATCAAGGATCTGAGTTTCGGCATACTTAATAAACTCGATGGCATCGTCTAGTTTTAGCTTGCGGCCACAGGCTTTCCTGTTTCTCTCATAGAGAAGTTGACCTGTGTCTGGAAAATAGACATGAACAATTTTCCCGTTGCTTTTTCTTTGTGGCACTGTACCTCTTCTTAACTCACGGGAGATGGTGCTTTTGTGACAACCAACATAATCTGCAATCTCCTGTTGAGTCTTACCAGCAGCGTGTAAGGCCGCAATTTTCCCACGGTCATAAGCCGTTAAGTGTTTGAAATGCCGAGCTCCTATGGTAGAATTAGTAATTGCCATAGATAAATCCTCCGTATCGATATTGTTTTAGTCGACTTAATCATACGTGGTTTATCTATGGTTTTTCATTTTTTATGCTTGTTGCATTTGATTATACAACTAGCCAAAATTTCTTGAGGAAAATAGGGAATATTTTTATACCTTTAATCCCTGGTCTTGTAGCTTCAGGGATTATCAATGGAGCAGCGAACTTTGCAAAAAATGTTGGTGTAGATGACAAGACGACTTGGATGCAAATTTTATTGCTAGTTGGTAGTTGTATTTTTACGTATTTAGCTGTTTTAGTAGGTTGGAATACAGCAAAGGAGTTTAATGGCACTCCGGTTCTTGGAGCCATTGCCGGCATGCTGTTGTTTAATCCGGGTCTTGCTGAAATTCATATTTATGGAGATGCTCTTATCCCTGGGCGAGGCGGTTTATTCGGAGTCATTTTTGCTGCTTGGTTGATGACGGTTGTAGAAAAACAAATCAGAAAGATCATGCCGAATTCAATTGATATTATTTTTACTCCGCTGATTACGGTATTGATCGTTAGTATTTTAAGTCTTTATGCGATACAACCTGTTGCAGGAGTCGTGGCCGATGGCATTACGACCGGAATCAAAGCCATTTTAGATGTCGGTGGCGTTATAGCGGGTGCGATATTAGCCGGATTCTTCTTGCCGCTTGTCATGCTTGGATTGCATCAAGGATTAACGCCTATTCATCTTGAATTAATTCATGCTACAGGGAGCACGCCGTTATTGCCTGTTTTAGCAATGGCAGGCGCCGGTCAAGTTGGTGCTGCGATTGCCATATTTGTCAAAACTAAAAATAAAAAATTAAGAAGTATTATTAAAGGGGGATTACCTGCAGGCTTTCTTGGAATAGGGGAACCGTTATTGTATGGAGTTACTTTGCCGTTGGGAAGACCGTTTGTTACAGCTTGTTTAGGGGCAGCGGTTGGCGGGGCCTTTCAAGCTTTTATGAAAACAGCTGCTTCTGCTATAGGAGTATCAGGTTTGTCCCTTACACCACTTATTGTTGATAATAAATATTTTTATTATCTAATAGGCATTGTGATCGCTTATGCATGTGGCTTTATTTTCACTTACCTATTTGGTTATAAAGAAGAAATGTCGGAAAACATAAAATAATAGAAATATATTTTTGTTTAATGGAGAGAGAAGTGTCTGACAGTCAATCCATCTTGTATATAGGATTTTTCTATAAGAATGGCAACCTATATAGATCGATGTCTGACACTTTTCTTTTTTATTAATAAGATTTGAAAAGGAGCAATAGTGATGCGTGGAATATCGATTTACTTATCAGATTCAATCTCTCGTCATGAAGGATATATTGCCAAAATGAAATCAGCGGGCTTTACTTCGATCTTTACTTCTTTGCAGATTCCTGAAGAAAATCCGGATCTTTCTGTAAAACGTTTAAAAGAGCTGGGGGAATTGGCTAAAAAATATGGGATGGAATTAACGGTGGATATATCTCCGAAATCGCTCAAGCGTTTAGGCTGCACATGGGAATCAATAGACAGGCTTACGTCTTGGGGATTAACGGGTTTGCGCATCGATTACGGAATCAGTGAAGAGATCATCGTTGAATTATCTCGTAAAATGAAGATTGCTTTAAATGCAAGCACGTTAACAAAGGAGGGGATGATACGCTTAAAGTCGTTAGGGCTATGCATTGAAAATACGGAAGCATGGCATAATTATTATCCTCGACCTGAAACGGGATTGGATAGAAAGGATTTTTCACTGCAAAATGACTGGCTGCAAAAGGAAGGAATTCTTGTTGCAGCCTTTATTCCCGGAGATGAGGAAAAGAGAGGCCCTTTGTATTCAGGATTGCCGACATTGGAAGATCATCGCTATTCTTCACCTTTTTTAGCGTTTCTCGATTTAAAAATAAATGAGAGCGTTGATAAAATCTTGATCGGTGATGTTCGGATCAGCGAGAAAGCATTGGAACAGTTTTCTACATTCAATCAAAATATTTTTTTGCTGCGAGCGAAACCCTTTGTTCAAAGTGATATTCTTCAAAAAGACATTTCTGTAGTGCAAACGAATCGAGTAGATGCAGCAAGAGATGTGATCCGTTCTCAAGAATCACGCGAAAATGGGTTAGTTGGTAAACCATTATTGGAGCCTATCCATACAATCGAGCGAAAAAAAGGGTCCATTACAGTAGATAATCTTCTGTATGGACGTTATCGAGGAGAGATTCAAATCGTAAAACACGATTTGACGGCAGATGAGAAAGTAAATGTAATCGGAAAGGTCATCGATGAGGATTTGCCCCTTTTGCCATTTATAAAAGGCGGAACAAAGTTTAAGATCAAATGGATGGACATCGAATAGACAATTTTTTTTGCGTGAATGAAATTTATAAGTATTTTATAATTTCGTAAAAGGCCCTTAATAATTCTTTTTTAATATAGAAAGTGCAAGGAAACCAATTGATCGCTTGATTTGAACCTCGAATCACTCAATCGCCCCCTTACAACAGCGTTAAATTCTTTTCATCGTCCAAGAAGGTGATTCAAAAAATGGCCGATTCGAAAGGCATATCGGAAAGAAAAATCGAGTACATATGATGAAGAAATGTTAATTGAATGGTTCCCGTTTATTTAAACATTTTTTTATGCATTGGGAGCTGCTGGTAAGAAAAAATTAGAAAGGAAATTCATGAACAAAGGAAAAAAGAAGATGGAGGCACAGTGTGAAAAAAACGAATATAGGTGAAGAAAGGTGTGGACCTCATGATTCGATGCATTGCATCTGATATGGACGGGACCTTATTAAACTCCAAACAACAAATTAGTCCGGCAAATCGTGACGCGATTCAATTAGCTCAAGAGCAAGGAGTCGAATTTGTGATTGCAACGGGGCGTTCTTATCAAGAAGCAAAAGAGGTTTTAGACGAAGCAGGGATCCGTTGTACAGTGATTGGGTTAAACGGTGCGGAAGTAAGAAATGAAGCAGGTGAAATTACTCATAGATCTGTCATTAGCGCCAAAACTGCCTCTCAAGTGGCGGATTATCTTGAAAAATTCGGGCTTTATTATGAATTTTTTACCAATAAAGGCATTTTTACAGAGAACTATGAAACAAGCATCGAAATGTTGGTGGATATTTTCCAATCGGCTAATCCCGAAGTTTCAGAAGAAGAAATTCGTAAACATCTTAAAAATCGTGGTGATATTCGACATATCCAAAACGTATACGACTCAAAAGAAATTTTCAATGATCCTTCCATTCGTTTTTTTAAAATATTGGCATTCGATAAAAAAGAGTCGCTGTTTGAAGAACTCAGCCGTAAGCTGGAGTATGAATTGAACGATATTCACGTGACGTCGTCAGGGTTTCGCAACATTGAAATCAACCATATCTCTGCACAAAAAGGTATTGCCTTGGAACGCTTTGTGAAAGAAAAAGGAATTTCTTTACAACATACGATGGCGGTGGGAGATAATTTGAATGACCTTTCGATGTTAGAAAGAGTCGGTTTTCCGATTGCGATGGGAAACGCGGTACAAGCAGTGAAAAATCTTTGTCCGTATGAGACAAGTAAAAACGATGAAGATGGCGTAGCCAAAGCGATACATAAGATTTTAGAAATCTGTAAATAACCAAGAATGGACCAGATATCTTTCATCCATGGAAAAAGAGGCTTTATGGAAGATGGCTGATCCTTTGTATTGGCGTGATTGTATTTCCAATCTTATGGCTGAAAACATTTTTATGTAGCCGTTTGTTGATCCGATTATTCAATGCACACCTACCTGATTGCTGACATCATCCAGCGGCTAAAATCAAAGATAAAAACAAACATCCTAGGAAATGAAAAAAAGGCATGCAGGGTTATAACATGCCTTTTTCATCATGCATTTCTATGTGCTGGTTTAGCATTTCATACGGTTGCTTTAGAAACAAATCGGGTATAAGCACCGTGCATAACCGGGCCAACATACTGATTCAATTTAAAGCCGTGTTCAATTGCTGCATGAACAAAATCTTTTGCAAAACGGACGGCTTCTTCCACTGAGCTGCCTTTTGCTAGTTGAGCTGTGATGGCGGCGGCAAAAGTACAGCCTGCACCGTGATTATAAGTAGTATCAATTTTTTCCGATTCAAATACACGGAAGTTTTGACCATCGTAGAATAAGTCAACGGCTTTTTCGTGCTGCAGCTGTTTTCCGCCTTTGATCACGACATTTTTGGCCCCTAATTCATGGATTTTCACAGCCGCTTTTTTCATATCCTCAATCGTTTTAATAGGGCCGGTTTGTGCTAATTGCCATGCTTCAAAAAGGTTTGGAGTGACAATCGTTGCACGCGGCAGCAATAATTCGCGCATCGCGTCTGTATTTTCAGGTTGAAGAACTTCATCTTCTCCTTTACATACCATCACCGGATCAATCACGACTTTATCTAAATGATATTCATCAATTTTACGGGCGGCGAGTTCAATAATGTCGACAGATCCGAGCATACCCGTTTTCATGGCGTCAATCCCGACGGAAAGAATGGTTTCTAATTGCGGTTCAACCGTTTTTACATCCACCGGAAAAACGTTATGATGCCAGTTGTTTTTTGGATCCATGGCAACAATGGAAGTAATGGCTGTCATTCCATAGACGCCCAGCTCTTGGAATGTTTTCAAATCAGCTTGAAGACCGGCTCCACCACTGGAATCCGAACCAGCAAGCGTAAAGGTTTTCTTTAAACTCATAACCCACATCTCCTTCATAGCAACGATTATGAATAGGACTAGTCTATCTTTAGAATATATTTTTCGATTAGAAAAGACAAATATGAGATACTTTTTTGTTTATGAAGGCATATAGGAAAAAAGAATCTCCAATGTTAAGCAGGATTTCATTATTGAATCATTTTTATTTAAAGATTTTAGAAAATAATCCATTCTTTTTCTTTTTTTGTTCTGTAGAGGCTGGCTTCTTTTTGGATGCCCAAATCATCTCTTTGTCGACCGCGTGTTTATGAGCGACTACCAGGCCGATATCTGTTTCCGCCACATGATTTTGGATGATGGTATAAGAAATGTTTTGGTCGTTGGCCAGTCTGATATATTTGCTAATATGAGAATAGTCTATTTTTCCGTTTAAAAGCAGGCGGACGCCGGGTTTTCGGATCCATTCTTTCACTTCCGGATAGATGTCCGGCTCTTGTACTTGGCTAATCGTCAAGGCACCTTCCACGCGTTCTCGAAACGTTCCTAAAAATCGTTTTCGCTCTTCAGGTTTCAATTCTTTTTTTCCGTATAATCCTTCTTTTAACACGTCATCGATCTTTTTTCCAACCACCGGAACCGCCTCCTAAACTAATATTTTCAAGCCTATATTATGTTGGCTGGTTTAGTTACACCTATTCGGGATGGCTGAAAAAGGTTCAAATATCGGTCAAAATGTCCGTTTTTTCCTAAAGATAATGGATCATGAAAAGAGTCCATTTTCATCAATAAAAGAAATTTGGCAACGATGAAGGCAAAACCTCGATGAATCTAAACGGATAGATAGGCAGGAAGTTCCAGGCGAAATGGGGATGACGAAACATGATTACCAAAAAAAGAACAGCCTGTGAAGCGCACAAGCTGCTCTTTTTCATCTCATTTCTTTATTTCCAATTATCCAGCAAAAGAACTCGGGCTGGAGAGGCATCCGTTCCTTGAATATTTAAAGGAGCCGCAATCATAAAATAGGATCCTTCTTCCACGTCCGCCAATTGAAGTCCTTCGATGACCACGATGTCTTTGTCCATCAGAGCACGATGAGTGGGGTGCTCCGGCTGAGCACGTTCTATGCCTAAGGAATCGATGCCGACTCCGGCGATTCCGATTTCCGCCAAGTAGCGGGCTGCATCTTCAGCAAGATAAATGAAATCAAAATTAAATTCTTTATCAAACGAGTTTTTCGTTTTCAATAAAATAAAGTCGTCTTTTTGAATATCCACATTTTCTACATCGGATTTCGTAATTTTTTCATGGACATGTGTCAAATCGATCACTTTGCAAGGACGAACAAGTTTTTCGATCGAGATCGTTTCAATCGTTTTTCCGTCGTTCATCATATGGAGCGGAGCATCGACATGTGTACCGGTATGTACGTCCATGCAAATTCGTGACTCCGTTACATGGCCATTTGTTTGAGTAGTAATCGATGGCTGTTTTTCCGGCTTATTTTTATAAACCGGCATTCCTTCATAAATTGGAGCAGTTATGTCAATAATTTTCAATTTTGTAACCTCCTTTTCCTTTTGCACGGTTCGGCTTAAGTCGTTCGGATTCCCGCTTGAAAGAGTCTTTGACGTAAAATGCCTAAGTATTGGATGGCAGTGAACGGTGGCAGTACGTGTATCCAATGATAGGCATGGCGGCAATCATCAGCGGAGAGAATATGACCGCTGATGATTGGATTTTTATTGACAATTGTCTACATCAAGCCGATCAATAGGCCACCAGAAGAATCCGTCTTTTTCAAGCAGGTGGTCAGCTTCTTTCGGTCCCATAGAACCGGCTTCATAATTAGGGAAATGGGCGGAAGTGTTGGCCCATACTTCAGAAATTTCATCGACAAAACGCCATGAGAGGGAAACTTCATCCCAGTGGGTAAAGTTGGTCGCATCTCCCCGAATGGCATCGTATAAAAGCTTTTCGTAGGCTTCAGGCGTGTTGATGGCGTCAAAACTGTTATTTCCAAAGCTTAGTTTGATTGGAATCATGCCTGTACTTTGACCGCTTTGTTTTGTGTTTAAATGAAGGGTGATTCCTTCCTCAGGCTGAATATGGATCACAAGCAGATTAGGGGATAACGGTTGATCCATTTTGTAATAAAGATTCATCGGGACATCTTTAAATTGGACGACAATTTTCGTTGATTTCGTAGCCATCCTTTTACCTGTTCGAATGTAAAAAGGTACGCCGGCCCAGCGGAAATTGTCTATCATGACTTTCCCGGCTACAAACGTTTCAGTATTGGAATGAGGATCGACGTTCGGTTCTTCCCGATAAGCGACCACTTCTTTGCCGTTAATGACTCCTTTTCCGTATTGGCCGCGGACGAAGTACTCGTGCACTTGATCTCCTTTTATTGGACGAAGCGCGCGCAAAACTTTTACTTTTTCGCTGCGGATTTCATCTGTTGTCAATTTAATCGGTGGTTCCATGGCAAGCAGTGCCACCATTTGCAGCATATGGTTTTGGAACATATCGCGCAGTGCACCGCTGTTTTCGTAATACCGTCCCCGTTCTTCTACTCCCAGCGTTTCGCTGGAAGTCACTTGGATGTTTGAAATGTAGCGGTTGTTCCATAATGGTTCAAAAAGGGCATTAGCAAAGCGGATCGCTTCGATATTTTGCACCATGACTTTTCCTAAATAGTGGTCAATCCGATAGATCTCAGATTCGGAAAAGGCCGTTCGAATTCGTTTATTCAATTCGATGGCTGATTCTAAATCATGGCCAAAAGGTTTTTCGATGACGAGACGGGTGAATCCATTTGTGTCTGTCAATCCGTCTTTTTTCAAATGTTCGGCGATCGTTCCAAAAAATTCCGGAGCCATTGCCAGATAAAAGATCCGGTTCCCTTCAAGGTTGTATTGTTCATCCAATGTTTGTGCCAACTTTTTCAAAGCAACATACGACTCTGAGTCTGACACATCATGAGGCTGATAATAAAAATGGGAAATAAACTCATCGATATTGTCCACTTTTCCGATTGAAGCAATAACGGAGTCTTTTACATGGGATTGGAAGGTTTCTTTTGACCATTCTCTTCTGGCTACGCCAATGACGGCAAATCGCTCTGATAATTTCTTTTTTCGAAATAGATGGTAAAGAGAAGGAAACAGCTTTCTCTTCGCTAAATCCCCTGTTGCACCGAAAATCATAATTAAAGTTGCTGGAGATTCTGATTGTTTCACTGTATATGACCTCACTTTTTACATCTTTTATGTAACAAAAGTTTGCTGCTGTTTAAAGGATGTTCTATGCACTGTTAGTTTTCGCCAAACAGGCTAAAACCAAACACCTCTTTTCTATTTCCAAAGCATGAACATTTTATCCTATACAGGTATTTAATTTTAGACGTTCTGACGCCTTTAGGCAACTATTATGCGCAAGGATTGCCGTGAAAAAGGAGATGGATGACGTTGTTTTAGATGGCAAAATTCATGTTTTGTTGGAAAAAGACGTGCATTTATGACAGAATGGAAGAACGGAAAACAGGTAGTTTGTTAAAAGGGTGTGAGTTGTTTGGAATTGTTGTTTTTAGGAACAGGAGCGGGTGTACCGGCCAAAGCAAGAAACGTCAGTGCCTTGGCTTTAAAACTCCTCGCTGAACGAGGAACGGTGTGGTTGTTCGATTGTGGAGAAGGAACACAGCATCAGATTCTTCGCACATCGTTAAAACCGAGAAAAATTGAAAAAATTTTTATTACCCACTTGCACGGTGATCATATTTTCGGTCTTCCGGGGCTTTTGGGAAGCCGTTCGTTTCAGGCAGGGGAGACTCCTTTGACGGTATACGGACCTAAGGGTATTGCCGATTTCTTGCGCGTCAGCTTGGAGGTCAGCGAAACGAGGCTGCGCTATCCGCTCATCATTGAAGAAATTGAAGAGGGAATTGTTTTTGAAGATGAGCAAATGATCGTGGAAACACGGCTTTTGGAACACGGGATTCCATCGTACGGGTATCGGATTACAGAAAAGGATAAACCCGGTGTTTTGCTTGTAGATAAATTAAAAGAAATGGGAATTATGCCGGGGCCTCTTTATAAAAAAATAAAAAATGGCGAAACAGTTGTGCTCGAAGACGGCCGCGTCATCGACGGAAAAGAATTTGTCGGACCTTCCAAGAAAGGAAAGGTCGTCGCCATTCTTGGCGATACCCGTCCTTGCCAAGCTGCTGTAGATCTGGCTAAGGATGCGGATATGCTTGTTCATGAAGGCACATTTTCCGCTGAAAGTGCAGAGATGGCGTATGAATATTTTCATTCGACCACGGCTCAAGCAGCTGAAATTGCTAAAAAAGCGAATGCAAAAGCGTTGTGCTTAAATCATGTCAGCTCCCGTTATCCTGTGGAGGAATGGGATCACTTGCAGAAAGAAGCGGAATCGATTTTTCAGCCGACTGTATTGGTTCATGATTTTATGGAAGTCAAAATCGAAGACATCACAAAAAAGGAAGGCTAATGTTGGCCTTCCTTTTTTGTGTGCGCCCGGCATGGGTGTAATCTATAGGGTGAAAGTCCCGAGCTGCGAAGGCAGAAGTAGCAGTTAGCTTAACGCAAGGGTGTCCGTGGTGACGCGGAATCTGAAGGAAGCGGGCGGCAAACTTCCGATCTGAGGAACACGAACTTCATAGGAGGCTAGGTATCACTGGGTGAGTTTGCACAACAAAACAAAGCCCTTTCTGCCGAAGGTGATACAGAGTAAATGAAGCAGATGGATGGAAGGAAAGATTACACTCTTACCCGGGGAGGTCTGATGGATACGTGAAGTAGCCTTCATAACCTACTTAGTGATAAGTAGCTGAGCCATCAGAAGTCAGCAGAGGTCATAGTACGAATTGGTCTAGAACAATTCGGAAGGACTGAACAATTAAGAGAGAATAGCCCTTTGCATTCAGTGTGTCATGTTGAACACAGAAAACGTAGTACCTCACTTGAGGAAGGAAACGGTGAATCCCGTGGGGGACCTCTTGGAGGGTGGAGTGACCACTGGCATAAGAAGATAAGCTATTCACGGAAGGAAGAATAACAATGCTTTTGAATCAAATCCTGTCACGGGAGAATATGCTTTTAGCTTTACAAAGAGTAGAAAAGAACAAAGGTAGCCATGGAGTAGATATGATGCCCGTACAAAACCTACGTCAGCACATAGTCGAAAACTGGATATCCATTAAAGAAGCAATTCTCAAGGGTACCTATGAACCAATGCCTGTTCGAAGAGTCGAAATCCCGAAACCTGATGGCGGTGTTCGGTTACTAGGTATTCCAACCGTAACAGACCGTTTGATTCAACAAGCAATTGCCCAAGTATTATCGAGGATATATGACCCTATGTTCTCCGAACATAGTTATGGGTTTCGTTCAAATCGAAGTGCTCATGACGCAGTTAGGAAAGCAAAAGGCTATATCAGAGATGGTTATAGATGGGTAGTAGACATGGATTTAGAAAAGTTCTTCGATCGAGTGAATCATGACAGGCTGATGAGTACATTAGCCAAGACTATTAAAGAAAAGCCACTATTGAAGCTAATCCGCAAATATCTACAAGCTGGTGTCATGATTAATGGTGTGGTATCTAGGACAGAAGAAGGGACGCCGCAAGGTGGCCCCCTAAGCCCTTTACTTTCGAATATTGTACTAGATGAACTAGACAAAGAATTAGAGAAAAGAGGGCATAAATTTGTTCGTTATGCCGATGACTGTAATATTTACGTGAAGTCAAAACGGGCTGGTGAAAGAACCATGGCTAGTGTCAAACGATTTATTGAGGGAAAACTTCGTCTAAAAGTCAACGAGAAGAAATCTGCGGTTGACCGACCATGGAAACGAAAGTTTCTAGGATTTAGTTTTACACCTTCAAAAGAGCCAAAAGTTCGGATTGCCAAGCAAAGTCTAAAACGAATGAAGAAAAAGGTGCGAGAAATCACGTCAAGAAAAATACCATACCCAATGGAATATTGGATTAAGAAACTTAACCAATATCTACTTGGATGGTGTGGATATTTTGCATTAGCAGACACAAAGAGTATCTTTGAAGATTTGGATGGCTGGATTCGACGAAGACTCCGGATGTGTTTATGGAAAAACTGGAAGACCTCAAAGACCAGGATACGCAACCTCATAAAACTAGGAGTTCCTGAATGGAAAGCTTATGAATGGGGGAACAGTCGTAAAGGTTATTGGCGAATCTCAAAAAGTCCCATATTACACAGAAGCCTTGGAAACTCCTATTGGAGTAACCAAGGGCTTAAAAGTCTACAGAAACGTTATGAATTCTTGCGTCATTTATCTTGATTGAACCGCCGTATACGGAACCGTACGTACGGTGGTGTGAGAGGACGGGGGTTAATCACCATAGCCATCAAGTTAAGAATTTGATCTTTTTTCAGCGCCAAAAACATGGTATCCTTTCTAACGAAAATCATCGTTGGAAAGGATTATTTTTTGATGGCAAAAAAGATGAAGGCATGGATAAAAACGATTCGTCAACTCTTCTCCTATGAAGAACTGACTCGTCTGGCACGGAAAGTCGGATTCATTCAGCGGCAGCGTTCATTAACAGCGGAAGCCTTTCTGACGCTATGTGCTTGGGGAGACGGATCGCTCGCCTGTCAGTCGCTTCAGCGGTTGTGTGCCGATTTGGCGCTCTGGCATGATTGCTCTCTCTCGAATGAAGGACTGAATCAGCGGTTTACGCCTCGTGCCGTGGCGTTTTTAAAAGAGGTCTTTTTTACTCTCCTGATGCATCAACGTCCGGCACTCTCTTCCATCACCGAAACGTATCGCGCTTGTTTCACCCGTCTGCGGATCTTAGACTCTACCAGTTTTTTACTTCCGACCGACTATGGTGAGGACTATCAAGGTTCGGTTTCATCTGGCGCCAAAATCCAATTTGAGTATGAGCTGTTATCGGGAACCTGTCTTCAGCTGTGCGTCCAACAGGCCAATGATTCCGATGCCCGTTTTGCTTATCATACCCAGCACACGATTTTACCGAATGACCTTTGCATTCGGGATCTGGGGTTTTTTTCACTCGCCACGCTGGCGGAGATTGATGCTCGAGGTGCTTATTATATTACCCGGTTGCGTTCCGATATCAAAGTCTATATCAAGCAGGACGGGGAGTGGCACGAATGGGATTGGGAATCGATAGGAAATCGATTGGGCGAGGGGGAAGCCGTGGAAGTGGAACACGTGTATATCGGACACCAACGCCTGTATGTTCCGCGTCTGATTTTTCGCCGTCTCACGGCGGAAGAATGGGAAAAACGGCTGGCGTACGTGCGGAAAAAGGAAAAAAAGAAAGGGAAGGCGCTGTCACGCCAAACCCTTGAACAAAAGAAATATCACATCTTACTGACCAATTTACCACAAGAATCGTTTGATGCGCAACAAGTTTATGAGCTGTATTCGCTGCGCTGGCAAGTGGAGCTGTTATTTAAGGGCTGGAAATCCTTATTTGATCTTGACCGTGTCAAAAAGATGAAGAAGGAACGATTCGAATGCCACTTATATGGGACATTGATTGCCATTTTAGTCACGCAGACTCTTCTGTTCCAAGCCCGAAGGTATTGGCATCAACGGGAGGGAATCGAGATCAGTGAATGGAAAGCGCTTAATATCCTCCAATCGTATTGGCATCGGTTTCTTTTGCATCCCCAAGCGATGGAAACCGCCCTTCCATCTCTCCTGTCTCTGTTAAGGAAACACGCGAGGAAAGACCGAAGGAAAGGAGAGGAAACGGTATCGGATCTTTTAAAGAAATTGGGGATATGGTAGTGTGGGTCATGGATATAAATGCCAAATAACCCTCTTCTTGAGGGTTATTTGGCATGCCCAGCATTTGGTTTTCTCTTCATCCTTTGATTGATTTTTCGAACATGCGTATCATCCTAAAAAATTTTATACCGCTAACTTGACGGGTATGGGGTTAATCACCCCCTCCTACTCGATTGGATAAAAGAGGATGAGATCTTTTTACCAGCCTCGGCTGTATTGAACCGGTGTTTCGATTGCAGCATTTAATTCTTTTGCGGCTTTGCGTGGCCAATAAGGCTCGCGAAGCAATTCGCGTGCGAGGAAAACGAGATCGGCGCGATCATTTTGCAAGATTTCTTCGGCTTGAATGCTGGAAGTAATCAAGCCTACTGTTCCAACCGGTATTCCGGCTCCGTGTTTAATTTTTTCCGCAAATGGCACTTGATAGCCCGGATAAGCATGGATTTTGGCCGGAACGACTGCTCCAGAGCTGACATCGATTAAGTCCACGCCTTGTTCTTTTAATTGTTTAGCAATTTCCACGTAGTCGTCAGGGGTTAATCCTTTTTCGTGGTAGTCGTTAGCCGATACCCTTACAAACAAAGGACCATCCCAGACTTCTTTCACCGCTTTGATCGTTTCTATTAGAAAACGCAAGCGGTTTTCCGCTGAACCACCATATTCGTCCGTCCGCTTGTTGGACAGCGGGGAAAGAAATTGGTTGATTAAGTATCCGTGCGCCGCATGGATTTCAATTACGTCAAAACCGGCTTCTTTGGCCCGTCTTGCTCCTTCTTGAAAGGCGCGAATCGTTTTTTGTATATCTTCTTTTGTCATTTCTTTCGGCGTTTTGGATGTTTCGTTAAAGGCAATCGCTGACGGCCCATAAATATCGCCTTCCAAATCGGCTTTTCTGCCCGCGTGCCCTAATTGAATGCCGATTTTGGCTCCATGTTTTTGGACCATGGAAACAAGTTTGGCAAAGCCTTCAATATGGTCGTCGCTCCATATGCCCAAATCTTTAGGAGAAATTCTTCCTTCCGGCAACACGGCAGTCGATTCTACTATGATTAATCCGACTTGGCCGACTGCCCGAGTTGTGTAATGGACATAATGCCAGTCTTCCAAAAAACCTTGTTGATTTTCAGCCGAATACATGCACATCGGTGACATGACAATCCGGTTTTTGAAGGTTACATTTTTCACCGTATACGGTTCAAAAAGTTTTACCGCCATTTTATCTCCTCCTTTTTGACGCACTTTTCATTATAACAATTTTTTTCATTGATTATAAATAATCTGATTTTCCCGATCGACATAATCCAATAAGCCTAAAAGAAAAGGGCGTAATCCTTTTTTGACGGATCAGCCCTTTAAGAGAAAACATCCTCAGTATTGCAAGAATGAAAGGCAGCAGTGACTTTACCGGTTGGATATTTGTTTTAGAAAAGGAAGTCCCAGTTTTTTGGATTGAGCAGTCGCGGCTTTGATGCAATCGATCACAGCTTCTCTCATTTGTCTTTCTTCTAAGACGCGCAGGCCGGCTTCAGTGGTGCCGCCGGGACTGGTCACTGCTTTGCGCAAATCTTCTGCTTTTTGTCCGGTTGTCGAAAGCATTTTCGCTGCTCCTAATAAAGTTTGGATGATCAACGGTTTGGCGGTATCTTCATCCAAGCCGATTTCAGCGGCTGCTTTTTCCATCGCTTCTACCAGATAATAAATATAAGCAGGGCCGCTTCCTGATAAACCGGTTACGGCATCAATCTGATCTTCTTCTACGATGGCCGTTAAGCCAATGGCTGAGAAAAGATTCAAGGTGTATTTTTGCTGCTGCTCCGTTACATGGCGGTTCAATACGATTCCAGTTGCTGATTGCCCGATTGCGGCTGAAGTATTAGGCATTGCGCGGACGACGGCGCAAGGAATTTCCAACGTTTCCTCAATAAAAGAGATGGATACACCGGCAAGCACGGAAATAACAAGTACAGTGGAAGGAACGTGAGGCTTGATCGCTTCCAGCGCCTCTTTGGCGTCTTTTGGTTTCATAGCCAAGATGACGACATCGGCTTCCCGTAAAGCTTCGTCAAGGCGGTCCCGGCCACAAGAGGAAATGCCGTACTTTTCCTCTAATTCTTGCAAACGTTTTTGGTTGGATCGATTTGTCACAATTACTTCTTCTTTTGTCAGTGCCTTTTGGCTGAGTCCGCCGGCAATGATGGCTTCTGCCATAGAACCGGCGCCGATAAAGACGACTTTCATGTTGTTTTCCTCCTTTAGAACGTTTTTAGTCAAGAGCAGATGATGGGAATATTTTTTGCCTTTTTCTATTTCAAATAAAAAAACCTTTCATCCTTTAAAAGGACGAAAGGGAATCTTCCGTGGTACCACCTTTATTTGCAAATGGAATCATTTGCACGCTCGTTTCCGTTAACGCGGGATAAACGGTCAAGTATCTTGACAGCTCATAAGGTAGGTTCAATAGAAAAGAGGATGATGAAGCTTCGCAGCCCAGGAGCTTCACTCTCTTACATCATTTTCTATTTACTGGCCTTATTCATTGCTTTTTGCTTCACACGATTATTACAAAATTATGCAAAAAAAAGACCTCATTGTCAAGGGTTATTTTCGGAAAAAACTGACGATTAGAAGCGCTTTTGAATGAAGAAAACAGCACTTTTGCCACGGTTCCCAGCCAATGATTATGTATGAAAAGTTGTTTCCAACGCCCTTAGACATTCTAAACATTTTGTGTTTTATTGAGCGGAAAAATGGTATGATGATGGGTAGCAATCCTGCCATATTTCCTTATGGAGGTGAAGTATTTTATGAATCCGCGGATTCACGGAAAAAACGTGGTGATAACCGGCGCTTCAAGCGGGATCGGCGAACAGATGGCGATCAAAGCGGCAGAAAGCGGGGCTAATCTTGTGCTGCTTGCTCGTCGGGTAGAAAAGCTGGAGGAACTGAAGTCTTTTCTTGAATCCCGCTATTCCAATAAAGTGTGGATCCATTCTTTGGACGTCTCTGAACGGGAAAATGTTGAAGCGGTTTTTTCGGCTATTTTTGCAGAGGCCGGAAAGATAGATGTTTTAGTCAATAATGCTGGTTTCGGGATTTTTGAAGAAGCCCATCTTGCCAAATGGGGAGACATCGAAAGGATGTTTGCCGTCAATGTGCTCGGATTAATTTCCTGTACACAGATGGTGATTGAGCATATGCAAAAAAATCGTTCCGGCCACATTGTCAATATCGCCTCTCAGGCCGGGAAAATCGCAACGCCCAAATCGAGCATTTACGCGGCGACAAAACATGCCGTTCTAGGGTTTTCCAACAGTTTGCGAATGGAGCTTTCTACATACGGCGTCTTTGTGACAACGGTTAACCCCGGGCCGATTGCGACCAACTTTTTTGAAATTGCTGATCGTTCCGGCACTTATGTGCAAAATATCCAACGCTTTATGTTGAAGCCGGAAAAAGTGGCCGAAAAAGTGGTGGCTGCCATGCTCACGAATACCCGCGAAATTAATCTTCCAAGATGGATGAACGCCGGAAGCGTTTTTTATACGCTGTTTCCTCGGCTTGTAGAAAAGGTTGGCAAAAACGCATTTTTTAAAAAATAGTTTCTTCAAAGGCTGCTCTAGAAAGGGCTGCCTTTTTCTTTTTGAAAATATTAGAAGCGGATTGCGGTTGAAAGCCTCTTGAATTAGGGGAGGATCGCTTTTACTTGGTTATATATTCGTAAACCACATCTTCCGTGATTTCATGCAGTTCTCCTTTCTCGGATTTCTGCCTGATCATCACTTCTTTTGCAAGATCTTTCAGTTCCTTATCGGTCAATTCCGGACTTTTATATTGCTGCAGTTTTTTTTGAATCATAAGGATAATCATCTTTTCCATCTATCTATCACCTGCCTTAATCCCCGTATCCGGCGGAGATCAATCCCTTTGATTATTATAAACCGATTTTGGCAATTATTAAGTGGTTTTCCATTGAAAATAAATTGATGCAGAACGTATATTCCCCTAGAATAAAGAATATATTAGAACAAACGTTCGCTAACAAAGGGGTGGCAAAAGCGAGTGAATGATTTGGCGCTTCCAAAGGAAAATATTCTTTGTATCGATATTAAAAGCTTCTATGCCAGCTGTGCGGCTGTCATGCACGGCTTGAATCCGCTGGAGTGCTACTTGGCGGTCATTAGCGATAAAGAAAGGAAGGGAAGCCTCGTTCTGGCCGCTTCTCCAAAACTGAAAAAAGAATTTGGCATCCGCACCGGTTCCAGGTTGTTTGAAATTCCGGATGATCCGAGGATTGTGCTGGTTGAGCCGAATATGGAAACGTATTTACGCATTTCAACGGAAATTACGAAAGTCTTTAATCGATACGTTCCGAAAGAATCGATTCAAACGTATAGCGTGGACGAAAGTTTTGTAAAAGTGGATGGAGCTTTTCATTTGTGGGGAGACAGCGAGACGATCGCCAGAAAAATAAAGGATGATCTTGAAAGGGAGTTTCAATTGCCTGCTGCGATTGGAATCGGCTCCAATATGCTTTTGTCAAAGCTGGCTTTGGATTTGGAAGCGAAAAAAACGGGAATTGCCAGATGGACATATGAGGATGTTCCCGAAAAATTGTGGCCGGTTTCTCCTTTGAGCAGTATGTGGGGAATCGGAAAACGACTGGAGAAAACGCTCAATCGCATGGGCATCTTTACGGTCGGACAGCTGGCGAACTACCCATTAGATGTACTGAAAGCCAAATTTGGCATCATGGGAGTTCAGCTTTACTACCATGCTTGGGGAATTGATTTGTCCCATATTGGCGCTCTTGTTTCTGAAAATCAGAAAAGTTTCGGAAACAGTCAAATTTTGCTGAAAGATTATACAAGAGAAGAAGACATTCAACACGTATTGTTGGAGATGTGTGAAGAAGTAGCCAGAAGAGCAAGGGAACATAAAAAAGTCGGAAAAACGATCAGTCTTAGCATTGGGTTTAGCCATAAAGAAAACGGAGGAGGCTTTGCCCGTTCCCGGACGAGGGAAGAGCCGACGAATTCCACAATGGAACTGTACGAAACGTGCTTGGCATTATTCCGCGAACATTACAACGGCCAGACCGTAAGGCAAATTTCTGTTTCACTCTCTCATTTGTCCGATGACGGCGAATTACAATTAAGTTTATTTGAACCAAATCGTTGGCGACAAAAACAGCTGGGCTATGTCGTCGACCGCTTGCGTCGGAAATACGGATCCCATATTTTGCTTAGGGCCGTTTCTTATACCGAAGCAGGAACATCAAGAAGGCGCGCTCGATTAATGGGCGGACACAAAATATAGAAAGAAGGGGTTGTCATGATCAAGGACAGAGGAAATATAAAATGGACATCCATGATGCTTCCTGAACATGTGGGAATGCTGCGCCAATGGGTAAAAGAAGATCAAGCGGAACCGCAGAAAGAACTGGATGAGCAGCAGCTTGAATTTTTAAACGAGGCGCTGCTTGAAGCGATGGAATTTCATCATACTGTTACGATCACCTATTACTTCCACCGCCGCTATCAACAAATAACCGGTATAATCCATTCCTGCAACGAACAGGAACAAACCCTTCATTTGGCAGATCACACCGGAAAAGTTCACTCTATCCCACTCAATACGATTATTGATATATACTGATAAGAGAAGTCCTCCATCCAAATGCTCTTTCAGCAGAAAACGGTTATGGATTTTCGTGAAAGATCATTTTGCAAATGAGTTGAAAGCGGAGGTTGAATGGATCCGAAACGGGAGCACGCCTCCACTTGAAAGAAAGGGGAAAAAACGATGAACATCACCATAACGGAAAAAGCTGCAGAAGCTTTAAAACAAAAAATGAAAACACCATCCAGTTACATCAAATTGCATTATGACACAGAAGGATGCGGCTGCTCTGTCGACGGTGTGCCCGTTTTATGGCTGGTCGATTCCAAGAATCAAGAAGATGAAGTAGTCGAAACCAATAAATATCCTATTTTAGTGGAAAAATCCAAAAAACTCTTTTTTGATGATTGCTTAACGCTTGATTGGAATCCAAACGGCACATTTCAATTAAAAAGTGCGAACGAGATTTTAAATGGTTGGATGACGTTAGTGGATAAGACAGGTCGAGATTAACGGGAAAAGAGGGCCTTGCAGTCAAGATGAAAGAGTTAAAGCGGGAGGCCGACAGTATCGTGCAAAAACTCCCGAACCACATTTTCATATTCTTCCGGATTTTCGAGATAGGAACGGGCGTGGGCTCCTTTTTTAGCCAAATACAATTTTTTAGGCCCTTTTTTCCGTTCATATAATTCTTTTGACATATCCGGAAGAATATAATCGTCTTCTTCGCTATGGATAAATAAAACCGGATGGTGAATAGCACTGACCGCGGCAAGGGGAGAAATCGATTTTAAAGAAAAACCATCCCGCCATAATACCGACCATTCCGCAAGTTGAACAAGCGGCTTAGGGGCAAATCCTAATTCTTGTTTCATTTGGCGGGCGATTTGTTTGCGAAAATCAGAGAAAGGGCAGTCAGCGATATAAAAATCGGCGCGGTCTTCAATCTCGCCTGCGTATAAAAGCGCGGTCGCGGCGCCCATCGATTCGCCGTGGATCCCGAAAAAGACGCCGTCGCCTTCCCGTTTGATCAGCTCGTCTACTACGGCTTTTAAATCATGCTTTTCATAAAATCCATAGCTAGTCGTTTTGCCGCCCGATTCTCCATGGCGGCGGTGGTCGTAAATCACGCCGTTGAAACCCAGTTTTAAAAATAAATTCAAATATTTGATTGAACTGATTTTATTTTCTGTCACACCGTGGCAAAAGATCATAAATTTTTTATGAGGATACGGGCGGATCAAGACTGCTTTTAACGAATAACCAAATGGCGACGAAATCCAAAACTCTTCTTTTGGCAGCCGGTTAAATTCCTCAGGGTGAAACTGTTTTGCATCCATTTCCCGTTTTAAAATGAACGGATCATCCTTTTTCTTTATGTATAAAAGGCGATTGGAAAAATAATATCCAACACCTGCAGCCGCAGCCAAACAAGCAGTTAATCCCGATTTCCATTTCTTCATTTTTCATCCCTCCCTAAGGTTGAACTAAGTATAGCAGATTCCCTGCACTGCCGGAAGTGATGCTGTCGGGGAAAGAAAATCGATATAGCAAAGTGAAAATCTTTTGTTTGAAAGCCGAATTCGGTATGATGAAAGAAAGAACAGAAGAAAGGAAGTTCGTCATGAGAAAGGCAAAGGAAAAGAAAGTCGATCAAGAATCCCAGCTAACATTAAAAGACGCTCTCAATGAAGAAATATTAAAGCAGCTAAAGATGACGCAAAAAGAACTTGAAAAGCAGGAAGAAATGAAGAAAAAAGCAGAAGCAGAAAAAAAGCGCGAAGAAAGAAAAAGAAGAGAAAAAAATAAAAGTTTTGAAGAATTGCTGAATGAAAGCCGATTAGATTGGAAGAATTTTAAATAAAATTCCTGCCTGCACACGGCTGGCAGGCCGATCATTCCTCAACGGAAAGGAAGCGGGAATCTGCGAGATTGGCCGTTGCTTCCTTTCTTGCTGAAAAGTACATAACATGAATCAAATCAGGATATTGAAAGGGATTAAAGAGAGGCCGCGCAAAAATCTTCCACGCCTCCCCTTGAGGTTTAGCGGTGCTGTTCGTACAGGTCAGTTTTGGTCATCTTCTTTAAGAAAGAGTATTCTTCTTCAGAAAGCGGCGGACGATTAACAGCCCGAACATTTTCTTTCAGTTGTTCAACAGAGCTGGCTCCGACAACGACAGCAGCCACTGCGGGATGGGATAAGTTGAATTGAAGAGCAACCTCCGTTAGAGTCCGAGTGTTTTGAAAATAGTCTTCGATTGACGATAGGAGGTTTTTCAATTCCGGATAGGAATAATTTAAGTATCCGGAGTCATCTGCTTTTTCGCGCCAGCGTGTGCTCAGCAGTCCTTTGGCAACAGGGCCGCGCGTGACGACGCTGATTTGATGTTCGTGCAGAAGCGGAAGAGCTTCTTCTTCCGGTCTCCGGTCTAAAAGATTGTATTGCATCATGACGCTGACAATGTCAGAGTGTTTGGCGTATGCGCGAATCACATTCGGACGGATGGAGGAAAGGCCGTAATACCGGATGATTCCTTCTGCTTTCAGCTCCTCAAAAGCTTCAATGGTCTCTTCTATCGGATCGTCGATCGTTCCTCCGTGCAATTGATAAAGGTCGATATAATCGGTGCCTAAACGGCGAAGGCTGTCTTTCACTGCTTCTTTGATATAAGATTTGCTAGGGTCCCAATGCCAGCCGTCTTTTTTATCATTCCAGCGGTTTCCCACTTTTGTTGCGATGATCACTTGATCTCGCACACTTTTTAACGTTTGTCCGACTATTTTTTCGTTTTCGCCGTAATCATATAAATCGGCCGTGTCAAAATAATTGACTCCTTCATCAAGAGCTGCTTCTATAATCGTTCTTGCTTGTTTTGCATCGGTGCCTAAAGACATGCATCCCAGCCCTAATTTGCTGACCATAAGAGCGGAACGGCCCAGCTGTCTTTTTTCCATGGTATATAACACCACCTTTTTCTTTTATAATATCGAATCGAGAAAAGAGAAGACAATGTTCTTTTTAGAGTCGCTTTTTCAGCAATTCTGTTACCCATATATGATGTTTGGCGTATTGTTTTAGCATAAAGCAAATTTCCCGCGCTTTTCCTGTCAGTATGAGTCTTTCTTCTCCTATGTACACTCTCATTTTCTATCCTCCCGGTACCGCTTATTTCCGCAAAATGTGGAACAGCAGCAGCCAAATCCTCCACACCGTTTTTGTTTATTTAGAGAAATGTGTTTGTTTCCATAGTGATGTCATTTTGGAAAGTTTCCGATTTTTAGCCGATATCAAGAAAACACCACAGATCGGTAATCGCTTTATGGTACACTTTATGATGGGAAAAGCAGAATAGAACAAAGGGGTCCATGAAAAGAGGAGTGGTGAAAATGTCGCGTTTGGAAGAAAAAACATTGTCAACGGAACCCATTTTTGAAGGAAAGATTATTAAAGTTCAAGTAGACGAAGTGGAACTGCCGGATGGAAAACGATCGAAGCGGGAAATTGTCAAGCATCCCGGAGCCGTAGCCATCCTTCCTATTACAAAAGATGGAAAGATTGTGATGGTGGAACAATACCGAAAGCCGTTGGAACGGACGCTCGTGGAAATTCCGGCGGGAAAACTGGAACCGGGGGAAGACCCGGAACAAACTGCTCACCGAGAATTGGAAGAAGAGACCGGCTATGTATGCGAAAAATTAACCCATATTATTTCATTCTACACGTCACCGGGATTTGCAAATGAAATCGTTCATCTGTATTTGGCAGAAGGATTAAGCAAAAAAGAGAATGCCAAAGCCGCTGATGAAGATGAATTTGTGGAATTGATGGAAATGACTTTGGAGGAAGCAGAACAATATATAAAAGAAAACAAAATAGCAGATGCGAAAACGGTTTATGCGATACAGTATTTGAAATTAAAAAAAGGCAATCGTCTCTGAACCTATCGCGAATCTTCCATAAGAAATAATAAAAAAGCAAACACCATCGAGAAGCTGGCCGAAAGTTAGGTGAGCTTCTTTTTAAACTTTTTCTTAAAGATATGGACGTTGTCGGACGTTTTTTAGCTTCTGATGACTCAGGACGCTTTTTGGGTATAAAACAGAATGGGACAGCATACAGTGTAGTAACTAAATTTAGGAGGAAAACATATGCAGAAAAAGACCACGTCCCATTCTATCGTTCAACATGTACAAGCCAATTCCTCAATTTATTTGTTTATCATGACGCTTTTTCTGATGGGGATCGTATTTGGCGCGGTGATTGTCAACAGCCTTTCGTACGTCCAAAAAGAAGATTTGTTTTATTATTTGCAGCGGTTTTTTGGACAAGTTTCCAAAGGAAATATCGCTGCGAGCGAAGACCTTTTTCAGCAAAGTTTTTGGCATAATTTAAAATATTTAGGGCTTATATGGGTGCTTGGCATTTCCATTATCGGCTTGCCGTTGATTTTTATATTCTTGTTTATGAAAGGAATTGTCGTCGGCTTTTCCGTCGGTTTCTTAGTGAATCAGATGGGCTGGAAGGGATTCTTAGTTAGTATTGCGGCGGTGCTTCCTCAAAATTTGTTTATCATACCCGCTTTTATTTTAATAGCGGCATCAGCTGTCGCGTTTTCTTTGCAATTGATCAAAAAAATCTTCGTCCATCAGTCAGGGCATTTTCCTATTTTGCCGATGTTTTCGCGATATGTGATCTATTTTATCATTGCGGTTGGGATCGTGACCATCGCGGCAAGCATCGAAGCTTACTTATCGCCTAGCTTAATGAAAATGGTATTAAAATAATGATTCTTAAAAAAGAATATCTTTTGCTATCAAATGAAAATGATTTTATTTTGCTTATTCCTCCCTTTTTGTTATAATAAGAAGGACATCGGCTAGGGAGGGAAAACATAAATGGAAAGCCGAATTGAACGAATCAAAAAACAATTACATTCCGCAAGTTATAAACTAACACCTCAGCGGGAAGCGACGGTTCGGGTGCTATTGGAAAATGAAGCCGACCATTTAAGCGCTGAAGATGTTTACCTCCTAGTGAAAGAGAAATCACCAGAAATAGGGCTTGCGACTGTTTACCGAACGCTGGAACTTTTAACGGAATTAAAAGTGGTAGACAAAATCAATTTTGGCGATGGCGTCTCCCGATACGATCTTCGGCAAGAAGGGGCAGCCCATTTCCATCATCACCTTGTCTGTATTGAATGTGGAGCAGTGGATGAAATCCAAGAAGATTTACTGGAAGAAGTAGAAGCGATCGTTGAAAAACGCTGGAAATTTAAGATTAAAGACCATAGGCTTACTTTTCACGGCATTTGCCATCGTTGCCAAGAAAAAGCGGAAAAAGAAAATCGTGAAAAACAGCATGCCAACTAAAAACCTTCATTATTTGGAAGGTTTTTTTATTTTCTCCATAAAATTTCAAGAATGATGTATAAACCTCCATAAAATCGTCATAGCCTGTAATAAAAACGATTTGTTTTTTGGCGAGACAAGCTATGGTCCGGGAGGCATGTGAATGTTTCGAACGATTTGGCAGACAATTAAAGTGTTTCTACTTTTTACAGGATGCACGATTTTCTTTTACTATGGTATTATATGGATAAGTCAAGAGTATCAAACGAATCATCGATACGAAAAGCCAAAAGGTTCCGCGGTCAAAGTTTTTCAATCCGTGGAAGACAATCATGTTCATTGGCAAGATCGATTGCTACTTTTTTATCATGATGGGGAGTAATGGGCTGTGAATGACTATTTACAAGATTTTCTTCACTTTTTAATTGTGGAAAAAGGATTGGCCAAAAACACAATCGTTTCTTATGAACGGGATTTGAAAAGCTATTTGCATTACTTGCAAACGGTGGAGCAAATCACCGATGTGAATCAGATCACTAGAATTCATATCATTCAATTTCTTAACCACTTGAGAAAAGAAGGGAAATCCGCCAAAACATTGGCAAGGCATGTTGCTTCTCTTCGCTCCTTTCACCAATTTTTGTTAAGAGAAAAAATGGCGGATCAAGATCCTTCTGTTCATATAGAATCCCCTCATCTTGAACGTTCCCTGCCGAAAGTGCTGACATTGTCAGAAGTGGAGGCGCTTCTAGAGGCTCCGGATAGATCTAAGCCCTCGGGATTGAGAGACGCGGCCATGCTGGAGCTGCTTTATGCTACCGGGATACGCGTGAGCGAGCTGGTAAACTTGAATTTAGACGACCTTCATCTCACAATGGGATTTTTGCGCTGCATCGGAAAGGGAAATAAAGAAAGAATTATTCCGGTCGGAAAAACGGCTCTTCATGTACTGGATCAATATTTGCAATACGGCCGTCCAAATATGCAATCAAAAAAATATCGGACAGATGCCTTATTTTTGAATCATCATGGAAACAGGCTGACAAGGCAAGGGTTTTGGAAAATATTAAAAGGTCTGGCCAAAAAAGCGAATATTGAAAAAGAATTAACCCCCCATACGCTAAGGCACTCTTTTGCCACTCATTTGCTGGAAAACGGAGCCGATTTAAGAGCTGTACAGGAAATGCTGGGGCATGCGGATATTTCCACTACTCAAATCTATACCCATGTCACCAAAACGCGTTTGCGGGAAGTGTATTCCAAATTCCATCCGAGAGCGTAAATAACCGGTCAACCTCCATTACAAGTTGTTTTTGAAAACGGGCATAGGTTAAAATGTAAGTAGACTTGGTGGCAATGAAGAGAAACCGAGGAAGCCGGTCTTTATGAAAATGAGGAAGAAACTGCTGGATAAAGAAATGAAATCGTTTTAAAAAGGGGGCTCTTGATCCGAAATCGATTGATTAAAGCGGGTGGAAACCTGATCGACCGGTTTGCGATCAAGTCATGACATCGATGGATAAGGAGGTTGTACAGGTGGAAAAAGGTACATATAAACGTGTTCATTTAATCGTGATGGATTCTGTAGGAATAGGGGAAGCTCCCGATGCTGAAAAATTTAACGATAAAGGCGCAGATACGCTTGGACACATCGCAGAGCGTATGAATGGCTTGAACATGCCGAATATGGCGAAGTTGGGCTTAAGTAATATAAGACCGTTAAAAGGAATTCCAATAGCAGAAAAACCGCTGGCTTATTATACAAAGATGCAAGAAGCATCAAAAGGAAAAGATACGATGACAGGGCATTGGGAAATCATGGGGCTCCGAGTTGACAAGCCTTTTAAGGTATTTCCGAATGGATTTCCCGAGGAATTAATTCGCCAATTGGAAGAAAAAACAGGTCGGAAAGTGATTGGAAACAAACCGGCTAGCGGTACGGCCATTATAGAAGAACTGGGAAAAGAACATATGGAAACCGGGGCTTTGATTGTTTATACGTCTGCAGATCCGGTTTTACAAATTGCCGCCCATGAAGAGATTGTACCGTTGGATGAGTTATATAAAATTTGCGAAATTGCCCGAGAGTTGACGTTAGATGAAAAATATAAAGTGGGACGGGTGATTGCACGCCCATTCATCGGTGAACCGGGCCATTTTACTAGAACGTCCAATCGCCATGACTATGCGTTAAAGCCATTTGGCCGTACTGTTATGAATGAATTGAAAGACAGCGGCTTCGATGTCATCGCGATTGGGAAAATTTCTGATATTTATAATGGCGAAGGGGTGACCGAAGCCATTCGGACCAAATCCAATATGGATGGAATGGATAAATTCATTTCGGTCTTTGATCAAGATTTTACCGGTTTGAGTTTTATCAACTTGGTAGACTTTGATGCTTTATACGGTCATCGCAGGGATCCGATCGGATACGGGAAAGCACTTGAAGAATTTGATGCCAGATTGCCTGAAGTATTCGACAAAATGACGGATGAAGACTTGTTGATTATCACGGCGGACCACGGCAATGATCCAATTCACCACGGAACGGATCATACACGCGAATTTGTGCCATTGCTCGTTTACTCCAAACGTTTTCATGGAGGAAACGAGCTGCCGATCAGAAAAACGTTCGCAGACGTCGGGGCAACTGTGGCGGATAATTTCCAAGTCCGTATGCCGGAGCATGGGGAAAGCTTTTTACCCTATTTAAAATGAATGAACAGGATCAAATGGTTCTGCCCTCATGAAAGGGTATTGTACGGCAATTTCATCAGGAAAAGCATGAAAAAGCGATGGATGGAACGAAGTATAAAATAACATTGAAATCGTTCAAAAGCGGTGAGAACAGATGAGAATGGTAGATATTATTGAAAAAAAGAGAAACGGAAATGAGCTTTCTACAGAAGAAATTCAATTTTTTATTAACGGCTACACAAAAGGAGAAATTCCGGATTATCAAGTAAGCTCGTTGTTAATGGCCATATTTTTTCAGGGAATGACAGAAAGAGAGCGTGCAGATTTGACGATGGCGATGGTGCGTTCCGGTGATCAAATCGATTTATCGGCGATTCACGGAATCAAGGTCGATAAACACTCTACTGGAGGAGTGGGCGATACGACGACGCTTGTACTTGGACCGCTTGTGGCTTCGGTTGGCGTACCGGTTGCTAAAATGAGCGGGCGCGGTTTGGGCCACACCGGCGGCACCATTGATAAACTAGAGTCTGTACCAGGTTTTCACGTAGAAATTGACAATCAAGAATTTATAGAACTCGTAAACCGAAATAAATTGGCTGTTATTGGGCAAAGCGGGAACTTAACGCCTGCAGATAAAAAATTATATGCTCTCCGAGATGTAACGGCTACGGTAGACAGTATCCCGCTGATAGCCAGTTCCATTATGAGCAAAAAAATCGCCGCAGGTGCCGATGCCATTGTACTGGATGTCAAAACCGGGGCGGGTGCCTTTATGAAAACAAGGGAAGAGGCGCGTCAGCTTGCGGAAGCGATGGTTCGCATCGGCAATCAAGTTGGACGTAAGACGATGGCCATCATTTCGGATATGAGTCAGCCCCTTGGCTATGCGATCGGCAACGCATTGGAAGTAAAAGAGGCGATGGATACATTAAAAGGGGAAGGACCGAAAGATTTAACCGAACTTTGTTTAACTTTAGGCAGTTACATGGTCTTGCTGGCAGAACAAGCAAATACGCTGGAAGAAGCGCGTGAGAAACTGCTTACGTCCATTCAAAATGGATCAGCATTGCAAACGTTCAGAACTTTCTTGGCTGCCCAAGGAGGCGATGCTTCTGTAGTGGATCAACCGAATAAACTGCCGCAGGCAAAGTACCAAATCGACTTGCCTGCTAAGGAAGACGGTTATATAGCAGAGATGGAAGCGGACAGCATTGGAACGGCAGCAATGTGGCTGGGGGCAGGAAGAGCCACAAAAGAATCGACAATCGATCTGGCAGTGGGTCTTGTACTGAAGAAAAAAATCGGCGACGAAGTCAAAAAAGGCGAATCGATCGTCACCATATACAGCAATCGCGAAGATGTTGAAGATGTAAAAGAAAAGTTATATGAAAGCATCAAGATTTCCAAAGAAAAAGTGACGGCACCGACGTTAATATACGAAGTCATTTCAAAATAAAAACGGCTAGCATCGCTTTTATGAGGCTGGCTTCTCCCAATTCCTCAATAGACAGATCTGTCTGGGATGCGGAGAGGTCGGTCTTTTCTTTTTATTTATTTCAGGAAAACTTTGCATAAATTTTATGAAACTGGAAAAGATGGGTTTAGATAGCTTACAAAACAAATGGAGGGTAGAAAAATGAAACGATTCTTGATCGTCTTCGCGGCTTTGTTCCTATGGATATCATCTATGTCATCACTTGCTTTTGCAGAAGAAAAGCAAAAGGATGGATCAAAATCGGAACTTGCTGATGAAGCGAAATCCGCTGTTTTAATTGAAAGAGATACAGGAGCGGTTCTTTATGACAAAAACAGCCATGAACGGCTTCCTCCGGCATCTATGACCAAAATTATGACGATGATTCTCATTATGGAAGCTATACAAGAAGGGCGCCTTCATTGGAATGATAAAGTAAGAGCAAGCGAAAAAGCGGCTTCCATGGGGGGGTCACAAGTCTTCTTGGAGCCTGGTGAAGAGATGACGGTGAAAGAAATGCTAAAGGCCATCGCGGTGGGATCTGCAAATGATGCCTCTATTGCAATGGCAGAGCATATTGCGGGGAGCGAAGAAGAATTTGTGAAAATGATGAACAAAAAAGCCAAGGAGTTGGGATTGAAAGATACCAAGTTTCAAAATCCGACTGGGCTTCCGGCAAAAGGCCATTACAGTTCTGCTTACGATATGGCTTTGATGGCAAAAGAGCTGTTAAAGTACCCACAAATTACAAAATATACGGGGCTTTATGAATCCTATCTCCGTGAAAACACCGATAAAAAATTTTGGCTCGTCAATACGAATAAGCTAGTCAAACATTATCCGGGAGTAGATGG
The DNA here is from genome assembly GCF_038003825.1 of Bacillus sp. FSL W8-0116. Taxonomy (NCBI): domain Bacteria; kingdom Bacillati; phylum Bacillota; class Bacilli; order Caryophanales; family Bacillaceae; genus Bacillus; species Bacillus sp. FSL W8-0116. The sequence continues at coordinate 3,036,932 of NZ_JBBOPY010000001.1, forward strand.
TTTGAAAACCGGTTTTACGAACGATGCGAAATATTGTTTAACTGCTACAGCGAAAAAAAATAATATGCGCGTCATCGCAGTCGTATTTGGAGCACCTACTCCAAAGTCAAGAAATACACAAATTTCCAAAATGCTGGATTATGCTTTTGCGCGCTATGAAACTTCCCCGATTTACGGACAGGGAGAAACGTTGGGGCAAGTCAAAATTTCCAAAGGTAAAAAATCCAAAATTGATGCCAAAACGGCTGAAAGCGTCTCGGTTCTTATTAAAAAAGGCGAGGCGTTGAATAAGCTGCAGAGGGATATACACCTGAAAAAAGATATAAAGGCACCTGTTCATAAAGGCGACAAAATTGGTGAACTCGTTTTGAAAAAAGATGGAAAAATTTTGTCTAAAACGCCGTTGATCAGCGAAGAGAATGTAGCAAAAGCCGGCTGGTGGCAATATTACAAGAAAGCGTTTAACTTATTTACAAAGGCGGAGGAATAAAACTCTGATTTAGAAGATGGAGGTTTTTGTATAAAATCCACTGGTTCTGGCGAATAGATACTATTTTTGTCATGGAGAAGGATTCCATGATTCATAAGTCGAATTGACTCACTAGCAAAGGATTAAAGGAGGAAAACGCTGTGAGTCTTGCGATTGATATGGAAGTGAAAACGGATGTGCTCTGCATTCGATTAAGTGGCGAATTGGACCATCACACGGCTGAATCATTGAGAAAACAGGCGTCAGAAACCATCGAAGCATACGATATTCGTCATATCGTTTTGAATTTGGAGCATTTGTCCTTTATGGACAGCTCCGGACTCGGTGTCATACTAGGCAGATATAAGCAAATTCAGCAAAAACATGGTGAGATGGTCGTTTGCGCCATATCTCCATCTGTCAAGCGGCTGTTTGAAATGTCGGGACTGTTCAAAATCATTCGATTGGAACAATCAGAGACAGGCGCTTTGGTAAGATTGGGGGTAGCGTAGAATGCGAAATGAAATGAGTTTGCGATTTAGTGCTATTAGCGAAAATGAATCATTTGCTCGAGTGACGGTGGCTGCTTTTATTGCACAGCTGGATCCGACGATGGATGAATTGACGGAAATCAAAACGGTCGTGTCAGAAGCTGTGACGAATGCCATCATTCATGGATATGAAAACAATCCTGCAGGAATCATCTATATTTCTGTCGCCATTGAAGATGGCGTCGTCGACATGGTCATACGGGACGAAGGGATTGGGATAGCCAATATCGAAGAAGCTCGCCAACCTTTGTTTACAACAAAGCCTGAATTGGAACGCTCAGGCATGGGCTTTACGATTATGGAAAATTTTATGGATGAAGTCGAAGTGATCTCACAACCTGGAAAAGGCACCACGATTCGATTGACCAAACACATCGCCAACAGTAAAGCATTGTGTAACTAAGGAGTCGTGCCTATGGACGTGGAATTGAAAAAGGATAAAGGTAAACCATCCATCTTAAAAGATCATGAAGTGAAAGATTTGATCCAAAAGAGCCAGCAAGGCAATCAAGAGGCAAGAGAGCTCCTTGTCCAAAAAAATATGCGGCTAGTCTGGTCTGTTGTACAGCGTTTTTTAAACAGGGGATATGAACCGGATGATTTGTTTCAAATTGGCTGTATCGGATTATTAAAATCTGTAGATAAATTTGATTTGACATACGATGTGAAGTTTTCGACTTATGCGGTCCCCATGATCATCGGGGAAATACAAAGGTTTATAAGAGATGACGGTACAGTAAAAGTGAGCCGTTCCTTGAAAGAAATGGGAAACAGAGTACGCAAAGCAAAGGATGAATTAACGAAACGTTTGGGGCGGGCTCCTACAATCAACGAATTGGCAGCGCATTTAGATCTTTCGCCGGAAGAAATCATTATGGCGCAAGAAGCTAGCAAAATGCCTACCTCTATTCATGAAACAGTGTATGAAAATGACGGTGATCCTATTACCTTGCTGGATCAAATCGCCGATCAAAATGATGAGCAATGGTTTGATAAAATGGCGCTAAAAGAGGCGATCCGTGAATTGGATGAACGGGAAAGGCTGATTGTCTATTTGCGCTATTATAAAGATCAGACGCAATCTGAAGTGGCTGAAAGGCTGGGAATATCTCAAGTGCAAGTGTCAAGGCTTGAGAAAAAGATTTTAATTCAAATGAGAACGCACATGAATCAATCATAACGATTCATGTGCTTTTTTTTGTTCAAAATGGTTGATTTCCTATCTTGCATCAAATTCCATGGGCTTTTGCCAATGGATGGATACCATATGTTTAGGATGACTGACAGTTATTGGATTGAAAAAAATAACCAAAACGGCCCATACTATGAACAGAAACAAACTGATCGCTCAGGAAGTGGTAAAACTATGGAAAAAACAATCTACATTCGGATGAGAAACAAGCTACAATGTCCCGAGTTGCAAAAACTATTATTAAAAGATCTTGCTCAAATTATTGCTCCAGAACCGTATTTGAACACTTTGCAAAACTTGCCCATTTATCAGATTAGAAAAGAGGATAAAAATTTTATTATTATCGATGTCATCAAGGTAATTGATCAAGTTTTGAAAGTATTTCCACAGGCAGATGTTCAGACCATCGGGCCGGCTCAGACGATTGTAGAAGTGATTTATAAGAAAAAGAAAGCTTCCCCGCTCTTGTTTATCAGCGTCTGGCTGCTGTTATTTATCGGAGCGGCTTTTACCATTATGAACTTTCATGAAGATGTGAGCATGGGAAAAGTTCATAGGGAGCTGTATCGAATTATCACGGGAAAAGAGGATCAAAATCCGCTGATTTTCCAAATTCCGTACTCGCTTGGTTTAGGTGTGGGAATGATTTTATTCTTCAATCATGTCTTTCAAAAACGGATTAACGAAGAACCGAGCCCTTTGGAAGTCGAAATGTTCAATTACCAGCAAGATTTAGACCAATACATGATTGTACATGAAAACAAAGAAAGCATGAAGGAACTGAAAGATGATTAAAGAGGCGATAGCAGCCTTTGTCGGGCTTGCTGGTGGCTTATCTGTCGGAGGAGGATTCGTCGCTTTTCTAAGTGTGCTGGGAATTGTGCCGCGTCTTACTCAGCTGACGAAAACCGTCAACAAGATTAGCTATTATGAATGGGCGATCGTGCTTGGAGCATTGTTCGGATGTTTGATCAGTTTATGGAAAGTGACATATTCTTTTTTTCCGGCGTTTTTGATTCCAATTGGGCTTATGTACGGGATTTTTATTGGAATGCTTGCGGCTGCGCTGACAGAAGTCACGAACGTGTTGCCGATTTTAGCGAAAAGAATAGGCGTTGATGATCAAATCGTATGGCTATTAATGGCGATCGTGATAGGAAAAGTGGCCGGATCGCTGTTTCATTGGATGTATTTTGCCCGGCTATAGCGATAAAAAATATGTTTGTTTTGTTGATACATTGGAAGGGAGCGTTTAACAATGGGAAAGCAAGATCTCAATACGAAAACCACCATTCCTAAAGACCTTTCTCATCTTGAAGAAATGATGAAAGAAAGGGTGGGATTGGGCACTAGCTTTGATCTCGGTGTTCGGAAACTAAAAATCATCAGAAAAAACGTTCATCTATATTATGTGAACGGTCTATGCGATACTTCCTTTATTACAGGTATTTTGATGTTTTTGACTCGTCTCAACGATACAGAAAGAAATACCATTCGAGTAAAAGAAATCGTGGAAAACCGAATTGTCAATCAATCGGTTCAGAAAGTGAAAACGATTGATGAAATGGTGGATCAAGTACTATCCGGGCTTGTAGCCATTTTAGTGGAAGGGGAAGAAGAGGCCTTTATTGTCGATGTTCGGCATTATCCAGGCAGACAGCCGGAAGAGCCGGACACCGAAAAAGTTGTGCGAGGCTCCCGTGATGGCTATGTGGAAAATATCATTATGAATACGGCATTAACAAGAAGGAGAATCCGTGATGAACGATTGCGGTTCGAGTTATTGAAAATAGGGGAGCGTTCCAAAACGGATGTAGCCATTGGATATATTAAAGATGTGGCTAATCCCGACTTAGTCAACGTGATCAGGCAAGAGCTTGAAAACATTAATATCGACGGCTTGCCCATGGCCGATAAAATAGTAGAAGAATTTTTGCTGAAGCAAGGCTATACCCCATATCCACTCGTTCGTTATACAGAAAGAGCCGATATCGCTTCCGCCCATTTATTGGAAGGGCATGTGATGATTATTGTGGATACATCGCCAAGCGTTATTTTAACTCCTGCAACGTTTTTCCATCATGTCCAGCATGCCGAGGAATACCGGGAGGCAGCAGCCGTAGGGACATTTGTACGATGGACGCGCTTTATCGGCATTTTTATTTCCATCTTTCTGTTGCCTCTTTGGTATTTATGTGTGAAAGATCCATCCTTGCTTCCGGATCAAATCGATTATATAGGCCCCCACAAAAAGTCGCATATTCCTGTAGTGGTTCAGCTCTTTTTAGCAGACATGGGAATCGAATTATTCAGAATAGCGGCCATTCATACACCGACGCCGTTATCAACGGCTATGGGGCTGATTGCAGCCGTGATGATCGGTGAAATTGCAGTGGAAGTTGGACTATTTGTTCCGGAAGTCATTTTATATGTATCCGTCGCAGCCATCGGGACCTTTACGACTCCCAGCTATGAATTAAGCATTGCCAATACGTTGGCAAGAATGTTTCTTCTCATTATGGTAGTCCTTTTTAAAGTTCCGGGATTTGTCATCGGTAGCACCGTTTTTCTCATCTATCTGGCCAGTATTCGTTCATTAAATACACCTTATTTATGGCCGTTTATCCCTTTTAATCCAAAAGCGTTGTTAAATGTGTTGGTAAGACGTCCGGTTCCGGGAGAAAAAATTCGTCCGAGCATTGTTCACCCGCAAGATCGATACAAACAGCCGACCAAATCATCATGATCGAAATCAGTTAAAACTTCCCTGCCATATTGATTTACTCTGTTTTGAATAGGCTGAAAACAAGTAATAAATAGGACAGAGGAACAAAGTGGTAATCTTGAAGTTGAGCTGATTTCAAATATATGTTATATTACATTTATCTTTTTTATGAAACGAGATCAATCGACAGTGTTCGGCTGTCGATTGTTTTCATCAATAGATTTATCAGAATCTTGCGGTGATTATATCAGAAATCGGATGACGGAATGAGGGATAAAAATGGTAGAACATGCTTCAGCTGCCATTAATGAGAAAGGGCATTTAGTATTTGGCGGCGCAGATGTGGTAGAATTGGCGAAAACATACGGTACACCGCTGTATGTATATGATGTTGCCATGATCCGAAACAGGGCGCGCGGATTTAAAAATACATTTGAACGGTTGGGGGTTAAGGCTCAGGTTGCGTACGCCAGCAAGGCATTTTCTTCCATAGCCATGCTTCAGTTGGCAGATCAGGAAGGACTATCGCTTGACGTTGTTTCTGCCGGTGAGCTGTACACGGCTATTAAGGCAGATTTTCCACGTGAAAAAATTCATTTTCATGGCAATAACAAAAGCGAAGAAGAGTTGGAAATGGCGCTTGATTACGAGATCGGGTGCATTGTCGTTGATAATTTTTATGAACTTGAACTCTTGCAGCAATTATGCAAAAAGAAAGACAAACAAGTAAATGTTTTGCTGCGCGTGACGCCTGGAGTGGAAGCTCATACTCATGACTATATTTTAACAGGGCAGGAAGATTCCAAATTTGGGTTTGATTTAAACAGCGGACAAAGCGAGGATGCGCTGAAAATGGCCCTTCGCTCACCTTATTTAAATGTTCTTGGTCTTCATTGCCACATCGGTTCTCAAATTTTCGAAACGACTGGGTTTAAGCTGGCGGCCAAAAAATTGTTGACCAAGATGGCGGAATGGAAAGAAAAGTATCAGTTTCAGCCTGAAGTTCTTAATTTAGGCGGTGGGTTCGGCATAAGATATACGAGCGAGGATGATCCGCTTGAACCGTCCCGCTATGTGGAAGAAATTATCCATGAAGTGAAACAGCAAACGGAGCTCCTTCATTTAACAATGCCGGAAATTTGGATTGAGCCGGGGCGTTCTCTTGTGGGAGATGCCGGAATGACATTGTATACAATCGGTTCAATGAAGGATATTCCTGAAGTGAGGAAATATATGGCCATTGATGGGGGAATGTCAGATAATATTCGGCCGGCTCTTTACGATGCCAAATATGAGGCTGTCATTGCCAATCGGATGAATGATCCTGTAGAAGAAACGGTATCCGTTGCGGGAAAATGCTGCGAGTCTGGCGACATGCTGATATGGGACTTGCCTGTTCCAAAACCGAACCATAAAGACATTTTAGCCGTTTTTTGTACGGGAGCATATGGTTATTCCATGGCCAATAATTATAATCGAATTCCACGGCCGGCTGTGATATTTGTCGAAAACGGCGAAGCGCGTCTTGTGATCAAAAGGGAAAGCTATGAGGATTTGGTGAAATTGGACTTACCGCTTACGGTCTCCGTTGAAAACGCGTAATGAAAGGATAGAAGAGGTGGAGAACGGGAAGAAGCATCTTACGCCTATTTTGGCTAGACGACGGATTCGTTCAGGCATATATTTCCATTTCGCAACCATAAGTTGATTCCTTCGATAAATTTTAGTAATATAGTTACAGCTATGTCATTGGATGAATGGAAAGAGTGTAGCGGAAATACACGAACTTAAGAGGGATTAAGAATGCTTATTCGTTATAAAAAGTCTTTTGAAAAAATTGCAATGGGCTTGTTATCGTTCATGCCTAATGAAAAGGACGTTAAAAAGCTACAGCAAACCATGAAAACATACGAAACTGATGATCAATGGCAGCTGTATTTATGGAAAAAAGAAGATAAAGAAGATATTGTCGGAGTCGTTGGAATTCAACTAAAAGAAGGAAATATTGCTGAAATTCAACATATTTGTGTCAATCCTTCCTATCGTCAAGAAGGAATCGGAAAAGCGATGCTGAAAGCTCTCAAAGAACTTCACAGTGATAAGCAGCTGAAACCAAACGAGTATACAGCTGCGTTCTTCGATAATTGCGAGTTAAATGAAGATGATGCTTAATCAAATGTGGTAAAAGAGTGTTCCAAAGATTGGGCACTCTTTTTTTACGCCTGCCGCCCGAAATCGTTATGGCGGATTTTTAAGAAGTTTGAAAAGATTAAAAAAGATCTTGAACGAAGTTCAGCATTTTTTCCATGCGGCGGCACCGGAATTATGCCGCTTTTCCAGTGACTTCAGACGGTTCTCAATGATACTGGAACGATCGCGCAGCGAATGTCGGTTGACAATGTACTTTCTATTGCGGATGTCACTCCAGTTGGAAATAGAAAATTGTCGGGCTAATTGCATATACTGATTTTTCACGTTGGGATTGTTCAATGGGAGAGCAAACGGCCGAAACTCTTTCTGATTCAGAATGTCTTGATAACGGGATAAAAGTAAATGTGAAAGACGGTCCGGATCGATTCCGAGCTGAAAGAGTTCTTTTCGATTTTTTTTCAGCTGTGTTTGGACCTTCGACAGCAATTTACCGGCCCCCTTGAAATTTCCACGGCGATGGTGATAGCAGGAAACGGCAATTTGAATCAGCAAGACCCAAACGGAGTCGCGTTTTTGTTGTGTTTCATTTTTCCAATATTCTTCTAATATTTCATGACATTCAAAGTAATCATGATCCAGATGAAAATGGGCTAAATACAATAAGTAAGAAACGGGATAGGTCAATTCGGGTACACCTCAGATTGATTTTTCGCAATTCAAATATAGCTTAACATGAATGATGGAAAAAGTATAATGAAAATAAAACTTGGAGAACAAGCAGGGGATCCACTATACTATTAATGTTGGTATGGAGCATGTACCAATCTCATGATCTTAAAGAAGAAATATCTTCTGCTTTTTAGAATTGGTGATAATATGCAGATTAATGTAAAAGTTGAAGGGTTTGAAGGGCCTTTAGATTTGCTTCTTCATTTAATCCAGCATCTGGAAATCGATATTTATGACATTCCAATGGCGGAAATTACAGAGCAATATATGCTGTATATTCATACGATGAAAGAGCTCGAGCTCGATGTAGCCAGCGAATATTTAGTCATGGCGGCAACGCTGTTAGCGATAAAGAGTAAAATGCTGCTTCCAAAGCAAGAAGAAGAAATCGTCGAAGACATTGAGGATTGGGAACCGGAAGATCCTCGAGAAGAACTAGTGACAAAGTTGATAGAATATAAACAATTTAAAGAGGCAGCCAAGCTGTTAAAAGAAAAGGAAGCAGAAAGAGGACAAATCTTCACGAAACCTCCGGCAGACTTATCGTCCTATGCCAAAGAGGAGGCTCCGCTGAAAGATTTACAGGTCACCGTATATGATATGATCGCCGCTTATCACAAAATGCTGCGGAGGAAAAAACTGAAACGGCCACTTTCGGCCAAAATTGCCAGAGAAGAAATTCCGATTGAAGAAAAAATGGATGAAATTTTAAAGACGCTGCGCTCAACCGGAAAACGGCAAAAATTTTCCGAATTATTCTCTGATACCGGCAAAGAAGTGATCGTCGTGACGTTTTTGGCTATCTTGGAGTTGATGAAAAGAAACCAAATAGTGGCGGAACAGGATGAAAATTTTTCGGAAATTTTCTTGGCAGTGAAAGGAGGAGCATAACGATTGGAATTGATTCATTGGAAAAGCATCTTAGAGAGTTTGCTTTTTGCTGCCGGAGACGAAGGATTGACGTTAAAGCAAATCGCGGATGTATTGGAAATTGAAGAATACGAAGCCATGGACATTGTCAATGATCTAAAGCAAGAATATGAAAACAATGAACAACGAGGATTACAGATCATCGAGTGGGCCCATACGTTCCAGCTTGCTACTAAAAAAGAAAATGCTCCTTATTTAAAAAAGATGGTTGAAACGGCGCGGCCTCAGTCATTGTCGCAAGCGGCGCTGGAAACGCTGGCCATCGTCGCTTATAAACAACCCATAACGAAAGTAGAGATTGAGGAGATTCGCGGCGTCCAAACGGAGCGTCCTATTCAGACGCTCATATCGAAAGGATTGATAAAAGAAGTCGGAAGAAAAGAAAGCCCGGGAAGACCGATTTTGTACGGCACTACGAATGAGTTTCTCGACTACTTCGGACTGAAAGATTTAAACGAATTGCCACCGCTCCGTCAGCCTGAGGAAGAGGAATATCAGCAGGATGCGGATTTATTTTTTGAAAAATTCCAGGAAACATTACAAATTGAAGAATAATTCCTTTACGATATAGTAAATTGAAAATCAAAACATTTTTTGCAAGGGCAAAAGTGATTTTAAAATGAAATCACTTTTGCCTTTTTTATTTGTTTATGAGGAGTGAAAGAATATAGAAACATTGCCGTAAATGATTCCAATGAAAAAACAGCTGCCGGAATTCCCTCTCTCTACTCGATTTTTTCCCGTGTGTGCAATGAAGAATGCGACAACTTTTCATCATATGCCGATTTCTTCTGCATAGACTTGTACAAACAACAGAAGGAGAGGGCGGAAATGAAAAGGAGTATGGTTTACATATGTTTCTCCCTTTTGCTGCTTGTTCCTTTATGGTCCAAGCCGGTAGAGGCGAAACTATCGATCAGCGCTAAAAGCGCCGTTTTGATGGATCAAAACAGCGGCCGTATATTATATGAGAAAGACCCCCACGAGATTAAGCGGATTGCCAGTATTACGAAAATCATGACGGCCATCGTGGCAATTGAATCCGGAAAATTAAATGATACAGTCAAAGTGTCTGAGCGTGCCGTTCATACAGAAGGCTCTTCCCTATATTTACAACCAGGAGAAAAAATAAAACTGAAAGACCTTGTTTATGGATTAATGCTTAGATCAGGAAATGACGCAGCTGTTGCGATTGCGGAACACGTGGGGGGAAGCGTAGAAGGATTCGTTTTTCTCATGAATCAAAAAGCGAAAGAGATCGGCATGAAAAACACTCATTTTTCGAATCCACACGGTCTTGATGATTCGGATGATCATTTTTCTACGGCTTACGATATGGCGCTGTTAACGAAATATGCAATGCAAAATAAAACCTATCGGAAAATTGCAGGTACAAAAGTGTACAAAGTGCCTGACCCCAGGGGGGATTGGGACAGGGTCTGGAAAAATAAAAACAAACTGTTGACGGAAAAATATCCATATAGTACGGGTGGAAAAACAGGATATACCAAAAAAGCGAAAAGGACGCTTGTATCTACTGCCCAAAAAGGAGACTTTGATTTAATTGCCGTCACTTTGGATGATCCAAATGATTGGGATGATCATATAAAAATGTTTGACTATGCATTTGATCGTTACGATCCAAAAGTAGTTTTGCCAAAAGGAAAAATTGACGAAGTAAAAAATTCTTTTTATAAAGGACGAGTTTACACAAAGAAAGAAGTGGTACTGCCTCTCACCAAAAAAGAAGAAAAAAAAGTAGAAGTAAATTATGAATTGCTAAAGCCTAAAAAGGCTTGGAAGAAAGGCCGAAATGTGCCTTCATTAGTAGGTCGAGCTGTTGTCTATTTTGATCATCGTCAAGTTCGGTCCATTCCGATTTATTTTGAACCTGTTAAAACAGAGAAAAAAGGTTGGATACAGTACTGGAAAGACTTGTTTGCGATGCAGATGGGTGTGAAAACAAATGGTTAACTATATATGGGTGGGAATGACGATCGTTGGCTTGCTATTTGCGATGGTGAATGGAAATATGGATAAAGTGAATGAAGCCATCTTCGAAACAGCCGGCCAAGCAGTCACGTTGTGCATTGGATTGATCAGTGTATTAGTATTTTGGCTCGGCATGATGAGAATCGCCCAAGAATCCGGTTTGCTTGATAAAATGTCCAAAGCCTTTCGCCCGCTCGTGAGGCGGCTTTTTCCCGAAGTGCCTCCCGACCATCCTGCATTAGGATATATTGTATCCAATATGATGGCCAATTTATTCGGACTTGGGAATGCAGCAACACCCCTTGGAATAAAAGCGATGGAGCAGTTGAAAAAGTTGAATGGCGGAAAGGAGACAGCCAGCCGCTCGATGATTACATTTTTGGCTATTAATACATCGAGCATTACCTTGATTCCTACGACGGTAATCGCGGTCCGTATCACTTACCATTCTTCCTCGCCGACTGAAATTGTTGGTCCAACATTGGTTTCCACTGTATTTTCCGCTATTTTTGGCATTTTAATTGACCGGTATTTTTATTATCGAAGGAAAAACGGAGTGAAATAATATGCAGTGGATATCCGCCATATCCTTATGGCTCATTCCTTTTATTATAGGTTTTATATTACTGTACGGAACAATGAAAAAAGTACCGACGTATGAAACGTTCGTGGAAGGTGGGAAAGAAGGGATTCAAATGGCTTTTTCCATTATTCCTTATTTAGTGGGGATGATGGTGTCGATAGGCATTTTTCGGGCATCCGGCGCTCTGGAATCTTTGGTTGGCTGCATAAAACCCTTATTGTTAAAAGCAGGGATTCCACCTGAAATCATTCCTCTTGCCTTAATTAGACCAATTTCCGGCAATGCGGCGCTTGGAATGATGACCGATTTGATTTCGACTCACGGCCCTGATTCGTATATTGGCCGATTGGCTTCGGTAATTCAAGGAAGCACGGATACAACGATGTACGTTTTGACTGTTTATTTTGGAGCCGTTGGGGTAAAAAAAATGGGGGATGCCTTAAAAGTCGGACTTTTGGCAGATTTGGCGGGATTTATAGTTGCTGTCATCGTGGTGACTCTCGTTTTTGGTTCCTGATCTCCGGTTTATATGATTTTTCGAAAAGTGTATAAATAGTTGGTTTTTCTCCGTAACCCGCATCCGCTAATATCTGGATTTGGCTTAGGCGGACAGGACGATTTCCGTTTTTCCAAATGCGAGGTGAAGCAACCGGTGTCCGTTGATCTTTAAGGAACGGGTTTCAAGGTCCGATCTAAACATTGCAACCTGGTATCAGCTGCCGTTTTTCATATGAACTTCTTTCATCCGCATACATGGAAATGGCGATTTTTTTATTTGTCTCGGATAACATTTTACTGTGATGATTGCGAAGCGGGCGAGATCCCTAGCAGCGAGGGACGTGCGAGGCGTGTCACGGATCAAGACACGAAAAGCGAGTGATTTTCTCGTTCACAAATATGTTTGATAGAAAGCTTCACATGAAAAAAGGGGGCACCTCTTAGTCATTTTACTGACTATTGGGGCAGTCCCGTTTTTTTATGTTGCCACTGAAATTTCAATGCATGACCCGTCCATCGAAAGATCGACGAAAAACAGTTAGACAGCGTCCCGTTTTGCGTTCATGACATTCATCTTTGCTTTTTTAGAACGATATGTGATAATGCAGTAAGGAATGTCAACTAAGGAAATCAGTAGAGGTGATGGAAATGGAAAGATTGCAAAAGGTGATTGCTCAGGCAGGAATTGCTTCAAGAAGAAAAGCCGAGCAGCTGATAGTAGAAGGAAAAGTAAAAGTAAATGGAGAAGTAGTTACGGAACTTGGTACGAAAGTTTCAGACAGCGATAAGATTGAAGTAGAAGGCATTCCTGTTGAAAGGGAAGAAAAAGTGTATTTTCTGCTGTACAAACCTAGAGGTGTGATTTCTTCGGTTCGAGATGATAAAGGACGGAAAACGGTGATCGATTTCTTTCCTCATGTGGACAAGAGAATTTATCCAATTGGACGTCTTGATTATGATACTTCAGGTTTGTTGCTGTTGACGAATGACGGAGAATTCGCCAATCTGCTCATGCATCCTCGCTATAAAATTGAAAAGACTTATATTGCCAAACTGAAAGGCATTCCTCCTCGTCCAGCCTTAAAGCAGTTGGAAAAAGGGGTGGAATTGGAAGACGGGATGACGGCACCCGCTAAAGTCAAATTCTTAAGTGGCGACCGCAAAAAGAATACCGCCATTGTTGAAATCACGATTCATGAGGGAAGAAATAGGCAAGTTAGACGAATGTTTGAAAAAATTGGCTATCCTGTATTGAAATTAAGAAGAGAACGTTTTGCTTTTTTGACGCTGCAAGGTTTAAATGCCGGAGAGTTTCGTGAATTATCTCCTCATGAAGTGAAGCAGCTGAGAGAACTGGCGCTGAGAGGAGAATGAAGAGGTTTTCAAAATATAAAATTCGCGAAGCTTCATTCTCCTATTCAATAAAGGAATAAATGGTATAATGAATGTAAATTCTATGATTGTCTCATTTTTGAAAAAGATCAAACTTTTACCATTATTCAAAAAATACGGCGCATCCGGCCGGACTGCCTTAAGGCACTGCTTTGACAACGGCCGCTTCCTTTGTTGTACATACTGAATGAACGATGTGACGGAAGCATTTTCTTCTATGAAGAAGAAATCGTTTCATCAGATGGAGGTGCTGATGTGGATAAAAAGAAAAGACGCCTTTTGGTACGGACGATCATTCTCCTCATCTTAGCCGCTGCAGTTGGCTATACACTTTATGCCAATTTAACAAGAGATGAGAAAGGGTCCGTTCAAAAGGGGGATCAAGCCCCTGATTTTGTCTTGAAAGATTTGCATGGGAAAGAACATAAGCTTTCTGATTACAAAGGAAAAGGAGTTTTTCTTAATTTTTGGGGGACATGGTGCGAGCCATGCAAAAAAGAAATGCCGGATTTGGAAAAAGTAGGAAAGGAGTATAAAAGCAAAGGAGTAGAAATCCTCGCTGTCAATGTCGGTGAACCTGATTTAGTAGTAAAAAAATTTGCCGAACAATACCATCTCACATTTCCAATCATGATTGATGGCAATAAGGAGGTGCTGAGAGCGTACGGAGTCGATCCTTTGCCGACTACTTTTCTGATTGATTCAAAAGGAAGAGTGAAAGAAGTCATCATCGGCGGGCTTCAAAATGAGGAACAAGTGCGAGAAAAATTGGCGGAAATTAAACCATAATGTTAGAGGAGAAATACTATGGAAAAGGTGAAATGTGAATGCGGCCACGTAAATCCTCATGGCACTATTCTTTGTGAAGCGTGCGGGAGAGCACTTACGGAAGAAGCGAAACAAAGCAAACTTTATAATATGCGCTACGAAGGAAGCGCTCGACGTTCCCAAACTTATCATAAAACGATCATTGATAAAATATGGAACTTTTTTTCTTCTGTTAAAGTAGGAGTTATCCTCATTATTGTCACGTTGATTGCCAGTGCCATCGGGACGATTTTTCCTCAAAAAATGTATATTCCTCAAAATGTGGACCCGGGAGATTATTACAAACAAGTCTATGGAACGTTGGGGGAAATTTATTATAAGCTTGGTTTTTACGATCTTTACAACTCTGTCTGGTATATAACGCTCATTGCTTTAATCGGAGTTTCACTTGTCATCTGTAGTCTTGACAGGGTCATCCCGTTGTACCGCGCTTTAAGAAATCAAAGGGTGGTTCGACATGAGTCCTTTATGAAGAAGCAACGTTTGTTTGCTCAAAGTTCCGCCCATCACTTTCATGAAGACATCGAAAAAATCAAGAAAAAGCTGGAAAAAAAACATTACCGTATCCGAATGGATGATGAAGCCCTGTTGGCGGAAAAAGGACGCTTTTCCCGCTGGGGACCTTATGTGAATCATATCGGTTTGATCATTTTCTTATTTGGAGCTATGTTGCGTTCGGTTGACGGCATGTATGTAGACAAGCTTCTTTGGATAAGGGAAGGGGAAACCTTGGAGGTTCCGGGGACAAACGGAAAATATTATGTTCAAAATAAAAAATTTATTTTGCAGGAATACAGCAAAAAGAAAGATCCGGAAGTTTTTAACCAAGCAATTGATCGCGTTGGAAACATCGCTAAAAACTATCAATCCAATGTAGTTCTTTATAAAAATGAAAATCAAGGGCTGCCGGGAGCGCCACCGAAATTAAAAAAGATAAAGGAAGGAGCCATCCGTGTCAACCATCCAATCAAATTGGATCATTACGCGATTTACCAATCTTC
Organism: Bacillus sp. FSL W8-0116; assembly: GCF_038003825.1. Lineage (NCBI taxonomy): Bacteria > Bacillati > Bacillota > Bacilli > Caryophanales > Bacillaceae > Bacillus > Bacillus sp. FSL W8-0116. The sequence continues at coordinate 3,051,973 of NZ_JBBOPY010000001.1, forward strand.
CTTTAAACTGGGCGAACCAAAAGCGATGGTGTTCACTTTAACGGACAAAAAAACAGGCAAAGAGTTCGGAACGGTAAAAGTGGATCTTTTTCAACCTAAAGAAACGTATTCGTTAGGACATGGCTATAAAGTAAAATTAATGGGTTATTATCCTGATTTTTCAGGATTTGCCAATAATGGTGAGCCACAATCCAAATCTCCGATTCCGAATAATCCTGCTTTCTTATTTAAAATGTTTTCGCCTGAGCATCCTGATGGAGAAGTGAGTTTTGTAGCGATCAGGCAGACTATCGAGCCGCTTGGTACAACCGATTATAAAATGAAGTTTAAAAGCCTTGAAACACGGAATGTCTCTGCATTGACAGTCCATAAAGATTTAACTCTTTGGATTTTAGCCCTGGGGGGAGCGATTTTTATGATCGGCGTCATTCAAGGCGCTTATTGGAATCATCGCAGGATTTGGATTAGAAAAGTAGATGGCGAAGTTTATATTGCTGCTCATACAAATAAAAACTGGTATGGATTAAAAAAAGAAATTTCGTCTATTCTAGAAGGAACCCAATTGCCGGTGCCGGTTGACCAATCTGAAAAGGGGGAAGAAGCGTGACGCTAGCACATTTAAGCAGTAATTTATTATATACCGCTTTTATTCTGTATTTAGTAGCAACGCTTTTTTTTGGCGGATCCATCCGCTCTAAAAACGCTGAAATGGTAAAGGAACCTAATCGCTGGGCGAAAATAGGAATTTTGATCACCATCGTCGGTTTTATCGCTCAAGTCGGATATTTTTTTACTAGATGGGCTGCTGCCGGGCATGCACCGGTGAGTGACTTATTTGAATTTACGACGTTTTTTGGCATGATGTTAGTAGGGGCCTTTATCATTATTTATTTTATTTATCGTTTGCCTGCACTTGGCCTTTTCGCTCTTCCTGTCGCGGTCATTATCATCGCTTATGCGAGCATGTTTCCAAGAGAAATCAGTCCATTAATCCCCGCGTTGCAAAGCGATTGGCTTCATATTCATGTTACGACAGCGGCGGCAGGAGAAGGGATTTTATCCATCAGTTTTATTGCCGGGCTCATTTATTTAATCAAAGTGGTGGATCAATCAAAAGCGAGCAAACGGACTTTTTGGCTGGAAGTCATTATGTACGGACTGGTGGCGGTCATCGGTTTTGTGGCGGTGACAACCATTTTCCGTATAATGGATTATGAAGCCGCTTTTCAGTATGTCAATAAAGAAGGACAGCCGGCGGAAGTGGTATATAATCTGCCTGCTTTGATCGGTCCTCATGAGGGTGATTTGCAAACGAAAAACGTTATGAATCCACTTTTCTACGTTCCGGCTATCATTAATGCCAAAAAACTGAATACAGTGATTTGGTCGTTGATAGCAGGCACCATTCTATACGTGCTGATTCGAGTGATCACTAGAAAACGAATAGCCGCTTTACTGCAGCCTTTTGTCCAAAACATCAGCTTGGACTTAGTAGATGAAATCAGCTACCGCGCTGTTTTAATCGGTTTTCCTGTTTTCACTTTAGGCGCTTTGATTTTTGCCATGATTTGGGCGCAAATTGCGTGGACAAGGTTTTGGGGATGGGACCCGAAAGAGGTTTGGGCTCTTATTACCTGGCTGTTTTATGCTGCTTTTTTGCATTTGCGTCTTTCCAAAGGCTGGCATGGAGAACGATCCGCATGGATGGCGGTGATCGGATTTATCATTATCATGTTTAACTTAGTGGCGGTCAATCTCGTCATTGCCGGGCTGCATTCTTATGCGTAGCAGCCGATTTTAACTTCCCTCCGAAAGAAGTCCCCTACTTCAAAACGTGAAGGTGCGGAAGCACCAGTGAAAGTGGGAGATGAATTTCGGTTAGGCTTAGCCTAAAGTTGTCTCTTTTTTGTACTACGATATAATCAGTATTTATATAAATGAAAGGCTGTTATATCAACGGAATTAGATAATAATAATCATTCGGTATTCCTTTTGTATTATCATCTTGTTCTGGTCGTAAAATATCGCAGACAAGTGATTGATGATCCCATATCTGACTATGCAAAAGATATGTTTATTCGACTTGGTGAACATTACAATATTTCCTTGGGCGAATGGAATCACGATCTTGACCATGTGCATATTTTGTTCAAGGCACACCCGAATAGTGAACTATCAAAGTTCATCAATGCCTATAAAAGTGCAAGTTCTCGACTTATCAAAAAGCATTATACACAAGTGAAAAGAAAACTTTGGAAAGAGTATTTTTGGTCAAGAAGCTTTTGCTTACTTACAACAGGTGGTGCGCCCATTGAAGTGATAAAGCAGTATATAGAAAATCAAGGGAGGAAGTGAGGTGATTCGATATGGCAAACAAAGCATATAAATTTCCTCTGTACCCAACACAAGAACAAGAGCAACTTCTTACAAAAACCTTCGGCTGCGTTCGTTTCGTCTACAACAAAATGTTGGCTGAACAAATGGAAACATATGAACCATTCAAGGACGACAAAGAAGCCTTGAAAAAGCAAAAAAATTCCCGACTCCTGCAAAGTACAAAAAGGAATTTCCATGGCTCAAAGAAGTAGACAGCCTTGCGTTGGCAAACGCTCAACTGAATTTGCAGAAGGCATACCAAAACTTCTTCTCTGGTCGTGCTGAATTTCCGAAGTTCAAAAGCCGAAAGGCGAGACAGTCCTACACAACCAACGTGGTCAACGGAAACATTATGCTTTTGGATGGTTATATCAAATTACCGAAACTGAAACTTGTAAAAATCAAACAACATCAAGAAATTCCGTCACATCATATCATCAAGTCTTGTACGGTTTCTCGAACAAAAACAGGAAAATACTATGTTTCTATTCTCACTGAATACGAACATCAATCTGTACAAAAAGAAGTACAAGCTGTGATTGGCTTAGATTTTTCCATGAACGGTTTATTGGTCGATAGTGAAGAAGGTAAGACAGCCAATTACCCTCGTTTCTATCGCCAAGCCTTGGGAAAATTAGCGAAAGAACAGCGTGTTCTATCACGCAGAAAGAAAGGTTCTAATCGTTGGCACAAGCAACGACTAAAAGTGGCGAAGCTACATGAAAGAATTGCGAACCAACGAAAAGACTTTCTACATAAGGAATCGCACAAATTAGCGAAACTATATGATTGCGTGGTTATCGAAGACCTCAACATGAAGGAAATGTCCCAAGCACTCAATTTCGGCAAAAGCGTTGCTGATCATGCATGGGGCATGTTCACGAAATTTCTCCAATACAAGTTAGAGGAGCAGGGGAAAAAGCTTATCAAAATAGATAAGTGGTTTCCATCATCCAAAACTTGTTCATGTTGCGGTCAAGTAAAGGAGTCTCTATCTCTTTCTGAGCGCATATTCCATTGTGATTGTGGTTTTGTAGCAGATAGAGATTGGAATGCTTCTATCAATATCAAGCGTGAAGGATTGCGACTGTTGGCATTAGCATCATCATAAATAGAGCATGGAACAGGCTCGATAGCTAAGTAAATTTCGTACCGTTAGGTGCGATTACCTTAGAAGCCCTCACCTCTAAGCGAAGCGTAGGTAGCGGGTAGTTCACAATCAGATTTTGTCGATGTTCATAAAAAGTTCAATCCTTCCCTTTTAAAAGAGGCTTTTTTCCTATTAAAATGAAGCATGTGGCCCGTCATTTAACGGAGCAAAGAGTTTCTGCTCCTCCTTACTTGTTTAGCATAAAGCGGGGATGAACAACTAGTTTAGACTAGGAGGGAAATAAAGTGGAAGAAGAGATGAAAATTTTAATTGTCGACGATGAGGAAAGAATTCGGCGACTATTGAAAATGTATTTGGAAAAGGAAAATTTTGTGATAGATGAGGCAGCCGACGGAAATACTGCGTTAGACAAAGCGTTAACCACTGATTATGATTGCATCATTCTTGATCTCATGATGCCCGGTAAAGACGGTGTGGAAGTATGCAAAGAGTTAAGAGAAAAGAAAGCTACTCCTGTCATCATGCTGACGGCTAAAGGCGAAGAAGCAAATCGTGTGCAAGGATTTGAAGTCGGAGCAGATGATTACGTCGTAAAGCCTTTTAGCCCGCGTGAAGTTGTGCTGAGGGTAAAAGCGCTGCTGAGACGTGCTTCTACGACAAGTTATTTGCATACGAACGCTTCTGCTAAGGACATGATCGTGTATCCCCATTTAGTCATTGACAATGATGCCCACCGTGTAACTGCGGACGGAAAAGAAGTAAATTTAACACCGAAAGAATACGAACTTCTGTATTTTCTGGCCAAAACGCCGGATAAAGTGTTTGATCGCGAGCACTTATTAAAGGAAGTTTGGCATTATGAGTTCTTTGGCGATTTGCGTACTGTCGACACTCACGTAAAACGGCTGCGGGAAAAGCTGAACAAAGTGTCTGAAAAAGCCGCTAAGATGATTGTAACCGTTTGGGGAGTAGGCTATAAATTCGAGGTAAAGCCTGAATGAAATTTTGGAGAAGTATTGTAGGAAAATTATGGGCGACCATCTTGCTCTTGGTGTCCTTTGTCTTATTTGTTCTTACCATTTTGCTGTTAGGTTTTTTCGAAAATTACCACGTCAATCAGGTGGAAAAGGAATTATCTAATACCGCGGAAAAAATTGCGGACATCCTGGCCCACCATCCAAATGAAAAAATCGGTACGGAAATGGCATGGGAAATTGTCGATTCACATGTTCATGTCATTATTGCTAAGAATAAGGACACCTTTTTATATTCGCCCAATATTTCTCCGAAAGATAAACTGGACCGCAGCGTCATCATACACGACAAGCAATTGTCCAAAGTTTTCAAGAATAAAAAATATGTCCAAAAAGAAATCAACATCCATGGTGGGAAAAAATTTTCCAATCGCTATGAAAATTCGATTGTAGTGGGAGTTCCTCTGAAAATGTCTCCGAATGAAAATGGAGCAGTGTTCCTTTATCAGTCGTTGGAAGTGATTAAGGAGACGTCGGAGCAGACGACTAAACTGATTATATTGGCGGCCGGCATTGCGATTTTCTTGACAACGGTGTTTGCCTTTTTCTTATCCACCCGGATTACGGCCCCTTTGCGGAAGATGAGGGAAGCAACGAGCTCTTTTGCAAAAGGAAAATTCGATGCGAAAGTTCCGATTTTAACGTCTGACGAAATCGGGGAGTTAGGCATCGCTTTTAATCACATGGCAAAACGGCTTAAGTTTAACATGAATGCTCTTAACCAGGAAAAAGAACAGCTGGCCAGCATTTTGCGCAGTATGGCAGACGGAGTGATCACTTTTAACCGAGATGGCACGATTTTGATTACGAATCCTCCGGCCGATCGTTTTTTGCAAAACTGGTATTATGAGCACAGAGAAGATGAACAAACGGAAACCGCCCCGACTCTTATTCAAGAATTATTGGGAAAAGTTTTCCGTCGGGAGGAATCAGAGCAAATAGGTGAATTGACTGTTCAAGGAAGAACGTATGTCGTCATTGTGAGCCCTTTATACAGTGGAGAAACGGTTCGGGGGGCTGTAGCGGTTGTTCGGGATATGACGGAAGAACGCAGACTGGACAAGCTCCGTAAAGATTTTATCGCCAACGTTTCCCACGAGCTGAGAACGCCTATTTCCTTGCTTCAAGGGTACAGTGAAGCCATTATTGATGACATCGCAGCGACGGATGAAGAAAAGAAGGAAATTGTGAAAATCATCTATGAAGAATCATTGCGAATGAAAAGGCTGGTCAACGAATTATTAGATTTAGCGAGAATGGAAGCCGGGCATACCAACTTACAAAAAAGAGAAGTAGAAATTCCGGCTTTTATCAAAAGAGTCACGAACAAGTTTCAAGGATTGGCGAAGGATCAAGAAGTTCGTTTACTGTTCGATTGGGACAAGCCATCTTTTGCCGCCAATATCGATCCGGACCGCATTGAGCAAGTGTTGACGAATTTGATTGACAATGCTCTCCGCCATACTCCTAAAGGCGGTTTTGTCAAGGTGGATATGGAGAAAAAACAGAAAGGCGTTGTCATTTACGTAATCGATTCCGGATCGGGTATTCCGGAAGAAGATCTGCCGTTCGTGTTTGAACGCTTCTATAAAGCCGATAAAGCCAGGACTCGCGGCCGATCCGGCACTGGATTAGGGCTTGCGATTGCGAAAAACATCGTGGAAGCTCATGGAGGAAGCATCAGAGTTCAAAGCAAGTTGGGTGAAGGAACGACATTCTCCTTTTATCTTCCTTATTAATCAAACTGTCGAAAACCCATTCATATGTGGGAATGATGGCGATAAATCTTGTTACATGGGAAACATCTTCCTTTATACGCGAATAGAAAGGGTCGACCTTATTGAATCATCATCTAATCATAAAGGAGGTTGACCCTTTTTTTGTTTTGGAATGGAATCGCTTACATAAAATGAAGCGGTCTAATTTGTCATTTGGAATCATAACGTTTTATGGTGAAAGAATTGCCGAGGAGGATCAGAATGCGGGATTACTTAAAGCGGTTGGTCATCGTAATAGCGATGGGGGCTTGCATCGGAATACTGATCATTGGAGGAAGGCTTGCTTATGCCAAGACCAGCAGCAGTACAGGAGAAAAACATGCTCTTAGTTTTGGTGATTACAGACTGTGGTCTGCAGAGAAAGGTACAGCTCCGTAAAAAGAAAAAGGACGCCAAGAGCGTCCGTTAGTCTTTTTTGAAAAAATCGGTTTAAAAGAGAGCAGGTGAAACATCCTGCTTTTTATTTGTTTTCTTCGTAGCGTGCTCGGCATTCTTCGATCAGTTTAGCGGCTTTTTCAGGTCCTTCCCAAGTGCCGATTTCGGTTTTTTTGCCTTGCAAATCTTTATAGCGTTCGAAGAAATGAGCGATTTCTTTTAGTTTATGCTGCGGTAAGTCGTCGATTGAATGGATTTCATCAAAACGAGGATCTTCTACAGGCACACCGATTAGTTTAGCATCTTCTTCGCCGCTGTCGATCATGTTCAAATAGCCAATGACACGAGTATCAATGACACATCCAGGGAAAGTAGGATTTGTCACCAATACTAGAATGTCCAGCGGATCTCCATCCAAAGCCAACGTATTTTCTAAATAACCGTACTCTGCTGGGTAAAACATTGGCGAAAATAAAACACGGTCTAATTTAAAAATTCCTCGTTCTTTATCAAACTCATATTTGTTTTGGCTTCCGGTAGGAATTTCGATAAACGCCTCTACTATTTGGTTTTTCACCGTCATGAACCTAATACCTCCTATACACTATGTATACTATTTCATTATAGTGGAATAAGTAGGGAGAGGCAAACAATTCTATATATTTTTGGAATATTCATACTATAAATTCTGGCATTCAAAAGCGAAAAGATTCCGCATCAAGAGTGTTCGCAAGTGAGCAGAGGACGAATCGCGTCGGACTATGGATGGCCGTCCGCTCCCCTCGTTCTTTTTTCTAATAAGGGGTAAAGATTTTTTGCTCTCTGTCGAAAAAATCAATGAAGGATCCTGTTTTAGACCGACAAACAACCCGTTTTCCGATACACGGATTCCATTTTACTTCCTTATACTCTTTTACATGGTACTATATTCCTGTTTTATGGTAAAATAGATCGAGTCCACTTGAATGCATTTTGAAAAATGAAGGAGGGGGCATAATGTTTAAAACAATAAAAAGAAAACTATATTTAGGTTTCGGCATTTTAATCATCATGTCGACGATTATGTCCGTTATTTACTTTGTGTCTTCCCAAACCGTGAATCAGAAAACGGAGAATATGATCAAAACTCAAGTTCCTCAGCTGGTTGCGGAGCAAGAACTGCGTTTTAATATTTCGCAACGTATTGCTCTTGCCAGAGCTTATGTTCTTTATGGAGATCCTAAATATAAGGATGAGTTTAATCAATATACGGAATCTAGCAAAGCCATTTCCGACTCGATTTTAAGCGACCATCCATCGAAGGAAATGAAAGCCGTTATTGCGGACAGTAAGGAGTGGCGATCTCTAGTACTCAATGACGTCATTAAAGCCTATGATCAAGGAAAAGTAAAAGAAGCCCGGGCTGCGTTGCAACAAAAAGCGGAGCCGATCGCTCAAAAGATCATGGCTGATTTTGATTCCATTGCCCAAAAGGAAAAAAGTAATATTCACGCTAATGGAAATGAAATCATTTCCAATAGCAATACCATAGCAGGCTGGGGTTTGACATTAGCTATCGTGATCATTGTCATCAGTTTAGTCGTCACTCAAATATTTACAAAGATCATTTCAAGTCCGATTGTTCGTGCAAAAGATCGTCTTCTGATGATTGCACAGGGCACTCTTCCAAAAGAACCATTGCAGTTAAAAAATAAAGATGAGATAGGGGAGTTGGTGGACGCTTTAAACGTGATGAACGATCATCTAAAAAGGACCATCTCCGGAGTGCAAAGTGTCTCCGCCAACTTATTAACACACAGTGAAAAAATGGCTAAATATTCATTTGACGTAAAAGAAGGTGCCGTGCAAATCGCCACAACGATGGAAGATCTTTCAAACGGCATTCAAGAACAGGCCAATTCTAACCAAAAATTATCGAGCGATATGGAAAAATTCATGAAAATGTTAATGGATTCCTCGTTAAAAGGGGAAGAAGTGAAAACAAAAGCCGAACAAATGAAAGAACTGGCCGATCAAGGCAGACAAAAAATGAACCAATCCGTAGAAGAAATGAACCACATCTCCATTACGGTAAATGAAGCGCTCCAGCTAGTGGAAGGGTTGAACAAAAAAACCGAAAACATCAGCAAATTGGTCAATGTGATTGAAGACATTTCCGAACAAACGAATTTGCTTGCTCTTAATGCAGCCATTGAGGCAGCGCGAGCAGGTGAAAGTGGACGTGGCTTTGCCGTCGTGGCGGAGGAGGTAAGAAAATTGGCAGAAGGGGTGAATCATTCGGTGGCTGACATCACAGCCATTATTTCGGAAGTGCAAAACGAAACAGGAAAAGTGGTTCAAGCGCTGAAAGCAGGATATGGAACAGTAGAAGGAGGCCGCCAATCCATTCAATCAACAGGCGAATCCTTCCATCAAATTTATCAAAGTATTGAACGGGTATTTGAGCAAGTAGAAGAAATGTCTACGAACTTATATGATATTTTAGACCATACGAAAGACATTACGTCGGCTATTGAAAATATAGCAGCAGTATCAGAAGAATCTGCCGCCGGCTTTGAACAAGTTACGGCTACTGCTGAGGAATCGTCCTCATCCATTGAACAAGTAGCCAATGGAATTCAGCAAATGGAAGCAGAAGTACAAAGCCTGGATGAAGCGATCCATCATTTTCATGTCAAACATTAGGGAACCCCATCATTATCAGAAAGGGTGGCTATACTGTTTGGGAATGTCCGTTGGATCATGTGAAGCTGCTTTCCTGCATGTGAGAAAACGGACATCCCCCCTTTTGAATTTTAATTGTTCGTTCATGGCTTTTTAGAAACTGTCAAGTTCGAAAACGAGTCGGAACACGGATCTTTTAAGCATTGTGTCTCATACCGGTTTTTGGTATTCGATCTTCAGCAAAAAAACCTTCCAGCTAAAAGGATGAAGCATCTTTTTAACTGAAAGGTTTTTTATTTTCAGTCGGAACGTCTTTTCATTTTGATGGAATTGTCTGATTAGTCTTGCAATTCATCTAAGCGAAAAACGATTGAAGCAGACACTGGATTTTTATTCAAATTTCAGCGGGTCTCCATCGAAAGGTTCGTCTGCTACTTTGATGGAATCGGTAGGGCATCCCTCGAATGCATCTTGCATATCATCAAGCAGTACCTCAGGTACTTCCGCTGTTCCTTGGTTATCATCCAATACTACAAATGCAAGTCCTTCGTCATCATAATCATAGATGTCAGGAGCAGCGGCCCCGCAAGCACCACATGCGATGCATGTATCTTTATCTACAATTGTATATTTTGCCATAGATTGTTCCTCCTAACAAAGCTATCTTGAGAAATTTAGTCGGATTTAACGTCTCCATCTTCATTGTAAAGCTGTTAACAAAACTTTTCAATAGAAAAGAGCCAACAAATCAATTGAAACGCTTACGATGGAGGTGATAGAACAATGGATGTCGAATTTCATGTTAAAATAGAAGACGGCTGCTATTAATAGTGGAATCATAACGTGTTCTTGGAAGGCCATATGGACTAAATCAACAAAGAGCTGGAGGAAAAGATCTTTGAACTTGTTTCAAGCGGTTTTGCTGCATTGCTTTGAAAAAATCCATGGGGAGCGAACGGTCTATTCTATTTTTCACATTCTGAAAGGAAAAAAATCACTGCAATCCATCCAAGATGTGCATTTTTATCAATTAACAAAGTGGTTTTCCGCCGTTCCGTATTTGAATAGAAACGATTTCGAAAAAGAGATTAAGCGAATGTGTGATCAACAATGGTGCTATATGGAAAATGGCGAAAGAGCCTTTTTGCTTCCAAAAGGAAAAAGTGAATTAGAAGAATTTTGGATCAAAAACTCAGCCCTTCCGTATTTGGATGGCTGGCCTTTACATTCGATGGCGTCGGTCTTTTGGAAACGATTAAACTTGCTCGTTCAAACCGTTTCCTATTTAATTCATGAAGAATCTGTCTTTTATCCGGCAGAGAGGAATGACCAAGTTCAAATGTGGGTGAAAAAATGGCTTTTGAGCCGGAAGGTAAATCGGACGGATACAGGTGTACAACTATATCGCGAACTATATGAATTATTGCAAAGTGAAAAAGTAGAAGATCCGCGTCTGTTCGTTTTTCGCTTGTCAGGATACGAACGAATTGGAAAAACGGCGGCGCAAACAGCAAAACAATTGGGAATAGAAGAACCGGAATATTGGCTGCGATTTTCTCATTGGATTCATTTTATGATACACTCTGCGCTTCATCATCCGAAAAAATTTCCCATTTTATATGAAATGCTGCTAGATTTAAAACAGCCGGTTGTATTGACAAAATCAGCAAAAAAAACATACGAACTATTTCAGAGGGGGCTATCTGTTGAACAGATCGCACATGTGCGCGGACTGAAGCGGAATACAATCGAAGATCACCTCGTTGAGATTGCCTTAAATGTTCCCGATTTTTCCATAGATCCATTTATTGAAAGAAAAGAGTTGGAGGCCTTTGAAAAAGTAGCAAAGACACTCACCAGTAAAAAATTAAAGGATATTAAGGAAATTCTTCCTCATTTATCTTACTTTCAAATTCGTCTTGTTCTAGCGAAGTATGGAAGGATAGTGAATCAACATGGAACTTGAACTGTTATTACGAAAACAATTTGGCTATTCGTCATTTCGAACCGGACAGAAAGAAGTCATTACTTCACTGCTTGAAGGAAAAGATACACTCGCCATGCTTCCAACCGGGACAGGGAAATCACTTTGCTACCAACTGCCGGCCTACATATTAGACGGTACGTGTATTATCATTTCACCTCTTCTTTCTTTAATGCAAGATCAAATGGAACAAATGAAGATGCGAGGGGAAAAAAGGGTTATTGCTTTGAACTCTTTCCTCTCCTTTGAAGAAAAAAAACGTGCACTTTCCCGTTTAGGGCAATTCCGTTTTGTTTTTATGTCTCCTGAGATGCTTTCTAATCAACGGGTGTTGCATGAATTATCCAAAATCCGCCTTTCATTGTTTGTAGTGGACGAAGCCCACTGCATTTCTCAATGGGGGCACGATTTTCGTCCTGATTATTTAAAAATCGGCGAAGCACGTGAATTATTGAACCGGCCATTGACGCTTGCGCTGACGGCGACCGCAACAGAAGAAGTGAGAACGGACATCATGAAGTATTTACATCTTCAAGATGCGAATCAATGGATCTGTTCGGTTGACCGAGCCAATATTGCGATGAGTGTTCAACATTGCGAAAGTTATAAAGAAAAGCTGGACAGTCTTTTGGAGATTGTCAAAAACGTACAAAAACCAGGCATTATTTATTTTTCCAGCAAGAAGGCCGCCGAAGAAACGGCTTATTGGCTCGAACAAGAAGGGATAAAAAAAGTAGGCGTTTATCATGGCGGAATGGAACAGGACGAAAGAATCTTAATACAGCAGCAATTTTTATTTAACGAGTTGGAGATTATCTGTGCAACGAGCGCGTTTGGGATGGGGATCAATAAAAACGATATTCGATTCGTCGTCCATTTCCATCCACCGGGTCAAATGGAATCGTACTTGCAGGAAATTGGCCGCGCTGGTCGTGATGGTAAAAGAAGTTTGGCGATCTTGTTGTACGCCGACGGAGATGAACGCATACACGAGCGTTTAATGGAAACGGAATTGCCTACGGACAAACAAATTGAAGCATTCCTTACATATGAGCCGAACTTAAAAAAGGAAGCGGCGGCTGTTCTACAACTGACGGATGTCCAGTATCGTTATCTTCTTCACTATGAGGAACTATACAAAGATTTTTCATTCGAAAAAAAATGGGAGTATATCCAAAGAGACAAAAATGAGCAGATCCGTAAGAAGCGCAGGAAATTGAGTCAAATGGTCCAGTGGATCCATAGCACTTCTTGCCGTAGAGAAGGAGTTCTTTTATATTTTCATGAAAAGATTGGATCGAAGCCGGAAAGGTGTTGCGACTGCTGTGGGCTGAATATTCTCGATTATTATGAATCGACAGCCGGCCAGTCCAGGCAAGAAGAAATGAATGATTGGGAGGCCATTCTACAAAACTTGCTTTTGATGGAAGGAAAAATCGATGAAAAAGAATAAGTTACTATTGTTAGAGGAGTTAACGCACCAAGATATCATGAAATCTCTTTATTGGACACAATGTCTATTGCTTGCTTTTACCGGAATCGGCATCTGGCTATTATTTGATTCCTTCTCCTCTTATTTTCAATTGTTTGATTGGAGCGATCGGCGGCTTGTCTGGGGAATAATCGGAGGTTTGACCGTTGTCTTGATTGATTTTTGCTTCATGAAATGGCTTCCCCACCAATATTTTGATGATGGCGGGATCAATGAGAAAATATTTTCGAAGCTAAACATGATCTCCATCGTATGGATAACGGCTCTTATTGCTTTCAGCGAGGAAATGTTTTTTCGGGGAGTTCTTCAAACTCACTTTGGATTCGCAACGGCAAGCATTCTTTTTGCTTTAGTCCATATTCGTTATTTAAGCAATTGGTTTCTTACAGTCAATGTTTTCGTCTTCAGTTTTTGGATTGGCTTTTTTTACGAATGGACTGAAAACTTGGCTGTAACGGTCGTCATGCATTTTGTCATCGATTGCGCATTAGGAATCATCATTCATTTTAAAGATAAAAGGGAAAAAAACGAAGAGGGATGATACATGAAGAGAGACCCTTATCGAGAATTGGCAGAAAAGCATCGAAAAGAGCTGAAATTGCAAGAATGGACCGAAATAGAAGAAGAAGAGCCTAAAACATTAAGCAGAACAGAATATCGAAAGCAGAAAAAGCAAGAAAAAAAATCTTTTCTATGCTTCGTACACTTCTCATTCTATTTATTTTTCTCCCGGTGGCGATTCTATTTAGTTACAACACGATAAAGGAAAAAGAACGTCCTTTGTCTTCCGTATCGGTTATTACCGAAGAAAGCGCAAGCGGACACGATCAATCGGCCAGTCCAACATCCAACCAATCAAAAAAAGAAACTTTAAAAAGCAAACAAAGAAAAACGGTGACTCATATTGTCCGGCCGAATGAGACGCTTACTGATATTTCTATTCATTATTACGGTACAAAGGATGGAATCGACAAGATTAAATCGGCCAACCATTTAGAGGACAATCATATTAACGAGGGACAGGTACTCAAAATCCCATTGGAAAAATAAGTTTTTGTTTAGCCTTTCTCGTCTTTTTTTGGTAAAGAGCTGGAGCGGGTCAACATCCTTTCCTTTCAAAATTTGATCATATCGATGAGTGCTTGTACATAGAATGAGTGTGGAGGAGGGAAAGGATGGATTCAGTTCTTTTGATGTTGGATGACGGAACAGATGAGGCTACGAAGCAAATGCTTCAAAATTTAATTGAAAGAAAAAGGAAGCTGGATAAACTTCACAAAAAGCAGATGTTTTTTTTATCACTCTTTTTCCTTTATACCTTTCTTTTTATTTATTTGTTTTATAAAAAGCTGTTGATTCCATATTCCGATTCCGCTTTTCAAATTATTTCGTCCTTTTTTGACAGTCGAATGATGATGCTGCTGTTATTGGCGGGCGCAGCGCTTTTAGGAGCTGTAAAAATTTTTCGCGATCAAAAAGACAAAGCGGAGGAAGAGTTTCATGCGCTTCGCTGTGAAATCATTGATAAAAGCAAAGATCTTTGGAAAAATGACGCTTGGGAAAAAAGGCATAAAATATTCGAAATGATGGAAAGAAAATTCGGCATTAATTTATATCACGAAAGCAAATAGCGGGAAAGCCGCTCCTTCCCGCTTTTAGAAAAACTGTTTTTTGCCTCTTTCTTCTTTAATCAATTCTACTGCTTCACGAAAACGCTGGGAATGCACAATTTCGCGTTCTCGTAAAAAACGAAGGCCATCGTTTAAATCCGGGTCATCACTTAAATTAATAATCCATTGATAAGTGGCTCGAGCTTTTTCTTCAGCTGCGATATCTTCATACAAATCGGCGATCGGATCTCCTTTGGCCTGAATATATTCCGCTTTCCAAGGATTTCCGGACGCGCTTTGATAAAATAACGCTTCGCTGTGATTCACATAATGATCCCCTAACCCCGCTTCTTTCATTTGTTCCGGTGTAGCGTCTTTGGTTAATTTGTACACCATGGTGGCAATCATTTCAAGATGAGCCAATTCTTCCGTTCCAATATCGGTTAATAGTCCAATGACTTTATCGGGAATGGTGTAGCGTTGATTTAAGTATCGGAGTGCTGCGGCTAATTCGCCATCTGCACCCCCGTATTGTTCGATGAGAAATTTCGCCAGCATCGGGTTGCAGCTGCTGACCTTTACTGGGTACTGAAGCTTTTTTTCGTACACCCACATAGAATGACAACACTCCTTTCTTGTTGCTTTCAGGCATGATTAGAAAGCCCTGCATAAAAATCAAGAAGTAGTTCGAGCATCAGGGCACAGAAAAAGCGGCGAGATTGGTTTAAACTTGCCAAGGCCATGGAGCTTCTTTCCAATCCCACGGATAACGGGCATAACTGTACCCGAAGCTGGTTAAGGATCCGTGTTGAAGTTCAAAAGCTTTTTTCACTTGTTTCCGTTGTTTGATCTGCCAGTTATATTGCAGAACGGCATCGTAATCATCAGGATGGGTGTCCAAATAGAGGGCTAGTTCTAAAATGGCGAAGTCAATGGCCTGCAGATCCTCTAAATCTTTGTAATAATTAGGTGGCTTCTTCATTTTCTCTAACCCCCTTTGGTTGTTCGTATGGACCGTAATATGGATCATAGAAAATTTTAAACAATGTCCCTTTTTTTAAAGCTTCTATTGGTGAAAATTGCGGAGTATTCGGTGGCTGGAATCCTATATATAAATTCGGCGGAGTAGAATACGTTTTGATCGTCTTAGGCGGGCATGGATCAAAGGGACTAACATACGGTTTATAGCTTTTAAATGGAGTGAAGCCTTTAAAATGTGTCACACGATCACCCTCCTCGCATAGATCTCAATCTATTGTATGGAGCTGTTTTGTCCCTCATGCCAACAAATTCTGATGTCGTGAGATTTTAGCCGGATGATGCAGGAAGTTTTTTTGCGGCTTCCTCATACGATGAATATAGGAGGAGGTGGTTCCATGCCCTGGAGTGTATCGCTTTTTGTTTGCGGAACTGTTTAGTTGGATGTATATTTTTTGCTTGCCAAGTCCGGAAGCCTTTTCATGGTCTCTTTTGTTATTAGCATTTATATTAAAGCCGATGAAGTTTTTTCTCGCAACGGTAGCGTTTATGGTGGCTTTTGTATTGAATGGAAATCTGCTTGAATGGGAAGTGAAAGGGCTGTATCGGTTGTTTATGAAGAACATCAATATTTGGGGATGTTTTTTCTTTCTGCATTTTGCTTCTTTTGTCGTGATGGCTTGGTTCTTTTTTTGGGAAACAGCCATTCTTTGCTTTTTCTCTATTCTGTATGGAATCATTTCCATAGATTTTCAAAAATTGAGAGAGATGCAATGATGGATGGTTCCGATAGTGATCAGCAGCTCTCAATTGATTGCCGTTAGGTATGAGCAATGAACGAAGTGAAATAAAATACTCTTTCATTTCTTTAAATGTTAAATTCCTTATTACTTTTTGTTCCAATCGCTGGCTGGATCCGATATGAAATAACAGTGAGGAGTAACCTTACAAAGAATTATGTTTCAAGGCAAAGTTATACAAAGGTTCATTATCATTTTTTTGACGTCCTTACTATATGGGTGTCCTGGCATTTAGGTCTTTGCGAGAAAAATATGTCAGAAAAACTGACAAAAGTGCTGATAAAATTTTTGAAATATAATTTAATAATGACATAAAATTCTTGAAAACAATCAATTTTGAAATTTATTTTTGGAATCATCAAACTGTTGACGGCGAATTATTAATCATATTGGGTAAAAGGAAAAATGAATATTAAAATATCCAAGATGGATATATAAAAACAACTATAATAATCTGAATTTTCGGATAATATATGGTTTTGTTAACAGTAAATAGCCAATTGGAATACCAGATTTCCATATGGTTTAAAATTGGCCGGGTAAATTCTTGAAATATAAGCCATTGACAGCGAATAGCGAAAACCTGGAAATTTTAGGATGTGATGATAGTGGAAGGTCAATCCATTATAAGTGTTGGAATCGACATCGGTACTAGTACGACAAAATTTATTGTCAGTCATTTAAAATATGCAAAAGTATCCAGCCATTTTTCTTTACCTCGCTATGAAATTGTTGAGAGAAAAATTATGTATGAAAGTCCTATGTATTCAACGCCGTTAAAAGGGAACAGAGATGAAATTGATTTGAGAGCTCTTGCGAAATGGCTTGAAGAGCAATATAAACAAGCAGGAGTAAATTTATCGGAAGTAAAATCTGGCGCTGTGATTATAACAGGTGATACCGCGACGAAAAAAAATGCGGAGAGCATCCTGCATTATTTAGCTGATAAATCGGGCGATTTTGTCGTTGCAGTTGCTGGCGCTAGTTTGGAAGCGTTACTTGCTGGCAAAGGATCTGGTGCTTTTTTGCGATCTAAAGAGATAAAAGGATCAGTTGCTAACATTGATATTGGGGGAGGAACAGCAAATGTTGTCGTTTTTCGGAGAGGAAAAGTATTAGGTACCATTACGTACCATGTTGGTGGGAGATTAATCGAATTGGATGAGAATGGCAAAATTACGTTTATATCTTCTTCTATTCAACCATGGTTATGTTTGAAAAACTATCGATTGCAACTAAATCAAAAAATGACTTTTAAAGAAATGCGACAAATTGTTCAAGAAATGTGCAAAGATATGGTGAATTCTTTAATTAATGAGAAACCCATTAGGCTGGATGATCCATTGATTCATAGTACGACTTTTCAAGTGATTCCTTCTATCGATGAGGTGGTGATTTCCGGAGGAATTGGCAAGTTGCTTGAAAAAGAATCTCCTAAAACTCTCTATGACACCGCTGTTTACGGAGATATTGGTCCTCTTCTTGCACACGAAGTAGTAAAGGCGATTGAAAAGAGTTCATTAAAAATAATACATGCAAAGCAAACTTCTCGCGCAACAGTCATTGGCGCTGGAACGCAAAGTACAGAAATTAGCGGAGCTACTATCCATGTTTCCTCATCACGTCTCCCACTCCGCAATCTACCCATCATGACGATTGAATTCAACAATGTCCAAAGTAAAAACGGAGATTATATCCATCAACAAATAAAAAGGGCCATGATGGAGTGGAAGCAATACTTTCAAGAAGAACAAGAAACTCCTATTGGTATTCATATTCGAGGAATTGCTTATTGTTCCTATCAGATTTTAAAAGAGATGGCTAGAACATTATTTTCGCTTTATGAACAATACTTTCCGAAAAATTCTGTTTTAGTAGTAATGTGTGAAAACGATATAGCAAAAGCGCTTGGACAATTGCTTGTACTTCAATCTAACCATAAAATAGACATCATTTCGATTGATCAAGTTGTAGTCGAACAAGGTGACTACATTGATATAGGAGAAATGATCAATCAAAGTGTGGTTCCTGTGGTTATCAAAACATTGGCTTTTATGAAAAATGAGGAGGTGACTCCACTTGAAAACAACGATCACGTTAATGGATAAAACTTATCATTTTAAAAGTTTGAAAGAAATTATGGCTAAAGCGAATGAAGAAAAATCAGGCGACCAGCTGGCAGGGATACAAGCCCAAGATGCACAGGAGCGTATTGCGGCAAGGCATGTTTTATCAGAGCTAACTCTTGCTGATATTCGTAATAACCCTCTACTGCCTCCGGAAGAGGATGAGGTGTCACGTGTCATCGAGGAAGGAATTAATGAAAAAATTTACGCATCCATTCGAAACTGGTCAATAGCGGAACTTCGGGAATACCTTTTATCGCCGATAGTAACAAATAACGAAATCGCTCATATTCGCCGAGGATTAACAAGCGAGATGATTGCCGCCGTAACAAAGATCATGACAAATTTAGATTTAATACAAGCAGCATCAAAAATCACTGTAGAAACACGTTGCAACACAACGATTGGTCAAAAGGGACGATTAGCAGGAAGGGCGCAGCCTAATCATCCTAATGATCATTTACAAGGGATAAAGGCAGCGATTTTTGAGGCATTGAGTTACGGCGTTGGGGATGCGGTGATTGGTATTAATCCGGTTATTGATACGGTAGACAGTGTAAAGGCGATTTTAAATATGACAAAGGATTTAATGGATAGATGGGATATTCCAACACAAAACTGTGTTTTAGCCCATGTAACAACCCAGATGAGGGCAATCAAGCAGGGAGGGACAGCGGATTTATTGTTTCAAAGTTTAGCAGGAACGGAATTAGGTAACAAAGCGTTTGGGATTAATGTTGAACTTCTTGATGAAGCAAATGAGCTAATTTTGAAGGAAGGAACGGCTGCTGGTCCGAATGTATGGTATTTCGAAACGGGACAGGGATCAGAACTGTCAGCAAATGCACATCACGGTATTGATCAACTTACGCTAGAAGCCAGGTGCTATGGCCTTGCTAAGCGATATAAGCCGTTTATAGTGAACACGGTGGTGGGTTTTATCGGTCCTGAGTATTTATACAATAGTAAGCAAGTGATTCGCGCGGGACTTGAAGATCATTTTATGGGAAAACTTCATGGTTTGCCGATGGGAGTGGATGTTTGTTACACCAATCATATGAAAGCGGACCAAAATGACATGGAAAATTTAGCAGTCTTGTTGGCTTCGGCCGGTGCCAATTTCTTAATAGGTGTAGCTATGGCAGATGATTGTATGCTAAATTATCAATCTCTTAGCTTCCATGACATTGCCACGCTAAGAGAATTGCTTCACTTGCGACCTGCTCCGGAATTTGAAAGATGGTTAGAAAAAAAGGGGATTATGGAGAACGGAAAGTTAACTTCGATAGCCGGTGATCCCACTTTGTTTTTATAAATGGATAAAACGGTAAGGGTGGTATGTAATATGAACGAACCGGATATTCAACAAGAAAAAGGGATGATTGAACAGACTGGACTATCTCAGCCATCGATAGATAAAATCGATAGAGACGAAAATGAAAAAAGTTTTCATTACACTGCGAGTGACTGGTTAACAAACGTCCCAAATCCAAAATTTTCAGAAGGAATTGACGAATTGCGAAAAGCAACTCCTGCACGCATTGGTCTATGGAGAACGGGAACTCGTCCATTGACGAAAACAATTTTAAAATTTCAGCTTGATCATGCAGCAGCCGTTGATGCTGTAAACGGAAATGTCTCTGATCATTTACTTAAAGAATTTAACTTATTTACAGTAGAGACTTGTTGTGAAAATAAAGAAGTTTATTTAAAGAGGCCAGATAAAGGTCGGGTTCTTACAGAAGAGGCAGTCAAAACGATCCAAAAAAAATGTGTGAAACATCCTCAAGTACAAATTGTTGTTTCCGATGGGTTAAGCGCAAGCGCGATTGATGCCAATCTAAGAGATATTTATCCGGCGTTATTGGATTCATTAGAAGTTAATGGGTTAACACAAGGAACTCCCTTTTTTGTAAAAGGTGGAAGAGTAGCGTGTATGGATCATATTGGTGAAATTTTGCAGCCGGCAGTTTTTGTTCTTTTAATAGGGGAGAGACCGGGGCTTGTTTCCGCCAATTCTATGAGTGCCTATATGTGCTATAGACCAAGAAAAGGAATGATAGAGTCTGAGAGAACAGTGATTTCTAATATTCATTCAGGAGGCACTCCCCCTGTTGAAGCAGGGGCCTACATTGGCACCGTTTTACGTAAAATGATTGATCAGAAAGCCAGTGGAGTTCGTCTGGAACTATAGTGATCATTTGAAGGGGAAGGATAGAATGACAAATAATACGAATAACCATTTAAACAAAGAATTAAGACCAATCCATTTGTGGGGAATCGCAGTAGGAATGGTGATTTCAGGCCAGTATTTCGGATGGAATTACGGATTTGAGCAAGGAGGAACGATAGGATTAGCAATTGCTTCAATGATTGTCATCATTTTTTATACGACTTTCATATTTAGTTATTCAGAACTCTCTACATCCATTCCACACGCTGGGGGGCCATCCGCCTATGCAAGAAAAGCAATGGGTCCTTATATGGGATTTTTAACGGGTTTAGCCTGTTTGCTTGAATTTGTTTTTGCTCCACCTGCTATTGCTGTTGCGACAGGTGCCTACATTCACTTTTTAATTCCAAATATCGACGCTGTGTATGCTACAGTAGCCGTATTTTCATTTTTTATTTTAATAAATCTAATAGGAGTAAAAGAAGCCGCAATCATTGAGCTCGTTGCCACCGTTTTAGCGTTGATCGGTTTAATTATATACTACGCTGCAGGGCTGCCGCATATAAAGAGTTCAAATTTAATGGGGGACCTCTCATTTTCTAACGGCTGGACTGGAGTCTTTTCCTCTATTCCTTTTGCCATTTGGTTTTTCCTTGCAATTGAGGGAGGGGCAATGGCAGCGGAAGAAGTTCGTAACCCTAAAAAAGATATACCTAAAGGATTTATTTCTGGAATTTGTACATTAGCAGTTGCAACAGTTTTCACGTTGATTGTGACTTCGGGACTTGGTGGAGGAGAAGGAAAACCTGCAGATTATCCACTTCCGCAAGCATTGGCCAGCGTTTATGGTGAAAACAATATCATACCAATAACTGTCGCCGTTATTGGATTATTTGGATTAATAGCAAGCCTGCACGGTATCATTATTGGCTACTCCCGCCAAACGTTTGCGTTAGCCAGAGCGGGATATCTGCCGAGATTCCTTTCAGAAATTTCAAAAAAAGGCGTTCCGCATTGGGGATTAATCGTACCGGGGATCATAGGAGTAGCTAGTGCCGGTTCAGCTAGTTTCGCTAATTCTTTGATTATTTTATCTGTATTTGGCGCAATAACGATGTATTGCTTGAGTCTCATATCACTATTTGTATTACGCAAAAAAGAACCACATATGGAACGACCTTTCAAGGTAAGTTATCCAGTTGTACCGGGAATAGCACTCTTTTTAGGAATTATTTCGTTCTTTTGCGTGTTAAAATATAGCGTTTTAACAACCAATCTCCCTATCGTTGGAGTCAAAATTCCATTAATCGCTGTCATTTTGTTCGTATTTGGCGCAGGAAGTATTTACTACTTATTAGTAGGAGCAAAGAAAATTCGTCCTATATCCGAGGAATTTGTCTCTATCGAAGACGTCGCACCTAGTCAGAAGAATGTATCGTTATAAAAAGAGGTTTATTGCTGCTCTTCCCCTTATCAGGGAAGAGTTTTTACATTTTTAAGTACAAAGATGGGCAATCCATACACTGAACAGCAACTGGACATCTTGGCAATAACCAACAAAAGAAAATGCTTAAAACGGAGAATGGAAGCAGCAGCCATCCAATCGATCTTCACAAGTTCGTTGCCGAGTACAACTAGAAGAAAGGAAATCATACTTTCTGGAAAACAATGTGAGAAAATATGACAATTAATTTCCCGATCAGAAATGGGATTGATGAATGAAAAATGGTGAAATATTCATTTGAATGCTTCGCATCACCACCATTTGCACTCTTTATAAAGACCTTTAAGCCTTCTTGTTTATAAGAAATGTGCATGAAATAAAATGAATTTCTGTAAATAAATCTCACTCATACTCTTTGTTCGGAAAAATATGTGATATAAAATAACATTATTATGGAAATATTATGAATATTAACATATAATAAAAATAAGTGTAACGAGCTTAAAGGAGGGGATAACCGTGACTATAAAAAGTGAATCCTACAAAGATAAAAAAGTGATTTCCATTGGTACTGTTAGTGAGATCACAGGATTGTCGGAACGGCAAATTCGTTATTATGAGGAACGGAAATTGATATTTGAGCATTTTGCAAAATTAGATTTTTTGGATAAAAGTATAAAAAATAAAGCACTCGACAAATAGTTACCAGCATGTTATTTTACAAAATATTACAATAATCTTGTTTTCGGGCATACCTACAGAATTTTTCACATTGAATTTTTTTTAAGCGGCTTTCTTCCCTTTATTTTCCTTTGCCATCGCTAGCGCTGAAACAAGTAATACAATAGCGTTCAGGTAAATATGGGTCTTTACTTTTTCAATTCCCCATACATGTAGGGAGTTCGCCGTAAGGTAGCTTTTCATTCTTGAATTACAGCGTTCTACACTTGTCCTCTCGTTGTAAAGCTCTTTCCAACGTTTTGTATCACGGTGCGGATTGGAATATCGGCGCACATCCTTTTTGATGTCGACTTTTACCACCATTCCATAGTTGGAAGATGAACAGGCTGCCATTCCTAATGGGCAATCCACTTTGCCGGTTGCGTGAGGACATCTGAACTTGAGCTGGTCCTTATCAGCTCCCCAATAAGTCATTTCATAACCCATGGAACAACGCGGAGTTCCATTGGAAGAAATCCCTTCAGGAGGCTCTTTTTCGTTGCGCAAATTGAGCGGGATAATGGCTTGCGCTCCAATGTTTTTGGCTGATTCATAGTTTTTTAGTTGGTCATATCCGCCATCCATGATCAGAAATTCAATTTTGGATTTGGTACGCTCTGCCACTTGCTCTATTCATTCTGGTGCGACTTCTCCATCGTTCACATGGGCAGGGGTTACTTTTATGGCCATTGGCAGTTCGCTTGCGGTATCGACTGAAAGATGCATCTTATAGCCAAACCAGGTAATTTTATTGCCGAAGGAATCATATTTTGCGCCCCAATTGGCATTACCCGTTTGTTCACTACGCTTTTTGGGCTGTTTCTTTTCATAGGCATCAATGGCGGCACTGTCGATGGCCTGGTGGCTGCCGTCAATTATTCCTTCCTCCTGAGCTAACTGTACCAAGTCAAGGAAGATCTTTTCAGCCAGCTTTTTTTTGGTAAGTGCCGCAAAAACCCGGCTGAGAGTGGAGATAGACGGTGCGGGGCGATCAATCGATAAACCGCATTGATAACGGAAACGAAGGTCTTTATCCAATCGATGATGAAGGGCGGTAAAGGTGTCGATGCCTTCGAGTGGGGCAGCGATGAGAGCCCTTAGAATCCCTTCTCTGGAATGACCGTCAGCCCCTCGGGGTGAAGAACTTCTCAACTGTTTAGCATAAGGGCGTAAATCAAGCGAGCTAAAAAAGATAGGTAATTTCTCTTTTGACTCTAATTTTTGCAGTTCTTCAAAGGAAAATAGGCTTTCTTGTAGAATATACAAAGTGACTTCCTCCTTTTGAATTTTTGTGGTTTCGTCACTTCAAAAATTCTACATTTTAGGGGTGAAGTCCTTTTTTGTGTCTTTGAAATCCTTATGGCTCTTGGGTCAAAAAATATGCAAAATGCTCATTTCCTTATCGTACAAAGAAAGGAACAAGAAAATATTCATTCAGCGATGTGGAACGCCTGATGGAGATCGCTGAGATGATCGAAGAAGGAGTTCAGACATTTGAAATTCGAAAAAAGATATTAAAAAAAGAAAAAGAAGCCGTCCGAGAAAAAATGATTCGCGGACAATTAAATGCAAGATTCGGTGTTCTGAGAATGCCGTAACTCGATGAAAAAGTGCCATGTTCGTAATGGCATTACATCTCAACAGTCAAGTTTAATCTAATATTCATTTCTCTAACAATGTATTATTTGTCATCGCCCATTCCTCTTTTGTAGAGCATCATAGGTTCGCTTGCCGTTTCAAAAGTACTAACTGCCTTCAAAAATACAATAAGGTGATCAGATCAGGTGTTATGTTCGTCTTTTGTGCTTGTTATGCTATCATTGTGGGAATTTTTGGGTGAAAAAACAAGAATATTGCGAATGATTGCAAATTAAAAATGCAGGCGTGACAAAAAGGCGGAAAATGAGCTGACAATATGAAGGAATGGCTTAGCCTTATAAAACTGTCACGCCTCGCAAAGAATAGGAGACAGTCCAGAATGATTTTGACAAAAGGTTTTGTCCATTCAAACACGTTCATGAATCCTGCTAAAAATTGATCCCCATTCGATTAAGAGAATATAGATACAATAAATGATGAAAACATTTTTTGTTTACCTTTTTATCATTACTTTTCCATACAAAATAGACTGGAACCACGGCTCAGCACTCTTGCGAATCGTCCTTTTTAAACAGTACACCACTCTCCTGCAAATTTTCACAACTTCGCTTTATATTGAATATTGTCAAGTAATAAAAGGGGAGCGTTCAAAGTCGTGCCGGCAGACGGATGTGAAAATTTTTATTAGATCATCTGATATTTAAATGAATACGGAGACAGAGGATAAAGTATCCTTGATGTTAAGTGGGTATACCCACGGGAAATAAATTGGGTGATTGGGTTTAGGATATTACGGGAAAAGGAAAATGTGGAGGTAAAAATTCGATCATTTTGATCGGCAACGGCTTGGACATGATTTCTTTGAGGTTGGGATATCAGGCAGATACATATATATTGATGAACTCCAAAGGAAAAAAGTGTTTCTTAAAGCGAAGTGATAATGCCTTTCTGACACCATCTTTGCTGCCTAACATAATATACTCATAAGAGTTCACACTCAGGGGGCAGCCATGTGATGAATATAGAGCGATTGTCAAAAAATACGGTTAAACTATCGATATCCTTTGAAGAATTGCATGAAAAAGGATTCGCTAAGAAGCAGATGGTGGAAGAGGATGCTTTTTTTTGGCATGAACTGTTTGAAGAATTGATTGAAGAAATTGAAAAGCGTTACCATTTTGCGTATGATGGTCCGGTGGCTATTGAGATCCATACTTTAACGGAGGAAGAAGTAACACTCATATTTACACTTGACTTTTTGGATAATGACGATCATACAAATGATGCCATTGAAGAGTTGCATGCTGGATGGAAACGAGAGTTCACGCCTTTTTCCATTTATAAATGTACGGATTTTGAAGAGATTATCCAGCTTGCTCAGCGTATAGCAAAAATGAGAATGGTGATTCCTTCGAGGATTTTTTGGAAAGATCCCTTTTATTATGTGGCGGTCGACTTTTCTCAAGAAGGGATGAAAAAAAATCTGGAGCCTGTTATTTTGGAATATGCAGAGCGATCTCGTCTCACGATTCATTATTTGGAGGAATACGGAAAAATAATTTTTTCCAATAAAGGGATTGAAAACGTCTATAAATTATTTCCGGGATAAAAAGAGTCTTACCAAAAGGCTCTTTTTATAAGCCTGTTTTTATTTTCTGTTTTATTCGGCTTTTTCCATGTGGCGAGGAATCATGTTCTGTAAAAATGACCGGGATCTATTCAAAACATATGATGGAAATGAGGTACATATTCCCTGCGAACGGGAAGATGAAATTCCAATGGCCGCTTTTTGATCAGAAATCCCAGATTTTTGATTGCATTTCAAGGATTCTAGTGTATACTATGACGTGAATTATAGCGTGAGAATGGGAAGATGGATAGGACAGAATGGATTAAAAGAGCCATTTTGCATTTTTGCTGTTTTTGAAACAAATGAAACGAAAAAAAGCAATATATAAATTTCCAGTAAAATAAAGTGGTGAACGGAACGACCGTACGACGTGCAATCCTTAAGGAACTGTTTTCTTGCACGAAGGAACAGTGACATATATTGAAAAAATTCCCCGATTGCCAATGATTATTAGTGTTTTCCAATTTGTCATCACAATATTGATTGAAATGCGGGGAAACATTGGATTTACCGGGACTTTGTATATGGCGGGAGCGAAAATAGACGATCGTTTGGAATATATGAAATGTTTTAAAGAATCCGAATGAAAAATGTCTGAATGGACTTTTATCAGCAGTACCACTTCTTTGTTGTACGGTAGGAGAAAGGGTGAAATGGAATGTTGAAGGAAGAATGCATCATTATTGGAGGAGGGCCATGCGGTTTGGCGGCGGCCATCTCGTTAAAAGAAACAGGAAAAAATCCGCTCATTATTGAAAAAGGAAATATTGTGGATACGATTTATCGTTTTCCCACTCATCAAACTTTTTTCAGTTCAAGCGATAAACTGGCAATTGGCGATGTTCCTTTTATAACGGTGGAACGGAAACCAAAAAGAAACGATGCCTTAACGTATTATCGTGAAGTGGTGAAAAGAAAACAGCTTCGCATCCATCGTTTCGAAGAAGTAAAAGACGTGACGAAACAATCGAACGGAACCTTTTTCGTCAAAACGACAAAAGAAGTGTATGAAACTCCATATGTTGTTGTCGCAACTGGCTATTACGACCATCCCAATTATATGAATATACCAGGAGAAGAATTGGACAAAGTTTATCATTATTTCAAAGAAGCTCATCCGTTTTTTGATACTGATGTCGTCGTGATCGGCGGCAAAAATTCGGCTGTTGATGCTGCATTGGAGCTGCATAAATCAGGAGCGAGAGTAACGGTTTTATACAGAGGAAAACAATATTCGGAAAGTATAAAACCGTGGATTTTGCCGGAATTTGATTCCTTGATACGTCATGGAGAAATTGTGATGGAATTCAACGCCCATGTGAAAGAGATCAAGCAAAACTCAGTTCTATATACGGTTGGAAGTATTGAAAAAGAAATCGCAAATGATTTTGTATTTGCCATGACCGGGTATCATCCTGACCATGAATTCATCAGCAAAATGGGAGTGGAGATTATACCGGAAACAGGAAGGCCAAACTATAATCCCGATACGATGGAAACGAATGTTGAAGGGATCTTTATCGCAGGCGTGATTGCTGCCGGGAACAATGCCAATGAAATTTTTATAGAAAATGGCCGTTTTCATGGCGAACTCATAGCAGCGGCGATTGCAGAAAAAGAAAAAGCAAGCTAAACAATGCGACCGTCTGCTAGTTTCATAGAATGAAAAGGACAAATGGATTCATTGGTTTCATTTGTCCTTTTGCTGTTTCCCATTCGACTTTCATTGATGATTCAGGATACAGTACCCAATAAAATAGGGATTACTGCAAAACCGAATGGAGATGAAATCTTAAAGTGTTTGCAAAATCATTCGCCTAAATCGTAAGATGTGCAAATGCCCTCGCCAGATTGTATTGTTTAAAAAGGTTCTTTGCTTGTTAATCCATGCTGAATGAATTGTGCGACACATATTATTTCTAATTTTAAAAAAATTGCAAAAAACAACTTTAAACAACAAAATGAGTATGATAGTATAAAAAAAAATATTTTTATAAGCAGGTCATCAGATGACCAGTTAACCTGTAATGATGAGTCAAAGTAAACAAGGGGGGAGGATATAAAAAAGCAAGAAGTTATAACGTTATTATTGGCAAAAAAATAAGAATATTCTTATTTGATATGAACAAAGGAAAGGGAGAGAATGATGGAGAAAAGTATGTGGAGAGTTTTAATTGCAAGCATAGTTGGCAGTGCCATTGAATGGTTTGATTATTTTTTATACGGAACCGTGGCATCGCTAGTTTTTAATCAGCTCTTTTTTGTCAGCAAAAGCCCCACGATCGGTTTATTAATCGCCTATACTTCTTTTGCTTTAGCGTTTTTTCTAAGACCTGTTGGCGGGATTATCTTTAGCCATATAGGAGATAAACTCGGGAGAAAGAAAACGTTAGTCTTAACGCTAAGCTTGATGGGGATTTCAACATTTGGCATGGGGATACTGCCTACCTATCAAGTGATTGGAATATGGGCTCCTATCTTTTTAACTTGCTTACGATTTATTCAAGGTTTAGCGCTTGGCGGAGAGTGGGGAGGATCCGTTTTATTAGCCGTGGAATATGCTCCAAAAGATAAAAGAGGATTGTTTGGCAGTGTTCCACAAATGGGTATTTCAGTAGGGTTGATATTAGGCACGCTAGCCCTTTCAGTAATGACGCTGCTGCCGGAAAAAGATTTTATGTCATGGGGATGGCGCGTTCCTTTTTTATTAAGTGCGATATTAGTTATTTTAGGGTTATGGATTAGAAAAGGAATTGAAGAGACCCCATCCTTTAAGAAAGCCCAAGAAAAAGGAGAAGTTTCCAAAATCCCATTAGTGGATACTCTTCGCTATCATTGGAAAGAAGTATTCATTGCAATGGGTACTAAAGTAGTGGAAACGGCACCATTTTATATATTTGGTACGTTTGTTGTTTCTTATGCCACTGCCAATTTACATTTTAGTAAAACGTCTGCTTTAACCGCTGTTCTTATTGGATCAGTCACGGCCACTATTTTAGCTCCTTTCATTGGAATGTTGTCTGATCGCATTGGACGTAAACCGATTTACGTTAGTGGAATTGTTTCGACTATTTTGTATGCGTTTCCATATTTTTGGTTGCTTCAACAAAAATCTGTAGCGCTGTTAATTATCGCAACGGTCATCGGTCTCGGTGTGATTTGGGGATCGATTAATGCTGTCCAAGGCACGATGTTTTCAGAGATCTTTTCAGCAAAAATAAGATATACAGGCATTTCGTTAGGCTATCAATTAGGAGCGGCAATTGCAGGGGGGACAGCACCATT
This sequence comes from Bacillus sp. FSL W8-0116, assembly GCF_038003825.1. Lineage (NCBI taxonomy): Bacteria > Bacillati > Bacillota > Bacilli > Caryophanales > Bacillaceae > Bacillus > Bacillus sp. FSL W8-0116. Next base: position 3,081,152 of record NZ_JBBOPY010000001.1, read on the forward strand.
AGTGGCAACCGCTTTATTAGCTGAATTTCATCAATCATATGTACCTGTTGCTCTTTATATCATTTTGGCTGCATTGATCAGTTCGATTGCTATATGGACAGTGAAAGACAGATCGAATCAAGAGATAGATAAAGAACTGCAGTTTGACGCTCGTTCGAACATATCTAAGATCGAAGGTTGAGGAATGGTTATTTAGATCTGTCTGTGAATGAATCGAGATGTTGAGATATATTTCGGAAATGATTCGTCGGCAGAATCTCTTCATGATCCATGGCTTTTACGCTTAAAATAAAATATGAATAATGGATAAGCGACTCAACCGCTTTGTTCATAATGGAAAACGCCATAACAAACAGGGGCTCCCTATATGGGAACCCCTATGACCATATTATGGGCGTTATTGTAAATTTTGCTGAGAAATTTGAGTGAGTGCCTCTCCGGCTTTTTCATTCGATTTTTCGCTGACGGATAGGTCGCCAAGAGCAACCATGCCAACAATTTGACCGTTTTCAACGACTGGAAGACGGCGGATTTGGTGTTGTGCCATTAATTGAGCCGCTTCTTCAACAGAAGCGTCAGGACTGACTGAAACGACATTATGAGTCATGACTTGCTCTACATTTTTGTTGGCATTGTCATCAGCTACCGCACGGATAGTTACATCGCGGTCCGTAATCATTCCAGTTACTTGGCCGTTTTCTACGACTGGCAGGGCACCGATATTCAATTGTTTCATTTTAGAGGCCACTGTTTGCAAGGAATCTTGACTAGAGCAGCTTTCAATATTGGATGACATGATATCACGCACTTTCATGACATTTCCTCCTTTAATGGTGTAGTCCATAAATAGTATTTGCTGCGTATTCAAACCTATTCAAAGAATTCCTTGCGGCCTGACTCTGACTCCGTTGATTACAATTGAAACATTTCTTCAATTTTTTGAACATCTTTCGTAATGGACAAAGCGATAAGCAATTTGATCCGGGCTTTTTGGCCGTTCAGACCATTCGAGAAAATAACGCCCAAATCTTTTAATTGTTTCCCTCCACCTTCATAGGCATACACATCCTCAGCAATTCCGTTAAAGCATCTAGAAACAAGAACGACCGGAATCCCCGCTTCCACAAGGCTTTTAATTCCTGGAACGGTAGCAGGAGGGACATTTCCTTGTCCGAGCGCTTCGATGACTACGCCATCATATCTTAAGTCTTTTAACGCATAAAACAAACTCGAATCCATGCCGGAATGAATTTTAAGTAATCCGATTTTTGGAGAAATGTCCAAAATCGGATAATGTTCCCTGGAGACGGGCGTATGATGAAAAAGAACCGCTCTTTTCGTGACAATGCCGATCGGACCATATTGAGGACTTTGAAAAGTTGAAACATTGCTTGCATGAGTTTTGGTGACGTTTTTGGCGGCATGAATCTCATCATTTAGGACGACCAATACTCCTTTGTCTTTTGCCTCCTCGCATGACGCCACTCTAATGGAAGAAATCAGATTGTATAGTCCGTCGGCCCCGATTTCATTGCTTGACCGCATGGCTCCGGTGAACACAATGGGAATAGAAGTTTGAACGGTAAGGTCCAGAAAATAGGCCGTTTCTTCCAGCGTATCTGTTCCGTGGGTGATCACAACCCCTTCAATCATCGAATGTTCTTTCAGTTTCTCTTCAATTAAGAGTTTCAACTCATACATTTCTTTTGTCGTAATATGAGGAGATGGAAGTTGAAATGGTTCTTCGGTGATGATATTGGCATATTGGTTCAATATTTTTTCAGCTTCTGTCAACGGATTTTTTTGCCGAGGAAGAACATTTCCTGTCTTCTTATCTTCTTGCATGGAAATGGTTCCTCCGGTATGAATGACTAATATCGTTTTCTTCAACAGAAAAACCTCCTACCTGCAATTTTTTAAATAGAAAATCATTTCATTTCTTTTCTTTACATGATAAATTTAACATGAAACTAAACAGATAGAAATGAGGACCATATATGTTTACTGTTTTATCCGCCGGAATTGCTCCGGGCCTAGCGCTCCTCTGTTATTTTTATTTAAAAGACCAGTATGAAACAGAACCTTTATTGATCGTTTTGAAAATGTTTATTTATGGTGGCTTTTTAACCTTGCCCGTCATGTTTATTCAATATGTGTTTTCCGCGGAAGGAATCGTTCATTCTGACTTTTTGCAAGCCTTTTTCTCATCGGGAATGATTGAAGAATTGTTTAAGTGGCTTGTTTTATTTTATGCCATATACGGACATGCAGAGTTTGATGAGCCATATGATGGCATTGTGTATGCAACTAGTGTGTCATTAGGTTTTGCCACTGTAGAAAATATTTTATATTTGATCGCAAATGGAGTTGAGTTTGCTTTTTCGAGAGCTTTGCTTCCGGTTTCCAGCCATGCTCTTTTTGGAGTCATAATGGGCTATTATTTGGGAAAATCGAAATTTTTTAGCCCCGGGAAAAAACGAACAGGTTTGTTTCTTTCTTTGTTTTTGCCTTTCGTACTTCATGGGCTTTACGATTATATATTATTTTTAAAGGAGACATGGATGTATGTCATCATACCGTTCATGCTGTTTTTATGGTGGCTTGGTCTCAAAAAAGTTAAAGATGCTCGCATTGTGACAGAACATTATAAAAAAGGTCTGTTGTCAAAATAGACTCCTCTTGTTTTGAGTGAGAAATAAGATGAATGGCATAAAAAGGCGATACGCGGTGTATCGTTCTTCTTTTTGTCTTTTTAGAGGCTGCTTTTTTCCGGAAAAGGATCTGAAAAACGATTCAAGTGAAAAATGAGTTCAGGATAGTCGGCAAGATTTCCTTGTGATCTCAATATGGAAAGATTTGAAACTCTTTCTAGTTTTTGTTGTTGGAAGTTTGGAATAAAAAGACAAGGATAACGAAAAATAGGGTTAATGTTAAAACAGGGTTTGGAGGTTTGCGACATGAAAAGTTGGAGATGGATCCTTTTAATGGGTCGGATGATGGTTATTTTAAGTTTCATTATTTTTTTCCCTTGTCAAAATCTTAGAGCAAATGCTTTTTCCAACCAGGTCATTCAAAGAGGAGCATTTGGTGATGATGTGATCGAACTTCAAGCACGGCTTCAATATATTGGATATTACCGTGGAAAAATTGATGGAGTTTTCGGGTGGGGAACTTATTGGGCGGTAAGAAATTTTCAAAATGCATTTGGTCTGCCGGTCGACGGATTGGTGGGTGACGCAACGAAACAAAAACTTGTAAAAGCTTCCAAATATGATGAAAACTATGTGAAAGAACAAATTTACAAAGGAAAAAATTTTACCTATTACGGGGGAACCGAGCAAACGAAAAATAGTGGCAGCGGCCAAATAAAACCTACTGCGGCAAACACTCCGCCCGGATTTTCTCAAAATGATATTCAACTGATGGCAAACGCGGTGTATGGCGAGGCGAGAGGAGAGCCTTATGAAGGACAAGTAGCAGTCGCTGCTGTCATTTTAAACCGTCTGAAACATCCGTCTTTTCCAAAAACGATTTCCGGTATCATTTTCGAACCTGGAGCTTTCACCGCCGTTTCAGACGGACAAATATGGCTGACTCCAAATGAGACAGCCAAAAGAGCTGTACTGGATGCGATTAATGGATGGGATCCAAGCGATGGAGCGATTTATTATTTCAATCCGGCCACGGCTACTAGCAAATGGATTTGGTCGCGTCCGCAAATCAAGCAAATTGGTAAACATATTTTCTGTCGGTAAAGGGGTGGAAAAATGATCAGATACATTTTAGTTGTCATCTTGACATTGGGACTTGCCGGAACGGTTCTTTGGGGATACCAAGAGCATAAAGAAAAAAACGCTGTGTTGATCAACGCCGAAAATAATTATCAACGAGCTTTTCATGATTTGACGTACCAAGTAGACATGCTCCACGACAAAATTGGAGCCACGTTGGCCATGAATTCACAGAAACAGTTATCGCCTGCTTTGGCGGATGTGTGGAGGTTGACTTCTGAAGCTCATACCGACGTTGGACAACTGCCGCTTTCTTTGCTTCCGTTTAATAAAACCGAAGAATTTCTATCCAACATAGGAAACTTCAGCTATCGAACAGCGATCCGCGATTTGAATAAGCAGCCTCTTTCAGAACAAGAGTACAGTCAATTGAAAAAGTTATATAAACAGTCGGCCGACATTCAAAATGAACTGCGCCAAGTCCAGCACATGGTATTGAAAAACAATCTTCGCTGGATGGACGTCGAAATGGCGCTTGCGAATGGCAAAGAAGCCTCCGACAATACGATTATTGACGGTTTTAAGACCGTTGAGAAAACAGTAGGGGGATATGGAGAAGAAGATGTCAACGGCGTGACTTCTATTTCGACAAGAGCGAAAAAGCCGCAATTCGATCAGCTTCCGGGAAAAGAAATTTCCAGAAAAGAGGCTGTCCAGATTGCCAAATCGTTTTCTCCTTCTTCAAACATATCGAATGTGAAAGTAACCAAAAACGGGGATGGTTCGGAATTTGGATTTTATAGCGTTTCTTTTAAAAGCGACGGAGCTGAAGGCACTATGGATGTAACGAAAAAAGGCGGTTATCCGATTTGGTATATGGTGAACAGAGACGTGGCGAATCAAAAACTGAGTTTAAATGAAGCTTATTTAACAGCCCAAAGATTTTTAAAAAAACATCACTTTCAAAATCTGGAGGGAGTGGACAGCGCTCAGTATGATCATATCGGGGTGTTCACTTTCGTTTCCAACCAAAGTGGAGTAAGGATCTACCCGGAAGCAGTGAAAATCAAAGTGGCCCTTGATAATGGCGAGGTGATGGGACTAGTCGCTTCCGACTATTTAAATCATCATCATAAGCGACAACTTCCAAAGCCGAAACTATCAGTCAGCGATGCGAAAAAAATGATTCATAGCAATGTGAAAATTGAAGAGAGCCGCCTTGCCGTGATCAACAATGATTTGGATGAAGAAGTGCTGTGCTATGAATTTTTGGGAACGCTTGATCAAGATACGTACCGCATTTATATTAATGCTGAAACAGGAGACGAAGAGAAAGTGGAAAAATTAGAAAACGCAGAACCTATTTACAATGATGTTTTATAAATGAAACGAGATTTTCTTTATCAGTCGTTGAAGTCGGCATTCCGCATTTCCTTATAGATTCCTCATCTTTTTCATGGCATAATAAAGATGGATTTTTGAGGAAACAGGTGATGGAATGTTGGAAATCGGGTCAATATTAACGCTGAAGACGGTCGATGAAAATGAAGAACTTTATAAATGCCGGGTAGTCGATAAAGGCCCCGGTATACTTTACGTTGATTATCCAGTCCATTTGGAGACAAATAAATCTCGCTTTTTTATGGACGGAACAATGTTCAAAGTTACGTTTATTGCGAAAAAAAATTCAGTCTATACTTTTCAGACAACGGTGATCGGAAAAGAAATAAAACAAATCCCGACCATGGTCATACAAGATCCGGGCGAAGAAAAATATATACGGATTCAACGGCGTCGGTTCGTTCGGGTGGAAACTTCTGTAGATGTCTCGATTTCGAAAGAGGGGAGCGATGAAGTTTTTGCCACCATTACAAAGGACATAAGCGCAGGAGGGGCCGCTGTAATCATTCCTAAACATCTGGATTTGAAGCAGAAAGAACAATTGAATATATTGATGGTGTTGCCAATGCAGTCCGGTGAATTTCATTATTTAAAATTAAAAGGTGAAATCGTCAGAGTTTCGGATGAAGGCCATAATTCCATTGCTTATATTCAATTTTCCGATACGACTGCTTTTGAGCGCCAGCTTTTGCTCCGTTTTAGTTTTGAAAGACAGTTATTATTAAGAAAAAAAGGTCTGCTCGAATAGTGATATTCTAATGTTGTTGAATATGGACTGGATGCGCGGCAGCAATGATGAAAAATGACTTTCAAAATGCTTTTCATCCTCGCTGTGAATTCGAAACAAATGGTGGTTCACCTTCGATAGTTCGAAGGAGGAAAATGGAAAAAACATTTTTGTTTTTATTGTGAACGTTTGGAGAAGTTGCCAGCCTTCGGATACATGCTGGAGAGTGCCTCATTATATCCCCCGTTTGCCCCAAAAGTAAAAGAATCTCCCGGCGAAGCATTCTTTTTTTCTCTTCGCACCGGGAGATTCTTTTGTTGGCGATTGGACACGAAAGTATGACGAATTAACATTAGTGTATAAAGAAAAGTAAGCTTTAAGAGAAAGAGTTCGCTTGCTTTTGTGTTATGTTTTGCTTTGACTTTACATCTTTTTCAATTCATACTTTATAACATCGTTATGATAAAATAGACTTGACTGATTGTGAGAAGGTGAAAATATGGTGAAAGAGATTCAAATTGCAATTGATGGGCCGGCAGCTGCCGGAAAAAGCACCGTTGCGAAATTGGTTGCTAAAAAGTTATCATACCTATACATAGATACAGGAGCGATGTATAGAGCTCTTACATATAAGGCGCTAAAGTTAGGAGCGGATCTGGAAGATGAACAAGCATTAGCGGAGATTTTAAACAATACTAATATCGAACTTATCCAAGGGAATGCAGCACAACACGTTTTATTAGACGGAACGGATGTTACGGACGAAATACGATCTCACGAAGTGACAAAACATGTCTCCACTGTTTCCAAGCATCCATTAGTCAGAAAAGAAATGGTGGAAAGGCAGCGGGAATTAGCCCAAAAAGGCGGAATCGTCATGGATGGAAGAGACATTGGCACTCATGTGCTTCCAAACGCCGAAGTCAAGATTTTTTTAGTGGCCACTGTTGAGGAACGGGCTAAAAGACGACATCAAGAAAATTTAGCAAAAGGATTTGAATCGGATCTAGCCCAATTAATGAAAGAAATTGCTTTGCGCGATAAGATGGATTCAGAAAGAGAGGCCTCTCCTTTAAAAAAAGCGGATGACGCAATCGAATTAGATACGACTTCCTTGTCCATTGAGGAAGTGGTAGACCATATCATGGAGCTTGTAAAAGAAAGGGTTCGATTGAAGTGACGTTTTATGCGTTTGCAAAGCGGATCGTATCTCCTATCTTAAAAAAAATGTATAGAGTGGAAGTTAAAGGATTGGAACACTTTCCTGAACAAGGAGGTGTTCTCCTTTGTTCCAATCATATAGATAATATGGACCCTCCTATTTTAGGAGTAACTTGTCCACGCCCCATTTCCTTTATGGCAAAAGCTGAACTTTTCAATGTACCGATTCTAAGCGGCATCATTAAAAAGCTCAATGCTTTCCCTGTAAAAAGAGGAGGAAACGACAGAGAAGCGTTGCGAACGGGTTTGAAAGTACTTAAGGAAGGAAAAGTTCTAGGTCTGTTTCCGGAGGGAACCCGCTCTAAGACAGGCAAATTAGGCAAAGGTCTGGCCGGAGCCGGTTATTTTGCCTTGAGGACAAATGCTCAAGTCATTCCTTGTGCCATCATTGGCAGCTATAGAATATTTCAAAAAGTAAAAGTGATTTACGGGAAACCGATTGATATGTCGGAATTGCGAGAAAAAAAAGCATCTCCTGAAGAGGCGACAAATCTGATCATGACGCATATTCAGCAGCTTTTAAATGAAAATCGTTAATGCGAGATGCTTGACAAATGACAGCATTTGTTAGAAGTTAGTAAAAAGAGGTTTTTTTTCATTTTTTCGCAGTCTCGTATTAAGGAGGAGTACTTTATGACAGAGGATTTGAATAGTCTCGAAATTTCCCCGTTGAATGTGGGAGACAAAGTAAAAGGAACGGTTATAAAAGTTGAAGACAAACAAGTGCAAGTAGAAATTGAAAACAGTAAAAAAGACGGTATTATTCCTATTAGCGAGCTGTCAAGTTTACACATAGAAAAAGCATCGGATGCAGTAAATGTAGGAGATACGCTTGAATTAGTAATTACGAAAGAAGAAGATGATCTGTATGTTCTTTCAAAACGGAAAGTGGATGCAGAAAAGGCTTGGGATTTGATGCGTAAGCGCTTTGAAAACGGCGAAATATTTGAAGCCGAAGTAAAAGAAGTTGTAAAAGGCGGCCTCGTGGTTGACTTAGGCGTACGTGGGTTTGTTCCGGCGTCGTTGGTAGAAGATTATTATGTAGAAGATTTTGAAGACTACAAAGGAAAGACGCTGACTTTCAAAATTGTAGAGTTGGACGAAGAAAAAAATAGGCTGATTCTTTCCCATAGGGCAGTGGTGGAAGAAGAAAAACAAAAAGCGAAGAAAAAACTTTTGGATGAAATTCAGCCTGGTGACGTACTGGAAGGAAAAGTACAAAGGCTGACGGACTTTGGAGCGTTTGTCGATATTGGTGGAGTGGACGGTCTTGTTCATATTTCGCAATTATCGCATGAACATGTAGAAAAACCTTCTGATGTGGTAAAAGAAGGCGAGATTGTCAAAGTAAAAGTACTCTCTGTCGATAGAGACAATGAACGCATTTCCTTGTCCATTAAAGAAACCATTCCGGGACCTTGGGAAAATATTGCAGAAAAAGCACCTGTCGGCTCCGTTTTAAAAGGAACCGTTAAACGCCTTGTTTCTTATGGCGCTTTTGTCGAAGTTTTCCCTGGGGTGGAAGGACTCGTCCATATTTCACAAATTTCCCATAAACATATCGGCACGCCGCATGAAGTTTTAAGCGAAGGCCAAGAAGTGGAAGTAAAAGTGTTGGATGTAAATGAAAAAGAAAAACGTCTTTCTTTAAGCATAAAAGAATTAGAAAATGAACCTGTCGATACAAATGATTCTTTTGAATTGCCGGAAGAATCGAAAGGTTTCCAGTTGGGTGAAGTAATCGGCGACCAACTGAAAGGTCTTAAATAAATCCTATTGCTCGAAGGAAAAGGGGATGCCCAAAAGTCAGCAAAAGGGACCAAGGATACAAAGTCTATCAGGTGGACTTTATCAATTTCGTCAATTGCGATCGATACAATCCATTAGACTACGCCGAAGATGATGAAGATGCTAGGACAATTGCTAATACGATCGCTTCTAACTCGGTTGACGAAGGAAAACGCGATTTCTGGAGTGAATCAGCTGTCGCCTTTCTGTCAGCATTCATCCTGTACGTGAAGGAAAAATACAAAGACAAAGCCAATATGCGCCATGTCGTTGAAATGGTGGCAAGAGCAGGAAAAGACGAAGAATATTTGGATGAAATCATTAAAAACATGTCTCCAGACCATCCGGCTTATCATATGTTCACCCTTGCAAACATGAGCAGTGGGAACACTAGAGCCGGCATCATGGCGACCTTGGCGCAACAAATCTCCATTTTTTCGATGCAAAAGATCGCAAAAATGACCGCCAAAAGCGATTTCAAACGAAGAATTTAGAGTGAAGGCGATTCAATTATTGGAAAAGAGGAATCATTTACATATTCTATCCGTACAGTTAGAAGGAGATAAAGGCACTTTCACGCATACTTTTGCCACAAAGAAATCGTTGCAAGAAATTCGAGAAGACTGGAAAGAACCGAAGAAAGCCAAGGAATGGATTCGGGAGGATGTGAAATTTTATGCTTTATGGAAGAATCCGTTCTTGCAATTAAAACCTGACCCACAACCCCATCCCGATAAATATCAATCATTAGAAAAATTCCGAGAAAAATCAAGCGTACTAGAACGATAAGAGAGGTTCTTTCGCTATAAAAGCAATATTCTTTAGCCTTGTCCTGTTGCATTTTTAGGCCGTTGCATTTAAAAAATGAAACAGGCTAAAAATGCGTTTTATTTTTTACCTCCTTCCTGAGGACGCTTCTTCCTTTGCCTCACCCCATTGTAATCCGGCGCCGGCTATAATCTGAAGAACTCTACGATCATTCGATGGCTGGACATCACGCCGGAGGAACAGCGACACTTGCAGACCATTATTGACGCCAATGAGAAGCGCCGGCGGAAACGGGAACGCGACAGGGCGAGGACAGGGGAGTTGCGCCGGGGACAAGGGGCGAAGACAAGGGAGGAGTACCTCGAGGAACAACGGGAGCGAACGGAGGACAAGGCATGGCAACTGCAGAAGGCAATGGAGCGACACCCTGACGCGACAAATAAGCAGCTGGCCATGATGCTTCAGATATCGGTGCGGCGTGTCCAGCAGCTTAAGAGGTTGGTCAAGAACTGACGTTCCCGTGAAATGGTTCGTCGCCCTTATATTATGGGCGTCAGCCTGCTTGTTCCCCCGACCATAAAGAAAGAATAAACCAAATTGGTTTTGTTCCAATACCTCATTAGATTGGTGGGGGGGAGTCCCGAGGGTTTTAAACTTCAGATTTTCACTTCGATGAAGGGTGAAATGCAAGCGGATCGTCGCAAAAAGGATGGTAAAAGGGATTTTAAAGATTGATTTTGGACGCATAGCTGCAAGGTGAAAATGCCAGTTAGTAGTTATTATAAAGGGGATAGGTTTATTGTAGATTTTGATTGGTGATGGTATGATTATTTAGAACATAATTCTCAATGCAAATTCATCAATAAGATAAAAATTCTGCTTAGAATCAGGGGAGCGAATGAAGGTGAGGACACTGGAATGACGCGAAGGGCGGTATTGAAATAAAAGACGAGGACAAGGATCGTGTCCCTGTTCCTCGATCAATCAAAAATCTATGCAACTAAGATATACAGTTGCGACAAGGTGTCGCGAAAGCATTCCGTCGGAGGACAACGGCCACTCCTGTTGTTTTCTCACTTGTCCTTGGTGAAGACAAAAAGGAGGATTGCGGTTATTAGCATAATCCTATATAGAGCATGGAACCGGCTTGATAGTTCGGTCCTATCGTATCGTTAGATACGATTAACCGAGAAGTCCTACTTCTAACTCACATTTCGCACCCTCTCGACGAAAATCGGGAGGATTTTTTCGTTCCGATGTCGAATGAATCCTTGACACACAAGGAACGTAAAGGAGTTTTTCTCTTATGAACGTTCAAGTCAAAAAGGTCTATCTACGTTAAGTACCGAAAAGAAGTTTTTTAGTTTTGACATTAACTATTTGATGAGAAAGGATTGAATAATTTGTTGGATTGTGAATCCTTTCATCATCAGTAGTTAATTACCAAGAGGGAAAGGGGGAGTGAAGGATGGCTAAGTTTGATGATTTTGATTTGGACATTGTTGTCAAAAAGCAAGACAACATTGTACAACCTAATTTAGCTTAAGGAAAATCGATTATTTAGAGAAAATATTTCTAGGGAGAGGAGATCGAATCATGAAGGAAAAAATTAAAATGGTTACTACTTTGATTGCTTTTATCTCATTAATTGTGGTAGGGGGAGTTAGCGCAGCGTCCTATGTTACCTATGCTACAGTTCTCCCGCGCTTTGGAACTGACACGGAATTAGCGAGCGCAAATAAAGCGACGAACAGCCAAAGCAAAGTGGAAAATAGGGTCGTTGGACAAGGATATAAAGCGAATATGTGGATTCAGCAAGGCTCGAAGAAAGTGTCGGCAACCGCGCGGAATGTAACGGATAATGACACTCGCTATTTTACTGTAGATCAAAGTGCTGTTGGTAAAAAAGTTTCATTAGTTGCGAAAAATGCATCCTTCACTTATGTCACTGTTGATATTGCGGGTAAATTCTATCCTGATAAGTGATCGGCTCAAGCGGATATGATCAACTGCATTTTGGAGAGAGCCGTTTCCTTCGTCGAGCTATTCCCCTTCGCCACGAAGGTGGCGAAGGGGAATAGCCCCAAAAGATATAGGAGAGGATAGCATGTATGCAGAGTTATTAAAAATGGTCAAGAACAAGAATTTTTACATCGGCGCAGCGTGCCTGCTGTTTCTCGTCATTGGCGCCGTCGTGACGGGAGTGAAAGAATACAACGAACATGTGAAGTTGCTCCAACGAATCTATCATCACAATCAGAATGTTCTCGCCTTGACATCGCCCCACTTCGCATGGATTGGTCTAGGAGGCTATAGTTTTAACGTGCTTTCAGCCTTATACTACTTCCTTTTTCCATTATTGTTATCGATCCCATTAGCGGATTCGATTTATCGAGACCAAAGCAGTGGAAATCTTCATTACCAATTAACGCGAATGGGTAGAGGCGTATATTACCGGAGGAAATTTTTGTTTGCCTATATCAGCGCGTTTTTCTTATTTCTTCTTCCTCTTCTTCTTGGGGTTGTGCTCGTGAACCTTTTGACCAACCATTGGGATTATTCGAGTTTTTCGCATGCATACAGGCAGCTCATGGATGGGACGCTGCAGTTGCCAGATAATTCATTTGAGGGGGAAAAGAAAACGCTCTTTTCGTCTTTGCTTGCGATCTCGCCTTACTGGTACATATTCGTTTATTACGTGATCGGGGGGCTATTTGCCGGCGGTTATGTTTGCCTTGGTTTGGCGTTTTCGTTAGTGATGAAGAATCGATATTTGATCACGTTGTTGCCGCAAATCATTTATATGGTTTGTTGGGCGGTGTTGACGATCACGAACAAGTTGGGCTGGGACCCATTTAATTTCTTAGTTCCGTCACAACCAGTAGAAGGACTGTCTTATCATAAAATCGTCATCGTGTTCGCTCTCCAATTCATGATGGCCTTAGGGGTATTTTGGTATGGAGTGAAGAAGAATGAGGATGTTCTGTAAACAGAACTTCGATTTTGTCTGGCAAGATGTGCAGCTGCATCGAACCGTCATCAAAATGGTTCTTGGGGTTATGGCCTTGTTGATGATCGCAGCCACCCTTCCATGGGGATCGAGCACTATTGCGAAGTGGCATAGCCTAAAAGATTTTGTCTTGCTCTATCGGTATGAATTTTTTCATCTGCCTGCTTTTTTATTTCTTTTAGGTTCAACGCTTCAAACCAATATTTGGATTGTGCTAAGAAGATACCGCACTCGGGGACAGATCGGGATGCATAAAGCGCTATTGGTCATCGTTTTCGCGGGGCTTGTGTCTCTCGTTGTTGCCGTAGTAGGCGGATTATGTACAGCGTTTGTGAAATATGTGGTATATCCAAACATGAAGCACTACCATGCTGTTTTTTTATATGTGCCACACAGTGATGACAAAAGTTCATTCCTTTATTTTCTCTTCATGTACTTTTTTGTCACCACCATATTCGGATTGATTTTTGTGGCACTAACGGATCTTTGGGCGAAACGCTTTCTCAGCGTCATGACGGTCATGACGCTGGCCATATTGGATATGTTCACTGCCCGGGTGATTCCTTACGTATTCTACATAAGTGAAAGAGTCTCTCCAGTTTGGACAATGATTTTTTTAGCCTTGATCATCATGATGTTGATCAATATAGTTCGTTTTTCGTCAAACTATAAAAATTATTATGTTCAGGATGATCTCTTATGAAACCGATGTCTTTGGAGTTCACACTCATCAAGGTTGACTTGAAAAGGGTATGGATCACATGCATCCTATTTCCGTTGTTAGGAACGATGATGTCTATCCGATCAGAGGCGTTTTCTTCCAAACACCTATCCGAGTCGCTCGTTCGTTTATTTGGGTCGGTGACGATATCGAATTGGATGTATTGGTTGATGTTTTGTTTCGGATATGTCGTGTTGCTCCAAATCATTTGGAAAACAAGAGATAAATCTTTTGAATATAAACTATGGATCTTGTTGCGGGATACGACATCGTACACGATGGCCAGGCTGCTGGTTGGCGTTCTGTTTACATTGGTGTATGTGTTGGCAGCGTTTTTGATCGCCAGCGTTTTCGGTCTCTGTGTGTCGCATATGGCTTTTTCGTTTGACCGTTCACTAGTGCTCATGTTCGTTTGCATCGCAGTGAATTTGTATTGGCATGCCAGCGTGTGGATGTTGTTGAAGGTGCATGCGACGAATCACCTGGCGAATGCCATCATTCTCGCTTTGTTTTTTGTAGGCGTAAAGAGGCCGATGGCTTTTGTTCCTTTGTACTACAGCATGGTGGATCTCTTGCGGGGCGGCCCTATGTTGTGGTCGGCTCTGTTCGTGGAGCTCTTGTTGATCGGTGTGTTCGGGTATCTGACGATAAAGAGAGTGAAGAACGTGGATTATATCTAGGAGGTTTGCGATATGAATGCGATCGTCTTGTCCAATGTTTCAAAAACGATAAAAGGGAGAGAAGTTTTGCGCAATATCAACTTAGAGTTGGAGAGAGGAAAGATTTATGGATTCGTCGGGCCGAACGGATCTGGGAAAACGATGTTATTTCGAGTCATAAGCGGACTTGTGAAGCCGTCCAGCGGCATGGTAGCAGTATTTGGCCAGACGTTGCATAAAGACGTATCGTTTCCGAGCGATATCGCAGTTTTGTTGGAAAAACCAGGTTTCCTTGAACAATACTCAGGATTCGATAATTTAAATTTTTTAGCCATGATTCAGAAAAAAATCGGAGAGAGTGAGGTGAAAGAGGCGATCGAGAGAGTGGGATTGGATCCGCATGATAAAAGGCCGGTGAAGGCGTATTCTCTCGGAATGAGACAAAGACTGGCCATCGCGCAGTGCATTATGGAGAAGCCGCAACTTATATTGCTCGATGAACCAATGAATGGCCTGGATGAAAAATCTGTAGACAAGGTGTATGAGATTATCAGGGAAGAAAACAAAAGGGGCTGCACGATTTTATTGACGTCTCACAACAAGGTGGACATACAGTCATTATGTCACCAAGTGTATTCGATGAATGAAGGGGCGATTACTGGTATGACCCATATGACTGTAGGATGATCTATAATGCGCGTTATGTAAAAATTCGCGAGGGGTGCGATCATCTTGAACAAGCAACTGTACGAAGTGCCGCTCCGGTGTTCATTGGACAATCAAAAAGAGGAATGTCTAGAAGGCCGGTGAAAAAAGTACACCCTGAGGCAGGGATTTAGGGGGCTTATGTCGAAAAAGGAAGAAAAATCGTTGGAATGGAGCGTGAGCGGATCATGAAAGCCCCCAAAAACCCTTCGACTCAGCCTCGTCTGTTTCAAGTCATCGACATGGAAGAACTGGTTCCTCCACATCATATCTTGCGCCAAATCAACGAAGCGGTTGACGTTTCCGTCATTCACGATTGGGTGGCTCCCCTGTACACGGAAAAAACGGGTCGCCCGGCGGCGGATCCGGAACGGCTGCTTCGCCTAATGCTGCTCTCGTATTTGTTCGACCACTCTGAGCGGGAGTTGTATGAGATCCTCCCCATGCATGCCGGATACTTGTGGTTTTGCGGTCTCGACTTTGAATCCGTGCTCCATCCGGATCCTCATCACCCCACACTGCCGGATCGAACGACGCTCGTCAAAACACGGAAACGCTGGCGCCAACATGGAATCTTTGACCGGCTGATGACCTATGTGGTGGATCAATGCATCGCGGCGGGGTTGGTCTCGCCGGATGTCCATGCGGCGGCTGACGGCACCCAAGTGCGGGCGAATGCCTCGATCCACAGCTTGCGGGAGGTCAAGCTCGCTCCGGTGGAGACGTTGGAAGACTATCTGGCCCGCACTGCCCGGGAAGATGAACAGACCGAGGCCTGGGATTCGGATGACGACCCACCCTCTCCGTCTCCAAAATCAGGGGAACGCGTCCATGCCGAAGAACGGGGAAACTTCCGTGGAGCCACGTTTTCCAACCGGACCCATCGAAGCGTGACGGATCCGGATGCCCGGTTGTACAAGAAAGGTAAAGGGGTATTTTGTTTATAAAAAAGACATGCATCTATCGGATTTAAGTAAACAAAAACTTATTGAATGGTATAATGAGGTTGATTTTTCAAATAAATCCAATAAGGAAAGACGACAAATCTTTAATGATTTATTAGATTTACCCATGGTGCTAGTTGAGCGTCAACGCTCAACTAGCCCAAGAACAACGAGCGAATAGGCCAACAAAATGGCATCAAGCGCCGTTTCAAATCCAGAGATCGAATTGGCGCGAATTTTCGTGATCCGAAATGAATCCACTAAAACCGAGAACGCGGTTTCGACGATTTTGCGTTTTCGTTTCATCCATCGTTTCCATGCTTTCGATTGATGGATTTTCTGGTTTTTCCGAACGGGCGTCCAAAAAGTGATCTTGTATTCATCATACAGCTTCTTTATTGATATATATAACCTAGATAACCTTAAAATTATGATAGAAATATTCAAAGTTAAAAAGGTGCCGTTATTTTTACTAGAAAAGTTACGTGAAGATAGAGAGTTTCATAGAGAATCCTTTCATGGAGTAAAAGATCATGTAAGTGCAGGTTACCAATTACAATCCTTTGACTTTTACTTCGAAAAAGTTATTGCAATAGCAGAAAATATTGTACATATTCTAAAAGAAGCTAATTTATATGAGCAAGAGGAAGTAAAAAGTGGTCATTAATCATTGACCACTTTTTTATAATCCTCTAGGGTAGTATACTCTCCATCGATCCGAGTAATCTTTATCGTGAATTTGATAAGTTAAATAAAAATCATATTTAATTTCGAATTTGTTTAGCAAGCTCAGGATTCTTTCTTCATATCCAGCTTTCTCTAAATAAAAACCTATTAATTGATGATAAGGATACTTATAATCCATCTTTTTTAAATACGAAAGTAGACGATTAACAGAAAATTTACCTTTTGCGACTTTGAAAGCTTCAAGCACTTCCTCCACGCCACCTGCATATAAAGGTCGTACAACTACATCGATTAGTGTCCTCTCAATATTTGTTACCTCAAGTGGCCTAGATAACTCAAATGAAACCATTTTTTTAACACCTAATTTATTTTGGTATTTACCATTTAATAAATAAACTTTGTATTCCTTATTATCAAGTGTAAAGCGAGCAATTTGATTAGTCTGTCTCATTGGACGAGAAAATGCTAAATCAATGTCTTCTTGGAGCATATCATTTTTCTCTTCTTCAATATATTTTGGTCTTTGTTCCAAATTTGTATATATGTTTTTAGGTACATTTTGTGTCAATTGATGAAGAAATAAGGCGCTGTAATGACTTAAATATGAATTTTTTCTTAAAGATACAGCAATTTCAAATGGTGAAGCTTCACCAAATATATATCTAATTATAGTTCGTCGTGGTGTTTCAACTTCAATCTCTTTTATAACACTTTTATCTTTTAGGAAAGATATAAATTCATCAAATGTTGTAATTTTAGGGAGTGTCCATTTAGTTCTGTTTTCAAAAAGGATCCTTTGCATTTCAGATACGGAAAAAATATTCTGATTTAGGCTTTTGAGATGCTTAAGGGAATTAGAAGTAATAAAAAAAACTAAGATCCTTGACTGACGTCAGGGATCTTTTTTTTGACCAACTGTCCAAAAGACGTCATAACCTTGTGAGGGCCGACATATCTTTTACCAAAATGACTGAGGGGCATCCCTTTTTTATGTAAATCTCGGGATCGCAATCCGCTCGTTTTCCGCGGACGATCCGCAAGTCCTCGCCCGGCTCGCTTCCTCGCAACAGTCTCCCACATTTTTCGACCGTCACAGTAAAAAGCAACTTTGACAAATGCCAAAAACTCGCTTTTCCCATTCATTCGTTCGGTCATATCAAAGGCAATCAGTCATTCCGCAGATTTTATTTGCAAAAGCCGGATAAGGTACACATCGAATTCGGGCTGGCCTGTCATCTCCCATCACTTTCTGAAACAGGAGGAAGAAAACAGTCTGATTCAAAAAGAAAGTCCCGAATAGAAAATACCCGACGAGAAAATTTTATCTCGTCGGGTTTTCTTGTGTACGCCCGGCATGGGTGTAATCTATAGGGTGAAAGTCCCGAGCTGCGAAGGCAGAAGTAGCAGTTAGCTTAACGCAAGGGTGTCCGTGGTGACGCGGAATCTGAAGGAAGCTGGAGGCAAAACACCGGTCCGAGGAACACGAACTTCATATGAGGCTAGGTATCACTGGGTGAGTTTGCATAACAAAACAAAGCCCTTTCTGTCGAAGGTCATATCGAGTAAATGAGGCGGATAGATGGTGTGAAAGTGCATGTACTTACCCGGGGAGGTCTGGCGGATATGTGAAGTACTCTTCATAACCTACTTAGTGATAAGTAGCTGAACCGTCAGAAGTCAGCAGAGGTCATAGTATTAGTTGGTCTAGAACAACTAAGAAGGACCGAACAATTAAGAGAGAATAGCCCTTGGTATTCAGTGAGTCATGATGAACACAGAAAACGTAGTACCTCACTTGAGGAAGGAAACGGTGAATCCCGTGGGGGACCTCTTGGAGGGTGGAGTGACCACTGGCATAAGAAGATAAGCTATTCACGGAAGGAAGAATAACAATGCTTTTGAATCAAATCCTGTCACGGGAGAATATGCTTTTAGCTTTACAAAGAGTAGAAAAGAACAAAGGTAGCCATGGAGTAGATATGATGCCCGTACAAAACCTACGTCAGCACATAGTCGAAAACTGGATATCCATTAAAGAAGCAATTCTCAAGGGTACCTATGAACCAATGCCTGTTCGAAGAGTCGAAATCCCGAAACCTGATGGCGGTGTTCGGTTACTAGGTATTCCAACCGTAACAGACCGTTTGATTCAACAAGCAATTGCCCAAGTATTATCGAGGATATATGACCCTATGTTCTCCGAACATAGTTATGGGTTTCGTTCAAATCGAAGTGCTCATGACGCAGTTAGGAAAGCAAAAGGCTATATCAGAGATGGTTATAGATGGGTAGTAGACATGGATTTAGAAAAGTTCTTCGATCGAGTGAATCATGACAGGCTGATGAGTACATTAGCCAAGACTATTAAAGAAAAGCCACTATTGAAGCTAATCCGCAAATATCTACAAGCTGGTGTCATGATTAATGGTGTGGTATCTAGGACAGAAGAAGGGACGCCGCAAGGTGGCCCCCTAAGCCCTTTACTTTCGAATATTGTACTAGATGAACTATATAAGTTGAATTAAAGATTTACAACTGAACACACAAACGATCGATCGTTTGTTCTGGTTTCTGGTTGATTCGCTGAATAAAGGCTTGGACATTC
The DNA here is from genome assembly GCF_038003825.1 of Bacillus sp. FSL W8-0116. NCBI lineage: Bacteria > Bacillati > Bacillota > Bacilli > Caryophanales > Bacillaceae > Bacillus > Bacillus sp. FSL W8-0116. Next base: position 3,100,119 of record NZ_JBBOPY010000001.1, read on the forward strand.
TTTCTAATTTCTTGCACACTCGAATAGAACACGTTGTAAATCACGTCTGATTTCAGCCATTTCCATAGCCCTTCAATCAAGTTCAATTGCGGACTGTATGGTGGCAAAAAGACGAGCTCTAACCGATCTTCGTGTTCTTTTAAAAATGGCTGAATGAGTTTGGCATGGTGAATTCGAGCGTTATCTAAAATCATCACTATTTTGCCTGTGGGATAGCGTTCTAACACAAGTTGAAGAAATCGAAGAAATGTTTCCGCGTCATAGCATTCTTCTTCGATGCAAAACACTTCCCCTGTTTCGTAGTTCAACGTGCCAATCAGCTTCAGCCCTTGATGTTTTCCAAACGTCGGAATGATTCGTTGTTTTCCTTTGACAAACCATGTTTTTTGAATCGCTTGGTAATCACGAATCATCGACTCATCTTGAAAGAGGACATGGGCGATGTTCCCATCTACCAGTTTTTTTTTACTTCAGGGAAGGTGATTTCGACGAATTCTTTTTGTTTCTCTTCATCGGCATTGGCTAGTGTATAGGTCGGTTTCGTATAGCTTAGCCCTAACCGATGCAGAATGTCACTTGTTCCGCGAAGCGTGTATGTTGGCCCCCACTTTTGTTGAATGAGTTCAGCGATTATCGCAAGCGTCCAATTATATTTTGCTTCGAATCCCACATCTACGGGGAGCTGATGTTCAATGATCAAAGCCAGCTCTTTTTCCTGCTCAGGGGTCAATCGACGTGGGGCGCCAGGTGAGTATTTCATCTCCAGTCCATCAAGACCGCGCTGGGCGTAGGCATGAATATAGTTATAAATAGTTTTCTTGGATCGACCAATAATCGTTGCGATTTCTCCTTTGGTATATCCCTGCAAATGAAGATAAATCGCTTGGTAGCGTTCATATGCTCGTTTACTTTTTGCTTCTTTCATGGCAGTGGACAACTTTTCGATCTCGTCTTTGTGATTTGGCATCATATTTTCTCTCCGTTCCCTTATTTTCTCTTTGTATTTATTCGCCGTGGAACGGGAGAAAACCTTTATTTCAATTTATATAGACAAAGAATTAGAGAAAAGAGGGCATAAATTTGTTCGTTATGCCGATGACTGTAATATTTACGTGAAGTCAAAACGGGCTGGTGAAAGAACCATGGCTAGTGTCAAACGATTTATTGAGGGAAAACTTCGTCTAAAAGTCAACGAGAAGAAATCTGCGGTTGACCGACCATGGAAACGAAAGTTTCTAGGATTTAGTTTTACACCTTCAAAAGAGCCAAAAGTTCGGATTGCCAAGCAAAGTCTAAAACGAATGAAGAAAAAGGTGCGAGAAATCACGTCAAGAAAAATACCATACCCAATGGAATATCGGATTAAGAAACTTAACCAATATCTACTTGGATGGTGTGGATATTTTGCATTAGCAGACACAAAGAGTATCTTTGAAGATTTGGATGGCTGGATTCGACGAAGACTCCGGATGTGTTTATGGAAAAACTGGAAGACCTCAAAGACCAGGATACGCAACCTCATAAAACTAGGAGTTCCTGAATGGAAAGCTTATGAATGGGGGAACAGTCGTAAAGGTTATTGGCGAATCTCAAAAAGTCCCATATTACACAGAACCCTTGGAAACTCCTATTGGAGTAACCAAGGGCTTAAAAGTCTACAGAAACGTTATGAATTCTTGCGTCATTTATCTTGATTGAACCGCCGTATACGGAACCGTACGTACGGTGGTGTGAGAGGACGGGGGTTAATCACCCAGTTAATCACCCCCTCCTACTCGATTTAAAAAGAGATTTTGGGACAATCCCCCTTTTTTAGTTTTTCATTTCGGATAGGTCAGAATTCCTTCATCTTCTGTTCATGAGGATAAAAAGAAACAATTCCTTCCGTTCCAAGAAAACGCATTCGTTCGCATTGGACGATCATCATTTCGAATAATTCGATTTTCCAATAGATTGGAAATCGGAAAGCGAGGCTTTTGATGAATCCTGGCCTGGCTTTTACCATTAAGAAATGTTATCTTTGTTGTTTTCTCTATCTCTCCCCTCCTTAGTATGAAGGAAATGACGAAAACCGTGAACTTTTCCAATGAATGAAATTCATAATCCTTTCCCATAATGGTAACAATAGGAGGGTGAATGATGGAGTACATAATTTTTTTATCCGTATGCTGGGGTATATGGATAACGGCTACCTTTCTTATGGATAAATCTCATCCTCTACGGTTGAAAATAAGCATTATGAGCTTGCTGCTTTGTATAGGAGCGGGAAAATTTATCACAATCGATCATGCTGAAGTATCGTTTTCTTATCTTTTACTGACAGCGATTGGATGTTTCGCCATTCGACAATATCCATTCATACAGCTGTTTTCATTATGTATATCCGCGTTGATGACCGCTATGGTATTCGCGGGGATAAAGCTTTTTGAAATGTATGAAAGGGCCTGGTTTTTAGTCGACGTCAAATGGTATATTGTGATCCTTGTTCTGCTCATACAATTTGCGATCTATCCTAAACCTCGACTTTGGAAAAATAGAATGATCTCTGCTTATATGGGGTTTTTAGCGGGAGAATGGTTATTGTTTAAGGTCCTTAGCAAAGCATCCTTGCCTTATAAAATAGGGGATAGCTGGTTTTTAGACTTTTTTTTTTTTTTCCATGCTAATCATGGTTGGCATCCATGAATTACGGATTCTCAAATCTTTATTCCACGTAAAATCTTTGCCAGTAAAGGAGAAGCAAACTTATGAATGAGTATGTGCACCCAGTGATATTCGGTGTGGTTGCCGGAACATTAACCAGGATTTACATGTTAAAAACAGATTACCGTCAGTATCCGACCTATCTGCACGGAAAAATTATTCATATTTCCATGGGATTTATTGCTTCAGCCTTAGGTTCAGTCGCGATACCGGCGATTATGGAAAAAGATTTTACAGCTATTACATTCTTATCGTTAGCTGCTCAACAATTTCGTGATGTTCGGAATATGGAGCGGAATACGTTGACAACCATCGACCAATTAGAACTAGTGCCAAGGGGCGCTACTTATATCGAAGGAATTGCTGTTGCTTTCGAAAGCAGAAATTACCTCGTGATTTTAACTTCATTTACTACAACGCTTTTGTATATTCTCTTTCACTTTTATGTCGCACTCATCGGTGCTTTTGTATGCTTGTTGATTTCAAGAAAATTAATGGCTGGTGGAAAACTGGGCGATATCGTTCATATTGAATACGTTGAGCCGCATGTGAAAGGAGCAGGCTTGTATGTGGGAGATATTTATATTATGAATATAGGACTTCCTGAAAGGCAAAAGGAAGTATTGAAATACGGCATGGGATTTATTTTGACGCCAAAAAATTTTAATGCGTGCACTACGATTGCCAACCTCGGACAGAGACAAGCGATATTACACGATATTTCCACCGCTATGGGAGTCATCCGGGATTCCGGAACGCCAGCGTTGGTTCCGTTGGCTAAAAGGGATCTGAATAACGGCCAAGTGGCTGTTTTTGTGTTGCCGCAAGAAAAAAACAAGGAAAAAGCCATCCGTATTTTAAAAGAGGTCCCGACACTTGAAAATGCGATTCGAATGCCGAGTGAGTCAAATGCCATTCAAAAGGGGGATCGGCAAAAATGACAATGATGATTGAAAATTTCATTTTGGCCGCCGTGACCACGAATCCCAAAAAAGTTCCGTCCGGCACGACTGTTTTTCACTGCGAGGATCAAAAGGAGATGGAAGTCATCGCCACGAATTTAGAGGCTATATTGGATGGAATCGCCCACCAGTTGACCGAAGAGATATTTATTATCGTGAGGCATTAGATTCTATTCGCCATTGCTAGTTTTGTGCATTATTGCTAAAATGGTGAAGTTGAACCCTTCTTTTTCGGAAGGGTTTTGTTCTTAATGGATAAAAAATCGACAGACTCGACGGGAGTCTTCCTTCCAGCTGTGCTTTCTCTTAAAATGGACATGTCTTTAGATTGAATTATGGACAAAAAATGAATGGAATATTTTCTATAACCACTGTGAAAGGATGATATAAATGGCAAAACCGGTTGTAGCGATCGTGGGGAGGCCAAATGTGGGGAAATCCACTATTTTCAACCGTATTGTTGGGGAAAGAATCTCAATAGTGGAAGATGTTCCGGGTGTTACTAGAGACCGGATTTACAGCTCTGCTGAATGGCTGACTCATGAATTTAATATTATTGACACCGGCGGGATTGAGATCGGTGATGAACCTTTTCTTGAACAAATTCGCCAGCAAGCGGAAATCGCCATTGATGAGGCGGATGTCATCATCTTTTTGACCAATGGACGGGAAGGGGTTACAGCAGCTGATGAAGAAGTGGCTAAAATTTTGTATCGTTCCAATAAACCGGTTGTGTTGGCTGTCAATAAGATCGATAATCCGGATATGAGGGATGTCATTTACGATTTCTACGCTCTTGGTTTTGGAGAGCCATTTCCTATTTCCGGCGCCCATGGTCTTGGACTTGGAGACTTGCTGGATGAAGTGGTGAAACGTTTTCCGAAGTCTTCTCAGCAAGAGTACGATGATGATGTGATTAAATTTTGCTTAATCGGCCGGCCAAATGTAGGAAAATCTTCTTTAGTCAATGCTATTTTAGGGGAAGAAAGAGTGATTGTGAGCGATGTCGCCGGCACCACTAGGGATGCGGTGGACTCTCCTTATACGTATAACGGTCAAAAGTACGTGATTATCGATACAGCCGGCATGAAGAAAAAAGGAAAAGTATATGAATCAACGGAGAAATACAGCGTGCTGCGTGCTCTTAGAGCAATTGAACGTTCAGACGTTGTATTAGTCGTGTTGAATGCAGAAGAAGGGATAAGAGAGCAAGATAAGAAGATTGCCGGCTATGCTCATGAAGCGGGAAAAGGAATTGTGATCGTCGTAAATAAATGGGATGCGGTTGAAAAAGACGAGAAAACGATGAATGAATTTGAAAAAAAGATACGCAGTCATTTCTTATTTTTGGATTATGCGCCGATCGTATTTGTGTCAGCTAAAACAAAGAAACGTCTTCATACGCTTCTTCCCGTTATAAACATGGTGAGTGAAAACCATGCGATGCGCGTTCAATCCAGCGTGCTCAATGATGTCATAATGGATGCTGTGGCGATGAATCCTACTCCTACTGAGAATCAACGGCGGCTAAAAATATTTTACGCGACTCAAGTGGCAGTCAAACCGCCGACCATTGTTATCTTCGTCAATGATCCTGAATTAATGCATTTTTCATATGAACGTTTTTTAGAGAATCGGATCAGAGATGCATTTGGATTTGAAGGAACGCCTATTAAAATCATTGCGAGATCTCGGAAATAACCAAAAGTAGGTGAAAAGCATGAATGAGACGAATATTGACACGATTACCGTTATCGGTGCAGGCAGTTGGGGAACCGCTTTGAGCATGGTACTTGCGGATAATGGATGCCATGTACGGCTTTGGGGTCATAATCCACAACAAATCGTGGAAATCAATGAACATCATACGAATAAAAAATATTTGCCGAATGTCATATTGCCCGAAAACATAAAGGGATTCGCCTCCATGGAAGAAGCGCTGAACGGTGTTGAATTGATTGTATTGGCAGTGCCGACAAAGGCGATTCGAGAAGTTGTCAGACAAATGGTCGAGGTTTTAAAAAAGCCGATTACTCTCGTCCATGTCAGTAAAGGGATTGAGCCCGATACGCTTATGAGAATTTCGGAAATGATTGAAGAAGAAATGCCTTCTCGTTTGTTAACGGATCTTATCGTCTTGTCAGGACCGAGTCACGCAGAAGAAGTAAGCCAGCGTCAGCCGACGACTGTGACGGTTTCTTCAAAAAATATAAAAGCAGCCGAGAAAATCCAAAAACTGTTTATGAATCAGCATTTCCGTGTTTATACGAACCCGGATATGATCGGCGTAGAAATTGGAGGAGCGCTAAAAAATGTCATTGCGCTTGCAGCGGGTATTTCGGATGGTTTAGGGTACGGAGATAATGCCAAAGCGGCTCTTATCACGCGAGGGCTAGCTGAAATAGCCCGTCTGGGAACAAAAATGGGGGCCAATCCTTTAACTTTTTCCGGGTTGGCCGGGCTCGGTGATTTAATTGTTACATGTACAAGCGTCCACTCGCGAAATTGGCGGGCAGGGAATTTGCTTGGAAAAGGAAAAAATTTAAACGAAGTGCTCGAAAACATGGGAATGGTGGTAGAAGGGGTAAGAACAACCAAAGCGGCTTATCAATTATCTCAAAATTATAATGTGAAAATGCCTATTACAACTGCCCTTTATCAAGTACTTTTTCATAACTATGACCCGAAAAAAGCTGTGGATGAATTGATGACCAGAATGAGAACTCATGAAATGGAAGACTTGTCCGGTATTTTAGATGCAAGAATGAATGAGTAATGTGTTTTGGTTTTTGCCCCAACGTGCAAATCGAACGAAACCATTACGCGGCGATAAAAGGATTAAGCGGGAAACTTCAATAGGTTGTTGCCACTCTCGTTTCATTTGAAACAAGATACCGAGACTTGTCGGCAAAAAAAGCGGAAATTCAAGAGAATTTATGATCATTTGGGCTTTAGAAGGATGCACATCTAGTTTCTACTCATACGATACTATGAGAAAGCAGGCTTTATAAAAAGGATGGGTCGTCTTTCTAACCGGGGATATTCCCCGGTTGTACTTTCTTGAAAAAGTCTCTTGGCAATGAACAAAACAGGAATCATTTGATCAAAACCTCCTCGAAAGCAATGCATCGAGGAGATTTTTTATTTGTTTTTTTTTAATGGAGTTGAACGGAATGGCAAGTTTTATTTAATGTGTATGTCCGATTTTCACTTCAGGAACGAAAACGGCAGCTGGGATTCTGAAGACTCAGCCGAATTCTGTGCTTCCTTCTCTTTGAACTCGCCATCCAAAATAATCTTCACTATTTTATGTCAGATTATCTGACAAATAAATATTAAAAATAGTATGAAAATTTTAAAATATAATCAAGAAAGGTTTCGATAAGTGATAGATTATTTAGAAAAGGTGTGAAAACTATTGAAAAAAAGTACTTTATTGAAGTTAAACGAAAAAGATTTCCTTTTTGAAGAAGTCACAGTAGAAGAACTTATAGCTGGGTATCAAAATGGTGAATATACGGCTCAAGAAGTAGTTCAGTCTTACCTTGATCGAATTCATGAATTGGAACAGTTTTATAATGCCTTTACCTTCATGAATCCTAATGCTCTTGAGGATGCTAAAAATATTGACCGGCTGCGTGAAGAAGGAGCAGAACTTGGACCTCTGGCAGGAATTCCTATTGTCATAAAGGAAGCGGTGGATGTTGCAGGGTTTCCTTCCACGTTTGGCTGGGCTCCTCTTTGTAAGGAATCTGGTGGAATCGAGTTAATGCCGGTGAAAGATGCGCCGGTCGTTGCAAGATTGAAAGAAGCGGGTGCTATCATTCTAGGAAAAACCAATATTCCGGCTTTTAGCTGTGCTTATAATGCAAACAATAGTTGGGACGGGCCCACATATAATGCAGTAAACCGCTCGATTTCACCAGGAGGAAGCAGTAGTGGTACCGCGACTGCCGTTTCAGGAAACTTTGCGGTCCTTGGCGTCGCTGAGGAAACGGCCGGATCCATTCAAGTTCCTGCTGCAGCTCAAGCTTTAGTCGGTATTAAGCCTTCTTTTGGGTTAATACCGAATGTCGGAGTCACTCCCCTAGGAGGAACGACTCGCGATGTGTTAGGACCACACGCTCGTACGGTTCAAGATGCAGCGCTTATGCTAAGCGTGATGGCCGGGTATTCAAAAGAAGATCCAAAAACCATTTCTTCAATTGGAAATATTCCTAAAAACGGATACACTTCTTTTCTTGATAAGAATTTTTTACAAGGTAAACGTTTAGGATTATACGGACCGGGATGGCGTACACAAGAACTTTCAGCGGAAACCCAAAAATTGTATTTGGCGGCCATTGAAGTATTAAAAGCTCAAGGTGCGGAAGTTGTTGAGGATCCTTTTGCAGGAACCGGACTTGCTGAATATGTATCATCTAAAGGTGGTCCGTCGGCTTTAGTAGGTCTTGGGCTGGAAACCTTTTTCTACGACTTGGAAAAATACCTTAAACATTTAAATCCAGAGGATCCTTCTCTTTCGATCAAAACAGTGTTTGATAAAGCAAAAAGTATTCCTTGGACTGAAGATGGCCCGCTTGCTTTAGTTCACGATTATGTGAATGCTGAAACAGCTGAAGCGGATCACAGCATTTTGCCGGATTTGAGTGAATTTTACGAAACAAAAGGGGAATTGCTTAGAATGATTCATCAAGTAATGGAAAACAAAGGTCTTGATGGATTTGTCTATCCACAAATGCCAACAGCCATTCCGTCGATTCAGGAAAATGTTGTGCAATCTACTATCATATCTGAAATCAATATAAGCGGTTTACCGCTGATTACCGTTCCGGCTGGCTATTATGAAAGCGGATCGCCGTTTGCATTGGCCTTCTTTGGCAAAATGTGGAGTGAAGGCGAACTGATTGGAATGGCTTATGCTTACGAACAAGCTACAAAACATCGAAAAGCCCCTGTATTGTATCCGGAATATTAAGTCCTTGTTAACATGAAAAGCACGATAAACGCTTTTTGAACCAGCAGCAGTGAAAAATAATAAAAACTGTAGATGAGCAAATTCGCTAACATAAATTTACAACCAAACAAAAAAGAAGACATGAACCCGATTCCTTGGTTAGAATAGATGTGCCACAACTACTCACAAGGGGGTTCATGTCTCATGAATAGATTAGCACATCACCTAGGAATCCACAAGTTTTTGACGATGTTGGGGTTGGCACTTTATTTCTCAAAACCTGTCATGAAGCATCTCGTTCATATCGTGGATGCGATGATTACAAAGGGCTTTTCGGGAACACTGACCGATCTACATCACGGGAGTTTTCATCCGAACCATCGCACGACACTCAGCCATTTTTTCACGAAAAGCCCATGGGAAGAAGAGACGTTGCTTCGCAAACTCCAGCAGTGGGTGCTTCATCGTGTCGAACGCAGCTCGAAACGAGAGAATCAACCCATTTTTGTTTCGATCGATGATACGATTTGCCAAAAAACGAAGCCCTCGTCACGGGCAACACACGCCATTCAAGGGTGTGATTGGCACTATTCTCACGCAGAGAAAAAGTCGATCTGGGGACATTCTCTCGTTTGGCTCATGGTTCATACGATGACCCAAGCGTTTCCTTTTGCCTTTCGCCTCTACGACAAGACGGCGGGGAAAAGCAAAGGGGAACTCGCGATCGAGATGCTTTCTTCGTTGGATGTGAGTCGACCCGTTTATGTGCTCATGGACTCTTGGTATCCATCGAAAACCCTCGTGGGAGCCTGCTTGAAAAAAGGGTTCCACGTCATCGCGATGCTCAAGACGAATCGGATTCTCTATCCAAAAGGGACGGCCATTCAAGCAAAGGAATTTGCCAAATCTATGGAGCCACGGGATACCCGCCTCGTCACGGTGGGAAAAGAGCGTTATCGGGTGTATCGCTACGAAGGTGCTCTGAACGGTCTCAAGGATGCCGTGGTGCTGCTCGCATGGAAAGCCGATCAGCCGATGACACCGAAACATCTTCATTGCGTCTTGAGCACCGATCGCGAGCTAAGCGATGAAGACATCTTGTGCTACTATGCCGAGCGTTGGTCGATCGAATGTTTTTTCCGTCAAGCGAAAGACCAGCTGAAACTCGATGGATACCGCGTTCGCGGACGTCGGGCGGTGAAACGCTACTGGATCTTGGTGCAGCTTGCTTACGTGTACAGCATGTTCGAGTCGAACAGTGATGTTTCGGATGGGCTCGATCTCCTGCGCAAGAGAAAAGGACATAGCCTCGTGGAGTTCATTTATCGTGCAGCAAAACAAAATATTCCCATTGATGCCGTGAAAAAACAGCTCCACGTGGCATAAGGGGTACCCCGTTTGTCTCTTTTTCGTATGGTAATCATTGTTAATAAAAATGCTCATCTACAGTAAAAAGTTTAAACGGCCTTAAGCCCTATATTTCAGTGGTGTGAGGCCGTTTAATTGTTGTTATATTCTTTCGTGGCTATAAAATCGCATGTATATTTTTCAGCCGTCGTAGATCATCCTTCAAGGTATCGTACCTTTCCCCGTGAATGCGTCCCCAAAAAGATTCCATTGGATTAAATCTATACATCTCCCGACCCAACCCGGGACATGCTGTGTGTCCGATTTGCTTTCTTCGTCTTTCTCTTTCATCCATGCGACGTTGCCCGCATCCACGATCGATATTAAATAAGTGGATGTTCATCAGGAAATCATACAAAAGCTCTTGATCAAGAGTATCCAACATAAATTTATTATTATAGAATGTTTAAGAACATAACCGACAATCGTTCCATCATAAAGATCACGAATGGTACTGAAATGCAATGTTTTCAAACCATCGTTTTGTTTTATCTGAATCGACAAAGGAAAAAAGCAGCAATAATATTTTTTAAAAATAACGAAAATTCTACGAAATATACTCGTAGTGTGATATACTATATTTGGAAAAATAGGAGGAGATATTCCATGTCACCAGGCATGATTAAAATGTGGATATCCTTTCTTGCGATGGGGTTCATGATTCTTTCTGTGTTCGCTATTTATGTCAGCCGATATAAAATGAAATTTAAGTTTCTTCGATTTCTTGTTGCTTTTTTTGCCTACATATTTTTATTTCTTGGCGGCATCATGATGATCTATGTTGTTTTCAGCGGCCCTGTCGGCTAGAAAGAAAAAGAATTTTCATTTATTCGTATCCGCTTTATTAACGTTGGATTTTTGACATAGAAAGGGAGTTTTCGATTGAGGAAGTTGCTCATATCTGTTTTATTGCTCACAACTGTTTTCTTTTTAGATGGATGCATGTTTCCGGATGAAGAGAAAGCAGAGAATAAAGTCCCTTATCAAGAACAAATTCAATCCGTTCAAAAAGCCGTTGAACAGTTTCAAAAACAAAACGGAGGCATCCTTCCCATTCAAACAAAAGATGAGAATGTTCCAATCTATCAAAAATATTTAATTGATTTTAAAAAATTAGTTCCTCAATATTTGCCGGAACCTCCGGGGAATTCGTACGAAAACGGCGGGATCTTTCAATACGTATTGTTGGATGTAGAGAAAAAACCTGTTGTCAAAATCTTTGATTTGCGTATTGCGGAAACCATAAGGGAATTGGAAATACGTATTCAATCTCACGGATATCCACCGTTTAAAAAAGAAATCGCGCCAAATGTCTATACTCTTGATTACAAAAAACTTGGCTATAAAGAAGAACCAATGGTTACGAGCCCCTACTCTCAAAAAAATCTTCCACTCGTCATTACCGGAGACGGAAAGATTTATGTCGATTATCGTATGGACTTGTATGAGGCCTTGAAAAACAACAAACATATATACAAGCCGGGAGAAGATATACGACCGTTATTAACGCAGCATTCATTTTTCGTTCCCGCTTATTCATTGCCCTATACCGTTAATGAAAAAAATGAACCGGTATTTATGAAAAAATAGGTTCTAACCCTTTTCTTTGCAAATATATTGTAGGGAAGAGGGTTTTTTATTGCATTATTAGAAAGTACATCTTATTTTGCAGTCATAACAAAGTGGGACAATGTCATACACATATATAGAAGAAATATATACCAGAATATCATCCCTGGAATGAATGTTGGGAGGGAATCCTTTTGGAAAAAGTAGATCTTTTTAAAGATATTGCAGAAAGAACCGGCGGAGATATCTACTTAGGGGTAGTGGGAGCGGTCCGTACGGGAAAATCAACTTTTATAAAAAAATTCATGGAACTTGTTGTATTGCCGAATATTCAAAGTGAAGCAGACCGGGCTCGTGCTCAAGATGAACTTCCACAGAGTGCGGCAGGGAAAACGATTATGACCACCGAGCCGAAATTTGTTCCGAATCAAGCGGTGAAAGTGAGCGTTGATGAGGGGCTTGAAGTGAATATTCGCTTGGTAGATTGCGTTGGATATACGGTTCCGGGGGCAAAAGGATATGAAGATGAAAACGGACCGAGAATGATCAGCACTCCGTGGTATGAAGAGCCGATTCCTTTCCATGAAGCAGCTGAAATTGGTACAAGAAAAGTCATTCAAGAACATTCAACGATTGGTGTTGTCATTACGACAGATGGAAGTATTGGAGAAATCCCGCGCGCTGATTATATTGAAGCCGAGGAGCGCGTCATCGATGAATTAAAAGAAGTAGGGAAGCCATTTATCATGATTGTCAATTCTGCGAGGCCTTATCATCCGGAAACGGAAGCGCTTCGTTTAGAGCTTAGCGAAAAATATGATATTCCCGTATTGTCCATGTCGGTGGAAAATATGCGGGAAGGCGACGTTTTAAGTGTTTTACGTGAAGCATTATATGAATTTCCTGTGCTTGAGGTGAATGTTAATCTGCCTAGTTGGGTCATGGTATTGAAGGAAGATCATTGGCTTCGGGAAAATTACCAAGAAGCCGTGAAAGAAACGGTGAAAGATATCAAACGGCTTAGAGATGTGGAACGAGTGGTTCAGCAATTTGACGAGCTCGAATTTATTGAAAGAGCCGGTTTGGCAGGAATGGATATGGGGCAAGGGGTTGCGGAAATAGATTTATATGCACCCGATGAATTGTACGATCAAGTATTGAAAGAAATTGTCGGTGTGGAAGTGCGGGGAAAAGATCATCTGTTGGAACTGATGCAAGATTTTGCTCATGCAAAATCGGAATATGATCAAATTGCCGATGCTTTGAAAATGGTGAAACAAACCGGATACGGCATCGCCGCACCGTCTTTAACGGATATGAGTTTAGACGAACCGGAAATTATCAGGCAAGGGTCGCGATTCGGTGTCAGGCTAAAAGCCGTCGCCCCATCCATTCATATGATTAAAGTGGATGTTGAATCGGAATTTGCTCCGATCATTGGAACGGAAAAACAAAGCGAAGAATTGGTCCGGTATTTGATGCAAGACTTTGAAGATGATCCGTTATCCATTTGGAATTCCGATATATTTGGCAGAAGTTTAAGTTCGATTGTTCGAGAAGGCATACAGGCGAAACTATCATTAATGCCGGAAAATGCCCGCTATAAACTGAAAGAGACGCTGGAACGCATCATTAACGAAGGTTCCGGAGGACTTATAGCCATTATACTTTAGGCCTCTTATGTAGGAGGTCTTTTTTTATTTACATTTTGCCCGGTGTATATGCCAATAAAGCGTTTCAACGGTTGAACGAAATGCGCCCGTTATTAAGCAACAAGGCTATGGCCAATCAGGAGACGACAAAATAAGCTAATGTATCAAGTCTTTATGTATGACGATTCTTTCTAATTCTTTCTAATTTAATTTTTTCCCCAATTTGTATTCCAGTATGACTTGACAATAAAAGCGATAAAGAGTATAAAAATGGAAACCGCAAAAAATCAATAGAGTATTGGAAGAAATCCTTTATGTATGATTAAGGAAATATTGACCGAAATAAAAGAATTGTGCTTGATATGGCAATTCTTATGTGATAATCTTTTAACAGAATTGATGTGATAAACATGAATTCTATAGCGTTTCTCCCATAAAGTTTGTTTAGAAACGGAAAAAATGCGTAAAAATGAAAAATAAGCAGAAGTGCATTGTTAATTTTGGGAGGAGGTGATTGGTGTGAATAAAACAGAACTAATCAACGAAGTTGCAGAAGCAGCTGAACTTTCTAAAAAAGATGCGACAAAAGCGGTGGATGCGGTGTTTACTGCTATCCAAAATGCTCTGGCTAGCGGAGATAAAGTTCAACTTATCGGATTTGGAAATTTCGAAGTTCGCGAACGTGCTGCGCGTAAAGGACGCAACCCTCAAACAGGAGAAGAAATTGAAATCGCAGCTAGCAAAGTGCCTGCATTTAAACCTGGTAAAGCATTGAAGGATGCTGTCAAGTGAGTACATAAGTGCCGGGTATAGAAAGAAGACTCGTACTTTCGAGTCTTCTTTTTTTGTGTGCGCCCGGCATGGGTGTAATCTATAGGGCGAAAGTCCCGAGCTGCGAAGGCGGAAGTAACAGTTAGCTTAACGCAAGGGTGTCCGTGGTGACGCGGAATCTGAAGGAAGCTGGAGGCAAAACACCGGTCCGAGGAACACGAACTTCATATGAGGCTAGGTATCACTGGGTGAGTTTGCATAACAAAACAAAGCCCTTTCTGTCGAAGGTCATATCGAGTAAATGAGGCGGATAGATGGTGTGAAAGTGCATGTACTTACCCGGGGAGGTCTGGCGGATATGTGAAGTACTCTTCATAACCTACTTAGTGATAAGTAGCTGAACCGTCAGAAGTCAGCAGAGGTCATAGTATTAGTTGGTCTAGAACAACTAAGAAGGACCGAACAATTAAGAGAGAATAGCCCTTGGTATTCAGTGAGTCATGATGAACACAGAAAACGTAGTACCTCACTTGAGGAAGGAAACGGTGAATCCCGTGGGGGACCTCTTGGAGGGTGGAGTGACCACTGGCATAAGAAGATAAGCTATTCACGGAAGGAAGAATAACAATGCTTTTGAATCAAATCCTGTCACGGGAGAATATGCTTTTAGCTTTACAAAGAGTAGAAAAGAACAAAGGTAGCCATGGAGTAGATATGATGCCCGTACAAAACCTACGTCAGCACATAGTCGAAAACTGGATATCCATTAAAGAAGCAATTCTCAAGGGTACCTATGAACCAATGCCTGTTCGAAGAGTCGAAATCCCGAAACCTGATGGCGGTGTTCGGTTACTAGGTATTCCAACCGTAACAGACCGTTTGATTCAACAAGCAATTGCCCAAGTATTATCGAGGATATATGACCCTATGTTCTCCGAACATAGTTATGGGTTTCGTTCAAATCGAAGTGCTCATGACGCAGTTAGGAAAGCAAAAGGCTATATCAGAGATGGTTATAGATGGGTAGTAGACATGGATTTAGAAAAGTTCTTCGATCGAGTGAATCATGACAGGCTGATGAGTACATTAGCCAAGACTATTAAAGAAAAGCCACTATTGAAGCTAATCCGCAAATATCTACAAGCTGGTGTCATGATTAATGGTGTGGTATCTAGGACAGAAGAAGGGACGCCGCAAGGTGGCCCCCTAAGCCCTTTACTTTCGAATATTGTACTAGATGAACTAGACAAAGAATTAGAGAATGAAAGAACCATGGCTAGTGTCAAACGATTTATTGAGGGAAAACTTCGTCTAAAAGTCAACGAGAAGAAATCTGCGGTTGACCGACCATGGAAACGAAAGTTTCTAGGATTTAGTTTTACACCTTCAAAAGAGCCAAAAGTTCGGATTGCCAAGCAAAGTCTAAAACGAATGAAGAAAAAGGTGCGAGAAATCACGTCAAGAAAAATACCATACCCAATGGAATATTGGATTAAGAAACTTAACCAATATCTACTTGGATGGTATGGATATTTTGCATTAGCAGACACAAAGAGTATCTTTGAAGATTTGGATGGCTGGATTCGACGAAGACTCCGGATGTGTTTATGGAAAAACTGGAAGACCTCAAAGACCAGGATACGCAACCTCATAAAACTAGGAGTTCCTGAATGGAAAGCTTATGAATGGGGGAACAGTCGTAAAGGTTATTGGCGAATCTCAAAAAGTCCCATATTACACAGAAGCCTTGGAAACTCCTATTGGAGTAACCAAGGGCTTAAAAGTCTACAGAAACGTTATGAATTCTTGCGTCATTTATCTTGATTGAACCACCGTATACGGAACCGTACGTACGGTGGTGTGAGAGGACGGGGGTTAATCACCCGTTAAGGCGAAAGAAGTTACACGGTGAAAGACAGTGGCGCTAAAAGCCCGATTGGTCCAACGAACCATCATTGGAAGAAGATGAGAAAATCTCCGATTATGAAAGCGTTGTATCTCATTTTAAGAAGCGGTAGTTCTGCAAAGATAAGCAGTCCTAATAGGAGAAACTGATTTATAAAAAGCCGTTTCTGCAGCGGAAGAGTCTTAAACGAATCGTGGGATGCATAAACCATAAATTTTCGCTGCTTTGAAATATTTTAAAGGGTTTCATTCTCATGGAAACGGACTTTTTGAAAGATAAAACATTTATCGAATAGAAAAAGCTAATCCAAATCCATAAAAGTCTTTTTGGGTGTCTTTCATTCACATTCCGCAAAAAGAATCCCTCCAGATCACAAATTGCTTCTTTGCCCCCTTCCTATTCGTGTGCTATTATGAAGATTAGCATATGCTTGCGAATGAAAATACCTTTAGGAGTGGTTCTATACATGCAAAAAACAGAAGTCAATTTGACACAAATTGAACAAGCTGTGCGCTTGATTTTAGAAGCAATCGGAGAAGATCCCGAACGAGAAGGGTTGATTGATACACCAAAACGGGTGGCAAGAATGTATCAGGAAGTCTTTTCGGGTTTAAGACAAGATCCCGGCGAGTATTTTGAAACCATCTTTAGCGAAGACCATGAGGAGTTAGTCCTTGTTAAAGATATTCCTTTTTACTCGATGTGTGAACATCATCTTGTCCCTTTCTTCGGGAAGGCTCATGTTGCTTACATACCAAAGAACGGAAAAGTAACGGGCTTAAGCAAACTTGCTCGTGCAGTAGAAGCAGTGGCCAAACGTCCGCAGCTTCAAGAAAGAATTACAGATGAAGTCATAGAGGCCATCATGAAAAAATTAGATCCGCATGGAGCGATGGTGGTCGTAGAAGCTGAGCATATGTGTATGACGATGCGAGGAGTCAAGAAACCAGGATCTAAAACGGTTACGACTGCTGTTCGAGGGATTTTCGAACAAGATGCTCAAGCACGTGCTGAAGTATTGGCTCTTATCAAATAAACTTTTCACCATGAAGGAAGCGAGAGTGGAATGGTCAATCAAAGTGATTATGTGGTCATCAAAGCGTTGGAAAACGGAGTAAACGTCATCGGCTTAACAAGAGGGACCGATACTCGTTTTCACCATTCGGAAAAATTAGATGCAGGCGAAGTAATGATCGCGCAATTTACAGAACACACGTCCGCTATCAAAGTACGGGGGCGTGCGGAAATATGGACGAATGTTGGCCAGTTAAAAAGCGGGGACGATGAATAAAAGATGAAATAGAAAGAAGAGCAAGCTGTTTTTCATTTTAAAAGAAAAACAGCGTGTTTTCTTTCATCCAACCGCTGTTCGTAATTAAAAGGCGAGTATGATATAATATTGGTTGTTTTAAAAACTGCGCGTACATATGGGTGAATAGGATACATACTTTTATTTTTATGGGATTAAGGGGAATGCTTATGTACACTTGGTTGAAGAAAATGGCGGATATTAAAGAAGAAATTCAGCAAAAGCTGTCATATCCTTACTTGAGTCGGCATTTGGATGATCCGCATATTGATGAAGATCGGCTCTTATTTTTGTTATTGCCATTTCAAGAAGAATCGTTGAAAGAAAACGTGAAACATTATATTACAACAGCTATGCTGATTCAAATTGCCCTTGATACCCATGAAAAGGTTTCTGTGTCTAATGAAGAACCAGCGATGAAACGTCAAATCAAAGTGTTGGCAGGCGATTATTTCAGCGGGCTGTATTATCAAATTTTGGCCGATGTTCAAAATGTATCCATGATCCGAATATTTGCCAATTCCATTAAGCAAATCAATGAGCAGAAAATCGCTGTTTATCAACATGAGAATCAATCGACGGACGAAATTATAAACAGCATCAAGTTGATAGAATCAGGTGTTGCTCAAGGATTTTACTCTTATTTTCAATACGGCGCTTATTCTTCTTTCATATCTGAAATTTTATTACTCAAAAGGCTTCTGCAGGAACGGAACTTATTTTTAAAACAAAAACCGGCTTTGCTTTTTGATGCTTTGAAATCCATTCAATTTCCGACAGCTCAAGGCTCTTTGTACAGTTTGGCCGGAAGTGATCTTCGCTCCTTGCTTCACATTAGCGATCGATACATTCAAAGGACAAAACAAAAAATCGAGAAAACTCTCAACACTTGGGAGCATCGGGATCCATTGCTGATTGAAAAAGTTCGAACGTTGTTAGAAACGGAGCCGTATTCAATCAAAATACTTGCGGAAGAAGGGTAGCGAATGCATCAACCATCATCAAAAGAAGAACGTGTTCTAAATGTGTTTGAAAAAATTTATTCGAATTACGATAAAATGAATTCACTGATTAGCTTTAAGCAACATACGCGGTGGCGAAAAGATACAATGAAGCGAATGAATGTGCAGAAAGGAAAAATCGCTCTCGATGTATGCTGCGGAACGGCCGATTGGACGATAGCGTTGGCGGAAGCGGTCGGTGAAGAAGGAAAAGTGTATGGACTCGATTTCAGCAAAAATATGCTGAAAATCGGCGAACAAAAGATAAAAGAAAAAAACCTTTCCCAAGTGACGCTTCTACACGGCAATGCTATGGAGCTTCCTTTTGAAGATAATACGTTTGATTATGTCACGATCGGATTTGGGTTAAGGAATGTTCCTGATTATTTGCGCGTTTTGGAGGAGATGCACAGGGTATTGAAGCCGGGCGGGATGGCAGTCTGTCTGGATACTTCGCAGCCGACTTTATGGGGATATCGGCAGCTTTATTATTTTTATTTTCGGTTCATCATGCCTTTGTTCGGAAAAATCTTTGCCAAAAGTTATGATGAGTATTCGTGGCTTCAAGAATCCGCCCGCGAATTTCCAGGTATGAAAGAACTGGCAAAGCTTTTTGAAAAGGCAGGATTTATTAACGTCGCTTATAAACCTTATAATGGCGGTGTGGCTGCAAGCCATTTTGGATATAAACAAACGTAAGCTATATAAATTGAAATAAAGGTTTTCTCCCGTTCCACGGCGAATAAATACAAAGAGAAAATAGGGGAACGGAGAGAAAATATGATGCCAAATCACAAAGACGAGATCGAAAAGTTGTCCACTGCCATGAAAGAAGCAAAAAGTAAACGAGCATATGAACGCTACCAAGCGATTTATCTTCATTTGCAGGGATATACCAAAGGAGAAATCGCAACGATTATTGGTCGATCCAAGAAAACTATTTATAACTATATTCATGCCTACGCCCAGCGCGGTCTTGATGGACTGGAGATGAAATACTCACCTGGCGCCCCACGTCGATTGACCCCTGAGCAGGAAAAAGAGCTGGCTTTGATCATTGAACATCAGCTCCCCGTAGATGTGGGATTCGAAGCAAAATATAATTGGACGCTTGCGATAATCGCTGAACTCATTCAACAAAAGTGGGGGCCAACATACACGCTTCGCGGAACAAGTGACATTCTGCATCGGTTAGGGCTAAGCTATACGAAACCGACCTATACACTAGCCAATGCCGATGAAGAGAAACAAAAAGAATTCGTCGAAATCACCTTCCCTGAAGTAAAAAAAAACTGGTAGATGGGAACATCGCCCATGTCCTCTTTCAAGATGAGTCGATGATTCGTGATTACCAAGCGATTCAAAAAACATGGTTTGTCAAAGGAAAACAACGAATCATTCCGACGTTTGGAAAACATCAAGGGCTGAAGCTGATTGGCACGTTGAACTACGAAACAGGGGAAGTGTTTTGCATCGAAGAAGAATGCTATGACGCGGAAACATTTCTTCGATTTCTTCAACTTGTGTTAGAACGCTATCCCACAGGCAAAATAGTGATGATTTTAGATAACGCTCGAATTCACCATGCCAAACTCATTCAGCCATTTTTAAAAGAACACGAAGATCGGTTAGAGCTCGTCTTTTTGCCACCATACAGTCCGCAATTGAACTTGATTGAAGGGCTATGGAAATGGCTGAAATCAGACGTGATTTACAACGTGTTCTATTCGAGTGTGCAAGAAATTAGAAAGAATGTCCAAGCCTTTATTCAGCGAATCAACCAGAAACCAGAACAAACGATCGATCGTTTGTGTGTTCAGTTGTAAATCTTTAATTCAACTTATATAGGTGGATAAAAATATGAAATTTCAATCGTTATATTCGTTTTTAAAAACGGATATTGATTTAATTGAAAGGGAACTGGAGCAGGCCATTTATTCCCGGTCCCCCATCATTTATAACTCCTCTTTAAAACTGTTGCAGGCTGGCGGAAAACGGATTCGCCCCATCTTTGTCTTGCTGGCCGCTCATTTTGGAAATTACGATATTGGAAAAATCAAAAATTTGGCTGTAGCTCTTGAGCTTATACATATGGCTTCTCTCGTTCACGATGATGTCATAGATGATTCCGATATAAGGAGAGGAAAGCCGACTGTAAAAGCTCAATGGGACAACCGAGTGGCGATGTATACAGGTGACTATCTTTTCGCTCGCTCGTTGGAATATATGACTAAGCTTGAAAATGTGGAAGTTCATAAGGTCTTGTCCGATACGATCATCGAAGTATGTATCGGCGAAATGGTACAAATGAAAGACAAGTATCGATTTGATCAAAATCTAAGGGATTACCTTCGTCGAATTAAAAGAAAAACGGCGTTGCTGATCGCGGCAAGCTGCCAGCTCGGAGCCGTTGCGTCCGGCGCCCCGCCCCATATTTGCAAAAAATTGTACCATTTCGGCTATAATGTCGGGATGTCTTATCAAATCATTGACGATATATTGGACTTCACGGGAACGGAAAAACAGTTGGGGAAACCTGCTGGAGGCGATCTTCTTCAAGGAAATGTCACCCTCCCTGTTTTATATGCCATGGAGAAGCCCGGACTGCGGGAAGCGATCTATACGGTCAATGAAAAAACATCCCAAAAAGATATCAAAAGGATCATCGAACAAATCAAGCAAAGTGATGCCATTCAGCGTTCCAACAATTTAAGCCAAAGATACTTGGATCGAGCAATCGCCATCTTGGATGATCTTCCCGACAATAAAGCAAAAAAGTCTTTGAAAGAAATCGCCAAGTATATCGGTAAAAGAAAATATTAGAAAAAGACATGGAAACGTTGTCAAATATTTGCGCGAATGATACTATTTTCTTGGGTTGTCTTTTGTGACAACAATAGTGATACATAATAGGAGTTGGGAAAATGGAAAGAACATTTTTAATGATCAAACCGGATGGAGTCCAAAGAAATTTGATTGGTGAGATTGTGTCCCGTTTTGAAAAAAAAGGATTTCAACTTGTGGGCGCTAAATTGATGACAGTCACGAAAGAGTTGGCGGAAAAACACTATCAAGAACATAAAGAACGCCCTTTTTTCGGTGAATTAGTGGAATTCATTACGTCCGGACCTGTATTTGCGATGGTTTGGGAAGGAGAAAATGTCATTGCGACAGCTCGTCAAATGATGGGAACGACCAATCCGAAAGACGCTGCTCCGGGAACCATCAGAGGAGATTTTGGACTGACTGTAAGCAAAAACGTCATTCATGGATCTGATTCTCCGGAAAGTGCAGAGCGTGAAATTGGTATTTTCTTCAAAGAAGAAGAACTCGTTGAATATTCAAAATTGATCAACCAATGGATTTATTAAGATAAAAATTTTTTCTTAAGGAAAGGGTTGCCGTGATGGCAGCTCTTTTTTGATTGTTGGGAGGAATCATTTCATTTTGACTGAGTTTATGTTGTGTGAATTTCTGCTCTTTCTTGATGTCAAATTTATGATTGATTTCGTTAAATAGGAAATCGAAGCATTTTTTGCCTTCAACTGATTGCCTCCATTCGTTATAATAAAGTACAAACGAAAACTTCAATCCGTGGGAGACGGATAATGAGTGGAACCAGTTCGGGCGTAGAGAGAGTTTCAACCTTGAGGATTTCTGCCCGTATTGGCGGCTATTAAGTCTCTATTTTAAGAGGAAATGTGTGTAATTAGATGGAGAGGAAAAAGTCATGCCGGATGATTATCAAGCATTTATTGTTTCGATTAAGAAAAAAACAGGAATCGATCTTTCGTTGTATAAAGAAGCGCAAATGAAGAGAAGATTGACTTCCTTGTATCAAAAAAGGGGCTTTCGCTCTTTTCAAGAGTTTTTTCAAGCGATGAATACCAATTCCGAACTATTGAACGAATGTTTGGATCGAATGACGATTAACGTGTCGGAATTTTACCGCAACAGAAAACGATGGGAAGTTCTTGAGAAAAAGATTTTTCCAAGGATGCTGGCAGCAAACAAGCAGTTGAAAATTTGGAGTGCTGCTTGCTCGACTGGCGAAGAGCCATACACGATTGCCATGATATTGTCCCAGTTTCTCCCCTTATCGCAAATAAGGGTTCTTGCTACGGATATAGACGAAAAGGCGATTCAAAAAGCAAAAATGGGAGTATACCCGGAACGTTCTTTGGAAGAAGTTCCTTCGGAAATGAAAACAAAATACTTCACAAAAGAAGGAGATTTTTATCGCCTATCCGATGAGATAAAGCGTACGGTCCAATTTCGGAAAGAAAACTTGTTTTCAGATCCATTCGAGAAAAATTATGATTTGATCGTCTGCCGTAATGTGCTTATTTATTTTACAGAAGAAGCGAAAGATCTTTTGTATAAAAAATTTAACGCCGCATTGAAAAAAGGGGGAGTCCTATTTGTAGGGAGTACAGAACAAATTTTTAATTCGGAAGCCTATGGCTTTGAACCGGAGGAACCTTTTTTTTATCGGAAATTATAAATGTTAGACTGTTAGTCGTAAAACGATCACGGGTCCGTAAAGGTATTGCATTTTGAAGAATAAAGAAAAAAGCTTTCATAAGGCAAATATGTGGGGGCTGAAAGGCCCTCCGCTGTTTTTGGGCTGGTTTAGCTTTTTTTCGGCAAAGAGGGACGGAAATTTTTTTCAAATAAAATCAATAATAGACGGAACTATTTGAAAACAAATGATATTATGAATAATAGGCAAATAAGAAAAAGTCTTGGAAATTCATTTTTTCTATGCCAAGTCATGCGGAATATGATATATTGTTATAAACGCTTTAACGAGTTGAAGGGAGAAAGTGACATGAGATATTTAACAGCAGGAGAATCACATGGCCCTCAGCTAACTGCTATTATCGAGGGCCTTCCCGCAGGAATGCCTTTAACTGCGGAAGACATCAATATTGAATTAAGCCGTCGTCAAAAGGGCTATGGGCGAGGACGGCGAATGCAAATTGAAAAAGACCAGGTTCAGATCAAAGGCGGTGTTCGCCACGGACTGACATTAGGCTCACCTGTCGCTCTCGTTGTCGAGAACAAGGATTGGAAGCATTGGACCAACATTATGGGCATTGAAGCCCCGGAGCAACCGGAAGAAACAAAAAGAAAGGTTACGAGGCCACGTCCCGGTCATGCGGATTTAAATGGGGGAATCAAATACGGACATCGTGATATGCGAAATGTTCTTGAACGTTCGTCTGCGAGAGAAACGACCGTGCGAGTAGCAGCCGGTGCGGTTGCCAAAAAACTATTAAAACTGCTTGGAGTCGAAATCGCTTCTCACGTAGTGGAAATAGGGGGGGTAAAGGCGAAAAACCTCCGCTACAAATCGATAAAAGAACTGCAAGAAGTCACTGAACAATCTCCGGTTCGTTGTTTTGACAGCGAAGCGGAAAAGGAAATGATGAAAGCGATCGACCAAGCAAAAGAAAAAGGAGATTCGATCGGCGGCATAGTGGAAGTAGTCGCTGAAGGAATGCCGGCAGGAGTCGGCAGCTATGTCCATTATGACCGAAAGCTAGATGCAAAAATCGCGGCGGCGATCGTCAGCATCAATGCTTTCAAAGGCGTAGAATTCGGGATCGGCTTTGAAGCGGCCGGAAAGTTTGGCAGCGAAGTGCACGACGAAATCATTTGGGATGAAGAAAGAGGGTTTTCGCGGAAAACGAACCGTCTTGGCGGATTTGAAGGGGGAATGACAACCGGAATGCCGATAGTCGTCCGAGGAGTCATGAAGCCTATTCCAACACTTTATAAACCGCTTCAAAGTGTAGATATCGACACTAAAGAACCGTTTTCCGCCAGCATTGAGCGTTCCGACAGCTGTGCCGTCCCTGCTGCCAGCGTGGTCGCAGAAGCGGTTGTTGCTTGGGAATTAGCAGCAGCGATCGTTGATCAATTTTACAGCGACCGTATGGATGCGTTAATTCGAAACGTCGATGAACAAAGAAAGTATGCAAGGGAGTTTTAATATGGAAAAGATGGAGGTCCATACACGAAATAAAACCTACCCGATTTGGGTGGGAGAAAATGCGCTGGAAATGATTCCGGAAATTTTTAAGGAAAAGCTGTCAGATGCCACGAAAATCCTGGTGATCGCCGATAAGCATGTTTCTCATCTATATAAGGAAAAGCTAAAAAAACATCTGCCGACCCATGTCCCGTATGCATGGAAAGAAGTGCCTCAAGGGGAAGCGGCTAAATCAATGGCTGTTTTTGAATCGTGTATAACGGAAGCGCTCGAACAAAATTTGGATCGAAAATCATGTATTATCGCTTTTGGGGGAGGAGCCGCGGGAGATCTGGCCGGATATGTGTCGGCTTCCTATATGAGAGGAATCCGTTTTTTACAAGTTCCAACCACCATTCTAGCCCATGACAGTGCTGTAGGAGGAAAAGTGGCCATCAACCATCCCCTTGGAAAAAATATGATCGGGCACTTCCATCAGCCGGAAGCGGTTATTTTTGATACGAATTTTATCAATAGTTTACCAGAAAAAGAGGTTCGTTCCGGATTCGCAGAAGTGATCAAACATGCGCTGATAAAAGATAAAACATTTTTACATCAGCTAACCAGTACGCTCGTGTCCTTTGAAAAGATGGACTCTGATTTTCTGGAAATGTGCTTATGCAAAGGCATCAGCATTAAAGCGGACATTGTTTCAGAAGATGAAACGGAACAAGGAATACGGGCATTTTTAAATTTTGGGCATACATACGGCCATGCATTGGAAGCGACTATTGGCTACGGAAGAATAACTCATGGCGAAGCGGTTATGATTGGAATCGTATATGCATTGTATTTAAGCAAGAAAAAATACTCGCTCGACTTGGATTTGTCGTCTTTTGTTGATTGGATCAAACGACTGGGATATTCCTTGGATGTACCAGAAACGATCTCATTTGATCAGCTTTTCGCCGCCATGAAGCGAGATAAGAAAACGATTGGCAGCTCCATTCGGTTTGTGCTTCTCGAAGAAATCGGAAAGCCTGTCATTGTGGAGATGAATCAAGAAGACTTAAAAGAAGCGGATCAGTTTATTCGATCTTTCTCTAAACTTTGAACCAATCGTTATGAAGACCTTGTCCGTTTGACTAAAAAACCATTTAAGATGGCTTGGACAGTGTATGAGAAAGGGAGGAAATGGATTGATTAGAGGGATAAGAGGGGCGACAACCGTTGAACAAAATGAGGAAACCGAGATCATCGCTGCGACCAAGCAGCTTTTGGTCGAAATGATCGAATCGAATAACATTCAACCGGAAGATGTTGCTTCTGTTTTCATTTCTGTTACAAAAGATGTATTTGCCGCTTTTCCAGCTAAGGCGCTTAGAGAAATCGAAGGTTGGACATACGTTCCTGTTATGTGTATGCAAGAAATCCCTGTTCCTGATAGTTTAGAAAAATGTATCAGGATTATGATGCATGTGGAAACGGCGGTTCCTCAGGAAGAAATCCGCCATATTTATTTGAATCACGCAACGGTTTTGCGTCCGGATTTAGCAGGATCAAATGAATCTAATCAAAAATAAATTTTAGTGCTACAATAAAGCTAAGGTTTCTTTATCTTGGTAAAGAAATAAAGTGCAAAAGCAGGGAGAGATAAACATGAAATGGAAAAAACAAATATTAGATTTGGAGCCTTACCAACCTGGAAGAACAATAGAGGCAGTGAAAAAAGAATTCAATCTTGAGAAAGTAACGAAACTGGCATCCAATGAAAACCCGTTCGGCTGTTCTCCGCTTGTAAAAGAGTGGCTGAAAAATTTTGATCGTTCTTTTGCCCTTTATCCAGATGGATATGCAACCGAATTGCGCAAAGAGATGGCCAAACGCTTAAATATTGAAGAAAATCAGTTGCTTTTTGGCAATGGATCCGACAATATCCTACAAGTCGTTTCCAGCACGATTCTTGAGCCGGGAAAAAATACTGTCATGGCAGTGCCGACTTTTTCACAATATCGCCATAACGCAGTCATTGCAGGAGCAGAAGTGAGGGAAGTTCCACTGATCAACGGAGCTCATGACTTGGACGGAATGTTAGCGGCCATTGATGAAAACACGGCCATAGTGTGGATATGCAATCCCAATAATCCAACTGGGGTCTACATCACTGAGGATGAAATGATACCATTTTTGAAAAAAGTTCCGGATCATGTTCTGGTCGTGTTAGACGAAGCGTATAGAGAATACGTTGTAGCGGACGATATTTATGATGCTGTATCGTTGGTGAAAACATTCAAAAACGTTCTTGTTACTCGCACTTTTTCCAAAATATACGGTATGGCAAGCTTCCGAGTAGGCTACGCATTCGGTCATCCAGACATCATCAAGTATTTCAATGCGGTGCGCGAACCGTTTAATGTCAATACATTTGGCCAAGGAGCTGCCGTTCAAGCGCTTCGCGATCAAGAATTTATCGAAGAATGCCGCAAGAAAAACCGACAAGGACTTGAGCAATTTTACGAATTTTGCCGTCAAGAAAAGTTAAACTATTTTCCTTCTCAAACCAACTTTATTTTGATTGATTTTGGCTGTAACGGTGATGATGTCTTCCATTATTTAATGACAAAAGGCTATATCGTTCGATCAGGCAATGCCCTTGGATTCCCAACATCCGTTAGGGTGACGGTTGGTTCCAAAGAACAAAATGAAGGCGTCATTGAAGCGATGCGAAGCTTTATAAAAGAAAGAGCTATTGGCTAACGTGAGGAGGATCGTTTTTTGAAAGGGACAGTTTTAATCGCCGGTATCGGTTTAATTGGAGGATCGCTAGCACTTACCATTAAAGAGGCTCATCCTCATGCAACTGTTATCGGCTTTGACATTAAAGAATCAGAGAGAAAATTGGCTAAAGCGCTAGGAGTGGTGGATGAAGAATCTGATTCTTTTATCGAGCTGGCAGCAAGGGCAGATCTCATCATTTTAGCTGTTCCTGTCAAGCAAACCGAGATTCTCATCGAGGAATTGGTCCAAAACGCGGACAAATTGAAAAAAAATGTCATTGTGACAGACACAGGCAGTACGAAAGCGAGAATCATGCAAAAAGGAAAAAAATTGAATGACTTGGAAATCTCCTTTATCGGAGGCCATCCGATGGCGGGATCCCACAAAAGCGGTGTAGCGGCTGCTAAGAAAATTCTTTTTGAAAATGCGTTTTATTTATTGACTCCCGATGAACAAACCAGTACTGAAGAGCTAAATACATTGAAGGAGTGGCTCAAAGGGACAAAAGCGAAAATGATCGAAGTGACTCCTGAAGAACATGATCAATTAACCGGAGTCATCAGCCATTTTCCTCACGTCATTGCGTCTTCCCTTGTCCATCAAGCCAGGCATTTTGACCAACAAAATCCGTTAGTGTCTAGGCTTGCGGCGGGTGGATTTCGCGATATTACACGCATTGCTTCCAGCAATCCTGAAATGTGGAAAGATGTTTCGTTGCACAACAAGGAGACGCTCATCCAGCTTTTAGAAGTATGGCAAAAAGAGATGCACAAATTTGCCGAGCTGTTGAAAGACGAAAACGGGGAAGGATTGTACGAATATTTTGCTGCGGCTAAAACGTTTCGCGATCAGCTGCCTTCTTCATCTAAAGGAGCAATTCCTGCCTTTTATGATTTATATGTGGATGTGCCCGACTATCCGGGGGTCATCTCAGAGATAACCGGCTACCTTGCCGAGGAAAGAATCAGCATCACCAATATTCGAATTATGGAAACGCGCGAAGATGTATACGGTGTTTTGGTCATCAGTTTTCAAAACGATCATGACCGTATGAAAGCAAAAAAATGTATTCAAAAACATACAAATTATGACATATTTCTTGCGTAATAGAAAAGGATGGTAGAGACATGAGGTTGCCACATAATCATTCCCATTTACGTGGAGTCATTCATGTACCCGGAGACAAGTCGATTTCCCACCGTGCCATTATGTTTGGTTCAATCGCTCAAGGGAAAACCACAATTCGCCACTTTTTAAGAGGACAAGATTGTTTAAGCACCATAGACTGTTTTCGAAAACTAGGCGTTCATATAGAGGAAGATGGACAACAGATCACCATTTTAGGAAAAGGTTGGGAAGGGTTGGAAGAACCAAAGGATATATTGTACACAGGAAATTCCGGCACTACGACGAGATTAATAATGGGGATTCTTGCCGGCCGCCCTTTTCATTCCGTGCTCATGGGAGATGAATCCATAGGCAGACGGCCGATGGATCGCGTCGTTCTTCCGTTACGGGAAATGGGGGCCTCCATTTCGGGAAGAGAAAATGGTAAATTTACGCCGATTTCCATTAATGGAGGATCACTTCGGTCGATTCACTATAAAATGCCGGTAGCAAGTGCCCAAGTCAAATCCGCCTTGCTATTTGCAGGCCTCCAAGCGGAGGGGACCACCGTGATTGAAGAAATGGCCCCAACTAGAGATCATACCGAAAAAATGATCAAGGAATTTGGCGGTGAATGTATCCGAGAAGGCATGACCATTTCCGTTAAAGGATCTCAATCATTTGAAGGAAGAGACATTTATGTGCCGGGAGATATATCGTCAGCTGCCTTTTTCCTGGCGGCTGGAGCGATCATTCCAGGAAGCGAGATTATTTTAAAAAATGTAGGTTTAAATCCGACTCGTTCTGGAATCATTGATGTTTTGAAGGAAATGGGAGCGGATTTGGAGTTGTCTGATCTCTCGTCTAATGGCGAAGAAACGGGCACGATTGTGATACGCTATTCCCAATTAAAAGGCATCGAAATCGGAGGCAGTTTAATTCCGCGATTAATTGACGAGATTCCTATTATCGCTTTAATGGCTACTCAAGCAGAAGGGGAAACGGTGATTAAAGACGCGGAGGAATTAAAAGTAAAGGAAACAAACCGAATCGATACCGTCGTAGGAGAATTGAAAAAATTGGGAGCGGATATTGAATCGAGAAAAGATGGGATGGTCATACGGGGAAAAACGGCATTAAAAGGCGGTAAAGTGTCCAGTTTTGGAGATCATCGTATTGGAATGATGCTCGCCATAGCTGCTTTGCTGTCAAAAGATCCGGTCGATTTAGATAACCCGGAATGCATATCTGTCTCTTACCCCAATTTCTTTGACGATTTGCAAAAGTTGATTTAAAAGTCATAGCCTCTCAAGACTTTCGGTCTTGTCGAGGCTTTTCTTATTTCTTCTATCCGAAAAGAAATCTTGCTCAATTTGCCCGCTTCCGTTTTATGGAAGAAAGATGATCCAAAGAGATGCCGCCGACACAAAGACTGATCCTGGGAATTTCGGTTTTTGGTTTTATCGAATTTATTTTTTCAAGCACATTGACCATTTTATGAAGGGAATATTCGCCGCAAAAGAGAATTATAGAAAAGTAAGAATGGCATTTTAGTTGAAGGAAAAAGAACTTTGCTTTACTATTAACAGCAGATTCATGATGATTTACAGGATGATCATTGGGTTCACCAATCTGATGGAGTTTTCCAAGAATAGTCGCTTTTCATTTTTAACATTACCTAATCCGTCAAACGAGTTTACGCTAAAAGGAGAAATACTTGTGATGAACAACGTGGAAAAAATCATCCAATTATTTGAAAATGGACAATTAGATAAAGCAAAAAAGCTTATTGATAAAGTAAAAAAAAGCGGAAGTGATGAAGAACAATATCTTCTTGCAGAAGAATTAAACCAGCTTGGATTTCCTGAAGATGCAAAGAATTTGTATCAGATTCTTCTGGAAAAATATCCTGAAGAAGGAGAATTAATTGTCCTTCTCGCCGAAACGTTCGTAGATCTCAATCAAGAAGAAGAGGCCATACTTCTTTTAGAAAAAATTGACGCCTCAGATCCGTCCTACCCACGAGCACTGCTGCTATTAGCTGATTTGTATCAAATGCAGGGATTGTATGAAGTAAGTGAGCAAAAACTGTTAATGGCCAAAGAATTAGCAAAAGATGAGCCAGTGATTGATTTTGCTCTTGGCGAACTTTATATGGAACAAGGACGGTATCGTGAAGCGGTTGATTACTATCATAAGTTAATCGATCAACAGATATACGAATTGGCGGGTACTCAAATTCGCCAACGAATCGCCGAAGCTTTAAGCGCTGCCGGGGAGTTTGAAGAGGCTTTGCCTTATTATGACGATGCATTGGATGAAAAATTAGAAGTCAATACTTTATTTGGCTTTGGGTTAACTGCCTATCAAGCCGGTTATTATCAAACGGCGATTGAAAAATTTTCGGAATTAAAAGCCCTCGATCCTGATTATCACTCATTGTATCTTTATTTAGCAAGATCCTACGAGCATGAAGAAATGCTTGAACAAGCATTGCAATCGATTAAGGAAGGAATTGCACACGATGAATTTCAAAAGGAATTGTACTTCCTTGGAGGAAAGATTGCTTTGAAATTGCAAAAAGAGGACGAAGCGGAGTCATTTTTCCAACAGGCATTGCGATTAGACCCGGGCTATTTGGAAGCAGCACTCACTCTTAATAAATTATACATGACTCAGGAACGGTATAGCGACATATTGGATATTATTAAGCAAGTGCAAAACGAAGGGGAAGACGACCCTCAATTTTTATGGGATCAAGCGAAAGCTCTTCACGGCTTAGAGCAATATTCAGAGGCATTAAAAATGTACCAGAAAGCATATAATGATTTTAAAAACAATCAAGATTTTCTTGAAGAATACGGTTATTTTCTTTTGGAAGAAGGAAAAACGCAAAAAGCTGCAGAAATATTTCATAAGCTGTTGGAAAAGGATCCGACCAATGAAGAATGGATTCTTTTGCTGGAAAGACTTGAGTGATTCTGAGAGCTTTATTACACAGTAAGGAGGGAAAGAACATGGCAACCCCTGTTTCTGTGAATGAAAAGAAAGATTTTATTCGCTGGTTTTTAAATCATTATCAATTAAAAAGAAGAGAGTCGGTCTGGATTCTAAACTATTTAATGAGCCACGATCAATTGATGGAGAAAGTTCATTTTGTGGAAGATGCACAATATTGCCCAAGAGGAATTGTGATGTCCACACATTGCGTAGACAGTACTCCATTTCGTTTTTTCAAAAATAATATCATGACGACAGATGCCGAAAAATCCTTTCATGATATCCGCTTGAATAAAGATGAAGATATCTATATAGAATTAAAATTTCGCGGAGCCAATACTTCTCATCAATATGCGCTTGTGCTTGAAGAAAACCCTTATATGCCCAGAAATTTAAAAATCACCGAAAAAGATCGGTTTTTAGCGGAACAGTTTCTAAAGGACAGCATCTACAAATTTCAGAAAGAAAAACTTCTCAAGGCCATTGATGAAGCATTAGACAAAAATGATAAAGAAGCTTTTCAAATTTTAACTGAAAAGTTAAAAGAACTGGAACGATAAATCCCTTTTACACGTTGTTGTTAAAGGGGTTTTTCTTTTATCTGAAAGTGAAAGAAAGCATCAAGTGTGGTATATTGGCAAGAATATCAGCCATCATATACGAGAACTTCAAATGTTGATCTTAGCATTCGTTTTTTCTTTGTCATCTGCTTTCGAAGCAGTAACGACTACTGTAATCGAAATTTTTATCGTTCTTTTGGAAAAAATTTGTTATAATGGGAGAAAAAAGAGGTGAAAATAATGATATGGAATGGGAGGGACGCACGACTTTATCAACAAGAAAAGAGCTTTATTGATAGTGCCGTGATACCGCTCTTGCCGATTGGTTTTGGAAATGAAATGAGGCGATCCGCTTCACAAGGAGAATATATCCAATTGTTTTCGAGGTGTCTTGAAAAACAATTCAGAGGAAGAATCATGTTGTTTCCAGCCATTGTTTATTTATCACAAGAAATAACGGATGAAAAATCTTCACTCCTAAACCGCTGGTCTGACTTATTACATGAAGAAGGATTTGTGCATCTGTTTTTTATCACATCCGATGCCAACTGGAAATCAAGAGAAAGCCAGCTGAAAGGAACGCTCATTAGGCTTCCTGCGACCCCGATGGAGGATATGGACGATTCCTTTAAATACGATTTCATCGAAAATCAAGTCAAACAGTATGTACATAAGATTCTTGAGAAATGGGAAAAACAATAGATGATTTCTAAATATTTAGTATTTTATAAACTTTCGGACAATTGTTATTGATTTCAACTTCTGTATGATTTATCATAATGATGACTAACTTTATTGTTGTACGAAAAGGTCCGAATGGGCTTAGTTCAAAATTGAAGGAGGAAACATATGAGCAAGGAGCGTGTATCTAGACGCCAATTCCTAAATTATACGCTTACTGGTGTAGGCGGTTTCATGGCAGCTGGTGTTCTTATGCCGATGCTTCGTTTTGCCATTGATCCTGTCCTGGCAGCCGAAGGAAAAGGCAATTTTCATGCGACGAAGCAAAAGGTTGATGATTTGACAGAAACTCCAACGCGTGTAGACTTCACTTACGAGCAAAAGGATGCCTGGTATACGTCCAATGTCACTCAAACAGCCTGGGTTTATAAAACGAAGAATGGAGACATTGTGGCTCTTTCCCCTATTTGTAAGCATCTAGGCTGCACCGTCAACTGGAATGCAAACAAGTCCCACCCCAATATGTTTTTCTGTCCTTGCCACGGAGGTCTTTACCACAAAAATGGGAAAAACGTACCCGGTACTCCGCCTACAAAACCGTTAGACGTTTATCCGGTAAAAGTAAAAGACGGCTATTTGTATCTTGGAAAACCAAAGGCGAATAATCTCGTATAAAGGGGGGCGTAATCCTTGCTGAACAAACTGTATGATTGGATTGATGAACGTTTAGATATTACGCCTTTATGGCGGGATATAGCAGACCATGAGGTTCCTGAGCATGTGAATCCGGCGCATCATTTTTCTGCCTTCGTGTACTGTTTTGGAGGATTGACGTTTTTTATCGTTGTCATTCAAATTCTTTCCGGCATGTTTTTAACCATGTATTATGTACCGGATATTAAAAATGCTTGGCAATCGGTCTATTATTTGCAAAATGAAGTCGCTTTCGGACAAATTGTTCGCGGCATGCACCATTGGGGAGCCAGTCTTGTTATTGTAATGATCTTTTTACATACATTGCGGGTCTTTTTCCAAGGTGCATACAAAAAACCGCGCGAATTAAACTGGATAGTGGGCGTTTTGATCTTTTTTGTCATGCTGGGACTAGGCTTTACCGGTTATTTGTTGCCGTGGGATATGAAAGCGCTGTTTGCGACGAAAGTTGGTTTGCAAATTGCCGCGGCGACACCAGTGATTGGCGAGTGGCTGAAAGTATTGCTGGCCGGCCATCATGACATTGTAGGTGCACAAACTCTTACACGCTTTTTTGCCATACATGTCTTTTTCCTTCCTGCAATACTGCTCGGATTAATGGCTGCACACTTTTTGATGATCCGTAGGCAAGGCATTTCCGGCCCGCTCTAGCTCTTAGCGGATGATCGAATAAAATTAGAATCATATGACCAAAAGGAGGGGAACGTATGCATCGCGGAAAAGGGATGAAATTTGTCGGGGATTCCCGTGTTCCCGCTGAACGGAAACCGAATATTCCGAAAGATTATTCAGAGTACCCGGGAAAAACAGAAGCCTTTTGGCCGAACTTTCTTTTGAAAGAATGGATGGTCGGCGCTGTTTTCTTGGTAGGATATTTATGCTTAACGATTGCACATCCGTCGCCGCTTGAACGGATTGCAGACCCGACGGATACGGGCTATATTCCAATGCCGGATTGGTATTTTTTGTTTCTTTATCAGCTTTTGAAATACAGTTACGCGTCTGGCCCCTATGAAGTAATCGGACTGGTTATTCCCGGGATTGCTTTTGCAGCCCTGCTTTTGGCACCGTTTATCGATCGGGGGCCGCATCGCCGCCCGTTAAAACGTCCGTTTGCGACTGGATTTATGCTGCTGACGTTGGCAGCGATGATCTTTTTGACATGGCAGTCCGTCGTTACTCACGATTGGAAGGCGGCAGAAGAACAGGGGAAAATTGTTCAAGAAGCGAAAATTGACAAAAGTTCAGAAGGCTATCAGCTTTTTCAAAAAAATGGCTGTATTAACTGCCACGGCGAAAAGCTCACCGGCGGAGCAGCTGCTCCTAGTCTCGTAGACACAGGTTTAAAGCCTGAGGAAATTAAGAAAATAGCCAGAAACGGAAAAGGAAATATGCCTCCCGGTCAATTTAAAGGCACCGATCAAGAACTCGATAAATTGGCAAACTTCATTGCCAATTTAAAAACAAAATAAAGAGAGTCAAGAGTCAGCTCTTGCTGGCTCTTTCAGACTGTCGACAAATCCGAAAAAACCGGATTTGCCGACAGTCTTTTTTTGTATAATTAAGATACCGTAATGAATTGAGGTGGATGAAGTGCTAACAAAAAATACACAGATGAATCGTGATCAAATAGAAATGATAGCTTTAGACCAACTTGTACCTGCAGATCATTTGGTTCGTAAAATCGACGCTGCGATTGATTTTTCATTTATCTATTCGCTTGTTCAAGACATGTATTCATCGGAAAGAGGTCGACCAAGTATTGATCCAGTTGTATTGATTAAAATGGCTTTCATCCAATATACCTTCGGTATTCGTTCCATGCGAAAAACTATAGAGGAAATCGAAACGAATCTGGCTTACCGTTGGTTTCTTGGATTTGGTTTTTATGATAAGGTACCTCACTTTTCAACGTTTGGGAAAAACTACGAGCGACGCTTTAAGGATACAGACTTATTTGAACAGATATTCTATCGCATTTTGAAAGAAGCTGCAGATAAGAAGCTGATAAGCAGTGAGCATGTCTTTATTGATTCTACTCATGTCAAAGCGAGTGCGAATAAGCATAAATTTGAGAAGAAAGTGGTTCGAAAAGAAACGAAAGCCTATCAAGCACGTCTACAAGATGAGATAAATGCTGATCGAGAAGCACATGGAAAAAAGCCATTTCCTCCAGATAAATTTGGGAAAGAAGAATATAAAGAAATAAAAGAAAGTACCACTGATCCGGAAAGTGGTTACTACGTAAAAGACGAGCGAACAAAACAGTTTGCTTACTCATTCCATGCTGCTGCGGATCGAAATGGCTTTGTTTTGGGGGCTATTGTAACGCCAGGGAATATTCATGACAGTTCCGTATTGGAGCCGCTTCTTGAAAAAGTCATAGAAAAACATGGAAAACCGGTTGTAGTTGCTGCTGACGCTGGATATAAAACTCCCGCCGTTGCCCAATACATATTTGAAAATGATATGACCCCTGCTTTACCTTATACTCGCCCTCGTACAAAGGATGGTTATTTCAAAAAACATGAGTATGTTTACGATGAATACTACGATTGTTATCTTTGTCCGCAAGGACAAGTGTTA
Source organism: Bacillus sp. FSL W8-0116 (assembly GCF_038003825.1). Taxonomy (NCBI): domain Bacteria; kingdom Bacillati; phylum Bacillota; class Bacilli; order Caryophanales; family Bacillaceae; genus Bacillus; species Bacillus sp. FSL W8-0116. The sequence goes on from NZ_JBBOPY010000001.1 coordinate 3,135,759, forward strand.
AAATATGCAACTACGACGAAGGAAGGCTATCGTCAATATTTTTCTGATCCAGTCCAGTGTAAAGATTGTCCATTCCTCTCGAAGTGCACCCAAAGTAAGGGGCATAAAAAACTGATTCAGCGACATGTATGGGAATTTTATTTAGAGGAAGCTGATCATCTTCGGCATACACAAGAGAATAAGAGCATTTATGCAAGACGGAAAGAAACCATTGAACGTGTTTTTGCTGATGCAAAGGAAAAGCATGGTATGCGTTGGACAACCTTAAGAGGTCTAAAAAAATTGTCCATGCAGGCGATGCTAACTTTTGCTGCAATGAATTTGAAAAAGATGGCCTGCTGGACATGGAAAAGTCCAATAATGGCATAAAATAGACCCCTTAGAGGGGTCTAATCCCAACCTTTAAAGTATAAAAATGACAAAAGGCATCCGAATACACACATTCGGATGCCTTTTGTCTACACTCTGCAAGAGTCAGCTCTTGCTGGCTCTTTTTGATTTTTCTTAGAAGATTATACTTTTGTCGATCGAAAAGAAAAAATAGAAAGATATTGATCAGCGGAACATTTGATGGGAGAATCAATACGTGTACAAAGGTCATAATAGGTTGTTTATGATGAGATGTTCTCGTTTTGCGAGAAATCGAAAGAGAATAAGTAGGAGGCAAAAAAGTGAATCGTTTATATCTTGTATTGGGTAACAAGAAGTTTTTACAATTATTGTGGATTGTGAATTTGGCCGGAACCGTATACGGATATATATGGTATATTCCGCAAATGAAGAATACGGAATGGTGGTTTCTTCCGTTTGTTCCCGACAGCCCGACAGCAAGCTTGTTTTTTGTTATTGCGCTGACGGGATTTTGGCTGAAAAAGAATTGGGGGCTTCCTGCTGCTTTAGCGGCCATGACGCTTTTTAAATATGGTATTTGGGCGGTTGTCATGAATTTGCTTACATTAACCGTTTCCGGATCCTTGCCTTGGCAAGGCTATATGTTGATGATATCCCATTTGGCTATGGCGATCGAAGGGATCCTTTATTCTCCCTTTTACAGGATTAAGCCATGGCATTTTGCCGTGGCGTCCATTTGGACATTGCATAACGAAATGATTGATTATGTGTTCATGCAATACCCTATATATCCGCAACTGAATTTATACATAAGACCCATTGGGTACTTTACATTCTGGCTCAGCATCTGTTCCATTGGACTTACTTATTTCTTTAGTATGCGCAAAAAACGGATTACGTTAGCTTTTCCTTGGCATAACGGGCAGGAATGATTCGAAAAGTTGTCGCTTTAAGGAAGAGTTCTACTCTTGTCCCTCTTCACATACACTGAATTAGTAGCATTAGGGGGGACTGGAATGCTCTTTATTAGAATACTCCTGACGATCATGATTACTTTTGGATTCGTCGACGCTGTTTTGGCGGCGGAAGAATCGTCGCCGATGCAGAAGCTGGATTCGACGGTTGAAGAAGCTTTACAGATGACGAAAAGCTATCATTACACCGAAGCAAAGCAGCTCTTGAATGATTTTTCGGAAAAGTTTACGAAATCAGCCATTCTTCATCAAACATTCACCATGGATGATATTCGGATTTTAACAGTGGCGCATCATCAAGCGTTAAGAGCCTTAAATAGTACATCGATGAATCACGAACAAAGAGTAGATGCAGTCACAACCTTTCGTTTAGTAGTGGATGCGTTGACGTCTCGATATCAGCCCTTATGGTCGGAAATGAAAGAACCTGTTTTAACGGCTTTTCAACATGTGAAGGAGGCGGCCAAGATTGGTAACAAAGAAGTCTACCGCCAAACAGTCAACCATTTTTTAGAAAAGTATAGTATTATTGAACCGAGTTTAAGAGTGGATATACCGGTGGAAGAAGTTCAAAAACTGGATGCGAAAATTCAATATATCGATCAATACAGTGCTGACAATTTAAAGAAGAAAGAGGCCGTGTCCCAATTAAATGATCTTCAATCGGATTTGCAAAAATTGTTTGACAGAACGGAAGAAGACGAAGCGGATCCGTCGCTGTGGTGGGTCATTATTTCAACCGGAAGTATTATTATCGGTACATTATCCTATGTGGGATGGAGAAAATACAAAGGGGAAAAAGAAGAGAAGAAACCTCGCAAGCAGAAAGATTGACAATGCATTTATTTTAATACTAAAATAAATGCAAATACAGTGCGACCGTAAATCGTGTAGAGTCCTAAGTAAATCACTGAAGAATGGACTCGAAAACGGGTTGGTCGTAAGAGGTGAAGGCAAAATGGTCGCTTCTCACTAACACTCTCCGATATTGACTTAGATCGTTTTGGCTGAATGATGGAAAATGAAAAGGTTTTATAGTTAAAATCAAATCAGAACTTAAATGGAGGTTATCAACTTAACATGTATATTCTCTATTTTATCCTGATTGCGTTAATACCCATTTGGGCACAATTTAGGGTAAAAAGAACGTATGATAAGTTTTCCGACGTCCCCTATTCTACAGGGATGACGGGAGCTGAAGTGGCTCGTCGAATTTTGGATGAAAATGGCTTGTATCACGTAAAAGTACTGGAAACGGAAGGCTTTTTAAGTGATCACTATAATCCGATAACGAAAACAGTTCATTTATCACCAAATAACTATTGGGGCAATTCGATTGCCGGCGCTTCTGTTGCGGCGCACGAAGTCGGCCACGCCATTCAAGACAAAGTAGGATATTCCTTTTTACGTTTTCGCCATGCGCTTGTTCCCATTGCTAATTTTAGTTCCAGTTTATCTTGGATCTTCATTTTCATTGGGATGTTAACCACCATGACGAAATTGTTTCTGCTCGGTATTATTTTGATGTCGGCCGGAGTACTGTTTCAAGTCATTACGCTGCCGGTGGAATTTAATGCGTCATCACGAGCGTTGAAACAGTTAGTCTCTATAGGCATTATCCGCAACGATGAAAAAAGAGAAGCTCGTAAAGTGCTTGGCGCGGCTGCAATGACGTACGTGGCTGCCGCAGCGGTTGCAATTTTGGAACTAATTCGTTTAATTCTTGTATTTGTCGGAATGCAAAATAACGAAGATAATTAAAAATGAATGAGGATTTAAAAAGATCAGACTTTCGACGTTTTGGATCGAGAGTCTGATCTTTTTTCGTCCGTTCTATTCAGTTGGTGAGTGCTTCATTCTTCAAGCGGCTTTTTATTTTCATCAAGCGTAAATCCTTCCCCGAGAACTTCATGAACTTCCACGACAGAAACAAATGCATGGGGATCGACGGATGTGATAATATTGCGTAAGCGGATAATTTCATTTTTGGCTACAACGCAATATAGTACGTTTCTGTCTTTCTTTGTAAAAAATCCATGCCCCTTGAACACGGTGACGCCTCTGTCCATTTCTTCCAAAATCTTATGCGCAATTTCTTCGTTTTTTTCAGAAATAATGAACGCGCCTCTTGCTGTATACGCACCTTCTTGCATAAAATCGATCACTCTAGCGCTGACAAAAACGGCCACGAGGGTGTACATCGCTTCCCTGTAATTGATATATGTCAACAAAGAGGCGATGATCACGCACGCGTCAAAAACAAACATGGTTTTTCCCATGGAGATATGGGTGTATTTATTGACAAGCCGCGCAATAATGTCGACTCCGCCTGTCGTTCCGCCATATCGAAAGATGATGCCAAGCCCGATCCCAATAAACACTCCCGCAAACAGAGCGGCTAAAAGAAGATCGTGATGAAGAGGGATATTTAACTGAAAGCGTTGGAAGATCCATAAAAATAAGGAAAGGGCGAGTGTGCCGATAATCGTGTATCGAAATGTTTTTCCTCCCAAAAGTTTCCATCCGATGATGAAAACAGGTATGTTTAAGAATAAGTTTGTATAGGAAGGATCAATGCCAAACAAATTGTATAAAATCAGCGTAATCCCGGTAAAGCCGCCTTCTGCCAAGTTGTTCTCCATATTGAAATGCACTAAGCCAAAAGCATAGATAGCGGCTCCTATACAAATGAATAAAATATTTTTTATTTTCAGCCCCAAAATCATCATGGAACCTCCTTAACATGATGGTAACGTATAGTGTCAGAAAAAAGATTCAATCCATATTGCCAAGACGAATATTAGAACGATGGAAAAGGCAGTGCAGACATCGAAACTATTATATAGAAAGCGAAAGAAACAAGCAATTTTATCCTGTATCATCTCTTAAGCGATTTCATTCAATGACGTATTGGGAGATAGAAATAGATTGTAAATAGAATAGGAATTAGCTAACATGGAAAGAGAAAGTGAGGCGGTAAAAAATGAGGAAAACGATGGCCCAAATTCAGGAAGAAGTGGACCAATATATTAGCCAGTTTAAAGAAGGCTATTTCAGTCCTTTAGCCATGCTTGCTCGATTAACAGAAGAGCTTGGTGAACTGGCAAGAGAAATCAATCATTATTACGGAGAGAAACCTAAAAAGCCAAGTGAACAAGCAAAGACAGTGGAAGAAGAACTGGGTGATTTATTATTCGTTCTTGTTTGTTTGGCGAATTCTTTACATATTGATTTGGAACACGCGCATGATGTTGTGATGAATAAATTTCAAACGAGAGATAAAGACCGTTGGACAAAAATCAAAGCAGAGGAGGAATCGGATAATGGAAACCATTAAAATCATTGTAGCGGGTCCGAGAGGGAGAATGGGACGTGAAGCCGTTCAGCTTATTCAACGCACGGATCATTTTGAACTGGAAGCTGTCTTGGATCATAAATATAATGGCATTCTGCTAAGTGAATTAGAAGGTTTTCAAGGAATCGATGTACCGGTATACAACGATGTAGATGAATGCTTGCAAAAAACAAAAGCTGATGTATGGATTGATCTAACGGTTCCGGAAGCCGGATTCCTACATACCAAAAAGGCGCTTGAATATGGAGTGCGTCCGGTTGTCGGAACAACTGGATTTACAGAAGAACAGCTGAAAGAGTTAAAAGAACTTGCCAATTCGAAGCAAATTGGCTGCATTATCGCACCTAACTTTGCCATAGGTGCTGTACTTATGATGAAATTTTCACAAATGGCTGCCAAATATTTCTCAGATGTTGAAATTATTGAACTTCACCATGACCAGAAATTGGACGCGCCTTCAGGAACAGCTGTGAAAACCGCTCAAATGATTTCAACTGTCAGGGAGCAAAAACAGCAAGGGCATCCAAATGAAAAAGAAACTATTTCAGGGGCAAGAGGTGCCAATATCAATGGCATGCATATTCACAGCGTACGTCTTCCGGGCTTGATTGCGCATCAGCAAGTTATGTTTGGGTCGGAAGGACAAACACTGACGATTCGCCATGATTCCTACAATCGTGCTTCCTTTATGTCAGGAGTAAAAGTAAGCGTCGAAACCGTTACGAAATTAAATGATTTTGTCTATGGGCTTGAAAATATTTTGGAATAGGGGCAATGTGAGATGAATATCGCATTGATCGCTCACGATAAGAAAAAGGACGATTTGGTCAAATTCGTCCTGGCTTATCGTGATACGTTTGCAAAACATACTTTGTACGCCACCGGCACGACAGGCTTAAGAATCCAAGAGTCAACGGGGCTTAAAGTTCATCGTTTTCAATCAGGTCCTCTTGGAGGGGATCAAGAAATTGGAGCGATGATTGCCAAGAATCAAATGGATTTGGTTTTTTTCTTCCGGGATCCTTTAACGGCCCAGCCTCATGAACCTGATGTTTCTGCATTGATCAGGCTTTGTGATGTTTATTCCGTACCGCTGGCGACCAATATGGGAACAGGCGAAGTTTTGATTAGAGGTCTTGAAAAAGGAGACATCGATTGGCGCAATTTATATAGAAACAAGCATTGATAGGAAAAACGCTGTTGCGAGTGTCGTCCTTTCTTCTTTCATCCAACTAGAAGGACAAGAAAAAAGGGTTTTTTTCATTAGGATGAAACCAATACAATCGCCTAGCCGCCGATCGATGATGGAAATCGGCGGCCATTTCGCGAAAAAGGAAGGGGGGCAAGAAATGAGGTTGAAAATTGGAATCACTTGTTATCCAACAGTTGGCGGTTCAGGAGTTGTGGCGACAGAACTCGGTAAACTTTTGGCAGAAAAAGGGCATGAAATTCATTTTATTACTTCGAGTGTCCCTTTCCGTCTGAACCGAATGTATCATAATATTTATTTTCATCAAGTGGAAGTGAGCCAGTATTCTGTTTTTCAATATCCGCCATATGATATCGCATTATCTAGTAAAATGGCCGAAGTCATGCGGAGAGAAAAATTGGATATTCTTCACGTTCACTATGCCATCCCTCATGCGGTTTGTGCCATACTAGGGAAGCAAATGGCCGGATCAAACAGTAAAATTGTCACTACATTGCATGGTACGGATATTACTGTTTTAGGCTATGACCCTTCTTTAACCGATGCTATCCGTTTTGGCATCGAACGTTCTGATGCTGTCACAGCGGTTTCCAATGCACTTGTTCAGGAAACATATCAATTGATCCGGCCGGAAAAGGAGATCATTCCCATTTATAATTTTATCGACGAAAGAATTTTTAAAAAGATTTCATCCAGCCATCTGAAGGAAGAGTACGGAATTCGCTCTGATGAAAAAGTGATTATCCATGTTTCCAATTTTCGTACCATCAAACGGGTGCCGGATGTCGTTAAGGTATTTGCTCGCATTTTTGAGAAGATGCCTGCGAAACTTCTTCTTGTCGGAGACGGACCGGAAATGACGGTCGTGAGCAAATTAGTCAGCGATTTAGGTTTGGATGAGGGAGTTTTCTTTTTAGGAAAACAAGATAATTTAGAAGAACTATACTCTATCAGTGATTTAATGCTTTTGCTTTCTCAAAAAGAAAGTTTCGGGCTGGCGTTGTTGGAGGCAATGGCGTGCGGAGTTCCTTGCATCGGAACCAATGTCGGCGGAATTCCGGAAGTGATTCAAAACGGCGTGAACGGGTTTATTTGTGAGCCGGGAGATCTTGCGGATATCGTCCAAAAGTCTCTGTACCTTTTGGAAAACAGCGAAATTCATAGGCAATTTTCTGAAAGGTCGGTTTTAACGGTCAAACAAAAATTTTATTCACAGAAAATTGTCAACCGTTATGAATCCATCTATTTGAGTTTGCTTCAACAAGACTAGGCAGGTGAAAAAAATGAATGACACACTTTTTCAAAAGGCTGTTCCTTTGTTGGAAAGATTGGAGCAGGCTGGCTATGAAGCCTATTTTGTCGGGGGATGCGTCCGCGACTATTATTTAGGAAGGTCGATCAGCGATATTGATATTGCCACATCTGCTTTGCCTGAAGAAGTGAAAGAAATTTTTCCAAATACAGTGGACGTGGGAATTGAACATGGGACTGTTTTAGTCCTTCACAATGGCGAAGGATATGAAGTGACAACCTTCCGGGCAGAATCGGACTACAAAGATTTTCGCCGGCCGGAAAAAGTCGTTTTTATACGGTCTTTATATGAAGATTTAAAGAGAAGAGATTTTACGATGAACGCTATGGCGATGGACCGCACTGGGAGAGTAGTGGATCCTTTTAATGGTAAGGAAGCAATCCGACACCGTCAGATCGTCACTGTGGGTAAGGCGGAAGAACGCTTTTCAGAAGATGCTCTTAGGATGATGAGAGCGGCCCGATTTGCCAGCCAGCTTGGGTTTGATTTGGAAGACGGCGTATTTACGGCCATATGCCGCAATGCTGGTTTAATGCAGCATATTGCGGTGGAAAGAAAACGAAATGAGTTTGAAAAACTCATTTCAGGGCGCTTCCGAAAAAAAGGTTTGAAGTTATTACTGGAAACGGGATTGTATATTTACTTGCCTGGTCTTGAATCAAACGAAAAAGAGCTGGAAAAAATGTTGACCATTGACTGCACTTCTTTAACGCTACAGCAAATGTGGCTTTTAATTGCTGTTTTGGTTTCCGGGGATAAACCTGTCGAGTTTTTGAAAGCATGGAAACTCCCTTCCAAAACGATAAAATATTTGTTAAGCGGGTTGACTTGGATGAAAAAAAGGCGAGAAACACCATGGACGCAGTGGGATGTATACGATGCGGGACTTTCCGTTGCCGTTGATGTTGAAAAAGTTCATTCTGTCCTTTACCAAGATGAAGATATGACGGAACAGATTCAGACTCTTTATGAGAATCTTCCTATCAAACATCGAAAAGAACTAAGCGTAAACGGTCATGACTTATGCATGTGGTTTCAAAAAAAGCCGGGACCATGGCTGAGAGCCTGTCTGGAAGAGATCGAGAAAGCCGTTTTAGATCAAAAAACGAAAAATGAGAAAGAAAAAATAAAGGAGTGGCTGAAGAGGTGCAATCGGTTGTAAGAACGAAGCTGTTAGAAGCATTTTCGAAAGCCGAAGGTGAGTTTCTTTCCGGCCAAGAACTTGCTGACATCATTGGGTGTTCAAGAACTGCGGTATGGAAACATATGGAAGAACTTCGAAAAGAAGGATTTGAATTGGAAGCCGTTCGCAAAAAGGGTTACCGCATCATCAGCATGCCTGACAAAGTGACAGCCAATGAAATTCTTCTTGGGCTCAAGACAAGATTTATGGGCAGAAAGATTGTCCATAAGGAAACGGTTGATTCTACTCAAATAGAAGCTCACCGCCTTTCTCAGGAAGGTTGTCCGGAGGGGACAGTTGTGATCGCGGAAGAACAAACGGCCGGGCGTGGACGCATGACAAGAGAATGGTATTCGCCCAAATCATCAGGAATTTGGATGAGCATTATTTTGAAGCCAACACTGCCTCCCCAACAAGCTCCGCAATTTACCCTTCTGACGGCTGTTGCTATTGTGGAAGCCATTGAAGAGATAACTGGTTTGCAGCCGAAAATCAAATGGCCTAATGACATTTTAATCAACGGGAAAAAAATGACAGGGATCTTAACAGAACTTCAAGCGAACGCTGACCAAATTTATGCGATCATTATCGGAATCGGCATGAATGTCAATCAATTGCAATTCCCGGATGAGTTAAAGAATATTGCCACCAGTCTTGCCATAGAAAAAGGCGAAAAAGTTTTCCGGCCGAAGTTAATTCAAAGGATTTTAGAAAAGCTTGAACAGTATTACGATCTCTATTTAAACGAAGGGTTTGCTCCCATTAAAGCGTTGTGGGAACAATATGCCATATCCATCGGAAAACATATAAAGGCGAGAACGATTACAGGAGTGATAACAGGAAAAGCTCTTGGCATCACCGATGAAGGAGTATTACAGCTTCAGGATGCGAACGGAACGATACACAACATCTATTCTGCAGATATCGAAATTTAAATAGTGATATTTACCGTCTGATTGGCCGAGAATGTTTTGGTAGGCAAGAGTTGCGTATTTTTGGTATAATTTGAATGGGCAGTATCCAAGACGCGAACTGCACCTTGCGTAAATCAATAAAATGTTTGTCTGCCTTGATCCATAGTGACAGGGACAGAGGGTCGAAACAAATAAGTGGAAAACGAGTCCTTCTGTCGAAGGGCTTTTTATTTTGCAGTAAGTCTTCTGTTTCGTCCCCTTCCCAATAAAAAGGAGGATGGGAACGTGAAAACGACCGCTGATTTTTTGAAGATGAAGCAAAATCATGAAAAAATTGCGATGATTACGGCCTATGATTATCCATCTGCCAAATTGGCGGAAGAGGCTGGAGCCGACATTTTGCTCGTCGGCGATTCTCTTGGTATGGTGGTGCTGGGATACGATTCGACTGTGCCGGTCACTCTCGAAGATATGATCCACCATACAAAAGCGGTAAAACGAGGAGCAAAAGATACTTTTGTCGTAACGGATCTTCCGTTTTTAACGGCGCATCTTTCCCGTGAAGAAATTTTGAAAGCGGCAGGACGAATTATGCAAGAAGCTGGTGCACAAGCCGTTAAGATGGAAGGCGGAGAAGAAATAGCTGAATCCGTTGCTGCCTTGACGAAAGCGGGTATACCGGTGGTCGGGCATATTGGGCTGACCCCTCAATCTGTCGGAGTACTGGGCGGCTATAAAGTTCAAGGAAAAACGGTGGATCAAGCGAAAAAATTAATAAAAGACGCGAAACAAATTGAAGCGGCAGGCGCTTTTATGATCGTATTGGAATGTGTTCCTTATCAGCTGGCAGAAGAGGTGACAAAAGAACTGACGATTCCGACGATCGGGATCGGAGCCGGCAGTGAAACAGACGGGCAGGTTCTTGTCTACCACGATGTTCTACAGTATGGGGTCGATCGATTAGCGAAATTTGTAAAGCCGTATGGAAATTTGAATGAAGCGGCGAGAAAAGGGATCAAAGATTATGTAAAAGAAGTAAAAAAAGGCGAATTTCCTGATCGAGATCATTCTTTTACGATGAAGCAGGAAGAGCTTAGTCATTTGTATGGAGGAGAACGCTCATGAAAGTTTTTACAAAAATAAAAGACATCCAAGAATTCCTCTCCGAGCAAAAACGAAACGGGAAGACCATTGGTTTTGTTCCAACGATGGGCTATCTGCATGAAGGGCATTTATCGCTTGTGAAAAAAGCGACTGCAGAAAACGATCTGACAGTGATGAGCATTTTTGTGAATCCTATTCAATTTGGCCCAAATGAAGATTTTGAGCGGTATCCTCGCGATTTTGACCGTGACCGAAAACTGGCTGAAGACAATGGCGTTGATGTGCTCTTTCACCCGTCTGTGGAAGAAATGTACCCTGAAGAATCTATCGTTCAAATGAACGTCAAAAAACGAAAAGATGTTTTGTGCGGACGTACTAGAAAAGGACATTTTGACGGCGTCGTTACCGTTCTCACTAAACTGTTTCATATTACAATGCCGGACAGAGCTTATTTCGGATTGAAAGATGCACAGCAATTTGCGATTGTTCAAGGATTTGTGGCGGATTTAAACTTTCCGATCGACATCATTGGCGTAGAAACGGTTCGGGAAGAAGACGGTTTGGCTAAAAGTTCCCGAAACACGTATTTATCCGCACAGGAGCGGAAGGAAGCTCCTGAAATTTATCAAGCGCTGCTGAAAGGAAAAAAAGCCGTCGAGAATGGGGTAGATGATCCTGCGGAAATCGTCCGATTGGTATCCGATCATATTCGCCAAAACACGGGCGGAGAAATCGACTATGTGGAAGTCCTTTCTTTCCCTGAATTGGATCCGCTTGAGAGAATAAAAGGAAAAGTGATCATTGCCACAGCCGTACAATTTGCGTCAGCACGATTGATTGATAATGTGATACTAGATTTGTCTCGTTAAGGGGGAAACAAAAATGTTTCGTACATTAATGAACAGCAAAATCCACCGCGCCACTGTTACAGAAGCCAACTTAAATTATGTCGGCAGCATTACCATCGATGAAGACATATTGGATGCAGTTGGAATTGCTGTTAATGAAAAAGTGCAGGTCGTGAACAACAATAATGGTGCAAGACTAGAAACGTACGTTATCCCGGGTAAAAGAGGGAGCGGAGTCATTTGTCTAAATGGGGCGGCGGCAAGACTTGTTCAGCCCGGGGACACGGTCATTATTATTTCCTACGTTTTAGTTCCAGAAGAAAAAGTCAAGGAACATTCACCGAAAATCGCTATTATGGATGAGAATAACCGGATCGCCCAATTGATCACCGGCGAAAAAGAAGCGACCATTTTATAGTTTTTGACATGAAATAGTGGGTTGGCCCCTTTTAAAATCATTAGATAGGAGATCTTTGATTCTATCCTATTTCTTGATGGAGGGGGCCGGCCTTTTTATTTTGCGGACATATGACTGACATCATCGGAATTCTTATGGTAAACTTGAAAAAAGATTGGCAAGTTTCACTTTAGAAAAAAGGTGTGCTCTTAGATGTTACCACAACGATTTGTAGTAGTTGATTTAGAGACAACGGGAAATTCTCCGAAAAAAGGGGATCGAATTATACAAGCATCCCTGGTGATTATTGAGCGTGAGCAGATTATTGATCAATATACAACCTTTATCAACCCGGAGACGGCCATTCCCGCCTTTATTGAAGAATTGACGGGAATTCACGAGGATCTGGTAAAACAAGCACCGCTGTTTTCAGAGGCTGCTCAAAATATTCGTCCGCTTTTGGATCATTCGATTTTTGTTGCTCATAATACCGCTTTTGATTTAACGTTTTTACAAACAGAATTGGAAAAAGCGAACTTTCCGCTATTTAACGGGCAGACAGTAGACACGGTGGAGTTGGCCAGATTTCTGTACCCCACGCAAGACAGTTATAAGCTGTCCGATTTGGCGGAAGAACTGGGAGTTTTGCATTCAAGGCCCCACCAAGCTGACAGCGATGCTTATGTGACGGCGGAAATTTTACTTTTGATGTTGAAAAAGCTGAAGTCATTGCCGTATGTCACGTTAAAAAAATTGCATCAGCTTTCTTCTCATTTAAAATCGGATATTTCCACGGTTATACAAGCGGTGTTGGATGAAAAAGAACAATCGATCGAGTCTTTGCCGGAAGATTTGGAAGTCTATCGAAATATCGCCTTGAAAAAGAAAAAAATACAAAAAAGAGAAGACCTTCTCTACGACGTGATGTATCCCTCTTCTCCCAATGAAAAAGCAGAATATATGAAAGAATTCCCCCAGTTTCAAATAAGAGAAGCTCAATTTGAAATGATGGATTGCGTTTATGAAACGCTGGACTCTTCAAATCATGCTTTCATTGAAGCGGGAACAGGGATCGGGAAATCGCTTGCTTATTTATTGCCTGCCGCTTTTTACAGTAAACAGCATAAGGTGCCGATTGTGATTAGCACGTACACAACGGTACTTCAAGAACAGCTGATGAATAAGGATTTGGTGCTATTGAAGGCGATTTTGCCATTTTCCGTTCAAACGGCCGTTTTAAAAGGACGCAGCCATTATATTGACTTGTTTCAATTTGAAAATAGCCTGAACGACGAAACGAGCAATTACGATGAAGCGTTGACTAAGATGCAGATTTTGGTTTGGCTGACAGAAACGACCACCGGGGACAAAAATGAATTGAATTTATCCTCCGGCGGTGAACTATATTGGGCTCGCATTAAGCAAGAAGATATATTTTTGAACCGCTCCAAAAACCCTTGGATGGAAAAAGATTTTTATTTGCATGCGAGAAAACAGGCGCAACAAGCCGATATTATCGTGACCAACCATGCCATATTGGCAAAAGACTTGTTTTCTGATCAAAATTTGATCTCTGATTACAATCAAGTCATTATAGATGAAGCCCATCATTTCGGGAATGTACTCGGAGACCAGATGGGAACTGAAATAGATTTGCGAGCATTGAAATGGATGTATCAACAGATCGGAACGATGGAGCAAAAACAACTATTCTTTCAATGCGAAGAATTGCTGAAAAAGCACGGAAAAGAGGCAACGATTCATTTCTTTGAAACCGATCATGATTTACACCAAATTGCTTTTGAAATGAACGAATGGATGAATGCCGCTTCCGCCTTTTTCCTTCACTTGGCGAAAAAGAAGTCTAACAGTTGGAATAAAGTACAGATTCGAGTTGGCGAACAAGAACGAAAAATGAAATATTGGAAAGAATTACTCTATTCAACCGAAAGATTGTATGAATTGATGAAAATGATTCATCATAGTTTGCAAGAAAGACTAATGTTGGCCAAAAAGCTGGAAACAGACTTGACTTTGGATGAAGCGGCGATGATCGAAAAGCTGTATGACTTGCTTGAAAGCTGGAAAAAGTGGATGAACGATCTCAAGAATGTAATAATAGAAGGATCGAAGCAGCCGGCTGTCATTTGGATGGAAGGCGATGTCCGAATGCCGCAAAACCATTTAAAAATTAAGTGCCGTCCCGCCGGCTTAGATCGAATCCGGATGGAACAATTTATCGATGGGAAAAAAAGCGTCATTTTTACATCCGCCACTTTATCGGTAAATCGTTCATTCCAACATTTCGCTGAGGAACTAGGGATTCCGGAAAAAAGGTTTCGACAAGCCATCTTTCCTTCCCCGTTTCATTATGAAAAAAATTGCAAGCTGATCATTCCTAATGATGTTCCTGAAATTCAGGATGTAACAAGCGAGAAATACGTGGAAGTATTGGCGGATTATTTAAGTGCTGTCGCGCAAGCTACGAATGGTAGGATGCTTGTTCTTTTTACATCCTATGATATGTTGAAGAATACGTATCTTTTGATGAAGGAAAGCGGACTCCTCGAAGATTTTGTTTTAATTGCTCAGGGAATTACGAATGGAAGTAAAGTGAGATTGACTCGCCACTTTCAAAAATTCGAAAAGGCTATTCTTTTTGGCACTAGCAGTTTTTGGGAAGGGGTTGATATTCCGGGAGAAGATCTTTCTTGCTTGGTTCTCGTTCGGCTTCCTTTCACTCCTCCGGATGATCCGCTCTTTCAAGCAAAAGGAGAGGCACTTAGAGCAGAAGGAAAAAATCCGTTCTACCATTCTTCTCTCCCGCAAGCGGTCATTCGTTTTAAACAAGGTTTTGGCAGGTTGATTCGAACAGAGCGAGATCGGGGAATCATTATCGTATTTGACCGTAGAATCACTACGGCTCGATATGGAAAAGCGTTTATACAATCGATTCCGAAAGTACCCATTCTCCATGCTTCCTTACCGGAAGTCATTCAAGTCATTGAAGATTGGCTTTAAAAAACCCTTTTGGAGCGTCAAGCTGAAGAGAAAAACCCCCGTAATGCTCGCGGGAGGATTCTTTTATTCGGTGGAGGACGGATAATAGAGAATTCCGCGTGAACACCTTGAAGGGTAAATGGAACGATGGGCAGTATTGCCGTTTCATGGTCTTGAACGAAGATCCGCCATGCAAAGTGCAATGGCCGACATTTTTTATGAATATTGGTTACTGATTTTTTCAAGATTCTTGTTATAATGGTATTCGGAATAAACAATCGCTTGCGGTGTCGCTGGAAGAGTGTGTCTTTCGTTCGGTTCGAGACCACTTCTTTCGAAAAGCAAAAAAGTATTGGAGGTTTCGAATGGAGAGCAAAATTGAGGTTCTGCAGACAGTGATGATTAATTATCATCCCGATTTGTACAAAATTGTCGATGCTTTGAATCGAACATTAAAGCGAAAAGATTTAATGTTCGGATTGGCGTTGGATCCAAACGATCCGAAAAAAGCTGTTTTTACAATATATCGTACCTGAATGAAGTGATACTATGAAAAAAGTTATGATGATAATCGCAATTATAGCGGTGGTGGTTTTAGCCTTTTCCACCTATATTTATGCAAGTGCTAAAAAGCCTTATCAAAAAGCGGAAGAAGAAGCTTTGAAAGTAGCCAAAGACCACGGAATCATTTCGACTGTGGATAAATTCTATTTATACAACAGTAAGAAAACGTATTATGTGCTGATCGGCGAAAATAAAAAGCATGAAAAAATGGTAGCTTGGATTCCGAAACAGCGAAAAGATAAAATCCTATATGACAAATATTCGAATGGGATTTCCGAACAAAAAGCGATAGATAAACTATATCAAGATGAGAAACCGGCCAAACTTTTATCTGTGCATCTCGGCATGGAAGAAGTCGGACCGGTATGGGAAATGGCTTATTTGGATAAAGAAGGGGACTTAAATTATTACTATGTCCTTTTCAAAAACGGCAAATGGTGGAAGAAAATGACCAATATTTAAGGCGGTGCCTGACCCCATAGCCATCAAGTTAAGAATTTGATCTTTTTTCAGCGCCAAAAACATGGTATCCTTTCTAACGAAAATCATCGTTGGAAAGGATTATTTTTTGATGGCAAAAAAGATGAAGGCATGGATAAAAACGATTCGTCAACTCTTCTCCTATGAAGAACTGACTCGTCTGGCACGGAAAGTCGGATTCATTCAGCGGCAGCGTTCATTAACAGCGGAAGCCTTTCTGACGCTATGTGCTTGGGGAGACGGATCGCTCGCCTGTCAGTCGCTTCAGCGGTTGTGTGCCGATTTGGCGCTCTGGCATGATTGCTCTCTCTCGAATGAAGGACTGAATCAGCGGTTTACGCCTCGTGCCGTGGCGTTTTTAAAAGAGGTCTTTTTTACTCTCCTGATGCATCAACGTCCGGCACTCTCTTCCATCACCGAAACGTATCGCGCTTGTTTCACCCGTCTGCGGATCTTAGACTCTACCAGTTTTTTACTTCCGACCGACTATGGTGAGGACTATCAAGGTTCGGTTTCATCTGGCGCCAAAATCCAATTTGAGTATGAGCTGTTATCGGGAACCTGTCTTCAGCTGTGCGTCCAACAGGCCAATGATTCCGATGCCCGTTTTGCTTATCATACCCAGCACACGATTTTACCGAATGACCTTTGCATTCGGGATCTGGGGTTTTTTTCACTCGCCACGCTGGCGGAGATTGATGCTCGAGGTGCTTATTATATTACCCGGTTGCGTTCCGATATCAAAGTCTATATCAAGCAGGACGGGGAGTGGCACGAATGGGATTGGGAATCGATAGGAAATCGATTGGGCGAGGGGGAAGCCGTGGAAGTGGAACACGTGTATATCGGACACCAACGCCTGTATGTTCCGCGTCTGATTTTTCGCCGTCTCACGGCGGAAGAATGGGAAAAACGGCTGGCGTACGTGCGGAAAAAGGAAAAAAAGAAAGGGAAGGCGCTGTCACGCCAAACCCTTGAACAAAAGAAATATCACATCTTACTGACCAATTTACCACAAGAATCGTTTGATGCGCAACAAGTTTATGAGCTGTATTCGCTGCGCTGGCAAGTGGAGCTGTTATTTAAGGGCTGGAAATCCTTATTTGATCTTGACCGTGTCAAAAAGATGAAGAAGGAACGATTCGAATGCCACTTATATGGGACATTGATTGCCATTTTAGTCACGCAGACTCTTCTGTTCCAAGCCCGAAGGTATTGGCATCAACGGGAGGGAATCGAGATCAGTGAATGGAAAGCGCTTAATATCCTCCAATCGTATTGGCATCGGTTTCTTTTGCATCCCCAAGCGATGGAAACCGCCCTTCCATCTCTCCTGTCTCTGTTAAGGAAACACGCGAGGAAAGACCGAAGGAAAGGAGAGGAAACGGTATCGGATCTTTTAAAGAAATTGGGGATATGGTAGTGTGGGTCATGGATATAATTGCCAAATAACCCTCTTCTTGAGGGTTATTTGGCATGCCCAGCATTTGGTTTTCTCTTCATCCTTTGATTGATTTTTCGAACATGCGTATCATCCTAAAAAATTTTATACCGCTAACTTGACGGGTATGGTGCCTGACCCCCTTTACGCTTTAAAGCGTGAAGGGGGTCAGGCACCATTGATTGACTGAAGTGGGAAATGTATAATAGAGAGCGAATGGATTTGAACGTTGTGGTACTGCTTGGAGGGAATGTATACATGAAAAGTACAATTTCAGAAGTGAGTCAATATATTGGCCAAGAAGTAACCATTGGTGCTTGGCTATCAAATAAACGTTCCAGCGGAAAGATTGCTTTTTTGCAATTGCGTGATGGAACGGGATTTATTCAAGGAGTCGTAGTGAAAAACGAAGTGGAGGAAGAAGTCTTTCAAAAAGCGAAATCTTTATCACAGGAAACGTCGCTTTACGTAACAGGAATTGTTCGAGAAGACGCCCGGTCTCCATTTGGTTATGAGTTACAAGTGAAAGACATTCAAGTGATCCATGAGGCAGTCGATTATCCGATCACCCCTAAAGAACATGGAACAGAATTTTTAATGGATCACCGCCATTTATGGCTCCGGTCGCGGAAACAACATGCCGTTATGAAAATCCGTAACGAGATTATTCGAGCTACATACGAATTTTTTAATCAGAAAGGTTTTGTGAAGATTGATCCGCCGATCTTGACAGGAAGTGCACCGGAAGGAACAACGGAGCTTTTCCATACAAAATATTTTGACGAAGACGCCTATCTGTCTCAAAGCGGCCAACTTTATATGGAAGCAGCCGCGATGGCTTTTGGAAAAGTATTTTCTTTTGGTCCTACGTTCCGGGCTGAAAAATCGAAAACACGCCGCCATCTTATTGAGTTTTGGATGATTGAACCGGAAATGGCCTTTTATGAGCATGAAGACAGTTTGAAATTGCAAGAACAATATGTATCCTATATCGTTCAATCCGTGCTGAAAAATTGTCAATTGGAATTAGGACGTTTAGAAAGAGATACGAGCAAACTGGAAAAAGTGCAAGCGCCTTTCCCACGTATTACATACGATGAAGCGATAGAACTTCTTCATGAAAAAGGATTTCAAGACATTGAATGGGGAGAAGATTTTGGGGCACCCCATGAAACCGCTATTGCCGAGCACTTTGAAAAACCGGTCTTTATCACTCATTATCCGGCTAAAATAAAACCTTTCTATATGCAGCCTGATCCTAACCGACCTGAAGTAGTTCTGTGCGCTGATTTAATCGCACCGGAAGGATACGGTGAAATTATTGGCGGATCAGAAAGAATTCATGATTACGATCTGTTAAAGAAACGCCTCGAAGAATTTCACTTGTCGCTTGATGCTTATCAATGGTATTTAGACTTGAGAAAATACGGTTCTGTCCCTCATTCAGGGTTCGGTCTAGGATTGGAAAGAACAGTTGCATGGATTAGCGGAGTGGAACATGTACGTGAAACGATTCCGTTCCCACGCTTGCTGAATCGTTTGTATCCTTAATGGAACAAAAAGATCATCCATCTTAAAATATCAGTCTGAATGAAAGAGAAGGCTGTCAGCATTTCTTTATTTTCCATTGAAGAAATGGGAGTTTTAGAAATGCTGACTGTGATGAGAAACCACATTTTCATTTTATGATGATGTGGTTTTTTCATTTGTGATTTTCAGGTGAGCAGACCTACATATATAGCCAGCACGCGGATGAAGAGAAGAAAGCGATCGAATGGAAAAACGTTTTACATTATGACATCATGCTAGGGGGATTTACATTCTCTTTCTGCTATCCCCATGCTATACTATTGATTGAGGTGTCCGAAATGGATCAAAAAGAGCTGATGAAATTTTGGTTGGAAGAAGGAACGGTGAATGTTTCCAAGTTGCTTCTTACCCATTATACGAGATTGAATTTGACGGAAACAGAATTGGTGTTGCTTTTGCAGTTAAACCGTTTCATAGAAAAAGGAATCCACTTTCCTACGCCGGAAGAAATTTCGGATACAATGACCATTTCTGCAGCAGAATGCGCACGTATACTGCGAAAACTTGTTCAAATGCAATATATTGCCATTGAAGAAGGAGAAAAGCCCGGCTACGAAAGGTATTCTTTGCAGCCGCTTTGGGAAAAATTTTTGGATGTCCTATTGATGGAAAAAAGAAAAGAAGAGCTTCAAAAAACATGGGATCATGAGCAAGATTTGTACTCTTGCTTTGAGCAGGAATTCGGCAGACCCCTTTCGCCGTTAGAGTGTGAAACACTTGCGATTTGGATCGATCAAGACGGTCATACTCCCGTCATGATTAAAGCGGCTCTTCGAGAAGCGGTCATATCAGGGAAATTGAATTTCCGCTATATTGATCGAATTTTGTTTGAATGGAAAAAACAAGGAATACAATCCATCGATCAAGCAAGAGAATACAGCCAGCGTTTTCGACAAGGAAAACAACAAACCACTCAACCTAAAAAATCCCATAAAGCTGTTCCTTTTTATAATTGGCTGGAGAAATAAACATGTTTTTTCATCATTGCCCATTTTCAAAACGGTTAAAAAGAGAGCGTAAAGGACAGGACCGTAAAAGTATTTTTGTTCGGCATCCGTACAATCTTACGGACAATGGGTCAGTCTATTTTTAGAGAGAAAGGCGGTGACGATGATGTTGACAAAATCGCAAATTCGCTACTGTTTAGACGTAATAGCCAAAATGTTTCCCAATGCGAAAGGGGAACTGAATCACCGAAATCCATTCGAGCTGCTGATCGCTGTAGTGCTGTCTGCCCAGAGCACCGATGCGCATGTTAATAAAGTCACAAAATCATTATTTCAAAAATATAAAAGACCGGAAGACTATGTTCGTGTTCCGTTAGAGGAGCTTGAACAAGATATTCGATCCATCGGGCTTTATCGCACTAAGGCAAAAAACATTCAAAAATTGTGCAAAATACTTATCGAGAAACATCAAGGGCAAGTACCGGAAACGAAAGAGGAACTGATGGAATTGCCCGGAGTTGGAAGGAAAACCGCAAATGTCGTCGTTTCGATTGCTTTCGGACAACCAGCCATAGCGGTGGATACTCATGTGGAAAGAGTGAGCAAGCGATTAGGAATTTGCCGCTGGAAAGATAGTGTGTGGGAAGTGGAACAAACTCTTATGAAGAAGGTTCCGAAAGAGGAATGGTCCATCACTCATCATCGGCTTATTTTTTTTGGACGGTATCACTGCAAAGCGCAATCGCCGAAATGCGAAGAATGCCCGTTATTGTCTTTGTGCCGTGAAGGAAAAAAAAGAATGAAGGGGAAGAAAGGGCTTGAAAAAGCAAAGAGAACTACCGAAGGAGCTTGAGGACGATTTTTTCTTTTTGCGCTCAAAACCGTTCGATGAAAATCAAGCACCGTTATCAGCGGCAGAACTGGAGAAATTTCCTTATTTTCTTTTTGAGTTGTCTTTTTATTGGAATAGTCCAATAGAAGAGTACCCTTGGGAAAATCCAGAAAAATCGATTCCAATTTTATTGAACAAATGGGAAAAAATTCGAGAAAGGTTAGAAAGAAAATTCTCCAAAAGAGAAAAAGTACTTAAAAGCGAGATGAGGGCAGGAATAGCGTTGTTTTTTATGTTGATGTTTTGGAGCAATTCTGCGCCGGTCGAACTTAGCAATTGGAAAGAGAAAATGGATGGATTTTATGCTAAACCCGTAAATGGAGCTGAACGGCTTCAATTTATTATGGAAAGGCCAAATAGTTATCCTGCTTTCAGGCAATTAGATGAACTGTTTACAGAACAGTATAAGCAATATGCTAAAATGGCTGCTATTCAAAAACGGAAACAAAAAGAAGCAAAGTAAAAGGACTACTCCTTCGTTTTCACAGTATCTTGGAAGACGTAAGATCATTGTGAAAAGCAAGAAGGGGTAGTCCTTTTTTTGTCATTTCTCTTGAAAATCAAATTTTAAAGACCAAGAGGAAAAATCCCCTTGGTCATGGATGCATGGTCTATTATTCGTTAGGCGGAACGCTGTTGGTCGAAGCCGAACCCTTCGTTGATTGCCCTGAAACGGGTTGTTGTTTATTTTGATTGGGCGGTGTAGATGGCTGATTCGGTTGACTTGGCTGTGTATGGTTATTGCTTCCATTACCGCCGCTTTGGTTTCCATTTCCTGTGTTGTTACTTGGTTGCTCTGGATTTTGGTTATTGCTATTGCCATTATTGCCGTTGCTGTTGTCATTATTATTGTTACCGCCGTTCATGCCGTTATTACTGTTTTCATTTCCGTTATTATTGTCGGTTGGGTTCTCATTTGGATTCGTCGTTCCTTGGCCTTGATTATTGCCTTGTGATTGATCAGAATTTTCTTCACCTGGAACATTTACGCTCGTAGAAGCAGGTGCACTGCGTTTGCCATCTACAATGGCCACCACTGAAAATGAATAAGTTGAACCAGGTTGGACGCCGGAAATCACGATGGACGTACCATTCGTCGTTTGAGTCGTAGTGCCTTGGCTTGAAGAGGCAGTCACTTCAAACGAGGCCGGTTGATCGTAATTCCATGATAACGTGATGCTTTGTGTTAACGGATCGTACTGTCCGCTTAAACCAGATGGTGCAGAAACGGTTTGTTCCTCCTCTTTCTTATCGTCTTTCTTTTCTTGGTTATTGTCATCTGAAGAATCATCAGAGTATTGGGTCGGTTCTTCTCCGCGGACAAATAATTCGTAATCAACCTTATCCCTCGGCACGCTTTTGCTGGCTATCCGTGGCGGATCGGATCCTGCTACAATCGGCAATTCGACAACGCTTTTCGGTTTTTTAAAGTCTTTTGTTTCCGTATTGGAGGAAACATGCGCCATCACGTTTTTAAACATTTTCTGAGCAATTTTGGATTCTTCAGGCGTTAAATAGTTTTTATTCGGTTCAGGATAGCCGGTCCAAACGGCCATTGAATATTTTGTAGTGTAGCCAACAAACCACGAATCTTTGTTGGCATAATCAGGAATACCATACTTTTGCCGCGTTTCTTCATCATAGTTGGTCGTTCCGGTTTTTCCTGCTAAAGGAAGTCCAGGTATATTCGCCGTTTGTCCTGTACCGGATTTGACGACGTCTTTCAACATATCCGTCACCATATAGGCGGTGTAGTCTTTCATGGCAATTTGCGGGTCAATCTGATTTTTGATTTCCGTTTCGCCATCGCGCAGCACAATTTTCTTAATACAATGCGGTTTATGGTAAATACCGTTATCACCAAACGCCGCGTATGCACCTGCCATTTGGAGCGGTGAAGGACCTTGATCCATTCCGCCGATGGCGTATGACTCATACATATGGTCGAAATGAATTCCCAAGTTGGAAAGGAATTCGCTTGCTTTATCAGGACCGACGGCTTGGAATGTTTTTAAAGCCGGAATATTGTAAGACCATTGCAGCGCTTTGCGAATCGATACTTGGCCTTTATAGGTGCCGTTGGCATTGCGAATCGGTTGTCCGTTTGAGTAGCTGTAAGGCTCATCGGTCAGCTGGTGGTAGGTGGACCATTTCAAGTATTCAATCGCAGGACCGTAATCGATGAGAGGCTTAATTGTAGAACCTGGCTGTCTATGGGCATCGACAGCATAGTTATAGCCTCTTCTTACTTTTTGATTTCTTCCGCCTCCGATTGCACGAATTTCACCAGTTTTCGTATCTAAAAGAACGAGCCCGGCTTGAAACTTGTCATCCGGATATTGAATGACATCATTGGTGTTCATCATATTTTCTACATAGCTTTGGGCATCCGGATCCAAAGTGGTGTAAATTTTCAATCCATCGGAATAAGCGTTGTAGCCGCCCATGTTTTTCACTTCATCCACGACAAGGTCGATAAAAGCACCATACTTGTTATCCGCCGTATCGACTTTTCGTTTGGATGGAGGGACAAGATAATGAGTGACATGATCCGCTTCCGCTTGACGCATTTGCTGTTCAGTAATTTTCCCGTGTTGTTTCATCAATGATAAAACGATATCTTTTCGTTTTTCTGCTTGTTCCGGATGTTCAAACGGATTGTAATTATTCGGGCTTTGTGGCATACCGGCCAGCATGGCTGATTCCGTCAGATTCAATTGATTCAGATCTTTATTAAAGTAATGCTTTGCCGCTGCTTTAATTCCGAATATGCCATCAGACATATAAATTTTATTGACGTACATTTCAAAGATTTGTGCTTTTGTATATTTACGTTCTAGCTGATATGCCAGCCACCATTCTTGTACTTTTCGTTTAATCGTTTTTTCATGAGTCAAAAATGAGTTTTTGACTACTTGCTGAGTGATGGTGCTTCCGCCTTGGGAACCATAACCGTTTGTCACATTGCTGATAATGGCTTTAATGGTTCGAATAATATCGATCCCGTGATGTTGGTAGAAACGGGCATCTTCGGTGGCAATGATCGCATCTCTCACTAGTTTGGGGACCTCGTCATATTTGACATAGTCCCGATTTTCGGATCCCACCGAGGTAATATAGTGTCCATCCTTGTCGTAAATTTTGGAAGGAATGGGGTCCTTTAGCATCGATTCATTTAATTTAGGCGCGTCTTTAATGAAGTAGGCGAACGTTCCAATCCCGCCCACCAACATGACGAGACCGACAATCACCAATGATAACAGGATACGTTTGGCCAAAGAACCGCCATTTCGCTTCTTTTTTGGTTTTTTGCTTTGCTGTCTTCGTCGTTCTGTGCGTGATTTATATTGGTCAGCCATAAGCTTACTCCTCACTTTCAAAAATAAAAACCTAATCGCTTTCTACTTGATATCATTATGGGTTTTTTGGCAGAAATTAAAAATAAGAATGGTAAAGAATGTCTACCACTTCCAAATAATCAATGCGAGGTTGATACTTAATCGGAATAGTTTTCCCATAATTTTCAATTTCTTCTTTTTTGATGGATTTCCTTCCCCCGTTTTTCATCCGTTCCCAAAATCGAAAAAGATGTTGGCTCGGAAGCAAGAACACTTCATCCGTTGTGGTGAAACGGATAATAACGAAGGAGATGCCTTTTTGTTGTTCCACTTGCATCATGTGGCGGATTTGATGTTCGTGAAAATTTTGCAGTGGAAAAGAGTGCAAGTTTTTCGTTTCTTTGGCTTCAAAGTCAATATATCTCCCCTTGTATACTCCGTTATAGTCTGTAGTGGATGGCTGTTTGAAATAAGCCTCTTTGATCACAGCGGCACTCCTTGCCGGATAATCTACTTGAACAATTTGAATAGGTGTCGGCTTTTTATGAATGACAGCATGTCCAATTTCTAAATAATACTGATTGGTCAAATTGAGATCTTCTTCGAGAGTCATTCCTCGATTGCCGTATCGTATCGGTTTTGAATGGCCTTTTTTCGCTATTTGTTGTTGAGAAGGATTGTATTTTTTTCCATTTGGATAATGAAACTCCACGATCAACACCTCGCAGACTACTACATATCATATCAGAAACCGAGCCGAAATGGGGGAATAAAAATCTGAAATTGTCGCTATCATAAGCTTATATATGGAAAAGAGTCGAGATATATGAACAAAACCTTATTTTTTCGTTGTATTTTTTCCAAAATCGTTGGCGCTGACCGTTTTTCCTCAATGGAAGACGTTATTTTAAAGGCGGACTGGCGCCATAACATGGATAATATCAGCAGAACGAGCGCTTATTTTCATTTTTGCCGCCATCACCCAGAGATAAAATGGGCTTTTTTGGCGTCGATGGAATCCAGAAATGCTGGATATAATATGTGTGATTTAAAAAGTCCACAATTGATCACGTTATTAGAAGAAGAAACTAGGGACCATATGTTTTTAGCTTATGAAAGAGCCAATTGGCTGATTTTTCGTGATGCGTATCCGCAATTGCTTCTATATCATTTCTCCAAATTAGAAAATCGCCCTCTTTTTCGAAGTTTAGATCGCTGGGGCGTTTCCCAATTTATGATTGAAGAATGGGAGCACTTTTGGGTGGAAAAGGACGGAGATCGGCTGCTGAAAGCACTTATCATCAATGAACAAAACGTTATTCAAGAACCGATATTAAAACATCCTCTGTACAAAAAGAAAGTTTTTCGTTCATTGCTGTTTTGGGTGGAGGAATGTTTGCATTTCAGCACGGTTTTATTTCCGACGATCAATGGAAATTTATACGGTTCCAGCGTGACCTCGTTTCGCAACGTAGATGCGCGAATCGATTTTGGAAAGCGGTTGGCTCATATCCTGTTTCATACGGATCTTTATCCTCATTTTTTGTTATTTGCTCGAAAGGTGGAGCATACTGGTTCGCGGAAAGATTACGAGCGTTTTATGAAGAAGCCGTTTTATAGCCAGACGCCCATGCTTCGATGGGCATTTCCGATCGTGGAACATCATATACATACATGGAGAGACTGGTCGCAAGAAGCGGTCATCAAAGATGAATGGTTTATGGATTCCGAACCTGGAAAATCCGTCCATTTAACAGAATGGTTTGTTCAAAAGCAGATTCAACTCCAATGGGCAAGCTTGATGAAAAAGATATAAAAAGAATCCAAAAAAGCAAGGAATTCCTTGCTTTTTCGGTCTTGAATGAATGATGGACTACGTTGATGGGCGGTTAGGTCCTGAGAGTTTTTTGTCACCATAGGCGGATTTTGTCTCAGAACGAGTACCTTGGTTTTTCGGCTTTTGTTCTTTTTTCTCAGCCATATTGTACACCTCCCGTCCTATTGTTAGCTTTTCGGAAAGGAAAAATACGGTGAAAGAAGGAAAAGAATAGCCCATTCTGTTAAAAAAATTCTTTCTTTGCCGAATGGCATCTAGTTTTGTCAAGAAGGCAGGGAATGGCAAAAAAATCAAGAATATGGGTAATACCTTGAAGGAAAGGAGAGGAAATTCTATGATACAAAGAGAAGAAATTTTAAAGTTGTTTGAGCAAATAGAAGAGAAAGTCGAAGATATGGATGATCTTTTGACGGTCAGTATTTATCAGGAGAAAGAAGCGGGATTTCAATCGATTGAAAAGCAAAAAAAATGGCTTATGGACCAATTGGCAGATATTGAAGAAAATGTGGAACACATTTCCTATACACAAATGAACCCTTCATCTGTTAGAAAACTTGCGTTGTAAAGAACAGTTTCGTTATAGTTTTTTTAGTAGCTTATAGATGATAAATAAGCTGCTTTTTTTATTCTTGTCAGCGGGAATGTCAAAGTCTTTCATATTGATTCGCCAAAAGCCGTTTTCATTATATTTTCGATATTTGGACCATCCTTTTATCTTGCGTCTTTCATTCTTTCCTTTTGTACGTATCCGCTTTGCACGAAACTTTTATTCAGTGCTTGAAACGGCAGACCCATTGATTAAGGATGATTTGGTTAGATCTTGTTTTATGATTAAAGGGGGGATGTATATGGATGAACAATCAAATTTATGGATATTAACTAGCGAACTGTTAAAGCTTGTTCAGCAGGCGGATGAAGTGTATGAAACCGTTCGATCAACGGGGAAAGAAATGGATTTTTATACGGAAGTGAAGCCTTTTGCAGATAAAATGAAATCGTTAAGTGATGAATGGGAAGCGGAAGCAAAAAAGTGGCTTATGAGTCAAAAACCGAAGTACATCCATAAACAACAAATAACCGCGACATTAGAAAATTTGCAAATCATCGCTGTACAAGCCTTTTTTCCAAAAACTAGCTACAGTCGTTTTAAGCAAACCGTTCATTCAGTGGAGTATGTTTTAAATGAAGTAAAACGGAATGTTCATGATGGAGAATCCCCTAAAAATGTGATTAATGACAATGAATCGTAAAACTTCATTTTTCAATCATCAGACAAGCAATAGAATCATATGGGCGGAATATTTTCGTTAGGGCGCATAGAGGGAGTTTTAAGGCGGAAAACAAAAAAGAGGCGGATTTTAAAAGGGACGGACTAACCTTTTAAAATCCGCTTCTTTATTGAGATTATAAAGCGGAAGTTGTATTCCATAACGATTGTTCCAAGACAATGGGACTGATTGCTCCGGCGGTTTCTAAATCAAGAACAACGTCTCTGTAGTCTCTGAGAGGCAGCTCATTCAACAAATACAAATTTCTGGCAAAATCAAGAAGCTGATTAAAATCTCGCGGCGGGTAAGATTTTTTTTCCAGAAATTTTTCTTTTAACTCGTGAATGGTCATTTTATCAACCCCCTCTTTGTTTGTTCTATGTTAACATAAATAGCCACTTATTTGGACACATTTTTGTAAAAAATAGATATACAAATATCGACATTATCGGAAAATTATGAATTCACTTTTCAACTTTTGCCACATAAAATAAATCAACAGAAATAGAGAAAGGAGAAAACATGATGCGGAGGCAAACGACTAGCGGTTATCCGTATTTGGCTCATTATCAAGCTGATCCAGGCCAACCTTATGAAATTTTACCTCATGGCCAGTCTAGTCCCATTTTTCATCATTATGCTCACTACCCTTATCAAGCTTATGATCCTTTAAATGCGGAAAATGCCGGGAGTTCTTACGTTTATCCCGCAATCCCAAATCAGCCCCCGGCAACAACGAACAGCAGCGACTTATTTGAAAATCCGCTGCAACCTAAGAAACATACTGTCCCCACACAAATAAACTATTTGCATCCATACCCGAAAGGCAACTTAATGAAACCGCCATCAGGAGGATTTCACACGATCATGAATTCTTTCAAAAATCAGGATGGCACTTTGGATATGAACAAAATGATTAACACTGCCGGTCAGATGATGGCGGTAATGAATCAATTTTCGAGTGTGGTAAAAGGGTTTGGCAGCGTATTTAAACAATCATAGGATTCAACCCAGGAAATGAAAGAACCCGCCGTTTTGGAAGGCGGGTTTTCATACGTGGTTTGCAAAAAAATCATGTCAATCGGATAGTTCAATTATTTTCCCTTTCTTTTTCGGTAAAATCAATGTTAGCAGGCCGTCTTTGTACTTCGCTTTTGCCATTTTTTCATTAACCAGTGCAGGGAGAGGAATCGTTCTTGATTGTCTCCTAAAAGAAGTTTGCTCTTGCACGATTTGCCGCTTCTCATTTTCCTCCAGTACATACTCTCGCTCAGAAACGGTAATAGTGACAAATTGAGCATTGATTTCTATTCCAATTTGTTCTTTTGATACACCGGGCAGTTTAGCCAATATCCAGTATTCATTTTCTTTTTCTCTCATTTCCACCGGAAAAGAGCCGGCAAAAAATTCATCGATGTGCTTTAAGAAATTTTTCATCGGCCGCTCAGGAAAAATGCCGTTCATGGATTTCATCCAGTCGTCAAACGTATTGCGCTTTTTCGGTTTCTCTGGAAGATGGCTGTCCATCGCCATTTTCTATTCTCCTTTCTTCAATCGGTTCTCTTCATTTACAATATGCCAAAATATTGGAGAGGTGACTGCCGTTTGCGGGTGTTATATGGTGCAACTTTTTTCTTTTAAAGAGAACGTTTATTCGGTACAATAGACAGTATTGAGGTGAACGATGAAATGGAAAAGAAAAAAACGATACAAGAAGCGATTGAGTGGCTGAAAACGGATGAATCCATCAAGGATCAGATTGTTCATTGGCATACCATTCCCGAAAAAGAAGCGAAAACAGCTCCCTTTCCAAAAACGCTTCATCCTTTATTGAAAGAAGGGCTTCAAAAACGGGGGATCGACCGTCTTTATACTCACCAGCTTGCAGCTTATGAGAAAGCTAGAAATGGTGAGAGTTTTGTCGTAGTGACCCCCACTGCTTCGGGAAAAACATTGTGCTACAACTTGCCTGTTCTTGAATCCATTTTGTCCGATTCTTCATCAAGAGCCCTTTATTTATTTCCGACAAAGGCGTTGTCACAAGATCAGAAAAGCGAATTAAACGAAATGATAATGGAAATTGGGGCTGATATTAATAGTTATACATATGACGGTGATACTCCGTCGGGAATCCGGCAAAAAATCCGCAAAGCCGGACATATTGTCATTACCAATCCGGACATGCTGCATTCCGGGATTTTGCCCCATCATACAAAATGGGTTTCCTTATTTGAAAATTTAAAGTTTGTCATTATTGATGAATTGCATATATATCGTGGAGTGTTTGGCAGCCACGTGGCCAATGTCATTCGACGTTTGAAGCGAATTTGCCGATTTTACGGAAGCGATCCAGTGTTTATTTGCACGTCAGCGACGATTGCGAATCCAAAGGAGTTAGCGCAAGCGATTTGCGAAACACCTATGGCTTTGATCGATAATAATGGCGCTCCAAGCGGGAAAAAGCATTTTGTATTCTATAACCCGCCGGTCGTCAACAAGCCGCTGAATATTCGCAGAAGCGCGCTTTTTGAAGTTCGGAAATTAGCCGGCGAACTGTTGAAAAACAAAATTCAAACTATCGTATTCGCTAGAAGCCGAGTCCGGGTGGAACTGCTTCTTTCCTATTTGCAGGAACTAGTCCAGCATGAATTAGGTCCTAAATCCATCCGTGGTTATCGTGGCGGCTATTTGCCGTCGGAACGGCGAGAAATCGAAGAAGGTTTAAGAAAAGGAGATATTTACGGAGTAGTCAGTACGAATGCTCTGGAATTGGGTGTGGATATTGGTCAATTGCAGGCGTGTGTGATGACGGGTTATCCAGGTTCGGTATCCAGTGTTTGGCAACAAGCGGGCAGAGCCGGCAGAAGACAAGGGGAATCTTTAGTGATCATGGTAGCTACTTCCAGCCCTCTTGATCAATATATTGTCGATCACCCGGATTATTTTTTGAACAAAAAACCGGAAACAGTACGGATTAATCCAGACAATTTAATCATCTTAGTAGACCATATAAAATGTGCTGCATATGAACTTCCTTTTCAAAAAGGAGAAACGTTTGGAAATGCAGAAGTGGAAGAGATTTTGGAGTTTTTGACAGAGGAAAGAATTCTTCATTATAAAGGCGAACGTTGGTTTTGGATGAACGACTCGTTTCCGGCTCATAATATCAGCTTGCGGTCTGCTTCTCAAGAGAATGTCGTGATTATTGATACGACGGAAACAGCCAATGTCAAAGTGATTGGGGAAATGGATCGCTTTAGCGCCATGACTCTTCTTCATGAAGAAGCGATTTATCTTCATCAAGGAATTCAATATCAAGTTGAAACATTGGATTGGGATGAAAAAAAAGCGTATGTAAGAGAAGTGGATGTAGATTATTATACGGATGCCAACCTCGCGATTCAGCTTCAAGTGTTGGAAATTGACAAACAGCGGGGAAATGAACAGGCGCTAATCTCTTTTGGTGATGTAGGAATCCATATTCTCCCAACTATTTTCAAAAAAATAAAACTAGATACCCATGAAAATATTGGTTCAGGACCTATTCATCTTCCGGAAGAGGAAATTCATACGAGTGCCGCTTGGATTTCTTTGCAGCAAGATTTAAAAACTTTTTCCGAAGAACATTTAGAAGAGGGATTGATTGGCGCCGCGCATAGTTTAAAAGCCGTTATTCCGTTGCATATTCTATGCGATCCCTCGGACATTCATATAGCGCCTCAAGTAAAAGCAAATTACAATGGAAAACCGACGATCTTTATTTATGACCATTATCCGGGAGGCATTGGATTAAGCAAGGAAGTGTATAACCGAATGAAAGAAATGATTTTCAGCGCAAAAGAGTTGGTTGAGAGTTGTCCTTGCGAGAACGGGTGTCCGTCCTGTATTGGAACGGATGTCGCTTCAAAGCACGGCAAAGATCATACAATACGGCTGCTAGATCTTTTCGCTAAAGCGGTCAATGAACCGATGGAGTGAGGAACATGTCGTTATCGAGTAAACTGCAACGAATGAAATCCCATTTAGTACGAGACAAAGAAGTGGTCCGATTAGATCAAAACCCGCCAAAAATGGAACAGGAAGAAGAGAAAGAGATTCCTTACCTTGATGAATGGCGAGCGGCCGGAGCTGAGCCCTATTTTTTTGACCATCAATACTGTTTGATTCGCCGATCGTTTTACAGCCTCGATCATCGCCATGGCAAGTACAGCTTCCGTGAGCTGATCGAAGCTGTCCGGCATTGGAACCAGTGGGATGGTGACCATCCTTTATCAGCCAAGGGACTATCTCATGATGAGCTGTTTTTCTTTGACACGGAAACCACGGGGCTAGGACACGGTGCGGGCAATACGATCTTTTTATTGGGCCATGCCCGTGTATTGGACCATCAAGTGGAAGTCGTTCAGCATATTTTGCCTGAACCGGGTTATGAAATTGCACTTTATCAAAGTTTTTTGGAAAATATCGATTACCAAAAATTGGTTACTTACAATGGAAAAGCGTTTGACTGGCCACAGGTGAAAACACGACATACTTTAATCCGCGAGCATGTTCCAAAGCTGCCGGAATTCGGTCATTTTGATTTATTCCATGCTGCACGGAGAATGTGGAAAGAGAAACTCGAGTCCGTTAAACTGTCCAATGTGGAAAAGAGCATTTTAGGGATTGACCGGAAAGATGACGTTCCCGGCTATTTGGCTCCGATGATTTATTTTGATTATGTAGAAAGAAAAAAGCCGGATGGAATGATAGGCATTTTAAAGCATAATGAGCATGATATACTTAGCCTCATTTCGTTATACATCCATTTAACCTATCAAATTCTGGGTCTTGTCCATCAAACAGAAAATGAAAAATACCAAGTGGCAAAATGGTTCCACTATATTGGCGAAAATAAACAGGCAATGCAATCTTTAGAAGACTTGGTGGAAGAAAAAAAGGCAGATAGCAGTGTTGATTTTCGGGCAAAGCAGCTTCTGGCAAAAGAATACAAAAAGGAAAAACAGTATGAGAAAGCTGTACCACTATGGCTTGAAATAGCAGAAAAAGGGCCTATCGCCATGAAAAAAGAAGCTCTCATTGAGCTTAGCAAGTATTATGAACATAAAGAAAAAAATTTGGAGGCTGCCTATTCTTTTGCGGAAAAAGCACTCGACCACTATAAGCGATGGCATGGAAGAACGGGAAAAGAACAAACGGAGACAAATGACCTATATAAAAGACTGGAACGGATCCGGCGCAAATTATTGAAGAATCAGGAATGGACAAGGTAATTTCCCGGGCAATCGCAAATTTCGACAAATGGTCATTTTTTCATTTGAGGATTGGTACAGATGATTATAAAATATAGACAGAACAACTAAACACAGGGGTGGTTGAAAGTGTATCGGGCATTGCTGGTTTTATTTTTTGTGTTTATTCTCGTCATGAGTGTGATGATGATTCATTTAAAAGATACTTTCTACTCTTTCCTGTAAATTAGGTTTGTGCATTAATACATGTTTCTCTTTTTTCTCATAGGCTGTTCATATAAAAACCTGAGAGAAAGGAGAAAAAACATGTATTGCAGACCAAAAGTATTACCGCCGATTATTCATCCGACAATTAATCGCGAAAATCATCTGATTCATCATTATGTAGTACCACATATCCATCCAAGTCATACAACCACTTTTAATCACCACGTTTATCAATGTCAGCGCTATTTTCCATATACAGAACCGACAGTGAATGATGCGCTTCACCAAGATTTGGTGGGATTCGGGCCGGGCCAAGACCGCTATTTGGTCTTTAACGGAAGGTGCCAAATGATACACTTTTTAGAAGTATTGCCTTATTTCGGCGGTTTAAGAGAAAAATTAGCTTTTATATTTAAGGGGAAGTGAGCGGCAAAACCGGGAAGGTTCTGGCCCCTTATGCGATAGGGGACGGACCTTGTTTTGAACTCAATGGGAGGGATTGATACGAAGGTAGCTGCTGTATCAGGATATAAGCCGATAGAATTAGGTATTTTTCATCATGATGCCAAAGCGATTGATTACATAAAAAAAGCCATTCAAAAAGAAATTCAAGAATTATTGGAAGAAGGTCTTGAATGGGTCCTGATTAGCGGTCAATTGGGAGTTGAATGCTGGACAGCGGATGTGGTATTGAACATGCGAATAGATCATCCTGATTTAAAGCTGGCTGTATTAACTCCTTTTTTAGATCAGGAGAAAAATTGGAATGAAGCGAACCAAGAGATGTATTTTGACATCCTGAACAACGCCGATTTTGTGGATTCCATTTCAAAACAGCCTTATACCGGTCCCTGGCAATTTCAAAATAAAAACAAGCTCTTTCTTCAAAAAAGCGATTGTCTAGTGCTTTTATATGATGAAGAAAAGGAAGGATCGCCAAAGTACCTTTATCAACTAGCTAAAAAATATCAAGAAATCAATCCGTCTTATAGCATTAAGCAAATCACTTTCTTTGATTTGCAGAACATTGTAGAAGAAGAACAATGGAAAAATCATGAGTGGTAGGTTCATAATTGACAAAAGTCCATATATTTGAAAAAATAAAGTGTACTCTCCATACTGGATGGTCGAGTCCTGCTGGAGAAAGCGGACCTTTTGAAAATAGAGGTGATGGCTTTTATGTTATCTAATAAAGTAAAGTTAACGGCGAAAGATATTTTAGAAAAAGAATTTAAGACAAGCATGCGGGGATATAATCAAGAAGAAGTTGACCAATTTTTGGATCTTGTCATTAAAGATTACGAAACTTTTCACCAAGCTATTGAAGAATTGCAAAAAGAAAACTTAAGATTGAAAATGAAGCTTGAGAAAGCGTCTAAAGTGGAGTCTCCGTCCATGTCACGGCTTCAAACGCAGCCGGCCAGCCAACCGCAGCCAGCTGTCACCAATTATGATATTTTGAAACGACTTTCCAATTTAGAAAAACATGTATTTGGCGATAAGCTTTATGAAGATTAACCTTTTTCGTCATGAATAAAGAAAATGACGTTGAATTTTTGCGCTGTTTCTTTTATAATAGTTCAAGCCAAAAGGATAATAACGTTCAGGTAATCGCTGCAGCCTTTAAGGTTGCAGAGGAAAGTCCATGCTCACACGGTGCTGAGATGCCCGTAGTGTTCGTGCCTGGCGAAACCATAAGCCAGGGCAGCTCGGCATTTGCTGGGCTGACGGCAGGGAAAGTACCTAAGTCCCTTTAAGGGATATGGTATGATTACCTTGAAAGTGCCACAGTGACGCAGCTTTGCGAGAAATCGCAAAGGTGGAACGAGGTAAACCCCGCGAGTGAGCAACCCAAATTATGGTAGGGGCGCCTTCTCGAAGGAAATGAACGGAGAGAAGGGCAAGTAAGACGTTCTTGCTTGCAGATAGATGATTACCGCCTGAGTACGAGACTATCCCAGTCGCTTGCAGTACGAAGGAACAGAACATGGCTTACAGAACGTTATTATCGGGAATAGGATGTATAAAAAGCTCTCCTTTTGGGAGAGCTTTTATTATGGGTTTAAGAAGTAGTCCCATTTTTTCTACATACGGATATCAATGAAAAATGAATAGGTGATGAAATGTCAACATATACCATTATTGCGACGACTGCAATGGGACTGGAAGCCATTGCGGCAAAGGAAGTCAGAAACTTGGGGTACGAATGCAAAACCGAAAACGGAAGAGTCCTGTTTCGAGGAGATGAGAAAGCCATTGCCCGTGCCAATCTTTGGTTGAGAACGGCAGACCGAATCAAAATTCGAGTCGGCCGTTTTAAAGCATTCACATTCGATGAACTTTTTGAACAAACAAAGGCGCTGTCTTGGGAACAATTTTTGCCCGTAGATGCTGAATTTCCCGTTCAAGGCAAATCCGTTAAATCCAAGCTGTACAGCGTCCCAGACTGCCAAGCGATCGTCAAAAAGGCGATTGTCGAGCGTCTGAAAAAAGCGTATCATCACCCTTCATGGCTGGAGGAAAACGGAGCATTGTTCAAAATCGAAGTGGCCATCCATAAAGATGAAGTGGAACTGTTACTGGACACTTCGGGCAGCGGACTGCATAAGAGAGGCTACCGTGCTGGACAGGGAGAAGCGCCGTTAAAAGAAACACTGGCGGCGGCATTAGTGCTGCTTACGAATTGGACGCCGGACCGTCCGTTTATCGACCCTTTTTGTGGATCGGGAACCATTCCGATTGAAGCAGCTTTAATTGGACAAAATATTGCTCCTGGATTTAATCGCAGTTTTGTTTCTGAAACATGGCCTTGGATGAATGCTGCTATTTGGGACGATGCTCGCACTGAGGTGGAAGATCTTGCTGAATACGACCGAGAATTGGATATTGTGGGAACGGATATCGATCATCGGATGATCGACATTTCCAAACAAAACGCTTACGAAGCTGGCCTAGGCGAAATGATTCAGTTTAAGCAAATGCAGGTAAAAGATCTTCATACCACAAAACAATACGGAGTGATCGTCGGTAATCCTCCTTATGGTGAGCGGTTAGGAGAAAAAGCGGAAGTAGAGGCTATGTATCGGGATATGGGGAGGACTTTTGCAAAATTAGAGACGTGGTCCATTTATATTTTGACTTCCCATCGGCAATTTGAAACATTTTATGGAAAACCGGCAACGAAAAAAAGAAAGTTGTTTAACGGATTTATCAGAACGGATTACTATCAATACTGGGGGCCGAAACCACCAAAAGACATGAGATCATATTAATCTGCGGGGGACTCCCCCTGCAGATTCCTATTTGTACGGAAAGCTCCGGTATCGAATAGACTGTATCGGATTGTTCGATTAAATAGCGAGTGGTCGGTTTTATCTACAGAAAGCAAATATACATTTTAAAGTCTTCGCAATTAGACCGTTTTTAAAAGCCCGCCGATATTCCATCACCGATATTTTTTTGAAAATGTGGTAAAATGGGTTCATACGGAGAAAAGGGGGGACCTAAATGAATCCAATGACGAAAGAAATTGAAAACGATTTTTTGCAATATATCCAAAAAATGACCTCTTTTCAAGAGGCTTTAAATCTCCTTTATTGGGATATGCGGACAGGTGCGCCTAAAAAAGGAATTCAGCAGCGTGCCAATGTGGTGGGGGTATTGTCTTCTGAATTGTTTCAAATGTCTGTCTCCGACGAAATGGCATCTTTTATTGCCAGTTTATCCCCTCATGAAGAAAAGCTTTCGCCGACAGTTGCAAAAATACTAGAAGAATGCAAAAAGGAATATCATCGCAATAAAAAAATTCCGACTCAAGAATATAAAGAGTACATAATATTGCAGTCAAAAGCGGAGAATGCATGGGAACAAGCAAAAGAAGAAAGTCGTTTTGAACTGTTTAGACCTTATTTAGAAAAAATCGTTGAGTATAAGAAGAGATTTATTGAATATTGGGGCTATGAAGGCCATCCATACAATGCATTGCTTGATTTGTACGAACCGGGAGTGACAGTGGATGTTTTAGATCCTGTTTTTAAAAAGGTCCGGACATTTCTGGTAGATTTTGTTTCTAAAATTCAGAAGTCGCCTCATAAACCAAAAACCGATTTTTTATTTGAATATTTTCCAAAAGAAAATCAGCGCTTATTTAGCTTACAGATATTAAAGAAAATGGGGTATGATTTAGAAGCCGGCCGATTGGACGAAACGATTCATCCTTTTGAAATAGCCTTAAATCCGGGTGATGTCCGAGTAACGACTCACTATAATGAACAAGACTTCCGGGTCGCCATATTCGGTACGATCCATGAAGGAGGTCATGCCATTTATGAACAAAATATCCGCCATGATTTGATCGGAACACCTCTCTGTGCCGGCACGTCAATGGGCATTCACGAATCACAATCATTGTTTTATGAAAATTTTATCGGCCGACATCGTCATTTTTGGAAAAAGCATTTTGATCTCTTGAAGCGCTATTCCAATGGCCAATTTGATACCGTTTCTATAGAAGAGTTTTATCGGGCGGTGAACGAAGTAAAGCCGGGATTGATTCGGATCGAAGCCGATGAATGTACTTATCTGCTCCATATCATTATTCGGTATGAAATAGAAAAAGCGCTTTTCCAAGATGAAATACAGGTGAAAGATTTACCGGAAATTTGGAATTTAAAATATAAAGAATACTTAGGCGTTTCTCCTCAAAACGATGGAGAAGGCGTGCTCCAAGATATCCACTGGGCAGGAGGAGATTTTGGTTATTTTCCTTCCTACGGTCTCGGACTTATGTATGCAGCCCAATTTTACTACAGTATGAAAAAGGATTTACCTGATTTGGAGGGGCTTTTGGAAACAGGCCAATTGATTAAGATCAAAGAATGGCTCAATCAAAATGTCCACCAATACGGAAAATTAAAAAAACCGCTCGAAATTTTAATGGATGCGACAGGAGAAGAATTAAATCCGGAATATTTCATCCGATACATCCGCAATAAATATACGGACATTTACCGGTTATAGCTCACCGGAAAACCGTCTGATGTTTGATTTTCTTTGAAAAAGGCATGATCTAAAGGCATGATCTCATTTTTTAGAAGTTTATGGTTATATAGTGGATCATCCGATCAAAAAGCGTTTCATGTTTCTTGAGGAGAAAAAAGTTTCTCCTCTTTTTCTAGCTTAAGGCTTTGGTGTGATACCGTTATCGTTAAACAGTAGGGGCTTGTATGAAAGCATTTTTTAACATTATTTCCGAAAAAAGTCTCCCACTTCAAGCGTGTGAAGGGCGATAGCCCAACGATAAGTGGGGAGATGAATTTCGGTTGGCGTTAGCCAAAGATTTTGGTATAATCAAAATGTTCCCGTTGTGGGAATGAAAAAGAAATGCCATTATCTGAACGTGTATATAAATGTACTTGCGGCATTGTATTAGATCGTGATCACAATTCAGCAATCAATATCAAAAATGAAGGATTGCGCTTGTTAGAATTAGCATGAAAATACAAACTCCCGGAACAGGAGGGTTAGCTCGGTCAATTTCCTGTCATGAGACAGGATTACCCGAGAAGCCCCCACTTCAAGCAACCCGAAAGGGTGGTAAGTGGAGGGTAGTTCACTTGTTGGCCGTAAACCATAGGTAACGTAATAGCATCGCTGCGAATCTTTCCGAAAGTATAAAAAAACACAAAAATAAAGAATGTTCAGAATTAAGAGGAATATATCGTGGAAAGATTTATTCAAACAAAATAATGTTCGTATTTTCTATTGAAATCACTTACTAATTTGCTATAATGTTAGTAAAATTTCAAAATGCATTCACTCATATAATGGCAAGAATATGGCTTGCCAGTCTCTACCGGACTGCCGTAAACAGTCTGACTATGAGTGAGCAATGAGGCGGACCGATTTGATTTGATCTGTCCTGTTTTTCCTTGTCCCTTTAAAAGCTCAAAGGGCATTGCTTCACTCATGTTTGGGGAATGCAATGACCTGCGGGCTTTTTTCTTTTCTGCGGGTCAAAAGAAAAGGAGGACTATGATGAAGCATTTGGAAGAAAAAATTTTAAAGGAAGGTTTGGTTTTATCTGATCAGGTGCTGAAAGTCGATTCCTTCCTGAACCATCAAATCGATCCTTTCCTTGTCAAGGAAATGGGGGAAGAGTTTGCGAAAAGGTTTCAAAACGAGTCCATTACAAAGGTGCTGACATTGGAATCAAGCGGTATTGCTCCGGCGGTCATGACAGCTCTTGAATTGAAAGTGCCGGCTATTTTCGCTCGCAAAAACAAATCTTTGACTTTGTCGGAAAATGTTTATTTATCAGAGGTGTACTCTTTTACAAAACGTGAGAAGAGCACCATCTATGTATCGAAAAAATATTTAAACGAAAGCGATCGTGTCCTGATTATCGACGATTTTTTAGCAAACGGACAAGCAGCTTGCGCCTTATTGGATATCGTAAAACAAGCAGGTGCACACCTCGTTGGAATAGGCATCGTGATTGAAAAGGCCTTTCAAAATGGCGGTTCCCTTCTTCGTAAGCAAAATATTCGAGTGGAGTCGCTGGTCCGAATTCAGTCATTGGAAAACGGTAAAGTACGATTCCATGAGGAGGCATTGCTATGAAAAACCGATGGATCCAAACGGCTTCGTTAGGGCTGCAGCATGTCTTGGCCATGTATGCCGGGGCGGTGATTGTTCCATTAATTACAGGCAGTGCGTTGAAAATGACCAGCGAACAATTAACCTATCTAGTATCGATTGATATTTTTATGTGCGGGATAGCGACCTTCTTGCAAGTATGGAAAGGAAAATGGTTTGGAATCGGTTTGCCGATTGTGTTGGGATGTACATTTACGGCTGTTGCTCCGATGATCGCCATCGGACAGTCGTACGGCTTGCCGGGTGTTTATGGAGCCATTTTGGCTTCAGGGATTTTTGTCGTGCTGATTGCGCCTGTTTTTAGCAGACTTGTCCAATTTTTCCCGCCGATCGTAACGGGCTCCGTCGTTACGATCATTGGTCTTACGCTAATACCTGTTGCCATGAAAAATATGGCCGGAGGAGAAGGAAGCCCCGATTTCGGATCTCCTGCCAATATTGCCCTTTCTTTTGGAACATTAATTGTCATTATCGTACTTTATCGTTTTTTCACAGGTTTTATTCGATCCATTTCTGTTCTTCTTGGGTTATTGGCTGGTACAATGGCGGCAGCAATGATGGGAAAAGTGGATTTTTCACCCGTTTCGGAAGCATCCTGGTTCCATATGATTAAGCCGTTTGTATTGGGTGTGCCAGCTTTTCATTGGACTTCCATTTTGACCATGATTTTTGTGGCGATTGTGAGTCTTGTTGAGTCAACCGGCGTCTATTTTGCGGCGGCAGATATTTGTGAAAAGAAAGTAAATGAAGATGATCTCAAAAAAGGATATCGTTCTGAAGGGATTGCCAGTATTTTAGGATCTCTCTTTAATTCTTTTCCGTACACGGCTTTTTCGCAAAATATCGGACTTATCCAACTATCCGGCGTCAAATCAAGATCTGTTATATTCGTAACGGCGTTCATTTTAATGCTTCTTGGATTGATTCCAAAGATAGGAGCTTTTACAACGATCATCCCGTCCTCTGTTTTAGGCGGGGCAATGGTGGCAATGTTTGGCATGGTCATAGCTCAAGGAATTAAAATGCTAAGCAAAGTCGATTTTACATCGCAAGAAAATTTATTGATTATGGCTTGTTCCATTGGGATGGGACTTGGAGTGACAGTAGTGCCGGATTTATTTGGCCAATTACCGAAAGCTCTGCAAATATTAACAGGAAATGGAATTGTGGCGGGAAGTGTGACAGCCATTGTTTTGAATATCGTGTTTCATATGATTGGCAAAAGAACAGATAAAAGCACAGCTGTGATTCAACAGAAAATTTCATAAAACTATTCAAAAATTTAGCTGGAAAAAATAAATGAAAGGCAAGGGACTCGATTCCTTGCTTTTTTATTTGGCTCTTCATACCTAATCCGGGGGTATGCTGGGCCAGTGTTGTTTGCGGTGAAACTTTTGTTCTATTCACAGGATGCCCGGACAAATGGTCTTGATTTTTGGAATCATAACTGTCAATCGGAAGGAAAAACTATTATTACTACAAAACAGGAGAGGATTCCGATGGGAATGATTGTAGCGGCGGGGCATGCCAATCCTGACTATTGTGCCTCCAAGAGGAAGTACAAGCATTGGTAAAACAGATTTTTTCCGGTTATCCCCCTGTGGACAGGATGCTGAAAGTGTTTCAAAATGCCGAAATTGAGACTCGTTATTTTGTGAAGCCTATAGAGTGGTATCAAACATTTCATGATATGGAAGAGCGTAATCGGCTGTTTGTTGAAGAAGCAGTGCGGTTAGGGAAAGAGGCCATTCAAAATTGCCTGGACAAACAACCGCTCCATTATGAAGATATTGAGGCGATTTTTACCGTTTGCACGACGGGACTCTCCAAGGACTCTCCACCCCCAGCCTGGAAGCGAGAATTATGAATATACTTCCGTTCTCTTCGTCTGTGAAACGAATTCCTATATGGGGATTAGGATGCGCAGGCGGAGCATCGGGGCTGGCTCGTGCGTTTGAGTATTGCAAAGCCTTTCCAAAGGCAAATGTGCTCGTTTTGGCAGTTGAGTTATGCAGTTTGACGTTTCAATTAGATGACCGATCTAAAAGCAATTTGATCGGTACTTCTTTATTCGGTGACGGAGCGGCGTGTATGCTCGTTTGCGGCATGGAGAGTCCAGTAGTGAAAGCGAAAAAGACTCTCCCACATATTTTTGCAGCCAAAAGTGTGCTAAAAAAAGACGCACTTGATGTCATGGGATGGGATATACGTAATAACGGTCTGTATGTTATTTTTTCAAAAGATATCCCGACCCTAGTGGCAAATTGGCTTAAACCAGTTGTAGAAGATTTTTTGGCTGAGCAAAAACTTTCTTGGAACGAAATACCCCATTTTATCGCCCATCCTGGAGGGAAAAAGGTCATTCAAGCCTATGAAGAAGCTTTTGGCATTCATCGCGAAATGACAGCAGATGCTGCTTTCATTTTGAGAAAATACGGAAATATGTCTTCCCCCACCATTTTTTATGTGTTGGAACGAGTGCTGAAAAAATCGATCCGCAGCGACGAAATCGGACTTGCCTGTGCCCTTGGGCCGGGATTCAGCACAGAACTTTTGCTCATGAGGTGGACATAATGCTGTTTTTTTTCGTATTAAGTTGGTTAGTATTGCAACGGTTGATCGAACTGAGAATAGCGAAAAGGAACGAAAAACGGCTGATCGATAAAGGAGCAGTGGAATTCGGCTCTGGTCATTATCCTTGGATGGTCCTCCTGCACTGTGCTTTTTTTCTATCCCTTTTAGCTGAAGTTCAAGGTTTTGGCAAAACACCTCATCGTTATTGGATTTTTTTATTGTTACTGTTTTTTTGCCTTCAAATGGCAAGGATATGGATTATCACTTCGTTAGGCCCTTATTGGAATACAAAAATTATCGTGCTTAAAGGAGCGGAAGCGATTAAAAAAGGACCTTACCGATGGATTAGACATCCTAATTATTGGCTTGTCACACTCGAATTGATCTTAATCCCGCTTCTGTTCCAAGCGTATATCACCTTGTTCTTATTTTTTCTACTCAATCAATCGATGCTCCGCATTCGCATCCGAACGGAAGAAAAAGCTCTTTTAGCCTACACAAATTATCAAGACTTGCTGGAGCGCCAGCTTTGGCCAAAGCGAAAACGAAATGTACGTGAAAAATGACATTGAAAATGATTCTCGTTTATGCTATAGTCTAATTACTAATGAAAATGATTATCATGTGCATGAAAAGAGAGGAGCAAAGCCATGATCGCTATTTTCATCCTTTTAACGGTCGTTATTTGCGGATTAACATTAAAATACGTACTAAATCATGTTCTTCAGCCTGAAAGTCTGCCCTCTGCTTCTCGTCCATCTCAGCAAGAATCAAAAGACGATCCCGTTTATGTCCCAATACATTCCCACCGTTAAAGGCAAACAAAATGTTTGTCTTTTCTGTTGTTTGGAAATAAAAAGGTTTTGGCTGCTCATCCTTTTAAATCGTTCTTTCCTATAAAACTTTATTAGAATGAAGGGGAATCAGTGAAAAACTATATTAGTCTTTTTCTGAAAATAAAAATATTTATGGGAATAGAGGACAATTTCCGATAAAATAAAAAGAGAATTTTATTCTGTCAGCGCCGTGCTGAACGGTTTTAGTTTAAGCGATAAAGGGGTTAAGGGAATACATGTCAACTGCACATAAACATAAGACAACGGAACAATTGATGGCGAAAAGCATGATGCTTTATGAACGGTTTCAGCAATTCGGAGACCATGAAAGGGCGGAAAAATCAAAAAGATTTCTAAAAAAGCTCTATCGAGAGGAATTTATTATTGCTTTTTGCGGTCATTTTTCAGCTGGAAAATCAACGATGATCAATCAGCTGACAGGGGAATCGATTTTGCCGTCGAGTCCGATTCCGACAAGCGCTAATTTAGTCAAAATTCGCCATGCCGACGAGGACTTTGCGAAAATTTTGTATCGAAACCGCAAACCGCTTTTGTTCAAAGGTTCGTACGAGTTTGATACAATAAAAGAATTTTGTAAAAATGGCATGGAAGTGGAATCCATTGAAATCGGCCGCAAGCAGTCCAAGCTACCGAAAACCTTAACGGTGATGGATACACCTGGGATTGATTCAACCGATGATGCCCACCGCATTTCCACAGAGTCGGCTTTGCATTTGGCTGATATGGTGTTTTATGTCATGGACTATAATCATGTGCAATCAGAATTGAATTTTACGTATACAAAAGAGCTCCTTTCCCATGGAGCAAAATTGTACTTAATTATTAATCAGATTGACAAGCATCATCAAGAAGAATTGTCTTTTGATGAATTTCGGCAATCGGTTTACCGTGCTTTTGATGATTGGGGAGTCCGTCCGGAAGGATTTTATTTTACAAGCTTAAAAGAGCCTGATCATCCATTCAATGATTTTTCCGTTGTGAAAAAGCTGGTGGCAGATAGCATTCAAATGCGGGAGGAGTTATCCTTGCAGTCTGCCGAAGCGATGACGGAGCGGCTGATTGCGGAGCATTTGGAATGGTTGAAAAAAGAACAAGACGAAAAAAGAGAGCAGCTTGCGGCAATACTAGGAAACGAATGGAATGAAAAAGAGATTTTCGCAAAGGAAGAACAACTAAGAATAAAAATCGAACAAAAAGATGTTCAAAAAGCAGTGGAGGAATTGGAAAACGAACGGGAAACCATTTTAAAAAATGCTTATATCATGCCGGCGCAGACGCGGGAACTTGCCAAGTCCTTTTTGGAAGCGTATCAGCCTGATTTTAAAGTCGGCTTTTTTTTCAGCAAGAAAAAAACAGAAGAAGAAAAGACCCGTCGATTAGAGCTGT
Source organism: Bacillus sp. FSL W8-0116 (assembly GCF_038003825.1). NCBI lineage: Bacteria > Bacillati > Bacillota > Bacilli > Caryophanales > Bacillaceae > Bacillus > Bacillus sp. FSL W8-0116. The sequence continues at coordinate 3,179,697 of NZ_JBBOPY010000001.1, forward strand.
TTTTAGCTGACTTGCAGGAAAAAGTAAAGGCCCAGGTCGAATGGCATATTCGTGACTTGCAGGCAAAATGGCTGAAAAAATACAATCTCGTTCATGACGATTTAGCAATGAAGGCGGAAGAATTTACGGTCCAATTGGATTCAGCGCTTTTAATGACGGCGATTAAACCGGGCGCTCAAGTAACAGGTGATTCCGTGCTGCATTATTGCGACGAAGTAGCCGAAAAGCTAAAAAAGATGGCTCGGATGGCCAGCAATGAATGGCTGGAAACGGCCAAATCGATTCTAGAGCAAAAATGGCAGTCGGAGCTGGGATCATTGCAAAACGAATGGACAGAGTGGAATCAAAAGAAAAATGCTGTGCTTCAATGGAAAGAACTTGACATTCTTGAAGACGAAAGAAAAAAAGCGTTTGCAATGTTGAAAACCGGCACGTACTCTTATTCTCCGACCTTCGATGAAAGAATACGGAAATGGGAAGCCGAAGAGCAGGAAGCGGAAATTTTTACAAAAGAAGCGAATCCATCAAAAACAAAATCGATTCCAAAAATCCAAAGAAAAGAAAGCGAGTATAAAAAAGCTGAATCTGAAGCGCCGGCTTTTTCTCCTGTCATCATCGCAGAGAAAATGCATCGATGGAGCGAAGCTTTAAAAGGAATTCCGGGCTTTAAATATTTGCGGAAAGAATTGGAGGAGAAAGCGAACCGCTTAGGAAAACAAGAATTTACGATTGCATTATTCGGAGCTTTCAGTGCCGGAAAGTCTTCCTTTGCCAATGCCATGCTTGGTGAAAAAGTGCTGCCGGTTTCCCCTAATCCGACGACCGCAGCGGTGAATCGTATTCACCCACCGAATGAAATCAATCATGATCGGACAGCGGCAGTCCATTTGAAAACGAGGGAGGAAATGCTTTCCGATTTGCAGTCCTCTTTAGGTGTTTTTCATGTGAAGGCGGATTCCCTTGAGGAAGGATATGAACGCATTCCAAACATTACCGCAAACGAGAATAAAAATGGAAAAGAAAATATTCATCTGTCCTTTTTAAAAGCGTTTTATGAAGGATTTCCGGAATATAAAGACCATTTAGGGGAAACACTCGTCGTCGATTTGGAAACGTTCCGGGGGTTTGTGGCCAATGAACGTCAAAGCTGTTTTGTAGAATCCATCGATCTTTATTATGATTGTGAGTTTACCAGATTGGGAATCACATTGGTCGATACTCCGGGAGTTGATTCTATCAATGCCCGCCATACGGGAGTCGCCTTTGAGTATATTAAAAACTCCGATGCAATTTTATTTGTGACCTATTATAACCACGCGTTTTCAAAAGCAGATCGTGAATTCTTGATTCAGCTTGGTCGGGTGAAAGACTCGTTTGAATTGGATAAAATGTTTTTTATCGTTAATGCCGTAGATCTTGCAAATGATGAGGAAGAAATAGCGGATGTTTTATCGTATGTTCAAGGTCAGTTGCTGCAGTATGGCATTCGCTTCCCGCGAATTTACGGCGTCTCGAGCCTGCTTGCTCTATACCCGAACAAACGAAAGCAATCGCGGATAGAATCGTTCCAAACCGCCTTTCAATCTTTTTTACAAAACGATTTAACGAAGATTGCCATACAATCTGCAGAACGTGATATGAAGCGTGCAGTCTTGCAGCTGGAGCAATTGATCAAAACGGCAGAGGAGAATCGGGAAAACCGAAAAGAAAAAAAAGCATTGCTGGCAAAGCAAAAAGAGCAAATCAGCCAACATTTGCAAAAGGAAACTCCCGATCTTATGTGGAAACGGTTGTGTCAAGAAATCGATGAGCTCGTGTATTATGTGAAACAACGTGTTTTTTATCGGCTTCCAGACTTTTTTAAAGAATCTTTTAATCCATCTGTTTTGCAGCCGTCAAGCGGAAAAGCAGCGCTTCGTACAGCATTAGAGGACTTTTTGAGCTCTATCGGATTTGATTTGTCTCAAGAAATGCGGGCCACAAGCTTGCGAGCGGAGAAATTTCTTCACCAAGTTTTAAATGCGAAGCAAAAAAGTTTGCACGAACACTATCAAAGTATTCAAGAACAGCTTTACTTTTCTGATTTGGAATGGCCGACGAAAGAAACGCCTGAATTTCCGGCAGCGTTTCATTCTCTTCCGCAAGAAACGTTTTCACCGGCGCTCGCTCTTTTCAAAAATGCCAAAACGTTTTTTGAAAAGAATGAGAAACAGCTCATGCAGAATAAATTGGAAGACATACTGTCGCCGTTAGCCGATCAATATCTTTTGAACGAAAAAGAAAAATTGAGCCAATGGATAAAAGAGACATTGGACGAACAATTCAACCGCCTGAAGAACAGCTTAGTATCTGAATGCGAGGAACAATTCTCCGCTTGGATGGAAGCGTTGGAAGCAACGGAAAATATACAGGAATGGAAAGAAGTGCTAAAAGTGCTTCAAAAAGACATCGCTTAGGAGGAGATTGGATTTGTCTGTCAACCGGTTCCACGCATGCGCCACCTGCATTCATTTTTCAGCCGAAAAAACGGAAAGTGGAATGCTTTTTCGCTGTCTCCGCTTAGGCTATGAAACGAAAACTTATTATCGGTTCAACTGCTGGACACCAAAAGACCATGTAAGGAAATTGATGAAAAAAGAGAAAGGCGAGGTATTGGAACAGAGGTCGTCCTAGGAAGAAAAGAATCAGTCCGGGGCTTTCAATCGAAGCTCCGGTTTTTTTGAACAAAAAAGAGAAACAACATCATGTTAAGATGACTGAACGGCAGTTTGTCAACAATGCCGACAAGACCATTGTTCTTTATCATGGAAAATGGAATTCTTTCTAGAATCAATGAATTATGGTAGTATGAAAGGAAGTTCATATTCAACAATGGGGTGACGGAATGAAAGAGAATGAACATCTTTTAATCGTAGACGGAATGGCGCTTTTGTTTCGGTCTTTTTACGCAACGGCTGTGACGGGACAATTTATGATCAATTCGAAAGGGATGCCGACTAATGGCGTGCAAGGATACATAAAGCATTTGCTGACAGCGGTAGAGAAGATTCAGCCGACGCATATCGCGGTATGTTGGGACATGGGGGGTAATACATTTCGAAACGACCTTTTTCCTGATTATAAAAGCAACCGTGAGGCACCGCCGGTTGAGTTGATTCCTCAATTTGACCTGGCGAAGAAAGCGACTGATTTTTTTCAACTTCCGAATATTGGAGTGGAAGGTTTCGAAGCAGATGATTGCATTGGAACCATCGCTAAAAGGGAACACCCCAAAAAAGTCACGATCTTAAGCGGAGACAGAGATTTGCTGCAATTGCTGGATGAACATATCGATGTCATGCTTCTGAAAAAAGGGTATGGAAACTATGCGTTTTACACATACGAAAGATTCTATGAAGAATACGGTGTGACGCCCCAACAGTTTATAGATGTCAAAGCATTGATGGGAGATCCGAGCGACGGCTACCCGGGTGTGAAAGGCATTGGAGAAAAAACGGCACTGAAATTAATACAACAATTTGGCTCTATCGAAGGAATCCTTGAAAATCTTTCTTTGCTGTCGCCTTCTCAGAAAAAGAAAATAGAAGAAGATTTAGATATGCTTTTCCTTTCGCAGAAATTAGCAACCATCCATTGTGATGCTCCAATTAGCTGGAATAAGGAACAGGCGCGTTGGGAGCCGTTTCTCGATTCTATTATGGAGTGTATCGAACAGTTTGAATTCAAAACGTTAAAACCACTTTTATTACGCTGGAACATTCATAAATCAGCCGGACTGTTATCGAATGAGCGGTGAGCAAAATATGTTGCCCACCGCCTTTTTTTAACAGTAAATCGAAAGAAGCGCTTTTTCGTAAAAGTATTTAAATTAAAACAGTCATTGGCTATTTTTTATTCGATTTTTTTGCAGCATTTTCCAATCGGCTTTTAGGATCGGGAGTAAAATCGGCATCTTGGCCATAGCCTTGCGGATTAACGCCTGGTGCTTTTGTTCCTCTTCCTCGGTTTCTGTTTTTGCTCATGATGGTCACCTCCATCTTTACTTTCTCTGGAGAGAGTTCATTTTATGCAAAGCAGCCGCTCTCTCTGAAAAGAAAAGCAGGTCAGTGAATAGGGGAAACGGCGTGTTGATGATTTTTTATACTTATCAAGATACGACGAGCAGAAACGTCTTTTTTTCACTACAGCCTCTTAATCGCATAAATGGTTCTGAAATGTTCATCTGGATGCGAAGGAATGCAATAGGAGTCTATTTGAGTAGACTCTCTCGTTATCTCAAGTTCAATCTCGATCTAATCCTGTTGGAATAACCTGTACAGGATTTTCAACCTGATAGAATGGTAGGAAACCATTTTTTGTTGTTTGAAAATTTATACACTTGGGAGGGATGTTTCTTATTATTAAAAGTTATGAAACTGGTGTTTTGTCGCACATGAACTCCCAAAAGGACAAACGAAGAGATTTGATTTGACTGTTTTTCCTTTTCAACAGTTTCGTGAAAGTTCTTTTCTCTATTCATTTCTAGAAGTCTAAGAAAATGATTGCTTTCCGATTGGATTAAGTGATTGCCAAAGATTAGCTTCTTTCTTTTGGTTTATTTAACCGGCCTTTTTCCGGAAAAAATACTGAAAAATAGGCACTTCTGATATCACCATACTTAGAAAAATCAATAAAGAACCGGTCACTCCTGACCATGACAGCCGTTCACCGATCCAAAAATAGGCGGTCAGGACTCCAAATACAGGTTCCATTGACAAGATGAAAGCCACCTTTGGCGGGGACGTATATTTTTGGGCGTATGTTTGAATAAAAAAAGCAGCGTCCGTTGCCAACAAGGAAGTCATCAGTAACGGATAAAAAACAGAAGGTTTTATAAGAACAGAAAGTTGAAAAGTTGTTTGCCAATTCTCCAACAGGAAGGATCCAATGAAACTAAGAATGGATACGGTGAAAAATTGGACGGTCGTTAACATCAGCACGGAAGCTTTATGGGTAAATTTTCCTGTCAATACGATATGAAATGCGAACGCAATGGCGCAAAATAAACTGAGAACATCCCCTTTATTCCAGCTACCTCCATCACCTGCCGAAGTAAGTAAATAAAGACCTAAAGCCGCTGTAAACGAGCCTACGATGGCAGAAAAAGAAGGTTTTATTTTCAAAAGAACGAAAGCCAAAAACTGAACAAAAACAACATACAATCCAGTGATAAAACTCGATTTGGCAACAGTGGTGTACAATAGCCCGACCGTTTGGAAAGCATATCCAATAAACAAGCATAATCCAAGTACACTTCCATAGCCGATCGCATTGAAAGAAAAGGTTTTTTGATCTTTTCGAAGCACGACAATGAGAAACATGACAAGCCCGGCCAAACCAAACCTTACGCCGTTAAAGAAGAGCGGCGGCAAAAAGTCAATTGCGTTTTGAATCATCACAAATGTTGAGCCCCATACAAGCGCAACTATGAATAATGAAATATCAGAAAGCCATTTCATCATACTGTCTCCTTTCATGAAGAGGAATCCAATGCAAAAATTCTCGAAAGTGGTGTAATCATTCCCCAAGAACACAATCCTTGTAAAATTAGCAGAACCGAACGTTTGAAACCCAAGTTTAAGCAAACTCAAAACCGATGCCATTTTTTTAATTTTCCAATGCGAGTATGAATGCTAAGAAATCGAAACAGACATAAAATAAAACAAATGGAAATTTGGATCGTAAAATTAACATGTTATTTGGATGATGGACTGTTGTTTCCGATAGTCATTACGGCAATCATAATCAAAACGTAAAGGCACTTGAAAAATTTTCGAACTAAAGGAAAACCTGAATCCGTGATGAATTGAAATCGACTTTGATTTTGTTGTAATTTTGATGGATTGATAATCCATAAAACCCTTTTTATGCTTATGACCTATGTCATCTCTATTTCCGAAAATGGAACAAATCTCTTTTTTAGGTATACGAACCAAAAAAATAGACAAAAAAGCACAGGGAGTGACGTTGGACATTAGTGTCCGAACATTCGTTCGTTATCTTGCCTCTCTCCATTTCTGATAGACGTTCAGTAGGGGCTCGCTATAGCCACTCCTTCGCGTCAGTTTCATCCAGATCTGTCGTGATCGACGGACGAGTCGCCCTGCCATCGTGATCACCGTCTGAATAATCGTCTTGATGCGGCGGCGTTTCACTTTGTGGTGCAACGGATGTCTCGGATCGCTTAATAGATCTTGTCCAATCAGACGAAGAAGATTGTAAACGAAGGCTCCCATGACCAACACGAGCGCATTCGTTTTCATCTTCCCAGATGGAAGCCGCTCTAAATCTAAGTCGCTCTTCAGTTCGCTATGAAACTGTTCGCATGTCGCATGGTCATGATACAACGCGAGCACATCGCTCATTCGAACATGCTCGTATCCTTTGAGCCGCACCCAATAGCTTTCCACTTCATAATCAGGAACGAGCATCAGCTGTCCATTGCGTTCCATCGTCCGTTCCGTCACTTGGGTGACTTGAACGTACGTATACGTGTTTCCATCGATCGCTGCCTTCTGTGGAAGGCATAGCTCATAGGTTTGTACTCCTTCGCTTTGTCCATCATCGACACGTTTGCCCTTTTGCGAAGCGATCTGGAACCAAAGCGCTTTCGATTCTCGGCGTAAGTTTCGCTTGATGACAAAGTCCACGTCTTCCTTTAGGCATACGTGCACATTCGCTTCTGCATCGTTTCCTGCATCCATGCGAACAAGCAGACGAGATGAAGTCAGTTGACGAGCTCGACGGATAGCGGTGACTAAAAACGAGGGCATGTTGTCTTGCACATGTTGTTTCCCTGGACGCAACTCGGCATGAACGAGATACCCTTCCTTCCCTGCATACGCAAACAACGGTGTAAAACCGTCAAATCCTTTATACGTTCGACTGACTCCTTCTTTTTTCGTATCGGAGTTGTCAAATGGGGAACCATCTATATCAAGGGGAAGCCATGTCGTCTTTCCTTTGGTCCAACAAGGGGACAAAGTGGCATGTCGTTGAATCAACAGACGTATGGACTCCTCCCAAAGAATCGTTTCGGTCATCGGAAGACAAGCGAGCTGATCGAGTCGTTGTCGCAAGGTTGGAGAGGAAGGCACGTGCTGAATCCCCATCGATGCCGAAAAGATATCGTCCTGACGATACGCTTCGATATGATCGAAATCCGTTTTTCCTGTGGCAAGCAAGCCAATCATCGAGCGAATGACATCGCTATGGGAAATGTGCACTTCTCGACGAACCGTTGGAAGCCGAAGTGCGTTTACCCGTTTATCCAGTTTCGTTCGATGGAGTAAGTAGCCAACGAGAGCAAGCCCAGCACTTGGGGTAATCGCTTCATCTGTCAATACAAACCGAATCGGGAAATCTTTCATCACATCACCTACTTGATGAAGAATCGTCAACGTCGTTTTTCCTTATCGTATCAACGGTTTGCGACCATTGTAAAGATGTTTTGTCACGGATTCAGGGAAAATATATAATGGCTAGTTGTATAATCAAATGCAACAAGCATAAAAAATGAAAAACCATAGATAAACCACGTATGATTAAGTCGACTAAAACAATATCGATACGGAGGATTTATCTATGGCAATTACTAATTCTACCATAGGAGCTCGGCATTTCAAACACTTAACGGCTTATGACCGTGGGAAAATTGCGGCCTTACACGCTGCTGGTAAGACTCAACAGGAGATTGCAGATTATGTTGGTTGTCACAAAAGCACCATCTCCCGTGAGTTAAGAAGAGGTACAGTGCCACAAAGAAAAAGCAACGGGAAAATTGTTCATGTCTATTTTCCAGACACAGGTCAACTTCTCTATGAGAGAAACAGGAAAGCCTGTGGCCGCAAGCTAAAACTAGACGATGCCATCGAGTTTATTAAGTATGCCGAAACTCAGATCCTTGATAAGAAATGGTCTCCTGATGCGGTATGTGGGAGAGCCAAACGTGATGGGAAATTCAAAGACAAAATGGTTTGCACCAAGACCCTTTATAACTATATTGATCTAGGACTTATAGGCGTTAAAAACATTGACCTACCTATGAAAATTACCCTGAACACCAAGAAAAAACGTAACCGGAAGAATAAGAAGATCTTAGGACGCAGTATCGATGAGCGACCAATTGAAGTCAATGAACGCCAAGAGTTTGGTCACTGGGAAATTGATACGGTTATAGGCAAGAAGACTAAAGATCAGGCCTTATTGACTCTTACTGAGCGCAAAACCCGTAAAGAAATAATTTTGAGAGTGACAGCCAAGGATAGTCTATCCGTTTCAGAAGTCATATCTCAGTTGAAAGTGTCTTATGGTAATCGGTTCTCTAAAGTGTTTAAAACCATTACGGCTGATAACGGTTCTGAATTTGCTGACCTCGGCCTTAGTGTTGAAAAAGATCTAACAGAGGTTTATTTTACACACCCTTACACATCCTGTGAACGAGGAACCAACGAGCGTCATAATGGCCTTATTAGGCGCTTCATACCAAAGGGGAGACCCATTTCCTCTGTGGCAGACGAAACCATTACCTATGTTGAAAATTGGTGTAACCATCTTCCAAGGAAGATCCTCAATTATCGTACACCTGAGGAGTGTTTCCAAATAGAGTTAGCTGGCTTAGCTTCTTAACCTTAAGCCAGCTAACCCAAAGGGTTGGTTTTTAGCAACTTGACAAAGAGCCTCTGCGGGCATGGCTACCAGCCATGAAGCCAGGTATACGGTACTGGCTGGGCCAACCAGGCTACCATGCCCACCACTCCACGTCAAGTCGCGCAGAGTGTCCCGATTCTACTTAATCATGGGTTATCTGGTCTTTCAATACTTGTTGCATTTAATATTGCAATTTAAGGAAAATATATAATTATGTAAGTATTATTGGGGGCTAATGTCCCTAATGCTCGATAAGTTCAACTAACCATAAGCGGGGATGAAAAACCCCCGCTTATGGAAGTTTCACTTTATAAAATGTTCATAAAAATTATTGTACTAAACAAATGAACTTGCGAAAAGATAGGAACAGGTGAACAAGATGAAAATGAAAATAAAATGGCTATACAGCCAAAAGAAAATCCAGGAAATATGGTTTGAATCAGACTGGATGGAGAAAGAAAAAGTTCTGCCGCTGATCCAAGATTTAGAAAAAACCGGAAGATTGAAGCAAGTAGTTGTCATCGACGAGTTGCAAAATCAGTGGTCCAAAAAAGAATATATAAAATTAAACGAAAAGCTGGAGGAAGAGCCGGTTGATATCACGGTGTATTTTGACGGAGGATTTGACCGTACCACATTTACAGCAGGCACTGGTATCGTTATTTATTACACAAAAAGTGGGGTGCCCTACAGGATAAGAGCCAACCATAAGCTAGATGAACTAGAATCCAATAATGAAGCGGAATATGCAGCTTTATATCAAGCCATGCAAATGCTGGAAGAACTAGGGGTCAAAAATACGGTATGCACCATTTCCGGCGATTCATTAGGGGTATTAAAACAGTTGTCCGGGGAGTGGCCGTGCTTTGAAGAAAATCTAAATAAATGGCTGGACAGGATTGAAGCGAAAATCAACGAACTGCAAATAAAGCCTCTTTACAAAGAGGTGGATAGAAAGCAAAATAAAGAAGCGGACAAATTAGCGAGCCAAGCGCTGAAAGGAATTACAATAAACAGTCATTCGAAATTATGATGATAAATAGAATCGTTCAGTACGAAGGGTGTTGACTCAATTGGATAGGAAACAGTTGTTGGAAGAGGTGGATGAATTACTACAAACATATTGTCGAGGATGTTTAGTGAAATCCACGTTGCGAAAAGAATATGGGAAAACAAGGGCTCACCGATTTTGTATTCGTGAATGTACAGTAGGAGAAAAACTAAAAGAATACGGACGGCGACTTTAAGATGGAGAGAAAGATGTTGAGGAGCTGTCCGCATGCGAAGAATTTCGTTTCTGTTTTTCCATGTTGAATCCGTTCATCAGTAAATCGCAGTAATCGAATCGCAATCTTGAAGATGTTTCATTCATTCTTTCAAGAATCGAGTAGGAGGGAGCGATTAACTCCCGTCCTCTCACACCACCGTACGTACGGTTCCGTATACGGCGGTTCAATTAAGATCATTGACGCAAGTCTTTATAACTTCCGTGAATAGCTGTTCTCTTTATGCCAGTGGTCACTCCACCCTCCAAGAGGTCTCCCACGGGATTCACCGCTTCCTCCCTCAAGTGAGGTACTACGTTTTCTGTGTTCATCATGACTCACTGAATACCAAGGGCTATTCTCTCTTAATTGTTCGGTCCTTCTTAGTTGTTCTAGACCAACTAATACTATGACCTCTGCTGACTTCTGACGGTTCAGCTACTTATCACTAAGTAGGTTATGAAGAGTACTTCACATATCCGCCAGACCTCCCCGGGTAAGTACATGCACTTTCACACCATCTATCCGCCTCATTTACTCGATATGACCTTCGACAGAAAGAGCTTTGTTTTGTTATGCAAACTCACTCCATCATACCTAGCCTTATATGAGGTTCGTGTTCCTCGGACCGGTGTTTTGCCTCCAGCTTCCTTCAGATTCCGCGTCACCACGGACACCCTTGCTCTTGGCTAACCTCTACTTCTGTCTTCGGGGTTCGGGACTTACACCCTATAGTTCATGTACATGCCGGGCGCACATCAAAAAAAGCTGGCGGAAAACCGCCAGCTTTTCATATTCACAATGGTCAAAAAGAAACCAAAATCGCGAAATTAAAGTTTTACAACATTAGCAGCTTGTGGTCCGCGGTTACCTTCAACGATTTCGAAAGAAACTGCTTGACCTTCTTCAAGTGATTTGTAACCGTCACCTTGAATAGCTGTGAAATGAACGAATACGTCGTCTCCGCCCTCAACTTCAATAAACCCATAGCCTTTTTCATTGTTAAACCATTTTACTTTACCGTTTTGCATATTATTAAATCCTCCTAAACTTTCCAAGCACATCGTGCTCAATCAAAATATTTATCAAATAACAAAATACTTCACGGCTTCCTATAGTTTGAAAGGCGGAACATATTCTGTTAATTGATAACACCAATATACAACATAAGAAGAGAGAAGTCAAGATAAGAACAGGCCTTTTAGAAAAATTTCTCTTCTCAAAGAAAGAATTCAATGATATATTTTTATTTTTGTTCATTCTTATGATAATATTCAATTGGTAGTACACTTTCCTTATCGGAAGAATTGGAGGTAGAACATGCCAACGCCGAGCATGGAGGATTACATAGAACAAATTTACTTGTTAATTGAAAATAAAGGGTATGCAAGGGTTTCGGATATCGCCGAAGCTTTGTCTGTGCACCCATCTTCTGTGACCAAAATGGTTCAGAAGTTAGATAAAGATGAATATTTGGTATATGAGAAATATCGAGGTCTTGTCCTTACTCCAAAAGGGAAAAAAATCGGGAAGAGGCTTGTCGATCGTCATGATCTGTTGGAATCGTTTTTAAGAACGATTGGTGTAAAAGAAGAGAATATTTATAACGATGTGGAAGGAATTGAGCACCATTTGAGTTGGGACTCCATTAACCGCATTGCCGATTTGCTGCAATTTTTTGAAGAAACTCCCGAACGGATTGAATCGCTTCGCATGATTCAGATGAAAAATGAAGAAGAAATGTAAAGCGCTTCCTGAGTATGGACCCGGGAAGTTTTTTTATGCGGCACCTATCGGTTTCAACATAAGAAAAATTAGGGAAAACCGTCCTTTAATAAATGGAAGGGAAATCAGAAAAGTAGATGTCCTCGGACATTTTATTCAATAAAATTCGGTTACCATCTTTGTTCCATTGGATTTCGGTGCCGCCCAACATCCCAGCTTCTGCTTCCATCAAGGCTTTTTGGTAGGAAATGATCCTTCCTTTGGAGGTTTTAACACTAACGATGTCTCCTGAAGAGTTTCTTTGGACAGCAACAATATATTCCATTGTTACCCCTCTTTCTTTGTAGAATCTATTGTCTATCATGTCCTTGGAAACGGATTTTTACTAATAAATTTTTATTGTTTCGAATACAGCGTTCGATTATGATTATGGTAAAAACAGGCGGTGGTTCTTTTGAAATCAAACGAGTGGACGGACTATGCGAAGGATCAATGGAATCAGAATGCGCAAAATTGGCATGCTAGAAGTAAGAATATGTGGGAAAAAGGCAGCCGAAAAGAAATATTGCCATTTTTACAAAGCGCTTTGCCAATTGGAAAAAAGATTTGCGATTTAGGGTGTGGCGACGGTTATGCCGCATTAAAATTGGCTGAAGCCGGTTATCTGGTGACGGGTATTGATCTTTCTGAACAAATGATCAGCATCGCAAAGTCTTATCAGTATCCGAACGTCCGATTTTTAGTTGGAGATCTTTCAAATGTGCCGATTCCTGATCACTCACAGGACGGGGTGCTGGCGATCAATTCTATTGAATGGACGGAGTCTCCTTTGGACGTAATACGTGAAATAGGAAGGATTTTAATACCGAAAGGAATCGCCTGTATAGGGATTTTGGGCCCAACCGCCGGTCCGAGGGAAAATGCATACCCTAGATTGTTGGGAGAAAAAGTGATGATGAATACAATGATGCCATGGGAATTTAGCAAATTAGCATCTGAGCATGGTTTTATAACATTAAAGGAACTCCATGTTCCGAAAAGGGAAACGGACAGAACCATATTATCCACTCTCCCCGACCCATTAAAACAGGCGATTTCTTTTATGACTGTCTTTTTGCTGCAGAAGGTGAATTGAGCACCTTTGCCAAAGGCCTTTGAAATGACAGACTTTCATACACAATGGGGGAAATAAAAATGGGTATACATACGAAAGTAAAGACCGATATCGAGATCGCCCAAGAGGCGGAGCTCAAGCCGATAAAAGAAGTCGCGAAATCGATTGGTTTGGAAGAAGAAGATTTAGAATTTTATGGGAAATATAAAGCGAAGTTGTCCTATGAAACGTTAAAGCGATTGAATACAAAACCAAACGGAAAACTGATTCTCGTTACTTCCATTAATCCGACTCCTGCGGGTGAAGGGAAATCGACGGTCACTGTTGGCTTGGGAGACGCTCTCTCGCAATTAGGCAAGAAAACGATGATTGCGTTGAGGGAACCTTCGCTAGGTCCGACGATGGGAATAAAAGGTGGAGCGGCAGGCGGGGGATATGCCCAAGTCATGCCAATGGAAGATATTAACTTGCATTTTACCGGGGACATCCATGCCATTACGACAGCGAATAATGCCTTGGCCGCTCTATTAGATAATCATATTCATCAAGGAAATGAGTTGAGAATCGACCCAAGACGGATTGTTTGGAAACGATCATTGGATTTGAACGACCGTGCGCTAAGAAAAATCGTGGTTGGATTAGGCGGTCCTTCACAGGGAGTGCCGCGCGAAGATGGCTTTGACATTACCGTTGCTTCTGAAATCATGGCGGTCCTTTGTCTCGCGACCGATTTACAGGATTTAAAAAGAAGGCTGTCGCAAATGGTAGTCGCCTACAATTACGATAAAGAGCCCGTAACCGCTGGCGATCTTGGGGCTGAAGGGGCCCTTACCCTATTGTTAAAAGATGCTCTGAAGCCGAACTTAGTCCAAACGATCGAGCATACACCTGCGCTGGTTCATGGCGGTCCTTTCGCCAATATTGCCCACGGCTGCAATAGTGTAATGGCCACAAAAGCTGCGTTGAAACTTGCGGACGTGGTCGTGACAGAAGCAGGATTTGGTGCTGATTTGGGAGCTGAAAAATTTCTCAATATCAAAACGCGCGCTGCCGGATTTCAACCGGATGCCGTCGTGATTGTCGCGACAATCCGTGCCTTGAAAATGCACGGCGGACAAGGAAAAAGCGAATTAAATCAAGAAAACCTGTCCGCTTTAAGAAAAGGCATCGCGAATTTGCAAAAACATATTGAATCCATCCAGCAATTTGACCTGCCTCTTGTCGTAGCGGTGAATCGGTTTATAACGGATACGGAAAACGAAATCAATGAACTTTTTCAATGGTGTGCCGAAAAACGAATCCCTGTGGCCTTAACGGAAGTGTGGGAAAAAGGCGGAAAAGGAGGCTTGGATTTGGCGGAAAAAGTGTTAAAAGTGATCGAGCAGTCCAATCATTCTTTCCGTCCTCTGTACTCCCTTGAACAAAGCTTGGAAGAAAAAATCTTGGCCATTGTTCAATCGATTTATGGCGGAAAAGGGGTTGAGTTTTCGGCAAAAGCTCGCAAACAATTGAAAGAGTTTGAAGAGAATGGTTGGAGTGGTTTGCCGATTTGCATGGCTAAAACTCAATACTCTTTATCGGATGATCCTGAAAAATTAGGTCGTCCAAGAGACTTTGTCATCCACGTACGGGAGCTGCTGCCAAAATTAGGTGCTGGTTTTATCGTCGCGCTGACAGGAGACGTGTTGACCATGCCCGGCCTTCCCAAACATCCTGCTGCTAATCAAATGGATGTCGATGAACAAGGAAGAGCGATCGGTTTATTTTAACAGAAAGAGCCTATTGGGTTCTTTCTTTTACTGTTTGCGTGAAAAAGAGGTGAGGGCATGTTTGATCCAACGGCTTTTGACAATATGAAAGTAGTGGCGGAAGGATTGTTCTATGATTTGGATTTAAATGGAGTCATCTCCATAAAAGAGAGAAATGATATTATAGACTTAGCTCGGCTTTCGAGAAAATATTCGCTTTCATTTTCATTAAAGGAGCGCTCGAATATTCTTGCCACCTTCCGACTTTATGCCCGTTTGGAACAGTTGTCCGCTGAATTGCTTGCCAACGGGGCTGCCGAACAACGCGGAGCATTCCTTGAAGTGGTTTATTCCGGAAGTGAGCAAGACGTGACGAAAGAAAGAATCCGAAAATGGAAAGCAGCATGGGGACAACCAAGAATGTTCGAAACAAGAAACATTGATTCTTCTTTGTCGGGAAAATCGTGTGAATTAGTGGTCCGTTTTGAACGATTAATTACGGAAGACATGATGGACGATTTGCAACAACTGATCGAATTTTTTGTTGCGACTCTTCAAGATTGATATCACGACAATGGATTCCTTTTGGATTTCGAAATTTGATTAAAATGTCCATTGAGAATCATTCACTCGTGTTTATTCATCAAGAAAGTCGTTCAACCGGACGGATTACTGCATGTATAATCGTTCTTTTCCGTGAAAGGATTCTGTCATTTCAAAGAATAGCGGCAAAAATGTTTGTTTTTTACGTTTCATATAAATGGTTTCTGTTTACAGGCCGGAGCATTCCTCGCCGCCAAATTGGGGATTGTCGCAAACGATAGAATCATTTTCTTAAAGGCTATCGTTACGTTCAGATGAAAGGAGGAAGTATAGGAGAAAATTTGGCGAACGCTTCTGCCAACCATCCCCTTTCGCTGTGGAGGGCTCCTGTACGTTGAATATGAAAATTTTATCCGTTGAACATTTGTCTAAATCATATGGGGATAAAGTATTGTTTCAAGATATTTCATTTACCCTCGGTGAAAAAGAACGGATCGGGTTAATCGGGGTGAACGGCACAGGAAAATCGACGTTATTGAAAATTGTCGCAGGAAAGGACGTTGCGGATGAAGGGGAGATATCCGCACCGAATGATTATTCTATTGCGTATCTTCCTCAAGAACCGGAACTAATAGGAGATCGAACCGTTTTAGATCAAATTTTCCAAAGTGAAGCCGAGGTGATCCGTCTCTTAAAAGAATATGAAGCAACCGTGTCGCTGCTAGAAAAATATCCGCAAAAGATGGAATTAACGGAAAAATTGTTTGAACTACAAAAAAAGATGGACGCACTGAACGCTTGGGAAGCAAACACGAATGCCAAAACGATTTTAACGAAGTTGGGGATCGATCATTTTGATCAAAAAATTGCGACTCTCTCCGGAGGGCAAAAGAAACGGGTTGCCCTGGCGCAAGTATTGATTGAAACACCTGATTTGCTGATCTTGGACGAACCAACGAACCATCTTGATTTTGAAACGATTCAATGGCTTCAAGATTTTTTGAACAAATATCCGAAATCTGTTTTCTTTGTTACACATGATCGCTATTTTCTCGATGCGACTGCCAATCGAATGTTTGAATTGGCAAAAGGAAACATTTTTCTTTATAAAGGAAATTACCAAGATTATCTGGAAGCGAAAGCGGTGCGTGAAGAACAGGAAGAATCTCTGGAGAAAAAACGCCGCAATTTGTACAGAAGAGAATTGGCGTGGATAAAACGAGGGGCTAAAGCACGATCCACAAAACAAAAGGCACGGATTGAACGCTTTGAAAAGCTCGAAGAAAAAGTGGAAAATCGCGTCAAAAAAGAGCAGCTCGATATTCAATTGAAAGGAAGCCGCCTCGGGAAACAAGTGTTTGAATTAAAACATGCTTCTAAAGCTTTCGGCGACAAGGTCATATTGAAAAATTTTGATTGGATTGTGAAGCCGCATGACCGCATCGGGATTGTCGGACGAAACGGGAGCGGCAAATCTACCTTCTTAAATATTTTGGCTGGGAAAATTCCTTTGGATGAAGGAGAATTGGTGACTGGATCAACCGTTAAAATCGCTTTTTACACACAAGAGCGTACCGACATGGATGAAAATAAGCGGATCATTGCTTATATTCGAGAAGAAGCAGAAGTGATTGAAACAAAAAGCGGTGAACGCATTTCAGCCGCCCAAATGCTGGAAAGATTTCTTTTTCCGATGAACACGCATGGAACGCCGATTCGAAAGCTGTCCGGAGGCGAGAAGCGGCGGCTTTATTTATTAAAACTGTTAATGTCACAGCCCAATGTGCTGTTTTTAGACGAACCAACGAATGATCTTGATACGGAAACTTTAACGGTGTTGGAAGATTATTTGGAGGATTTTCCCGGCGTGGTCATAACGGTCTCCCATGATCGCTATTTTTTGGATAAAACGGCCAAAGAGCTGCTCGTTTTTGAAGAAGAGGGGAACATACGTCACTATTACGGATCTTACAGTGACTATTTGAACGAGCAGGAGGCAGCGAAAAAACCTTCTCCACCGTTGAAAGAGGAACGTAAACCTAAAGCATCAAAATCAGAAAAGAAAAGAATGACGTATTTAGAAAAAAAAGAATGGGAGGAAATTGAAGACAAAATTGCGGATACAGAAAACAAGATCAAAGAGTTAGAACAACAACTAGAAACAACCGGAAGCGATTTTGAAAAGGCACAGTCGATCATGGAGGAACTAAATCAATTAAACGAACAGCTCGAATTTTTGATTGAACGGTGGAGCTATCTTTCGGAATTAGCCTAATAGACAAATCATTCATCGGTTGTCTCTCGTTTATGATACAATGGCATTGTTACGAATTTTCCGGTTCGATGAGGGGAGGAAGAAACTTGAAAATTGTGGCAATAGAACCTACGCCTAGCCCTAATACAATGAAAATTATATTGGATGAGGAACTTCCCTCGGGGAAAAGCCATAATTACAAGAAAGAGCAAAGTAGTGATGCGCCCCCAGTCATCGCTGACATATTAAAGATAGATGGGGTAAAAGGCGTTTATCACGTGGCAGATTTCTTGGCAGTGGAACGAAATGGAAAATATGATTGGCAAGAAATTTTGCCGAAAGTACGACGCGTATTTGGCGAAGAAGTGGAAACCAAGCCCGAAAAGAGAACGGCCAATGAACATTTTGGGGAAGTAAAAGTATCGGTTCAAATGTTTAAAGGTATTCCATTGCAGATTAAATTAAATGACGGTCAAGAAGAAAAACGATTTGGACTGCCTCAGGAATTCATTAAAGCTTTTGAAGCTGCTCAGCAAGATGGCGACAATTTTGTTCTGCAGCGTACTTGGAAAGATTACGGTGTTCGGTATGGGGATATGGATGAAATTGGAAAAAGTATGATAGAAGAAATCACCGCACTTTACACCCGGGAAAGGTTGGATGCGCTCGTTGATCGCGCCCGACAAGGAGAACGTCAAAGTGAGTATAAGCTAGAACGGGTCAAGTTGACACCCGAGATGTTGGATGAATCGGACTGGCGGAAGCGGTATCAGCTGTTGGAACGAATGGAAGATCCTACATTGGACGATTTGCCCTTGCTTGAAAAAGCGATGAACGATGATAAAGTAGCCATTCGCAGACTTGCAGTGGTCTATGTAGGCATGATCAAAGATAAAAAAGTATTGCCGCTTTTGTATAAAGCGTTAAAAGATCCGGTGGTGGCCGTTCGCCGAACAGCAGGAGATTGTTTATCCGACCTTGGATTTAAAGAAGCAATCCCTGCAATGTGTGAAGCTCTGAAGGATAAAAGCAAAATCGTC
This sequence comes from Bacillus sp. FSL W8-0116, assembly GCF_038003825.1. Lineage (NCBI taxonomy): Bacteria > Bacillati > Bacillota > Bacilli > Caryophanales > Bacillaceae > Bacillus > Bacillus sp. FSL W8-0116. Next base: position 3,198,074 of record NZ_JBBOPY010000001.1, read on the forward strand.
CGATGGCGTGCCGCCATGTATTTATATGAAGTCGGAGATGAAACGGCCCTTCCGGCATTAAAAGCGGCGGAAAATGATCCGGAGTTTGAAGTGCAAATGCAGATTAAAATGGCAATTGAACGAATAGAAGGTGGACAAGAGGGAAAAGGTTCTGTTTGGAAACAAATGACCGAAGCCCGAAAAAATGAAAAATCGGAGGAAAAGAAATGACGAATGCTTATGAAGAATATATGAAACAATTAGTGAAGCCGATGAGACAGGAATTGGTGGACGCCGGTTTTCAAGAGTTGATCACACCAGAAGAAGTCGTTCATTTCATGGACCAAGCAGAAGGAACGACACTAGTATTTGTCAATTCTATGTGCGGCTGCGCTGCGGGGCTTGCTCGTCCTGCAGCCGTTAAGGCGATCGCAGAATCAGAGAAAAAGCCGGATCATTTGGTGACGGTTTTTGCTGGACAAGATCGGGAAGCTACGGCCAAAATGCGGGAATATTTTACAGGCTATGAGCCTTCATCGCCGTCCATGGCCATATTAAAAGGCAAAGAAGTTGTTCACTTTATTCCGAGGGAAGATATCGAATACCATGAGGTTGAAGACATCGTTACCAATTTAACGAATGCCCTTCATCAGTTTTGCGATTAATGGAGAAAGGATGTCGAATAGGCATCCTTTTTCACTTACTAACCTTTCAGGATATTTGTCTTTTCCGATTAGAATAAAGGTGAGTGAATTTTTTTATTACGGAAAAATCAAATGAACGCAATAGATGATGGGAATGAAAACATCCTAACCCATCATTGTTTATTACAGGAGGCTCTTCATGTCAGAGATAATTCAAGACATCACAAAGACTTATGCACAATTTTTTGAATGGGACATGTGGATGGAAGTGTTAACGGATCCCGTAAGCTGGGGACTGATCGGTACTCTCGTTGTTTTAGAGGGGCTTCTCTCTTCCGACAACGCTTTAGTATTAGCGGTGATGGTTCGCCATCTTCCCGGTGCTCAAAGAAGAAAAGCGCTGTTTTACGGACTGATTGGTGCATATCTTTTAAGATTTATTGCCATTGGGATCGGTGTTTATTTAATTAAGCTATGGTGGATTAAAGTACTTGGAGCACTTTATCTTGCCTGGTTGTCTATCCATTACTTTGTCGATAAGAGTATGGGCGAAAAAGTGGATCAAGAGGTTACCGGGATCAAGAAAAATGGCTTATTAATCAAGTTGTTCGGGCCATTTTGGGGTACGGTAGCGGCCGTGGAAATGATGGATGCGGCTTTTTCTGTTGACAGCATCTTGGCAGCTTTCGGAATCAGTGAAAAAGTATGGGTCCTGTTGATTGGCGGAATGTTGGGAGTTCTGATGATGAGAGGAGTCGCCGGATTGTTTTTGCGGCTCATTGATCGTATTCCAGAACTGGAAACTACCGCTTACGTCATCATTATTTTTATATCCATAAAAATGCTCTTAAGTGTTTTCCATATAGAAATTGAGCATGTTTATTTCTTCGCATTTATACTCCTATGTTTTATATTGACCTTTGCAACCCATATATTAAGAAAGAAATGATGGAACGAAATACCCTTTTGTCAGTGTGGTACAGAATGGGTGCATTAGAGAGATTGATAGAAAGAGGCGAAAGGATGTATTTAACGATAAAAGAAACAGCGGATTATTTATCATTGCCGGAAAAGTATATTGAGAGCTTGATACTTCATAATAAAATCCGCGCTGTTTTTGACGGAGAACAGTATTTAATTTATAAAGATCAATTCAATACTCATTTAGAACAAATGGAAAAATTAAAAAAACAGTTGGAAGAATGGTACAATGAACCGATTCCGGAAGACTTGGATGTCAAAGATGAAGATTAGGTGATGGACGCGCGGCGAACTAGAAAAGAATAGGAAAAATCATCATGATATGGAAAAGGTTCAAGAAGTTGGCTTGCTCTTCGCTCTCTTATTCTATGATACAATGAATGTAGTTTAATAGGGGAGGGCGATGGCCATGAAACGTATCTTGATCATTTCTCTACTCTTTTTGCTACTGTCTGTTTGGCCGCTTCACCCGCATACAAATGCCTCTATTACAGGCATGTTTCTAAAAAATTCTCATCTAGTAAACAATATTAGCCTTCGTTCGAAACAGACATTGGGAGATATTGTCGTACTTCCTGAAAAAATCGGACAGCCCATAGAGGCGGAGAAAATGATCCGACACTTGGATCATCTTCCTCCGCCTCTATTAAAAAAAATAGATCAAGCAGGAATCAAGATTTATCTTTTTAATGGGAAATTAACTGATATTCCTACTGCTTCCTATTTAAAAGGAGAGAGTCCCCGCGGATATGCAAATCACAACGTGAAATGGGATAATGTCCCCGGAATCGGGGGATCGAAGTGGGTGCTCGCCAAAATTGGATGCAGCGAAAAAGGAAAAGGGCACGGTTCTGTTAGTTTGGAACTTCATGAACTCGGGCATTCGGTTGATCGTTATATTTACAACGATCCTTTCGGCGACCTGCGTTTCCATGCTATCTGGAAAAAAGAAGCCCCTGTTCTTTTTCCGCATCAATCTTATTTTATTGATTATCAGGAAGAATATTTTGCAGAAACGTTTGCTATGTATTATTTAAACAGCCAAACAAAGGCTTACTTGCGCCAACATGCACCAGAAACCTATCAATATTTCGTAGATATGGAAAAAAGCCATTTTTATGTTGCTGATATATCTGTTTGATCAACATGGTTTTGAAAAATTGGACAAAAAATAAGTAGCACATTCATTTGTCTCCCCACTGTGTGGGGATTTTTTTCTGTCGGGGACTAGAGAAAAAACAATTTCGCTATCTAAGACAGACTCTCTGTGATATTATATGAAAAGTATTTTCTGATTAGACTCGCTTTTGGTACAATCAATTTGCAACAGGTAGAATCGAGGTGGAGTTCTTGAAACAATATTTAGAGTTAATCGAACATGTTTTAAACAATGGAATAAAGAAAGATGACCGGACAGGCACAGGTACCATTAGTACGTTTGGCTATCAGATGAGAATTTCTCTGGAAGATGGTTTTCCTCTCTTGACAACGAAAAAGCTTCATTTAAAGTCCATTATTTATGAATTGCTTTGGTTTTTGCGGGGAGATACGAATGTTCGCTATTTGCAGGAGCATGGCGTAAGGATTTGGAACGAATGGGCAGATGAAAACGGCGACCTTGGACCGATCTACGGTTATCAATGGCGTTCTTGGAGAGGTGCGGATGGCCAAACAGTGGATCAAATTTCTCAAGTGATCGAGCAAATTAAAACGAACCCTAATTCGAGACGATTGATCGTTAGTGCTTGGAACGCAGCAGAAATTGAGAAAATGGCTTTGCCTCCATGCCATGCTTTATTTCAGTTTTACGTGGCCGACGGTAAATTATCGTGTCAATTATACCAACGGTCGGCAGATGTTTTTCTTGGTGTTCCGTTTAATATTGCTTCTTACGCTCTTTTAACGATGATGATCGCTCATGTTTGCGGCTTAAAACCAGGCGAGTTCATTCATACATTTGGAGACGTTCATATTTATTTAAACCATCTTGAACAAGTTAAGCTGCAATTAACACGCGAGCCGCGTCCGCTGCCGAAAATGATCCTAAATCCGGAAGTGAAAAATATTTTTGATTTCCAATATGAAGATTTTCGATTGGAAGGATATGATCCACATCCACATATTCCGGGTGTTGTGAGCGTATGATTTCGTTAATTGTAGCGATGGATGAAAACGGCGTTATTGGCAATGACAACCGATTGCCTTGGAGATTGCCTGAGGATTTGAAGTTTTTTAAGCGGACGACGATGGGACATGTGATTGTGATGGGGCGAAAGACGTTTGAATCGATTGGTAAGCCGCTGCCCGGGCGAAAAAATGTGGTACTGACCAAAAACCGCAGTTTTCGGGCGGACGACTGCACGATTGTACATTCTCCGGAAGAAGTGCTAGCGATGAACGATCAGTACGGAGAAATTTTTATTATTGGAGGAGCCGAAATTTTTCGTATCTTCCTTCCTCATGCAAAACGAATGTATATAACAAAAATCCATCACCATTTTGCTGGCGATACGTATTTTCCGGAAGTGAACTGGAACGAGTGGCGGATTGAGGAAAAGAAAAAAGGAATAAAAGACGAACAAAATCCATATGATTATGAATTCCTTCTTTTTAGCCGATCTTAAACGAATTGCAGCGGTTTCTTCCGCTGCTTTTTTAATTTCTAAAAAATCGATAAAAAAATCATTATTTTTATAAAATTTTTAAAATACTTGATTTTGTGAATATTGTACTTCATAATTTTAATACATAACAGCGTTTGAGCAAAAAAGAATGGGGGGATTTTTGTGAAAAGGAAGTGGAAAGGGATTCTAGCTGCAGGTTTAGTCAGTACCCTGCTTTTAAGTGGATGCGGCAGCAAAGAAACAAGTAGCGGAAAAAGCGGGTCCAAACAAGAGAAAACGTATACGATCGGTGTTACGCAAATTGTGGAGCATCCTTCTTTAAACAATGCGTTTAAAGGATTTAAGAAAGCACTGAAAGATGAAGGGATTTCGGCAAAATATGATGTGCAGATTGCCCAGGGAGACCAAAATAACAACCAGACGATTGCCAACAATTTTGCGAGCGAGGGCGTTGATTTAATTTTTGCCAACTCAACTCCTAGCGCATTAGGCGCCTTAAATGCGACAAAAGAGATACCAATCGTTTTCACGTCGGTATCTGATCCCGTCGGCAGCGGATTAGTCAAATCGATGGAAAAACCGGGAGGCAATATAACAGGTACAACGGATATGCATCCTGAAGCGATACCGAAAACGGTTCAATTTATGGCGGAACAGTTTAAAGGAAAAAAAGTGGGAGTCATTTACAATGCCGGAGAGCCGAATTCAGTGGCGCAAATCAATCAAGTAAAAAAAGCAGCCAAAAAATACAAATTAGAAATAGTTCCCGTTACGGTTTCGACTTCTTCTGAAGTGAAGCAAGCGGCGGAATCGCTGGTCGGCAAAGCGGATTTTCTCTATATATTCACGGATAATACCGTTGTTTCAGCATTAGAATCCGTCATCAAAGTAGCGGATGACCACGATATTCCGCTATTTGTAGGTGAACTGGATTCTGTTAAACGAGGAGGTTTCGCTGCTTATGGTTTTGAATATTATGATATAGGCTATGAGGCAGGAAAAAAGGCCGCACAAATTTTAAAAGGGGAAAAGAAACCGGGTGATATATCCGTTGAACCACCGTCAAAGCTGAAATTAGTCATCAATGAAAAGGCGGCGAAAGCCATGAATATTCCCATCAAAGACGAGTGGAAAAAAGAAGCGGAATTGATTCAATAATGTTTGATGAGCGGTAAGGGTGAACAGAGCAGTTTGTTTGACTGCTTCTTGGAGGGATGAGCATGTTTACTTCTTTGTTTGGGTCTGTAGAGGCAGGCGTCATTTACGCCATTATGGCATTGGGAGTGTACATTTCTTTTCGCATATTAGACTTTCCCGATTTAACGGTTGACGGAAGCTTCGTGACTGGAGGTGCAGTGGCTTCCGTTATGATCGTTTCCGGAATAAACCCTTTTATAGCAACAGGTTGTGCCTTTCTTGCCGGCTTTTTAGCTGGATGTATAACAGGCCTCTTGCACACAAAAGGAAAGATCAATCCGCTGCTTTCCGGGATTTTAATGATGACGGCTCTTTATTCCGTTAACCTTCGCATCATGGGAAAGCCAAATGTTCCTTTACTGGCTGAAGATACAGTCATCACGATCATTTCCAAGTGGTGGAATCATCTAGGAATCGACCAAGCGATCAACCATTGGCTGGAGTTGGCGGGTCTTGGCGCATATGTTCCGAAAACGTGGGGTATATTCATCATTATGCTAGTGCTGGCTTACTGTATGAAAAAATTGATCGATTGGTTTATGCGAACCGAAATTGGTTTAAGCATTCGTGCTGTAGGAGACAACGAAAATATGATCAAAACGTTCTCGGCGAACACTGATTGGTTGAAAGTGTTAGGACTTGGTCTTTCCAACGCATTTGTTGCTTTTTCGGGAGCATTGATCGCTCAATATAACGGTTTTAACGATATTGGCATGGGAATCGGGATGATCGTCATAGGCTTGGCGTCAGTCATTATTGGCGAAGCGATCATCGACGACAAAACTATTATTCGAGCCACTGCGGCGGTTATCGTTGGTGCGATTATTTACCGAATCATTATTGGGCTGGCACTTCGCATTCAATTTTTCGATACGGGGGATATGAAGCTGATTACAGCTGCAATCGTAGTTCTAGCGTTAATCGTTCCACAATTGATTGAACAGTATCGAAGACATCAAATGAAGAAGCAGCGGGTTTTGATGAGGATACGTGCAGCAACGGATCGAGGTGAAACAGATGCTGGAATTAAATCAAATCTATAAAGTTTTCTATGAAGGAACTCCTGATGAAAAAGTAGCGATACATCACCTTGATCTACAATTGAAAAAAGGGGATTTTGTCACCGTGATCGGCAGCAATGGAGCGGGAAAATCTACTTTAATGAATATCATATCCGGAAAGTTAGCTCCTGATTTGGGGATTGTACGTTTAAACGGAGTTGATGTCACCAACGTTCCTGAACATAAGCGGGCAAGGAAAATCGGAAGAGTGTTTCAAGATCCTATGGCGGGTACTTCTCCGTCCATGACCATTGAAGAAAACCTCGCTATTGCTTACAATCGTACGAAAAGACGTACATTATCGATCGGAGTGACTAAAAAAAGAAAAGAACTGTTTAAAGAAAAATTGCAAATGCTGGAATTGGGATTGGAAAATCGGCTGCAAGCAAAGGTGGGGCTTTTATCAGGTGGGGAACGGCAAGCCTTGTCTTTGTTAATGGCTACATTTACGGAACCCGAAATTTTATTGCTCGATGAACATACTGCAGCCCTTGATCCATCTAGAGCGGAACTGATCACCCACCTAACGAAAAGGATCGTCGAAACGTTCCATTTGACGACTCTCATGGTGACGCATAATATGCAGCAAGCTATCGATCTCGGCAATCGCTTAATTATGATGGACAAGGGACAAATTATTTTTGAAGCCGATGAAAAAGAAAAAAGGACATTAACGGTCGAAAAACTGTTGGAAGAATTCCAGAAGATAAAAGGTGAAAAATTGCTCAACGACCGCACGATTTTGGCGTAAACAGATGGCTGCTGCTTTTCCTTCGATCAAGAACATGGAGGTCTTTTTTCCAAATTTTTTTAAAAAGAAATTTTTTAGGTCATTATGCATTCTTTTAAGCTCAAAATGGAGTATAATAAAAATAAACGGGTTAAAAGAGGATGATATTTTGATACTCAAAGCGATTGAGTTTCAGACAAAGAAAGGCCAAAGGGTAAAAATCAGTGAAATTCCTGTATTGGAGGAGGATAACCCTTTCTATGTTGGCGTAAGAATTCGTTTAGAGACCATGATGACCAGAATCTACTATGCTCAGAATCCACGGCCGTTCTATTCGTTTCGCGATTACTTGAAAAAAGTTTTAAGATGGCCGGATTATGAACAACTATACGGATCCAGTATTCTGAAAAACAATGCATAATCCTATTTTTCAATTATACAAAATCAAAAGACCTTTGCGGATATGATTCCACGTTCTGTGCAAATGAATGAATCTACAAAGAGTGCAGGAAGCCATGCACTCTTTTTTGTATGTGCGCCCGGCATGTACATGAACTATAGGGTGTAAGTCCCGAACCCCGAAGACAGAAGTAGAGGATAGACAAGAGCAAGGGTGTCCGTGGTGACGCGGAATCTGAAGGAAGCTGGAGGCAAAACACCGGACCGAGGAACACGAACCTCATATAAGGCTAGGTATGATGGAGTGAGTTTGCATAACAAAACAAAGCTCTTTCTGTCGAAGGTCATATCGAGTAAATGAGGCGGATAGATGGTGTGAAAGTGCATGTACTTACCCGGGGAGGTCTGGCGGATATGTGAAGTACTCTTCATAACCTACTTAGTGATAAGTAGCTGAACCGTCAGAAGTCAGCAGAGGTCATAGTACGAATTGGTCTAGAACAATTCGGAAGGACCGAACAATTAAGAGAGAATAGCCCTTGGTATTCAGTGAGTCATGATGAACACAGAAGACGTAGTACCTCACTTGAGGGAGGAAGCGGTGAATCCCGTGGGAGACCTCTTGGAGGGTGGAGTGACCACTGGCATAAAGAGAACAGCTATTCACGGAAGTTATAAAGACTTGCGTCAATTATCTTAATTGAACCGCCGTATACGGAACCGTACGTACGGTGGTGTGAGAGGACGGGAGTTAATCGCTCCCTCCTACTCGATTTTGTCTGTATGGATAGATATATGGTATGAATTATTTCACCATTTCCTTTCCTTATTCATCCTATGAAGTATACGACATTATTTTGGCCATTTGGTAATGTCCTTTCTATGAAACGCAAGGGGCTGCTTTTAACAGAATCATCAATCAACATGGTGATTGTGTACGGCACAGTCGTTGCAATCGTAATGACGCAGAGCCTTTTCCGACGTTTCCGGATGAGTTTTGGAAAATGAGGAAATGTTTTGAATTGTTCATTCTTCGGTTTGAAACGAAGGGAGTGTTTTGGTTGAAAAGGTGGTTTGGCTGCATCGATTTGGAGTTAATACCCGAAATGGTACGGAAATCTTATTTAGGAAACTTTTTATCGTGTTATAATAAAGTGAAACTTTTCCGTTATGAACATCATAATATGTTATTTTCATAGTGGAACCCACAGCTAAGATTTTATCTGCAGCGAGGTGAGACCATTCAGTGAAATCGGCAGCCTATATTTTCTTCGCTTTTCTTTTGCTTTTTCCGGTAGCCGGTTGTTCCTATATAGGAGGATCCGAAAAAACGGTTCAGTCACAAACCGAAAAAGTGGTACCTAAAGATTTGAAGGTGGTTGCCATTGGGGATTCCTTAACCCAAGGGGTAGGTGACAGTACGAATAAAGGTGGTTATATTCCCTATTTGAAAAAAGACTTGGAAAAATTGAAAATGGTAAAAAGTGCTAAATTTCAAAATTATGGAATTAAAGGGACGAGATCAGATCAGCTGCTCGAACGCTTAAAGACAAGGCAAATGAAATCAGCCATAGAAAAAGCGGATATGGTATTCATTACAATCGGTGGAAATGATGTAATGAAAATCCTTCGAGATCATTTCATGGATTTAAACGCAAACGTGTTTCTACAAGAAGAAAAGCCTTATCAACAGCGGCTGTTTGCCATTTTCAAGACAATACGTCAATACAATCCTCATGTAGGGATCGTCCTTATCGGTATTTACAATCCATTTTTAGAATGGTTTTCCGATATAAGGGAAATTAATCAAGTGATTTATCATTGGAATGCAGCCAGCAAACAAGTGGTAAAAAAATTTCCTCACGCCGTTTTTGTTAGCATTGATGATATTTTTTACCGTCAAAAAGAAAATTTATTATTCAATGATCATTTTCATCCGAATGATCAAGGGTACCAATTGATGGCTAATCGGATCTATCAAACTATCAAAGGGAGAAAGCTAGAAGAATTAACAAATGGGAAAATAGTGTTAGAGAAAGAGGAGAAACAGTAAATGAGTGCAAATAAGTGGAAAAGAGCTTTTTTTCTTTTATTAGGCTTGGTCCTTTTCATCATCATCGTCTTCATCGGCCTTATTTTCTGGCCAGTGGATCAAGGAGAAATTCCTAAGGAAAAAAACGTAGGCAAAACGATTCCATTTCACTTGGAAACGAATAAAGAGGATCTGAATAAAGTGATTAACTCGTATATTGCGAAAGAAAAAGGAGACACTCCCATTGATTATTATGTGAATCTAAAGGACGATGTCGAATTAACCGGAAAATTAGACCTTTTTTCTACATCGGTTCATTTTAATATGACGTTTGAACCGAAAGCGTTGAAAAATGGAGATATCGTATTAAAACAAAAGGGAATGTCGCTTGGCGAGTTACATTTGCCGCCTTCCTATGTACTGAAAATTGCCCAAGAATCATATCATTTTCCGGATTGGGTACGGATATTCCCTAACCAAAAAATGATTTATGTCTCCACAAAAAGAATGAATCTGAAGAACAATGTCAGCATACGGGTAAATGAATTTAATCTTCCTAAAGATCGAATCTCGTTCACATTGCTCGTTCCCGTGCAATGAATGAAAAAAAGACGACAGTCATCAAAAAAGGAAAATGATTGCTCTCCTTTTTGATACAAGAGGAAAACTGACATGAAACCATACAAAACCGCTCCTTTAAATGGAGTGGTTTTTTAAATTCGCACCAACTGTTTGACGGCAATCTTATACTACTACTAGTACCGTTTTTCCGTTCCTTTTTTGACAGACCGTTCTTAGTTTGTCTGAATGAAGAAAAGTATTGCGGAAAACACTTCTATTATTCCTTCCACATTAACGATCCATAAATCAATCACAGTGGTTGGAACTAATTTTTGGATAGGAGTGTTGGGTTGAGTTGAAAGCTGTAACCTATCAAGGGCCTAATCATGTAGAGGTAAAACAAGTAGAGGATCCAAAAAATCAAAAAAAAGACGATGTGATTGTTCGAATTACAACTACCTCCATTTGCGGGTCAGACCTTCATCTCTATCAAGGAAACTCTCCGTTGCCGAAAGGTTACGTGATTGGTCATGAACCAATGGGCATTGTGGAAGAAGTTGGCCCTGAAGTGACGAAAGTAAAAAAGGGAGATCGGGTCGTCGTTCCTTTTAATGTTGCTTGCGGCCATTGCTTTTATTGTGTACACGGCATGACGAGCCAATGCGATAATTCCAATGAATATTATGATTCAGGGGGGGACTTCGGCTTTGGAGAAAAGTACGGAAACCATCCATGAGGTCAAGCTGAATATTTAAAAGTCTCTTTTGGAAATTTTACTCTTTTTGTGATCCCGGAATCGTGTAAATTAGAAGATGAATCTCTTCTCTTTTTATCCGATGTCTTGCCTACTGCTTACTGGAGTGTGGAAAATGCCGATGTGAAACCGGGTGATACCGTTATCGTTCTTGGCTGTGGACCTATCGGATTGATGGCGCAAAAGTTCGCCTGGATGAAAGGCGCTAAACGCGTGATAGCTGTTGATTATTTGGATTATCGCTTAGAACACGCAAAAAAGATCAATCATGTTGAGGTGTTTAATTTTGCTGAATACGATGATATGGGGGAATACCTAAAGGAAATCACCCGAGGAGGCGCAGACAAGGTGATTGACGCCGTCGGTATGGACGGAAAAAAACACCGATTGAATTCGTGGGGCAAAAATTGAAGCTGCAAGGCGGAACCCTTAGTCCTTTGAAAATTGCTGCAAAAGCTGTCAGGAAAAACGGTACGATTCAAATTACGGGAGTATATGGGGGCAACTACAATAATTTTGAATTAGGCGCCTTATGGATAAAAAATATTACCATTAAAATGGGGCAAGCACCGGTCATTCCGATATGCCGAAACTATTTGAAAAAATGGTGAAGAAAGAATTTGATCCGAAAGAGATTATTACTCATAAAGTATCCCTTGACGAAGCACCCAATGCTTACAAAATATTTAATGATCATCAAGATCATTGCATTAAAGTAGTTCTGAAACCGTAAAGACAACGAAAGGCAGCATTCCTTTTCATAAGGATGGCTGCCTTTTAAAAACATGAAAACTGTAGTTGAGCAATTTTAATTACAATAATTACCATGTAAAAGAGACAAACAGGGTACCCCTTATGCCACGTGGAGCTGTTTTTTCACGGCATCAATGGGAATATTTTGTTTCGCTGCACGGTAAATGAACTCCACGAGGCTATGTCCTTTTCTCTTGCGCAGAAGATCGAGCCCATCAGAAAAATCGCTGTTCGACTCGAACATGCTGTACACGTAAGCAAGCTGCACCAAGATCCAGTAGCGTTTCACCGCCCGACGTCCGCGAACGCGGTATCCATCGAGTTTCAGCTGGTCTTTCGCTTGACGGAAAAAACATTCGATCGACCAACGCTGGGCATAGTAGCGCAAGATCTCTTCATCGCTTAGATCCCGGTCGGTGCTCAAGACGCAGTGAAGATGTTCCGATGTCATCGGCTGATCGGCTTTCCAAGCGAGCAGCACCACGGCATCATCGAGACCTTTGAGAGAGCCTTCGTAGCGATAAACCCGATAACACTCTTCTCCCACCGTGACGAGGTGAGTGTCTTTCGGTTCGATGTAGCGGGCAAACTCCCTCACCTGAACCGCAATGCCTTTTGGATAAAGAAGCCGATTGGCCTTGAGCATTGCGATTACGTGGAATCCCTTTTTCAGACAAGCTTCCACGAGCGTTTGCGATGGATACCAAGAGTCCATCAGCACATAAACAGGACGGTGTACATCCAAAGAAGAAAGCATCTCGATCGCGAGTTCCCCCTTGCTTTTCCCAGCCGCCTTGTCGTAGAGGCGGAACGCAAAGGGAAAAGCCTGGGTCATCGTATGAACCATGAGCCAAACGAGAGAATGTCCCCAGATCGACTTTTTCTCTGTGTGAGAATAGTGCCAATCACACCCTTGAATGGCGTGCGTTGCCTGTGACGAAGGCTTGGTTTTTTGGCAAATCGTATCATCGATCGAAACAAAAAGGGGTTGATTCTCCTGTTTGGCGATGCGTTCGACACGACGAAGCATCCACTGTTGAAGTTTGCGAAGCAGCGTCTCTTCATCCCAAGGGCTTTTCGTGAAAAAATGGCTGAGTGTCGTGCGGTGGTTCGGATGAAAGCTCCAATGATGAAGATCGGTCAATGTTCCCGCAAATCCTTTGGTGGTCAGCGCATCCACGATATGAACGAGATGCTTCATGACAGGTTTTGAAAAATAAAGTGCCAACCCCAACATCGTGAAAAACTTGTGGATTCCTTGATGATGTGCTAATCTATTCATGAGACATGAACCTCCTTGTGAATAGTTTTGGTGACACATCTATTCTAATCAAGGAATCGGGTTCATGTCTCTTTTTTTGTTTGGTTGTAAATTTATGTTAGCGAATTTGCTCATCTACAGAACATGAATATAAAAAACTAAGCAACGTCTATTCAAGACAGTCTTAAACCTTTTGGATAAAAATTTTTGATGATTCCTTTTGCTTCCTTGCCCCAGCCTAGCGGGAAGCCATGAATGGTTAACAGTATCCAGCCCCGGTCTTTTCCGGTTTGAATCGTTTCTCCGTGCAAATAGCGTTCCCAAAGCGTTCCGTTTTGTTCGAGTTCGAAATGGTGCCGTACATCCTTTGTTTGGACGGCAAGCGCCAGAGAGTGGTGCGGCTCAAATCGGTTTTTCTTAAATTCTCCAATAGGAAGTCCTATTCGGACAGTCTTTAACGATGACAAATCCGGCATTTGTTCCGGCACAAAATATAAGCGGTCATTTTTCAAAAAAAGCCGGTCCCATTCGAAAGGAAAGTGAACAAAGGTTTGTTCGATAAATTGTTGAAACAGTTTGGCTTGTGCCCTAGGCAGCTTTGCCCCTTTCATGATGGGGGCGGAATGTTCATTTCCTCCTGTTTTCCGTAATTTTGCAACGAAGTGTCCTTCTCCTTGGAGATGGTGCGGCCAAAGGCGAGCCGTCTTTGCAATGTCGGAAAAATGCGTCTTAGTCCATTCCGGACGACCGGGGGAAACACCATGACTGTGTGGAATCGGCAATATTTCCATGTCAGGAAACGTTTTGACAAATTGTTCAATGGTTTGCTCGTTTTCTTCCGGAGAAAAAGTGCACGTCGAGTAGAGAAGAATGCCTCCTTTTTTCAACATGGCATAAGCGTGAGACAAAATTTCCAGCTGCAAATGATGACACGATTCCACATAATCGCCGCTCCAATATTGGCAGCTTTCCGGGTCCTTTCGAAACATCCCTTCTCCAGAACACGGAGCGTCCACGATGATTTTATCGAAACATTCTTCAAACTGAGCGGAAAGGTTTTCCGGGGTCTCATTTATCACGGCCGTGTTTGTCAGTCCGAAACGCTCGACGTTTTCTGATAATGCTTTGACCCTTTTGGCCGAAATTTCGTTTGATAACAAAACCCCTTCGTTTCCGAGCCGTGCGGCAATGGCAGTGGTTTTTCCCCCCGGTGCTGCACATAGATCGAGAACCATATCTCCTTGTGATAGTTCGAGCTGCTCTGCCACAAACATGGCACTTGGTTCTTGTATATAATATAGGCCGGCTGCATGATATGGATGCTTTCCTGGAGCATCTTCCCGGCGGTAATAATAGCCATTTTCCACAAAGGGAATTTTATTCATCGCAAACGGAGAAATTTCCTCCCATTGTTCGAAAGAAACTTTTAACGGATTAATACGCAGGCCGGATGTTTTTTCTTGTTTATAGGTAGCGAAAAATGCTTCGCTTTCTTCTTTCAGCAATGTTTTCATTTTTTGAAGAAAGTCGGAGGGCAGATAATCCATGAGAGGTCTCCTTTCTTTTGCCTAATAAGCCCCGGCTTGCCGGGTTTTCCCGTCGCCAAAGACAAACATAATGCTATTATGTTTTTTGGAAAAAAGCAATAGGAAAGCGGCGGGACAAGCCAGCCGCTATTGGTCGATGATTAACAGAAAATCAACAGGTATCTCGCTGTTTGAGGAGCCCGTGCATATCAGCGTGTAAATCCGCCCCGGATCCAGGAGTATTTCCAGTATAGAAGAATAAGAACCGTTCGCCAGTTTGAAAGTAAATTCGGCAGTCATGGGCGTCATTCCGATATATTCGGTTGCCTCTTTAAATGAAACGTCTTGAAAAAAGAGGTCGCCGGTTTCGGTCACTACATCGATCGGCGGAGAATCAGGTGATAAATGAATAAAACGCAGCTTTGTTTCGTGGCGGGGAACAAAGGAATCACTCGGATATCGAATCAATTTTACTTTTTTCTGCATCCCGCATACGGCCAATAACACATGATCTCCAGGATATAATAGAATTTTTTCGCTGATTAATGGATCCCACGTTTTATCGGAGGGATATATGTCGACGAAATAAAGGCCGGGAGAAAAAAGTATCGTTTCGCTGATTTGTTGAAAGGTCAGCCGGCGCATAAGCATACGTTCATTTACATAAATGTCCAATTTCTGCGAATCGGGAGAAGCATGAAAAAAGCGGATATGCGCTAGAGGAGGAGAAGAGGCTAGCAGTTTCGAAGCTATATGATATTTTGGATAATTAGGGAAAAGCGTTTTTCGTTCTAAGTTTTGATCAGAACGAAAAAAATAGTTGCGATTTTTCATTCTTTTCACCTCCACTTTCAAAGTCATTGTACGCCGGCGAGAAGTGTGATATGCCCATCATTTAAACCTTTAAATGAAAATGAATTTACGCTTTCTCTGAATATGTAATGAGAAGCCTTTTAATTGGATATCTAAAAGAAATGGGAATCTTTCCATGTCCGGTTGCTTTGCTTTTCTTTTTAAGAAAAAACGCTAAAATAAGTAGCAGAAGGTATTTTGAAAGAAAACGAGGTGAAGGACCGATGACCAACGAAAAACGTTTAGAAAAAGCGACATTTGCAGGTGGCTGTTTTTGGTGTATGGTCAAACCGTTTGACCAACTGCCGGGAATTGAAAAAATCGTTTCTGGATATACAGGCGGCCATAAGCCAAATCCTACGTATGAAGAGGTTTGCAGTGGAACGACAGGGCATCGTGAAGCGGTAGAAATCACTTATGATCCTGAACTTTTTCCTTATGAAAAATTGCTCGATATTTTCTGGATGCAAATTGATCCAACCGATGACGGCGGTCAATTTTATGATCGGGGATCTTCGTATAAAACGGCCATCTTTTACCATAATGAAGAACAGCGTAAACTAGCAGAGCAGTCAAAAAGAAAGCTTGAAGAAAGCGGTAAATTTTCTCAACCGATTGTAACAGAAATTTTGCCGGCAAAACCGTTTTATCCTGCAGAAGACTACCATCAGGATTTTTATAAAAAATTTCCTCTCAGATACAACGCTTATGTGATCGGATCCGGGCGGGAACAGTTTATCAAAAACCATTGGGGGGATCATGAAAATGAAGAATAAAGAAGAATTAAAAAAACAACTTACTCCGATTCAATACGAAGTAACGCAAAATCAAGGAACAGAACCGCCTTTTCAAAATGAATATTGGGATCACTTTGAAGATGGCATTTATGTCGATATCGTCTCCGGAAAGCCGTTATTCAGCTCGAAGGATAAATATGACGCTGGCTGCGGTTGGCCTAGTTTTACAAAGCCGATTGACGAAAAAGAGATGGTCGAAAAAGCAGATTTTAGCCATTTTATGATCAGAACGGAAGTACGGAGCAAAACAGCTGATTCGCATTTAGGACATGTTTTCAATGATGGTCCGGCACCGACAGGCCTTCGCTACTGCATTAATTCCGCCGCTCTTCGATTTATTCCGAAAGAGAAAATGGCCGAAGAAGGATACGCTGATTATTTATATTTATTTGAGGATAAAGAAGAGAAAGGATGAACAGTCTTGTTTAAATGGCTATTTTGGAAAAAGGGGAAGCCGTCAAAAGAAATAGATGTTTACGCACCTGTAAGTGGTAAAATCCTTTCACTTGAAGAAGTGCCTGATCCTGTCTTTTCTGAAAAAATGATGGGAGACGGAATGGCTGTTGAACCTATCGACGGAAGAGTAGTGGCCCCTTTTGACGGTGATATCATGCAAATATTTCCAACCAAACATGCTGTGGGAATAAAAGCCGCCAATGGGGTCGAAATCTTGATCCATGTCGGGCTGGAAACGGTCTCGATGAAAGGGGAAGGGTTTGAAAGTCATGTTTCCCAAGGCGACAAAGTAAAAAAAGGGGATCTTCTCATCACATTTGATCTAAATTTAATACGGGAAAAGGCGAATTCCACCATCACACCCATCATCGTGACGAATGGCGATATGATTGAAAACATTGCAAAAAAAGAAAATGATATTGTAACAGCCGGAGAAGAGGTATTGCTTACCGTTACAGTGAAATAACAGAAACGGATAAGAATGAATTTAGGCTAACACCCAATCCTGCCATGGGGCAAATGCATACTTTGAACTAATGTAAGAGAAAAAGCCCAATCAACGAGGAGTGGAAGGTATGCACGATCACCATGGATATGATTGCTTTTCAGGATATGAACCAGTAGGATATGGAGTTGGATCTGGTTATGGATACGGCAGCGGCTTTGGCTACGGATTCCCTTATGCTTATGGTTCTAGTTGCGGATACAACCATTGGTTTGCGCTCATCGTTGTCCTTTTTTTATTGCTGATTATCATCGGGGCAACTTGCTACGGTACATCGAAATAAATCGCTAAATCCTTAAAAGGCGGCGGCGATGGCTGAATAGGTTGACAAAATGTTTCAACACTCAACCTTTACGAAGCCTTTCAATCTTCCGGGAGTTTGCTTTCGAGAATGCTGTTTAAAAAGCTGAAAGAACGGCAGACCATGATGATGAAGCAGGAAATGATAAATAAAAAGTTTGAAAAATAGGAGAACACATATTAGTCGTATATAAGTGTTCTCCTTTTATCTTATATTAAAGTTGAACAAGTTGAAGATTAAATCCACTTTTCCATAAAACTTATTCATCCCTTTTGAAGTCCTTGCTTATTGTGTAAGTCTGTACTTCTTGATTGTTCAACTCAATCAAAAGGGTGAATCTTTTCACATCCCACTTGTTTAAAACGCCATTCAAGTTTACTACACCTCTTAATTCAATTATCTCTCTAACACAAAAAAACATTCTGGGTCTTTTTTAATTTTCTTCAGAACAGGTTAGAATGAATCCAAGTCATCTAAAATAAAATTACAAAAATTTTTAAATTTCAGACTCTTTATTTCGGTATAATAATACTGTGTATTTTATAATTGTACAATTAGTGTTTTTCATTATTATTAAAAACCGATTCGCCTCTAAAAAGACAATATTCGTTTATAAAGACATTATTAATTATTATTTATAGTTTAATTACAAGGAAACGTTTTATTTACGAATAATAATTTCTTTATAAGAAATTATTATTCGTAATTTTGTTGACGAGAATGGTGGTATTTGGTAAGGTGGTGGTAGAAAGATCGGAGAAAGAGGGAGATCAATGTGAACCATAAATACGATGTCATTGTCGTTGGAGCAGGACCGGCAGGAATATTTGCCTGCTATGAACTGTCGTTAAAATTACCTCAAGCGAAAATTTTGTTAATCGATAAAGGTCATGATATTTTCCGGAGGCACTGCCCGATTTTGGAGAAAAAAATTGAAAAATGTCCTCCGGCAGTGGGCAAAAAATCATTTGCCGGCTGCTATCCTGCATGCTCTATTACAAATGGGTTTGGAGGCGCAGGGGCGTACTCGGATGGGAAATTTAATATAACAAGTGAATTTGGTGGTTGGATGACAGATTATTTACCTGATTCCACCGTACTGGATCTCATTCATTATGTAGACAGCATTAATTTGAAACATGGTGCGACGAAATCCATTACCGATCCTTTAACGGAGGAAGTAAAAGCGATCGAACGGAGAGCATATGCCGCAGGATTAAAGCTGCTGCGCGCTCAGGTACGCCATTTAGGCACCGAACAAAATTTAGCCATTTTAAAAAGCATATATGAATACTTGCGAGACAAAATTGAGATGGTTTTCAAAAAAGAAGTAGAAGATCTGGCTACGGAAAAACAAGGCGATCGTCATGTAGTAAAAGGGATCGTTTTAAAAGATGGAACGACGATTGCGGCTGAAAAAGTGGTGGTGGCGCCAGGAAGAGATGGATCGACTTGGCTTGCGAAATTATTGAAAAAGCGTCGTCTGAAAATGATCAATAACCAAGTGGATATTGGTGTACGAGTGGAAACTTCGAACATTGTCATGGAAGAAATCAATACCCATCTGTATGAAGGAAAATTTGTATTTAATACTTCTGTTGGCACAAAGGTTCGAACGTTTTGCAGCAATCCGTCCGGACATGTAGTAGTGGAAAATCATACGGGAACGATGTTGGCTAATGGTCATGCCTACAAAGATCCGAAACTGGGAAGCAACAACACCAATTTTGCTTTGCTGGTGTCTCATACATTCTCAGATCCGTTCGATCAGCCGAATGAATACGCCCACGAAGTATCCAGCCTCGCCAACAAGTTGTCAAACGGCGGAATTATTGTACAAAAATACGGCGATTTACGAAAAGGTCGACGTTCCACACTGAAAAGAATCAAAGAAGGTTTTATTACTCCGACTTTAAAAGAAGCTGTCCCGGGTGATTTAGGTTTAGTGCTTCCATACAACACGATGAAAAGCTTGATCGAAATGATCGAGGCGCTCGACCATGTTACACCGGGAATCGCGTCAGAACATACTCTTTTTTATGGAGTAGAAGCGAAATTTTATTCGGCTCGTCCTAAACTGAATGATCGTTTTGAGACGGAAATTTCTGGATTATATGCGGCTGGCGACGGGGCAGGTATTACGCGTGGTTTAGCTCAAGCCAGTGCTTGTGGAGTATGGATCGCGAGAGATATTATGGAGAAACTTGGTTCAACCAAGCAAAATGAGAAAGTTCCTCAAAATGTATAACTTTGCATCATGTACAATATATCTTTTCTGCTGTCATTCAGAACCATCCATTATCCAAAAGCCGTTGAAAAAAACGGCTTTTGGATAGGCACTCGGTTTCCTTAGACAATTAACTAATTATTCTTTCATCCTGTTTATAAAGCTCCCAGGCATCATCAAATATGGACATGCTTTTCAAATAATCGCCATTCATCTCTAAGTAATTGGAAATCTCATGATAATCTTCCGATTTTTTCGGAAAGCTATGGTCTAAGAAAAGATGATTGGCAAAACGGGAAATATCGTCCCTCGGCGGTTCTTCCCTATATTTCATCATGTAGTGATAGAATGATTTTCCCATCAAATCCCCCCTTTTTTGAAACCGTATAAGCACGGGATTGATTTTACGCATGGATCAAAAAATTCTTATCGAAACTCGACTTCCTAATATTTACTTCGTCCTGTAAATAGCCAACCTTTTCTGAAAAAGTAAGACTCTATTAGTACTGTTATTTATTTGAACGAAGACAAGTTCGATTTTTTGATTCATTTTACTCTTCAATAGGATAAGTGGTCAATATGAAAACAAAAATGTGTGATGGCCCGTTGTAATATAAAAAGAAATTTTTATTTAGCAAAAACTTCCTTAAGAATGTCTTTTGGAATGTAGAAGATGATGGCTTTATGAAAGATGGGAAAGCTTGTGAAAAGGTTATTGCGTGAATGGAAGAAAAGAACGATTGAAAAGTGATAGGAAAGAAGTGAGCATGCCAAGTTCTTTCAGCATATAGTGTAAAAAAGGTATCTATAAGGAGATGGGAGGCCGTGAAAAAAAGAAAACGACCTAAATTTCGAATTGGGGATACGGTAGTGATTACCATATATGGAACGGTCGGCGTCGTAACCAATATGAAGCAATTGGATGGGGAAATTGTGTACGAAATTAATAAAAGCGAAGGACTGTTTAAAGAAAACACCCTTGCTTTTTTAACGGAGTATAAAGGAGGAGAAAACCATTTAGAACGGCTCTTCATCGAGTATAAATACTCTTTTGGAGATCTTGTCAGAGTAAAGGGATGCGAAAACGATTTGTTTAAAATTATAGGATGTCGAACGGAAATATGGCGATATAAAGAAGATGCATGGGAAGATATCATATATGAATTGACTCGTATACCTGACGGAGAATGGCTGGAAGCGCAAGAAGAGGAATTAAAGCTGGTAGCGGATCATGAGGAAGCAGAAAGAATTTTGAAAAAAACGGAATTATTGCTGATTTCATCGCAAGCGAAACGAAAAGGATTACCTGCTCCTGAGTCCCCGGAAATATTAATTGATCGTCTGCTTGATGAATTGAATGATTATCAGCAGCTGTATCACTATTTTCAAGATGAATTTTATCGGGTGAAAGTCAAGGAAATAAAAGAAAAATTAAAACATGCCCAGTTACTTAGAAGCCAAAAATCCGAATGAGCAGAAAATGAGGAATCATAGATTGGATGAGCGTGAATAATATGTAATAAAAGGGGGCAAGCAGGAAATTTCTAGTATAAGAGAGAAACATAACAGAAGAAAAAACAACGGGCAGGGGGGCAAATGGATGAGAGAAACAGAAGTGTATATTGATACGGAAGAGATTGCTGAATTTTTTTACGGTGAACTAGTAAAAAGAGGGTTTATTCCTAACAAGTCAGAGGTAGATGAATTAGCAGATATTACATTTGAATATCTGTTAGCGAAAAGCATCATAGAAGAAGATGAAGACGAAGATGAAAGTGAATAGCCAGAATGTAAACAGATTATGTTGAAAAAAGCGAGTTGGAATTTTGCCTTCCACTTGCTTTTTTATTTTTTATTTTTTAAAAAAGGAGCATTCCAAACAGGATTCGAAAAAGTACATCCTAAGAAAGAAAATGGAAAATAAAAAAATGAAACGAATCGACTCTTGAACCGTAAGATTCGTGAAAAAGGAATAGGGGGAAAAGGAATGGCCATTTTCACAAAAGTGTTGACAAGCATTGGAATAGGAAGCGCAAGAGTGGATACGAAATTAGAATATACAAGTTACAAAGCTGGAGATCCGATGCGTGGTGTTGTAGAAGTATATGGAGGGGTTACTGAGCAAACAATAGATTCTATTTATCTTACCGTCAATGCAATGTATACTTTCCAAAAGGATGGTCATCCGTATACAGAGACGGCGACTATTGAACAACATCAAATTACCGATCCGTTTTTAATGAAGGCCAATGAAACGAAAGTATTTCCTTTTTCCTTTACTCTGCCAATAGATGCTCCTTTAACATATGGTAGTACGCGTGTTTGGGTTCAAACCGGATTGGATATTAAGAATGCAGTGAATCCTCAAGACGAAGATTACATTGCCGTGCGTCCTAACCAAATGACATCCGCGGTGCTTGAGGAAATGGAGAAACTAGGTTTTCGGCTTCGAAAAGTAGAGTGTGAACAAACATTTTTCCGTACCAGCTGCAACTATCCGTTTATTCAGGTATTCGAATTTATTCCAGGGAGCGGAATGTTTTTAGGGAAATTGGATGAATTGGAAATCGTGTTTCTGGCACAAACGGAAGATCGGATTGAGATATTCATGGAGGTGGACCGTCGGGCTCGAGGATTGGCTGGATATTTAAGCGAGGTAATAGCGATAGATGAAAATCAAATCCGGTTTTCTGTCACAAATCAAGAATTGTCCGTTTTGAGGAAACTGTTGGAACAAAAGATCATGTGTGGTTTATCCCTTAAAAGGGGGAAGTAAGACAGCAAAGATTGAATATACGCTGGTGAATCATTTTTCATGGAAAGCCCGTATCAATAGCATCCATCCATACTTTTTGACAAAATTAGTGGGATTTTGATGAAGGTATCGACAAGGTGAATGTCAAAACCTTGTGTAAATGGATGGATAAATATTAATAAGATAGGGGCGAGGAAAATTGAGTAAATGGAAAATGTTGTTGCCAAGTGTCAAAGAGTACCAAGTGACCTTATTTCAGACCCCCCATTACGGAGATACACAAGGATACGAAGCTGTTTATCATCTCCCGATAAGAGCCAAAAACCATCGGGCGGCCTTGGAAACGGTTTTTCGTATTTTTAATGTATTTGATTTATTGCCGCCCGATTTTTCTGCCCGCTTTGTAGCTACAGGTGATATCGTACAAATTTCCAAAGGTTCAAATAAGAGTTTTTATCGACTGGAATCGGGCGGCTGGCGAAAGATTGAACGGAGTTTGGTTCACTAATAGGATGGAGTGCCTTTTTGGCATTCTCTCCTATTTTCGATCTTTGCCGGAATATTCTTTTCCATGCGCATCCTGTTCGGCTAAAACAGCTTCCGGTGGAACATGATTATTTTTTTTTGGTCGCTTTTATTCTGCTGCGATGTTTTTTTGCCATGGTCCATATCCCTCCTGCGGCATATATTTGAATTCTTCCTTTAAATGAAAGCAAGCAGCTTTGTCAATAGGATGCCCGTTCATAGGAATTTTTCTCATGGAATCATTTGCAGACACATGCAAAAAAGCTTAAAATAGGGATGATTGAAAGCGATAAAAGGAGGAATTCATATGAGTATACATATCGGAGCAAAAGAAAATGAAATTGCGGACACAGTATTGCTTCCAGGCGATCCTCTCCGTGCTAAATATATTGCGGAAAACTTTTTAGAAAATGCGGTTTGCTACAATGAAGTTCGGAACATGTTCGGTTATACAGGTACATACAAAGGCAAAAGGATTTCTGTTCAAGGCACCGGAATGGGAGTTCCTTCGATTTCCATTTATGTGACAGAATTAATTGAAAGCTACAATGTGCAAAACTTAATTCGCGTTGGAACGTGCGGTGCCATTCAAAAAGACGTAAAACTTCGTGACGTCATATTGGCGATGTCTGCTTCCACTGATTCTCAAATAAACCGTTTAACATTTAATGGAATTGATTATGCCCCTACCGCGAATTGGGAGCTGTTGAAAAAAGCCTATGATGTTGGAGTCGAAAAAGGTTTAGATCTAAAAGTCGGCAGTGTGTTTACAGAAGATTTATTTTATAATGACCACGCTGAACATGAAAAGTGGGCTCAATATGGAGTATTAGCTCTTGAAATGGAAACAGCGGCTCTTTATACCATTGCGGCAAAGTATGGAAGAAAGGCGCTTACTATTCTGACAGTCAGCGACCATGTGTTAACCGGTGAAGCAACGACAGCGGAGGAAAGACAAACAACATTTAATGAGATGATTGAAGTGGCATTGGAATCCGTGGTAAAAGAATAAACAAAAAGAATCGGTTATTTGGAAAAGAGAAGCCATAAAAGCTTTTCTTTTCGTTTTCCTATTCAACAATAAGAATGAAACATGATAGATAATCAGCGAATGGCAGAAAAACAGAAAAATCAGGTGGAACTATGAAAAAATGGATATTGACGATGGCCGCTGCCGTGTTGCTGGTCAGTGGATGCCAAGCGGGCGGCGAGGAAGCAAAAGGCACCAATCATCAAGAAAAAAATCACCAAGCGAGAGAATCTACAACTCCGAAAGCTGAGAAATTTACTTTCAACCAAATAAAAGAAGTCAGCGGGAAAAAGGTGATTACCAATCCGGAAAATGTGCTCGTTTTGGTTAATAAAGAGTACAATTTGCCTGAAGGTTACGCGCCGAAAGATCTCGTTAGACCGGCTGTAAAGTTTTCATTTGGAGACGAAAAAATTGAAAAAAGCTTGATGCGTAAAGAAGCAGCCGAAGCGTTGGAAAAGATGTTTGCAGCAGCAGCGAAAGACGGCGTTTATTTATATGCCGTTTCTGGCTACCGTTCTTACAACCGGCAAGTAGCGGTATTCAACAATGAAATGGCCAATTCTGGGAAAGCGAAAGCGAATCAGGCTGTCGCAACACCCGGACAAAGCGAGCATCAGACCGGATTGGCGATCGATATTTCCGGGAAAAGCGTCGGTTTTCTCTTGACGGATTCATTTGAAAACACAAAAGAGGGTCAATGGCTAGCGAAACATGCACACGAATACGGTTTTATTCTCCGTTATCCAAAGGGAAAAGAAGCGATTACCGGCTATCAATTTGAGCCATGGCATTACCGTTACGTGGGAGTAGAAGCAGCGAAGAAGATATATGAAAACGGCTGGACATTGGAAGAATTTTATCGGAATTACGGAAAAATGTAAAAAGGGGGGCGATCCCCCTTTTTTGGACGTCGAAATACGCCCAGGAGGACAGTACGCAAAAAATCATTTTCATGTAAAAGAATATACCGGCAGGCGGATGATCCTTTCATACAGGAGAATTTTTCTTTATTTAATGAAAGAAAAGTATTTCCCCAACGCCCTAAAACCTCTCCAAATGGATGGAGGGGTTTTTTGAAGGCATTTCCGCCAATCAATCAGTCGTGTATCCCGCGGCTTCGCTTCCGATTTAAGCAGCTATGCAAAGATAGGGATCATTCCCATCGCAGCTTTGAATTGGAGAGAGGATGCTGAAATTCCGATTCATTCGATCAATCATTCGAAAATGGTTCCCTACTAAGGTCAGCTTCTAAATAGGTTTTATCTTTCCCTAAATTTAAAAAGCTGTTAAAATAAAGTAGTTACAGAAAAATCATAAATCCGAAGAATGAGAGCAATGAAAGTGGTGACAAATGTGGAAGATGAAAAGCAAGAAAAGGAGCAGCAAAAGCAATCTTCGTCAAATTATGTGAAAATGAAGAGATTTCATTTTGTTATGCTCCTCTTTTTCATTGTTTTTATAACAGCGGGAATTACAACATTTGCTTTGGCATTTGGGGATGAAAAAGCGGTCGATGTCGGTGGTGCAAACCGTCCGGAATTTAATAAGCTTTACGATGTGTATGATAAATTAAAAAGTAATTATTACGAAAAAGTTGATGATGAAAAACTGATTAACGGGGCCATTAATGGTATGGTTCAATCTTTGGGTGATCCGTATTCTGACTATATGTCTAAAAGCGAAGCAAAACAGTTTCACGAAAGCATCGAGTCCTCTTTTGAAGGAATCGGAGCAGAAATCCAAGAAAAAGATGGAAACATCGTAATTGTTTCGCCTATTAAAGGATCCCCTGCCGAGAAAGCTGGATTGCGTCCGAACGACCGCATACTTTCCGTCAATGGTAAAAGTTTGCAGGGGATGAGTTCGACAAAAGCTGTCATGATGATACGCGGTAAGAAAGGCACCAAGGTTAAGCTGAAGATTCAGCGTCCGGGTGAGCAAGATCCGATCGAAGTGAGCATTGTAAGAGATACGATCCCTATTAAAACTGTTTATCCAGAAATGCTCGATCATGGTGTTGCCAAAATTCAAATCACAAGTTTTTCAGAAAATACGTATAAAGAGTTGAAACAAGCGATCGCCGAAATGAAGAAAAAAGGCATGACATCGCTGGTGCTTGATTTGCGGCAAAACCCGGGAGGACTTCTTGACCAAGCTATAAAAATGTCGAATATGTTCGTGCCAAAGGGGAAAATCCTGCTGCAAGTGGAAGACCGCAATGGACAGCGCGAGAAATTTATTGCTGACGGAAAGGACAAAGTAAATGTCCCAGTGGCTGTATTAATTGATGGAGGAAGCGCAAGTGCTTCGGAAATTTTTGCGTCAGCGTTGAAAGAGTCTGCCGGCGTTCCGCTGATCGGGGAAAAATCATTTGGCAAAGGAACGGTACAAACGACGGAAGATTTTAAAGACGGTTCTAATCTAAAATTCACTACCGCGAAATGGCTGACGCCAAAAGGAGAGTGGATTCATAAAAAGGGTATTAAACCGGATTATGAAGTCAAACTCCCAAGTTATGCTAATTTACCAATTGTAGATCCGGATAAAGAACTGAAAGAATCCGACCTTTCCAAGGAAGTGAAAGCAGTGGAGCAAATGCTCAGCGCTCTTGGGTATAACCCGGGAAAAGTAGACGGCTATTTTGACGGTGAAACAAAAGACGCTGTTTTGCGGTTCCAAAGAGATCAGAAGCTGCAAGTGACAGGAAAGGTGTCGGGAGAAACGACCATTAAATTGATGGATCAAATCAGAAAAGAAATTCAAGATCATGATACCCAGGTGAAAAAAGCAGTGGAAATTGTCACTAAAAATAAGTAATTTTCAATGGAAGAGCGGGAATTTCCCGCTCTTTTTCGTTCGAGTTGATCGTCTCATTATGTGAATGAAATGAAATCCGATTGCTCCTGCCCCGCCCATCACTGAATGGTGCCATGTAATTAAGATCAAAAGAGCATTGGAATAGTAAATGCAGAATCATCCTATCCATAAAAAAGAAAGGGAAGAAGCTTCGTTGTCATTCAAGTTGAGAATATTGACAGATGAAACGTATTTCATTTATCATTAAATAGTTCATAATATAAATTATTGGATGATAAATGGAAGGTCGATCATATTGAGAAAAGAAATGCTAGTAGAACTGGAACAATTACTGCGTAAGAACTTTCGAATGGTCAAAAACGAATTAAGAAATTACACTGGGAAATATTTGAACAGCACAGAGTTTATCGTCTTAAAAGTCATTGACGAGAATGGTCCTTTGAAAGCGTCGGATATTTCCAAAACCATTGAAGTGTCGGCGAGCCATATTACAGCTATCACAGATTCTTTAGTTGAAAAAGGCTTTATAACAAGAAAGCGTTCCGAAGTCGATCGGAGAAGAGTTGAACTGGAGATTACGGAAAAAGGAAATGAAATGCTGAAATTTGCTGCCGAATTAAAATCTGAATATTTTCAAAAGAAATTCAGCCATTTTACAAATGAAGAACTGCAAACATTTATCCAGTTATTAAAAAAATTAAACACTCCATGCGATCACTCCGTTGATTCTGAAAAATAAATGATACATCACTCATGTGTTTAAATATTCGTACCGACATTTTCGCTAAGAAAAAAAGGACGATAATTGTTGCGACTACCGTTCGATAAATAAACACGATGAGAGAACATTGAATGGATCAAGCAAAACGAGGTTTGATTCACTTTCGCACGTATAAAGGAGGAGAGAACGTGGAGGACTCACACTTATTGGATATATTTTTATCCTTGTGGAACAAGCGAGAAGTGAAAGATGGCTCGAATTCTCCAACCGCCACTGTGAAAGAAATGATGAAGAGTGAACTATTAGACGAATTCAGTCACCCTCGCGTTAGGAAAACAAAAGAAGAAAAATATTTTTTAGCTGTGAAAAGGGTAATCGATTCGGATTTAAAAACTGAAGATCAAATTCGGCTGATCCGGCTTTACACGGATGTAATGGAGTCGTTCAAATAATCTTTACAATCGCAATACGTTTGTAAAGGAAGTAAATAAAGGGCTTAAATAGGAAGATTGTCAACCCTTTATTTATGGGAATAAATAAAACGGATCCTAATTAAAAGAAAGAATGGCCAATTTAAGAATGAAAGGGATTATTTAACAAACTTTAATCTTCAAGGTTTACAGCCCCTTTTTGGATGAAAATAGATGGCTATTTTTCTTTGGCTTGTTTCTCTTTGAATTTGTCTTTTTCTTCCTCAAATATTACAAAAATCGCATGTTATGATGTAACCAGATCAGAGATTGAAAGAATCAAAGGAGGAAGATTAGATGAACAAAAAATCATTGATGGCAGTAGCAGTATCCTTTGGGTTATTGACTGCACCGCTTGCATCAAAGGCAAATGCGGCATCATTTCCGATAAATAGTGATAAAAATAATAACGTAGAATGTCAATTTGAAGTGAAACAATTTCCGATTTCAAAAAGCTGGTTAGATAATTGGATGAATCAGCAATATCAATATGCACTGTCGATTGCGAAACAAGCTGCCAAAGCTCAGCCGAATACAACGGTCACGGAAAAAACATCTCCATCCACTCCATCGGCGAAAACAACTACCGAAAAGAACAATACAACGGCTCCTGCTACTTCCAAAACAGGATCTTCATTAAAAGCGTACGAACAACAAGTAGTGGATTTGACGAATAAAGAAAGAGCAAAATATGGTTTACCACAATTAAAAGTAGATCCGACTTTAAGCAAAATGGCTCGCGACAAAGCCAATGACATGGCTGTTAACCACTACTTCTCTCATACGAGTCCAACATATGGATCTCCATTTGATATGATGAAACAATATGGAATCCAGTTTACAGCCGCAGGTGAAAATATTGCAGAAGGTCAACGCACTCCGGAAGAAGTGGTCAATGGCTGGATGAACAGTGAAGGTCATCGTGCGAATATCTTAAATAAAGACTACACTCATATCGGAGTTGGGTATGTAGAAAACGGAAATATTTGGACGCAAGAATTTATTAAAAAATAAATTCTTGAAGAGAGGTTTGGAAGAATCGTCAAAAAGTGAAAGAGAGGGTCCGGAAATCATTCATTTAAATGATTTCCGGACCTTCCTTTTTTCTTATTATCAACCCCAGTTCTAAGAAAATAGGATTAAATTTGCATAATTTTTTTTCTCCGCTTACTATAATGATGAGAGAAGAAAATGATATATTGGGGCGAGGGGAAGGAATGAACAAAAAAACTGCATTGATTACGGGAGCGGCTAAAGGAATTGGAAAACGTACGGCCTACGCTTTGGCGCAGGCAGGCTTTAATATGACTATCAATTATTGTTCCAGCCGGCATGAAGCTGAACAATTGGCTAATGAATTACAGGAGAAGTTTGGCGTATCAACGATTGTTGTCAGCGGTGATATTACAAAGCCGGAAGATTGCCGTCAGATTGTGGCACGAACGGAAGAGCAGTTTGGCAGTGTAGATGTTTTGATCCATAACGCCGGTCCTTTTATCAAAAAGCGAAAAAAGATGGAAGAATATGATGATAGTGAATGGCAATACATAGTGAATGGAAATTTGAACAGCGCGTTTTACTTATCTAAGCTGACTCTTCCTGGAATGAGAAAGAAACATTGGGGGAGGATCATCACATTTGGCTTCGATAGGATAGAGACCGCGCCTGGTTGGATTTATCGCTCGGCGTTTGCCGCTTCGAAAACAGGGCTTGCTTCTCTGACACGAACGATTGCTCTGGAAGAAGCGGAAAACGGCATAACGGCCAATATGATTTGTCCGGGAGATATTACGGGCGATTGGAAAGAAAAAGAGATTCATGAGGCAATGGGCGTAAAGGATGATACAGTTCCTGTTGGTCGTCCAGGCACGGGGGAGGATATAGCGAGGATGGTCGCTTTTTTATGTTCAGAGCAGTCTGATTTTATAACAGGTGCGATCATTCCTGTAACGGGAGGAAAAGACGTATTGGGAAAAGTATTTTATGAGTAGAAGACCAAGAAAGGAACGTACAACGGGAATATCGTTTCAAAGAAAATGGCAAAGACGCAGACCGAGTCAGGATCTGCTTCTTTGCCATTTTGCTTGTGGAGAATAGATTTTCTTTTGCACATAAACAAGACGTGTGAACAAGGTGACAGCGCCAAATGCAAGCCCTGTAATTAACCCGATCCAGTAGCCAAAAGCTTGAAGGTCCGTTGTCTTTGCCAGCAGGAACCCTAATGGGAGGCCAATAATCCAGTAAGAAACGAGTGCCATGATAAAACTAAGATTGACATCTTTATATCCGCGCAATGCGCCTTGCACCGGAGCTTGAATGGCGTCTGAAAGCTGAAAGAATGCTGCAAAAGCTAGAAACTGAGTAGTTTGTTGAATGACCGCTGGCTCATGTGAATACAGCAATGCAATTTTATCCCGAAAGATAAACAACGTCACACCGGATATAATCGATAGAGTTACAGCAGTAAAAATTCCAAGACGGCTGTACTGCTCCGCATCATGGAAGCGATCGGCTCCAACTTCAAATCCTACTACGATTGTAAGCGTCATAGAGATGCTCAGTGGGACCATATACAACAACGATGCAAAATTATTGGCAGCCTGGTGAGCTGCAATGGTGACAGAACTGTATTCACTCATCATCAGCGTGACGGCAGAAAAAATACTGGTTTCGAAAAAAATGGATAACCCAATAGGCAACCCAATTTTACAAAACTCTTTCCATTTTGGAAATGAAATGCTTGGGAGTCGACGAAAAACATTGTACGTGGAAAAAGGCGGCCGTTTATGGATGATGACCGCGGCAATGATCGTGATCAACCAATAAGTAACGGCCGTTGCGTACCCGGAGCCCACTCCCCCCAAGGCGGGAAAGCCTCCTTTTCCGTAGATAAAGAGATAGTTAAAAAACACATTAATGGGCAGCGCAAGCAGCGTAATCACCATGGAAACCTTTGTTTTCCCTAGAGAATCGATAAAACTGCGGAGTACATTGTAAACAAAGAGCGGAATGATTCCGAAAGAAAGGGCGATCAAATATTTTTCTGCTACCATCCGTACCCGGCTCTCTAAATTCATTCCATTTAGTATAGGATCAAGGGCAAAACTGCCGACGATGATGATGGATATGCCTAAGGCGATGGCTATGTAAACTCCTTGAATGATGGTAAAAGTAACTTCTTTCGCGTTTTTGGCCCCCAAAAATTGGGCGGTAATCGGGGTAATCGATAATAAAATTCCACCTAGTCCAGTGTATATTGGAACCCATATCGAGGACCCTATTGCGACTCCTGCAAGATCGCTGGAAGAATAGCGGCCTGACATCATCGTATCAAAAAAGTTCATCGAATAAATGCCGATTTGCGTCACAAAAATAGGGATTAAGATCATCAAAAATTGTTTATATTTTTCTTTGAGGCTGTACGTCTCTTTCATTGCTGCATTCCTCCAACTCCAACGATTTTCCCGATTTTGATGCAAGAACTGTACAATACGATTATATGAAATAAAGCGCTTATGACAGCTTAGAAAATGTACTAGTTCCGAACATTTTAAAAGAGAAAATCTATGAATTAATCATTCTATAGGTATTCTAACAGTCTATTATTTCTCAAAGTAGACTGTTTTTTGACGTGTTGGCGTCCATAATAGTCTATTCAATATGATGAAAAAACTCATCTTTTATGAGACAAAGAATGCGGCCGGGAATATCCCCGCCCGCATTCTTTAGGCTTTCATCGCTTCCTCATTATCATCATGGGATTGTTGCCGCAACAAATGCAAAGTGTAAAGGTCTTTTGTAATTTCAAATAAATCATAGACGGGTGCTTCTTTATTGATGGATTGATACAGATGAGGACGAGTTTCATTTGCTTTCAGCGCATACGGCAATTTTTCGGCGGCTTTCAGGGAACGGATATTTTGCTTGCGAATTCTCATATAAATGGTTTCAATTCCTAGCTGATAAAACAATTCTTGAAAGAAAGCATCTTTTGCTAAACGATTATATCCTTTTCCGTGATATGGCTTTCCGAGCCATGTGCCTAAAAACCCGGAGTGGTTTTCAATATCATATAAATTGATCGTACCAATGGGGTTTCCCCATTCGTCAAGAATTGTTCTGGATATGAGTTCGCCGCGCTCCTCTGCTTCCATCATTTGTTTGGTTAAAAATAAAAACTCTTCTTGTGAATAAGCTTTATGGCGAACAAACGGGAAGACATCTGGATGCTTCATCAATTCAAAAAGTAATGGGGCTTCCTGCAGGTCTCTTTTCTTTAACAAGTAAAATCCCTCCTCAAGAGGGCAGAAGTCAGGAAAATCGATTCTTCCACCCTCGAAATTTTTCATAAACTTCATAAAAAATTTCGGGGTGGGAATCGAACCCACTAGAACCAGTCAAGACTGGTGGCGCACCATTTGCCTTCCCTAAAACTTGCTTTTTGAAATGAGAAATCATCTCTCATGATATGGCCTATTCGTTGAAACTGGCTTTATCTTCCGTTCACAAAAGCATAAACGGCATGTGTCCGGAATGACATCAGCAAGCTGATTGTATATTACAAAAATAAATTGTATTTGAAAATAGTCATTTTGTTAAGTTTTTATGTCCATTTTATAAATTTTTATTGTTTTCAGTCTTTCGTTCGTTCTTTTTATGGTTTTGATCATACAAGAACATAGGGGTGCAAGGCAAGAAATGAACACTTGGAAATCATGAATTTTTATCTAAAGAGCAAGCTATAATGGGGGCAGCGAAAGAATATCGACATGACGGTTTTAAATAGTGTTTCTCTACTCCTGTATTAGCCTGTCACCTAAAACTGGCCGGTCGTTCCATAACCGGAACGAATTCGTATTGATACGGGTGAATAAATTTTATTAAAAAACCTTCCATAAAAAGCGCCCCCGGGTATTTCAGCGGAGAACAACGAATGATTCCGGGGGCACAGCAACGCGAAGCTAATTGATTTTCGTACTTGCAAAAGTATGAAAAGTTGAATCTCACTTTCTCTTTTTTCGTTGCGACTGCCGTTTGAATAAAGGCTTTTATGAACGTTTTTTCTGTTTGAAAATTTTCCATCCAAAATAGAGGACCAAACTGATTACGGCCAAAATCGCAATCGGGGTCACATATTTTCCGGCAACGGATTTCACTGCTTCCCAGTGGGTGCCAAGCTGCATTCCTAAAAGCATGAACAATATAGTCCACGGTATCATGGCAGCTAATGTGTAAAGCAAAAATAATCGCAATGACATTTTGGAAAATCCGGCCGGCAAAGAGATGGCATGACGCACTACGGGTATAAATCGAGCTGTGAAAATCACGAAAGGCCCGTATTTGTTAAACCATCGTTCCGAAGCATCTATATGAGATTCTTTGATGAATAAATATTTTCCGTATTTTTGAAAAAATGGTCTTCCTGCATATTTACCTAACCAGTATAGAAAAATTTGGGCAATCGTCCCGCCGATTACACCTGCTATGAAGGCACCAACAAACGACAATTTTCCTTGGGAGACTAAAAATCCTCCATAGCTTAAAACAATTTCGCTTGGAATAATTTCGATCATCAATGCTAGAGCGATTCCAAAGTAGCCAAGATTACCTAAAAAAGTAATGAGCTGATGAGTAAACTGTTCCATTCTTTCTCTCCTCTGTAAAACTTTCATATACTGCCACAATAAATTATAATACTTACCATTCAATCATAATAGTAAAAAATAAAAAAGGCGAAAAAAGACGGAAACAGTTTGATTATGATTACAATATTCCAACCGCTAACCGTTGGAATGGTTTTAATCAATAGTAGTTTTTCCTCATTTTTCTGCGCTCTTAAAAAAGCTTGTTTACGAACAAAGCCCCATTCGAACGGGGCAACTTGCATACATAAAGGAAACGATGGAGGGAACGCTAAAAAAGATTCCAGTTCGTCATTTGTCCATCCGAACGATGAGCAATGGAGCTATCAATCGGAATGAAGCAATCGAGGCAGACGGACGGATAAAGAAAAAACGGACTTGATCGTTGGATAAAGCTGTGATAGCCATCAACGTTCATTCAAGTTGCTTGCAATTATACTTGGAGAATGATAAAATTTTTATCAAAATCAAAAGTACATGGAATGTTTATACATTATCATGGCCGAAACGCCTTTTGATTAAGTAGGATATGAGCAAGGAGAAAAATTTCATATTTTCCTTCGGGGCAGGGTGAAATTCCCGACCGGCGGTGATGAACATGATGTTCAAAGCCCGTGACCCGTGCGCCTTTTCGGTGTACGGTGGATTTGGTGAAATTCCAAAGCCGACAGTGAAAGTCTGGATGGGAGAAGGAGGAAGCGTTAAAAAAAGGAGTATTTTAACGCTTATTTCGCAATGAATTTAAAAGGCCCCGCATTTTTGCGGGGCTTTTCAATTGGAAATTCCTTACTTCATAAAATTCATGTTGGACAAGGTAGAATCATTATTCTGCTCGCTTCTTTTTGACAAGCAAATAGACGGCTATTCTGTAATATGAGGAGGGTTGCTCCCAAAATGCTGAAAGAAGACTATATGAAATTCGCGTTGAAATTGGCGGAGAGTGTAAATGGCCAGACATCCCCCAATCCTCCTGTAGGCAGCGTGGTTGTGAAAGAAGGTCGAATCATCGGAATGGGCGCTCATTTAAAAGCCGGCGAACGCCATGCTGAACGGATCGCCTTGGATATGGCAGGATCCGAAGCTGAAGGCGCCGATGTGTACGTAACTTTGGAGCCTTGCTCCCACTACGGCAAAACGCCCCCGTGCGCAGATTATTTAATTGAAAAGCGTGTAAAAAGGGTTTTTGTCGCTACTCTGGATCCAAACCCGCTCGTAGCAGGAAAAGGGATTCAAAAGCTAAAAGATGCCGGAATTGAAGTAGAAACAGGCATTTGCGGTCAGGAAGCCAAACAGTTATATAGGCCATTTTTCCATTTTATTCAAACCAAAACCCCGTTTGTCACTATTAAAACAGCCGTCACGGCAGATGGGAAGATTGCAACTGCTGCTCACGACAGCAAATGGATCACAAGCGAGCAATCCCGCCAGGATGTTCATCTTCTTAGAAAAAATCATGATGCTATCCTTGTCGGCATCCATACCGTTCTTCATGACAATCCCCTCCTTACCGTTCGATTGCCCCAAGGTGAAAAGAATCCTATACGCGTCATTTTAGACACCCACTTGCGTATTCCAAATGATGCAAATGTTATAACCAATAAAGACAGCGAAACGATAGTGGTTTGTGGCTGTAATGCTTCCGAGAAAAAAGAACTTGATCTAATCCGTTTAGGTGTTACGGTCATAAGGCAAAAAAGCCAAGATGTTTCTATTGCCGAATTGCTTCAGGAGCTGGGCAGACGCGGAATCATGACGCTTCTGGTTGAAGGCGGTTCAGAGGTCAATGGATCTTTTCTTCAAGAAAAGGCTTTTCAGCGATTGATTTTATACATGGCCCCAAAATTGATTGGCGGTAGAGAAGCTCTTACATCGTTTTCTGGAAAAGGAGTAGAAAAGATAGCGGATTCCCTTCCGTTAACTTTTGAGAAAGTAGAAATGGTAGGCCCGGATGTGAAAATAACCGCATCGGTCAAAGAATAGAAAAGGTTTGAACGAAATTCCATTATGGTTCAAAAGGAGGGACGTAAGTGTTTACAGGGATCGTAGAGGAAATAGGCGTTGTTGAACAAGTTTTAAAAGGGAGTCAGTCTTTGGAGCTATTGATTCGAGCAGAGAAGATTGTAGAGGACGTACATCTTGGCGACAGCATTTCGGTGAATGGAGTTTGTTTAACCGTAACATCATTCAGCGATACAACGTTTTCGGCTGATGTGATGCCGGAGACATTCCGCGATACTTCGCTTCGACAGCTTGTTCCCGGCAGCAAGGTGAATCTGGAGAGAGCCATGCCGGCAAACGGGAGATTTGGCGGACATTTTGTCAGCGGACATGTGGACGGTGTGGGAACGATTGTTTCAATACAGCCGGTCGATAATGCCCTGTATATGACCATTTCAGCGCCGCCGGAGCTTTCGCGCTATTTTATGAAGAAAGGATCGGTTGCGATAGACGGCACCTCACTCACCATTTTTCGCACAGGGAATGGATTATTGACCATCTCTCTCATTCCCCATACACAAGAAGAGACGATTTTAGCGTCCAAAAAAGTAGGGGATCTCGTGAATATAGAATGCGATATGTTAGCCAAGTATGTGGATCATTTGATGAGCATGGGATCGCGTTCATCAGAATCTAGAATTTCTCTGGATTTTTTGAAAGAAAACGGCTTCGCCGATTAAAGAAAGGGTGATTGAGTATGTTCGCTTCCATTGAAGAAGCTGTGGAGGATTTAAAGGCAGGAAAGGTAATCATTGTCGTGGACGATGAAGATCGAGAAAACGAAGGCGATTTTATTGGATTAGGGGAAAAAGCAACGCCGGAAATGATTAATTTTATGGCAAAAGAAGGCCGGGGCCTGATTTGCGTTCCGATTTCGGAAGAAAAAGCTCGCCAGCTTGAGCTGAAAATGATGACCAATCAAAACACGGATTCGCTCGGAACGGCGTTTACCGTCAGCATCGATCATATCAGCACCCGAACAGGAATCAGCGCATTTGAACGTGCCAAAACCGTTCAGGAGATTGTGAACGATGACACGACACAATATGATTTTAAAAAACCCGGCCACATCTTTCCGTTGATTGCAAAAGAAGGCGGTGTCTTAAAACGGGCTGGCCATACGGAAGCCGCTGTAGATTTGGCAAAATTGGCAGGGGCGAAACCCGTTGGAGTCATCTGCGAGATAATGAATGAAGATGGCACGATGGCAAGAGTGCCGCAGTTAAAAGAAATCGCTGAACGATTTTCTTTAAAGATGATTACGATACAAGATTTGATTGAATATCGGCGCAAACAAGAAAAACTGATTAAAAGAGAAGTGGAAATCGAGCTCCCAACGCATTTTGGCCATTTCCGAGCCGTCGGCTATTCGGAAGTGCTCACAGGGAAAGAACATGTGGCGCTCGTAAAAGGAGATATCGACAACGGAGAGCCCGTACTTGTGAGAGTTCATTCTGAATGTTTAACGGGCGATGTATTCGGTTCTTATCGCTGCGATTGCGGTCCCCAGCTTGCCGCTGCCCTTGAACAAATTGAAAAAGAAGGTCGAGGCGTCCTTTTGTATATGAGACAGGAAGGAAGAGGAATTGGCCTTCTCAATAAATTGAAAGCCTACAAGCTTCAAGAACAAGGTTTTGACACAGTAGAGGCAAACCATAAATTGGGATTTCCGGCTGATTTGCGCGATTACGGGATCGGAGCGCAAATTTTACGAGATTTAGGTGTGACGAAAATGCGTCTAATGACGAATAATCCGAAGAAAATTGCGGGATTAAAAGGCTATGGATTGGAAATAGTCGAGCGGGTGCCGATTGAAATGCCGCCGAAGAAAGAAAACGAAGCGTATTTGCGGACAAAAATGGAAAAAATGGGCCACCTGCTTCATATATAATCGTTGTGATACAGATAAATAAAGAGGAGGAACTGTTATGGCAAAAGTATTAGAAGGAAATTTAGTAGGAACTGGATTAAAAATCGGAATCGTCGTATCTCGTTTTAATGAATTTATAACAAGTAAGTTAGTAAGCGGAGCTGAAGATGCTCTTGTACGCCATGGTG
Source organism: Bacillus sp. FSL W8-0116 (assembly GCF_038003825.1). Classification (NCBI taxonomy): domain Bacteria; kingdom Bacillati; phylum Bacillota; class Bacilli; order Caryophanales; family Bacillaceae; genus Bacillus; species Bacillus sp. FSL W8-0116. The sequence goes on from NZ_JBBOPY010000001.1 coordinate 3,235,733, forward strand.
TAAATCGAGATGATATTGAGGTTGCGTGGGTGCCTGGAGCATTTGAAATCCCATTAATCGCCAAAAAAATGGCGGAATCCGGTCGTTATGACGCCGTTATTGCTTTAGGTACCGTCATTCGCGGGGCTACTGCTCACTTTGATTATGTAAGCAGTGAAGCGACGAAAGGAGTAGCACAGGCAAGTTTGCAAACAGAAGTTCCGGTTATTTTTGGCATCTTAACCACTGAAACCATCGAACAAGCCATTGAAAGAGCAGGAACGAAAGCAGGAAACAAGGGTGCAGAAGCAGCTGTGAGCGCCATTGAAATGGCTAATCTGTTGAAACAATTAAATCTATAACTGATCAAGTGTATGCAAGCGGCGAAGAAGCCACTTCTTTTTCACATGAAAAAGCCAGCTCCAAACAAGTTTCTTCGCCGAAATTCTCAATTGCCCTTCTTGATTGTTTGTAATATGATAATTTTATTAACCTAGAAGACGGAGGGGTTCGGAGTGAAGTTGAAATTTACGAAATGCCATGGATCCGGCAATGATTTTCTGTTGATAGACGAAGAGGAGCTGGACTATTCCTTTACAGATAAAGATCGTCAAAATTTGGCTATCGCTTTATGCGACCGTTCAAGCGGCATCGGTGCGGACGGCATCTTATTTGTCCTCCCAAGCGAGAAAGCAGATGCAAAAATGCGCATTTTTAATGCCGATGGTTCGGAAGCTTCTATGTGCGGAAACGGTTTGCGTTGTGTAGGGCGTTATGTATGTGAACGGCTAGGAAAAGATCACATTGTCGTTGAGACGATGAAAGCGGATCTACATGTTCAAAAGAGTGAACCGATTTTTGGCGACATTCCCACTTATACAGTGGAAATTTCACCCGTCTTGTTTCAATTGGACGCATTGCCAATGAACATCGATAAGGAACAATTGATGAATGAAAAAATCCCTCAATTGTCCGATCAATTGATGTTTTCTGCCGTGGCAGTGCCGAATCCGCACTTAATCAGCGTGGTGGATACGGAACACCTTTTCACAAATGAACAAAAGCAAATTGCTGAATATGTGAACGGACCAAATGATCTCTTCCCGGATGGGGTGAATGTCAGTTTCGTAAAACCGTTGGAAAAAGGTACGATTTATGTTCGTACATTTGAACGGGGTGTCGGCTTTACAAATGCTTGCGGCACTGCCATGTCAGCTTCCACTTTGATCACATGTCTGCTTGGCTACAATGAGAAGGAATCGGAAATTCAGGTCTATAACCCCGGAGGAAAAGTTCGTTGTGCCGTTCATCAAAAAAGCAACGGCGATTACTATATGGATTTAATCGGAAATGCCACTTATTTATATCATGCCGAGATCGACTTGGACGTCAAGAAACCGGAAACTTTTACATGGATCCATAAAACCGAATTAGAGGAACAACAGCAGTACGAAGAGCTGGAACAGCACGCCAAAGACTATCTCTCTCAGTTTTTGAAAGTGGAAATATAAAAAAGAGTAAAGGGGACTGCTCCATTAGTCAGTAAAATGACTCGGGGGGCACCCTTTTTTCATGTAAGCTTTCTATCGAACGTTGTGGGATATATGCGAAATTCACTCGCTTTCCGCAGGCAATCCATGAGCCTTCTCGCTTACCCCCGCAAAAAGGTCTCACCTGACTCAGCTTTTACTAGCAGGAGGCTCGCTTAATTCCCAATTATCACAGTGTAAAAGCATCGTCTTTTCCATAATGATGTAAGCGCACCTTAATACTGTGTTTGTTTCCGAAAGAAGGAATCCGACGAGAAAATAATTTTTTTATTTGGTCGGTTTTTCTTGATTAAAAGGTCTTTTTTTGTATGAAAATCAATCGTTTCCTAATCAGCAATTGGAATTTCAGGATTGTCCTTTTTGTATAAGCCAGTTTTTTTAATCCAGCAGAGGCAATGCGTTAATAATTTCGGCAAAAGGTTGATCGACTTTGGCTTCGAAAAAGGATGCAAATGGACATAAAGTTGTTTCCATTCGTTTCAATACCCAATCGATCGTGCATTGGCTTGGTGTGAATTGATCGAGTTCTTCCCAGTATAAAGGACAAGCGACAAGACCTTTCTCGTTTCCTCTGGCTGAATAAGGTGCAATGATTGTTTTTCCTTGTCGATATTGAACGTAATCGATGTACAAGCGACTGCCTCTTTTTTTCTTTAAACGTTCGATTGTGAACATTTCCGGTTTTTTCGATACGAGGTAGCGGGCAATTAGTTCCGTAAACGATCCCGTTTCGGCAAATGTAAATGCCTCCGGAAGCGGTATATATACTTGCAGACCTTTATTTCCTGAAAATTTGACAAACGTTTTCAAGTTTAGATGATCAAAAATTTCTTTCATATCTTTTGCAGCCTGAACGGCCAATGAAAACTCTTTTGGACTAGGAGGGTCCAGATCAAAAACAATTTCGCTGACATAGGGGGAATGGATGGAATGAAAAGGGACATGAAATTCAATGGCCAATTGATTGCCGAGCCAAATCAGTGTTTCCAGGGAATTGCAAACAATATAATCGATTCCGTCCATTTTCTTCGTTTCGACAAAATCCGGTGCATAGTCCGGGCAGTTTTTTTGAAAAAAAGCTTCGTCCTCTACTCCATGTGGATATCGGATCACCGTTAATGCTCTATCCTTTAAGAAAGGGAGCATTCTTGGAGCCATTTTCCGCAAGTAGGAAAGGTAATCGAGTTTTGTATAACCGCAAGCGGGCCATATGGGTTTCAATGGGTGGGTGATCTCCACTTGCTCAGGAATATGGAGGCTATCGAGGCGAAATTGTTCCCATGTACATTCCTCAGGTGTGGTGGAAAATAAAAATTGATGAAAATAAGGTTCTCTCAAGCCCTCTTTTTGCCACTCTAAATAAAATAATTCTACACAAATTCCTGGCTTTATATAATATACGTCTTCTTTTTTTTCAAAAGCATTTTGACGAATAATTTGATTTAAGGCTTCTTTTTCTTTTTTCGGAATTCCCGCTTGAAAAAGGCCGATAGGAAAAATGTTTTTATCCTTGTAAACAGCTATATCATAGTAGCCGTTCGCTTCATGAAAAGCCGTCACGAAGCAACGGGCTTTCTTCCAGTTTTTGATTTTGATCCAGTTTCCGGACCTTTTTCCTTCCCATATAGACTGCTCTTTTTTTGCTACAATTCCTTCTCCAAAATGGAGAGATACAAAATCTTTTAAGGTCGACAATTCACGGAATGATGGTATCATTTGAATTCTCGATTCGGCAGAAGGTTTCGGAGACAAGCTCCAACCGAAAGATTCGAATACTCGATAAAGTTGTTCTTTCCGTTTTTCAAAAGGTTGGCTTTTTATGGATTGTCCTTTTATTTCCAATAGATCAAAAACGAGGTATGTACAAGGGAAAAAGGATGCTTTTTCCGCTATTTTAGAAGGGGACCGCATTCGACCTCTTGTTTGCACGACAGAAAAATTGGATTTACCCTCCGATTGTAATGCGGCCAATTCTCCATCGAACACGAGTGGCAAAAATGAAGAAGCCTTTTTTTGAAACGGCTTCAAAAAATTTTTGATTTCAGGAAATAAGGGCAAAATATTTTGGCCGTTACGACTGAGAAGCTGAACGGTTTCTTTCGTCCATATTAATTGGGCGCGAAAGCCATCATATTTTGTTTCAAAAAGCCAGTTGCCTTTTTCGGGAAAAGTCATTTTTAGTTCAGGCATCATGAATTGCATGTGGTTTGCCCCTTTCTTGTCTATTTGTATCTTTTGAACGGCCGTTGTTTTTATACATAGCAAAAGTTAAAATGTATAACGTTTAAACAGCGGCGAAAAATAATAAAAAACGAAAAGAGGGTTTGTATGCATACAATTTGGAAAGGGAGCATCAGCTTCGGACTCGTGAATATCCCGATTAAATTGCACGCCGCGACTGAAGATAAAGATATTTCGTTAAGATCTTTGCATAAGGTGTGTCATACTCCAATCAAATATGAAAAAGTTTGTCCAGTCTGTGAAACGGAATTGAAACCAGAGGATATTGTCAAAGGATATGAAGTGGCAAAAGGAAAATTTGTCGTGTTAGAAGATCATGAACTGGAAGAATTAAAAAAGCAAACAGAGGAAAAAGCCGTTGAAATTATTGATTTCATCCAACTAAGTGACATAGATCCCATTTATTTTAATAAAAGTTATTATATGTCTCCCAATGAAGGGGGAGCAAAAGCGTATACGCTGCTTCGAAAAGCCCTTTTGGAATCGGAAAAAGCGGGGCTGGCTAAAATTGTGATGCGTTCTAAAGAACAATTGGCCGTCATTAGAGTTTATAATCATACATTGCTCATGGAGACGATCCACTATCCAGATGAAGTTCGAAATGCGGAGGAAGTTCCGAACGTTCCGGTCAAAGACAACATTACAAAAAAAGAGCTTGATACCGCTCTTTTACTGATTGATCAGTTGACAACTCCATTTGAGCCGGAAAAGTATGAAGACGAGTATCGCAACCGTTTGATGGAATTAATTGAATCGAAGCGGACAGGAGAAGACTTGGTTACACCAACTACAAAAGAACCAAGAGGGAATGTCACAGACTTGATGGCCGCGCTTCAAGCGTCGATCGACCGAACGAAACCGAAGACAGCTACGCCAAAACGGAAAAGAGCGGCGGCGAAAAAGAAAGCGTAGCTAGTCGTATAAATATGGGGGAACGTAAAGATGAATCAAAGAGAGAGAAACCGATCAGCGGCTTATTTTATTGCCATAACCGTTTTGTTTCTCTTTTCCGTTTGGACATTTATTGAAATTGTGGACGAACTGAAAAGACATAAAATCGAACATTTTGATACGGCTATTATCACCTTTGTGCAATCGTGGATTTCTCCTGATTTAACGGCTTTTATGAAAGGTATCACTTTTTTTGGATCGGCCAAATGGATTACAACATGCGTTATCGTGGTCAGCTTGTTGTTATGGCTGAAAAAAGAAAGGCTTTACGCTTTGTTTTTCGCTCTAACCGTTTCATTAGGGACTGCATTTAACCATTTATTAAAACAAATATTTGAAAGAAAACGACCAGATATTCAGCCGTTGATTCATGAAAAAGGATTTAGCTTCCCAAGCGGCCATTCCATGGCTTCTTTTGTGATGTACGGGGCGCTTGCTTTTTTGCTGTTTGAACTTTTGGAGCATAGACCTGCGAAACGGTTTGGAGCGGTTATGGCCTCCTTGTTTATTCTGCTGGTCGGACTAAGCAGAATTTATTTAGGCGTCCATTATCCTAGCGATGTAATTGGAGGATATGCAGCCGCTGCCATTTGGCTGATCTTTTCTTTGTTTATTTTTCATTTAGTAGAATTTATCGTAAAGAAAAAATTTCATAAAAGGCCTTCGGATCGTGAGTAATGGAAAGGTGGGGCATGATTGGAAAGTGAAAGCTAATCTTACATTTTGCTAGATAATATGATATAGTGATGATAGAATTGAATATATTTTCATTTACACTGGGGGAGCCAAAAATTGGTTTGGCTGAGAGTAAGGCCCGTAAAGCCTTTAACCCTTTAAACCTGATCTGGGTGATGCCAGCGTAGGGAAGTGTTTCTTTTGACGAAAACTTATTGATGTTGTTTTCGTTATTTGAAAAATAAGACCCGGACCCCAGTGTTTTGCGCTGGGGTTTTTTGCTGGCTTGTAAAAACGATTGTGAATGTACTGGAGGCGTTCAAATTGAAAACTGCATTAACCATTGCCGGCTCTGATTCAGGTGGAGGAGCAGGAATTCAAGCCGATCTTAAAACGTTTTCCGCACTTGGAGTATACGGCATGTCGGTCATTACGGCTGTGACGGCACAAAATACGAAGGAAGTTCGATCGGTTCAAAATATAGATGTAGAAGTGATTCAAGATCAAATAGAAGCGGTTTTGGATGATTTGCCGGTAGATGGGATCAAAATTGGGATGTTGTCTACAGAGGAGATTATCAAAACCGTCTCTAAATGCCTGAAAGAGGTTCGCAATATACCGATTGTATTAGATCCGGTGATGATATCCAAAAGTGGACATCCTTTATTAAGAGACGATGCTGTCTCCGCGTTAATTCAATATTTGCTCCCGCTCAGCTATATCATCACACCCAATCTTCCAGAAGCAGAAGTGTTGGCGAATATGAAAATTACGGATCAAGACGACATGGTGAAAGCGGCTGAAATCATTCTGGAGAAAGGTCCAAAGTATGTTTTGTTGAAAGGCGGGCATTTGGAAGGAGAAGCAGCTGACCTTTTCTATGATGGTGAACAATATCGATGGATAAAAGGAGAACGGATTCAAACGAAAAACACCCATGGGACAGGCTGTACATTGTCATCTGCGATATGCGCTTTCTTGGCTCGAGGTGAACAGCCTTTTACGGCAGTTGAAAAGGCCAAAGATTATATTACGACCGCCATTCGCCACAGCCTGGAAATAGGCGGGGGGCACGGACCAACCCACCATTTTTATGATTTATATCAAAAAGCTGGATTATTATAGAACTCTGCAGAGGAGAAGTGATGGACGATGAAAGAAGAAATCGCAGCATTAATGGAGCAAGTTCGATCGAAAAATCCGCTTGTTCACCATATTACGAATACCGTCACGATCAATGATTGTGCGAATGTGACGCTGGCCATTGGCGGATCACCTGTTATGGCCGATTCCCCAGAGGAAGCGGCTTCTATGGTTAAGCTTGCTCAGGCGTTGGTGATCAATATGGGAACGTTGACAGAATCTACTTTTACCGCCATGGTGCGTGCATCACAAGAAGCCAATCGTCGGCAAATTCCCGTTGTATTAGATCCGGTTGGAGTCGGAGCGACGTCGTTTCGCAATGAAAAAGCAAAAGAATTTTTGCAAACAGTCGATCCGCAAATTGTCCGCGGGAATGCGAGCGAAATTTCCTCATTGATAGGCGAAGAAGCGCAGACAAGGGGAGTCGATGCCGGGAACGGTAACGAAGATCTTGCTCTCTTAGCTTCACGGGCGGCAAAGCTGTTAAAGGCAGTAGTTGTCGTCAGCGGTCCAGTGGATTACATCTCAGACGGAAATCGGACAATTGGGATTCAAAATGGTCATCCGATTTTAACAAAGGTGACGGGAACGGGCTGTATGGCTACTTCTTTAATCGGAAATTTTGCCGGAGCAACGAACGACTACTTTTACGCGGCGATTGCCGGGATTTCAGTGATGGGAATCGCAGGAGAGTTGGCATACCGCTCTTTTGGCGAATCACCGGTGGGTACTGGAAGCTTTCATATTCGCTTAATCGATGAAGTTTCTTTTATGAACAGTCGTACTTGGCAGAAAGAAGTGAACTTTGTTGAAGTTTAATGTCAAACAGGCGCTTTCTTTATATCTGGTGACCAGTGAATCAATGGAATTGGAGGAATTATTGAATAAAGTTGAAGCGGCCATTCAAGGCGGTGTGACGATGGTGCAGCTGCGAGAAAAACAATCGTCAGGCAAGCTTTTTTTGAAAAAGGCGCTTGCCTTGAAGTCGCTGACAGAAAAATATGAGATTTCGCTTGTTATCAATGACAGGGTCGATATTGCGCTGGCTGCGGGAGCGGATGGTGTTCATGTCGGACAAAGCGATCTGCCGGCAGCCTATGTGAAAAAAATCGTTCCGCCTTCCATGTTCGTAGGGGTTTCTTGCAGCACCGTAGAGGAAGCAAAAGAAGCCGAAAAACAAGGAGCCGATTATTTAGGAGTAGGTGCTGTTTTTCCGACGAATAGCAAAAAAGACGCGGAACGGTTGGAAAAGGGAATGCTGGAATCCATAGTGGAGAGTGTGAACATCCCCGTTGTTGCCATTGGCGGAATTAACCTGGAGAATGTTCAGCAGTTAAGCCATACAGGAATTGACGGTATCGCTGTTGTTTCAGCTATTCTTTCCAGCAGCAATCCAAAACTGGCAGCAGAAATGCTAAAAAGCGCACGTCTAAAAGGATAAACTGGCAGTTGAATAGGTGAAAAACCCGTGCAGAAAACGAATGGCACGGGTTTTTCTATGTGCATTTGGCCTAATGCAGTCCGTTAACAAGAATAGAGAAACGACTCTTGAATTCTTTTAAATTTTTGTTAACAAAATTGATTGTATCCGCCCCTTTGATTTCATTAGTCAATGGACCGATTTTTAAGGGGTGGATTTTTTCATGACTTAACATAGGTCATTATCTGAAGTTTTTAACAATGAGCATTTTGCATATTTTTTGACCCAAGAGCCATAAGGATTTCAAAGACACAAAAAAGGACTTCACCCCTAAAATGTAGAATTTTTGAAGTGACGAAAGCACAAAAATTCAAAAGGAGGAAGTCACTTTGTATATTCTACAAGAAAGCCTATTTTCCTTTGAAGAACTGCAAAAATTAGAGTCAAAAGAGAAATTACCTATCTTTTTTAGCTCGCTTGATTTACGCCCTTATGCTAAACAGTTGAGAAGTTCTTCACCCCGAGGGGCTGACGGTCATTCCAGAGAAGGGATTCTAAGGGCTCTCATCGCTGCCCCACTCGAAGGCATCGACGCCTTTACCGCCCTTCATCATCGATTGGATAAAGACCTTCGTTTCCGTTATCAATGCGGTTTATCGATTGATCGCCCCGCACCGTCTATCTCCACTCTCAGCCGGGTTTTTGCGGCACTTACCAAAAAAAAGCTGGCTGAAAAGATCTTCCTTGACTTGGTACAGTTAGCTCAGGAGGAAGGAATAATTGACGGCAGCCACCAGGCCATCGACAGTGCCGCCATTGATGCCTATGAAAAGAAACAGCCCAAAAAGCGTAGTGAACAAACGGGTAATGCCAATTGGGGCGCAAAATATGATTCCTTCGGCAATAAAATTACCTGGTTTGGCTATAAGATGCATCTTTCAGTCGATACCGCAAGCGAACTGCCAATGGCCATAAAAGTAACCCCTGCCCATGTGAACGATGGAGAAGTCGCACCAGAATGAATAGAGCAAGTGGCAGAGCGTACCAAATCCAAAATTGAATTTCTGATCATGGATGGCGGATATGACCAACTAAAAAACTATGAATCAGCCAAAAACATTGGAGCGCAAGCCATTATCCCGCTCAATTTGCGCAACGAAAAAGAGCCTCCTGAAGGGATTTCTTCCAATGGAACTCCGCGTTGTTCCATGGGTTATGAAATGACTTATTGGGGAGCTGATAAGGACCAGCTCAAGTTCAGATGTCCTCACGCAACCGGCAAAGTGGATTGCCCATTAGGAATGGCAGCCTGTTCATCTTCCAACTATGGAATGGTGGTAAAAGTCGACATCAAAAAGGATGTGCGCCGATATTCCAATCCGCACCGTGATACAAAACGTTGGAAAGAGCTTTACAACGAGAGGACAAGTGTAGAACGCTGTAATTCAAGAATGAAAAGCTACCTTACGGCGAACTCCCTACATGTATGGGGAATTGAAAAAGTAAAGACCCATATTTACCTGAACGCTATTGTATTACTTGTTTCAGCGCTAGCGATGGCAAAGGAAAATAAAGGGAAGAAAGCCGCTTAAAAAAATTCAATGTGAAAAATTCTGTAGGTATGCCCGAAAACAAGATTATTGTAATATTTTGTAAAATAACATGCTGGTAGCTATTTGTCGAGTGCTTTATTTTTTATACTTTTATCCAAAAAATCTAATTTTGCAAAATGCTCAACAATAGATAGGAAGGTTATGCAAAATTTCGTTCACTCAATGCTTGCCAACTGCTGTCACTATATATAAATGTTACATGTATAGGTTGAAACTCCTATTTTTTTATAGAGTAGTAATATAAATTTAAGTCTTGTTTGAAACAGTAGATGGACAGTATGCTTTCAATTATTTAAATTTTGCATCGGGATCAAAAATCGTTTCTCTTTCCACTTTGCATATTCTAGTAGTGAAACGTTTATACCATTCTGTTTTCCCTTTTTCTTGAGCTATTTGATGGCGAACGTTTTCTTTCCAGTTTTGGATGGAATCCAACGAATCCCAATAGGAAACTGTAATCCCCAATCCGTCTTCGCCTCTTACACTCTCTGCTCCTAGAAACCCTTTTTGTTTCGAAACTAATTCCATCATTTCATCAGCCATCTCGTCATATCCTCTGTCGACCTCAGTTCTTTCCGAAGTGAAAATGACAGCGTAGTAGGGAGTTTTTGGTGTTTTAAAAAGATTCAATTTGTTTCCTTCTAGTATTCTGCTATTCTTTTTATCATTTTATCTGAAATGACGGAACATGTGAGATAAAAATAAAAAACAATGAACACTCATCAAAAAAACATGGAAAAGGGTGACATTGCAATTTTCCTAAGAATGATTATCATTATAAAAAGGTGGCGGCAGGCATAATCTCTTTTCGATGAAATGATTGATGGGAAAAGTCATGTCTTTGCAGTTTCCCAATCTATTTAATAGAAAGTGGTGTGGTGTTGAAGAGAATTTTATTAAAGAGAGCATTCTTTCATTTGAAAAGAATTTTCAATTTGTAAATTAATGGGTGTTCAGACGGGTTTGTTCAGATTTTAATATGGGACTTTTGAATCGTTCGTTTTTCTGAGCTGTTTAAATTTTTTTTTAAAAACACGGAAAGATGATGAAAGCGTTTAATATATCTATTTTACGCCTTAAATCGAGTTTTTAAATGAGAAAAATTTTCTTTTTTTGGAGCATGTCAAGAAGTGTTACAAAATAGTGAACTTGAAAAATAAATGAACAATTTTGGCGTACTTTATATTATATTAATATTGTAAATGATATTTATTGTCGTCTCTTGGGATGTTCTTCAGACGTAAAATTGACAATTTCATAATTTGGGAGGAGTTGAGACACACATGATTCAAAAATGGCTGAAATGGCTGAAAGTCCTTCCAGCGGCGATTTTTGCTGTGATGACGCTGGCCGGTTGTGAAAACTATGTCGTTCTCCAGCCGAAAGGACCTGTAGCCAAAACAGAGTATGACTTGATTGTATTTACTTCTTTAGTCTGCTTAGGAATTATCCTTGTTGTCTTTGCATTGCTTTTCTACATTATATGGCGTTACCGCGACAAACCGGATAACAAAGCACCTTATCAACCGGAATGGGACGACAACAAAACGCTTGAAATAGTTTGGTGGTCTATTCCGATTGTGATCTGTTTGATTTTAGGTTACAGCACCGCCAAAACCACTTATGCACTGGCAAAAGGTACTGGTTTACACGATTCTAATAAGCAGGCTGTGACGATTCAAGCTACGTCATTGGATTGGAAATGGCTGTTTACTTATCCGGATGATAAAGTAGCTTCTGTCAATGAAGTCGTGATTCCTGCCGGAGTCCCTGTCAAATTTGAACTGACAAGCGATGCACCGATGAATTCTTTCTGGGTTCCGTCGCTTGGAGGACAGATCTATACGATGCCGGGAATGTCAATGGGACTATATTTAAAGGCAGACAAACCGGGCGTTTATTATGGTTCTGGAGCGAACTTTTCCGGCGAAGGATTTGCTCATATGAAGTTTAAAGTAATTGCAAAACCGGAAAATGAATATAAACAATGGGTAGCTCAAGTGAAAAAATCATCCCCGGCTTTAACGGAAAAAGGTTATGAAACACTTTCAAAACCGGGATTGACGGATAAAGCTTTTTATTCATCTTACCCGAACGGTTTATTCGAAAAAATTGTGAAGAAAAATGGCGGAGATTTCTACAAAATGCACCATATGGATACTTATAAAACACACCCGGATTTTGGAAAAGATTCCGAGAAGGATGAAAATGGTGGCTCCGACATGAATATGGATATGTCTCATTAACCATTGATGACTTTTCGATGATTCTGATCGCCTTTTAGAAGGAAAAGGAGGAAACGATATGTGGGAGAAAATCAAAGATTTCTCTTCCGGGTTCTTCGTAACGGGAGAACCGATGATATACGGGGCAGACGTTGCGATCGTATTAGTGTCATTGGCCATCGTTTATGTGCTGACCCGTTATAAAAAATGGGGTTGGCTTTGGCGTGAATGGCTGACAACTGTAGATCATAAAAAAATTGGGATCATGTATATTATCGCTTCCCTCTTAATGCTCTTCCGTGGGGGAGTAGACGCTTTATTAATGCGTACGCAGTTGGCATTGCCAGGTCTGCATTTTCTTGATTCAAACCACTATAATGAAATTTTCACGACGCACGGAACGATTATGATTTTATTTATGGCGATGCCATTGATGTTCGGATTGTTTAACATCGCCGTTCCGTTACAAATCGGTGCTCGTGATGTTGCGTATCCGTTTTTAAATGCAGTAAGCTTTTGGATGTTTTTCTTTGGAGCACTGCTGTTCAACTTATCGTTTGTTATCGGAGGTTCGCCGAACGCCGGTTGGCTAAGTTATCCTCCACTTTCTGAAATTCCTTACAGCAGCGGTCCAGGTCAAAACTTCTATGTTTGGGGTATCAATATTTCAGGTATCGGAAGTACAGCAACTGGAATTAACTTCTTAGTCACTATTTTGAAAATGAGAGCACCAGGCATGAAGCTTATGAAAATGCCGCTTTTTACTTGGTCGGTGCTTGCTTCTTGTATTTTAATTATTTTCTCGTTCCCGGTATTTACGGCTACGCTGGCCATGTTGTATATTGACCGCTTCCTTGGCGGACATTTCTTTACGATGACCGGTGCTGGAAACCCGATGATGTATATCAACCTCATTTGGATGTGGGGACACCCTGAAGTTTATATCGTTGTGTTGCCGGCATTTGGTATTTTCTCAGAAGTGGTTGCGACTTTCTCCAAAAAGAAAATTTTTGGATATAAATCAATGGTCTTTTCATTAATTCTGATCAGCGTTATTTCTTATTTCACATGGGCTCACCACTTCTTTACAATGGGTGCAGGGGCCGATGTAAATACGTTCTTTGCTATTGCGACGATGGCGATTGCCATACCGACAGGGGTTAAAATATTTAACTGGCTGTTTACGATGTATAAAGGTCGCATCGAGTTTAGCCAACCAATGTTGTGGACAATCGGCTTTATCGTGTGCTTCGTTATTGGTGGAGCCACTGGGGTTATGCTATCCATTGCTCCAGCTGATTACCAATACCATAACAGCTACTTCTTAATTGCCCACTTCCACAACACGTTGATCGGTGGAGTTGTGTTCGGTTATTTAGCTGGACTGATTTATTGGTGGCCGAAGATGTTCGGTTTTAAATTGAATGACCGCTTAGGCAAATGGGCTTTCTGGTTCTGGAATATCGGATTCTATGTATGTTTCTTGCCGCAATATGCACTTGGATTTATGGGAATGACCCGTCGTCTTTACACATACGGCTGGGACCGCGGCTGGGCATCTTTAAACTTCGTTTCGACCATCGGTGCATTCTTGATGGGTATCGGATTTATTTTCCAAGCCGTGCAAATTATTTACAGCATCAAACATGGCGAAAAAGATACAACTGGAGATCCATGGAACGGACGTACGTTGGAATGGTCAATTCCTTCACCGGCTCCGCATTATAATTTCGCAGTCGTTCCATATGCACCTGAACAAGATGCATGGTGGGAAATGAAGAAAAAAATGCAGGATCCGGATTACAAAAAAGAAAAAGTAGAATTAGAACCGATTCACATGCCAAAAAATACTGGAATTCCGTTTATAATGTCTTTCTTCTGGTTTATAGCCGGCTTTGGATTTACCTTTGAATGGGTTTGGATGATCGTTGTCGGCTTAATTGGAGTAGCCGCTACGATGTTCGCACGTTCCTTCCAATACGATGATGATTACTATATACCGGTCGAAGAAATTAAAGAAACGGAATCCGCCATGGGGAGGGTGGTATGATGTCCGCGATTACATCCCAACATGATCATCATGTGGAAGAGCTGGAATCCATGAAAGTAATGGGATTCTGGATCTTCCTCGTGACGGACTGTTTAATTTTCGGTACGTTGTTTGCAACGTATGCCGTATTAGTTAACCATATAGCCAATGGTCCAAGCGGAAAAGAAATATTTGAACTTTCCGGAGTAACATGGGAAACGTTCATTCTATTAACAAGCAGTTTTACAAGCGGTTTGGCTATGCTTGCCATGCATAAAGGAAATAAGAAACAAATCATTAACTGGCTGATTGTCACTATTTTGTTAGGAATGTCTTTCGTCGGATTGGAAGTGCGGGAATTTGCTCATATGGTAGATGAAGGGGCAAGCATTTCTACGAGTGCATTTTTAACTGCCTTTTTCACATTAGTCGGTACACATGGATTGCACGTATCCTTAGGGATCTTGTGGATGATAGGATTGATCATTCAACTTTTCCAACGTGGTTTGAATGTGAAAACGAAACGGAAACTGACGGTGATCGGTCTTTATTGGCACTTTCTTGATGTCGTTTGGATCTTCATTTTCACGATTGTGTATTTAATGGGGGTGATGTAACATGGAAAATCACGGCTCACTCAAATCTTATGTGACAGGGTTTATTTTATCGATTATCTTAACCATCATCCCGTTGTTATTAGTGACGAATCATGCATTCAGCAAAGGGGCGCTTGTCGCCGCTATCATTACGATGGCTGTTCTGCAATTTGTCATCCAGTTAGTTTTCTTTATGCATATCCGCGAGTCTGAGAAACCGCGATATAATGTTTTTGCACTTGCGCTGGGCATTGTTTTTGTCATTACCATTGTAATAGGTTCTATATGGATTATGACATTTAACAGTGTCGTACAATAAAAATAGAACGTAAAAAAAGGGTCTAGTCCTCCAACAACCTGCCATTATTTCAAGTGGATAATGATGGTTCGGAGGGCTGGACCCTATTTTGTTGGCGATGGACAGCTTATCTACTTGTCATGAATAGCTGTAACACTTTTCTTTAAAGATTCTCATCATCTGTTTTATTTTCAATTTTTTTGTGATAAACTTCAACTGGATTGTTACTTTAGCAGGATCGAATTTGATGGATATGAGGAGAGAGATATGAAAGAGAATGGCCATTCCACATTGGAAATTATTGAAGTATGTTTACTGGCGGGAAAAATTATGCTAAGAAGCGGAGCTGAAACGTATCGTGTAGAAGATACGATGTCTCGCATCGCTGCTTCATGTGGAATTCAAAACGCCCATTGTTTTGTTGCACCAACGGCCATTATTTTTTCCATGGATGGAATGGAACCGACCAAACTTGTCCGTATTTCGGAGCGTTCAACGGATCTCCATAAAATCGCTTTAGTGAACAATGTATCAAGAAACATAAGTGCCGGGAAATTAACGATTCGAGAAGCTTATGCACTATTAAAAGAAATGGATCAAAACGACTTTACATTTCCTCTATGGGAACAAATTCTGGCGGCTGCGATTTCAAGTGGCTGCTTTTTAATCATGTTTCAAGGAAAATGGAACGATTTTCTAGCTGCTTGCATTGCCGGTGCCGTCGGGTTTCTGTTTCTTGTGTACGTTCATCGATTTATTCAAATCAAGTTTTTTGCCGAATTTTTAGCGTCTCTCATGATTGGTCTCAGTTCTGCTTTTTTTGTCAAAATAGGAATTGGACACCAATTGGATAAGATCATTATTGGTTCGGTGATGCCGCTTGTTCCCGGATTAGCCATTACCAATGCATTGAGAGATTTAATGGCAGGACACCTTGTTTCAGGATTATCAAGGGGAGCGGAAGCCTTTTTAACAGCATTTGCGATCGGAACCGGAATAGCGGTTGTGTTTACGTTTTTATAAAAATACATACCAAAGACAAAGGCTCGAAGATTTTAACGAGAAGAAGTGGCTTCATAAATAAGGGGGAAAAGAGATGCTGGAGCAAATGGTTACGAGTTTTATTGCCTCCGCCGGTTTTGGAATTATATTCAATGCGCCTAAAAGCTCCTTGTTTCAGTGCGGCTTGGTAGGGATGATCGGTTGGATTATTTACTTTTGGTTAGTAGAAATGCAGTATGATAGCGTGTTTGCTTCTTGTGTCGCATCCATATTTGTCGGGGTGATCAGCTACATTTGTGCCAAAATGTATAAAACACCGGTCATTATTTTCACTGTCGGAGGAATCATCCCTTTAGTACCGGGAGGGCTGGCCTATGATGCGATGAGGCATTTCGTGCAGAATGACTATAATATCGCTCTCCAATTGGCGGCAAAAGTCTTTTTGATTTCAGGTGCCATCGCCATGGGTCTCGTATTTGCGGAAGTTGTCAACCTGATTATTCGGAAATTCCTTAGTGTTAAGCAAAAAGCAAGATGGCGTGTTTTATACAATAAGGACACGAATATCGAAAGCTGAAAGCTATAGAATGAAAAATTTCCGTAAAAAGAAAACCGTGAATGTAAGATTTTGCTATTTTATTGTTCCATCTAGAGCGTTGGACAAATGTCCCCCCTTTTTTTACTTGATCTAATGAATGGCGGATTTATAATGAAAATTCTTTTTTTACTTTTTTCAATGAGGTCCATCATTTCCGGATCATCATATATCGACCCATAAAGTCTTGATTTCATTTATTCACGTCTTTTACGAGACGTGATTTTTTTATGTCCTTTAAGTCAATTTGAATATTCGAACCATTTTCCTCTTTAAAAGACTTACAAAGTAATCCTCCATCGGTCCATCCATACAAATGCTTTCAATGTCTTATACAATTTGTTGCTGACAAATTGAATTTTCCGTCCAAATCTAACTAAAATGGCAAAGCGTATGACTGATAAAACCAAAATTTTTGCATGAGTTGATAAAGCGAAGATTCCATTCATATAAATGAATGACAGACATAAACCATGCAAAATAGAAAAGAGCCCTTAAGATCAGCGGAGATGGATGAGTAGGTCTTTAAAAAACAGCAATAGCCGTTTTACTTTCATTATCTTTGATGAATTTCAAGCAAAAACGTCCGTTTGTATACTACGTGCCATTCCGTGAAGAAGGGCATATGCAGAGTTTCAATAAGAAAGGGGCGGGAAGATGGCAAACATACAGCTTTCAGGCGAAAAAGTCATCAACTATATTAACGGAGAATGGACTTCTTCAAAGAAAGCGAAATTTGTAACGATCGTCAATCCGGCTGACGGTCAACCGATCGGTGAAGTATTGCAGTCTTCAAAAGAAGATGTGGATTTGGCTGTCCAAGCGGCGAAACAAGCCCAAAAAAAATGGTCACGTGTACCGGCTCCGCAACGAGCGCAATATTTGTATCGGGTTGGCGAGTTGTTGAAAGAACGAAAAGAAAAGCTGGCTAGCATCCTCACCCAAGAAATGGGAAAAGTCATTGAGGAAGCTCGCGGTGAGGTCCAAGAAGGAATCGATATGGCCTTTTATATGGCTGGAGAAGGAAGAAGATTGTTTGGGCAAACCACGCCATCCGAATTAAATGATAAGTTTGCCATGAGCATCCGTGTTCCGATTGGTGTCGTTGGAATTATCACTCCTTGGAATTTTCCCATTGCTATTGCTACGTGGAAATCGTTCCCTGCCATTGTTGCCGGAAATACGGTCATTTGGAAGCCGGCTACGGAAACACCGCTAATGGCAAGAGAATTGGTGAAAATCTTGGATGAAGCAGGTTTGCCAAAAGGAGTGATGAATCTTGTTTGCGGTTCTGGTTCCGAAGTCGGATCAGCCATCGTAGAACATCCTGATATCGATGTCATTTCATTTACCGGTTCCAATGAAGTAGGGCGGACGATTGCAGAAAAAGGCGGAAAACTTTTAAAACGTGTTTCGCTTGAAATGGGCGGAAAAAATGCGGTGATTGTCATGGAAGATGCTGACTTGTCGCTGGCAGTGGAAGGAATCATATGGAGCGCCTTTGGTACGAGCGGACAAAGATGTACAGCGTGCAGCCGAGTGATCGTACATGAAAACGTAAAAGACGAACTGGAAAAACGTCTGCTTCAAGAAATGAAAAAACTGACAATCGGAAATGGATTAAACGAAGACGTCAAAATAGGACCTGTTATTAACAAAGGTGCATTAAAGAAAATACATGAGTTTGTAGAAATGGGTCAAGAGGAAGGGGCCGACTTGCTCGCGGGAGGTTATATCGTTAAAGAAAAAAATCTCGACGGCGGATATTATTATGCCCCTACTTTATTTACGAATGTTCGGCCTGATATGAGAATTGCTCAAGAGGAAATTTTTGGACCGGTGCTTTCCATCATTCCTGTTCGAAGTTTTGAAGAAGCAGTGGAAGTGAATAATAGCGTTGCTTATGGATTATCCAGTTCCATTTATACACGAAATGTCAACCGAGTGTTTGCCGCTCAGCGAGACTTAGATACGGGCATTGTGTACATTAATGCCGGAACGACCGGTGCGGAAATTCATCTGCCATTCGGCGGCACAAAAGGCACCGGCAATGGTCATCGCGATTCCGGTGTGGCAGCACTGGATGTGTTTACGGAATGGAAAAGCGTGTATGTCGATTTTAGCGGAAAATTACAGCGAGCTCAAATCGATGTGGAATCATGATATCGCTTGAAGTGAATTAGGGTGGGAAAAGAACGTTTGTCATTTCCTTTTTTATAAACTGTTCTAACGGATTCTGAATTATACAAAATGTGAAAAACCTCATTGGGCCAAGAACTCTACAATTTACGTACCGTAAAAACTTTGTAGCAGCTGCAGAGGAACTCTCCATGGTATGACAGCGTTTATAAAATCGGAGTCCACGTTTTAAAAACTTCAATAGAAAATGGCAATAAGCATAAAAGAGAGGCGGGAAATGATGAAAAAAGTTGGATCGATTATATTCGTTTTCCTTCTGGCGATTGGATTAGCGGCATGTGGCCAAAAATCGGAAAAGTCGGGAAATGGCGGCACCAAAGAAAGGACGGTTGTGTTTGCGACAGAACCTGCTATTGCCCCATTCTCATTTAAAGAAAATGGCCAGTTAAAAGGTTTTGATATTGAGATTGTTCAAGAAATTGCGAAAGAGAAGCATTACAAAGTGAAATGGAGAGAAATGAAATTTGACGGTTTGATCACGTCACTGCAGTCCAAGCAAGTGGATGGCGGAGTGGCAGCCATTACAATACGCGACGACCGAAAGAAAGTAATCGATTTTACCGAACCATATTACCAATCTGGACTGGTCTTAGTGACGAAAAAAGAAAGCGCCATCAAATCATTGAAAGATTTAAAAGGAAAAATGATCGTTGCGAAACAAGGTTCTTCCGGTTTGGAAAAAGCCAATGAGCTGAAATCGAAGTATGGAGCCAATGTCAAAATATTAGAAGATGAACCAACTCTTTATATGGATGTAGAAAAAGGTCGTGCAGACGCGTTAGTGAACGATTTGCCGTTTGTTATGTCTAAAATTCATTCAGGAACGGCTTCCCAACTCAAGATCGTAGGCAAAAAACTAACGACAGAGGATTACGGCATTGCGATTGCTAAAGATGAACCACAACTTTTAAAAGACTTTAACGACGGGTTGGCGAAATTGAAGAAAAACGGAAAATACGATCAATTATATGAAAAATACTTTGGAACCAAGCCGAAATAAAGCAAGGGTGCACTCGCAGCACCCTTTTTCAAATCAATGATGAAAATCTGTATCTTTTAATTTAGAGTTCAAAGATGGAGAAGAGCGTGGCGATAGCTGAAGGAGGGAATAAGATGAATGGATTTTTACTTGTCATGGATCAGATGCCGCTTTTATTGAAAGGAGCATGGAAAACCATTGAACTAGCGATATTTTCGCTTTTCTTTGCGGCCATTATCGGTCTCGTGTTCGGATTGTTCCGAGTCTCTCGGTCAAAACTATTGCGGGCCATTACCAAATTTTATGTCAGCTTAATCAGGGGAACTCCCCTTTACGTCCAGCTCATTTTCTTTTATTTTGGCGTTTTTCCATTGATTATCAAAGGATCGATTGAACCTACAACGGCCGGTATTTTTGTTTTGAGCATAAATGCGGGGGCGTATTTGGTGGAAATTTTCCGCGGCGGGATAGAATCTATTGACCGTGGACAAATGGAAGCAGGGAGAGCTTCGGGATTGAGTTATTGGCAGACGATGAGGCATGTAATTCTTCCGCAAGCAGTGAAACGGATGATCCCCGCCTTCTTGAATCAATTTATCATCAGCTTAAAAGATACTTCTTTGTTTGCGACTATAGGAGTGGCGGAATTAACGTATACAGCTCAAACGATTTATTCGATTAATTTTAAAGCGTTCCAGTTTTTGACGGCGATCGCAGTTATGTATTGGATCATCATCACCCTTTTAACGTGGATGGCCACTTTTTTGGAAAAAAGATGGGTGTCAGAATAATCTTAGAACTTTTTTATCATAAAACTTAGTGTGCTGTTAGGATTGTTTTTCCATTCAATTTGAATGAATGTGTAAATTTTTTTCACTCAATGCCTTACAGAAACAGGCTCCTGGCAATCTCATAAGTTGAAAAATCTGAATTTAGATTTGGTACGGTTTTTTGAAAATACGGCCATTGTTCCCTAAAAGAACGGAAAACAATGGCGCTCTTTATATTTTCCACGAAAGTCCGCCGTTATACTTTATTCCTTATCTATTAAAAGTTTTTCCTTCCCCAGGCGGCCCCCCATTTGTTCCATAACCCAATTACAAGCATTGAAATTTCCTGATGAATAAATGATGCAAAATCTTTCAATCTGCGTTATTCTTGGAGTGGGCCATTAAGATAATCAGATAGTAGAGATAATAGTTTGTCGTGGCAGAGAAGAATAGTGAAAGAGAAGGAGAGAAAAATGGTGAAAGCGATATTAACCGTAATCGGAAAAGATAACATTGGTATTATTGCGGGGGTTAGCCAGCAATTAGCCGATTTGAAAATTAATATATTAGATGTCAGTCAAACGATTATGAACGGTTATTTTACAATGATGATGATGCTTGATCTATCCAAAGCATCGGAAAGTTTTGAAACGATCAAGAAAGCGCTGGCTGAAAAAGGCGTAGAATTGAATGTACAAATCAAAATCCAGCATGAAGATATTTTTAACTCAATGCATAGTTTATAACTTGGGGGTTTACGATGGAAACAAATAAAATATTAGAAACCATCCGCATGATTGAAGAAGAAAAGCTTGATATTCGCACCATTACAATGGGAATTTCTTTACTGGATTGTATTGATGCGGATGGGAAGAAAGCACGTGAAAAAATTTATGATAAAATTACGCGGAAAGCGGAACATTTAGTCAAGGTAGGTCAGGAAATCGAGACCGAATACGGGATTCCGATCATCCATAAACGAATAGCGGTGACACCGATTTCTTTAATTGCCGGAGCAACAGATGAAAAAGATTATGTGGCTTTTGCGAAAACACTCGATGAAGCGTCAAAGGCTGTAGGTGTTAATTTTGTTGGTGGTTTTTCGGCGCTTGTTCAAAAAGGTTACCATAAAGGGGATCACATTTTGATTCAATCCATCCCCGAGGCTTTAGCCACCACGGAAAGAGTATGTTCTTCTGTAAACGTTGGTTCAACACGGACAGGCATTAATATGGACGCTGTTAAAGAAATGGGAGAAGTCATAAAGAAAACGGCGGAATTAACAGCCGATGAACATGGCTTAGGCTGTGCGAAATTGGTTGTGTTTGCGAATGCTGTAGAAGATAATCCGTTTATGGCAGGAGCGTTCCACGGTGTCGGCGAAGCGGACTGTGTCATCAATGTCGGCGTCAGCGGACCCGGAGTGGTAAAACGGGCATTGGAAAAGGTAAAAGGAGAAAGCTTTGATGTTGTCGCGGAAACTGTGAAAAAGACGGCGTTTAAAATCACACGCATGGGCCAGCTCGTCGGCCAAGAAGCGTCCAAACGTTTAGGCGTGCCGTTCGGAATTGTTGATCTGTCTTTGGCTCCTACTCCGGCGATAGGAGATTCGGTTGCCCACATCTTGGAAGAAATGGGTCTGGAATCAGTGGGAACGCATGGTACGACTGCGGCACTTGCCCTTTTAAATGATGCCGTCAAAAAAGGTGGGGTCATGGCTTGCGGTCATGTAGGGGGACTTAGCGGAGCGTTTATTCCGGTGTCAGAAGATGCTGGTATGATCGACGCCGTGAACAGAGGTTCTTTGAACTTGGAAAAATTAGAAGCAATGACCGCTATTTGCTCGGTTGGTCTTGATATGATTGCCGTCCCTGGAGATACTCCTGCTGAAACGATCTCTGCCATGATCGCCGATGAAGCAGCGATTGGGGTAATTAACAACAAAACGACGGCGGTAAGGGTGATACCGGCACCAGGTAAAGCGGTTGGCGAAATGGTCGAGTTCGGAGGTCTGCTCGGGCGCGCACCGGTTATGACCGTCAATTCTTATTCCTCCGCTGATTTCATCGCCCGCGGCGGTCACATTCCGGCACCGATCCATTCATTTAAAAATTAAATGAATCAATACAAACTATATTCTTTTTGAAGAAATCGTTTGTTTCTTTCTGGTCTCATGATTGGATAACTAGTGAGTAAAACATTCCGGTCAATGGGACCGTTTTTCCGCTTCCATGATCTACTATAAATGATGGAAGCGGATTTTTTTAACTAAATTAGGGGATCTTAACACGGATGAAAGTCAACCCGCTGTCTTGATACAATGTACACAAAAAATAAACGAATTTCTGATCTTGAAATTCAAAGGTGCAAGCCATTAATAAAAAACCCCGTATCCACTAGAGTGACTTACAGCTAATCGTGTATAGATGAATTTTAAAACAGCCAAGCAGCTTAGATGTTTCATTAAATCGGGCTTAAGTTCAACATAAAAACATTATGTTAACTCATAATAAGGGATCTACAACCGATTCGATATTGAACTACCGCTTAACTCTTTACTTTTTCTTACTGTCGAAAAAAGCTCTCCTAATGGGGGACGAACGATTTGGATCATGATATAATTAGGCTACAATCTGGCATTTGCACTGCCTTACAATGATGAATGAGGTGAAAAGATGAATTCTCACGAGATTGATTATGAATTGCATGGCGATGATATGCAATGTGTTGAAATTGAGCTGGATCCGCAAGAAAGTGTGGTCGCGGAAGCAGGCGGTATGATGATGATGGAAGACGGCATCGAGATGGAAACGGTATTTGGAGACGGTACGGAACAAAAAAGCGGATTATTCGGCAAATTAGTGGGTGCCGGCAGACGTTTGCTTACGGGTGAGAGCCTGTTTATGACCGTTTTTACCAACCAATCATCCGATAAAAGGAGAGTTTCTTTCGCTGCTCCCTATCCTGGAAAAATTATTCCTCTTGATTTAACTCAATTCAACGGCAAAGTCATTTGTCAAAAGGATGCTTTTTTATGCGCGGCTAAAGGTGTATCCATTGGCATTGAATTTCAAAGAAAACTTGGTACCGGCTTTTTCGGTGGAGAAGGATTTATCATGCAGAAACTGGAAGGCGATGGGCTTGCCTTTCTTCATGCCGGAGGAACGATTATCAAAAAAGATCTTTCTCCCGGAGAATTGTTGCGCGTGGATACAGGCTGTTTAGTCGCTTTAACTCAAGATGTCGACTATAATATCGAATATGTCGGAAAAGTGAAAACCGCTTTCTTTGGCGGTGAAGGCCTCTTCTTTGCAACCCTTCGTGGACCGGGAACGGTTTGGGTGCAAACATTGCCATTTAGCCGATTGGCAGACCGAGTTCTAGCCAATGCTCCTAGCCATGGCGGAGATTCGACCGGTGAGGGAAGCATACTTGGCGGACTTGGACGACTGCTGGACGGAGACGATTAATCACCTCTTTTTGAAAGAATTCTAATCACTCGTTTTACCCACCCGTAATGGGTGGGCTTTTATGTGCGCCCGGCATGTACATGAACTATAGGGTGTAAGTCCCGAACCCCGAAGACAGAAGTAGAGGTTAGCCAAGAGCAAGGGTGTCCGTGGTGACGCGGAATCTGAAGGAAGCTGGAGGCAAAACACCGGTCCGAGGAACACGAACCTCATATAAGGCTAGGTATGATGGAGTGAGTTTGCATAACAAAACAAAGCCCTTTCTGCCGAAGGTCATATCGAGTAAATGAGGCGGATAGATGGTGTGAAAGTGCATGTACTTACCCGGGGAGGTCTGGCGGATATGTGAACCGTCAGAAGTCAGCAGAGGTCATAGTATTAGTTGGTCTAGAACAACTAAGAAGGACCGAACAATGAAGAGAGAATAGCCCTTGGTATTCAGTGAGTCATGATGAACACAGAAAACGTAGTACCTCACTTGAGGGAGGAAGCGGTGAATCCCGTGGGAGACCTCTTGGAGGGTGGAGTGACCACTGGCATAAAGAGAATAGCTATTCACGGAAGTTATAAAGACTTGCGTCAATTATCTTAATTGAACCGCCGTATACGGAACCGTACGTACGGTGGTGTGAGAGGACGGGAGTTAATCGCTCCCTCCTACTCGATTTTATGAGGATCAACTTGTTTTCGTTTATAAAAAAATCTTTTTTGTTTAAATTAAAAAACTTTCTTAAAAAACTTTTTGCAAATTTGATATATGGTTCTTTCGGATAAGAATTATATAATCCGATGGAGAGGCGTACGGGATCTCCGAAAAAGAATCGTTCAAACTGAGTTTGCCGTGAGCCGAATGCACTCATGCATAAATCCCAAGCTAATCGGAATACCTTCACTCGATCCGCTGAGGAATTGGCTCCTTGGAGATATTGGTCTAAAAATTTCCGGATAGACGACTCGAAATCTTTTTCGGTCGGAAGTGCGATCAATCCACTGCCGCTCAATAATTGAAGAATTTCCACCAGTCTAGGATAAACGCGTGGATAATAATGAATAGCGGCTTGCAGCGGATTTACATCCGGTACCATCGTTCCCCATTGATTCAACTTCGCATTTTCCCGTGAGGATATTTGGAGTCCTTTCATAATTTCAAGAGCCGTGATGATTTCGCTCGCTTTCTCTTTCACATGCTGAAACTCCCCAATTTGAATGGATTTGATAATCAGTTCGGCAAGACCAAGAATAAATTCCGTTTTAACAATCATTCGAGTGACTGCTTGATAAAGAAGGAGAGTGTGAAAATTCGTATCTTCAAGCATTTGAAAAGCGATTTGCAAATCTTTATATAAAAATACCCTTTCCCAAGGAACCAAGACATCATCGAACACCACAAGAGAGTCCATTTCTTCAAATCGGGAACTTAATGGACAATCGAACCGGGAATCGCCGCCTGTGAATGATTGGCGGCAAATAAATTTTAATCCGGGTGTATTGGAGGGAATGGAAAAGGCATAAATAAAAGATTCATCGACGAAATTGCCCCCTGATGGAAGAACAAGAATTTCGTCTGTTATACCGCCTTGAGTAGCCAGTAATCGCGCTCCCTTGATGATCAGACCATCGCTTGTTTCTTTTACCACTTTCGCCGCAATGATGTTCTTATCTGAGTCTTCAAAGTAAGCAACAGAACGATTGACTTTTGGATTGATGAATGTATGCGTAAAAGACAAATCATTCTTGCATGCGGTTTGATAAAGATTTTTTATGTTCTTCCCAAACATAGACTCGTTTTTGCCGAATAAGTCGCTGGCCGATGCCAAAGCCATAATGCCGGTATTGACGTAATCGGGCATTCTCCCCATAAGGCCGGCATTCGTTTTTGACCAAATTCTTGTAGCCGCCTCTCTTTTTTTTAAATCTTCAATGGTCTTTGGCTGATGAAAGGAAAACCCGATTTTATCCGTGGAGTCTTGCAGCTGGACCGTCAATAAATTGGTCAAGTCAGGATCATGTTGAAGATCGTAAAGAGCTGCTTTACTTTGCAGCACTCCTTTAAAAGCGAGATGCTCGGTGATTTTCCCTTTTACCCGTTCCCCATGAATCCATACTTCATTATTTAATGCATCAATTCGTTTGAGATATTCATCACCTGTAATCACCATTTTCCTACACACCTTTGTCGTAAACTATATTCATATCTTATGCAGACAGCTTTATGACTTGTGAAAACGAAGGGAGGATTATTTCTGAAGGATCGAGGAATAGGACAAGCGGAGTCTATCATCGACATTTGACGACGGGGCTTATAACGTCGTCTTAAAAGGAAAAGAACGAGGAATAAAAAAGCAAAAGTGGAGTTTATTTTATGAAGGAAAGTCGTATCCCCATTTCTTTTACAGAACCTTTTCATTTGTCGTCGACCTTATAAAGCGCAGAAACCCCGGGAATCGACGACATTTTTCAAATGTAAGAAAAAGAGAGCAAATGAACGAAACAGAAAGTAAATCAGAGAAATTTTGATTTCTTTTTCAATGGAAAAAAGTTGTTTCCCAAAAAGCCAGTTTGTTAAAATTTCTTTAAATTTAATCATTTTTGGGGTTTAGATCTTACCTATAAGGAATTGAAACTTTCCATAAGCATCTTCGCCTGTAATTAAGATTGGCAGTTTAGAAATTACCTATGAGGAATTGAAATCGCTTCCACCATCTCTTCTCCCAGTCATAAATATTTGTTTAGATCTTACCTATAAGGATTGAGATAGACGCAAAGAATTCGATAGGATGGTTTATCTATGGTATTGAATTTTTCAGACGTTTTCTGTGAACGTTTTTATTAAATTGGATAGGGAGGATGTTGTCGATATGGAGCGAGTAATGTTGAATGGTTCACAATCGAAATATTCTATTAATTAGGGGTATTCCATAACTCTTCCATATCATCCGTATCAAAATTGGAAACTCCCCACCTTAAAATTTTCCCCTCTTTCCGCAATTTGTTATAAAAATTAGCTTATATTGTAATCGCTTTACCTTTTATCAACTATAAGATACCTCAATCATCTCGAAGAAAAAGGGAAAATGTATGTTTTTCTTATGTGCCATATTAAAAAACTTATAAAAACATTAACCATTTCCTGAGTCTATCGATATTACAGTCAGTCCATGTAAAACTCTTTACTCCAAAAATTGTGTATTTGGCAATTAAAAAAGGCATCAAATGGCAAATAAGGTTATTCACTTCTCTGTATAAAATTCCAATATTATGTCGCTTGACATGGAGCCTCTGCGGGTATAATTTTCGCAAAGGGGGTAAGCCATAGGACTTTGCAAGGCACACAAGCCTATCCTTCCCGCCACTCCATGTAAAGCGGTGAATATGCAATAAATAATGCATACTCTTAATTGCCAAACACTACATTTCTTAATTGCCATCAACAAAAAATTGCTTGTTTTAACCACTTAGGAAAGCTGTATGTGGCGTCTATCAGCGGTAAGATGACTGAACGGAAAGGTAGTGAATTAAGGGAGAATTAAGTAATAGAGGTGTCAAACAAAAGAAAATTTATTATTAAAATCGATAAAGGAGCGCATGGCATGAATTTAAAAAGGCTCATTCAATTCCTATTATTGTTGTTCATCCCTTCAACTTCTTACATTTATGTTCAAAGTGTTGGCAGTTTAACGGACGAAGCTAATTTAGTGATTACTCTTTCCTTGACGATATTATTTCCTGTTTTGTTTTGGCTTTTTTCTAAAAGGAAAATCCTTTCTATTTTTTCAGGATTTTTTATTGGTTTCCTATTGGCCTTCCTTATTATCCCATCTACTGAAAGACAATATTTTCATTACATATTAAAAGCAGCAGCGCTGGTAGAAATTTTATTTTTGCTATTTGTCGTGAATAGTATTCGATTGACCTGATAGCGTAAAAAATTTTGTGGCTCGTCGTCATGAACTCAAACCGTTGAGCAGAAGGGAGGCATTGAAACATTTTGACAATAATAAATAAGACGACGAACACGTGCGGAACATTTAAAAAAAGCCGTTTGGTTCGAGCGATAGAAAGGGAAGTCGGTCCAAACGAAGACTTGTATGAAACAAAAAAAGCAGATAAAAAGCAAAAAAAAGAAGAACCTTGACAGAAGAACAGAGTTCATCGTTAGCTGATTTTTCAGTACCCCTATGTCTTTATACAGCGATGGTTGATCGTTCATTTCATCATGTTGGCGAATTTTAATAGCCTTTTAATGGAACGGTTTGCTTCATATAAAACAATGTCTTTGTCGACGGTTTTTAGCTCCTTGTTTTCCATGACAATTTGTCCGTTAATGATAGTTGTTTCCACATCATCTCTCGAAGCAGAATAAACAATACGAGAAATGGGATCGACATCATAGGACGGATAAGTATGAAAATTGTTCAAATTTAAGATCACTAAATCTGCCTTTTTTCCAACTTCAATACTGCCGATTTCATTTTCTAGACCGATTGCTTTGGCCCCGCCGATAGTCGCCATTTTGAAAACGCTTTTTGCATTCATGACAGTCGGTCCATGGGTAGGTTTTTGAATAAGTGCCGCCAGTCTCATTTCATGAAACATATTTAAATTATTATTACAAGGTGCTCCGTCTGCGCCTAGACTTAACGAAATTCCCATTTGGAGCATGTTTGGAACGTCTGCGATTCCTGATGCTAATTTTAAATTGGATCCTGGGCAATGACTAATATGAACACCTTTTTCCTTGATGATTTTCTTTTCTTGTTCATCCAGCCATATACAGTGGGCTAATATTAGCCGTTCGTTTGCCAGTCCTAGATGGTCAAGATACTCAATATTTTTCATGCCCGTTTCTTTTTGTACCAGTTTAATTTCCTTTTGATTTTCTGATGCGTGGGTATGAACCTTCACATCGTAGGTTTCCGCTAAGTTTCGAACTTCTACCAGTAATTCCTTCGTGCATGAAATGACAAAACGGGGGGAGAAGGCGTATTGAATTCTTCCGTTATCAAAAAGGTTCCACTTTTCTAGTAAATCGACACTTTCTTGGATGGAATCAGATGTCTTTTCTTGTAATCCGATTGGAACATCTTCTCCTTTATCCATCATCACTTTTCCCGATAAAGCCCTCATTCCGCTTTTGGCGATGGCTTGAAAAGCAAAATCTGTATGATGGACTGTTTCCATATCGACAATGGTAGTGGTGCCGCTTTGAATAAGTTCTCCGATGCCAAGCATTGCTGAATAATAGATGGATTCCTCATCGTGAGCGGCTTCCAATGGCCATATCCGCTTTTTCAACCAATCAAGCAGCTCTAAATCATCCCCTTTTCCTCGAAAAAGAGTTTGGCATAAGTGAATATGGGTTTGCACAAATCCTGGAATGACAGTACGATTTTCCGCATCGATGATTCGATCAACATGATCTGGATTTAATTCTGGACCGATCGAGTGAATCGTGTCATTTTTTATAAAAATATCGCCTATCATAATGTCATTAGCTGGATTCATGGTAATGATTTGAGCGTTTTTAATGAGCAAATTTTTCATTCGATCTCCTCCGTTTTGGTGGTTTGATATATTCTTTTTATTGGTTTGTTCACTTGGGATGGCCATTTCGGCCATGAGTAAAAAAAGAAACAAATCGAATTTACCCCAATTATATAGATATAGTAAAAAGAAAATTAAGAAAATTCAATAAACGTGTAATATATCTTTACATAATTTATGTTAGAAAATTTGGTAACAGAATTTTCTTAGTACGACATTTTGCAATATGAAAATTTCGAGAAAGATCGATCAGCCAAGAAACATACGGCATACGGATTTTGTTTTATTAAAGGATTTCAAAGAATCATAAGGAGAAAATGTGTTTCACTGTTCTCTGCAATTAGCAAGGTTCGTTTTACTGTATAACAGATGTTAAACAAAAATCCAATGGATATTCATGTTATAATTTCTTACATAAATTGTAGACCATCTTCCTTAAAATGGTTATAATATTTAAAAAAATCAAAAAATAAATTTGGGAACTTTTTGCTTTTTCATATAGTGGAAGCGACCAACATAATTTTTCGAACAATGAAGTGCTCGTTATTTAGGAGAAGCTTCTGATTTGCGGAAAGAAGGAACTTCTGATTGATGGCCAAAAAAGATCATCCGTCTTAAAAAAGAGTGCATTGAGATGATTTTGTTCTTTTTGCCATCGGCAAAGGGAAAAGGGTATCCACTTTTCTATGAACCAATCATTGTCCAAAGAATTACTTGATTTTGTTTTGACAAAACTCCACGACTGATTAAAGCTGGCAAATTGCTGTAGAAAAATGTATAACGAGCAAAATGATATGGAAGTTGCAGTTTTCCTTGTCAGCGCAAATGATGATGAAATGGCGTTTCGATGATCTAAGTAGATGGAGAATCATTCTTTGATTAGGATCGATCAAAGAATGTCAACCGTCGAGAGAAGGAAGGATCTAAACATGAGTATAAGAATATTGGATGCAAAAGTTTGGACTCCCACGGATTTGAAAGAAGCATGGGCATTACGGGAACGATTTCGGTTGCAATCAAGCTTTGTGGCGGGTGGAACTTGGCTGCAAACCCAATGGGAAAAAGGAATGCCTTATCCCTCCCACTTGATTAGTTTAGAAAATATAGCTGAACTCGAAGGGGTCGATCAAAGAAAGGTAAATGGGAAGCAGTGTTTGTATATTGGGGCTTTGACAAAATTGAATGCTTGTGGCCACCATCCTGCTATTCAAAAACTCTGCCCTTTGTTATCTGTTGCGATTCAACAAATTGCGGCTCCGGCTGTTCGCAATTTAGGAACGATTGGCGGAAATGTAGCTCATGGATTAGGCGATGCCATTCCTGCTCTTTTAACGATGGATGCGGAAGTTTTGTTCTTTGATGGACGAACTTTAAAATCGGAAAAATTGGAGCATTGGCTAAAAGGAAGAAAGAGAAATCAAGAAAGTCTTCTGACAGGCATCATACTTCCGGAATCCCAACATTCTTCATTTAGCAATCAATTTTTTAAAAAAGTCGGGAGAAGAGAAGCTTTTTCGGGATCTGTTGTAACAGTTTCAGGAGTGATAAGTAAAAATGAAGCGGGAGTGATCGATTTTGCTAGATTGGTTGCAGGCGGAGGAGAGAACACCCCTAAGCGGCTGCAAGAAACCGAACAGTTGCTCATCGATCAAAAGATCAATTTTTTATTATTAAAAAATGTATATAAAACAATACTTCATGAATTTCATCCAAATTCTGATGTTTTTTATTCAAATGACTATCGAAGGCGAGTAACAGCTAATATCATTGTTTCCGAATTAAGCCGATTGGGGGAAGCATCGTGAAATTCACTTATTCTAGCAATTTACAGAGATCCGCTATACGACCAGACGGAATCGATAAAGTAACAGGGAAATTAAAGTTTTTAACGGATCTTTCTTTTTCCAATATGCTTCATGGGAAAATTTTACGAAGTGCGTATCCACATGCCAAAATTATTTCCGTCTCTACCAAAAAAGCGGAGGAGCTGCCGGGAGTACGCGCTGTGGTTACTATATAAATTGAAATAAAGGTTTTCTCCCGTTCCACGGCGAATAAATACAAAGAGAAAATAGGGGAACGGAGAGAAAATATGATGCCAAATCACAAAGACGAGATCGAAAAGTTGTCCACTGCCATGAAAGAAGCAAAAAGTAAACGAGCATATGAACGCTACCAAGCGATTTATCTTCATTTGCAGGGATATACCAAAGGAGAAATCGCAACGATTATTGGTCGATCCAAGAAAACTATTTATAACTATATTCATGCCTACGCCCAGCGCGGTCTTGATGGACTGGAGATGAAATACTCACCTGGCGCCCCACGTCGATTGACCCCTGAGCAGGAAAAAGAGCTGGCTTTGATCATTGAACATCAGCTCCCCGTAGATGTGGGATTCGAAGCAAAATATAATTGGACGCTTGCGATAATCGCTGAACTCATTCAACAAAAGTGGGGGCCAACATACACGCTTCGCGGAACAAGTGACATTCTGCATCGGTTAGGGCTAAGCTATACGAAACCGACCTATACACTAGCCAATGCCGATGAAGAGAAACAAAAAGAATTCGTCGAAATCACCTTCCCTGAAGTAAAAAAAAACTGGTAGATGGGAACATCGCCCATGTCCTCTTTCAAGATGAGTCGATGATTCGTGATTACCAAGCGATTCAAAAAACATGGTTTGTCAAAGGAAAACAACGAATCATTCCGACGTTTGGAAAACATCAAGGGCTGAAGCTGATTGGCACGTTGAACTACGAAACAGGGGAAGTGTTTTGCATCGAAGAAGAATGCTATGACGCGGAAACATTTCTTCGATTTCTTCAACTTGTGTTAGAACGCTATCCCACAGGCAAAATAGTGATGATTTTAGATAACGCTCGAATTCACCATGCCAAACTCATTCAGCCATTTTTAAAAGAACACGAAGATCGGTTAGAGCTCGTCTTTTTGCCACCATACAGTCCGCAATTGAACTTGATTGAAGGGCTATGGAAATGGCTGAAATCAGACGTGATTTACAACGTGTTCTATTCGAGTGTGCAAGAAATTAGAAAGAATGTCCAAGCCTTTATTCAGCGAATCAACCAGAAACCAGAACAAACGATCGATTGTTTGTGTGTTCAGTTGTAAATCTTTAATTCAACTTATATAGTAAAGATGTGCCGGGACTCAATCGATTTGGGTTAATTTTTCCTGATCAACCAGTTTTGTGCGATGAGCGGGTTCGATATGTTGGAGATGCGATTGCTGCTGTGGCAGCAGAAACGGAAGAAATAGCGGAAAAAGCGCTTCAGCTAATCGAAGTGGAATATGAGCCTTTGCCTGTTATCGATGATCCGGAACAGGCTCTTCTTCCTTCAGCACCTCGATTACATCCTGACGGAAATATTCTTCATCAAGCTTCCTATCAAAAAGGAAATGTAGAAGAAGCCTTTCAAACATGTGATGTGATTGTGGAAGAAACGTATGAGTTGCCTCGTCAAATGCACGCGTATATGGAAACGGAAGGAGGGGTGATTGTTCCAGAAAAGGATGGAAGAATTACTGTGTATGTCGGAACACAACATGGATATAAAGATCGTTTCCAATTAGCCCGAATTTTAAATGTTCCTGAAAGTAAAATCAGGGTGGTTTCCAGTCCAATCGGCGGATCTTTCGGCGGCAAAGATGAGTTGAATATTCAGCCGTACGGTGCATTATTGGCGATAAAAACTGGATGTCCGGTGAAAATTCACCAAAGCAGACGCGAATCTGTTAGATCCGGACTAAAAAGGCACCCAATGAAGATTACGATGAAGACAGGTGCCAGCCGTAATGGTAAAATTCTTGCTCATCAAGTACGAATGATCGCAGATACGGGTGCTTACGCAACATTAGGTCCAGCTGTATTAGATTTTGCAGTTGAGCATGCAACAGGACCTTATGTGATACCAAATGTAAAGGTTGAAGGGGTGAGCGTCTATACAAATAATGGTGTGGCTGGAGAGTTTAGAGGATTTGGCGGAAATCAAGTGACTTTTGCGTTGGAAGGGCAAATCGACCGTTTAGCGGTCAAACTTGGAATCTGTCCAATAGAATTGAGGAAAAGAAATCTCCGCAAAGCAGATGATCCGGGTCCTGTAGACCAACAGATTGCACCGACGGACGGAGCAGCACAAGTTTTGAAAGAGATAAGCAAATCTCCCATTTTAACTAAAAAAGATACTGAAAATAAAAAAAGTATCTATGAAAAGACGCGGACAGGTGTAGGAGTCGCCATTACGATGCACGGTGGCGGACTAGGGTTTGGGCGCTTAGATCCAGCTGGGGGAAGAATATCGTTAAATGAAAAAGGAAAAATTGAAGTTGCCTTCGGTTTCGAAGAATTTGGTCAAGGATTATTAGCGGTCATTCAGCAGTTAGTGATGAAAGAAGTAGGATGCTCAGCAGATGATATCCAAATCACGATTGGCGATACGGATTGCGTTCCTCGCTCCGGTTCTTCTACAGCATCACGGGGAACGAGCATGGTGTGGCAAGCACTTCAACGGATGAAAGATCCTTTTAAAAAACAATTATTAGAAAAAGCCTCTCAATGCATCAAAGTGCCATCCACTCAATTGTATGTAGGTCCTGGTGGAATTTGGTCTTTAGATGGATTGAATGCCAAGCCCCTCATTACTTACCGGCAACTAGCCGACAAAACAAATGATGATCCCATCCAAATCGAGACGCAATTCCCTTTTCCTATGACTTCTCATTCCATTCCTGGCGGGCATTATTTATATTCTTTTGCCGCTTGTGCGGTAAAAGTCGAAGTAGATGAATTAACGGGAATAGTGCGAGTGAAAAATTTGGATCAGGCGGTTGCTGCAGGCCCGGTGATTTATCCAACAGGCTACTTGGGGCAAATTGAAGGCGGCTCAGTTATGGCATTAGGATATACATTACTAGAAGAAGCGATAATGGAAAAGGGAAAGTACGTAACAGAAAATTTCGACTCCTATCTTATTCCTACCATAAATGATATTCCGCTTTCTATGGATATAACAGCTATAGAAGAATTGTATGAGGGAGATCCGTATGGTCCAAGAGGTGTAGGCGAAATTGGGACGGTGGCCGTTGCTCCGGCGATTGCTAAAGCTATTTATGACGCGATTGGTTTGTGGGTTACTAAGCTGCCTGTGTCTCGTGAGGAAATTGTAAAAGCCGTGAATCAAAGGGAGATGAGAGAGTGGCTGACAACAAAATTGTAGGAAAAGCTAAATCCCCGTTGGAGGAAAAAATAAAAATCTCTCTTATTGTTAATGAACAAGCAAAGGAATTGTTTGTAGATGCAACTATGCGTCTTGTTGATATACTAAGAGAGGAATTGCAATTAACGGGCACAAAAGTTTCTTGTGGAATTGGTCGATGCGGTGCCTGTTCAGTCATTATGGATGGAAAATTAGTCAATTCTTGCTTAGTGAGGGCCTATCAATCAGATCAGAAGGAGATTATAACGATTGAAGGTTTAGGAAAGAATGGACTTCATCCGATTCAAAAGGCTTTTTTGGAAGAAGGAGGCTTTCAATGCGGATACTGCACACCGGGAATGATAATGGCTGTAAAATCCATTTTTGATCAATATGCCAACCCAACTGCGGAGCAAATTCTCGAAGGATTATCAGGAAATCTTTGTAGATGTACCGGTTATGGCGGCATCATCAGAGCGATTCAGAAACTAGCTCAATTATAAAATTATAAAGAGTACGGGTTTTCCCGCAAGTTTGCGGGAGATCTTTTTATTATAATCGGTTTCGCAGCGTAACAAAAGGGCTGATTCAACGTGTATTTGAATCAGCCCCATATATTTTTAGCTTCCTCGATATACTTGATATCCCCACGGAGAGATGAGCAAAGGAATATGGTAATGGGAATTAGGTTGAGAAATCCCAAAGCGAACCACCACTTTATCTAAAAATACAGGTTCATCCAATTCTAGGCCTTTTCTCAGAAAATAATCACCGATGTAAAATACAAGTTCATATTTCCCGGGAACAATTTCATGCTCATCTAATAATGGCTGGTCAACGCGACCATGTTGATTCGTGATAGTCGTTTGTAGCAGCCGTTTTTTTGTTTCCAATTCATCATCGAAACGAAACAACTTTATTTTTACATTTTCGGCTGGTGTTCCATGTGTTAAATCTAAAATATGTGTCGTTAACCCGCTCATCTAAGTGCTCCTTTATTATTGAATTTCAGCAGAAAGCATAGGAATGTTTTTGTGTTGCAAGTCTTCTTGTGTAACAGTAAAGCATTGAAATCCGTATGGTGGTCGCGGTTCAGTATATACTTTTCCTTGTGATCCAGGAATTTCCTCAACAATTTTATCCCATGTATGGTTTTGAGATTCAAAGTTTACTTCTTGGAGTTGAGGGAATCTTTCTAATATTCTGCAACCGATTAAATAAATTAAGTGTTGGATGGAAAGTGTTTCTGTTTCATGAAATACCGAAGTGGCAATGTCGCGAATTTGTTCGGCTGCAACATAATATTCTGGATTATCACCAAATGAGTCTTCAATGTTTTTGTATTTCCATTTGATGTTTAAGTAAACAAATAGCGGGCGGTTTGTATCCTCTGGAAGGGTTGTGTATTCGTCGCGAATAAAACCGACAAAGGAATTTCCGCTGACTTTTATTAATTGAAGATCAGCAAGTCCGCTTTGTTGTTCAGTAATGTTTAGGGTGTTATCTTCATTACGAACCATATTCAAATAAGCGGTGGCATATTCATTTCGTGATTTTTTAAATACTAGCTCACTAGCTGCTCTATTTCCATTCTTTACTGCAAAAGTTGTTTCAAAGGGAATTTCCTCTCCTATCAACGAAATCTTTTCAATATGAGAATATTTCTTCAAAAAAGAAGTAGCTACATATTCTAAAAAACCTTCTATCGTTGTTCCTGTATAACTAGCTAAATGTTTTTGTATAAAGTTTTTCATCGAGTCTGTTGCAACGACTAAGCTGTTATCCCCTTTCGTAAAGGAGGTCAGCAATTTTGTTCCTCCTACTGAGATTTTTACATTTACTCCAAAAAGAATATGATCTCGACCGGAAAATGGAGATTCAGGAATCGTTCTAACTCCAGTAAGTGGTTTTAAATAGGTGCGATAAGCAAATACGTCACCTTTTCCATAATACATGACTCTTTCTTTATTATTGGTCATAGAAATCATCTCTCCCCCATTAATTATTTCTTGTAAACGAAACATCGCGATTTTTTTTATTTCTTCTAATGCTTGTTCAAACTCTGTTCTATACTGTAGATGAGCATTTTTATTAACAATGATTACCATACGAAAAAGAGACAAACGGGGTACCCCTTATGCCACGTGGAGCTGTTTTTTCACGGCATCAATGGGAATATTTTGTTTTGCTGCACGATAAATGAACTCCACGAGGCTATGTCCTTTTCTCTTGCGCAGGAGATCGAGCCCATCCGAAACATCACTGTTCGACTCGAACATGCTGTACACATACGCAAGTTGCACCAAGATCCAATACCGTTTCACCGCCCGACGCCCGCGAACGCGGTATCCATCGAGTTTCAGCTGGTCTTTCGCTTGACGGAAAAAACATTCGATCGACCAACGCTCGGCATAGTAGCACAAGATGTCTTCATCGCTTAGCTCGCGATCGGTGCTCAAGACGCAATGAAGATGTTTCGGTGTCATCGGCTGATCGGCTTTCCATGCGAGCAGCACCACGGCATCCTTGAGACCGTTCAGAGCACCTTCGTAGCGATACACCCGATAACGCTCTTTTCCCACCGTGACGAGGCGGGTATCCCGTGGCTCCATAGATTTGGCAAATTCCTTTGCTTGAATGGCCGTCCCTTTTGGATAGAGAATCCGATTCGTCTTGAGCATCGCGATGACGTGGAACCCTTTTTTCAAGCAGGCTCCCACGAGGGTTTTCGATGGATACCAAGAGTCCATGAGCACATAAACGGGTCGACTCACATCCAACGAAGAAAGCATCTCGATCGCGAGTTCCCCTTTGCTTTTCCCCGCCGTCTTGTCGTAGAGGCGAAAGGCAAAAGGAAACGCTTGGGTCATCGTATGAACCATGAGCCAAACGAGAGAATGTCCCCAGATCGACTTTTTCTCTGCGTGAGAATAGTGCCAATCACACCCTTGAATGGCGTGTGTTGCCCGTGACGAGGGCTTCGTTTTTTGGCAAATCGTATCATCGATCGAAACAAAAATGGGTTGATTCTCTCGTTTCGAGCTGCGTTCGACACGATGAAGCACCCACTGCTGGAGTTTGCGAAGCAACGTCTCTTCTTCCCATGGGCTTTTCGTGAAAAAATGGCTGAGTGTCGTGCGATGGTTCGGATGAAAACTCCCGTGATGTAGATCGGTCAGTGTTCCCGAAAAGCCCTTTGTAATCATCGCATCCACGATATGAACGAGATGCTTCATGACAGGTTTTGAGAAATAAAGTGCCAACCCCAACATCGTCAAAAACTTGTGGATTCCTAGGTGATGTGC
This sequence comes from Bacillus sp. FSL W8-0116, assembly GCF_038003825.1. NCBI lineage: Bacteria > Bacillati > Bacillota > Bacilli > Caryophanales > Bacillaceae > Bacillus > Bacillus sp. FSL W8-0116. The sequence goes on from NZ_JBBOPY010000001.1 coordinate 3,273,539, forward strand.
TAATCTATTCATGAGACATGAACCCCCTTGTGAGTAGTTGTGGCACATCTATTCTAACCAAGGAATCGGGTTCATGTCTTCTTTTTTGTTTGGTTGTAAATTTATGTTAGCGAATTTGCTCATCTACAGTTCTATAATTATTTTTTAGTCTTTCTTTTATCGTTCTATAAATATCTTGTTTTGTTTTTCCGCGAACTGCCATTACGAAAGGGAATCCAAACTTATCCATATATTCTTTGTTGAGTAGCATTAGATGATTATGTTCATCTTCTGTTAATTCATTTAATCCGGCATGTTTCTGTTCCTCTTGAGAGAAATCGGTTATTTTGACGTTGGTGCCTAGATGCGGATGCATTTGAATTAATTTTAATTGTTCGTTCTCCGAAGCGGTTTCGACAATCTCCACCATTTTATTATATAGAGATTGAAAGGAAGAGTATGGGCGATTGGGTTCTGCTCGTTCGGCCACCCATGATGAATTCTCAAAAACTCCTCCTAATAGATGGATAAATTCGGAAGCACTCATTTCATTTAATTGTTTTAATCGCATCATTTTCCCTCTTTTCTATGATTCTATGGTCGTTTCTAAAGTGCTGCTGACAGTCGGCTTTTTCTTGGATGAAAGATTAAAAAACAAGTTTAAAATAATGGCGGTCAAGCTTCCTGTTACAATACCGTCTCCTACAAGGATTCGCATGAATTGCGGCAATTTTGAAAAGAGATCAGGAACCACTGTTGCACCAAGTCCTAATGCAACGGAGCAGGCTACTGTTAATAAGTTGCTTTGTTGTCCGAAATCTACGGAACTAAGCATTTTAATGCCTGAAGAAACGACCATTCCAAACATGACAATCATGGCTCCTCCTAATACAGGAGTAGGGATAATGGTTGTAAAGGCGGCGATTTTAGGAATGAACCCAAGTAAAACAAGAAGGCTGGCAGCGGCGATTGTAACGTTTCTCGTTTTAATATTGGTCAGTTGGACAAGTCCGACATTTTGAGCAAAAGTGCTGTAAGGAAATGCGTTAAATAAACCGCCTAAAATAAAGGACAAACCTTCAGCCCGGTATCCGAGGACTAAGTCTTGTTCGTTCATATTTTGTTCACAAATTTTGCTTAGAGCAAAGAAGGAGCCTGTAGATTCGATAATGATCACAATACCAACAAGCGTCATTGTGATCATTGGTCCCCACTCGAAAGAAGGCGCACCAAAATAAAAAAGTTCAGGCATATGGAACCATGATGCTTGAGCAACGTTTGTGAAATCTACTTTTCCCATGAAAGCAGCAACAATGGTTCCGGCGATGATCCCAAGAAGAACAGATATTGTTCGAATGAATCCGTGAAAAAATCGATTAATAAGCAAAATGAAAATGAACACTCCAAAAGAGAGGAGTAAGTTTTCTGGATCTCCAAAATGAGGATTCCCTTCACCGCCTGCCATGTTTTTAATGCCGGCAGGTACAAGGGATACGCCAATAATCGTAACAACGGAGCCTGTCACAACAGGAGGAAAAAGCTTTGCCAATTTTCCAAAGAACGGTGAAAAAATGAGAATAAAGATTCCTGCTGTAATGATGGATCCATAGATAGCCCCCATTCCATACTGTGTTCCGATTCCGATTATCGGCGTCACAGCAACAAAGGATGTACCTAATACAACAGGCAATCCGATCCCGAAAAACCTGTTTTTCCAGGATTGAAGCAACGTTGCGATTCCACAGGTCAGCAAATCAATCGATACTAAGTATGCCAGCTCGTTCGACGATAGATGTAATGCTCCACCAACGATTAAAGGAACTAAAATGGCTCCGGCATACATAACTAATACATGCTGCAAACCGAGAGAAACAATTCTAGCCATTCCATAATTTTTCTTCAATGATACCCCTCCCCCTTCTTTATAAATAAAACAACATTGAATGTTATTTTATTTAACATAATAAGGCGAGAGGGCATAGATGTCATTGGTTAATGTGAACAATTTATTTTTAGATAAGTCGACAAATTGTATAAAAACAAAAGATTCATTATAAAATGAAGCAGAGCAGGTGAGTGTCAATGTTATAAAATCTAACAATAATGAGAAAGACTTTTCTTATAAATGAAGCAAATTTTTGATTCGAAACGCTAATCGAAGGCGGAAAGTAGTATCAGGGTCTTTTAAGCTTTTTCCAATCAGCTCTTTGCAATTTTCCAAACGATAAATGACTGTATTTCGGTGAACATATAGCTTTTTCGCTGTTTCCGAAATGCGACAATGGCTTTCTAAAAAAACAAATAATGTATGCAATAAAATTTGGTTTTCATGAGTAGATTGATCGGATAATTTTTGTAATGTTTCGTCGTAAAAATCTTTTAAATCTTGCGTGGGGATCATTTGTAAAAGTTCAGAAATATCTTTTCTTCGATAGATTTGAATAAACTGACGTTTTCCAGATAGCCGGCCAGTCTGCAACGCCTCCAAAGCTTCCTTAAATCCCTTTTGGACATCCAAAAATTTTTGGCATAAGCTGCTCAGCCCGAAAGAAACAGCCTGATGATACCGATTTTTAATTTTTCTCTGCAGCTCTTCCAAAAAAGGGAGGATGATCGTATGGAGCTCTGTCCAAGATTCTGTGATAGGAAATAGCAAAACACAATTATTCCCTTTTTCAAAATGATGAACGGACTTAGAAAAGAGGTGACTCTCTTCTTCTATAAAATCAAAAATAGCATCCATTTCTTTGCGAGATTCTGTAAAACTTAACTTCGTTCTGCTCTCATCCAATTTCCCAACTGCACATATATAGGATTGGTCATTGATAATCTGAAATTCATTTGCCTTAATGATCACTTCTTCCTGGGATTGAAAGGCTCCTTCTGTAAAATTAATAAAAAATTCATTGAGCACTTTTTTTGTATATTGCTTTAATGCATTTTCTTTCATTAATTCAAAGGAAATCACATTGGCTGCTTGCTCAATGGTTAATATCATTGACGGGTTAGAAAAAGGAACCATTCCAATGACAGCTAAGCAACCGCTGTTTTCCTCATGATTGAAGATCGGAAATACAGAAATCACTTCTCGCTTCGATAGAGTGGAAAAACAAGAATAAGTAGCGTTTGGCAAGAAAAAACGGAAGCCATTTGTGTATAGTTTCCCAAGTTCATAAGAAATCTTGTTAAACGGATGGGAAGAACCGATGATGCGAAAATATTTATTCAGTAATAGAACTGGATATCTAGTCATGGAAGACAAGCTTCTTAGCAACGATGTTAGGCCTTTACCGCTCATGATATGGTTGGTGAATTTTTGATGCGCTTCAATAGCTAAGAGCAATTCATTTGTTCGTTTATCAAGGATATAACTTAATGATTGGTTGACAACTTCTCCTAACGAAATGTCCATTGGAAGTTCTATGATGGGAAATCCGATGTCATTGGCGTAGGCAAGAGCGTTTTCCGGAATTTCTTCTAAGAACCGTTTGGTTTTAATCGCAAGTCCTGCACATTGTTGTTCCAACATACTTTTGATTAACTCAAGTAAGTCGTGTGGGTTGTCTTTAAGATGATAGGCTGTCGTTACCAGTAATTCATTCGGTTTTAAGTAATGGATGATATCGGGAGCATCCATCATATTGACGCTGTACACTTCTCTTTCTTTTCCTTTATGCCCCGCAATTAATCTGGCGTTATGAAAAACAGGTATTTGTAAAATATCGGATATCTTCAAACCTCCTCACTCCTTTTAGTCGAATTGTACAAAAATTCATGAAATTTATAGCAATTTTACCAATGAATATGGAGAGATATCAAGATAAAATCAAATTATATAACATAATATGTTATATTTTTTAACATTCATTTTAAAAAGAAAGAGGCGAGAGGGGATGCATGCGCTTTATCAAAAAATAAATACAGAACGAATTGTATGGCGAATTGAAGAACTGGCGAAATGTAGTGTAACAAAAAAAGGGGTGACCCGCTTTTCCTTTTCAAAGGAAAACGAAATGGCTCATGAGTTGGTAGCGCAATGGATGCGAGATGCGGGCATGACCGTTCGCAGGGATGGTCTTAACAATATCATCGGTCGTTATGAAGGCAAATGGCCTGATGCACCGGCACTGCTCATTGGGTCGCACCTCGACTCTATCATTGAAGCCGGTAAATATGACGGGGTACTTGGTGTAATCGCAGGAATTGAAGTGGTCCAAACACTATATGAAAACGGAATGAGACCGAATAATCCGATGGAAGTGATCGGCTTTTGTGATGAAGAAGGTGCTAGATTTCATACAACTCTGCTTGGCAGCCGGGCAATGGCGGGTAATCTGCGTGAAGAAGAACTGTTTGCAAAAGATGGAAATGGGACCACCTTGGCAGAAGCTATGAAAGAGTTTGGCCTAGATCCCTTGCAATACAATACGGTTGCCCGTAATCCGAAAACAATCCTCGGTTATCTTGAATTGCATATTGAACAAGGTCCAATTCTTGAGCAAATGAACCAACCTTGTGGGGTCGTATCCGGAATTGCAGGACAGTCTCGATATAAATTCCGGGTAGAAGGATTGACAGGACATGCAGGAACTGTCCCGTTGTCGCTTAGAAAAGACGCGCTTGTTGGAACAGCCGAAATGATCCAGACGATTGAACGGCTCGCACTCCAATATGAAAGTCTGGTAGCTACTGTAGGAAAAATAGCTATATTTCCGGGGGCCAGCAATGTGATTCCAGGATTGGTGGAAGGAACACTGGATGTCCGGTCAGTTGACGATGGAACCAGAATGACCGCACTGAATCGAATTTTTGAGGAATGCGAGCACATTGCCAAACGCCGGGGATTAATTTGCGAGTTTACAAAAGTCATGGAATCTCCTGCCGTGATATGTTCAAGTCGTTTTATCGATGTGATTTCTTCCGTTCTCAAGGAATATAAAATGAAGTCTGTTCAACTTGTCAGTGGAGCGGGACATGATGCGATGGCATTAGCTTCTATAACTGACATTGGCATGATCTTTGTCAGATGCAAAAATGGTCTGAGTCATCATCCTGACGAATTTGTAGCAGCCGAGGACATTAAAATAGGAACCTCTGTGCTGCTGGATGTTGCTCTGAAGTTGACATCATAAAAAAGTCTTAAGATTAGAAGGGGGAATCATCAATGGCAACTATCAAATGTCAAGCGAAGCAGGAAATTTTGCAATGGATTGAATCTGAAAGGCACAACCTCATCAAATTTCTACGGGAACTGGTCGCCATACCGTCGGACAATCCGCCGGGCGACTGTTATGCCATCGCAGAGCACATTTGTAAACGTCTGCATGATTTTCAATTTGAAGATGTCGCACTGTTGGAAGTAGACCCGGAGGAAGTCAGGGAAAAAGGGATGGTTCGGGTGGCAAACGTTGTCGCTAAAACCATCTTTGGGGACGGACAAGGGCCTGAAATTGTCCTCAACGCTCATGGAGATGTGGTGGCGCCGGGACTTGGCTGGACATATGATCCGTATAGCGGACAAATCGTTGACGGGAAGCTGTATGGTCGCGGTGCTGCCGTATCCAAATCGGACATTGCATCGTATACCTTCGCGGTCATGGCCCTTCGTCAAGTGACAGAGAAGTTGTCGGGCAAAGCGTCCTTGGCATTTAACTTCGATGAGGAGACAGGCGGAGAAATCGGTCCGAAGTGGATGATCGAAAAGGGATATATTCAGCCGGATATGGCGTTTTCAGCTGGATTCACGTATTCGATTGTAAACTCCCATAACGGATGTCTGCACCTTGAGATCCGAATCAAAGGCAAGTCGGCACATGCAGCAGCGCCGTATACAGGACATGACGCCATCGAAGCGATGACCGGTGTGCTACAGGCGCTGTACGACTATCGCCGGACGTTAGATCAAAAACGTTCCAGTGTTCCTGGAATCGAGTCTCCCACATTAGTAGTCGGATTAATCTCGGGAGGAATCAACACTAACGTGGTGCCGGATCAGTGCACAATCCGGATTGACCGCCGGTTGATCCCTGAGGAAGACGGGGAACAGGTGGAAATGGAAATTCGCGAACTGGTGGAACAGGTGGTTAAGCGCTATGAAGGAATCCGGGCGGAGTTTGAGCGCATACTGCTGGCAAAAAGCTTTAAGCCAACACCGATTGAATCTCCGTTCATCCAGACGCTTATGGCAAACTGGAAAGAAATTATGGACGGAGAGCCAGAGATTCACGGAATTCCGTTGTACACCGATGCGAGACATTTTGCGGAAGCCGGAGTTCCTGTTGTCCTGTTTGGCGCGGGTCCTCGGACCTTGTTGGAAGCCAACGGCCATCGGGCGGATGAACATGTCCGGATTGAAGATTTGGTCAAAGCAACAAAAATTGTGGCACTTACTCTTTATGATTTGCTTCGGACAGACAAATAACTTTATTCTCTTTGCGCTTTAAACAACAAAAGAGGATCTCATAGCAGCATGAGTAGGTGGTCGTTGCAGAAAGACTCGCCTGGCAAGAAGGGTTTAAAATCTTCTTGAAAGAAAGGAGTCCAACCTTGTTTTTATCATCCGTTTTTCAACGATCTTTCTTACCGATTTGGTGTTTGAAACAAAAAGGAGAGTTCAGTTATACAGGAATGATGAGCAACATGATGTGCACAAATCTGGTGAATCATAGTTCAGAACCGTCAAAGGGGGAGGGGAGTTATCAATGTACCATAAAATGGACAATGGGCAGGAGGAATTATTTAACGAAACTATTGCTGACTACAGTGAGCGACTCCATAACGAGGATTTGACTCCTCCAAAGGAGCGAAAATGGGGTTTTTTCAGCTTGTTATCCATGTGGATGTCTGATGTACATAGCATTGGCGGCTATACATTTGCAGCTGGATTGTTCTTTCTTGGTTTGTCGGGTTGGCAAGTTTTCATAGCGATTATTCTGGGAGCTTTGCTTGTAAATTATTTTGTCAATCTCCTTTCTGTCCCTGGAACGAAAATGGGTTTGCCGTTCCCGGTGATGGCGCGTATTTCATTCGGTGTGTTCGGAGCTAATATACCTGCACTTATACGGGGAACGATTGCTGTTTTTTGGTATGGTATACAAACATACCTTGCCTCGAATGCCGTGGTAGGTGTAATGTTGCTACTTATGCCCAGTCTGGTTACCTTAAATGATACATCTTTTCTAGGACTTTCTTTATTGGGATGGATCGGCTTCCTGATTCTCTGGGTTTTGCAGCTTCTCATTGCGGTATATGGAATGGAGAAGATTCGCAAATTTGATAATTTTGCGGGTACTGCCGTATATGTGATGATGCTGTTCTTGCTCATTTGGATCGTTAAGAAAGCGAATGGAAATATCAACATAATGGACCATTTTGTTGAAGTGTCTAGAGGCAAACAAATTCATTCATTTTTTGCAGCCATCGCACTAGTAGTAGCGTATTTCTCAACACTGATGTTAAATGCCTGTGATTTTACACGTTTTTCAATGTCAACGAAAGTAACAAAACGCGGAAATTTCTACGGTATACCTGTCAACTTGACAGCATTTTCTTTGGCTGCTGTAGTGATCACGGCTGGTACCATAACCGTTTTTGGTAAAGCGATTGTCGATCCTGTTTTGATCGTACAAAAGATTGGGAATAGTGTGGTCAATTTTATTGCGGCTATTGTTTTTATAGTTGCTACGCTAGCCATCAATATTATCGCGAACCTTGTATCTCCTGCCTATGATTTTGCCAATGTAGCACCAAAATATATAAATTTCAAGAAGGGAACGATTATGACTGCCATTTTGTCCGTTCTAGTGATGCCCTGGAAAGTTTATGGGAGCCCTGTGGCTGTCAACTATTTTTTGGGAGGGCTTGGAGCTTTCCTCGGTTCCATTTTCGGAGTTATGCTTATGGATTATTACTTAATAAAGAAGCAAAAAGTGGATGTTCATTCTCTCTACAAGGAGGGTGCCGCTTCCCCTTATTGGTACAATAATGGCTTTAACTTGCGGGCGTTATCCGCTTTTATGATCGGTTCTACTTTCGCTGCAATTGCCGCGCTAGTTCCGATGCTTTCTTTTTTTGCTCCCTTTTCATGGTTTATTGGTGCAATGATTTCTGCCGTCGCCTACCGCGGATTAATGCAACGCAATCAACAAATAGTTGTGGATAAAACTCAATCTATATCTGTAATCGAGTAAAAGGGGGATTGGCGTGAAAGAAAGTAGTTACGATCTTATTATACGCAATGGGCAGATTGTTACCGAAGATGGAATATTTCAAGGGGACATTGCCGTGTGCGAGCAAAAAATCGTTCAAATTGGATCTATACCGTCAGGGAGAAAAGCCAAGCTAGAGATTGATGCTTTCGGTCTGCACGTCTTGCCCGGTTTGATCGATACCCATGTTCATATTAATGAACCCGGTCGGACGGACTGGGAAGGTTTCTACACAGGCTCCCGAAGTTTGGCTGCGGGGGGAGTCACAACTTTCTTTGATATGCCTCTTAATAGCAGTCCCCCGACTACATCGACATACGGATTTGAAGTGAAAAAAGAAGCCGCCATGCAAAAATCGATTCTTGATTTTGGCCTTTGGGGAGGACTGGTTCCGGGAAATCTTGATTCCTTGGAACCTCTCAAAGAGTTGGGTGTTATCGGATTCAAAGGTTTTATGTCCGATAGCGGCATCGATGAGTTCCTTCACGTAGACGATTGTACTTTATTTAAAGGAATGCAAAAAATTGCAAGGCTGGGTTCCATCCTGGCCCTCCATGCCGAAAGTGATGTCATTACGAAACAACTTGCCAATTGGCATCAATCACAAGGGAACTTGACCGCGCGAGATTATGTGTCTTCCCGTCCCGTTATATCAGAAATCGAAGCTGTAGGCAGGGCAGCGGCATATGCGGAAATTACGGGATGCAAGTTGCATATCGTACACGCAAGCAGTGGTAAGGTCATCAAGTATATAAGCGAAGCAAAACAAAGGGGGGTTGATATAACTGTTGAAACTTGCCCCCATTATCTGTCTTTTACCATTGAGGATCTGGAACGGCTTGGCGGAATGGCGAAATGTGCACCGCCTCTGCGGGAACGGGAGGATGTAGAATCGCTGTGGGAAGCTTTAAAATCCGGTGAAATTGATATCATCGGTTCAGATCATTCTCCTTCTCCTCCAGCAATGAAAGTTGCTTCGGATAACGGTGATTTCTTCAGTTTGTGGGGCGGAATATCGGGCGCACAGACAACCTTGAATGTTATGCTTGAGGAGGGGTATTGGCGGCGTGGAATTCCCTTGGAAGTCATTGTACGAGTAACAGCAACCAATCCGGCAAAACGTTTTGGTCTGTATCCTCGGAAAGGGACAATTGCCGTTGGAAGTGATGCTGACCTGACATTGGTCGATTTGCAATCTTCTTTTGTCCTAAAAAAATCCGATCTTTTGTATCGGCACCCGCAGAGTCCATATATTAGGAAAAAATTCAGAGGTAAGGTAACATATACCATTCTGAGAGGAAGAGTTGTTTTTCGGAGAGGCGATATAATGGATAACAATATCTCTGGACAAATGGTATAAATAAAGCTTTTGCTCTTCTATTAGGAGCTCCTTTTCTTTCATCGCTTAATGAATACGAAAAATGGTCTCTTTAGTATGGCCAAGCATGTATATAATCACTTTCGTTTTTCATTAAGATGATTCTACTTTAGTATCGAAATAAAAGGTTGTTTTTATAAACAGTTCGCGAATTCAATAGTGATGGATTTGAAGGTATAGGACTTTATTGTCCTATACCTTATTTTTGCTGAATGGTTCCATTTATTGGCCAAATGGACGATCATCCAATCCACTGGATTGGATCTAAAGCCATATTTTACCCAGTAGATGGCATGTATAGATACATTATGTCCGTACGAGCGTGATATGAGATATTACAACGGTTCCGTATAAAGGCGAGATTGAGCGGACCACTCTGATCCTCCTGATAATTCAATCATTCCGGTTTGTTCAAATGGAAGTGCGATATTAGGTGCGTTTACCATATTTGTTTGTGGTTCCGGGCAAAAAAATCCACTTTTTGCATCTTGATTAAACAGCATCCAAAAGCGAAATTCTGAACTTGTCTCATATATAAGAGAGATTTTTTCGCGTTGATCCGTTAACACCATTCGATTTTTTCCATCTTGGGCCACATAATGATGATCGAGTGGTTGATAGTACGGAGAAAAACCTTCTGTTGCGATTTTTTTCTCTTCTTCATTCAAAGGCAATAGATTTCCTGTTGGCAATGAGCGTTCATTCAATTCTACTCGATCTTTTATGGTCAATTGCAACGTATAATCTTCTGCCGTGCTGTTTTTTGAAAAAGGCGCCTTAATGGCTGTGTGGAAACCAATCATTAAAGGCATGGATTCTGAACCGTTATTGATGATTTTGACTTGTTGATTTAGGCCTTCTTTCGACAGAGTATATCGCAGATGCACATTAAAGCGATGCGGGAAATAACGAAAAACTTCGGATTGCTCGTCTACACTTTGTACTAATTCTATAAAACATTCTCGATCTGTGGATCCATGTTTAAATACTTCCCAAACAGCACTGTGAAAAAAACCGTGTAAATGATTATTCTTTGATTTTTCATTTATAGGAAAATGATACACTTTACCCGAAAAGGTAAAAGTACCGTCTTCTAAACGATTAGGTGGAAACAATACTGGAATGCCATATAAAAAAGGCTTTTGTTGAAAATCTTCCATTTCATGAATGGACGGTTCGCGAATAAAGTCATAATCCTTTTCTACATTTCGAAACGCAATCAGGTTTGCTCCAAACTTCGGAAGAATAACCGCTTGATATGGATCACAATTTAATTCATAAGCGTACATTCCATTAAAACGGGTTTCTTTGACAACATTTTTAGATACGCTGTTCATATCTTGTTTCTCCCCATTCATTTATTTGTATGAAAAGCCTCTGAATCCATAAGAAATTGATGAATCATAAAAGAGGCTGCCCCCAAAGCCGTAGCGTTACGATTTAACTGAGAAATATAAATCTGATGACTTTGATGAACATATCTAGAAATTCTGGAGGAAATCGTACTTTGTATAGAATTTAGCACAATGGGATTCGCTTCGATTAAATTGCTTCTTAAAACAACGGCTTCCGGATTAAAGGCATTGATAATATTGGTTAAACCGATTCCTAGATAATGTCCGAATGTTTCCAGCGCTTTTAACGCTTCCCCGTCATTTTCTTGAATCATTTTGCTCGCCTGTTCTAAAGTTACTTTTTCCATATTCTTTAATTGGGAAAGATTGTCGTAAAACGCTTTTTCTGATGCATACAGTTCCCAACATCCATAGTTTCCGCAGCCGCATTTTTTTCCATTGAAATCAATCGTCATATGCCCCATTTCACCGGAAAATCCGTCCGTTCCCCGATAAAGTTCATTGTTGACAATGATGCCGAGGCCAATTCCGGTTCCGATGCTCACATAGATGCTGTTTGTGCAATGCTTGATGGAACCAAACAATTTCTCGCCGTAAGCCCCGGCGTTTGCTTCGTTATCAATCAGGACTGGACAATGAAAATGGTTTTCCAATACAGTTTTCAAATCAACATCTTTCCACTTAGAGTTCGGAGTAAATAACACCAATTGATCTTTATTCACGAATCCATGAACGCCAACCCCAATCCCGATTATGCCATACGGCGATTTTGGGGCTTTGCTGGCCACCAATTGGATTCTTTCTAATAGAATGGGTTTGACTGCTTCGAACGAATTGTCAGAGATCTCATAGTAATCGCAATAAATGACGTTTCCTTCCAAATCCGTTAATAAAGTTAAAATATAAGTGACTCCTAAATCGACTCCGATGGCATAACCTGCCTCTTTATTAAAAACAAGCAATACAGGTTTTCTTCCTCCGCTTGATGAGCCTGTACCTATCTCAGATACAAGATTTTTTTCAATTAACAATGCGGTTTGAGAAGAAATGGTCGCTTTGTTCAGATTGGTTATTTTGGATAATTTCGCTCTTGAAACTGGATAATGGTTGATGATGTTTTTTAATATAATTTTTTGATTGTGGACCTTTACAAAAGTTTGATCCGCTGTTTTCATGAACATCCTCTTTCTTAGTTTGTATAGTCAATAAACGAACTAAATTTTCATTTTTATCTTTTTCTAGACATTTTTATTGTATCGTATTTTTTATTCAAAAAAAATATTGAATTTTAAAAATGGTGGTGCTAGTATGAAGATGTACTTAGTTTATTGGTTAAACAAAGTACGCATCAATATATTTTTTTTGATGTAATTTGAATTCGCTTTCATTATCTAAAACATTCAATCGAGGAGGTAACTTAAATGACTTACTTTCCTAATGTCGGCAAAATCAGTTATTCCGGAAATTCATTAAAAAGTGATCTCTCATTTCGTTATTACAATCCCGACGAAGTCATTGCGGGGAAAACGATGAAAGATCATTTACGTTTCTCGGTTGCTTATTGGCACACTTTTACCCAAGATGGATCTGATCCGTTTGGTTCTGGAACGATGATTCGTCCTTGGAATCATTTAAAAGGCATGGATTTAGCAAAAGCAAGAGTAGAAGCAGCTTTTGAATTTTTTGAAAAATTAGGCAATCCATATTTCTGCTTCCATGATCGCGACATTGCTCCTGAAGGGGATACGTTAAGAGAAACGAATAAAAATCTTGATGTGATCGTTTCCATGATAAAAGATTACATGAAAACTAGTCATGTAAAACTTTTATGGAACACTGCGAATATGTTTACAAATCCTAGATTTGTTCATGGAGCTGCCTCTTCTTGTAACGCCGATGTTTTTGCTTATGCTGCTGCACAAGTGAAAAAAGCGCTCGAAATCGCCAAAGAATTAGGCGCTGAAAACTATGTATTCTGGGGCGGTAGAGAAGGCTATGAATCATTGCTGAATACCGACATGAAATTTGAACAAGAGAATATGGCCAGATTCTTCCATATGGCGATTGATTATGCGAAAGAAATTGGTTTTGAAGGTCAATTTTTAATTGAACCTAAACCAAAAGAACCTACGAAACACCAATATGATTTTGATGCGGCCACTACGATCGCATTCTTGAAAACGTATGATTTAGACAAAGACTTTAAATTGAATCTGGAAGCGAACCACGCAACATTAGCGGGACATACATTTGAACATGAAATTCGCGTAGCCAGAATCCACGGACTTCTTGGTTCATTGGATGCCAACCAAGGGGACCCGCTTCTTGGATGGGATACAGACGAATTTCCAACGGACTTGTATGCAACGACTCTTACGATGTATGAAGTTCTTAAAAATGGCGGTCTCGGAAAAGGCGGATTAAACTTCGATGCCAAGCCGCGTAGATCTTCCTTTATGCCTGATGATTTATTCTACTCTCATATCGCCGGAATGGACAGCTATGCTCTAGGTTTAAAAGTAGCGAATCGACTCATTGAAGATCGTGTTTTTGATGATTTCATCGAAGAACGCTACAGCAGTTATAAAGAAGGCATCGGCGCCGAAATTGTTTCAGATCGTTCCTCTTATCATATCTTGCTCAACCGCTGTTTCTGGTTGTAAACACCGTATTTCATCCGTGAATACTCCCCTCAATCACCCTTTTCAAACTACTCTCCAATCGGTTTGCTTTTGTTCACCAAAAAACAACGTGAAGTGTGTATTTCGGTCTACCAGAAAGATTGGATAGAATCCTTTCCGATCGTTCTTCCTTCTGTACAGTTTTGTCAGCCAAACCACTTTTCGCTATGAAAGCTATTAAGCACTCTTTCCAACCATCGTTTTTAAGATATCATATATCCGCATGAAGAGGAGTTTTTTGAATTTTCTTACAAATTTATAGGCAGGTTAAAAGCCTTCAAGGGTAAACTTGTCCCCTATTATGAACAGTCGTTTGGGCATTGAAGAAGGCCGTTGTATTTTATTCGGTTAATGTATTTTTGGGGAAAGTGTTGATCACAACAATGAGCTGAATGGATACAATTCCTTAACAATTTCTTAATAAACGGGTCAAGTGTATTAGACAAATCTTTTTATAAATCATAATTTATAGAAAGCGTAATGGCTGATGAATTCCCATGGATGACTTAAAACGCCCAACTTCAGAAGACAAAATCGAAGATGTCTTGACAAACTTTACACAAGATGGACGATATAGCAATCCCATGAAGATTCATTTTGATTTTATAGGAGGGATATAGTGGAGAAGACTTTCATTGAACCATGGGAAGTGAATGAAACCACTCATGAGTTTTTTGTACCTGACTATATTAACAAGTTGGCAGATAAAGTTTTAAAGCATTATGATTTTTCGGTAAAAAGCATGCAGGTCGTGACAACGAAACCTGATAAAGGGGGATGTATTTGGAAGATTGAAACGAGCAAGGGACCGAAAAGCTTAAAGCTGTTGCATAGAAGACCAACCAGGAGTTTATTTAGCCTGGGAGCTCAAGAATATTTAGTTGATGTTCGGCATGCCAGAGTACCGCCCATTGTCAAGACGAAAGATGGAGCCAATTATGTCGAGGCGGGAGGGAAGCTATGGTTCGTCGCAGAGTGGATTGAGTCGTTAACACCTGTTACAAAAGATTTAGAGGGAGCCAAATTGCTTTGTTCCGCACTAGGTGAATTTCATCGATTAAGCAAAGGCTATGTCCCCCCGCGCCAAGCAGAAACAGCTTCAAGATTGCACAAATGGCGAAGCAATTATGAAAACGTCATTATGAAAATGGATTGGTTTCGAAACATTGCTAAAGCTTATAAAGAGCTTCCCGCAAGTTCGTACTTATTAGACGTGGTAGATGAATTTGAAAAGCAAGCTCGAAGAAGTCTGGAAAGACTGGATCAATCTAAGTATTATGAATTAGTCAAACATGGCAATTCCCATTGGGGCTTAGTTCATCAGGATTATGGATGGTCTAATGGCCAAATGGGCAAGAACGGGATGTGGATTATCGACCTTGACGGTGTTGCCTATGATCTCCCGATTCGTGATTTAAGAAAGCTGATTTCAGGAACCATGGCGGACTTATATAAATGGGATGCAAAGTGGATAAGAGAGATGATTAAAGCCTATCATGAATCAAATCCCATCTCTCCTGAATTATATGAGATTCTTATGATTGATTTATCACTTCCGAATGAATTCTATAAAAATATAAAAGAAGTTGTGTATGAACCTGAATTGTTTCTAAATGAACAAACTGTACAATTAATGAAAACCATTATCGAAACGGAAGAGACTAAATGGCCGGTCTTGGAGGAAATTCAAAATGATTGGAAGAGAGTGAAATGACATGAAAATTTTGATGATCTGTACGGAAAAGCTCCCTGTGCCTCCCGTACGCGGAGGAGCGATTCAAACTTATATTTCCGGTGTTCTTCCACATTTAAGCAAGCATCATGATATTACCGTTTTAGGGACTGATGATCCTTCTCTTCCTGATCAAGAAACTGTAGACGGCATTCATTATGTACGTGTACCGGGAAAAATCTTCGAAATATATCGAGAAGGTGTGATTCGATATGTTGAATCAAACTCATTCGACCTTATCCACATTTTTAACCGTCCACGCCTTGTCATTCCTGTCCGTAAGGCCGCTCCTCATTCTAAGATAACTTTAAGCATGCACAATGATATGTTCAATGCAGAAAAAATCGATTCAGAAGAAGCAACCGCAGCTTTGGAAGAAGTTTCTGGTATTGTTACGGTCAGTGATTATGTTGGGAATGTTATACGTCAACTTTATCCACAAGCATCGTCAAAGATTCGCACGATTTATTCAGGAGTAGATATCGAGAGATTTTTACCTGGAAGTCATCCAAAGATGCAAAAAAAACGCAAGGAAATTCGAAAAGCGAATGGTTTAGAGGGCAAAACGGTGCTTTTATTCGCCGGAAGGCTTTCACGCAATAAGGGGGTCGATAAATTAGTTAGAGCCTTGCCTGAACTTTCAAGAAAATTCAAAGATTTAGCGCTCGTTATTGTAGGCAGCAATTGGTTTAGCCAAAATAACATAACCGATTATGTGGCTTACGTACGAGCATTAGCCAAAAAGCTGCCAGTGCCGGTTATAACAACAGGCTTTGTGGCACCGGATGAAATACAGAATTGGTTTGCTGCAGCTGATTTATTTGTATGTACTTCGCAATGGCAAGAACCGCTAGCTCGGGTGCATTATGAAGCAATGGCAGCAGGACTTCCGATCGTCACTACCGCACGGGGCGGCAACCCGGAAGTCATTCATTCAGGAGAAAATGGTCTTGTTGTAGAGAACCCTGAAGATCCCAAAGATTTCGTAGCAAAAATCTCCCGAATTTTATCTGACAAATCTTTAATGAAAAAAATGGGAGAAAGAGGAAGAGAACTGGCTGTTTCCCAGTATCAATGGGATCGGGTGGCATCCGAGATACTGGAGGTTTGGAGTCAAGCAAATCATGCGATTCCAACTTCAGACACTGAACAAGAAAATACAGAAAAAACGAGTGCAAATGAAGTGAAACATAAAAAGGATAAAGAATCGGAATATGAAGTGAAACATAAAAAGGATAAAGAATCGGAACCTGAAGATAAGATTAAATACACCATATTGGATGTGGATGGAGAAACCGTTAGAAAAAGCATATGGTATTCCAAGCACTATAAACGTAGCCATGATAATAGGCATACACGCAGACGTCATAAAAGAAGTTCCCACAGCTATAGTAATAGGCGTACACACAGGCGCAAAAAAAGACGCGGACGAGGAGACAGTACGAGCCGAAGACGCAGAGACAGTTAAAATGGCATATGGTTTCCCAAAACTTATGATGGCTGGAAAGAAGCATTATTAGTTTCTGTAACTGGATAGTTGACTTACCAAAAGGCAATAAGCAGCTATAAGAAATTGAGATACTGAGCAAATCTTTAAATACGTTTTGATATTTAAAATATATAAATCAATAAGTTAGGACTATCAAAAATAAAGATTTGTTTTAGAGAAGAGGTCAGGTTGATGATTCGGAAAGCGATAATACCGGCAGCAGGGCTGGGGACAAGGTTTCTTCCTGCAACAAAGGCATTGCCAAAAGAAATGCTTCCGATTGTGGATAAACCAACCATTCAATATATTGTCGAAGAGGCAATAGCTTCTGGAATAGAGGATATTATTGTCATAAGCGGACGCAGCAAACGTTCGATTGAAGATCACTTTGATAAATCGTATGAGCTAGAAGAAACTCTTTTTAAGAAAAACAAACAAATGTTGCTGAAAGAAGTACAAAAAATTTCAAATATGGCTAATATTCATTATATTCGTCAAAAAGAGCCGAAAGGACTTGGCCATGCCATATACTGTGCGAAAAGTTTTGTTGGAAATGAGCCATTTGCTGTATTGCTAGGCGATGACATCGTCGACTCTTCGAAGCCTTGTTTAAAACAATTGATGGAAGTTTATGATCGTTATCATTCATCCATCGTAGGCGTTCAGCCAGTAGACGAAGATGATGTTTCCAAATACGGCATTATAAAACCGAAAGGAAATGAGATCGAAGAAAATATCTTCAATATTGAAACGCTAGTAGAGAAACCAAAAAAAGATGAAGCTCCTTCTCGATTTGCCATTATGGGACGGTATATTTTAAGATCGGAGATTTTTGATATTTTGAAAGAGTTGCCGCCGGATTCCAATGGTGAAATTCAATTAACAGATGCCATTAAAATCATGAATCAATCGCAGACAGTATTAGCCTATCAATTTCAAGGTAAGCGCTATGATATCGGGAGCAAGGCCGGGTTTATACGTGCGACGATTGATTTTGCTTTACAGCGACCAGACTTGCAAGAAGACATATTAAAGTATCTGAAAGAAGTGATTGCCCCCAAAAATTTAAACAGTTAGAACAAAGGTCGGTATGAAGGACATGGGGCGATCTTAAAAAGTTTGAACACTTCGATTGACAAGAAGCTAATGAGTAGAGTGGAACAGTTTTCACTTAGTCAGAGTGGACACTTTGATCATTGATTTGGAATGAGTATCATCTCTATCATTAGACATAAAACTGTCGAGTGCAAGATCTTTCGCTAAAAATGGGAGTCAGCCGTATAAAATAAATGATCGAGTTCGTTGCTTCGTGTAAGAGTACGCTTATCATTTGTCATAACGATTCACTTACATTCCATTCTGTCCAGTTTGATTTCGTGGGTACATGAATATATACCCATTAGCTATATAACCACAGATTGCCCCGTTTTAAAGAAAAATAAAGGAATCGAGGTGAATCTTATGAATATAGCCGTTATTGGGGCAGGATATGTCGGAACTACAACCAGTGTAGCGTTTGCCAATTATGGACACAAGGTATATGTCATAGAGAATGACCAAGAAAAATTAAAAAAGTTAAAAAAGTCCATTCTCCCTTTTTATGAAGAGGGAATGGAGGAACTGTTAAAAAAACTTATTGCCGGCGGAAATCTTTTGTTTTTCCAAAATATAGAGGAAGTTATCGATCAAGTCGAAATTTTATTTATTACCGTCGGCACACCTTCCTTACCGAACGGAGAAGCGGATTTATCTTATGTAGAGGAAGCGGCACGACAGATTGGAAAGCTGATGAATGAATATAAAGCCATTGTCATTAAGAGTACCGTTCCAATCGGGACCGGTGATAAAATTCATAAAATCATAAAAGCTGAACTAAAAAAAAGAAACAAAGAAATTTCTTTTGATCTCATTTCGAACCCGGAATTTTTACGAGAAGGAAAAGCATTGCAAGATGCTCTGTATCCTGAGCGAATTGTGATTGGCTGTGAAACGGAGAAAGCCGAAAAGGTCATGAAAGATTTGTATAAAGAGATCAACTCACCCGTTGTGTTTACAACGATCAAAGATGCTGAAATGATCAAGTATGCCTCAAACGCGTTTTTAGCGACTAAAATTTCGTTCATCAATGAGTTGGCGCGACTTTGCGATAAAATTGGGGCCAATGTGATTCAAGTGGCAAAAGGAATGGGGTTAGATAGCAGGATTGGTCCTCATTTTCTCCAGGCAGGAATCGGGTATGGCGGATCTTGTTTTCCGAAAGACATAAAAGCATTGCTAGCATTGGCTTCTGCAAAGAAAACTCCTTTACAAATACTTCAGGCCGTATCAGATGTGAACCAAACCCAAGCACTATGGTTTATGAAAAAAGTAGAAAAAGCGTTGGGCTCGCTGTCAGGAAAGCGCATTGCGGTTTTAGGCCTTACGTTTAAACCTCAAACGGACGATATAAGAGAAGCATCCTCACTAAAAATTATACAATACCTCATCGAAAATCATTCCTACATTTCGGCATATGATCCACAAGGAACAGAACATGTAAAAAAGATATATCCTAACGTTCATTATACTCAAACCCCATTTGAAGCTTTAAAAGGAGCAGACGCGGTATTAATTGTAACGGAGTGGAAAGAAATCGTAGAAATAGACTGGAAAAAAGCAAAAAACGTTTTATCCCAACCATACGTATTCGACGGTAGAAATTGCCTGAACTCATCTGCATTGAAGAAATTAGGCTACCATTATGAAGGAGTAGGTACGCCTAGTTTTGATGTTTGAAAATGGCTCCGTTGAAAGATGAAAAATCTGGGCTTTATGGCGAAAAGCGCTTAGCTATATATATATCACGTAAGTTGATGAAAAATGATCCTTCATCCTGGCGTTTCACCCTTTCATCATATCCGCATCGGGGAAGGAGGTCCAAAAGGTGCAGAAGAATTCGAAATCTATTCTGGTTACTGGCTGTGCGGGCTTCATCGGGTTCCACTTGACGAAACGTTTGTTAGATGAAGGTTTTTATGTAATCGGGATAGACAATATGAATGATTATTACGATACAACCTTAAAATATGACAGATTAAAAATGGTTATGAACCATCCTCGTTTTCAATTTGTCAAAGGCTCTATTGAAAACATGGAATTACTGGAAAATCTTTTTTGTTGGTACGATTTTGATACTGTGGTCAATTTGGCTGCGCAACCGGGTGTAAGATACAGCTTGGAAAATCCACATAAGTATATCCAATCGAATATTGTTGGCTTTGCCAATATATTAGAATGCTGCAAAAAACATAAAATCCCTCATCTCATATATGCATCATCGAGTTCCGTCTATGGAAATAACAAGAAGATACCGTTCTCTGTAACCGATCGTGTCGACAACCCGATTAGTTTATATGCAGCAACTAAAAAAGCGAATGAGTTAATGGCTTATACGTATAGCCATTTGTATCATCTTCCTACAACAGGGTTGCGCTTTTTTACTGTCTATGGCCCTTGGGGGAGACCCGATATGGCTTTATTTAAATTTGCAAATGCCATTGTAAAACAGCAGCCAATCGAAATTTATAACTACGGAAATATGAAAAGAGACTTTACCTATATTGATGATATTACGGAATCCATTTTACGTTTAATCAATAAAGGGCCTTCTCCGGAATCTCCTTATAAAATTTATAACATAGGAAATAACCAACCCGTACAACTAAATGATTTTATTCAAGTACTGGAAAAACATTTAGGAAAGAAGGCAATCAAAAAGCTTTTGCCTATACAGCCCGGCGATGTTCCAGAAACATTTGCGGATATTGATGAATTAGTAAAGGATATCGACTATAAACCCCAAGTATCTATTGAGGAAGGAATCGAAAAGTTTGTCGAGTGGTTTAAAGATTATTATAAAATTAGCGAGTAGGTTAATAAAAGTAGAATTTAAGAGCTAAAAACTGCAGAAAAGAATCATTCTGCAGTTTTTATGTGCGCCCGGCATGTACATGAACTATAGGGTGTAAGTCCCGAACCCCGAAGACAGAAGTAGAGGTTAGCCAAGAGCAAGGGTGTCCGTGGTGACGCGGAATCTGAAGGAAGCTGGAGGCAAAACACCGGTCCGAGGAACACGAACCTCATATAAGGCTAGGTATGATGGAGTGAGTTTGCATAACAAAACAAAGCTCTTTCTGTCGAAGGTCATATCGAGTAAATGAGGCGGATAGATGGTGTGAAAGTGCATGTACTTACCCGGGGAGGTCTGGCGGATATGTGAAGTACTCTTCATAACCTACTTAGTGATAAGTAGCTGAACCGTCAGAAGTCAGCAGAGGTCATAGTATTAGTTGGTCTAGAACAACTAAGAAGGACCGAACAATTAAGAGAGAATAGCCCTTGGTATTCAGTGAGTCATGATGAACACAGAAGACGTAGTACCTCACTTGAGGGAGGAAGCGGTGAATCCCGTGGGAGACCTCTTGGAGGGTGGAGTGACCACTGGCATAAAGAGAACAGCTATTCACGGAAGTTATAAAGACTTGCGTCAATTATCTTAATTGAACCGCCGTATACGGAACCGTACGTACGGTGGTGTGAGAGGACGGGAGTTAATCGCTCCCTCCTACTCGATTTGACCATCTTATTTCAATTGTCCAGAAAGGTTGAATAGAAAACAGTGGAAAAAACGGTTTACTATTTTTTAAACTTTTCGGTTAATTCGTTATTTAAATAACTCAGATCTTCCGCCATTTGAGCGATCTGACGGGACGCTTTTGCAATCTCCCCGAAAGTTTGTTGAAAGTCTTCGATAAATGAAGCTAATCGATCGATTTTTTCCCCGCTGGATTTTACACTTGCAGCTTCGTCTTCAAACACTTGGATGATGCTTTCGTTCGCTTGACGGAATGCACTCGTTTCCTCGACGATACGCTGAAAAGCCGCTTCAAATTTTTGAATCGTTTGTTGAACGATATCGATATGATTCTGAATATAATCGAGAGACTGTTCCGTTTGCATGGCTAGCTTACGCACTTCATTGGCGACGACTGAAAACCCTTTTCCATGTTCGCCGGCGCGTGCGGCTTCAATATTTGCATTTAGGGATAAAATATTCGTCTGGTTGGAGATGTCTCTAATCGTGGTAACAATTTCATCGATTTTTTTTGAGCTGTCGGCTAGTTCAGTGGTGAGAGCTTTTGTTCCTTCAATTAATTGTGCAATGTTATCAAGTTTCGTTAATGTTTGGGCTACGTCTAATTTTCCGCTTTCTATTTTTGCGATCATTTCGCTTGACTGCGTTTGAATGGCGTTTATTTCATCGAACATTTCTTTGACGTATTTTTCCCGATCCGCGATAGAAGCAGTGGTTTCTTCAGCGTTGGAGGCAAGCATTGTAGACGACTCCGTTAGGCGATATTGGACTTTTTCGATTTCACTAAACTTCATCATGGAAGACGTGTACGCTTCAATATATGTCATTATGGCTATTTGTATATCGAACCAACACAGTTTCATGAAAGAGAGGTATACGTCTGTTGCTTTATGCGGCGGCAGTTCTTGCATCAGCATTCGCAGCACTTCGTTTTGAATGAAGGCATAAGCCCCGAGATACCATTCAGGGAATAGTTTGATACGATTATGAACCTGTCCGATCACTTTCCGTCGCAATACGTATTGTTCGCCAACTTCCCCCGACACCATGTCCAATAAATAGGCA
This sequence comes from Bacillus sp. FSL W8-0116, assembly GCF_038003825.1. Classification (NCBI taxonomy): domain Bacteria; kingdom Bacillati; phylum Bacillota; class Bacilli; order Caryophanales; family Bacillaceae; genus Bacillus; species Bacillus sp. FSL W8-0116. The sequence goes on from NZ_JBBOPY010000001.1 coordinate 3,296,058, forward strand.
CGAAACGTTTGCTTTAAACGGTCAATCGTCGAATAGCTTTGGATAATTTGTATTAAGTTAGGCATGCTGCCGATGCGGTCGTAAAAAGCATCGACGATTTTGTATATGTGTTTCTCTAAAAGAGGACGGATATTAACTAAACGCTGCAAATCTTCAACGGTGAGTCCGACGAAAGACACTAGATTTTTATACTCTCCTTCAATAAGTTGTCGATAGTGCTCTTCGACGGCAGGGGATGACGGTGAAATGGACGAAGAAACGGATGAAACGCTCGGGGTATGTTTCTCTTTTTTCCAAAATAGCTGAAAAGTCCCTGTTTCATTTTGTATAAGCCGACATAAGAGATATTTTGACACCCGTGGTGCTAGATAAAACTCAGACAAGCATAAAAATAGCCCTTGCTGGCGGATCTCCAGTAGAATGAAAGTGTCACCCAACATTCGAAAGGAGAGATCCCCCATGCAAGAGCACTTTCATTTTACTACAGATCCAGCCAAACTTCAAAAACAATATGCCGCTATTTTCTGTTTTGTTTCTGCCCAACTGTCGTTGATTCAAATGTATCTTCATCGCCGCAACCGTCACTTGGTCAAGCAAGAAGACGAAGTGGTCATGGCGGTTCACCTTTTGGGGAAGCTGCTGGGCTTTTCTTCCGAACGAGCCTGGCATCGTTTTGTCACGGGAAATTTGTTCACAAACGGCTCGTTTCTTGAACGCTCCCGATACAACCGCCGCTGCCGGGCGCTTGGTTTCGCCATCAAATGGATCCGTCATGAGCTGGCGAAACGTGGCCAACACCATGCTTATGCGGTCGTCGACAGCTTGCCTCTTCCGTTGTGCCATCCCGCAAGAATGCAGCGCGTCAAGCGGTTTCGAGGGATCGCGGATATGGGGTATTGTGCTTCCAAAAAGCAATGGTACTACGGTTTCAAGCTGCATCTTCAAGTGACCAATCAAGGGCTGGCCATGGGCTATGTCGTGACGGAAGCGTCCTGCCACGACGTCAAAGCCGCTGAAACGGTGATGACTCAAATCCCTCATCCCTACAACTTTGGGGACAAAGGGTACATCAGCCACGCTCTTCGAGAAAAGCTGTACGAAGAACACCAAGCCGCGTTCTGGACACCGTCTCGACACAATCAAAAGCACGGCCCATCCAAGGCATGGGAAGAATGGATCAGGAAAAAACGCAAAGTCATCGAGACGGTGTTTTCGATTCTCGTAGACCAATACCGGATCACCGACATTCGAGCGAATTCCATGGCCGGTTTTGAAGTGGCACTCGATGGCATCTTGTTGGCTTATTCCTTGGTCACACTAGGGCTGGTTGAGCGCTGACACTCAACTAGCACCACGGGTATTTTGACATATAGTTTCCTCCAAAATCATCATTTTCCAAACAAATTATACATTGCCGGCGGATGCGTGTACAGAATAAATGGATAGATGATTCACAAAAATTTAGAAATTTTAAGAAGGCACAGTAAAAAAGTATTATATAATGAGGATGATTAAGGAGGATTTTGTATAAAATGGAGGATTTATGGAATGGAAAGAATACAAGTAACAAGCAAGGAACGATTGCAACAATTGCGCTATACAGGGGTGACGGAAGAAAGGTTGCAATACGTCTATGAATATAGAAATATATTACTCACGCTTGTTGATCCGATCGTCGACGAATTATATGAAGAAATATCAAGGATCGATTCCTTGCGAGAGTTCATTCAACGCCATTCAACGTTAGAAAGACTAAAAACTACACAAAAACGGTATTTGCAGCAATGTTTCGAAGCGACCATTGACGATCGTTATATTCAAGCGCGATATAACATAGGACGGGCTCACTCTGAAATTGGACTTCATTTGGAGTGGTATTTAGCTACGTACACAAAATATATAGATATTATTTATAAACATGTTTCACAAGTGCTTCCGGAGCAAACTATCCATATTTTGCTCGTCATTCAGGTGATTTTTTCATTTGATATGCAGTTGACGCTGGAAGCATATAAAGCTGCGGAAATCGAAAAAGCGGCGCACCCGTTGCGGTATGAGTTGGACAAATTGCTGCAAATGAACGGCATTACAAATCAAGACTTGGAAAACCTCGATCAATTTAGCGGATATATTTCATTTCGTATTGATAGTATTATGGAAAATTTTCATCATTCGCTTATTCGCCGATTAGGGGAGGAAAGTCACTACAGCATTCGCTTATTACAAAAAGAAAAGTATTTGGATTATGTGAGAAATTTTTTAATACAATTTTTTCAACAAAAAGTATACGATGATTTAGAAGCCTATTTTCTCATTATTCGCGATTGGAGCCGGTTGGTTATTGAGCAGCGATGTCATGAGAACTTTTTTCATATAGTAGCCGAGTCGATTTGTGAGGCGCTTAAGAAAGTGTTTTTAACAAAAGAGTATATACACGATTTTCACTTCGTTCAATATATTGATTCATTTGAACGATTTTCAAAGTTTACGTTGGCGATCATGAACGAAATCCTCCGTCCATACTTATTTTTACGTGATTTTGATTTTCTTGATATTTATGCATATGAAATTAGTACGATTGATTTTGGGCGGATAACGTGGATTGATGATAAAATGAAGCGTCTTTTAAAAAAGCTTGGTATGAACGATAAGCGTCCTATTGGGCGGCGTTGTTATGAATTGCTGCATAACCGTCCTGTTCCTTGTGCAGAGTGTCCAATCCTAAAAGAAAGTGAACCGATGCTCACGACGCTTGGGAATGACAGAGGATTGAATTATTATAAAATTCGTCTGCTTCCGCAAACGAAAATTTTTGAACTTTCGCGTGCACTGATGGTGATTCAAGATGTGACAAAAGAGTCAAAGGTTATGTTCGACGTGTTGGAACGATTGCTGCAGTTAGCGGACTATCGCGATGATGATACGAAAAATCATGTCCATCGCATTGGAATGCTTTCCGGAATGCTGGCCCGCTTGGCAGGGTGTAACGAACAATTTGTTTCCAATATTGAAATCGCTGCCAAATATCATGATATCGGAAAAGTCGGCATTCCTGATTACATATTGAAAAAACCCGGAAAACTGACAAAAGAAGAATGGGAGTCGATGAAAACGCATGTGGTCATCGGTCATCAAATTCTTGTCAATTTAGATTTGCCTGTTATTCAAATGGCGGCGAATATCGCTCGTACACATCATGAATGGTGGAACGGCGGAGGCTATCCGAACGGTTTAAAGGGCGAAGAAATTCCGCTGGAAGGGCGGATTGTCGCGATCGTCGATGTGTTTGATGCTTTATTATCGAAAAGAATTTATAAAGACGCCTTTCCGTCCGAAAAAGTAAAAGAAATTTTATCGGATGGCCGTGGGAAACAATTTGATCCGAAGTTAACAGATTTATTTTCTTAAATTGCAATATTAAATGCAACAAGTATTGAAAGACCAGATAACCCATGATTAAGTAGAATCGGGACACTCTGCGCGACTTGACGTGGAGTGGTGGGCATGGTAGCCTGGTTGGCCCAGCCAGTACCGTATACCTGGCTTCATGGCTGGTAGCCATGCCCGCAGAGGCTCTTTGTCAAGTTGCTAAAAACCAACCCTTTGGGTTAGCTGGCTTAAGGTTAAGAAGCTAAGCCAGCTAACTCTATTTGGAAACACTCCTCAGGTGTACGATAATTGAGGATCTTCCTTGGAAGATGGTTACACCAATTTTCAACATAGGTAATGGTTTCGTCTGCCACAGAGGAAATGGGTCTCCCCTTTGGTATGAAGCGCCTAATAAGGCCATTATGACGCTCGTTGGTTCCTCGTTCACAGGATGTGTAAGGGTGTGTAAAATAAACCTCTGTTAGATCTTTTTCAACACTAAGGCCGAGGTCAGCAAATTCAGAACCGTTATCAGCCGTAATGGTTTTAAACACTTTAGAGAACCGATTACCATAAGACACTTTCAACTGAGATATGACTTCTGAAACGGATAGACTATCCTTGGCTGTCACTCTCAAAATTATTTCTTTACGGGTTTTGCGCTCAGTAAGAGTCAATAAGGCCTGATCTTTAGTCTTCTTGCCTATAACCGTATCAATTTCCCAGTGACCAAACTCTTGGCGTTCATTGACTTCAATTGGTCGCTCATCGATACTGCGTCCTAAGATCTTCTTATTCTTCCGGTTACGTTTTTTCTTGGTGTTCAGGGTAATTTTCATAGGTAGGTCAATGTTTTTAACGCCTATAAGTCCTAGATCAATATAGTTATAAAGGGTCTTGGTGCAAACCATTTTGTCTTTGAATTTCCCATCACGTTTGGCTCTCCCACATACCGCATCAGGAGACCATTTCTTATCAAGGATCTGAGTTTCGGCATACTTAATAAACTCGATGGCATCGTCTAGTTTTAGCTTGCGGCCACAGGCTTTCCTGTTTCTCTCATAGAGAAGTTGACCTGTGTCTGGAAAATAGACATGAACAATTTTCCCGTTGCTTTTTCTTTGTGGCACTGTACCTCTTCTTAACTCACGGGAGATGGTGCTTTTGTGACAACCAACATAATCTGCAATCTCCTGTTGAGTCTTACCAGCAGCGTGTAAGGCCGCAATTTTCCCACGGTCATAAGCCGTTAAGTGTTTGAAATGCCGAGCTCCTATGGTAGAATTAGTAATTGCCATAGATAAATCCTCCGTATCGATATTGTTTTAGTCGACTTAATCATACGTGGTTTATCTATGGTTTTTCATTTTTTATGCTTGTTGCATTTGATTATACAACTAGCCAAAAATAAAAGGTGGAAAAAAATCGAAAAAGCAAAAAAGTACAAGCGATTTCTATGCCGCCAAGGCGTCTTTTTCAGTCGAACTCCTTGTATTGAACAGAAAAAGGGGTCATATGGTAAAATGAGAATATCAGGAACGAACGGAAAGGAGTGATGGCAATGCATATTTATACAAGCGAAGAGATTCGACGAGTGGACTCATTGGCAGAATCCAACGGCATGTCGCCGTTTACATTAATGGAAAATGCCGGAAGAGAAATATTTCGATTATTGCTTCCACACATTCATAAACAAGATCGAGTTCTGATTTTATCAGGGCGAGGCAACAACGGAGGAGACGGCATCGTCCTTGCACGCTATTTAAAGCTTAATGGAATTAAGGCCGACTTGGTCTTTCCTGTGGGAATGCCTAAAACGGCGCCGGCTATCCAGCATTTTAAATATTTCCGTTCGCTCGGATTTGATCAAAGCCCATTTCAACCTGAATTAAAATATGATATGATCATTGACGGAATCTTAGGCGTCGGGGCCAGGCTTCCGATGAAAGAAGATGTAAGGAAAATTTTAAAATGGATAAATGGACAATCTGGGAAAAAAGTGGCGATCGATATTCCAACCGGAGTCTTGGCGAATGAAGGGAAATGTGATCAAAATGCTTATCGGGCGGACATGACCATCGTTCTGCACGGATATAAGCCATCGTGCTTTTTGTTCCCGTCTTCCGACTATTACGGAAAACTATACATAGCGGATATTGGGCTGCCTCATGAAAGCAAGTGGAAAGTGTGGACAAAAGCGGATGTACTGAAAAGTTGGCCTAAACCGAAGACGAATTCTCATAAAGGGACTTATGGCAACGGTTTATTAATAGCCGGCAGCGATTCGATGCCCGGCAGCGTCGCACTGGCTTCCATCGGAGCGATGAGATTCGGAATCGGAAAACTTTCGGTTGCCACATCGAAACATGCTTCGCTCTTTGTGGGGGCTCAAGTTCCAGAAGCGACTTTTATTTATGAGCCTTTACAAGATATAAAAAAGATGGAAATAGAAAAGAAATTTTCTTGCCTGGCTGTGGGTCCCGGATTAGAACCGGATGATCCATTGGAACAATTGATCACGGAGTTGCTGCCAATGGATATACCTAAAATATTGGATGCCGGTGCCTTGCGTGGTCGCGATTACAGTAAATCCCAAAACCACATGATTGTGACGCCCCACCCAGGTGAATTTTCACGAATGACCGGTCTGGAAACGAAGATTATTCAGGAGAACCGTCTTCAAGTGGCTTCTCAATATTCAATGAAACACCGGGTAATAGTCGTGCTGAAGGGGCAGTACACGGTTATTGCGTTTCCTGACGGATCAGGATTGATTAATCTTACAGGAAATCGAGCTCTTTCCAAAGGGGGGAGCGGAGATATTTTGACCGGTATGTTGTTAGCCAGCGTAGGAATTCATTCGAACATTCAAGCTGCTGTGGCAAATGCTGTATACCTTCATGGGGCTTGTGCTGATCTTTGGGTTCAATCGAACGGCAGCGTTGCGATGACCGCCCATGATTTTCAACGGCTGCTCCCTGTTGTTTGCAAGGAAATGGAAAAAGAATTGGAGGAATGAAGACATGATTCATCTGACATGGAGAGAAAGACCAACTTTAAAAAAAGTGAAGTGCACCAATACCAATGCTAAAAAGTATATGGTCAACAATGTGTTGACAGTGGGAAAGATTTATGAAGTGAAAAATGAAACAGAAGAATTTTATTTCGTGGTGGATAATACAAACAAAGTGGCAGGATTTTACAAACATTATTTTGAAGAAGTAGAGGCATAAGGGATTGTCCCCAAATCCATTTTTAAACACGGAAACCCGTCGAGATAAAATCATTTTCTCGTCGGGTTTTCTCTATGTGCGCCCGGCATGTACATGAACTATAGGGTGTAAGTCCCGAACCCCGAAGACAGAAGTAGAGGTTAGCCAAGAGCAAGGGTGTCCGTGGTGACGCGGAATCTGAAGGAAGCTGGAGGCAAAACACCGGTCCGAGGAACACGAACCTCATATAAGGCTAGGTATGATGGAGTGAGTTTGCATAACAAAACAAAGCTCTTTCTGTCGAAGGTCATATCGAGTAAATGAGGCGGATAGATGGTGTGAAAGTGCATGTACTTACCCGGGGAGGTCTGGCGGATATGTGAAGTACTCTTCATAACCTACTTAGTGATAAGTAGCTGAACCGTCAGAAGTCAGCAGAGGTCATAGTATTAGTTGGTCTAGAACAACTAAGAAGGACCGAACAATTAAGAGAGAATAGCCCTTGGTATTCAGTGAGTCATGATGAACACAGAAAACGTAGTACCTCACTTGAGGGAGGAAGCGGTGAATCCCGTGGGAGACCTCTTGGAGGGTGGAATGACCACTGGCATAAAGAGAATAGCTATTCACGGAAGTTATAAAGACTTGCGTCAATTATCTTAATTGAACCGCCGTATACGGAACCGTACGTACGGTGGTGTGAGAGGACGGGAGTTAATCGCTCCCTCCTACTCGATTTCGGGATTTTTTTTTGAAGCAAATAGTAGTCCTTTTCCGCCAGCTGATCGAACAGCCACATTATCAGAAGATATTCACGGAAAGCTTTGACGATTCTCCGTCGCGAATCAATGTTTGTTTTAATCAATAAAAATAGCTACTCAAAAAAATCGCCTCCATTTTTATTGTTAGCAGGACATAATGGAAAAGGCGATATTTTTTCATTTGGCTAAGTTACGTTTTATTGATGATTGCGAAATGGACGAGACTCCTGCGGGAACAGCGAGCAAATCGAGACCCACAGCGAGAAGGCTCATGGATCGCCCGCGGAAAGCGAATGAATTTCGCATCATCAAATAGACTTGTGCAAGCCGTCAATGCCTGCAAGCAGCCCGAATCATGAAGAATCGTTGCAAAACGCCCTTGAACAGGCAGCACGAGCTTGTGATCAAGTAAAAGAAAGCCTCGCAAACCAACAAAATGAAAATACTGCTATGTAACCCGGTGAATAACGGGTTTTTCGCTGCTATAAAATTTATAAAATCATAAAAAGTATTTAGAAAGATAATAATTAGCAGCAATGATTAAATGAGTTTCCCTTGTAAAAAATAAGGTGAAGAAGAGGATCGAAAAGAAAGTCTCACGAAAAAAATAAAATATGAGAAAAAAGAATAGTTTCTTTAATAATAGAAATGAATAATTATAAATTTTTAATAGTCACGAGTGCATTTTTTTGTTAGTATAACTTTGACGCAATTTATTATATAGAATAGAAAATGGACTAATTTACATTTAGAAATAACGGAGGGAGCAGGGGGATGCTTTTTAACGAAAGAATGGCATTGAAAATTCGTTTGGAACAATTAAATAATGTGGAAGTGAAGATTTTTCAGGAGATCCGAAAAGAACGGGAAGAAATCACAAACAGATTAAGAGAATTGGATGCGATGGAAAAAAATCTTCAAGGTGATTGGCCGGTAGAAGCATACTCCCCAAATGAAGCAGCCAACGCTGTTGATTCTGAAAAAAGAATCTTAGGGAGAAGAGAAGAAGTAAGCGAAATGAGAAAAGTGGCAGTCTCCATTTTGAAAGCGCAAAATGAACCGATTCGAGGAGTTGACTTGCAAAGACAGATTGAGGCCGTCACTTCTAGGAAAATCGCGAATATGACTACTTTTATGAAAGCGCTTATGAAAGAAGAACCGCATGTTCAAAAACTGGGAAGAGGATTGTACATTTACGATTATGAAGACTGATTGTTTATACATATGATTCAATTGATCGGTAAAACGGACGATGATGCCAACAGCTTAGGCTGATTACGGATGTAATCAGCTTTTTTCTGTGAAAATAATTTCCTAGGTTTCCTCGTATATTACGGGCGGAAGCAGGCAAACCTAAACAAAGACCGAAAAAAGTCAATAAGAAAGCAGAGCTACCTGTGGTAGGTAACTTTGTATAGATCTTTTTGACTTTGGTTATACTAGTTAATTTGCTTTTCTTTAAAAGCCTCCTTGTTGATAAGCATGGAGTAAATGATCCGAAGCATTCGATGCGATGTGGCAACGAGTGCTTTTTTCTTTCCTCTTCGTGCTGCCAATGACCAATATTTTGCTGCTAACCATCTGTTTCGGCATCTTGACACTGCCCAAGCCGCCTCGCACATGGCGGATTTGATAGGTGGATTCCCTTTTACCGTCCTTGTACTATACCGTTTTCCTGCACTTTCTTTGTTCCCTGGACACACTCCCGCCCATGATGCTAAATGTTGTGATGTTGGAAACTGACTCATATCTACACCCATTTCGGCGATAATGACGGCTGCTGTGTCTTTCTTAATGCCGGGTATCGTTAGAAGTAATTGAAGTTCTTCCTGATATTTCTGTAATAAAACATCAATTCTTTGTTCAATTTCGGTGATGAGGGATTCCAAATATTCAATGTGCTGCCAGGACTGACGAATCAGAAAAAGCTGATGCTCGTTTATTGTTCCAAATAAGGAATCCGCAATCCTCTGCTTTTTCGAAGCCATTTTCCCATGAATTCTTTCTTCAACATCCTTTACATCTACATATCCTTTTTCGATGAGGCGATTGAGCAGCTTTCTTCCTGAAACCCCAAACACATCTGAAATGACCGTACTTAATTTAACATTTGAGGCTTCCAATACTTTCTGAATCCTGTTCTTCTCAGAAGTTACGTGGCCAATCCATTTCTTTCTCAGCCTTGTTAAATCACGCAGCTCCCGAATATCTACCGGAGGGACAAAACTCTTTTCAATTAATCCATGGCGCAATAATTTTGCAATCCATTCAGCGTCAGAAACATCCGTCTTCCTTCCAGGTACGTTTTTAATCCTCTGGGCGTTCGCCAGGGTTATATCGAAGAAGTCCTCTAAGATATTGAACACGGGTTTCCAGTAGACTCCCGTACTTTCCATCGCAATGTGGGTCACATCATGGTCTTCGAGCCATTGTAACAACCGGAATAAATCTTTGGTCAAAGTCGGAAAGGTTTCTGTTTCCTTAATTAGTTCATCATCCTTTGAACCAATCAGAACACAAGCCACTATGGTTTCTGAATGAACATCCAATCCTGCACATCTTTCAATAAATACTTCCATCCAATCACTCCATAAAGATAGGATCACAAACAGTGAGTGAATTTGAAAATAAGCATTTTTCTGTACGTAGTCATCCTTCCATTTGGAAAGAGCTAACAAAGGGTTGAACACCAAATTCACTCAAACAGTTTTGTGTTCAGGGTCGAACCACCAAAAAAAGCCACGTATTATGAACTGTTTGTGTCTTTACCAATATGGACGGGAAGGAACTATTTTCATGCACGGGTTGGGAGAGAGACGATCATGAATGTTTTGTTGTGGTCAAATTTAATGGTCTTATGATTTTAAAGAATCTCCTGTATCATCTTTTAAATAGAATGCACGTTTGCCGACCGATCTCTTACCGTTTTAAAGCGGGCCTTACAAATAGTCTTGTTTCTTTTGGCAAGGTATAATAAAGTGTAAATTGGTTTATTCACGTCTTTTTCTTTTCAGCGTCTAGATTGAATGGAAAATATTTCAATTTAGAATGTATCAACGCTTTTTTGATAGGTGATGAAAGCAAGATATCCATCACTTAAATCTGTTATTGGTCATTTAATGAATGAAACTGTGCAAAATGCTTCATAGAAAGGATCGAGATAAATGAGTTCTATAGAATATTTGCCGCAGCCGGTTCAAGAAGAAATTCACAAACGGTCACAGCGGTTTAAAAATAAGGAACAGCAGACAAAAATACGATACAATGCCGAAGATCCGGCTATTTTTGTTGACGCAGCCATCGCATTGGCAATGGGGAAAAATATATTATTGAAAGGACCGACTGGTTCAGGGAAGACAAGACTGGCAGAGACGTTGGCGTCATTATTTTCGCAGCCGATGCACAGCATCAATTGTTCGGTGGATCTCGATGCAGAAGCAATGCTTGGATTTAAGACGATTCAGGAAAAAAACGGAAAACAAGTCATTGAATTTATTCCAGGCCCCGTTATCCAAGCGATGACAAAAGGGCATTTATTATATATAGATGAAATTAATATGGCCAAACCGGAAACACTTCCGATATTAAACGGAGTTCTTGACTACAGACGAACCATTACAAACCCTTTTACCGGCGAAGTCGTCAAAGCGGATCATGATTTTGGCGTCATCGCTGCCATTAATGAAGGATATATCGGAACGACGCCATTAAATGAAGCTCTCAAAAACCGATTTGTCATGATTGAAGTACCTTATATTAGCGGAGAAACGTTAAAAAAGGTGTTGCTTGATCAAAGCCTCCTGAAAGAGGAACGAAAGATTGATCAATTTGTGACCCTTTCTTCCGATTTAATCGAGCAAGCCAAAAACGGAATTATTTCAGAAGAGGCGGCTTCCATTCGAGCATTGATTGATGCCTGTGATTTAGCCGTTTTTCTGCCGCCGATTCGCGCCATTAAGCGAGCGATTATAGATAAATTGGAAGATGAGAGAGAAAAAGCAGCGGTTCAAAACATCGCTGAGACGATATTCGGGTAGGGATGGATATGGAGCGGTTTATCCAATTTAACGATGAAAAAATCGATTCATTTTTATATATGCAGCTGACCGACTTGGCGAAGACGTTATCGAAAAATAAAGAAATGGAAGTGGAATTCGGTCCGTTTTCCTACCTTGATAGAGGCCAACAAAAAGTTTTTGTAAGCTATTTTTGGGATCATCGGCCGGCGTTTGATAAAGTCAATGGACTGAAGAGCGATGTGTATTTAAGAGCCATTGGCAGCTTGCATTGTACGGACTATGAACAAGTCCGACAGTATGTAAGAGAGGTAAAAAAGACATCCATTTCTTCTTTTGCCAAACAACTGTTTGTGCTTGCTGAAGATTTGCGTCTTGAAGATATTTGCACGCGTCTCCGACCGGGTACAAAACGTTCTTTTGCCATCCGTCGAAAATTATATAAACAGCATTTTCGAACACAGATGAATGCCAATTTAGTCAAGAGTGTCCTGACAGATGCTTTGTTTTGCAAAATTTATCTTATGCTGAATGCAGAGTCGCCTTTGGAAGCTGCCGAGAGTCTTGGTGAAAAGCTGGATTCGGTATTTCCGTTTATTGAACAAACGTTATTGCCTATTTTGGATGCGAATTCTACAAGCGACGTTAGCCGCCGTTGTTTGCAAGTGGTAGAAGTTCTTGATGAACTGTTGGAAAAAGACATGCTGAATGAGTATTTTCACCTGCCGGAAACTGTTTTCCAATTAGAAGATGAGTTATCCTGGAAGGACTTAAAAAGAATGGATCCGTTGGAATGTCATAACCGGACTGAGAAAAAGAATGATGATGAAGACTTGATGGAGGAACAGTTTCAAACTTGGCATCGGGAAACAAAAGACAAAGGAAAATCGTTTCTTCAGTTTGATTTAGACCAAGGTTCAAAGAGCGATCTGCTGGGAGATGGTGTTCGCGAAGGAGATGTGGAGGACCAAGCTCTCGGCATCGTCCAAGGATCATCGCAAAAATCCTCTCGCCATGATTTTTCCTCGCTTGAGGCCGAACAAATGCGGGATACGAAAAAACAAACAGGTAAAGCCGAATATGGAAAGGAAAATCGTTTTGCCTATCCAGTGTTTAAAAGAGCAGCCATTCCGCGTCAGGAAGAGATTCTCCATTATCAACAACTGAAATCTTCCATCGCTCCTCTTAAGAAAAAGCTAAAAAAATTGATTACAGAAATATTGGAGCGTAAAAATAGTCATCCTCGGAACCATTTGCATTTTGGACGATTGGACAAAAATCTTCTTCGCTATTTTTTGGAGGAACAGCCAAGACTCTTTTATAAAAAGCACCAGCCCTCATGGGAGATTGATGCTGCTTTTGCCCTTCTGGTCGATTGTTCTGCTTCCATGGAAGATAAAATGAACGAGACAAAGGTGGGAATTACACTGTTTCATGAGGCGCTAAAATCCGTGAAAGTACCTCATGAGATCGCCGGTTTTTGGGAAGATGCGAATGAAGCCATTCCCGAGCGTCAGCCCAATTATTTGCAAACGGTGATCGATTATTCCTCCTCTTTAAATCCAGCAAGCGGACCCGAAATTTTGCAATTGAATGCTGAAGAAGACAATCGGGACGGTTTTGCCATTCGCATCATGACAGAACGAATCCTTCGTCGTTCTGAAAAACAAAAATTTCTGCTTGTTTTTTCGGATGGAGAGCCGGCTGCCTTGAATTACGCTCAAAATGGAATCATCGATACCCATGAAGCCGTTGTGGAAGCCCGAAAACAAGGGATCGAGGTGATCAACGTGTTTCTCTCCAAAGGCGGGATTGAGGAAGGGCAAAAAAAGACGATTGAAAACATTTATGGGAAATATACCGTTCTTGTCTCTAATGTGGAAGAATTGCCGGATGTCTTGTTTCCGTTGTTGCGAAAACTGCTTATTCAAAGCATTTAATTTCAACGCACACATGTGCGCCAGATCTTTCTAGTTATTTTTAGAATTACGGTTGACATGAAAGTTTCTTCTTTAAATCGATTGAAATGCCTATTAAGATGGAGGCGAAATACTTGCTATTGGCAAAAAGAATTCCTTCTTGAATCATCAATCAATCGGTATAAAAAGCGGATTTGGCGCGCAGCTGATATCTTGTTCATGTCCGATTTTGGCTAGAGAAGAGGGAGATAATCAGATGGAACATATGAAACAAATATTGCGACAAATAGATGGAAAAGGCTATTCTTCCTACCAGCGATTACGCGGAGAGTACCGTTTTCCGGATTATACGCTCATCGTCGACCATGTCCAAAAAGACCCGTTTGCGACTCCGACGAAACTCCGGTTAATCGTTCCACTTCAAAAGTTGAATTTAAAAAAGGATCATTACGGTCAGAAGAGACGAAAGATCTATTGTGAAGATTTATTGGCGCGGAGAATAGCCCATTCATTAAAGAAAAGACGACAGACAGGAATGGGATCTGGAAAAAGCGGACAAATTCGTATTGACGTTCCGGGACAAGAAATTTTAGAAAGAACCGCTGTTCAGATTCATCAAACGCTTTCTATTTGCTTAACAGTGGGGCTGCCGGCGCGTGGCAGAACGATTTTAGGAAGAGAAGCGGAAACCATTTTCTTTCAAGATCTTCCGGAAATCGTGAAAGAAGCAGTCTATTCCGCTTCAAAAGCTGATTTTGACCAAGTGGTTCGATTATGTGACCAGCAATTTGCCATCCGCAAATGGATGAAAGAACATGATTATATTGCTTTTATTGCCAACGGATCGATTTTGCCGCGCGAGAGCGGGATAAGCGATTTGCCGGTGTCGAAAGAAAAGGCCATACCCTTTAAGAGTCCGAAAGAACTGGAAGTGAGCATTTCGCTTCCTCATCGTACGGAACCCATTGTGGGGATGGGAATTAAGAAAGGGGTGACATTGGTCGTCGGCGGCGGTTTCCATGGCAAAAGCACGCTGCTTCAAGCAATTGAAAAAGGAGTTTATAACCATATTGAAGGGGATGGCAGAGAATTTGTCTTAACGGATGAAACCGCCGTGAAAATTCGGTCGGAAGATGGAAGAAGCGTGGCGTCGGTCAATATCGAACCTTTTATTCAAGATCTTCCTTTTGAAAAAGATACATTGCATTTTAGCACCGAAAATGCGAGTGGAAGTACGTCGCAAGCCGCCAATATTATGGAATCATTAGAAGCCGGTGCCAAAGTTCTTTTAATGGACGAGGATACTTCTGCGACTAATTTCATGATCCGTGATGCCAGAATGCAGGCCCTTATTTCGAAAGAACACGAACCGATCACGCCATTTGTAGATAAGGTACGTTCATTATTTACACAACATGGAGTGTCCACCATTCTCGTATTAGGTGGTTCAGGAGACTACTTGGATGTGGCCGATATTGTCATAAAAATGGATCACTACTTGCCGTTTGATGTAACCAAGCAAGCAAAAGAAATCGCCAAACGTTTTTCTACTCAGCGTATTCGAGAAGGTGGAGAAACATTTGGAGAATTTCAAAGCCGCATCCCGTTGCCTCAATCGCTAAACTGCAGGAAAGGAAAAAAAGAGAAGGCAGCGGCAAAAGGAAAATACGAAATTCTGTACGGTCATGAATCCGTCTCTCTTCAAGCGGTGGAACAAATTGTCCATCCTAGCCAGACAGCTATGATCGCAGAAATTCTCCATTGGATAGAAAAAAAGGGATTTTTGAAAAAAAGAATGACTGTTTCTGAACTCCTGTTGATCGTGGAAAGAAAAATGAATGAGGAAGGGCTTGCTTCTTTTTCAAGCTTCCCGAAAAACCCCGGTGAACTAGCACGGCCGAGAGCATTGGAAATTGCTGCTGCTCTCAATCGGATGCGATCATTAAAAATTCATTGTGTGTGAGTAAAATGTTTGTGGGAGAAATTCTTAGAATTCCCCGATGAGGGGTTGGGAACATAGGTTCGCAATCCCCCTCATCGGGGCCACCAAGCAAAGCGCGGTAGGATCCCAAGCAGGAAACATGAAAAAAGGACTCTCTCCCTGGTAAGATGATCATTGTTCACACCATCAAACAGGAGGAGAGAGTCCCATGAATATTCAACAACATCTTACCACAAATTCGTTGACATGGAAAGAGATCGAACTTGATTTGTTTCGAGCCTTGCAAAACGCCTTCACCGAGCTGTTTACGGCTCTGTTGGAGGACATCGACCGACAATTGGCGGAAACCCGGGACAAGCGCCGGTACCACTTGAAAGACAAACGACGCACCACGATTCAAACCTTGTTTGGCGAAGTTACCTTTGAGCGAAACTACTATTTAGACCGAGAACAAAACCGTTACACGTTTTTGCTTGATTCCTTTTTAGCGTTTGATGGATCGCAGTCAATCAGCCCTTGTCTAGAAGAAACGGCGATGGGATTGGCTGTGGAGTGCTCTTCCTATCGCAAAGCGGCTCATACGCTTGCCCAGATGGTCGGGTATCCGGTGATGAGCCATGAGACGATCCGCCAGTTGGTGCTCGAGGCTGAAGTTCCGCTGCACTGCCCGGTTGACCAGCGATATGGACGGGTGCTGTTTGTGGAGGCCGATGGACTGTTTGTCTCTCTCCAAGGGAAGGGAAAACGGGCCAAGGAAGACAAAATCCTGACCGTTCACGAAGGATGGAAGCGCAACGGCTCACGGATCGAATTCGTGAATCAGCGCCATTACGTCCATGAAGGCAAGGGGGAGGTGTGGGAAGGCTTCGAGGAATTTTTGATGAACGAATATGCCTATGATCCGTGTCGGGATCTTCTTGTCATCAACGGGGACGGCGCTCCATGGATTACCGCGTGCCGGGAGTATTTCAAAGGACGGGTCTGCTTCCAATTGGATCGATTCCACGTGGCGCGTGAGTTGCGCCAATGCCTCTCGGGCCATCCACGGTGGCAGGCGATTCGGCAAAAGCTGGCGAAGCAGGATGAAGAGAAGCTGCTTGTGGAACTGAACAGCGCCCTCGGCACGCTGGGGGACGAAGCGAAAGAACAACAGCTGGCTGCCTTGATCCACCGGATCGAATCGATGCCGGGATGCATCCGTGATTACCGGGAATGGCTGAAGGAGCAAGGAGTGGACACAACGGGCATGTATCCGATGGGGAGGGCTGAAAGCGTGATGAGCCAGCTGGCGTATCGGGTGAAATACCGCCGCAGTTGGACAGACAAGGGACTCAGGGCGTTTTTCAAGGCAATGATTGCCCGGATGGATGGGATTCGTCTTTTCGGACATCGTTTAGGAGAAGAATCGTCGCATCCGGCGGAGGAAACGGCATCTACCAAACAGACGATCGTGAACAAGGCGAAACAACGCATCCGCCGTCTTCTTCCAGAGGTAACGCGGAATAACGTGCCATATTTACAGCAATCGTCCGGGACTCCGATCTATCATGCCCTGTCTGAATTCAAGGGATGGTAAAAAAAGGTATACATATTCGTCTGTCATGGCAAGGGATGAGAGTCCGAAAGCGCTTACGGATGAAATTCAAAAAAATGGTTCGCTAACCTATGACTTACATCTATTTTCAGCGAACCAAAAAAATTCCCACAAAGTCTTGACTGACTCACTGACTCATTCATTGTTGAATCATAGAATATTTTTAAATAATATATTAGAAAAGGGATATTGGTAAAAAAATTGAACAATAGCCACTTGAATTATATGAATCGAAAAATTTAGCTTTTGAAAAAAATTCAAAAAATTATATTGACAATAATTTTAATGATTGTTATGATGATAAACAATTAGTGAAAGTCGATGAAAAGAAGAGTAAGTATAATGCGAACCATGGTTTTGTCATAAAACGGTTCGATTTATCTGCCCTTTATTATTCCGGATAACCATAATATAAAGGGCAGATAAATATCTGTTCACCAGAGAGTCGGGATAGGTGGGAGCCGATGAACAGACTTATACTGAAGATCCTCTTGGAGACGCCATGCTGAAAGGAAACAGTAAGCATTGCCGGTTTCTTCCGTTACCAAGACTAGACGTATGATGCGTCTTCTAAAGTGCCGTATATATACGGAATTAGGGTGGTACCGCGATTCGACTCGTCCCTTCAACTTGACGAGTTTTTTTATTGAAAAAATATTCTAATAGAGTACTGGAATCAGGCAGCCAGCTCATCGAAAGGAGAAAAATAAAATTTTGCTTTGGCGTCTGACTTGTCGGAGTAAATGTTTTTTTTATCCAGTACCACTAATTCATCATTCAGATTACAACATAGAGAAAGGGGAAACGTTATGAAAAGAAAAGAGTTATGGGTTGTAGGGCTTATGCTTTTCGCGCTGTTTTTTGGAGCGGGAAATTTAATTTTTCCTCCTTTATTAGGAATCCAATCAGGACGGTCTTTTTGGTCAGCCATTGCTGGATTTATCATCACGGGAGTAGGGCTGCCCATTATAGCAGTGGCGGCGGTTGCGTTGTCCAGAAACGGGGTCCTTTCGATTGCTGAGAAGGTCCATCCACGTTTTGCGCTGTTTTTTGCCGTGGTGATTTATTTAGTAATTGGACCGTTTTTTGCCATTCCGCGCGGTGCGAATGTTGCATTTGAAATGGGGGTCAAACCATTTTTATCGAACGAAGCAGCTTCCTTTAGCTTATTTTTATTCAGCATCATCTTTTTTATCTTGATCCTTTGGTTAAGTTTAAATCCATCGAAAATGGTCGATCGAGTGGGCGAATTATTGACTCCGCTCCTGCTCGCCTCTATCGCTGTTTTATGTGTGACGGGTTTCTTAAAGTTGGATGGTTCCATTCAGCCGCCGTCTGCTGAGTACTCGCATGCCCCTTTAGCAAAAGGTTTTATGGAAGGTTATTTAACGATGGATGCCATTGCCGCTTTAGCATTTGGCATCGTGGTCGTCAACGCACTTAAGGAAAGAGGAATTGAAAATGGCAAGAAAATGGTGGCGATGACGGTCAAAGCCGGAATAATCGCTGGTTCGGGATTGGCGCTTGTTTATATTGGAACAGGTTATATCGGGTTTAAAATGGCCACACACGGTTCTTTCGAAAATGGGGGAGAAATCCTGTCCAAAGCAGCTAACCTTCTTTTTGGGGCAGGAGGTAAAGTTCTTCTCGGCATCATTGTGGCGCTGGCTGTATTAACGACTTGTATTGGATTAGTGGTGGCATGTGCCCAGTTTTTTGCGGAACGATTGCCTGCTGTTTCATATAAAAAATTTGTCATTTTGATTACGATTATCAGTTTTTTGATTTCGAATATAGGCCTTAATCAAATCATTTCCATTTCCGTTCCGATTCTAAGCATGATTTACCCTTTGGCCATCGTATTAATCGTTTTGTCTTTCATAGATCATTATTCCAAAGGCATTTCTGAACGTGTTTATCAAGGGGCCATTCTTTTTACGGCCGTTTTCAGTTTATATGATGGTTTGAAAGCATTCGGATTCAATTGGGAATGGCTGAACCATTCCTTGTCTTGGGTTCCGTTGTTTTCCGTAGGATTAGGGTGGCTTTTGCCTTCGATTCTCGGAGGAATCATCGGATGGGTCTTATCTTCTTCTCGTACTAAGAAAAAATGGACACCTGCTAAAATGAAACAGTAACGTTCACACAAAACAGCATCATTTCGTTTTTGCTATATAAACGGACCATATAGAAAGAATGGCTGTCGACAAAGTCGGCAGCCATTCTTCATGTGCGCCCGGCATGTACATGAACTATAAGGTGTAAGTCCCGAACCCCGAAGACAGAAGTAGAGGTTAGCCAAGAGCAAGGGTGTCCGTGGTGACGCGGAATCTGAAGGAAGCTGGAGGCAAAACACCGGTCCGAGGAACACGAACCTCATATAAGGCTAGGTATGATGGAGTGAGTTTGCATAACAAAACAAAGCTCTTTCTGTCGAAGGTCATATCGAGTAAATGAGGCGGATAGATGGTGTGAAAGTGCATGTACTTACCCGGGGAGGTCTGGCGGATAGGTGAAGTACTCTTCATAACCTACTTAGTGATAAGTAGCTGAACCGTCAGAAGTCAGCAGAGGTCATAGTATTAGTTGGTCTAGAACAACTAAGAAGGACCGAACAATTAAGAGAGAATAGCCCTTGGTATTCAGTGAGTCATGATGAACACAGAAAACGTAGTACCTCACTTGAGGGAGGAAGCGGTGAATCCCGTGGGAGACCTCTTGGAGGGTGGAATGACCACTGGCATAAAGAGAATAGCTATTCACGGAAGTTATAAAGACTTGCGTCAATGATCTTAATTGAACCGCCGTATACGGAACCGTACGTACGGTGGTGTGAGAGGACGGGAGTTAATCGCTCCCTCCTACTCGATTCATGAGAGGCGTTGTTTCTGCATGGAACAGGTTTACAGGAAAGACGAATGATCGCCATTCGGGGGATCCCAAGAATCGTTAAATGCAGGAGGAAATGAACCTATCTGTATGATCCTGTTGTGCCAAATGGGTATAAAAACAGATTGTCATTTTTTGTGAGTTCAAGAGACTCTTTTTGAATTAGTATTGGATGGTAAATTTCTTTTCATTTTCTTTCGGTTCTTTTTCGACAACTTCGATTTGATCTACTCTTCCGTGGGGGCTGGCTCCTTTTTTGATGAAAGAAATCAACTCGGACAGAGGCATTTCATCGCCTTCGGCTTCTATTTCGACAGATCCATCCATTTCGTTTCGCACCCAGCCTTTCAGACCTAATTGTTGGGCTTTTTGTTGTGTGTAATAACGGAATCCTACACCTTGAACTTTTCCGTATACTTTAATAAAAAGTCGTTTCATCATAATCTGATCCTCCTCGTCATTGCGGGGTTTTTTTCTGTGAAAACATCCTCCTAAAGAATAGAAAGGTAGAAAATTCAATTTCATAGTTTTCCGAAAATAGCACCTTGACCGAGAATTTATTTTTATTTTATCACAGGATAAAGGCTGATTGGGATCGGGAAAGCAATGAAAAACGGACTGACTTTACTTGCAGTCAGCCCGTTTATAAGTTCAAGATGAATCGTTTTTTATTGTCCTTCACGCGCTTTTTGTTTTTCGTAAAATTTCTTCGACAACCATGTTTGTCCAATTAGAAACAATCCGCTGACAGCCCAGTAAAGCGGCAGTGCAGCTGGGGTCGAGAACGAAATGAACAAAATCATCAACGGAGACATTAGCCCCATGATTTGCATTTGTTTTTTCTGGTCTTCCGGAACACCTATCATAGAAACACGGAATTGGAAATAGTACATAATTCCGGCGATAATGGCCATGGGAATATCAGGATGTCCTAATTTAAACCATAAAAAGTCCGCTTTTTTAATATCCTCAGAAATTCGGATTGCATAATAGAGAGCCATCCAAATCGGCATTTGGATCACAATCGGAAGGCAGCCCATTGAAAAAGGATTGATTTCGTGTTTTTGATATAGCTGCATCATTTCTTGCTGCAGCTTCATCTGCTCTTCTTTTGTTTTAGCCGATTTTATGCGTTTCTGAATTTTTTCCACTTCCGGTTTAATTTTATCCATTTTTTCTTTCATTTCTTGATGTTTTTTCATGGTGTTCAACATAAGCGGCATCAATATAATTCGCACAAGCAATGTGATCACGATGATCGCTAAAGCATAATTTCCGCCCAAAAAGGAACCGATGGCATGAATCAATTTTACGAATGGTTCTACAAAGTAATCATGAAAAAAATGTCCCTTTTGTTGGGCGCTGGAACACCCGGATAAAAGAACAGAAGAAAAAAGAATAAAGGTCAATAACGAAAAGTATTTTTTCAACATACATCCTCCTCAATAAGAAAAATTCCAAACAGATGCGGCAGAAAGAGAAGGAATATAATGATCTTCGTTATCTCGCGTCGATTCTTTTCGGCAAACAGATTTCGGCAGCCAAGACACAAAACGAACAGCAGGGAGAATGGTATTTTGCTTGATGGAAAGCAATACCGTTTCTTGAGTTGTCCGTTCAGCTATTGTGTAGCATGTTTTCTTCGAAGAGTACTTGACAATCCAATGAAGAGTCAACGCGAAGACAAAATGGAGAACCAAGCTCATATAGAGAGAGTAAAAGGCAAGATCCGTCAAATTATCACTCATAATCGTTATCATGGCGACTCTCCTTTTGCAAACTAAAAAAATTATACATGAAAATTCATTTGTATTCAATTAATTATGAAACATGCTGCTTGAAAGATCCCTATTCCTTTTAAAGAAAATTTCAAAAAAATGATTTTCCCTATGTTTCTTATTGATGATGTAAATTATTTTGTGTAAGCAAATTTTTCTACTAGAAAAAAAGAAAAAGGCAGGGTATTCTCAGATTTGCGACCAAACAAAACTGAAAGGAGATACCCTACCTTATGAGTAATAGTATACTCAACTCAGATTTCGCAAATCAACTGGAAAATATGATAAAAGATTTTGTTCAAGAAAAGCTTGAATTCATCATGAGAGAAGAAATCAAAAATTTCCTCCAAGTGGAACAGGAACACGTTCAAAACTCAAGAAATGGTTATTATCACCGTACTCTTGATACAAAGTACGGGAAAATAGAAGCTCTTACGGTTCCAAGAGATCGCAACGGGGATTTCCAGACTCAACTGTTTGAGCCTTATCAACGTCAAGACGGCTGGCTGGAACAGGCGATTATTAAAATGTATCAAAGTGGGATGAGCACTCGAGAAATTGGGAAGTTTATCGAAAGAATTCTTGGTTCAACCTACTCTCCTACCACGATTAGTCATATGACAGATGCCGCGTTGGAGGATATTCAAAAATGGCAACAACGTCCATTAAACAAACGGTATTCTGTGTTGTATCTTGATGGGTTTTATATAAAAGTTCGTCGTGATACGTATGCCAAAGAAGTCATTTACGTTGTTCTTGGTGTCAATGAAGAAGGTTATCGTGAAATTCTTGGTTTTTACGTTGGAGGTCAAGAAAGCGCGCATGGCTGGCAAGAGATTCTCCAAGACCTTTATACACGCGGTGCTCATGAAGTCTTACTTGGTGTTTTTGATGGACTCCCAGGTCTTGAAGAAGCCTTTAAAGCCGTCTATCCGAAAGCCGATGTTCAACGATGTGTGGTCCACAAAGTAAGAAATACGTTAAACAAGGTAAGGAAAAAAGACCAATTTGAAGTGGCTGAAGACCTAAAGCTGATCTATCGTTCGATGACAAGAGACGCAGCCATTCAAGCCTTTCATGAGTTTAAAGACAAGTGGTCTAAAAAGTATCCTAGAGAAGTCCAATCTTGGGAACAGGATTTAGATGTCCTCCTAACATTCATGAAATATCCGACCAGTATTCGTAGTGTCATCTACACGACCAATGCTATTGAACGAACGATTAAAGATATACGTAAACGACTCAAAACGATGAACAGCTTAACCAGTATTGAAGCAGCAGAAAAAATCACGTTCTTAACGGTACAGGACTTGAATGAAAAATGGTCCACTAGAAAACTTAAAGGGTTTTCTACGGCATACAAGGCACTTCAAGATATGTTTGAAGAAAGATACTGAAAGACCAAATTTTGTTCATGAAGAACAGAGTCTAGGGAGACTAAGTTGTCTTATATGAGACTGAATATTCAGTCTCATATAAGACAACTAAACACCTCCTCCAAGATTAAAAAAACGTATCTGAGAATACTCTCTTACACAAAATTCTTGACGGTACCTTCTTATTCGTGTTAAAATGAATTCAGAGTTATTGAGAAGTATTATCATTCTTAATTCGATTTTGTAATTTCATGAGAATCAAATGGATGAAAAGTGCTCGTTCATTTTAAAGGAAGGGTTTGGTTATGATGCTAACTGAATTGAAAGAAGGAGAAAGCGCTTATATCACTACTTTAGAAGGAGTACAGCAACTTGTGAAAAAGCGTTTATTGCATATAGGGTTAGACGAAGGATCATATGTGACATTACACCGCATTTTGCCGATTGGAGGACCATGTCTATTAGAATGCTCCGGTCAAATGATTGGAATTCGTCGCAAAGATGCCAGGAAAATTAAGGTGAAAAAGATATGAGCCAGACAGCACTCATCGGAAATCCGAATACCGGAAAAACTTCTTTGTTCAACAGCTTGACCGGTTCCTACGAACACGTGGGAAACTGGAGCGGTGTGACGATTGAGAAAAAGATTGGCAAGTTAAAAACAGAAGATGGATTTTTAATCGATTTACCGGGAGTATACTCACTTCATCCTCTATCAAAAGACGAAGCGGTTGTCATTCGATATATGCTTCATGAACATCCGCAAACACTATTAAATATTGTAGATGCATCGTTATTGGAACGGAATTTGCAGTTGACAGTCCAACTTCTGGAATACGGAAAACCGCTTATTCTTTGCCTGAATATGGTCGATGTTGCAGAGCGGAGAGGTTTGAAAATTGATGACCGGCTTCTTTCCAAACGATTGGGTGTGCCTGTTATCCCCGTCATTGCTCGAAAAGGAGAGGGATGTCAGGAAATCAGCGTGTTATTAAATCAAACGATTCAAACAAAGCCTATTGCTATTTTCTATGGTGATATGGTAGAAAGGGCCATTGATTCGATCGTTCGTTTGTTGCCGGAGAATCTGCCTTTTTCGGCGCGGTGGCTGGCTCTGCATTTACTTGAACAAAATCCATATGCGATGGAATTTGCTCAAGAATGGATTTCAGAAGAAGAGCTGAAACAGCAGATTGAGGCGGTCAATCAGGAGCTGAAAAAACATGGCGACTCCACGGTGAGCCGCTCGATATTCAATACAAGAAAAAATTGGATCAGTCAAATCGTCAACGAATGCGTCGTCATGGAGGAGAAAGCATCTGCCGTCAACTGGACAAAACGAATAGATGACGTTCTTACTCATAAAATTTTGGGGGTTCCGATCTTTCTCGCTTTTATGTATTTATTGTTTATGATGACGTTTAATTGGATCGGTACTCCGCTTTCGGACATGTTGGACCGTTTTTTTAACGGTCCGCTTACAAAGTGGATGGAACAATTGTTGGTTTCGATCCATGCCGGGCCGTTTGTGCGGGCGTTGGTGCTTAATGGGATTGTCGGAGGAGTCGGTGGAGTTTTAGTGTTTATACCGCAAATTTTTGTGTTATTTTTCTTTATTTCTTTCCTTGAAGATTCCGGGTATATGGCTCGAGCGGCGTTAGTGATGGACCGATTGATGGAAAAAGTCGGACTAAACGGCAAAGCTTTTATTCCGATGGTAATCGGATTTGGATGCAACGTCCCCGGCGTGATGGCCGCGAGAACGATCGAACGGCCGAAAGAACGGCTGCTTACGATTTTACTGACGCCTCTCATGTCCTGTTCGGCAAGGCTTCCCGTCTATGCCTTGTTTACGGGAGCGTTTTTTGATCACCATCAAGGGGAAATCGTGTTCTCATTATATGTACTTGGAATCTCGGTCGCATTCTTATTGGCAAAATTGTTCTCCAGCACCGTTCTAAAAAACGAAGCTTCCATTTTTGTCATTGAACTTCCGCCGTATCGAGTACCACAATGGAAAACGCTATGGCTCAGTACTTGGGACAAAGGCAAAGGCTTTGTACGCAAGGCAGGTACGTTTATTTTTGGAGGCTCGGTGTTTATTTGGCTGCTTTCTTATATGGGTCCCGGAGGCGTTGGGGTTTCTATGGACGAAAGCTTTTTAGCGAAAATTGGAGGTTTAATCGCTCCTTTGCTTGTTCCGCTGGGATTTGGTACTTGGCAGGCGGCTAGCAGTTTACTAACAGGTTTTCTGGCAAAAGAAGTGGTCGTGTCGACGATGAATATTATTTACCATGCGGCAAACACCTCGTCCTTAAAAGGCGTTATTACGGGGAACTTTACTCCGTTATCCGCTTATAGTTTTATCGTATTTATTTTGCTGTATGTCCCATGTGTGGCGACGGTCGCTGCCATTCGGCACGAAACGGGTTCGAAAAAGTGGACATTCTTTTCGATCGGATATGGATTGGCTATTGCCTATCTATTATCTTTCATCATTTATCAAGGCGGACAACTATTCATCTAAAGGAAGTGAAGGCGTGATGATCATCAGTAGTTTCATTGGGGCAGTGGTTTTCGGCTATGCTGGATACACTTTATATCGATATATTCAAAGAACGAAACAAGGCGGGTATTGTGCTCACTGTTCTCTAAAAGACAAATGCACAACGAAATGTGAAACGGTCAAGAAAGAGTCTATCTCTCATTGACGTTATACCAGGAATAAAAAAACACGTATGGACTTTTTATTTCATGCCATTGAAATTGTATCGGAATATGGGCGATAAAGATGATAATGGACAGAATCCGCTTAATGGCGGGTTCTTTTTTAATAAACATTTCTTCTATCAAATATAAAAGGATCAAATCTTTCAAACGTTTTGAGCGCGACAAAAAGGTTTCTTCCACTTTCGTTTCAAGTTCTAAATTTTTATTTCGGCTGATACATTGTAGTAAAAGGGATTAAAGGTGATGAATATGCGACTTAGCGAATTAAGCGGAAAAGAAATCGTCGATTTGAAAAAAGCAGAAAGACTTGGTGTCTTAGGGCAAACGGACTTGGAATTTAACGAAAAAACCGGCCAAATCTATGAATTGGTTATTCCAACCGGTAAACGGCTGGTTAAAAAACAGAATGCCGAGATTCGCGTGCCATGGCAACGTATCAAAACGATCGGCTCTGATATGATTATATTAGAAGTGCCTGAACAGTCTTAATAGATTACAAAACATTCATGATCGTCTCTCTCCCAACCCGTGCATGAAAATAGTTCCTTCCCGTCCATATTGGTAAAAGACACAAACAGTTCATAATACGTGGCTTTTTTTGGTGGTTCGACCCTGAACACAAAACTGTTTGAGTGAATTTGGTGTTCAACCCTTTGTTAGCTCTTTCCAAATGGAAGGATGACTACGTACAGAAAAATGCTTATTTTCAAATTCACTCACTGTTTGTGATCCTATCTTTATGGAGTGATTGGATGGAAGTATTTATTGAAAGATGTGCAGGATTGGATGTTCATTCAGAAACCATAGTGGCTTGTGTTCTGATTGGTTCAAAGGATGATGAACTAATTAAGGAAACAGAAACCTTTCCAACTTTGACCAAAGATTTATTCCGGTTGTTAAAATGGCTCGAAGACCATGATGTGACCCACATTGCGATGGAAAGTACGGGAGTCTACTGGAAACCCGTGTTCAATATCTTAGAGGACTTCTTCGATATAACCCTGGCGAACGCCCAGAGGATTAAAAACGTACCTGGAAGGAAGACGGATGTTTCTGACGCTGAATGGATTGCAAAATTATTGCGCCATGGATTAATTGAAAAGAGTTTTGTCCCTCCGGTAGATATTCGGGAGCTGCGTGATTTAACAAGGCTGAGAAAGAAATGGATTGGCCACGTAACTTCTGAGAAGAACAGGATTCAGAAAGTATTGGAAGCCTCAAATGTTAAATTAAGTACGGTCATTTCAGATGTGTTTGGGGTTTCAGGAAGAAAGCTGCTCAATCGCCTCATCGAAAAAGGATATGTAGATGTAAAGGATGTTGAAGAAAGAATTCATGGGAAAATGGCTTCGAAAAAGCAGAGGATTGCGGATTCCTTATTTGGAACAATAAACGAGCATCAGCTTTTTCTGATTCGTCAGTCCTGGCAGCACATTGAATATTTGGAATCCCTCATCACCGAAATTGAACAAAGAATTGATGTTTTATTACAGAAATATCAGGAAGAACTTCAATTACTTCTAACGATACCCGGCATTAAGAAAGACACAGCAGCCGTCATTATCGCCGAAATGGGTGTAGATATGAGTCAGTTTCCAACATCACAACATTTAGCATCATGGGCGGGAGTGTGTCCAGGGAACAAAGAAAGTGCAGGAAAACGGTATAGTACAAGGACGGTAAAAGGGAATCCACCTATCAAATCCGCCATGTGCGAGGCGGCTTGGGCAGTGTCAAGATGCCGAAACAGATGGTTAGCAGCAAAATATTGGTCATTGGCAGCACGAAGAGGAAAGAAAAAAGCACTCGTTGCCACATCGCATCGAATGCTTCGGATCATTTACTCCATGCTTATCAACAAGGAGGCTTTTAAAGAAAAGCAAATTAACTAGTATAACCAAAGTCAAAAAGATTTATACAAAGTTACCTCCCACAGGTAGCTCTGCTTTCTTATTGACTTTTTTCGGTCTTTGTTTAGGTTTGCCTGCTTCCGCCCGTAATATACGAGGAAACCTAGGAAATTATTTTCACAGAAAAAGGTCTGGTTCAAATCCTTCGGGTGAACCAGATCTTTTTTTGTTTATGAAAGGAAATGCCTCCGTTTTAGACTGCATGCTGACACGCATTCTCTAGTGGGTGAAAATGAGTTTCTTTTATTAAAACACCGGAAAACGAAAAAGCTGTCCTGATTCTCCGCAAAATTCCTCCTCATTACACCTATTGATACCCATCTTCATACAATAAAAAAGTAAATATAGAGCTTATGATCATCAAAGGGGGTTCAATATGTTAACAGGCATGCAAATTGCAGTAATCGGCGGAGATGCCCGCGAATTGGAAATCATCACAAAATTAACAGAATTAGACGCCAAATTGTTTTTGGCCGGATTTGAACAATTGAATCATGCTTATCTCGGTGCTGTGAAAGAGAAAATGGAGGACATTCCTTTTTTCGAAATTGATGCCATCATATTGCCTGTAGCGGGAACCAATCATGAAGGAGTGGTTGAAACCATTTTTTCTGATGAGCGGGTTGTCCTTACAAAAGATATGCTCCAAGCCACTCCCCAACATTGCACCGTTTATTCAGGTATTAGCAATCAATACTTGAACGATTTAACCAAAAGAACAAACCGAAAATTGGTCAAATTATTTGAACGTGATGATGTCGCTATTTATAACTCGATTCCAACCGCTGAAGGAGCGATTATGATTGCTATTCAAAATACAGATTTCACGATTCATGGTTCGAATGTCGTCGTTCTCGGCTTTGGCAGAGTCGGAATGAGTGTGGCAAGAGCCTTTGATCAATTGGGGGCAAATACGAAAGTGGGGGCAAGAAAAAGTGAGCATTTAGCAAGAATATCTGAAATGGGAATGACGCCTTTCCATCTTAAAGATTTAAAAAATATAGTGCGTGATGCAGATATTGTCATCAATACTATTCCGCATTTAGTAGTAACGGCTTCCGTAATTGCCAACATGCCATCCCATACTATTATCATCGACTTAGCTTCAAAACCGGGTGGAACCGATTTTCGCTATGCGGAAAAACGAGGAATAAAAGCCATATCGGCACTCAGTCTTCCGGGAATAGTCGCACCCAAAACAGCCGGGCAAATTTTGGCCAATGTGTTGGCAAAGCTTTTAAAAGAAGATGTTTTTCAACGAAAGGAGAATATTTCCTTATGACGTTAAAAGGAAAACGAATTGGTTTCGGACTGACAGGATCGCATTGTACGTATGATGAGGTGTTTCCGGAATTGGAAAAACTGACGAACACAGGAGCAGAAGTGGTGCCGATTGTAACATATACAGTCCAAAATACATCCACGAGATTTGGTGAAGGAGAAGAATGGGTAAAGAAAATAGAGAAAGTAACAGGCAATAAAGTCATTAACACCATTGTGGAAGCGGAACCGCTCGGACCGAAAAAACCGCTCGATTGTATGATTATTGCACCGATGACGGGAAACTCGATCAGTAAATTTGCCAATGCATTGACAGATTCACCGGTGCTGATGGCGGCTAAAGCGACTCTGCGAAATCAAAAACCGGTTGTTCTTGGTATATCTACGAATGATGCTCTTGGATTAAACGGGGTGAATATTATGCGTTTAATGGCATCGAAAAATATCTTTTTTATCCCGTTTGGTCAAGATGATCCTGTCCAAAAGCCGACTTCTATGGTAGCACGTATGTCTTTGTTGCAGGAGACAGTAGAAAAAGCTTTGGAAGGAAAACAACTTCAGCCAGTGATTATTGAAAGGTTCCATGACAGCGTGTAAGTAAAATCTCCTCATTTTCAACAACTTTTTTAAATTAGTATTCTCATTATCTTTTAATGTGATAAAATAATAACAATTCAAGGAATATGTTATGTCTTAAGGAGCTGTTCGTTTCCCTTACGTTTACGACGCGTAATAAGGAGAAACTGGAAGGAGAAGATTAGATTGACGAACAATGGTTTTCACGTAGCAGTAGTTGGCGCAACAGGTGCAGTAGGACAACGAATGATTGAAACGTTGGAAAAGCGAAAATTTCCAATTCGGAGACTGACACTTTTATCTTCTTCCCGATCAGCGGGAAAGACCCTTACGTTTAAAAATGAGGAGATTACTGTTCAAGAAGCTAAGCCGGAAAGTTTTGAAGGCGTAGATATTGCATTGTTTAGCGCAGGAGGAAGCGTCTCAAAACAGCTCGCCCCGGAAGCTGCTAAAAGAGGAGCAGTTGTCATAGACAATACAAGCGCTTTTCGGATGGATCCGGAAGTTCCGTTAGTGGTACCTGAAGTGAATAAAGAAGATTTAAAGAAACATAAAGGAATTATTGCCAATCCAAACTGCTCCACTATCCAAATGGTAGTCGCGCTTGAACCGATTCGCCAAAAATACGGGCTGAAAAAAGTAATCGTTTCTACTTACCAAGCTGTATCAGGAGCGGGAGCCAAAGCCATCAACGAATTGAATGAACAAACGAAAGCCATTATCAATGGAGAAGAATTTACACCGGCCGTTTTGCCCGTTGCTTCAGATCCAAAACATTATCAAATTGCCTTTAATGCCATTCCGCAAATTGATAAATTTCAGGATAATGGCTTTACGTTTGAAGAAATGAAAATGATCAATGAAACAAAAAAAATCATGCATTTGCCTGAGTTGAAAATTGCCGCAACCTGTGTGAGATTGCCGGTAGCTGTCGGGCACTCTGAATCCGTTTATTTCGAAATTGAAAAAGAAGGAGTCACAGCCCGCGACATACAAGAGTTGATTAAGACTGCACCAGGAGCGGTTTTACAGGACGATCCAGCTGAACAAATTTATCCGATGCCTGCTGATTCCGTCGGAAAGAATGAAGTGTTTGTAGGACGAATCCGCAAAGATTTAGATGAAGAGAAAGGCTTCCATATGTGGGTCGTTTCTGATAACCTATTAAAAGGAGCAGCATGGAATTCTGTCCAAATCGCTGAAACTTTAATTGAAATGGGATTATTGAAGTAAACAACTTGAATGGAATGCCGAGGTGTAGTCAATTGAAAATAGTGGTACAAAAATTCGGCGGGACATCTGTACGTGATGAAAAGTCACGATTAAGCGCAAAAAGACATATTCAAAAAGCAATTAATGAAGGATATAAAGTAGTCGTTGTCGTTTCCGCCATGGGGCGCAAAGGAGAGCCGTATGCGACTGATACGCTCCTTTCCCTGGTGGAAGGGGCGCGGACTAAGCTAAGCAAACGCGAACAAGATTTGCTAATGTCGTGCGGAGAAATCATTTCTAGCCTTGTCTTTACGAATATGCTTCTTGAGCACGATATTTCCGCTGTCGCTCTTACAGGGGCGCAGGCCGGCTTCTTGACAAACAGCGATTATACCAATGCGAAGATTCTGGAAATGAAATGTGATCGGGTTAAAAAGGAACTGGAAACTCACGATGCGGTTGTAGTCGCCGGATTCCAAGGTGCTGACAAATATGGTGAGATCACAACGATCGGACGTGGCGGTAGTGATACGTCTGCGGCTGCGCTTGGAGCTGCATTAGGCGCAGAATGGATCGACATATTCACGGACGTGGATGGGATTATGACGGCTGATCCTCGTATTGTCGAAAATGCCCGGCCTTTATCGGTTGTTACTTATAATGAAGTGTGCAATATGGCTTATCAAGGAGCAAAAGTCATTCATCCGCGTGCAGTAGAAATTGCCATGCAGGCGAAAGTGCCAATCCGCATTCGTTCCACATACTCCGATGAAGTAGGAACGCTTGTCACAACGCTGAGCAAACAGAATAAAGGCACCGATATAAAAGAAAGGCTAGTGACTGGAATTGCTCATGTCTCTGATATAGCACAAATCAAAGTGAAAGCGAAGAAAGATCAATATGATTTGCAGTCCGAAGTGTTTAAAGCGATGGCTAATGAAAAAATCAGCGTTGATTTTATCAATATTTCGCCGACAGGTGTGGTATACACTGTACAAGAAGACATGGCAGACCGGGCTGTAACGATTTTGAAAGAACTTGGTTATGAGCCTATTGTCGAAAAAGGATGCGCGAAAGTTTCGGTTGTAGGAGCTGGAATGACGGGAGTTCCTGGAGTTACAGCGAAGATTGTGACCGCTCTGTCTGAAGAAGGAGTACGAATATTGCAATCAGCGGATAGCCATACCACCATTTGGGTGCTTGTCAAAAAAGAAGATCTTGTTAAAGCAGTAAATGCTTTGCACAGTGCTTTTCATTTAGAAGATGAACAAAATGAATACGAAGCAACCATCAACATTTAAAAAAAGAGGGGGAAAAAAGATGGTTTCTTTAGGTCGGATTTCGACCGCAATGGTTACGCCCTTTGATTCAAAAGGAAATATAGATTTCCGAAAAACAACTCAGCTGGTCGAATATTTGATTGAAAATGGGACGGATTCTCTTGTTGTTTCAGGCACGACGGGAGAATCGCCCACTTTAACAACGGAAGAAAAAATCGCTCTGTTTCAACACGTAAAAAAAGTAGCAAACGGGCGCGTACCGATCATTGCCGGTACTGGCTCCTACAATACACAAGCTACTGTTGAGTTGACGAAAAAAGCAGAGGAAGTTGGAGTAGATGCAATTCTGCTCGTGACCCCATATTATAATAAGCCGAATCAAGAAGGGTTGTACCAACATTACAAAACGGTTGCAGAAGCAACCTCTTTGCCGATCATCCTTTACAACGTGCCGGGGAGAACAGGTGTTACGTTGCAGCCTGAAACGGTGATTAGGCTTTCTCGTATTCCTAATATAGTGGCAGTAAAAGAAGCGAGCGGAAACTTAGATGCAATGGCAGAAATTATCGCCAATACAGACGATGATTTTGCCCTTTACAGTGGAGATGATGCTTTGACGCTTCCTGTTTTAGCGATCGGAGGAAACGGAGTTATCTCGGTTGCTTCCCATATCGTGGGAAATGAAATGCAGGAAATGATTACGGCCTTTTTCGACGGTGATCTTTCCAAAGCGGCAAAACTTCATCAAAAACTTCTTCCTCTTATGCGAGGGCTGTTTGCTGCGCCGAGTCCTGTTCCGGTCAAAACAGCACTGCAAATGAAAGGAATGGATCCGGGACCTGTACGTCTTCCGCTTGTGCCGTTAACGGAAGAGGAACGAAACAAACTGGCAGAATTGCTTAATCGTTTATAAAAACTTCCGCTTTTTTATTTCTGGAATAGAGAGATTACGTGAACTGCAGGAGTCCTTCATTCGGGGAATGGACGTGTTTTTCAATCGGAATGTTTTCGTTTTTTGTCTCTTTAATTGGGATATGAAATATAAGAACAACATCGTTTGAACGTGAAGAAATGTTGCTCGTACCATGTGTGCTTAGGACGTGAAATATACTTGCGGTGATGGAAATAAGGGGAATCGACCATCATTTGGTCAAAATCAAATTAGATTCGTTCGTTACCCTGAAGAAATGGGAATATCCCGTTAGATAGATATCGTTCTCGATAAAGGTTTGGTCCTCACATTTTCTGATATAAAGAACACGAGCTTAACCAGTTCTTGTTTTTTATATGGAAACGTGAAGGATCAAACCTTTTCATTTTTTCTAGACAACAAGATTTCTCTTCCTATAAACTCAATAATAAAGGGGATATGAATCCTTTTTTCACGGATTAATCCGAATAGACAGAATAACTCATATAAAGGTAATTTTTATGAATTCTGCTTCAACACATAAAGCGTTTGGGTTGGAAGTCGGACCTTTTCATTTTTTTGCATTAAAAATTAAAGCTTGGAGCATTCAAAAAGTTTGTCGAATGAAAGTAGAAAGAATAGTGTTGGATTTTAAAAATGGCATCCGATATAATATTACTAATGGCAGCGGGGCGGATTAGAGAAGTCAACATAGGAGGATTTAAACATTGAGTAAAAGAAAAAATGAGAGTATTAAAGTGATCCCATTGGGAGGAGTAGGAGAAGTCGGGAAAAACATGATCGTGATCGAAGTGGATCATGAAATTTTTGTCATCGATGCCGGCTTGATGTTCCCTGAAAATGAAATGCTCGGAATCGACGTTGTCATCCCAGATATTACATACTTGGAAGAAAACAAAGACAGAGTGAAAGGCATCTTTCTTACACACGGTCATGAGGATGCCATTGGTTCACTAGGCTATGTGCTCCGGAAAATCAAAGCACCTGTTTATGGAACGAAGTTAACATTAGCTTTGGCCAAAGATCGGCTTCGTCAAGAAAAAGGGATTGAATCGGTTAAATTTTATACGATCCATTCCGATTCCCGTTTGCGGTTCGATACGGTCGACGTGACTTTTTTCCGAACGACGCACAGCATCCCTGACTCTGTCGGGATTTGCATCCATACGTCCGAAGGCGCTATTGTTCATACGGGCGAATTTAAGTTTGACCAAGAAGCAAAAGGTTTTTATAAACCGGATATTGGAAAGATGGCCGAAATTGGCGAAAAAGGAGTATTGCTGCTTTTATCGGATTCCACAGAAGCAGAAAGACCGGGACATACAGTATCGGAAGGTGTGATGGCTCGACACTTGTCTGATGCCTTTCATTCTGTCAAAGGTCGTATTATTGTAGCTTCCTATGCATCCAATCTGATCAGGATTCAGCAAGTATTCCAAGCAGCATATGAGAATCATCGGAAAGTCGCGGTTTCAGGAAAAAACCTGCAACGGGTTTATGAAATTGCTTTGAAACTCGGCTATTTAGATGTGAAGGATAATATGCTGGTCGATATTACAGAAATCAATCAGCATCCTGACAACGAACTAGTCATATTGACGACGGGCATTCAGGGAGAACCGATTGAGGCCTTGCAAAAAATGGCGAAAGGCACTCATAAATTGGTCAATATAAAAGAAGGAGATACGGTGTTTATTACCGCTAATGCAACGCCGGGGCTGGAATTGTTAATGGCCAAAACGGTGGATCTCTTGTTTCGAGCGGGAGCTAATGTTTTAACCAATCACCGCGAAGTTCACGATTCTGGCCACGGCAGCCAAGAAGATTTGAAATTTATGCTGAATCTGATGAAACCGCAATTATTTATCCCTATACAAGGCGAATATCGGATGCTGATTGCTCATGCTAAATTGGCCGAAAATGTTGGATTGAAGCAACGTCAAATTTATATTCCTGAAAAAGGGGAAGTCATTGAAATCAAGAATAAAGCTTTCAAAGTCGGCGGACGAGTGCAAGCAGGCAATGTTTTAATCGATGGCATCGGAGTTGGCGATGTTGGCAATATTGTATTGCGCGACCGCAAACTGTTATCACAAGATGGAATATTTATTGTAGTCGTCACGTTGGATAAAAAACGGAAAAAAATTGCCTCCGGTCCAGAAATTATTTCCAGAGGTTTTGTGTATGTAAGGGAATCGGAAAAGTTGATTGAAGAATCGACATCGTTAATTTCGCAAATCGTTGAAAAGAATATGGAAAACGACGTCATTGAATGGTCGAATATTAAACAAGCCATTCGTGATCAATTAAATACGTTTTTGTTTGAAAAAACGAAACGCCGTCCGATGATATTGCCGATCATTATGGAAATATAATCGATAAAATCACCGATGAAATTCGGTGATTTTTTTATGAGTATGAAAACGAAACGATCGTGAATAATAAAAGCATCACTGTTAAAAGGAGTTGCAATCCATGGCAGAGCTTGAAGGAACGAATCCAGAACCGTCCAAGCATGAGGAGGAGAATGAGCAAAATACCTCTTCCACTTTAATGGAAAAAATTCAGCAACTTGGACAAACGAATGTCCCGGAGCTTTCCAACGATTCGAATATTCACTGCCTGACAATCGTCGGCCAGATCGAAGGACATATCCAATTGCCTCCTCAGAATAAGACGACCAAATACGAACATTTAATTCCGCAGCTTGTTGCGATCGAGCAAAACCCTAAAATCGAAGGGCTGCTCGTCATATTGAATACAGTCGGCGGGGACGTGGAAGCTGGTTTGGCCATTGCTGAAATGCTTGCGTCTTTATCGAAGCCAACGGTTTCCGTTGTCCTGGGCGGGGGGCATTCCATCGGGGTGCCTATTGCGGTAAGCTGCGATTATTCTTTTATCGCGGAGACGGCCACGATGACGATACATCCTATTCGTTTAACGGGTCTTGTTATCGGAGTTCCGCAAACGTTTGAATACTTGGATAAGATGCAAGAACGAGTCATCAAGTTCGTGACAAGCCACTCGCATATTCAAGAAAAAACATTCCGGGATTTGATGTTTGCCACCGGAAATCTTACTCGTGATATTGGAACGAATGTTGTTGGCCGCGATGCAGTGGAAACAGGGTTAATCGATGAAGTAGGCGGATTAGGATCCGCCATGAAAAAACTGAATGAATTGATTGAAGCGAAGAAAAAGGCTGACAAAGGGATGATCCAATGATTTTGTATACCCCGATTCCAAAAGAACTCATTTTTCCAGCTTTACAAGAAGAATTTCAAGCCGTTGAAACGGTAACGTGGCAAGGAATTCCGTTGATGGTGCAGAAAGAAGAACAACAAATGCGTATCCTTCGTGTTTTAAGTACAAATCCAAACGATTATTTAAATCAGCAAATTGTACCAGGGCAGTATTTGCCATATCACCCAAAGTGTGAGTAAAATGTTTGTGGGAGAAATTCTTAGAATTCACCGATGAGGGGTTGGGAACGTAGGTTCGCAATCCCCCTCATCGGGGCCACCAAGCAAAGCGCGGTAGGATCCCAAGCAGGAAACATGAAAAAAGGACTCTCTCCCTGGTAAGATGATCATTGTTCACACCATCAAACAGGAGGAGAGAGTCCCATGAATATTCAACAACATCTTACCACAAATTCGTTGACATGGAAAGAGATCGAACTTGATTTGTTTCGAGCCTTGCAAAACGCCTTCACCGAGCTGTTTACGGCTCTGTTGGAGGACATCGACCGACAATTGGCGGAAACCCGGGACAAGCGCCGGTACCACTTGAAAGACAAACGACGCACCACGATTCAAACCTTGTTTGGCGAAGTTACCTTTGAGCGAAACTACTATTTAGACCGAGAACAAAACCGTTACACGTTTTTGCTTGATTCCTTTTTAGCGTTTGATGGATCGCAGTCAATCAGCCCTTGTCTAGAAGAAACGGCGATGGGATTGGCTGTGGAGTGCTCTTCCTATCGCAAAGCGGCTCATACGCTTGCCCAGATGGTCGGGTATCCGGTGATGAGCCATGAGACGATCCGCCAGTTGGTGCTCGAGGCTGAAGTTCCGCTGCACTGCCCGGTTGACCAGCGATATGGACGGGTGCTGTTTGTGGAGGCCGATGGACTGTTTGTCTCTCTCCAAGGGAAGGGAAAACGGGCCAAGGAAGACAAAATCCTGACCGTTCACGAAGGATGGAAGCGCAACGGCTCACGGATCGAATTCGTGAATCAGCGCCATTACGTCCATGAAGGCAAGGGGGAGGTGTGGGAAGGCTTCGAGGAATTTTTGATGAACGAATATGCCTATGATCCGTGTCGGGATCTTCTTGTCATCAACGGGGACGGCGCTCCATGGATTACCGCGTGCCGGGAGTATTTCAAAGGACGGGTCTGCTTCCAATTGGATCGATTCCACGTGGCGCGTGAGTTGCGCCAATGCCTCTCGGGCCATCCACGGTGGCAGGCGATTCGGCAAAAGCTGGCGAAGCAGGATGAAGAGAAGCTGCTTGTGGAACTGAACAGCGCCCTCGGCACGCTGGGGGACGAAGCGAAAGAACAACAGCTGGCTGCCTTGATCCACCGGATCGAATCGATGCCGGGATGCATCCGTGATTACCGGGAATGGCTGAAGGAGCAAGGAGTGGACACAACGGGCATGTATCCGATGGGGAGGGCTGAAAGCGTGATGAGCCAGCTGGCGTATCGGGTGAAATACCGCCGCAGTTGGACAGACAAGGGACTCAGGGCGTTTTTCAAGGCAATGATTGCCCGGATGGATGGGATTCGTCTTTTCGGACATCGTTTAGGAGAAGAATCGTCGCATCCGGCGGAGGAAACGGCATCTACCAAACAGACGATCGTGAACAAGGCGAAACAACGCATCCGCCGTCTTCTTCCAGAGGTAACGCGGAATAACGTGCCATATTTACAGCAATCGTCCGGGACTCCGATCTATCATGCCCTGTCTGAATTCAAGGGATGGTAAAAAAAGGTATACATATTCGTCTGTCATGGCAAGGGATGAGAGTCCGAAAGCGCTTACGGATGAAATTCAAAAAAATGGTTCGCTAACCTATGACTTACATCTATTTTCAGCGAACCAAAAAAATTCCCACAAAGTCTTGACTGACTCGATATAAAATCTTGAGTTGAATATTAGCGGATTTTGTCATAAAATGTTAAATTGTTGTAATTTATAGGTATTTATTCTTGTTAAATGCTTACATACTGTAACGGGGTGAAACATAGGTGATATTCAAAAGAACACAGCAAGAAAACTCTTATTTTCATTTTGAAAATGGGAAAGGGGATATCAGTAGATGATGTATAAAATTTTGTGTCAAGCATTTAGTTAGACCAAAAGAAAAAGGTAGGGTATTCTCTGATTTGGCAAAAATCTTAGAGAAAGGAGTACCCTACCTATGTCTAAAAGTATATCGAATATAGATTGGATGAATCAACTGGAAAACGTTATTCGTGAGTTTGTAAAGGAAAAATTAGAGCTGATCATGAAGGAAGAAATCCAGACTTTCCTCGAAATGGAACAAGAGGGAACGTCGAATAGAAGAAACGGCTATTACCATCGAAACCTAGACACGCAGTATGGTCGTATCGAAGGACTTTCTGTTCCAAGAGACCGAAACGGGGAATTTCAAACGCAGCTGTTTGCCCCTTACCAACGCCATACGGGCTGGCTCGAGGAAGCCATCATCAGGATGTATCAAAGTGGCATGAGTACGCGTGAAATTGGCAAGTTTATTGAACGAATTTTAGGCAATGCCTATTCTCCTGCAACGATCAGCCGTATGACCGATGTAGTGAAGGAAGACATCGAGAAATGGCACCATCGTCCACTATCCAAACGTTATTCTGTCTTATATTTGGACGGCTTGTACGTGAAACTTCGCCGCGATACGGTAGAGAAAGAAGTCATTTATGTGGTGTTAGGAGTGAATGAAGAAGGGTATCGAGAAATTCTGGATTTCTTCGTGGGAGGACAAGAAAGCGCCTATGGATGGCGGGAGATTCTCCAACAGCTCTACAAAAGAGGCGTCAAGGAAGTGCTTCTGGGCGTATTCGATGGACTACCGGGGCTGGAGGAAGCCTTTAAGGCGGTGTATCCGAAAGCCGATGTGCAGCGCTGTGTCGTTCACAAAGTCCGCAACACCCTAAATCGTGTTCGGAAAAAAGATCAATTTGAAGTGGCAGAGGATCTCAAACTGATTTATCGCGCACCGAATAAGGAGATTGCGTTACAGATGTTTCAACAGTTTGAGTCGAAATGGTCGAACAAGTATCCGAGAGAAGTTCAATCTTGGGCCAATGAGTTGGATGTCCTCCTTACATTTATGGATTATCCAAGCAGTATTCGAAGTGTGATTTACACGACCAATGCCATTGAACGAACGATCAAAGAGATTCGGAAACGTCTAAAGCCGATGAACAGTTTGAGTAGTTTAGAAGCCGCTGAAAAAGTCGTGTATTTGACCATCCAAGATTTTAATGAGAAATGGGCAGGACGAAAATTACGAGGATTTGCTGAAGCCTATGAAACCCTTCAACAAATGTTTGAAAAACGTTATAACTAACCAAATATTGTAAACGAACAAAATAAAGGGATTCTCCCTTTCCACACAGGAGACTGAATATTCAGTCTCCTGTGTGGAGGAAATCGAACCCCTATCCATTCCAAATCCATTTCAGAGATACCCTATCTATCTTACATAACACAAAATTCTTGACGGTACCTATCAGTATCGCAAAAGGCAGTGAAATTGAAAAGCAATTAATCATGATCGACCTGACAGAAAAAGATTTATATATTATTCATGCAATACAGCCATTCGTAATCGAAAAAATAGACTTTATTGTTGACAGATTTTACAAAAATCTGGAAAATGAACCTTCGCTATTGAAAATTATTAATGATTACAGTTCAATAGAGAGATTAAAAAAGACACTTAGACAACATATTATTGAAATGTTTAATGGAAGGATAGATGCATCTTTTATCGATAAAAGGATTAAAATTGCGCATATGCATGTAAAGATAGGTCTTCAAACGAAATGGTATATGTGTGCATTTCAGGATCTATTGTTAGCCCTAATGGATATTATCCAACAAAACATTATGGATAAGGAAGAGTGTTTTCTAGCTATAAGAGCCGTCTCAAAAATTTTAAATCTAGAACAACAGTTAGTATTAGAGGCATACGATGCTGAATCTGAAAGATTAAAGGAAGAGGCTGAGGAACAAAAAAGGTCAGCGCGTCATAACGTTGCAAGTGCTTCGCAAAATCTAGCCGCCATCTCGGAGCAAACAAATGCTTCTTTCCAACAATTAATCTCGCAATCAAATGAAATCGTTTCACTTGCAAAAAACGGAACTCAGCTGTCTTTGATCGCACAAGAACGCGCCGAAAAAGGAAAAGAACATATGCAAAAACAGGCATCCATTATGTCTAACATTTATAGTGAGGTTGATGATATATCTAACGATGTCCACGTATTATTAGAAATATCGAAACAAATGCAAGAAATAGTCGGTATTGTGACTGGCATTGCTGACCAAACCAACTTATTGTCGCTAAATGCGACGATAGAGGCCGCAAGAGCAGGAGAATCGGGTCGCGGTTTTGCTGTTGTGGCTGGCGAAGTTCGAAATTTGTCCGAGCAAACAAAGAACTCTGTTTCAAAAGTATCTTCTCTTATTCAAAATACTCAAAAACAAGTGGAGGAACTTAACAATTCGCTTGAAAAAATCAAAACAGAAGTGAATAATGGCAATCAAAACATGAATGAAACAGAGAAACGCTTTGAGCAAATTTTAGATACGATGATTGAAACAATGCGTCAAAACAATAACATAGAGACGGAATTGGTTTCCTTTGTAAATGTGATAGATGAATTAGGAAAAGCGTTTGAAGAAGTGTCTCTCTCCGCAGATAGATTAAATATGATTACACAAGAAATGAGTTAATATTTGAAAGAAAGAGAACAAAATTTTACGAAATAGTCTATGAAGATTTTTGAATTTAGGAGAAATTGTAATTATAACTGTATTTCCTGAATCCGTGATGAATTGAAATCGACTTTGATTTTGTTATAATTTTGATGGATTGATCCATAAAACCCTTTTTATGCTTATGACCTATGTCATCTCTATTTCCGAAAATGGAACAAATCTCTTTTTTAGGTATACGAACCAAAAAAATAGACAAAAAAGCACAGGGAGTGACGTTGGACATCAGTGCCCGAACATTCGTTCGTTATCTTACCTCTCTCCATTTCTGATAGACGTTCAGTAGGGGCTCGCTATAGCCACTCCTTCGCGTCCGTTTCATCCAGATCTGTCGTGATCGACGGACGAGTCGCCCTGCCATCGTGATCACCGTCTGAATAATCGTCTTGATGCGGCGGCGTTTCACTTTGTGGTGCAACGGATGTCTCGGATCGCTTAATAGATCTTGTCCAATCAGACGAAGAAGATTGTAAACGAAGGCTCCCATGACCAACACGAGCGCATTCGTTTTCATCTTCCCAGATGGAAGCCGCTCTAAATCTAAGTCGCTCTTCAGTTCGCTATGAAACTGTTCGCATGTCGCATGGTCATGATACAACGCGAGCACATCGCTCATTCGAACATGCTCGTATCCTTTGAGCCGCACCCAATAGCTTTCCACTTCATAATCAGGAACGAGCATCAGCTGTCCATTGCGTTCCATCGTCCGTTCCGTCACTTGGGTGACTTGAACGTACGTATACGTGTTTCCATCGATCGCTGCCTTCTGTGGAAGGCATAGCTCATAGGTTTGTACTCCTTCGCTTTGTCCATCATCGACACGTTTGCCCTTTTGCGAAGCGATCTGGAACCAAAGCGCTTTCGATTCTCGGCGTAAGTTTCGCTTGATGACAAAGTCCACGTCTTCCTTTAGGCATACGTGCACATTCGCTTCTGCATCGTTTCCTGCATCCATGCGAACAAGCAGACGAGATGAAGTCAGTTGACGAGCTCGACGGATAGCGGTGACTAAAAACGAGGGCATGTTGTCTTGCACATGTTGTTTCCCTGGACGCAACTCGGCATGAACGAGATACCCTTCCTTCCCTGCATACGCAAACAACGGTGTAAAACCGTCAAATCCTTTATACGTTCGACTGACTCCTTCTTTTTTCGTATCGGAGTTGTCAAATGGGGAACCATCTATATCAAGGGGAAGCCATGTCGTCTTTCCTTTGGTCCAACAAGGGGACAAAGTGGCATGTCGTTGAATCAACAGACGTATGGACTCCTCCCAAAGAATCGTTTCGGTCATCGGAAGACAAGCGAGCTGATCGAGTCGTTGTCGCAAGGTTGGAGAGGAAGGCACGTGCTGAATCCCCATCGATGCCGAAAAGATATCGTCCTGACGATACGCTTCGATATGATCGAAATCCGTTTTTCCTGTGGCAAGCAAGCCAATCATCGAGCGAATGACATCGCTATGGGAAATGTGCACTTCTCGACGAACCGTTGGAAGCCGAAGTGCGTTTACCCGTTTATCCAGTTTCGTTCGATGGAGTAAGTAGCCAACGAGAGCAAGCCCAGCACTTGGGGTAATCGCTTCATCTGTCAATACAAACCGAATCGGGAAATCTTTCATCACATCACCTACTTGATGAAGAATCGTCAACGTCGTTTTTCCTTATCGTATCAACGGTTTGCGACCATTGTAAAGATGTTTTGTCACGGATTCAGGTGTATTTCTTTATAATCAAGTTTTTTCCTTTACAAAGAGATTGTACTTGTTGTAAATCGACATGGAATAGGGAGTGAAAAGCTGCCTATATGCAAGAATCGAGCGATGTGCCGTTGGTACGTTGTCTCGGTTCTTTATTGTTCTGGGTAGATGCATATTGTATAGAAAATAAACGATCAAAAAAGGCTGATTATACAGTGAGTGAAGCGATTCAGAAGGGGAATTATTCACCTATGTCTGTTCTGATGGATACTCAGTGATTTAAAAATTTCGAATCAACAATAGATGGTTGAATTCATTGAATAGCAACATATATTTTGTCGTCGACCCCTAATAGCGCACAAAACCCAGAGGATCGACGACAGTTTCTTTTACTCTTTCCTTCTTACAACCATCAGCGATTCTCTCTATTGACGGAATTTTCAAAATGGAGTATCCTGAATTGGCCCTGCTTTGAAAATTGTTTATGTATCAATGCATTTTGGAGTTTTTATCTTAACTATGAGGAATTGAAACGTCGATATTGCACCTTGCGATCGCGCCAGCCCTCGAGTTTTTATCTTAACTATGAGGAATTGAAACGCGCAATGTTAGATGTTACTTTGGCATATGTTGGAGCGTTTTTATCTTAACTATGAGGAATTGAAATCAAAGTATCATTAAGCCCCTAATGAACTCGGGCACTCTATAAAGTTGTTTTTGTATTTTTATAATCGAAGTGACTAAACGAAGAATGGAACCTTTTAAGATAAAAATAGGCAGTGAATGTTATTAGAAGCTGTTGGTATAAGAGACCTGTAGGAGAGAAATGTACAAATAAAGGAGTAGAAGAAAGTAAGGTTGTTGAGAAGATACAAGAAATGGTTAGGGAGTACAGGGATGAGTTAGTTACGGCTATAAACAAAGGAGAGGGAGGAGATATTGCTAAGGAAAGAGGCAATATTAAAAGAGATTGCACCTACAGAAAGAGCTACAAAAGGAAAAAACAGATTATCGAGAGCTATGGATGCTTATGATAATGGAGATTATACAAGAGGAATATTTGGAAAGGAAAGAGAAATATAAGAATCAGCAAAAAAATATTGAAAGTGAGATAGAGCTGTTAAATAAAGAACAGAAAAAGCTGGATGCTGTTACGGATATGGATAAGCTTAGGTATCTTGACTATGTGTTGAATTACTTTGACAGGGTTACAAAAGAAGAGGATAGAAACAATATACTTAAAGGCAATAATAAGTCATGTAGACCTTACAAGAGAATCTGATAAAGATGAGGGAGAAATGACTGTAAATTTTCATTAAGCCTTGTTGGATTAGATTGAGACCTTAAAACACAGATATAGATATAAAGGGAGGTGATGCCACCATGACTAAGGGGAAAAAAGCCAATAGACTTATACAGGAAAAGTCTCCTTACCTATTGCAGCATGCCTACAATCCTGTAGATTGGTATCCATGGGGAAATGAAGCATTTGAAAAGGCTAAATCTGAAAATAAGCCAGTATTCGTTAGTATCGGCTATTCAACATGTCATTGGTGCCATGTAATGGAGAGGGAGTCGTTTGAGGATCCTGAAGTGGCGGAGTTGTTAAATCAATATTTTGTGGCGATTAAGGTGGATCGGGAGGAGCGGCCGGATATTGATTCGGTTTATATGACCGTGTGCCTGATGATGACCGGTCAGGGCGGATGGCCGTTGACGGTGTTTTTGACTCCGGACAAAAAGCCGTTTTATGCCGGCACCTATTTTCCAAAAAACAGTCAGTATGGCCGACCGGGGATGATGGACATTTTGCCGCAATTGCATCGAGCGTATCATCAAGATCCGGATAGGATCGCTGATATAGGCAGCCGATTAGTCGAAGCACTGAAAGAAGAGGCAGGCCGAAAGAGCGAGGGGGACGTTACGGAAGAAGCTGTTCATAAAGGGTTTGAGCAGCTTGCTGGAAAATTCGACAGCCTTTACGGTGGATTTGGAGAGGCACCGAAATTTCCAAGTCCCCATCAATTACTGTTTTTGTTCCGCTATTACCATATGACCGGCGAGGAATCCGCGCTCAAGATGGCGGAAAAAACGC
The DNA here is from genome assembly GCF_038003825.1 of Bacillus sp. FSL W8-0116. Lineage (NCBI taxonomy): Bacteria > Bacillati > Bacillota > Bacilli > Caryophanales > Bacillaceae > Bacillus > Bacillus sp. FSL W8-0116. Next base: position 3,340,658 of record NZ_JBBOPY010000001.1, read on the forward strand.
TTGATTCGATGGCTGCGGGCGGTATTTACGACCATATCGGCGGTGGTTTTTCGCGTTATTCTACGGATGGAATGTGGCTGGTTCCCCACTTTGAAAAGATGCTGTATGACAACGCACTGTTGATGTACGCTTATACGGAAGCTTATCAAATCACGAAGAACGAACGGTATCGCCGGATCGTGTTAGAAATAGCCGATTTCGTCGCCAGAGAGATGACTCATCCGGAAGGCGGATTTTATTCAGCGATTGACGCTGATAGCGAAGGCGAAGAAGGAAAATTTTATGTGTGGAGCAAAGAAGAAATCATGGATGTGTTAGGCGAGGAAACGGGAACGATTTTTTCCGAGCTGTATCATGTCACCGATCAAGGCAACTTTGAAGGGAAAAATATTCTTCATTTACTTCAAACCGATCTTGAAACAATCGCGGCGAACCACGAGCTAAGTATAGAAGAATTAGAAAATCTTATGTCAAAGGCGAAACAGTTTCTTTTTCAGGCAAGGGAAAAGAGAGTGAAACCACATGTCGATGATAAGGTTTTAACCTCTTGGAACGGGCTGATGATCGCCGCCCTGGCAAAGGCAGGTTCTGTTTTCGATGATCCCGGCTTGTTATCTCAAGCCCGCAAAGCAATGGATTTTCTTGAAAAATATGTGTGGAAAGAAAAGAGATTAATGGCCCGTTTTAGAGAGGGTGAAGCGAAATACCGCGGTTATTTGGATGATTATGCTTTTTTGTTGTGGGGTACTTTGGAATTGTTTTTGGCAGAAGATGATCTTCATATGCTTTCATTTGCGATTGAGTTGAAAAATGCCCTGTTTGAACGGTTTTGGGATGAAAACGGCGGCTTTTTCTTTACAGACCGTGACGGTGAAGAACTGTTGGTACGAGAGAAGCCAGGTTATGATGGAGCTTATCCTTCCGGGAATAGCGTTGCTGCTTATCAGCTTTGGAGATTGGCGAAATTAACGGGGGATATAGAATTAATGAAGCGTGTAGAAATGTGTGTGCGCTCGTTTTCAAAAGAACTGAACGCTTTTCCTGTATCCATGCTGTATATGTTGGAGGCGGCGATGGCGTTGTTTGCCCAAGGCCGAGAAGTGATCGTAATCGGTTCTAACGGTTCAGAAAAGAGAGCTGTATTGTGGCGATGCCGGGAAGAATTTCTTCCGTTTGATGTATGGTCCGGGCATCGACCGGAATGGCTGGAAGGAGCTGCAAAGCAAAAAGAGACTGATTTACTTGTTTTTATTTGTGAAAACCAGGCTTGCAAAATGCCAATGGAAGACCTTTCTACCGCTTTAAAAGCAATATCAAGGTCTTAATGTTCTAGTAAACGGTTTTACAGGAAAAATCTAATGGAATCATCATGTACTTGGAAGAACAACGGCTTACGAACTGCGTTGTTCTTTTTTTGTACCCATCTCGGGTGCAGATTATCGTTTTGATCCTATTTCGGATTCTGCAGGCAATTTTTACAAGAGTACATTTCTCATATCTTTTTTTAAAAAATGAATTGGTTCTCGACATTTGTATATTTGAGGGCAAAGAATGGCGGGAAAAATCATGATTTCAAAGATAAAAGAAATGGAATAAATAGTGACAATGGAAATATGATTATAGTTAATAGGGCGTCTCCATCAATGGAAGACGAAGACCAATTTTAAAAAACGAAATTCGGAATAATCATAAAAAAGAATATAGCAGAAAAGAGGTTCAACAATTATGAAAATGCTTTCGTTTTAGGACGATGAGGTGGAGCTCATAATAGAGTCGATTCATACAATCGAACACGTTCATGTAATAAAATACCTAAAAGAATAATCGAAATGTCGAAAGAATTAGGGTTATTTGGATAGAGCATTCCGCAAGAATATGGAGGACTTGGTATAAACATGGTTGGCAAGCGTGTTCTTTATGAAAAAATAGGCGGCAACACATAACGGTTATACGACACTCATTGGAGCCCACACAGGAATTGGAACAGTCGGGATTGTAGAAATAGGAACGGAAGAACAAAAAAGAAAATATTTACCTGATATGGCTAGCGGTGAACGAATCGGAGCTTTTGCACTTACAGAGCCTGAAGCAGGGGTGAATGCAGCGAACTTAAAAACAACGGCGGTAAAAAAAGGCGATAAATATATTTTAAACGGGATAAAACATTATATTACGAATGCAACAGAGGCAGATATTTTTACAGTGATGGCCGTCACCGATCCATCAAAAGGAGCGAAAGGAATCACAAGTTTTATTGTCGAAAAAGACTTCCCAGGGTTTCACGTAGGGGCGGTTGAAAACAAAATGGGATTGCGCGGCTCTCATTCTGCGGAAATTATTTTAGAAGATTGTGAGGTACCTGTACAAAATGTTCTTGGAGAAGAAGGTCAAGGATATGTGAACGCCTTAAAGATTTTAGTGAATGGCGGGCAGGCTTAGCGGCCAGAAATTTTGGATCCTGTCAAAAACGGCTGGATATGTCTATATATCATGCGTCTGAACGAATTCAATTTGGCGTGCCGATTATAGAAAGCGATTGCTCATATGTTAGCAGAAATGGCGATGGAAATCGAAGTGTTAAGATCTTTTACGTATAGAGTCGCTTGGATGGTAGACAAAAAAATGAAAGTCATTAAAGAAGCGGCTATGTTGAAATTATATGGCTCTGAAGTTTATAACCGTGTTGCGGATAAAGCTGTACAGATTCACGGTGGACTAGGATATATGGCCGACTATCCGATCGAGCGATTTTATTAGTGAGCTGTTTTTTGAAGATATAGATAAGAAGCGAGGGAGACAAATGTCTCCTTTTTTTATTTTAAGGATATTGGCGATGCAGAAGCTTGTACAGAAAGAAAATCGGTTTTTGCCAAACTTACGTAAGAAGCCATTGGTATTCATTGGATTCTTTTTTGGTACGCGGTTCGCAGCGGAGATAATACAAAATTGAATGAAAATTAAATTTTTGCAAAATTTTATTGTAAAACAAGAGTGAAAAATGTATAATGTCTATTATACAAAAACAAATGTACACCATAAAAATACACGGGGTGAAAAATAGATGAAAGAGAGTATCTCAATCGGTCTCCTAGGTCTGGGAACAGTTGGATCGGGTGTAGTGAAACTCGTTCAAAACCATCAAGAACAGCTCGTTCATCAACTTGGTTGTTCCTTGACCATCCATAAAGTGCTTGTGCGGGATATAGAAAAAGAAAGAGAAGTTGACATTCGTAGAGAAATTCTGACCACCGATTATAAAGAAGTCGTGCTCAATCCTGAGATTGACATCATTGTAGAAGTGATGGGCGGGATTGAAGACACGAAGAAATATATTTTAGAAGCTTTTCAAGCGAAAAAACATGTAGTAACCGCCAATAAAGACTTAATCGCCCTTTATGGTTCCGAATTGCAAGATGCCGCGACGGCAAATGGTTGTGACTTATATTATGAGGCGAGTGTCGCCGGAGGGATTCCCATTATCCGCGGTTTGGCAGACGGTTTAGCTTCTGACAAAATCGAAAAATTGATGGGGATTGTGAATGGAACGACCAATTATATTTTGACCAAAATGGATAAAGAAGGTCTATCTTATGAAACGGCTTTGCAAAATGCACAGAAACTTGGATATGCCGAAGCAGATCCGACCGCTGACGTAGAAGGACTTGATGCGGCCAGAAAAATGGCCATTTTATCGAGATTGGCGTTTTCCATGAATATCGACCTTGAAGACGTAGAAGTGACCGGCATTTCGAAGGTGACAAAAGAAGACTTAAAATATGGCGATATGCTCGGCTATACGATGAAATTAATCGGATATGCCCATCAAGTAGACGGAAAAGCGGAAGTCAGTGTCCAGCCGACGTTCTTGTCCAAAAACCATCCGCTTTCCTCCGTGAACGATGAATACAATGCGGTTTATGTTTACGGGGAGGCGGTGGGAGAAACGATGTTTTACGGACCGGGTGCCGGAAGTTTGCCAACCGCAACATCGGTCGTCAGCGATATCGTGGCAGTTGTGAAAAATATGCGCCTTGGAGTAAACGGGAAAAACACGTTGTTGCCGCAGTATGAAAAAAACTTAAAGAAAGCGGATGAACGTCTTGCCAAGTATTTTATCCGCCTTCATGTCCGTGATGAAGTGGGAGCTTTTTCTGAACTGACAAAATTATTTTCCGCTTATTCGATCAGCTTTGAAAAAATTCTCCAACTCCCGCTGGAGGAAAAAGGGCTGGCGGAAATTGTGATCGTCACGCATAAAGCAACGATGGAAAATTACCAAAGTGTATTGCAGCATATTCGAGATTTATCGGTCGTGAAAGGAATTCAAAGTTTTTATCGAGTGGAAGGAGACGGTTTAAAATGAAATGGGAAGGATTGTTAAAAAAGTATAAAGAATTTTTGCCGGTTACAGATCAAACCCCTGAATTAACCTTAATGGAAGGCAATACACCGCTTATTCCTTTAAAACGTTTGTCCCACCAATTAGATTGCCAGCTCTTTGTGAAAGTGGAAGGGGCGAATCCAACGGGATCTTTTAAAGATCGGGGAATGGTGGTGGCGGTAGCCAAAGCGAAAGAAGAGGGGAGCCAAACGATTATTTGCGCTTCGACCGGAAATACTTCCGCTTCGGCTGCGGCTTATGCGGCAAGGGCGGGATTAAAAGCGGTGATTGTGATCCCAAATGGAAAAATCGCTCTAGGAAAACTAGCTCAAGCGATGATGTACGGAGCCGAGATTGTGGCCATTGAAGGAAACTTTGATGAAGCGTTGAAAATGGTGCGTTCTATGAGTGAAAACTCTCCTATTACCTTAGTGAATTCGGTGAATCCATACCGGATTGAAGGACAAAAAACCGCAGCGTTTGAAATATGTGAACAATTAGGCAAGGCTCCGGATATATTGGCGATTCCGGTCGGTAATGCCGGAAACATTTCGGCCTATTGGAAAGGCTTTAAAGAATTTCATGAGAAACGGAAAACGGGATTGCCGAAAATGCATGGATTTGAAGCGGAAGGAGCAGCAGCGATTGTGCAAAATAGAGTGATTGAACATCCGGAGACAGTCGCGACCGCTATCCGAATCGGGAATCCTGCGAGCTGGGAAAAAGCAGTGAGGGCTCGCGATGAATCCAACGGGAAAATCGATTTTGTAACGGATCAAGAAATTTTAGAAGCATTTCAACTGTTGGCGAAAGAGGAAGGCCTTTTTGCCGAACCAGCTTCAGCAGCATCGATTGCCGGCATCATAAAACAGCGAAAAACGGGTGAAATTCCGGCCGGAAGCACTATCGTTGCCATTTTGACAGGCAATGGACTGAAAGATCCTGAAACCGCTATTCAATGCATTCAAAAGAAACCGGTCGTCCTGCCGAATGAGGAAAAGGCCGTATTTGAATACATTGAAGGGGTTGTACATGCATGAGTTCTTCGATGACGATCACTGTGCCTGCCAGCACGGCAAACTTGGGGCCGGGGTTCGATTCCATCGGCCTCGCTCTTTCAAAATATTTGAACATTCAAGCGAGTAGAGGAGATCATTGGCATTTTGAGCATTTAAGCCCGGAGTTGAAAGAGCTGCCAAATGATGAATCTCATTTCATTTGCCAAATGGCTCAAAAAACCGCAGCTATATTTAAAGCTACTCTTCCCCCTTTAACGATCAAAATGCAAAGCGATATTCCGTTAGCAAGGGGATTAGGCAGCAGTGCGGCGGCGGTTGCAGCCGGCATTGAACTGGCCAATCAATTTTGTGGTTTATCTCTTTCAACCGAAGAAAAAATGCAAATCGGTACTCGAATGGAAGGGCATCCGGATAATATAGGCGCCTCGATTTACGGTGGCCTAGTCATCGGCGTCTATGATGGCGAGAAAACAAAATTAGTCCATATCTCCTCATTAGACGTGGATATTGTCGTTTTGATCCCTTCCTATGAATTGAAGACAGAAGAAGCTAGAAAGGTCTTGCCGAATGTATTGGAAAGAAAAAAAGCGGTTCAGGCGAGCGCGCTTTCTAATGTCTTTTTAGCGGCGTTGTTAACCGGAGATTACGAGTTGGCTGGAAATGTGATGGAAAAAGATCTTTTTCATGAACCATACCGAATCCATTTGATTGACCGCTTTGAAGAAATGAGGAAATGCGCCCGCAATAACGGAGCTTTTGGAACGGTCATAAGCGGGGCGGGGCCAGCGGTTCTTTCTTTTTCGGAAAAAGGAAAAGGCGAGAAATTGGCGCAGTCTCTTCAAGCCCGATTTTGGGACTGCGAAATCGAATTGTTATCCGTTGATCAAAACGGAATTCAAGTATCAGAATCAAGTTTTCATTCTGATCGTTTAAGTTCGTAAAAATGGGGCTCACTCGTTACAAAAAAGAGTGAGCCCCATTTTGGTTTGCATGATAGTGGGTTATATAGCCACTGCGGAATCTAGAACAAAAGGAAAAAAGCGGCCTTTGATTTTGTTCGTTGATTTGTCATCGGCTGGTTAAGCGATCCGAAGCTTCGTCCTTTTAGTAGGAAGTCCATCAATAGAATAAATAGGATCCGAAAGGAACGGGAATAAAAAGAAACCAGCCTTTTAAAGGGAAAACTTTCATCGAGGAGGCATTTGTTGTTTTAAATGAATAGCCTTTTGGACAGTCATGATGAAATCACTTTTTTATTTTCTTTTTATTCTTTATAATCTAAATTATTGTAAAATGATGTAGTCCATACTTTTTATTATGGTGAAACAAAATTTGTTTGAAAGAGGCAACAAAGTGAATCAAAATCAATCGTTTCGACTGCTTTGGATTAGCCAATCTATCGCTAACTTAGGGGATTCATTCTATATATTAGCTATTGTGACTTTCATTTATAATCGAACAGGTTCAGCTGCTTTCGCAGGGCTTTTTCCCATATTGCGGGTATGTGCGCAGGCGATAAGCGGCTTGGCAGCACCTTTGCTTATGGATCGCTTGCGGCTTGGCACTCTTTTATGGATGGCTGAAATGGGTCAAACCATTTGTTTCGGATCGATGTGTATTCTCTATTTTTTCTTGCCTTCCCAATGGTTGATTCCAGCGGTTCTGTTTTTAGTATTTGCCATTTCGATGCTGCATGGCTGGGCCATTCCGGTTAGAAATGCACTTGTCCCTCGCCTGGTTCCTTCTCATTTATTAGTGAAGGCCAACAGTTTACTGGCTACCTCGGATCAAATTGTATTGCTGGTTGGCTGGTCATTAGGCGGGATTTTGGTTGCCGAATGGGGAGTCATACGAGTGTTGGAAATAACTGCCATCATGATGTTTTTCTCTACTTTGGCTCTCCTTTTTGTGAAAGATCCTTCCGCGAACGTTTCTGCCCAGCCAGAAAGTCAAAAACGATGGGATCGTATGAAAGAAGGATGGATCACGATCTGGGAGAATCCGATCCTCCGTACTTTATCTTTCATGGAAATCATCAGTGGACTTGGAGAAAGTATATGGGCCGGATCCATTATTTTAGTGTTTGTAAAAGAAGTACTACATAAAGGAGAGGATTGGTGGGGGTTTATCAATGCCAGTAATTTTGCTGGAACCATACTAGGAGGACTGCTCATTTGGAAACTGTCCAAAAAGATTGAAAATCGCATGATGTTCACTATGTTGATCAGCTCTTTCAGTATTGGCATTTTGACAATGGCCTTTGCCTACTCATCCAATCCGTGGTTTGCTTTAGGAGTGGCTTTGATTATGGGGCCGCCCTATCAAGCGCGAAGCATTGCGCAAAGGACTCTTTTACAATTTCATACATCCGAAGAGTTATTACCAAAAGTGTTCGCTGCTTTTGGAACCATCCTCTTTGTCACATTTGGATTTTCGGTTCTGTTAATGGGCTGGATGGCAGATCGATGGGGGATTCGTTTTGTTTACATGTCGACAGCCGGATTATATGTTTTATCAGCTTTTTTGACTCTGATGATGATGAAAAAAGCATCCAGGTCGATTCAAACGCAGAAAGAAGAAAGATATATGAATAAGATTGAATGATCGGACGGTTCAGGGGAGGTGAATAACATGATTGATTGAAAAAATATAGACAGAAAAAGGGTGAAATGAAATGATGGTAATAAGAATTGCCTGTTGACGTTAGGTAAGCATTTAGATACTTGAGAAAAAGTTTCCCTTGACTAAAATTTTTTCTGTAGTACAATAAATACGAGAAACTTTTTCTGTGTGTTTGCATATATTGGGTTCTAAATGTGGAGTAATTTTTTTACCTCAAAAGTTTCCTTTGTGCAAAATGTTTAGTACAAACCAAAAACGAGGTGATGATGATGATGGGTAATGAAGCGAAAAAACTGTCGCTGGCTGCGGATGAAGGCTGGAGAAAGAAAAGGACACAACCGACGTTGCCTGAAGTCTATCGAAGTTTGCGTATTCCAAAAACCGGTTCTTGGATAAAAAAGTTTCTTGCGTTTGCCGGACCAGGATACTTAGTGGCAGTGGGTTATATGGACCCAGGTAACTGGGCGACTGATATTGAGGGTGGTTCCCAGTTTGGATACACGTTGCTTTCTGTGATTTTGCTCTCCAATTTAATGGCTATATTGCTTCAATCATTAGCTGGAAAGTTGGGAATTGTAACGGGTAGGGATTTGGCTCAAGCGTGTCGAGATCATTATAGTAAGCCTGTGGCTATGATCTTGTGGATTTTATGCGAGTTGGCGATCGCGGCTTGTGATTTAGCGGAAGTGATCGGTTCAGCCATCGCTTTGAATTTATTGTTTGGAATTCCGTTGCTGTATGGTGTCATGATTACGGCCTTGGACGTACTCGTCGTATTGTTATTGCAGAATAAAGGTTTTCGTTATATTGAAACATTGGTGATTATTCTCATTCTAACCATTGGTGCTTGCTTTGCGACTGAATTTTTTCTTTCAAAACCAGATGTGGGGGGCGTATTAAAGGGGTTTGTTCCAAGCAAAGAGATCATAAGCAATCCATCCATGCTCTATATCGCAATCGGTATTTTAGGCGCAACCGTCATGCCTCATAATCTTTATTTGCATTCTTCTATTGTGCAAACAAGACAATACGAACAAACCAAATCGGGGAAACGGCAAGCAATTAAATATGCTACTTGGGATTCAACCATTGCTCTTTTCTTCGCTTTATTTATCAATGCTTCTATCCTGATTGTTTCGGCTGCTACATTTCATAAAGCAGGGATGACGAACGTGGCGGAGATTGGAGATGCTTACCACTTGCTTTCTCCACTGCTTGGAACAACGCTTGGAAGCATTCTGTTTGGGGTTGCCTTATTGGCTTCCGGCCAGAACTCGACGTTGACAGGTACTTTAGCTGGTCAGATTGTAATGGAAGGTTTTCTTAATATCCGACTTCCCGGCTGGTTAAGAAGGCTGATCACTCGATTGATTGCCATTATTCCGGCGGTCATTGTAACGGCCATTTACGGCGAAAGCGGTACGGCTCAATTGCTTATTCTAAGCCAGGTGATTCTTTCTTTGCAGCTCTCTTTTGCAGTCGTTCCTCTTGTTCAATTCACGAGCGACAAAAAGAAAATGGGGGAATTTGCTAACCCATTATGGTTAAAAGTTCTCGCCTGGATCGTTGCGATTGTGATTATCAGCTTAAACGCCTATTTATTGTTTCAAACATTCTTTCATTAAAGACCGGCTTCTAAATTTTCTTTTAAAAGCAAACTGATATACTCTCTTAATATTAAAATCTTTTTTACTAGATAACTCTAGCCATTCTCCTAAACATTTGAATCATCTCGACACAAAAAAATCCGCTTGATGGCAAGCGGCAAAAAGAGAAAAGGATGAGGAAACCTACTACTTACGATATTCATGCCCAACATATAGTGGGAATGGAATATTCTCTACTATATGTTGTGTTGATTGAATTGTAACAAATGAATGACAATATTTCAATGTTTTTTCAGATAAATATTGAAAAATTTTTCAATAAAAACTATTAAATTTACCTTTTGATTGTAAATATCCCTATAAGCGGATCTCATCTTGTCCATTTTCAAGTGAGATTCGATTTGAATGGGTCCTGATTATGCGGAAAAGTGGAAATTCAGCCGTTTAAGAGAGAATTTTCTGCTCATATTGGATTTAGGTTCAATTTCTGTTTGACATTTTAAAAGAGTTTTATTAACATATGCCTTAAGAAAAATGAACGGAAATCAGCGATGAGGAAGAAGAGTAGCTTATCGTTTCTGCTCAGAGAACCGGTGGCTGGTGTAAACCGGTGAGAAATGGTAAGTGAATGGGCTTCCGAGCTCCAAACCGAAATGCAGACAAAGTAGGCTTTGGCGGTTTCCACTCTGTTACAGTGGAGGATGGGTAAACGACTGTCCATCCGGTGAGTGGATTGCGTAAAAGCAATCAACAAAGGTGGCACCGCGGGCTCCTCGTCCTTTGTAGATGAGGGGTCTTTTTGTATTTCTCTTTATAAATTGAATAGAGGATAAATCGATGAGCAAGAAGAGTACGTTCAGCCGATTCGTTACAGAGAACCGGGCAAGGTGAGAGCCGGTGCGATACGCTGTTCGGAATGGCCTTGCGAGAGGCGTCCTGAACTTTTAGTAGGGATGCTCGGGTTTCCGCTGTTAAAAGGATAGAGCATCGGAAAAGTTCCTGTGCTCGAAAAGGGGAAGCTTTTGCTTCAATCGAGGTGGCACCGCGGCGTAGTTCGTCCTCCAACCATACAGGCATTCCTGTGTGATTGGAGGACTTTTTTCTTTTAGAAAAGATGAGGAAGGTGAGTCTAGTTGAGTGTAGTGCGAGAAAAGAATTTTGTTATGAAAGAAATTGAGGGGGATCTGCTGACCCCAGTGGCCGTGTTTAAAAAGTTAGATGGACAGAAAAAGTTTTTATTGGAAAGTTCTTTTAAACATGAAGAGAGAGGCCGTTATTCATTTTTAGGCATGAATCCTTATATGGAATTCATTGCGGAAAATGGAAAAATAACGGTTCGTGATCTGATTGCCAAAAAAACGGAACAATCAGAAGGAGATCCTTTTAAAAAGCTGGAAAGCTATTTTCCAAAACAAGATGACGAGAACCTGCCTTTTCCTTTTATTGGAGGAGCTATCGGATACATTGGCTACGATTCCATCCGTTATGTTGAGAACATTGGAAACGTACCTCGAGATACAATTCAAATGCCGGATATGCATTTAATGTTTTATGAAAACGTCGTTGTATTCGATCATCTTCTCCAAAAAGTGTATATTTTGGCAATGAGTTTAAGCCGTAAAAAGAAACCCGAAGAATTGGAGAAAGAAGTCCATCAATTAGAAAAGATGTTGGATCGTCCTGTTTCAGAAGATTCCATTGAAAACAATGTGAAAGTTTCCTTTACCTCTAATGTGTCCAAAAGTGAATATTGCCGTATGGTGGAACGGGGGAAAGACTTCATTCGAAAAGGAGATATTTTTCAAGTGGTGCTATCCCAGCGCCTAGAGGCTCCATATAAGGGGAATCCTTTCGATTTATACAGAAAGCTTCGAAAGACGAACCCGTCTCCCTATATGTATTATTTGGACTTTTCGGACTATATTGTCATGGGCATCTCTCCGGAAAGCTTAATCAAAGTGTCCGGACGCAAATTGATGACGAATCCGATCGCAGGAACCCGTCCGCGCGGCGCAACGGATGAGGAAGATAGAAGATTGGAAAAAGAGCTGCTTTCGGATGAAAAAGAATTGGCTGAACACCGTATGCTGGTGGATCTCAGTCGAAACGATATTGGAAAAGTAGCGGAAATTGGTTCGGTACGCGTGACGAAGGATCAAGTGGTCGAACGATACAAACATGTGATGCACATTGTTTCAGAAGTGACCGGTACGTTGAAGAATGAGGTTCATAGTTTAGAAGCATTGAAAGCGTGTTTGCCGGCCGGAACCGTTTCCGGAGCTCCCAAGATTCGAGCGATGCAAATCATCAATGATTTAGAGCCGGAAAAACGTGGATTATATTCGGGAGCGATCGGATATTTGTCCGCAAGCGGAGACTTGGATTTTGCCATTGCCATCCGCACGATGATTGTGAAACACGAAAAAGCTTATGTTCAAGCCGGTGCAGGCATCGTCTATGATTCGGTTCCTGAGAAAGAGTACGAGGAAACGCTTAATAAAGCAAAAGCATTGCTGGAGGTGGAGTAAATGATTTTATTAATCGATAATTATGATTCTTTTACTTATAATCTTTATCAATTAATCTCGGAATTAGGGAAAAATGTTCAAGTTGTTCGTAATGATGAGATAGCTGTCGAAGATATTGAAAAAATGGAGCCGGAAGCGATTGTGATTTCGCCAGGGCCCGGTACACCGGATAATGCCGGCATATGCCTGGAATTAATCCGCAATTATTACCACAAAATCCCGATTTTGGGCATTTGCCTCGGACATCAAGCAGTCGCTGCCGCTTTCGGAGCGAAGATTATTCAGGCAAAAATGATTAAGCACGGAAAGACGTCGCTTATCCATCATACTGGTCAAAGCATTTTTTCCGGTTTTTCTGAACCTTTGGAAGTCATGCGCTACCATTCTTTAGCTGTTGATGAAAAGACGCTCCCTTCTAAATTCGAGATTTTAGCGGAATCTACGGATGATGAAGAAATCATGGCCATCAAACATAAAGAATATCCCCTTTACGGGCTGCAGTTTCATCCCGAATCCATTGGTACGAAAAAAGGAAAAGAATTGATTCGTCGATTTTTCTTGGAAACAAAAAAGGAGCGGAAGATGAATCATTACTTAAAAAAGCTGTCAGAGCGGCAATCTTTGAATCAAGAAGAAATGAGATCGGCTTCTCGGGAATTGCTGTCAGATGAAATTACAGACAGCGAAGTGGCGGCATTTTTAATGGGGCTAAAAGCGAAAGGAGAAAACGCAGATGAAGTAGCGGCGCTTGTGGAAGTTCTCCGTGAACATGCGCTAGGCATCAAGAAAAAAATTCCGAACGTCATGGATAATTGCGGAACTGGAGGAGACGGAGCCCACAGCTTTAATATTAGTACGACCAGTGCTTTTGTGTTGGCGGGAGGCGGCGTGAAGGTCGCGAAACACGGCAACCGAAGCGTCTCCAGCAAAACGGGCAGCGCCGATGTTTTAGAATATTTAGGAATCTCGCTGGATTTGCATGAAGAGGAAGTCGAAGAGCTGTTGGAAGAAAATCATATTGCGTTTCTGTTTGCGCCGCACGTTCATCCGCACATGAAAAAAATTATGAAAGTGCGCCGCGATTTAAAGATTCCTACGATTTTTAATTTAATTGGGCCGCTGACCAACCCGGTCGATTTAGATAGCCAGCTTTTGGGAATCTACCGAAGGGATATGCTTGAGATGATGGCAGACGTGCTGAATCGTCTCGGAAGAAAACGAGCGGTCGTTCTTAACGGCGCCGGCTTTATGGATGAAGCTTCTCTTTCTGGAGAAAATCATTTAGTTCTTTTGGAAAATGGCCATGTAGAAAAAATGACGGTGACTCCGGAAAAGGTAGACCTGCCTTATTATTCGAATGAAGCTATTGTGGGCGGTGAGGCCAAAGAAAATGCTGAAATTTTAATCGGTGTACTCAAAGGAGAAAAAGGCGCTTATCGTGATACGGTCCTGTTAAATGCCGGTTTAGGCTTTTTTGCGAACGGAAAAGCGGATACCATTCAAGAAGGGATTCGACTGGCGAAAGAAAGCATCGACTCCGGAAGGGCATTATCGGCATTGCAATATTTGATCGACTACAGCGAAAAAAGAAAAAGAGTGGTGATCTAAATGAGCGGAACCATTTTAGACAGAATATTAGAAAAAAAGAAGGATGAAGTGAGAAAACTAAAGGAACAATTCGACGCTGGAAATGAAAGCAAATTTCAAAAAATCCCTTTCTATGATTCCTTTATCCATGCAGACAAAATGAATATTATTGCGGAAGTGAAAAGAGCTTCCCCTTCAAAAGGAAATATCAATCTGGATGTAAATCCTGCTAAACAGGCAAAACATTATGAGGCGAGCGGGGCGAATGCCATTTCCGTTTTAACCGACGAACCTTTTTTTAAAGGAACATTAGCAGACTTAAAAGCAGTTCGCGATGTAGTGGGTTTGCCGATTTTGTGTAAAGATTTCATCATCGACCCCATCCAAATAGATGCCGCCAAACAGGCTGGAGCCAATGTGATCTTGTTGATTGCGGCCGCTTTGGATGATGAGAAACTGAAGTCTTTGTACGAGTACGCCTACAAGCAAGATTTAGAAGTTCTGCTAGAAGTGCATAACGAGGAAGAAATGGAGCGGGCGCTTGTTTTGAATCCCTCTGTCATTGGCGTCAATAATCGCAATCTAAAAACGTTTGAAGTAGACTTAGGGGTCACGGAACGACTGTTGTCTCGATTTGGAAAGAATCATGACCGCATTTTTATAAGCGAGAGTGGAATCAAGACGGCGAAAGACGTAGAGCGTGTGCAAAAAGCAGGAGCTAAAGCGATTTTGGTCGGGGAAACGTTGATGCTGGCAGATGACATTCAACTAACGATGAATCAACTAAAAGTCCGTTTGAGGTGAAACCGATGTTTGTGAAAATTTGCGGAATAACGGATATAGAAACAGCGTTATTTGCCGCTGAATGCGGGGCGGATGCCATTGGCATGGTGTTTGCGAACAGCAAAAGGCGAGTTTCCTTAAAGAAAGCGAAAGAAATATCCAAAAGCTTGCCGAAAAGTGTTTGGAAAATCGGCGTCTTCGTCAATGAAGATCCTGATATTGTTCGAAACATCGCAAAAGAAGCAGATTTGGATTTTGTTCAGCTGCATGGGGAGGAGACTCCGGAATACTCGAGATCTTTAGGTGTTCCTGTCATTAAAGCCTTTGGGTTGAGCAAAGAGACAAACGAACGTGAGATGGCAGACTTTCCGGCTAGTTATTTGTTGGTAGACAGCCCAAAGGGAGCTTATTATGGAGGAAACGGAAAAACATTTGATTGGAGTTTAATAGAAGAAAAACGATTGAAAAAAGAAAATTTGATCATTGCCGGTGGGTTAAATCCGGAAAATGTTCAGCAAGCCATTCAAGCCATACAGCCATTTGGTGTCGATGTGTCAAGCGGCGTAGAGACGGAGGGGCGCAAAGACCGCCGGAAAATCAAATTGTTTATAGATGAAGCAAAAGGAGTGCAAAAAAGATGAGCATGTATGTTCAACCAGATGAAAAAGGATATTTTGGGCCGTTTGGAGGCCGCTTTGTTCCGGAAACGTTAATGAGAGCTGTCCAGGAATTGGAAATCGCTTATGAAGAAGCGAAAAACGACGAAAACTTTTTGCAAAAGCTGCGCTATTACTTAAAAGAATACGTAGGGCGACAAACGCCGCTCTACTATGCTAAAAATCTAACGGAAAAACTCGGAGGCGCGAAAATCTATTTGAAGCGCGAAGATTTGAACCATACGGGAGCCCATAAAATCAACAATACGATCGGGCAGGCGCTTCTTGCGTTGCGAATGGGAAAAAGAAAGGTGGTAGCAGAAACAGGAGCAGGCCAGCACGGTGTAGCGACGGCGACCGTTAGTGCCCTGCTAAATATGGATTGTATCATCTTTATGGGGGAAGAGGATGTTCGCCGCCAGAAGCTGAATGTGTTTCGAATGGAGCTTCTTGGCGCAAAAGTTGTCAGTGTGCGTCAAGGAAGCGGCACATTGAAAGACGCGGTTAATGAAGCGCTTCGCTACTGGGTGGCGAATGTGGAAGATACTCATTATATTATGGGATCGGTTCTTGGCCCTCATCCATTTCCAAAAATAGTACGCGATTTTCAAAGTGTAATCGGAAAGGAAACAAAACAACAAATCATCGAAAAAGAAGGAAAGCTTCCGGATGCTATTGTAGCCTGTGTCGGTGGGGGCAGCAATGCGATGGGGATGTTTTACCCATTTTTGGAAGATGAGTCCGTCCGCTTGTTCGGTGTCGAGGCAGCCGGAAGCGGACTAGATACCGGCAAACATGCTGCTACACTCACGAAAGGATCAGTCGGAATTTTACACGGGTCGAAAATGTATTTATTGCAGGATGAAAATGGGCAAATTCAGGAAGCCTACTCCATTTCAGCGGGATTGGATTATCCCGGAGTAGGTCCCGAACATAGCTTGTTAAAAGAAATCAAAAGAGTCCATTATACATCGGTGACCGATCAAGAAGCGCTGGAAGGATTTCAAACGTTGACGAAAACGGAGGGGATTATTCCGGCGTTGGAAAGTTCCCATGCGGTGGCGCATGCATTGAAATTAGCGCCGACGATGAAGCCGGAAGAAGTGTTGGTGGTTTGTTTGTCCGGACGAGGAGATAAAGACGTTGAAACGGTTCAAGCTGTGTTGAAAGGGGAAGAAAAATGACGGCTCTATCGATTGCAGAAGCATTTCATCAATTAAAACAAAACAACGAAAAAGCGTTTGTTGCGTATATCATGGCGGGGGACGGGGGTTTGTCCAGTTTAAAAGACAAGGTGCTCTTTTTGGAAAAAGCCGGTGCCAGCATGGTAGAAATCGGCATTCCTTTTTCTGATCCCGTTGCAGACGGCCCAGTCATCCAAGAAGCGGGAAAACGGGCGCTGAAAGAGGGAGTGTCGCTTGCAAAAGTGCTTGCTGAAATTGCCGCTTTTCGTTCTAGTGTCACTATTCCTTTGATTGTGATGACGTATATAAACCCTGTGTATGCATATGGAATCGAACGCTTTGTCAACGATTGCGCCAAAGCGGGCGTCAACGGAGTGATCCTTCCTGACGTTCCTTTTGAAGAACAGGGAATCCTTTCTCAAGAACTAAAAGAAAAGAATATCGATTTGATTCAACTCGTTACGTTGACGAGTCCAGAAGAGCGGAAAAAGAAGATTGCCCAAGCCTCCAATGGATTTCTATATGCAGTGACGGTGACGGGAATCACAGGACAAAGAAATAAATTGCCGGAGGAATTGTCCGGGTATTTAGAACACTTGAAAAAGATAAGCCCTGTTCCGGTGCTAGCCGGTTTTGGCATTTCCAATCACCGTCAAGTAAAAGAAGTCGGTTCCTATTGCGACGGGGTCATTGTTGGAAGCAAAATTGTCGATCTGTTTCATCAAGGAAAAGAAGAAGAAATAATCGAACTGATTGGCAAGAAAACGGAATCGATTTTTTAAACGGAGATGCATCGTCTTAAATACATTCTAGCAGCGATGTCGAAAAATGTCCGTCAGACGGAAAAAAGACGAAGAAACGGTTTTAAGAGATCTGGGTTTCCAGGTCTCTTTTTTGTGGAAAAGTGGAAAATGGAGGTTTATTTTTCTAAAATAGGGAGAAAGACGAAAAAGGAGCCGGTGGAATCATGGATGAACGAAAAATTCCGTTGCTAGTAGCAAAACGATTTTTTAACGAACGGTATTATGACCAATCCGCCCAAACCGCCTATTATTTCATGTTGTCGTTTATTCCGTTTTTAATGTTTATGTTTTCGCTCATTCGCTTTTTCCCTATCAACCAAAACGACTTTTTGGAGATCATTGAGCCCTATGCTCCGAAAAATACTTATGCATTTATTCGCCAAACGGTCGATCAAATCATGAACCAACAACCATCCCATGTTTTTTCATATAGTTTGATCGCCTCTTTTTGGATTGCCTCCGTGGCCGTTCAGTCGTTAGTCCGTTCATTAAATGATGCCTACCATATACGGAGGCGTAAATCATTTTTAGGAGGCCTTGTCAACGACCTTGTTTTAACATTCGGCCTAATGGCGATGTTGACTTCTTCCTTGTTCTTGCCCATTTTGGAAAATATCGTTCTGAGGATGTTCGATCAAACGATTTCTTTTCCGTTTAATTGGTATTCATGGTGGTATATTTTAAGATGGGGCATAGGAACGGTATTTCTTTTCGGTTTTTTTCTCTTTTTTTATCATGCTGTTCCGAGCAAGCTCGTTTTATGGAAAGAGGCTTTGCCAGGTGCGATTTTTGCAACTATTGGTTGGCAAGGAGCCTCTATTGGTTTCGCTTTCTACGTCAGTTTAGGGGGATATACCAAAATTTACGGTCAATTAGGAAGTATTATCGTTCTTCTTATTTGGTTTTATTTAACGGCGGCTGTCATTTTGATCGGCGGATTATTGAATGCAACCATTTTGGAGCATCCTGTTTCAGAAAAATAAAGATAAAAGGTCCGAGCGCTCTGAAAAAAGTGATTGTAGCTGTTGCCGGGATTCAAGCTGCATTTTTGTTTTTCTTATGAGACCCTAACGAATGTTTATTGATACTGTTTTCGTTTGACCGTGAGCCAAGGACGCTCGTCTTCCCAATGGACGCGAACGGGAATGGAAAAAGCTTCTGACAACACGTCGTCGGTCAGTACATCCTCTTTTGCTCCCGCAGCGATGACACGACCGTTTTCCAGAACAAGGACGTGGCTGATCGTTGGGATGATTTCCTCGATATGGTGGGTTACGTAAAAAAGGTGGAGCTTCTTTTCTATGATAGTTTCTTGAACGGCGTTCAGCAATTCTTCGCGAGCACGGATATCCAATCCGCTGCATGGTTCGTCTAAAATGAGGATTTCAGGATTAGCCATAAACGCTCTGGCGATAAGGACACGCATTTTTTCTCCTTGGGAAAGAGATTGGTAAGCGCTCCCTTTTAAATAGCCGATTCGGAATTGTTCCATGAAAGCATCAGCTTGATCCAAGTCTTCATGGCTGACTTGTTCGTACAATCCGATGGAAGCAAATTTTCCGCTCAAAACGATTTCTTCTACTGATTCATTTTTCAAAACATTATCAAAGCGACTAAGCGAATGGCTGACGATTCCGATTTTTTTTCGCAGTTCGGGGATATTCGTTTCGCCAAAACGTTCCCCCAAAACGACAACTTCTCCTTTCGTAGGATACTGGTAGCCGCAAACAATATTCAATAAAGACGTTTTTCCAGAGCCGTTTAACCCGAGCACCGCCCATTGTTCTCCGGATGAGATCTCCCAGTTGATCGAGTCCAAAATGGTTCGGTTTCCTCTTTGCCAACTTACATTCTTAAGCGAGACGAGTTTTTTCATCGTTTTTCCCCTTTTCCAACCTTCATTCAAAAAAAATTGTAGCAAAAAAGATTTGTAATTAAAAGAAAATTCCATTAAATAAAAGGGGGTCCTCCAACGGTAAAGCATATTCAAATACTTTAAGAAACAGGGCCAACTAACTGTTTCACATGATTTGTCATTTACTTTCTAAAGTAAATATATGGGAGAACAATAACAAAAGGTTCAGAAAAACTTTTCAGTGACCGAAAGATGAAGAGATATTGAAGAATACTACGGAGATTCTTCCTTGTTATTTGGCAAATGAATTTCGGAAATTTGCCAATCTTCCATCCGCAAGAAGCAGATTTCTAAAATACCGTCTTGAAATTCAGCTTTAGCTCCTTTGCGTTTGACAAGCGCTGGTAAAACAATTTCTTGTCGTTCCCCCATTTCCGGGACATTATAAATGATCGCTTTTTGGGAAGTATGATGAATTTTTAAATGTTGCAGCCACTCTTCCTTGAGGCGTAGCCGAAGGAATACATAGTCAAACGTTTCAAAAACCTCGATAGGGATTGGAGGAGAGGGAGGAGATGTTTCTTTTTCTGGAGAAGGAGGATCTTGCTTTTCGAATTGTGAAGAGAATGGATGGGTTTGATGCCAATTAGGAGGGATGGTTTTCTTCATCATTTCTTGTATAAACTGTTCTACGTCGGCTGGGTTGAGTTGTTTCATCCAGTCATTAGAGAGGTTTTCATTCGTAAAAAACCAGTTCCATGGAAACATGCCAATCCCCCTCGAATTCCATATTCGTTCTTCATATCTTATGTCTTGAGCCTAGGAAACGTTCAGATGGTGTTGATTGAGGAGCGGGTAAAAAAGGAAAAAACGGAATAAAACAGAAAAAAAGATAGCCAATTTTATTTGTTCTATAAAAATTAATAATTTTGTCAAAAAGGATTGATTTTTAAAGAAAGAGTAGTAAGATGGTACATGAAAAAAATTAAACTTATTTCAGAAAAAAGGGAATAGAAGGTGAAAAAATTATTTCAGAATAATCAGGATATTGTTACAAATTTCACAAATTGATCAATATGAAAATGAGAAGAACATTGGTCAAATCAATGAAGACAATTAGACGAAAAAGAAAGGATATTCTTTCAATTTTTACTTTAGCGTGGTAAAATGGACTTGTAAGCGTTTTTAATTATTTTTGAAATAATTTATGAATGTGGGATGACGAGAAAATCAATAACAGGACGTTACGGTTGGAGGTTTTGCATGATGAACACACAAACATCAAACCAAAGGGGACCGTGGAACCGCTTTTCTGGGCCTAACCTCGGTTATATCATGGAGATGTATGAAAAATATTTAGAAGATCCAGAAAGTATTGACTCGGATCTTAAAGAATTATTCAACCAGTGGGGAGCGCCGGTTGTTGAAGAGGGATGGGAACAATCTGCACCTAGAACGGGAACGTTTCGTCCGGCTCCGCAAGGACAAGTAGATTATCACAAAATTGTTGCTGCTGTGAAGCTGGCTGATAATATTCGCTTTTATGGCCACCTCGCGGCGGATATAAATCCTTTAAATGATCGAAATAAAGATTCACGCCGAATTGAATTAGAAGAATTTCAACTGACGGAAGAGGATTTGAAAAACATTCCGGTTGAATTTATTTGTCCAAACGCACCTTCTCATGTCCAAAACGGACTCGATGCCATCAATCATTTAAAGAAAGTTTATACGGATAAACTTGCTTTTGAATTTGCTCAAGTTCATGAAATGGAAGAAAGAAATTGGCTTCGTCAAAAAGTGGAATCAGGAAGCTTTTATCCATCTTTAAATAAAGAAGAAAAGATACAATTATTAAAGCGCTTAACGGAAGTGGAAGGCTTTGAAAAGTTTTTGCACCGTACGTTTGTTGGTCAAAAACGGTTTTCTATTGAAGGCTTGGATGTGATGGTTCCACTGATTGACGAGTTAATTCGAAAAGCAGTATCAAAAGGGGCCGAAAGCATCAATATTGGCATGGCCCACCGCGGACGTCTGAATGTGCTGGCTCACATTCTCGGTAAACCTTACGAAATGATTTTTGCTGAATTTCAGCATTCTCCTAGCAAAAAATTAATTCCTTCTGAAGGATCCATCGGAATTACATACGGTTGGACTGGTGACGTAAAATACCATCTTGGCGCCGATCGCCGTGTAAAAGAAAGCAACCAAGGACAAACACGGATCACGTTAGCTAACAATCCAAGCCACTTAGAAGTGGTAGATCCGGTTGTAGCAGGCTATACAAGAGCTGCGCAAGAAGATCGAACTCAACCAGGCTACCCAAAACAGGATGTAAAAAAATCTTTGACGATTATGATTCATGGAGACGCCGCTTTTCCGGGAGAAGGCATCGTGGCCGAAACGTTGAACTTAAGCCGATTGCCTGGATATCAAACAGGTGGTTCGATTCATGTAATCGCCAACAATATGATCGGATTTACAACAGAAAGCTACGATTCTCGATCCACACGATATGCTTCTGATATTGCGAAAGGCTTTGAAATGCCAATTGTACACGTGAACGCAGACGATCCTGAAGCTTGTCTAGCGGCGGCCATTTTAGCTTTTGAATATCGAAATACGTTCCATAAAGATTTTGTAATCGATTTAGTTGGATACCGGCGTTTTGGACATAATGAAATGGATGAACCGATGGCGACAAACCCAACCTTATATAAAATCATACAAAACCATCCAACAGTCCGAGCCATATATGCCGATCAGTTAGTTAATGAAGGGTTGATTCAAAAAGATCTGGCTTCAAAATTTGAAAAAGAAGTTGCGGATAAACTGAAAGCAGCGTATGAAAAAGTGCCGAAGAAGGATGAAAACCCGGATATTGTGATGAATCCGCCTATACAGGTGGAAAACCTTCTGCCTAATCCACAAGAAGAAATTGACGAAAATATATTGAGAGAAATAAACCAACAATTATTAGAATGGCCGAAAGATTTTCACGTATTCAACAAATTAGAGAAAATTTTAAAACGCCGTGAGGGAGTTTTTGAAGGCAAAGGGAAAATCGACTGGGCCCATGCGGAAACATTGGCGTTCGCAACCATTCTACGAGATGGAACTCCTATCCGTCTTACAGGCCAAGATTCTGAGCGCGGTACGTTTGCGCAGCGGCATCTCGTTCTTCATGATATGGAAACAGGTGAAAAATATATCCCGTTGCACCATATTAAAGGTGCGAAAGCTTCATTTGTCGTTCACAACAGTCCTTTGACAGAAGCAGCTGTCGTAGGATTTGAATACGGATATAACGTGTTTGCGCCTGAAACGCTCGTTTTATGGGAAGCTCAATTTGGAGATTTTGCCAATATGGCTCAAGTGATGTTTGATCAATTTATTTCTTCCGGAAGAGCGAAATGGGGGCAAAAATCAGGACTTGTGATGCTTTTGCCGCACGGATATGAGGGCCAAGGCCCTGAGCATTCCAGTGGACGTGTTGAACGTTTCTTGCAGCTGGCTGCCGAAAATAACTGGACGGTTGCAAACTTGACGAGTACAGCTCAATATTTCCATATTTTACGACGTCAGGCAGCCGTTTTGAGAAAAGAAGAGGTAAGACCGTTAGTGATCATGACGCCAAAAAGCTTACTTCGCCATCCTTTGGCTGCGTCTACCGTGGAAGAGCTTGCCCATGGTCATTTTAGTCCAATATTGGAGCAAAGCGGCTTAGGTGAAAAACCAAATAAAGTAGAACGTATTGTTCTATGCAGCGGAAAAATTGCGATTGATTTGGCTGAGCAATTGGATAAAGAAGAAAATCTTGATTGGCTTCATATTTTGAGAGTGGAAGAATTATACCCATTCCCTAGAGAAGAAATTAAAGAAGTGTTGTCACGTTATCAAAATGTCAAAGAACTTGTATGGGTTCAAGAAGAACCACAAAACATGGGTGGATGGTCTTATGTGGATCCTCGTTTAAGAGACATAGCTCCAGAAGGAGTGGAAGTTCGCTATATTGGACGGAGAAGACGTTCTAGCCCGTCTGTTGGAGATCCTGTCGTCCATCGAAAAGAACAAGATCATATTATTAAACAAGCGTTAACAAGACCATAAAACACTTTCATGCCGGTCTTTCCCCTATGGAATATTTACGGGGGAAGATTGCGGATGCCTCCTAGGAATAAAACTTTGACTGGATGGTTTTGTTTTGTCATAGATCCAGGAGGCATATCGTTTCCATTCTCCTTTTTAGGATGATGGTGGTTCTTTTGAATAAAAAAGCTTTGGAAGGAAATTAGGAGGAGGACATCACAGTGGCTGAGATTAAAGTTCCCGAATTGGCAGAATCGATTACTGAAGGTACTATCGCACAATGGCTTAAAAAGCCTGGAGATACGGTTGAAAAGGGAGAATATATTGTTGAATTAGAAACAGATAAAGTAAATGTAGAAGTGATCAGCGAAGAATCAGGAGTTATTACAGAATTAAAAGCGAATGAAGGAGATACGGTAGAGGTTGGTCAAGTGATTGCTGTGGTGGAAGAAGGTGCTGCTGCTCCTGCTCCAGCCCCACAAGAACCAAAAGCAGAAGAACCAAAAGAAGCTCCAAAAGCAGAGGCACCAAAACAAGAAGTAAAACAAGAATCTGCAGCGATCAAAGACGATGGTCCAAAAGAACGGCCGATTGCTTCACCAGCCGCTAGGAAATTGGCCCGCGAAAAAGGAATCGACTTGTCTCAAGTCCCTACAATCGATCCGTTAGGCCGCGTTCGCAAACAAGACGTAGAATATTTTGCCAACCAACCAAAAGCCGAAGCGAAACCTGCGCCTGCGGTTTCGCAAGCAGCGCCTCAACAAAACACAGCAGCAGTTCAGGATGAAAAACCGGTCGTTCGAGAGCGTATGAGCCGCCGTCGACAAACCATTGCGAAACGCCTTGTTGAAGTGACCAATACCGCTGCCATGCTGACAACCTTTAATGAAGTCGACATGACGGCTGTAATGGACCTCCGCAAACGGTATAAAGAAAAATTCATTCAAGAATATGATGTACGTCTAGGATTTATGTCTTTCTTTACAAAAGCCGTCGTGGCGGCATTGAAAAAATATCCTTATGTCAATGCAGAAATTCAAGGCGACGAAATTTTACTCAAAAAATATTATGATATCGGCGTAGCCGTTTCAACAGATGACGGTTTGATCGTTCCAGTTGTCCGCGACTGCGATCGTAAAAACTTCGCAGAAATCGAAAGAGACATTGCAGATTTAGCTGAAAAAGCACGCAATAAAAAATTATCGCTTAACGATCTGCAGGGCGGAACCTTTACGATTACAAACGGCGGAGTATTTGGTTCACTCATGTCCACTCCTATCATTAATGGTAATCAAGTGGGAATTTTAGGAATGCACACGATTCAACTTCGACCAGTTGCCATTGATAAAGATCGGATTGAAAACCGCCCGATGATGTATATCGCCCTTTCATACGACCATCGAATTATTGATGGAAGAGACGCTGTCGGATTCTTGAAAACTGTAAAAGAACTTTTGGAAAATCCAGAATCCCTGCTTTTAGAAGGCTGATCTCTTTTAAAAAATCGATTAAGGCTGAATTTTTATGCGCAGTTTATGAAAGGAAATTCGTTTACTTTGTTTATGCGACCAGACAAAAGATGCCGCCATGAGAGCGGCATCTTTTTGAATGTGCGCCCGGCATGTACATGAACTATAGGGTGTAAGTCCCGAACCCCGAAGACAGAAGTAGAGGTTAGCCAAGAGCAAGGGTGTCCGTGGTGACGCGGAATCTGAAGGAAGCTGGAGGCAAAACACCGGTCCGAGGAACACGAACCTCATATAAGGCTAGGTATGATGGAGTGAGTTTGCATAACAAAACAAAGCTCTTTCTGTCGAAGGTCATATCGAGTAAATGAGGCGGATAGATGGTGTGAAAGTGCATGTACTTACCCGGGGAGGTCTGGCGGATAGGTGAAGTACTCTTCATAACCTACTTAGTGATAAGTAGCTGAACCGTCAGAAGTCAGCAGAGGTCATAGTATTAGTTGGTCTAGAACAACTAAGAAGGACCGAACAATTAAGAGAGAATAGCCCTTGGTATTCAGTGAGTCATGATGAACACAGAAAACGTAGTACCTCACTTGAGGGAGGAAGCGGTGAATCCCGTGGGAGACCTCTTGGAGG
>NZ_JBBOPY010000002.1:0-122845 GCF_038003825.1 Bacillus sp. FSL W8-0116
ACAAGGTGGTTCAAGGTCAAGAAATTGCTTCTATGGACATCCAAGCTATAAAAGAAAAAGTGCCTTCCATCATTACCCCGGTAGTCTTTACGAATTTAGCGGAAGGACAAAAAGTCGTACTGCGGAAACAAGGACCAATTCAGCGGGGAGATGCTCTTTTCTTAGAAATTCAATAGCATTCGCCAAGAATCGAAACCCCTATGGGACGATGAAAAATCGTTCCGTAGGGGTTTTCTTTTTCCTTGAGTACATATGGGAAAGATGACCGCTTTGCAAAACTCATATTGACTTGAGATTGAGTGTTGAATACGGCGCAGCACGAAAGTTAGTTGATCCATTTTTTGAAAAATTTAAACGGTTGAGCGTTCAACGAGTGTATAAGACATTTCCTTTTGAGAAATACGGGTGCCATCGCATGCCTGGCGAAACAAACTTCTTCCCATTTCTGAAAGCGGGATGTCGATCGTAGTCAAATTCATCAAATAGGAAATGGGTTGATTATTAAAACCGATGATCGCTAATTGTTCAGGAACAGAAATGCCTTTTTGTTGGCATTGAAGAAGCGCACCTGCAGCTACTTCGTCGCTGGTGATCACTAAAGCAGACGGAGGCTCCGACATTTTTGAAATGCGTTCTATGATATCCACTCCGTCCTCAAGAACGAGGCAGTGGTCAAAGACATAATCCTTTCTATATGGTTCGTTGATGTTTTTTAAAAAATCACGGTAAGCGCGAAGTCTTTGGTGACTGTTCGTTCCGGAAGTTCTCCCGATGCTGATGCCAATTTTTCGGTGGCCTTTTTGGTGCAGAAAATCGAGTGCTGCTTGAAAACATTGATAATGATGAATAAAAGTGCAAGAAATAGGTTTTTTTCGAGCGTCTTCGCATAAAACGATTGTCCCGTATTGTTGATATTCTTCAATCCATTCCCAACTTCCCGCCCGCGAACAAATAATCAAGGCGTCAATTTGCTTATATTTCAACATTTTGAGCGCTTCCAGTTCCCGTGGGGGTTCATAATTGGTTTGGAACAAGACTAGCTGATGATTTTGAGTGATTGCCTCATCTGCAATCCCCTCCATCAACTGTCCGAAGTAAGGGTGATTCAAAAACGGAACAGCCACTCCAATCAAATTCGTCTTGCCTTTGCTTAAATGCACGGCATTGATATTCCGATGATAATGGGATTTTTTAATGGCTTCGAGCACGGCAGCCCTTTTTGCTTCGCTTACATAGGGATGGTGGTTCAGAACACGGGAAACCGTTGTGACGGAAACACCCGCCATTTTGGCTATATCTCTGATATTGGTCATGAATCAATGCTCCTCCCTCCGTAAAATCGCTCTTGCTTTGAAACGCGTTTCATCCATTAACGTTATAGATGAAAGGGGAGATGTAGAAATGGGTTTGTTATCATTGATCATGATGTGTGGTTCTATTCTTATTTTAACATCCATTGCAGTCAAGGTAGGCGAGAATAACGGATACAGAGAAGAGAAAAATGAAAAAGATCCATTTAGTTATTTGTTTCGTGTGTATGAGAAAGAAAAAAACGATGATTGAAAAGAATATTTTTGACTAAAGCTGTTTAGCCGCGTTTTGACCCCATTTTTCCCAAGCGCTCCTATTCCATACGAAACTTGTTTTGTTTTTTTTTCGTATGCATAATGAAAGATATGGGGACTGTGATCATTGTGGAATCCAATCATCGAAAGTCGGATAAAAACGCTTTTTCGTTGAATAATAATAGTAATGAGCAAATTAATGAGGAAAGAAGGGTTTACGAGTGAAAAGATTATTTCGTTCCCGCATAGACCGCAAGTTGGCGGGAGTGCTTGGCGGAATTGCCCAAATGTTGGGAGTCGACTCCACCATTATTCGGGTTTTGTTTATTATCTTGTTGTTTCCAACAGGCTTTTTTCCATTAGCGATTACTTATTTACTATTGATGTTTGTCATGCCTAATGAAGAGGATGTTTATAGATGAGATGGCTGTTAGGCATTGTCATCAATGCGGTTTTATTTGTAGCTTTGGCTGGTTGGTTTCAAGGGTTTCACGTTTCCGGCTTTGGAGCGGCATTTGTGGCCAGCCTCATTCTTTCCATATTGAATATGTTAGTCCGACCGATCTTGATTATTTTGACATTACCGATTACGATCTTGACACTTGGTCTTTTTTTAATTGTGATCAACGCCATGACGCTGTTGTTAACCGATGCGATTATGGGAGATGCTTTTGATGTATCCGGTTTTGGTTTGGCGATCCTTGTTGTCATCATTATGTCCATTTTCAATTTAGTGGTTCAACGGGTACTGTTTGAGAAAGACTAAAAAAGCGTGCTGAAAAAGCCGTTTTGCTTTTCCAGCACGCTTTTTGGGATTCGATTGATTAAATGTCCGTTTTACGGGACAAGAAAAAGCGATATTTACTGTTCGTAGGCGATTTCCCCTCGACATAAAGTCATTTGTACTTCGTATTGTGGATTGAATACGACGATATCGGCATCTTTCCCAACGGCAAGACTGCCTTTGCGATCAAATACTTTCAGTTCTTTTGCCGGATTCGTCGAAGCTAATCGAACGGCTTGGAAAAGCGAAAGCTTCGTAAAGCGAATGATATTTTGAATGGAGTCTTTCATTTTTAAAATGCTTCCGGCTAACGTGCCGTCTTCCAAAACGGCTTTTCCGTCTTGCACGATCACATCTTGCCCGCCTAAATCGTAGCGGCCGTTTTTAAGACATTTGGCTCGCATCGAATCTGTAATTAAGACGATTTTTTCTTCTCCTTTCATCCGGACCGCTAAGTCAATCATTTCTGGACGGACGTGGACTCCATCTGCGATAAGCTCCGCTGTGAGCTGATCCAGAAGAAGGGCAGCGCCGGCAGTCCCCGGTTCACGATGGTGCATTCCTTTCATAGCGTTAAATAGATGGGTGACATGGCTTGCTCCAGCTTCTGCTGCCTTCACAACCTCTTCGTATGAAGCATCCGTATGGCCGATGGAAGCAATCACATCATGATCTGCCAAGTAGGAAATGAGTTCAGAAGCATTTTCGATTTCGGGAGCCAGTGTCACTAGCTTGATGGCGTTGTACGCAAGATCTTGCCATTTTTGAAATTGGTCAATACTTGGTTTTAAAATGTATTTTTTGGGTTGAGCGCCGTTATGCTTTTCATTGATAAAGGGGCCTTCTAGGTGGATGCCGAGTACTTCTGCTTTTCCGGGAATGTTATGTTTTTTTCTGTATTCGGCGACATTCCGGATGGCTTTTTCAATGTTTTCCGGGCTTTGCGTGATCGTGGTAGCCAGAAAGCTGGTCGTTCCTTCTTTTGGAAGGGCAGAAGCCATTGTCGTTATAGCCTCCGGAGTGGCATCCATTGTATCAGCCCCGTTGGCACCGTGAATATGGACATCAATAAACCCTGGCGAAAGAAAGGACTCATGATGCAAATCGATCACTTTTTCTCCGGGAGAGGATATATATTCCGTCATCTTTCCGATACACGTAATTTTTCCGTTTTCAATGGTTAAAAATCCGTCTTGGAGAATATCGTGTTCCAATAAGATGTTTGCTTGAATAAAGGTAAGTTTGTTTTCCATAGCAATCGCCTTTCTATTACTTAAAGAAATATTGAGATGGACTTGATGGATTCTCTTTATTTTTATTTTAGCTGCTTTTTAAATGGGATGTTTTTTATGATCGTAATGAGATTCAATCCTTTATCTTTAAGGTCATTAAGACAACAGAAATTTTTTATTAAAATGGTCCATTCTTATGGATGTAAAGAGAATTCATGTATCCGTGTTTAATCATAACACGAAGAAAGCTTATTTTCACACCATCCTCAGTGTCTCTTCATTTATGAATGTAAAGTATGCCCCGACAGACGTTTCTTCACTTTTTCTAAAATGAATTGGTAAACGGAAATCACTCTGTTGACGATAGGTTCAAAAAATCCGGAGCATTTTGAAACCACAGCGGCGACTATCACGGATACGATCATACTTCCCACTACATCAAATGGATAATGGTGACCTACCCAAACACGCGAAAGTCCCGTTAAAAAGGCAAATATGATCATAGGGGCACCTAATCGACGATGTCGAATCCACATGGCAATGGAGATGGCAAATGCCCCCGTTGCATGATCACTCGGAAAAGAAGCGTCCGCTGCATGAGGAACAAGAAGATGAACATGATGGGTCACAAACGGACGCGGTTCATAATAAACCAATGTAATCAAATAATTTCCAAGCAAGGCTAAGATTCCCGTTCCTCCGGCGTAGAGCACACTTTTTTTATACGTGGTGTTCCCTATCATCCAAATAGCCAATAATGCGATGGCATATACAAAAAGGGCATCGTTCGTGAAGAATATCATCACATCATCTAGTATCCGATTATGTCCTGAAAGACCATGGATTCTTTGAAATAATTCGTAGTTCATAAAAAATCCCTCTCCTCTATTCTAAAGTTGGTGGATCTTGTTTACATATATCTTTTTTCATATGTTTTTATATAAGAAGCGTACGATCAAAGCCAGCGCTATGAACAAAGCAGCATATCCTACAGGTCGAATATAAGCTTGAGCCATTTCCCAATGTTTCCCCAGCTTGAATCCAATAAGAGTCAACCCAATGTTCCAAGGTACGCAGCCAAGGAAAGTAAAGAAAATAAATTTTTGAACGTCCATTTTCGTGATGCCGGCGGGTAAGGAGATAAACGTACGAATAAACGGCATCATTCTTCCAAACAACGTTGCCCAACTCCCATATTTTTGGAACCAATAATCCGCTTGTTCTAAGTGTTTATATTGAAAGAGAATATATTTTCCATATTGGACAATAAATCGACGTCCTCCGTATTTCCCCGTCCAATACGCGAAAATAGACCCCGCCAAGTTTCCTAAAACCCCTGCTATTATGACTAGCAAGTGTAAAGTGCCTTTAGCGGCCAGGAATCCTCCAAATAGCATAATGACTTCGTTTGGCGAGGAATGCACATGCTTTCGATCATCATAGCGATAAAAATTCCCCGATGTCCCAGCGTGGAAATCAGCTCAGTCGCTGTATTTTCTAAAATCAGAGTCAGCTGATGCAGCATGATAAGCCTCCTTTAAAGAATCATTCACAGAACAAATGACAGTATGCTGCCATAAAAAGTTCGATTTTGATCGTTTTGGATAAACATCATGAGGTGATTGTGGTCATTAACGATGTTTTTGAAAAATTTGTGCACTTTTTTTCAATCGGTGGAAAAGGGCGCGGAGGGGAATAGACTAAAATGTCAGAAGGCCAATCATTTGTGTTCAAAAGAAGTGGTCTATACCATTGAAGGTAGTAGAGCATCTAAGCTGTTTGAGCAGTTTAGTTCCGAAAGAAAACGTGCTACAATAAAGTGAAACTTCCATCCGTGGCACACGGATGGTTAGTTGAACTAATCGGGCATATAGGGGCAGTTGTCCCCAATGGAAATTCCATCTTACCATCCAATCCCAGAAAAGGGGATTTACTGCCCCTTCATGCGGGATAAAGTGAAACTTCCATCCGTGGCACACGGATGGTTAGTTGAACCAATCGGGCATATAGGGGCAGTTATACCCGACTGAGATTCCATCTCATCATCCAATCCCAGAAAAGGGGACTTACTGCCCCTTCATGCGGGATAAAGTGAAACTTCCATCCGTGGTAGACGGATGGTTAGTTGAACTAATCGGGCATATAGGGGCAGTTATACCCGACTGAGATTCCATCTCATCATCCAATCCCAGAAAAGGGGACTTACTGCCCTTTAATGCGGGTTAAAGTGAAACTTCCATCCGAGGTAGACGGATGGCTAGTTGAACCAATCGGGCATATAGGGGCAGTTATACCCGACTGAGATTCCATCTCATCATCCAATCCCAGAAAAGGGGATTTACTGCCCCTTCATGCGGGATAAAGTGAAACTTCCATCCGTGGTAGACGGATGGCTAGTAGAATCGGGCATTCTACGAAGATCCGTTGACTGGTCGAAATCGGCTGTAAGGAGGATGCAATATGGCGAAAGTTCGGGCTAAAGACATTTTGGATGAATTTCATCTTGAATTAATCAGCGGTGAAGAAGGAATCCACCGGCCGATTACTACAAGCGATATTTCACGGCCGGGATTAGAGATGGCCGGATATTTTAACTATTATCCAGCTGAACGCGTTCAATTGCTGGGCATGACAGAATTGTCTTTTTTCCAAAGATTAGACGATGATGCAAGACGAATTCGAATGGAAAAACTGTGCGCGGATGTCACACCGGCGATTATCATCTCCCGCAATCTTGATGTTCCTCCGGAATTGATTGAAGCTTCTGAACGATATGCTGTTCCGGTGATGCGCTCGAAAATGAAAACGACGCGCCTGTCCAGCAGATTAACCAACTTTTTGGAAAGCAGGCTGGCGCCTACAACGGCTGTACATGGAGTGCTGGTGGACGTTTACGGTGTGGGAGTGTTAATTACAGGACAGAGCGGTGTAGGGAAAAGTGAAACGGCATTAGAATTGGTGAAGCGGGGACATCGTCTCGTGGCGGATGACTGCGTGGAAATTCGCCAGGAAGATATGGATACTCTTGTCGGAAGTTCCCCGGAATTAATTGAACATTTGCTGGAAATCCGCGGTTTAGGGATTATCAATGTGATGACTTTATTTGGGGCCGGAGCGGTCCGCAGCTTCAAACGGATCTCTTTAAATATTCATTTGGAAACGTGGGATGCGGCAAAAGATTATGACCGTTTAGGGCTTGAAGAAGATAAATTAAAAATTATTGATACGGAAATTACCAAGATCACGCTGCCGGTTCGGCCGGGAAGAAACCTTGCTGTTATTATCGAAGTCGCAGCGATGAATTTCCGGCTCAAACGGATGGGAGTTAATGCCGCCAAAGAATTTACAGAAAAGCTGGCCAGCGTGATCAGTGAACATGAAAACTTGCCGGAAGACGGAAATTTTGGAGGCTATTAATGGAGAAAATAGCGGCAAAGGAGTGAGTATATGCATTACCCTTTAAATCCGATTGCATTCCATTTGGGGCCTATTGGGGTGCACTGGTATGGGATCATTATCGGAACGGGCATTATTCTTGGATTAAATTTGGCCATGAGAGAATCGAAAAGGCTTGGCATGAATAAAGATTTATTTGCTGATTTGCTGATTTGGGCGATCCCGATCGCCATTCTTTGTGCCCGCATTTACTATGTTCTTTTTGAATGGAGCTATTATTCGGCTCATCCCGATGAGATCATCCAAATTTGGAATGGCGGGATCGCCATTCATGGAGCGTTAATCGGAGCGATTCTGACGGCCGTTGTTTTTGCACGCAAACGAAATGTATCTTTTTGGAAACTGGCTGATATCGCCGCACCCAGCATTATTCTGGGCCAGGCAATCGGACGCTGGGGAAACTTTATGAATCAAGAAGCACATGGGAGAGAAGTGACCAGATCGTTTTTGGAGAGCCTTCATCTGCCCGATTTTATTATTAACCAGATGTACATTAACGGAGCCTATTATCATCCGACGTTTTTATATGAATCAATATGGGATTTACTCGGATTTGTCGTGTTATTGCTGCTCCGCAAGCTGAATCCGCGGAGAGGGGAAATCTTTCTGTCTTATTTAATCTGGTATTCAATTGGCCGCTTCTTTATCGAAGGGCTCCGGACAGACAGTTTAATGTTGACGCAACATTTGCGTATGGCTCAAGTGGTATCGCTTGTTCTAATCGTCCTCGGCATCGTCCTGATTTTCGTTAGAAGAAAGCTTGGATATGCGAAGAGCCGATATAATGAGAAGGAGTCATGATGCAGGCACAATGATGATCCGGTCTAAAACATGGGGGGAATGATGGCTTTAGAGTCATCAAGGAGAAAAAATTGAATAGATTCCAAATATCTCTTTTACATACAAACTACAAGAGTGATGGGAACGAACAAAGGGGAGATGAAAGGATGCTTCTTACACTTAAAACGGGGTTATGGACGGGATTGAAAACAGCGTGGACGCTTGGGAAAATTATTTTTCCGGTCACGCTGATTGTGACGATGCTTCAATATACCCCGATTTTGCCGTGGGTGATTCATATCGTGAGCCCCGTCATGAAAATGTTCGGTTTATCCGGAGATGCCGCGATTCCGATCGTGATTGGCAATTTTTTGGGATTGTATGCCGGAATCGGAGGAATACTGTCGCTGGATTTAACCGTGAAAGAAGTGTTTATTATTGCCATTATGCTTTCTTTTGCCCACAATTTGATCGTAGAGTCCAGCGTGGCGGTTAAAGTGGGCGTGAAAATTTGGGTGATGATAACGGCCCGGCTCGGCCTTGCGTTCATTTCAGGAGTGGTCGTCAATTTGTTGTGGCAAGGTGGAAGCGAAAAGGCGCACTTTGGCATGATGCCTCATCAAGAAGAAGTTCATGGTGCAATGGCGATCCTAATGCAAGGCTTGGAAAAAGCGGGTTACGGCATTGTTCAATTGGTTGTCATTGTCATTCCCCTTATGATCGTGATTCAAATTTTAAAGGACTTAAAGTGGATAGATGTTTTCTCCAATTGGGTGTCGCCAATTACGAAAGCGCTTGGCATGAACGCGAATACTTCTATGACTTTGGCAGCTGGTCTCGTTTTTGGGCTGGCCTATGGGTCGGGAGTGATGATCCAGGCTGTCAAAGAAGATGGCGTAAGCAAAAAAGATGCGACGTTGGCGTTCCTTTTTCTTGTTGCTTGCCATGCAGTCATTGAGGATACATTGGTCTTTTTGCCGCTGGGCATTCCTGTGCAATATTTGCTTTTCATCCGTTTAATCACAGCGGTGCTGCTGACGCTTTTCGTTTCGTTTGTGTGGAAACGAGTTGAAACTGCCGGAAGAAAGGAAGCTGCTTAATGACGAAAAACATTACTACTCTATTATTTGATTTGGACGGAACACTCATTAACACGAATGAGCTCATTGTTTCCTCCTTTCTTCATACGCTCAATTATTATTATCCAAACCAATATGAACGTGAAGATGTATATCCTTTTCTTGGCCCGCCCCTTGCCGAAACGTTTGAAAAAATTAATCCTGAAAAGGCGCAGGAAATGATTCTTCGCTATCGGAAGTTTAACGTTGAAAACCATGATTTGCTGGTTACCGAATTTGAGGGTGTTTATGAGACCATTCGAACGTTAAAAGAACATGGGTTCAAATTAGCGATTGTTTCCACCAAAATGAGAGACCTCATTATAAGAGGATTAAAGCTGGCAAGGCTTGAGTCTTTTTTTGATACGATCGTTTCTTTGGATGACGTGAATCACGCCAAACCTCATCCGGAACCTCTGTTAAAAGCGCTGGAAACGCTCCGTTCCAAACCGGAGGAAGCCATTATGATCGGCGACAATTACCATGATATCGAGGGCGGAAAAAATGCCGGTACGCTTACTGCAGGGGTGTCCTGGTCCATTAAAGGAAAAGAACATCTGTTGTCTTATCATCCGGATTATATGCTGGATTCCATATACGATATTCTTGCCATTGTCGGAGTGGACCCATCATGAGGAGAACGAAGCGGTACGAAATAAAAGGCCCGAATTCTCTTTGGAATGTGTATCAAACGGTTTCGTTTTGGAAGGTATTCAAAAATACGGCCGTTATCGAAATCGGGCGCTTCGTTCCGTTTTTGCCGTTTAAAAATTGGCTGTACCGCACGTTCTTGGGCATGAAAATTGGGAAAAACGTTGCTCTTGCTTATAAAGTCATGCCCGATATTATGTTTCCCGAGTTCATCTCTGTGGGGGATTCCACGATTATCGGATATAATACCACCATTTTAGCTCACGAATATTTAATTGAGGAATACCGTCTCGGCGAGGTCCGGATTGGAAACCGCGTAATGATTGGCGCGAATTCGACGATCCTGCCGGGAGTGACGATTGGCGATGGGGCCGTCGTTTCCGCCGGTACTCTTGTCCACCGCGATGTCCCGGCTGGCGCTTTTGTCGGCGGAAACCCAATGAGGATTATTTACACAAAAGAAGAAATGCAGCTTAGACAGAAAAACGAATGATGATCAAGATGCAAGGCATGCCCGTATTTCCCTCTGCCCTGCACTTTGCGGGGCGATATTTTCTTTGTTTGTTGAGAAAGAGGAGAACGCTTTCCCTTTTTATATATGTCTGAATTTTTGGTCAATAAAGTCAAATCATCATGAAAGAAACCGATATAGCAACGATGAACTACGTTACTGCTGTTCCATCAAAAAGTTTCTTTTGCCATCCGTTAAAAAGGAAGGAGAGTGAAGCGAAATGGCTAATATTTTAGGATTGGCGGCTATTTTATTTTCAACAGTTGCCGCTGTTTTTTGGTTCCGTTCAAAGAAGACAGAAAAATAATCATCATCTTGATCAATAGATTCGAAAAGACCTATTCTCCCGCGGCTTCTAGAACAATTAGCCGGCATATTGAGTGTTCTGAAAGCCGCACCGCGGAATCTGCGTTATTTTCTTCTAACGAAGTGAAGCCATAAGAAAGATTGACACATAGTCGATCAAACTTATTCCGCTCTTTCTTATCCGCATCCTGTTTTCGTGATCGGTTTCCACTTCCGCATCTTTCCTGCTGTCATTGACCATTCGCTCTGAGAAAATGGTCTGATTTTTTGTTCTTATATGATTTCCGGAAGAATTTGCGAAAAGTCTTGACTCAAATACAAGAGGGGAGTAAACTACATATAACTTCACTTTGTTAGCATATTAGCGAACTAAAGGATTTCAGAAATTTTAATCACAGGTGATCTTGCTTATGTCCAAACTTTTTATGTTTGAAAAACCGATTGGAATGAGGGATACGCTTCCTCATATATACGAAACAAAGAAAAAAATAAAAGATCAAATTGGCCAAGAATTTAAACTGTCCGGCTATCAATTTATTGAAACTCCTGCTTTGGAATATTATGAAACGGTCGGTACGGCTTCGGCCATTTTGGATCAACAGCTTTTTAAATTGCTGGATCAACAAGGACACACGCTTGTTCTGAGGCCGGATATGACCACGCCGATCGCACGGATGGCGGCATCGAAGCTTTTAAAAGAACAGATTCCGATTCGCCTTGCTTATTGCACCAATGTTTACAGGGCGCAGCAGCGCGAAGGGGGGAGGGCGGCCGAATTCGAACAGATCGGCATTGAAAACATTGGCGATCCGACCATCAGCGCAGATGGGGAAATCATTGCTCTGCTTGTTTCTTCTTTGAAAAAAACAGGTTTGAAGCATTTTCAAATTTCGATCGGCCATATCGGTTTTGTACGGAATTTGTTTCAGCAAATTCTCGGAACAGAAGAAAGAGCAAGCGTTTTGCAAAGCTATTTATATGAAAAAAATTATGTTGGCTATAAAGAACACGTAAAGCAACTCTCACTTTCGTCTATTGACAAACAGCGTTTGCTAAACATTTTAAATATGAGAGGAACTGAAAATGTCCTTCAAGAGGCCATTTCCCTCACGGAAGACGGGAAAGGACAGGGAGCAATTGATGAGCTTAAACAACTTTGGCTTGTATTGAAGGATCATGGAGTGGAATCGTTTGTCAAATTTGATCTTTCGCTTGTGAGCCATATGAGCTATTACACGGGAATTCTGTTTGAAATATATGCGGAAGGTGTAGGATATCCTATCGGAAATGGCGGGCGGTACAACAATCTATTAGAAAAATTCGGATTCCCGACAAGCGCTACTGGTTTTGGAATCCGGCTCGATTTCCTTTTGGAAGCTAT
Organism: Bacillus sp. FSL W8-0116; assembly: GCF_038003825.1. Taxonomy (NCBI): domain Bacteria; kingdom Bacillati; phylum Bacillota; class Bacilli; order Caryophanales; family Bacillaceae; genus Bacillus; species Bacillus sp. FSL W8-0116. Next base: position 11,785 of record NZ_JBBOPY010000002.1, read on the forward strand.
TGGAGAGCTGTCCGAGGAAGAGCCGCTGCAATGCGTTTTGTTCAGCAAAGAACGGCGCAAGGAAGCGATTGATTTTGCTAAATCCCTTCAAGAGAAAGGGGAAAGAACGGTGCTGCAAGACATTTCCGGCGTTCAAGATGTGGATCGTTTTACCGCCAAATTCAGTAAAGTTCATTTTTATATCGGGACGCCGAAAACGGAGGTGGAAGAATGAACGATACGCCATTAATCATTGCCATGCCGAAGGGGCGGATTTTTCATGAAGCAGCGGAGCTTTTGAGAAAGGCAGGCTATCAGCTTCCTCCGGAATTTGATGAATCGAGGAAGTTAATTGTCGATGTCCCGGAGGAGAATCTGCAGTTTATTTTGGCTAAGCCGATGGACGTCCCTACCTATGTGGAGCATGGTGTGGCTGACTTGGGGATTGCCGGCAAAGACGTCATGTTGGAAGAAGAACGAGATGTCTATGAGTTGTTGGATTTAAAAATCAGCCCTTGCTATCTTGCCGTTGCCGGTCTTCCCGATACGAAAATGAACGAGGTTGCTCCCAAAATTGCCACGAAATATCCGAACGTGGCATCCAGCTACTTCCGCGAACAAGGAGAGCAAGTGGAAATCATCAAACTAAATGGTTCGATCGAACTGGCACCGATTGTCGGGTTAGCCGATCGAATTGTTGATATCGTCTCGACAGGACGAACGTTAAAAGAAAACGGTTTGGTAGAGTATGAGCATATCGTGGATGTTACTTCACGGCTGATCGTGAATCCAGTCAGCTATCGTATAAAAGACGCGGCGATTGAACAAATAGTCGACCGCTTGAATCGGGTGATTTCAGAGAAAGTGGTGTGATCGATATGAGAATACAAAAGGTGACAGATGATATATCTATTCAGCGATCTGTAGACAACGGAACCGAAGAACAACGAAAGATCGTTTTAGAGATTTTGGAATCCGTCCGCCGAGAAGGGGATCGGGCTCTTCTTGCTTATACGGAAACATTCGACGGAATCAAACTCGATCGGATGCGAGTGTCCGAAGAAGAGATCCATGAAGCGATCCAAAGTTTTGATCCAAAATTGCTGAAAGTATTGGAGGAAGCGGCAAAGAACATCCGCCGTTTTCACGAAAAACAACGAAGAGAAACTTGGATTACTCAAGATGAGAACGGGACCATTCTTGGTCAGAAGTTTACACCGCTCGATTCCGTTGGTGTATACGTCCCGGGGGGAACAGCGGCCTATCCGTCGTCTGTTCTCATGAACGTGCTGCCAGCTAAAGTAGCCGGCGTCAAAAGAATTGTGATGGTGTCTCCTCCCGATCAAAACGGCAAGCTTCCTGCGGGCGTTCTGGCTGCTGCCCATATAGCCGGCGTGGAGGAAATATGGAAGGTAGGGGGAGCCCAAGCGATCGCAGCTCTTGCTTATGGCACTGAATCGATCCAACCTGTTGATAAAATTGTCGGACCGGGAAATATTTATGTCGCTCTCGCCAAAAGAGAAGTGTTTGGCAAGGTGGATATTGATATGATTGCTGGGCCGAGTGAAATTGCCGTGCTGGCAGATGACACAGCCTTGCCTCATGAAGTGGCCGCTGATCTTTTATCGCAAGCCGAACATGATCCGAGAGCAACCAGTGTTCTGGTAACGACATCCCGGACGCTTGCGGAAGAAACCGCACGTGAAGTGGAAAAACAGCTGGAACAGCTCCCGAGAAAAGAAATTGCAAGACAATCGATTGATGAATATGGAGTCATTTATCTTGCTCCTACCATGGAAAAAGCGATTGAAGTGGTGAATCAAATTGCGCCAGAGCATTTGGAAATTGTCGCTAGGAATGCGCTCGAATTGGTTCCGATGATCCGCCATGCCGGAGCTATTTTTGTCGGAAGATTCAGTTCAGAGCCTGTTGGCGACTATTTTGCAGGTCCAAATCATGTCTTGCCGACTAATGGGACGGCTCGTTTTTCCAGTCCTTTAAATGTGGATGAGTTTATAAAGAAGTCGAGCATTATTTATTACAGCGAAACGTCCTTCCGGCAAAATGCAGAAAAAATTGCTGCTTTTGCTCGCCTTGAAGGATTGGAGGCTCATGCCCGCGCAATAGAATCCAGGCTGAAAAAACCGGTTAGACCTGAGTGAGGGGGAGACAAATGGAAATCAGACGATTTGCAGAAATCAGCCGCAAGACGAACGAAACCGATATCCAATTAGCCTTTGACATTGACGGAGAGGGAAGGGCCGATCTTGATACAAATGTTCCGTTTTTGACTCACATGCTTGATTTATTCACAAAACACGGCCAATTCAATTTAACCGTCAAAGCAAAGGGCGATATTGAAATAGATGACCACCATACAACAGAAGACATCGGCATTTGTCTTGGCAGCGCCTTGAGAGAAGCGCTTGGCGACAAGAAAGGGATTAAACGTTACGGAAACGCTTTTGTTCCAATGGACGAAGCGCTTGCGCAAGTGGTGGTCGATTTAAGCAATCGCCCTCATTTTGAAATGCGCGGAGAACTTCCGAGCAGTCGGGTTGGAACATTTGATACGGAGCTGGTGCATGAATTTTTATGGAAATTCGCATTGGAAGCACGGATGAATTTGCATGTGATCCTCCATTATGGGGCGAATACCCATCATATGATCGAAGCCGTTTTTAAAGCGCTGGGAAGAGCGCTTGATGAAGCGACCATGTTGGATCCCCGTGTAAAAGGAATTCCTTCAACGAAAGGGGTTTTGTAGAGCATGATCGGAGTGATTGATTATGGAATGGGGAATCTTTTCAGTGTTTCAAAAGCGTTGGAGCGTTTAGAGGCCCCTTACATACTTTCTTCTAAAGAAAGTGAACTGGAAAAAACGGATGGACTTATTTTGCCCGGGGTGGGGGCGTTTAAAGATGCGATGAAACGTCTGCGAGAAACAGGGCTCGCTTCCTTTTTGCAAGATTATACGAAAACCGGCCGGCCGCTGCTTGGCATTTGCCTTGGCATGCAGCTGCTTTTTGAAGAAAGCGAGGAAAACGGTCTGGAAGAGGGGCTTGGCTTGTTAAAAGGAAGGGTGACACGCATTCCTTCCGACAATGGAAAAGAAACTTTTAAAATTCCGCATATGGGCTGGAACAGGCTCAGCTTTCATCAAGCGTCTCCGATTACAAACGGCGTGGAGGAAGGGTTCGTTTATTTTGTCCATTCTTACTATGCCAGCAGCATAGAGGAAGATGCGCTGATCGCTAGTGCGGATTATAATGTTCAAATTCCGGCCATTGTGGCAAAAGAAAATATTTATGGCATGCAGTTTCATCCGGAAAAGAGTGGCAAGACGGGCATGGGACTTTTAAAAAACTTTACGGAAATGATGGAAAGGTCGGGTGCTGAGCAATGAGTTTCACCATCTATCCAGCCATTGATATGAGAGGAGGCAAATGCGTTCGCCTTCTTCAAGGAGATTATGACAAAGAAACCGTTTATGGTGATTCTCCTTTCGAGATGGCGAAGAAATTTGTCGATCAAGGAGCGGCATGGATCCATATGGTCGATCTGGATGGCGCCAAAGATGGAATGCGAATCAATGACCGCTATGTTCTGGAAGCGGCTCAAAAGCTTCCGGCGAAAGTGCAAGTTGGCGGCGGCATCCGTTCGGAACAAGATGTGATCCATTATTTAGAAAACGGAGTGGATCGGGTGATCATTGGCAGTATGGCTGTTTCGAATCCGGATTTGGTTCTGGAACTGGTTCGAACATATGGATCCAAAATTGCTGTTGGCCTCGACGCAAAAGATGGATATGTGGCCGTTAACGGCTGGCTGGAAACTTCCCAAATTAAAGCAGTCGAATTGGGAAAACGGCTGGCAGAAGGCGGAGTAGAAACGTTTATTTTTACGGATATTGCGACGGATGGCATGCTGTCCGGCCCCAATATAGAAGCAGCGGTGGAATTGGCGAAAGCAACAGGTAAACAAGTCATTGCTTCCGGCGGAGTCCGTTCCCTCTCTGATTTGCAAGCTTTGAAGGCTTATGAGAATGAAGGCGTGTCCGGTGCGATTGTCGGAAAAGCCATTTATACCGGACAATTTTCACTGCAGGAAGCGCTTGAAGAGGTGAAAAGATGATCACAAAACGGATTATCCCTTGTTTGGATGTAAAAGATGGAAGAGTGGTGAAAGGAATTCAATTTGTTCAGCTTCGCGATGCAGGCGATCCGGTTGAGTTGGCGCGTGTTTATGATGAACAAGGTGCAGATGAACTGGTTTTTTTAGATATTTCCGCTTCTCATGAGGGCAGGAAGACGATGGTTGATGTTGTCAAAGCCGTCGCCTCCGAACTGGCTATTCCTTTTACCGTTGGCGGCGGGATCCATTCGCTGGACAATATGAAAAAGATTTTGCGTGCAGGTGCCGATAAAGTTTCTTTAAACACGGCTGCTGTCAATCATCCTTCTTTGATTACCGAAGGAGCAGAATATTTTGGATCACAATGCATCGTCGTGGCCATCGATGCCAAATATGACGCAGAACTAGGTTCTTGGCGGGTGTATACGCATGGAGGAAGAAAAGCTACTGAAAAAGAAGTCGTCTCTTGGGCTAAAGAAGCAGTAGAAAGAGGAGCCGGCGAAATTTTGTTAACAAGCATGGATTCGGATGGTGAAAAGAAAGGGTACGACGTTGCCTTAACGAAAGCGGTTAGTGAAGCTGTCACGGTACCGGTCATTGCTTCGGGAGGTGCCGGGAAAAAAGAAGATTTCTTGGAAATACTGACGGAGGGAAAAGCAGACGCTGCCCTTGCCGCCTCGATTTTCCATTATAAAGAAACAAGCGTGCAGGAAGTAAAACACTTTTTGCAACTCCAAGGAGTGGATATCAGATGACAGAATTTTCAATAGATCAACTTGTTTTTGATGAAAAAGGATTGATTCCGGCGATCGTTCAAAATGTGAATACAAAAGAAGTGCTCACGTTGGCTTACATGAATAAACAATCTCTGCAAAAAACGTTGGAAACGGGAGAAACTTGGTTTTACAGCCGTTCCCGCCAAAAACTATGGCACAAAAGCGAAACGAGCGGAAATACCCAAAAAGTAGTGAAAATGAAATGGGATTGCGACCGGGATGCTGTGCTCGTTGTGGTAGAACCGAACGGTCCTGCATGCCATAACGGCACGGATAGTTGTTTTGTGGACGAGTTTTACGGCGAAGAAAATCAGATCGCTTCTTATGCTATTTTGTCCGAATTGGAACAAGTGATTGCAAAACGGGATGAAGAACGTCCGGAAGGAGCCTATACCACCTATTTATTTGAAAAGGGCGTCGATAAAATTTTAAAGAAAGTCGGGGAAGAAGCGTCTGAAGTCATCATTGCCGCTAAAAACCGCAGCCATGAAGAATTGCGCTGGGAAGCAGCTGATTTGATTTATCACCTTCTTGTGCTGCTTCGAGAACAGCGATTGCCGCTTCAAGACGTCTTGGCTGTTTTGGAAAAAAGACACGAAGAAAAATCAAGAAAAAATAATGAAAATAAGTGAACATAAGCTGGCCGAGGGGCCGGCTTATTTTGCGCTGTTTCTTTCCGGAAAGAATATTAGTTGACTAAAAAGCGTTAAATAAACATTTGAAAACAGGCTTTTAATATTACAGATCGCCATATTTCGTCAGAGTTTGATATATGATATACTACTGTAGTTAATTAAGTACGTTTTGGAGGACATTTATGAGAAAAGGCTCAAATATAGAAGATGAGAAAGGGAAAATCCTTTCCTTCATCCCTACCGGTGAATATTACTTTAAAAAAGGATTAAAGGCATATAGACAAAGAAATTTAAATAAAGCAAAAAAATATTTTTCACGAGCATTTGAGTTGGAGCCTCTAGAACCTGTGATAGCCTGCCAATTAGCAATTGTGGAAACGGAACTGGGCAATTACGAAGAGTCTAATCGGTTGCTCATCATGATAGCGAATGATTTGGATCCGTTTATGAATGAAGTTCATTATTTTCTGGCAAATAACTATGCCCATATGGGGATGTTTCAAGAAGCGTTCAAACATGTGAATGAATATTTGCAAAAAGATCCTGACGGGGAATTCAGCGAGGATGCCGAAGATTTGCTGGAAGTGATTCAAATGGATGCGGAAGAAGCGGAAGACGTACTCATTGTTCAAGATGAGTTGATATCGCTGCAGGAAGAAGCGCGCAATTTATTGGAAGCCGGACAATTTGAAGCGGCGATTGAAGTGTTAAACAAAATCATTGACAACTATCCGGAATTTTGGGCAGCGTATAATAATCTTTCTTTGGCCTATTATTATTTAGGAAAAACGGATAAAGCGTTTGAAGTGATTGACAACGTATTGGAGAAAAGCCCTGGCAACCTTCACGCGCTTTGCAACACCGCCGTGTTTATGTATTATGGGAGAAATGAAGAAGAACTGCAGAAGATCATCGCCACGCTTCAAAAAGTGCGGCCAATCCTGATGGAGCATCAATACAAACTAGGTACGACTTTTGCATTAGTGGGCCGGTACGAAGAGTCGTATTTTTGGCTGAAAAACCTCTATAAAAAAGGGTTTGATGGGGATGTGAATTTTTATTACTGGCTTTCGTATGCCGCTCATCACACAGGCCATCACAAAACGGCCCGTGCGGCTTGGGAACAAGTGCTGCAGATGGCGCCGGAAAAAGACGGTTTGGAGCCTTGGAATGAAGAAGATTTTCATTTTCATCAAGGGATAGAAAATGTACCATCTTCCATCATCAAAAGATTAAACAGCGAATATATAGAAGAACGGCTTTTTGGCATGTTTTTGCTTTCGTTACGGGAAGATAAAAAAGCCATCACGGCGGATCCAAGCTTTTGTGATATTGAAAATTTAACCTTTCAAGAAAAAATTTATTTAGCTAAAGTGCTGGACATGGAATTGAAACCGATGGATGCAAGCCCTGCCATTGAAATAGGACATGGAACAGCGCAAATATTGTATGAACGTTTCCGGCCGATAGGAATCGAACAAATCGGTGTTTATTTGCTATGGTTTTCTTTTTTTGCCTCCATTCTTACAAAACGCCCAAGACTGCAAAAAAAAGAGGCGTATGCTGCAGCGATTGAATACATTTGGAAAAAACTGCGGCATCAAAAAGCGTCTCAAAAAGAAGTGGCTGAAATTTATCATATCTCTCCCGCCACTTTGCGTCGATACATTCAAGCCATCAAAAAAGAAATCTCCGGTATAAGCATATAGTTGGACGCAATTTCTTTTGTCTTATAGGATAGAGATAGCAGGAGATAATAAAGCAAAGATGTATGCTTCAATAGTAAATTTGAATTACTTGCTTATCAGTCTCTGTAAACGCGAGAGCACGATTTGACTCTCAGTCTCGAATAAACGTCTTTCGGAACAAAAAATATGTACAAATGAGAAAAGGGAGTGTCTTACGTGGCGGAAGAGAAAATTTACGATGTCATTATTATTGGTGCCGGCCCGGCAGGAATGACAGCTGCTGTGTATGCCTCGAGAGCCAATATGTCTACGTTGATGATTGAAAGAGGCGTTCCGGGCGGTCAGATGACGAATACGGAAGAAATAGAAAATTATCCTGGATATGACAGCATTTTAGGACCTGAATTATCCAACAAAATGTTCGAACACGCCAAAAAATTTGGTGCAGAATACGCTTATGGCGATATTAAACAAATTATTGACGGCGAAGAATATAAAACGGTAGACGCCGGTACGAAACAATTTAAGGCTCGGTCCATCATTATTGCGACAGGAGCACAGTTTAAGAAATTAGGGGTTCCCGGTGAATCGGAATTTGGCGGACGCGGCGTTTCCTACTGTGCGGTTTGCGATGGCGCCTTTTTCAAAGGAAGAGAACTGGTTGTGGTCGGCGGTGGAGACTCCGCTGTGGAAGAAGGCGTTTATTTAACTCGCTTTGCCAGCAAAGTAACCATTGTCCATCGTCGCGACAAGCTTCGCGCTCAAAAAATTCTCCAACAACGCGCTTTTGAAAACGAAAAAATTGACTTTATTTGGAACCACACCGTTAAGGAAATTCATGGAAAAGACGGCAAAGTGAACGCTGTAACATTGGTCAATACCGTAACGGGTGAAGAAAAAGAATTCAAAACGGACGGAGTCTTTGTTTATATCGGAATGGTTCCGTTGACAAAGCCGTTTGAAAACTTGAATATTACCAATGAAGCCGGATATATTGTAACGAATGAACTAATGGAAACAAGCGTTCCTGGAGTGTTTGCCGCAGGAGATGTCCGAGAAAAGAATCTTCGCCAAATTGTCACGGCAACCGGAGATGGAAGCATCGCAGCTCAAAGCGCCCAACGCTATGTGGAAGAATTAAAAGAAAAATTGGGCGTGAAATAAGAAGGGAATATTTGTTAATCTTCATAAAAGCTTAATTATGTTGTAATCAATCTGCAACAATGATGCTGTATAGTAAAGGCAGATGAAATTCCCCTCTTTTTTAAAAGAATCCCTTTTTGAAACACAGGTGTTGCAGCCTGTGTTTTTTTCTTAGAAAAAATATCGGTTTTGCATTTGAATTGAGTACCTGTCTTCATTCATAGTATAATAAAAAGAATAAGGTGGAACTTAGTTGACCGCATATAGGGGCAGTTGCTCCAGTCTTAGGACTTATAGTCTTCTAGTCAAGAGTGCCCCTTAGTGCGGGATAAAGTGAAACTTCCATCAGCGGTGCTTCACGACCCCTGATGGTTAGTAGAACCAATCGGGCACATAGGGGCAGTTGTCCCCAAGTTTACAGCTTTTCGTTTCCTTCAAAACAAGAGAAGGACTTACTGCCCCTTGGTGCGGGGAAAAGATAACAGAAAAACGGTTTTCAGCGGCCATTGAGGTGAGAACATGCAACGAGTAACAAATTGTCTATTAATAAAAGATGAAAAAGTGCTGCTTCTGCAAAAACCGCGCAGAGGATGGTGGGTGGCTCCCGGTGGAAAAATGGAATCAGGCGAATCCATTAAAGAAGCGGTCATCCGTGAATTTCGGGAAGAGACCGGCATCTACCTTCGAAATCCGAATGTAAAAGGGATCTTTACCATTCTGATAAAAGAAGGAGAAAAAATCACTTCAGAATGGATGTTGTTTACTTTTTTCGCTACAGAAAGCGAGGGATTATCCCTTAAGACATCCGAAGAAGGAAACCTTGCCTGGCATCCGATTGACTCCATTCATACGCTGCCGATGGCGGAAGGGGACCGGCATATTTTGGATTATATGATTCACGGAAAAGGAATGATTTACGGAACCTTTACATACACGCCTGATTTTCAACTGTTATCCTATCGTTTAGATCCAAGTTAAATGAAGGGGGTTCCACGATGAGCTCACAGTCAAAAACAACGGATATCCAATTAGTGATTATTACTGGAATGTCGGGGGCGGGAAAAACAGTTGCCATCCAAAGTTTCGAAGATCTTGGCTATTATTGTGTAGATAATCTTCCGCCTACACTGTTGCCGAAATTTTTGGAACTCATGAAAGACACTGGTCATAAAATAAACAAAGCTGCTATTGTTATGGATCTAAGGGGCAGAGACTTTTTTGAACATTTGTTTAAAGCGTTGGATGACATGGCAGAGATTGATTGGGTCAGCCCGCAAATCTTGTTTTTAGATGCCGATGATTCTGTTCTTGTGCGCCGTTATAAAGAAACGCGTCGATCGCACCCGCTGGCTCCTTCGGGACTGCCTCTTGAAGGTATTCAGCAGGAAAGAAAGCTGTTGGAAGATTTGAAGGGTCGTGCCCAGCTGATTTACAATACTTCCAATATGAAACCGAAAGACTTGCGGGATAAGATCATAACAGAATTTTCCGCGAATAAACAGTCGATCTTTACTGTGAATGTCATGTCATTTGGATTTAAACACGGAATTCCTATTGATGCGGATCTGGTATTTGACGTTCGATTTTTGCCCAATCCGTATTACATTGACCATATGCGAAAAAAAACAGGCATGGATGATGAAGTGTATAATTATGTGCTCAAGTGGAGTGATACACAAAAATTTTTAGGAAAAGTAACCGATTTGCTTGCTTTTATGCTTCCTCATTACAAGAGGGAAGGAAAACGTCAGGTGGTTATTGCCATAGGATGTACCGGAGGGCAGCATCGTTCGGTTGCACTGGCTGAATATATCGGCCATTATTTTGAAAAAGACTACCAAACACGCATCAGCCATCGCGATATTAAAAAAGAAAGGAAAGGACAACATGAATCCTGCTTCTGATAAGAAAGTGGTTGTCATCGGCGGTGGAACGGGCCTTCCTGTTTTGCTGCGCGGGTTGAAAAAATATCCTATTGATTTGTCAGCCATTGTGACCGTAGCGGATGATGGCGGGAGCTCCGGAAGATTAAGAAATGATTTGTCCATTCCGCCTCCCGGAGATATCCGCAACGTGTTGGCTGCCCTGTCAGAAGTGGAACCGCTGATTGAACAACTTTTTCAGCATCGGTTCACGACTTCAAATGAACTGTGTGGGCATTCTCTTGGAAATTTGATGATTGCCGCGTTAACCTCGATTAAGGGGGATTTTGTGCGAGCGGTTCAAGAAATGAGCCGTGTCTTAAATGTGCGCGGAAAAGTACTTCCGGCAGCCAATGAAAGTGTAGTATTGCATGCAGTGATGGACGATGGTACCATCGTTTCAGGAGAATCAAAAATTCCATATTCCGGAAAAAGGATACGGAGAGTATTTTTAACTCCGGATAATGTGGCACCGCTTCCAGAAACGATTACGGCTATTCGGGAAGCTGATTTAATTGTTGTCGGTCCGGGAAGTTTGTACACAAGCATTCTTCCTAATTTGCTGGTATCGGAAATTGGACGGGAAGTATCCCGGGCGAAAGCGCATAAAGTGTATATATGCAATTTGATGACTCAGGCAGGGGAAACGCTTGATTATACGGCAAGCGATCACGTAAAGGCGATCCACCGCCATTTGAATCAGCCTTGTATTGATACGATTTTAGTCAATAAAACACCAATACCGGAAGAAATTCAAAAAAGGTATGAAAAAGAACTGGCCAAGCCTGTTATATTTGACCCGGATGAGCTTCGGGCTCTTGGTTTGAACATTCTTTATGAAGAAATCGTCTCTGTGAAGGATGGAATCATTCGACATGACACCGATCGAGTTGCTCAAATATTATACTCGTTATTGGTAAAAATAACTGAAAACGGATCTGAGCTAAGCAGACGATAGTCTCAGAATGGGAGGTGGCGGGGATGTCGTTTGCTTCGGAAACAAAAAAGGAACTGACCACTTTGGAAGTAAAGGAATGCTGTGCTCGTGCCGAACTTTCGGCGCTCATTCGAATGAACGGGGCACTTTCCTTTTCCAATCGGCTTTTGGTTGTCAACGTTCAGACTGAAAATGCAGCCATCGCCCGACGAATTTACGTTCTGATTAAAAAATTGTACGATGTGCCGGTCGAATTGCTTGTTCGTAAAAAAATGCGGCTTAAGAAGAACAATGTTTATATCGTCCGCTTAAAAGAAAAAGCGAAGCAAATTTTAGAGGACTTGTATATACTCGGGGAAAATTTTTCGTTTATTCATGACATTTCCCCGGAATTGATAAAAAAGAAGTGCTGTCGTCGGTCGTACTTGCGAGGAGCGTTTTTAGCGGGTGGGTCTGTGAATAATCCGGAAACATCTTCTTATCATTTAGAAATTTTTTCCCTTTATAAAGAGCATAATGATTCATTGTGTGAAGTAATGAACACCTTTTATCTCAACAGCAAAACGCTGGAAAGAAAAAAAGGATATATCACCTATTTAAAGGAAGCCGAGAAAATTGCTGAATTTCTCAATATTGTCGGCGCCCATAAAGCGTTGCTCCGCTTTGAAGATGTCCGCATTATGCGCGATATGCGCAACTCGGTGAATCGTCTTGTCAACTGTGAAACAGCGAATTTAAATAAGACGATTGGCGCAGCGCTAAGGCAAGTGGAGAACATTCGTTATATCCAAGAAACCGTTGGATTGGACATTTTACCGGAAAAATTAAGAGAAATCGCTGAGCTTCGAGTGGAACACCAAGATGTAACGTTGAAAGAGTTAGGTGAATTGGTATCCGGAGGGAAAATCAGTAAATCCGGCATTAATCACCGCCTAAGAAAAATTGATGAGATCGCTGAAAAATTGCGGGCCGGCGAAACCATTACGAAAAAACATCAAGCATGAAAAAAGCCGGTGCGGCTGGCAAAACCGAGCAAAATGTTTGCGGCTCCTTAGCCAACCGATGTGTGATGACACGGGTGGCGAAGGGCCGCAGTTGAATCATAAAAAAAGGGGTTGTGAAAAATGATTCAAAAGATGGTGGAAGTTAAGCTGAAAACGGGATTGCAATCGCGGCCTGCTGCTTTATTTGTACAAGAGGCCAACCGGTTTTCATCGGAAATTTATGTAGAAAAAGACGAAAAAAGAGTGAATGCCAAAAGCATCATGGGAATTATGAGTTTGGCAGTCGGATCGGGTACGAAGATCCGGTTAATCGCTGATGGTCATGATGAAGACAAAGCATTGGAAGCGTTAACGGAATTTCTTGAAAATGAAGATTAACAAAACAGGCTGATACTTTTGATGAAGTATCAGCCTGTTATATTTGGCTTTCTGGGCTTGATGGTGAGGGAACCGAACCAAATTCGTCTTATCCGCCTTAACCACTGGACTCTCTCTATTCCTGATGTTAGGAAAAGACAATCCATCGAACGAGGCGATTCTCCGCTCGATGGGAGCAAACGAAATTATTTGCTGATATCGTTTCGGCTAATGATATGGTCAATTAAGCCATATTCTTTGGCGCGTTGAGCCGTCATAAAGTTGTCGCGGTCTGTGTCTTTTTCAATGACTTCGAGCGGCTGGCCGGTGCGTTCTGATAAAATTTTGTTTAATTTATCTTTTAAGAACAAAATGCGTTTAGCGGCAATTTCAATTTCGGTTGCTTGACCTTGTGCGCCGCCAAGCGGTTGATGGATCATCACTTCGGCATTTGGAAGAGCATAACGTTTTCCTTTCGTTCCTGCTGCAAGCAAGAATGCTCCCATGGAAGCGGCCATCCCGATACAAATTGTTTGGACATCCGGTTTAATAAATTGCATTGTATCATAAATCGCCATTCCGGCTGTAATGCTTCCGCCGGGACTGTTAATGTAAATGGAGATGTCTTTTTCCGGATTTTCTGCTTCAAGGAATAAAAGCTGAGCTACAATAGAGTTTGCGACAGTGTCGTCGATCGCGCTGCCCAACATAATAATACGGTCTTTCAACAAACGTGAGTAAATATCGTACGCCCGTTCCCCGCGGTTTGTTTGTTCAATGACTGTAGGAATTAGGTTCATACCAACTTTCCTCCTTTTTCAAATTTCTTCATAAAATTTCTAGCGAAGAGAAACTTATGTAATGTAATCATACAATGAAGGTCAATAAAGGTCAAACATAAAAGCTTATAAAAAATAATTTTTTTGTACACATCGAACATTGTACCCATGTCCGTTCGAATTTAAACTTTTAAAATCCGCCGGAAGACAAAGTTTTTTCCATAAAACTCTTGCATTATGATTGTTTTTTCATTATAATTTAAAACCGTACTGATTCATTATATGCCCTCGTAGTGTAACGGATAACACGCAAGATTCCGGTTCTTGAAATGTGGGTTCGATTCCTGCCGAGGGCGTTTCAAGTATCCGATTGGTTCGGATTGAATTTCTTTAATACCTTGATACGACTGCATTTGCGGTCGTTTTTTCTTTTTCGAGAATCCGAAAGAATCCTATAGATTTTGAAAAAATTTTGCACGAATTTTACACGGTTATTTTGCATCACGGAAAATCTCCTCCATCGCTAAATCAACTTGTCGGGCGCTTCTATAAGACGGTGTTTCAGCGAAAATGAATTCGTGGGAACACCGTTTTTTGTGCTTAATTTTAGCTGATTTATTAGTTGCCTTAAATGTACAGGAATTTTGAGAGTTATCTGGAAGCGCAGGTTTATTTTAAACTCAAAAATTTCGGTCAAATGAAGTTGACGTTTTTATATAATTAACTCAACTTTCGCACACAGAAATATTTAAGCATTGCTTGATATAATTAGGTATAGTGGCCAACCATTTATTCATTTGATTTTTAAAGATGTCCATGTTCAAAGAAACCTCGGCTTCCGCCAAAGTTTGGAAAAGGTCAATAAGTGATTGAAGGGCAGTAATAAAATCTATGTCTTTTACATCTTCGCAAAGGATGTAAAAAAGGTTGCCAATCGTCTTAGGATCCTCCTCTTTTCGCATTTGCCAAGCAATGAGAATATATCGTGTAAAAACAATGGTTGTATGGCTAATTAACATGTCGTAGGAACGTCCCTGGAATTCTTTCTCTAAATTTAAAAGGGATTTATTGCATTTGAAGAAGACTTCAATGTCCCAACGCATGCCGTAAATACGAATGATCTCTTCATTTTCTAATGTTGTATCTGTGCTGAGAATGGCAAGCCATTCGCTCCGTTTATTACGGTTTCGTACAAATAGAATTTTTACTGGAATTCCATTGTCTAAAGTAGCATAAACGGATCCGCGAATGTCTTTTTTACCCATGTGAGGTTTTGCCAATTTGTAAAGTTGATTCAGTGTGAAACGTTCACCATTGTAAACGTATCGCTGCTTTAATTGCTTCACCAAGCCAATGACAAATAACCCTTTGTTCGTAATCTTCTCAATTAAAGGCGCTTGTGTAAACCAGGAATCCATGAGAACATAGTCAGCTATAATCCCTTTTTCAAGCGCATGATCAAGTAAAGCTGAAGCCACGTCCGGTTTTGATTTCAGAGCTTCCTGGCGACGCTTATAGCCAGATGTTCGTTTATCAATATTGGTATTGTTTTCTTGCAGGCGATTTTCCTTTTTCGGTGAACTTAGAAGAGCAAAATCAACGGGAATAAAAGTAAAACGATCGGTCCAGCCAAGGGTAAGCATTTGAAACCCTTTCAAGTACTGATGGGTAGAGTGATCAAAAACCTTAGCCAACAGTTCAACCGACTTACTACGGTTTCTTGAAAAGACAGAATCATCAATCACAAAAGCTGTGACACGATCTTTTGAAGTTAATGGTTGAAGCAGACGGATCATTTCACTGCTTCATGAAAGCAGAAACTTTCTCCAATGATAGGTTGGTGTATTTAAAAAGCGATAGACTGTATCCTTTCCGGGCAGATCCTGAGATCGTTTACTCATAAAAGCACGAAACCAGTTCTTATATTGGAAGACTAAAAGAAAAATCAGTTTGAAAACAGTAAGACAAGAATACCCGGAAAGTTTCGTAATATTCGCTTTTCTTAAATGATATCCAATATTTAATTCGGAAAATCCTTGTTTAATTTCTTTTGGTAATTGCGCAAAGTAGTCTTTATTCGTTATCATAGTGGTGACACCTTTCTTTTGGATTTGGTTTCGTCACCAATATTTTACCAAAAGAATAGGTGTCTTTCTTTATGTTTTAAAAAATGTCAAATGATAATTTTGTACTTCCCAAAACTATTTACATCAAGCATTTAAACAAGATTTTGGACTGCGAAAGCTGAGTTATGAGTACTCTTAATGTTGTTATTGACTTTAGTGGAACAATAGAAGATGCTATAGAAAAACGATTGAAAAGTATTGGCGTGTCAAGTTGGTTAGCAGGAATCACAGCTAGAGCAATTGTATTTTTACTATTCTAAGCAAATAACAGGAGATGGAAATAATGAAATCCCTTTTGAAATTTCTGATTGTTGTAACAGGTTCGTATTGTCTCGGTCATATCTTTTTTGATTATTCGGAATTAAAAATAGTAACAAATGTGATTCAAACATTATTCTTCCTTTTTGCATTTATTTATTTTACTGTTTATCGGAAAACACCCAAAGATAAAAGTTCTAATTAAAAACCTACGAAACTTTAAAAAATAAAAAACACCTATTTAGGGTGTTTTTTATGTGCGCCCGGCATGTACATGAACTATAGGGTGTAAGTCCCGAACCCCGAAGACAGAAGTAGAGGTTAGCCAAGAGCAAGGGTGTCCGTGGTGACGCGGAATCTGAAGGAAGCTGGAGGCAAAACACCGGACCGAGGAACACGAACCTCATATAAGGCTAGGTATGATTGAGTGAGTTTGCATAACAAAACAAAGCTCTTTCTGTCGAAGGTCATATCGAGTAAATGAGGCGGATAGATGGTGTGAAAGTGCATGTACTTACCCGGGGAGGTCTGGCGGATAGGTGAAGTACTCTTCATAACCTACTTAGTGATAAGTAGCTGAACCGTCAGAAGTCAGCAGAGGTCATAGTATTAGTTGGTCTAGAACAACTAAGAAGGACCGAACAATTAAGAGAGAATAGCCCTTGGTATTCAGTGAGTCATGATGAACACAGAAAACGTAGTACCTCACTTGAGGGAGGAAGCGGTGAATCCCGTGGGAGACCTCTTGGAGGGTGGAGTGACCACTGGCATAAAGAGAACAGCTATTCACGGAAGTTATAAAGACTTGCGTCAATGATCTTAATTGAACCGCCGTATACGGAACCGTACGTACGGTGGTGTGAGAGGACGGGAGTTCATCGCTCCCTCCTACTCGATTTCTTGAACGCCTATTTTGGTTCGATAAGCCTCTTTCTTACATGCTTTGGATCAATATTTTAATGGCTATTTGCTTCGGTTTTTCACATATTTAAATCGGTTTATTTTGATTTATTCACTGCCAAAAATCATAGTATATGCCCATTAAAGAGATGAGGAGTAACTCTATCTTCAACTAAATGAATTCCCTAGTGATTCATATGTATTAAACGATATTTTTTTATTTGTATGTTTTTTGAAACCATTCTAATACGGAAAAAAGCCTGCTACTATGATAGTGTCAAATAAAAACAACTTGGCTTTTTCTTTTTTGTACAATTACAGACATAACTAAAGAAACTGAAGAGGAAATTTGGAAGGAGAAGAAAAATGAGTAGGAGAGAGTTCGATGAAGCCGGAAAAGGTTGGCGAAATAAACGAAATCGTCATAAATATATTGAATTTATCTGTGAGTCCCAATACGCCAATTTTCGTAGGTGAGACAAACCTGAAACATATGAGAAATGAACATCCGGAGGACTTTAAGAAGTACGGAGACAAATTAACTGAAATACTGAACTCGCCTGATTATGTTGCTAAACATCCCAAAAAAGATTCAATTGAATATATAAAAGTATTTTATGATGAGGATAAAGATGATCATGTTTTAGTCGCTGTCAGGGCAAGCAATAGAGGGATGGATGTATTATGCTCGTACGCTGTTTATTATGGGAGATGAAAAAATCCAAAAGTATAAGAAAAAGGGAGCATTAAAACAAATAAGAAAGCCATAGCTTTGTCGGCTATGGCTCCGCAGGCAAGGATTTTAGGCGGGGTGGCACTCCCGCATCTCCACCAAGGGCGATGGCTGCCTGTTCCATCCTCAGAAAATCCTTGCATTATTAACATATGTCATTCTTTATAGTCAGTATACCGTATGATCATTTTTTTGGCAACTTGTCCCCCTTTTAGGTGTGAGTCAAGTTTTTTGTGGAATTTTTCTTTTCGAAAGAAGAACTCTTTTTTGTAAATCGTTACAATTGTTTTTATGATTCTTCAACATAGAAAGGTCGCCTCTTTCTACAAAAATGGTGGTTTATAAAAGTAAGAAAGGGAACCTCTTTCTTGATTTTGTTTTTTCCACCCCCGAAACATTTTACTTTTCGAAAAAAGCACTGCCGCGTGGTTATTTGATCTAAAGATGTGTTTTATGGTGATTTTTAATACCAAACCCGTTCTGTAATCGGAATGCTAAACAGACGCCGTTAATTTATTTAAGCGCTCTTTTAACGATTCACGCCATGATTTGGCTAATTCTTGAACCTCTAATACTTTTTTTATCCCTTCTGCGTCTCTCTGTCTGTGGAAATAAACTTCGTTGGCAAAAAGGATGGAAACTTGTTGCGGATGGCGTTGAATCAATTCGATCTTTGAATTGTGTCTGACAGTGCCTTCTTTTAGAACTCTACACAGATAACCGGTATAGCCCGTTTCTACCATTCTCTTAAGTAGACCTTGTATGTTCGTTCTTCTGGTTATAGTGCTGCATGGAATTCTCCCTTGCGTGATTTGTATGACCGCTTCTCCCAACTGATAAATATCCCCTATACAAACATCTTGCTCTAACATGTTGGCCACGGTCAGATTTTCTCCGAACGCAGAAGGAGGCAATGAAGTATCAAATTCTTTCTCCCACAACTGATAATGTTCATACGGATAGATACAGACGGCACGGTCGGGGCCTCCGTGGTATTTTAAGTTGGCCACTCCATCTCCGCGAAAACCTTCTTTGGTAAGAAAAGCTTCTTCTGTTTTGTTCTTGCATATCCCGGTTTTCATTTCCTTCTGATTGCCGTATTGCATCGTTTTGGGAAGTCCTATAGCAAAGTGGATGATTTCAATGTTACGATCCTTCATATGACGTATATCCCTGCTTTCTGTGGATTTTTCTTTAAAATAATCTTAACATTTGAAATATTAAAAAATCCAGAGGGTGATTTGTTTTGATGCCGGGATCCCTTTGATTCATTTTATCGTTTTTGGGCAATAGACATAAAGAGAGCTTTATTTGATAAAACCAAACCAATTCTCATAAAAAACTGAAAAGGTTATAACCATAAAGGGAGCTTGCTGAAATTTTATCAATCGATGAACTTAAACAGATAGCGGCAATGGTCCGATTGAAAAAAGGATTAAATGGAATTTATCACCATGAAAGAAAGATGATTTTGTATAATAAAAGTAATGAGATTTTTCTGGATTTAAGGAGGCATATAAATTGAAGAAAAAGAATTTTGCAGGTGCTTTGGCTTTTGAGGCTTTGCTGGCAGGCCTGCTTTTGCTGCTGACAGCGACTTTCGAGATGTCCCGAAAAGTTCCTATGCTTATTCAGCTATTGTGGAACTAGCAGAACGCGGCGTTGTCTCCGGTTATTCTGATGGAAAATTTCATCCAGATGAAAAGGTAACAAGAGGACAATTTGCTGGTATGGTTGCTAGAGCGTTGAAATTGCCAAAAGGGAACAGCCATTTTAAGGATGTTCCAGAATCGAAGGCACTTTATGATGAAATTAGTCGTGCTGCGAGTGCAGGATTGGTTCGGAGAATTGATGGTATGGTACCTGGAGGGGGCATTGTAGCAGACGTTGATTTGTTAAAAGATTTTTACAACGAACTACATCAATCAAAAGATGCCTATAAAAATCTTCCAGATCCTGAAACCTATTTAAAAAATGAAACACAGTCTTTACTATCTCAAAAAACGTTGATAAACGCTCATTATCCGGATTATGAAATTATTTCATTCAACGGTAAGGCTTATAAGGATTCGGAAATTTATAATGCTCCTTTCTTAGAAGATGATCCTGTAACGGTTACTATGCCTTCTCAACCGACAGAACCTAATCAGTATTGGATCGACTTGCATATTCCATATACTCAATTTGGCGTGTACGGTCACGACAAAGTGACGGTTGGTCAAGTTCAACCAACCTATACAAAATCCGGTGTAGTGATGGTCGATGTCAAGGGGTTGTTTACCCAAGTACCAACTGTCACGGTGTCCAATGATGGCAAAACTGTTCAATATAATGGAACCACGATTCAACTCACACCGGGAAGCAATGAAATTCAAGTAAATGGAGAAACCAAAACATTGTCCGTCAATGTGGAAACAAAAAATGGAACCGTTTATGTTCCAGGAAGAGAGTTTGCTAAGGAATTAGGATGGTATACTCGTTCAATTCCTCGCTATAAACGATTGGATTTTTCCACTTACCCGTTACCGCAATATGAAGGATTAACGGAATAAATGTAATCAAAAAACTTCCGTGAAGTGAAACAAAAATGAAGGAAAAAATTCTTTTGTGGTTTTGTTACATATGGCGATGTTCGTATTTTATTTTCCCGATCGATTGGAATCACATTCGGTCTGCAGGTGTTATTTAGTTTGATGATAGGACGGGTGGGGCAAAAGGCTTTTTTGCGATTTGGGCAGCTGGATGGATAGGCTTTTTTGGTCCACCCGTTTTCCGTTGACAGGGAAGGTTGAATATTGTCGAAAAATTGGATTTTTTGAAAAAATAGTTCATTTTCGGTGGATATCTTTATAAAATAATAAATGAAAGCGCTTTTAAAACATGAATCGTGAATGATCATATATTGTAAAACAACAATAAGGAGGAGGGAGAAACATGAGTATGCAATTGAAAAGCGGGCTTTGGCTTCAGCAAACGCAGAAGCTGGCGATGACTCAAGAACTGTCGCAAGCGATTGAACTGCTTCAATACTCCTCGCAAGAATTGGCGGAATATTTAGAAGAAAAAACGATGGAAAATCCGTTTATTCAGATAGAGACTCCGCCGATGGAATATTTCGATAGGTGGAGAAGCCGCAAGCAGACGAAAAGGATTCATGACGATAAAAATTGGATTGAACAAATTGCCGATCATTCTTATCAGCTTGCGGATTATTTGCGTTTGCAGCTGTCCGGAATCAAAGTGTCAAAAACGATTCAGAGAGTGCTCGATTTTTTGCTGCTGAACTTAGATGACAACGGCTATTTAACCATCCGTCCGGAAGAAGCGGCTGCTTTGCTGAAAACATCGGTGGACGAAGTACAAACAGCTGTTTCGATCATTCAAGAACTGGAGCCGGCCGGTGTCGGTGCATACCATCTCCAGCATTGCCTGCTTCTGCAAATGGATAGAGATACAAATGCGCCTCCGTTAGCAAAACAAATAATCCGCTTCCACTTTCATGAATTTGCAGAGAAAAAATGGAAAGGGTTATCCAAAACATTAAAAGTGGAATTGTCCGACATTCAAAAAGCCTCAGATTATATTCAAACGTTAAATCCTCGTCCTGGAGCGGCTTTTCAATCGAGCCGGTCAAATGAATATATTATCCCTGATATGTCCGTGTCGATGCACGGGGAGAAAATAGAATTGAAATTTTTGGATGAGACAATGCCTAAAATTGTCTTTCAAAAAGAATACTTTCAAGAAGTCTCCAACAATCATGACCAAGAGTTGAAAATGTTTTTAAAAGAAAAATTCCAAGATTATCAATGGCTGCTGAAAAGCTTGGAGCAGCGGAGAGAAACCATTCAAAAAGTTGGATTGAAAATAGTGGAAAAACAGCGGGATTTCTTTTTGAAAGGGCCGCAAAATTTAACTTCCTTGACAATGAAGGAAATTGCGGAAGAACTCGGAATTCATGAATCAACCGTCAGCAGGGCTGTGAGGGGAAAGTATATGCAAACTCCTTATGGTACGTTGGAACTTCGCTATTTTTTCACTAACGCCGTACCTGCCCGAGACAACGCCGAGGCAATATCCAGCCGACGGGTGAAAGGGTTGATCGAAAACATGATAGCGCAGGAAGATAAAAAACACCCGCTTTCCGACCAAGAAATATGTGATCGACTTAAGATGGAAGGAATCATGATTTCAAGAAGAACAGTCGCTAAATATCGAGATCAACTGCATATCCCTTCGTCATCCAAAAGAAAGCGATATGAGTCATGACGATCGTCCGTCCGGATGACTGAATCGAAAAAACAAATACGGATTGGTTCGCAGCTTTAATATTGAAAAGGAAAATCATGATTTTTCAATGTATGCCTCTCGATGACAAGGGATTGTCGGATCGGAATGTCTCGCAAAACAGGTTGAACGAAAGATTGATCGATGATAAAAGCGGATTAAATGACGTTTCCACAAAAGGGAGGTTGCCTATGATGATTGGTGGAACCAATTGGGATGAAACAGGAGGAACGACCGTGAAACATATAGTGCTTTATACAAAGAAAGATTGCCCGTTATGTTTGGAGGCAAAAATGAATTTGATGCTTGTCGGCGAATTAGTGCCATTGAAAATAGAAGAACGGGATATTGAAGAGAAGGATGAATGGATGGAAAAGTACGGCATGATGATACCCGTTGTCGAATATGACGGCGAAATGATCCAGTACGGACGTGTTGATTACCCCACGTTGTTGGGACGGCTTAAATAAAAAATATTTCAATATTGTTAACGAAATAGGAAGGGTTTGTAAAATCGTGTTCTTTATCGTTGATTTCTTCCATTATCCTTGCTACAATAAAATCGCAAGCAGGGATCATTTTTTTTACAGCAGGTGGGACATAATAAGTCTATGCGGGACTAAAAATGTCCAACTGAATAAAGGAGTCAAAGCATGAATGAGTACATTTCTTGAAGTTCAAAAAAAGCTAGTACCAGACCTGCTGCAAATCATGCAAAAACGTTATGAAATTTTAAGATCCATTTGGCTGTCCGGCCCTGTAGGAAGGCGTACTTTGGCCCAAGCAGTCGGCTTGACGGAGAGGGTGCTTCGCAGCGAAGTTGAATTTTTGAAAAAACAGCATCTGATTGAGATTCGCTCCACCGGAATGGTGATTACCGACGAAGGGAAAACCATTTTGCGTGAAATTGAAGACATGATGCGGGAAATTTCGGGAATTAACCAAATGGAGAACAGGATTAAGGAATATTTTCAAATCCAAGCTGTGTTTATTGTGCCCGGCAACAGCGATACTTCTCCTTGGGTAAAACAAGAAATGGGGCGTGCATGTGCCCGAAGTATCAAAAAACGATTATTGGGAGAAAATATCATTGCCGTAACAGGTGGAACTACGATGGCGGCTGTTGCTGAAACACTGACACCCGATTTTTCCAATAAAAAAATCACGTTTGTCCCTGCTCGCGGAGGTATTGGCGAAGATGTATCCAATCAAGCCAATTATATTTGCGCCAAAATGGCGAAGAATACGGGCCAAAAATACCGGGTTTTCTATGCACCGGACCAAGTCAGCCAACAAGTGTATGCTTCATTGATGAAGGAAAAACCGATTAAGGAAATTTTGACGTTGATATCATCCGCTAATATGGTTCTCCATGGCATCGGTGATGCTATGGTTATGGCAAAACGCAGAAATACGAGCCCGGCGGAGATGGAAAAACTCGTCAAAGCAAAGGCAGTCGCAGAAGCTTTTGGCTACTACTTTGATGAAGAAGGAAAAGTAGTACATAAAGTTTCCACTATCGGTTTGCAGCTGTCAGACTTATCAAAGGCCAAAGATGTCATTGCGGTAGCTGGCGGCGCTTCTAAAGGTAAAGCGATTTTCGCTTATTTGAAAAGCGCGCCTAAATCAACGGTGCTCATTACAGATGAAGCAGCAGCAAAAATGCTTTTAAAAGGGATTTAACCCTTTTTAAAGGATAAATTTTACCATCATCCTGAAACTATGAAGGAGGAATTTCAAAATGGCAGTAAAAGTTGGAATTAATGGTTTTGGTCGTATTGGACGCAATGTTTTTCGTGCAGCATTAAATAACCCAAATGTGGATATTGTTGCAATCAACGATTTAACAGATGCCAATATGTTGGCGCATCTTTTAAAATATGACTCTGTTCATGGCACTCTTGATGCTGAAGTAGGCGTTGACGGAGATTCTTTAGTAGTAAACGGAAAACGCATTAAAGTTGTGGCAGAACGCGAACCTGCTAATCTTCCTTGGGGAGAACTTGGTGTAGAAGTAGTAGTAGAATCTACTGGCCGTTTCACAAAACGTGCAGATGCAGCAAAACATTTAGAAGCAGGCGCTAAAAAAGTGGTTATTTCCGCACCTGCAAAAGAAGAAGATATTACGATCGTTATGGGTGTTAACCAAGATAAATATGATCCTGCAAAACACCATGTTATTTCGAACGCTTCTTGTACAACAAACTGCTTAGCTCCATTTGCAAAAGTGTTAAATGACAAATTCGGCATTCGCCGCGGTATGATGACAACTGTTCACTCTTACACTAATGACCAACAAATTTTAGACTTGCCGCATAAAGACTATCGTCGTGCTCGTGCAGCTGCTCAATCTATCATTCCGACTACGACTGGAGCTGCAAAAGCTGTTGCGCTTGTATTGCCTGAATTAAAAGGAAAATTAAACGGTATGGCTATGCGCGTGCCTACTCCAAACGTTTCCGTTGTAGACTTAGTTGCGGAACTTGACAAAGAAGTAACAGTAGAAGAAGTGAACGCTGTATTAAAAGAAGCAGCAGAAGGAGAATTAAAAGGCATCCTTGCTTACACAGAAGAACCGCTTGTTTCCCGCGACTTTAACGGAACAACTGAATCTTCTACTATCGATGCCCTTTCCACAATGGTTATCGAAGGAAACCTTGTGAAAGTTGTTTCTTGGTATGACAACGAATTCGGTTATTCTAACCGCGTAGTAGACCTTGTGGACTACATCGCTCAAAAAGGTCTTTAATATAAACTGAAGAATATTGGAAATTGAAATCCTAACATCTATAATAAGAGTGGGATG
This sequence comes from Bacillus sp. FSL W8-0116, assembly GCF_038003825.1. Lineage (NCBI taxonomy): Bacteria > Bacillati > Bacillota > Bacilli > Caryophanales > Bacillaceae > Bacillus > Bacillus sp. FSL W8-0116. Next base: position 36,249 of record NZ_JBBOPY010000002.1, read on the forward strand.
AAAGGGGGAGCGGGGGATTCATCCCCCCTCCCCGTTTTCATGAAAAATCTTGGCTGGAAAATCTTCGAAAACCAAGGAGGCCTTTTGCTATGAATAAAAAAACGATTAAAGACGTGGATGTAAAAGGAAAACGAGTTTTTTGCCGCGTTGATTTCAACGTTCCGATGAAAGACGGAAACGTAACGGATGACACGAGAATTCGTGCTGCACTCCCGACGATCCAATATTTGTCCGAAAACGGGGCAAAAGTGATCCTTGCTAGCCATCTTGGACGCCCGAAAGGACAAGTGGTGGAAGAAATGCGCCTGACGCCGGTGGCAAAACGCCTTTCCGAGCTTCTTCATAAAGATGTTCGTAAAACGAATGAATCTTATGGCGATGAAGTGAAAGCAGAAATTGCGAAAATGGAAGACGGCGACATTCTCCTCCTTGAAAATGTTCGTTTCCATCCCGGCGAAGAAAAAAATGATCCTGAACTGGCAAAAGCGTTTGCTGAATTAGCAGATATTTATGTGAATGACGCTTTTGGCGCTGCCCATCGCGCTCACGCTTCCACTGAAGGGATCGCGAAATATTTGCCGGCCGTGGCAGGATTTTTGATGGAAAAAGAATTAGAAGCTCTCGGCAATGCGCTTTCTAATCCGGATCGTCCATTTACGGCCATTATCGGCGGAGCAAAGGTAAAAGATAAAATCGGCGTCATCGACAACCTTTTGGATAAAGTCGATAACTTAATCATCGGCGGCGGTCTTGCTTACACGTTCGTTAAAGCAAAAGGCTATGAAGTGGGCAAGTCGTTGCTTGAAGAAGATAAAATTGAACTGGCAAAAGACTTTATGAAAAAAGCCGAAGAAAAAGGCGTTAACTTCTATATGCCGATCGATGTTGTCGTGGCAGACGACTTTTCTGAAACTGCCAATACAAAAGTAGTCAGCATTGAGGAAATTCCTTCTGATTGGGAAGCTTTAGACATTGGACCGGAAACAAGCAAAAAATATCGTGAAGTCGTTTTAAATTCCAAATTGGTGATTTGGAACGGACCAATGGGTGTATTCGAAATGGATAAGTTTGCGGAAGGAACAAAAGCTGTTGCGCAAGCTCTTGCTGATGCCGAAAATACTTTTACCATTATCGGCGGCGGTGATTCAGCGGCAGCAGTGGAAAAATTCCATTTAGCTGATAAAATGGATCACGTCTCGACAGGCGGAGGCGCCTCTCTGGAATTTATGGAAGGAAAACAACTTCCTGGCGTTGTCGCTCTTAACGATAAGTAATGGAAGTCGCAAAAGAAAGGAGAGGCAAAAACCATGCGAAAACCCATTATTGCGGGAAACTGGAAAATGAATAAAACGCTCACGGAAGCTCTTCAATTTGCCAACGAAGTAAAAGATTCCGTACCTGGCGAAGACAAAGTGGACAGCGTCATTTGTTCACCAGCGCTTTTTCTGGATCAATTGATTAAAACGGTCCAAGGAACAACGGTCAAAATCGGCGCTCAAAACATGCATTTCGAAGAATCCGGCGCTTTTACCGGCGAAATCAGTCCGAAAGCGTTGGAAGAATTGGGTGTACAATATGTCATTATTGGTCACTCAGAACGCCGGGAAATGTTTAATGAAACAGATGAATCGGTCAATAAAAAAGCCTTGGCAGCATTCCGTCACCATTTAATCCCGATCATTTGTGTAGGGGAAACGTTGGAACAAAGAGAAAGCGGACAAACAAAAGAATTGGTCGGCGATCAAGTCCGCAAAGCGTTGCAAGGTTTAACAGAAGAGCAAGTGAAACAAACCGTTATTGCGTATGAACCTATTTGGGCGATTGGAACGGGCAAATCTTCCACAGCAGAAGATGCCAACGAAGTTTGCGCTCACATTCGCCAAGTAGTCGCTGAACAATTTTCAAAAGAAGCGGCGGAAGCAATCCGCATCCAATACGGCGGAAGCGTAAAACCAGGAAACATTGCAGAGTTTATGAAACAACCGGACATTGACGGTGCATTAGTCGGAGGCGCAAGCCTTGATCCAAAATCTTTCTTACAATTACTGGAGGCAGGCAGTCATGAGTAAAGCACCAGTTGCATTAATCATCTTGGATGGTTTTGGTCTAAGGGATGAAGTGAAAGGAAATGCCGTAGCACAAGCGAAAAAACCGAATTTTGACCGCTACTGGAACAAATATCCGCATGCGACATTGAGAGCAAGCGGAGAAGCGGTTGGTTTGCCTGACGGGCAAATGGGAAATTCGGAAGTAGGCCATTTGAATATCGGAGCTGGTCGGATTGTCTATCAAAGCTTAACGAGAGTGAATATTGCGATTCGCGAAGGGGAATTTGACCGCAATGAAACATTCCTTGGAGCGATGAACCATGTGAAAAAACATGGAACAAGCCTTCACTTATTCGGCCTTTTATCCGACGGCGGGGTCCACAGCCATATTGACCATATGTTTGCCTTGCTGCGACTCGCTGCGAAAGAAGGCGTGAAAAAAGTATATATACATGCTTTCTTAGATGGTCGTGATGTTGGCCAAAAAACAGCGAAAAAGTATATTGAACAAACGCTCGAAAAAATCAAAGAATATGGAGTCGGCGAAATCGCAACGATTTCCGGACGCTATTATTCCATGGACCGCGATAAACGCTGGGACCGTGTGAAAAAATCGTATGATGCGATGGTGTACGGCGAAGGTCCAAAATATAAAGATCCGTTTGAATTAGTGGATGATTCCTATGCAAACGGCATTTATGACGAATTTGTCATTCCGTCTGTGATGGTGAAAGAAAACGGAGAACCGGTTGCGACGATCCAAGACAACGATGCCGTTATTTTCTACAACTTCAGACCGGATAGAGCGATTCAAATTTCCAATGCTTTCACAAACGAAGATTTCCGTGAATTCGATCGCGGTCCGAAAGCACCGAAAAATCTCTATTTCGTATGTTTAACTCACTTCAGCGAAACGGTAAAAGGATATGTGGCCTTCCAACCGACGAACTTGGATAACACAATCGGGGAAGTTCTATCGCAAAACGGTTTAAAACAACTGCGTATTGCTGAAACGGAAAAATATCCGCACGTTACTTTCTTTATGAGCGGCGGAAGAGAAGAAAAATTCCCAGGAGAAGAACGGATTTTAATCAATTCTCCAAAAGTGGCCACTTACGATCTTAAGCCGGAAATGAGCGCTTATGAAGTGGCTGATGCGCTTGTGAAAGAAATCGAGGCAGACAAATTTGATGCTATTATCCTAAACTTTGCCAACCCTGATATGGTTGGACACTCCGGTAAACTAGAGCCGACCATTAAAGCGGTGGAAGCAGTTGACGAATGTTTAGGACGCGTAGTTGACCTTATTTTAGAAAAAGGCGGCGTCGCTATTATTACGGCTGACCACGGAAATGCGGACGAAGTCGTAACGCTTGACGGCAAGCCGATGACGACCCATACAACGAATCCTGTACCGGTCATCGTGACAAAAGAAGGATTGGAATTGCGCGATGGCGGTATTTTAGGCGATTTGGCGCCAACCATGCTCGATCTTTTAGGAATAAAACAGCCTAAAGAAATGACAGGCCAATCGATTATTAAACATTAATATTTAGAAATTAAATAAAAAGGAGAGATTCAAATGCCATTCATTACAGAAGTTTATGCTCGTGAAGTATTAGATTCCCGCGGTAATCCAACAGTAGAAGTAGAAGTTTATACGGAATCTGGTGTATTTGGACGTGCGCTTGTTCCATCCGGCGCTTCCACTGGTGAATACGAAGCTGTGGAGCTGCGTGACGGTGATAAATCACGCTATTTAGGAAAAGGGGTATTGACTGCGGTTAAAAATGTAAATGAAATCATTGCCCCTGAATTGATCGGTCATGATGTAACAGACCAAGTCGGAATTGACAAATTGTTAATTGAACTGGACGGAACAGAAAATAAAGGAAAATTAGGCGCTAATGCCATCCTTGGTGTTTCCATGGCAGTCGCTCGTGCTGCAGCTGATTTTCTAGGCGTTGAACTTTATCAATATCTTGGCGGCTTCAACGCAAAACAATTGCCAGTTCCTATGATGAACATTTTAAATGGCGGTGCCCATGCGGACAACAACGTGGACATTCAAGAATTCATGATCATGCCGGTTGGTGCATCCAACTTCCGTGAAGCATTGCGCATGGGAGCAGAAATTTTCCACAATCTGAAATCCGTGTTGAAAGAAAAAGGCTACAATACAGCAGTTGGTGACGAAGGTGGTTTTGCACCAAACTTAAAATCCAATGAAGAAGCGCTGCAAACCATTATTGAAGCAATCGAAAGAGCGGGTTACAAACCAGGCGAAGAAGTGAAATTGGCAATGGACGTTGCTTCTTCTGAACTTTACAGCGATGAAGACGGAAAATACCATCTGGATGGCGAAGGCGTAGCGAAAACATCCGAAGAAATGGTAGACTGGTATGAAGAATTGATTTCTAAATACCCAATCATTTCGATCGAAGACGGTTTGGATGAAAACGACTGGGAAGGCCATAAAATGCTGACAGAACGCCTTGGCAAAAAAGTACAATTAGTAGGTGACGACTTGTTCGTTACAAACACGAAAAAATTAGCTCAAGGTATCGAAAAAGGTGTTGGCAACTCCATCTTAATTAAAGTAAACCAAATCGGTACTTTAACGGAAACATTTGATGCAATCGAAATGGCAAAACGCGCAGGATACACGGCTGTTGTTTCTCACCGCTCCGGTGAAACAGAAGACAGCACAATCGCTGATATTGCCGTGGCTACAAATGCCGGCCAAATTAAAACGGGAGCACCGTCCCGCACTGACCGCGTAGCGAAATACAACCAATTGCTTCGCATCGAAGACAAATTGGGAGATACTGCTCAATACCTTGGCTTGAAGGCATTCTATAATCTGAAACACTAATCCTTCATCCATTTTCAAAAGGCTGACTCATCACGGTTGACCCGTTCAATGAGTCAGCCTTTTTCATGATTCGTATTTGTCTTCTTCCTGACCCTTGTGGTAAAATAAAACTAATCGTTTGTTCGTTGTTATGGAGGGGAATCATGCACACATTTTTAACCATCGCACTAGTAGTCGTTTCCATCGCGCTCATCGTGGTCGTTTTACTGCAATCGGGAAAAAGCGCCGGCCTTTCCGGAGCCATTACCGGCGGGGCAGAACAGCTTTTTGGAAAGCAGAAAATGCGCGGTGTTGATTTGGTTTTGCATCGCATTACGGTTGTATTGTCCATTTTGTTTTTCGCGATTACCATTGCGATCGCTTATCTTGGATGGTAACGGCAGCGAGACGCTGTGGAAATGAACGGTTGTCTGCAGCTAACTGATCTTAAGAACGATATAACATTGCGAATTTTCCGGCCTGACCATTCGTGGTTAGGCTTTTCTCTTGAAAAGCTCATCCATTCGCTTCTCATGATGATCGCCAACGTCGCCATTTTGTGGACTAGGGTGTCAACATGCGGATCATGAGAGAGAGTTTGAACTAGAGAGGACTCTTGAGAAGGCGGATTGATGAGAGGAAAAGAACTTTTTTCAGCGGCAGTAAAACATTTGGATTCATGAAGAAAGGAGAAGTCATCATGAAAATAAAATGGCCGGAGCCATTTTTCTTTGAAGCGGGACCGAGAGCGGTATTATTGCTGCATGGTTTTACCGGAAATTCATCGGATGTACGCATGCTGGGGAGATTTTTGGAGAAAAAGGGGTATACCAGTCATGCTCCTCATTATAAAGGCCATGGAGTGCCCCCGGAAGAGCTGGTGAAAACAGGGCCGAGAGACTGGTGGAAGGATGTTGTAAAAGCCTATGATTTTTTGAAAAGCAAAGGCTATGAAGAAATTGCCGTTGCCGGCCTGTCGCTCGGCGGTGTATTTTCTTTGAAATTAGGTTACACTGTACCTGTGAAGGGAATCATTCCCATGTGTGCGCCAATGTATATTAAAAGCGAAGAAGTTATGTACAAGGGAGTTGTGGAATACGCCCGCAACTATAAAAAATTGGAAGGAAAATCGGAGGAACAAATTGAAAAAGAAATAGAAGCCTTTAAGGAAACTCCTATGAATACATTAAAAGAGCTTCAAAATCTTATAGCCGATGTCCGAGAAAATGTGGATAACGTATATGCCCCAACGTTTGTTGTTCAAGCAAGACATGATGAAATGATCAACACGGATTCGGCCAATATTATTTACAATGAAATCCAATCTCCGGTGAAACACATAAAATGGTATGAACAATCCACCCATGTCATTACACTTGGTAAAGAAAAAGAGCAGCTTCACGAAGATATTTATCAATTTTTAGAAAGTCTTGATTGGCAAGTATAAATTCCGTCGGGGCTTTAAGTCCTAAGGAGGGATGAAAATGGATCCAACCATTCAAGAGCATGTGGACAGGCTGTTGACCTATATGAAAGAAGACGCCTACAAGCCGCTCACTGTCCAAGAACTTGAAAAAGCGTTTGAAATTGAGGATTCATCAGAGTTTAAAGATTTTGTCAAAGCGCTTGTCTACATGGAAGAGCAAGGGCTTGTCGTTCGAACAAGAAGCAACCGCTATGGAGTTCCGGAAAAAATGAATTTAATCCGTGGAAAGCTGTCCGGTCATCCGAAGGGATTCGCCTTTTTGATCCCGGAAGAACCGGGAATGGATGATATTTTTATCCCTCCCGGCGACACAAACGGAGCGGTGAACGGAGACAAAGTGCTTGTCCGTGTTTCTAATCAAAAATCAGGAACGCGTAGAGAAGGAGCCGTTGTCCGAATTTTGGAGAGAGGCGTCAAGGATCTGGTCGGCACCTACTCGGACAGCAAATATTTTGGGTTTGTGATTCCGGATGACCGCAAGTTTTCCAGTGATATTTTTATTCCGAAAACAGCCAATATGGGGGCAGTGGACGGTCATAAAGTGGTGGTCCGGATCACTTCTTATCCGGAAGGAAGAAAAAGCGCCGAAGGAGAAATTATTCAGATTATTGGCCATAAAAACGATCCGGGAGTGGATATTTTATCGGTTATTCATCAGTTTGGACTTCCGGAAAGCTTTCCGGATGAAGTATTGGCTCAGGCCAATGAAACGCCCGACACCATTGACGAATCGGAAATTCGAAACAGAAGGGACCTGCGGAACGAACTGATCGTGACGATTGATGGACCGGATGCCAAAGACTTGGATGATGCCGTCACTGTCACAAAATTGGACAATGGACACTATAAATTAGGCGTTCATATTGCGGATGTCAGCTACTACGTGAAAGAAGGCTCTCCTATTGACCGGGAAGCGTTTGAGCGGGGGACAAGCGTATATTTGGTTGACCGAGTGATTCCGATGATCCCGCACCGGCTGTCCAACGGGATCTGTTCTTTAAATCCGAAAGTGGACCGCCTTACTCTCTCATGTGAAATGGAAATCAATGAACAAGGAGAAGTGGTCAGCCACGAAATTTTCGAAAGCGTCATCCGCACAACGGAACGAATGACTTATGAGGATGTCAATGCCATTCTCGTTGACAAAGATGAAGAATTGCGGAAACGGTATGAACCTCTTGTTCCTATGTTTGAACGAATGGCCGAATTGGCCGAAATTCTCCGTAATAAACGAATGAAGCGGGGAGCCATCGACTTTGATTTTAAAGAGTCGAAAGTGATTGTCGATGAAAACGGCAAACCGGTAGATGTCGTGCTGCGCGAACGTTCCGTGGCGGAGCGGCTGATCGAAGAATTTATGTTGGCAGCCAATGAAACGGTGGCGGAACATTTTCATTGGCTCGATGTTCCGTTTATTTACCGGATTCATGAAGATCCGAAAGAAGATAAACTGCAGCGATTCTTTGAATTTATAACGAATTTCGGTCTGGTCGTCAAAGGAACGGCCAATTCCGTTCATCCGCGGGCGTTGCAGGAAATCATTGAAGCAGTGCAAGGAAAGCCGGAAGAAATGGTCGTATCGACTGTGATGCTTCGCTCCATGCAGCAGGCAAAATATTATCCGGAAAGTCTGGGACACTTCGGTTTGTCTACCGATTTTTACACCCATTTTACTTCTCCGATACGTCGGTATCCGGATTTAATTGTTCACCGGCTTATCCGCACTTATTTGATCGAAGGGAAAATGGACGAAGCGACACGAGCGAAATGGGGAGCGCGGCTTCCGGAAATCGCTGAGCATTCTTCCGAGAGAGAAAGACGGGCAGTAGATGCCGAAAGAGCGACTGACGAAATTAAAAAAGCGGAATTTATGGAAGATAAAATCGGCCAAGAATTTGACGGCATTATTTGTTCCGTTACGAACTTTGGCATATTTGTTGAACTGCCGAATACTATTGAAGGTCTTGTCCATGTTTCGTATATGACCGATGATTATTATCACTACGATGAACGCCATTATGCGATGATCGGCGAAAGGACTGGAAATGTGTATCGGATCGGCGATGAAATTACGGTCCGCGTCATCAATGTCAATAAAGAGGAACATTCGGTCGATTTTGAAATCGTCGGCATGAAAAACGTTAAGAAGCGAAAAACGATGGATGCGCCGAAAGTGGTGAAAGTGCGTTCCAAAAAAGGAAAACAAAAAGGTCCTCAGCTGAATTCGGAGGAAGAATGGTCAACGCGGCCGCCCAAAAAAAAGAAAAAGAAATTTTACGAGAATGTCGCAAAACCAAAAAGCAAAAGGCGTAAACGAAAATAAAGGCGGACTGACAAGAATTTAGTCAGAGAATGAGATAAGTTTTTTTGATGATGGAGAGGCCGGATCTTTCCTGATAGCCTTTTGGACAAAAGATCAAGAAACCAGCAAGGGGGGGAATCATATGCCAAAAGGGGAAGGAAAAGTTGTCGCACAAAATAAGAAAGCAAGGCACGATTACTTTATTGAAGAAACGTATGAAGCGGGCATCGTGCTGCAAGGAACGGAAATTAAATCGATCCGCGCTGGCCGTGTCAATTTAAAAGATTCATTTGCCCGCGTCCAAAAGGGCGAGGTTTTTCTTCACAATATGCATATCAGCCCATATGAACATGGAAACCGTTATAATCATGACCCGCTTCGTACTCGAAAGCTTTTGCTGCATAAAAAAGAAATTTTGAAATTAATCGGGAAAACAAAAGAACAAGGCTATTCGCTTGTTCCGTTAAAATTATATATAAAAAACGGCTATGCCAAAATTCTTCTTGGTCTGGCCAAAGGGAAGAAAAAATGGGATAAACGCGAAGACTTGAAAAAGAAAGAAGCAAAACGAGAAATTGAGCGTGCGTTTAAAGCTCGTCAGCAGTTTTAATATTCTTTTGAACTTCCAGACGGTGAAACTCGTTTTGTCATCCAACATACAGGGCTGCCCAGAATCGATACTTTTCAAGCGATCTTTGGATGCAGTCCATCACTCGGGAAAAAGCCTCCACTTCGATAAGTAAAGAAGTGGAGGGTCGTACCGCAAGTTGGAAAATTGGAAGTTCATCCCGGTTGAATTATACGCCTATTATGATATAATAACTCTTGCAAGAGCCAGTTGAAACAAGCATTAAGCTCTCGATATTCCCAGAGCTTCCGAAACATTCTCTTTATTATAAGGGGACGTTACGGATTCGACAGGGGTAATCAGAGCTTAAGCTGCGAGTCGGAGGGATCGTCTCCGTCATCAACGTCAACTTAAATATAACTGGCAAACAAAACAATTACGCTTTAGCTGCTTAATTGCGCTAAAGGCTCCTCCTTCCATCGCCCATGTGGAAGTCGAGGGGTTCATCTGAAGTGGGCTACGCCGGATTCCGCCGCCTGAGGATGAAGGAAGAGACCAATCAGGCTAGCTCGTCCGAAGCCCGTCGACAGGCCGACGATAGAGCGAAACACAATATGTCGACTACACTCGTAGACGCTTAAGTAGTGATACCTTTGGACGTGGGTTCGACTCCCACCGTCTCCATTTTAAGTATCCGATAACATGCGAATAAAACTTTGTGACATGAACCATAAAATTTCCATTTGGAAATTTTATGGTTCATTTTATTTTAGGAAATTTTATGGTTCACAACTAAATTTAATTTAAAGTTTAACGTAATTTAAAAGGAATTTTGAGATTAGAAAAAACGATTTAAGGATGATGAAGTGAAAATTAACTTCTCTGTTTTTATTATAGAACGTGCTTTGTAAATCTTAATTTTAAAGAAATTAAATTTAACGGTAGAATAAAAGAAAAATTATAAAAGCAAATGTAAATGAAGAGTTGCTCATGGTAATATATAGAAGAAAAAAGGAAACAACTGTTAGAGGTTTATGTAAGAGGTGGAACTTTTAGATTTGACAGGACGGTTGTTGTGTGTTGTACGCTTTATCAACCATCCCTCTTTTTTTACTATATTCTAAGATACTTAACTTGACTTTAATACCCTAACAAGGATTTTCCGAATTAAATATTGGATATCATTTAAGAAAAGCGAATATTACGAAACTTTCCGGGTATTCTTGTCTTACTGTTTTCAAACTGATTTTTCTTTTAGTCTTCCAATATAAGAACTGGTTTCGTGCTTTTATGAGTAAACGATCTCAGGATCTGCCCGGAAAGGATACAGTCTATCGCTTTTTAAATACACCAACCTATCATTGGAGAAAGTTTCTGCTTTCATGAAGCAGTGAAATGATCCGTCTGCTTCAACCATTAACTTCAAAAGATCGTGTCACAGCTTTTGTGATTGATGATTCTGTCTTTTCAAGAAACCGTAGTAAGTCGGTTGAACTGTTGGCTAAGGTTTTTGATCACTCTATCCATCAGTACTTGAAAGGGTTTCAAATGCTTACCCTTGGCTGGACCGATCGTTTTACTTTTATTCCCGTTGATTTTGCTCTTCTAAGTTCACCGAAAAAGGAAAATCGCCTGCAAGAAAACAATACCAATATTGATAAACGAACATCTGGCTATAAGCGTCGCCAGGAAGCTCTGAAATCAAAACCGGACGTGGCTTCAGCTTTACTTGATCATGCGCTTGAAAAAGGGATTATAGCTGACTATGTTCTCATGGATTCCTGGTTTACACAAGCGCCTTTAATTGAGAAGATTACGAACAAAGGGTTATTTGTCATTGGCTTGGTGAAGCAATTAAAGCAGCGATACGTTTACAATGGTGAACGTTTCACACTGAATCAACTTTACAAATTGGCAAAACCTCACATGGGTAAAAAAGACATTCGCGGATCCGTTTATGCTACTTTAGACAATGGAATTCCAGTAAAAATTCTATTTGTACGAAACCGTAATAAACGGAGCGAATGGCTTGCCATTCTCATCACAGATACAACATTAGAAAATGAAGAGATCATTCGTATTTACGGCATGCGTTGGGACATTGAAGTCTTCTTCAAATGCAATAAATCCCTTTTAAATTTAGAGAAAGAATTCCAGGGACGTTCCTACGACATGTTAATTAGCCATACAACCATTGTTTTTACACGATATATTCTCATTGCTTGGCAAATGCGAAAAGAGGAGGATCCTAAGACGATTGGCAACCTTTTTTACATCCTTTGCGAAGATGTAAAAGACATAGATTTTATTACTGCCCTTCAATCACTTATTGACCTTTTCCAAACTTTGGCGGAAGCCGAGGTTTCTTTGAACATGGACATCTTTAAAAATCAAATGAATAAATGGTTGGCCACTATACCTAATTATATCAAGCAATGCTTAAATATTTCTGTGTGCGAAAGTTGAGTTAGTTATAAAATGATCAGTAGCGTTGCATAAAAAAATTTAATGTTTGTCAAGCTCAACAAAAATTCCAGTTATTTCATGTAACTGAATATTCAGACATACAATCTTTCTAAGCAAGCTTAAAAGGACAATGACGTCTTAATCGGCAGTCCATTTCCACAATTTGGTAATATATTACAGAAACATTGGATCATAAACTAAATCGTCTAGGTGTTCCACCTCCCCTTCTTCAAATTGGTACACGATGGTTTCAAAATCTTTTTCCCAATGGTATTTTTTCCGACCGTTGGACGTTCGAATTGGCTTTTTAAAAAGGGAGCGAACAAAACAGTCAAAACCTTTAAAAAGCAGATTCTGTAAAGTTCGCTTGATCTCTAATAAAGGACCATCGTGATTCACTTTTAATTGGAGCATGGCCTGTAAGCAATAGGTGATTAGGGCGATCCAAATTTGATTGTAAACGGCATTTTGACTTTTTCCATAAAATCTTTTTATCTTAAGGTGCTGTTTCATCCATTTAAAGAAGGTCTCTATCTTCCAGCGATATCGGTATAAATCTGCAATCTCTTCCGCAGAAAGATCAAAGCAATTGGTTATGATGATCACGGGATTCCCTTCGCTGTCGACCGTTTCGATCAATCGGAGAGGATGAGTCATTTTGGTATGATTACGGTCATTTCCTAAAATGACAATCTGATCCCTATAAATCAAACGTTCTGGATTGGGAATCCGTTCCGATAAAACTTCAATCTCTGCGTTCTTTTTAAGCCGGGTAATGAATCGCACCCCTTCTCGGCATAAGCGGTCGAACTGTTTGTAATCGACATACCCTCGATCAAACAAGTAAATCGCATTTGGATCGATTTCAATGAGTTCGTCCATCTGTGTGCGATCGGCATGTTTCGCGGGTAAGATAATCCCTTGATCCGGAACAGTGATATCCTTCGTTACAACAACCTTTAAATGGAGTCGAACACCAGCCTTTGTCTTACGAAAAGTTGCCCATGGATATTGGCTCAAACTCATGCTCATCGTGGTAGAATCAATGACCAGAAGACGACCAATGTTTCGGATGATCGGGGCATTTTTCATTTGCCCTTGGATCTTTAAGACCAGATATTTAAATACTTTTTCAAACAGTTGAGGGGATAATTGGCCTAATTTGCGAGAAAGTTGCGAAGTACTAATTGCATCAAATTCCAGATATGTCTGCAACTCTTCCTTGTCTTTCAAATGTTTGGCCAATTTTGTTAAGCTTTCCAATTCATTTAACTGAGCGATGATACAAAGTTGTAAAAACTTATACACCGTTAATTTTTTAATGTATTTGTCAACGTCAATCACATTAATTAGTTTTGAAAAAGTTATTGGATCGATCTCTTTAAATAGTTCATTTATTGTGGATTCTGTGGTATTCTTATCCATAATGGTTTCTCCTTATTCTTAGGATTTGGATAGGACTGCCAATCCTAATTATAAGGAGTTTTTTTATATCCAAAAAGATGAAATTTAACATAAAATTGGGCTTGACAAATTAAAATTAACTTAATGCAATGCTACTGGAGAAAAATAGAAAAAGCACCTGCAAAAAGCAGATGCTTCAAAAGTAAAATGTCGAGTGAAGGAAGGTTATTGAAAATCTGTATGGAACGATCGGGATGACAGGATTTGAACCTGCGACTCCTAGCACCCCATGCTAGTGCTCTACCAAGCTGAGCTACATCCCGAAAGACACATGATTATTATAGTACGATTTTTTTCGGGTGACAATAGACATTCCTTCATTTCAAAAAGAAAATGTTTATCGATCTGTCGATCAAAGATAAAAGCTCCAACATCTGGTGTTCTCTTATCGAAAAGTCTTTCATTCGAAAATGGAAATTCATGAATTGTTTACACTCTCTCCGTTCAATCTGTCATTTTTTATATTATGATATACGGTAGGGAGGTATAAAAATGAAAAAATCGGGGTTCATCATGATTCTATCTATTTTGGTTGTCATCGCTGCCGCTTGCTCAAACGCCAATGATAAAGCGAACAGTCATGATACGTCCAATATGGATAGCAAGAGTACGGAAAACAGTGATCATTCCCAAATGTCCGGTAGTCAAAAAGATTATTCGAATTTGACTATGACCACTGCTACAAAAGAACTAGCGGGAAATAACATTACCATAACAGCAAAAGAAGCAGTGAATTCATTTGATTCTAAACATAAGTTTCCCGTTTGGACTTTCAACGGTTCTGTACCAGGACCTATTATAAAATTAAAACAAGGTCAAACCGTGAATATCACGCTTAAAAATGAATTGCCACAACCTGTGACCATTCATTGGCATGGGCTTCCGGTTCCTAACAGCCAAGATGGCGTTCCGGGGGTGACCATGAACTCAGTGCAACCCGGCCATTCTTTTACTTATCATTTTACTGCCACTGTACCGGGTACATATTGGTATCATTCCCACCAAGATAGTGTGAATCAAATCGATAAAGGTTTATATGGAGCCATCATTGTGGAGGGGGCAAACGAAGAAAAAGTCGACAAAGACTATACTCTTATGTTGGATGAATGGAATTCATCCGGCATAACGATGGATGAAATGAAGAGCGGCAAGAATCATACGGATATGAACGGCGATAACATGGGAACGTATGATTTGTATACGATCAATGGAAAATCCGGAGATTCCATACCGCCATTAAAGGTTCGCAAAGGCGATAAAGTACGTATTCGATTGATCAACGCCGGATATATCACTCATAATATTCATTTGCATGGCCATGCGTTTAAGGTGGTTGCCACCGATGGAAACCCGATTCATAAACCGCAATTAGTGAAGAATAAGCTCATCCCTGTCGCGCCGGGTGAACGATATGATATTGAATTTACAGCCGATCATCCCGGAACATGGTATATCGATTCTCATGATCACAATAAAGCGGACAAAAACATGGTGGCCAAGATCGTTTATGAAGGGTCAAACCGCCATGCAGATAAGCCGGATTATAAGACTTCATTGCCGCAGTTGGATATAACAAAATACGGCGAAAAGGGACCGTCCAGATTTACTTTGAATCAAAAATATGATGTAAACTATACCATGGATTTAGGCGTAAAAGTGGACAAGAAAGGCACCACGCATTATACGATCAACGGAAAATACTATCCGAAGACGGATCCGATTTATGTGAACAAAGGAGATTTAGTCAAAATCACGTTACGAAATATTTCGACTGTTGATCATCCGATGCATTTACATGGCCACTCTTTCCAAGTATTAAGTAAAAACGGAAAACCGCTGACAGGATCGCCTTTGATAAAAGATACACTCAATGTCAAACCGGGAGAAGTATATGTCATTGCTTTTCAAGCGAACAATCCCGGTGATTGGATGTACCATTGCCATGAATTGCATCACGCTGCTGCTGGTATGATGATAGACGTGAAGTATCGAGGATTTAAGCCTTCTTTTAAGGTAGACCCAAATGCCGACAATCATCCGGAATAAAATGTGAAAATAGATGGCTGATTGGCAAACCCGTTTCCGATTGAAATCGGAAACGGGTTTGCTTTTTTGGCTTTATAAGTATCGGATTGCTGTTTCTTTCGTTTAAGAACGCGAAAAACCCTCGATTTTTAACAAAGAATGGTTTTCAAATGGATAGTGAATCTTTAATATAAAAAGTAGATAAAACTTCGATAAAAATAGGCTGGTCTGCTTGCTGATTTTCATGAAAATTCAAGCGAATAACACTGCCAAGAAAATGAATCTGATAGGGTAATACGAATATTGTCCCTTGCAGCCCCGTACATATTATTGAAGTTGCCGGCAAGTTGAAAGAAAAGGCAAGTTTACAAGGTTTGAGGTTTCATTGTGAAAAGCATTTAGAACGGTAGATATCCTATCTTCATAAGCTTAACACTTCCTTGGAAGGAAGAAAGGAAGGAAGGTTGTTAATACTCATACGGCTTCAAAACGAAACTGAGGCGACGATTAAAAGGACAATCAAAGGGGGGAGATTATGGGGGTTCAAGTAAGCGCTTTAGGTGCGATCGTCGCTTTAGCGATGGCGATCGTGCTTATTTTGCGCAGAGTTTCACCTGCTTACGGAATGATGGCAGGGGCTTTCATTGGCGGAATCGCTGGAGGAGCCGATGTGACCAATACGGTGGATGTGATGATGGAAGGAGCAGAAGGGATGGTCCCTGCTGTCCTGCGTATTTTAGCCGCAGGGGTGTTGGCAGGAGTGCTGATTGAGTCCGGAGCCGCAGCGTCGATTGCGGAAACGATCGTACGAAAGCTCGGAGAAGCAAGGGCGTTATTAGCGTTGGCTATTGCGACCATGATTTTGACGATGGTTGGTGTGTTTGTGGATGTCGCTGTAATGACGGTTGCGCCCATTGCGCTGGCGATTGCCAGTCGGGCACAGTTATCCAAACCCGCCATTTTATTGGCGATGATTGGCGGAGGAAAAGCGGGGAACATTATGTCGCCTAACCCGAATGCGATCGCTGCCTCAGATTCCTTCCATGTTCCGTTGACGTCTTTAATGGCTGCCGGGGTGCTTCCGGCTTTTTTCGGAATGGTGGTCACTTATCTTTTGGCGAAGAAATTGATGCGAAAAGGGACAATGATTGCGGAACAAACGGAATCAGCTGGCCATGAACAGAAAGAATTGCCCAGTTTTTTAGCTGCGATTACGGCTCCCATAGTAACCATTGCGTTGCTGGCGCTGCGCCCGACTTTTCATATGGATATTGATCCTATGATCGCACTTCCGGCCGGTGGAATAGTGGGGGCCATGGCGATGAAACAATCCAAGAAGATCAATGCTTATGCCATTTCCGGTTTGTCGAAAATGTCCGGCGTTGCCATTATGTTATTAGGGACAGGAACGTTAGCTGGAGTGATTGCGAACTCGTCGTTAAAAGAGGGGATCATCAGCGGCTTAACTCATTCAGGATTGCCGGCCTATTTATTAGCGCCGATTGCCGGAATCTTTATGTCAGCTGCTACCGCTTCTACAACGGCAGGGACAGCTGTTGCCAGCAGCGTATTTGGAGGCACGATTGTGGGGTTGGGTGTTTCTGCGTTAGCGGGTGCGGCCATGGTTCATGCGGGGGCTACCGTGTTAGACCACTTGCCTCACGGGAGCTTTTTCCATGCTACAGCGGGCAGTGTTCATATGAAAATGAAAGAACGTCTCAAACTGATGCCATATGAATCGCTTGTTGGAATGACATTAGCGGTCGTATCCACCTTGATTTATGGAGTATTTCACCTTTTCGGATCATAAAGAAACGGAGATGAAATGATGAAAATTGTGATTGCACCTGATTCGTTCAAAGAAAGTTTGTCTGCTTTTCAAGCCGCTCGTGCGATCGAAAAAGGATTTCGGGACGTATTTCCGGAAGTGGAGTACGTGTTAATTCCAATGGCAGATGGGGGAGAAGGGACTGTTCAGTCATTAGTGGACGCGACCGGAGGGACCGTCATCGAAAAACGAGTGACAGGACCATTAGGAGAGCCGGTAGATGCGTTTTTTGGTTTGCTTGGTGACGGAAAAACAGCGGTTATCGAAATGGCGGCTGCTTCCGGATTACATCTTGTCCCGAACGAAAAACGAAACCCTCTGCTCACAACGACCAGAGGAACGGGAGAATTAATTCGAGCTGCTCTGGATAAGGGTGTAGAACATTTGATCATTGGAGTCGGCGGAAGTGCTACGAACGATGGCGGGGCCGGAATGATTCAAGCGCTGGGAGGCCGGCTTTTAGATCAAAAGAGACAAGAAATTGCCCCGGGGGGAGGGCATTTGTCGGAATTGGCGGAGATTGACCTGTCATCGCTCGATTCAAGGCTGAAAAAGGTGAAAATCGATGTGGCTTGCGACGTCGATAATCCTTTAACGGGCCCGAACGGAGCTTCAGCTGTGTTTGGCCCGCAAAAAGGCGCCACACCGGAAATGGTTCGACAGCTGGACGAAAATTTAAGCCGCTTTGCTGATGTGGTGGAACAAACATTGGAAAAACCGATTCGCCATGTTCCCGGTGCCGGAGCGGCAGGTGGGCTTGGCGCCGGCTTGCTTGCGTTTCTGGATGCGAAATTAAAGCGAGGGGTCGAGATTGTGCTGGAGGCTGTTCAATTTCAAGAGCGCGTCAAAGATGCTTCTCTTGTGATTACCGGGGAAGGACGCATAGACGGTCAAACGGTTTCGGGGAAAACGCCTATCGGTGTCGCCAAAGCCGCAAAACAATATGGTATTCCGGTGATCGGCATCGCCGGTTCGTTATCCGAAGACAGCGACATCGTGCTAAAGCACGGAATCGATACCCTTTATAGCATAGTCCCGGGGATCATCCCGTGGGAAAAAGCCGTTCAACACGCTGAGTTTTACCTTCAACAAACATCCCGCCATATCGCACGGACGATAAAGATGGCTAAGCATATTATCGATTAGGAAGGATGCATCACATATGGGTGTGAAAGAGGTTAAAAATCTTCGCGTTAATCATTGATCCATAAAAAAATCAGAGGACTTGGATGACCGTTGTTGATCCAGATCATTGAATAGCACGAAAATGTGAAACCGGCCGGATCATAATGAGTCCAATCCTTCATGTGATGTCTTCAAATGCCGAAAAAAGGGATCATTCCCCGCTTGAATGGACGGGAAATGATCCCTTTCGCTTTTTGCGTTAGCATTGTTTCGAAGGGTCTGTTAAGTCTTCCCCGATGATTTTGACTTCTCTTTCGAGGTTGACGTTGAATTTTTCTTTGACGGTTTTTTGTACATGGCGAATCAAGGCGATATAGTCGGCTGCCGTAGCATTGTCGATATTGACGATAAAGCCGGCATGTTTAGTGGAGACTTCTGCGCCACCGATCCGTGTGCCTTGAAGTCCGCTGTCTTGGATCAGTTTTCCGGCGTAATAACCGGGCGGCCGTTTAAACACGCTGCCGCAAGACGGATATTCCAAAGGCTGTTTGGACTCGCGGCGCTCTGTTAAGTTATCCATTACTGCTTTGATTTCTTCGTAGTCACCGGGCTGCAACGCAAAGGCAGCTTCCAGCACAATATAGCCTTTTTCGGCCACATTACTTGTACGGTAAGAAAGATCGAGGTCAGAAGCCGGCAGTTTTAATAAGTTTCCGTCGCGATCCACGACCATCACATAATCGAGCACATCTTTTATTTCTCCGCCGTAGGCACCGGCATTCATAAAAACGGCTCCTCCGACCGTACCCGGTATTCCGCACGCAAATTCCAGGCCGGTTAACCGGTTTTCCAAGGCGTATCTAGAAGCATCGATAATCGCAGCGCCGCTTTGTGCACGGAGCTGATTTCCTTCCACAACGATTTTGTTCAAGTTTTTTAAACAAAGAACAATGCCGCGTATTCCACCATCTTTCACGATTAAATTGGACCCATTGCCGATCAAAGTGAAAGGAATTTGTTCTTTTTTCGCAAATTGAACCACTGCTTGAACTTCCGCAAAAGTAGTAGGTGTGACAAAAAGGTCCGCTTTACCACCTAACCGTGTATAGGTGTGTTTTTTTAGACATTCGTCTACTTTGATATTGTCTTTCATGACCACTTCTGCTAATTTATCGTAAAATTGCCGATAGTCAGCCACTTGCATCATTCCTTTATTCGTAATCTTCGGATGTCGAAATCATCGTTTATCCATCTGTCGACAGATCAGGGGTTTCTATATTGCATTATAGCAGTTTTCGTGTCGTTTCAGAATAAAGAATCTCTAATCGCCAAAAAAGTTTCTTGAAATCCTTGACAAAGATAATGATAATCATTATCATTAAAAACGAAGGAACTAAATGAGAATCATTTTCGTTGAATGGAGTTTTCGATAGTTTAGAAAACTTTCTTGTTCCTGTTTTTAGAAATTTCCCCCTCTTTTTCTGCAACATCCTAGATGAAACTGAATTCAGCGGTCTGCTGTGGAAAAACCGGCAGGCCGCAGCTTTTAGTTTATATATTCAAACCGGGCATTAAAAGGAAGCAGACCTAGATCAAGGATAGAGGAAAAACTAATTATACTGTATTTTTCAGAACAAACATTCGCCCACTCCCTTATAAGAGGGATGGGCGAATGTTTCTGTTGGACTGCTTTTTTGTAAGTCTGACATAAAAGTGAGAGGGCGTGGGGGCATAGAATAGCCAATCTTCGAGTACCAATTGAAAGGAACTTCCCTGCTATAATAGAGGAGGCATATGTTGGCTATCATGAGAAATGAAAAGCGATTGGAAAGCAAAGAAGACGGGGACTGAAAGAGGATGGTCGTTATGCAATCAACAAAAAAGATTCTGCAAAACTTATGGTTTATTTTGATTAGCAGTATCGGCGGATTTTTATTGTCGCGGACGGGAGTTTCCATCGGTTGGATGATCGGATCATTGATGTTGGCCGGGGTGCTGGCCCTTTGGAAACCGGCGTTTGTTTCTTTTCAGCAAGTGGAAATCAAGCTGATGAAACATTGGATGTGGACCGGCCAATTTATAATAGGAATTCAATTGGGACAACAAATGAATTCCACTGTATGGCGTGTCTTTCATGAGGACGGCTTGATTGTGCTGGCCATGCTGCTTTTATCGATCAGTTTTTCGCTATTGTCTGGATTCATTTTATGGCGGTTCAGCTCGACCGATTTCATCACGAGTTTTGTGGGAACGGCTCCCGGAGGGCTTTCTGCCATGCCGGGAATTGCGAGCGAGTTGGGGGCGAATGTAGCGGTTGTCAGCCTTACTCAAATGGTTCGGGTGCTTCTTGTAACGGGGACGGTTCCTTTTTTTATTTCGATGTGGGCGCTGCATTCTTCACACTTTGTCGGTAAAGGGACGCGAACGATAGCCGTTCTTCAAACGACCGATCCTCATCTAGCTTGGACGACAGTTTTGGTGGCTGTGGCGGCAGCTGGAGTTTTTGTCGCAAAATGGATCAGAGTCCCCTCTCCTTGGCTTGTTGGAGGAATGATCTTTGTGGCGATCGCGCAAACGTTAGGCGGAGTGCTGAAAGGGCACGATTTGAATGCATGGTGGCCGAATTGGCTGATGATCGTAGCGCAAATTCTCATGGGAGCAAGCATCGGCTCTTCTTTAACGGATTTCCGAAAGAAGTCTCCCATCCTCAAGGAATGTGCAGGGCGTAGCCCAATGAGTAGGTGGGAGATGAATTTCGGTTGGCTTTAGCCAAAGGTTTTGATATAATCAGTCTTATATATAAAAAAGGATTGATATATCAATGAAATTGGATAGTAATAATCATTCAGTGTTCCTATTACATTATCATCTTGTATTAGTTGTAAAGTATCGCAGAGAAGTGTTCACCGATAAAATATCTGATTTTGCAAAAGATATGTTCATTGAGATCGGAAAAAAATACAACATTACTTTGACAGAGTGGAATCATGATAAGGATCATATCCACATCCTATTCAAAGCACATCCTAATTCTGAATTATCGAAGTTCATCAATACTTATAAGAGTGCAAGTTCTCGACTGATAAAGAAAAACTTTCCTCATATCCGAAAAAGACTATGGAAAGAGATGTTTTGGTCAAGAAGCTTTTGTCTGCTTACAACAGGCGGTGCACCAATAGAAGTCATAAAAAAATACATTGAAAATCAAGGTCAGAAGTGAGGTGATTTGATATGGCCAAACAAAACAAAGCCTTCAAATTTCGTTTGTATCCGAATAAAGAACAGAAAATCCAATTAGCCAAAACATTTGGTTGTGTTCGCTTTGTCTACAATAAGATGCTGGAAGAACGTAAGGAAACGTATGAGAAATTCAAAAACGATAAAGAAACGCTTAAACAACAAGCATTCCCGACACCAGCGAAATACAAAGATGAATTTCCATTCCTAAAAGAAGTGGATTCTTTAGCTTTAGCAAACGCACAGATCAATTTGCAAAATGCTTATAAGAACTTTTTTGAAGGTCGTGCGGAGTTTCCTAAATTCAAAAGCAAGAAAAATAAACAATCTTACACAACCAATATGGTCAACGGCAATATTAAGCTAGAAAATGGTCATATCAAACTACCAAAAATCAAAAAGCCAATGAAAATGAACCGACATAGAGAAATACCTGCTGATTATAAAATCAAATCTTGTACTATTTCTAAAACAAAGACAGGTAAATATTATATTTCGATTTTGACAGAATACGAGAAAGATATTCAGTCAGTAAAGATTCAAAAAGTAGTTGGCTTAGATTTTGCTATGGACGGTCTATATGTCGAGAGTGAACAGGGTGAGAAAGCCAATTACCCACGGTACTATCGACAAGCATTAGACAAACTGGCAAAAGCACAACGAATTCTTTCTCGCAGAAAAAAAGGTTCTGCACGTTGGGAAAAACAACGTTTGAAAGTAGCAAAGTTACAAGAGAAAATTGCCAATCAACGCAAGAATTTTCTTCACCATAAATCAAAAGAATTAGCATCAACCTATGACGCAGTTATCATTGAGGACTTAGACATGAAAGGAATGTCTCAAGCCCTCAATTTTGGAAAAAGTGTTCATGATAATGGCTGGGGTATGTTCACTACTTTCTTAGAATACAAGCTAAAAGAACAAGGGAAACAACTTGTAAAAATCGATAAGTGGTTCCCTTCTACTAAGAAATGTTCTTGTTGTGGCAAGGAAAAAGAAATGCCATTATCTAAACGTGTATATGAATGTTCTTGCGGTTTTGTATTAGATCGTGATCACAATTCAGCAATCAATATCAAAAATGAAGGATTACGCATATTAGCATAAAGAATAATAACTTTCGGAACGAGAGGGTAAGCTCGGTCAATTTCTTATCGTTAGATAGGATTACCCGAGAAGCCCCCACTTCAAGCGACCCGCAAGGGTGGTAAGTGGAGGGTAGTTCACACAAGGAAATGTTTCAAGGTGCACGGCGTATTTTTCTTGTGGGATTGGCCGGATCGGTTGGACTGGTGATGGCTACAACTGTCTGCGCCTATATTGTTTCTCGGTTTACGGATATCGGATTGGCCACTTCGGTTTTGGCATTTGCTCCGGGAGGGATTGCCGAGATGGCCGCGACAGCCGTGATCCTTAACGCGGATTCTACTTTTGTGGTCGCCGTTCAAGTGATCCGCGTCATCATTGTCGTCGCTATCCTGCCATCGTTTTTTAAATGGGTAAACCGCAAATACGCCATGTAAGAGCCATCGCTAAGCGAAGAATTCAATAAAATGATTCAACAGGGAAGGCACTGCCATAGAGCGGGGCGTTCCTTTTTTTATGACCATGGTTTTTCTTCTGTATCAACCATCATTGCCCTCATTGTGAAATAGGCGTAAAATTCAGAATAGATGAATATTTTTACCGAGGAGGATTCGACTTGTCGATTAGATGAAATCAATCAGGGGGAAAGCATGCCCGGTTCTCAGGTGAAAAAGACGAGTGACATGATTTAGTTTGATCGTTTAAGTCTTATCGGGCCAGAAACAAGGGTAGGAGGGCTTAAACAGTTTTAAATAACTTATAAAAAGTTATAAAATTTTTATTGACTTTATAATTTTTTCATGCTATATTTAATTTAAGGAGGAATATAGCATGAGATATTATAGCATTCATGAATTTTCCAAATTAATCAATCGAACGCCACAAACTTTAAGAAATTGGGACAAAAGTGGAAAATTAAAACCACATCATACTGGCTCAAACGGCTATAGATATTATTCTCACGATCAACTTAAAGAGGTACTTGGTATTAAAGAAACTAGTCAAAAAGTGGTTGGTTATTGCAGAGTTTCTTCTAATAAACAAAAAGATGATTTGCAAAGACAAGTTGAAAATATGAAAAAATATTTAGAATCGTTAAATGTTGAATATGAAATCATTCAAGACATTGGTAGTGGGATTAATTACAAGAAAAAAGGTTTGCGTCAACTAATCAAAATGATAAATAACAAAGAAGTAGATAAAATAGTAGTATTCCATAAAGATAGGCTTCTTAGATTTGGTTTTGAATTGGTTGAGTATATGGCAAACCTTAATGGGTGTGAGATTGAAGTTTTAGATAGCAATGAAAAAACAGATGAACAAGAACTTGTAGAAGATTTAATACAGATTGTTACAGTATTTAGTTGTAGATTACAAGGAAAACGTGCTAATAAAACTAGAAAGTTAGTAGATGAATTAATTGAGGAAAATGAGGAGTTGCTAAATGATAAAGTCAATAAAAGGGATGTTGAAACCAAATAATAAGCAAAAAACTAAATTATTTCTATATGCGAATACAGCTAGATTTGCTTATAATTGGACAATTGCAAAGCAACAAGAAAATTATCAAAATGGTGGTAAATTCATCAATGATTCAACTTTGAGAAAACAGTTTACTCAAATGAAAAAGCTTGATGAATTTAATTGGCTGAATAATGTAAGTAATAATGTAACGAAACAAGCTATTAAAGATGCTTGTGATGCTTACAAACGATTTTTTAAAGGACTATCAAAATATCCAAAATTTAAAAGGAAAAAGAAATCTATACCTAGTTTTTATCAGGATAATGTGAAAATCAAATTCACAAAAACACATGTTAAAGTAGAGGGATTTGCTTCAAGTAAAAAGTCGAATAAACAAAAGATAAATTGGATTCGATTAGCAGAAAAAGGACGTATTCCATTTGGTGAAAATGTTAAGTATATGAATCCTCGATTTACATTTGATGGTTTGAATTGGTGGGTATCTGTTGGAATAGAAACAGATAGTGATTATTCTCCTTCAAAAACAGAAGGGATAGGTATTGACTTAGGAATAAAAGATTTAGCTGTTTGTTCTGATGGTAAAGTTTATGGAAATATTAATAAAACAAAAAGAATTAGGCAATTAGAAAAGAAAAAGCGCAGGTTGCAACGTAAAATTTCAAGAAAATATGAAAAAGGAAGGGAGGGAAACCGTTACAGGAAAACCAACAACATTATAAAAAGTGAAAAGCAACTTTTAAAAGTTTCACGAAGACTAACGAATATTCGTCATAACTACATACATCAAATCACTTCTGAAATCGTAAACAGAAAACCAATGTTTATTGTTTTAGAAGATTTGAATGTAAAAGGTATGATGAAAAATAAACATTTAGCTGAATCTGTTCAACAACAGTGTTTCCATGAATTTAGAAGACAAATTGAATACAAGTCAAATTGGAATAATATTCGCTTCATTTTGGCGGATAGATGGTTTCCAAGTTCTAAGTTGTGTTCTTGTTGCGGAAAAGTTAAAAAAGACTTGAAGTTATCCGATAGAACTTTTGAATGCGAATGTGGAAATATTGTTGATCGAGATTATCAAGCGTCTATAAATCTTAAAAAATATGGTGAAAATGTTTTAGAATCTGCATCTTAACAATGCAAGTTAATGCAGACATGTACCGATTCGTTAGTCGGGAATTTACGACTTTGGAGTGTTACACCAAATGCAAGTAGCGATCTGTTTAATAGATAGACGTGAAAGCAGACACGATGAAGAAGTAATGAAACATAAAAGTTGTAGGAAATTATAACTTTTTATAAGTTTTCTGTAACGGTCTTCTCTATGTCATTAAGAGGTATCAAAACGGAAAAGCTAGATGAGATATTAGATAAAATGATTTCTACAGTCAATCAAAGCAAAAATGAAATCTTTGAAATCGGCGAACGATGCCGGCAAGATTTAGAATCGGGATTGATGGAACTAAAAGCGATCAAAGATGAAGTAAAGCAAGCTCTTCAACAAGAAGAAGAACTTGATTATCAAACTAAACAAGCGAGAAGAAGGCTTTCGGAAGTAAGCAAATTTTTTCATACATATTCTGAAAAAGATATCCGAAAAGCTTATCAGTATGCCCATGATTTACAGACGAAATTAATCCTGACGAAACAAAAGGCAAAACAGCTGATGGAGCGTCGCGATGATTTGGAACGGCGTCTTAAAAATTTGAAAAATACGATTGAGAGAGCGGACAATCTTGTGGCTCAAATATCAGTTGTTTTGAAATATCTGACCAGCGACATGAAGCAAATTGGCCAAGCGCTTGAAGATGCGAAGTTGAAGCAGGAGTTTGGCCTTAGGATATTAGAGGCTCAAGAGGAAGAAAAAAAGCGGCTTTCACGCGAAATCCATGATGGTCCGGCCCAGATGATGGCCAATGTCTTGATGCGCTCGGATTTGATCGAGAAAGTGTACAAAGAAAGAGGAGTGGAAGAAGCTCTTGTAGAAATCCGCAACTTAAAGAACATGGTTCGCAGTGCGCTATATGAAGTCCGACGCATTATATACGATTTGCGGCCAATGGCGCTTGATGATCTGGGCCTGGTCCCGGCTCTGAATAAATTTTTAAGCACTCTTGAGGAGTATAATCGATCCATTCAAAGAAATACGACTATTCGCTTTCGAAACATTGGGCTGGAAGTACGGCTCCCTTCAAAGTTGGAAATTGCTCTTTTTCGCCTGATTCAAGAATCCGTTCAAAATGCGTTAAAGCATTCAAATGCCAGCGAAATTGTCGTGAAACTGGAAATTGGGAAAGAGAAGGTATTGGCGGTCATTAAAGACAATGGCCAAGGGTTTGACATTCATAAACGCAAATCAAATTCGTTTGGGATTCTTGGCATGAAAGAGAGAATGGAACTTTTGGAAGGTGAGTTGAACATTGATTCGAAACCAGGAAAGGGGACCGTTGTAAGGTTAAGCGTCCCGATTCATGTCCATGGAAAGGGATTAAGCTATACTTTAAGTAAAACATTTGAGAAGAATTTATAAAAATAAATGATGAATAGGTAATATGAACAAGGAAATAATTGGTCCAAATAGAAATTGTATTAAGAAGCAGAAAGTGCTGACATAATAAGGGAGGAGAAACAATGGCAACGAAGATTGTCATAATCGATGACCATCAATTATTCCGTGAAGGAGTAAAACGAATATTAGAGTTTGAAAAATCTTTTAAGATCGTTGCTGAAGGAGACGACGGATCAGATGTGCTTGAGCTTGTTGAAAGACACAGACCCGATGTGGTCTTGATGGATATTAATATGCCTGGCGTAAACGGTGTAGAGGCGACGAAACAATTGGTGGATGCTTATCCGAAAACGAAAGTGATCATTTTATCCATTCACGATGATGAAAATTACGTGGCGCACGCTTTAACATCAGGAGCACGCGGCTATCTTTTGAAAGAAATGGATGCGGATGCTCTGATTGAAGCCGTCAAAGTCGTGGCAGAGGGTGGATCGTACTTGCATCCAAAAGTTACTCATAATTTGATCGCCGACTATCGTCGACTCACTTCCAGCGATCGAAAAAAAGGCTTTCAGCAAGGCGAAGTGCGGCGCCCCTATCATTTATTAACGAAACGCGAATGTGAAGTTCTCCAGCTGCTGGCGGACGGAAAAAGCAACAGGGCAATAGGCGAAGCGCTGTATATCAGCGAAAAAACAGTAAAAAACCATGTAAGTAATATTTTGCAAAAAATGAATGTGAACGACCGCACACAAGCAGTCGTAACCGCCATTAAAAGAGGTTGGGTAGAAGTACGCTAGGGGGGGTCTGACCCCATACCCGTCAAGTTAGCGGTATAAAATTTTTTAGGATGATACGCATGTTCGAAAAATCAATCAAAGGATGAAGAGAAAACCAAATGCTGGGCATGCCAAATAACCCTCAAGAAGAGGGTTATTTGGCAATTATATCCATGACCCACACTACCATATCCCCAATTTCTTTAAAAGATCCGATACCGTTTCCTCTCCTTTCCTTCGGTCTTTCCTCGCGTGTTTCCTTAACAGAGACAGGAGAGATGGAAGGGCGGTTTCCATCGCTTGGGGATGCAAAAGAAACCGATGCCAATACGATTGGAGGATATTAAGCGCTTTCCATTCACTGATCTCGATTCCCTCCCGTTGATGCCAATACCTTCGGGCTTGGAACAGAAGAGTCTGCGTGACTAAAATGGCAATCAATGTCCCATATAAGTGGCATTCGAATCGTTCCTTCTTCATCTTTTTGACACGGTCAAGATCAAATAAGGATTTCCAGCCCTTAAATAACAGCTCCACTTGCCAGCGCAGCGAATACAGCTCATAAACTTGTTGCGCATCAAACGATTCTTGTGGTAAATTGGTCAGTAAGATGTGATATTTCTTTTGTTCAAGGGTTTGGCGTGACAGCGCCTTCCCTTTCTTTTTTTCCTTTTTCCGCACGTACGCCAGCCGTTTTTCCCATTCTTCCGCCGTGAGACGGCGAAAAATCAGACGCGGAACATACAGGCGTTGGTGTCCGATATACACGTGTTCCACTTCCACGGCTTCCCCCTCGCCCAATCGATTTCCTATCGATTCCCAATCCCATTCGTGCCACTCCCCGTCCTGCTTGATATAGACTTTGATATCGGAACGCAACCGGGTAATATAATAAGCACCTCGAGCATCAATCTCCGCCAGCGTGGCGAGTGAAAAAAACCCCAGATCCCGAATGCAAAGGTCATTCGGTAAAATCGTGTGCTGGGTATGATAAGCAAAACGGGCATCGGAATCATTGGCCTGTTGGACGCACAGCTGAAGACAGGTTCCCGATAACAGCTCATACTCAAATTGGATTTTGGCGCCAGATGAAACCGAACCTTGATAGTCCTCACCATAGTCGGTCGGAAGTAAAAAACTGGTAGAGTCTAAGATCCGCAGACGGGTGAAACAAGCGCGATACGTTTCGGTGATGGAAGAGAGTGCCGGACGTTGATGCATCAGGAGAGTAAAAAAGACCTCTTTTAAAAACGCCACGGCACGAGGCGTAAACCGCTGATTCAGTCCTTCATTCGAGAGAGAGCAATCATGCCAGAGCGCCAAATCGGCACACAACCGCTGAAGCGACTGACAGGCGAGCGATCCGTCTCCCCAAGCACATAGCGTCAGAAAGGCTTCCGCTGTTAATGAACGCTGCCGCTGAATGAATCCGACTTTCCGTGCCAGACGAGTCAGTTCTTCATAGGAGAAGAGTTGACGAATCGTTTTTATCCATGCCTTCATCTTTTTTTCCATCAAAAAATAATCCTTTCCAACGATGATTTTCGTTAGAAAGGATACCATGTTTTTGGCGCTGAAAAAAGATCAAATTCTTAACTTGATGGCTATGGGGTCTGACCCCATACCCGTCAAGTTAGCGGTATAAAATTTTTTAGGATGATACGCATGTTCGAAAAATCAATCAAAGGATGAAGAGAAAACCAAATGCTGGGCATGCCAAATAACCCTCAAGAAGAGGGTTATTTGGCATTTATATCCATGACCCACACTACCATATCCCCAATTTCTTTAAAAGATCCGATACCGTTTCCTCTCCTTTCCTTCGGTCTTTCCTCGCGTGTTTCCTTAACAGAGACAGGAGAGATGGAAGGGCGGTTTCCATCGCTTGGGGATGCAAAAGAAACCGATGCCAATACGATTGGAGGATATTAAGCGCTTTCCATTCACTGATCTCGATTCCCTCCCGTTGATGCCAATACCTTCGGGCTTGGAACAGAAGAGTCTGCGTGACTAAAATGGCAATCAATGTCCCATATAAGTGGCATTCGAATCGTTCCTTCTTCATCTTTTTGACACGGTCAAGATCAAATAAGGATTTCCAGCCCTTAAATAACAGCTCCACTTGCCAGCGCAGCGAATACAGCTCATAAACTTGTTGCGCATCAAACGATTCTTGTGGTAAATTGGTCAGTAAGATGTGATATTTCTTTTGTTCAAGGGTTTGGCGTGACAGCGCCTTCCCTTTCTTTTTTTCCTTTTTCCGCACGTACGCCAGCCGTTTTTCCCATTCTTCCGCCGTGAGACGGCGAAAAATCAGACGCGGAACATACAGGCGTTGGTGTCCGATATACACGTGTTCCACTTCCACGGCTTCCCCCTCGCCCAATCGATTTCCTATCGATTCCCAATCCCATTCGTGCCACTCCCCGTCCTGCTTGATATAGACTTTGATATCGGAACGCAACCGGGTAATATAATAAGCACCTCGAGCATCAATCTCCGCCAGCGTGGCGAGTGAAAAAAACCCCAGATCCCGAATGCAAAGGTCATTCGGTAAAATCGTGTGCTGGGTATGATAAGCAAAACGGGCATCGGAATCATTGGCCTGTTGGACGCACAGCTGAAGACAGGTTCCCGATAACAGCTCATACTCAAATTGGATTTTGGCGCCAGATGAAACCGAACCTTGATAGTCCTCACCATAGTCGGTCGGAAGTAAAAAACTGGTAGAGTCTAAGATCCGCAGACGGGTGAAACAAGCGCGATACGTTTCGGTGATGGAAGAGAGTGCCGGACGTTGATGCATCAGGAGAGTAAAAAAGACCTCTTTTAAAAACGCCACGGCACGAGGCGTAAACCGCTGATTCAGTCCTTCATTCGAGAGAGAGCAATCATGCCAGAGCGCCAAATCGGCACACAACCGCTGAAGCGACTGACAGGCGAGCGATCCGTCTCCCCAAGCACATAGCGTCAGAAAGGCTTCCGCTGTTAATGAACGCTGCCGCTGAATGAATCCGACTTTCCGTGCCAGACGAGTCAGTTCTTCATAGGAGAAGAGTTGA
This sequence comes from Bacillus sp. FSL W8-0116, assembly GCF_038003825.1. Classification (NCBI taxonomy): domain Bacteria; kingdom Bacillati; phylum Bacillota; class Bacilli; order Caryophanales; family Bacillaceae; genus Bacillus; species Bacillus sp. FSL W8-0116. The sequence continues at coordinate 66,576 of NZ_JBBOPY010000002.1, forward strand.
CGAATCGTTTTTATCCATGCCTTCATCTTTTTTGCCATCAAAAAATAATCCTTTCCAACGATGATTTTCGTTAGAAAGGATACCATGTTTTTGGCGCTGAAAAAAGATCAAATTCTTAACTTGATGGCTATGGGGTCTGACCCCTTTAGCATTTTAAAGCGGTACATAATGATTCATCCATGCTTGTTTCGGCGGGCGAAATCGACGAAACGAAATTTGTCTAATCGGTGACGCGATTCGGTATATTGGAAGAGAGTCGCATCTTCCAAATAGACATAGTTTTTCACCACCACAATGTGATTGTAATCTTTTATATCCAAAAAGCGGATATCTTCCTCAGTGCACGGCTCTACCACAATTTCTTTTTTGGCAAAACTGATGGCCAATCCCAATTCATTTTCTAAATATTCGTATATGGAGTGTTCACAAATTTCTTTCGTAAGCAGCGGGACATATTGTTTGATGAAAAAGTCGCGATCCAATATCACCCGTTCGCCTTTAATTTCACGAGCTCGAATGACTTTCCATACTTCTGTTTTGTCGGAAACATTCAATTGTCTTGAAAGCCATGGATCTGGATGAATAAGTCCGAGATCGTACACAATCGTTCGGGAGTCCCCCCAAAGAGAATCTTGAAGTTCTTTGAAGCTCACTAGGCCGGAAATCGGGAAGCTCATTTTTGGCGTATCCAACACAATGGATCCTTTGCCGCGGATTTTTTGGATTAATCCGTTCTGTGCCAACAAATTGAGGGCTTTTCGAATGGTTTCTCTCGAAGTGTCGTACAATTCGCAAAGTTCGTTTTCCGATGGCAACGTTTCCATTGGTTTATAAACCCCGTTTTGAATTTTATCTGCCAATTCTTGATAAATTTGCCTATATTTATTATTTCTCATAGTATCACCTGATGATCATTGTACCATATCAGGACCAGTGTGATCATCCTCTGAAAAGGATGGAACAACCAAAAAACGCCCACGGATCAAAGCAGAACTTTTAAAAAGAAAAATAAAATGGAGTTCAAAAAAGCTTTTCATCATTTAGCGAATGAAGAAAAGGAAAAAGCGATTCGTTTGGCCACTCTATTCTGCCAATCTCCTAAAGGCGCAAGGGCATCTTTGCGGCTACAATATTTCATCGAAATACATGCATGCAATCGAGCAAGAATTGACAGCCCTTTCTTTTTTTATCATAAAAGATCTAAGCTCTCTGTTCCTTTTGGATCCAAGAGGTTTTCTATTTTACAAGAAGAAGAATCAACGGCCGTCCTGCATCAGTTTGAGCATGGTGTTGTGAATGAAATGCTGCCGGAGCTTTCCGGCAGCAAATGGAAGAAACACGATGTTTTAGCGGATATAGTATACGACAGACTCGTACGGACGCAGGACGAGCTGGCGGAAATGCTCCGGTGTGTCTTTGTAGTTAGAAATCAGTACTTTACCGGAGTCTTCCTCCAGAAATTCCGGTTTTTCAAATGTCGCTTCCTCTGCAAAAAAGTTGTTCACAACAAGCAGCTTCTCTCCACTTTTTCCTGTCCGCAGATAAGCGAAAATTTGAGGGTGATCTTTTAAGATCAACCGGTAATCCCCTTCTGTTACGATATCATATTCTTTTCGAAGCTTAATTAATTTTTGATAGTGATAGAAAATAGAATCGGGGTCTTTAAGCGCCTTTTCTACATTAATTTCTTTATAATTTTTAGCCAGTCCGATCCAAGGAGTTCCGGTTGTAAACCCGGCGTTTTCCTTATCGTTCCATTGAACAGGCGTCCGGGAGTTATCACGTGACTTTTGCATGAGAATGTCCATTACTTCGGCTTCGCTTTTTCCTTGTTCAAGCAAAATTTTGTGCATATTCAGCGATTCCACATCCCGATATTCTTCAATAGAGGAGAAATAAGGATTGGTCATCCCGATTTCTTCTCCTTGATAAATATAAGGAGTTCCTTGCATCATATGGATCGTGGTAGCAAGCATTTTGGCCGATTCCACCCGATAGCGTCCGTCGTCTCCATAACGGGAGACAATTCTGGGCTGGTCGTGATTGCACCAAAAGAGAGCATTCCATCCTCCGCCTTCCTGCATTTTCGTTTGCCAGGTAGACAGAATCGATTTTAATTGTGGAAAATCAAACTCTGCTTTTGTCCACTTTTCGCCGTTTGGATAATCCACTTTCAAATGATGAAAATTGAACGTCATATTTAATTCCCGGCGATCTGGACGTGTATAAAGAATGCAATTTTCTATCGTGGTGGAGGACATTTCACCCACTGTCATGATGTCGTATTGGGAAAACACTTCACGGTTCATTTCTTGCAAATATTCATGAATGCGAGGTCCGTCGGTATAAAATTTTCGACCGTCTCCTTCTGGATCGTCCGGAAAGCGCCGGTCTTTGGAAATCAAGTTAATGACATCTAGACGGAAGCCATCGACTCCTTTTTGGAGCCAAAAATGCATCATTTTGTACAGTTTTTTGCGCAATGTTTCGTTTTCCCAGTTTAAGTCCGCTTGTGTCACGTCAAATAGATGCAAATAATATTGACCTGTCTCATCGTCATATTGCCAAGCGGATCCTCCGAATTTTGACTCCCAATTGGTAGGGGGCTCTCCAGTTTCTTTTGCGTCTTTCCAAATATAAAAATCACGGTACGGACTTTCTTTCGATTTTCGAGCTTCAATAAACCATGAATGTTTTGTAGAAGTATGGTTTACAACTATATCCATGATCACCTTAATGCCCCGTTTATGGGCTTCATTTAAAAGCTCGTCAAAGTCATCCATCGTTCCGTACGTTTCATCGATGGAATAATAATCGCTTATGTCATAGCCATTATCCCTTTGGGGGGATTGATAAATAGGCGTAATCCAAATACAGTCGATCCCCAGAGTTTTTAAATAGTCGAGTTTGGCCGTGATTCCTTTAATATCGCCAATTCCGTCACCGGAAGCGTCATAAAAGCTTTTTGGATAAATTTGATATACTACGGCTTTTTTCCACCATGGCTGTTTCATCTTCGTTGCACAGGAAACATTTTTCGAAAATAGACGCGGGATACGGTCCGCATCTGTCAAAATTGCTTCCTGTGTTTCCTCCTTTCTTGGTGTAATGGAATTGAGAATCAGCATGATTAAGAATGCTCTTAAGCTAGTAACCATTTTGCTTGATCAAGTGAAAAAATCCATGCAGCAAAATATTAGCTAAAACAGGCATCTATACCATTGAGTTCATTGCAGTAAGATCATCCATATCTCCCAAAAATCAAGTGAAGGGAGAGGGGGAGCGTGGCAGCCGAAATTGAATGCCTGTTGAAGCAGAGCGGCCCCTTATGATGTTCGCTTATGCTGTCACCATAAGGGAAGTTGCTGAAGACATATTTCCATTTGACTAACTAGTCCATTTTCAGTGCTGAAAACAGAGAGGGGTCAAGGCTAAAAGCGTCTGACCCCTAATGTTTCCATTAAATTTCTTCTTTAGAAAATTTACTGAAAATGACGGTGAGAATAAATGGAACTACAAGCACGATTCCGATTCCAAGGAAAAATGTCCCCCAATATTCATGTTTAATGGAAAGGAACCCCGGTAAACCGCCAACTCCGACGGAAAAAGCATTCACTTTGCCGATGGAGAGAATCATACCCGCAATAGCTGATCCAATCAAGGCGCTAATAAATGGGTAGCGATACCGCAAGTTCACACCAAACATCGCTGGTTCAGTAATACCTAAATAAGCGGATAGCGCTGCGGTTCCGGAAAGACCGCGCAGTTTTTGGCTTTTCTTAGCCAGAAACATCATCGCCAACGCAGCTGATCCTTGGGAAATATTGGAAAGGGCGAGGATTGGCCAGAGGAAAGTTCCTCCGGTAGTTCCGATCAACTGCAAGTCAACGGCTAAGAAGGTGTGATGCATTCCCGTTATGACTAGCACTGCGTATAATCCTCCGTAAATCAGTCCGCCTAGCCATGCAAAGTGGTCAAAGATCCATACAATCCCTGACGTAATTTCATTACCAAGCCAGAAGGTGATTGGACCGATGATGATAAATGAGGCGAACCCGGTAATCAGCAAAGCGACCGGTGCCACAACCAGCAACTTTATGGAATCATGAACACGCTTGTTTAAAAATACTTCGATTTTTGCCAGTAAATAGGAAGCAAATAAAATCGGCAATACTTGTCCTTGATAACCGACTTGCTGAACTTTCAATCCGAATAAATCCCAATACTTGATGGCTCCTTTAGCTTTCGCTTCAGCATAGCCCCAGGCATTAAGCAAATCCGGGTGAACAAGCATTAAACCTAGTACGATCCCGAGCAAAGGGCTGCCTCCAAACCGCTTTACGGCTGACCAACCGATTAATGCAGGCAAGAATGTAAATGCCGTATTGGCAATCAGGTTAATCATGCTGGCGATATCGGCCCAATTTTGGTGAACCTCTATAAAGGATTTCCCTTTGTAAAAAATATCTTGTCCTGTTAAAATATTGTTAATCCCCATCAAGAGACCGGCCGTAACGATCGCTGGAAGGATCGGTATAAAAATATCCGCCAATACTTTAATCGCACGTTGAAGCGGATTCATTTTTTGGGCTGCCGCATTTTTTACCTCTTCTTTAGTGGCAGTTCCGATGCCGGTTTCTTGAACGAATACATCGAATACTTTATCTACAATTCCTTGACCAATTACCACTTGAAATTGGCCGTTTGCCGAAAATGAACCTTTTACAAGATCAATATTTTCCAACTTTTTTTTGTCGACTTTCTCTTCATCATTTAAAACGAGACGAAGACGAGTAACGCAGTGAGTGCCAGTGTTGATATTTTCTTTGCCGCCGACCGCTTCGATGATTTGCCGGACCGAGTCGCGATATTCACTCATTTCTTTCCCCTCCGTAATCGCTTACAATAGTGACCAAAATAATAAATTGAAAGAAAGAAAACTGAAAATCTTATGAAATGATTGCTTCACCGGGTGAAGAATTTTAATTTGTATATACAAGATTTACTTTTATTGTATTCATGTATATACAAGGTGTCAAGAAAAATATAAAACGTTTTCATGAACGTTTATTGAAAAAAAGATGAAAACTTTTGGCTTTCTGGTAAAATAAAAACCATAATTACAGTAGTAGAGGGAATGAGTAGGTCAACTGCGGTTCAACTGATAAAACGACAGTCGGAAACGATGGTTTCTAAAAGTAATTTGTCTGATGACATCACAGGATGAAGTTCGTCCGTTCAGCACACAAACTAATAGGAGGTGTTCAAATGAAAACTGCGATTATAACAGATAGTACATCGTATATTCCGGAAACGCTGCGAAAAGAATGGAACATTTATATGATTCCTTTAAATGTGGTGATCGGCGGAGAGTCTTTTAAAGAAGAAATGGACATCACGGCGGAACAGTTTTATGAAGAAGTCCAGAATGAACAGAAGCTTCCCACAACTTCTCAGCCCTCCATCGGTCAGTTTGTAGAGTTGTTTGAAGATTTATCAAAAGAGTATGATGCGGCTATTTGCATCCTTCTTTCCAGCGGGATAAGCGGTACTTATCAAACTTCAGTTGCTGCGGGTAAAATGGTCGACGGACTCGAAGTTTTTTCTTATGATTCCGAAATCAGCTGTGCTGCTCAAGGATTTTATGTAATGGCTGCCAGCCGAATGGCAAGGGAAGGAATGGAGCCCCAAAACATACTGAAGAAACTCGATGAATTGAAAGCTACTCTCCGCGCTTATTTTATGGTGGACGACCTTGACCATTTAAAACGAGGCGGGAGATTGTCGGGTGCTCAAGCGTTTGTGGGAAATTTGCTGCAAGTAAAACCTCTTCTCCACTTTGAAAACAAAGTGATTGTTCCTTTTGAAAAAATCCGTACGAAAAAAAGAGCTTTAAAACGGATCGAACAATTATTTTCCGAAGACTATCAGAAAGGAATTCCGCTTCAAGCTGCTATAATCCATGCCAATCGCCCTCAGGAAGCTTCTGACTGGATGGAAGAATTAAAGAATCAATATCCTGAAACAGAATTCCAGATCAGTTATTTCGGTCCTGTCATCGGCACCCATCTTGGCGAAGGGGCTTTAGGAATGACTTGGGCGAAAAAACTATTCTAGCAAAGCACCATTTTCTATTCGGCTAAAATTGACGGGGGCTGCTGTCTATCTTAGCCCCTTAAGCCGTAAAACGATCTCTTTATACATTTGAATAGAGGTGAAATATGAACCGCTTTTCCTCTTCTGTCCAATCTTTTACATCCGGCCGCCATTTGCTGCTTTCAGAACTTCCCTTTCCTCAAGATTTGATTCAACACCATTTAAACAACGGATATTTGCAATTGGAAGACGGTATTCGCAAAGAAGGCCGATATTATGTTTGCGTCCGCTGCGGAAATCGAGATCCCCAAATGTTTGCCTCATTTCCTTGCGCCCGTTGCCGGAAGTTTTGCCTTTATTGCCGCTGTTGTATAATGATGGGCCGTGTATCAGAATGCACTCCTTTAGTTTCATGGAAAGGACCGCCACATCGTTCCGTTACCAGTCACGATTTGCTTCAGTGGGACGGCCGATTATCCAAGGGACAATTAACGGCAGCTAGGGCTGTTCAAAACGCGGTAGAAGAGAAGGAAGACTTATTAGTCTGGGCTGTTTGCGGAGCAGGGAAAACGGAAATTCTTTTTGACGGTATAAATGCCGCGCTTCAGAAAGGAGACCGTGTCTGCATCGCTGCTCCGCGGACAGATGTTGTTCTTGAACTGTCGCCAAGACTGAAAAAAGTTTTTCCCACGGTCCCTGTTACAGCGTTGTACGGAGGAAGCCCGCAGCGAAATGAATACGGCTCTCTTGTCATATCCACAACTCATCAATTGTATCGATACAAAGAAGCGTTTGACGTTGTAATCGTAGACGAAGTCGATGCCTTCCCTTATTCCTATGATCCCACGTTGCAATATGCGGTGGAAAAATCGCGTAAGCCTTCCTCGGCCATGATCTATTTAACGGCCACTCCCAATGAAAGATGGCAGCGGCAATGCCGGCAAGGAAAAAGAAAATTTGTCTCCATACCCGCCCGTTATCATCGACATCCTCTCCCCGTTCCGAAAATACGCTGGATAGGAAATTGGAAAAAATCCTTTATAAAAGGTCGTATTCCGAAAGAACTGAAAGATTGGACACAAAAACGTTTGACAAAAAACAAGCAAGTTCTTCTTTTCTTCCCCAGCGTTCGTATGATGAACGATGCCCTTCCTTTATTTAAAAAGCTTCATTCCCGAATTGAAGCCGTCCATGCTGAAGACCCCGCCCGCATCGAAAAGGTGGAAGGCATGCGCCGCAAAGAGATCCCTGTTATGTTGACAACAACTATTTTAGAACGAGGGGTTACGTTTCCGAATCTTGATGTAGCTGTAGTAGGAGCAGAAGAGATGATTTTTGATGAAAGCGCACTTGTGCAAATTTCCGGCCGGGTGGGTCGGAGCGCCGATTATCCCGATGGGGAAATCATGTTTTTTCATTACGGGCTTACGAGAGAGATCATCAAAGCTATCCGACATATTGAACGGATGAACCTGGAAGCGAAGAAAAGGGGGTTGATTGATTGAACTGTCTATATTGCGGGAAAGAACAATCTTCTCGATATTCTTGGCTGACGGTGTTCCGATTAAAAGAAGAACCTGCGCTTTGCCTGGATTGCCAAGAACGATTTCAGCGAATCAGTGGGGATTGCTGCTCCATTTGCGGGCGGCCGCTTTCAGAATGGCCCGCAGAATGGACCCGCTCGCATTGCTGCTTGGATTGCGTTCGCTGGGAGGAAGATGAGAACTGGCGGAGCGTTTTAACAAAAAATGTATCGCTGTTTTATTATAATAAAGGTATGAAAGAGTGGCTGGCTCGTTTTAAATATCGGGGGGATTATCATTTAGCGCGCTGTTTTGCTTCAGAAATACGGAATGAGATCCGGCGGATGGCTCCCGACAAGATCGTTCCCATTCCTTTGAGTGAGGAACGTCTGCAGGAGCGGGGGTTTAACCAAGCAAAAGCACTTGTTGAAGAAGCAGGATTTCATGCGGAAGAGCTATTAGGCCGCTTCCATACGGAAAAACAATCGAAAAAGTCACGGATTGAAAGAATTCATTTGCCGGAAGTATTTTATATGATACACCCGGCATCACTTGCCAACGAGACGGTTTTACTCTTGGACGATATTTATACGACCGGCTCTACTTTACGCCATGCGGCCAAAGTGCTGAAAAAACATGGTGCACAAACTGTGCTCGCCTTGACATTGGCAAGAGGATAGGTCCAAATGGACGATAGAAAAATCATTTTGACGGCAAAAAATCTTCATGAGCGGAAATGAAAGACGATATTAAGAAAAAAGGAGATTTAACGGGAGGAAAGAAATAATGGAAGAGATTTCAAACTGCCCCCGCTGCGGGTCGCTGTTTATGAAAACAAGTTTTCGCGACGTTTGTGAAAATTGCTATAAAGAAGAGGAAAATCTTTATGACAAAGTATATAAATTTCTGAGAAAAAGAGAAAATCGGGCCGCCACCATCTCGAGGGTAGTGGAAGCGACGGGAGTGGACGAAGAATTGATTTATAAATGGGTGAGGAAGGGAAGGCTGCAGCCGGCTGTTTTTCCAAACATGGGATATCCGTGCGACAATTGCGGGAAAATTATTACAAAAGGAAAATTATGTTCCGATTGTGCCGATCAATTGCGCCACGATTTAGAGACGTTTGAAAAAGAACAGGAAAGAAAAAAGGAAAGAAATATTACGTACTACTCTTTGAAGGACGATACGAAATAACGGGTATGGAAAACATTCAAGGGTCTGTTTAGAGGGCGGAAAAGAAAAGGATCCTTTGGATAAAAAGATAATGGAAAAAAGGAAAAAGGAACTATGAACGGTTGCTAAACTTTTTCTTAATCAAACCGATATAATGAACATAGGAACAACGGAAAAGAAAAGAGGGATATGGGATGAAGATCCAACCTATCGGCTTATCCGGCGTGAATCTTTATAAAAAGGCTATGAACAAGTTTGATGAGTCCAAGCAACCGGAACATACCCAGAAGGATAAAGTCGAAATTTCCGCTGCAGCTAAAGAAATGCAGGAAGCCTCCCAGCTGACAGCAGATCGGCAAAAAAAAGTAAATGAGCTTAAGCAAAAGATTGAAAGCGGCGAGTATAAGCCTCATCCGGAAGAGATTGCCAAAGGTATACTTCGTTTTTACCGCAGATAGAAAGATGGGATGAAAATGTCTGCTGCTCAAGTTATCACGATAATGGAAAAATTGTGTGCCCTTCATGAGATCCTGTATGAATTGGAGCAGGAAAAAGAAAAGATTGTAAAAGAGAACGATGTAGACGGGCTAAACAATCTGCTTGCCAAGGAACAGAAATATATTGCCGCCATACGGACAATGGAAAAAGAACGGAAAAAAGAGGTGGCAAACTGGCTGGGACGGGAGAATGCAACCATTTCTGACTGCATAGAGAAAGCCGTGGATGAAGAGAAAGAAAAGCTGGTATATCTTCGAGAAAAGCTTATGGACATCGTGGAATTGTTAAAACAACAAAATAAATTGAACCAGCAATTAATCTATCAATCGCTTCAATTTATCACATTCAGTTTAAACTTGCTTCATCCTCAGCCAAAGGATGCAACGTATTCCCATCCTAATCAAAAAATAAAAGATAGGCAAGGGCGCTCTCTTTTCGATTCAAAAGCTTAATGGAAGCAAGGATGAAAGAAACGGAGGAATATTTTATGACTTCCACTTTTCATGGTTTAGAAGTCGCCAAGCGGGGGATGATGGCTCAACAGACAGCTTTATATACAACGAGCCAAAATATCGCCAATGCCAATACCCCGGGCTATTCCCGCCAGCGCGTCAATTTTGTTCAAACAGAGCCTTACCCGGCTGCTTCAATGAACAGACCTCAAATTCCGGGGCAAATGGGGACAGGAGTAGAGGCTGGTTCCATTGAACGCGTTCGCGAACAGTTTTTAGATGTACAATACCGCAACGAAAATAACAAACTGGGATATTGGGATTCACGATCGACAGCTTTGAGCCGGTTGGAAGACGTGTTTGCCGAGCCAAGCGATACGGATGGTTTGTCGGCTGTGATGAATGAGTTTTGGCAATCTTTGCAAGATTTGAGCGTCAATCCGGAAAACGAAGGAGCACGTTCTGTCGTCCTTCAACGGGCACAAGGAGTTGTCGATACGTTTCATTATTTATCCAACTCCATAAGCGACATTCAAGGAGACTTAGGCAACCAAATCAGCGTCGGCATTAAAGATGTCAATTCGATCTTGAAGCAAATTGCCGAACTGAACCAACAGATCGGAGAAGTGGAACCAAACGGCTATTTGCCGAACGACTTGTATGATGAGCGTGACCGTCTTGTCGATCAACTGTCAAGCTATTTAAACGTAAAAGTGGAAAAAATGCCGTCCGGAGGCAATGCTCTGGATATTGCCGAAGGACAGTATAAAATTACGCTTTTGGATGCGAATGGAAACTCAATTGCAACGCTTGTTGATGGCAGTCAATTCAATCAGCTGGGATTTTCAACCGAAGACGGGAAATATACGAGCGTAGTGTCGGGCCCGATTAAAAATATTGAGGTTTATACAACACCAAATGACCCGTCGCAAACAGAAAGCGATCCTGTTGTCGGGAATGAAGTGGCCTCCATTGATTTCTACACAAGCGGAAATGTTAATTTTTCACAAGGCAAGCTGCGGGGATTAATGGAATCATATGGCTATCTAACATCAACTGATGCGGATGGAAATCCTATAGTAGCCGGCATTTATCCGGAAATGCAGGATAAATTAGATCAGCTCGCCTATACATTTGGAACGTTATTCAATACAGTGCAGAAACTTGGTTTTGATTTGGAAGGAAATCCAGCTAGCAAAGACTTTTTTACCAATTTAAGTACCATTGAAAATGCGGCAAGCAATATTCAATTAAATAGTGATCTTCAAACAAAAGATATTGCCGCTTCTTCTAACGGGTTGCCAGGAGATGGGAAAAATGCGATTAATTTGGGGAATATTTTTTCGATGGATCTCTCTAAAGATATTACGCTTGAAGGGGTTAAAAATAGCGACGGCACTCCGGTAATTTTATCGGTTGGGAAAGACCCAGGAGACATTGATGTTCCTATAACGACAAGTACGATTAACTCCTATTATGAAGGAATCATTGGCGGTCTTGGCGTCGCCTCTCAACAGGCGCAGCGGCTATCCAATAACAGCAATTCGCTGGTTCAGTCAGCCGATGAAAGAAGACAGTCTGTCAGCTCCGTGTCATTGGATGAAGAAATGACGAATCTCATAAAATTTCAGCATGCCTATAATGCTGCTGCCCGCAATATTACGGTTATGGATGAAATGCTTGATAAAGTCATCAACGGAATGGGCGTTGTAGGACGGTAGGGAAGGTGAAAAAATATGCGTGTAACTCAGTCTATGCTTTCCAATAATATGCTTCGCAATCTAAGCTCCAGCTATGAGCGGCTGTCGAAATATCAGGATCAAATTTCCACAGGTAAAAAGGTCAATCGTCCGTCCGATGACCCGGTGGTGGTCATGAAAGGGATTTCTTATCGCGCGGACCTTTCAGAAGTGCAGCAATATAAACGGAATTTTTCCGAAGCGTACAATTGGATAGAAAACTCGGATGCGGCTTTAGACAATGCGGGACAAGCCTTGCAAAGAATCCGCGAACTTGTAGTTGAAGCCAGCAATGATACGTATGATGCTTCTCAAAGACAGGCCATTTCAGCGGAAATTAAACAACTTCGCGACCATTTGGCGGAGGTTGCAAATACGAAATTTGGAGATAAATATTTGTTTAACGGGGCGAATACGACCAAAAAGCCGGTAGATCTGCAGAATGGAAATTATCCGAGTGAGTCCCAGCCGACCGAGCCGGTTGAAATCGAACTTTCGAAAGGGATTTATTTGCCGGTAAACGTACCGGGAGAAAAAGTATTTGGGGAACAGTTGTTTTCGGATTTAAAGGCGCTTACTGATGATTTGGATCAAGGAAAGAACCCTGCTAGTTATTTGGATCAAATCGACCAACATATTGATGCGATCAATAATGCCCGTGCGGACCTCGGGGCTCGGCAAAACCGACTCGAAATGATGGAATCGCGTGTAGATAACCAAGAGGTCATTGCCACAAAAGTTCTTTCAGACAATGAGGATGTGGACTACGAGAAAGCCATTACGGATTTAACGGCTCAGGAAAGCGTTCACCGCGCGGCATTAGCTGTAGGTGCTAGAGTTCTTCAGCCGACTTTAATGGACTTTTTGACGTAAACGGCTGGGTGTTGGGTCTGACTCCTGTTCGAGTTGGACCTTTTTTGTAAAGAATTTATCAACTATCATCCATAAGATGCTTGGATATAGATTTGCGAAGCGTTTAATTTGCTAATCCGGTTCTTCTTTTTACAAGAGGCAGGAAGAACGGCGAGAGGATCACCCCTTTGAAAAAGCCTAACGGGTTCATCACGAGGTGAAATGAAGTGGAATTTCCGCAAATTCGAATTCAGTCGCAAAAAGCACAAATTGCAATTGCCACGACTCCTCCTAAACAAACCATTGAACAGCCTCCTTCCCAGCTGGATCTGAAGCAGGCGAAAGCTGAACTTCACATTGAACGGATAAGAGGTGGTTTAACCATTGATCAAACGAAGGCATGGGAATCGATGGATTTGAAGCCCATTTCAAAACGAATTGAGGAAGCTGCCGAAAGCGGGTACCAAGATTGGCTTGAAGGGATTGCAAGACGTGCGGAAGATGGACGTGAACTGATGGAAATTGAACATAAAGGCAATCCGCTGGCCGAACAAGCGAAGCGCAACAGTGAGCCCCCTGAGCACCAATTTAACATCGGTTTTATTCCGCCTTATTTCAGTGTAAAACTTCATTATGAACCTGATCGATTAAAAATCGATTGGGATTTGCATAAGGCAGAAAATCATACAAAAGCGCAAAAACCGATCATAGATTATCGACCTGGAAATGTTTCCGTCCAGATGGCCCGGTATCCGGCGCTGAAAATTGATTTTGTCCATTTAAAATACAAAGGAATCCACTATGAACAAGAAATTTAGTATAAAGGAAGAGGGCAATGATTATTGAAACGAAGTATCATGGCAAAATGGAAGTGCAAAAAGCCGATATTTGGCGATTTGACAAAGGAATTCCGGGCTTTTTGGAGGAAAAGGAATTCGTCTTGCTGCCGCTTCCAGACAATGAAGTATATTGGATTCTTCAATCGGTTCAAACGCCTGAGCTAGCGTTTGTAGTTTCCGATCCATTTGTCTTTTTTAGCAATTATCAATTTGCACTTGATGATTTGACGTTGGATCAATTGGATCTCAAAAAGAAAGAAGAAGTCCTGGTGCTGGTCATTTTAACGGTGAAAGAGCCGTTTCAAAACACGACGGCTAATCTTCAAGCTCCTCTTGTTTTGAATAAGACGAACCGAAAGGGAAAACAAGTCATTTTAAATGACGGAAAATACAATGTGCGAACCCCCCTATTTGCGCTCCAGAGAGGTTGAATCAAGATGCTGGTACTGACAAGAAAAAAGGGCGAGACGATCCAAATTGGTGATGATATAGAAATCACGGTCTTGGCCGTCAAAGGAGATCAAGTGAAAATCGGAATCCAAGCGCCGAAACATGTCGATATCCACAGAAAAGAAGTCTATTTGGAAATTCAAGCGGAAAACGCCAAAGCTTCGCAAGGCCTTGCCGATCTATTTTCCATCATTACCCCGCCGAAAAACGAATAAATCAAAATAGTGTATTTTTCTTTTATGCTTTTCTGGTTTTCCAGGAGGAGCAAATGCAGATTTGCGCTGGCAGCGACCTTTGCAAAAACGGAAATACATTTATTGGCTATAAACCCGAGTGTTTTGACGCAGAAACGAATTTGTTTTTCTTCAAAAGACTCTTTAACTTAAAACAAAACCAACCGTTTCTCTGAGTAAACCGAAATGAATGGGAGCATCTTCACAGTATTCTGGGTAGATATATGTAATGATTCACATTTAAAAGTAGACGGTTCATAGGCAAATTTGGATTGCCGTTATCACTTGTTTTGAAGCAAAAGATAGTCTCTCGATCCGTTTTTAACCTTGTTTCTCTTAATAAAAGGAGTAAGATAGCGGATCAGGCTTTCGAGGATTACTCGATAACCTGATCGCGCAAAATGGATGCCATCCAATTATTAAACGACGGTTGAAACGTTTTGGTTGAAATCTTTCATTCTACTGCTACCATCCGCCTCCGCCATGTCCTCCGTATCCGCCATGTCCACCATATCCGCCATGTCCGCCGTACCATCCGCCTCCGTAATGATGGTGCGGATGATAATGATGATAAGGGTAATGATGTCCATATCCATGATGAAATCCGTAATGTCCATAGTGACCATGTCCAGGATAATATCCGCCGTGTCCGTATCCATGACCATAAGGAGACCCTACTCCGGGATAGCCGCCATAGGGATCTACTCGTTCTTCCTCATAAAGATTTTCGGCCAAGTAACCATTCATTTCATTGTTGATAAAAGACATACCTTTTCCTCCTTAGAATTTTGTTATAATTTTGTAAGCTCAATCAATCATATGCAAATGCGGATAGAAATGCTGGGCGATTATCTTGCAAACAAAAGAAATAGGCGTTTTACCTACTTAAAAATAAAGGGAATTTTATTGGATAGACGGCATGTTGCATGGGGGGGATTAACAGTGCTTGACCAAATTCGAGGAGGATTGTTTGGAGCGGCAGTTGGCGATGCGCTCGGAGCGACTACCGAATGTATGAATAAAGAAGAAATTCAAGAAAAGTACGGGAAAATCAAAACGATTATCGGAGGCGGCTGGCTGGCACTAGATCCGGGGGAGGTAACGGATGATACGGACATGATGATCGCCGTTGCCAACGGAATCACCCAAAGTCCGGAAAACCCGATTCCGGCTATTGGAGAGGAGTTTTTAACGTCTTTCCGAAAGAAGTCTCCCATCCTCTAGGAATGTGAAGGTGCGAATAGCACCAATGAGTAGGTGGGAGATGAATTTCGGTTGGCTTTAGCCAAAGTTATTTTTCCAATCCCTTTCTCAACAATTCTAAGATTGCGGCTGTTCTAGTTGGAATCCCATTTTCTTTTTGATATTGCTCCAATTTTTCTAATATCGTCTTAGGCATACGAATTTCTACACGTTCTTTCTCTTCTCTCATGATTATCACCTCATATTGATTGTACGGATTTTTTACGGTATAATCAATATATACGAAATTTTTCCGCACAAAGTGAGGTGAATTGATATGGCCAAGCAAAACAAAGCTTTCAAGTTTCGTTTGTTACCAAACAAAGAACAATCCGCATTATTAGCTAAGACATTTGGTTGTGTTCGCTTTGTCTACAATAAGATGTTAGCTGAACGCAAAGAAACGTATGAAAAGTTCAAGGATGATAAAGAATTGCTTAAAAAGCAAAAGTTTCCGACCCCTGCAAAATATAAAAGTGAATTTCCATTCCTAAAAGAAGTGGATTCTTTAGCTTTGGCAAATGCACAAATGAACTTACAGACTGCTTATAAGAATTTCTTTGAAGGAAATGCGGATTTTCCAAAGTTCAAAAATCGTAAAGCAAAACAATCCTATACAACTAATATGGTCAACGGAAATATTAAGCTAGAAAATGGTCATATCAAACTGCCAAAAATCAAAAAGCCAATAAAAATGAAACAGCATAGAGAGATACCTGCTGATTATAAAATCAAATCTTGCACTATTTCTAAAACAAAGACAGGCAAATACTACATTTCAATTTTGACAGAATATGAGAAAGATATTCGTCCAGTTAAAATACAGAAAGTTGTTGGTTTGGATTTTGCTATGGATGGTCTATATGTCGAGAGTGAACAGGGTAAGAAAGCCAATTACCCACGTTACTATCGGCAAGCCTTAGATAAATTAGCAAAAGCACAACGAATTCTTTCTCGAAGAAAGAAAGGTTCTGCAAGATGGGAAAAACAACACCTGAAAGTGGCTAAGCTACATGAAAAGACAGCGAATCAGCGCAGAAACTTTCTTCATCATAAGTCAAAAGAATTAGCAACAAACTATGACGCTGTGATTATTGAGGACTTAGACATGAAAGGCATGTCTCAAGCCCTCAACTTTGGAAAAAGCGTTCATGATAACGGCTGGGGGATGTTCACTACTTTCTTAGCGTATAAGCTAAAAGAACAGGGGAAACAACTTGTGAAAATTGATAAGTGGTTTCCCTCCACTAAGAAGTGTTCATGTTGCGGCAAGGAAAAAGAAATGCCATTATCTGAACGTGTATATAAATGTTCTTGCGGCTTTGTATTAGATCGCGATCACAATTCAGCAATCAATATCAAAAATGAGGGATTACGCTTATTAGCATAAAGAATAATAACTTTCGGAACGAGAGGGTTAGCTCGGTCAATTTTCTGTCATTAGACGGGATTACCCGAGAAGCCCCCACTTCAATCAAACCGTAAGGTTGATAAGTGGAGGGTAGTTCACAATGGCATCGTCGGAATCCACGGGGAGTTGGCCGAACGATAAGCCATGTTCTTTCTCAGTATCAGGGGGATTGGTTTCAAACGGCGTTTCACGTTCATTGTGCGCAACAAGGAAAAAGCAGCGGCAACGGATCTTTAATGAGATGCCTCCCGGTGGCGCTTGCTTATTCCGATCAAGAGATGATGGAGAAGATTACCTTTCTGCAATCAAAAATGACCCATTACGCCGATGAAGCGGCAGAAGCTTGCTTGATCTATAATAGAATAGCGTTTCGTTTGTTAAAAGGAGAAAATCTTAAAACGTCCCTGAAAGAAGAAATAATGAATACGTGCTATTCTTCTGTTTGCTTTCGTAAAGAGCCGGATTGTCCTCCTGATGGCTATGTTGTCCATACGTTGATATGGGTATTGCATTGGCTTTGGAATTGCCATACGTTTGAAGAAGTAGTGATCGAAGCGGCCAACAGGGGCGGGGACAGCGATACCATTGCTTCCATTGCCGGTGGACTGAAAGGACTGGAAGCAGGGTTTCATCGTTTACCTCGCAGGTTTACAGAGATATTGCGGGTCAAGCAAGAATTAGAATTATTATCAGAAAAACTGTGCGCTGTTAGACAGCGGATATAGGTCTTTTTTAGAGATCTCAATTTGTACTGTTTTATTTTTGAGAGGGCAAAATTCCAGTATGATTGTGATTCTTTTAAAAGATATGGTTCCATAAATAAAAAGAGCCAAGGCCGCACGACTCAAAATGGTCGAGAAGCCGATGGCCTTTTTTATACATCGTCTATGATTACCAGCCAAAGCCGCCCCCAAACGGGTAACCGAATCCTCCGTATCCTCCGTATCCGTAGGGGTACCCATAACCAAAGCCTGGACCGTATAAGAAAGGAGAAAGTAAAGCTGCTGAAGTCAAACCTCCTAAAAATCCACCGAAAAATGGTCTTCCGAACCCAAACCCAAATGGTCTACCAAACCCAAATGGTCTACCAAACCCAAATGGTCTACCAAACCCAAATGGTCTTCCAATTATTCTTTCGTCATTTGTCACATCAGGGTGCATTTTCATTCCTCCTCATTTTACTTAGCTTAACAGCTCACTTTAAAATATGCGTTTGTTCTAATATTGTTTTAGGCAAACAACTTATTTTAGGTAAGAGTTTAATGAACAGTACATCATTTTCTCATCTTGGGACTCTTAAATTAAAAAATATCAGACATGGTAATTCGTCCAAAATTATTTACCTTAAGCATGAATTATAAGAGAGAAAGATAAAAAAAAGCCGGCCGCTGACGATAAAAAGAATAGGATGTGGAGTTATCAGAGGGGAGTGGTTCGGAAAATGGTTGAGAAAGTAGCCAATTCGGAATTGATTTATCAGGCAGTGACGTTGCAGCAAGACGTACTGAAACGGACAGCTGAAGATCAAACAACGATGACTCAACAGCCAGCTTTCCCTCAACTAAGTCACTCAAAAGAGCAAGTTCATGAGATTGTCGAGAGCATGAATCATTTTTTAAAATCATCCAACACGCATTTGAAATTTGTGTTTCATGATCAATTGAAAGAATATTATGTGAAGATTGTGAACGATGAAACGAACGAAGTGGTGAAAGAAATTCCGCCAAAGAAATTGTTGGATATTTATGCAGCAATGGCCAATTATTTAGGTATATTAGTAGATAAGAAAATTTAGGGGAGTGAAAAATATGGTAACGAGAATCACAGGACTCGCCAGCGGCATGGACATTGATTCCATGGTGAAACAGTTGATGACAGCGGCAAAAGTGCCGTTAGATAAGTTAAAGCAGCAAAAACAAATTCTCGAATGGCAGAGAGATGATTACCGTGATATGAATTCTGCCCTTCTTGATTTCAGAAGTCTCCTCACACAAATGAAGCTGACGACGAATTATCGTGCCCGTCAAGTAGCATCGTCGGACGATTCAAAAGTGACAGCGACTGCTTCCAGTGCTGCGGGACTCACCTCTTACAGCATTTCCAACGTGACACAATTGGCCAGTGCGGAAACGATTGCGGCGAAAAATAGTATTACAAATGATGCAGCTAATTTTGATCCGACTAAAAGTCTGCAAGATCAGCCGTTAAATCTAACTTGGAAAACGGGCGGAGTGGCGACAAAATCGATTACTGTAACAGCAGATGGGACCAATTTTGAACTAGGAGAAAGTAATTTTGATTTAAACAAAAGCGGGGATTGGAACGTTGTTGTCAATGGGCAGACATTTACCGTTGTAACAGACCCTGGTCATACTCTGAATTCGAATGAAGTTTATATCGATTCCAATGGGAATATGACTTTTGGAACAACAATAGCAAAAGACAGCACCATTAAAATTGATTATATTACAACGGATATTACGCAAAAATATAGCGTTTTTTCTATTGATTCTTGGACATCCAAAGGGGAAGTAAAGAAAAACTTCCTCGTTCAAGGGAGCGATTCACTGAATACCGTCATCAGTAAAGTGAATTCTTCCGGCGTCGGTGTCAACATGTTCTATGATTCTTTTTCGGGGAAAATGTCCGTTGTACGTACGGAAACGGGAGATTTTAACAGCGCCGGATTGGATCTTCAAATCACCGGAGATTTTGCCAAAGCGATTAGTTTAGAAACAAATGAAAATGACAGTAGCGGGAATAGTTATGTAAACGTTCAAGAAGGAAAAAACGCGAAGTTCACTTTAAACGGCTTAGAAACAGAGCGCACGTCCAATACATTTACTGTCAATGGAGTCAACTTTACTCTTAAACAAACATTTGATAGTCCGGTCACCGTGACCGTAACTAATGACAGTGATACCGTGTATCAGAATATAAAAAACTTTATAGATAAATATAATGACTTGATCGACAAGATTAGCAAGAAAACGTCGGAAGAACGTTATCGCGATTACCCGCCTTTGACGGATGACCAGCGCGAGCAATTAACGGACAAGCAGCAGGAACAATGGGAAGAAAAGGCAAAAAGCGGTCTTTTGCGCAATGATCCGATTTTAACGGGCCTTTTAAGCAAGATGCGCACCAATTTTTACAGTACGGTCCAAAATGATTCCGTTTCCGCAAACTATAACCAAATCGCCAAAATCGGCATTACCACTTCGAGCAACTTTTTAGACGGCGGAAAATTAATCATCGACGACGCGAAGTTAAAACAAGCGATCCAAGATGATCCGACATCGGTTGAAAATCTTTTCCGCGGGGATGGAGGCATTATTCAGCAGCTGTATGATACGGTCAATAATGCAATGAGTCAATTAAAGGATAAAGCCGGAAATTCGTATTCGACGAATCAGCAGTTTTCGATTGGCCGTCAATTGGATGATATTGATAAACGTGTAACAGATATGCAAAACAGCTTGGATGACTTAGAAAATCGCTATTATAATCAATTCACTGCAATGGAACAAGCGATTCAACAAGCTAATCAGCAATCTTTATATTTAACACAAATGCTTTCCGGCGGTAATTAATTAAGAAAAATGGCGAAAATATTTCCACGTTGATAAACAGGTTTTCCGGTCCCTTAACGGTCATTTCAGAACGGACTATGGATGGAAACTAACAGCTTACTAAAGGAGAGATACGGACATGGCAATCAATAATCCATACCAAGCATACGAAAAAAACGCTGTTTCTACTGCATCGCCTGGCGAGTTGACGTTAATGCTTTATAATGGCTGTCTGAAATTTATGCTTCAGGCAAAGAAAGCTATCGAAGACAAAAATTTTGAGAAGAAAAATACTTATATTCAAAAAGCGCAAAATATCATTCGTGAATTGATGGTCACTTTAAATATGGATGTAGAGCTGTCCAAAAATTTAATGGCTGTATATGACTATATGAATCGCCGTCTCATTCAAGCAAATGTGAAAAATGATCTCGAGATTTTAGATGAGGTGATGGAATTCATTACGGAACTGCGTGATACGTGGAAGCAGGCGATTCAAGAACAACGGAAACAGCAGTATGGGACAGGCGGTCGAGTGTAATGGGAGACATGCGGACCTGTTTTCACATTACGCAGCAATTGTTTCACCACGTTCAAGCAAAGCCGGCAGTGGCAGATCGAGATGAATGGATTAAGAGATTGCTTGATTTGCTCGATGAGCGGGAGCAGGTCTTAAAAAGCCTTAAGCCGCCATTTACTGCAGAGGAAGAGAAACTTGGCCAAACCATCATGAAATGGAATGATGTGATTCAACAAGCATTAAAGGGAATTCTAGCAGAGATTAAACAAAGCATTCATGGAATTCACAACAAGAAGCAAAACATGAGAAAGTACTTGAATCCGTATGCGTCTTTGCAGACGGATGGCGTGTTTTATGATAGAAGAAAATAGGTGGAAAGATTGCCAAAAGTGAATTTGACAGAAAATCAATTTCAGTTGCTGCGAGACTATCTTCAGCTTTTGGAAACGATTGATGAGGTTTTTTTTGGATTGTTTCCCATTTTCTTCAAGGACAAAACTCCAACTCCGTTCAAAAAATACTGAAAGACGTGATTCATGCTTTTCATGAAATTCATTTTGCCCATTTAACCGTTTCTGAGTTTTTAAAAGAAGATCAAAAAGCTCTGGAGGCCGTTGTCAGTTTTCAAATTTTGGAAGATCATATGAAAGACTTTTTAAAAAATGAGAACGTTTTGTCCGAACAAGAACGGATTTTGGAATATGTATTGTACCCTGCTTTTGTCCGTTGGCTTCGTGAAATTCAAAACACGTTCAAACCGTATATAGTCCATTAAAAGAAGCTTGCCTGCTGGTAGGCTTCTTCTTTCATGATCGAAAGTGAAGTTCTACTCCTTGTCGAAAAGAAAGAGAACTGCATAATCTGTAGAAGGAATTAGAACAATAAATGTGAATTATTCGACAAAAAATAGACACAGTTTTTTTCGAAGATTAGGCAGGAATGAAAGGGGAGAAAACGAAATATATACATATAGCTTTTAGCTTCTTGCATAAAAGGAGGAGTTTGCATGATGAACTACAACATTCGAGGCGAAAATATTGAAGTAACGCCGGCAATCCGTGAATATGCCGAAAAAAAAATCGGAAGATTAGAACGCTATTTTAATGAAACTCCTGATGCAAACGTCCATGTAAATTTGAAAGTTTATCCAGATAAAATGGCGAAGGTGGAGGTTACCATTCCTCTTCCAAATCTTGTGCTCAGGGCAGAAGAACGCAATCAAGATATGTATGCAGCAATCGATTTAATTGTCGACAAGCTTGAACGTCAGATTCGTAAACATAAGACGAAAGTTAATCGAAAACTGAGAGAACAAGGCAGTACAAAAGAGCTTTTCACTGTCAATGAAAGCGGACAGTCAAATGCTGAAGAAGAAAACGACATTACTATTGTCCGGACAAAACAATTTAGCTTAAAGCCGATGGACAGTGAGGAAGCGATTTTACAAATGAATCTGCTTGGTCATAACTTCTTTATTTATACAGATGCTGAAACAAATGCAACCAATATTGTATACCGTCGAAAAGACGGCAAATACGGTTTAATTGAAACGAATTAACAATTGATCATAAGAGGCTGATGATAGGGCCGGGCTGCTCCGATTTGTTAAAGTTAAAGTACATCGTCGATAGACATTGTGCTTTCGGAGGAAGTCCGGCTCTTTGTTTTTGGAAAAAACATCGGCAATGTTCTCATCATTCACACAAAGAAGGTTTATTTCCACCATATCGGACGCCGTTTACAAAAGTTGTCTCTGTATAGCGACAGTGGTATTATAAAATAGTGAAAAAGTGCAATGATCTGTGTTTATAAGTGGTCTATTACATGCTAAACAATTTTGTTCAATTTCTTCTTTTCCAAGTGTTGACCACATATTTTAGTCAGAAGAGAGTTTTGAAAGCTAATAAAGGAGAGTACAATGAATGGGATTACTAAATAAACTGTTTGATGCCAACAAGCGAGAGGTCAAACGTCTGAAAAAGATGGCTGACCAAATTGACGCACTTAGTTCTGAAATGGAAAAGCTCTCTGACGATCAACTTCGTGCCAAAACAGAAGAATTTAAACAGCGTCATCAAAACGGAGAATCGTTAGATGACTTATTAATAGAGGCTTTTGCCGTTGTACGGGAAGGAGCGCGCCGAGTTCTCGGCTTATATCCTTACAAAGTGCAGCTCATGGGTGGCATTGCCCTTCACGAAGGCAATATAGCGGAAATGAAAACAGGGGAAGGAAAAACGTTGACCGCCACTATGCCGGTTTATTTAAATGCTCTCGCCGGAAAAGGCGTTCACGTTGTGACGGTAAACGAATATTTGGCTTCCCGCGACGCCACGGAAATGGGCAAGCTTTATGAATTTCTTGGACTGACCGTAGGGCTTAACTTAAACAGCATGTCAAAAGAGGAAAAAAAAGAAGCCTACCAAGCAGATATCACGTACGGAACGAACAACGAATTTGGATTTGATTATTTGCGAGATAACATGGTTTTGTATAAAGAAGATAAAGTTCAGCGCCCTCTTTACTACGCTGTCATCGACGAAGTAGACTCGATTTTGATCGATGAAGCCCGCACTCCGTTAATCATTTCCGGACAAGCGGAAAAATCCACTCAGCTTTATATCCAAGCTAATGCGTTTGTCAAAACTTTAAAACGCGATGAAGATTATACGTACGATGAAAAAACAAAAGCCGTGCTACTGACAGAAGAAGGCATCAACAAAGCGGAAAAATACTTTGGAATCGATAACTTGTTTGATTTAAAACACGTCACGCTAAACCACCATATCAGCCAAGCTTTGAAAGCTCATGTAAGCATGCATCGTGACGTCGATTACGTTGTTCAAGACGGCGAAATCGTCATTGTCGACCAATTTACAGGGCGTTTGATGAAAGGACGCCGCTACAGCGATGGGCTCCATCAAGCCATCGAGGCAAAAGAAGGATTAAAAATTCAAAACGAAAGCATGACGTTGGCTACGATCACATTCCAAAACTATTTCCGGATGTACGCGAAATTGGCAGGGATGACAGGAACAGCAAAAACGGAGGAAGAAGAATTCCGAAATATATACAATATGAGAGTCATTGTCATTCCTACGAATAAGCCTGTCATCCGTGAAGATCGCCCTGATTTGATTTACGCAACGATGGAAGGAAAATTTCGCGCAGTAGTGGAAGATATTTATCAGCGCCATATGACAGGGCAGCCTGTGCTTGTAGGGACAGTGGCCATTGAAACATCTGAATTGTTGTCGAAGATGCTGACAAAAAAAGGTGTCCGCCACAACGTATTGAACGCCAAAAACCATCAGCGTGAAGCGGAAATCATTGCCCATGCGGGTGAAAAAGGGGCTGTCACCATCGCAACGAACATGGCCGGACGCGGAACCGATATTAAGCTGGGCGAAGGGGTAAGCGAATTAGGCGGACTTGCCGTGATCGGGACAGAACGCCATGAGTCTCGCCGGATCGACAATCAGCTCCGCGGACGTTCAGGTCGTCAAGGCGATCCGGGGGTTACCCAGTTTTATTTATCGATGGAAGATGAGTTAATGAGGCGTTTCGGCTCAGATAATCTAAAAAATATGATGTCGCGTCTTGGTATGGACGATTCCCAGCCGATTCAAAGCAAAATGGTCACGAGAGCGGTCGAATCTGCACAAAAACGTGTGGAAGGCAATAACTTCGATGCCAGAAAGCGGTTGTTGGAGTACGATGATGTCCTGCGTCAACAACGGGAAATCATTTATAAACAGCGCGATGAAGTATTGGAATCGGACAATTTACGTTCTATTATTGAGAATATGATTCGCTCCGTTCTTGAAAGAGTCGTTCAATCCCATGCTTCTACTGCAGAAGACGAGGAACAATGGAATTTGCAAGGAATCGTCGATTATGTCAATGCCAATCTTCTTCCGGAAGGAGACGTCACAGTAGAAGACTTGCTCGGAAAAGAGCCGGACGAGATGGTGGATCTGATTTTTTCGAAAGTGCAAAAACGCTATGATGAAAAAGAAGAAAGCCTGTCGAAAGAACAGATGCGCGAATTTGAAAAAGTCATTCTTCTGCGCGCAGTCGACTCCAAATGGATTGACCATATTGATGCTATGGAACAGCTCAGGGAAGGCATCCATTTGCGTGCTTACGGGCAAATTGATCCGCTTCGCGAGTATCAAAATGAAGGTTATCAGATGTTTGAGCTTATGATTGAAGCCATTGAAGAAGAAACGGCAAAATATATTATGAAAGCGGAAATCCACAGCAATTTGGAACGCCAAGAAGTGGCGAAAGGACAAGCGGTCAATCCGAAAGAAGACGGTGAAAAAGTAAAGCGGCAGCCTTTTCGCAAAAAAGTCAATATCGGCCGCAACGACCCGTGTCCATGCGGAAGCGGCAAAAAATATAAAAACTGCCATGGTAAGACGGCAGGATAAACGTTTGGCCGGCAGTGATTCTTTTGCCCCCTTTTCTTTCCTGATGAGATAAGAGAAGGGGTTCTCTCTTGCCCGGTAAATCAGGGTGAAGGTAAAATACAAAATAGCTACGAGATTAAACGATGAGGTGAGAAGGAATGGAACTTTTTGAAATTCGAAATGAATTGGATAAAACAGCTAAGAGATTAGCGGATTTTAGGGGGTCTCTTTGACTTAGAAAATAAAGAAGCGCGCATTGCGGAATTGGATGACATTATGATGCAGCCTGATTTTTGGAACGACCAGCAAAAAGCCCAGGCCATCATCAATGAAGCCAATGGATTAAAAGATCTTGTGAACGAGTATAAAGATCTTTTAGAAACGCAAGAAAATCTGGATTTAACCTATGATCTTGTCAAAGAAGAAAACGATACGGAATTGAAAGCAGAATTGGAATCAGAGCTGGAAGACTTCACAAAACGGCTGAATCGTTATGAATTGGAGCTGTTGTTAAGCGAACCGTACGATAAAAATAATGCGATACTGGAACTGCATCCCGGTGCTGGAGGAACAGAGTCGCAAGACTGGGGTTCCATGCTTCTTCGCATGTATACAAGATGGGCGGAAAAGAAGGGATATAAAGTCGAGACGCTCGATTATCTGCCTGGAGATGAAGCGGGCATTAAAAGTGTCACCTTGTTAATTAAGGGGCATAATGCTTACGGCTACTTAAAGGCTGAAAAAGGAGTCCACCGCCTTGTACGCATTTCTCCATTTGATTCATCCGGACGGCGCCACACTTCTTTTGTTTCTTGCGATGTGATGCCTGAATTTAATGAGGAAGTTGAAATTGAAATTCGCAATGAAGATTTGAAAATCGACACTTATCGCTCAAGCGGTGCAGGCGGACAACACGTTAACACAACCGATTCCGCGGTCAGAATTACCCACTTGCCGACTGGTATTGTTGTGACGTGCCAATCAGAACGTTCGCAAATTCAAAACCGCGAACGGGCGATGAACATGTTGAAAGCGAAATTATACCAAAAAAAATTGGAAGAGCAGGAAAAAGAATTGGCAGAAATCCGCGGCGAACAAAAGGAAATTGGCTGGGGAAGCCAAATACGTTCCTACGTATTTCATCCGTACTCCATGGTGAAAGACCATCGTACCAATACAGAAACCGGAAATGTACAAGCGGTAATGGACGGAGAAATTGATATGTTTATCGATGCCTATCTCCGTTCACGGCTGAAATAATGTTTTTCATCTGGGATCCTTTATACTCAGACTTCAGCGGATGTCTGAGCTGACGGAGTAGATGAAAGGAAACAGAACACAGTTGGGGCTGACTCTAAACGAACGAATCGCGTTGGTTTAGAGTCAGCTTTTTTTGACTTTAAAAGAGAATGGTTTCTTAGTAAAATGGAAATATCCATACAAAATCTGCTAAACAAGCGCTCTCATTTTGATGGAAGTCGTCCCCTCCGCTAGAATTTGGAAATCTTCATTGATGAACAGCCCCGCTCACGAGCTAAACACGGAACGATTATGTCGTTCGACGAAAATTTTTTCCATTATTATAAAGGAAGGCTTAAACAGTTTTAAATAACTTATAAAAAGTTATAAAATTTTTATTTACTTTAATTTTTTCATGCTATATTTAATTTAAGGAGGAATATAGCATGAGATATTATAGCATTCATGAATTTTCCAAATTAATCAATCGAACGCCACAAACTTTAAGAAATTGGGACAAAAGTGGAAAATTAAAACCACATCATACTGGCTCAAACGGCTATAGATATTATTCTCACGATCAACTTAAAGAGGTACTTGGTATTAAAGAAACTAGTCAAAAAGTGGTTGGTTATTGCAGAGTTTCTTCTAATAAACAAAAAGATGATTTGCAAAGACAAGTTGAAAATATGAAAAAATATTTAGAATCGTTAAATGTTGAATATGAAATCATTCAAGACATTGGTAGTGGGATTAATTACAAGAAAAAAGGTTTGCGTCAACTAATCAAAATGATAAATAACAAAGAAGTAGATAAAATAGTAGTATTCCATAAAGATAGGCTTCTTAGATTTGGTTTTGAATTGGTTGAGTATATGGCAAACCTTAATGGGTGTGAGATTGAAGTTTTAGATAGCACTGAAAAAACAGATGAACAAGAACTTGTAGAAGATTTAATACAGATTGTTACAGTATTTAGTTGTAGATTACAAGGAAAACGTGCTAATAAAACTAGAAAGTTAGTAGATGAATTAATTGAGGAAAATGAGGAGTTGCTAAATGATAAAGTCAATAAAAGGGATGTTGAAACCAAATAATAAGCAAAAAACTAAATTATTTCTATATGCGAATACAGCTAGATTTGCTTATAATTGGACAATTGCAAAGCAACAAGAAAATTATCAAAATGGTGGTAAATTCATCAATGATTCAACTTTGAGAAAACAGTTTACTCAAATGAAAAATCTTGATGAATTTAATTGGCTGAATAATGTAAGTAATAATGTAACGAAACAAGCTATTAAAGATGCTTGTGATGCTTACAAACGATTTTTTAAAGGACTATCAAAATATCCAAAATTTAAAAGGAAAAAGAAATCTATACCTAGTTTTTATCAGGATAATGTGAAAATCAAATTCACAAAAACACATGTTAAAGTAGAGGGATTTGCTTCAAGTAAAAAGTCGAATAAACAAAAGATAAATTGGATTCGATTAGCAGAAAAAGGACGTATTCCATTTGGTGAAAATGTTAAGTATATGAATCCTCGATTTACATTTGATGGTTTGAATTGGTGGGTATCTGTTGGAATAGAAACAGATAGTGATTATTCTCCTTCAAAAACAGAAGGGATAGGTATTGACTTAGGAATAAAAGATTTAGCTGTTTGTTCTGATGGTAAAGTTTATGGAAATATTAATAAAACAAAAAGAATTAGGCAATTAGAAAAGAAAAAGCGCAGGTTGCAACGTAAAATTTCAAGAAAATATGAAAAAGGAAGGGAGGGAAACCGTTACAGGAAAACCAACAACATTATAAAAAGTGAAAAGCAACTTTTAAAAGTTTCACGAAGACTAACGAATATTCGTCATAACTACATACATCAAATCACTTCTGAAATCGTAAACAGAAAACCAATGTTTATTGTTTTAGAAGATTTGAATGTAAAAGGTATGATGAAAAATAAACATTTAGCTGAATCTGTTCAACAACAGTGTTTCCATGAATTTAGAAGACAAATTGAATACAAGTCAAATTGGAATAATATTCGCTTCATTTTGGCGGATAGATGGTTTCCAAGTTCTAAGTTGTGTTCTTGTTGCGGAAAAGTTAAAAAAGACTTGAAGTTATCCGATAGAACTTTTGAATGCGAATGTGGAAATATTGTTGATCGAGATTATCAAGCGTCTATAAATCTTAAAAAATATGGTGAAAATGTTTTAGAATCTGCATCTTAACAATGCAAGTTAATGCAGACATGTACCGATTCGTTAGTCGGGAATTTACGACTTTGGAGTGTTACACCAAATGCAAGTAGCGATCTGTTTAATAGATAGACGTGAAAGCAGACACGATGAAGAAGTAATGAAACATAAAAGTTGTAGGAAATTATAACTTTTTATAAGTTTTCTGTAACGGAAAAGCATATGGTTTGCTTCGGACAACGGAAGACTTTAAAGAAGGAGTAGCGGCATTTGTAGAGAAGAGAAAACCAAATTTCGTTGGAAAATAAGATTTTCACTGCAGGAAATCAAGGCTCCCGATAACATAGTTTTCGGGAGCCTTTTTAATGTTTTTTCTTAAATACGAATTGATTTGAAATGGTAAAGGAACGGAGAGCCCGCGGAAAGCGATTGAATTTCGCGATCATCCATAATTAGGGCTTGCTGAATAAGCAAAAATTCCAGATTTGACAAGGATTTTGGCTACTTTTGTCGAATATAAAGTGTAAGGATTTCAAAGGAAACACGTAAAAAACCTTGCACTTGGAGGCTGTTACGATGTACAAAAAGACCGAACATCAATTAACTTTTGTAGATGATTTTTTTCTACCATTCGGTGGGAAATTAAATAAAGAAAATCGCTGGGTCCGTCTTGCTGAAATGATTCCTTGGTGGATGGCCGAAGAAAAGTATGCCAAGTCCTTCAAGAAGAAATTCAAAGGCGAAAAGGCTTATTCTGTCAGAATCGCTCTTGGGGCTCTTTATATCAAAGAACGGCTTGGGCTGTCTGACCGGGAAACAGTCGAACAGATCACAGAAAACCCGTATCTTCAGTATTTTATCGGCTTGCCTGAATTCCAGGAAAAAGCCCCATTCGACCATTCTCTGATGACTCGTTTTAGAAAACGTTTGGGGGCAAATATCATCAACGAACTGAATGAATGGATCGTTCTGGAAGAACAAAAACGCCAATTGGAAGAAGCATCTAAGGAAAACGACAACAATGATGATCAGGATCACGACGATGACGATCATGTTGATGAAGATCGTAATGATTATGATCATGATCGTGGCGATCTTCAGCCTCCCGGTTCCGATTCAGAAAAGCATTCAACTGAATCGGCTTCTCCCAAAACGAAGAACAGAGGAAAGCTCATTTTGGACGCAACCTGTGCACCGGCTGATATTGCTTATCCTACAGACCTCGGGTTGTTGAACGAAGCCCGTGAGAAATTGGAACATATCATTGATGTCCTGCATGAACCACACAAAGGGAAATTACGTAAGCCACGGACCTACAGAAAAAGAGCCCGCAAGGACTATCTTTCTGTCGCTAAGCAACGTAAAGCTGGCGCCCGGAAAATCCGGAAAGTTGTAGGCAAACAGCTCGGATATGTGAAACGGGATCTGGAGATCATTAAAAATCTTGTTTCCTAAAGCTCTCTGTCTCTTTTAAGCAAAGATGAATACAGGCAACTTCTCGTGATTCATGAACTTTACCGCCAACAGGCAGAAATGTACAAAAAGAAAACACACCGGGTTGACCACCGGATTGTAAGCATTTCCCAGCCACATGTCCGTCCAATTGTGCGCGGCAAGGCAAAAGCGAACGTGGAGTTCGGTTCAAAAGTCGCCATCAGTGTCGTAGATGGTTATGCCTTGATTGAGCACCTCGACTGGGAAAATTACAATGAAGGGACCACTCTCAAGGAATCTGTTGAAAACTACTACAACCGGTTCGGATTTTATCCGGAAGCGATCTTGGCAGATAAAATTTACCGAAACCGTAATAATCTGGCATACTGCAAATCTCTTGGCATTCGTCTGAGTGGGCCAAGGTTAGGACGCCCATCCAGAACGGAAGACAAAACCTTGGAACGCGTCGCAAGGCAGGATGCCTCTGAACGTAATGCCGTTGAAGGCAAATTTGGCGAAGGCAAGCGCAAGTATGGGCTGGGCCTTATTCGAGCACGCCTTCAGGAGACCAGCGAAACAGTAGTAGCCCTTCAATTCCTCATACTGAATCTGGAGCGCAAGCTCAGGGTTCTTTTTTTGAAATTTTTACACAACACTATTTTATATTTTGATAATCGGAATTTGGCTTGTATCTGACCAAATTTGATTCGTTCAGCAAGCCCTAATTACCCGAAATAAGGTTTTACATGAAGAAAGGGGTGCTCCTGGGCATTTTATTGACTTTAGAAACAGACCTTTTCTTTTTGAAATTCGTTTCCCTATATAGGAAGATTTTTTTCATTTATTACGCTCATAATAAATAATAGATAATCGGTTTGGATCAGATTCAAACGGAAATTCACGAAATGGAAACCATTTACGGAAAGGAATATCCTGGCAGCATGTTCGTGATGTCATTGGGAAATGGAAGAGATGTGAAGCAGTTCCAAAGTGAAATAAAATTGGTATAATTTTTTAGGAGTTCTATTCTGATCACAAGGGAGGATAAAAATGAAAAAGTTGATGGGGCTTATACTTGGAACATCGATTCTACTTGCCGCTTGTGGTGGAGGGAATGGCGATAATGCAAAAGAATCGGCTAGTAAAGGAGATGACCCGCAACAGATCTACAACAATAAGTGCATTAGTTGCCATGGGGAAAATTTAAAAGGCGGTGTCGGTCCTTCTTTGCAAAAAGTTGGTTCTAAATACAGCAAAGAGGAAATCTTAAATATTCTGAAAAATGGCCGTGGACAAATGCCTCCAAAAGTTGTACAAGGAAAGGACGCCGAAAAAATCGCTGAATGGCTGGCCAATAAAAAATAATTATAACGCTTAACTTAACAAGGATGGTTTCGGAAAATATAGGAGGCATCCCATTCAAGTGGTAGAAAGAGGCTGGAAATGAAAAAAAGCTGAGTGCGATGGAAGCGCTCAGCTTTTGTGTGGAAAAACGGTTGTTTTCTTTCGCATATAGGTGTCAGCCGGATACGGACTTCTCTACTATTTTTACATTCTGAAATCAAAATGTAATATAAATTTTCAATGAGTGAAAGATATTCAATGCTATAATGAATTTTGAGTTGAAAATTCGCCAGATTTTGCGATTTTTCCCAAAAAAATGGGTTAGAGTCATAAATTCGACAAGAAATAAAAGACTTAGGTGGTTTTAAAATGATAGAAATGAAGGATGTTTTTAAGCAATATCCGAACGGCGTAGTGGCGGCCAATGGTTTTAATGTAAGGATTGGTAAAGGAGAATTCGTTTACATCGTTGGCCCGAGCGGTGCAGGCAAGTCCACTTTTATCAAGCTGATTTATAGGGAAGAAAAACCGACAAAAGGCACCGTAATTGTCAATGGGACCATCGTTTCTACCTTGAAAAACAGCAAAGTTCCGTTTTTGAGGAGAAATATTGGAGTTGTATTCCAAGATTTTAAACTGTTGCCGACGCTAACAGTTTATGAAAATGTCGCCTTTGCGTTGGAAGTGATTGAAGAAGAACCGGAAAAAATTAGAAAAAGAGTCATGGAAGTACTGCAATTGGTCGGCTTAAAGCATAAAGCGAGAATGTTTCCCGATGAGCTTTCAGGCGGGGAACAGCAGCGTGTTTCGATTGCGCGCTCGATTGTGAATCGTCCGAAAGTGGTGATCGCGGATGAACCAACCGGGAATTTAGACCCTGAGACATCTTGGGACATTATCAATCTTTTTGAAAAAATCAACCGAACAGGCACGACGATTGTCATGGCGACTCACAACAAAGAAATTGTCAATACAAACCGCCATCGGGTGATTGCTATTGATAACGGGCGGATTGTACGTGACGAGCAGCGAGGTGAGTACGGATATGAAAGCTAGAACAGTGCGTCGCCACTTTCGAGAAAGTTTTAAGAGCCTCGGCCGCAACGGCTGGATGACGTTCGCATCCGTTTCGGCAGTGACCGTCACTTTATTGATGGTCGGAGTGTTTCTGATCATTTTATTTAATATGAACAAAGCAGCCACGGATATGGAAAAAGACGTCGAAATCAGGGTGCATATTGCTCTTAACGCCAATAAGCAAGACGAACAAGAGCTCAAAGAACAAATTGAATCGATGCCCCAAGTGAAATCCGTCCAGTTTTCCTCAAAAGAACAAGAATTGCAAAATTTGATTAAAGACATGGGAGACGAATTTAAACTTTTTAAACAAGATAATCCTCTTTACGATGTGTTCATCGTCAAAACGAAAAATCCGAAAGATACGTCAAAAGTGGCTGAGAAAATCAGTCATTTCGATCATACGGAAAAAGTTGTCTACGGAGAAAAGAAAATCAAAAAATTGTTTCGGGTGCTTGAAACGGCAAGGAATGTCAGCCTTGTGCTTCTGATCGGATTATTGTTCACCGCCATGTTTTTAATTTCGAACACGATTAAAATGAACATCTTTTCAAGACGAAAAGAAATTGAAATTATGAGACTCGTTGGAGCCACCAATTCGTTTATTCGCTGGCCTTTTTTACTGGAAGGGCTTTGGATCGGAATTTTAGGTTCTGTCATTCCAATCGCATTTGTGGCGGTCGTCTATAAAGTAATCTATCAATATTTTCAAACGCATGTGCATGATCATTTTATCCAAATTCTTTCCTATACGCCTTTTGTGTTCCAAGTAAGCGCCATTATTTTATTGGTCGGCGTTTTTATCGGAATGTGGGGAAGCTTCTTGTCTGTTCGCCGCTTCTTGAAAATTTAAAGTTTTTTAGATCTACATACTTGTAACGTTAAAAAAATGATAGGGAAAGGGGATTTATGGTGAAAAAGAGAGTCGTTCTTTCAGCCGCTTTGGCTGCTTCTTTAGGGCTTGGAAGCAATTTTGGCTTCACAAAAGCCGCTTTTGCTTCCAAAATTTCAGATTTGGAATCGAAAAATACACAAATCGAACAAAAAAAGGCGGACCTCAAGCATCATCTTCAAGAAAAAGACCAAAAACTAAACGAGCTAAAAGACCAGCAAAGCAAGTTGGCGAAAGAAATAAAAGTGATCGATATGGCTGCTCAAGATGCCGAATTAAAAATTGCTGAGAAACAAAAACAAATGAAAGAGACAAACGAAAAAATCGGAAATCTGAAAAAAGAAATTAAAGTAATTCAAAAGCGTATTCAGGAACGGAACGAAGTGCTTAAGGAACGGGCACGTGCACTTCAGCAAAGCGGGGGAAGCGCTAGCTACATAGACGTGCTGCTTGGTGCTGAAAGTTTTAGTGATTTTATCGACCGCGCCACAGCGGTGACTGCTCTTGTAAACGCCGATAAAACGATTTTGGATGAGCAAAAAAAAGATGAAGAAAAGCTAGAGAATAATCGCAAAGAAGTAGAAAAAGAGTTGGACCGTTTAACAGGAATGGTGCAGGATTTAAAAGATTTAACGGCACGTTTAAATGCCAAACGAACGGAAAAAGACTCGTTGATGAAGCAGTTGGCAAAAGAGCAGAAAGACGTTGAAAACGATAAATTAAGCCTTCAAGAAGAACAAGAATTGCTGGCATCTCAACAGTCGGCTATTCAACAAGCGATTCAAAGCGAGAAAAACCGAAAAAAAGAGGCCGCACAAGCACCACAGCCAACTGGCAATGAACATTCCGTTCAGTCCGCCAGCCAAGGTCCGATGCCTGAAGTTTCGTCTGGGGCCTTTACTCGGCCGGCAGCCGGGGTGATTTCTTCTGAGTTTGGCGCTAGAGGTTCTGAATTCCATGAAGGAATCGATATCGCGAACAGCGGCTCCAACGTTCCAATAGTGGCTGCCGCATCAGGAGAAGTGATTCGCTCCTATTATTCTACTTCTTATGGAAACTGTATTTTTATTTCACATTCCATTAATGGAAAAGTATTTACGACGGTTTATGCCCATATGTCCGCGCGTCTAGTCCAATCGGGACACGTTTCGAAAGGACAAGTGATCGGTTATATGGGAAGCACGGGACAATCAACCGGCCAGCATCTTCATTTTGAAATTCATGAAGGGCCATGGACTCCGGATAAAAGATATGCTGTTAATCCACGGAAATATATTAATTTTTAAGGTATAGAAGAGCTTGACACATGTCAGGCTCTCTTTTTCATTTTGAAAAAAATCGATGGACAGCTACACGAGCCCGGGCATCTGAGGGGCAATTGGAATATGTTATTCTGTACTCACAAATGGAGGTGTTATGATGGGCGGAGCTTATGCAGGTGGCTTTGCGTTGATTGTTGTGTTGTTTATTTTGTTGATTATTGTTGGTACGGCTTTCGTTGGTTTCGGTTACTAGTAAGGTGCTTATTGCGAAGAAGTATGTTTGACATTTGGAAAAAGTTTCGACAAAATCGGTTATCAAAATTAAATGTGTTCAAACATTGCCTTGCTTTCTTACTATCCCGGCAGTAGCGTTTTAACGCGAAGTCTGGAAAAAGGTTGAACATTGAATTTCATTATACGGGCTGATTTTTAGAGGCATTCTCTCTGAATCAGCCTGTTGTTTGTATGTCGGTCTTATCATGATCTCATTTTTAAACATATTTAAGGCCTGCTTTTCTTTCTATCGGCCTGATAAATCCTCATCATCATGGCGAACATGATCGCCGAACGAATGGAATTCGAAATACTGATAATCTTCAAAAGTGAAGGCGGTTCTTCTCCATTCAAATAGTAAAGATAACCCGTCACACTCCCTTTTATTTAGTAAATTAGGTCTTCCTTTTTCCATTAAACACTTTTCAAACAAATAACCCAAACTGGACTTTTACACCAAGAAACTTGCATATAGGCTCGCTTTTTCCTCAATGGAAGAAATGAGTGGCACAATGCTTGACGATCAATGCATAGCCATTGAACCACTGCAAAGGAGAGGAGAATGATGAATGATAAAACCAATAAAAGATGTAAGGAAGGAGTTCATTTTAAATTTTTTTAAAGAGCAATGGGGGAGCACAGAAATGGTGACATCAAGCGGTACATACGATTGCATGGAATTGGATGGATTTGTCTCTCTAAACTTAAAAGGAGAAATCAATGGATTCATTACTTTTTACATTTCAAAAGATGAATGCGAAATTATATCGTTGGACAGTATGGAAGAAAATAAAGGCATTGGAATTTCTTTGCTGAATCGTGTTGAATTTTTTGCTAAAGAACAAAATTGTAAGAAAATGAAACTGATTACGACTAATGATAATTTGAGGGCTATCCGATTTTATTAAAAAAGAGGATATCAATGTGTAAAGGTCATCCCGAATGCCGTGAATATCGCGAGAAAGAGAAAGCCTGAAATCCCCTTTATGAATCCCGAGAACCATATACCGATACGTGACGAATTTTTGTTCGTAAAAGAAATACAATAAATCAAAACTTAATGCAGTGCAATATTCAACCATTCTAAGTTAGCGCATCGTTGTCCGTAGTCGTTCCGTATCGAACATGGACAAGCACAACCATGTGGATCATTGAAAAGGGCATTGACTTTAGTCCATAGATTCACTATAATTTGTTCAAAAGTTTCTTTTTTTCATTTATTCACAACAAACTGTAAATAACGAATATTTCACTCTTATCAAGAGCGGCGGAGGGATTAGGCCCAATGAAGCCCGGCAACCTTCAAGCAGTACTGCTTGAAAAGGTGCTAAGTCCTACAGATCTTGTATACAGATCTGAAAGATAAGAGGAGGAGTCCATCAACGTCCTCTTCTTAAGAAGAGGACGTTTTTCATGTGCGCCCGGCATGTACATGAACTATAGGGTGTAAGTCCCGAACTCCGAAGACAGAAGTAGAGGTTAGCCAAGAGCAAGGGTGTCCGTGGTGACGCGGAATCTGAAGGAAGCTGGAGGCAAAACACCGGACCGAGGAACACGAACCTCATATAAGGCTAGGTATGATGGAGTGAGTTTGCATAACAAAACAAAGCTCTTTCTGTCGAAGGTCATATCGAGTAAATGAGGCGGATAGATGGTGTGAAAGTGCATGTACTTACCCGGGGAGGTCTGGCGGATAGGTGAAGTACTCTTCATAACCTACTTAGTGATAAGTAGCTGAACCGTCAGAAGTCAGCAGAGGTCATAGTATTAGTTGGTCTAGAACAACTAAGAAGGACCGAACAATTAAGAGAGAATAGCCCTTGGTATTCAGTGAGTCATGATGAACACAGAAAACGTAGTACCTCACTTGAGGGAGGAAGCGGTGAATCCCGTGGGAGACCTCTTGGAGGGTGGAGTGACCACTGGCATAAAGAGAACAGCTATTCACGGAAGTTATAAAGACTTGCGTCAATTATCTTAATTGAACCGCCGTATACGGAACCGTACGTACGGTGGTGTGAGAGGACGGGAGTTAATCGCTCCCTCCTACTCGATTTAGAGCCGTTTTGTTTGTATCGAGGAGTATCAACAAGGGGTCGCAATAAAAAGCATTCTAGATTGATGTGAAGGAGGAGCAAACATGACAGAGAAAATTAAAGCAGCCATTTTGGGTTTTGGTACAGTGGGACAAGGAGTTTATCAATCGATTCAATCCCATCAAAGTCGGCTGAAACAGCTGCTTGGGAAAGAAGTGGAAGTTGCGGGAATCTTGATTCAACATCCGGAAAAAGAACGGGATGTAGATGAGTCTGTGATCGTTACGACCCAATTTGAAGACATTTTGGCGATTCCGGGCTTGCAAGTGATATTTGAAGCTATAGTGGGAGAAGAGCCGGGCCATACTTATTTATCAATGGCAATAGAAAAAGGTATCCACGTCATCACTGCCAATAAAGTCATGTTTGCCCGCCACGGTCAGGAACTGTTAAAGAAAGCAAAAGAAAACGGCGTTCAAATAGGTTTTGAAGCGACGACTGCCGGTGGAACCCCGATTCTTCAAACGCTTGCGCTGTTAAGGGTCAATGAAGTGGAAGAAATACAAGGAATATTAAATGGAACTTCCAATTTTATTTTATCGGAAATGAGAGAAAAGAAAATCAGTTTTCATGAAGCGTTAAAAGACGCTCAAGCAAGAGGTTATGCCGAGGCGGATCCGGCCAATGACATCGAAGGGACCGATGCTTTTTATAAGCTGTTGATATTAAGCAACGTTGGTTGGGGAATTCAGCCGGAATGGGAAACGATTGAAAAACAAGGAATTACTCATATCACAAGCGAAGTTATTGAAATTGCCGATCAACTGCAATGTCGCGTAAAGCATGTAGCGGATATAAAAAAAGAAGGAAGCCATTTGAAAGGTTTTGTCAAGCCTGTCTTTGTACCGTCGACGCATCCATTTTACGGTGTAGAAGGAGTGGAGAATGCTGTTTCCTTCCAAGGAAGCTTAATTGGCAGAGTGACCATTCAAGGCCCCGGTGCCGGAAAGTATCCAACTGCAAGCGCCATGGTAGAAGATTTAATTCATGTTCTCAAACAAACTTCAGTAGGGAAAAAACCTTGTTTTTCCCATACCTCTTCCAATACTGCTGAAACGGAATGGGTTGTATTGACGGAACAACCTCTATCTGAGCCAAATGTCGAAATAAAACATACAGGCAAGACCGCTTCAGTCTATTATTATGATATCGCCGCCACAAGGGAAACGATAGAGCAATGGCATCAAAAGGAAACAATCCTGCAAAGCTTTGAAGTGTTAAATGAACTGGCGCTTGAACCAAGGAATGCCAGCTTAGGGGCTGTTATATCCGGAGTTTCCATATAAAAATGTTCTCTGGCAGCCGAACCTTTCTCTTCATAACTTGTCCTTTCCGTGAATATAGATAATGACACGAACGTCAGGCTAGCTCGAACCTCAAAAAGAGGAGAAGGCTTTTGGACAGGAGGATGTATGAGTGATGAAGAGAAAATGGGCTGCTCTTCTTGTGTCGTGCTCTTTTTTAACGGGTGCAGGGAGCACTTATGCAGGATTGAAAATTTGGGATCAGAGGGCGCCGCAAGAAAGCCGGGAGCCTGGCCAAACAGGCGAGGCGTCTTACAAACTTACGGATGAACTCCATAAAGTGGAAGTGGCGTATGAATTGATTTCAAAAAAATACGTGAAGAAGGTGAACAGCGGTCAGCTGGTGGAAGGGGCCATTTCCGGAATGCTGGCTGCTTTGAAAGACCCTTATTCCGTTTATATGGATGCTGAAACCGCTCACCAGTTTAATGATTCTTTGGACTCTGCTTTTGAAGGGATCGGGGCTGAGATCACCGTTAGAAACGGAAAAGTATTCATCGTTTCGCCCTTGAAAGATTCACCGGCGGAAAAGGCAGGTTTAAAGCCGAACGATCAGATTATCAAAGTCAATGGCAAAAACGTAGAGGGGTTGGATTTATATAAGGCGACTGAAAAAATCCGCGGAAAAAAGGGAACATCCGTCACGTTGGAAGTGAGAAGAGATGGGGCGGCAAAACCGTTGACATTTAAAGTGAAAAGGGGCGAAATACCGATTCAAACGGTGAATGGAAAAATCAAGAAAGAAGATGGAAAACGAATAGGATATATCGAAATTACCTCTTTTTCGGAAGAAACGGGAAAAGACTTTAAAAAGAAATTAAAGCAGTTAGAGAAAGAACACATCAAAGGACTTGTTCTCGATGTTCGGGGCAATCCAGGAGGATTATTGACAAGCGTTGAAGAAATTTTAAAAGAACTCGTTACGGATCATAAGCCGTACTTGCAAATAGAAGAACGATCCGGAAAGAAAGTGGAATATTATTCAACGACCAAAAAAGCTAAACCTTATCCGATTGTGGTCCTTACAGATGGCGGAAGCGCTTCTGCATCTGAGATCTTAGCCGCAGCACTGAAGGAGGCAGAAGGATATACTTTAATCGGACAAAAGACATTTGGCAAAGGAACGGTTCAGCAAGCGGTTCCCCTCAGTGACGGCAGCAATATTAAATTAACGACTTATAAATGGCTGACGCCAAACGGCAATTGGATTCATCATAAAGGGATTGAACCGAACATTGTGGTGAAGCAGCCTGACTATTTCTACGTTCATCCTCTTCAAATAGAAAAACCGCTAAAGAAAGATATGAATACCGATCAAGTCAAAAACGCCCAAGAAATGCTGGATGGACTGGGATACGCTCCCGGACGGACCGATGGCTATTTTAGCGCTCAAACGGAAAAAGCGGTTCGCGCCTTTCAAATGGAAAATCAAATAAAAGTGAACGGACAAATTGATAAGCAGACAGCGCAAATGCTGGAGACTAAAATCATGGAAGCGATGAAAAAAGATAAAAATGATTTGCAGCTGAATGTGGCGCTAAAGGTTGTCAGCGATGATGAAAAAATTGGCAAAACTAAATGACATTTAAGGCTTTGTCTATTGATATCTGGTTTATGTAATATAGAAATAGTTTTGGCCGTAAACGGTTGTCCTTTGGCCGCTATTGTCCAGGACGTGTGACGGGAGAACTTCATGAAAAGAATTTGCGGCGAAAGAGAAGTCCGCTATGATTTCATTATGATCTTTGTGTAATTTTATATGTGTTTTCATCATTCATTTGATACAATGAGATTACATTCAAAACGGTGAGACGGAAGAAAGGATGGTGGTTTCCTATTGATACAAGATATTCTGCTTGAATTGGCAAAAGGCTTTGGTAAACTTTTTCTCCATCCGCTTTTTTATTTTTCTTTCATCTTCTCTGTCTGTATTGGATTATGGCGAGTAAAAAGAGAACGGAAAGATTTTGATATCAGTGTATACGATATATACCACGAATTGCGCATGTTGCTTCCGGCCGGGTTGGTCGCCGGGGTCATTATTTCCGCCTGTACGCTGGCTCTTGGTGTTGAAGTGTCTTGGTTTTCATGCGCTCTGTTAGCCACGACCACTCTGCTGCTTAGCTTTTTCAGGGCCCGGTTTTTATCGCCGGCATGGATTTTTGGCGGTGCGGCCATTCTGTATTATGTGGCGAAAGCAGCTGGCATGGGTCTGCCTAATGCTGATTCCACCGTTTCAGAACCGCTCGTATTTGTATCGCTCTCTGTTCTTGCGGGGCTTCTTCTTATAGGAGAAGGGGCGCTCATTTATCGAAATGCTTGGCGGGACACTTCGCCAAGACTTGTCCAAAGTCCGCGGGGATTGACGGTGGGCGCTCACTATTCTCAACGTACGTGGCTCATTCCTGTGTTTTTATTGCTACCTGCTGATCATATTCGTTCTTCTTTTGATTGGTGGCCGTTCTTTTCCATTGGAGCACAATCATTCACGTTGTTTTTCTTTCCTTTTTTAATAGGGT
This sequence comes from Bacillus sp. FSL W8-0116, assembly GCF_038003825.1. NCBI lineage: Bacteria > Bacillati > Bacillota > Bacilli > Caryophanales > Bacillaceae > Bacillus > Bacillus sp. FSL W8-0116. Next base: position 107,236 of record NZ_JBBOPY010000002.1, read on the forward strand.
TTGAACGGACGATGACGGCTTCTATTCCGGAGAGGGCGTTGAAGGAAACGGGCAGAAAGGTGATTTGGCTCGGTGTGTTTACCTTATTGCTTGCCTTCGTGTCTCATTGGGTCCCGGTCATAAGCTATGCAGCCTTGATCTTTGCTTTTGCCGGTCGGTTGGCGATTTCCTATTTTGACCACAATCGGCAAAAAAGTCAGCCCCATTTTTTTACGCCCAGTACGAAAGGTGTTTTGATTTTGGGGGTTCTCCCCTTTACACCCGCTCATAAAATGGGACTGAAAAGTGGGGAAATTATCCGTAAAACGAACGGAGTGGAAGTCAACAGCGAGAAAGAATTTTATGAAGCGCTTCAACGCAACCGTGCATTTTGCAAATTGGAAGTGTATGATGTGAACGGCCAAGTTCGCTTTGCCCAAAGTTCTTTATATGAAGGCGAACACCATGAACTTGGGTTAATTTTCATTGATGAAGAAAGACATATAAACGGGTCAGCTGTATCATAGCAGTTGTTTCCCGCGATAAAGAGAGGCCTCCCTTTTAGCGAAATGTTCTTCGTAACATGAAAAGGGCGGTCTTTTTTCATCCATAAGATTGGCGAATGGCGCCCACCGTAACCGAGATGAGACGGGTATTGGTGCGGTAACGATTTCCATGATAATTCGATAATTCATCCATTTTAGTGGAAACTTTCAACAAAAATTGATACAATCATTCGAAATATACTTTTTAAGGAGGATGGCTTATGGGAGTACACAACTACTTTAAAAGTTTATCAGACTTAGAAAATCTGTTTCGTTGTCCGGGAAAGTTTAAATATCAAGAGCACTCGGTTGCAGCTCATTCTTTTAAAGTGACGAAAATTGCCCAATTTTTAGGGACGGTAGAAGAAGCGCATGGCGAAAAAGTAGATTGGAAAGCGCTGTATGAAAAAGCGCTCAACCATGATTATGCGGAATTGTTTACCGGCGATATAAAAACGCCTGTGAAATACGCTTCTAATGAATTAAAAGAACTATTTTCACAAGTGGAGGCGCAAATGACGAAGAAATTTGTGGAAAAAGAATTTCCTGAAGAATTTCAATCGATTTATCTGGAACGGTTTCAAGAAGGGAAAGATGATACATTAGAGGGGAGAATTTTATCAGTGGCGGATAAAATTGATTTACTCTATGAATCGTTCGGGGAAATCCAAAAAGGAAATCCGGAACCGCTATTCCGCGAAATTTATCAGGAAGCTTTGTCCACTATTATGGAGTTTAAAGATATGAATTGCGTTCAATACTTTTTGAAGGAAATCGTGCCTGATTTATTATCGGAGACATACATTCCGCAAAGTGAACTGGAACAAATGACAGAAGATATTATTTTCAAAAAACAAAATCCGTCTGAATAAACAGAAAGCAGTAATTTTTTGTTAATGACTTTTCAGTTTATTCTGTATGTTATATGATGGATAGCAGAATGGTGCCATTAAGGGGTGTGGATATGGAAGGGAAAATATTGTTGGCAATGTTTGTTCCCGGATTACTGGTGCTGCTGTTTGCACGTATCACGTATAATGAAGTCATCGGACTGGTTTTAACTGTCGCCTTAATCGCTGCTTCCGCTTACAAAGGATATACTCATACGTGGCCTTTGGTGATCATTGATGCCGCTTCTTTAACGGCTGGATTTTGGTTATCGAACTATTGGAAAAGAAGTCAAAAGAAAAGCGCTTAGGAACTATTGCTGATCATTCCTGGCGCTATTTTTTTGCTGTTCGAGGCCGCATGAATAGGCAGATTTTGTACTTTATACGGACTCTACGGCTTTTTGACCTCGCTTGATCAGACAGCGGACTCCCACTGATAGAAGTTCACCGATGAAAGACAGTGTAATAACCTCTGATTGAAAACATTTCCATTGTTTTTTTGAATATGTTTATCGCATAAAAAAGCAGCTTATTTTTGGGGGCTGCTTTTTTGATTGTTTTTGTTCTTGCTCTTTTTTTATATAGTCTTATGACTTGCTTGATGATGTACACAATAAAAAAGAGAGCAAGCGTTATAATTTCTTCTTTTTCCATTTTTCGAAAGGGGTCGAGCGTTTTTAAAAACGCATTTTGATATCGGTACCCTAACAGTAAATCGAGTGAAAAAATTAAAGCGAAAAGAACCGCGATGATTAAAAGAACGGTAAAAATGACCTTCATGATGACATCCTCACAACATATGTTTTCTTTATTTTTCTCTATTTTGTCCCAGATCATGTAAGAAAAAAAGTTCGTATAATCTCCACGGTATATGCGGGAAACTACAGATACATCCATTTTTTGAAAACGAGGGATTATGATGGGATTGTTTAAGAAAATGTTCTTTCATAAAGGCAAAAAGAACAAACAGAAAAAACAGGTGAGCAAAAAACAGGAGCAATTAGGACAATCCAAAAATGTGCCAAAAGGAGATATAGAGAAATCGCTTGCGACCAATATAGATGTCATCAAAGAAACAACGGGCAACAGCAGCGATATCATTGTTCGTGTCATCAAAATGGGGCGAGAAGCGGATATCACAGCTGCCATTATTTATACGGAAGGGCTTGTAGACGATCTGACCGTAAAAGACTTTTTGATAGAATCGGCCATGAAAGATACGAACGAACAAAATTTGGAAAACCCGAACTTAGCGCTTCAGGTATTGAAAGAAAAAATTTTACCGATCGGAGAAGTGAAAGAATTAGATTGTTGGGAAGATTTGTTTACCAATTTAATGACGGGACAAACGATCATCCTGGTAGATGGCGTTTCTAAAGCGTTAACGGCTAATACAAGAGGAGGGGAAAAGCGGCAAATATCGGAGTCGGATACGGAAATTTCCATTCGCGGGCCGAAGGACAGTTTTACGGAAACGATCCGAACAAACAGTGCCTTAATCAGAAAAAGAATTAAAAATCCGAATCTATGGCTGGAATCCATGAAAATTGGCAAAGTGACGCAGACAGATGTGGCGATTATGTATATTAAAGGAATTGTCAATGAAAAAGTGGTAGAGGAAGTCAGGATAAGGTTAAAGCGGATCAATATCGATAGTATTCTGGAGACTGGCTACATAGAACAGCTGATTGAGGACAAAACGTTTACTCCTTTTCCAACGTTGTTTCATACCGAAAGACCGGATGTGGCGGCGGCTAATTTATTGGAAGGAAGAGTAGCGATATTGGTGGATGGCACACCATATGTCCTCTTGGCGCCGGCCGTTTTTATCCAGTTTTTTCAGGCGGTGGATGATTATTATGGCAGGTTTGATCTTAGTTCTGCCCTCCGTTTTTTACGAGTGCTGATTTTTTTTATTTCTCTCGTAGGTCCGGCTATCTATATTGCAGCGACTACTTTTCATCAGGAAATGATACCGACCCCTCTTGTGATTGCGCTGGCAGCACAGCGTGAATCGGTTCCTTTTCCGGCGTTTGTGGAAGCAATGATTATGGAAGTAACGTTTGAAATTATACGAGAGGCAGGGGTAAGGCTTCCGCGGGCGATTGGACAAACCGTATCCTTTGTGGGAGCGATTGTCCTTGGCCAGTCAGCGGTTCAAGCCGGATTTGTATCGCCGGCCATGGTCATTGTCGTTTCTATTACGGGCATTGCCAGTTTTGCGACCCCTGCTTATTCTATTGCGATATCGGTGCGCTTGATTCGTTTTATCATTATGGTGATGGCGGCGACATTCGGGTTTTACGGCTGCTTGATGGGAATATTGGTGATGGTGATTCATCTATGCAGCCTTCGCTCTTTTGGGATGCCGTATATGACTCCGCTTGCTCCTTCTATACCGGCTAATTTTGGCGACACCTTAGTTCGCAAGCCAATCTGGAAATTTAAAGAGAGACCACGGCTCATTAGCCAATCGAATATTACAAGAGCGGGTGAACATCAGCGGCCGCAGCCGCCGGATCATTCCCATTCTCAGAACGAAAATGAAAAAGGTGAAAAAAATGATTCGTAAGCGCTCCTTATTGTTCATGATAGTATGTTTGCAACTTCTCCTTTCAGGGTGTTGGAGCAAGCGTGAACTGACTAGTCTGGCGTTGGTGTTGGCACTCGGCATCGATATGACAAAGGATGGAAAATATGAGGTCAGCATGCAAATTGTCAATCCCGGAAATGTGGCCGGGGCTCTCCAGCAAGGTGGCGGAGGAGGACAAGGACTGCCGATAGTCGTGTATCATCAAAAAGGTGATAACATCGTTGAAGCTACCAGAAAAGCTTCTACAATGATTTCAAGGCGTTTGTACTTTTCTCATACGAATATGCTCGTAATAGGAGAAAAAGTGGCTAAAAAAAATATACCTGTTATTCTGGAAGCCATCGAAAGAGACCAACAAATTCGAAACACAACGACAATGGTGGTTGCAAAAGGAACAAAGGCGCAGACCATTTTAGAAACTTTGACGCCAATTGATAAAATTCCCGCTGATCAAATTCGCAAAACGCTGACGACTTCCGAGTCAATATGGAGTGAAACTTTCCCAACCAAAATTTCTGATGTCATTCAACAATTGATTTCCCCGGGGAAACAACCGGTCATTCCGGGGATCAGGCTGATCCATAACAGTGAACAAAGGGGGACGATGGAAAACCTGCAAAGAACAAATCCAGTAAGTAATATCGAAATAAGCGGATTCGCCATGATTAAAGATGGAAAACTAAAAAAATGGGTGTACGGCAAAACAGCGCGAGGAGTAACCTGGTCGCTGGGAAAGATGAGGTCCACGAGTGTAAGCGTCGATTGGGGTGGAAGAAAAAAGGCCCTTTCCTATGAAGTGATTCGGGACAAAACAAAGCTGACAGCCAAGGTGAAAAACGGAAAACCGGTAGGGTCCGTCTTGGTGAAAGTGGAAGGCGATATTGGAGAAATGCTCGTCCCGGTTGATATCACGAACTTGCGAGTCATCCAAAAAATTGAAAGACAAACCAATAGAGAAATTGAAAGAGAAGTTGAGCGAGCGATCAAAATCGCTCAACGGAACCACACGGATATTTTCGGCTTTGGCGATGCGATCCATAGGCACGATCCGAAGTTTTGGAAAAGGGTACACACGAAGTGGAGCGATGATTATTTCCCAACTATGGACATAAAGGTTGAAGTGAGAACGCACATACGGCGTTCAGAATTGCGGACAAAATCATTCCTGTCCACTATTAAGGAAGAAAAAAGGCGGTGATCCATGAATGGAGAAGGCAAAAATAGACGGCCTCCAGTTATTCATTCTCATTTTTTTATTTGAAATGGGAAGTGCGATTGTCCTTCCCTTAAGCGTTCAAACCAGACAAGATGCGTGGATATCTGTATTGGGAGGAATGTTGGGGGGGCTAGTGTTATTCCTTATCTACCAACGCCTTTATTTGTATTATCCTAATAAGTTGATGACAACTTACATACAAGATATTCTTGGGACAGTTCTAGGAAGAATCATAGGTTTTGTCTATGTTGTATATTTCCTTTATTTGGCAGCAAGAGTGCTGCGTGACTTTGGGGAATTGCTGGTAACATTTTCTTATCCTGAGACGCCTGTGCTGATCATTAATGCGATTATGATGGCAACCCTTGTTTATGCATTGAATAAAGGAATTGAAGTGATGGCAAGAACGAGTGAATTATCTTTTGTAGTTCTTTATATTCTTGCCATTATAGGATTTGTGTTGGTATTCGTTTCTGGTTTGGTAAAGATAGACCATTTAAGGCCCATGCTGGAAAATGGGATTAAGCCTATTTTGAAAGCCGTTGCCACAGAAACATTATATGTACCGTTTGGGGAAATGATTGTGTTTACCATGATCCTTCCATATTTAAATAGACCTGAAAAAGCAAAAGCCGTTGGATTATCGGCCGTCACGATCAGCGGAATTAATTTAATGATAATTACCGCTATCAATATAGGGGTCTTGGGGGTGGATCTTTTCTCTAGGGCGGTGTTTCCGTTGCTGGCCACTATTCAACAAATTGAAATGCCTGATTTTCTGGAACGCTTGGATATCTTTTTTCTAATAGCGTTAGTAATTGGCGGCTTTTTTAAAATTGGCCTGTTTTTCTACGCAGCCACTATCGGAGCTGCGGAAATTTTTCGGATATCGGATTATAAAAAATTAGTATATATAGTTGCTATCATTATTTTATTTGCATCCATTTCCATTGCCGATAATTATTTCGAGCACATAAAAGAAGGATTGAATTTAGTTCCCATTTATTTGCATTTGCCATTTCAAATCGTCCTTCCCCTTATTTTGCTGATCATTGCCTTTTTTAAAAATCGAAAAAAAACAAAAGAAAGGACAAGGGACAAGTCAGAAAGCGAAAGGATAAAATGAGAGATTTCTTGCGTCCAGTTTGCCTTTAAAAAAAGTGGCTTTCATGAAGAGAACCAGCAGGCCACATAACCAAAGAAGCGATCAAATGGATTGATTGCTTTTATTTTTGCTTCTGCTTATCTTGTGATCGAAAACTTGTTCGCATATGATTGGTGAATGGACATGTCGTTGTGGTAGAATGGAAAATAACCAGGAATTTGGAATAAAACAAATATCGCAGTTGGTCTTATGTGATGTTTTTTATAGAAAGCAAAACAGCCATGAAGGAAGATATTCTTCTTTTCGGCTCAATATAGGGGGGATCTTGCGAGTGGAAAATCGCTTCGAACTTGTTTCGAAATATCGTCCGCAAGGCGATCAGCCGAAAGCCATTCAACAGCTGGTAAAAGGAATACGGGAAGGAAAGAAGCATCAAACGCTTCTTGGTGCAACAGGAACAGGCAAAACGTTCACGATTTCGAATGTAATTAAAGAAGTGAATAAACCGACATTGGTCATCGCTCATAATAAAACGTTAGCCGGCCAATTATACAGTGAGTTTAAAGAATTTTTTCCGAATAATGCAGTGGAATATTTCGTCAGTTATTACGACTATTATCAACCGGAAGCGTATGTGCCGCAGACGGATACGTATATAGAAAAAGATTCCAGCATCAATGATGAAATTGACAAATTGCGGCACTCTGCCACTTCCGCTCTGTTTGAACGACGAGATGTCATTATCATTGCCAGCGTCTCCTGCATTTACGGTTTAGGTTCGCCGGAAGAATACCGGGATTTGGTCGTGTCTTTGCGTGTCGGCATGGAGATGGAGCGGGACCACCTTCTACGTCGACTTGTGGATATCCAATACGAGCGCAATGATATTAACTTTCAGCGCGGGACCTTTCGTGTACGCGGCGATGTAGTCGAAATATTCCCCGCTTCCCGGGATGAGCACTGTATCCGAATTGAGTTTTTTGGAGATGAAATCGACCGCATCCGTGAAGTCAATGCACTGACAGGAGAAATTCTTGGCGAACGGGAACATGTGGCTATCTTCCCTGCTTCTCACTTCGTCACGAGAGAAGAAAAAATGAAGATGGCCATTCGCAATATTGAAATCGAACTGGAAGAACGTTTAAAAGAGCTGAGAGACCAAGGAAAATTGCTGGAAGCGCAAAGACTGGAGCAGCGAACTCGATATGATTTGGAAATGATGAGAGAGATGGGATTTTGCTCCGGAATCGAAAACTATTCCCGCCATTTGGCGTTAAGACCGCCGGGCTCCACTCCATATACGCTTCTTGATTATTTTCCGGATGATTTTTTAATCGTGGTCGATGAATCGCATGTGACATTACCGCAAATTCGTGGAATGTTCAACGGGGATAGAGCAAGAAAGCAAGTTTTGGTGGATCACGGTTTCCGGCTGCCGTCTGCTTTGGACAACCGTCCTTTAACGTTTGAAGAATTCGAGAAGCATATTAACCAAATTGTGTACGTATCAGCCACTCCGGGTCCTTACGAGATAGAACATTGCCCGGAAATGGTGGAACAAATCATTCGGCCGACCGGTTTGCTGGATCCGACCATCGATGTCCGCCCGATCGAAGGGCAAATCGATGACTTGCTTGCCGAAATTCAAGAAAGAACGAAGAGAAATGAACGAGTGCTTGTAACCACTTTAACAAAGAAAATGGCCGAGGACTTGACGGATTATTTGAAAGAAGTCGGCATAAAAGTGCAATACTTGCATTCGGAAGTAAAGACGTTGGAACGGATTGAAATCGTCCGCGATTTACGACTCGGAAAATTTGATGTACTGGTCGGGATCAATTTATTAAGAGAAGGATTGGATATTCCGGAAGTTTCTCTTGTGGCGATTTTGGATGCCGACAAGGAAGGATTTTTGCGTTCGGAACGATCTTTAATTCAAACGATAGGCCGCGCCGCTCGAAATGCAAACGGCCACGTTATCATGTACGCCGACCATATTACCGATTCGATGGAAAAAGCCATTTCGGAAACAAAACGACGCCGTGCCATTCAGGAAGCGTACAATAAGGAGCATGGAATTACTCCCAAAACGATTCAAAAAGGCATTCGCGATGTCATTCGAGCTACTTATGCTGCGGAAGAACAAGAAACGTACGAAAAATCTCCCAAGAAAAAACTATCTGCGGAAGAAAAGAATCGTTTGATTGCCAGTCTCGAAACAGAAATGAAAGAAGCAGCCAAAGCACTAGACTTCGAACGTGCTGCCCAGCTGCGTGATGCGATTTTAGAGTTAAAAGCGGAAGGATGACCATCATGGGAAAAGATCAAATCATTGTTAAAGGAGCACGAGCCCATAATCTGAAAAATATTGATGTCACCATTCCAAGAGATCAATTGGTTGTCTTAACCGGGCTATCGGGTTCCGGAAAATCTTCTTTGGCGTTCGATACGATCTATGCGGAAGGCCAAAGAAGGTATGTTGAATCTTTGTCTGCTTATGCACGCCAGTTTCTCGGACAAATGGACAAGCCGGATGTAGACGCCATCGAGGGGCTGTCGCCGGCTATTTCCATTGATCAAAAAACGACCAGTCGAAATCCCCGCTCCACTGTGGGAACCGTAACCGAAATATACGACTATTTGCGGCTGTTATTTGCCCGTATCGGCCATCCGATTTGCCCTAACCATGGCATCGAAATTACTTCTCAAACGATTGAACAAATGGTGGACCGCATTATGGAATATCCTGAACGGACGAGGCTGCAAATCCTTGCTCCAGTGGTATCCGGGAAAAAAGGAACGCATGCCAAAACGCTGGAGAATATGAAGAAACAAGGGTATGTACGTCTTCGCGTCGATGGGGAAATGCGGGATGTGGAGGAAGACATCCAATTAGATAAGAATAAAAAGCATTCGATTGAAGTGGTGGTAGACCGCATTGTCGTGAAAGACGGAATTCACTCCCGTTTGGCCGATTCTTTAGAAGCTGCGCTGAAACTAGGGGAAGGAAAAGTCATTATCGACGTCATCGGACAAGAAGAACTGTTATTCAGTGAACATCATGCATGTCCGTATTGCGGTTTTTCGATCGGCGAATTGGAGCCGCGCATGTTTTCGTTTAACAGTCCATACGGTGCCTGTCCGACTTGCGACGGATTAGGGTCCAGATTAAAAGTGGACGTTGATCTTGTCATTCCGGATTGGAATTTGAGTTTGCGCGAGAACGCGATTGCACCTTGGGAACCTACCAGCTCTCAATATTACCCGCAGCTTTTAAAGGCGGTGTGCGATCATTACGGCATTGATATGGATATACCCGTCAAGGATATACCGAAACCGCTTTTAGACAAAATTTTATATGGATCAGATGGTGAGAGCATTTATTTTCGCTACGTGACCGATTTCGGCCAAGTCAAGGAGAATTATATCGAGTTTGAAGGCGTGATCCCGAACGTTGAGCGCCGTTATCGAGAGACGACATCTGATTATATACGCGAGCAAATGGAAAAATACATGGCTCATCAAAAATGCCCGACTTGCAAAGGGCATCGTTTAAGGAAAGAGGCCTTGGCTGTCAAAATCGGCGGTCTTCATATCGGAGAAGTCACTCAATTTTCCATTAAGGAAGCGAAAAAGTTTTTTGAAAATCTCACATTGACGGAAAAGGAAAAGAAAATTGCCCATTTGATTTTGCGTGAGATCAGCCAGCGGCTTGGTTTTCTGGATAATGTCGGCCTCGATTATTTGACGTTAAGCCGTGCGGCCGGAACGCTTTCAGGCGGTGAGGCGCAGCGTATTCGTTTAGCCACTCAGATCGGTTCTCGACTGACGGGAGTTTTATATATATTGGATGAACCATCTATTGGTCTGCATCAGCGTGACAATGATCGATTAATCGAGACGCTGAAAGAAATGCGGGACATAGGCAACACATTAATCGTTGTAGAACATGACGAAGATACGATGTTAGCCGCCGATTATTTAATCGATGTCGGGCCGGGAGCAGGCGTCCATGGAGGAGAGATCGTATCAGCGGGCACGCCTGAGGAAGTGATGAAAGATCCTAACTCGCTTACGGGCCAATATTTATCCGGGAAAAAGTTTATTCCGCCGCCGCAGGAACGGCGAAAACCGGATGGTCGTTTTATTGAAATAATAGGAGCAAAAGAAAACAATTTAAAAAATGTGAAAGTGAAGTTTCCGTTAGGCGTATTTATCGCTGTCACCGGCGTGTCGGGATCCGGAAAAAGCACCCTTGTCAATGAGATTCTTTACAAGGCGCTTGCTCATAAGCTGTACCAAGCAAAACAAAAGCCGGGTCAGCATAAAGAAGTGAAAGGCATTGAACATTTGGATAAAGTGGTCGAAATTGACCAATCCCCTATTGGACGCACTCCGCGATCCAATCCGGCCACCTATACAGGCGTTTTTGATGATATTCGCGATGTGTTTGCCCGAACAACGGAAGCAAAGATGCGCGGATATAAGAAAGGACGTTTCAGCTTTAATGTGAAAGGCGGACGCTGTGAAGCTTGCCGCGGGGATGGCATTATCAAAATCGAAATGCATTTCCTTCCAGATGTCTATGTTCCTTGCGAAGTTTGCCATGGAAAGAGATACAACAGGGAAACGCTCGAAGTGAAATACAAAGGAAAAAACATTGCAGATGTATTGGATATGACGGTGGAAGATGCGCTTGAATTCTTTGAAAACATTCCGAAAATCAAGCGTAAACTGCAGACGATTGCTGATGTCGGCCTCGGCTATATCAAACTGGGGCAGCCAGCTACCACATTGTCGGGAGGGGAAGCACAGCGTGTCAAGCTGGCCTCCGAATTGCATCGCCGTTCTACCGGAAGAACGTTTTATATTTTGGACGAGCCGACGACAGGATTGCATGTGGATGATATTGCTCGGCTTCTAAAGGTCCTTAAACGGCTGGTGGAAAACGGTGATACGGTGCTTGTAATTGAACATAACCTGGATGTAATCAAAACAGCCGATTATATTATTGACTTAGGACCTGAAGGCGGCGATAAAGGCGGTACGATCGTGGCTACCGGAACGCCTGAAGAAGTGGCTGAGGTGGAACAATCGTATACTGGAAAATATTTAAAGAAAATTTTAAAACGCGACCAGGAGCGTATGAAACAAAAAATAGCTGAACACGAACATGCGACTTCTTAATAATTGCAGCGGAAGGGTGCTCCCTTCCGCTGTTTTGATACTGGTATAGATAACTAGACGAATAAAAGGTAATATAAAGATGTAAACGCCCCAATTTCCTTTTATTGTTAGAAAAGGGGGAGTTAGATGCGAGTCGTAAAAGTAGCCAACTATGAGGAAATGAGCCAAAAAGCCGCGGAATGTATCATTCGCCAAGTGAAAGAAAAACCTGATTCGGTTCTCGGGCTGGCCACGGGTGGAACCGTGATCGGAACGTATCAATTATTGGCAAAAGACCATCAGAAGAACGGAACGAGTTACCGACAGATTTTAACGGTTAATTTGGATGAATATATTGGAATAAGCCCTGAACACGAGCAAAGCTACCATTTTTATATGAAAAAAAGGCTGTTTGATCATGTCCAAATTCCGCCTGAAAACACCTATTTGCCTGATGGACAAGCGGAAGATCTTGAAGAAGAATGCAAAAAGTATGACGAGCGGATCGAAAGTCTTGGCGGCATTGATCTGCAGCTTCTTGGCATCGGTGTGAATGGCCATATCGGTTTTAACGAACCGGGTACGCCTTTTGATTCCAAAACCCATATTGTTGAACTGTCGGAATCGACCCGAAAGGCTAATGCGAGATTTTTCAACACCCTTGAGGAAGTTCCGAAGAAAGCTATTACGATGGGAATAGAAACGATCATGAAGAGTAAGAAGATTTTACTGTTAGCTTCCGGATTGAAAAAAGCGCCTATTATTCGCAAACTTTTTCATGAGGGAATAACGGAAGAGATTCCTGCTTCTGTTTTAAAAAAACATGAGAATGTGGTGCTGATTGCGGATGAAGAAGCGCTTTCTCTTGTTGATCCTGTATGGGTGGAGAGGCTTAAACAGTTTTGAATAACTTATAAAAAGTTATAAAATTTTTATTTACTTTAATTTTTTCATGCTATATTTAATTTAAGGAGGAATATAGCATGAGATATTATAGCATTCATGAATTTTCCAAATTAATCAATCGAACGCCACAAACTTTAAGAAATTGGGACAAAAGTGGAAAATTAAAACCACATCATACTGGCTCAAACGGCTATAGATATTATTCTCACGATCAACTTAAAGAGGTACTTGGTATTAAAGAAACTAGTCAAAAAGTGGTTGGTTATTGCAGAGTTTCTTCTAATAAACAAAAAGATGATTTGCAAAGACAAGTTGAAAATATGAAAAAATATTTAGAATCGTTAAATGTTGAATATGAAATCATTCAAGACATTGGTAGTGGGATTAATTACAAGAAAAAAGGTTTGCGTCAACTAATCAAAATGATAAATAACAAAGAAGTAGATAAAATAGTAGTATTCCATAAAGATAGGCTTCTTAGATTTGGTTTTGAATTGGTTGAGTATATGGCAAACCTTAATGGGTGTGAGATTGAAGTTTTAGATAGCACTGAAAAAACAGATGAACAAGAACTTGTAGAAGATTTAATACAGATTGTTACAGTATTTAGTTGTAGATTACAAGGAAAACGTGCTAATAAAACTAGAAAGTTAGTAGATGAATTAATTGAGGAAAATGAGGAATTGCTAAATGATAAAGTCAATAAAAGGGATGTTGAAACCAAATAATAAGCAAAAAACTAAATTATTTCTATATGCGAATACAGCTATATAAATTAAAATAAAGGTTTTCTCCCGTTCCACGGCGAATAAATACAAAGAGAAAATAGGGGAACGGAGAGAAAATATGATGCCAAATCACAAAGACGAGATCGAAAAGTTGTCCACTGCCATGAAAGAAGCAAAAAGTAAACGAGCATATGAACGCTACCAAGCGATTTATCTTCATTTGCAGGGATATACCAAAGGAGAAATCGCAACGATTATTGGTCGATCCAAGAAAACTATTTATAACTATATTCATGCCTACGCCCAGCGCGGTCTTGATGGACTGGAGATGAAATACTCACCTGGCGCCCCACGTCGATTGACCCCTGAGCAGGAAAAAGAGCTGGCTTTGATCATTGAACATCAGCTCCCCGTAGATGTGGGATTCGAAGCAAAATATAATTGGACGCTTGCGATAATCGCTGAACTCATTCAACAAAAGTGGGGGCCAACATACACGCTTCGCGGAACAAGTGACATTCTGCATCGGTTAGGGCTAAGCTATACGAAACCGACCTATACACTAGCCAATGCCGATGAAGAGAAACAAAAAGAATTCGTCGAAATCACCTTCCCTGAAGTAAAAAAAAACTGGTAGATGGGAACATCGCCCATGTCCTCTTTCAAGATGAGTCGATGATTCGTGATTACCAAGCGATTCAAAAAACATGGTTTGTCAAAGGAAAACAACGAATCATTCCGACGTTTGGAAAACATCAAGGGCTGAAGCTGATTGGCACGTTGAACTACGAAACAGGGGAAGTGTTTTGCATCGAAGAAGAATGCTATGACGCGGAAACATTTCTTCGATTTCTTCAACTTGTGTTAGAACGCTATCCCACAGGCAAAATAGTGATGATTTTAGATAACGCTCGAATTCACCATGCCAAACTCATTCAGCCATTTTTAAAAGAACACGAAGATCGGTTAGAGCTCGTCTTTTTGCCACCATACAGTCCGCAATTGAACTTGATTGAAGGGCTATGGAAATGGCTGAAATCAGACGTGATTTACAACGTGTTCTATTCGAGTGTGCAAGAAATTAGAAAGAATGTCCAAGCCTTTATTCAGCGAATCAACCAGAAACCAGAACAAACGATCGATCGTTTGTGTGTTCAGTTGTAAATCTTTAATTCAACTTATATATATGCGAATACAGCTAGATTTGCTTATAATTGGACAATTGCAAAGCAACAAGAAAATTATCAAAATGGTGGTAAATTCATCAATGATTCAACTTTGAGAAAACAGTTTACTCAAATGAAAAAGCTTGATGAATTTAATTGGCTGAATAATGTAAGTAATAATGTAACGAAACAAGCTATTAAAGATGCTTGTGATGCTTACAAACGATTTTTTAAAGGACTATCAAAATATCCAAAATTTAAAAGGAAAAAGAAATCTATACCTAGTTTTTATCAGGATAATGTGAAAATCAAATTCACAAAAACACATGTTAAAGTAGAGGGATTTGCTTCAAGTAAAAAGTCGAATAAACAAAAGATAAATTGGATTCGATTAGCAGAAAAAGGACGTATTCCATTTGGTGAAAATGTTAAGTATATGAATCCTCGATTTACATTTGATGGTTTGAATTGGTGGGTATCTGTTGGAATAGAAACAGATAGTGATTATTCTCCTTCAAAAACAGAAGGGATAGGTATTGACTTAGGAATAAAAGATTTAGCTGTTTGTTCTGATGGTAAAGTTTATGGAAATATTAATAAAACAAAAAGAATTAGGCAATTAGAAAAGAAAAAGCGCAGGTTGCAACGTAAAATTTCAAGAAAATATGAAAAAGGAAGGGAGGGAAACCGTTACAGGAAAACCAACAACATTATAAAAAGTGAAAAGCAACTTTTAAAAGTTTCACGAAGACTAACGAATATTCGTCATAACTACATACATCAAATCACTTCTGAAATCGTAAACAGAAAACCAATGTTTATTGTTTTAGAAGATTTGAATGTAAAAGGTATGATGAAAAATAAACATTTAGCTGAATCTGTTCAACAACAGTGTTTCCATGAATTTAGAAGACAAATTGAATACAAGTCAAATTGGAATAATATTCGCTTCATTTTGGCGGATAGATGGTTTCCAAGTTCTAAGTTGTGTTCTTGTTGCGGAAAAGTTAAAAAAGACTTGAAGTTATCCGATAGAACTTTTGAATGCGAATGTGGAAATATTGTTGATCGAGATTATCAAGCGTCTATAAATCTTAAAAAATATGGTGAAAATGTTTTAGAATCTGCATCTTAACAATGCAAGTTAATGCAGACATGTACCGATTCGTTAGTCGGGAATTTACGACTTTGGAGTGTTACACCAAATGCAAGTAGCGATCTGTTTAATAGATAGACGTGAAAGCAGACACGATGAAGAAGTAATGAAACATAAAAGTTGTAGGAAATTATAACTTTTTATAAGTTTTCTGTAACGG
>NZ_JBBOPY010000003.1:0-5000 GCF_038003825.1 Bacillus sp. FSL W8-0116
GTGGAGTGACCACTGGCATAAAGAGAACAGCTATTCACGGAAGTTATAAAGACTTGCGTCAATTATCTTAATTGAACCGCCGTATACGGAACCGTACGTACGGTGGTGTGAGAGGACGGGAGTTAATCGCTCCCTCCTACTCGATTCATTCATATTTTTTGATTTATGCTTTGCCATTGTGACAGCTTGGGGTCACACCGTAACGTTTTGTTTTCTGGTTCGAAGGCTTGTGCGGCACAAGAACACCATCTTTTTTTGTGAAAAATGGTGAAGGAACAACTTGAAATGTGACCACTAAAAAAGATGGCCCATGAAAGACCATCTTCTCATTCCGTTTATTCCATATTGCTGCACTAGTATCGTGCAGGATTTAATCCCCTCCGTTTGACTTCCTTCTTTAATAATTCAATCCATTCACGTTCCTGACCTTTTTTTAATGCGTCGCGATAGGATGCCACCAATTGTTCATTGCTCATGATTTTCAATGACAAAACCCCTCTCGGAAAGGATTTATAATATAGAATCATCTATATTGTCTGATATTTTAACAAATTATGATTTCGTTTGCAAAGGAAAATTCGAGGAAATTTTGAAAAATAAAAGGTCTTAAATTGCAATATTAAATGCAACAAGTATTGAAAGACCAGATAACCCATGATTAAGTAGAATCGGGACACTCTGCGCGACTTGACGTGGAGTGGTGGGCATGGTAGCCTGGTTGGCCCAGCCAGTACCGTATACCTGGCTTCATGGCTGGTAGCCATGCCCGCAGAGGCTCTTTGTCAAGTTGCTAAAAACCAACCCTTTGGGTTAGCTGGCTTAAGGTTAAGAAGCTAAGCCAGCTAACTCTATTTGGAAACACTCCTCAGGTGTACGATAATTGAGGATCTTCCTTGGAAGATGGTTACACCAATTTTCAACATAGGTAATGGTTTCGTCTGCCACAGAGGAAATGGGTCTCCCCTTTGGTATGAAGCGCCTAATAAGGCCATTATGACGCTCGTTGGTTCCTCGTTCACAGGATGTGTAAGGGTGTGTAAAATAAACCTCTGTTAGATCTTTTTCAACACTAAGGCCGAGGTCAGCAAATTCAGAACCGTTATCAGCCGTAATGGTTTTAAACACTTTAGAGAACCGATTACCATAAGACACTTTCAACTGAGATATGACTTCTGAAACGGATAGACTATCCTTGGCTGTCACTCTCAAAATTATTTCTTTACGGGTTTTGCGCTCAGTAAGAGTCAATAAGGCCTGATCTTTAGTCTTCTTGCCTATAACCGTATCAATTTCCCAGTGACCAAACTCTTGGCGTTCATTGACTTCAATTGGTCGCTCATCGATACTGCGTCCTAAGATCTTCTTATTCTTCCGGTTACGTTTTTTCTTGGTGTTCAGGGTAATTTTCATAGGTAGGTCAATGTTTTTAACGCCTATAAGTCCTAGATCAATATAGTTATAAAGGGTCTTGGTGCAAACCATTTTGTCTTTGAATTTCCCATCACGTTTGGCTCTCCCACATACCGCATCAGGAGACCATTTCTTATCAAGGATCTGAGTTTCGGCATACTTAATAAACTCGATGGCATCGTCTAGTTTTAGCTTGCGGCCACAGGCTTTCCTGTTTCTCTCATAGAGAAGTTGACCTGTGTCTGGAAAATAGACATGAACAATTTTCCCGTTGCTTTTTCTTTGTGGCACTGTACCTCTTCTTAACTCACGGGAGATGGTGCTTTTGTGACAACCAACATAATCTGCAATCTCCTGTTGAGTCTTACCAGCAGCGTGTAAGGCCGCAATTTTCCCACGGTCATAAGCCGTTAAGTGTTTGAAATGCCGAGCTCCTATGGTAGAATTAGTAATTGCCATAGATAAATCCTCCGTATCGATATTGTTTTAGTCGACTTAATCATACGTGGTTTATCTATGGTTTTTCATTTTTTATGCTTGTTGCATTTGATTATACAACTAGCCACCGAATAATTTTCTTTACACTTTTTAAAAAAATGTAGTATTAGTATTGACAGCTATATTTAATGGTGATAATATATATATCGTCGCTGTTAGTTCTTGAAAAAAAGAAAAAACAGTAGACATAAACTTAGATTTGTGATATTATTTAAAAGTTGACAGGAAATTGATCTTTGAAAACTGAACAAAACGAAGCGTAAACCAATGTTTCGATAGAAACAAGCCAAGTCAAATTTCTTTTTGGAGAGTTTGATCCTGGCTCAGGACGAACGCTGGCGGCGTGCCTAATACATGCAAGTCGAGCGGACTTTCAAGAAGCTTGCTTTTTGAAAGTTAGCGGCGGACGGGTGAGTAACACGTGGGCAACCTGCCTGCAAGACGGGGATAACTCCGGGAAACCGGGGCTAATACCGGATAATATCTTCCTTCGCATGAAGGAAGGTTGAAAGGCGGCGCAAGCTGCCGCTTGCAGATGGGCCCGCGGCGCATTAGCTAGTTGGTGAGGTAACGGCTCACCAAGGCGACGATGCGTAGCCGACCTGAGAGGGTGATCGGCCACACTGGGACTGAGACACGGCCCAGACTCCTACGGGAGGCAGCAGTAGGGAATCTTCCGCAATGGACGAAAGTCTGACGGAGCAACGCCGCGTGAGCGAAGAAGGTCTTCGGATCGTAAAGCTCTGTTGTCAGGGAAGAACAAGTACCGTTCGAACAGGGCGGTACCTTGACGGTACCTGACCAGAAAGCCACGGCTAACTACGTGCCAGCAGCCGCGGTAATACGTAGGTGGCAAGCGTTGTCCGGAATTATTGGGCGTAAAGCGCGCGCAGGCGGTCTCTTAAGTCTGATGTGAAAGCCCACGGCTCAACCGTGGAGGGTCATTGGAAACTGGGAGACTTGAGTGCAGAAGAGGAGAGCGGAATTCCACGTGTAGCGGTGAAATGCGTAGAGATGTGGAGGAACACCAGTGGCGAAGGCGGCTCTCTGGTCTGTAACTGACGCTGAGGCGCGAAAGCGTGGGGAGCGAACAGGATTAGATACCCTGGTAGTCCACGCCGTAAACGATGAGTGCTAAGTGTTAGAGGGCTTCCACCCTTTAGTGCTGCAGCTAACGCATTAAGCACTCCGCCTGGGGAGTACGGCCGCAAGGCTGAAACTCAAAGGAATTGACGGGGGCCCGCACAAGCGGTGGAGCATGTGGTTTAATTCGAAGCAACGCGAAGAACCTTACCAGGTCTTGACATCCTTCGCTACCTCTAGAGATAGAGGGTTCCCCTTCGGGGGACGGAGTGACAGGTGGTGCATGGTTGTCGTCAGCTCGTGTCGTGAGATGTTGGGTTAAGTCCCGCAACGAGCGCAACCCTTGACCTTAGTTGCCAGCATTCAGTTGGGCACTCTAAGGTGACTGCCGGTGACAAACCGGAGGAAGGTGGGGATGACGTCAAATCATCATGCCCCTTATGACCTGGGCTACACACGTGCTACAATGGATGGTACAAAGGGTCGCGAAACCGCGAGGTGGAGCCAATCCCAAAAAACCATTCTCAGTTCGGATTGCAGGCTGCAACTCGCCTGCATGAAGCCGGAATCGCTAGTAATCGCGGATCAGCATGCCGCGGTGAATACGTTCCCGGGCCTTGTACACACCGCCCGTCACACCACGAGAGTTTGCAACACCCGAAGTCGGTGAGGTAACCCTTACGGGAGCCAGCCGCCGAAGGTGGGGCAGATGATTGGGGTGAAGTCGTAACAAGGTAGCCGTATCGGAAGGTGCGGCTGGATCACCTCCTTTCTAAGGAAGAAGAAAAGCAGAGGCGACTGTTCAGGTGCGACAAGCACAAGACAGCTTGCGAGGAGGTAGTATTTCAACCACCGCAGCAAGATGGATTGTGACCTCGAGCACCTAGGAGCCGGAGCTGGACAGATATGAAGGAGCGCTTTCGTTTTGTTCAGTTTTGAAGGATTTCATCCTTCCAAGTTGTTCCTTGAAAACTAGATAGAAGAAAGAAGCAGCATAAACCGAGTATCGCCATCTAGGATAAAACCAACATGGTTAAGTTAGAAAGGGCGCACGGTGGATGCCTTGGCACTAGGAGCCGATGAAGGACGGGACTAACTCCGAAAAGCTCCGGGGAGCTGTACGTAAGCGTTGATCCGGAGATTTCCGAATGGGGAAACCCGCTGCCCGTAATGGGGCAGCATCCTTGCCTGAATCCATAGGGTAAGGAAGGCAACCCGGGGAACTGAAACATCTAAGTACCCGGAGGAAGAGAAAGCAACAGCGATTCCCTGAGTAGCGGCGAGCGAAACGGGAACAGCCCAAACCAGAAGGCTTGCCTTCTGGGGTTGTAGGACACCAATGGTGGAGTCACAAAGGAACGAGGTAGACGAAGAGGTCTGGAAAGGCCCGTCAGAGAAGGTAACAACCCTGTAGTCGAAACTTCGTTCCCTCCCTGGTGGATCCTGAGTACGGCGGGACACGAGGAATCCCGTCGGAAGCTGGGAGGACCATCTCCCAAGGCTAAATACTCCCTAGTGACCGATAGTGAACCAGTACCGTGAGGGAAAGGTGAAAAGCACCCCGGGAGGGGAGTGAAAGAGAACCTGAAACCGTGTGCCTACAAGTAGTCAGAGCCCGTTTACGGGTGATGGCGTGCCTTTTGTAGAATGAACCGGCGAGTTGCGATCTCATGCGAGGTTAAGTCGAAAAGACGGAGCCGCAGCGAAAGCGAGTCTGAACAGGGCGCATGAGTATGGGGTCGCAGACCCGAAACCAGGTGATCTACCCATGTCCAGGGTGAAGGTGAGGTAACACTTACTGGAGGCCCGAACCCACGCACGTTGAAAAGTGCGGGGATGAGGTGTGGGTAGGGGTGAAATTCCAATCGAACTTGGAGATAGCTGGTTCTCTCCGAAATAGCTTTAGGGCTAGCCTCAAGGGAAGAGTCTTGGAGGTAGAGCACTGTTTGGACTAGGGGCCCTCATCGGGTTACCGAATTCAGACAAACTCCGAATGCCAGCGACTTATC
>NZ_JBBOPY010000003.1:7500-9164 GCF_038003825.1 Bacillus sp. FSL W8-0116
GCACGATAAATGAACTCCACGAGGCTATGTCCTTTTCTCTTGCGCAGGAGATCGAGCCCATCCGAAACATCACTGTTCGACTCGAACATGCTGTACACGTAAGCAAGCTGCACCAAGATCCAGTAGCGTTTCACCGCCCGACGTCCGCGAACGCGGTATCCATCGAGTTTCAGCTGGTCTTTCGCTTGACGGAAAAAACATTCGATCGACCAACGCTCGGCATAGTAGCACAAGATGTCTTCATCGCTTAGCTCGCGATCGGTGCTCAAGACGCAATGAAGATGTTTCGGTGTCATCGGCTGATCGGCTTTCCATGCGAGCAGCACCACGGCATCCTTGAGACCGTTCAGAGCACCTTCGTAGCGATACACCCGATAACGCTCTTTTCCCACCGTGACGAGGCGGGTATCCCGTGGCTCCATAGATTTGGCAAATTCCTTTGCTTGAATGGCCGTCCCTTTTGGATAGAGAATCCGATTCGTCTTGAGCATCGCGATGACGTGGAACCCTTTTTTCAAGCAGGCTCCCACGAGGGTTTTCGATGGATACCAAGAGTCCATGAGCACATAAACGGGTCGACTCACATCCAACGAAGAAAGCATCTCGATCGCGAGTTCCCCTTTGCTTTTCCCCGCCGTCTTGTCGTAGAGGCGAAAGGCAAAAGGAAACGCTTGGGTCATCGTATGAACCATGAGCCAAACGAGAGAATGTCCCCAGATCGACTTTTTCTCTGCGTGAGAATAGTGCCAATCACACCCTTGAATGGCGTGTGTTGCCCGTGACGAGGGCTTCGTTTTTTGGCAAATCGTATCATCGATCGAAACAAAAATGGGTTGATTCTCTCGTTTCGAGCTGCGTTCGACACGATGAAGCACCCACTGCTGGAGTTTGCGAAGCAACGTCTCTTCTTCCCATGGGCTTTTCGTGAAAAAATGGCTGAGTGTCGTGCGATGGTTCGGATGAAAACTCCCGTGATGTAGATCGGTCAGTGTTCCCGAAAAGCCCTTTGTAATCATCGCATCCACGATATGAACGAGATGCTTCATGACAGGTTTTGAGAAATAAAGTGCCAACCCCAACATCGTCAAAAACTTGTGGATTCCTAGGTGATGTGCTAATCTATTCATGAGACATGAACCCCCTTGTGAGTAGTTGTGGCACATCTATTCTAACCAAGGAATCGGGTTCATGTCTTCTTTTTTGTTTGGTTGTAAATTTATGTTAGCGAATTTGCTCATCTACAGTTTATTATCAAAACGTATGTTTTTAGGAAATAGGGGGCAACACAAATGGAAACCAATAATCGAAACTGTTTAAGATGCCAAGAAGAGATGACTAGGGTGGTCTGTAATCCCCGGCGGTGGCGGGGGAGTATTGCTAATTGAAAAGATGAAGTCAGGATTCTTTAAAGGAAAAACGTCAAGCGTTAACGCATTTGTATGCACTCAATGTGGGTATGTAGAACTTGTTGCTGAAAATCCAGCAATTTTCAAAGAAAAATAAGTTTTATGAATTTCTAATCGAGTAGGAGGGAGCGATGAACTCCCGTCCTCTCACACCACCGTACGTACGGTTCCGTATACGGCGGTTCAATTAAGATCATTGACGCAAGTCTTTATAACTTCCGTGAATAGCTGTTCTCTTTATGCCAGTGGTCACTCCAC
>NZ_JBBOPY010000004.1:0-1438 GCF_038003825.1 Bacillus sp. FSL W8-0116
ATAGCACCACGGGTTTGCGTCAATGATCTTAATTGAACCGCCGTATACGGAACCGTACGTACGGTGGTGTGAGAGGACGGGAGTTAATCGCTCCCTCCTACTCGATTTCTAATCATTTTTTAACGTCTTTCCGAAAGAAGTCTCCCATCCTCTAGGAATGTGAAGGTGCGAATCGCACCAATGAGTAGGTGGGAGATGAATTTCGGTTGGCTTTAGCCAAAGTTATTTTTCCAATCCCTTTCTCAACAATTCTAAGATTGCGGCTGTTCTAGTTGGAATCCCATTTTCTTTTTGATATTGCTCCAATTTTTCTAATATCGTCTTAGGCATACGAATTTCTACACGTTCTTTCTCTTCTCTCATGATTATCATGCACAAATGAACTTACAGACTGCTTATAAGAATTTCTTTGAAGGAAATGCGGATTTTCCAAAGTTCAAAAATCGTAAAGCAAAACAATCCTATACAACTAATATGGTCAACGGAAATATTAAGCTAGAAAATGGTCATATCAAACTGCCAAAAATCAAAAAGCCAATAAAAATGAAACAGCATAGAGAGATACCTGCTGATTATAAAATCAAATCTTGCACTATTTCTAAAACAAAGACAGGCAAATACTACATTTCAATTTTGACAGAATATGAGAAAGATATTCGTCCAGTTAAAATACAGAAAGTTGTTGGTTTGGATTTTGCTATGGATGGTCTATATGTCGAGAGTGAACAGGGTAAGAAAGCCAATTACCCACGTTACTATCGGCAAGCCTTAGATAAATTAGCAAAAGCACAACGAATTCTTTCTCGAAGAAAGAAAGGTTCTGCAAGATGGGAAAAACAACACCTGAAAGTGGCTAAGCTACATGAAAAGACAGCGAATCAGCGCAGAAACTTTCTTCATCATAAGTCAAAAGAATTAGCAACAAACTATGACGCTGTGATTATTGAGGACTTAGACATGAAAGGCATGTCTCAAGCCCTCAACTTTGGAAAAAGCGTTCATGATAACGGCTGGGGGATGTTCACTACTTTCTTAGCGTATAAGCTAAAAGAACAGGGGAAACAACTTGTGAAAATTGATAAGTGGTTTCCCTCCACTAAGAAGTGTTCATGTTGCGGCAAGGAAAAAGAAATGCCATTATCTGAACGTGTATATAAATGTTCTTGCGGCTTTGTATTAGATCGCGATCACAATTCAGCAATCAATATCAAAAATGAGGGATTACGCTTATTAGCATAAAGAATAATAACTTTCGGAACGAGAGGGTTAGCTCGGTCAATTTTCTGTCATTAGACGGGATTACCCGAGAAGCCCCCACTTCAATCAAACCGTAAGGTTGATAAGTGGAGGGTAGTTCACTTCTTGAATGATAAAAAATCTGTAATGGAAAAAAATGAAAATTAGAATACATCTATATATTAGTAACCCGTGGTGCTAG